>CBDBPS010000001.1:0-952886 GCA_965208885.1 Dehalococcoidia bacterium
CCATCCGCACTTCGCGCTGCTCTCGCCAAGGCGTCCTCAGAAGCTCGACATCAGTCGCTGGCCATTATGGATGAAGCAAGACGGAGACCCCCACTGGATGAAGCTGGAGCGACCCCAGGGGCTGCGTAAGGTGACCCGCTGCGACAAGGACGGGCACCCCTCAGCGTCTGGCAAGTTTCTGAGGGTCGCCCCTTAGGAACTCGCGCAAGTCAGGTCGCGCAACCGCGGTCAGATGCTGCTGAACCGGTCTCCTGCGGAGATGCCCCGCGAAGCGCTCACTCCGTAGGTGCGAGTGAAGCAGCCGGGAAGCGAAGACTGGACCTGGCATCAGTGCCAAGGGATCGTCCGGTAGCAGAGGACAGTGCGGCACCGCCCGCTACAATCGGCAGCGATGGGCAAGTTGGTGATGGTGTGCGGGCCAGCTGGGTCGGGCAAGACCGGGCGGCTCGTCGAGTCCGCCGCGAAGCGCTACCACGATGACCGGTTCGCCCCGACCCTCGTGCTCGTGCCGACGGCGAGGCACGGTGACCAGTTCCGCCGACGGCTCGTCGCGCGGGGCGGCGTTGCGCTCAATCTCAATGTCTCCACGCTGGCGCAGTACGCGCGCCTGCACGCCGCCGAAAGGATGCTCTCCCGGGAGGTAGCGGCGGACCTGCTGCGGCGCGTCTTGCTGGAGCGCATCAACTCTGGCGGGGCAGGACGCTTCGAGCCGATCGCCGACACGCCAGGTTTGCACAGGCTCATCGCTGAGGCCGTGGCGGAGCTAGTGGCGGGGGAGGTGGAGCCCACGGCCTTCGCGACGGCTGCGGAGGATACCGGGAGCACGGACCTGATCGCGCTCGCTGACATCTACGAAGCCTACCGGCAGGCACTGGCCGACCGTGGGTGGCGCGACCCCGGTGAGGCACCTTCGCTGGCCGCTGAAGCGATCAGGCGTGGTCCCGAACCACCGGGCCTCGTGCTCGTGGACTCGTTCGAGTACCTCAGCCCGCGGGAGCAGGCGCTTGTCGCTGCCCTGACGGAGCGCACCCGCGTGCTGGTCTCCATCGACCGCGAAGGGAGCGAGCGGGCGCGCTGGATGGCGTCGCGGCTCGAAGCGCTGGCCACCGATGTGACTGTCGAGGAGTTGGCGCCGCGCGACAGATCGGCGGGGGTCAGCGCCCATCGCGTGTTCGACACCGAGGCGCAGCTGCGCGGGATCGCGCGGGCGATCAAGCAGCGGCTGGGCGAGGAGGGTGCGCTGCGGCCCTCGGACGTGGCCGTTACCTTTCGCCAGGCATCACAGCACCTCGCGCTGGCGCGGCGCGTGTTCGCTGAGTACGACCTGCCGTTCGACCCGGCGGCCGGTGAACGGCTCGCCTCGCGCCCCTTCGGGACGTGGGTACTGGCGCTCTTGCGGCTGCCAGCTCATGACTGGCGGCTCACGCGGCTCGCCGAGCTACTGCGCTCGGCGTTCTTAGATCGCCGACGCTGGGGTGTCGAGGCCGACACGGCCGACCACCTCTTGCGTGTTGGGCGAAGGCAGAACCTGCTGTCGGGTATCGAGCGGTTGGAGGCACTCACACAGGCCCTCGATGACCAGGCCGCACGGGCCGAGGACGAGGGATCTGGCGGGAACGCCAGCCGCCTGCGTAGCGCGGGCCATGCCCTTGACCGGGCTGTCGAGGCGCTGAGCGACCTGCTCGCCAGCGGGGACCGGCCGGCGGGCGAGTGGGCGACGGCGCTCGGCGACGCCCTGCTGGGACCGAGCGGCTTTGTGCGCGCCACCGTCGAGGGCTACGAGAGCCTTGAGGTGGAGACGGAGGCGTTGCGCGCGGACCTGGATGCGATACGCGCGATCGATGAGCAGTTCAGGGGTGAACCGGTCTCGCTGGAAGCGTTCGCTGGGGAGTTGGAGCGGCGCATGCAGCGGCCCGGGCTACTGTTGCGGGAAGCGGGCGGGGTGCTGTTTGCGCCGATGCACACGTTGCACGGGCTGCGCTTCGCGCACGTCTTCATTGGCGGCCTCGTCGAGGGCGAGTTCCCGGCCCCACGCCGGGCCACACGCCTCCTCGGACGCGAAGGCCGCGAACGCCTGGCCGGGGCGGCCCTGGAGCTGCCACCAGAACCGCGCTCGACGGAGGACGAGCTGTGGCGCTCCGCCTCGACGCGCGCCGAGGCGGGGACCTCGCTGTGGCGGCCGCGCTTCGACGACTCCGGTCGACCACTACCCTCCTCTTGGTACTTCGCCGAGCAGGAGGCCACGGACGAGCCGGCGGGCGTCGAGCCGCACGAGGCCGCTTCGTGGCGGGAGCTGGCGGTCACGCTCAGCTCGCGCTGGCACAGGGGCGAGCGACGACGGCCTGCGGAGTTGGAGGCTTGGCCGCTGGTTGTGCGCGCGGCGGCGCCAGTCGAGCAGCGGAGGCGCTCCTTCGATGGAGCGGGGCGCCACGAGGGCGCACTCACGGCCAGTGCTCTGGAGCGACTGATCGGGCCCGAGGTGCACTGGAGCGCGACCCGCGTCGAGACGTACCGGACCTGCGCCTTCCAGTTCTTCGGGCGCTACGGGCTACGGCTCCGAGAGGTCGAGGACGAACTCACGGAAGCCGATGCGGCAATTCGCGGGACTGTGATCCACGAAGTCATGGAGGCGGCCCTGGCTCCGCTGGCCCGGGCCGGCCTGCCGCTCGTCCCGGTGACGGAGGACGAGGCGGTCCGGCGCATGTACGAGCACGGCAAGGATCTCTGGCAGCATGCACCCGATCGCCACCACTTCGGGCGCGCGGCGCTCTGGCGACTCGGCTGGGAAGATACCGCCGCCGACCTCGAACGCCTGATCCGCCGTGAGGCAGCGCACAACGAGGCGTTGGGAGCGACCAGGATCGCTGGTATCGAAGAGCCGATCGGAATCGCCCTGCCTGATATCGAGCCGAAGCTGCAGCTCCACGGCAGAATCGACCGCGTCGACGCCGGGCCGGGCTTCGCGCAGATCGTCGACTACAAGAGCGGACGTGAGATTAAGCGGAGCGCTGTAGAGCGGGGTGATCGCTTGCAGCTCCAGCTCTACGCGCTCGCCGCGCGCGAGCACCTAGAGGCTGAGCGGCTGGTCGCCCGCTACGCCTACCTCGATCCGCGCGCTCGCGAGTGGGCGCTGGACAGCGCTAATTCCGCCGACAAGGCGCTGATCGACGATGCGGCGAGGCACGCCGAGCGGGTGCGATCTTCGGTGGGCACGGGCGACTTCCGCGTCAATCCCCAAGTGGCGAACTGCCCGACCTACTGCGACCTTCGCCACATCTGCCGCGTCAACCAGTTCACCCGGTGGAAACAGTGGATCTGACCGCCGAGCAGCGGGCGATCATCGAAGCGGACGCCTCCGACCTCGCCGTCTCGGCGGCGGCCGGCAGCGGCAAGACTCACGTCCTCGTCGAGCGCTACCTGCGGCTGCTGGTCGACTGCTCGATCCCGGAGATCGCGGCGATCACCTTCACCGAGGCGGCTGCGACGGAGATGCGCGAGCGGGTGCGGCGTGCGGTGATGTTGGACCCGGCATTCGAGGGGCAGCGGACGCTGCTCGACGAGGCGGCAATCGGGACCGTGCACGCGCTGGGCCTGCGCCTGCTGCGCGAGTATCCCGTCGAAGCAAGGATCGACCCTTCGGCCAGCGTCCTCGCCGCCGACGAGGCGGAATTGCTGCGCCGAGCGGCCTGCATCGAGGCGATTGACGCGGCCGCGGAGGCGGGCGACGAGCGCACCACCGCGCTGCTTGGCCTCGGCGTCTTCCACGCAGGCCTGCAGCTCCCGCGGATGGTCGCGGAACGGGATGCCGTCAGGACTGCCTTCGCAGCGATGGGCGCGGACAGCGCCAACTGGTTCGCTTACGTGCGCGCCGCGCTCGCCGACGGCTACGAGACGGAGCAGCAGGACCTGCGAAGGCGGGCAAGGGGGGTCGCCGATCTTATCAGGCGCGACGTCGACGCCGTGAGCGACAAGCTGGCCGAGGTCGCGTATGCCGCCCTGCTGCCACTCGACAAAGCGTGCGCCGTGGACTCCTGGCAGGACTTCCTTCCCCTCCTTGAGGACGCAGCGTCGCACGTCAGGCTCAACGTCGGGCGCAGGAAGCCGCCGGACTCCGACCTCAAGGACGCTCTGCGGGAACTGCGCGATGAAGTCGCCGCCGAAGCTGGCGCCCTCCCGGCCTGGAACGAGTACGACGGGCCGGCCCTTGAGGTGCTTGGAGGGTTGCGCGCGCTCTTCGAGGACGCTATCCGGCGCTACGAGACGGCGAAGCGAGCGCAGAACGCGCTCGACTACCTAGATCTCGAGGTGGGCGCCGTCGCTCTGCTGCGCGACCACCCGCTGGTGGCCGCGCAGGTGCGCGAGTGCTTCCGCCATCTGATGGTCGACGAGTCGCAGGACATCAATCCGGTGCAGGCCGAACTGATCGAGCTGATCGCGGGCGGGGACCGCGACACGCCGCGGCCCGCGCTCTTCCTCGTGGGCGATGCCCGCCAGTCGATCTACCGCTTCCGCGGGGCGGACCTGCGCCGATTCGCGGACCTCCAACGGCTCGTGACCTCGCGCGGCCGACTGCCACTGCCGCTCAGCCGTTCCTTCCGCAGCCACGACTCGCTGGTGGGGAGCATCAACGAGCTCTTCGGGGAGGTGTTCGCGGAGACATCGCTGTCGCTGGCGGAGGCTCCGCCGATGACTGGTCGCCCGGCCGACGCGCCGGCCGACGGTCCGTACCTCACGCTGACACAGGTTGGGCGCAGGACGCAGGACGGCGAGGCTACGGGGGAGAATGACCGGCGACGGGTCGAGGCGGATCTGGTGGCGGGGGAGATCCGCAGGCTGCTCGACGAGGGGCGGCCCGTCTGGGACCGTCGCGAGAATCGCATGCGCGCGGCCCGGCCCGGCGACATAGCGATCCTGCTCCGGCGCTTCACCAACGTCCACGTATTCCAGCAAGCCCTCGATACGCACGGTATCCCGGCTGCTACCCCGAGCGGCACCGGCTTCTTCACGCGGCAGGAGGTGTTCGACTGCATCAACCTCCTGCGCTGGCTGGCGGAGCCGCAGGACGACATCGCCCTTAGCGGTGCGCTGCGCTCACCCTTCTTCGCCCTCGGCGACGACACGCTGCTGGCGCTGCGCGAGCACGGCCTGCTGACTCCGGCTCTCGCCGAGCCGCCCGAAGCGGTCGCGGAGGAGGAGCGCGACCGCTGTCTGCACGCGTCGGAAACGCTGACGAACCTGCGGCGCGCCGCCGATTCGCTGCCGGCGGACGCGCTACTAGAGCGAGCGCTCGACCGCACGGCCTTCGAGGCGTCCTGGGCGCCGGTGGCGGGCGGCGAGCAGGTCCTCGCAAACATCCGCAAGCTTGTGCGCATCGTGCGCACCTTGGCCGGACAACCACTGTCTGAGGTGGTCTCCTACCTGGAGCAGCGACGCGACGACCTTGACCCGCGCGAGGGGCCAGCGAACCTCGACCGCCCGGATGCGGTACAACTGATGACGGTGCACGGCGCGAAGGGGCTGGAGTTCCCTATTGTGTTTGTGCCGGAGGCGCACGCCGGTCCCGTGGTTGGCTGGGATGTGATCCGGTGGTCTCGCAAGGATGGCGTATCACTCACGCTGGAGCGGGAAGACGACGACACCACTCGGCCACGGCCGGGGTTCTACGAGCACCTGGCGCGACAGGACTGGATGGAAGAGGCGGAAGAGCACCAGCGCCTCTTCTACGTGGCGGCAACGCGCGCTGGGGACTACCTCTACCTCTCGGGAGACGAGTCGGAGAGGGACGGCTGGCTGCGAGCAGCACGAGATGCTCACGCGAGTGGCGCCCTGCGCGAGATCGATGTGGTCCAGCCCATCCCGCCGGACGCGGGCGCGCTCGCACAGCGGCAACGACCGCCAGTCCTGCTGCCTCCCGCCGTCTCCGACGAAGAGGGCTACACCCCGCCGCTGCTGGCGCGGCCGCGCGTGATCCCGCTGCGGGCCAGCACGCCCGTCACGGCCCTGCGCCCGCCGGAGAAAGAGCCACGCTACCACGAGCGGGGCGACGGCCTCGCGTCGCTGCGCGGGCTGCTCGTGCATCGCGCCCTCGAAGTCTCAGGGGGCGCTCCTGACTCACTCGACGAAGGTGCGCTGGTCAACCTCGCGCATGAGCAGAGCGAGCGCGCCCTGGACGAAACAACCGCGCGGACGCTGGCCGGCAAGGTCCGGGAGATGCTCGATCGCTTCACCGGGTCGCCGGTGGCCGCGGCGCTGGCCACGCCGGGCGTCGAGCGCTGGTTCGAGCTTCCCTTCGCCTGGGACTGGGAGGGCGTGCCGGTCCACGGGAGCATTGACCTCGTCTACCGTGACGCAAGCGGCTGGTACGTGATCGACTTCAAGAGCGATCGCCTGGACGAGACCTCAGCTCAAGATGCGGCACGCTTCTACGCCCTGCAGATCGGGCTCTACCAGCGCGCCATCGAGGCGGCCGTCGGCGCTCAGGTGAGTGCCGGCTTGCTCTTCCTTGACAGCGGCGAGTTGGTGCGGCCGGAGTCGGCCGAGGTTGATGCAGCGCTCGCGTATGCACGCGAGCGGGTCGACGCGGGTGCCCCGCTCGAGCCTGCCGACGCTGGCCGCCTCGACGAACCGGAATAGTGGCGGCCGCATCGTTCTTGTTGCCCCAGTGATGGCCAGCCGACTCGCCACCGGCCGCGGGGCAGGTCAGGTGAGTGGCTCGAGTTTGCTCCGCAGAGCTTCGACGAAGGCCGACCGCGAAATGTCAGTCGCGGAGAGCAGCTTTCGGTGGGAGTCCTCCAGCTCCAGGACCTCCCAGTGGCCCCGCCTGAGTTGATATGCGCCGCTCGCGTCCGGGGTGAGCTCCGGCACCATCCAGATCACATCGCCCGCGTCAAGATCACGACTGGGTTGTTCGCTCGGCCCGCCGATCGCGTCGAAGAACGGGCGATCCACGGCGACTGCGGTCTTGGAGCGCCAGCGTCGGAGCAGCGGCACCTTGACCTGTAGTTGTGGCATTAGCCGTTTCGCACTTGAGGAGCGCCAGTCCGGGCGGCGGACGGCGTTGGGGAATGGTGCTTCCTCCCCGGGATCGGAAGCCAATGCCTCGACATCTATGCGCATGCCTCTGCCGGAGAAGTAGACCGCCTGTATCTCCATCCCGTACCATCTGAGTTCGTCGCTGGTGTCCCTCGCAACTACGAGGTCAATCATCCCGGCGGGGCGGCCCGTGTGCGGGTTCCGCATGAACGGCACCTCACGCGCCACCAACACATCGCCGGACGGGAAGCCAACGATCTCGGCCAGCCAATGCAGAAGCAGTCGGTCCTCCTCGAATCTGCTCGGACAGGTGATGGCGGGGTTGAGGTCTGGCGCACCAATTCGCCCGTCGTCGCCCTCCGCATAGCGGTCGATTGAGCAAACTCCGTATTTCTTCCAGCAAGGCGGCTGCCCATCTTGGAATGGGCACGGCGGGGCTTCGTCTTCGCCGAGCGCGCGCTCCGCGAGTCGTTTCCGGTCAGCCGGCGCGAGGGCTGTGAATCGCCGCCCGTACCACTCAGCAATACCGTACCGCGGTGCCCTCATGAGGCGAACACGGGATCACGCGTAATGACCAGCTCCGGGACGCGGGCGTGGTGCGTGTTCTTCATGGAAACTTCAACTGCCGAGAAGCTGTGTCTGCTGATTAGAGAGACGATCTCCGGTGCCCGGTCGTAGGTCATCAGGAACTCCGCACCGGAATCGTCCAACACTTCGAACAGCCGCGGGTGATCGAACTCGTGGGACGCGTAGAGCCGTGCGCCCGCGCGCTTGCCGCCTGCTGTGTACGGTGGGTCTGCGAACACGACCGACCCGGGAGCGCTGGCCGTCGCGGCCAAGAGCTGCATGCCGTCGGTCTCGCAGAAGACAAGGCGGTCGGCGAGGGAGGATATCCTGCGCAACCGCTCTGCGATCGTCTCCGGGTACCAGCGGGACCGGATCCCCCTCCCGTTTTCGCCCGTGCGGGCGAGAGACGCGCCCGGTGCGAGGATGCCTCCGCGCCGCGTTCGGTTGAGAACGAGCGCGCGGAACCCGCGGTCCACGACATCATCGGGCTGCTCTCGCGTCAATTCCTCGACGGCCTCACGCGTGGGTTCAAAGGCGAGCACCCGTTCGCGCAGGATGTCTCCGTGACGGAGAGCGGCATGCCAGAAGGCCGCGACATCACGGTCGAGTTCTGCCATGAGCGCCTGCTGAGAGAATCCCTCCATAACGGCAGTCAGGGAGACGATGCCGCCCCCACAGAAGGGCTCGATCAACAGGCGGGGCGGAGAGGGCAGCACCCCTAGCCAAGCGCGGATATGGGGAATCAACCACGTTTTGCCGCCAGGGTAGCGGAGTGGGCTGCGCTGCGGCACGGAGGCGACGTTCACCGCCGGAATGGGCGAAACCGGGATGGAGCCTGGCTCCGCGTGAGCAGTCGAGAGCAAGCTGGCCTGAGTCATCAGCCCTCCCCCACCAAGCATCATGCCACGAGAACGCCCCAAAGGTCATTCGGGGGTACCGACGGACGGGGAGTTCGACTGGCACCGACGTGGAATGAGGACGACCCCACTGATGAGCCTTGGGCCATGGAGAGCGACGCAGAAAGGTACCCGGCGTCCAGCCTTGTAACTCTTCGCCCATCCCCCAGGCTGGGCTCTGCCGAGCGGTCAGATTCTTCGCTTAGTCGTATTCCTGTGAAGGAATATCAGGGTTCAAGGTGAAGGCCATGACAAGGATTTATGCAGATCTTGGTGCGCAAGTTATCCTCCTACCACGAGAAACACAGTCCATTACTGGAATAAAGATAGCGATAATGTTGGCGCTTCTTGTGGTTTCCGAAGACTCCACCAAGTCATCCCTATTTGCCAAGGAATCCCCCCCCCCCCCCCCCCCCCCCCCCCCCCCCCCGCTTCGTTCTAGTGGCCGACCATTCCCCTACCGGCTAAACTTCAGCGTTCTCCGCGGCGCGGAAGGTCTCGTTTTAGTGGCCGACCATTCCCCTACCGGCTAAACTCTGGCGCGACACGGTAGACGGCGCGCCCCTGTTTTAGTGGCCGACCATTCCCCTACCGGCTAAACTCGTCGTGGTCGCACGCGCCACACGCAGTGGTTTTAGTGGCCGACCATTCCCCTACCGGCTAAACTTCAAGCGCGTGGTGCGCGAGAACTGGGTAGTTTTAGTGGCCGACCATTCCCCTACCGGCTAAACTGAGACGTCGTGAAAGTACAGGAAGCGGTAAGTTTTAGTGGCCGACCATTCCCCTACCGGCTAAACTGTCGCTGGCGTCCGCCGACGCGCGCGCGTCGTTTTAGTGGCCGACCATTCCCCTACCGGCTAAACTCGTGCGGGACTCGACCCAGGTGGTCATGGCGTTTTAGTGGCCGACCATTCCCCTACCGGCTAAACTGGAGGTCGTGCTCGAGCATCCGGACGTGACGTTTTAGTGGCCGACCATTCCCCTACCGGCTAAACTGCCGCGAGCTTCATCCTCGAAGACGAGGACGTTTTAGTGGCCGACCATTCCCCTACCGGCTAAACTGAGCCGGCACAAGACGACGACCCGAGACGGGTTTTAGTGGCCGACCATTCCCCTACCGGCTAAACTCCGACGTCCCCAACGTCCTGCAGCTCCCGGGGGTTTTAGTGGCCGACCATTCCCCTACCGGCTAAACTAGATAGCCGGACGGCCAGACCGCCTTCAGGCGGGGAGCCAGGGCCAGCCTAGCTAGGCTGGCCCTGCTGGTAGCTACAACAACAGCAGTTGACTCCGTTCGGCTGTCTGCGCCTCGCGGCTTCCGCCGCTGAACACGCGCATGCGGCCGTATTGCTTGTCAGTGAACACCAGGATGCTGACACGTCCCTGGGCTGGCACGCGGCGTTCGACCCGTGTGGCCAGCGCATCCGCAGCGGCGCGTCCCCCGCAGAACTTCATGTAGACCGAGAACTGCGCCATCTCGAAGCCGAGGTCCAGCAGGTCGTTGCGGAACTTGGTCGCCCGCTTGCGCTGGCGCTTCGTCAGGACCGGAAGGTCGAACATGACCAGCATCCACATGAACCGGTACCCGCTGAACTCGCTCAAGCGACTGCGGGGACCACCCCTGGCAACCAGAGCCGGTCCTCACCCTCGGTGACGGACTGGGCGAGCGACTGCGCGGCCCGCTCCACGCAACGGCTGAGCGGCGCCACGCCGCGCTCGGTGCGCACGCTGCGCGCCATCACCGCCACCAGGGACGACTTCGTCTCCCCTGTCACCTCGTCCTGGCCTTCGCGCCACAGCGCGAGGACGGCACGGTCGACCGCCGGGCGGAAAGGCTCCATGAGGTCATCAGCGAGGCAGAAGGCGTTGAAGCGGTTGTGATGGTGGAGCCCGAGCGAGGGGTGGAGCCCCGCCGCGCAAAGGTGCCGCGCGACCGTCGCCCGCAGGATCGCGTAGCCGTAGTTGAGCAGGCCGTTCGGCGGTGGCCCGTGGCGGTGACGGCGAAAAAAGCCGTCGAACAGGAGCTTCCAGTAGAGCCGCGCCGCCTGCGCCTCGACGTTGCCCCGATCGCCGGGACCTACGGCGCGGGCGAACTCGAGCAGGCCCTCGTCGGAGAGCCCTTCGTCGCGCACCACGTCGGCCTGCTCTGTGAGCTTGGCGCGCACGATGCGTGCCCATAGAGCGTCCCTCAGCCCGTCCGGCATCGCTGCCTGAGCGGCCATGCGCCGGCTCTGCTCGAAGTTCGCTTCGGCTGGCCAAAGCCAAGCGACGGGTGTGTGCGTCTCGTCGCAGCACACGAGCGGGATACCGCGACGCGAGAACTCAACGAGGGCGGCGTTCGAGTACGACGCCTGTGGAGCATGCACAATCACCGACTCGATCTCGTCGAACGGCACGAGCGTCTCGGACTCTTCGGGCTCGCCCGGGTCTTGGACGACCGCGAGCGATCCACGCTTCTTGTAGAGGTAGCGCCGTCCTTCTGCGATGTCGAGCACGCGTCGCTCCATCGGGGTCAACTCCTGCCGACTCTGCCGCGTCCGTCCGGGCCGAACGGCCCGCCGTCCTGGACGCGCCCAAGCACATCGACGGATACCTTGCGCAGACCTGCTTGGATCACACGGCTCGCGCTGACTCGGAGCGGGACGTAGCTCTCGGCATCGTCGGACGCCCGCTCCCGGCCACGGAGGTCCCCGCCTTCGTTGTGGTCGACTGCGGTAATCATCTGTCCTGACAGGAACTGCACACGGAGAAGCCGCCGCTCGTCCCCCTCGCCGACCGCGATCATATCGTTGATCTGGAGCCGCATGAGCTTCCTCGCCGTAGGGTATTCGGCCTCGATCGGGGATCGGAAGTCCGGCTGGTGGGCGTTGAAGCGGGAGACGGTTTCGCCTGTGGTCTTCCTACCCTTGGGCAGCAGCCAGATATCCATGTATGCGTTGCCGTCGGTCTTGTAGGCCTTGTAGACACGCCCATTCCTGTCTCGGATGAAGGCGAGACCGTCCTCGCCTAGGCGCACGAGCACCCGCACACGTCGCACGCGCAGTTCCTCCGAGGCGCGGTCGGTGAACCGCCGCCAGGCTACCGTGGCGCTCTCGCCGCTTCCCTCCGCAGCGACGCGCTCCCACAACTCGCAAAGGCGGCTGCGTAGCGCGAGGTCGCGGACCGTGGCGAGCTTCTTCGGGTTGAGCGCGTCCAACGGCTTCGTTTCCACAAGTGTCATGTACCCGTTCTCGTCGGGACCATCGACGATCCCGTACGCCGTGTCGTTATGCAGGCTGCCGCTCGACACGTCCCTGCCCGCGCGGCGCCGTGATTGCTTGTCGTGGAGGACTGTGAAGTGGTCCGGGCGGTGACGCACGATGCATCGCTCGACAAGGTTGCCCACATCGTGGCGGAAGCCCTCCCACGGCTGCTCCGCGACGGCGATCACGCTCTCCCTGTCTTCGTCGCGTCCGCTTGCGCGGGCGACCTTCTGCAGCAGTGAACGCGAGGTCATCCCGATCACCGCTGCGTCCACCAGGTGATGGCGATGATCGTCGCGGTTCTTCCAGTCGTTACCCGGCCCGGAGAGGATGCTGTTGAGGCCCCAGCCGCGCCGCAGCATCGCGGTCATCCGGCCCGGCGTTACCCAGATGCGGTTGGGCGCGACGGCCGCCTCGAGATACTCGCGGATCAGCCGCGAGAGGTAGGCGTTCTCCTGCAACTGGCGGTCGAGGAAGTCGCGGCTGCTCTCCCAGCGTTCCATCGCGTCCTCGTCGAAGCGCCACCGCTTGCCGAGCGGCAACAGGCGCGCCCGCTCGAGGATGTCGTCGAAACGACCTCGGTCGTGGCCCCAGGCCTCGAACGGCGTGCGGTTGCCTTTTTCGCGGTTCGCAGCGCGCATCGCCACGACCGTGTTGTTCATGCTGTTGTCCAGGCTGCGGCCGTAGGGCAGGAGATGCTCGATCTCCGTGGCAGCGGAAAGCACGCGCTCCACCGACAGTGGCTCTCCGGTGAAGGGGCAGAGGCGGGCATTTGGCGGCCCTTGCTCCTCCCAGAGGCGCAGCTTACGCATGTCCAGCGGCGAGGGGTCTTCGTGCCCCGCCTGCTTGGCCAACTCATGTAGGCGTTCATTGCGCTCCCGGTTGTCGCGCTGCCGCTGCTGGTCGTCGAGGCGCTGCTCCTCGTTCTGCTTCAGTTCACGCGCTAGTTCGACGACGACCTCGTCCGGCTTGCCGTGCTCCTCGGCGATGGCGTTGAAGAGCCGCCGCACTTGGCCGAGCGCGATATGCACGGTCGGATTGGCAATATGGCCCCAGCGCTCCGTGTCGTTGCCATCCGTCTTCCCGCCGCCCACCACGGCGCGCTGCAACACCTCGCCGTAGTAGGGCAGACGCGTCGCCTTCCCGTCGCCGCGCATGTCCGAGTGGTGGCCGAGCCCGGCCCCCTCCACTGCCTCGTCGTAGCGCTGACCAGCGCTCATGTGTGGAAGCAGTCGCTCGATCGCGGCCTTCGAGAGGTTGCCTGTGCCTTGCGGCAGGCGCGTCGAGGAGGCCGCCTCGGCGGCGTCCTCGCTCAGCCGGTGCTCGTCCCGCAGCCAGTCCACGAGCCGCTCGTGGTCCTCGTCCTCGATCAGGCGCTCAACGAGCTCTTGTTGCCGGTCGAGGCTGAGCCTAGCCCAGCTGGTCCGCCCGAAGCACTTCTTCGCGCGCAGCACGGCTGCGGTCAGATCGCCATCGATCTTGTCGCGCGCGGTGGAGCGCAGGTTGACGCGCGTGCCATCCGGGAGGCCAAGGAACGCCGCGACGTGATCGAGCTTGAACTCCCTGCTGTCGAGCAGCTTGGCAACGAGCCGCTCGCGCTCCTGGTCACCGAGCGGGCGGGAGGGGTCGCCGGGCGTCTCGACCTCCAGGTTCCGCACCTCCTGCCGGATGCGGAAACGCTGGAACAGCGGGTACGCGCGGAAGGCACGCGGCTCATCCGGCAACAGCGTGCACTTGCCGCGCTCGACAGGCCTCAACCTGCGCTGGTGGAGCAACACGCCGATGATCTCGTCCCAGTCCTCGTCCGCGATCCGTGGATGATGCTCCGCCTGTGCGCCACGGATGGCGTCGAGTTCGTCTTCGATCATCGCGCGATCCGGGTAGAGGCCGGCGTAGGGGCGCTCCCTGTTCCCTGTCGGGCGGGCCCGGATAGTCTCGCCGCGATTGCGCCGGCGCCACAGGAACTCGCCAAGCGTGCGGGCCGCGTGTTGCCCTTCGCGCTGGGCGTCACGCTCGGCCTGCTCCATACGTCGACGCAGTTCACCTGTCTCCTTGCGGATGGCACCCCCCTCGCGGCCGTCGGTCTTGCGGTTGCTCTTGAAGCCTCGGCGACCGGCGAACGACAACAGCACACGGCCCAGGTCGTGCGGTGTGAGCGGGCGGTCGAGCGCCTCGGCACGGAGTTGTAGCGGGTCGAGGCTCCGCGACGCCGTGCGCTCCCCCTCGCCGCTCGGGAGCAACCCGAGCCCATGCAGTAGCTGAGCGACGCGGCGGCGGCGGCGCAACATCCGGTCGCGGTTGCGCCGCGGGCCGCGCTTGATGCGGCGGTCGGCAGCGTTCGACGCGCGGTTCCGCGGGTTGCGCCCGTCGGGGTGGATCAGCACGCCGCCATCGACGACCGCTTCGGGCTCGCCGTCCTCGGCGAGGCGATAAAGCGCCCAGCCAATGCTGTTCGTGCCCAGGTCGAGCCCAAGTCGCAACATCCGCCCACCCTCTGCCGATCAGCACTTTGACGTGCGGGGCGGCCCAGTATAGCCTCGCCGTCGGGAATGGTTGGCGGTGCCTACGGGCGCTAACAACAAGCTGAGCCGCAAGGCGATATGCACCACGTTGCGGGGTGGGCTCCGGCCCGCCCCGTTCCCTTTGTTGCGGGGCATGAGCTGCACTGTAGGCGCTTGTCGGCGACGCCGAGTAGCCGATCGGGCATGCGAAAGTTCCCCTACAGCCGCTTGGGCAATCTGGCGAATGGAGGGCGATGACAGGGGTCAGCGGCCAGCCGGCAGGTTCACGGCCCACGAGTAGCGCATCGTTTGGTGTGGATTGGAAAACCGAGACCTCCACCTCCGTCCAGACGACTGTCCGGGAGTCGCCGAGGATCCCGCCCCTGGGGCTTAGAGGAGGTCGTCCAAGATGGTAACGGAGAGGTTCACGACGCGGCGGAAATCCGCATCGTTTGTGACGAAAAGCGAGCAGCCAGCCCGAAGCGCCGTCGCCGCGTGGATCGCATCGGGCGTCGTCAATCGCGCGACGGCACGCAAGCGGGCTGCGTCTTCGAACACCGGAAAGGAAGCGTCGAGGAAGCGCACCGCGTTGGCTTCGAAGAGCTCGCGGTACTGCATCTCGATCTCGGTATTGCCGTCGCGCAGCGGCTTCACCAGCGCTTCTACAATCAGGATCGGGCTGCTGACGATCGTGACCGCGCCATCCTGGGCTGCCTGCCACAGCGGCTCCAAGAGCGTGCGGTACGGCTCCACCCGCTCGACGCTATAGATAAGACCATTCGCATCGAGGTAGACCAAGCCATCGGTCGGAAGGGTCAGCGATCCCACGACGCCTTCTCTCCGTCCAGATACACCTTGACCTCCTCGGCCGTCTGGAACAGGCGATGGTCGGGACCGCTGTTGAGGATCTCCATGATGGAGCGCCCGCCCTTGGCACTGGACTCGTGCAGCACGACGACGTCGACAATCTGGCCGGCCTCCAACTCCCGGCTGACGATCTCGAGCTTGCCGCCTGGACGTACAGTCGCCTTCTGATGGAGTACCTTCTGCATGTTCCGCACTTCCTCTCGGTTAGTCTGCCTCCCGCAACTCGGGTAGGCCACGGACGATGCGTATCGTCTCGACGCTGACGGTCACGATCCGCTTGACGAGGTCGAGGATGTAGCGGGGATCCCCGCGTTCGCGCCCCCAGTCGTTCACGTCATTGACGATACCCGACGCCTTGTCGGTCTTGACCTGATAGCGGTCGATTAGCCACTCCAGGGCCGAGCGCCGACCGACCACGTACTGCTGTGCCTCATCGGGTATCCCGGTGAGGGTGATCCAATCGTTGTAGACGATGCGCGAGCGGTCAGGATCACGGCCAGAGCCGCCCCAGCGCATCTTCTCGACCCTGTAGCGCTCCGGCTCGGGCGGCGCGCCCCTCGCGACCAGCTCGTCGAGCGGGTACGGCTCGACATCTTCGTAGCCGATGTGGAGATCGAGTAGCCGCTGCCCCGCGGCAGTGAAGGCATCAAAGGTTACTCGGTCAGCCGGGTCCGGGATGCGGGCGAGCAGTCGGTCGAGATCGGTCGCGTATTCCGCTCGGTACTCGTGCGAGTGCAGGACGCCGTAGATGTAGGCGAAGACATCGTCTGCCACTATGTCCTCGCCAAGGCGGGCTTGGTACTCCGCGAGGGCTTCGGCGTTGATGTTGTCGCGGCGTTCATTCTGAGCGTCCGGTAGCAGTTCGCCCTGACTCTCCGACCGAGCCGACCTCTCGAATACGTAGCGCGGCAGGAACTGCGTGTCTGTTCCCGCACCGCTCAGGTGGTAGTCGGGGATCGTATCTACCGCGAGGACTCCAAAGCTCTCATCGACGCGCTTGGCGGTGATCGCTATCCCTGGGACGCGTTCGACTCCGGCAGGGAACGCTCGAGGCATCTGGTAGGTGCGGGCATTGAGTGCACGATCCATGTAGAGGTGTTGCCGGAAGAACGGCCGGTAAAGCGCGCGCCGGTAGTCGCCGGGTCGAATCGTGATCTCTTCGCTCCGACTCAGTCTCTCTTCGGAACCGGCATCCCACCGGAAGCTGGTGTCCTCCCTCTTTGCATAGGCTCTCGCGGCCCGTAGGCGCTGTGCGGCAGGTCCCGCAGGCGGCGAAAAACCAGACACCTGCTCATTGAAGAACGCTGCCGTCCGGTCGACATTCTCCTTCAGGCCGGACGACGACGAGCTGAACACCCAGGCGTCGCGGGCACTGAGCACCCCGAGCGTCGAAAAGCCGAACAGCGGGGTCCGGCCCGGTGGCTGGCTGCTGATGACCACTAAGGGCCGCAGCGCGGCGAATCGCTCGCTCCGCTGGTTGATCCAGTCACCCGCCTCGTTGGGCGCGATCTCGCTCCACTCGATCTCGGCGAGTTGTGACTCCTCGACGATCGCCAGCTTCCGCTCCTGCGTGAGGTAATCGCCGATGTCCCGGTAGCGGATGACAGCTCCGCGCTCCGGCACTGGCCCGGGTCGCTTCACGAGCAGCAGTATGGCGACGGTTGCCCTACTCCCCTGCCCGAATACCTTCCCG
Organism: Dehalococcoidia bacterium; assembly: GCA_965208885.1. Taxonomy (GTDB): domain Bacteria; phylum Chloroflexota; class Dehalococcoidia; order UBA2979; family UBA2979; genus VXMT01. The sequence continues at coordinate 16,799 of CBDBPS010000001.1, forward strand.
CCCTCGCGCCGGACGGTCTCACCGGAGCCGCGAGTATTCCCGCGCAGGTTGTAGACCCAGACCTCGTGGAACTCCTTCGCCGCCGCCTTGCGGAACCCGTCAAAGCTGGCCGCGTCGATGAAGCTCCCGTTGGTCACAAAGGCGACGATGCCGCCGTCCTTGGAGTCCAGTACGCGGTTCGAGGCCCAGCGGATGCCACGGACGTAGGGGTCGTACAGCGGCGCCTTCGATCCGGCGCGTGATGGTCCCGCGTAAATGGCTTCAACCGCTGCATCCAGGGTGGGATACGGCTGGTTCGGATTCAGGTCACTCTGTGCTCGCTGCAGGCGCGACCATGGTGGGTTCCCGAGGATCACCCGGATGTCGAGGTCGCGTTGCCGCTCCGCCCGGGCGTTGTTGCGCGGGAAGAACATCTCGTCCATCAGGTCGTCTTCTTCGGACAACTGGAAGGTGTCCGTCAGGACAATCCCGTCGAACGGCTCGTAGGTATCCTCGCGCCCGGCATCCGCCAGCGCCTCACGGTACGCGCTCTCGATGTTGACGCCGGCGATGTAGTAGGCAAGCAGCAGGATCTCGTTGGCGTGCATTTCGTGCTGGTACTTGTGCCGCAGCTCGTCAGCTCCGATCAGGCCGGACTGAATGGTCCGCACGATGAAGGTCCCCGTTCCTGTGAACGGGTCGAGGATGTGCACGCCTTCGTCGCCGAGCGATGCGCCGAAGTGCTCGCGCAGGAGGTCGGCGACGGAGCGGATGATGAAGTCTACGATCTCTACGGGCGTGTAGACGATGCCGAGCCGTTCGGCGTCACGCGGGAACGCCTTGCGGAAGAAGTTGTCGTACAGCTCGATGGCAACGCGTTGGCGGCCCTCGGCGTTGTCGATGTCCTCGACACGGCGGCGGACGCTGGCGTAGAAGCCCTCCAGTTCCTCCGTCTCGGACTCGAGTCCCTTGTCCTCAAGCTCCGAGAGGACGCCCTGCATGACCTGGCTAACTGGATTGAGGTTGGTGAACTCCGAGTTGCCGAACAACGCGTCGAACACGGGCTTCGTAATCAGGTGCTGGCTGAGCATGCCGGCTGCATCGTCGTCGGTGATCGAGTCGTTGAGGTTGTTCCGCAGCGCCGCGACGAACTCGTCGAAGCGCTCCGCCACGCCGGCGTCTGGCGCCTCGATGAGGGCACGGATGCGGGTGTGGTGGCGCCGCGCAATGTCGCTCACTGACTCCGCCCACTGCTCCCAGTACCGGCGCTCGCCGCATCGCTCCACGATCTTTGCGTAGATCGCGTCACGCCACTGATCGATGCGCTCGTCCAGCCCGGTGAGAACGTATTGCGTCGTCTCCTCCGTGACGTGCGCACCGTCCGGCTCATCGTCTTCGGCCCCTGCTCGCCGGCCCACCCCAATCACCGACACGGGGCCGCCGTCCCTGTCGCGGTTGAGGTCGAGCTTGTTTACCCAGGCGTCGAAGCGCTCGTCGTGCGAGCGCAGCGCCTGCAGGACTTCCCAGACATGTGCGTATGCGGCATTCCTGTCGAGCGCGGAGGATGGGTCGTCGCCGGCGGGGACGACGACCGGGAGGATGATGTAGCCGTACTGCTTGCCCTGGGCCTTGCGCATCACCCGCCCCACGGCCTGCACTACATCGATCTGCGACTTCCGCGGCTGTAGGAATAGCACCGCGTCCAGCGCTGGCACGTCGATGCCTTCGGTCAGGCAGCGCGCGTTGGAGAGGACATGGCACTGCCCTTCCATGACCATCGTCTCGGAGCCCAGCCACGCTAGGCGCTCGGCGCGGACCAGCACACCACTCTTACCGTCGACGTGGTGCGCCTCGACCTGGATCCCGCGTTGCTCCCGGCCCTCGTCGTCCTGCAGCACCTCCACAAGGTCCACGAAGTGTCGTGAATCCTTGATCGTGTTCGAGAACGCGACTGCGCGGTGCATCGGCCTCGGGTCGTTCACGAACTGGGTTTGCCCGGGGTCGAGCTTGGCCAGTCCGTTCAGGCAGCCGACAACGCGGCCCACGTCCCCCACCTTGAGCCCCTCGCTGTCGGCGAGTTCGACCTGGTACTCCCGCGCGACTTGCTCTTCGCTTATCACGAGGATGGCGACCTTGTAGTCGCTCAGCAGGTCCCGCTCGACCGAGTCCGCGAAGTTGAGCCGGTGCAGCTCCGGGCCGTAGGTTTCCTCGTCGTCCATCGTGGCGACATAGGCGTCCGCCGCCTCGGCCTTCTTCTTCGCCGCCGGGCTGTACAGGCGGGGGGTAGCGGTCATGTAGAGCCGCTTGTGAGCGCGGACCGCCGCTGCGTCGTGAACCATGAGGAAGCTCGAACGCTCTTCGTCCTTGAGGGCGTACCCGGTCGTGCGGTGGGCCTCGTCGCAGACGGCGATGTCGAACGCCGGCATGCCGGCGTCCTGCGCCTCCCGGATCACGTCCATCGACTGATATGTGCTGAAGACGACCGTCAGCCGATCGGGCGCATCCTTCGCGGCCGCCTCTGCAAGCCGCCCGGCATCGGTCGTCGCCGGTATCGGCAGGTCATACGTCTGCGCGCCGTCACCGTCCCTGGTGCCGACCTTCTGGTCTGAGCAGACGGCGAAGGCCCGGATCGGCGTCCCGGAGTCGGCCGCCCACTCCCGCAGCGCCTGGGCGACGAGCGAGATCGAGGGCGCGGCGAACAGCACACGCCCGCCGGGGCCGGCGACCTCCTCCGCGATGCGCAGCGCCGTGAAGGTCTTGCCGGTCCCGCAGGCCATGATCAGCTTGCCGCGGTCGTGCTCCTCAAGGCCGGAGAGCACGTCGCCGAGGGCCTGACGCTGGTGCGGTCGCACCTCCTTGCGGGCCCGCGGCTTCAGCGGCGCCGCCTCGTCCTCGAGGTAGGCGTCCCAATCGATCGCGGTCTCTTCTAGTCCGAAGAGGTTGACTCGCTGCACCGGCGGTCGCTGATTCGAGATGAGCGCGAGCAGGTTCCTGCTCCAGTTGGAGGTAGTGCTGACGATCACGCGCTCGTCGAAGTCGGCGTTGGTGTTTGCGAGGAAGGTGGCGAGGTCCTGCTCGTAGAGCGTGCTCGCCGGGTCATAGCACTTGCACTGGATAGCGGTCAGACCACCGTCGTGCCGCCGAGCGACGATATCGACGCCGATGTCGCCGCTGCGCCTGCCTGGCCACTCCGGCCAGCGCCAGACCTCGGCGAAGCGGTCGGTGTACTGCTTGTCCGTGCGGAGCACCTGCGCCACCAGCGGCTCGAACTGCCGGCCCCGCTCCCTGGGATCGGGGTAGCGCTCGCACAGCTTCTGGTAGACATCGCCGAACGTCGCTGGCACGGGGGCCTCCGGTAGCAGGCGCGAGATTGGCTGGGCCAAGGTTAGCAGCGCGGGACGATGCAGTGGAGGCGGATCACGCCCACCTCGCCGCGGTCGCCACGCGGCCTTCGGATCGACTTCGGGATGCAGTCGCGGCGCATCGCCGCGGTCGTCGAACGCGTGCTGGGTTCTCTCGTAGGTCCGCTCACTGCTCAGCCCATCGCCTATACTGCACGGAGCAGCCGTACCGTGCGGCGTTCGCGACGAGCGAACGGTTTGCGTCCGCAGAAGTCGGGTTGCCTGAACGCATTGAGGGCCGATGACAACGTCCACGACCGCAACGCTGGCTGACGAAATCGAGGGCTTGGGGGAAGAAGATCCCTCATCGTGGGGTGATTACCCCATCGACACCGTCTTGATCCGCAGCGAGCCTCGAACCGTCCACGATGTCCTGCGGCGAATCGAGCAGGGCCAGTTCGTCATGGACCCGGACTTCCAGCGCGACTTCATCTGGGACGTGCCCAAGCAGAGCAAGCTCATCGAGTCCGTGCTTATGCGCATACCCCTACCCGTGTTCTACCTGGCGGAGGACGATCAGGGGCGCATGATCGTTGTCGATGGCCTGCAGCGGCTATCGACGTTCGAGCGCTTCGTCACGAACCAGCTCAGACTCGTGCTTCCAGACCAGCAAGACCTGCACGGCAAGCGGTTCGAAGATCTCGCCCCGAAGCTGCAGAACAGAGTAGAGGACTGCAACCTCATCCTTTACATCATTGACGCGAAGGTCCCGGAGCAGGCTAGGCTCGACATCTTCGATCGCGTCAACAGCGGCGTTCCGCTGACGCGGCAGCAGATGAGGAACTGTTTGTACATGGGACCGGCTACACGCTTTCTTCGTAAGGAAGCAGAGAAGCCCCTCTTCGTAGAGGTAACGGGTGGGAGCCTGAGACCGTCTGTGATGAGAGACCGCGAGTTCGTCAATCGCTTCTGCGCCTTCGAGGTCCTGAGCCTAGAAACGTACCGGGATGACATGGATGCCTTTCTCGCCATGTCTCTGCAGAAGATGAATGAACAGCCTGACATGCTCGATGACTTGTCCGCACTCCTGTCGAATAGCTTGAAGAACAACCAGGGGTTGTTCGGCCGACATGCTTTCAGGAAGCATGAGCCGGGTGAGAACCAACGGAGGAGCGTGATCAACGCTTCACTCTGGGACGTCATGTCAACAGGGCTCTCACGATACCCCAGCGATACGATTGAGGAGAACCGGAGCGATATCAGGGCGGCATTTTTTGGACTGCTGCAGGATCCGGACTTCGAGAATGCCATCACCTACGGCACGAGTAGCGTGAAGCAAGTCAGACGGCGCTTCGAGATGGCGCACGGAATACTGCAGGATGTGCTCGGTGCTCACCCAGATTGAGTTGCGGCTGTTCAAGTGCTTCGAGCTGCTGCGGTTGCCACTTGCGCCACTGACCTTGCTGACCGGGCTGAACGCGTCCGGCAAGTCCTCTGTCCTTCAATCGCTCGTGCTTCTGCACCAGACGATGAGTGAGCACGAATGGTCCACCCGAGTGGCGCTCAACGGCTCTGGCGTACGCCTGGGCACAATGCCCGATGTCGTGGATGAGGTCTTCGGCAGAGACAGCTTCGCCGTTGCCGTGAGCGACGAGGACAACACGTGCGTCTGGACCCTTGGCGGCGACCGACGTGATATGTCGATGGGGGTGCGAACCGTCTCCGTGAATGGCCGGGAGACTCACGCGCCGGAACAACTGCGGTACCTGGTCCCACCGGAAGAGGCAACCGGCGTGGCAGCACTCACGGAGAAGCTGCGTGACTTGACCTACATCACCGCCGAGCGGATGGCGCCTCAAGACACCTATGAACTCAAAGACCCCTTTACGGTTCGAACCGTCGGCCCTCGGGGCGAGCATGCCGTGAGCATGCTGCACTGGGCCAGGGATGCCGCAACTCGCGACGAGCTCGTTCTTCCAACGGCGCCCCCGACCCTTCTGCGACAGGTAGAGGCAAGGATGCGCACCCTGTTCCCGGGATGCACGCTGGATCTCCAGCAAACAGCGAGGGCGAACGGAGTGACGCTCGGGTTACGAACTTCTGACGCAGAGGAATTCCATAGGCCTATGCACACAGGATTTGGCCTCACCCAGACCCTCCCGATCGTGGTGGCCGTCCTGGCTGCCCGCAGGGGTGACGTCATCCTCATCGAGAACCCGGAGGTGCACCTTCACCCTGGCGCCCAGTCGCTGATCGGCCGGATGCTCGCCGATGTCGCGCGAGCTGGTGTGCAGGTCGTCGTCGAGACCCATAGCGATCATGTACTGAATGGAGTGCGCCGGTCTGTGAAGGCAGCGGTCCTCAGCGGTGAGCAGGTTGCTATTCACTTCTTCAGACCGCGCTCTGACGACGAGCCGAGTGTGCTAGCCCCGACCATGGACGACTCGGGAAACATCGACGATTGGCCGTCAGGATTCTTCGACCAGTCCGACAAGGACTCCAGCTACTTTGCTGGCTGGTCCGAAGATTGACATGGAACTGTTCTTCAATGATGCGTCTCTGCACGGTCAGTTCGACATTCACGGGTTCCGCCGCGCGATCGGTCGAATCATGGCCATTCGGACGGCGGGACGCCGTCATGGTCGTGAACTGCAATGTCACCGGAACGTGTCCAACGCCCTCGTGACCCGCGACCGCAGGATGCCGGAGGTCATTCAGTTCCTCCAGAAGGACGAGCGCAGCGCCGTCCAACTATGGCTCACGCGCACCGGACCTTTCTGGGATGACTCCCGTGAGCACAGCGAGAACGACTGGATGGAATGTCGTGGCGAGCTCGTCACCGGGACAGCCGTTGGCGAGGCAGCTCATGCTGCCCTGCACGGCAGGTCATCTGGCCTGGTGAGCATGGAACCATCGAACTGGTTGTCCTCACCGCTGCCAGTCGATTGGCGAAGTAACGGAATCGATCAGGCGACTTCGGTCGAGAACTTCTGGACGGTGGAAAGCCTGCAACGGGCCCTCGAAGCCGCTCCACTACCCACGCAGTCCTGGGCTGAGCTGGAGACTGAGGTCACTCGCCGCTATCCAGGACTAGACTTCACGGCGGAAGCATTCGAACCGCTTCGCGGGCATCCATTCAGCGCGGGAGCGGCCAGGCGGATCATCGCGTTACTCGGCATCCTGCACAAATTCAAGGATTGTTTCGACGACGACGGTCGGCGTACCGCAGCTGGCAATCGTATCTACGAGGAGTACTTCACCGGGGACAACGCCCTGTTCTCTGACTCATCCGATACTGAGAAGAACGACTTTCGCTCCCAGCTGACATTCCGCCATCCGACCCGCCGAGGCGAGCCCCTGTTCTGTCCTTGGCACGGCAAGGTCAGGACGCAGCAGTTGCGAATTCACTTCTCATGGCCCGTGCGCGCGCGCGAGCCACTCTACATCACCTACGTCGGACCGAAGATCACCAGACGATGATCAAGCCGAGCCACTCGTCCCAAGCCGACAAAGAGCGTAGCAGTGGCCGGTCCGTGTCGACGAGTTCGCGGTAGGGATGCCGGTTGCCCGGCACCCCCCGCACAGATCCGGCCGGGCGCGCTAACGCATCTGGCTCCTACCTTGAGTGGGTAACGGCAAATCGCTCCGCAGGCCACAGGTGAGGATGGAGACACGGAGCCACAGCCGCCTGGCAGAGAGCGGCAAGGCGCTCCCACGTGAAGCGGTCCCGCTGCGACCTCCGGCGGAGGGTGCGCAGCCACAGCCGCATCACATCAAGCACGGACCGCTGTAGCGAACGGATACTCGTCGGGACCACGTAGTACCCCAGCCAGCCACGCAGCACCCGCCCGAGCCACCGCCCACCAGCGCGTGGCACTGCTGATCGTCGACGAACTCGGCTTCGTGCCCTTCGATCGCACCGGCGGCGAACTCCTCTTCAACCTCCTCGCCGACCGCTACGAGCGCCGCTCGACGACCGTCACCACGAACCTCGCCTTCAGCGAGTGGGTGCAAGTCTTCGGCGACCTGTTCACGATCATCGGGTAGAAGAAGCCTGCCCCGCGGCTGCGTGACCGGCCGCAGGGATCACGAAGAGCCCGCACACATGGACGGGCGCGGGGGGCACCGCCGATCTCGGCGATGCCCCCCGCCTTCCGTCTACTGGGCTGCTCCAGCGAGCGAGCCCTCTTGCTCCTTCTCCAGGGCCCACTCGAAGAGGGACAACGTAGGAGCTTCGTGTCGCCGGCGCTTCGGGGGGTCTTCCTGCTCCCCGGCCATGAACTCCGCCCATGAGAACAGCGTGCGCTGCCGCTCAGGAGCGCTGTCGCGGGGGCTCGTCCGCGCCCGCACCGGCGGCGATGGGCTCCGCCTCGACGACGGCGGACTCCGGCTCGGACGCATGCCCTGCTGGCCGACGGACGACGAATCGACATGGACGTCGGACGAGCCTGGATCACGATCAACGGTAGCAGCGAGGTGACCGTCGTGGCCTTCGGAGAAGACGACTCCCCACCGCTGCTAGGAGCCTATTCGCTGGAGGGGCTGGGGCTGGCCGTGGATCCGACCTCGCAGCGCCTGGTTCCCACGCATCTCATCATGTACTGACGGCGGTCGCTGCCGCACACACTGGACACGACGAAAGTCGGTAGACCCCACATATGGGACGGTGCGGGGGACACCGCCATCGGCGAAATCCCCCGCGCGTCCGTCTAACGGGGCGCGCCCGCGAGCGCGCCCTCCTGTTCCCGCTCCAGCGCCCACTCGAACAGGGAGAGCGTGGGCGCCTCGCGCCGCCGGGGGCGCTTCGACTCCGGCGACTCCTGCGCCATGAACTCCGCCCACGAGAAGAGCGAGCGCTGCGGCTCGCGGGCCTCCTCGCGGTCGTCGCTTGCGACCGTAACGCCCCCGGCCTCGACGGCCACCGGCTCGGGCTCCGGCGCGTGCCAGCCCTCGTCGACGAGCAGCGCCTCGGCCTCGGCCGCGACCTGCCGCGCCTGCTCGAAGACCGACTCGACCGAGCCCACGTCCTCCTCGCCCGCGACGATCTTGCGGGCGAGCGCCAGCATCAGGTCGTCGCCGTCGTCCCCGAAGGCGGCGAGGCCGTCCTCGGGCAGCTCACCCTCCACCGCGAGCGAGCTTTGCAGCTTCTTCGCCACGAGCTGGAGCGCGTCCGCTTGCAGGGTGTTCCGGTAGGCCATGAAGACGACCTGCACGGGCTCGGTCTGGCCGATGCGCCAGGAGCGCCGCGAGGCCTGCCGCATCGTGTAGACGCTGTAATGCGTCTCGAACCAGCAGACCGTCGGGAACTCCACCAGGTCCAGCCCCGTCTGCACGAGTTGCGGGTGGCAGACGAGCACGTCGACGCCCTCCTCGACGCGCTTCGCCACCCACGCCTCGCGGCGCTCAGGCGGAACTGCGTCGGCCTTCATCACCGCGACCTTGAAGCCGTGGCAGGAGAGGAAGTCCTCCATGCGCCCGGTGATGTCGCGCGTGCCCGTGTGGGTGGCGTAGACCAGCACCCGGCGGCCCTGAAGCCGCTCGGCGGCAACGAGGTCGACGAGCGCGCGCTCCTTCGGGTAGAGCCGGTCCTCGGGGAGCGGCGGGACCTGCACGAGCAGCTCCTCCGACTCCGGGTCGAATACCGTCTCGCCCTGCGTGCAGCCGTCCGGGTAGGCCAGCAGCGTCTGCAGGTAGGTGGCGAGCAGCCGCCTGGAACCCTTCGAGAGCGCGTCGGCGAGCGTCGCGCGCAGCGTCCCGTATAGCTCGTCGTAGCCTGAGCGCTGCGAGAGCCCGTTCGCGTCTGGCTCCGCGTCCATCGAGGAGAGCAGCACGCGCTCCTCGTAGGGTGGGAGCCCGGCGGCCACATCAGACAGACGCAGGAAGACGCTGTTGCCGATGAGGTGGAACAACGCAGCCGGTGCGAGCCCCGGGCGCTCGCGCACGACCTTGCGGTAGCGCTTGCGCCTGCTGGTGCGCCCGTCCTCGAAGGAGTCCGGGTCGTCACGCCCGATCGTGTGCTCGACGAAGCCGTAGCGCTCGACCCAGCGGCTTTCCTCGGAGCGTCCGAACTCCTCCCTGATCTCCGGGCTGAACCGGTAGAGCAGGTGGAAGAGCGTCGAGGAGTAGCCCCCCATCAGCGTGCCGGAGAGGCTGAGCGACTTGCCGCAGGCGTCGGCGAGGACGCCTGCGGCGATGCCCTGGGCGGAGCCTCTTGCCTTGAACTCATGAACCTCGTCGCCTATCAGCAGGTCGAAGAAGCCCCGCAGGCGGTGCTTCACGTAGTCGCTGAGCGGGTAGCGCTTCGGGCCGGACCTGTCGGCCTGCCAGAGCGCGGAGTCGCACTCCGCGCACCGGCGCTTGCGGCGGGCGAGGTCGCGGCCCGTAAGCGGCACCCCGTCCTTGTCGACGACCTGCTCGTGGCAGTCGGGGCAGCAGGGCACCCGGAAGGGCTCGCCCGTCTCCTCGTCGCGCACGAGCCTGCCGCCGCTGGTGGCCCAGCGCTGCACCACGGCGGGCTGCCAGCGGTAGGAGAGCTTGGCTCGCTCGCGCGACATGATCGCGAAGAGCGGTCCGGGGGCGGTGACGGCGCGCAGCCGCTCCAGGTCGGTGATCGAGGCGACGATGACGGCGCGGGCGCCGGGCACCGTCTCCTCGACCTCGCGCTTCCACTTGCGGGTCAGGTGCGGCGGGCAGATGACCAGCACCCGCTTGAAGCCGGCCATGTAGGCCGCCGAGGCGGCGATGAACGTCTTGCCCGTGCCCATCTCGCCGACGACGGTCGTGCCGCGCTGCGCCGCGAGCGAGAGCGCCGCGCCGCGGATGGCGTCGGCCTGCGCGCCGAGGGGGGTGCGCAGCAGGCGGGGGAGGGGCCTCTCCATGTCGGAGGGCCGGTAGCGGGGCGGGTAGGACTCCACCACCCGTTGGGCGATGGCGTCGCGGTAGGTGTCGATGAATCCTGCCAGGTCCATGTGGTTCCGTTCCTTTCTCGTGTAGCGTTGCGGGGGACGGTCGCCTGGCGGCCGTCACCCCCTTCGCGAGGCCTCGCCGATGCCAGGGTGGTCCGGCGGGGCCTCGTGTTGCGGCTCAGGCGAGCCGTCTATGCGGCGATGTCCGTAATCTCGCCGAGGTCGAGGTCGAGCGCGACGACGGTGGTGCGCAGCCGCTCGCGGTAGGTCTCCTTCTCGCGCGTCGCCTCGACCAGGTGCATCTCTTTCGAGGTTCTGCCCTTGACGAGGATGCGTCCCCCGTCGCCCTCCAACTGGAGGTTGTCGAGGAACCCGGCCGCCACCAGCATCGCGAGGTGCCCGCGCCGCAGCGGCATCAGCGGCCGCGTGCGAGCATCCTCGGTCGGCCAGAGCGCGTCCGTGACGGTCGTGCTGACCCAGAGTCCGGAGCGCCGTGCTTCCGCAGCGGCCGCCACGGGGTCGACCGTGCGGGTGGCGAAGAGCACCTCGCCGTCCGCCGTCGCCGGGGCGTTGTAGACCGGGTAGCGCTGCGGGCGCAGCTCGTCGAGGTTGCCCTCGATCGCCTCCTGCAGCGCCACGGCGGCGTACTGGTCGTACTGCACCTCCGCCTTGCGGATGCCGGTGACGACCACCTGGCCGAAGGCTTCGCGCTCGGGGTCCGGGAAGGCCCAGACGCGCAGGCTCCGGTAGTGGGAGGCGAGGTAGCGCGCCGACTCCGCCAGCCGCCGCAGCGGCACGACGAAGACCAGCAGCCCGCCTTCGCAGAGGTAGCGCGTCGTCTGGCGCAGGAACGCCTGCTCCGTGCGCTTCTCGTCGTCCGCCGCGTCATCGTCGTAGGGCGGGTTCAGGAACAGCATCCCGAAGGCCCCGTTGGCGATCGCGGTCTGGAAGAGGTCCGTGCCGAGGGCGTGGTCGAGCCGGTCCTCCGCCTCGCGTGCGCGCCCGGCGTGGAGCTCCACGCCGTAGGTTTCCACCGCGGCCCCGTCGGGGCGCTCGATGGCGGCGGCGAGCTGCGCGAGCGCGTCCCCGGCCCCGCAGCAGGGGTCGAGGATGCGCAGCGTGGTCTCGCCCCAGGTGACCGTGCGAGCCTGCATGAGGCTCGCGACCATCTCCACGACGCGCGGCGGCGTCGGGTAGAAGCCAGCCTTCGCCTGTGCGGCCAGTCTCATCTCATGTCTCCTTTCGTTCCGTTGGTGTTGATGGGCTGCGCGCCCTCCGGCGGCAGCGTGAGCAGTCCCGAGCCGACGGCCACGGAGAGGTCCTCGCGCAGCGCCTCGGCGTCGGGGGTGCAGCGCCAGGCGTGGACGCCAGCCGACTGCAGGGGTGAGATCTCGCCCTTCGCCAGGCCCCGCCGCCACAGCCACTCCGCCCAGCTGCGGTGCAGGGGCAGGGGGCTGCGGCGGTCGAGGAAGCGGTGGTGCAGGGCGGGCGCCTCCGCCTCGCCGGGGGCGAGCAGCAGGAAGGCGTCCCGCTCGAAGGCGTACTCCGCCATGCGGGTGTACACCATGGCATGCCAGCCCCCGCTCACCGGGAGGCGGGCGATCTTCGTCGTCCACGTGCCGATCGTCTCGTGCGGGACCTCGCAGCGGTGGAAGCCGCCCGAGAGGGCGAGGCCGTCCGCGCCGGCGAGCAGGTGGGCGCTCTCCGGCGGTCGCTTGAGGAGGGCGGCCCAGATCGCCTTGAGGGCGGACTGGGCGCCGACCATGGAGAGGAACCAGAGTCCCTCCGAGTCGGGATCGCGCGCGAAGGCGTCGGCGGTTGCCGAGAACCCTCCCGCGCTGATCGTGAACAGGTCGTCCGGGTTGATGGCAGCGTCGGCCGCGAGCATGGGCTGTTCTCCTTCCAGTAGGGGATGGGTGGGTGCGCGGGCGTTGGCCCGCGTGAGGCCGGGCGGCGTGAGCCGTCCGGTCGGGGAGGTCGGGTCAGGCCGCCTCCTGCTCGATGTGGGCGCTGCGCCCGAGCACGTGGTCGGCTGCCCGCTGCGCCTGCCCGGCGGCCACCACCGCGAGACGGCGGTCGTCCTCCAGCGCCTTGAGCCAGGAGGCGATGTACGAGGCGGACTGCTCGACGCGCGAGGGGTCGATGCCCGCCTCGCTGCCGAGGAAGGCCGCCGCGAACTCCGCCACCAGCTCCTCGCGCGAGTAGCGCTCCGAGCCGAAGCGGGCGGCCGTCTCGTAGCCCTCGCGCGCCAACCGGCTCGGGTGGCCGGTCGAGTGGGCGAGCTCGTGGAAGAGCGTCGCGTAGTAGGCGTGCGCGTCCCCGAAGGCGTCGCGCGGCGGCAGGTGCACCTCGTCCTTCGAGGGCAGGTAGTAGGCCCCGTCCGCGTCGTGGTGAACGGTGGGGCCGCCCGCGTAACCGCCGACGATCGCCTCCGCCCGCTCCAGCGGCTCCGGCCCCTCGCCGTCGCCCGTCAGGGGCGGCAGCTTGAGGCCCCGGCACGGCGCCGCGCTCCAGCGCGGCGATGATGCGGTCGGTGATCTCCTGGTAGGCGTCGAGCATGACTGTCTCCTCTCGAATGCTCCGGGGCTGATGGACTGAGGCGCGGGGCGACGCCCCGCGTGCGGGCCGGACGGCGGCGGGCCGCCCGGTCGGGGAGGGACGCGGCGCTAGAAGAGGCCGCGGTCCTTGAGGCTGACGGCCTCGTGGCCGCCGATGACGACGTGGTCGAGCAGCTCGACGCCGAGCAGCGCGGCCGCCTCGGCCAGATCCTTCGTGACCTTCACGTCCTGGGGGCTGGGCGTGGGGTCGGAGCTGGGGTGGTTATGGGCGACGATGATGTGCGGCACCGCCGCCACCACCGCCGGGCGCAGCATCTCGGCGGGGCGAACCACCGACGAGTAACTGTTCCCCTGGTAGATCACCCGCTGCCCGACGACGCGGTTGCGGCGGTCGAGCAGCAGCACCCGCACCTGCTCCTGGGCGAGCGCCCCCATCTCCGGTCCCAGCAGGCGCTGCACGTCCTGTGGGGAGCAGAGGGCGGGGGCGTCCGCCTCGCGCTCGGGGTCGATCTCGACCTCGTAGCGCACCGCCAGTTCGCCCAGCACGTGCAGGTTCTGGCGGAGGGCGTCCAGCAGGGCGTCCTCGTGCTCCGCCGTCATGCCGCCACCTCCACGGGGATGGCCTGCCCGAGCGGGCAGATGCAGTCCTCGTGGTCGGGCGAGGCAGGATCGTCGCAGTCGAGGCAGAGGCCGCAGTTGCGGCACGCCACCCGCTGGTGGGCGAGGTCGCGGGCGTGCCGCCGCGCGACCGTGGCCTCCCAGCAGCAGTTGCGCTCGCAGTTGTCGCCGTGGTCGTCGCCGGCCGCGGCCTGCGGCTCGCAGCTGCGGCAGTGCGTGCGCCCCTTGATGACGGGGTAGCCGCAGCCCGCGCAGTCCCCGCCGTACTCGTCGTGCCGCTCCAGCTCGCGCCTCACGATCGTGCGGGCGAGCGGATGGCCGCCGGGGCCGGGTCCGCCGGACTCGGCGACGTAGTGCCAGGCCCACTTCGCCCCGAGGTCGTCCCAGTCGTCGGTGCGGTACGACCAGCGGTCGCAGGTGCAGTGGCCGTTGAAGTGGTCCGGACCCTCGAACAGGGTCATGACCAGCGTGTGCGCGCTCCAGGTGGGGAGCGCGTCGCGTTCGGTATCCCGTGCCATGTTCGGTTCTCCTTCGTGGTGTTGCTGATCGGGTGGAACGAGAGCGGGGCCGCCCCCGTGAGGGAGCGGCCCCGTTGTGCGCCCGCCACGCGGCGGGCGGCGTCTGTGTGCCGGGTGGGTCGGCTAGAAGACCTCGGCGGCCTCCGCCTCGTTGGCGGCCTGCTGGCCGCCGTTGCCGTTCGAGTCGAGGAAGATGACCTCCTGCGCGTGCACCTCGGTGCGGTAGACGCGCTGGCCGTCCTCGCGTTCGTAGCTGCTCTGCGCGAGCGAGCCCGCGACGAACACCCTGTTGCCCTTCTTCACGTACTCTGCAACGGCCTCGGCCTGCTTGGCCCAGCAGACGACCGAGTGCCAGTCGGCCTCGGTCTCGCCGTTCTGGCGGCGGCGGTCGGTCGCCAGCCTCAGCTGGCAGATGGCGGTGCCGTTCTGGCTGTACTTGAGGTCCGGCTCCGTGCCTACCCGGCCCAGCAGCTCGACGCGGTTGATCGTCCGTGACATTGTTCAGTCTCCTTCTGGTGATGGTTGTCACCGTGGCGGTGCGGCGGAAAACCGCACCTGGTTCGAAACGACGGCGGGGCCGCCCCGAAGGACGGCCCCGTTCGCGCTCCCATGACGGGAGCGTCTCTGCATTGCGTTGTGATTCAGGCACCTGCGATCGGCACCTCCCTTCCTTCGGACGACTCCCGGCCGCTCAGGCGGCCCTGGGTGTCTCTTCGGTGCGGGGCTCATCGCCCGCGTTGTCCTGCTGGAGCTTGCGGGCGGCGGCCTCCACCAGCGGGGTGAGGGCCGCCACCGGCAGATCGTCCAGGTTCCGGCCGGTGCGCTCGCGCACGGCGGACCGCACCGTCGCCTCGTCGAAGCCGCGGCACTGGCCGAGGTCGACGAGCGTCTTGCGCAGCGACGGCGCGAGGTCGCCCGTGGCGCCGTCGCCGTAGAGCGAGTTGCCAAACTGGTCGCCGTAACTCCGCAGCGCCCGCTTGAGCGCGTCGGTCACGGCGCCCTTGTGCGCGGTCTCGTGGCCCTCGACGGTCTCCTCGGCGACGGCCTGGAAGCCGGTGTCGGTGCGCGGCTGCGAGCCGGGAACCGTCACGCGCACGGTGGCGGCGTAGGCGCGCCAGGGCTTCGCCTCGCCCGTCTGCGGGTCGACGCTCTCGCCCTCGCGCAGCTTCACGTCGCCGACGAGCTCGTAGCCCCACCCGCCGTGGCCGAACACCCGGTTGGCCTGCTCGATGGCGGTGCGGCCCTCGAGGTAGGCGAAGCTGCGGCCCCTGCGCCCCCTGCGGTGCGAGACGAGGCCCTCGTCGAGGGGCTCGGCCAGCTTCGTGGTGACCGCGGGCGGGAGGCTCTCCCACTGGAGGTCGTGCTCTCGGATGGGCTCGGGGTGGACGCCGTTGGCGCTCGCGCCGTTGCGGCGTCCGTTGAGGGTGGTGGTCTCTGCCATGTCGCTCTCCTTCGTGTTGTGCGTTGCCTGGGTGGACTGGTGCGGGCCTCCCAGAGGGAGGCCCGTGAGCGGGGCGGAGCCCCGTCGGTCATTGGTCATCGCGCCTCCTCTCGGTCGGCGGTTGGTGCGGCGGGCACGCGGGGGCGGCCCGGCTCGTTGCGAGCCGGGCTGTCCGGTGTCCTTCGCGGGGGGTGGGTGGTTAGCGGACGGCGCGAGCCGCCCGTTCAAGCAGGCGCAGGAAGTTCCTGCGCCCGTGCGGTTGCGTAGCCAGATCGGCCACGTCGGCGACGCCCCCGGGGAGATGCACGACGGCTGTGCGGCGGCCCAGCAGGGAGCCGAGCGCCGCCGCGGCCTCTCGCCCGGCGTCGTCGTTGTCGAAGGCGAGGAAGACCTGCGGGCAGCCGCGCAGGGCGGCGGCCACCCGTTCGAGACCCTGCGTGCCGAGGGCGGCGCAGGCGGGCAGTCCCCACTCGCTCAGGACGAGCCAGTCGAAGATTCCTTCCGCGACGACCGCCCACGGCGGGGCGGGACCGAGCCGCCCCAGCCCGAGCACGGGCTTGGGGCCGGGCAGCGCCTGGAAGCGCGGGGAGCGCTCGCGGTCGATGGCGCGCCCCGCCAGCCAGCGGACGCGACCGCCCGCGATCTCGGGGACGGTCACCAGCCCGGCGAAGCGCTCGCCGCGCTCCGTGAACAGCCCGCTCTCGCGGACCCGTCCGGCGGTGAAGCCGGCGGACGTGAGCGCTTCCCGCAGCCCGCGCCCCGGCGCGAAGCCCAGGCCGAGTCGTGCTGCCGTCTCGACGCCGATGCCCCGCGAGGCGAGGTAGTCCCGCGCCTCGCGGCTGCGCCGCAGCTCATTCGCGTAGTACCGCGCCGCCGCCGTGAGCAGCGGCGGGTCCAGCACGGGAGCCGCGGCCGGCGTCCGGCGGGATGCCGCGGGACGGACAGGCGTGGTGGTGGGCGGGGAGGCGTCGAGCCTGCGGATCGCCTCCGGCAGGCTCAGGCCCTCGGCGCGCCGGAGGAAGTCCAGCACGTCGCCGCCCTCGCCGCAGCCGAAGCAGTAGAAGCGTTCGCTGTCGGCGTAGACCGTGAAGCTGCCCTCGGCCTCCTCGTGGAAGGGACAGACGCCCTGGCGGACGCAGCCCCGGCCGCTCAGCCGGACGCCCGACGCCTCCACGAAGTCGCCCAGCGGGTGGCGCTCCTTGAGCGCCGCGATGTCCACTGAGACCTGCGCGGCGACCATCATGAGCCGCCCTTCGCCAGCGAGCGGAGGCCTCGCAGGCTGCGCCGCGAGACGAGCTTGCCGGGTTCCCAGCGCATCCCCAGGACGGCCAGCACCTCCAGCGCCCCGCCGGGGTGCGGGGCGAGCACGGCGGCCCGGCCCGCGCCGGGGCTGTAGACGGCCGCCTCGCGGTCGCTGAAGCGCCGCCTGGCGATGCCGATCCACTCGCCGTAGACCCAGCGGGTCTGCTGCTCGCTGGCCTGCACCAGGTCCGCGCCGGCGAGGACCGCCAGCGCTCCGTCGAGGTCGTCCTGCTGCCTCAGCCGCCGCGCCTCGTGGACGAAGCGGGCGATGCTCTGCTTGGCCTCCGGGGTCCCTCCGAGGAGCGCCTCGAAGATGCGGTCGACCAGCTCCTCGAGGCTGTGTCCGGGGCGGTCGCCCGTGACCGTCGCAGCCGTGCTCATCGTCGTCGTTGCCATCGTCATCTCGCGCCTCCTTCTGGCGTCTGTGCTGTTCGTGTCTCGTGCGCCCTCACGGGCAAAGAAGTGGGGCCGCCTCGGGAGAGACGGCCCCATGGCTGGATGGATGTGGTGGGGCGGAGGCCCCGGGTCGTCAGGAGCGGAAGGCCCTCCCGCTCCGGCCTGGAAGCCCCGCGAGCAGGGCCACTGCGACGCCGAAGGCGGCGACGTTCAGGAGCGCCGTCTCGACGCCGTGGCCGAGCAGCAGCGGGAGGGCCAGCATGAGCGCCGCGCCGCCCCAGAACGGGAGCCGCGGCTTCACCCAGCGCTTCACCGCAGCGGCGGCGGCAGGCACTCGTTCCGCCGGCTCGTAGGCCGTCCAGATGGGCAGGCCGATGAGCCCCTCGATGGCCGTGATGACGTGCGGCCGCGAGCAGCCGCCGCTGTGGCAGCGCACCTCGATGCCGTTGCCGTCTGGCCGCTGCCGGAACGCGAGTCCGCCGGGCTCCTCGCCCCCGTGGCAGACGGCCGCGCTCGTGTGGAACCAGCCCCGCTCGAAGCCCACCTCGTACGGGATCAGGCTGGCGATGTGACCGGCGCTCGGGCCGGTGTAGCGCTGGGCCATGGCGCGAAGCTCCATGGCGTCGTTCGTTTCTGTTTGCATGGTCGTTGCGATCTCCTTCCTCCTGGTGGAGTGGTTGCTGGTGGCCTCGATTCCAGGGATGGAAGCGGGACCGGGGGCTGGGTGGACTGGCTTCAATGCGCCTGATTCGGGGCGCAGTGATCCCAGGGACTCCGGGGCCGAGTGCTGAACGCGACTCGCCACGCGGTCTCCCGGTGTTCGAAGCGGCCTCCGGGGAGCAAGGCTCGACCCCTCGGACGCCTCCCGCCGCGGGAAGCGGTGTATCCCTCACTGGCCGGCCGTCGGGAGAGCGAGGCTCGATCCGTCGGGTCTGCCGGGTCCGGGATGGACCCTCCAGGTTCTGAGGCTTGAACCTGGCGAAGCCGGAAACTGCGTTCGAGTGTCGGCGGGCGCGCGTTGGATGGGAAGGGGGCGCGGGCCGTTTCCGGGCCGTTCCGGGGCAATCACTTACTCCACCCCGACAGGACGCCGACGGGCGTGCGACAGCCGGGCCGGGCGGGTCGCCTACTTCCACCACAGCCCGAGCGTGAGCAGCCGGCGCCGCCACTGCGCCCGGCGGCGCTCGCCGCGAACACGCGCGAGGGTTCGCTCACGCCAGCGTAGCTGCGCCCGCCGCGTGAAGCCGTCCCAGCGGTAGCGCTCCGGCGGCAGGGCCAGTTCGTGCTCCGCGATGAGGGCGATCTCCAGCTCGCGCAGCCGCTCCTCGTCGCGTAGCCAGTCCACGCCCCGGCCCTGCGGGGAATGGCCGGCATGGATCGCGCGCCACTCCTCGACGAGCGGCCAGGCCGCGCCGTAGGCGTCCTCGTCGCCGGGGCCGGCCTCCTCGGTCACGACGTGGACCGGGGCCGGTCGCCCGCCGCCCGCTGCGGACGGCTCCCGGATGTCCCGCCTGTCGATGCGGGGCGCGCCGATGACCGGCGCCGCCTCCGTGGGCTGGACCGGGGCCCCCGGCTGGGGCTGCGCTTCGGGCTGCCGCCGCGCCTCGACGGCGGCGAGCCGCGCTTCCAGCGCCGCCAGCCGTTCTCCGTCCTCGTGGCGCTGTTGCTCCACGACGGTCGTCACGGACCGCAGGGCATCCGTGGCGTCGAGCACCTCGCCGGCCAGTTCCTTGATGCGACCCGGTGGAACCTCTGCTCCGGGTTCCCCCGGCTCCGGCTCATCGGCAGCCGCCAGTGTCGTCAGCCGGTCCTCGAGCGCCTTCACGAGCAAGGCCGCCCGCAGCCAGACGGTGAGCGGCCCCGGTTCGTCGAGCCCGCGCGCCAGCGTCTTGTAGTTGACGTTCAGCGCGTCCGCCGCCTTCATCCGCCCCTGCGCGTCGACGAGCCGGCGCAGGTAGACCCGCAACCGCGCGTCGACGGGGTGCTCGGTCTCCTCTTCGGGCTTCTGCCCGGGCGGGTCTTCGCCGTATTCAGGCTCCCGAGGGCGCTGTTCCTTGTTCTTTTCTGACATCTGCCGGCCTTCTTCGGACTTCCCTCCGACGGAACTTCGGCGTTCCATTCCATGAACGCGCCCTGACACCGATGTTTCCCGCGAGGCACGTCCTGTAGGGCGTTTCCCCTTGACCTGCCTGCGTATTCAGGGACTTCCGTGTCTCGGAACCAACGTCGTTTCCCTGTACACGCCCATGACACCGTTTCGCGCCCTCCGATCACCACGCCTCATAAGGGGGGCCACGCGCGGCCCCCCTTACAAGGCATTCCGCAGCGCCGCCCGCATGCGCACACTCCATCGCCGTCACCACCACCGATCACACGGAGGACCGGACGGCATGCAACCGAACACCACATCCGGTAGGGGCAGACGCCTGCGGGCGCTGGGCGCGGCGCTGCTGCTGGCGGCGCTGGCAGCGGTCCCCTCGAGCGGGACCGCCCTCGCCCAGGGGCCGACCGACCCCAACTCCCCGATCGTGCTCGTCAACGCGGACGACCAGGACCTCGTCGAGCGCAAGGGCGACGGGCGCTTCATCGCGAGGCCCGTCTTCGACCGCGAGCTGCCGATCGTCTACTTCGGCGTGCGCGACGGCGACACGGGCGAGTGGGTCGTCCCCATGTACCGCCTGCGCGGCGGCGAGAAGGAGCGCCGCGACGGCTGGGAGTACTCCTTCGAGTACCCCTTCGAGGACGGCCAGACCGAACTGGACCCCGAGCGCCCCTACCTGCTCGTGATGCTCGCCAAGAGCTGGGCGGAGGTGAACGGGCACTTCTACGCGGTCATCCCCATCCACGAACCGGGCGGCATCTGGAACAAGGTGCTGCGCGCGCTCGACCCCCCGCGCTGGGGCAGGTCGATCGCCGGCTGGCTGATCGAGGGCGCGCACGGGACGCTCTGCGGCGTCGTCGAGCGCGCCTCGGGCGGTGACGCCGAGGCCTGCGAGGCGACCCCGTGAGTGACATCTTCACGGGCACGCCCGCCGGCCTCACCTACGACCACGAGATCGTGCGCCAGGCGTGGATGGCCGTCTGGGTCGTTACCTCCGGTGCGCTGGTGGTGATCGTCGCCTGGATGGGCCTCAGCCTGATCGTCGGCGACCACGTCGGAAGGGCGCAGGCGGGCTGGCGCGAGCTGGTCCCGCGCCTCGCCCTCGGCCTTGTCGCGGCGGCCGCCTCGCTCTGGTGGTGCGCGCTCGTCATCGACGTGGCCGACGCGGTGTCGGGCTTCATCGCCGCCGAGCTGGGCGTGACCGCTGGCGACATGCTGCGCTCGACGCTCCAGACGCTGCTGCGGGCGGTGCAGGTGGGCAGCGTGGGCATGGCCCTGCTGCTCGCGCTGATCTACCTCGTCTACGCCTTCTTCGTGCTCTACCTCGTCGTGCAGATGGTGCTGCGCCTCGCGCTCATCGACATCCTGCTCGCGCTCGCGCCGATCGCCCTCGGGCTCTGGATCCTGCCGCACACGGCGGGCTGGGGCCGGCACTGGCTGCGGCTCTTCATGACGACCGTCTTCCAGCAGGCGATCCAGCTCGTGGCGCTGGCGCTGGGGATCGGCTTCCTCAACGAGTACGCCGCCATCGGCGGCGGCGACGCGATGCAGGACCTCGCCTGGAAGCTGCTCATGTCGCTGGCCTTCATCTACCTCGCGACGCGCGTGCCCTCGATGCTCGGCAACGCCGGCACCTTCGACGCCTGGCTGCACACCCTCTACTTCGGCATGTCCCTGCCCGGCTCGCTGGCGCGCTCTGCGCGTTCCGTCGGCCTGCTCGCGGGCGGCGGCGCGGCGGGCGGTCCCGCCGGTGCGGCGCTCGCCGCCGGGGCTGCGGGAGCCGCCGCGGGCGCTGGTGCGTCCGCCGCCGCCTCCGGCGTGGGCTCGGCGGCCCAGTCCTCCACCCCCTCGGCCGGCGGCGGCAATGCCGCGCCCGGCTCGGGCCTGCCGCGCAGCAGCGGCGAGTAACCCCCACCCAGAGCGACGAACGGAGGAGGAGCGCGATGTGCCGGTAGGCGAGACAAGAGCAGCACCGAGAGACGAACAGCAACACACCTACTGCAAGGAGCGAAACAAATGGAAGACCTGGTTCAAACGATCTCCAACCTGGTAGGCATCCTGCTCGGCGTCGTCGGCGCGATCGGCGTCGGCTTCTTCATCTACGGGTCCTACCTCTACCTCACCGCCTCGGGCGCGCCCCACCAGATGGAGCGCGGCAAGAGCGCGATGATGACCGCTTTGGCCGGCATCGTGCTCGCGATGGTCGCCTTCGGCATCGTCGAGCTCGTGATGGACGCCGTCGTCAACCCCGCCGTCGAGATCGGCGACGTCCCCGACCCCAACAGCTCGTCGTCCGACGGGGACGGGAGCTAGCGATGCGAGCACACGAGGTACCCACCCACGTGCAGGCCGAGGACCGCGTCCTGCTGTGGTTCACCTTTCCCCAGATCGTGGCGATGACGGCGGTCGCCGCCCTCGCCTACGGTCTCTACCACTACGCACCCGTCGGTCCCGCCGGGCTGCGTGTCGCCGCCGCCGTGCTCTTCGGGCTCGGCGGCCTGGCGGTCGTCGCCGGGCGCATCGGAGGGAGGCGGCTGCCACTCGTGGTGGCCGACCTCCTGAGGTACGCGCTGGGGGCGCGACGCTACGCCGGGCCGCCGTCCGAACTGGCGCGGAGCGAGCCGCCCGCGCCGGTGCAGTCGCCCGGGGACCGCGAGGGCGACCCGCTGCGCCTGCTGGCAAGGCGGGTGCTGCGGAGGACGCGGCGTGCCGCGCAGAAGCGGAAGGAGGGCGAGCGCCGCACCGGGCGCCTGCCCTTCCGCCCGCAGCGCCTCTTCGGCAGGCGGCGCGGCGGCGAGGAGCCGGACGGTTCGCTGCCGGCTGCCCGCGAGGACCGCGAGCAGCGACTCGGGCAGCAGCGGCGCGGGAAGCGCGGCTTCTGGAGGAGTTTTCTCGCGGCGTCCGCCCTGGCGCTGGTGGCGCTCAGCACGCTGCCGCTGGCGGCGGCGCTCGCCCAGGAGCCCGGAGAGGAGGGCTGGAGCTCCGAGGAGATCGAGTTCCAGCCCCCGCCGCTCGTGCCAGGACGGAGGCTCTTCGTCGAGGGGCTCACCGTCACGGGACAGCGGGCGGAGGTCGTCCTGCGGGCGGCCACGGACCTGCGCCTCACGGTGCGCGCCTACGGCGGCCCCGCAGGGGAGACGGCGCGCTACTACGCCGTGGCATCCCTCGATGAGGGCGAGCGCGTGACGTACGACCTGCCCCTGGATGGCCCGAGTCCGTCGCTCGTCTTCTCCTGGCGGGACGAACTCGGGCAGGCGGGGGCGCTCAGCCTCGACGGCGAGCGGCTGCCCTGGCCGCTGCCGGCGGCCTCGGGTGATCTCTGCGACCTGCGCGTCGTCTCGCTCGGCTGGACGCCGGGCGCCGTCGAGGGCGCCATTGCCTCGGACTGCGTGGCCGGTGTCGACGAGGTCCTCGACCTCGAGATGGTCGCGGGGCACGCCAGCGTCACGACCGCGACTCGGCTCCAGGCCGAGGTCGTCTCGGTCACCGGGACCGTGACGGTCACGTCCGGCGTCAGAGAGACCACCGTGGCCTTCGTCGCCGGCGGCGAGACCAGCTTCCGGTTGCCGGTCGCCGCCGGCGAGGGCGTCCACGCCGTCGCCGTCGAGGCCGCGCTGACGGCCTCGCTGCGCGTCCCGCTGCCGCCGCTGGTGGAGCTCACGCACCATCCAGAGCGCACCGAGCGCCTCACCGAGACCGCATCGGTGAGCATCCCGGCTTACGGGGACACGGTGACCGAGACGGTGACCATCCCCAACGAGGACGGGACGTTCACGGAGCATTCCGTCACCGCGAGTTGCTCCGTCCCCGCCTCGACCGTCAGCCAGGACGTGGTCTTCAGCGTCGTCCACGACGAACGGATCGAGGCCGCGGTGGTTGAGCGAGCGCCGCTGACGCGGACGCGCTCCGAGACGCTGGCGCTCGCCTCGAGCGTCCGGGCGGACGACTCCTACCGTGCGCTCGCCGTGCCGGAGCCCGAGCCCGAGCCGGATCCCGTCACGCCAGTACCCGCAGGCAGCGATGACCTGCGCGACTGGTTCGAGCAGCTCGGCTGGGAGTGGGTCTGGTGAGGCGGCTCACGACCGTCCTGCTACTCACCGGGGTCGCGCTGGTCACGACCGGCGCGGCCCCGGAGGAGGAGCGGGCCATGCTCGACGCCTTCGACGAGGCGCTCACGGCGATGGCCTACGCCGCCGCCGGCCTGACGGTCTTTTCCCTGGTCTGGGCGGGCTTCTTGCTCATGGCCGACGGCGCCGAGGAGCGCGGCCTCGGTCGCGCCCGCAGCGCCGTCTTCCTGGCGGTGGCCGGCCTCGCGCTCGTGCTCTCCGCGAAGGGCGTCGCCGCCCTGCTGCGCGCGGGCGTCCTTCCTTTCCTTACCCCCTGACAACGCAAGGAGCCCCACAGATGCGACACGTGATCGACAGGTTGAAGCCTCACCGCACCGAGCCCGAGGCAGCGGAGCCGAAGGCCCCGCCGGGGCTGCCCCTCGCCTTCATGCTCTCCCACCTCGACGACGACGGGCCGGTACGCCTCGACGGCCAGAAGCTCGGCGTCTGCGAGGTGCTGGGGCTGGAGCTGGACGAGCCCAGGCTCGGCGCCTTCGCGGGCGCGCTCAACGCCTGCGACTTCCCCCTGCAACTGCTCGTGCGCCAGCACCCGCCCGGCCTCGGCAAGCTGCGCGACGACCTTGAACGAGCGCAGCCGCCCGACCTGCCTCCGCGCACCGCAGCCGCCGCTGAGTCCCTGCGGCGGCTGCTCGGCGAGCTGGAGGCGCGCGAGGGCATCCTCGACCGCCGCTTCTACGCCGTCTGCGAACACGAGCGCGTGGACGAGCTGCGCTCGCTGCTCGTGCGCGCCGGCCTCTCCATCCACCCCCTCACCGGCCGCCAGCTGCGCATGCTCGTCCTCGCCTCAGCCCTCGGAGGCTCCCCGCGCGAGGTCGACGAGGAGACCGCCGTCGAGGTCGAGTTCAACCGCCGCGAGGTCAAGGTGGGCGGCCATCTCGCGCGCTCGCTGCACCTGGGCAACTGGCCGCGCTCGCTCTCGCCCGGCTTCCTGCAGGGGCTGCTGGCGGCGGGCGCGCCGATGGACCTCTCCCTCCACCTCGGTCCGATCCCGGCCGCCGTCGCCGCGCGCACGCTGGAGTGGCAAAAGGTGCGCTTCGAGTCGGCGCGCAGTCTCTCCGTGCGGAAGGGCAAGAGCCTCTCCTCGGAGGCCGAGATCGCCCTCGAGGACGTGATGCGGCTGCGCGACGAGGTGCAGCGCGGACGCGAGCGTCTTTTTCATGCCTCCCTCTCCCTGACCTTGCACGCGCCCGACGAGGACACACTTGCGGAGGTCACCCAGACTGCGAAGGCGCACTTCGCTTCCACGCTGGGCAAGCTTGACGCGCTCCCCTTCCGCCAGCGCGAGGGGCTGCTCTCGACGCTCCCGCTCGGCCTTAACGCCGTCGCCGCCTGGCGCACGCTCGACACCACCTCGCTGGCGATGCTGTACCCCTTCTCCCCGCCCGACCTGGACACGCGCGGCGGCGACCTGCGCGGGATCGATCTGCGGGCCTCCTCGCCGGTGGTCTACGACCCCTGGGACGGCACCCACCTCAACGCCAACACCGCCGTGCTCGCGCGCTCGGGCTCGGGGAAGTCCTTCGCGACCAAGCTGGGAGTGCTGCGCGGGCTCTGCCGCGGCGTGGTCGCCTACGTGATCGACCCCGAGGGCGAGTACGCCGACATGGCACGCGCCGCGGGCGGGCGCGTGCTCTCCCCGGGCGTCGATGGCCAGGGCATGAACCCCTTCGTGATCGACTCAAGCGACGCCGAGGAGCTGCTGCAGCGCATCGGCAGCCTCAGGCGGCTGATCGAGGTGATGGTGGGGGAACCGCTGGGCGCCGAGCGCCGGGCTTCACTCGACCACGCCCTCGCTGCCTACTACGCGCAGCCGCGGGAGCGCACCGGCTTC
The DNA here is from genome assembly GCA_965208885.1 of Dehalococcoidia bacterium. Classification (GTDB taxonomy): domain Bacteria; phylum Chloroflexota; class Dehalococcoidia; order UBA2979; family UBA2979; genus VXMT01. The sequence goes on from CBDBPS010000001.1 coordinate 41,916, forward strand.
GCCGATTTCTTCGCGTTCCTGAAGGGCGACGAGACCGACGGCGACCCGAGCCTCGCGAAGCTGCTGCGGCCCTTCGCCACCGGCAGCCTCCGCCACCTACTCACCGACGAAGGCGACGACCTGCTCACGAACGAGGCGCTGGTGACGGTCTTCGACCTGCACCTGCTGGAGCCGGAGCTGCGCCCGGCCGCCACGATGGTCTGCACCGAGACGGTCTGGGCAGCGGCGGCTCGCGACCCCCGCCCGCGCCTGCTGGTCGTCGACGAGGTCTGGTCGATCATGCAGCACCCCGAGGGCGCGGCCTTCATGGTCTCGATGGCGAAGCGGGCAAGGAAACACCGACTGGGGTTGCAGTTCATCACCCAGGACGTGCAGGACCTGCTCTCGGAAGACCCCTCGCGCGCGATCACCGGGCACTCGGGGCGCGCCCTCCTCCAGAACGCCGCCTTCAAGCTCCTGCTCCAGCAGGACGCCGCCGCCATCTCGACGGTGGGCGAGGCCTTCGACCTGCCCGAGGACCTGCAGCGCTGGCTGCTGTCGTGCCCGCGCGGCGACGGGCTGCTGCTCGCGCGCGGCAACCGCTTCCCCATCCGCATCGAAGCCACGCCCGAGGAGACGGAGCTGATCGAGTGGCGGCCCGCCTCGCAGCGCGAACCCGGCCCGGACAGGACGACCGCTGGCGAGGAGGCGGAGCGATGACCACGACCGCGCGCCCGTAGCGCCGCACCCGGCCACACCCACCACCTCACTCACCGATCAGGAGGACGACCCCGTGAAGAGCACGAACACCAACCACGAACGCCAATCCAACCCCGACCCCACCCCAACGAAAGGAAACCCCCTCATGCGATTGAATCCCTTCCAGACCGCCCCGAAGGAGCCGGTGCTGCTGGCGGTGACGCCGCCGCGTACGGGCGAGCGCACGCTGCTCGGCGTCGAGAACCTGCTCGCCTCGATCGCCGTGCCCGAGCCGTTCTCGCTCGAGCTCACGGGCGATGCCTCGGGCGTCACCCTCATGGCGCGCTGCCTCGACGACCAGGTCGTGCGCCGGCAGCTCGCCGCCCACTACCCGCAGGCCGGCATCCACGACGTGGAGCCGCAGGACGACCCACTGCGCCTCGCCGCGGGCGAGCAGGCCTGGAGCATGACCCTGCGCCCGGGCGGCCCCGAGTACGTGCCGCTGCGCGTCTTCCGCGACGACGACCTGCTCGACCCCGGCTCCGACCCGATCCTCGCCCTGCTCGGGGCGCTCGGCGAGGCGGAGGAGGGCGAGCGCGTCGTCGCCCGCCTGCGGCTGCGCTCGCTTGGCCCCGACTGGTCGCGGGGCCACCAGCAGCGGGCGCACGAGCCAGCCCTGCCGCAACGGACCGACTCCTACCAGATCAGCGAGTCGCGCCGTCACCGCGTCGAGATCGCGGGCCTGGCCGTGCTCGGCGTCGCGCTCGGCGGCTTCTTCCAGGGCTACCGCTGGTGGCAGGCGGGCGAGGAGTGGAAGACGATCGCGCTCGGCGCGGGCGTCGCCCTCGCGCTCGGGGTCGGCGGCTGGGCCTGGGCGCGCTGGCAGGCGTCCCGCAACCGCGTCTTCGACCCGCGGCTGATCGAGGAGAAGGTCTCGCGTCTCGCCTTCGAGGCGGACATCGAGGTGACGGCGGTGCTGCCGCCGGGCGGCACGGAGGAGCGCGCGCGCGACCTGCTGGAGCCGGTGGCCGCCGCCTACCGCCACTACGACCATCCCGCGGGGGCGCGCCTGCACGCGAGCAAGCTGCGGCCCGCCGTCCCCGACCCTGCCGCGCTGCATCCCACGCCGCCCGGCCTCCTGCGCAGCCGCGCCGTGCTCGGCGTGCGCGAGGCCGCGGCGCTCTGGCACCCGCTCGGGGCGAAGGACGAGACGCCCCTCGTCGCGCGGTCTGGGGCGCGGGTGCTGCTGCCGTCGGCGCACGGCGTCGCCGGCGGCGCGCTCGTTGGCGACACGACGGCGGGCAGTCCGCGCGAGATCCGCTTCCCGGACGACCTGCTGCGCCGCCACCACCTCTACGTGGCGCGCACGCGCATGGGCAAGTCGACGCTCATGCAGCACCTCGTCGCGCACCGCCTCCGCGAGAAGGCGGCCGGCCGCGACGGCGACGCGATCGTCGTCGTCGACCCCCACGCCGACCTCGTCGCCGACATCCTTCACCAGGTGCCGGAGTCGCTGGCGGGGCAGGTGCGGCTGCTCGACCTCGCCGGCACCGGCGGCTTCCCGGGCATCAACCTGCTCGACACGCGCGTCTTCAGCGACCGCGACCGCACCGCCGACTCGGTCGTACGCGTGGCGCGCGGGCTCTGGGAGCAGTGGGGGCCGCGCATGCAGTCGATCCTCGAGCAGGTCGTGAAGACCCTGCACGAGCACAACGCCCATCCCGCCACCGCCGCCGAGGAGCAGTACACGATCCTTGACGGACTGCGCCTGCTCTCGGACGACAAGTTCCGCACGCTCGTGCTCAAGCGCGTGAGCGATGAGTACCTGCTGGACTGGTGGGAGCGCGACTTCCAGGGCTGGCGCCGCGAGTACCGCGCGGACGCCCTCGCCCCCGTGCAGACGCGGCTCTCCTACTACGCCTCCTCGAAGCGGGCGCGCGCCATCCTCGGGCAGCCCCGCTCCACGATCGACCTGCGCAGGACCATCCTCGACGGCGGCGTGCTGCTGGTGTCGACGGCCCAGGGCGCGGCCGGCAAGGACGTGGCGGCGCTCGTGGGCGCGTCCGTCCTCAACCTCGTCGACGCCGTCATCCGCGAGCAGGGCGAGCTGCCGGCCGAGCAGCGGCGCGGCGCGCTCGTGGTGGTGGATGAGATGCAATCGATGCCGGGCGTCGACTACGAGTCGATGCTCTCGGAGCTGGGCAAGTACGGGGCGAGCTTCGTGCTCGCCACGCAGAGCCTCGACAAGCTCGACGACCTCTCGCGCACGCTGCGCAGCACACTCCTCGCGAACATCGGCTGCCTCGCCGTCTTCCAGGTCGCGGGCTCCGACGCCAGGCAGCTCGTCTGGGAGCTGGACCGCGACCGCGTCTCCGAGGAGGACGTGGTCTCCCTGCCCGTGCATCACTGCTACGTGCGCGCGACGGTCGGGACCGAGCGCATGCCCGCCTTCTCGATGGAGGTGCGCAAGCCGGAAGGTGGGAAGCCGGACGTGGCGGAGCGCATCCGCGACGAGGCCTCCGCCTACCTGCTCAGCGAGGAGGAGATCGCGGCCCAGCGCGCCGAGGGCCGCCGACGCGTCGACCTGTGGCTCGAGCAGATGGCGGAGGAGGACGACACGAAGACCGGGGCGTCCGGGGAGGAGAAGAGCGATCAGCCGGACGATGGCTCGAAGCGCAACCGGCGCCGCGGACGCCGTCGCGGCGAGGGCGGCACGACCGGGGAGCACGGCGCGTGAGGTCCGCCGTCAGCGAGGCTTACCTGCTCCGGCAGCTGGCGGAAACGCCACTCTGCGACCGGCTGGACCTGGTCTCCCTCTCCGGCTGGTCGCGGGGCGCGGTCTACCCCGCCATCGCCGCACTGGAACGGGAAGGGATGGTAGCGGCCATCCCCCACGCATCCACGCGTACCGCCCCCACCCGGCGCTACCTCCTCACCACCGAGGGCGTGCGCCGCCTCGCCCGCGCGGAAGGGACCTCCGTGGAACGGCTGCTCCACTCGCGGCCCGTCTCGGCGCGCTGGCGGCGCCTCCTGCTGGAGCGGCTCGACGGCGTGGCCGCAACCTACCGGCTCGCCTCGGCGATCGCCGGGGCGGCCTCCCCGATTCGCCTGCGCTGGTACCGGGCCTCGCCCATGGACGCGGCCATCGCCCTCCCGGACGGGCGCACCCTCGCCGTCGTCCGCCAGGGCCGCGCGACCGAGCTCACCGCCTTCGCCAAGCGGCTCTGGCGGCTGCGCGAGGGGCCTCGCTTCGGGACCTTCCTGCTGCTCGTCCCGGACCCCGTGCGGCTGCGCCACCTCGCCCGCCTGATGAGCGCCGCGCGCACGATTACCTTCCTCGCCCTCGAACGCGACGCAGCAGCGGCGGGCGCCTCGGCACGCATCTGGCGCACGGCCTCCGGGTCGCCCCCGCTGTCGCTCACCGAGGTCCTCGCCTACACGGCGAGCGGCGCGGCCTGGCCCGGCGAGCGACCGCTCGCGCACGTCACGCCTCCGCCCGCGCTGCCGGACTCCGGGGGCGGACGCATCCCGCCCTGGATGCTGCCCTCCCTGCTGACGCCCTCGGAAAAGCGCGCCCTCGACCTGCTCGCCGACTGGCCCTGGATCACGCGCGAGCGCGTCGCCGCGCTCCTGGGCGTCGGGCGCACGCGGCTGTCGGGCGTGCTGACGCGGCTGGAAGGCTACGGTCTCGTCCGCGCCACGGGCGGCGACGGCCGGCTCGTGCTCTCCGACGACGGGCTCGCGCTGCTCGCGCGCCGCGACCGCGCCGCGGCAAGCGATGCGCGGCGGCGCTGGAGCGCCGAGCCGCTGGACCCGCACGCGCCGCTCACCTGGCGCAACGTCACCGGCAGGCGCAGCCGCCAGCTCTTGCGCACCATCGAGCACACCGCGGCCGTGCACGGTTTCGCGGCGGCGCTGGCCCGGCAGGCGCACGACGCGGGGTGGGAGGTCGAGCAGCTCGACCCGCCCCACCGGGCGTCGCGCTACTTCCGCCACCACGACCGCCTCCACTCCGTCCACCCGGACGCATTCGGCATGCTGCGCCGCGAACGGGAGCGCTGGGCGTTCTTCCTCGAGTGGGAGCGCCGCGCCGTCAGGCCCTCGACGATGGCCGCCCGCCTCGCCCCCTACCTGCGCTACTACGCCTCGCCGCGCCCCACCGACGACCACGGGCTCCGCCCCGACGTGCTCGTCGTCTTCGAGGACGAACTCGCGGCGGGCCACTTCCTGCGCATCGCGCGGAGGGAGATCGCCCGCGCCCGCGTCGACCTGCCGCTGCGGGTCTCGCACCGCGCCCTGCTTGAGCGCGAGGGACCGCTGGGAGCAGCCTGGCGAACGACCGGCTCGCACACGAACGCGCTCGCCTTTGCGTGAGGGTCGCCGCTGCGGGAGGCGTGCGGCGACCCCCACGCCGTGGGGCGGCGGATCGCTCGTCCCCGGGGCTGCGACACTGTCCCGACGTGGCAGACGAGGAGCCTCCGTGACCACTGGCTGCGGCTACCGACACAGGGAGTCCGGCGCGCGCATACGCGAGGCGCGCGAGCAGGCCAGCCTCACCCCAGTCGCCTGGGCCCGCCGCACCGTGCGACAGACCCAGCGAGGGTGCTAGCTCTGCTCCACATGCACGATGCTCGACGCTTCTCTACGCGCGTTCACGATGGGCTTTGCCCCGTCCCGGCACCCTCTTCCGCGGCCAGCGGGCCGAAGACGGCGCTCACGTCGCAGGTGAAGCCCGGCAGCACGTCCAATCCGTCGAGGGCATCCTCATCGCCGAGGGTCGTGATGGGCTGTCCGAGCCGGTAGACATCGATGCTGCGAGTCTCCGGCTGCACGACCCAGACGAGGCGCACGCCGTGGTTGAGCCACATGTGAGCCTTGTCGTGCACCTCGCGGCGACTGTCGCTCGGTGAGGCGACCTCCGCGACGAGATCGGGGACCGTCTCCGAGTAGCCTGTCACCCTCACGCCGGGCGGTACCTTCGCTGCCGAGAAGAACGCGACATCCGGCTCGCGTACCGTGTCCGGGTCGCGCTCCAGCCAGACGCCAGCGTCCGAAGTCGTGATACGCCCCAGTTGCACGGTTCTGACAAACTGGCCCAGGGCGATGGTCAGGTTCGCTGCAATCTCGCCGTGTTCCTGTCCCGTCGGCATGGTCTCGCAGAGTACCCCCCGGATCAGTTCGCCGCGCACGCCCTCGCTGTACAGCCGCAGCAGATCGTCGGCGGTGAACAGCCGCGCCCCGGTCGTCGTCGTGGTCGTCATCGCTCTCGCTCCCGCCTCGCCCGAGTCTAGCACCCACGATACGGCCCCGGCATGGGGAGTGTCGCTGGGAGAGCGGCGGGCGCAGAGGTGTCACAACTCGCTTGGTGGAACCCACGGCTTGAACAGACTCAGCCCCGTCTTCATCAGTTCGATGTCCATCACCTCGGGAAATGGCTCCAGCTGTGGGCTGCGAATCGACCAGGCGAGTCGATACTCTTGCTGGTACTGGTACGTCCTGCCCTTCCTGAACCATCTCTGAATCTGCATTGCCTGCTCAAGCACCTCATCGGGTTCGAGCGCTGGCGGGACTGACTTCGTAGGAATAGATCACCCAGCCGTGGGCCCGTGTGATGCTGTGTTGCATCAGCCAGCGTTTGATACCGCACTCAACCTCAAAGCGAAGAGCATCCAGGTCGTCGGTGACGGTCCAGGTGTCATACCGTTGAGGGAGCGCTGTGCAGCCTCAGTTCTCGCGCAACTCGAAGGTGTCGCCCACATCGAGCGTCTCGTGGGAGGCGCCGCAGTCGTCCGCGACGTTAGTGCCGTTCGGCGGCTAATGCCCGACAGTGGCAGGAACCGGGCGGGGCCGCGCTTTGCTTTCCCTTTCTGTTCGCCGTGGCGCCGCCGGTCGCGGGCAAGGCAAGGGGCCGCCATGAGACGTGCTGGCGGCCCCCACGGGCTCCTGTTTCCTCTCGGTTGCCTCGGGTCAGTCTCGTTCGATTAGTCATCGTCGATGATGGTCATGGTCCCCTCATCGCGTTCCAGCGTCGCGCCGTTCGGGGACGAGAGCGTCACCGTGAAGACTTCGTCCGCCTCCTCCCGGTTGTCCTGGTTCAGCCACACGGCTCCCGTTCCGCTGGTCTCGCCGGCCCGGATCACTATCTCTCCTCTCGCATGCCAGTAGTCGTAGCTGTAGCCCTGGCCGCCGCGGGCACGGTCAGGGCTCTGTGAATTAAGGGTGGCCCACTGCACGATGACGTCTTCATTCGACGCTTCGGACAGGGTCACCCGGAACAACAGGTCCGAAGCGCTTTCCGATGCGGAAGCGTCCTCTATGGAAATGGTCACGGTGCTCACCGGCGGCGCATCGTCGTCGTCCGCCACGCTGACGGTGGCTGCCTCCTGGGTCGCCGACACCGCGTAGCCGTCGCCGGCGTTCACCGTGGCCGTGACCGACCCGTCGGCCTCGTCCGCTGAGTCGTCGGTGGTGCCGACGGTCAGGGTGAGGCTTCCCGTGGCCGGAACAGTTACCGTCCGTTGGCCCGTGTTCGCCCCGTAGTCGCCGCTGGCGGTGATGGTCACGCTGACCGACAGGTCGGCGGCGGGTACCGGGCTGGCGGTGATGGTGAAGCTGGCGTCCCCGCCTTCGGTCACACCGCTGCCAGCGCTGATGCTCACCACCGGGACATCGTCGTCGGCGACGCTGACCGTGGCGGCCTGATTCGTGCCCAGGTCATAGTCGGCGCCGTCCACCAGGGTGGCCGTGACGGAGCCGTCGGCCTCGTCGTTCCCGTCGTCGGTGGTGGCGACGGTGAACGTCGCGCTGCCGCCCGTCGGGATGGTCACCGTCCGCAAGCCGGTGGTTGCCCCGTAATCGCCGCTGGCGCTGACCGTCACGCTGACCGTCAGCGCACTCGCCGGCGCCGGGTTCGCCGTGACCGTGAAGCTGGCGTCCCCGCCCTCGGTCACGCCGCTGCCTCCGCTGATCGAGACCACCGGAACGTCGTCGTCGGTCACGCTGACCGTGGCGGCCTTGTTCGTGCCGAGGTCGTAGTCGGCGCCGTCTACCAACGTCGCCGTCACCGAACCGTCGGCCTCGTCCGCTGAGTCGTCGGTGGTGGCGACGCTGAACGTCGCGCTGCCGCCCGTCGGGATGGTCACCGTCCGCGAGCCGGTCGTGGCGCCGTAGTCACCGCTGGCCGTGATCGTGACGCTGACCGTGATCGGATTCGTCGGCGCAGGAGTCGCCGTCAGCGTGAAGCTGGCGTCGCCGCCCTCGGTCACGCCGCTGCCGCCGCTGATCGAGACCACTGGGGTAACCGCGACCTGCTGCTCTAGCGGCGGCGGATCGTCGTCGTCCTGGACCTGCGCCGTCTCCGACGACACCTGCCCGACCGTGTAGCCGCTGCCGCCGTTCAGCGTCAGCGTCACCGAGCCGTCGGCCTCGTCCGTCGAGTCGTCGGTAGTTGGCAGGGTCAGCGTCTTGCTGGTCGTTCCGCTGGCGATGGTCACCGTGCGCGGGCCGGCGGTCACGCCGTAGTCGCCCGAAGTCGTGACCGTCGCGCTCACCGCCAGGTCCGCCGCCGGCGCGGGGTTCGCGCTCACGGTGAAGGTCACCGCCTGACCCTCGGCGCCGCTGGAGACGCTGGTGATGTTCACCTCCGGCGTGGGCGGCGGCGTCTGCTGGGCCTGATGCGCCGCCATCTCTGCCAGAGCCGCCTGCACCTTCGGCAGCGTGACGACGCCATCCGACCAGTTATGCTGCTGCGACAGCGCGAGCCAGGAGGCGATCCGCGCGTCGTTCATCCCGGTCCGCCCTTCCAGACGGTCCAGGATCAGGTTCCAGTCGCGGATGCCGGCCGGGTGGTTGCGCGCGGTGAAGTCGGCGATGTGCGCGTTGACCTCCGCGATCAGCGCCGGATCCACCGTGTAGGGCGTCGGCGCGCCGCCGACGATGCCGTCGGCAACGACCGGATCGTCGTCAACCAGCGTCAGGGTGACGCTGGACGGCGCGCCTACCGTGTACCCCTTCGGTGTCATGTGGTCGGGCATGATCCGCCCGACCACCGTGCCGTCGGCCCGGTTCACCTCGTCGGAGTAGGTGGTGATCGTCCACGTCGTCGAGGACTGCCAGGCCGGGATGATGATCGTGGTCAGCTGGGAGCTGGCGACGAGGTCTATGCCCGAGCCCATCTCCTCATCCGCTGCCAGGTTGACCGTGATGTCGAACCGCGGCGCAGGGTCGGCGCTGATGGTGAAGGTCACGTCGCCGCCTTCGGTCACCGACGTCGCCGCGCTGGCGATGGTCAGCGTCGGCGGCAGCGCCACGACCTGTTTCGAGCCCGCGGGTACGACCTCGACCACGACGGTCTCCTCGTAGAGCAAGCCGCTGATGTAGCGACTGGCCGTGTTCCGGTTGGGGCCGGGTTGACGCAGGCTGGGGTCGGGCAGGTCGGTGTCCGTCCGCCTCAACCAGTCGTAGTTCCAGAAGGAGATCGCCTTCCTGGTTCCCGGCGCCGCATCCGCCCTGACGTGCAGTCTCAGCCTGACCGTTCCGTTGGCCGCCGCGTCAACCGAAAGGCCCGTGCCCCAGTCGAGATCGGTAAAGGAGGATGGCCTGTCATTGCCGTAACTGTTCGGCGACACCCCGATATCGCAAGGCGGGTCAATAAACCGGTCGCCGCAGCCGCTGACCTTGACGTAGATGTAATCCCGGCCCCGACCGTTAGCCAGCGACGGGTCCAACAGCTTGATCAGCACGTCGTGGGTAGCGCCCGCCTCCAGTTCGTCCGGGATGGCCTTCTGCAGGCCGCCGTCGCTCGCCGTGGTCCAGGTGACCCCGTTGTCGCCGGAGTACATGAACTCCTGATCCCAAGTGTCGTCGTCAACGATGCGGAGATCCACGTACTTTGTGCTGAACGTCCGCGGCGTAACTTTTCTTTGCTGGGTCGGACCAATCCCCTCCTGGCCGGGCGGGCCGTCGTACACGTAGCCGCTGCCGGGCGCGGTCGTGCTCACCTTGTGCTCCAGCGCGATGGCTTCATCGTAGGCGTCGGCGTCGTGACCGGCGGAATAGGTGACCGTCTGCCAGTCGTTGCGCTCCGCCCATGACACCCCGTTCGCGTGGTAAGGGCAGCCGCCAAACAGGTCATGCCACTGCGTGGTGGAAACGTAATTGGTCGAAGTGACTACGTAACTGCTGCTCCCGCCCAACGGAGTCATTGTCCCATGGTCCTCGGTCCTGTGGCACTGGATCCGGTCCCAATCCGCCAGACCGGTGCCGACCAGGTGAGGGCCCTGCTTTCGCGTGTCCTCGATGCGGACGGAGGCTTCTCCAAACGCTTCGTCCTGGTCCATGTGTCCGATCAGCTTGTACTGGTACGTGACCGTGCCGCCGCCCTCCACCAACTGGACCAGCGGGCGGTCCGACTCCACCCAGCCGGAGGCGCTGCTGGTGGAGCAGCCGCCGTTGGGGCAGGTGCGGAAGAGGATCGAGCCCCCGCGGCTGTCGTCGCGAATCTGGATCACCGCTTTCCCGACCCGTTCCCCCGACTGGGTGAATTCGAGCTCCAGATCCATCTCATCCGCTACGGTGTCCGAGATGGCTTCGATATCGAACCGCGCGATGCGGTTGGTGACCGCGGCGTCAAAGGAGCCGCTGCTGACGGCGGCGCTGCCGCCGGCCGGGTAGTAGATCTTGTACTCGCTGTCGGAGGGGGCCGGGTCGACGCTCACCGATACGGAGCTCCCGGTCAGTCCGCTGACGACGATGGTCTTGCGCTCGCCTTCGTGCAACCGCTTGTAGTTGACGTCGAACGGCGCATCGATGGCCACCTGGAACACCGGGGAGATGCCGTACAGGGTATGCGACTGGCCGACGGGGGCGTTGTTGTCGCTGATCGGCCCGGTTGTACTCGGGCCCACGGAGAATCGTCCCCGCCGGGCATGGGTGGCGTGGCCCAGATGGTTGGCGTGACTGGCGCCGTCGGTGGCGGTGCCGGTCCAGGGCCAGTCGGAGTGATTATCCGGGTTGCCCCACTGGGTTCTGCGGTCCGGCTGGAGCCAGTTCTGCCACCGGTCGCTCCAGAAGCCGGCGTAGTTCGGCGCCACCTGCGAGCCGTTCAGCCAGTAGATGGGCACGCCGCCGCCGGTCAACCCGGCGTGGTTGCGGGCGCTCACGGACGCGGTCGAGCCGACCACCCGGAACTTCTGGGCGTAGGGCCGGATCGCGGTGTGTCCGGCGGCGGCCCGCGCTCGGACGTGGGCGTCGTAGGTGGCGATGTCGCCGGAGGTCGCGGGGTGGAAGCTGGTGGTGATGAACAGCAGCCGGAACTTGCCGCCGGGCTGGACCCCACTGGGGATCAGAGCCCAGTCATTCGGGACGAGGACCACGTTATCGACGTTGCGGATCGTCAAACTGAAACGGGCAGTCTGTGGGGGTGAGCCGGTCGTATGCGGGTCGGCTCCGCCGCCCACGTTGGTGGCGGAGCCGAGCGTCCCATCGAACTCGGCGTTTGACGCCAGACTAATGGTGATCGCCTCGTCTAATTCCTGATTGAGGTCATCGAGTTCGGCGGCGACCTCCAGGACGGCAGTCTGCGCGCCCGCGCCGCTGAAGGTGACGACCTGGTGCGCGAACGCCTCCCCGCTACCGACCACGGGCAGACCCAGGGATACCCCGGTATTGGACGAGTCTTCGTCCAGTGTGATGGACCAATCCGACGTAGTGACGGCGGCAAGGGCTTGGTCGATTCGCAGCGGCACGGCGATGACCTCGGCCGGCCCGTGGTCCCCGGCACCCACCAGCGGGCGGCTCAGGCTCACCTGGAACCGCGCCGTGTGGCCTTCGTCCAGCGTGTCCCCGCCGGTGTCAAGGCGCGTCAAGGTGACCACCGTCGGGTCGTTATCGACCACGGTCAGCAGGACCGTGCGGTCTGCGGGGACGACGGTAAACGGGTCGCCCGGGGGGGTGTTGGGATAGATCTGCACGTAGGCGTAGTTGGGCTTGTCCACGCTGTCGTCGCTCGGATGTATTCGATACGCGATAGAGGTGTCACCCTCGGCTATCAGCGTGCCGATAACCTGCGTGTTCCCGTTCTGGGCAGTTCCCGGGGTCCCCGTGTCGATGCCGCCAGCCGGCGCCGGGCTGTCCAGGGTGAAGCGAAGCATCCGTGCGCCGGCCAGGCCTTCGGCCATGGTGGGGTAGGTGAAGCCGGCAGGGGGGCCGGCGCCGTCGATGGACATCGTGATCGTGCGCGAGGTCTGCGCCACGGCGTCAGGCGCGCTGCCGACAAACAGGGCCAGCAGCAGCGCCGGGAGCAGGCCGAACAGCAGCGCCGCCCGGCGCCGGGCTCCGGCCTTTGCCCCGGCGACAGAGGAACCGGTCAAGAAAGATGACGATTGCATCAGGAACCTCCGTAAACGCTTGGGGTGGCTAGCATTCGCCGGGTTCTACCTTCTACCCGGGAGAGGCGCGGCCGTTTCAGTTCGGCCCGGGAGCACGTGAAAAGGCCCGGCCAACTCACGTTGGCCGGGTCCATGCGATGTTCACGCAACGACATCTCGGCTGCTATCCGCTGCTGAGGCTGGAAAGCGCCGATGTCCCTGGAAATTACATAAGGTCGGGGGGGGGGGGCTGCCAAGGGGTAGGTAACGGCTGAAGAGCCAGCTACTCATTTTACGGCCCTCACTTCCCGCCAACCAACAGAAACCAGCGCCGCTGGAAGGCAGATATCCTACGCATAGGATAACACAGATTCCCGCGACCCCTGCCTTGCAACACTCGCGCCAGTTTCTGGATTGCGCGTGGGAAAGCCGTGGCTTGAGAACGGGTGGGAGTCGGCGGAACGTCAGCTTTCGGAGGCCACCTGGAGTACGACCCCAGCCGAGTTCTGCCACGTCCGCAGTGCGAACAGCCCCTCAAGTATCGAACGCAGCACTCACGGTGCAGGAGAATCCTGGGCAAGACATCGTCACCGTCGATCGACACCGCCCGTCCCGGTGCACGGCTCCGTGGCGCTGCCCAAGTTGCCGGGTCGCTCGTCCCCGGGGCTGCGATACTGTCGCCACGTGGCAGACGAGGAGCCTCCGTGACCACCGGCTGCGGCTACCGCCATCGCAAACTCGGCGCGCGCATCCGCGAGGCGCGCGCGCGCGCCGGCTTCACGCAGAGGCGCCTCGCCGAACTCGTGGGCGTGCGCCCCCACACCGTCTGGTGCTGGGAGGCGGGGCGCATGAAGCCCGAGCGCGCCAACCTCCTCGGGATCGCCTCCCACTGCGCGACGACCGTCGCCGAACTGGAGGGGAGCGACCCCGCCGAGGCGGAGCTGCTGCGGGAGGCCGAGGCCGAGTTCCGCAACGCCGTGCGCGGCCTCCCACCGGAGGACATCGCCTCGATCCGCAACTACATGCGCTTCGTCCGCTCCGAGCGACGCAAGCGCAGGCGCGCCCCGTTGTGAGCCCCACGCCGCGCCTGCGCTGGCTCTGCCGATCGTACCGCCCCCGTCACCTCCGCAGAGTGAGGCCGCCGCCGAGACCAGGACGGCGACGACGATCGCGGCCCGCCAGCGGTTGCGCCGATCCAGCAGCGAGCTCGCGACCGCGGCCGCGGCGCCGATCGCGAGCGGAACCACCCATCCGCCGTACCACACGCCGATCACGAGGCAGCCGCCGGCCAGGAGCACAAGGGAGTCGGCCACGACCAGTCGGCGGTCGCCCACCCGCCGTCCCGGCCAGACGAACCGCCCCACTCCCAGGCCGACCAGGATCACAAGGCCCGCCGGCATCCACGACAGCGCGATGCCGCCGAAGGCACCGGCTCGCCACCAGCTCGGGGCCACCGCCAGTCCCACGGCGGCGGCGGCGACCCCGGCGGTTATCAGGGGCGGGACGAGGTACCACGCCAGGCCGAAGGGGCTACCCGCCACGACGGCGCAGCCCCCGCCCAGCATCAGCAGGTCCGCCAGCAACACGCGCATCCGTCGCCGTCCATCGTCTGTCGCGGCGGGGTCATCGCGCCCGACCCGCCATGCAGTGGACACCCTCCTCGCCGTGATCGCCACCGCGTACGGCAGGCGGCAGACATCGAGCCGCTGCGCGGCTACGTCCGCTTCGTCAGGGCAGGGCGGCCCCGGAGCGGTGCGCCGGCCCCCTCGCCCACGCCCGGCAGCAGGCAGTGCAGCAGCCCACGCCCCGCCGCGAACGCGAACAGCCGGTAGAGGTGGCCGGGGCCGGGCTGCGCGCCGTTGCGCCAGCGCCGCAGCGCGCGCGCCTCGACGCGCAACTCCCGCGCCAGCGCGCGCCGGCTCAGTCCCGCCTCCCGCAACAGTCGCTCGAGGCGCTCGGGAAAGTCGGAGGGGAAGCGCGACGGCTCGACGTGGTAGACGTGGCGCTGGCGGCGTCCCATCAGCGCCTGCGCTCGTGGCGCACGACGTTCAGCTCCTCGCCGAGCAGCTCGCCGAGACCCCCCGGCACGAGTGTCGCGAAGCGCACGAGCGCGAGCATCGCACCGCCCCCGGGCGAGGCCCCGCGGCGCCAGCGCCAGAGCTGGCGCGGGTCCACGCCCATGCAGACCGCCATCCGCTCCCAGGACAGCCCGCTGCGCTCCTTGACGGCAGCGAGCCGTTCCGCGAAGTCCTCGGGCAACAGCGCCACGCCGGGCCGGAAGTCCCGCTCCGCGGGCCGCCTACTCATCGTGGTGCACCACGATGAAGAGATCGTCGAAGTTCGCCCGCAGCACGCGCAGCATCCGCCCGCGCAGCGAGGCCGAGGGGCGGCGCTTCCCGCACAGGATCAGCGAGATGTGGCCGGAGGTGATGTCGAGCAGCTCCGCGAACGCGTTCTGGCTCAGACTGAGGCGCGCCATGCGCTCCCAGAGCTCCTGCACCTTGACCTCAACCGTCGAGTGGGCGGTCTTACTCGGCATGCGGGTCCTCCTCCCGGGACGGCTCCGCCTCCCGCTCGGGGCGTGCGCCGGTGCGGGACACCCCTCCTGCGGTGCCGGCGGCGAGGTGGGCGCGCGCGATCAGCCGCGCGAGGGCGCGCAGCCCGCGCAGGCGCAGCTCGTCCTGCTGCTTCGTGAGTGGCTGGCGGGGTGCTGCGTCTGGGGTAGGCATGGCGGTATCCGGGTGGTGGGAGCTGAGCGCTTGGCACTATGTGAAGACTTACGTTCTGTGGGACTCGAACGTAGCAGCGTGATCAGTGCCCAACAATGCGTTTCAGGTCAGTTCCGCAGCGAATCGCCCGAATCACTTACCCCGCTGTGACAGGAAACAGACAACAGTGCGACTGGCCGCGCTACCATGTGAGAGCGACCCCGCTCCGTGCTTCTGGAGGAGACTGACCGATGCCCGAGCGACCACCCGACCCCACCCCCGCCGCCCTCTACGCGCGCGTCTCCAGCGACCGCCAGGACGTCGACCTCTCCGTCGCCGCCCAGCTCCGCGCGCTGCGCGACCATGCCGAGAAGAACGGCTACGTCGTGGTCCGCGAGTACGTCGATGAGGCCGAGAGCGGCCGCGTCGCCAATCGGCCGCAGTTCCGCAAGATGCTCGACGAGGCGGGCGCCGACGACGCGCCCTTCGAGCAGATCCTGGTCTGGAAGTTCAGCCGCTTCACCCGCAAGCGCGAGCATGCCGTCGCCTTCAAGTCGATGCTGCGCCGCCGCGGCATCCGCGTCGTCTCCATCACCGAGCACGCCGACGACTCCCCCACCGGCAAGCTCATGGAGGCGATCATCGAGAGCGTCGACGAGTTTTACAGCGAGAATTTGGCGCAGGAGGTGGCGCGGGGCATGCGCGAATCCGCCTCGCGCGGCTTCTGGGTCGCCAGCCGCACCCCCTACGGCTACACCCGCGTCTACGTGCCCGACGGCGCGAAGAAGCGCCCGAAGCTCGAGGTGGACGCCGACACCGCCCCCGTCGTCGAGCGCATCTTCGCCCTCGCCGAGGCGGGCAAGGGCATCACCGAGATCGCGCGCACCCTCAACGCAGATGGCATCGCCAACCCCACGGGTCGCCCCTGGTCCAAGAACGGCGTCCACATCCTGCTCACCAACGAGGTCTACACGGGCACGCTCCAGTGGGGCGTGGGCGCGAAGGACGGCGCCCCGCCGGTGCGCGTCGAGGACGCCTTCCCCGCGATCGTCTCGAAGGAGCTGTTCGGCCACGTGCAGTCGCAACTGCGCTCACGCGCGCCAAAGCGCGCCCACCCGCGCCGCGTGGGCAGCTCCTACCTCCTGAGCGGTTTGGTCAAGTGCCGCAGCTGTCGACGCGCCCTCTCCGGGCAGGACTCCAAGAGCGGCAAGTTCTCCTACTACGTCTGCCAGTCCCTCATGAAGCGCGGCCGGGGCGCCTGCGACGCGCCACGGCTCAACGCGCGCCGCTTCGAGCGCCTCGTCGTCGACCAGCTCCGCGCCAACGTCCTCACCGAGTCCAACATCCGCGACCTCGTGCGCCTCGTCGGCGAGGAACTCGACGCCGTCGCCAGCGAGCGGAGCAACCAGCTCGAGACGATCGAGGCCGAACTGGCCGACGTGCGCCGCCGGCTCGACCGTCTCTACCACCTCATGGAGACGACGGAGCTGGACATCAGCGATGTGCTGCCGCGCGTGCGCGAGCACAAGGAGCGCCGCGAGCGGCTCGAACAGGCGGCCTCGGACGCGCGCGCCGGCCTCTCGGAGCGGCGCGAGGTCCTCGACGATGTGGACACGATCACGGCCTACGCCGAGGAGATGAGCGAGTTCCTCGCCTCAAGCAAACTGACCGAGTCGAAGGCCTTCATCAACTCCTTCGTGAAGGAGATCGCCGTCGCCCCCGGCCAGGCCACCATCCGCTACACGATCCCAATGCCTGAGGACGGTCCCCTGCGCGGCGGCAAGGCCGAGGAGGTCGCCCTCGGCAGCCCGGTACTGTCTACCGTCAAGTCTGGTGGGCCGGACTGGACAAAATCAAGAACTCCGGCCCGCTCGCTCCTCACAGCACCCGCCGGCATCGGGATTGTATACGTCAGCTCGGCCTCGTCGCCCGAGACCTCGATACCCTGCACGAAGTGGCGGATCAGTGCCTTCTGCTCCGGGATTGTTCCTTCTGCCAGGAAGCTGCGGAAGTCGGCCACGTACTCCTTGATCTCCTCCGAGGTCGGCAGCTCGATGCGCCGCTCCTCCAGCTGCCGCGCCGCGTCCTCGCGCGCCGCCGCCAGCTGATCCTCGCGCTGCCTCAGCGAGAGGATGCGCGGCGACAGTGCCTCCAGCGTCAACTCGCTCGTCTCCAGCGCCTCGTAGAGCTTCCCCAGCCTGCTGCGCACGTCCGCCAGTTCCGCATCGACCGTCTGCAGTTTCCCGTCGAGCTCGCCCGCCAGCGTGTCGATCTCCTCGGCCACCAGCGTCACCAGCTCGGTGATCGTTTCGTCGGTGAGGATGCGCTCGCGGATCTTCTCAACGACGAAGCCTTCCGCCTTCTCGGCGTTGAGGTAGCGCGCCTCGCACATGCCCGCGCCCTCGCGCTGCAGCGTCGCGCAGACGTAGTAGCCGTACCTGCCGCCCTTCGCCCCCTGTCCGACGTAGGCCTTCCCGCACAGCCCGCAGCGCAAGAGCCCGCTCAGCAGGAACCTGCTGCCCACGCGCGCCGGGCGCTGGACGTTCGGCGCGCGGCTGCGCAGCGCCTCGCGCACGCCCTCGAACAGCTCCTTCGTGACGAGCGGCTCCCAGGCGCCTTCCACCCGTACCGGATTCGGGGTCTTGCCGACCCTGCTCGTCTTGCCCCAGACGGCCGTGCCCGTGTAGGCCTCGTTGGTGAGCAGGTAGTGGATGGAGTTCTTCTGCCAGCGCCGCCCCCGGTTGGTGACGCCGCGCTCGTTGAGGTCGCGGCAGATCTCCTTCAGGCCCTGCCCGCGCAGCGCGCGCTCGAAGACCTCCTTCACGACCGGCGCGGCGTCGGGGTCGACCTCGAGCGTGGGGCGCTCCTTGCCGCCGTCTGAGACCTTCACGCGCCTGTAGCCGAAGGGTGCGCGCGAGGCGAGGAAGAAGCCTCGTGATGCGGACTCGCGCATGCCCCGGACAACGTCCTGCGCGAGATTCTCCGAGTAAAATTCATCGACGCTCTCGATGATCGCCTCCATGAGCTTGCCGGTGGGGGAGTCGTCGGCGTGCTCCGTGATGGAGACGACGCGGATGCCGCGTCTGCGCAGCATCGACTTGAAGGCGACGGCGTGCTCGCGCTTGCGCGTGAAGCGGCTGAACTTCCAGACGAGGATCTCCTCGAAGGGCGCGTCGGACTCGCCGGCCTCGTCGAGCATCTTCCTGAACTGCGGCCGGTCGGCGACGCGTCCGCTCTCGGCCTCGTCGACGTACTCGCGCACGACGCGGTAGTTATTGCGCTCGGCGTGCTCGCGGAGCGCCCGCAGTTGGGCGGCGACGGAGAGGTCGACGTCCTGGCGATCGCTGGAGACACGCGCGTAGAGCGCGACGGGCGTGGGATCGGTGCGGTCGGTCATGGTCTGGCTCCTTGGGCTCTCGACGGAACTCTGCATCCCGCCCTGTTCGCCTACTACAGGACGGCGCGGGAGGCGTCTCTTGTCAGAACAATTGTACGGCATGGCTTCTCCCTTCTCCACTCCGTGGCAAGTCTCCGATGTCTGCAACGTTATCGCCCTGCCCTCGGCCATCTCGCGTAGGATGCGTCCGGCAGGCAGTCCACTTCCCCATTCGTTTCGACAGCGTGGATTGCCGCAACGGATGAACTCACCCGGATTGCGCCGATAGCGATGGCCGTCGTCGGCGTTGGGATGCTCAACGGGCCACTCAGTGTACCGAAACTCGGCGACCTCAATGTCCGGGAATGCCTGCTCGAAGGAAACGAGACGCTCGAAGACAGGCCCTTGACCCCGCGCCATACTGGACTCCGTTCAGTTTGGCTCGGTCGAACCGCGCCAACCCTCTGTTGTGCCTTGTTCGGGCTCGGGGCGCGGGCCGAAGACGGCGCTCACCTCGCAAGGAGCGTCCACCAGGTGCAGGATCGCCGCTGCGCGTGCCACTTGGCGGTCGGCGGGAGACGACGACGGTGAAGACGCAGCGAATACTGAACGAGGAGCAGGGGGCGCTCCGCATCGAGGACCTGCGCGCCCTCGCGTGTATCATCGCACCCCGCCCGCTCACCGCCCCCTGCATTCTGCCGACTCCCGATACCGACGACCTGGAGGGACGGGACGCAACGCGACCGCAGCGCCTGAGCCACTTCGCGCAGTGCTCGGCGAACGCGTCAACGCGAACGCGATGGCACGGGCCCGGCGGACTCCTTGATAGGCACGAGTTCATCCAGCGAGGCGGCGTCCGCCTGATCCAGCGCCGGCGGCATAGCCGACGCGCCAGAGCAGGCTCAGGACGCTGCCTTCGAAGGCGGTAGGCCTCATCAAGATTGGCGGCGACTGGCTGCCAGGAGCTATCCAGCGTGGGTATGCCGCCGGGCCTGGTGCTGGCGGAGCAGTATCAGGGCGCCGTCGGCAGCCTCCAGCAGCACCGAGACCGCGATCGGATCATGAGCCCGATGGCGATGTGCAAGATGAACCAGGCTTCCGGATCGCTGGCCGAGCCGCAGGTGGGGGTTCCTGGATCTGTGTCAGGCTCGTCGATGACCGGCTTCACCATGTACATTGACAGGTCGCCAAAGCCAAACTACGTGACGACTCGGGGGTGAGGCTATGGTTCGCAAAGTCCTTGCGGCAGTGCTGGCTGTTGCGTTCACTCTTGCTTTAGCGCTCTCAGTCGCGGCGCACGATCGCAGCACCACCACCGTTGAGGTGCGTGTCTGGCAGGGGATTGAGGATCCGCGGGGCATCTTCTTGAGTGCCCGCCAAGAAGGGGGTGCCTGGGACACGCTGGGCACCATCCCCCTGTCGCTGGACAAGGAGAACACCGCCCGTACGTACCGCTTCGCCGACATCATTCTCTCCCTCGAAACCCCTGAGCCTGAAGCGCCCGCAGACGGGCAGCAACGGCCGACGCTTAACCGGCCACAGGCGCTCGACGAATGTACGCGCCATGTGCCCCAAATGGGGGTGGGCGAGGTAGTGACCAGTGATGGCCAGACCCGCTGGCGGCCTGGTGAGTCCAATTTCATCATCACCATTCCCCGCGGGATCAATCTGAGCTACACGCAAACGTTCATGGATCACTTTCGCACGTACCCGCTGGCGATCCTCAGCTATCCCGGCCCTGGCAGTGTTGGCTCCCTGACCCTCGATGGGTGGTCCGGGTTAGAGATGGGCCGCGAGACCGAGACCTTTCCAGTGGCGGCCGAGGGAGAGTCCTTTAACATAAGCGCCCTGCTCGATCGGATTGTCGCGTCCGTGAGGCTTACTCCGGGTTGGGAGTCTTGCGGCCAGCCACCTGTTGGCCCGCCGCCGGAGTTGGCTGTTATCTCGGACGGCGCCACGGATAGCTTCATCATGGAGTGGTCTGGTGGACCGGAAGGCGCTCGGCACTGGCAGTACCGCACGGCAAGATCCGTCAACTTCCGGTGGGAAGGGTGGGGCGCATGGAGGGATGTTCCGAACAGTGGAGCTACGCCTCGCAGCTATCGCGTGACCGGCCTGGGCTCGGGAGCGCGCTACGACGTCCAGGTTCGTGCGGTTGTCGACGGTGTGGGTGGCGCACCATCCGATCCTGTGCAGGTTCACACGCACGCCGAGGGCGAGTACCCCATTCTCTACGGGTACCAGATGGTGGTGGGAGACGGACGCACGGAGTGGCGTCTGGGACACTTTGTGATCACCATCCCCGAAGGAGTGCGAGTGGAGCCAACGTCGTACGGCGGCGACGACCCGTGCGATGAGTTTGTGAGCAACGCAACCCTGACGGACCCTGCCTCCGGCTCTTACTTACATTTCACGGGTGATGGCACGGAGGTGGCCCGCTACCTGAAACCGGTCGGCCGTCAGCGCGCGAGTGAGCTGTTCAATCGGATTGTCGAGTCTGTGAGGGGGCTGTGCCCTTGAGTCAGGCGGCCTGCGTTCGGAGCTGCTACGCACGTGCCCGATCAGGGCTGTCACGCGGATCAGTACGGCGTCGCCTTCGACTCGCTACTCTGTTCCGATGCTATTTCCGTAGCGACACCCCGTGCGCGCTGGATGGGTGGGGCCAGTTCAGACCATCACCGGCCTCGAGGTGGGGCTCGCTGCTGGGAGGTGACACTTGCCAGGACCTTCTACCGATTCGAAACGGGGTTTGACTACCCGGCCGCCTCGGCCGTGTCGTGGAACCGGAACGCATGGACGTGGTCTGCGGCGACCACGAACACTACGTCCAGAAGCCCGACGTCGGATGCAGGAAAGTCGGACACTGCATCGTCGAACGCTTCTGCGTCCAACACCCAGCCAGCCTCGCCGACGTGAAGTGCGACGGCTGCTCCGGGCGCCCACTTCCGGCCCGAGAACTTGTTCCGTGCATCCATGACCGCCTTCCTGACGGCCTCGGCCGCGGCATCACGAACATCGCCGACGGCACCCTTGAGAATCGCTACGCCGCCCGCTCCGCCGTCTCGACCATCCGCAACCTTCCTGAGTTCCCACTCCTCGCACCACGAGGCCTCGGCCCTGTCGTGCAGCCTGGCAGCGGCGGACGCGCGTCGCAGCTCCGCGTGGAAGGCCCGCTCGCTCCGGTCCGTGACGGGCCGATGCTGCGGCAGGTCGTCATCATCGAGGTAGAACACACCTTCAGCATCGACCGCGATCGCGCCGTGCGAGCAATGGATGGCGCTGCCATCGTCCCGCAGGCGATGCAGGACCGCGTGTCGTTGTGCCACGGGAACAGGCGCGGACTCACCGACGGCGAGTGATGCAGCGATGCCAGGGACGATGTCTATCAGCCGCGACACCAGCTCCCCGGACAACGGGAACTCGACTCCCCGCTGCGGTATCAGCCAGAAGCGGCCATCCACGCCAGCTGCGAGACGATCCTGGAGCCAGTGGAGCTTAGTGAAGAAGGCCGTGAGGTATTCGCCGTCGGTGAGCCGTTTGATCTCCACCGCGATTTCGTCGACGCCGTTGCTGAGTAGCATGTCCGGGCTCGGTTCGGACGGATACTCGTCGTCGAACAGTGCCGCGACGCGCCACCGGCCCCCGCGCTCCCCACCGAGATGGCGACAGAGCAATTCAGCGCAACGCGACTCTTGATCGGTCAGCGGCATGCGTCGTCTGCGGGGGACCTCAGATGGTCTCGCACAGTGCCCCTGGATCAACTCGCTATGCGCGCCCCTCGCCGTCGAGCCTGAGCAGGTCGGGGGCGGTCAGCAGCTTCGCCTCGGTTGTCGTCGTGGTGGTTATCCTGCGCAGCAGCCATCCTACGGGCAGACGGACTCCTTTGGTACGAAGGCGCGAGTGGTGCAGCACCCGCAGTTGAGGGAAGTTTGGCGCCACGTCGTCCTCGATCGGTAACTCTCCGGTCGCGACAGGGCATCACGGCTCCGCCAGTCAGCGTGGCGAACCCTCCCCATCGTCGTGACACCATCGTCTGAGGCGCTACTTGACGACGCGCCGCATGCGGATGATGTATGGTGCCCCTATCAGCAAGGTGCAGGGTCCATCCTTGGGCATGCACCGCAGAAGGGAGGAGAACGATGGCCGCAGATTAGCAGCAGTGTTCGTGAGCGTGCTCGCTCTTGTCACCGCCTCCGTAGTCGCCCCTGTGCCAACCGTGTCGGCACATGAACAGGGCGAGACTGACGGGGGCGTTTCGCTTGGGTGCGGCGAGTCCTTCGGGGCGGTGGCAGTCGTAGTTGAACCAGAGGATGCTGGAGCCGTCGGCAGTTCGCAGACGGCGAAATGTGAACTACAAGTCTCCATCGATCGGGAGATCGGCAGCGTAGGCTCGGTGGGCGATGTCGGTGACGGTATGCCCATCGGGCCTGATGACGCGCCCGTTGCCATTGCATGCCGGGTCGTGGCGGAGCCCACAGTAACCGCTACTTCGATCTCTGTGGCAGTCGCCCCGGACGGCGACTGCGATGGCGTGACCGTCCGTGTGGATGTCTACGACCAGCGATGGGCGAACAGGGCGGCGGGCCGTGTGTCCGGCAGCGCGCCGGCGATGCGCTTCGGGGTCGCCAAACTGGCCACTCTCGAGCCCGAGCCCATGCCACGACCGACGCTTCCCGCATTCACTCACCCGGCCCGCGACCGTGGGCACGCGCTCAATCGCCCGACCGGCGCATTCATCGTGACCGCTGGGGATGGTGGCGAGCAGCTTCCGCTGGCTCAAGCGAGCAGTACCGCGGGTGCCGGCGAGGCTCGCACGATCGTCTGGGCCGAGGACGTAGTCCACGCGGCCCTCGTCGAAACCGAGTCCAGATTGTCGTGGCAGTTCGACCGATCAAGTCGCGTGTGGGGAGGCAGCCACCGGTCGTTCTACAGGAAGCACTCGCCGTTCTGGGACGACCTCGTCTCCCACTCGACGGGCTTGTGCACCGCACAGGCGGCATCGTCGATTCGTACTACTCGTGGGCACTGGGGGAGTGGCACTCCGACGGCTTCCCGCACTCCATCATGCCTGACGTCGATCACACGCAGATCGCGTACGCGTACGGGTACGCGACCGGAGGGCACTCGTGCTCGATGTCCTACAACTGGGAAGGGGCGTGGGCCTACCCGAATCTGCACGTGCACATGAGCTGCCTCCGTACGCGGTAGCGATCGAGCGGTGCGGCGAACGCGCCACCAGTACTGCGGGGCGGGACCACACGGTCCCGCCCCGCCCAAAGGCGATGACAGATGCGGTTGTGGCTCGCGGATCTACTCATGCTGAGCGGTGCCTGCGCCGTCGTGGTGGGCAGCCCGTTCGGCCTCGCGTGGTACCTCATACCGCCCCTGATCTACGCCGGGATCGGCACCGCGCTCCTCGGACTGGCGGTTGCGCCGAGCCGCTGGCGGGCGGGCGCCTTCGTGGGCATCTCAATGTCATGGATGCAGGCTGGCCTCGTGATCCTGATTGGCCTTGTTGTCTGGAGGTTCGTGTGGCCCCGACTACGAGTGACGCCGCACCTGATCGCCGACTACTTCATGTTTGCGTCCGGCTGTTGTTTGCTCATCGGATGGTACGGCGGGTGGACGGTGCCGCTGATGATCAGTGCGGTGGCCAGCCTTGCGAGCCTGCTGCTGGACCGGCGGAGTCGCTGGCGGGCAGGGTTGTTCGCTGCTGTCCTGGTCGCCGTGGTCGTGTCCCTCTTGGTGAGGTAGCCAGCATTTTTTTTTCGATCTGGGCATTTGCCATCCCGTTGATCGCTAATTCGAGAGGCTTTCGCTATCTGACTGCGATCATGCGTAGATTGCGCGATGGCTCGATCCGCTGCCCCGGATGAAGCTACAGCATGGCCCGCTCCAATCCGCGACCGTAAGGACTGCGCCAAGCGCTGCCGAGCGACCCCTCGGAATGAAGATCGTCACGTGAGGCCACCCACAGCGTCACGTCCACACCACTCCGTCTGATCGCCTCGCGGGCGACGCGCAGGAAGTGCGCAGGGGCGACGGCGTCCTCGAACACGACCAGCACCGCAGGCTCGGCACCATGATCGGCGACCGGCCGGCCCGTGGCGTAGTAGCGCAGGTAGGGAGCGAGCCGGTCGGCCATCGTGGAAGCGTGGAGCGCCCGCCGCTCCCACTCCAGGAAGAACGGCCGCGCATCGTCCCCGCACCGCAGCACCCCGAACGCGTCGGGATGGATCGAGCGCATCGCCCCGCCGTACCGGAAGTAGCGCGCGGCACGATGCGGCGGGTCCAACTGCACGACTTCCCAGCCGTCCTCGGCCCGCGCCTGCGTGGCGAGCCGCGCCAGGAACCAGTGCACGCCGGTGGTGTGCTCGATGTGGCGCGCGAGCTGGCGGCTGCGCGTCCCGCGGATCGCCCGCCAGTCGATCGGTTCGGCGCCGTCGATGACCTCCGCGCTCCAGCGCCTACGTGCGAGCGCCACGGAGGCGCGGTCATGGCGCGCCAGCAACGCGAGCGCGCGGTCGCTGAGCGCGAGCCGCCGGCCGGCGAGCGGGGCGCTGACGACCAGCCCCAGTTCCTCCAACCGCGACAGGACACGCGACAGCCGCGAGGCGGAGACGCCGAGCAGCGCCGCGAGATCGCCGGGCGCGATCCACGGCCAGTCGGCGAGGAGATCGAGCGCGCGCTTCTCCGCAGGCTTCAGCACCACGGGGAGCAACGGGTCGGCGGAACCGTCAACATCCACGTCGCCCGGCAGGACGGGCCGCGCCTCGGGCCGTTCGGCGGGCAGCCCGCCGCCCGGGCGCATGGCGGCGAGCGCCGCACCAAGGCCGACCAGGGCGGGCGAGGAAGCCGCCCGCCAGACGGCAACGCGCCAGTCCGCCGCTACCGCGTCGGCCTCGAGCGCGAGGAAGGCGGGACCGGGCAGGCGCGCCAGCAGCGCGGCCGTACGGTGCAGGCGCACTCCGTCCGGGACCAGCACCAGGAGCGCGCGCGGCGTCGCCTCGCCGTTGCGCCTCGCCTCCGCGAACCGCCCCACGCGCTCACTGAAGGCGGTCCACTCCGCCGTCGCGCCCAGCCGGATCACCCCGACCGTGCGCCCGTCCGCGAGCTCGATCGCGGCGTCGAGCGGATGGCCGCGGTACCAGCGGAAGCGCCCGATCGCGCTCGCGCCCGAGATCGCCGAGGCGAGCCGGTAAACGACCGCGACAGCGTCGAGGCGCTCCAGCAGCACGCGCCGCCAGCGCGCGGAGACGGGATACCGGCGCAGCAGCTCTCGCTCGCCCAGGCCCTCGTCCCGCATCAGCCGCAGCAGGCCGTCGGCGGTGAGCAGCCAGCGCCGCGTCGAGGCGGTGAGCGTCCCCGCATGGCGGATAGCCGTGGCCAGCCCCTCGCGCTCCAGGCGCCGCAGCGCCACGTGCGCCGCGCCCTCGGACATCCCGCCGACGGCCGTCAGATCCAGCCGGTCGAGCAGCGGCATCGCCGCCAGCAGCCGCAGCGCGCGCCCGGCGGTAGCCTCGGACACTGGCTCCGCTCCCTGCGGCTCTACGCCGCCTCCGGTCCGCTCCGCCTGCGCGTGCGCGGCCGCTTCTTCTTGCCCTTCGCGGGGGGCGGCGCGCCGTCTTGCTGCTGCTTCGCAGCCTCGTCGTCGAGCGCCTCCAGACCTTCCTGGAACTCCGCCAGCAGCGCCTCGTCCTCGCTCTCCAGCTCCGCCATGGGCGTGGTGTACGAGGCGGTCCCCTCGCGGATGCTCGCGGCCACGGCGGGGTCGCCGGGGCCGGGCTTCATCACCTCCATCGAGAACGGCGGCTGCCGCTCGCCTCCGACCGTGGCGCGCACGTAGGCGTGGTGCACGGGCAGCGAGGTGATGTCCTCCTCGGAGAGCCGCTCCTTGCTCAGCTCCCAGACGAGCTCGCGCGCGTCTGAGGCCGCCACCTGGAAGACGGCGAGGCAGCCGGCGTTGGCGAGCAGCGTGTCGCGCAGCGTCGGCGAGAGCTCGGAGAGCCGCGAGAGGCTCTGCGTCGCCAGCACGAACGACCCCCCGAACTTGCCCAGCTCCGAGAGCATCGACTCGTAGTCGACGCCGGGCAGCGCCTGCATCTCGTCCACCACGACCAGCGCGCCGCGGCGCTGCTCCGGCGGCAGGCTCCCCTGCTCGCGGATCACCGCGTCCACGAGGTTGAGGATCGAGGCCCCGACGAGCGCCGAGACCTCCTTGCCGGCCGTTGCCTGCGCGGTCGAGACGAAGAGCACGCCGCCCTCGGCGATCAACTGCCTGAGGTCGAGGGTCGAGCGGCGCTGCCCAAGGATCGCCCGCGCGCGCTTTGAGCCCGCGTAGTAGGCGAGGCGGGTCTGCACGGGCGCGAGCGCGTCGGCGCGGTAGTTCCCGGTCCAGGACGCAAACGGCCCGGCCCACCAGGCGAGCAGGTGCGGGTCGCGCACCTCGCGCAGCACCGTCCTGCGGAACTCGCGGTCGGAGAGCAGCCGCAGCCCGTCGAGGATCGTGTACTGCTCCTCGGGCTCGCGGCGCTGGTTGGCCTCGTGCAGGCTCTTCACGGTGTACTCGAGGATCGACTGCATGCGCGGCCCCCACTGCTCCCAGAGCCCCTTCGCCACCCGCACGACCGCATCGGCGGTGCGGTCGCGGTCACGGAAGACGCGCGCGTCGAGCAGGTTGATGCCGGGCGCGCGCTCCTCGTCGGCGAGGTCGATCAGCCGCACCCGGCCGGCCAGCTCCGGCGGCACACGCTCCAGCAGGTCGGACACCAGGTCGGCGTGCGGGTCGATCACGACGATCGCGTCGCCGTCGCGCCCGGCCGCCTTCTCCTGGAGCTTGTGGGTGATGATGTGCTGCATGAGCGTCGACTTGCCCATGCGCGTGCGCGCCACGTAGAGGTGGTGGCGGTGCAGCAGGTCCTCGGAGAAGCGGATCTCGCGGCGCTTGCCGGCCGTCGTCTGGCCGACGAGCGCGCCCGCGCCCGTTCCGCCCGCCGAGGGCAGCAGCACCTTCGCGCCGGAGCGCTCCACGAGCGGCAGCTCGTCGCGCGCGCCCGGCGGGTGCCAGAGCCCGGCCAGCTCGCGCACGTCGAGCACCTCGCGCGAGCGCAGGAAGCCGCGCCGCGGCGGGGCGAGCGTGCGGTCGGGGACGGCCTCGCGCACTTTCCCGGCCTTGAAGCGCGCGCCCGCGACGTTGTCGTAGTGCGCGTAGGCCGAGGCGACGCCGTCGAGCAGCTCGTGCGCGCGGTCCTCGGAGCCGTGCTCGGAGAGGATCGCGATCAGCTCCAGCTCCGCCTCGAAGGCGGTCCTGGACGCCTTCTCCTTCATCAGCCGGGTGTCGTGGACGGCGTAGCGCTTGCGGTTCCAGCGCGCCAGCGCCCAGCCGCCGACGCCGAGCACGGCGGCGATGCCGAGGCCGAGCAGCACGGTCTTCCACCACTCGCCCGCCTGCCACCAGCGCCAGCCCGTGAAGACCACGGCGCCCGCGAGGACGAGGAAGACGATCGGCATCATCTCGGCGGGGTTCGCGCGCGGCCCGGAGCCGGGGGAGGACGGCGCGGGCTGCGGCTGCGGCGGCTGAAGCGCCTTCTGGAGGTGCGCCTTCGACCAGTTCGGGCCGAGCGAGCGCAGCCGCAGCCGCGACACCAGCCGCTCGCCCCGCTCCAGCCCCGAGAGCGCGCCGACGACGGAGATCAACGGGTCGGAGCCGGTGTCGAGCGTGTCGTCGTCCTCGAAGGTGCGCAGCGGCAGGAACTCCGGTCCCTCCACGCGCAGCCGCCGCGACCAGGCGCGCTCGCCCTCCTCCAGGCGCAGCGGGTCCTCGTCCTCGGTGAGTTCGGCGATGCGCGCCTGCGGGTAGTGCGCCTCGAGTTGCTGGCGCGCGAGCGAGCGCTCGCCGCAGCGGGTCAGCACGGAGACGCCGCCTGAGTCGCCTGCGATCTCGAGCGAGAAGGGCTCGGGCAGCGCGATCGAGCCGAGCAGGTTTTCGACGGCGACGAGCGTGCGCTCGCCGGTGCGCGGCGGCGTCACGGCGAGCAGCTTGACGGCGGGCGGCTCGCGCCGTCCGAAGAGCTTCTTGAGGGGGTTGAGTTGCATGGTTGGAACCTCCAAGGGATGAGAACGTACATTCTAAATACTCTGCCACGCCTCCACTGGGCGGCGCAAGGGGGCATGGCATCGGATCCTTCTGTTACCCAAACGGGCGCCTTTCGTCGGTTGCTGAGTCGATGAAATGTGCCGCCTTCGCTCGCCCGTCGTACGCAAACTGGTGCCGGCGACCGCGGTCGAGTGTGCGGGGGCGGGCATGGCGACGGAATGCCCTATAAGGGGGGCCACGCGTGGCCCCCCTCCTACCGGACACGTCACAGAGCACAGACCTGACCTGATCCACGAAGACCCGCCACCAAGAACGTGCGCAGGGATCGTGGCACCGGAGTGGATCAACATCCGGACGCTGACCTTGTCGATGGTCAGCGATTCGGCGGTCGGGCGCCGCGCGGCGGACCGTGCCGCACCTAGCGGAGAGCCCGGATCAGGGCAGCGCCCGGCGTCGGCGGGCGTGCGGGGCGGATCTGAAAGTGCAATCGCCGGGGGCGCGTTTCGAGGCCGGTGGCCTGTAAGAGAGATCAGACGTTGGTGAAAAGTGCAATCGGGGTTGAAACGCCTTGTGTGGCAAGGGCATTCGCCGGTTGCCGTGAAGCAATACCAGCCGGGGCGAGTTGCGCCTCCGTGTCACTCTGATTGCAGGAATTGCATTGTACTTATTGCACAATGGAGGGAGTGTGGGGGGCGACATGGAGCCCGGTGAGCAGGCTGGCGGTAGTGCGGAGGACGGTGGCGAGCGCGTCTCCGACGAGGAGCTGCTGCGCTGGACCGGCGAGATCGCGAAGGCGCGCGGGCGGGTGCAGGCGGCGCGGGACGTCGGCCTCAACTACCGCACCCTGGCGCGGGCCCTCGACGAACAGACGGTCTCGCGAGTCGTGCGGGAGGCGCTGCTGGCGGCGCACCGCGCCGAGTCCGCCCAGGACGCCCAGGCCGAGGGAGAGGCGGACGAGGAGCTGGCACGGAGACTCGAGGCGGCCGAGGCGCAGCTCGCGGATGCGCTCGACGCGCTCGACCACAAGCGAGAGCGGGCGGATGCGCTGGAGCGCAGGCTGGAGCGGCTGGAGGAGCAGCAGGCTGGCGAGCCGAGCATTGAGCGGCCAGCCAGAGCACCGAGCACAGAACCGCCAGCCGAAAGACCTGATACAGAGCAGCGGGGCCACGAGCCGAGCACCGAGCAGGAGGCGGACGCCGTAGGCTCAGCGGCACCTGCGGCGGCGATTGTGAGCCGCGGCGCGCACCGGGCCGGCGTGGTCACGCTGGAGCCGCTTGAGGGCGAAGAGGCCGCGCTCGGTGAAGCCGTTGAGCTTGTGTCCGAGTGGCGGCGGCTGCGGGGCGAGGAGGCGCGGCGCGGGAGCGCCGTCGACCGGGCGCGGGCTGAGGAGCGCCGCTGGGAGCTGGAGCTCGCGCTGATCGGCGAGCACGGGCTCGCATTGCCCCCGGAGACCGAGCCTGTCCATCCCTCACGCCGCGACGACCAGTTGCGCTGGCGCCGGGTGACCCTCGGGCGCGTACGCGCCGCCCGCGTGCGCGCCGAACGCCTGCGCCTGCTGCGCCGCGTCCTCACGCTCGGGCTCTGGTGGCGGTAGGGCAGCAGCGGGCCGACCGTCCCGACAGGCGGGTGTGATCCCTCACAGGCCCCGAGCAGTTGCCGCCGCGGGCGGCCGTCTCGCCAGCGGCTCTGCGCGCTGTCCGGCCCACGCAGGCCTTCAAGGATGGCTGCGAGTCCCGGGTCGAACACGGCGCGAAGCCGTGGCAGGGCGTCGAGCATCCATGCCTGCGTCTCGGCGAGGCGCTCGCGGTCGTGAATCGCGCCGTCGCGTACGAGGTTGATGCTGGAGTACGTGAAGCGGGGGGTGCTTGTTCCATGTCAACGTGCATCACCCTCGTCGCCAAGCTCCGCCTCGATGCTCCCGCGTTCGAGGTGGAGCTCGTCGAAGATGTACTTGGTACGGGCGATACCGTCCGTCTGGATGCGCAGGCCGACAGAGGCGGCGCGCTTCCAGAACCCCGCTGCATAGTCGATGCCGCGGTGAAGGCGTGAAGGGAAGAGCCGTTCCGTGTGGTCGAGCCTTGCGGGCGCGATCGGCGAACCTTGATCTCACCAACTCTGCGATGAGCGGGTCGAAGAAGTCCTGAAGGCGCTGCGCCTCGGGCGACAACTGAGGCCCGGCCAGTACGAGCGAATCGTCGCGTCCGCCCGGCCAGACGACCCTGCGGAACCCTGGCTCTGGATCGGCGTCCTCGGTCCGCCTCACGACCTCCACCTACGGCGTAGAAGCGGATGCCGTCGCGCGTCCATGCGTTCAGGCGGTGCAGCGCATCGGCCAATACGCGCCGAACCCGGTCGCTACCCACACGGCAGTGGGGGCGTCGCTGCCTGTCGCGTAGGTGCTGAGCTGGCCGCGAGCTGCAACGACCAACTGCTCAGCGGTCGGGAGCCGATCGTCGCCGGCATCATCCGCTCTCGACGCCCGAGACATTGCACGGATGCAGTGGCTTCCGAGGGGTTACGTTCCGCCCCTCGCCCGCCCACGCTGGGGTCCGTGGAGCAGGGCGCTCCTCGGTCGACGTACGGCGCGGAGCGTCCTCTTGGAAGACGAGCGTGACGATGCGGCGAGCACCGAGCGACGAGCACGAGCGAGTGCGCCTCGTGGGGTTGCGCATCCTGGCGCGCATCATCGCTCGTCGCGCGCTCGTTCACCCCGGGCCCGGTGCCGGCCGCCCACCGGCGAAGGGCCATGTTTCGCCGCGGAGCGGGCGTCCCCACCCGACCGGAGAGCGAGCCCGCGGAGACGGCGCGCCATAAGGCGCGGGCGGAGTGCCGCTCCATAGGACACGCTAGCTGACTCTGCGGGTGGACACTTCTGCAACCACGCCGAAGTGGTCAGAGCGCGCCTTCCCGTCGTACGTGTTGCCAATCGCGTCCACGGACTCGGCCACCAGGTCGGCACTGAGCGCGACGCGGTCGATGTTGTGGCGGCCCTCGAACACGAGGTCTGATGTCGCGATCACCACCGTGAGCGCCTGCTCGCGGCCGATGCCGCGCGCGCCTTCCTCGCTGAGGTGGTCGCCGACGATCGGGGCCGACGGCTGCTCTCGGCCGAACACTTCACCGTCGACCGGACGTTGATCGAGGCGTGGGCATCGCTCAAGAGCTACCGCCCGCGCGCCGACGAGGTGCTACACGCATGTGGTAGGGTCACACGTGGACTTCCCCCTTGCCAGAGGCGCGGGTGCCTTTCAGGCCGCCCCAGTAGGAGATGTACGCATGATGCTTCGCCGACTACGCAGGGCATTGAGGGCCGATCATGTGGGGACGCGCGTGCTGATCACGGGCTTGGCGTTAGCCCTCGCGGCTTCGCTGGTTGGAACTGCCAAGGCGAAGTATACGTCAGAGAAGCACGACGCCGATCTGAAGTACTACAACTCACGGGTGAGCTACAGCGACAACGGAGAGACCGTTACACTCACAAGCCGCCAGTTCAAGGGTGGCCGTAACGGCGGGGCCCAGAAGTGGCGTCAGGAACAGATCAAGGAAGTTTCGGGTGGTTCGACCACGGCCACATATGGACCGGGATCATGGGCTTTCAACGTCCCGCTCAGTTCATGGTACTCCTATTCCAGCGAGGGGTGGACAACATACTCATCGACTGTGACCGTCTCCTATCTCTTCAAGTACTACGAGTGCATCCCCAATGAATGCTACTATTGGTATATCGGGGATGCGCTCCCGATCAAGCACGTGATCACACCGTAACGGACGGACGTAGCTGATGTCCTCGACTCTCTTGCACTCGCCGCTACGTCGCGCAGCAGCCACCATCGCAACTCTGCTTGCGCTCGCTGCGGTGGTCGTACTGGACACCGGCGCTGGTCAGCCTGGACCAACCACGACGGATGAGCCTTACTCGCCCTTCCAGATGACGTACACCCTGGAGGAGGCTGGGGGCGCCACCGCCACCATTAAGTTGACCTGGCGGAGTAGGAGTTCGTGGACAGCTGAGCTAACGGCTACCTCGGGGGACTCGGGCCACGTTGGGCGCACAGTAACGTACGATGGCGCAACCTTGACCATCGACGACCCGCTTCTTGGCGTGGACACGTTCAACGCCGACGGCACGGATTCCGTTGGGGTGGTGCCCGATAAGTGGCTCATCCCGCGCTCGTTCGCAGCAAGCAACGGCTGGCAGGTGCGAGGTGTCGGGGCGGACGGCTATGAGCAGTTCGCAAGAACTGAGGACGTGGCTGGAAAGCAGATAACTACCTCGTACAAGAGGGATCCCGCGAGCGGCATCGTGATGGGGTTCACTGAATCGGTGAACGGTCGACTGGTTACCAACGTGGTAGTTACCAGCCTAGCGAGCCTGCCGGCATCCGAGGCCACGAGCGGACCCGCCCCGAAGACTCCGCCGAACGATCCGGAACCTCAGCCCACCTCCACAACCACAACCGAGTAGTCCGCCCGGCAGTGTCCGCACGGTGGTCGCGTCTGCCGCGGAGGTAACTGACCTGGCGCGGTGGGTCGAGGTCGCTACGAAGCTGAAGGACGCGTTGGACGCGCTCGAACAGGAGCGCGCGCGGGGCGGATGCGCTGGAGCACCGGCTGCGAGCTGCTGGAGGGGGCTGGCCGCCGAGCCGGGACGGAGACGCTGTCCAGAACACCCGAGGTGGAGCTGTAGCACCGAGCGCCCGGCACCGAGCAGGGGGCGGCTACTGACGGCTCGGCGGCGCCAGCGGCCACGCTCGTGAGCCGCGGTGCGCACCGGGCCGGCGTGGTCACGCTGGAGCCGCTCGAGGGCGAGCAGGCCGCCCTCGGCGAAGCCGTCGAGCTTGTGGCCGAGTGGCGACGGCTGCGGAGCCAGGGCGAGCGGCACAGGAGCGCCGTCGAGCGTGCGCGCGCCGAGGAGCGCCGCTGGGAGATCGAGATCGAGCTGATTGCCGAGCACGGACTCGCGCTGCCGCCCGAGACCGTGCCGCTCCACCCCTCGCGCCGCGACGACCAGCTGCGCTGGCGCAGGGTGACGCTCGGGCGCGTACGCGCCACCCGCGTGCGAGCCGAACGCCTGCGCCTGCTGCGCCGCGTCCTCACGCTCGGGCTCTGGTGGCGGTAGGGCAGCTGTGGGGCGACCGCCCCGACAGGCGGGTGTGATACATCGGAGTCCGCCGCAGGCGCCCGCCTCGCCAGCGGCCCTACGCGCCGTCCGTCGCGTCCAGGCCTTCAAGGATGACTGCGAGTCGCGGGTCGAACACGGCGCGAAGCCGCAGCAGGGCATCGGTCATCCATGCCCGCGTCTCGGCGAGGCGCTCGGGCGGGTCGTGGATCGCGCCGTCGCGGACGAGGTTGATGCTGAGTAGGTGAAGCGGGGGTTCCTGCGCCACGTCCACCGCACCGTGGGGCACATCGGCAAGCTCGGCCTCGATGCTTGCGCGGTCGGCGTAGAGCTCGTCGAAGGTGTACTTGGTACGGGCGTTACCGTCCGTCTGGATGCGCAGGCCGACAGAGGCGGCACCCTTCCAGAACCCCGCTGCATAGTCGATGCTGCGGTGAAGGCCCGATGGAAAGAGCCGGTCCGCGTGGTCGAAGCCTTGCCGGGCGCGATCGGCGAACCTTGATCCCACCAACTCTGCGATGAGCGGGTCGAAGCAGTCTTGAAGGCGCTGCGCCTCGGGCGACAACTGAGGCCCGGCCAGTACGAGCGAATCGTCGCGTCCGCCCGGCCAGACGACCCTGCGGAACCTTGGCTCTGGATCGGCGTCCTCGGTCCGCCTCACGACCTCCACCTACGGCGTAGAAGCGGATGCCGTCGCGCGTCTAGGCGTTCAGGCCATGCAGCGCGGCGGCCAATTCGCGCCGGAACCCGGTCGCTACCCACACGGCAGTGGGGGCGTCGCTGCCTGTCGTGCAGGTGCTGAGCTGGCCAGGGTGTGAGAGGTCGGCCGCCTCGATCTGGTCTCGATCGCCACCCGCGCGTCCGCGTCGGCGTCGCGGGCGAGGATGTCGAGCCAGAGCTGCCCGACCAGATGCTCGCTGCTGGTAGCGCGGCAGCTTCTTGACGAGCCGCCCGCGCTCCGGCTGGAAAACAACGAAGTCGCGCAGGATCTCGAGCAGCACGCGAGGGTTGAGCAGGCCGCCGATGAGCCGCGCCTGGCCCTGGGGGGCTCGCCGTAGCGGCGCTCGAAACCTGCGTCGGTGAGCGGCTCGATCAACTTCCAGCCCGCGTAGGCGTTCTCGCGAGCTCCGAGGGCAGCCAAGGCCGCGCCCGCGCCGCAGTGGTCGACACACATGAGGTTGGTGTCGAACAGCGCCGGCGCGCCGGCGCCGTGCCACTCAGGGCCCGTCTCCTGGTAGTGGTGCAGCTGCTTCACCGCCTTCGTCTTCCAGACCTCCATCAGCGTGGGCGACTTCGCCTCCATCACGACGAGCGGGATGCCGTTCACGAACAGCACGAGGTCGGGCTTGATGACCTTCTCGTCGTCCTCGGAGGCGGCGGCGCCGCCGCGCTCACTCCCGCGGCGCACGCGGAACTGCGTCGTCACGACGTACTCGTTGAGGCCGGCGTCGGGCTCGGGGTGATCGAAGTCGAAGAAGTGGGCCGGTCGGCGTCTCCTACCGGCCCTCGAGGTCGATGGTGAGCGGCATCCCGTAGGCAAGGTAGGTGTGAATCGCCTGGTTCCGCGCGAGGCCGGTGGCGTCGACGTGCTGGAGGTTGAAGATGACGCGCTGCGCCTGGTCCTCGGTCATCCACTCGTTGAGGCGCAGCAGCGCCGCCGTCAGGCGGCCCTTGAGCAGCACCTCCCGCTCACCCTCGCGCTCCGCCGCCAGCACTTCGCGCGGCACGTACTCGTACCCGAGCCGCTCGAGGAGCTTGCGAGCGGGTTCCTCGGCGGAGTTGAGTTCGTTGAGATTGGCGAGAGAGGTCATGGCTGAGGGGCGCGGATCATTTCAAGGCCGGGAATGCCGGAGAAGTCGCGGTCGTGCGAGGCCACAGGGCACTCCAGCATGATCGCCGTTGCCGCGATCCACGCGTCGGCCGTGTTCAGCCTGCGACCGGCCTGTTCGCGCTCGCTGCGCAGGTTCGCGGAGATGGCCACGAGCGCCGGATTGGCCCAGACCGTGCGGTACTGCTCCAGATGCCGCTCCATCTCGTTCCTTCGCACGCGCCCCCAGCCCCCTTTTGCGGCCCCGAACCAGATCTCATCCAGTGTCTGGAAGGAGATCGCGAGCTGCCTCCCGCGAAGTTCGTTCACGTAAAACTCGGCCTTCGCATGACCATTGAAGATGTACGACACGACCGAGGTGTCAACCACTACCCGCCGGTCGTCGGTCACGCGTCGCGTGCCTCGTAGATGCCGCGCAGGAACTCACCGACATCGAAGGGCTCGCCTGCGGTCACCATGTCATTGGGGTCGAAAGGCTTCGGGTTGGGATCGTTCAGGAAGGCT
The DNA here is from genome assembly GCA_965208885.1 of Dehalococcoidia bacterium. GTDB lineage: Bacteria > Chloroflexota > Dehalococcoidia > UBA2979 > UBA2979 > VXMT01. The sequence goes on from CBDBPS010000001.1 coordinate 77,591, forward strand.
TCAAGGTCGAACGGCTCCGACGCTGAGCGCGTCTCGCTTAGGTGCTCGACGTGAACACGTGTCCACTCGCCGTCCTTGCCGAACCGCCCCGCCCCCCTTACCTCGACGTACTGCGTCGCCAGCCGGAGCATCTCATCGTCGAGAGCGGTATCGAACCCTAGGCGTACGTACCCACCGGTGAAATCGTGGAGCTGAGCCGTCCGCAACTTCCAGTTCACCTCCCGGAGCCAGCCATAGAGGAGGGCTTCCTCAACCTGCCGATCGGGCCGCATGTCGGGGCTGGGGCGCTTGATCTCGACCTTTTGGACATCGTCCGAGCTGCCGATCCAGAGCCGAACATCCTCGGGGACCGAGGAGGCGGCCTCATACAGGCGGTCCGTTACGACCCTGGGGAGCGTGGAGTCTTCCGACCCATCCCAAGTCCGGATGGCGGCGATGGCCCGCGCGCCGTAGTCATCAAGGGAGGCCTGACCGGTTGTCTGTGGCTGCTGTTCGAGGTCGAGAACCACGGAGCCCGGCCGGGTCCGGGTCCAGCGTAGTTCGCTCTGCGCTCGTACCCACCGAGGTGAGGGGCCCGGCCGGCGCTCCCGATCACCGAGATGCTCAACCATCAAGCGCACGGCATCCTGCGCGCCGTCGAGCGCGGCGACGAGCGTCGCAACCGTCACGCTGCCGTCGGCGACGCCTGGACCATCGAGCGTGATAGAGAGTGTGTTCGTCAGCGCGCCCTCCTTCCGGTGCCCGAGCCTCGCCGACGTTGGCGGGCTCTAGATTATACGCCCGGCCACAGGGGTGCCTCGCTCGCCTCCACGCTACGCTCCGCCGCCAGCGCCTTACGCGGCGCGGAAGCGTGCCCGAGCAGCTCAAGGAGTTCGCGCGCGGGGCTCCCGGCGTAGTTGAGATCGCTGCGCTTGGCGGCCAGAGTCATGGTGTGGCCCGGAGCTGGAGGGCGATCCACTGGAACTTCTCGTGATTGGAGAAGTTCGCCAGTACTTGCTCTGCTACTCCGCATTCCCGGAGCAGGGACATCACGACCAAGAGGTACACAGACTCGGATAGGTAGAACATCTTTGCTGCATCTACAGTCTTGCCAAGCCCGGGATGGACCACGTTCACGGCACGCATCTTTGCGATCTCGTCGGCCCAGGCACTGGCGACAGGCACGAGTTTCCTCCCCGCATCGCCAGCCTCAGCCAAGATCTTTCGCAGTGCTGGCTTCAGAGGAGTCTCCTGCTGACCTGTTCGTATTCTCTCCAAGGCTTCAGCCGCAGTAATGATGTCCCTAAATCGATTCTGTGTGTATGAGTCGGGAAAATACCAATGGCTGACAAGGAGCCTTATGACAGTTTCGAATCGCTCCGCCGTTTCGAGCCACTTCGCCAGTCCATCCACACCGCCGACATCATCAAACGAGAACACCATCCGCGGCGGATAGCTATCATCCACCTCATCAATGACGTTGGCCCCAGCCACTCGCGAGTATAGTTCGACTTGACCATGAGCGGCGTGCGAGAGCGTAACGCTAGCGAAATTGGAAGGACGATCGGTCCCCATAGTGATTAGATCACGTATCGAGGTGCACGGCGCAAGTGCTTCACCCCTATTACGCTGAGTCGGGAACGCAATACCGAAGTGGTATCTATCCCTGAGACTTGACGCGGAAATAGTAGATTGCACTTCCGCCCCGATCGACAACGTCAGTTCTCCTAATGAGGAATGTGCCTTAGCCTCATCAGGTGGAGTGTAATGAATCGACACACCACCAAGGATATCGGTAGTCTTGTGTCTTATGCCTGTAGTTCGTACCCAGTACTTTGAATCTGTCAGTTCCATATGAACAGCCACAAATCCATCCAAGTCTGCGTCAGTGAGGTGGCCACCGGATAGGACGAGTGGTACGTCGTAACGTTCCCGGGAGATACCAAGAGTGCTGGATGATATGCTCGTTTGGAAGCAGTTCTCAAGCGTAACGCGTCCATCTTCTGTAGTACCGTGTATCCGCACCGGGCCACTGAGGCTGCTCCGTTGCACGTCATCATCAAATGAAGCGATCAAGTCCAGAGACGCCCCGGTACCTGCGTCGAATCTGAGGCGGCCACCGACTCTTTCCTCAGGCGTGCCCTCCAGCCAGAACAAGCCATCGAGGTCAAGAGCTTTCATTGTGGTTCCCCGATCGCACCCGCCACCCGCACGCGCCCTGTCAACAGCGCATCCGCCGCCGCCTGCAACGAGTGTAGCCGCGCCTGCTCCTCGCGCACCACTGGGGGAACCTGAACCCCTACAGGAGTTCGTCCAGACCCAGACACCCAAGAAAAGTCGCATAGCGACTGGTACAGGATCGGGGGCAAGACCACAACACGCTGGACTCTCATAAGATAAGCGGTGGACTCGCGAAGGGGGTCCGGTCACAATACGGTCGCCGTCCAGCCACCAGAAGGGTCCCAACAGGTGAGCACTCACATCGAACTGATCAACGAACTCGTACATGCGGAAATCGATCTGCGCGAACGGAAGGAGACCGTCGCCAATGCCGCAGCCAAGGCCGAGAGTGCACGTAAACGCCTCGACGAGACTCTCGCTCAGCATGCTGCGGGAAACTATGGCAGACTCATTCTGCTGCCGAAGAGTGGGGTCAGGCTGCTGCTGCTGCCGGCCTTGCCGAGGAGGAACTCTCGCAGGCCCGCGAAACACTACGCTCCATAAGCGATGAGCTGATAAGGCACTATCGATCGCTCTGAGTGTGACGATCGGCCCTCCAAAGAACCATAGCCCTCTCGCGAAGGACCGGCTGATGCTCCGGGTGACCCTAGTAGCTCTCGCGATCTGCTTACTCGCATCGTGTGGTGCGGACACGGAGCCCGACTCCGATCCGTCCGGTCCAGCGCTCGCAGTCTCAACGACGGGAGTGGAGCGGTGCTTCACTGACGGGCGCCACCTGGGTGTCGAATCGTCGGCCCGGAGCTTCATCGCGGATTACCTCAACCCGCATCGAGTGGCGCTCGCTGGCTACGAGGTTGGGGCAACACTGGCTACGCCGACAGACGACGGGGCGCGCTTCGAGATGGAGTACGTCGTCCACGGCGCATCCGGGGCGACGGTCCCGATGTTGTTCGTTGCTACGGTAGTCGCTGAAACTTGCGAGGCCACGTTGGTCGAGGTCAACGGACACCCCGCCGGGAGCTACACACGGCCCACACCGACGCCAGCGACTGGCGAGCACTGCGTGGACATTCTCGACAAACACCTCGGTTTCGAGGGGATGGTTCGCGATGCCGTGACCGAGCGACTCGCACGCGAGGACGCACGCATCGGGAGCCTATCGATGTCGAGCGCGACGATCCGGCCAGCACAAGCTGGCTGGCATCCTTACGAGGCTCGAGTGCAGGTCTATGTGGACGTTCCGGGCAGCATCACCATCGATTCGCGCACCTACTACGCGCAAGGAGCGATCAACACGGACACCTGCAAGGCGAGACTGGATTCCCTCCGGTAACTGCCACTGTGGGCTCGCTGGCGGGCAACCGGCGGGCGATCGATCCCGACAACTGCCTCCACGCTGCCACGCATCCCCCTACGATAGGGATCGCAACGACACATCGGCCCGGAGCCTCGGACTGGCTCCGGGACTCCACGACTGGGGCGCGCGGTGACCGACGAATTCTTCGCCTCTCCCGTCCTCAACTCGCCGTACGAGTACCCGCAGCGCTACTTGGGCGCTGGATGAGAGTCGCCGACCCACAACGTAGCTGCGACGGCACGTCGACCGCTAGCGCGCCCTCCCCGAGTCCGACTGGGGCGTCACGCCCGAGACCGCGCGGCTGCTCAGGCACTGGCGGCACCACGACTTCGGCGGGATCCGCCCGTTCTTCTGCCAGGTCGAGGCCGTGGAGACGGTCATCTGGCTGACCGAGGTCGCCCCTGCCCAGCGCAACCGCGAGGTCCGCGACATTCTGGAGCGGCTCGACGCGGCAAACGAGCAGGCGAACCCGGGACTCGCGCGCCTCGCGCTCAAGCTGGCCACCGGGGCGGGCAAGACGAGCGTGATGGCGATGCCATCGCGTGGCAGACGGTCAACGCCGTGCGGCGTCCGAACAGCCGCAACTTCACGAAGGGCTTCCTTGTCGTCACGCCCGGGCTGACCATCCGCGACCGCCTGCGCGTGCTCCTGCCCAACGACCCCGGCAGCTACTACCGCAGCCGCGAACTGGTGCCGCGCGACATGCTCCCCGACCTGGAGCGCGCGCGGATCGTCATCACCAACTACCACGCCTTCAAGCGCCGCGAGACGCTCGACCTCTCCAGGGGCGGGCGCGCGCTGCTCTAGGGACGCGGCCCCGAGATCGAGTCGGTCGAGACCGAGGGGCCGGATGCTACAGCGCGTGATGCCCGAGCTGATGGGCGTGTGCGTGAAGGAGTGCGTGCGCACCGACCGCGCCTCCTCCGCGGCATCCACCCGCCGCCTCCGGTGGTGGTAGGGGGCGCGCCCTCGCCTACGCTGAGGCCGCCGCAATCGGTGTACATTGAGAGAAGCACAGAGCGGGTGTGCACGGTTGAGTGACCCCATGACGAATGCGCGGGCGATAACGAATTGGTACGCGACTAGGCCACGCCGCGCGTGGTCGATCGTCGCGGCCTCCGTGATTATCTCGCTCGCCGCCATGAGCGGCCTCTGGCTGAGCTTCGACAGTGGCGGCGGCGCAGTGCAGGCGCAGACCGCCTGCGAGACGGGCGGCGCAGCGCCTGATGGCGGCGGACTCGCGCGCGACTGCTCGACGCTGCTGGGGCTCAAATCGCAACTGGCGGGGACGGCGACCCTGAACTGGAGCGCGGACCTCGCGATGGCGAGCTGGGACGGGATCAGGGTCGGGGGCTTCCCCAAGCGGGTGACGCGCCTCCACCTCCACGCTAAGGAGTTGACGGGGACCGTCCCCGCGGCGCTGTCGCAACTGGATGAGTTGCAGCACCTGAACCTGGAGCGCAACCAGCTCACCGGGAGCATCCCCGGCGAACTGGGGATGCTCGGCGAGTTGACCAACCTGGCGCTCGGGCAGAACAAGCTGACGGGGACCATCCCCGCCGAGATCGCGAAGATGGCGAAGCTGGGTTCGCTCTACCTGCGCCAGAACCAGCTGTCGGGTGGCCTGCCCGAGGGGCTCGGAACGAGCGATGCCCTGTGGCTCGTGAGCGTGGAGCGCAACGGCCTGACAGGGGCGCTGCCGGCGAGCCTGTCGGGGCTGTCGGTACTGTGGGTCTCGGGGAACAAGTGGACTTGCGCGCCGCCGGCGCTGCTGAAGGTGAGGAACAACGACCTTGCTGGGCTCAGCCTGCCGGAGTGTGCGGAGGCCACTGCCACGGCGACAGCCACAGCCACGGTGACCGCAACGCCAACGGCCACACCCGGCCCATTGCCTGCGGTAACAATCAGTGCGGCATCGGCAACGGTGAGCGAGGGACAAAGTGCGCGCTTCACCGTCACCCGCACGGGCGCGACGGGCTCCGCGCTGACCGTTGCACTGCGCGTGAGCGAGACAGGTACGATGCTGACCAGCACTCCGCCCGCCTCCGTGACCATCCCCGCGGGTGCGGAGAGCGCAGCGCTGGACATCCCGACCGAGGACGACTCCCGGGACGAGTTGGACAGCGTCGTCACCGCGACGGTGACGGCCGGAGCGAACTACACTGCGGGCGCGCCTGCCTCCGCGACGGTCACCGTTGAGGACAACGATCCCGCGGCCTCCCCGGAGGTCACGATCGCAGCGGTGTCCGCGTCCGTGAGCGAGGGGCAGCGCGCGCGCTTCACCGTCACCCGTACAGGCGCCAAGACCTCGGCCCTGACCGTCGCGGTCAGCGTCACTGAGACGGGGAGCACCTTGAGCGGCACTCCGCCCGCCTCGGTGACCATCCCCGCAGGTGCGGAGAGCGCCGCGCTCGACATGCCGACCCAGGACGACACCGTGGATGAGCCGGACAGCGTTGTTACCGCCACCGTGAAGGCAGGTGAGGGCTATTCGCCGGGCTCTCCAGCCTCCACTGCGGTCACCGTGCGGGACAATGATGCTCCTCCGCCCACCTCGCTGCGCTACGACACCTACGACACGACGGGCGCGGTGATGAAGGCTGGCAGCTATGCCTTCCTCGCGGCGACCGCCAGCGCCAGCGACGCCTCGCGCGACGGCAGCGCGGCGACAGACGGGACCGCAGGGTCGCTCGCGGTCGTCACGACCTACGAGGGTCTCCGCCGCAACGCGACCATGCTGAAGATCAACCGCGCCGACGCCGACGGCACCCTGCGCGATGTCTACTACGGGGCCGTGGCGGTGGGCGACCTCATCGAGTGGCGCAAGAGCGATGACTGCTTGGTGCGCTATCGTGTGACCAGCGCGCCCGAGGGGGTGGCAGGCTCGCGCGAGTTCGGAGTGCGGCCCGAGACGTACGTCTTTCAGGGCTGCCAGTCGGGCTCGCTCTCGGCGGGTGCGGGAGCTGCTGAGCAGAGGGCGGCGTCGACATCGACCGCCGCCGCCGCGACGATCACGGCGGGCTCCGCGTTGCCGCTTGCGGCCTACGGGGGGACCAGCCTCAAGTCCTTCGCCGTCGTGCACGGCCCCTGGCAGTACGCACCCAGCGCGCCGCGCGAGCCGGGCAAGCTCACCCAGCCGCGCGCGGACGTGGCCGCCTTGCCCCGCGTGAGGCCAGAGGATGCGAGCGAGGTCCGACGTCGCCAGCGCGAGCTGATCACGACCGATCTCGCGGTGGCGCGCGGGCTGCCGTACTGGCGTGAACCGGCGGCCGGCGCCCTGCCGGAGGGCTGGACGTTCGCGCTCGCTCTGGGCGGGGAGTCGAACGACTACAACTACACCGGCTATGGGGCGGCCTGGAACAACGCCAGCGGGTACCCGGCGCTGGAGATTGAAGGCATCTACTACCCCGCCGGGACTCGCAGCGGGGTCAAGGTGTCGAGCTGGACGACGAGCGACGGCAAGCTGCTCGTGGTGGAGCCGATCGTAATCGCGGGTCGGCCGGCGTGGGTGAAGTACAGCCCGCCGGGGCCAGGTCATCTGGCCATCGGTGCAACCAGGGTGTGGGTCTACGACGCCGCGAGCGAGACCGCGTACTTCGTCTGGGGGAACGACTCGAGCCTCCTATACGGTGCTCCCGGAGCGGTCGAGCGCCTCGTACGCATCGCCTGCAGCCTGTTCCTGAGCGCGAGCGAGTGCGCGGCTCCCTGACGCGGGCGCGCGCCCTCGCAGTCTTCGCGATCGCGTTCGGCGTGCTTGGCGCGCTCGGGATCGCACCCGGATTCGCCGGAGCCGAGGAGCCGCCCGTCCCTCCGCCTCCGGATTACGAGTACGACGTGCTGCCCGGCATTCAGCCCGGCTACACGGTCGACGCGATGGCGAGCGCGCTCGCGGACCGCAACCTGGAACTGACCTGCGGCTGGCACGGGGCTTGCTACGACTACCGTCCTCCCGCGCACCCTCGCGGGCTGCGCTACACGGACACGGACGGGCCGGGGATAGACATCAGGTCGACTGCGGGGACATCGGTGTACGCGGCCTTCCGGGCCGTGCGCCTCGACGCGCGTGCAGGCGCCCTCACGGCCACGGTGCGAGAGGTGGTCGGGCGGATGGACGGGGGCGGCGGTTGCATGAAGCTGATCGTCTCGGTGTACGACGGGACGAACGAGGTGGCGCGCCTGCGTTACACGCATACCGACGCCAGCATTGAGGAAGACACCCCGATCGCCCTCCCAACGAGTGTCCGGGATCTGTCTGCGTACCAGCTGACGAAGGTGGGCGAGTTGGTGGCGCTGGGGGCCGACCCGCACTGCTCGACCATCCCGCCGCACCTGCATTTCGGGCGTGGCGACCGCTTCAGCGGCGCTACCCTGCACCACAACCGCACGGTGTTCACGGCCACGACCGCCAACGCGCGCGCGGTCGAGGCGGCTGGCGATGTCGACATGGCGAGCGGGACGCTGACCGGGCTGGGCTTCCCCAAGGGGCACCACCCGGACGCCGGCGGGCGGCGAACCGACCCGCGCCTGACTGCCATGCAACGCGGCACGGCGCTCTACGCCTTTCCGAAGTTCTGCTCGGACACGTGGGTGCTCAAGATCCAGCCGGCGTCGCGGAGCGCCCCGCCACCCTCGGACGTGGAGCCTTGCGCCCCCTCGGGGCTGCGCGTGACGTCGGGCGCCGGCCGGCTCGCGGCCTCATGGGACGATCCCGGCGACTCCTCGATCAGCGGCTACGAGATTCGCTACAAGGCGCGCGAGGCGAATTGGCCGGCGGACTCGCAGGGCGGCGGGTGGGCCGCGATAGGGGCGGTGACGAGCCGCGCGATCACAGGCCTCACAAACGAGACGGCGTACGACGTGCAAGTGCGTGCGGTCGTGCGCCACGGGTCGGCGGCGGCCAGGTTCCTGCGCGGCCCCGCCGCCTCGGCCAGCGGGAGCCCCACGCCGGATACGCGGTGCACAGTGTCGGTGAGCATCGTAGACGGCGACGGGCGGCCGCTGAATGTCGCTGGCGTGGGCGTGAGTGGAGGCGGGGCCGGAGCGTGCGGAACGCGGACGCTGACGGCGGAGTTGAAGAACGGCAACTATGCCTTCACGCGCTGGACGATCAGTCCGGCTGTCGGTCTGACGCGTGTATGCGCGACCTTCTCGACCACGTGCACCCTCAAGTTCGGTACGGGCCCGGGGAGCGCGCATACGGTAGCGGTGACAGCCACGTTCACGCGCAAGCAGTGCACGGTCGCCGGGAGGGTGAGCACGCTGAACAGGGCGGGAGATGTGGACTCCAGCCTGACGGGCGGAACAGTGAGTGCGAACGCCGAGGACGCCGAGAGCGCCACGGTCCCCTGCGGGGACAACGTGACGCTCACGGCGAAGGCAGCGTCGGGCTACGAGTTCGTACGCTGGAGCGGGTGCACTTCGGTTGCCGCAAACGGGACAGCGTGCACGGTCACGACGAGCGGCCTCACGCTAGCGGCCTACGCCACGGCCACATTCCGTCAGATTCCGCTACCGCCCACCTACCTGGTCACTGTCAAGAAGGCGGGAAGCGGGACGGGAACGGTGGATCCCGGGAGCGGGCGGTACCGTTACTCCCAGACCTTCATAGCGAATCCGACGGGGGACAGCACCTTCGGCGGTTGGAGCGGCTGCGACAGCGTGGACGACACCGCCTGCTCGGTAACGGTGACAGGTGCGCGTGTGATCACTGCCACGTTCGCGCCGCCGCAGTGCTCGGTGACGGTCGCGAAAGGAACGGGCGGGAGCGCCACCAACAGCGGAACGAAGAGCGGCGACTGCCCGGTATCGGTGACCACCACGGCGACCCCGGATGCGGAGATGGGCTACACGTTCAACCGCTGGTCGGGTGACTCCAGCTCGACGAGCCACACAATCACCGTCACGGCAACGGCGAGTTCTCCCACGAAGTCGGTGACCGCTACCTTCACGCCGCCGCAGTGCTCGGTATCGGTTGCGGCTGACCCGGGCGGGAGCGCGACCAACCGCGGGACGAAGAGCGGCGACTGCCCGGTATCGGTGCCCACCACGGCGACCCCGAACACGGCCCAGGGCTACACGTTCAACCGCTGGTCGGGTGACTCCAACTCGACGAGCCGCACAATCACCGTCACGGCAACGGCGAGTTCCCCCAACAAGTCGGTGACCGCCACCTTCACGCCGCCGCAGTGCTCGCTCAGCGTGACGGACGGCGCCGGCGGGTCTGCCGAGATCACCTCGGGCGGCGCCACTGGCGACTGTGGCCGTTCGGTCACGATCCGCGCCACGGCAGACGACAACTACCGCTTCAGCGGCTGGTCGGGGGACGTGAGCGGCGCACAGAGCCCGAAGACGGTCACGGTGAACAAGACCAGCATGAGTGCCCACGCCAGCTTCAAAGAGCAGTGCACCGTCGTGGCGGCCGGTTCGACGGGCGGCACCGCTTCGGGCGGCGACACCGTCGACTGCGGGAAGACGGTCACGCTCCGCGCGACGGCGAAGGCAGGCTACTGCTTCAACTACTGGCAGCAGCCGCTTCCGCCCGAGGAGTTCGCGCGGCAGACCACCAGCGGCAGCTGCCCCACGACTGACTCGATCAGCGTGACGACGAGTAGCGGCAACGTAATCTACCAGGCCGTGTTCCGGGCGAAGCGCAGCTACACGCTCTCGGTCAGTGTCGTCCCGCGCGGTGCCGGGAGCGTTCCAGGGGCTGGCTCATACACGGAGGGCACGCCCGTCACGCTCACGGCCAAGGCGGTAGCGCCGTACTACCTCAAGGCTTGGAGCGGCTGTGACAGCTCGAGCGGGACGACGTGCAAGGTCACGATGAACCGCAACCGGACCGTGACGGCGAGCTTCGACAACCTCTGCGAGTCGGTACCAGGGCTCTGTGCGCGCGCCGAGTCTGAGTAAACCGCCTTCAGGCACCACCCGCCGCTCGCGCTCGGAACCGCATGCACCGCCTATGGGATCAGTCGGAACCTGAGGGCGAAGGTTCTCGATCTTGTGCAGTCTGGTCGGCGGTCTCGTGCTGGACCGCTTCTGCGGCTGCGGGACGGCGATTGTCGCGGGCGCATACGCTCGGGCGCCGCTGGGTCGGCGTGGACATCTCGGCCAACGCGATCGACATCATCCAGGACCGTCGCCTCAAGCCGCTTGCGATCGATGCGCCGATGTTCGGCATCCCGCAGGATCTGGCGAGCGCCCGCAAGCTCGCTGCCGAGAAGACGTTCGACTTCGAGGGTTGGGCGGTGACGCGGATCCCGGGACTCGCGCTCAACGAGCACCAGAGAGGCGACGGCGGTATCGACGGAAGCGGGATGCTGCTAGCCGATCCCGAGGACCACGACTCAGGCCGGGTGCTGGCGCAGGTGAAGGGCAGTCCCCGGTTCGCGCTCGGCGCCCTCCGCGACTTCCTGCATGTGATGGAGCGCGAGAACGCGGCGCTGGGCGTCTACGTCACGATGAACCCGGTCACGTCTGCGCGGGCGCGTGCCGAGGCGGCTGGGCTGGGCGAGATCACGATCGGCGCGCAGCGCTACCCGCGCGTGCAGCTCTGGTCGGTCGCCGACTACTTCGATGGTCGAAGGCCCTCGCTTCCCGCCCTCGCCGACCCGTGGACCGGCGGCGAGATCCATGTGGCGCCACGCCTCTCCTCGTAAGAGTGCGGCCCGATGAAGAGCGCGCGCCGGTACGCCTGTGGACTGAACCTCAACCAGTTGCAATCGGCGTATCGGAGGAACGACTGGACAGGAACGACTCGCCTTGTGCAGCCTGAGGACCGACCGTAAGGGGCATCCGACAATCGGCGAACTTCGGGACAGCCCCGATCCGCAGCGAAGCGCACGCGCCGCCCGGCAGAAGGGACATCCATGACGTACTCGATCGAAATCTACCTCGGTGAGGATGACTCGCCACAGTACAGCGATGAAGGGCCTGCCATGTTCCCCAAACCCTCCATCGGCGACCTCATCCGACCGATGTGGCGGGATGGTGAGCATTTCCCGGGCGATCGGTACCGCGTCGTCCGGGTCGAACACATCATCTGGGAGCAGGGGCACAAGTTGATGGTCTACTGCGAGAGTGCGGCTGGGTCACGCTGATGAACGTTGGGCGCATCGTATGCGTAGTTGCTTTCGGCGGCCGCCCGTGCACGCCGCGCCGCTGGCGCCGAGTTACCCTCGCATCCATGCGGTTGCGATCTCTGGCGGTTGCAGCATGCGCCTAGGGCATACTCGCGTGCCAGTCGACCCCAACCGCTGAGAATTGTCTAACCCCGAGTCCGCTCGCGCCGCACCGCAGCATGGAGTTCGAGCGTGAAGCCCTCGCGCTACTAGCCCGCAGCTCACCCGCGTCCGTCAGCATGACGATCTGGTCTCGCCCCGTATTGGAGAGGTAGACGGAGCCGCTCCTCGAAACCGCGATCCCGGCGGGATACGCCAGTGTGCCGCCAAGCGACGGCGCTGCGTCCGGGTAGAGGGTCTCGACGGTCCCGTCCACCCCGATCTTCCGGATCGCGAGCGCCGGCGCTTCCGCAGAGAGGCCGTTGCGGTCGTCATCGATCACGTAGAGGCTGCCCGCGTCGTCCATGGCGATGTCGCGCCTGTAGGGGCCGTTTCCCCTCGTACCTCCGAGGGCGCCACGCCGCTCGGCGAGCTCGAGCGCATCTGCCGCGAACGGCTGGGCGACCGCTACCGCTCGCCCTCGGAGCGCGCGAAGGCCGAGGCGCAACTCGTCGAGGAGCTGCGGCTGATCGAGCTGCACGACCTCGCCGGCTTCTTCCTCATCTACCACGAAGTCTTCGAGTTGGCCGAGGAGGTGGCCCGCGACGTGCCCGCGGCCGGCATCGCGCGCGGGCTGACAGACCTGCCGCCGGGGCGCGGTCGCGGCTCCTCGGTCTCCTCGATCGTCTGCTACCTGAAGGGGCTCTCGCACATCGACCCGATCCACCACGGGCTGTTCATCGGGCGCTTCCTCAACGAGGAGATGGACTCGCTGCCCGACATCGACCTCGACTTCCCGCGCGACATCCGCGCCGAGCTGATCGAGCGCGTGCACGCGCGCTGGGGCCGCGAGCACGCCGCGCTCGTCGCCAGCTTCGCCACCTACCGCACGCGTGGCGCGATCCGCGACGCCGGCAAGGCGCTCGGCCTGCCCGTCGCCGAGCTCGACCGCCTTGCCCGCCGCGCCGGGCCGTTCGAGGGCCCTGATCAGATCCTCGAGGTGCTCGGGAAGGACCCGCAGTTCGGCGGCCCTCTGTCTGGCAGCCCCCAGTCCGGGGGCGGGGTGGAGGCGCGCGGCTGGCGCGAGCTGGCCGAGATGGTGCCGCAGCTCGTCGGCGTCCCGCGCCACCTCTCGCAGTACCCCGGCGGGATGGTGATCGCCTCGGAGCCGCTCATCGACTGCGTGCCGTGCCAGCCGGCGGCGATGCCGAACCGCTACCTCTGCCACTGGGACAAGGACTCCATCGGCGACGCGCGCATGGTGAAGATTGACTTCCTCGGGCTCGGCATGCTCTCCGTCGTCGAGGAGACCGTCGACCTCATCGCCGCCGGCCGCGGGCGCGTCGTCGACCTCTCGCGCATTGACTTCGAGGACGCGGCGGTCTTCGACACGATCTGCGATGGCGACACGGTCGGCGTCTTCCAGATCGAGTCGCGCGCGCAGATCGCCATGCTGCCGCGCACGCAGCCTCGCAGCCTCGAGGACCTCACCGCGCAGGTCTCGATCGTGCGGCCGGGGCCGATCGTCGGCGGCGCGGTGAACCCCTACGTGCGTCGACGCGAGCTGCAGCGCCGCAACCCGCGCTACCGCCCGGCCATGCCGCATGAGTGCGTGCGCGAGGTGCTGGACGAGACGCTGGGCGTGGTGATCTTCCAGGAGCAGGTGCTGCAGGTCGCCCGCCACATGGGCGGCTTCACCGCCGGCGAGGCCGACCGCTTCCGCCGCTCGCTCGGCCGCCGCCGCGCGCAGCAGGAAGCTCGAAGCCTGGCACGAGCGCTTCCTCGACGGCGCCGAGGAGCGCGGGGTGGCGCGGCCGGTGGCGGAGCGCGTCTTCGGCAACCTCGCGGGGTTCGCCGAGTTCGGGTTCCCGAAGAGCCACGGCGCGGCCTTCGGCCTGCTTGCCTACCAGTCGACGTGGCTCAAGCAGTACTACGCCCCCGAGTTCATGTGCGCGCTCTTCAACCAGCAGCCGATGGGCTTCTACCCCCCGCACGTGCTCACCAACGACGCCAAGCGCCACGGTGTCCCCGTGGAGCGCCCCGACATCAACGCCAGCGCCGCGCGCTGCACCGTCGAGCTGCCCGAGGGCGCGATCCGCGTCGGCCTCGGCTACGTGCGCGGCGTCGGCGAGGCGTTGGCCGAGCGCGTCGAGGCCGAGCGCGAGCGCGGCGGCGAGTACCAGTCGCTGTTCGGCTTCGTGCAGCGCACGGGGCTGGGCCGCAGGGCCACCTCGCGCCTGATCCGCGCGGGGGCGTTCGACAGCCTCGGGCTGCGCCGCCGCGAGCTGCTGTGGCAGCTCGGGCTGTTCACTGGGAACCCACCTGCGGGGTATCCCCGCGTCGAAAGCAAAGCAGCGAAAGCCGCCATCGCACCGGCCGGGTCCTCGACGGAAATAGCAGGTCACCAGCTGCGCCTCGAACTGCCCACCGGGCAGGACATGGTGACGCTGCCCGACCTCGGCGAGCGCGAGCGCATGGCGGCCGACTACGACCTGCTCGGCCTCTCGCCGGACCGCCACCCGATGCAGTTCCTGCGCCGCTCGCTCGGCGAGGGCGTCGCGTCCAGCCGCCACCTGCAGACGCTGCAGGCCGGCCGCACCGTCGAGGTGGCCGGGCTCGTTGTCTGCCGCCAGCGCCCGCTCACCGCGCGCGGCATCATCTTCCTGCTACTCGAAGACGAGTACGGCCTGATGAACATCCTGGTCCCGCGCGAGCTCACCGAGTCGCGTCGAGACGTAGTGCGCATGGCCCCCTTCGTGCGCGCCCGCGGCACGCTCGACGAGCGCACGGGCGTCCAGCGCACGCTCGTCGCCGAGGGCGTCGAGGAGGTGCCGCCGACGGAGCCGTGGCGGATGCCGTCGGGGAAGTCCTGGGCGTGAGGCCCAGAGGGAACCCTGTAGACATTGTCTTCGTATTGGGAAGGTAGGGGACCGCGTGGTGTATGCTCGCTGCTCTCGCAGGGGGTCGCCGCCGATCGCTCCACGGGAGCCGCCATGGCTGCCACTCGCTCCCAACTCGTGCTGCTCACAGCCCTCGGGGGGCTCGTACTCTGTGCGGCCCTTTCCCCGATACCCGTATCAGCCACCGAGGAGTCGGCCGAGACGGCGGACGACGGCACGATCACCACGGTGCTCCAGCCGGGCTGGAACATGGTCGGCTGGCTTGGCGGGGACACGGACGCGTCGGAGCTTCTTGATCAGGTTCCGAACCTCGAGCGCGTCTCAGCGTGGGACGCAGAGAACCAGCGCTACCAGCGACGGACGCGGACGAGTATCGCGTTGCATGGCCTGCGGGAACTCACACCGGGCCGCGGTCTGTGGTTGGAGATCAGCGGCGACGAACCGGTGGAGTGGACCCGACCTGCATCCGAGGACAGCATGCTCCTCGAGTTGCACGATGGACGAAACCTCGTGGGCTGGGCGGGCCGCGACGGCACCCCCATCGAGGACGCTATCGAGCGCTTCGGTGACACGTTCGTCCACGCGTCGTTCTGGGACTCGTCGGCGAAACGGTACCTGCACTACCACCCGGACCGCGAGTTCACCAACCCGCTGGAGAAACTGAACCACGGCGACGCGCTGTGGGTGGAGCTGACCGACGACGCACGTTGGTGGCAGTCGGGCGCCGCGCCGCCCCCTGTCGAGTTCTTCGGTGAGTTCACCGAGGAGGAGCGTGCCGAAATTGGCTCCTGGGCCGACACTGCGCGCGCGGTCTATGCCGAGCGCTGGGCGCTGGAGGGCCCGATCACGTTCTACGTCGGCGACCTGGAGTCGATAGCACCCG
Organism: Dehalococcoidia bacterium; assembly: GCA_965208885.1. Lineage (GTDB taxonomy): Bacteria > Chloroflexota > Dehalococcoidia > UBA2979 > UBA2979 > VXMT01. The sequence goes on from CBDBPS010000001.1 coordinate 93,110, forward strand.
CCTACCGACGGATCCGCAACTCAAACCCTGACATGACCTCGTGCGGGAACTACGGTGGCGATGTCATCTTCATCTGGGGGGCCTGCAACCGCGAAACCGCTTTCGCACACGAATATTTCCATGCCATTCAGCATGATCTCGGTGGATCTCATTGGAGAATGACTCCGGAGTGGATGCTGGAGGGAGCAGCGGAGTATGCGGAGGTCGTTCACAGAGCCAGGAGCAGGACAGGTCTGAGCCTTGCTGGGGAACTCCAACACAAGCGGGCCTGGATCACATCGAGCCTCGTGCAGCACGATCCGCCGTCGCTGTCGGGGATCAAGACATTCGAGGCGTTCCACTCCTTGCCGGCCGCTCTTGGCTACCGGTTGGGCTTCCTGGCGGTGGACTGGCTGGTGGAGCGCTTTGGAGAGCAATCAATGCTCGATTTCTTCGCCGCACTCCCGGGCGTCCAGCGATGGCAGGAAGCATTCGAGCCAGCATTTGGCATGACGTCCGACGACTTCGAGAAGCAGTTCGCAGCGTATCGCGCGGAGGTCGCCCCACCGCTCCCGCACCTGACCGATGACAGCGACGAGCCGGTGCTCGTGTTTGTGGGGGACATTCCCACCGACACCGAGGCTGCCGTCCGCGCAGAGTTCGATGAGGTGCAGAACTACTTCCGCCAGCGGCTCGGAGGCGGCACGGCAGACTACACGTTGTACATCGGTGTGGGCCGGGACGGGGTGGTGGACGCGCATCGCCGGGTGTTCGGCGGCGACCCCTCCGAGCGGTTCTGCGAGCGCTCGTCTCACCCCGGTTTCGCAGTCATCAATCTCGGTTGCTCCGGGGCGGCGCCCTACCGCCTCGACGCACACCATTTCGTCGAGATTCGCGAGCGTCTGGCACCCGTGGCATCGATCCCGAGCACGCCAGCAGGATTCGACACGCGGGGACCGGTATGGCTCAGGAACGGCGCGCAATGGTACGTGCAGCGCGCGTACAGGTTGGCCCGAGGCCTTGAGGACGTTGATACCAGCCGCAACCGGGAGGCGCACCGTGCGGTGCAGACGGCGCGCCTGCTCGGCGGTACATCGACGTGGAGCGGATACAACGAGAATCCCCTGGCATCGCGCGGGTTGGCCTTCCTCGCGCTCGAGTGGTTGGCGGAGCGCGCGGGGGACCCGGCGATCTTCGAGTACTACCGCGCGCTCACCGAGTCGGAGACGTGGGAAGAGGCGTTCGAAGCCGCCTTCGACATCGCTGTCGAAGACTTCTACGAGGCGTTCGAGGTGTATCGCGCCCAGGTCGCCCCTCCCTTCCCTCACCTCACCGATAACAGCAACGAGCCGGTGCTCATGTTTATCGGCGATGTCCCGGCAGACACGAGAAGCGCTGTCGGCGACGAATTCGCGAAACTGCAGCGGTTCTACAAGGAGGAGCTCGGGGCAGGCACAGCAGACTACACGATGCTCATCGCGACCGATAGCGCGTCCGCCAGGAAAGCCCACCAACTGCTATACGGCGACGCGCACGACCGGTACTGCAGCACCTGGCTCTACCGGGCGGCGGGGATCGTCAACCTGGGTTGCGGAGCGACGGTCTGGGCGTATGGACTCCATGACCCGCACTTCGTACATGTCCGGGATCACCTGGTGCCGTTGTCGTCCCGGCCACTCGATCCCGATGGACAACGGACGCGCGGTCCCGCCTGGCTCGATGGCGCAGCGGCGCCGTACATGGAATACCGGTACGTCGATGCAGCGGGCCACAGGGCCTACGAGAGCTTCCGGAACACCGAGGTGCAGCGCGCGGAACGGATCTCGAGACCGCTGAGCAGCATGGTCACCCCCGACGGCTTCTCCGGTGCTGACTACTGGGAGGCGCGCGGCGTCGCCATCCTCGCCGTCGAGTGGCTCACAGACCGCGCGGGGGACCCGGCGATCTTCGAGTACTACCGCGCGCTCACCGAGTCGGAGACATGGGAGGAGGCATTCGAGGCCGCCTTCGACATAGCGGTGGACGACTTCTACGAGGAGTTCGAAGCGTACCGCGCCGAGATCGCCCCGCCCGCGTCGTAGAGCCGGGCCGCGTTGACACCCTCACACCCCACACGTAGCCTCGATCTGACCGCTGGCGTAGAGACGCACAGACGGAGATCGGGAGGAGTACGCCGCTTCGCGGGGCCCAAAGAGCCGGCCCGGCGCCTGTCAGCAGCGGCGGAATGGACCCGTGAGTCTTGGCCCGAACACCCCTCGGCACGATCGAGGTGGCCAGTAGGCACCGACGGTGTGGGCGCCGTTATCCATGCCCAGGGCATCGCCCGCCCCCACATCCCGTCATCAGGGAGGGTCGAGGGCCGTGCCCCGAACAAGCGCGCACCGCGGTGCCTATCTACGGGCCGGGCGGCGCGCGAGACTGGGTGGCACCGAGAGGACCATCGCCCCAGGGCGGTGGTCTTTTCTTTGCTGGAACGCGGGGAGCCACGCGCTGCGGACCGGGCGGACCGGCCGCGAGCGTCGCATACTCACCCGTGCAGGGATCCCGAGCCCGCGCCGTCGCCGCCCGCCGCTTCACCGCGCCCGGCGCGAGCGCATGCCGCGCGAGGGGATGCTGCTCCAGGTCGACGGCAGCCATCACGCCTGGCTCGAGCAGCGCGGACCGCGCTTCTGCCTCCTGCTCGCCGTCGACGACGCCACAGGCGCCGTCGTGCATGCGCTGTTCCGCCCCACCGAGGATGCCTGCGGCTACTTCCCGCTCATGGAGGAGGTCGTCCGGCGCCGCGCGGTCACGTCCCGGCAAGTGGTGTCAGAGTGCACTACCCTGATCAGTTGCTAGCTGGCAGCCTGCAGCAGCACCTCCTCGCCTGAGGTGACCTCGGCCACGGCCGCCGGCGTGGTCACGCTGGAGCTGCTCGACGGCGGAAGAGGCCTCTGGGTGTGACAGTCTGAAACGGCCCCACCTGGGGGCCCAGTGATGGTCTGAACTGGCCCCACCCCCGACCGATCCAGTGACTACGCTCGGTGAACGTCACATCCCCGAGCGAAGGACGAGGAGTTGTCGAGGGTGGAGCTGTTCGAGCATATCCGACGAGACCGGCGCGAGGAGCGTGTGTCCATCCGCGGCTTGGCGCGCCGCCACCGCGTCCACCGGCGCACGGTGCGGCAGGCGCTCAGGTCGGCGCTACCGCCGCCGCGCAAGCGGGCGCCCCGCCCGGCGCCGCAGCTCGGTCCGTACGTGGAGGTCATCCGCGAGTGGCTGGTCGCCGACCTGAGCGCGCCGCGCAAGCAGCGCCACACGGCGCGGCGGGTCTGGCAGCGCCTCGTCGACGAGCGCGGCGCGAGTGTCGCCGAGTCGACGGTGCGCGCCTACATCGGCCGGCTGCGCCGCGAGCTCGAGTCCGGCAGCTTCCTGGACGGGGAGCTGACCGAGCTCTCGATGTTCGTGCTGCGGCTCTCGCACTCGGGGCGGGCGGTCCACGTCTGCTTCCCGGGCGAGGGCCAGGAGGCGTTCCTCGAGGGCCACGCCGTCGCCTTCGAGCGTCTCGGCGGGGTGCTGCGGCGGGTCCGTTACGACAACCTCAAGGCGGCCGTGGTGCGCGTGCTCGCCGGGCGCGACCGCTTCACGGCGCTGCGCTCGCACTACGGCTTCGACGCCTTCTTCTGCGAGCCCGGAGCCGGCGGCGCGCACGAGAAGGGCGGCGTGGAGGGCGAGGTCGGCCGCTTCCGCCGCCGCCACCTCGTGCCGGTGCCGCGCGTGCAGAGCCTCGCCGAGCTGAACGCGCTGATCGAGGCCGCCGACCGCACAGACGACGCCCGCCACATCGCCGGCCGGCTCGCCACCGTCGGGCAGGCGGCGGAGGCTGAGCGGTCCGCGCTCAGGCCCTTCCCCGCCGAGCCGTTCGACCCCACGGTCGCGCTGCGGGTGAAGGCCGACCGCAAGGCGCGCATCGCGGTGCGCGGCTCGCGCTACTCGGTCCCCGCCTCCTGCGCCGGCCGCACGGTCGAGGTGCGCCTCGGCGGCGCGGCGCTCACCGTGCACGCCGAGGGCCGGGTGGTCGCCCGCCACGAGCGCAGTGTGCGCAAGGGCGCCGAGGCGCACCTCGACCACTACCTCGAAGTGCTGTCGCGCAAGCCCGGCGCGCTGCCGGCTCGTGGCGCTCGCCCAGGCCCGGGCGGACGGAAGCTTCACCGCCGCGCACGAACGCTTCTGGCGGCGCGCCCGCCGCAAGCTCGGCGACCGCGAGGGGACGCGCGCGCTCGTCGAGGTGCTGCTGTTGCACCGCCGCCTCCCCTTCATCGCCGTCGACGCCGCGCTCGACGCGGTGGGGCGTGTGGGCTCGGCGGACCCCGCGCTGGTCGCCATCGAGGCGCGGCGCATCGCCGACGGGCGCCGCGAGCGTGCCGTCGTGGAGCGGCCGGCGCTGCGTCGTTTCGACCGCCCGGCACCGAGCCTGGCCGGCTACGACGCGCTGCTGGCGGGGGGCGCACGATGAGCGCGCCCGTCAGCGAGCAGGCGGCGGCGCTGACGGTCGAGGCGACGAGCCGCGAGCTGCGCCTCCCGACCGTGCGCGAGCAGGCCGGCCCCCCTCGCCGAGGCCGCGCTGCGCGACCGCCTCAGCCATCTCGCCTTCCTCGCCGAGTTGTTCCAGGCCGAGCGCGACGACCGCGACGCGCGCCGCCGCGAGCGCCGCATCCACGAGGCGCGCTTCCCGAGGCTCAAGCACCTCGCCGACTTCGACCTCGAGGCGGCCCCGAGCGTCGACCCGGCGCTGCTCGCCGCGCTCGAGAGCTGCGAGTGGGTCGACCGGGGCGAGCCCGTCGTGCTGCTCGGCGACAGCGGCACCGGCAAGTCGCACCTGCTGATCGGCCTCGGCATGGCCGCCTGCCAGCGCGGGCTGCGCGTGCGCTACACCACGGCGGCACAGCTCGTGAACGAGCTCGCCGAGGCCGCCGACAAGCGCATGCTCACGCGCGTGGTCGCTCGCTACGGCCGGCTCGATCTGCTCTGCCTCGACGAGCTCGGCTACCTGCAGATCGACCGGCGCGGCACCGAGCTGCTCTTCCAGGTCCTCGCCGAGCGCGAGGAGCGGGCCTCGGTGGCGGTCGCCTCCAACGCCCCGTTCTCGGAATGGGGCGAGACCTTCGCCGACCCCGCCTCGCCGCGGCCGTCGTCGACCGCCTCACCTTCCGCGCCCACATCATCGAGACCGGCAGCGAGTCGTACCGCCTGCGCCTCACGAGGGGAGGTGCAGCTGCGACCTGATCACGACCGTGGGGTGGGGCCAGAACTCATCATCACGGTGGGGCCAGAATCGGTTGTCATTCCCACACGATCGGCTGCAGCCGTACTGACGCTCGCATCTGGTCGAAGAGAGCCCGATTGCGCTCTGAGGCTGGCCCACAGGGAGGCTTGTTCCCGACAAGCCCCCCTTCAAACTCGACCTCTCTTGCTGTCTCCGCATCCACCAGTATCCAGTCACCGCTCTCGGCGTCCGAAACGCCGAACGCCCCGTCTGAGTAGTGATCGGACACTCCGACGACAAGATCGGTGGGCACCTCGATAACCGTTAGGCTCGCACCCAGGCGCCATGTCCTGCCGCCCTCCCCGTCGTAGAAGCGGTGGAGTTGCGGGATACCATCCGGTCCCACGACGGCGGGCGCACCGAAGTTCCACAACATCGACTCAGTCCCGGCAACGCCGCCCGTCACTGCGCGCACCTGGAAGTCCCATGCGGCGACGTCCGGCAGGCCGCTCACCAGGTGGCTCCCGGCCTCCGCGCCGCTGGAGATCTTCGTCCACTCGCCCCACGACAGATGCGCACGCTGACTCGCGTCGCAACCCGACCCCGCCTGGCACGGGTACGGGCCCCGCAGCCGGTACTCCCAGTGGGTGGCGTTCCACGGTCCTCCGACCCACCTCAGCCGCACCTCGCCGCGCTCACCGGTAGCCGCCACGCCTAGCCAGGGCGGTGCGCCGACCTGGACTCGGGCCGAGGCGACGATCCGGTCGAACAACGCGTTCACGTCGCGACCGGATGGGGAGGGCTGGATGACTCGCGCGCACTCCGCCCCGAAATCGGTCGACAGCCGCAGGATCGATCCGCTGTCGGCATCTTCAATCGTGGCCACCTCGAAAGGGGGTCGGGGGTCGACCAGGGGATAGTCGGCCCATGCGGAGATGCGCATCCCGGCGGGAATGTCCACGACCGTCCGATCGAGTCGCCAGGCGCGGCCGCCCTCGGAGAGCTGCGGCTCATAACCCCAGCCGGCGTCGAGCCACGGGATGCCGTTGGCGTCGAACGCCGGAACCCGGCCCTCGGCGGAGGCGGAGGGCTCGCCTGCGAGCGTTCCCACAACCCCGCGCACCTGGAAAAACCACCAACTCCCGCCCGGGAGATTGGCGACGCGGTACCGTCGGGCGTTCGCGTCCTCGTCGGGGATGTCGGTCCACCCACTCCAGGCCTGGGCGGCCCGCAGGCGAAACTGCCAGCGGGTGGCTGTTGCCGGGCCTTCGCTCCACTCCATGATCACAACGCCGGGGTCCCCTGTAACGAGAGTAGTCAGCTCGGGAGCCGGACCGCCCAACGCTGGCGTATGGCAGGCTTCGAACTTGGCGTAGAAGTCGTCGATGGCGAGACCGAACGCCTCCTCGAATGCGTCCCGCCAACTTCGCTCCGAAGGTTCGCCGAAGGGGTCCCCCGGCAAGAGTGCGAAATAGCGGAAGAGGGACCGCTCCCCCGCGTGCCTTGCCAGCCAGATCGCACCGGCGAGGCTGGCCTCCCGGTGCTCCTTGATGTCGCCTGCCTCCCAGTCACCCCTCGACTCCAGGTTGCGTAGGCCACCCTGCGGGCCCGCCCCCGCGTCGCCGCAGCTGGTGGGTTCGGCAGCATGCCCGCTGGCGTATCCGGCGGCCTTTCCCAGCCGAGAGGCGAGCACCGCTAGCATACCGGTCCCCGCCTCGATCCAGAGGGGCGAGGGATCCAGTTGCGCCTTGCCTTCGAGCAGCACGCGCATATGAGCGTTCACATAGGCCTCAGGCCCGAGCGGGCGACCGCAGTCGAGCACCTTGACGATCCAGCCGGTCGCGCCGAACGAGCAGGGCCAGTACCACTCCAGCGGGAGCGTCAACTGCCTCACCTCGTAGTCCCACCAAGGGTTCTGCCAGAGGCGGTCGCGGTGATCGGCGACATCATTAAGGTCGGTACCGATGTAGACCGAGTACTCGGCTGGTTCAGCTCCGAAGCGCTCGACGAGGAGCTCGGAGACGCGGTCCATCTCGGCCTGGATGCGCTCGACGTGGTCTTGTTCAATGGCTCCTTCCGCAGCGACGAGGGAGCGGACGGCGCCGTCTACCGCGTGCGGCAAGGGTGGGGCGACGATCGCGCGATAAAGCGCGAACGCCTCGTAGAACTCCTCTACGGTGAGGGCGAACGTCTCGGCGAAGGCATCCTCCCAGCCATCGTGAACTGGCAACTGGCGGTAGAACTCGATCAGCGAGCGCTCTCCAGCGTGCTGAACAAGCCAGTCGGCGGCTAGGAACCCGAGGTGATAGCTGAGCGCCACCTCATCCGCCATTCCAAGGTTCCTGAGACTCCCCACTTGAGCCGCACGAGATGGCGCGATTCGGCGGCGGAACTCAAGGTCTCCCTCGTATAACTCCTCCATGTAGGTCGCAGCGCCTTCCAGCAGCCAACCCGGCCCGCTGGGCGTACCGAGGGCAGCCTGATACTGGAGTACGTGGAAGTACTCGTGCGCTGCACACCACGGGTGACCAAGCCAGATGGAGTCACCGCCTGCGTAACACCACCCGGCACCTGGCGGAAGAACCTTGACCTCCGGGAAACTCGCGCCAAGACGCTCGGCGAAGAAGGCGATCACGTCGGACACCTGCGTCCGCGCCTGGTCTCGCAACGCCGCAGTGAACGTGTGGTGAAACGCAAACGTGGGCTGCCTCGAGCCTGGTACCCACCAATCCCTGTCGCGGGTCAGCTTGATCCACAGGGCGTCGCCGACGGGGAGGTCGTTCAGTGCCTTCCCCGGCGTACCAGCCGGGGGCATGTCCGGTCGCCAGCGCTCGTACCGTCCAGCCTCTTCGTCCCAGCGCAGGGCCTCCACCAGCAAGTCCCCAAACCGATTGAGCGCCGTTGTCGCAGGCAGCCCATCGAGACCGCTCCAGGCGACGAGGTTCCAGCCCTCTCGCAGTGGCACGACCACGCCCTGCGGTGTGATGGGCCGCTTCCACTCGAAGGATTCGTCTCCAGAGATGTAGAGCCAGAGCCCCATGCCGGTTTCAAGGTCGGGCAGGCCGCCCGGCGGACCGCTTGTGCGGGTGCCCGTCTGGTAGCGTTGCCCACGCGAATCCCACGTATGAAGGACCTTTAGTGCTGGGATCGCGCCGAACAGGTCCGAAGCGGGAACCGTCGGTCCCAGCCACCCCGCGAGATTCCAGCCTGGCTCCAGCACTGTGGTGGCGACGGTCGCTTCCGTCTCCCGGTCCGGCCCCTCCTCCGCGAGCCCGGGGCTCGGATGCGCGGCCGATCCCCCAAGTATGCAAAGGAACACGAACGCCGCGACACCTACGACTCGCATGGGGCTGGGGAGGCTCTTCACCCCGAGGTTGTTCATGCCGGGATTACCCTACGCCCCTCTCGGTACTTGTAATGCTGAGCCATCACGACGCCAGCCAGGGTGACGACGGCGATCGCGATCAGGACAGCCGCGTTGGCAATGCCTCGGCCCCGACGCCACACCTCACGCTCCTACGAACCAGTGCGGGTGACGTCACAGCGCCCCAAGACGCAGCGTGCGTGGAGGATAGCAGGCCAGTTCGAATCGATGAGCGCGCTACACCCGCCGTCGGTGCCTGCGGCCCCGCGGTCCACTTGTGCGTATCCGAACCTGGAGACACCCCGGTCAATCGCCGCGCTGCCGCGCATCGCCCTACAATGGAATCGCACCGAGACATCGGCCCGGAGCCCCGGACTGGCTCCGGGATTCCACGACTGGGGCGCGCGGTGACCGACGAATTCTTCGCCTCTCCCGTCCTCAACTCGCCGTACGAGCACCCGCGGCGCCACTGGGCGCTGGATGAGAACCGTCAGCCCACCGGGAGCGTCGTCGACCAGCGACGCCCCGCGGCGTACATCACCGCCGTGCCCACGCCCCGGCGGCAACGCAGCGTCCCGCAGCGCGCCATGGTGCTGGACGAGGGCGAGGGCCTCTCCAGCGAAGAGCAGCAGTACGACCCGACCTCGACGATCAACGTGCTGCGACGGCACGTCGACCGCTGGCGTTCCCTGCCCGAGTCCGACTGGGGAGTCACACCCGAGACAGCGCGCCTGCTCAGGCACTGGCGGCACCACGACTTCGGCGGCGTCCGTCCCTTCTTCTGCCAGGTCGAGGCCGTGGAGACGGTCATCTGGCTGACGGAGGTCGCACCTGCCCAGCGCAACCGCGAGGTGCGCGACATTCTGGAGCGGCTCGACGCGGCGAACGATCAGGCGAACCCGGGGCTCGCGCGCCTCGCGCTCAAGCTGGCCACCGGGGCGGGCAAGACGACCGTCATGGCGATGCTCATCGCCTGGCAGACGGTCAACGCCGTGCGGCGGCCGAACAGCCGCAACTTCACGAAGGGCTTCCTCGTCGTCACGCCGGGGCTGACCATCCGCGACCGCCTGCGCGTGCTCCTGCCCAACGACCCCGGCAGCTACTACCGCAGCCGCGAACTGGTGCCGCGCGACATGCTCCCCGACCTGGAGCGCGCGCGGATCGTCATCACCAACTACCACGCCTTCAAGCGCCGCGAGACGCTCGACCTCTCCAGGGGCGGGCGCGCGCTGCTCCAGGGGCGCGGCCCCGAGATCGAGTCAATCGAGACCGAGGGCCAGATGCTGCAGCGGGTGATGCCCGAGCTGATGGGAATGCGCTCGGTCATGGCGTTCAACGACGAGGCGCATCACTGCTACCGCGAGAAACCGGGGGAGAGCGAGGAAGGGAAGCTCGCGGGCGACGACCGCAAGGAGGCCGAGAAGAACCGCGACGCCGCGCGTCTCTGGATCAGCGGGCTCGAGGCCGTGCACCGCAGGCTGGGGCTCAAGCGCGTGGTCGACCTCTCGGCGACGCCGTTCTTCCTGAGCGGCTCCGGCTACGCCGAGGGCACGCTGTTCCCATGGACGATGAGCGACTTCTCGCTGATGGACGCGATCGAGTGCGGCATTGTGAAGCTCCCCCGCGTGCCGGTCGCCGACAACGTCGCCGGGGCCGACGTGCCCGTCTACCGCAATCTCTGGGAGCACATCCGCCCGAGCATGCCGAAGCGGGGCCGGGGCCACTCGGGCGATCTCGACCCGTCGGCGCTCCCCGTCGAGCTGCAGACCGCCCTCGACGCACTCTACGCCCACTACGCCGAGACCTTCCGGCTGTGGGAGGAGGCGGGCGTCGAGGCGCCGCCCTGCTTCATCATCGTCTGCAACAACACCTCCACGTCCAAGCTCGTCTACGACTACATCTCCGGCTACCACCGCGAGGGCGAGGACGGCCCCAGCGCCTTGCAACAGGGTCGGCTGGAGCTGTTCCGGAACTTCGACGAGCACGGCAACCCGTACGCACGGCCCCGGACGCTGCTCATCGACAGCGAGCAGCTCGAGTCGGGCGAGGGGTTCGACCGGAGCTTCCGCCAGGCGGCCGCGGCCGAGATCGAGCGCTTCCGCCGCGAGCAGGTGCAGCGCACCGGCGATCGCGCCGCCGGCGAGCGGTTGAGCGATCAGGACCTGCTGCGCGAGGTCATGAACACCGTCGGTAAGCCCGGCCAGCTCGGAGACTCGATCCGCTGTGTCGTCTCCGTTTCGATGCTGACCGAGGGCTGGGACGCCAACACCGTGACGCACGTGCTCGGGGTGCGCGCCTTCGGGACGCAGCTGCTCTGCGAGCAGGTGATCGGGCGCGCGCTGCGCCGGCAGTCCTACGACCTCAACGAGCAGGGCCTGTTCGATGTGGAGTACGCAGACGTGCTCGGCATCCCGTTCGACTTCACGGCGAAGCCCGTCCCGGCGCCGCCGCAGCGGCCGCGCGAGACCGTGCAGGTCCACGCCGTCTCGCCGCAGCGGGACGCGCTCGAGATACGCTTCCCGCGCGTCGAGGGCTACCGCGTCGAGCTCCCCGACGAGCGCCTCGATGCCGAGTTCACCGAGGACTCGACGTTCGTGCTCACCCCGGAACACGTCGGCCCGACGCGGACCCGCAACGAGGGCATCATCGGCGAGGGCATCGACCTCGGCCTCGTGCAGACGGGCGGCATCCGCGACGCAACGCTGCTCTTCCACCTCACCCGCCGCCTACTGGAGACGAAGTGGCGCGATCCCGGCGGTGAGCCGAAGCTCCATCTCTTCGGGCAGCTCAAGCGCATCACGCGCCGCTGGCTCGAGGAGCACCTCGTCTGTACGGGCGGGACGCATCCGGCGCAGCTCATGTACCAGAGCCACGCCGACGTGGCCTGCGAGCGGATCACGGCTGGCATCACGCGCCGCTTCGCGGGCGAGCGTCCGGTCAAGGCCGTGCTCGACCCGTACAACCCCATGGGCTCGACCAAGGACGTTCGGTTCAGCACCTCGAAGCAGGTCCGCTGGCTCACCGATCCCGCGCGCTGCCATCTCAACTGGGCGGTCTGCGACAGTACCTGGGAGGCCGAGTTCTGCCGCGTCGCCGAGTCGCACCCGCGGGTGCGCGCCTACGTCCGGAACCAGGGCCTCGGATTCGAGGTGCCCTACCGGCGCGGTGCCGAGCCGCATCGCTACGTCCCCGACTTCATCGTGCTCGTAGACGACGGACGCGGTGAGGACGACTTGCTCCACCTCGTGGTCGAGATCAAGGGCTACCGGGGCGAGGACGCGAAGGAGAAGAAGGCGGCGATGGAGACATACTGGGTGCCGGGCGTGAACCACCTCGGCGGGTACGGTCGCTGGGCGTTCGCCGAGTTCACCGATGTGTACGGGATGGAGGAGGAATTCGGTAAGGAGGCCGAAACCGGCTTCGACCGGATGATCGAGAGCGCCGCCAGTGAGACCGCCGTTCCCGTGAGTAGCGGCGAGGTGCTGGCCATCCTGCGCGAGCACAAGGCGGCCCTCGCCGAGCGCTTCGGCGTCGTCGACCTCGCGCTCTTCGGCTCCACCGTCCGGGACGAGGCGCGCCCCGACAGCGACATCGACGTACTCGTGCGTCTCGACGACCGGCCGGGCTGGACGCGTTCTTTCGACCTACAGCTCCACCTCGAGGGTTTGCTGGGTCGTTCGGTCGACCTGGTGCTGGACTCCGCGCTGCGCCCCGAGTTCCGGCACTCGGTCGAGGCGGAAGCAGTCCATGTCTGAGCGCTACTGGGACGTGTACGTCCGCGACATGCTGGCGTGCTGCGAGAAGGTGACGACGTATGCGGCAGGGTGGGATCGCGCCGCGTTCTTCGCGAATGGCCTCGTGTACGAGGCGGTGCTGTGGAACCTCACGGTGCTCGGCGAAGCCGCGCACAACGTCCCCGAGGAGGTTCGCGAGGCTCACCAGGAGATCCCGTGGCACGCGATCACCGGGATGCGGAACCGGATCGTGCACGGCTACGGGTTGATCGACGATGACACCGTCTGGGCGGTTGTCAGCGAGGGCATCCCGGAGTTGGTGCCGCAACTGCAGGCGCTGCTCGGGGAGTCAAGCGACGAGGATTCTGCGGATGCCACGTAGAGGGCGCGGCAAGAAGCAGGTCGAGGCGCTCGTCCACGACGAGGCGAAACGGACCAACATCCCCACCGCCGAGTACAGCGCGGCGCTGGAGGACGATGACCGCACGCCCATCGAGGTGGCGTATGCGCGCCGCAACCGCGACCTCGATCCGCAGCTCGTCTGGCGCGGCAAGCACGAGCAGGACCTCTCCGACCTCATCGTACAGGCGCCGCCACTCTACATCCAGGAGAAGGTGCACCCGAAGGTGCTCATCGACGACCTACAGCGCCGGAGCGAGCGCGACCGGGACGGGGAAAAACAGGCCACCGAGGGCTACCAGCACGGCATGGACCTGTTTTCGGACTTCAACGGGCTGCCCGAGGGCGCAGAGCGTACGGACTTCTACGAGCACGACGCCAACTGGTCGAACCGCATGATCCTCGGCGACAGCCTACAGGTGATGGCCTCGCTGGCGGAGCGCGAGGGCCTGCGCGGCAAGGTGCAGTGCATCTACATCGACCCGCCGTACGGCATCAAGTTCAACTCGAACTTCCAGTGGTCGACGACGAGCCGCGACGTGAGGGATGGGAACGCTACGCACATCACGCGCGAGCCAGAGCAAGTGAAGGCGTTCCGCGACACCTGGCGCGACGGCATCCACTCGTACCTCTCGTACCTCCGTGATCGGCTGGAGGTAGCCCGTGACCTCCTCGCCGACTCTGGCTCGGTGTTCGTCCAGATTGGTGACGAGAATGCCCACCGCCTGCGATCGGTGATGGATGAAGTGTTTGGGGACGCGAATTACGTGAACACCGTCGCCTTCAAGAAGAAGAGCGCAACATCCGCCACTGAGTCGGTCTTCGACTATGTCCTGTGGTACTCCAAGGCCCGGGCCAGCTTGAAGATGCAGCCACTGTACGAGCAGCGTGGCGAGCCAGAAGATGAAAGCAAATTCAACACTTTAGTGACTGAGCCCATGATTCCCAACAACGTTGCGAGGGCTTCTGGTGATCAGGTGCAAAGTCTGATCGCTGCTGGTGGTCGATGGGCGCGGGTGAATTACCCTGTGGTCAGCCAGCACCCTAGCGAGACGAGAAGCGGCCCATACGTCTTTCGCGGAAAAGAGAAGTCCTGTGGCCTCAACAAGCAATGGAGATTCAGCATTGAGGAAGGGCTACCACGACTGGAGAAGGCAGGGCGGCTATTCGATGGCGGCGGAGCGTCCCTCGGGGGCGTCGTTTTCTGGGACGACTGGAATCGAGTAACCCTCTCCAATATCTGGGAGGATATGCACGGCGAGAAGTTCCCGACCTACGTCGTCCAAACGGCCGTGGCAGCCATTCAGCGCTGCATCCTCATGACAACGAGCCCCGGCGATCTCGTCCTCGATCCGACTTGTGGTGCTGGCACGACTGCCTTCGCAGCGGAACAGTGGGGCCGACGCTGGATCACTGTTGACACATCCCGCGTCGCGCTTGCGCTGGCACGCGCCCGTATCATGGGCGCGCGCTACCCGTACTACCTGCTATCGGACAGCGTCGAGGGGAAGGTGAGGGAAGCCGAGATCGAGTGCGTGGAGGCTTCGGGCGGCCCAGCTTACGGCGACATCCGGCAGGGGTTCGTGTACGAGCGCGTGCCACACATCCAGTTGCGTGACATCGCCAACAACGCCGAGATCGACGTCATCTGGGAGCGGTTCCAGGACACGCTTGAGCCGCTGCGCGCGCAGTTCAACTCCACGCTCGGCGAGGAGTGGGAGGAGTGGGAGATCCCTCGCGAGGCCGAGGACGGGTGGTCGGCGAAGGCGCGGGCACTGCACGAGCAGTGGTGGGAGCAGCGCATCGCGCGCCAGCGCGAGATCGACGCCTCGATCGCCGCGAAGGCGGACTTCGAGTACCTCTACGACAAGCCCTACACCGACAATCGCAAGGTACGCGTCGCCGGGCCGTTCACGGTCGAGAGCCTGTCGCCACACCGCGTGCTCGGCGTCGACGAGGATGACGAGCTGATCGACGGCGTCGCTGAGACGCCGGGCACGTACGGCGAGCCGCAGGACTTCGGCTCGACGATCCTCGAGCACCTTCAGACCGCCGGCGTGCAGCAGGCGCACAAGGAGGACCGCATCGAGTTCTCCTCAGTGACCCCGTGGCCGGGCGAGATGGTCTGCGCCGAGGGGCGCTACGCCGAGAACGGCGCCGGCTCCAACGGCACGGGCGCCGAGAAGCGCGCCGGCATCTTCATCGGTCCGGAGTTCGGCACGGTCTCCCGCCCTGACCTCGTCGAGGCGGCGCGCGAGGCCGCCGACGCGGGCTTCGATGTGCTCATCGCCTGCGCCTTCAACTACGAGGCGCACGCCACTGACTTCAACAAGCTCGGACGCGTCCCGGTCCTCAAGGCGCGCATGAACGCTGACCTGCACATGGCCGCCGACCTCAAGAACACCGGCAAGGGCAACCTCTTCGTCATCTTCGGCGAGCCGGACATCGACATCCTCGACGCCTCGGGCGACGAGGGCGCCGAGACCGGGCAGGTCAAGGTGAAGGTCAACGGTGTCGACGTATTCCACCCCAACACCGGCGAGGTGCGCAGCGACGGCCCGGAGGGCATCGCCTGCTGGTTCATCGACACCGACTACAACCAGGAGAGCTTCTTCGTCCGTCACGCCTACTTCCTCGGCCAGAACGACCCGTACAAGGCGCTCAAGACCACGCTCAAGGCCGAGATCAACGAGGAGGCGTGGGAGACGCTGCACAGCGACACCTCGCGCCCCTTCGACAAGCCGGGGTCGGGTCGCATCGCGGTGAAGGTCATCAACCACCTCGGCGACGAGGTGATGAAGGTGTTTCGAGTGGATTGAGGCGATGAGGCACGGGGTGCGCTGCGAAACGGCCAGTGCCCAGGAACGTTGAAGACAAGACGGTTGCAGTAGCAGTGAATCCTCAGGGGCCGGGGACAGATGACTCGCTATCCGGCGGCCAGATCGCTGGCCTCCACGACACGACTCTCCTGTATCGTGCCGTAGATCGGGGACGGACTCGGCACCACGTACCGTTGTGCCTAGAGGCACCGCGCAGCAATGAACGGCATCATGGCCGCCACAATCGCAAGCAGCATCACTGCGTACGTGAGGCGTTTGGTCGTTCGTTGCAGGCGGATGCTCTCTGCGGCGGCAAGCAAAGTACCGTAATGGAGTGTGTTGTCACGCGACGACCGATCGGCTTCATGAAGCCAACTGGCCTGATTACCAACGACAAACCTGAGATGATCACTGAGTCTCGTATCGCCGACCGACGCCACACGCCACGTCCTCGCGAGCCCGTGAGAGTCATCCCAGAACCAGTGTTCTCCCTCGGAAATGTCCCTGAGTTCCGATGCCACGGTCGAGCGATCGATCCTACGCAGCCCTCCTTCCTGCAATCTATCGAGAGCTCGTTCAACGGAACCATCTCCGCGAACAACATCATTGAGAAGATGTCGGGTGTAAAGATCAACTAATGGAACCATGGCCCAAGCAGGAAGGATGTCCAAGAGCGCCTCGTAATATACGGCATGGACAAGCGTATTTCTGTTGAATTCATCCGCACCCTGCACCATTGACCGCAGGGAACTACGGTTCGCTACCAGCAATGGATGATTCCGTGAACCATCGGCATTGAGATGCAGGCTTGGGACGCCTGTGTGTGTCCAAGAACCTGAACCCAGCCTGAATCCGATGAGCGTCAGATACGACCAATGGGATGGACGTTCTCCTGCCTCGGGTAATGCTGGATGCGCTGTCTCCGTCGTGACGAACTCCCAAGTAGGAATGTCACGGCGCTCCTCCGATGAGAACACCCCGGGCAGGAATCGGGCGAACCAATCCGCGATTTCACCACGCGATGCCTTTCGTGCTTGCTCGAGCTCCTTGGATTTCTGCGAATAGGGATCGTGCAGCGAGTTTCGACCGTCCTGGGACGTGAGGTAAGATGTCTTCTGCTCGTGAAGGATCCGGTTCAGAGTGGCAACAACACTCTCCCGAATGACGAAACACACGGTGACCGAAAACAGCGACGGTGTGATTGATGAGATGTGCGCAAAAGCCAACTCAGCACTTTGTGGGAGCTCAGGGACGCGATGGGCGAAGAGGAAATCAGGGGACTCATCGGTGATGAGTGGACCGAGGGGGAGCGAACCACCGCTATGGCGATGTCGCCCCAGGTCCCGTAGCCAGGCTATGGGGTCAGGACTGGTGGTGCTGGGATCGCCCCTTTCCCAACCCAGCCGTTGCAGCCCTTCCTCCAGACTATCAATGTACGCAGGCGTGAAGAACTCAACTCCCCAGATGCAGGGTCTGTCGATGTGTTCGTCCGCCGGGGGCGTAGAGTCTGCGTTTCGACGCCGATCCCGTTCGGGGGAAATAAGACCATCGAACGGCCCTGCCGGGGAAGGTTGGCGACGGTGCCGCAACCCAATCAGAAGCGAACGAAGAATATTGGCAAGTTTGCTCAACTCAACACCCTGCCGTGGTCCCGAAAGTCAGCCGAGTCTACCTTGTGTCGAGCGCTACGGTCTTTGGCTCGACGCCTACGCGAGCGCCGCACCTACGCCATGCGGCGGACGCTGCGACGGTGGAACATAGTGCTCGATCACGTCGCTGGCGCTCCCGCCAATCGCCGCCGGGCATGCCGCGACCGAAGCAACACGGCTCGGGGCGGACCGGCACTGGCGTACGGCGATCTCGTATCAGAGCACAACCTCCACGACGGTCACGTACCGGGTCCACGGTGACGGCGTCGTGGTCGATCACGTGCTCGACGGTCGGGGAGGCGTACGGCATCCTGCCCCAACGCCCAGGGTGAAGCCTCGTCGGTCGGATTGCAGGCAGCCATCGCCGCTGCGAAGTCGCGTGCGTACCGCGGCATCCCCTCGGACGCGCGATTCCTCGGCTACTCAAGCACAGTGCTGAGCGGCTACAACGACGACCCGAAGCTCGGCCCTGTTGGTCACTGGGGATACACTTGGGCCAGATGGGTGCGCACGGGGACGGTCACGGGTAGCGGCTCGGGCGAGACCAAGGCGGCGGCCGAGTCCGCTGCGTTGGCGGCCGCGAGGTCAAGAGTGGCCGGTTCGCTGTCGGCATCTCCTTCAGCACGTCGAAGACCACGGATGCCGGTCACAGTCACGGCCACTGCCGACTACACGTGGGTGAAGTACCGTGGACAGCAGGCCGCTGTACAGGCGGAGGCCGGCGTCGAGGACGACCCCGATACCCCGCCCGCGAGCCTGAACCGCAGTAGCACGCTCGGCGCGGCTACATCGCGAGGCGGAACCTGAGGGCGAAGGTTCTCGATTTTGTCCAGTCTGGTGGGCGGTACTGGACGAAATCAAGAACCTTCGTGTTGCGGTTCCGGCTGCTCCTCTAGGGTCGGACGCCGGGGCGTGTCTACGTTCGTGGTCGAGGGCTCAGGCATTCGTTCGATGTCCCGCTGACTCATAGCGAGGGTTGCTAGCGCTTGCGCAGTTTTCGTGTTGATCGCGCGCAGTTCGCCGTGTGTCGCGCCGAACACCTCCGGAGGTGGGTCGGGGGTCCGTCGCCAGCAGTTCGATGTCAACGACAGCACCGTTGCGTCTGCCGCGAGCGGCTTCTTCCTATAGAGGCAGCCGCACTATCCCCCGCTCAGCGGTCGCAGCGTCTCCGGTTGACACGGCGGCCGCTGCGCCGCAACGATCACATCATCAAGAACCCGGACCGAAGAGGAAGCATATGCTCATGCTGGCACTTCGCCACGCGTACCGTGAGGTTGAGCACGCCTTGGACGATCTCGCGGAGATCGACATGCTCAAGGCCCACGGCTTCTGGTTCCGAGACAACGAGGCCGCTGCTCGTCGTCGCCTCGAGAGCGCCGTGCGGTACATCGCCCGGACGGAGCCCAGTTGATGCGGGTCGGAGATGGCTATCAGGTTTCACATGAGGTCTGGGACCGATTCTTCGAGCAACTGGTCGACGCTATCGCCGCCTGTGACGAGCACGGCTTCAAGGTGCTGGTCAGCCTCCATGACTGGGACGAGGGACAGGCCGGTGATGACAACGAGTACGTGTACCGTGAGCTCGTTGAGGCGCTGATCCGGCAAGTCCGGGCAAAGTCGAACGTCCTGTAGCCGCTAGCAGGCCTTGTACGCCTGGTCCGGGTGGAACGGCTGGACGCTGTTGCCAATCGTGTAAGCGAGGCTGTCCCCGGCTTGGTGTCTCAAACAGGGTCAAGGTTCTGAGCACGTCACCGCCAGAGCCACAGTCAGCGGTTCCGCCATCGCAGCCCTTCGCGGAACCTTAGCGCAAGGCATCCTCCACCACACGCCGGTAACCGCGACCAGGGCCGAATTGGAGACACGCCCGAGCCTTGCGCCCCATCGGTGTGCTCGAGCGTCTAGCGAGTTCAAGGCTCCGAGCCAGAACACGGTGCAGACTTGGTGATCAGTTTGTCGCCGCTAGCGGTCCGAGGCTGTGCCCGGTACTTTGATCATGTGGCTCGGAGAACCCCGTAGAGATCCGTGAGCAGCTTACGCTGATCACGCCGCGAGGCTTGAGGAGAGGAGTCCTGTAGTTATGGAACTCCTGACCCTTGAGGGGGCCACCTGGCGGCTGGGCGAGCACTTTGGGTCCGGGGGATTCGCTCGTGTGCATGACGCAGTGTCTCCCGATGGCGAGCCAGCAGTCCTCAAGTTGATCCCGAAGGATCCCGGGGCGAAGCGTGAACTGCTCCTCGATGAACTCGCCGGGACGCCGAACGTGATCCCGGTCCTAGCCACCGGCGAGCACGGGGACTTCTGGGTGCTGGGCATGCCTCGAGCCGAGATGTCGCTGCGTGAGTACGTGCGAGGAAGTCCAATCTCGGAACCTTCGGATGCGGTCGCGATCCTCCGCGACGTGGTGGAGGCGCTTGCCCAGCTCGACGGACGTGTTGTCCATCGCGACCTGAAGCCGGAGAACATACTTCTTTGGCAAGGGACGTGGTGCCTCGCAGACTTCGGTATCGCGAGGTACGCCGAGCAGACCACCGCGGCAGACACGCGGAAGTTCGCAATGAGTTCTGCGTACGCGGCTCCTGAGCAGTGGCGATTCGAGCGGGCGACGGGTGCGACTGACGTGTACGCGTTGGGGGTAATCGCATACGAATTGCTTTGCGGGTCGAGGCCCTTCCCGGGGCCGAACCGTGAGGACTTCCGCGAGCAGCACTTGCAGCAGCCCGCTCCTCGCCTTGAGAACGTGCCCGCAAACCTAGGCGGCATCGTCGCGTCGTGCCTGTTGAAGGCGCCTGAGGCTCGCCCACGGCCGAACGATCTGCTGCGGCAACTACAAGTGGATCGTCCCGCGGCGGTCGGGGCTGCCGCTCGCCTTCAGCAGGTGAACCTTGACGCGGTCCAACGGGCTGCTGAAGAAAGCGCCGCGGCCGAGGCCGAACGGACGGCTACACAACGGCGTCAGAGCCTATACGAGGCGGCAGAGGCCGAGCTTCAAGTCATCCACGACTCCCTGCGGGCGCAGCTTCGAGAACACGCTCCTACCGCCGCCCCCTCCGGCGGACGAGGATGGCCTTTCGAACTAAACGGAGCGTCCCTGAATTGGGTTCCCGCCGCAGACGCCTCTCGATCCGAGTGGGGCCACTACCAGCCTGCGTTCGAAGTGATCGCAGACGCCGGCATTGAACTCACGATTCCGCCAAGGTCTGATGACTACGTTGGGCGCGCGCATTCGCTTTGGTACTGCGACGCTCAGGAGAAGGGTACGTTCCGCTGGTACGAAACGGCATTCATGATTATGGCGCTGTCATCGAGGCGAACCAGAGGTAATCCGGTGATGCTCAAGCCCGGCGCGGACGCCGGAGGAGCAGTCTCCAACGTGGTGACGTTGTGGCAGTTGGCTTGGCCTTTCACTCCTATTGACAGAGGCGAGTCGGGCGACTTCATCGAACGCTGGCTTGGTTGGTTCGCGGACGCCGCTCAGGGGAAGCTCCGGCACCCGAGTCAAATGCCGGAACGCGAGACTCGAGGCTCGTATAGAAGTTGAGCAGACGGTCAGGCACTCGGTTCCCGCGCCGGCTCCCCGACCGCCTCGTACACCTCGCGGGCGAGGACCTCGGAGGCGGTTTGCTGGAAGTCGGCGTCGTCGAGGAAGCGGGTGACGATGGCGTCGTTCTCGCCCATGCGCTCGACCATGAGCTTGCCAAGCTGGGGGCGGAAGCCGAGGGCGAACTTGTCGTAGGTGTTGGCCTGGGCCATACGACGGACGTCGTCGTTGCGGACGGCGCGCTCCTTCAGCTGCTCGAAGAACAGGCGGTCCTCGTTGGTGAAGTCCGTGCCGAAGCGGTCGTTGAGGCGGGCGATGATCTGCGAGAGCGGAGCCTTGTCCTCCTCGGGGTCGCCCGTGCCGACCTCGGCAGGGCTGGTGACGTACACGCCTTCGTCCTCGGACACGAGGATGCTGTCCTCTGACATGCGCTGCAGGCGGTAGTACTCGAGCTCCACGTCGTCGCCGAGGTGCACCGCGGCGGCATCGCTGCCGACTTGCAGGTGCGGGAGCAACGCCCGGCCGAACGTGAAGAGGCGATCGAGGTCGGCGTCGGCGTAGGGGATGATCTGGCTGAGGAAGGCGTAGAGGTTCACGAACGCGCTGAGGCGGTCGCGGAACGCCGTCTGGGCCTCCTCATCGAGGCCACCAAACCGGTCTGCGGTGGGCTGCAGCAACGCCTCGAGGCGAGCGTGGTAGTCCGAGGGGCGCCTCCCCCGCGGCAGGTAGCGGACTTGCGCGAAGGCCTCGACCTCCGCGTGGAAGTAGACCTGCATGCTGTCGAGCTCGTGCCTGATCTCCTCGAGGCGGTAGGGGTCCGAGGCCTCCAGCAGCTGGGTCTGGTCGTAGTACGGGGCGAACGCCGCCTGGATGTCCTCGGGGTCGTTGACGAAGTCGAGGACGAACGGCGGCGCCTTGCCCGGCGCGATGCGGTTGAGGCGCGAGAGCGTCTGCACGGCCTGCACGCCGTCGAGGCGCTTGTCGACGTACATCGCCTGCAGGAGCGGCTGGTCGAAGCCGGTCTGGTACTTCTCGGCGACGAGCAGGATCTGGTAGTCGGGCGAGGCGAAACGCGCGGGCAACGCCGACTCGCTGATCGACCGGCCCGTGACCACGTCGACGTTCATGCCGGGCTCGGTGAACTCCTCGCCGGTGTCCGGGTCCGTGACCGTGCCGCTGAACGCGACGAGCGGGCGCACCTCGCCCTCGTAGCCGTGCTCGGCGATGTAGCGCTCGAACGCCTGCATGTAGCGCACCGCGCTCAGCCGCGACGAGGTGACCACCATCGCCTTCGCGCGGCCGTCCATGTGATGCCGGACGTGCTCGCGGAAGTGCTCGACGATCACCTCGGTGCGCTGGCTGACGTTGACCGGGTGCAGGCTCAGGAACTTCGCGAGGGCGACCGAGGTGCGGCGCTTCGGAAGCTCCGGGTCGTCGTCGGCCTGCTTCACGATGCGGAAGTAGGTGTTGTAGTCGATGTAGTGCTGCAGCACGTCGAGGATGAAGCCCTCCTCGATCGCCTGGCGCATGCTGTAGACGTGGAACGGCTCCGGGGCGCCGCTCGGCCCGGGCCGGCCGAACAGCTCGATGGTCTTGCCCTTCGGAGTCGCCGTGAACGCGAAGAACGAGAGGTTGGGCTGCGCGCCCCGTGACTCGACGATGGCGTTGAGGCCGTCCTCCCAGTCCTCGGCGTCGCCGGCGGCCTCCTGGGCGCGCGCGCCGAGCACTTCCTTCATCTCGCGCGCGCTCTCGCCCGTCTGGCTGGAGTGCGCCTCGTCGACGATGACGGCGTAGCGACGCGCGGCGATGGCCTGGCGCCATTCGGCGGCCTGCGCCTGCTCGTCCTCCGAGGGCGCGTCGGCCGAGTCGGCGCCGGCGACGCGCAGCAGGCCGCGCATCACGAACGGGAACTTCTGGATCGTGGTGATGACGATCCGTGTCCCGTCGACGAGGGCCTCCGCCAGCTGCTGCGAGTTCTCGTCGATCGCCTTCACGACGCCCTGGGCGTGCTCGATCTGGTAGATGGCGTCCTGCAGCTGGCGGTCGAGGACGCGCCGGTCGGTGATGACGACGACGCAGTCGAAGACCTTCTCGTCGGCGGCGGTGTGCAGGCTGGCGAGGCGGTGCGAGAGCCACGAGATGCTGTTCGTCTTGCCGCTGCCGGCCGAGTGCTGGATGAGGTAGTTGCGCCCCGGCCCGTCGCCGCGCGCGGTGGCGACCAGCCGGTGCACGGCGTCGAGCTGGTGGTAGCGAGGGAAGATCATCGTCTCGCGCTGCTCGGTGCGCGCGCCCCTCGCGTCCTCGACCTTCTCCTCGCGGGTCTCGAGGAAGACGTAGGAGCCGAGGATGTCGAGGAAGCGCTCGCGTTCGAGCACCTCGCGCCAGAAGTAGTCGGTGCGGTAGCCGTCGGGGTTGGCCGGGTTGCCCGCGCCGCAGTGGACGGCGCCGGGGTCGCTGCCGCGGTTGAAGGGCAGGAAGCGCGTGGCGTCGCCGGCGAGGCGCGTCGCCATGTGGACCTCGTCGGGGTCGGCGGCGAAGTGGACGAGGGCGCGGCGCTTGAAGCGGAAGAGCGCCGCGTTGGGGTCGCGGTCCTGCTGGTACTGGCGGACGGCGTCGCGCCAGGTCTGGCCGGTCATCGGGTTCTTGAGCTCGCAGGTCGCCACGGGCACGCCGTTGAGCGCGAAGACGAGGTCGAGTGTGTCGCCCTTGTTCGGGTGGCACGGCGTCTGCCGCGTGACGGTCAGCTCGTTGCGCTCGAAGCGCGCGAGGGCGTCCGGGTTGAGGCCGTGCGCCGGCGCGAAGTACGCGACGCGGAACGTGCGCCCGAAGAAGCGGAAGCCGTGGCGCAGCACCTCGAGCGAGCCCTTGGTGTCGAGCTCGCGCGCGAGCGTCGTGACGATGCGCTCTTCGATGTCGTCGCCGAGGGTCGCCGCCACGTGTTCCCACGCGTCGGGCTGCGTTTCGCGGATGAAGGCGACGGCGCGCGCCGGGAACAGCGCCCGGTCGACGTCCCACTCCGCGAGGTCGCCCGCACGCCAGCCCCCGCCCAGGAGCATAGACTCGACGTTCGTCTCGAAGGCCTGCTCGGTATGGGTGGCGGTCATGGGGAGCTGCCTCCGGCGCTGCGGTTCGCGTGCGTGATTATTCTCGCACGTCGACCTTTCCTGTCACTGCGGCCGTGATCAGCGCCGTCCTGTACTCCTGCAGGCGTTCGATGGCCGCCTCAGCGCGCCCGACCAACTCAGTGACCCGCGCTGTCTGGTGATCGAGGAAGGCGATGATCGCGCGCTGCTCGCGGAGCGGTGGCACGGGAACAGTCAGAGACGCATAGCGCTCGGCGCTGACGTTCTGGATCGTGGCCTGAATGTAGGTCGAGCCGAGCCACTCCCAATATGCGCTCGTTGTCATGAAGTAACGCACGAAGCGGGCATCGACAGTCTGTCTCTGAACGCGCGCCCGGATGAGGTACCCCGCGTAGGCGCATGTGCCCCACTCCGGCTGGTAGAGGAATGACTTCCCCACGGTCGCACCGCTGCGTGCGAGCAGCACATCGCCGTCTTCAAGCAGGTACGGCGCGGCGACCTCGGGTGGTAGTGATCGGAAGGTCTCCGCGCGGAGCGCTCCAGCGTCGTCGATGTCTGTGATCCGCACGTAGCGGGGGAACCCTGGGTCATCGAGTTCCGCCGGCTCATTCGCCCCATACTTGAGGGGTTCGGCGAGCAACCTTCTCAGGTCCTTCACCTCCCAGTGCTCCGGCACGTCGCCGAGCCATTCGACGCCCGAGGGCTTGAGGCGCGGCGAGGGGTCGAGGCCGGCGGCGCGGGCGGCCTCGGGCGGGAGGCCGCGCGTCACCGTGCGCGTGATCAGCGCCGTGCGGTACTCCCCGAGCCGTTCGATGAGCAGCCGCTTCTTCGCCACCAGCGCGTCGATGCGCTCCGTCTCCCGGTCGAGGTACGCAGCGATGGCGCGCTGCTCGTCGAGGGGTGGGAGGGGGAGCAGAGCATCGCCGACTGCTGCATTCGGCAGTCCGTACCGCGTCACCCCCGACGCTGAGGTCTGGAGTTGCCGGTTGACGGCCCCGGACTGCATTGCGCAATACAGGAAACCCGCATCCATCGCCGGGCCGGACCGAATGATCCCGAGGTGGTAGCCGCAAACAAAGTCCTCGGCGGTTTCATCAACGAGAGCTGGAACCGCGATGTCCTCCCAGTCCTCGGAGTCCTTCGTGATCAGCACGTCACCGACACGCAGTCCGAAGCGTGCGACCTCACCCGGTGAGGCAGTCGCCTCCATGAACTCGCCACCGCTCGCCCTGATCCGATCGCCGTAGTAGACATCCGTGTAGTTGCAGAGCCTGACCGGCAACTCGCCTTCCTCGGACTTCTTGTCGACGTTGCTCGTCCGGTAGGCGGCGACGTGCTCCAGCCGACGCACCGCCCAGTGCTCGGGCACCTCGCCGAGCCACTCGACGCCGGAGTCGCGGTAGCGGGAGTAAGGCCGCATCGCTAAGGCCTCACGAAGCCGTCGTGCATGTCGATCCGCTGCGCCAACGTCGCGAGCGCCTGGGGGTCGTTGGAGGGCCCCCGCCCCTCTACGTTGGCCTTGAGCTGCATCAACTGTTGCTTGTCGATGTCCCGCCCCTGATTCAGGCGCAGATGATGCTCCGCGAGATAGTGCGGTGACTCCACGGGCCAGCCGTTCATGAGAGCGTCGATCTGGTGGGTCACGACGCCACCTCCGTCTGCGGAGTACAGAACCGCTTCGAAGAGATGGATCCCGTCGGCCGCTACAGGTAAGCGAAACCTGCCACTGACATCACGGGAGCCCCGCCGCGTGTTCATGTAGTTGATGACATCCGCTCCCCGGGCGGTCCCGTCAACGAAGCTGCGATACAGGTCCTGATTCGTGATCTTCACGGCCATCAGCACGGTCAAGAGCTCTGGGTACAGTGGTTCGCGTGGTCGGAGGTCGCGGGCCGCCAGCGACAGTAGACGTATGCAATACTCCATGTCCCGGAGCGATAGACCCATGGTGCCGAGTATGAACGGCAGTGCGTCAGCGATACGGCCGAAGTCCTCGAAGTGGAAGTTTCCCTGACTCATGCTCAGATTGGAGAGGAAGGAGTCGAGCCCGTACTTATTGAGCAGGTGCCGGCAATACTGGACCGGGTCCGGGGCCGGCAAGACGAACTCCATCTCGAAGAACCGCCGCAGGTACGTGCCAGCGTCGATCTGCCCGTACACCGACTCCAGCGACTTCACGAGTTCGCCCCGGTTGATGCCGAAGACGAACACGATGTTTGGCACGTCGAAGATGTGCTTGACGCGCTCCAGCAACTCGATCGCGAACGTCGGTCGGCAGCGGTCGAGCTCGTCGATGATGAAGACGAGGGGCTGACCAGTGTCGTCCCGAACGCGGTGCCCCAACTGCGATAGGTGCTCCTTCACAGCCCGCTTCGTTTCCCCCTGGTCCCGGTAGTCATCGAGCAGCCGCTCAGGCGTGAGCTCGTCGACCTTCAGACCCGTGATGCGCTTGACCACAATGTTGAGTGTGGCGTGAGCGACCGATCGCGCGATCTCGTCGGGCGCCCCTTCAGTGAAGTGCTCGGAGAGCTGCCCGACGATCGCCAGCAGTGGGTCGTCGTTGAAGTCATCCTCCCAGGCGTTGAAGTAGATCGCCTCGAAGCCCTGGTTCCGCAGATCGCGTGCCCAGCGCTCGAGCAGGAACGTCTTCCCCGTCCCCCAGCGCCCGTCGAGGCTGATGACGAACGGCGCCTCCTGCCCTCGGACGATGCTCGTCAGGCGATCCGCGATCTCCTTGCGGTCGAGCACGTCGTCGCGCCACGGGTTCTCGGGGTCGGGGTCCTGCTCCTCGATCTTGAGTGCCGGTAGGGCGGGTGGGGCGTCTGCAGGATCGGGCTGCTGAGTCATGCGGTCGGCGAAGCGGGTGAGCGCACCTACTCGTTGGGGTCGTGGCGCAGGAGGGCGTCCAGCGTCAGCGGGCGGCCGGCGCGCTTGGCCTCGAGCCAGCGCTGCAAGGACTCCTGGCTCTCGGCGGACGGGCGCCCGGCAATGAGGCCCTCGACGCTGATGTCCTCGTCCAGGTCCGGCCAGTGGATGCCCTCGCCCCCACCGATGAGCCGCCAGTTGTCACGCTCCTCAGGCGTGGCGTGGGTCAGCCGCGGGTACCAGTCGAGCGGCACGGAGATGGTGCGGCCGTCGGAAAGCTCGGCGGTCAGCGCGTCGCCGGAGACCGTGACGGTCTCTGCCTCGGGGACGCTCACCTCAAGTGTCGAAACGCTCATGCCACGCCTCCAAGAACAGCGTCTCATTGTCGACGACGGTCCTCGTGATCCGCCGAATCTCGGGGGGCCTCAGTCCCCCGCTGCGTTCGAGCCTGACCGGTTGCAGCCAGAACTTGGCCGTCTGCCGGTCGCGCTCGACGTGGACATGCGGCGGTTCCTCCCGATCGCTCGCGTAGAAGAAGAAGCGGTAGGGCCCTTCCCTCAGAACCGTCGGCATCGCCCCGCCTAGTCTATCGGACACGTCCCGGCAGGGACCGGTGGCGCGTCAGCTTCTCACAACGTCCGACAGCAGCCCCGCGATCTCCCGCTCCAGCGCCTGCAAGTCAGACTCGATCTCCTCGAGCGGGCGGGGCGGCTCGTACACGTAGAAGTGGCGGTTGAGCGGGATCTCGTAGCCGATCTTGGTCTTGCTCTCGTCGACCCACGCGTCTGGCACGTGCGGCAGCACCTCGCGCGCGACGTAGGCGTCGACGTCCTCACCGAGCGGCACGGTCTCCGTGTCGCGCAGCTCGGTGTCCGGCTCGGGGTTGCCGCGGCGGTCGCGGCAGACCTCGGCGTCCGGGTCACGCTCGGCGAGCGCCGACAGCACCGCCTTACGCTCCGCCGCCGACAGCCTCACCCCCGCGGCCGCCTCGACGCCGCGCAGCACCTCGACGAACGCCTCGCGGTCGCGCACCACCTCGCCGCCAGTCTGCTCAGCGAGCGAGTCCAATAGGCCGCGGATCGCCTCCTGGCGCGCCTGGCCCTCGGCGACC
The DNA here is from genome assembly GCA_965208885.1 of Dehalococcoidia bacterium. Taxonomy (GTDB): domain Bacteria; phylum Chloroflexota; class Dehalococcoidia; order UBA2979; family UBA2979; genus VXMT01. Next base: position 120,896 of record CBDBPS010000001.1, read on the forward strand.
TCGGCGTCGTGCGCCGGGCCAGCGCGCTTCTTGCTCTTCGCGAGGTTCTGGAACGCCCGCTCATCCTCGATGCGTGCGATGCGCTCCTCGGTGGCGGCGAAGTTGAAGCGCAGCGGCCGCTCGACCGTCACCTTGCGGTAGCCGAAGTCCTCGTTGACGAACACCTTGCTCACCACGCGCGGCCGCATGAGCTGCTCGTGCGTCACCGGATCCTCGTACGGCAGGTCGCGCGTCTCGCCGTCCTCGAAGGCGCCGTGGATGCGCGTGAGGTCGTCGATCTGGTCGGGCGAGAGCTCGTTGCGCTTGTTGCCGAGGCTCTTGCGCATCTTCACGAAGAACTGCCGGCCGTCGATGAGCTGCACCTTGCCCTGCCGGCGCGGCTCCTTGCGATTGGTGAGCACCCAGATGTAGGTGGAGATGCCGGTGTTGTAGAAGAGCTGGTCGGGCAGCGCCACGATCGCCTCGAGCCAGTCGTTCTCGATAATCCACCGGCGGATGTTGCTCTCGCCGCCGCCAGCGTCGCCGGTGAACAGCGGCGAGCCGTTGAAGACGATGGCGATGCGGCTACCGCTGTCCTCGACGGCCTGCATCTTCGAGAGCATGTGCTGCAGGAACAGCAGCGACCCGTCGTTGATCCTCGGGAGCCCCGCGCCGAAGCGCCCCTGATCGCCAAGGGTGTCGCGTTCGCGCTCGATCGCCTGCTTCTGCTGCTTCCACTCCACGCCGAACGGCGGATTGGCGAGCATGTAGTCGAACGTCCAGCGGCGGCCTCCGGCGTCGCGCTCGTAGCCGTCTTCGGTGAAGGTGTCGCCACGGATGATGTTCCCGGCGTTCTCACCCTTGACCAGCATGTCGGACGTGCAGACCGCCCACGCGTCGTCATTCAGGTCCTGGCCGTAGAGGTGGGGATTCGCCTCGCTGTTGTGTTCGAGCAGGTAGTCCTCGGCGACCGAGAGCATGCCCCCGGTCCCGCAGGCCGGGTCGTAGATCGTCTTGACGACGTGGCCCTTGCCGAGGTCCGGCTCGGGCGACAGCAGGAGGCTGACCATCAGCCGGATCACCTCGCGCGGCGTGAAGTGCTCCCCTGCCTCCTCGTTGGCCTGCTCGGCGCCGACGCGGATGAGCTCCTCGAACACGTACCCCATCTGCACGTTGTCGACGCGCTCCGGCGACAGGTCGACGTTCGCGAACGCCTGCACGACCTGGAACAGCAGGTTCCGCTCGTCCATGCGCGCGATGTGATCCTCGAAGCCGAAGCGCTGCATGATCTCGCGCACGTTGGGCGAGAACGTGGCGATGTAGCGGCTGAGGTTCTGCGCGATCTGGTTCGGGTCGTCGAGGAGCCGCGCGAAGTCCAGCCTCGACGTGTTGTAGAACGGCCGCCCCGAGGCCCTCTCGAGCAACTCCGTCCGAACGTTCGCGCTGTCGCCCTTGTACCCCTCGTCGGCGGCGAGCACGGCCTCCTTCGTCCCGGCGAGCACGCAGTCGAAGCGGCGGAGCACGGTGAGGGGGAGGATCACCTTGCGATACTCGTTGCGCTTGTAGGGACCTCGGAGCAGGTTGCAGATGCTCCAGATGAAGGTGGCCAGCTCAGCATGAGTGCGGGTGTTCATGCAGCTACCTCAGACTCGCCGGCCAACGCGAGCACCTCGGCCTCCACGTAGCGCTTGAACGCCTCAGCGTCGGTGAAGTGGCGGAAACCGTGGTCGTTCGCGATCTGGAGGGTTTCCTGCTCCTCGCCCAGCAGGAGCGCCACCGGATCGCTGTAGCCCTCCTGGAGTCCCTTCGGCCACGCCAGGTCGAGGATGGCGACCGGGTCGCCGGTCTCGGGATCAGCGAGTTCGTGCTGCATGTCACCTTCAGGGAGGCCCTGTTCGCGGATCCACTCGTTGATGGCTTGAAGCGCCGCCGCCTCCTCGTCGTCCTCGATCCCTCCGGGGACCGCGGCCAGCTCTCCCGCTGCGACAGCCGATAGCGGGGTCGGATCGAATGTCGCGATGGCCGAGGTTTCGTGGAGGAGCTCGTCGAGGAGCATGTTGGCAGCCTCGGCGAGGAGCCGCTGCCGCTCCTCAAGGAACTGCGGGTAGTTCTCCGTCTCCCACAGCTCGCGATCCATCGGGATCCACTGCGAGGCGAGAGCACCGGGATGACGCTCCTCGATCTCAGCGAAGTACTCTGCCGGTGGGCGGTCGCTGATCTGGAGGTTGGTGTCCTTGGTCAGGAAGCAGAAGTTCGCGACAGCGTTGACCTGGGAGCGCTGGAACCCCTCGCGGTACAGCAGCGCCTTCGGGAAGATGTGATGGACCTCGAGGGCGTTCATGTGGCCCAGCAGCGTGTGCCGGAGGACAAGCCCAGTGCCCCAGTCTTGCGCCTCGCCGACGCGCGTCAGCGCGTAGAGCACGGGGTAGAAGCGGGCTCCGAGGCTCCAGCCTCTGAAGTGCGCCGGCTCGACCCGCAGGCTGCCGTGCCAGAGCCTGAGCTGCTCGATCAGACGGTCAATTCCGCGGTCGACGTCCTCGATTGCCTCGAGGTCCTGATCCAGTACCGTCTCGGTCGATCCGGAGAAGCGTCCCCACATCGCACTCTGGAAGTACCAGTAGAGCAGCCGGTCGCGCTCCACGACGTCTGTCAGGTGTCCGCCGCGGCGGTCGATGTACCTAGACATCACCGGCAGCGCATAGCGACCGAAGAACACGCGGTCGTGGTCGAGCCCGAGTCGGCCGGCGATGAGGTTGAGGGCGTGGTCAACGTGCCGTCCGGCGCGCTCGAGTCCGTTCTGGACCTCCTTGGTGGAGGCGTCGTGCAGGTGGGCGAATCGCGCCTCGCCGGTCACGATCGCGTTCACATTTCGGAGCAGCCAGTCGAGGTTGAAGTCGTAGCCGTTCCCACGCCAGCGATCGAGGACGGACTGCATCTGTTCGCGTCCCTCGGGCCACGAGCCGCATATCTTCGCGAGCGCCAGGTCACCCTGCGAGAGCTTCGTCCCGCCGCTATTGACCCGATTGAAGATGTCGACAACGACTTCGATGGTCTTGTCCGCGCCAGTCACCTCCTCGACGTGGAGGTCGATCTCGCTGATCCCGATGATGTTGTTGAGGCGCCCGATGAACTCGCCCTGCAGGTCGGCGTACTCGGGCATCTGGCCGAACCGGGTGATGTGTTCTCCCAGCCCTGTATGACCTGCCTGCATGAGCTCGGAGACATTGATCCAGAGCGGGTCGTCCCGCATGAGCATCTGCTGGTAGAAACGAAACTCCTCGTTTCCGATGTGGAAATAGAGGTCAGTGAACGCTCGTGCGTTCCCGTCGAAGAAGGCAGGGGGCGCGCCCCGGACGATGCCGTAGAGCGACGTGATGCGCTGCTGCCCGTCGAGCAAGAGCCGCACGACGCCCGGCGCGAGCTCCTGCTCGCCACGATGACTCGCACCCTCGGCCGACGTGGCCCACACAAGCAGACTGCCGACCGGGTGTCTCCGGTATAGCGAGTCCATGAGCCCTCGCACCTGATCGCGGTTCCAGACGTAGCCGCGCTGGAACTTCGGCAGCGCCATGTCGCCGCTGTCTATGTGGTCGAGGATCGTTGAGACTCTCACGAGACTTCTCCTGTCCGCTCTCGACGGGGCGGGCCGAGCTGATCAGCCGGTTGGGCGGCCGCTACATAAGTGATAAACAGTCGTCCAGGAACGCGCTCGCGTTCTGTGTCAGACGCACCCAGCCCAGCCGCTCAAGCGCCTGCCTCTTGAGCGCCTCCGGTTCGAGGGTTCGGTCCGTACTGTGCAGTAGCCTCAATAGGGTCGCCATCTCATCAGGCGGAATCTCATCGAGTTCTCGAGGACCGCGCTCACGGAGGACGACTTCGGGACTCTTTGGGACACGCAGTACACGCCGTGCTTGCCCTTCGAACTGAAGGGGGTCCGTGGCGACGACGAGGCCGCGCTGCTCTGCGAGAGCGCAAGCCCGATTGAGAGCCCGCCTCGCGGGCTTCGTCAGGCGACGACTTCCGGAGGCCCTGTTGACCAACCGGTAGGCACGAATCGCAACGACTGGGCCTTCACTCGCTACTACCTCAGTCAGCAGCTCGGTGAGGCGTTCCCGATCCGCCGTGCGAGGGTCAGGGATGATCCCCTGGGGTCTCCAGCGCTTATACGGACCGAGGGTGTGGATCACGTCACCGGACGATACCGTCGGCGCAGTAGGCGTCCAGTCCAGGGTCGACTGGAGCAGGGAAGCACCATCTCCGCGAGGCGGCGTAGGCGCCGTCTCCGCTTTTGCGGCGGGCTGGGCCGAGGTTCCACTTGCTCGGGCGCTCGGACGCGTTGGCGGCGCGTCGGTCGGCACGGCTTCGCTCGCGCCCGGGTGGCGCGCCCTCGTCAAGTGAGCGCCAGTAGGCGGTTCAGAGCCACTGGCGGCTCGCTCGCCCTGCGGAGCCCCCGCCCTCGGTGAAGCGTCGCGCGGGAGGACGACGTCGCTCAGTGTCCCCTCGGACTCTGCAGCTTCAGCAGCGATGGCTGGAGTCTCCGACGTTACTGGCCCGGCCGGTCCGTTGCCGCCGTCGTCTTCGGAGAGCGCGATGATCATGTCTCCCTGCAGCGACATCGTGCCGCTCTCCAATAGCCCTCCGATGCACTCATCGAGTCGATGCTCCACTCGCGACACACGGAACTGGAATTGTCGAGCCGTCTCTCGTATCAGATCGGCCCGCGGTAAGCCGAAAGCCTTGCGGGCGACAAGAATAAGGCCCTGCTCTAGCTCGGCGTCCGCAATATGTTGGAAGTCGCGCTCGGCCCGGCGCCGCGCAGACACGGGACCAGCACCTGGAACCGTGAGGAACACTCCGTCCCGGTCACCGAGTCGTACCGATCCCTCGGACGCCGCGAGCTCGATCGCGCTAGCGATGTGCTCGCGTACTGTCCTAGTGAGCTGTGACCAGAACGAGTCACGGACGCGTCTCATCGTCGTTTCAACGTGGACTGGTTGCTCCACGGCGACGATCTTAGTCACGAGAGTCGCGATTTCCGGCAGCGAAGCGTCGAGCACCATCCCGCTGGGAGTGGTCCCGAAACGCTGATACTCCTCGAAGAGATGCATCTGTCCGATAGACTCCCGCGACGCAGTGGGTGGGTGCGCCTCAGCGGAAGGGGTCAGGACTGCATCAGTGTGGCGCTCCTGAAGAGAGGTATGGTCGAACGCTGGCGCTCCTCCGGAGACGGACGAGGCAGCATGTGCTTGCTCAAGGGCGCGCTCAATCGCGTCGAGTTCACCTTCTGGGTCGCGAATCCACGCCGTGGACCACACCCGGTGGATGCGCCAGCCGAGGCGTTCCAGCACTTGCTGACGTAGCCAGTCACGGTCACGGGCTGCGGGCGAACTGTGATACGTCGCGCCGTCACATTCGATACCGAGTTCGTACCCTTCCCCGTCCTCGGATCGGATCGCAAGGTCGATCCGATAGCCCGAGACGCCAACCTGCGCGTCGACTGCGTAGCCTCGTCTGCGTAAGGCGGATAGGACAGCCTCTTCGAAGAGGCTCTCAGGCTCGCCTATGCCTGTGACCTCACCCTCAATCGCCTGACCCGGATTCCGCACGTACTCGAGGTAGCGACGCAGTTGGCGGGCTCCTGCTGCCGTAGAGCGGATGTCCTCCGGGCGCAGGGAATGGACCACCGTCATGGACCTGCGGGCGCGCGTCACGGCGACGTTCAGCCGTCGTTCGCCACCATCCAGGTTGATGGGTCCGAATCGATTGGGCACGGCCCCGGCGGGCGTAGGCCCGTACCCGACTGACAGGATCATGTGATCGCGTTCGTCGCCCTGCACATTCTCCAGGTTCTTCACGAAGAAGCGCTCATCCACATCTTCACTGAATCGGTCGTCAAGGCTCCGGTTCAGGAGACGGCGGTCCTCGATCAAGGTCTCGATCAGGTCAGCCTGAGCGCGGGACAGGGCGACGACACCGACACTCTCGTCTGCCGGGCGGCTGGCCATCAGGTCGAAGACGATGTCGGTCACGCGCTCAGCCTCGCCGCGGTTGGTCCGGCTCCCACCCGAGTCGTAGGTGGCGCCAGGCAGGTATTCGTCGCGGACGCAGGCTGTCGCGGGATCGGGCCCCGGGAAGGTCAGGAGCCGATCCTCGTAGAACGCATGGTTCGAGAATCGAATGAGGCTCTCGCAGCGGCTTCGGTAGTGCACCGTGAGGTATCGCTCGCCGATCCCGTTGCCCACCTGCCCGACCATGACGTCGAGGATGCTCTCACGACCCTCGAAGCTGTCGTCGTCACTCGGATCGTCGCCCTGTTCGTCATCATCTCCGAGCCCACCCTGGAAGAAGGTCGTCGGTGGTAGCTGAAGCCGGTCACCGACGACGATCACTTGCCTGGCGCGCTCGATCGCCGGGAGCGCATCCTCGGGCAGAACCTGCGACGCCTCGTCGAAGATGACGACGTCAAAGTCGAGGTGATCGCTCTCGAGTGGTCCGGCTGGGAGGTACTGGCTCACGGCCAGCGGGCTCATCAGGAAGCACGGCTTCAGTGTCTGGAGGACGTACGGGATCCGCTCCATGAGCCGGCGTACGGGCATCTGCCGGCGCCGCTTGGAGAGTTCGGCATTCAGTGTGCCCAGTTGCCCTGCCTTGAGCGGCGTCGAGTGCTGCTCGGGGTATGCGGCGAAGACTCGCTCCCGGACGCGTTGGCGCGCTGCGTGGGCGAACTGTTCGTCGAGCCGACGGAAGCGCTCACGCACCTCCTCGTGGTCGACCCTGTTGAAGGCCCTCAGTGCGGGTTCGGTGTCGTAGACCTCCTCCAGCCAGCGGCCGTAGATGGCGCGACTGACGATATCGGGGACGTCCTCGGCCTGGTCGGTCAGTGCTCGAATCGCGTCCGCACTGCCGGCGCCCAGGAGTCCCTCGAAACCCTGGACAGCTTCCTGGTACGCGTTCCATGACGCTGCATCGCCGGCGTGCTCACGGAGATCGCTCGCCCACAGCTCCAGCGGGCGCAGAGCAGCGGAGCCCCAGGAGTCCCACTCGGTCGCGTCACTCGAGAACCGCTCGTCGATGGCCTCAATCGACCGGACAAACTCATCGGCCGCGGCGTCGACTGAGCTGGCCCGCTCCCTATACGCAGCACGCGGCTCCGGCTCAGTGATATGTCTCCGCAGCAGCTCGCTGACTCGCCCGCCGGCTGCGCCCAGGACTTTCTCGGTCCAATCGAGCGCGCTAGCGACCGCTGACCAATCGGTCGACTCACCCTCGAAGAATCCATCGAAGTCCTGGGAGAGCACCGGAGCCAGCTGGGCGTCCTCGTCAGCGATCGCCGTCAGGCGTAGCCCGCTCTCCACGATGCTCCGGAGGTCGTCGAGGTCGGTGGGTGGGCCCACGAAGAGAGCGTAGAGCCACGCCGATCCGTCGGTCACGCGCTGTAGGGGCGCAACCGCCTGGCGAGCAACTTCGCGCGAGGCACCCAGTTCGAGGGTGGGGCTCACGAGCGCTTCGTGGTCGAGCGCAGTGGCAGCGGCGGCATACCGCCCGCGGGCATCCTGGAGCGCTTGATGGCTTGCTTCAAGCGCGCGCCGGCGCGTCCCCTCCGCCTCGACCGTTGTCAACTCCTGTAGCACCGCTGCCTCGCCTGCCCAGTCGGCGAGGAGGGCTCGAACCGTGGAGAGGTCGCGGCTGACGCTTTCCCAGTCTGTCTCCCGGCCGCGGAATCGGGCACCGAACTTCGCTTCTGAATGCGGAGCCATCCCATCACACCCGGCCCGTTGTCGCTTCACGTCGACAGCAAGCCTGACAGCGTTCAGGGCCTCATGTACGGAGAGCTTCCGCGGAGTCGTGAGCTGGCCGCGCAGCGTGCGCTGGTCTCGACGATAGGCGCCTCCAAGGCGCTTCCAGAATCCCTGGTAGTCCGTCCTGTAGCGGACCAACATCTCCTCGTCGACGAGATCCACAATCGCGTCCGCGAAGTCCTCGTGAAGCAAGCTCTCGTTCGCCGTGAGTTCCCCAAGCAGGGATCGGGCAGCTCCCGCATCCTGTTCGAGTTGATCGAGCGCTGGCTCGGTCAGCCAGTCGGCCGGGACGGGAGCGAGTCCCAGGATGCTCCGGCTGAGCTCGAGGGCCTGGTCAATCTCGGCGAGTGTCCGCAACTCCGGATCAGCAAGGACCTCGGCAACTGCCCTTGCGGCCTGGTAGAGAGCGTCAGACGCCTCTCGCAACTCAGCAGCCTGCGTCGCGAGGGTCGCCGGCTCCACGCCGGCACGGATCTTCCAATCGGGGCCCGCGACCTCCCTGATGGCCACTTCGTCCGCCGGAGGGGTCGCAATGGCCTGAGCTGTCGAGCGGTAGTCCCCGGACGGCAGCAGACCATCGATGAACCGACTGGCCAGCGCCGCTTCGAGGCGCTGGCGCTCTTGTTGCTGGTGCTCCTGCTCACCCGCGACGCGACGCAGTCGGCCCACGGCATCGCGATCCAACCATGCCCTGGGCACGACCGGTCCGTCTGAGAGGAGACCTAGCAACTCGGCGAGATTCCGATTGTCGTCCACCGAGCCGATCTCGGGCATCCCGAGCCAGGTGGACTGCGGCCCAACCGCATCACGCAACGCGCTCACCGCGGCTCCGACGATGTCCATGTCCTCGCGGATCAGCTCCGCGAGTTGCAGGGCCGGTTGCGGCGCGCGAAGCGGCCGCCAGCGACTCGTCGTGTGCTGGCGGAACTCCTCCGGACGTCGCGCGAGGCGCAACGCTGCGTCCTGCGCGTTCCGGATCCACTGAGACGTGAGATCAGCGGCGCCAGGAACGTCGAACTGCTCGAATCGAGGCAGGTCTCGCAATTGAGCGAAGTGGCCCTGCACCTCGTAGACAGGCAGTCCCAGTGGCTCGCGCACCACGTGCAGCGCCCGTACGACTCGGTTCAGGTGGTCTCGATACTCAATCAGCTCATCGACGGAAACAGCCTGTGCGACCCCTTTGCGCGCATCAGCGATCGAGCTCCGCAACTGAGCGTAGACCTGGCTCTTCCGGCCTCGATCACTGTGCAGGTCCAGGCAGAACGCGCCGAGCCCACACTCGTCTAGCCGCCGCTTTACCACGTCGAGAGCTGCCGTCTTCTCGCTCACGAAGAGGACGCGCTTGCCGTCCGCGATGAGTGTCCCGATGAGATTCGAGATCGTCTGGCTCTTCCCGGTACCGGGGGGACCGTGGATCACGAGACTGCCTCCGCGGCGCGCCTCGTCTATGGCACGTAGCTGGCTGAAGTCCGCCGGGAGCACGGTGTACTGGTCACGGATATCGAGGAGGTCATCCAGCCGCCCGCCGGTGAGTTCTTGGTCACGTGGGGTCGCTGGCGCCAGCCCGCCCAGCTCCGAGCCTTTCTCGACCTGGCCACCTGCGAGCATTCTCGTGAGATCACTCCGCACGCCCTGCTCGCGCATTCGGGTGAGGTCCTCATACATGGCGAGTTTGGAGAAGGAGAACGTGCCCAGGGCGATGTCGGTATCGACTGACCAGCCAGGGCCCCCGCTGGTCCGCTGCTCCACCTGAGCGAGGTAACGAGCGATCGGATCATCGTCGTCTGACTCCACGTCGAGGTCCGGAAGCTCGACGCCAAGCAGCGATAACTGGTGCCGCAGCGTTGGATTCGATAGCGGGTCATCGTCCTCGCGAAGAAGCCGATAGGGATCCCTTGGAGAATCTCTCTCGAGGTCGCATGGAACGAGCACAAGAGGCGAACGGGCACGTTCGCCGTCCGCGTCGGTCCAGTTGAGGAATCCCATCGCGAGGAAGAGGACGTTGATGCCCTGCTCCTCTTCCCATTCGCGGTCACGGCTTCGGAGATTGCGTAGCCGCCTTTGCAGGTCGGCCGGCTCGCAGTCTGTCGTCAGGTCGCCGGGCCGGATCTCGGGTTCGTCGATCTCCTCGGCGTCGTCCTCGGCCGCGAATTGATGACGCCTGTTCGAAGTTACTGTGACATGGGGGAACTCAAGGCCCCGACGCGAGCGTTCAAGACGCCGGTCCAGCGCGTCGGGCGTGAACCCTGTGATTCCCACAGCGCTCCGTCCGGGCTTGAAGTACAGCAGATTGTTGCGCCGGTTGAGTTGAAGCAGCCGAGTCTGCCACTCTCCGATACGCGCTGCGATCGTTCCGTGGTCGTCACTCGCAGGCGCAGGAAGTGATGTGTTCTTGTCTCCCGCCCCATAGCGCGCGTTAGGCTCGCTGCGTCCCGCAGGGCTGATATCGTCCACAACCTACCCCCGCCGCCAGCGAGTGATGATACGGAGCGCGCTCGCTTCTTGGCCACACGTGATTCAGAAGCCTGAATAGCAGCCTCGAACGGCACCGAACCTAGACTATCAAGGTGCGCGGACTGCCGGATGTGGCGGTGCCAGCCTGAGTCGCCCCATGGCAACCCACCTTCAAGCTGCCCGGTAGTACCGAGCCACCGGACCCCGCCCCGCAAGCTCGCCGCGCGCATACAGCGCAGGCATACGCTCGGAGCGCCAGCCCCCGGCCATCATGAGCGCCGTAGTGCTCGCGCCGGATGCTGCGAGGTCGCGGGCCATGCCGATGCGCGGGGAGTGGCCCGAGAAGTCGCCCTCGAGGCCGGCGGCACGGGCCGCCCTGCGGATCCGGTCCGCGATCGCCCGCTCGCCGAGACCACCGAACAAAGGGCTGTCCGGAGCAGGAGACTCAGGGCGGATGCGCTCCAGAGCCGCCGTCGCGTCCAGGCCGATGAAGAGCTCGGCGCCCTGTCCCGCCTGGTCGGCCTTGCTGCGGCGCACCGTGAGCCGGCCCGTGCCGTCGCGCAGGCACTCCACGTCGGCCCAGGTGAGCGCGGCGGCCCCGGAGCGGCGCAGCATGGCGTCCCGCATCACCGTGACGATGGAGGCGGGGTGAGCGGCGGCGGTGGTCATGGGTGATGAGGCGGCGGCGGCACCGGGCATGGTCTCCCTTGTGGCCCCGCCACTGCGCAGGATGCCATGGGACGCTCAGAGGTAGCGCAGCGCCTCGCTGGCGGCCTCGTTGCGGGTGTACGCGGCCACCATCCGGACTGACTGCCAGCGCCCCTGGCGCATCACCGCGGCTACGGGCGCGCCGTTCCGCGTCATGCGCTGAGCCATCCCGACGCGGCCGCTGTGGCCACGGTAGTCGCCGTCGAGCCCGGCCGCGGCCGCGGCGGCCGCAATGCGGCGTGCGATCTGGCCGTCAGTGATGCCGAACACGCGCGCCGACCCAGACGCGTGCGGGCGGAGAGCCGCGTAGCGGTCGAGATCGGCCAGAGCCTGAGGAGTGATCGCCACGACCGCACCCGCGGCCAGCTGGTCGGTCTTCGAGCGGCGGATGGTGAGGCGGCCCGACCCATCGGCCTCACGCGCCACGTCCGCCCACGTGAGGGCGGCGGCCTCGGAGCGGCGCAACCCGGCGTCGCTCATGATGCTCACGATCGCCATATCCCGCGCGGCCCGCCACTGCGTGTCGACGCGCCCGTTGAGCGCACCCCGGATCGCGGCCACCGCCTCGGCAGTCAGTCCGCTGACCTGGCGCACGGCATGCCCGGCGCCCGCGGCCTGGCGGGCGAGGCCGCCCATGACCACGCGTACCGCTCGGTCCGCGCACGGGTTGGGCCGGCCCTCGCGGCTGTGGGCGGCGGCGATGGCTGCGGTCGCCATCCGCAAGGTCGGCATGCGCGCGCCGCCTTCGGCGCGGTCGGCGAGGTAGGCGGCGACCGCGGCGGGGCGGGCGGGCAGCGCGTCCTCACCGTGCGAGTCGGCCCACGCCGACCACGCCGACCACGCCGTGTCGTAGGCGCGCCGCGTCGAAGGGCTGAGCGAGTCCGAGATCGCGGACTCGACGCGCTCACGGACCGCGTCGGGCAGGACCGGCACGGTGGCGAGCGCGGTGGTCGCGTCGGCATCGCCCGTGATGGTGGTCGAGGTGGTCATGGTGGCCGCCTTCAGGTGGAGATATGTCCACCTGATAATAGTTCCTTATCAAGCCAATCGCCGTGCGGTGTGGCACAACCCCGTGCGCGGAACCAGGTCGGGTAGCGTCCGTCGGGCGATGGCCCAGTCGGAGCGGGTGTCGGCGCGCCGGTGCCTTCATGGTGCTGTCTAGTGCGAGGCTGAGCGGCTGCCAGGCTGACTTGGGCTGGGCGGCCCTTGCGAAGGCGACGGCGAAGCGCGGCAGGCCCTCGCACCGGCGGTGCTGGCGCCGGGGGCCGAGCGGCCAGAGGAGTGGCAGCTGACGAACGAGCCGCGGGCGGTGAAACGCCTCGCGAGGCGTCAGCTGCAGGACGCCGAGGGCCCAGTCGTGACCTGCTACGAGTCCGGTCCGGGCGGCTTCGCGCTGCAGCGCCAGCTCGAGGCAGAGGGCATCGAATGCCGGGTGATCGCGCCAGCGCTCATCCCCAGGCGGCCCGGCGACCGGGTCAAGACAGACCGCCGAGACGCCAGGAAGCTGGCAGAGCTGCTGCGCGCCGACCTGCTCACGGTCGTGCATCCTCCAACGATCGACCAGGAGGCGGCGCGCGACCTCTGCCGGGCGCGCGAGGACGCCGTGACCGATCGCACGCGGGCGCGCCACCGCCTGGCGAAGCTGCTGCTGCGGCGCGGCATCGCCTACGACGGCCGGAACTGGACGCTGCGGCACCGCCGCTGGTTGCTGACGCTGCGCTTCGAACACCCGGCCGCCCAGGCCACTTTCGACGACTACCTGCGCGCGCTCGAGGGCGTGGAGGAGCGGCTGCGCACACTGGAGCAGGAACTTGCCGCGTGTGCCGCCCGGCGATGACTACCGCGAGGCGGTGGGGCTGCTGCGCTGCCTCGCCACCTCAGTCACGTTCAGTCGATACCGCGCCATGCTCTCGCTGACCCCGTGGCGCTGCGCGATATCGCTCGCGCTTGCCCCCCTGCGAACCTCTGCCAGCAGTAGCGGGCGGGGGAGGATCAGGCAGCCCGACAGCCATGCGGCTTCTTCCTCCTGAAGCGGGTCACACGAAAGAAAGGTCACGCCCCCGAGTTTCTCGATCCGGCTCAGGTCGTGGTCGAGAAGGATGTGCGCGAACTCGTGCGCGAGGTCGCTCATCCGCCGAGACGGTGCGGACAGCGGGTTGAACACGATCACGATGCGGTCGCCCGAGGGTCGGAAGGTGCAGGCGAAGAAGGCGTCGGGCTGCAACTCATTGTGGGCAACGAAGCGGTCACGGGGGATGAGTTCATCCCCCGACCGGATCTGCACCCCGGGAAGATCTGCGAGGGCCTCGGGGGCAACCGGGTCAGCGGGCCCCAAACCCAAGTCCGCTCTCACACTCTTGGCGATCCGCTCGGCCTCGGACTTGAACCCCCTACGAAGGGCCATGCCGGTGACCCGGCATGCCCGCCGTTCCGACAGTCCGAGGCGGTCCTGCAACATGCAAGACCGCCTCGCGCCTCAGCGACGGGCTTACCAGTTTCCCTTCGCGATCTCCTTGAGCGCGTCGATCTCGAGTTCCTTGTCGGCGACGATCCGCTTCAGCCGGGCGTTCTCGCACTCCAGTTCACGCAGCCGTTATGCGTCGTCGGCCTGCATCGCGCCGTACTGGTTGCGCCAGCGGGTGGTAGGTCTGCTCCGAGACCTCGAGCTGCTTGCCGCCGCGGCGATCGCCTGCCCTTCGCCGAGCAGCCGCTCCACCTCGCGCAGCCTGCGCACGATCTGCTCGGGCGTGCGCCGCGCTATGGCGGCGTGTGCTCTGAGTCCAAGCCGCTGTATCGAGCACGACCTCGTGCACCTGTCGCAGGGACTCGGCGATGGGACAGATCACTCGCGCAGGCACAGCCAGAGGACGGTGTCGCCGAGCGCACCGACCCGTTGGCACAGGTCGGTGCAGTCGAATGGCCCGGGCGATTCCACTGCGGCCGAGATCTACTCGCTGAGCGACTCCAGGTACCATTGTCCATCTCTCAGGGAGTGGGTGATCAGACCCGCGCCGTGACTGTCCTCGGGCGACCGCCCAACCGGATTGCGGTTATATCGGCCGAGGATGTACGCGAATAGAATCAAGGAACGATGGCAAGCGCAGTCGGCCGCCACCAGATGATCCGCGAGCACCTCGAGGGGCACGGCCTCGGGCAGGAACAGGCCATGGCGCTCGCCGACACCTTCAATGGCCTGTCCGCCGAGCTCGAGGACGCCAAGGGCGAGATCATCCGCGAGCTGAGGGATGAGATGCGCCGCGCCAACGGCGTGACCAGGTGGATGGTCGGCATCACGGCGAGCCTGGCGGGCGGGGCGCTCGCGACGAACGTCGCCATACTGATTTACCTGGTCCTCACGCACCCGTAGGTCCGCGCCCGCGCGGACAGGCGCGCAACAGGGAGGGGCCACGCACGGCCCGGCTACACTCAGGCCCTACCCCGTCGCGTGGGTTCACGGCTGCGGTTCGGGCCGGGTCACACGGTTCCGATGCGGTCTGGGCTGGGAATGACAACCGATTCTGGGAGCGCCAGGCGAACTGGTGCGTGGGCAGGAGGTGCAAGTCCTCCGCGGTGAAGGAGCAAGTCACTCCACGCCGCTCCGCGAGCCGTGCGCGGGTCACTGCGAGGTGGGTCGTGAAGCGTCGGCAGCGGAGTATCTGGGCGGAGCTATTGAGCATCGAAAGGGCAATCTGGAGCGCCGAGGCCCTCCAATTGGTCGAAGGCAACACCGGCGACGACGCTAGAGGCAAGTCGTCGTCGGGCTCCACGGTGTCGAAGAACTCAGGCACGCATACACGTCCAGCACCGGACCTGGGAGGGCTGCGCGCCGGCCCGGCGAGTCGTACGCCGGGACCGCATCGGGAAGGGAGGCAACCGAAGCCGATGATGGACCGAGCGCAGCAGTCTTCTATGAGGGTCGAGTTAGATGCAAGACCGACGTGGCGGTCTTTCCGCTGTCCGCCCTTCGGCGCCTCCCATCCCGGACGTGTGCCTTCGCTCCGGACGATGCGAGCGATGCCGTCGTGGTCGTCCCCCACAGCGCCAGCATCAGCACCGCCAGTCTCCGGGCTCCGAGCACGGGCCCCAGGCCCGGCATCGACCGGTAAATCGCGGCGTCCGGGTGCTCCTAAAAGAGGCTGCCAGCTCGGCCTCGAGTTCGGCATCTGCCCGTTGATCGCGTCGATCTGGGTCACGGCCGCCCTGGTGGTCGCAGCGAAGGCGCGGCTCACCGTGGCGGGTACCGCGAGTTGCTCGGCTCGGAAGGCCTCACCGAGCTCGGTGGCGCGCTGCTCGATGTTACGCTTGCCGGCCGCAGCGGCGCAGCGCCGAGCGAATCTGCGACGCGCTCAGGCGCGCCGCCTCACGCGTCTCACTTCAGCGGTCCGAGGCCGCAGGGGGGACGAGAGCTCACCGGCCAGCAGGGTCCAGGACCAGTCGCCGGAGGTCCTCCGGCGACTGATGGGACCCCATTAGGGGAGGCGGTGAGAACACCGCTTTACGAGATGAGCGCGTCTAGCCGGGAGTCGAGCAGGTAGATGCCGACGGACAGTGCCACGACCACCGCGATCTCGACGCCCAAGAGCGCGAGCATGAGCCAACGTAAGCCTCGAAACGACCGGCGCAGGCCGTCGAGGCCCGAGTTGATCTCGCCGCGCACGTCGGCGAGATCCGTGGTGAGGTCGCCGCGCAGGTCGGCGAGGTCCGTGGTGAGGTCGCGGCGCAAGGCCGCAAGCTCGTCGTGGAGGGACGCGACCGCGGCCTCGTACGTGGCGGCAGGGGTCGTCGGCTCATTCACGTCAGGTCTCGCTCTCTCGGCGGATTGTCCGTCCACGATACCGGATTTGCCAGCCGCGGGGGGCCTCGGCGTTCGCGAGGGCGCCGCGAGCGACCCGGACGGGACGGCCCCGACTCAGGAGCCTGCTGCGCGCCTGGCCTGGCGGGCGGCTGCTGCCCGCGCCTGGGAGTTGCGGAAGGCGACGCGCGCCTCTTGCTCGGTGCGAGTCTCCCAGACGCGGGGGGCGGCGGCCGCGAAGAGTGCGTGGCGCATCTCATGATGACGCTGGACGAGGTCGACCATGGCCTGGAGCTGGACGCCGGTGAGCTGCGCGACGCGTTCTGCGCGCACGAGTATGAATGGCTGGTCGGGGGTGGCGAGCTGCGGCAGTCGGTACGTGGAGTGCGCCCAGTTGCGGGATGGCCACGGGACGGGCAGCGGGTCTTGCCAGCGCCACGCGCGGGGCCACTCGACGGGGTGCACGGACGGCCAGGCGTAGACCCAGGGTGCAAACTCGCCGCCCGTGGCTTCTGCGTCGGCGACAGGCGTCACGGTGGGGACGGGGGTGGCCGCCGCAGTGGGCGCGAGGTCCGCGAGGGTTGCCTGGGAGGTCGCTGCGGCCGTGGCGGTGGTCGCCGTGGTGGGGCTGGACTGCGGCACGCTCGTAGTCGCGCGGCTCGGTGCAGTCGTGGGCGGGCGCGTACTGGCGGGCGTTGCGCCTGACGGCGCCGGCGGTGCGTTGGTGGCGGTGCTTGTCAGAATGAAGGCGCCGCTGATAACGGCCACGGCGAGGATGCCGAGGGAGGCGAGCAACGCGGTGCGGCGAGAGAGTTGGGCTGGCATGCGGGTTCCTTTGGCCCGGCGCCGCAAGGGCGGCGCCGGGTGTGACGCGGGCTAGTCGAGATCCCACAGTTCGCGGATGAGTTCGGTCTCCCAGTCCGGGATGGTGGCGCCCGGATAGTGTGGTGCGTGCATGAACGAGAGCTGCGATGACGAGTGGTCGAAGCCCAGGTGGTGTCCCAGCTCGTGGATCATGACGCCTATCCGATACTCCTCGTCCCCGGGCGCGTAGTACCTGAGTGCGATGAGCACGTCGCGCTCTTCTCGGGGCACGTCGTGATTGATGTCGACCATGTGGGGAGCGACTCCAGCCACATCGCCGTGAGACTGGCGGAGGTCCGCGCGCAGCACGATTTCATTGGAGCCATTCCCAATCTGGTCGTCGAAGTCCTCCGCTGCGGGGTACCCACACGCCCCGGAGATCTGGAACGCCGTCACGTCAAGCGCGTCGTTCCAGGCCGCAACGCCCGCCGCAGCGATGCCTGCGAACTCCTGGGCCAGTGCGGTCGAAGACCCTTCGGGAACGGTGACACAGAACGTGATGGGCAGGCTGCTGAACGGGGTCAGGCGGACGGGCCAGATCGGCGTGTACGGCTCGGCGAGCCGCAGCCCGAGGTAGTCCACGCCGCGATTAGTGACAACCGCCGCGCCAGTCCGCGCCGGTGGGCCCAGGTGCTCAGCGCCCTCGGGATACCAGCCGTTGGACATGGGGCCCTCATGCCAGGTCAGCATGCCGGCGACCTGCGCGGCTGAGTAGCCCGCGCCGACGCGGGTCACGTAGCCGCCGCCGACCGGGTCGGCACCGAAGAAGAAGTGCGCCAGGGGAGTGACGGCGTGCACGCTGACGTGCCCGCGCGAGATACCCAGCCGGTGCTCCCTGAGCGTGGGGTCGGTAACCCCGGTCTCCATGAGCAGGGCGAGGTCGTCGACGGTACTGAGCACCCAGGGGCAAGTGGCGCACGTCGCCGGGCCGCCGCTGCCGGTGAAGGCGCGGTGCAGCCCGGTCTCGATCGCGACGATGACCGGGTCGTCGGACGGGAAGTCGCGACTCGAGCCGACGTAGCGCCAGCAGTGCAGGCAGTCGGGCAGGATGCCCGGGCTGTTCAGCCCGTCCCACGGAGTCGGAGCCGGACGGCCTTCCCTGGAGCGTGCTACCAGCTCGAGCAGGTGCGCGTACCCGGCGTGCGTGAGCGCGAGGCTGCCGGCCTCGTGCCGGGGGTAGCCCTGGACGGGGAAGACGACCATGCCCGCGACGTCGCGGATGTTGTGGTCGTGGCGGACCGGCGTGAGCAGCTCGTCGGCGATGGACTGCTCGCGAGTGGCGGTCGCCATGCGCTCGAACTCGAGGAGCATGGCTGAGGAGACCGTCGCGACGAGCGTGGTGCCCCCGTCGCCGGTGGGGGCCTCCCCGGGGCCGAGCACGCGCCCCTCGAGGCCGCGCGCCCTGTTCTCGTAGGAGAAGACGACCGGGCAGGCGTCGCACGTCCCCGCGCGCGGAGCCGCGGACGAGAAGTGGTTGCGGAGGTAGGTCTCGGTGCGCTCGTACTCGGGCCACGTGGGGTCCACTTCCGCGAAGTAGATCCAGCAGTGGAGGCACTCACCGGGATCAAGACCGGGCTGATCCAGGCCGCCGCCGGCCAGCGGTGTGGGCGCCGCCGTCGGCGTCGCCGTCGGCGTCGGCGAGGGCGTCGGCGAGGGCGTCGGCGAGGGCGTCGGGTTGACGGGGGTCACCGGGGGCCGGGGGCCGACCACCAGGCTCGAGCCCGGCGTGGGTGAAGCCGCGGGCGCCGGCGTCGGCGTGGTGGTGGTCTCGGGAGGCGTCAGCGTCGCGCCGGCCGCAGGCGTTGCGCTGGCCACGGGCGTCGCGGCCAGCGTTGCGGTGACGTCGGGAACCGTCACCCCGGCGGAGACCGGCGTGGCCACCGGCGCCGTGGTAGCGGTGGGCGCTACCACGGTGGGGACACGGGTCGGCGCCCGCGTGGGCGCAGGCGTCACTACGTCTGCCACAGGCGCCGGAGCCTCATCCTCCGAAGTGATGACGAGGTAGCCGCCGATGCCAAGGCCGGCGACGACCACGGCCGCAAGGACCGCTGCGCGAACTCGAGTGCGCATGATGGGCCTCCTGACGTGCTCGTGACCTACATGACTGCCCGGCCCACCTCGAGCCGGGCGCACTGCTGACGGGTACGCTGCTGCCGGACGCCGCGAACCCGCCGGGCAGCATCGGGCTGCGCGGCGACGACAGGCGGGCTGATGAGGGTCGGGCGAAGGGCACGCGCCGGCGACACCTTCTTCCAGTTGAACTGCCATCTGCTGAGCGCGCCGGATGTCGCGCTGCTGGCTCGCCTTGGTACCACCGCACGCCGCCCGGCCTCACCTACGACCACGAGATCGTC
Organism: Dehalococcoidia bacterium; assembly: GCA_965208885.1. Taxonomy (GTDB): domain Bacteria; phylum Chloroflexota; class Dehalococcoidia; order UBA2979; family UBA2979; genus VXMT01. The sequence continues at coordinate 139,846 of CBDBPS010000001.1, forward strand.
CGCCAGGCCGTGGATGCCCCGTAGAGGGAGTAAGGAGCGATATGCTCAGTCTGGTCCACCGACCTCCCGCCCATCAAACGTGCCTCACCGCGAATGGGGGTCCGATCGGTCGGCGGAGGTTCTCTGGCAGACTGGTCCTGGACCCTGCTGGCCGGTGAGCTCTCGTTACACAGGCGGCCTCTGACCGCTGAACAGGAGCGCGCACATCCAATGTAGCTTGAGGCGGACCACCGCCTGACCGCAGCGTGGCAGATCGAGGCATGACCGAATGAGAGGTGTCGTGAAGTGGTGGCGGAATGGTGGTTGGTTACGGCCGCGGTACTCGCGGGGTTCCTCGGCTACATGGCCATCATCTGGCAGAACGACGATACGTGCAGGGGGCGCCGACGGCGGCGGAGAGCTGCACTGACAGGATGCTAGACATCTTCGCCCGGGCTGCCGACGACTGGGCGGAGACGAAAGGGACGGCGGTCACGCGTATCGCCAAAGGACCTACCTCGGAGGAACCTGTCGCACTGCTGGCGGAGTACCATCACAGCGGTCACAAGTACGAGTTCTTGGGGGCGATCTACAAAGACCCGTGCGCCCTGTACGTCAAGCCCTTCGGACAGTCGTGGACGCAATACTGAGAATCGGGCGCCCCTAGTAGGCTGCTTGGTTGTGCTGCGAACTCTGACGGGAGCGATCCGGCGGCGAGCACGTGTCTCCGCAACGGAATTGGATCGGACGTGAAGCTCGGGCGGGCTCCCGGACGGACAGCCGTCTGGGGCGGCTCCCGAGAGCGCCATTTGAGGGCTCCCGAGAATGCCTGATATCTTCCGTTATCAGGCAACCCGGCCGTCCTGGGAACGCTACTCTGATGTGGCCCCTTACGACGTTACCGAGGGCTCAGGTAGCCTCTGTGCCGGTCTGTCCCCAGAGGCGCCAGCGCGCGACCATGAGATCGTCGAGCGGGTATCCTGCGGTCCGGGCTACATCGATGGCTGCCCGCAAGCCCTCATCGATCTCTCGCTGGATCTGCTCGCGTGCGGATGCCACCCACGGGTACTGCCAGCCAGCAAACGGCTCGCCGCGCACGAGGCCAGCAGCCACATAAGACACCCACGCGCTGACGCTGCGCGCGGCGCGCGCAGCGTCAGCAAATTCGCCTACGGCGAGCGCCTCGCCAAAGTCGATCTCATTGCCCAGGAGCTCGCCAAAGTCGGCTAAACAGGCGGACTCCCAATCGCCTGCAGCGGCACCGAAGATAGCAACGATAGCGGCCTCCGCTGCGTCGTCCATCAACGGAGGTCGCGGGAGGGGTCGCAGCCGGAGCAGGAGCTTGCGGTGCCGGCTACGGAGCGCGGGGTGATGGCGCATCGCCTCGGGAAGCGCGCCGAGAGCGATGTAATCGTCACCGTAGAGAGCGGCGAGGTCGTCGAGGGCGGCGGCGATACCCTGCAAATCCCGCCAGGCCCCGATGTCGGTAGCCCATATCGTCGGATCGAGTCGGATCGTGGTGCGCGTGCGGAGGATGGACTTATGGGCGTACCGCTCGGCAGTCTGCGAGTTTGCGCGCAGCCCGCTCGCGCGGATGCCTGAGGTGAGCGTGTCGGTCACGATCCGCGAGACATACTGGGCGAGTCGATTACGGGCCGCGCTGGGATCCATGTCCGGCCACTGAGCAGCGGCGAGGGCGCGACGATCGCCGTCGTCGTGCACAGCGATCAAGCCCATGACCGGTAAGAGGCGTGCCGGCACGTCTACGCTACGCCCACGGACGTCGGTATGCACCGGCCCCAAAACGTGCACAGCTAGCGGGCGACCGTCACGGATACGCTCCCGGACGGCTGCTCGCTCACGCTGCACAGGCGGGGCCGGTGGGGGCGTGGGCGGGACCTGCTGCACGGGCGGCGCCGCTGGAGGCGTGGGCGGGACCTGCTGCACGGGCGGCGCCGGTGGGGGCGTGGGCGGGACCTGCTGCACGGGCGGCGCCGGTGGGGGCGTGGGCGGGACCTGCTGCACGGGCGGCGCCGGTGGGGGCGTGGGCGGGACCTGCTGCACGGGCGGCGCCGGCGGGGGCGTGGGCGGGACCTGCTGGACGGGCGGCGCCGGTGGGGGCGTGGGCGGGACCTGCTGCACGGGCGGCGCCGGCGGGGCCGTTACGAGCCTAAGCGACGGCTCGAGTGGCGCCAAAATTTCCAGGAATACCCACACGCCCGGCAAAATGCGGGGCGGGCGGTCCCGCACCACCCTGCGCTGGGCCAACGACCGCAGGCCGATCCAGACCACCCAGAGCGACCACCGGAGCACTACTCCGGCCAGTCGTGTCAGCCATCCCACGGACGCACCTACGCGGTGAGCGAGCATGCGTAGGTCGCGGCCCGCGCGCGGTGCATCAGCGCGGCCCTCAGCTACCCCTGCGCGCCACGGTTGCGGCGCATGACCGCCAGCACGGGCCACTGGGATTGCCGCCGCGGCACGGTCGTAGACCCAGTCAACGCAAGCGTACAGCAGCGCGTACGCCCACTCGTCGCCCCAGATCGCGAGACGCGCACCCAACGCCGCAACTCGACGCAACAACAGGTCAAGGACATCGAGCAAACCAAAATAGCGGAGCCAACGCGAAACGCCAGCCGTGTCGACGACGTAGACGTTCCCCGGCGGCGGGGCCGGTACAACGTCGACATACCATCGGATCGCCCAGACCGTCCAGACCCATATGACCGCACAGACGTAGCACACGAGCCCGATCATCAGGAGGTCAATAACGATCACCATGGTGTGATCAACCATGGTGTGATCATACAGGCTGCCCCGCCGCGTAAGCGCACCGAGTCCTCGGGTAGCCTCATTCGCGCGGCAGGAGGCCGCCCGCCGCGCGCGCCAGAACGGACGTGGTGCCACCACCGCCGGCCTGACGCCACACGCGGGCGTGCAGGCCGTCGGGCGCGTCGATCCGGTCGATGGGACCGACAACGATCGGGAAGCGCGCTAGCAGTGCCTCAACCGCGCTCACGAGGCTGCCGGCTGCGCGAGCAGCGTCGCCGTAGATGACCCAGACCAGCGGCGCCCCGTTACGCATGACGCCCCGGAGATCGTTGCTCCAGTCCCTATCCAGATGCCACGTCGCCCATGTCTGCACCTTCCGGTCCGCCTGTGGTCGTCCCGGTACGGCGTGCTCGTACTCGCACACAACGACGAGCTCCGCCCGATCCGGGCCCTCGAGCACCACCAACGCATCAGGGCGAGGTGCCCGCCGCCGCAACTCTCGCTGCCAGTACCACTCGTCGTACCAAGCTACGAGGCGCCAGCTGGACGTCCGTCGAGCGGCCGCGGCAATCAGGCCGATCATGCGGCCGATACCGGCCTGGTGTGCGGGGACCGACTCCGGTGGTTCGCCCTGCGGCTGCAGCGCGGCAGCGGTGGCAAAGGCCCTGTGGCTCCGGACAAACCCTGCGCGTGCCGCCACCAGGTCACGGCCAGCCGGGAGCAACGCCCACTGCGGCCCATCCTCGGACGGCCCGACCATGGCCACGCCGGCATCCCGAAGGACACGCAGCTGCCTGCGGACCAGAGGCGCAGGATCTCCGCTGTACCGGACGATGTCCGTCACCGACATCCCAGGAGCTCGAGCCAGCAGGTCCGTGATGTGATGTTCGGCGCCACTCAGCTGGAGTCCGAGAGCCACGAGCTGCTGGAGCTTGGTGGCGCGCGGACCCGGCCGCTCCAGCGCGCGCCGAGCGGCGGCCGCTTCCGCAGCGCCGCCGATCACAGGCCACTGCTCGTGAGTGGGCGGTGCGGCGGCGTCCTCCTCAGGTGCCGCATCGTCGTCAGGCTCGCGTCTGCGGACGTGATCGGAGAGCGACCGCCACCGACCGAACCGGGGTATGAACCACACCCTGTCCTCGAGCATGTACTCGCTCTGTGCCTCACGTAGCAGGGCCAGGCCGACCTGCGGCAAATCGTCCGGCGCCACGCCGTCAGCAGCCCGATACAGCAACCGGTTCCAGACGCCGAGATCGAAGTCGTTGCGACACAGGATCAAGAGCCGGGCGGAGGCCGCAGCCCTCGACTGCTTCCGCCAGCGGATCCGGAGCCTCTGCCAGGCCACGCTGGGGGCGTGGCCGCTGTCTACGTAGATCCCGAGCCGTACCTGCCGCGCGCCATCCTCCCAGCACACCTCGACATGCCCACCAGGTGTATCCGGCGGTAGGTCATATTCACCGGTCGGGAGCCTGCCTTGAGCGGTGGGTTCCGGGAGCAGCGCCGCCCAGCTAAGTGCACCACGCCCGGCGGCATCCACGGCGCGCGCCATTGCCACCACCGCACGGGCGACGGCACGAGTGACGGGGGCCTGCGCCACAGCTGACTCGAACGCGCGATCCGGACACTGCCACCAGGCCACCTCGAGCAGCACCTCCTGCGCCCGATCGAATTCGCGATCCAGCGTCGTCCGCGCGGTGGGTGTGAGCGCCAGCACGTGTTCGTCGTGCTCATCGGTGAAGGTTGAGCCGGGCACGGTGAGCCCGAACAGCCAGCCAGCCGCTCGCAATGTCCCCACGGCGCTGTGGACGGAATCCGGCGGCACACGGCACAGCACCGCCAAGTCGTCCTCGGTCAACAGGACGAGGGCGAGCAGCCAACGGAGCACCCGCCGCTCAACCGTGCTCGGGGCCATGTGGGATCCTCCGCAGCGTCGATAGACGACAAGGGCTCACGCCCGTTAACGATAGGGCACCGACGCAGCCGGTGGGGCATGAGCACCACGGGGAAGAGGCGAGTGCCGACCGGGAGCCTCGGTGGCCTGGGGGCGCGCCCCGACCGCAGCGCGTGAAGCCCGGAAATATCGCGCACCGCGACAGGCCGCATCGTCTGCACACTGGTCGAGTCGCTCCTGAGGGCCCTGTTCGCGAGCGCGTGCCGCCGCGCCGCGCCTACGCGGGAATCGCGAGCTCGATGCCGTACGCCTGCGCAGGCCGATCGCGTCGGATCGGGCCGTTTCACGCCGATCGGCGAAGATCCGGCCCTCGTGGAGCGGCCGTACACGCCCGCAATTCCGAGCCGAGGGGTAGCGCGTTACCCTCGCGCAGCGCGGAAATCACCAGATCCGGGCGCTACGAGCGTCTCCTGCCGTTCTGTGAGGTGGGGCGGGCCTGCGCGTCGCCGCGGCGAGCGTCTCGACGGTGCCACGCCGCAAACTGTGGCCGCTGTAGCGCCCCACGAGTCCGGCAGCCTGGCAGCGCCGCCGCCGCACCTCGGCAACGCGTGACCGCTCATCCGGGAGCGCGCCCGTGGGCCCGACGTGCTGCGGAAAATCGCGCCCTCGATGTTGGATGCGTCGGCGCGCAGCGCGTCGAGGGCGGCGAGGGCCTCGGGCGTAAGCGGCATCACCGCGCCGCACCCCTCCTGGTCTGTCTTGCTGCGTCGCACCATGAGGCGGCCCGTGCCGTCGCCAGCGTCGCGCACGTCGCGCCGCGTGGGGCGCGGCAGCCTCGGCACGCCGTAGCAGGCCGGACTGCATTACGAGGATCAACGCGCGGTCGCGGCGGCCGAGGGCATCGTCGGGGAGCGACGCCAGCACCACGTCGACGTCCTCACGCGTCAGGCCGTCGACGCGCTCAGGCTGGTGCTGGGCGCGACGTCGCAATCCCGCGAAGGTCTGCCGCACGCCCTCAGTCATGGGCGGGCGAGTCGACGCCCGCCCATGCGATGCCGCCACGCGATGCCCGTGAGGTCGCCCGCGACTGTGGCGGGCGCGCACGTCTCGGCGCCCTCGCCGAGGTAGGCGGCGAGCGCGCGCGGCTGCACTGGGAGCGCTGCGGTGCCGCAGGCCGCGCTCCACACTTCCCAGCGCTCCCGCGAGGGAGGCGCACCTCGTGGCGGTCGCCAGCGACGTGTCGAGGGCCTCGGCGACGCGTAGGCGACCGCCTGCATCGCTGCCGGGTAGTAGAGGTGGCCATGAGGTCGGGAGAACGGGATCAGGTAGGAGAGAGGTCGGGAGAACGGGATCAGGTAGGAGAGAGGTCGGGAGAACGGGATCAGGTAGGAGAGAGGATACATATAGAGAGATCTATATAAGAGCTGACCGTTCTGCTTGCCGCCTTAGCTCGTGCGACAAACCCGCGTCCGCGTTGCGACAGAAGGGATCCCTCCGACCGTAATGCCGTCGGAGGCACCGCACAGGCGCCGAATCAGTCCGTGCAGGTACGCCAAACCCCGCGCACCGTGAGTATGTCGGTGTGCGAGACATCCCTAATTCCGTTGCGACAGGAGGGATCCCGCTGTCTGTAATGCCGTGAGAGAGGGCGTGCGAGAGCACCGGTCCCGTTGTTCCGTAATGCCGTGAGGTGGGCGGCCCCTCGCAGCCCGTGGACGCGCCAGGCGGCGCGACGTGCGAGACATCCGTAATTTCGTTGCGACAGCAGGGATCCCGCTGTCCGTAATGCCGCCTGCATCCCGGGATGCCGATTCCCGCAGCGGCGACCGCTGTGCACGGCATCGCCGACGGGGACGTCGCGCACGAGCCGTCGCGCTCAACGTGCGGGACAGGGCATGGAACTCGGCGGCCGGGGCGGTCGTCGAGAGACGGCCGGCCGAGGGAAACCCGGTCACCGACCCACAACCGTCAGGAATGAATGCGGAAAGCGACGAACCCGTCGACTTTCGCATATCAGCTCCAAAGCGAGGTCCGGCTCACCACCCTGCCACGGGCCGCCGACATCTCGCGCTCCCACCCGCTAGGCTGGGTAGACCAGATGTTCGCACAGGACCGGTGCGAACCGCCAGTTGAAGGGAGCGATCCATGTACGACGGTGACCTGGCGGCGACCACGCGGGCGCTGGCGCAGGACCTGCACCTGGTCTGGCCGCTGCCGTACTCGACCTGGAGACCACAGGCGTCAACGCTGCCGCCGACCGTGCCGTCGAGATTGCCGCTCTGCGCATCGAGCCGTCGGGAGCCTCTACCTCCCATTCGCGCAGCGTGCATCCCGGGATGCCGATTCCCGCAGCGGCGAGTGCTGTGCACGGCATCACCGACGAGGACGTCGCGCACGAGCGGGTCCTTCCCGGACATCGCGCCGCGGCTGGCGGGCTTCCTCGAGGGGTGCGACCTCGCGGGGTTCAACGTCGGCCGCTTCGACATCCCGCTGCTGGAGGAGGAGTTCCACAGGGCCGGGTCGAGTTCTCGATGGAAGGCCGGCACATCGTCGATGCGCAGGGCATCTTCCATCACTACGAGCCGCGCGACCTGGCTGTCGCGGTCCGCTTCTACACGGACCGCGACATCGAGGACGCTCACAGTGCCCGGGGTGACCTCGTCAGCACCCTGTACGTGCTCCGCGGGAAGCTCAACCGCTACGCCGACCTCCCGCGCGACGTTGCGGCACTCGACCAGCTCGCGCAGCGCAGGCGGTATCTCGTTTTGCGGGACGGCGAACCCTGGCTGGACTTCGGCCGCCACCGCGGTCGCCCCCTGAGGGAAGCTGTGCCCGACGATCCCTCGTACTTCAACTGGATCCTCGCCGAAGGCACGTTCCCACGGAGCTCACCGATGCCGTAAAGCAAGTCCGTGCCGCGGTGTCTCCTCGCTAGGCCCTGTTCCCGGATGGCAACCGGGTAGTTGGTGGTTCATGCCCTCGGGCTCAGGCTGCGCTGCAGCGCGCGCGCCCTAACCCGTGAATTTGCAGATCCAACGCCGGGAACGCGAACGCTCCTACACCTTTTGGTGGATCTCGGAACGCACGCGCGCGACCGATGCGGACACAGCCGGGAAGCGCCCTGCCAGGATTCGATCAGCTGCGTGTGGCATGAGCGCACATCATGATGACCTATACACCTTGTTGTACCAGCGGAACAAGGCTCTCCCGGTAGTGGAGACGCTCTCTGGACGCGTCGGGGACATTGCTCGTGGTCGCGATGAGTACCCGTCGCACCTACTTGGGGACGGGAGCGCCCAGACGCTCTAGCGCTGCTAGGAATTCGCTGTCCGATCGACGTCGAGCCCGCGCCTCCAGGAGAGCCATCTCAAGGATTCGAATGAGACGCTTACTCATCTGCTCTCGGACTCTGATGCTCCGCTCCTCAATGAATCTGAGCCCGGCGAACGGCTCACCTTGGATCAGTTGTGCGACGGCGGACCACCGTGCGAGGGCGTCGTCCGGTCGACCCTCGACCATGTCCCTGCGGGCGTCCGCATGCAGTCGCAGCACGATCTCGTAGTCGATCACCCATTCGTCGCGAGCTAGGCGAAAGTGCCCGTTCTCGTTCTTGATCAATTCCCGCGCATACTTGCTCGCGGAGCGTCTTGTGGGGCGGATCCGAGCCTTCAGTACAGCCTCTGTCACTGCCTGGCGTAGCCGAGAAAGGCGCTGTCTCAGACTCACTTGGGGATCCTTCGACGTTTCAAGCTCCATTGCCTTGATGAGCTCCTCACGGCGGGGCGCCGAGCTGTCAAGGCACGCGGCGAGCAACGCGCCGAGCTCCTGCGAGGCTGGAGGCACATCCACGAGACCGTCATGACCGCGCAGGTGCAGCCAGAACGACCCAAGCACTCCCACACATAAGAGGCGCTCCTTGCGGATGGCGAGCACCGGGGGGAGGGCGAGGGCGAGGGAGCCGGCCGCGTCGGACCTGGACGGAACCACGCGGTTCGTGTCTGAGTGTCGTGAGCCCGGTGCTGCGGACTCGGCAGCGCGCTCAGCGCCGCCCTCCAAGACCCCTGAGGGTGCGTTGCCGCCCGGCTCCCTCACGGGTCGCCGAGCCCCGGATGCCCGCCCAGAGTCCTGCTCCCGTACCCGAGATGGGGGCTCCATCACACTCGCGCCAGATGCCGATAGCAGAGCGAGCAGGATCCGCCGAACCTCCAGAGACTGCGTGTAGCTGAGGCAGGCCAAGAGCGAGGCGCCGTGCCATCGACCCTCAACCACGCTCCAGAGGAAACCGCTGTATTCGAGATATGCTCGTTCCGTCGCCCGCACGCCGCGGGAGGTAGCACCGAACGACCACGTGACCGCTAGGCGCAGGGCCTCGTCCGGGTGCTGGGCAACGAAGGCGGTGCCCCGCAGCGCGGCCTCCGCCCCCCTCGACACCACAGCGGGAAGCCCAGGGAGATCTGCCCACCACGGCAGATCGAAGCTGACGGCGCCTACGCCGCCGCTAGCACGAGCGCTCGCGAGCGAGCGAGCGGTGACGGTCGCCTGGACGCATAGGGCGACAACCACCCACATGAGCATTAACGTGCTGCCGAGGCTCACACCGAGCTCGAGTATCATGACGCTGACCGTTTCGCCACTTGATCATAACCGATCCGACATAACGCTTCGAGTCGTTCGGACCGGCAACAGAGACGCCCTTCCCTCGCCTCGCCGCGCGGCACGGGAGCCTCTTGGGCGGACGTGCACCCGCGAGGCGCATGGTCTTGGGCGTGAAGTGCCTCGGACGTTGGGCCGCGCACCCCGTGCTCGAGGGGATCGAGACGTCTTCCCGGCGGGATGAGGTACCCGAAGAGCCTTTCACCTAGAGCACGACGAAGTAAGGACTGCCAATTGGGTTGCGGACGCGGGCGCTGAACAGCCTACACGCGGTCTGGATAGTTCGTCCGCGCCCGACTCACCTGTAAGCCGTGCTCGAGTCCGGTTGGGGAGGCGGGGCTGACACCCACAGCGGGCCGGGCTAGGTCATCCGGCCCGATACCAACGAGAAGGTTCACGTGACCAAAGCAAGCCGGGACGCCAAGACATCGCCAGAACAGCGGGGATCAGGCTCCCTGCGGCCAGACTTCACCACACTGCGTGGGCAGGAGCACAGGAGGCCGACGTTCCGTACCCGCTCGGCTTCCCACGGCCCATCCGCGTACCAGTCGAGAGACTGCGCCGGATTGCCCCGACTCTCGCCCGGCAGCGCGTGCCGTTTACGTCACAGACGACGATCAAGTTCCTCGTCGACTGCACTCTCTACGCCATCAAACGGCTGACCCGCCTTCTCGAAGGCGTGACCCCCCGCCAACCCATTGAATATGAACTCAGTTGGGCCTCACACCCGGTGGTCGCAGCGCTTATTTCCTTGTCCGTGCTGGTGCCGCCACCTCCAGGTGGACTGACTCAGAATATATATGTGACCATCGAATCCGTTGTGGTGCAAGGGTTCTTGAGAGTCACGCTTGGCGCGCGTCCGGGAAAGACGAACGAGAATTGTCCCTGCGCCCATGTTACTCGCATATCATCCCCTATTGCGGAGAGGTGATGCAGTCATGGTTGACAATCGTCCAGACGACGAGATCGGGTCGAAGAAGGCAAGTGGTGGAGGGAATGGATCGGAATCCGATCTGAGGCTCGAGCAGCTTGAGATGGAGTTCCTCAAAGTCCACGAGGTGGCCAAGATTCTCCGGGTCAGCGAGTACCTTGTTTACGAACTCATCCGGCGTTGCGAGATCCCACACATCCGCGTCGGCGGCCGCATCCTTGTACCCCGGTATAGATTGGCAGAGTGGATAGAGCGCAACACCATCAAGACGTGACCGTTGTGTGCGAGTATGCGCGGCCGCACTCGGTGCTGAGCAGTCACGACAGGGACTTCAATGGCAGGACGGCGAGGATACGGTAGCGGTCGCGTCGTCGAGCGGAGCCCAGGGCGCTGGCAGGTCACGGTCGAACTCGGCCGTGACCCAGTCACGCGCCGGCGCCGCCGCCGACGCTTCGCCGTCCATGGCTCCCGGCGGGACGCCCAGCGCGCCTTGACCGAAGCGATGGCGGCACGTGACCTCGGGATCGACGTGAATCCCTCCGGCGTTTTGCTAGAGGACTACTTCGATCGCTGGCTCGACGAGCACGCGCGTCTGAAGGTGAAGGCATCGACCCTTGGTCGCTACCGGCAGATGGCAAAGCGTCTCACGCCGTTCCTGGGGGCCCTCGCCCTACGCGATCTCCGGCCAGCTCACATCCAGCGAGCGTACGCCGAGTTGCTCGCCGAAAGCCTCGCGGGTCGGACTGTCCTCCACCATCACCGCCTGCTGAAGCAGGCTCTCAAGCAGGCCGTTCAGTGGGGGCTGCTTGCCAGCAATCCGGCGGATGCTGTGACACCTCCGCGCGCGGAGCGGCGCGAGATGCGCACCCTGAGTGCCGAGGAAGTGGCACGTGTCGAGGCTGCCGCCACCGACGACGAGTTCCGGCGCTTGATCCACGTGGCGGTGACGACTGGGCTCCGGCTCGGGGAGCTGCTTGGGCTGCAGTGGAAGGACATCGACTTCGACGGTGGCAGGATGCTGATCCAGCGGACTGCAAGCTACCAGGACAGGGAAACGACGCTAGGTCCACTGAAGACCGGGAGGAGCCACCGCCCCGTGGCGCTCTCCGAGGGCACGCTTGCGGTGCTTCGCGAGCATCGCGCGAGCCAGCGGGCGCACCGCCTCGAGATCGGTCCCGCGTACCGGGATGCCGACCTCGTATTCCCCGCGGCGGACGGCACCGTCCAGCCGCCGTACCGGATCAGCGGCCGCTTCAAGGACCTCGTGGCGCGCGTGGGCCTCGAGGGGATCCGCTTTCACGACCTCCGCCACACGATGGCGACGCTGGCGCTCGGTGCCGGCGTCCACGTGAAAATCGTGTCGGAACGCCTCGGCCACTCGACCACGCAGATCACCCTCGACACCTACTCGCACGTCGCGCCGGACCTGCAGCGCGAGGCCGCCGAGGTACTGGATGGCGCCCTCCGCCGGAAGCACGACCCCGCTTCCTAAGAGACGGTAGACTCACACTTCAGACGGGTTACTAACTAACTCCCGTCAGCTACACTCACGGGGAGCCGCAAGGGAAGCACAGCTGTGACCACTGACCACGATCAACGGTTCGACGAGATGGCGAAGCGAGGCAAGTACCGAAGCCTCTACGCGCACCTCTGCAACCTGGCCACCAGTGAGTGGCGGGCCTCGTTCCGCGATATCGAGACGGTGCTCGGGTTCGCGCTGCCGCCGTCAGCGCGCCTCCATCGGCCCTGGTGGGCGAATCAGTCCGCGAATGGCGGTCACAGCCAGGCGCTTGCGTGGGGCGCGGCGGGCTGGGAGACAGCCGAGGTCGACCTGGAGGCCGAGACCCTGGTGCTCCGTCGGCAGCGACGCGAACCGGCCCGTGCGCTCGCACTCGACGAGCTCTGGCCGGTGCATCGCGCCGGGACCTGGCCCGAGGAGCTGAGCGTGAGTCGAGCCGATATCTACGACGATCGCGCGTAGCGCCGCGATGTTCGTGGACACGAACGTCCTTGTGTACGCGCGCGTCCTGGAGGCGCCGAACCACGAGCCGGCGAGGGAACTCCTCGGCCACGCAATGGCCAGCGATGAGCCGGTGCAGCTCAGCCGGCAGGTACTGCGCGAGTACCTCGCCGTGATGACGCGGCCTCAAGCCTGGCCCGTGCCCCTCACCCGTGAGGAGGTGCTGCAAGACGTCGAACGGCTGGCTGCGAACTTCCACATCCTGGAGGACGGACCACTGGTCACGGAGGCGCTCGTCGCATTGTGCCGGGACGTGCAGGTGGCGGGCAGGCAGATCCACGACGCCAACATCGTCGCGACGATGCTCGTGCACGGCGTGCACCAGCTCCTGACGTTCAACGTCACGGACTTCCGGCGATATGAGGACCGGATCGCCGTGTCCGACGGACCGGCGAATGCCCAGTAGGGCCCTTCGCCACCATCACGCCTCGCGGCTAGCACGAGCGTTCTGGTATTGCTAGACTACAGGGCATCCGCACGGCCACCCGTTCTCCCCCGACCGCCACCGGACCAACATGGGCTCACAATCGCCGAGACGTGTCGCCATACGGGACGAGACGGCGATCCGGCTGCACGGAATCGCCATGACCTCCGGCGGATTGCTAGTTGGGGTCGCTGTCAGATTCTTGCGCCTGTGGCCACCGTTGATCCTGTTCGGCGTAATCAATGTCACTGCTGTCGGTATCGACGTATTCGAGCCAGTGTGGCTCCCGGGCCACCGCGAGGCAGCGGCGATCTTCTGGCTTCTGTTCCTGATCTGCGCGGCCGGAATCTTTGCGAGCCGAAATCTCCTCGATCTGGGCCTGCTTCTGGTCAAGCCGAGATCACCGTTGTTCCCGCTCGTACTCACCTCGGGAGTCGCCGTCGCGCTTGTGAGCGCGATCCCAGGTTCGAACCTGACCTGGCATTTGCACCTGGTGCTGTGGTTCGTGTCCTGCTACGCACCCGCGCTATCGGGAATCGACTCCGATCAATGGGAGTGGAGGAAGACCGCAGGGCACCTCACGGTCGGATCCTGTGTGCTGAATACGTTCTTGGTTGTCCCAGCGTTCCCGTTAGTCATCGAAGTGTGGATCTTGTTCGCCGTGGCCGTGCTGGGCCCCGTCCGTGGCGTAGTACCGAGCTATGGCCTGATACTGCTTGCGGGTTCCGCAGTCACGCTGCTATTGAGGCGAGCCGATGTGGATCTCCCGGCTGCGGCTATGTGCATGGTACTTCTGGTCTTGTTCACCATCGTCTTCGCTCCGAGCCTGATATGGATTAGGTCCCTCTTGGCTCAGGATCGCTGGCGGAAGCGCACGTACCTGAACCGAACACGGACGGGAATCGGCCCGCAGCATTTCGTCTAGGCTCAGCACCTCCGAGATCCCGACTGTCCTCAAGGATCCCGTGGTTACTCGCTGGCATCGATCGCACGCTTGCGAAATCGCGAGACTGGGCGCTGCTAGTACCAGGCAGGCTGGCAGGATCAATCTGGTGACCTCGGCTCGCCCGCTTGAGCTAGGGGAGGCGACCTCGGAGACGAGTCGCTTCCCGTGATCTTGACCGCATGGCCGTGCGCGCAGGCGATCGGCGCCGTGGCGCGAGTAGTAGCGCTTATCTGCCCGCCGTCGTGCCTCCGGCACCACGGCGGGCCTTCTCATCTGGGCCTGGAGTGGCTGGTGGGCCTGCGTGTAGGCGCACGGCCGAGCGTGGCCGCAAGACCGATCCCGCAAGCGGGGCTTTGGTTCGCCCTGCTACCGGACGCGCACTCCCGTGACGGCCACAACATGGCCGCTCGCGCTGTGCGATCGCAAAGATGGCCACAACATGGCCACAACTGATCACCTTGCTCAGTACATATCGGCGAGGGCCGATTCCCGGAAACCGTTGGAAACATTGGTGCCGAAGGTGGGACTCGAACCCACACGGGGCGTGAACCCCAACGGTGTTTGAGACCGTCGCGTCTACCAGTTCCGCCACTTCGGCCCGGCTCCCAGCATCGCGCGCGGCGGCGCGGCCCTCAAGCAGGCGTCATGACCGGTGCTCGGAGGGTGGGTGGGGTGGAGCGGAAGACGGGGGTCGAACCCGCGACCTCCTCCTTGGCAAGGAGGCGCTCTACCACTGAGCTACTTCCGCTGGACCGCCTCCAATAGTACGGGCGCTCCTACGGCGACGGCAACGGATAGACCGTCGCGCCGTCTCGTCACCCCCACCGGAATCCTGTCCGTGGTCTGCCTTGATACGCGGGCAGTCTGTACCATGGGGGCGCCGGCACAGTTGGCCGGACGAACGACTACGAGAGGGGGGCCACTCATGCGTGTGTTGGCTGCGTTAGACGACAGTGAACTTGCCGATGAGGTCGTCGAGGCGCTCGCCCCGTGGCTATCGGCCGCGGGGGCCGAGACGCGCCTGATGATGGTGTGGGACTCCAAGCAGGTCCATCCGGAAACGCCGACCCACCCACCGGACCTGGTAGTGTCCGACCCGGTCGTGACCTCCGACAGCTGGGCCCGGGCTCCGGTCGACTACGTCCAGGACCGCACCGAGCGGCGCGGGCAGATGATCCAGCGGATCCGCAACGAGCGTCTCGCCTCGCTCCGCTCACTCGGAGAGCGCCACCTCAACGGGGCCTTCGACGTGGAAGTGGACGGCGCCGAAGACGTGCCCGAGGCGATTCTGCGTGCAGCCTCTGACTATGGCGCCGACATGATCGCGATCGGCACGCATGGACGCCGCGGTCTGCGCCGCGTGCTCGGGGGCAGCGTCGCCGAGGAAGTGATTCGCAGCGCGCGGATCCCCGTGTTCGTCGTGCATCAGGGCTCAGTGGTGCATCCGGGCGCTCACTACCTGGTGGTTGCCCATGACACGGCGCGCAGCGTCGAGCTGCTCGATCACCTGTCGACCCTCCAGGAACGTGACAGGAACGCCCGGTTCACGCTGCTGATCCCGACGACACACTCGTCTGGCCTGCTCGGTGACTCGAGCGACGATGTCGGCAGCGCGGAGTCCTCGGCCGCGGAGACGCGTGCCGTGCTCCGAGACGCGGGCATCGAGCTGGCCGCCGCCAAGGTGGGCGACCCCACACCGCTGCTGGCCATCGAGGATGAGATCCACGACCACCCGGACGTGTACGACACGGTGATCCTGTGCACGTTCCCTCCGGGGATGTCTCGCTGGGTCCGGATGGACACCGCGCACCAGGTGGAACGCCGTCTCGAGATCCCGGTCGAGCACGTCATCGCGTACCGTGCGCCGTCCGACAACCCGGCAGCGCGCGATGAGTACTGCCAGCGGCTGCGCCGTGCCGCCGACACGGCGCGGAACCAGCTCGCTCGCATCGAGGCACTCTCCGAGGGCGACGTGGGCATCGCGCTGCCGGCGCGTGAGCACGGGCTGAACGACGAACTCGCGGCTCTCGAACGAGCGCTCTACGAATCGGGGTGTGGTTAGGCAGTTCTTGCCGCTGCCATCGAAGCTCAACTCGACGCCCGTGTGCGCCTCATTGAGACGCGGCACGGGCGTCCGGCGTAGGGGTCAGTAGTGGCGGAACAGGAGCTGTTCGGCGAGCTGGCGGTGATCGGCGGCCTGGCCGTGGTGACCACGGTCGGACTCTCACGCGTCGGCCTCCCGGCGACCATCGGCTTCCTCACGACGGGCGCGCTCGCGGGGCCGCATGGTGTCGGGCTCGTGGGGGACACCGACCACATCGAGCAGATCGCCGAGATCGGCGTGATCCTGCTGCTGTTCGCGATCGGCCTGGAGTTCTCGCTTCAGCGTCTGCGGTTCATCTGGCGGGCCGTCGCGCTCGGGGGCTCGCTACAGGTGGGAGTGACCACCCTCGCCGCCCTCGGAATCCTGGTGCTCGCCGGTGACACGGTGGAGCGCGGCATCGTCTTCGGACTCGTCGTGGCGCTGTCCAGCACGGTAGTCGTCCTACGCGTGCTCGACGTTCGCGGTGAGCTCGATGCGCCGCACGGGCGCTTCATCGTGGGCGCGCTGATCTTCCAGGACCTGCTCGTCATCCCACTCACGTTGCTCGTGCCCGTGCTCGCCAGTGGTGACACCAGCGGTTTCGCCCTGGAGGCAGCATGGGCGCTGATACGCGCCACGCTGGCTGTGGGCGTCGTGCTCGTGGTCGCGCGCTTCATCGTCCCGCGCGTGTTCGACGCGGTGGCCGCCACTCGGACGCGCGAGGTGTTCCTGCTCACGGTGATCACCATCGCGCTCGGCTCGGCGTGGCTCATGAACCAGCTCGGGCTCTCGTTCGCGCTCGGGGCGTTCCTCGCGGGCATCATGCTGGCCGACACCGACTACAGCCACCGCGCGACCAGCGACATCATCCCGTTGCGCGACGCGTTTACCAGCTTCTTCTTCATCTCGCTCGGGATGCTCGTGGACTGGCGGGTCTTCACGGACGACCCGATGATCGCCGTGCTGATCGTGCTCGGACTGGTGCTCGGCAAGGCCCTTGTCGCCTCGCTCGCGGCTCTGGCGATGCGCAATCCAGCGAGTGTGGCATGGCGGTCCGGCATCTACCTGGCGCAGTTCGGCGAGTTTGGTTACGTGGTGCTGTTGCTCGGCGCGAGCGAGGGACTCGTCACGTCCTCGGAGCTCAAGCTCGTGGTCACCACGGGCGTCGTGAGCATCGTGCTCTCGCGGATGCTGATGCACTGGACCGGTGGGCTGCATGCGGGGGAGGGTCTGCTGCGACCTCTCGAACGGCTGCTGCGCGCCAGAGGCATCGATGAGCCCATTGCGCAGGACGCGTTCCTCACGGATCACGTCGTGATCGCAGGCTACGGGGTGGCCGGCCAGCTGCTCGCACGCACGCTCGCGCAGGCACGGGTGCCGTACGTAATCCTCGAACTCAATGCCGAGACGGTGCGCGACGCACGACGGGAGTACACGCACGTCTACTACGGTGACGTCACCAGCCCGGAAGCACTTGCGCACGCGCGCCTCGGTCATGCACGCGTCCTCGTGCTGCTGATCAGCGACCCCCCGGCCGCACAACGCGCGATCGTCACGGCGCACGCCGAGTGGCCGAACGTGCCCATCCTTGTCCGAACTCGCTACGTCGGTGAGCGCGACGGTCTGCTGGCACTCGGCGCCACGCAGGTCGTCTGCGAGGAGCTTGAGGGGGGCACCGAGATGTCCGCGTGGGTACTGCGGATGATCGGTCAGAACCCCGGCGAGATTCGGTCCGGCATCAGCGATGCGCTGGCCTCATCGGCCGCGGGCGACCTCACCGGCGCAACCGGTGAGTGGATCGAGGCCGCCGACGCGCCACACGGACTCCCCACGCCGTTTGCTCCCCGGCCGGACGAAGCGGATCAGGGGAAGATGCCGAGCGCGAGGTAGTTCTCCGCGACGCGCTCGATGGCGATCAGGAACGCAGCCGTGCGCATGTCCGGCAGGTCGCGCGATTTCCAGGTGTCGTAGATCTGCCGGTACGACTCGCTCATCGTCTCCTGCAGGGCAGAGCGGACAAAATCGATCTCTGAGGGGCCTCGGGTGAGGATCTGCATCTCTTCGGGCGGGAACACGGAGCCGGCGAGCCGCTCGGTCGCCTCCAGCTGTCGGCGCGTGGAGATCTCCTCGTAGCGCTTGTACATGCGGTCGAAGCTCACGTGCGAGAGGTTCTTGAGCCACTCGAAGTAGGAGACGGTCACGCCGCCGGCATTCAGCCAGACGTCCGGAATCAGCAGCGTGCCCATCTCAGCGAGGATCGGCTCGGCGTCGGAGTAGACGGGGCCGTTGGCCGCCTCGGCGATGATGCGCGCCTGGATGCGCGGGGCGTTCTCAGCCGTGATCGCTCCCTCGACGGCAGCGGGCACCAGGATGTCGCAATCCATCTCGATCGTGTCCTGCCAGGTCGGCACGTTCGTCGCGCCCGGGAAGTCGAGGATCGACCCACGCTCGGCGCGGTGCGCCAGCAGTGCGGCCACGTCCAGGCCGTCCGGGTTGTAGATGCCACCGTCGATCTCGGCGACGCCGACGATGATGGCGCCACCCTCGTCCTGGAGGCAGGCGGCGGCGTGCGAGCCCACGTTGCCCAGTCCCTGCACGATCACCCGTTTGCCCTCGGTACCCGGGCTGAGTCCCAGCTTCACCATCTCGTCGGTCTCGGCCACGACCTCGGAGATGCCGTAGTAGACACCCAGCCCGGTGGCCTCGATGCGCCCCGGGATGCCGTGCAGGGTCACCGGCTTCCCGGTGACGCAGCCCCAGGCGTCCAGGTCTGCGCCGCGGAGCGCCCGGTACGTGTCGGCGATCCACGCCATCTCCTGCTCGCCCGTCCCGTAGTCGGGGGCGGGGACATCGACGCCTGGTCCCACGAAGTTTTTCTCGATCAGTTCGGCGGTGTAGCGGCGGATGACGCGGCGACGGACGGCCTCGGGTGCATTGGGGTCGAAACAGATGCCGCCCTTGGCCCCACCGAACGGCACCCCCACCACCGCACACTTGAACGTCATCAGGGCAGCGAGCGCCGTCACCTCATCCTCGGTGATCTCGGTGCTGACACGGAGGCCCCCCTTGGTCGGGAGGCGATGATGGCTGTGCTCGGCGCGGTACGCCTCGACCACCTCGATGGTGCCGTCCTCCAGCTCGACCGGGAATCGGAGGTGGTAGACGGAGTTGCAGGATCGCACCTGGTCGATCAGCCCCGAAGGCAAGTCCGAGTAGTTCGCGGCGCGATCGAATTGCTCCATCACGCTGGAGAGGAAGGTGGGAGGTTGGCTCATGTAGCCCTCCGCTGAACTGGCCGCAGCGTCCCGGTCTGTGGCCGCGGATAGTCAAGGCTGAAACGCCAGACGGGCTGGCGGCGGCAACGTACCACGGGCTGGCGCCACAGCGCCGCCCACCGGCGTCCCCGGTCCGCGCTAGACTGCCACGCGGAGGCGCCGATGACCGCACCCACACCGCGCAGTGCCATCGTGACCGGGGCCAACCGCGCCGACGGCATCGGCCTCGCGCTGGTCCGCGAGCTGCGCGCCCACGGCTGCGCTCCCGTCGTCGGCACCTACCGCGACCCTGCCACGGCCGAGGCGCTCCTCGAAGCCGCGAGCACGGATCCGGACGTGCTCGCGGCACAGGTCGAGGTGACATCAGGCGCGTCGGTCGAGGCGTTCGGGCGCTGGTGTACCGAGCACCTCGACCGCGTCGACCTCCTCGTGAACAACGCCGGCATCGGCTCGGCGGAAGGGTCCTCGATCGTGGCCGCACCCATCGAGGACCTCGAGTACCAGTTGCAGGTCCACGGCGTGGGGATGCTGCGCGTGACTCGAGCGCTGCTGCCGCTGATGGGTCGGGGGGCCGTGACGGTCAGCGTCTCATCGAGCCTCGGCAGCATCGCCGACATGAACGCGGGTTCGACGTACTACGCACCAGCGAAGGCGCTCCAGAACGCGCTGACGAAGCAACTCGCCGCGACGGTCCGTCGCGATGGCATCGTCGCGTTCTCGGCGAGCCCCGGCTGGGTCTCAACCTCGATGGGCGGGTCGGCCGCGCCACTGACGCCCGAGGAGTCGGCGCGCCGGCTCGCGAAGCTCGTGCTGAGCGCGGGGCCCGATGATAGCGGCACGTTCCGCACGGTAGACGGAGGCACACTCGCCTGGTGAGCGCGCGCCCCGCGCGCTCAGGGCGGCACGGAGGAGGCAGACGCAATGACACAGGAGGCGACCCTGGACCCCGGACGCACGGCCGTCGTGATCATGGACTTCCAGGTCGGCATCGTCGGCCCGTACGCCAGCAACCCTGAGCAGGTCGTCGAACGCGCCGCCTCGGCGCTCGCGACGGCACGAGGGGCCGGCGTGCCGGTGTTCCACATCGTGCACCGCGGCGGGCCCTTCGAGGCCGACTCACCCGACGTGGAGATCCACCCCGGCGTCGCACCCATCGAGGGCGAGCAAGTGATCCGCAAGGTGCGCGCCGGCTCGTTCTCAACCACCGGCCTCGACGCCATCTTGCGCGAGGACGGACGCGACACCCTCGTGCTGATGGGCGTCGCGACGAGTGGTTGTGTGCTGTCGACGCTGCGATGGGGCGCGGACATCAGCTACAACCTCGTCGTCGTGAAGGACGGCTGCGACGACGGCGACGAAGAGGTCCACCGCGTGCTCACCGAGAAGGTGTTCCCACGCCAGGCGACGGTCCTCACCGCCGCCGAGTTCGCGGATCGCCTCGGCGCGTAGTCCGAGGCGCGAGCCCAACACGTATAGTCGCGGCACGAGGCCGGCGCGCCCGGCCGCTCAAGGAGGGCAACGATGGACTGGAGCGACAACGCAGAGCAGGCGAGTTTCCGCGAGGATGTCGCCACCTTCATCCGCGATCGGCTCCCGGAGCGGATCGCCGAGATCCCGCGCCACGACGTCAGCATGTACACGTGGTACGACGACCTGCACAACGACGACGCCGATGTGCAGGCCGCCGCACGTGAGTGGGCGGACGCCTTGGCCGAGCGCGGCTGGGTCGCGCCGCACTGGCCGTCCGAGTACGGCGGCGCCGGCCTGACGGCTATGGAGCAATTCATCTTCAACGAGGAGATGGCGAAGGCCATGGCCCCGCCGGTCGGCGGCAGCGGCGTGATGCTCCTGGGCCCGACGTTGCTGGTGCACGGCACCGACGCACAGAAGCAGAAGTACCTGCCGGCGATCCTCTCCGGCGAGACGCGCTGGACGCAGGGCTACTCCGAGCCGGGCGCCGGGTCCGACCTCGGCTCGCTACAGACGCGCGCCACGCGCGACGGCGACGAGTTCGTGGTGAACGGGCAGAAGATCTGGACCTCGTCGGCCCACCAGGCCACGGCGATCTTCGCGCTCGTCCGCACGAACCCGGACGCACCGAAGCACCGCGGCATCTCGTTCCTGCTCATCGACGACATCAAGACGTCGGGCCTGACCGTGCGCCCGCTGATCGACATGGCGTGGGGGCACCACGTCAACGAGACGTTCTTCGAGGACGTGCGCGTCCCCGCGGCCAACGTGCTCGGTGAGCTCGACCGCGGCTGGTACGTCGGCATGACGCTGCTCGACTACGAGCGCTCCGGCATCTCCGGCGCCGTCACGCAGTTGCAAGACCTCACGGAGCTCCTCGACGCGGCACGCAACGACGACCGCTCGGTGCTCGACCGCAGCCCGTCGCTGCGCGCCCGGCTCGCGGACCGCGCGCTCGCGATCGAGGTCTGCTACCAGCTCTCGATGCGCATCGCCTCGATGCAGGCGGCAGGGATGGTGCCGAACTACGAAGCGTCGATCGGCAAGATGTTCTCTTCGGAGCACGGGCAGGAGCTGTACCGGGTCGGCATCCGCGCGTTCGGGCTCTACGGCGACCTGTGGCCCGGCGACCCGAAGGCGCCACTGAACGGCAAGCACATCCACGGCTACGTCCGCTCGATCCCCTCGACGATCGGCGGGGGCTCCTCGGAGATCCAGCGCAACATCATCGCGACGCGTGGCCTCGGGCTGCCTCGCGGGTAGCCGGCTCGAGCCGCACCACGACATGGGCCGCCCGATCGGGCGGCCCACTGTTGTCTCGTGGCGCCTGTCTCATGGCGTCGAGGTGTCGTGCGCCGCGGCTACACCCGGATGACGACCTTGCCGAAGTGGCGCTGCGATTCGAGATGGCGGTACGCGTCGGCCGCCTCGCCGAACTCAAAGGTTCGGTCCACCACCGGGTGCACCTCGCGCAGCTCCAGCGCGCGGTTCATCTGCTCGAACGTCGCTCGGCTGCCAACGTAGATACGCGACGCGCGCAGCCCGCGACCGACGAGGGGCACCTGCGTCTCATCCGACTCATCGCGCGCGAGGCCGCCGATGAGCGCGATGTCGCCGCCGAAGCGCGTCGCGGTCATCGACTTCGCGAACGTGCCCTCGCCGCCGACCTCGAGCGTGAGGTCGACGCCACGGCCATCGGTGAGCTCGCGGACGGTCCGGCCCCAGTTGTCGTCGTCGACGTAGTTGATGGTGTGATCCGCGCCGTGCTCCCGGGCGCGCGCGAGCTTCTCGTCGCTACTCGACGTAATAAAGCTGCGCACCCCGGCGATCGCGGCGAGTTGCAGCCCGGCAATCGACACGCCGCCCGTACCGAGGAGTAAGACGCTCGATCCCGGTTGCAGCCCCGCGACCGCGAACATCGAGCACCACGCGGTGACCGCAGCGCACGGGAGCGTCGAGGCCTCCTCGTCGGTCATATGCGAAGGCGTGGCGACGACCGCACGCTCGGGGAGCGCGATCAGTTCGGCCAGCGTGCCGTTCGTGTCGCCGCCGCCAAGCGCGCGGCGTGTGTTCGCCGGGGTGCCATCGCCGTCGAGCCAGTCGAGGAAGAAGCAACTCGTGACGCGGTCGCCGACCGCGAAGCGGGTGACCTCATCGCCGACAGCCACGACTTCGCCTGACCCATCGGAGAGCGGAACGATCGCCTCGCGCGTCCCGCTCGCGAGCATGAGGTCGCGGTAGTTGAGCGAGGTGGCGCGGACGCGGATGACCACCTCGTCGGCGGCGGGCTCGGGATCGGGCAGCTCGACCTGCGTGATGCCGTCGATGCCGCCGCCGGGTGTGAGCTGGTACGCCTGCATGGTGTCCTCCGAGGTCGATGCGGGTGGGCAGCGGGGAGTATGGCAGATTCATCGTGCTGAGCGCGTCGAGGCGTGTGTTCCGTACGGCAGGTGCCGTACAATGTCTTCCGTACGGGTCGTGCCGTACAGGGTCTGCCGTACAGGAGAGGGCCATGGTCTCGCGAGTCGAAGTCCGGCTGGACGAAGAGCAGCGGCAGCGTCTCGATGCCATTGCCGAGGAGCAGGACGCCTCGATCTCCGACGTGCTGCGCCGGCTGATCGACGACGCGTGGGAAGCCAAGATGCTTGAGCGTCGGCGCCAGTTGGTGCGCGAGATTGCGAGCTTCCAGGGCGAGGTCCCGGACGATCCCCAGGATCTCTTCCGTGAGCTGGAGTCACGGTTTGAGTCCGACAGCCTTCCTTGATACGAACGTTCCGCTATACGCGGCCGGTGGGCCCCACCCCCAGCGGGAGCCGTGCATCGAGGTACTGGAACTGGCTGCCGACTTTCCGTCCAACTTCATCACGAACGCCGAGGTGTTGCAGGAAGTCCTCCACCACTACCGCGCGACACGACAGTGGTCGGCCATCGGACGCCCGGTCTTCGCGCGCTTCGTCGAGCTGATGCTGGGCCGAACAGAACCGATCTACTCGGAAGACGCTCGGCTCGCAGCGGAACTGGCCGACTCCGGATTGAGGGCAAGTACGCGAGATCTGATCCACGTTGCGGTCATGCGACGTCTAGGCGTCGAGCAGGTCGTTACCGCCGATCGTGACTTCGACGACGTGCCGGGCGTGATTCGCCTCGACCCGATGGATATGGACGAGTGGCGCGACTCCGTGCTGAGCCCTTGAGCACAGCACGAAGCCTGGGCTCGTCCCGGGCTAGAAGCCCTTGAACTCTGGGGCGCGCTTCTCCAGGAACGACTGCACACCCTCATCGGCGTCGCGGCTCTGCATCGACTGCGGCCCCGCCTTGGCGGCGAGGTCCCACATCTCCTCGTGGGCCTTGCGCATGTGTATCTCGCGCACCATGTGCTTCGTCAGCTGGATGGCCAGCGACGGACCACGCGCGAGGCGCTTCGCCAACTCCATGGTCCGGGGCATCAGCTCCTCGGGCTCGACCACGTCGTTGACGAGGCCGAAGTGCTTCGCCTCGTCGGCGTGCATCGGGTCGCCGGTGAGCAGCATCTCCATCGCCTTGGCGTGCGGCAGGTGGAACGGGGCCCAGAACGCGCCGCCGTCGAGGGGGATAAAGGCACGGCGGATGTAGACCTCGATGAAGCGCGCGCTCGTCGAGGCGATCCGCAGGTCGCAGGTGAAGGCGAGGTCCGCGCCGGCGCCGGCGGCGACGCCGTTGACGGCCGCGATCGTCGGCTTGTCGAGGTCGAAGACCTTCTGGTGGATCGGCGTACCACTGAATGTCTTGCCCTGCATCCGCTCCTCGGACGTCATCGTCGGATAGGTGAGCAGGCCGCGCTTGTGGTCGGGCAGCCACTTCATGAAATGCGGGTCGGCGTGGTCAATGCCGCCCATCGACGAGACATCGCCGCCCGCCGAGAACGCCCGGCCTGCCCCGGTGAAGACCAACACCTTGTCGTCGGGGTTCACCGCGATCATGTCGAGTTCGACCATCAGCTCTTCCATCATCGGGATCAGCCACGGGTTGAGGTGCTGTGGCTGGTTGAGCGTGATCGTGACGACGCCGTCTTCCCGATCGACGAGGATGTGGTGGTACTCCATACCGTTCCCGGCCTTCCCGCGGCAGCCCCCGGCTGCCGATGCCAAACCTCGCCGGACGGCGAAGCCGTTAGACGATAACCGAGTCCCGCACGAGTTGCTCGAACTCCTCGGGTTCGACCCCGACCAGGTCCGTGAACACCTCGCGGTTGTGCTCGCCGAGCAGCGGCGCGGAGCCGTAGTGGAGCCGCGTCTCGCTGAACCGTAACGGAATGCCCGCCGAGGCCTTCACGCCGACCTCGGGGTGGTCGATGTCGACGAAGAAGCCGCGGTGCCGCAGCTGCGGATCGTCGACGAGCGCCGGCCCGTTGAGCACGGGCGTCGACGCGATCCCGGCGCGCTGGAGAACGTCGGTCGCCTCGGACGCAGTGCGTGCGGCCGTCCACGCGCTCAACTCCCCGTCGATGTCGTCATGTTGTGCCTGGCGACCCTCGAGGGTCGCGAGCACCGGGTTCCGCGCCCACGCGGGGTCACCGAGGGCGCTCCGCAGTCCAGCCCACGCGTCGTCGTCCTCGACGGAGATGGCCACCCAGGCGTCCTCACCCGCCGAGGGGTACACGCCCTGCGGCGCGCACTGCGCGTCGCGGTTGCCTCGACGCTGTGCGTCGGTGCCTGCCATCGTCCATTCGAGGAGCGGTTCGGGCGTCATCGCGACGACCGTCTCGCCCATCGCGACATCGATGTGCTGGCCGTGGCCCGTGCGGTCGCGATAGCGCAGCGCGGACATCATGGCGAACGCCATGTGCACGCCGATGGCGAAGTCCGGGTAGGCGCCGCCCATCGAGCTGGGCGCGCCGCCGGGGTAACCGGTCACGTACGGCAGCGTCGTGTACGCGAGCGTCGTCGGACCCCAGCCCGTCGAGTGGCTCTCGGGGCCGGTCTGCCCGAGCGGCGAGCCGGACATCATGATGACGTCGGGGTTCACCGCCTTCATGTCCTCGTAGCCGAGCCCGAGTCGTTCCGCGACTCCGGCGGCGAAGTTCATCGTGACGATGTCGCTGCGGCTCACCAGCTCCTTCGCGAGCTCCTTGCCGCGATCCGTCTGGATGTTGAGCGTCACGCCGTGCTTCGAGTAGTTCAGGCCGTTGAAGTTGCCGGAACGCTCGATGCCGGGAATCCCGCCCGATCCGCGCGTAAGGCCCATCGTGCGCAGCAGGTCGAGGCGTTGCTCGGACTCAACGCGGATGACCTCGGCGCCCAGTGCGCCCAGCCAGGCCGTCGAGTGCGGGACGGAGAGGATCCATCCGAAGTCTGTGACGCGGACGCCGCTCAGCGGCAGGCTGCCCGCAGCCTTGCGGTGAGCAGGACGCCGATCGTCTGGCGGCACGGTCGAGGGCTCATCGGCAGGCTCCGCGAGCAACTCGGCATTGTGCTCGCCGAGTCGCGGCGCGGGCCCGCCCTGGTCGAAGGGCGTGCGCGAAAACACCGCCGCGGGGCCCGGTCGGACGAACGAGCCGGCCTCCGGGTGCTCGACGGACTCGAGGAACCCCCTGGATTGGAACTGCGCCGACTCCATCATCTCGGCGGGGGAGTAGACCGGGAAGCACGGGATGCCGATGTCGAGCGCCATCTGGTACAGCTCAGCGCGCGTGCGCTGCACCGACCACAGATGCACGAGCGGCTCGATGGCGTCGCAGTTGAGTCCTCGATCCTCGGCGGTGAGGAAGGCCTCGCTGGCGGCCCACTCGGGGCTGCCCATGATCTGCTGGAAGCGCTCCCACCAGTGGTCGAGGTTGTAGGGCGTGAGGAAGACATAACCGTCGCTGGCCGGGACGAGGAAGTCGAAGTTGCCCTTCTCGCGGCCGGGCACGAGGTCCGGTGTGTGCACGACCGAGGAGATCGTGAGGCGCACGTGGTTGGCGTTCGCCTCCTGCCCTGAGATGTCGACGAGCTGCCCGCGGCCGCTCGACTCGCGCTGGAACAGCGCACCCATCGTGGCGGCCGCGCCAGTGGCGCCGGTGAAGTAGTCAGCCTGCGGGTTGCCGGGCGCGAGGGGCGGTTGATTCGCCGGGTCCCGCACCTGCTGCGCCGGCGTCTCCCACCCGAGCCCGCTTGAGTGGTACACGGTGAAGGCGTTGCCCTGATACGACCCATGTGGACCGCCTCGCCCGAACGGGGTGAGCGATGTGAAGACGAGGGCAGGGAAGCGCTCACGCAGGTCGGCGTAGTCGAGCTCGACCGCGCGCAGGTCGTCCTCGTACATGTCGGTGACGAGGACATCGGCGCCCGCGAGGAGGCCGAGCACGGCCGCGCGGCCCTCGTCGGTGGCGAGGTCGGCGGTGACGCCGCGCTTGTTGGTGTTGAGGTAGAGGAACAGGCCGCTGCCCTCGGGGTTCGGCTCGCCGTCCTTGAACGGGCCCGCGCGGCGGGCACGGTCACCTCCCGGCGGTTCGACCTTGATGATGTCGGCGCCGAGGTCGGCGAAGAGTTTGCCGCAGTAGGGGCCGGTGACTCCCTCGGCGAGTTCGATGATGCGGAGATCGTCCAGTGCGGTGTCAGGCACGAGTCCCTCCCGCGCTTATGCCTCTCCGTTATAGGCGATGCGATGGGACTTGGGTGGCAGAGCGCCCCGCACGCTCGACGCCTAGGCGATAACCGAGTCGCGGACGAGTTGCTCGAACTCCTCGGGTTCGACCCCGACCAGGTCCGTGAACACCTCGCGGTTGTGCTGGCCGAGCAGCGGCGTGGGCAGGTACCGGAGCTGCGTCTCGCTGTAACGGAGCGGGATGCCCGCCGAGGCCGTCACGCCGAGCTCTGCGTGGTCGATGTCGACGAAGAAGCCGCGGTGCTGGAGTTGCGGGTCCTCAAGCAACTCGAAGGCATCCAGCACGGCCGTCGCGGCAACGCCGGCAGCCTGGAGCGACGCCGCAGCGTCGTGCGACGTGCGCTCGGCCGTCCAGGCGCTCAACTCGCGGTCGATGTCGTCGTGGCGCGCGTGGCGACCCTCGATCGTGGAGAGCGCCGTGTCCTGCGCCCATTCCGGGTCGCCGAGGGCGCGCCGGAGGCCCGCCCACATCTCATCATCCTCGACGGAGATTGCGACCCAACGGTCCTCGCCCGCGGACGGGTAGACGCCCTGCGGCGCGCAGGCCGGGTCGCGGTTGCCCTGCATCTGCGGGTCCGTGCCGAGCATGGTCCATTCGAGGAGCGGCTCGGGCGTCATCGCGACGACTGTCTCGCCCATCGCGACATCGATGTACTGGCCCTGGCCCGTCCGGTCGCGGTAGCGCAGCGCGCTCATCATCGCGAGCGCCATGTGCTCACCCACGACGAAGTCCGGGTACGAGCCGCCCATCGAGCTCGGCGTGCCACCGCGGTAGCCCGTGATATGGGGCAGCATCGTGTAGGCGAGCGTTGTGGGGCCCCACCCGGTCGAGTGGGCCTCCGGGCCGGTCTGCCCGAGCGGTGAGCCGAACAGCATGATGATGTCCGGCTTGATGGCCTTGAGGTCCTCGTAGCCCAGTCCGAGGCGCTCGGCCACCCCGGCGGCGTAGTTCATCGTGACGATGTCGGCGCGGCTGATCAGCTCCTTTGCGAGCTCCTTGCCGCGGTCGGTCTGCAGGTTCAGCGTCACGCCACGCTTCGAGTAGTTGAGTCCGTTGAACGGGCCGGAGCGGTTGAGGCCGGGAATGCCGCCGGAGCCACGCGTCAGGCCCGAGCTGCGCAGGAGGTCGAGACGATGCTCGGACTCGACACGGATGACCTCGGCGCCCAGTGCGCCCAGCCAGGCTGTCGAGTGCGGGACTGAGAGGATCCACCCGAAGTCGACGACGCGCACGCCGCTGAGCGGCAGGTCGCCCGCAGCCCTGCGGTGCGAGGGGCGTCGATCCCCGGCCGGCTTGGGCGAGGCTTCCGCGGGGGCTCCGAGCAGCTCGTCGTTGTGCTCACCGAGCCGCGGCGCGCGGCCGTCCTGGTGGTACGGCGTGCCGGAGAGCACCGCTGCGGGCCCGGGCCGCACGAACGACCCGGCCTCGGAGTCCTCGACGGACTCGAGGAACCCTCGAGCCTCGAACTGCGCGGACTCCATCATCTCGGCGGGGGAGTAGACCGGGAAGCACGGGATGCCGATGTCGAGCGACATCTGGTACAGCTCGGCGCGTGTGTACTGGACTGACCAGAGGTGGACGAGCGGCTCGATCGCGTCGCAGTTCAGCGCGCGGTCCGCCGCCGTGGCGAACGCCTCGCTCTGCGCCCACTCGGGGTCGCCCATGACGTGGGCGAAGCGCTCCCACCAGTGGTCGAAGTGGTACGGCGTCAGAAAGACGTAACCGTCGCTGCACGGCACGAGGAAGTCGAAGTTGGCCTTCTCCCGCCCGCCGAGCAGGTCCGGGTTGTGGATCGCCGAGGAGATCGTCGTGCGGATGTGGTTGGCGTTCGCCTCCTGGCCCGAGATGTCGACGAGCTGGCCGCGCGCCGTCGACTCGCGCTGGAAGATCGCGCCCATCGCGGCCGCGGATCCCGTCACGCCCGTCACGTAGTCGCCCTGCGCGTTGCCCGGCGCGAGGGGCGGCTGGCTCGCGCGGTCGCGTACCTGGTTCGTCGGCGTCTCCCAGCTCATGCCGCTCGAGTGGTACGAGGTGAACGCGTTGCCCCTGTACGAGCCGTGCGGGCCGCCGCGCCCGAACGGGGTGAGCGACGTGAAGACGAGCGCCGGGAAGCGCTCGCGCAGGTCCGCGTAGTCGAGCCCGACCGCGCGAAGGTCGTCCTCGTACATGTCGGTCACGAGGACATCCGCGCCCGCGAGCAGTCCGAGCACGGCCTCGCGACCCTCCTCGGTGGCGAGGTCGGCGGTGACGCCGCGCTTGTTGGTGTTGAGGTAGAGGAAGAGGCCGCTGCCCTCGGGGTTGGGCCTACCGTCCTTGAATGGGCCCGCGCGGCGGGCGCGGTCACCCCCCGGCGGCTCGACCTTGATCACGTCGGCGCCGAGGTCGGCGAAGAGCTTGCCGCAATAGGGGCCGGCCACTCCCTCGGCGAGTTCGATGACTCGGAGATCGTCCAGTGCGGTGTCAGGCATGAGTGCCCCCTTGCCTGCTATGCCCACCCGTCATCGGGGAGGCGATTGTATGCCGCCGGAGTAGGCCGCTGCGCGTTGGGCGGCGCGGGCGGCCGCCGCAGCCTCCTCGCGCTCGCGCACGACGTCGGCCCAGAACGGTCGACGGATCATCAGGATCATGATCGAGCCCGTCATCGCGAGTACGGCGTAGACCGTGAAGATCTCGACATAACTCCCGGTCCGGTCGAAGATGTAGCCTGCGAGGAACGGCGAGATGATCCCGACGGGCATGTTGAGCGTCGACGCGAACCCGCGCAGCGTCGCGAACCGCCTCGGCCCGAAGTAGTCGGCGACGAGCGTCATCTGCAGCACGATCCACGTCGAGCTGCCGAACGCGAACAGCGCGAAGTAGAACGGCAGGAGCCACAGCCTGTCCGAGGTCAGCTGCGCGAAGACGATCATCCCCAGGCCCTGGCAGATGAACGCCGACGAATAGAGCCGGACCCGCCCGAACCGGTCGCCCATCCACCCCACGATCGGGCGCAACGCCAGCTGGCACGCGCCGTAGATACCGGCGACGGTCGCCGCGCCGGCCAATGAGAAGCCAACGCTCTGCAGGTGCGGGATCTGGTGGACGATCCACGAGATGATCACGCCGCCCGCGAGCGCCGTGGACACGGAGAGCAGGTAGAACGTCGGCGTACGCAGCCCCTCGCCAACGGTCATGCCCGTTGCCTCGGGGGCGAGAGATGCCTCGGACGCACCCGGCTCCGGCTCGTCGCCGTCGATGGCGTAGCCGTACGGCTCGGGGCGGTCGCGCAGGACCAGGGCGAGCGGGATGCCGGCAACGAACACGACCACGGCCGCGACCAGTAGCGTCTCGCGCCAGCCGATCTGCGTCACGATGATCGCGACCACCGGAGCCATCAGGTGGCCCGCGCCGTTACCGGTGTTGAGCAGCCCCATTGCGCGGCCGCGCTTGCGCTGGAACCAGAACATCAACGCCGCGGAGAACGGCTGCAGAGAGCCGAGGCTCTGCCCGAACGCCAGGATCAGGCTCGACACGTAGTAGATCTCGAGCGTCCGGGCCTGCGAGAACACGACCAACCCGATGCTGGTGAAGATGATGCCGGTGATGGCCATCTTGCGCGGCCCGAGCCGGTCGATCATGACTCCCGTGACGGGAGCGAGCAGACCCTGCTCGAAGCTGCGCAGCGACTGGCCGGCCGCGATCGCGGCAACGCTCCAACCCAACTCGTCGCGGATCGGCCCGATGAACACGCCGAAGCTGAACGTGACAAGGCCGATGACGAGGAAGTTGGTGCCGGCGCCCGCCGCGACGATGTACCAGCCGTAGTAGACGCCCCGCCGCACGGCGACCGAGGCGCGCTCCGCGACGAGCTCGGCGACCTCGAACATCCCGCCGTGCGTCGCGGGCATCAGCGCTGCTCGCCGTGGTGGGGGCGAAGAAGCCCTCCGCGTGGAGGGCTCCTCTTCGCTCTGCTCCGGGCGTGCCTACCCGCGTCGGGGCGGCTCGCCGGTTCCATGCAATGGGCTCAGCTGGCTCTCGTTGAGCCCTTTGCTAGCGGTTCTTCCAGTTCGGGTCGCGCTTCTCGGCGAATGCCAGCGGTCCCTCGAGCCGGTCCTCACTGTTGTTGTTGATCTCCTTCACCTCGGCGGTGAGCTCGGAGAGCTTGTCGAGCTCCGTCTGACCGGGGTTCGGAGCCGGCATGTTGCGCTTGGTGCGCAGCGTCTCCTTGATCGCACGGATCGCGAGGGGCGCACAGAGCTTGATCTCGCCCGCGAGGTCCTCGGCCGCCTGCATCAGTGCGTCGCGGTCGTCGACGAGCACCTGCACGAGGCCGTTCTGGTACGCGCGCTCGGCGGGCATGTGTCCGCCGGTGAGCAGGATCCACGCCGCCTCGCCCGGCGTCGTGAACAGCTCGGGCGTGTCCTCGACCCCGACGGCCGCGAGGGCTCGCCGCGCCTCGGGCATCCCGAACCGGGAGTTGCGCGTCGCGATGCGGATGTCGCAACGGTTGGAGAGCTGCATGCCGCCCGCCAGCGCGTAGCCGTCGATGGCCGCGATCACCGGCTTCGGGCAAGCGCCGACCGCATCCAGCCCGGTGCCCGGGCCCACGTCGTCACCCGACATATCGGCGCCACCGGCCGCGTCTTCCTGGGCGCGCCACTTGAGGTCCATACCGGCGCAGAAGGCGCGGCCGCCGTTGCCAATGAGTACCACTACGAGGACGTCGTCGTCTGCGGTGGCCTCATCGATCGCTTCCTTGATGCCGAGGCTGATCTCGGGGTTGAGCGCGTTCATCGCCTCGGGGCGGTTCAGCGTCACCCACGCGACGCGGTCGCGCTTCTCGTACAGAACGGTGTCCGTGTTCGGAGGCATAGTCTCCCTCTCTGGCCGTGAGGCCGTGCTATCGCCTGCGGTCGCGATGATACAGAGGCGAGGGGCGCATCACACCTGCGTATCACGTCATAACGGAGAGATGTTGAGTAGCGGACTCAACTATGTGAACATTACCCGCATGAGCGCGCTCCCCATGTCCATGAGCACCGTCCGCACGATCGACCGATCGACCGGCGCAGGCATCCTCGCCGTGGTCGGTCTGGCCATCATCTACGTCCTCGCGCTGCGCACCGACGCGGCGTGGCCGGTGTTCTGGGTGACGGGCGTCGCGTTCGGCGCCATCTGCCAGCGCAGCCGCTTCTGCTTCGTCGCCGGGTTCCGGGACCTCATCCTGATGAAGCAGGGACGGATGATGCGCGGCATCATCGCCGGCCTCGCCATCGGTACCGCCGGGTTCGCGATGATCATGGCCACCGTCCTGCCGAACCCCGGCATCGGCACGCTGCCGTCCGATGCACACATCCTCCCGCTCGGCATCGCCACGGTGCTCGGCGGCCTCATGTTCGGCTTCGGCATGGTGCTTTCCGGCGGCTGCGTCAGCGGCTCGCTGTATCGCATGGGCGAGGGTTACCTCGGCTCGTGGGTCGCGATCTTCGGCGTGCTCGTGGGGCTCTATGCGATGGCGCGCACGTGGAACTGGTGGTGGGACAACCAGATCAGCAGCGACCGTCTCTCCTGGCTGCCCACCGACCTCACATACACCGGCGCCATCGTCATCACCTTCGTGCTCCTCGGGCTCGCGTGGGTCGGGGTCTCCTGGTGGGAGCGCCGTGCCTTCGCGGGCATGAACTTCACCCTGCCGGTGATCCCGGGATCGAGTGCTCCCCCCGCCGCGCCTGGCGCCGATACGACGCTCAGCGCGCTCGCTCGCAAGATCTTCCGCACCGAGTGGACGCCGCTGATCGGCGGGATCGCGCTGGCGGCCATCAACATCCTGCTGTTTATCCGCTATCGCCCGCTCGGTGTCGTCGGCGAGATGACGCGCTGGTCGACCGACTTCGCGGATAACCTCGGCGCCGGGGTGGGCGAGCTCAACGGCATCAGCGACATCCCCGGCTGCGTGCCGAGGTTCGTCGAGGGGACGTGGTTCACCGACGCGTTCATGCTCAACGTCGGCATCATTGCCGGGGCGTTCACGGCCGCGCTGCTCGCGCGCGAGTTCCGGCTGCGCGTGCCGCGCGGCCCGCGCCGCTACATACAGTCGCTCGGCGGCGGGCTCATCATGGGCTACGGTGCCGGCCTCGGCCTCGGCTGCACCATCGGGGCGTTCTTCTCGGCGATTCCCTCGCTCGCGCTCAACGGCTGGATCTACGCCATCGCGCTGGCAATCGGCGCCTACGGCGGTACCGCGTTCATCCGGCGGTTCCCATGACCAGCGAAGCCACCGAGGTGCTGGACCTGCGCGGGAAGCCACCGCCGGAGCAGATGCAGAGCGCACACGCCGCCGTTGAGCAGGCCGCCGAGGGTGCCGCGGTGCGAATCATTACCGAACTCGACGTCGTCGCCACGTACGTGCTGCCAGCGGCAGCCGAGCGAGGCGTGCGATGCCGACTCGAGCCGCCCTCGGAGGGTGTGCGCGAGATGACGCTGTTGCCGGGCGAGCGCCCGGCGGCGGCCAGTGAAACAGGGAACAAGGAGGGGACTCCATGACCAACGAGAGCGAAGCACCGGTCCTCGACGTGCGCGGCGAGATCTGCCCGTACCCGATGCTGCGCACCAACCGTGAGCTCGACGAGGTGCAGCCCGGCGTGCCGGAGCTGCGAGTGTGGACGGACCACCCGCCCGCGCTGTCGACGATCCCGCCAGAGGCGATGAAGCGCGGCTACGGCTGCGAGATCGCTGAGCGGGCCGCCGGCGAGTGGGAGATCCGGATCTTCAACGGCGAGGCATAACACGCCGGCCGATCCGGGCGGATCGGCGGGCTGCACACCCCAGATGAGGGAGAGGTACTGAATGCGTACAAAGACGCGATGGCTCGGCCGAGGCATCGGCCTGCTGCTCGTGCTGGTCCTGGCCAGCTCGGCGCTGATCGCCGCCTGCGGCGACGACGATGACGACGACACGACGGCAACCCAGGCGCCGGCCGCCACCCAGGCTGCCGCCACCACGACCGACGACAGCGACGACGATACCGCCGCCGCAACCGAGGAAGACGACGACGCGGACGAGACCGCTGCTGCGACCGAAGAGGATGACGCCGACGAGACCGTCGCCGCCACCGATGAGGACGAGGCAGACGACGCCGGGGTTGCCCAGGCCACGGACCTCGAAGACCGCGGCTACGCCAACACGAGCCGGCTGGTCACCACGCAGTGGATCGAGGACAACCTCGACAACGACAACGTGATCCTCTTCGACCTCCGCAACGAGGAGCAGTACGGCGAGGGCCACATCCCCGGTGCTATCCGGCTCCAGGCCGGAGCGGTCTTCCAGAAGGAGATCGACGGCGTGGCGGGTCTGATTCCGCCGGGCGACGAAGTGGCGGCATCGCTCGCTTCGTTCGGCGCGACGCCGGACCACACGCTGGTCTTCTACGACGCCCGTGGCTCGATCTGGGCCTCCCGCGCCGTCTGGGTGCTCGCGGTATACGGGCACACCGACGTGCGGCTGCTCGACGGCGACTTCCCGCTCTGGGAGTCGCAGGGCCGTGAGGTCAGCACCGATGTGCCGGCGCTGACTGCAGCCACGTACACGTTCAGCGAGGCGCCGAACGAAGGGATCATCGCCGGCTGGCAGGAGATCGTGGACCAGATCGAGGACCCCTCGTCGCTGGTCTGCGACGCTCGGTCCGCCGAGGAGTACGCCGGACGTGACGTCCGTGCGGACCGCGGCGGCCACATCCCCGAGTCGGTGAACGTCGACTGGGTCCGCTCGCTGAACGAGGACGGCACGTTCCTCCCGGCGGACCAGCTCCGCGAGCTGTACGAAGGCGAAGGCGTCGTCGGCGGCAAGACCATCTACACGCTCTGCCAGACGGCGGTCCGGGCCACGCACACGTGGTTCGTGCTGAGCGAGCTGCTGGGCTACGACAGCGTGAAGGTCTACGACGGCTCCTGGACCGAGTGGGGCAACCGCACAGACACGCCCATCGAGTCCTAGTACGATGCGCGGGTAGCCACACGCTCAACGGGGCGGGTGCTCAAGCACCCGCCCCGCTTGCAGTCCGGGGGTAACGCATCGTGGGTGGTCCACTCGACGGCATCAAGGTGTTCGAGGTCTCGCAGATCCTGGCGGCTCCCTACGGCGGCATGATGCTCGCCGACCTGGGGGCGGACGTCCTCAAGGTCGAGTCGCCCGACGGCGACAGCACGCGCATCCTCGGGGCGGTGGTCCCGAACGAGTCGAAGTTCTTCCACGTGGTGAACCGCGGCAAGCGCGGGCTCGTGCTCAACCTCCAGAGCCCGGAGGCGCAGGAGCTGGTGCACCGCATCATCCCGGACTACGACGTCTTCATCATCAACGCCCGCCCAGGCGTCTCGAAGCGCCTGAAGGTCGACTACGACACGCTGCGCCAGTTCCGCCCGGACCTCGTCTACGTCGACAGCACCGGCTTCGGCACGGAGGGGCCGAGCGCTGAGCGGTCGGGCTCCGACGTGGTCTCGCAGGGCTACTCGGGGCTGATGGCGAACAACCACAAGCTCGATGAGCACGGCGCTCCGCAGATGATGTCGATCGCGATCGGCGACATGAGCACGGGCCTTGCCATGGCGATGGGCGTCTGCGCCGCGCTGTTCCGCCGGCAGCTGTCGGGGCAGGGTGAGTTCATCCAGACGTCGCTGCTGAACTCGGCGCTCTCGCTCCTCGGGGCTTCCGTGGGGAGGGTGCCCGTCCAGGACGCGATCACACGGGATCCGATGATGGAGGCGCTCCTCGAGGCCCGACAGGCCGGTGCGAAGTACCAGGAGCTGATGGACATCCACGAAGGCCAACGCGCGATTGCGACGGCCTTCCTCACGTACTACGGCACATACGTGGTCGAGGACGGCGCGATCGTCGTCGGCGCACTCACGCCGCGCAACCAGGCACAGATCCGCGAGGCGCTGGGGCTGACCGGCCAGGATCCGATGGAGGACCCGGAGTTCGACGCCCTCGATCCCGAGTGGGAGGAGCAGGCGCAGGCGTTCCAGGAGCGCGTGCGTCAGCTGTTCCGCACGAAGACGATGGACGAGTGGATCGAGCTCCTGGACGCGCAGGGCGCGCCGGCTACCAAGGTCAACTTCCCCGAGGAGATGGCGGACGACGAGCAGGTTCAGGCGATGGGCTACATGATCGACCTGGACCACCCGCTGACGGGCCCGGAGCGCATGGTCGGACCGATTCTGCGCATGACGAACTCGCCAACCGGCACCAACCGTCCCTCGCCGCAGCTTGGCGAGCACGCCGACGAGGTGCTGTCCGAGCACGGCCTGACTGCCGAGGAGATCGCCGCGCTGCGCGAAGCAGGGGCGCTCGGCTAGGACTCAGCCCTCCGTCCGGTCTGCCTTGCCGCCGCCAGCGAGCGGCCGCTACGCTCGCGCGCATGGAACAACGCACATTCGGCAGCCTCGGATACGACGTGAGCGCGCTCTCCCTCGGCGGCGGCGGGATCGGCCAGGTGTGGGGGCCGACCACCCGCGAGGAGTCCGTCGCGACGACGCGCGAGGCGATCGACCTCGGCATCAATCTGCTCGACCTCGCTCCGAGCTACGGCGACGGCGAGGCCGAGCGCGTCGTCGGCGAGGCGTTCGACGGCCGGCTTCCGGAGGGTGTCTTCGTCTCCACCAAGTGCCGCGTCAACGCCCCGCCCGCGGGCGAAGTAGTCGAGTTGCTGCGCTCAAGCCTGACAGCGAGCCTCGAGCGGCTGCGGCTCGAGCGCGTGGACGTGTTCATCGTGCACAACATGCTCGTCGCCGACGCCGACGCCGACCGCTACGCGGGGACCCCGCTGACGCTCTTCGAGGAGGCCGTGCGACCGGCCCTCGAGGGGGTCGTGGCGGAGGGCCTGGCTGGCGCGTGGGGCATCACGGGCATCGGTGTGCCCGACGCGGTGATCACGGCGCTCAGGTCCGAGTCACCGCCGGGCGCGGTGCAGTGCATCGCGAACCTGCTCGACTCGGCGGGCGCTATCCAGCGCTTCGACGGTGAGCTGCGGCCGCGCGACGTGATCGCCGCGGCGTCAGGTCGCGGCGTGGCCGTGATGGGGATCCGTGCCGTCCAGGCGGGCGCGCTGACCGACGCGATCGACCGCGAGCTGCCCGAGGGGCACGGCGACGCCGTTGACTTCGACCGCGCGGCGCCGTTCCGTGACCTCGCCCGTGAGCTGGGCGAGTCGCCCGCTGCACTCGCGCACCGCTACGCGCTGTCTATGCCAGGGATCTCGACGGTTGTGCTCGGCGTGAAGAACCGCCAGGAGCTCCGTGAATGCGCCGAGGCAGAAGCGCGTGGGCCCCTCGAAGCCGAGGTCATGGCGCGCATCGACGCAGCAGTAGGGCGGGAGTAGAGGGGCGCGTCGCTACGCGGCCGGCGCCTCGTCGGCAGCATCGGCGGCCGCTACGCCCACGGGCTGGCGCACCGGGCGAGGCGGTGGGCTCCCGGCCCACAGCATCAACAGCGAGCCGGCGCCTGCGACCAGCGCGAGCAACGTGAAGCCGATCTCGTACGAGCCCGTGTTGTCGTAGATGAGGCCCGCGAAGATCGGGCCGACGATCATCCCGAGCATCACGATGAGCGATGAGAACCCCATGATGGTGCCGAACGAGTGCGGCCCGAAGTACTCGGCCCGCATCGAGAGGATCACGGGCCCTCGGACGCCCCACGCGATGCCGTGGAGGAGGGCGAACGCCACCACCATCCACAGCGCCGTCGCGAAGGTAAGCAAGAGCATCGCCGCGGCGTGGCCGAGCAAGCAGACGGCGATGATCGCCCTCGTGTTAAGGCGGTCCCCGGCCCAGCCGCCGACAACCTGGCCGATGATGACCATGACGGTCAGCAACGTGATGAGCGAGGCCGCCTGCGTGCGCGTGTAGTCGAGTTGCTCCTCGACGTGCGCGACGAAGTGGACCATCACGGCCGAGACGACAAGCAGCGCGGCCGCGTGAGCAAACGAGATGGCCCAGAACGC
Source organism: Dehalococcoidia bacterium (assembly GCA_965208885.1). Lineage (GTDB taxonomy): Bacteria > Chloroflexota > Dehalococcoidia > UBA2979 > UBA2979 > VXMT01. The sequence continues at coordinate 177,884 of CBDBPS010000001.1, forward strand.
GCGGCTCCGGAGGGCCTGCCGGGGCGTCATGCTGACCTCGGCGAACTGGGACGCGTCGTCGCCGGTGGATGCTCGCGGCGGCGCGGAGTCGCCGTCCGGAAGCAGGCCGTAAGGCTCCGGGCGGTGTCGCACGAGCTGCGCCGCGGGTAGCCCGATGATCGCAATGATGGCCGCCGAGACCAGCGCCGTGTTGCGCCAGCCGATCTCCTCGATGAGGTAGGCGATGCCCGGTGCGGCGAACCCACCGCCCGCCACCCCGATCAACGCGAGGCTCACAGCGAGCGTGCGGCGCCTGACGAACCAGTTCACGACAGCGGTAGTGACCGAGAGGAACCCGGCGAGCGCTGCGCCGATGGCCATGAGCAGGAACGTCACGTAGAACATCAGCAGTGAGTTCATCATGCTGAATGCGACAAACCCGAGCGCGAACAGCACCACGCCGACACGTATGACGGCGCGCGGCCCGAAGCGGTCGATCATCCAGCCCTGGAGTGGGCCGAGTAGGCCGTCCTCGACGCGCGCGAGTGAGAACGCGACCGAGAGCTTGGTGCGGCTCCAGCCGAACTCTTCCTCGAACTCCACGACGTAGATGCCGAAGGGGTGGAGCATCAGCGCGCCGACGGTCCACTGGATCGCGAACCCGGCGAGGACGATCCACCAGCCGTAGAAGACGCGCGGCGCCGACAGCAGTTTCACTCGCGAAGCTCCAGTCTCGAAGAAGGCTCAACCGAGCCTACCAGCCCCCGCAGCTAGGCTCTCACCGGCGCGTGCGGTCTTGTGCAACTCGCATAATGAGACTATAGTCATGACCATAGTCAATACGCGAGGGGAGGCGACCATGCGAGGAGTCAGTGACCTCCGGGGGACGTACACCACCGGTCGCATCATCAAGGCCTCGGAGTTCAAGGCGAAGTGCCTGAAGCTCATGGATGAGGTAGCGGAAACGGGGGAGGAGATCGTGATCACCAAGAACGGCGAACCCATCGCAAAACTGACGGCGTATCAGCAGCCACGCAAGGCTCCGTGGGGCGCAGACAAGGGTCGGATACGCATCCTCGGTGACATCATCAGCCCGATTGACGAGGGGGAGGTGGACGTCCTCGCAGACCCGGACCGCGTGATCAACCCGGACTCAGGGCAGTAAAGGGTGCTACTGCTCGACACCCACGTGCTGCTCTGGCTCCGTCTCGACTCGCCAAGGCTGGGGCGTCAGAGCCGCGTGCTCCTCGACCGAGCGTGGGAGGAAGGTCGCGCCGCGATCTCCACGATCACGTTCTGGGAGGTCGGGCTGCTCGTGAGTAAGGGGCGCCTCGACGTGGACATCGACGTCGACCGTTGGCGCACCGAGTTGCTCGTGGCCGGCCTTGTCGATGTGCCCGTGAGCGCTGAGATCGCCGCGCGTGCCGGAATGATCCCGGACATGCACGGCGACCCGGCCGACCGGATCATCACGGCCACCGCCCTGACCGTCGATGGCTGCCGGCTGCTCACCGCGGACGAGCGGCTGCTCGGCTGGACGGGGTACATGGACCGCTTCGACGCGCGCACCTGAGCGAGGCCCTTCCACGCTGCCTTCTCGATCTGGCTAGAATGCACGCGGACGGGGATGGCGTACGTAAGGAGCTCGATGTGACCGGGCTACCTGGCTTTGCATTACGCGACCAACGCAGCGAGGAACGCGCGTTCCCGACGGGCCGCCCGACACTCCTCGCCTTCGTCAAGGAAGACTGCCCCACCTGTGGCACGTCGATGCCCCTGATCGAGGGCGCGCACCGCGCCTTCGGCGGCGCCGTGGATATCCTCGCCATCGGCCAGGAGGCCGAGGGCAACGCGATCCTCGTCGATCGCCACGAGCTGACGTTGCCGCTCCTCGACGACTCCGAACTCGACGTCTCGTACCGGTACGACCTCGAGACGGTGCCGACCGTGATCCTCACCGATGAGAGTGGGGCCGAGGTCGACCGCTTCGTCGGCTTCGGCCGTGACGACTGGCGCGCTCTGTACGACCGGCTCGCAGACCTCGCCGACGCCGACGCGGGTGAGGTCGACTGGGACCGCTACCCGATCTCGCAGCCCGGCTGTGGCTCGCGCAACCTCGAGCCCGGCATCTACGAACGGCTCGTCGCGGAGGCCGAGGGCAGCCCGCTGCGCGCGCGCCGCATTGAGGTCGGCAGCGACGACGACGTCGACGAGTTCATGTTCGACCAGGGCTTCACGGACGGGCTCCCCGTCGTGGCGCCCAGCCCGGAGCGGGTGCTGCGCATGCTCGCCGGCACGAACCGGGACGCGCAGGAGGTGGTGGCGATCGTCCCGCCGAACATGGCCGAGGCCACCATCGAGAAGATCGCGATCAACGCCGTGCTTGCCGGCTGCAAACCCGAGTACCTGCCGGTCGTCGCCGCGGCCGTGGAGGCGGTGTGCACGGAGCAGTTCAACGCGCACGGTGTCATGGCGACCACGATGGGCGCCTCGCCGGCAGTGATCGTCAACGGCCCGATCCGCGACCGTATCGGGATGAACTCGGGCCTCGGCGCGCTCGGACAGGGCAACCGCGCGAACGCGACCATTGGGCGCGCCGTTCGGCTCGTACTCCGAAACGTCGGGGGCGCGACGCCCGGCGGCACCGAGCGCTCGATGCTCGGATCGTCGGCGAAGTTCACGTTCGCGTTCGCAGAACGCGAAGAACACGGTCCGTGGAAGCCGTTCCATGTCGAGCACGGCTACGACGCCACGGAGAGCGTGGTCTCGGTGTTCCCGGCGTCGCCGGGCCCGCTGGTGTGCGTCGACCAGACGTCACGTACGGCTGAGGCGCTCGCGGGGAGCCTTGCGATGTCGCTCCAGGCGATCAGCCACCCGCGGTCGCGGTCGGGCGAGGTCTTGATGGTGATCTGCCCCGAGCACGTCGACACCATCGCGCGCGACAATTGGACGCGGACCGACCTGCAGCAGCGGCTGTGGGAACTCACGCACCGGCCGGTCCGCGAGCTCTTAATCGACGAGCGGGCGGGCGCAGGCATCCCGCCGGAGAGCTTCGGCCCGGACGGGCCGAGCGCCGAACAGCTCGAGGAACTCATACCGAAGTTCGCATCGCCCGATAACATCCACATCGTGGTGGCCGGTAGCGGCGCCGGGAAGTTCACGTCGATCTTCCCGGGCTGGGCGAGCGGTCTGGACAGCAGGAAGATCGAGGAGGTCGCATGACGACGATTCTTGACCCGACGGACGAACGGGAACCGATTGGACGGCAGCTCACCCGGCGCCCCGAGCACATCACCGGGACCGTCGGGCTACTCGACATCAGCAAGCCGCGCGGAGATGTCCTGCTCGACCGCATCGAGTCGCTGCTCAACGAGCGGCTGCCCGAGGTGAGCGTGAAGCGCTACGCGAAGCCGACGTTCGCGAAGCCGGCTCCGGATCCGCTACGGCGGCAGATGATGGAGGAGGTGGACTTCGTCATCGAAGCCCTCGCCGACTGAGGCTCGTGTACGACGTGCAGTGTGCACGACACGGTCTGGTTCGAGATTCAGGGCATTCCCTCGGTGATGATGGCCTCCTCGGAGTTCGTCGACGCCGCTGAGGCGCAGGCCGGCTCGCTCGGCCTGCCCGCCATGCAGCGCGCGTTCGTTCCGCACCCCATCCAGGACGCGACGGACGACGAGCTGTATGCGAAGGCGGACGCGATCATCGACGAGGTGATTGCGGCGCTGATCGACTAACGAGGCGGGCGAGGGCTGTCGCCCTCGCCCGCGCCGTCGCCCGAGATGCACGTGGGCGCGTGGCACGTGGGTGCTATGCGCCCTCGTCGTCTCCACGGGCGGCGCTGAGCGCCTCTTCGCGCTGCTCGCGGGTCCGCTCGGCGAGGGGTACGAGTTCGGAGATCTCGAGCCCGTAGGCGCCGAGGCCCGAGCGCCGGACCGGGTTGTCGGTGATGAGCCGCATGTCCCGCACGCCAAGGTCGACGAGGATCTGCATCCCGATCCCGTAGTCCGGCAGACCGAGCGCCTCGATCGGGGCCATCGCATCGCCGTCGGCGGGCGCCGCCGGCTGGATGCCTTTCTGGTGGAGGCCCACTGCGCGCCCCTGCTGGTACAGGTACACGACGACGCCGCGGCCCGCCTCGCGCACGAGGTCCATCGCTGCGCGTAGCTGGTAGCCGCAATCGCAGCTCAGCGAACGGAACACATCCCCGGTCACGCACTGGTCGTGCACGCGCACGAGCACCGGCTCGGGCGTCGTGATGTCCCCCAGCACAAATGCGATGTGCTCGCGGGTGTCGATGAGCGTGCGGTAGCCGACCGCTGTGAAGTCGCCGAAACTGCTCGGCAGCCCGGCCTCCGTGACGCGTTCGATGAGCGTGTCGGTGCGGAGCCGGTGCGCGATCACGTCGTTGACGGTCACAATCTTGATGTCGTGCTCGCGCGCGAACGCGATGAGGTCGGGGATGCCGGCGACTGAGCCGTCCTCCTGGAGCATCTCGCAGATCACCGCGGCCGGTGAGCAGCCGGCGAGGCGCGCGAGATCCACCGACGCCTCGGTGTGTCCGGCACGCACGAGCACCCCGCCCTCGCGGGCACGGATCGGGAAGATGTGGCCCGGCCGTGTGAGTTGCTCGGGCGTGGAGTCCGGGCCGACGAGGACCTGGATGGTGCGGGCACGGTCCGCCGAGGACGCACCGCTGGAGATGCCGTCGCGTGCCTCGACCGAGACGGTGAACTGCTTCGAGAGGGGCGAGGTGTTGCGGCCCGTCATGAGCGGCACGTTCATCGCGTCGAGGCGCTCACCGGCCATCGCCACGCAGACCATGCCGCGGGCGCGGGTGGTCATGAACGCGATCATCTCGGCGGTGATGAACTGCGCGGGGACGCACAGGTCGCCTTCGTTCTCGCGGCCTTCGTCGTCGACGATGACGACGGGGCGACCCCGCCGGAACTCATCGATCGCCTCGACCGCGCTCACCCGCTCCGGGGGGCCGAGTTGCGTCACCCCTGCATCCGCTGTCGTCATCTCCACCTCGCCAGCGCGCTCTGTGTCGTCCGTCACGATCCGCCCTGCGAGGGTATCACCGCAGGGGTGGCCGATGCCCGCCCTTCGGTGCTCCCGCTGCGCGGCAGACGGCATTAGCATGGCGCGAGCACACGTGGAGCGGCCGGCGGCCCGAACCCGGGGAGTGACGATGAGCACCGAGGTCTCCTTCGAACTGCCCGCGCACGCTCCGGCGGAGCATCTCTGGCTCCTCGCCTGCCACCGCGACCCGCAGGCCCACCCGCCCCTCGTCGCAGAGCTGTACGCCGAAGTTGGCGGCGACTCGGTCGTGGCGGTCGGCGGCTACCTCTACCTCCGCGACGAGGACTCCCGCGACGGCGGCGGCGACACGGCCCCCAGAGACCGAGACCGGCTGGACGAGGAGTGGCTCCCCCGCATGGAGGCGCTCGCCGCAGCGCTGGACGGCCTCGAGCCCGACGCGGTGGGCGGGCGTGGGTGGGCGGTCGCGCTCGGCGCTCGCATCGACGAATGGGGAGCAATCACCCAGGGCGTGCACCGCGACGTACTCGGTCCGGCCAGCCGAGCGGCCGCCGCGTTCACGGATGCGTTCGTGGCCCACTTCGGCGAGGGGCGCCGCGAGGACGCTCAAGCCCTGATCGCTGCGCCCAACTCACGAGACGCGCGCCGGGCGGTCGCCCTGTGGGAGCTGAGCCGGATCCTGCGCAGCCAGGGCAGCAGGCTCTCCGCGACCTTCGGCCCCACCGGCGGCCAGCGCGTCTACATGCAGGGACTCGACCGGGCACGCGAGGAGTTCCCCGACACGACTCCCAGTTGGCGCCAGGACGTGCCAACGTGGCGCGAAGACCGCGCGATGGTGACTCGCAGCATCCGGGCGGTAGCGATGCAGCCGGACGCGGCGAACCCACGAGAAGCACAGCGCCGACTCGTCGAGGAGCGTGACGCGCTCGAAGCCGAGCTTGTGAGCGCGACAGACGACGCTGCCGTCCAGCGCCTGCGGGCGATGCTCCCTGGAGCCCGAGCGCACGCGCTCGCCCTCGATGCGCTGTCAGAGCCTGCCGAGCGGCTCGTTGCAGCGGCGCGATCGATGTGGCTGCGCATCGGGCGATACCTCGAAGCCCGCGACGCACTCGCCGCGGTGGGTGACGTCTTCTACCTCAACCGCGTCGAGCTGATCGCCGCGCTGGAAGGTGGCGACGCGCCTGCGCCGGATGAGATTGCGGTGCGCCGCGCGGAGCACTCGGCATTCGAGGCGGCCACACCGCCCGCCATCCTCGGCGGCGGCGTGGCCGGCTATGCGTCATCGGGCCTGGCCTCGTCGCCGAGCGTGCCCGGCTCGTAGTAGACGTTTCCCTCGGCCGACGACGGCCGGTGCGTCTGGTCAGGGACGACGTGCCCCTCGAAGTCGTGGGCGTAGCGGTAGCCCTCGCCGTAGCCGAAGTCGCGCATGAGCCGCGTGGCGGCGTTGCGAAGGTGCACGGGCACCGGGTCGTTGCGCGTGCGCTCGACGTCGGCGGCAGCGCGTGTGTACGCGGCATAGGCCGAGTTCGACTTCGGCGCGCGCGCCAGGTACACGGTCACCTCGGCGAGCGGCAGGCGCGCCTCCGGCATGCCGAGGAAGTGCGCCGCCTGCTGCCCCGACATCGCGACGACGAGCGCCTGCGGGTCGGCGAGCCCGACGTCCTCGGCGGCGAGGATCACCATCCGCCGCGCGACGAACAACGGGTCCTCGCCGGCCTCGAGCATGCGCGCGAGCCAGTACAGCGCCCCATCGGGGTCGGAGTCGCGCACTGACTTGATGTAGGCGGAGATGTGGTCGTAGTGGGCATCGCCCATGCGGTCGTAGAGCACTGTCGGGCGCTGGCCGGTCGCCTCGACGACCTCGCGCGTCAAGTACCGCACGCCGTCGGCGCCGGGGCGCGTCGACGTAGCCGCGAGCTCGAGCAGGTTGAGCGCCGAGCGGGCGTCACCGCCAGCGAGGCGGACGATGGCTTCGATCGCGTCCTCGACCACGTCCAGGTTGAGCTCGCCGAGCTGCGCGTCGCGATCGAGTGCCCGCATCACAATCGTGCGGACGTCCTGCTCGCCGAGCAGTTCGAGCTTGAAGACGCGCGCGCGAGAGATGAGCGGTGCCACGACATAAAACGATGGGTTCTCCGTGGTCGCACCGACCAGCGTGACGGTGCCGTCCTCGACGTGGGGGAGCACGTGGTCCTGCTGCGCGCGGTTGAAGCGATGCAGCTCGTCGATGAACAGGATCGTTTCGACGCCGCCCGCCGAGCGCCGCTGCCGCGCATCCGCAACCACGCGGCGGAGATCGGCCACCCCGGCATCGACGGCCGAGAGCGGCTCGAAGAAGCGCTGCGTGCGTCGGGCGATGATGGCGGCGAGCGTGGTCTTACCGGAGCCGGGCGGTCCCCAGAGCACGAGCGAGGGCGTCTCGTCGCGCTCGATCATCCCTCGCAGCGGGCTCCCGGGCCCGACGACCGCCTCCTGCCCCACGAAGTCGTCGAGGTCCCTCGGGCGCTGTCGAGTGGCGAGCGGGGCGAAGCCTCGCGGCCGATCGCCTACCGCGCCTTCCGGGAGGCGTGGCTCGTCGCCGGCGAAGAGGTCGCGTTGGAGCCCGGGCGGCGCGTCGCCGCGTCGTCGCGGCTGCCTGCCGGTGGGGGTCATGGGGGGAGTGTAGGGGATGGCGGCAGGGGGTGCGGACCGCACGCGCAGTTAGTCAGGCCAGTCGGAGATGGCATCCACGAATGCCTGGTCTTCCTCAGCACGCGGGCTCCGAGCCACCATGCGCGACTGCCGTCGCGCCTCGGCAGCAAATTCGGGCGTAGACGTGTCGGGCAGCCCCTCGTACGCCAATTCGACATCAGCGCTGTTCAGTCGTCGGTGGCGCCGTGGCTGAGACATGGGAGGACTCCCGGACGCGGTGGCCTCGACCCAAGCTACCAGACCGGCCGCACCCTGCTCCATCCACGGCGGGGTGTGCGCGCGGCGGGATCGGGCTAGACTCGCCAGCCGACACCCACAAACACCCGAGGCGTGGCGCACGCTCCCGCCTCGACGCACCCGAGGAGGATCACATGTCACTGGACGGGAAGGTCGCCATCGTCGCTGGCGCGAGCCGCGGGATCGGCGCGGACATCGCTCGTCACCTCGCAGCAGCCGGCGCGAAGACCGCCGTCGCCGCGCGCACGGAGACCGTGCAGGACGCACGCCTGCCGGGCACCATTCACTCGGTCACCGAGGCGATCACCGAGGCCGGCGGCACCGCGATGCCGGTGGTGCTCAACCTCCGCGACGCCGAGAGCATCCAGGCCTGCGCCGAGCGCGTCGCCGAGGAGTGGGGCCGCATCGACATCCTGGTCAACAACGCCGCCATCTTCATCCCCGGCACCATCGAGAGCGCGCGCGAGCGCCACATCCATCTCAGCCTCGAGGTGAACTACATCGGCTACATCATGATGATGCGGGCCGTGATCCCGCACATGCGCTCGGCCGGCGGCGGACACATCATCAACATCTCCTCGCGCGGCGCGATCCCGCCCGGCCCCGGCCCGTACGGGGACGAGGTGCGCCGCGGCGGCGACCTGCTCTACGGCGGCATCAAGGCCGGCCTCGAGCACTTCTCGCAGTCGCAGGCCGTCGAGCTGCAGGACGACAACATCGCCGTCAACGTGCTCTCGCCGGAGAGTGGCTACCGCACGCCCGGCCTGATCTTCGCGGGCAACGACCCGGAGAACCCGGACCTCGACTTCGAGGCCGCCGACCCCATGGGCGAGGCGGCGGTCTGGGTCTCCCAGCAGGAGCCGGGCGGCTACACCGGCAACATCCTGTACGACCGGTCGGTGCTCGCCGGGGCGTAACAGCCGCGACCCAGATCAAACGCTCGATGCGGCCCGCTCCCAGGAGCAGGCCGCTGCGCGTCCGACTAACCGCGACCGCTGCCACGCATTACTCGCGTACGAGACTGCGGTGGGACGCGGATAGCGGTAACCCGCGGGTACGACACCCCTGGGCGGGCCGCATCCCGAAGTCGCCAGTCGGAGCGTTAGCCGCGCAGCGCTGCCCGTGGGGGCTCCGCGGAGTGGTCGTCGTTGTACGAGCTCCCGACCAGCCTTCCCCCTTCGACCTCGAGGTGCTGCGGGGAGCCCGGGTTCGGCCTCCCGTCCGTCTCGCCCAGCGTCACGATCTCGGCGTGCAGCCGGCCGCGTTCGATCTCAAGCAGCCCGACGGTGCCAAGTCGTGTCTCCTTGTTGTGCGGCAGGTTCGGGCTGCCCGAGTTCATGAGCACCACGCCATCGCGGTACTCGAGCCACTCGACGTGAGTGTCGCCTGCCACCATCACGTCGAGCTCGGCGCCCTCGAAGTGCAGTGCTGCGAGTTCCGTGGGCGCGGCGATGCGTGGTCGCAGGTCGTGGGTCATGCCGATGCGCCAGCCCTCGAGCTCCACGACCTGCCGCTCGGCGAGCCGGTCATCCTCGAACACATCGTGGTTCCCGCGGGCGGCGAGGACGGGCGCGAACTGCTCGCACCAGTCGAGCACCGTGCGGGTACTGATGTCGCCGGCGTGCAGGATCAGGTCGACGGTCTCGAGGAACGCGGCGGGCGCAGGTCCGAGCCCATCGAGGTGGCGGATGAGGGAGGGGAGGTGCGTATCTGAGATGAGACCCACGCGCATCGCCGAACGTTAGCCGCGCCTTGCGGGGCGGGCAAGGCGCGGGCGTGACTGCCGACGCCAACGCCGAGCCCAGGATATTGCGTACGGCATAGCGCCATACGCTAATAGCGCGTCGTGCTACTATTGGTCGTGATCATCAGCTACCGCAACCGGGTCACAGAGGCGGTTGCTCGGCGCGAGCGCGTCAGGAAGTTCCCCTCCGATATCCAACGGAGAGCGCAGCGGAAACTCGTAATGCTGAACAACGCAGAGGACCTGAACGATCTCCGCGTACCACCCGGTAACCGGTTGGAGGCCCTCTCGGGGGAACGTGCGCGTCAGCACAGCATCCGGATTAACGACCAGTGGCGCATTTGCTTCGTGTGGATCGAAGGCAACGCCTACGGCGTCGAGATCGTCGACTACCATTGAGCGCTGGAAGAGAGCGAGACGACCGTGACTAGCGAGGCCGCAGAACACCCTGGCAAGCTGCCCCCGGTCCACCCGGGCGAAATCCTCGGCGAGGAGTTCCTGCGCCCCATGAACATCACCCAGTACCGCCTCGCCAAGGCGATCGGGGTCGACGCGCGACGTATCCACGCCATCGTCAACGGCGAGCGCTCCATCAGCGCCGAGACTGCCCTCCTGCTCTCCCGTTACTTCGGCAACAGCGCGCGCTTCTGGATGGGCCTCCAGAGCCAGTACGACCTCGAAATCGCCGGAGACCGCCTGGCCGATCGACTCGCCGCCATCGAACCCACCGATCAGACGTAACACCCTGCCTCCGGCTCGCCGTTGACGCGCTCGCGCGCGAGTGCTCTAGTGCGCGGCGTAAGTGCGCCGCACGCTCGCGGCGCGGTCGAAGGAGTCACGCATGGCCACCCAGAGCCGCATGGCGGCGATCGCCGGCATCCATGAATACCCGTTGCGCGTCGCGCCTGGCGTCAGCGCGATGCAGATCAAGGTCGATTCGATCCGGGCAGCCCTTGAGGACGCCGGTCTCGAATGGTCCGACGTCGACGGCCTCTACGACTGCGACGAGGGCGAGGGTGGCGGTGGCCTCGGCATGGCCGCATACCTCGGCATCAACCCCACGGTCACGGACACCACCGTGGTTGGTGGCTCGGCGTTCGAGTTCCAGACGGCGCACGCCCTGCGCGACATCGCCGGCGGCGCGTGCAACGTCGCGGTGCTCAGCTACGGCTCGACGTCGCACTCGGACCGTCGCGCGATCGGCACCGGCGGCATGACGGGGCAGGGGCGCGCCAACTGGCAGGGCAACATGGAGGACCCCTACGGCCTCACGCTCATCTCCGGTTACGCGATGGTGAAAATGCGCCACATGCATGAGTACGGCACGCCCGAGGAGGCGTTTGCCGAGCTCTCCGTGGTGACGCGCGCGCACGCGATGCGCAACCCGGAGGCCGTCCAGGCGATGAACGACCTCGAGTTCGGCGCGGTCCACCCCGTCAGTGAGATCACTATCGACGACGTGCTCGACTCTCGCGTCATCGCCGACCCGTTGCACCTCCTCGAATGCTGCATGGTCAGCGACGGCGGCGGTGCGCTCGTGATCGTCTCCCCGGAGGTGGCGCAGGACATCAACAAGCCGCCCGTCTGGATCCTCGGCACCGGCGAGGCCACGAAGTACCGCGAGAACGGCGGCGACATCACCACCAGCGCCGGTGCGCAGAGCGCGCCCATGGCGTTCGGTCAGGCCGGCGTCACGCCCGACGAGATCGACATCGCGATGATCTACGACTCGTTCTCGATCACCACGGCGACGTGCATCGAGGACCTCGGATTCTGCGGCAAGGGCGAGATCGGCGACTTCGTGCAGGGTGGCCGGCTCCGCTTCGACAGCGGGCTCAGGCCGACGCTCAACACCGACGGCGGCGGGCTGTCATCGAACCACCCGGGCATGCGCGGGCTGTTCCTGCTGCTCGAGTCGGTGCGGCAGCTGCGCGGCGAGTCCACCTCGCAAGTCGAGGGGGCAAGCCTGGCGGTCGCGCACGGCAACGGCGGCACGCTCGGCGGGTCGCACTCCGGCGGCACGGTCATCCTCGCCCGCGACTAGGACCCGATCGAACTCCGACGAGCCAGCAGCACGGGAGAACAGCAATGCCAAACCGACCCCAACCACGATTCCCCGAGCCAAACACGGAGCCGTACTGGGAGGGCGTGAAGGCGCGCGAACTGCGCTACCAGGGGTGCAACGCCTGCGACGAGGTGGTCTTCACACCCCGATTGCACTGCACGAGCTGTGGATCCGGCGACCTTGAGTGGCGCACCTCGGCCGGCGAGGGCGCCGTCTACACCTACTCGGTGGTGCGTCAGAACCGGAACCCGCGATTCGCCGACCTCGGCGCGTACGCCGTCGCCTACGTGGACCTCGACGAGGGGTTCCGCATCTTCACGAACGTCGTGGGCGTCGACGATCCGACGCAGGACATCGAGTGCGGGATGCGGGTGCGCGTGGCGTTCGAGGAGCAGGACGAGGGCGAGTACCCGATCCCGGTGTTCGAGCCTGCGTGACGCAGCGCGGCCCGTGCCGGTAGCCTCGGTGGCATGATGAGTTACCTAGGCTACCGCGCGACGATAGTATCGACAGACGAGACCGGCCTCCTCCACGGTGAGGTTCGTGGTACGCGGGATGTCATCACGTTCCAGGCAACCTCGATGTCCGAAATGCGAGACGCTTTCGCCGACTCAGTCGACGAGTACCTCAAGGTGTGTGGCGAGCGGGGGCGAGCCCCGGATCAGCCCGATGGAAGGCGTCCATCTCACGGGTGATAGGCTGGTAGCGTAGCCGTTCCCACCTCGCTCCTGAGAGGAGCGCCCGTGCGCGCTCGATACGACGGGCGTTCCGCTCGCCACCACACCACGTCGACCCTGCGACGGTTCGCCTTCGTAATCATCGCCGCGAGCCTGCTGCTCGTTATCGCATGTACTGACGATGAGCCGGCCGCGCCGGTCGAGCCAACTGCAGAGGCGACCGAGGCCGCACCTACCCCTGAACCGACGCCGACACCCGCCATCCCCGACGCCGAGGCACGCCAGCTCATGGAGGACCTGCTGGAGACGGGCAGGGACCTCGAGCTCACCACGAGCACCGTTGACCGCATCCTCGAGGCGCGGGACTACCGGTTTATCGGCCCGTTCATCGAGATCATCCGCGCGAGTTTCAACCGCGGGGTGCAGGGGATCGACTCGCTGCGGGTGGTCCAGGATGCGCTCGTCGAGCTCTCCGGTGTAGACCTCGGGCCGCACTGGTACGGGTGGTTCGACTGGTACGCCAACACGGACCTGGAACCGCCACCGGGCTTCACGGGTTGGAAGGGCCGGCTGATCGCGCGCACGGACCCGCTCTTCGAGGGGTTCCTGTATCCCGACGCACCCTCGACGATCCGCGTCGAGGAGGTGGTGTGGGGCGGGGTCCGTGTCGACGGCATCCCACCGCTCGACAATCCAGCGCGGCTCAGTCCCGAGGACGCGAGCTACCTCGACCCTGCCGAGCCCGTGTTCGGGATCGCGCTCAACGGCGAGGCGATGGCGTACCCGGTGCGCATCATGGACTGGCACGAGCTGTCGAACGACGTGGTCGGAGGCGTACCGATCTCGCTTGCGTACTGCACGCTATGCGGCGCCGGGATTGCCTTCGACGGGCGCGCCCCGGACGGCAACACGTACACGTTCGGTACTTCGGGCCTGCTCTACCGCAGCAACAAGCTGATGTACGACCACACCACGCGCACGCTCTGGAACCAGTTCACCGGCAAGCCGGTCATTGGATCCCTCGCGGCCGACGCCGACTCCCTGCAACTGAACCTGCTGCCCATCGTGACCACCTCGTGGCGTGACTGGCTGGCGCAGCACCCCGAGACCGAGGTGCTCGACGTGAGGACGGGCCACGACCGTATCTACGAGGTCTTCGGTCAGCCCTACGGCGACTACTTCCGCACCGACGAGATCCGCTTCCCGGTCTTCAGGCAAAGCGATGAACTGCATCCCAAGCAGCGCGTCTACGGTCTCCGCCTCGGCGGCCTTCGCAAGGCGTGGGTGATCGACGACCTTGCCCAGGAGCAGGTGCTCAACGATGACTTCGCCGGCACGCCCATCGTCCTCGTCGCGCAGCGCGGCCTCGCCGACGTCGAGGACATCCTGGTGCGCATCCCGTGGCCAAACTACGACTACGGCGGGGAGGTCCGCTCCTTCGAGCGTGGACGTGAGACGTTCTCACCGGGCCCGGACCCCGACACGATCCTCGACCTGGACGGCGGGGAGTGGACGGTGACCGAGGAGGCGCTCGTCGGGCCCTCGGGCGAACGACTCGAGCGGATCAACGGGCACATCGCGTTCTGGCTCGGGTGGTTCGTCTTCTTCCCGGAGAGCGAAGTCTGGCGCGTCAACTAGCGGTAGTGGGGCGCCTCGCCCCGCAGGAGCCGTAACCGGTCGTCATCCGGTATGCTGGCGCCGAACTCGACCTCGACGTGAAGGGGGAGGCGCATGCCGAAGGTCGCCCCGGAAGACTTCGACATCGACCAGGTCCGAGCCGACTACGTCGGCCGGCAGGGTCAGCGCTCCGACGGGCTCTATCCCGTCGAGCACGACCCGATCCGCCGCCATGAGCACATGTGCTACGGCACCAACCCGCTGTTCATCGACCCCACCTACGGGCGCGACAGCAGGTACGGCGACAACATCGCCCCGGGCGTGATGGCGGACTACTTCGCCGGCGACGGCACCTGGCCGTCCTGGAACGGCGGCCACGAACTGCCCAGTCGCGGCGATGCCGAACTCGACGTCCCCACGATCGGTGACCGCGCGATCAACCTCAGCACGACGTGGGAGTTCCTGCGACCGATCAAGATCGGCGACCGGCTGTGGTCGCAGCCCTCGGTGGCGGACGTGTTCGTGAAGCCAATCCGCCTCGACCCGAACGCCATCTGGATCGTGAACGAGACACGCTTCTACAACCACGACGACGAACTGGTGGCGATCAGCCGCAACACCGGCCTCCGCCACCGCGAGCCCGCCGAGGTCGAAGCCGACCCCGACCCGCTCGGCCTGCAGACGAAGTAAGCACACCCGCGAGGGAGGACCGAATCATGGCCGTCAAGCTCGACCCGCTGCCGCAGACCTACTTCGAGGATGTCGAGGTCGGCGACAAGCTCCCCGGCTTCAGCTATGACCTGACCTGGACCGAGATGGTCAAGCAGGTCAGCGGATCGCAGGACTTCTACGCCGTCCACCACGACCCGCCGTTCGCCGAGTCAGGCGGGCACAGCGGCATCTTCTACAACACCGGCTGGACGCGGGCGAACCTGTATCGGCTGCTCGCGGACTTCGCCGGCCCGGACGGCTGGGTGCGCAAGCTCCACTTCGAGATGCGCCGCATGAACATGGCCGACGACACCATCGTCGTCAGCGGCGAAATCGTCGGCAAGGAGCAGACCGAGGACGGCAACCTCGTCGAGGTCGAGCTCTCGATCCAGAACGACCGCGAGGGCATGGCGACCCGCGCTACCGGCGCCGTGCTGCTGCCGTCGCGGGAGTAGGGCCCTCGACGCTGCCGAATCGCGGATCGCGCGCGGGGAGCGTAGGCGGGGTTCCCAGGATTGCCATGCAGCTTCGCTTCGACTCCGAAGCCGATGTGATCTTCCTGGCGCTCCGAGCCGCCGACGGTGGGGAGGCAGGCGGTAGGCGCCTCGACGAGACACGGATCGCTCACCTCGACCGGGCGGGCAACATCTTCGCTTACGAATTCCTCGGGGTCAGCCAGGGCGTCTCGCTCGACGGGATCGACGCCGGCGACGAGGCCCTGATCCGTGAGGCGCTTCGTCCGGTCAGCCAGTTCTCGGCGGCCTGACTCTGATCGGGTCAGTCCCTTACCCCGAGACCGCCGCCGGCTCCACCTCGCCGTACGCCGGGATAGCGCGTAGCTGCTCGATGACCTCGCGGGCGTGCTCGGCGTCCTCGGGGGAGTCGATGCGCGCGCCGAAACCGACCTCGGTGTTCACACCCGCGTAGCGCTCCGCCATCTTTGCGGGCAGTTCGTCCCACGTCGCGACGATCGCGAACTGCTCCATGAACTCGTCGTCGACGATCTTCGCCATCTCGGCCCAGCGCTGCTCCATCGAGAGCCGGTGCAGCAGCGCACCCTCGTCCTCGTAGCCGGCCATCTTGATGCTGTCCTGGTACGTGCGTGTCGAGGCGTAGAAGGCCACCTGGCGCCGCGCCTCGCCGAGCGTCTCCTGCAGGCGTTCCTCGTCGGGGGCCGTGATGACGAAGCCGCCACCGGAGATGATGAGGTCCTTCGGGTCCTTGCCCGCGGCGCGGGCTCCCTCCTCGACGGCCGGCAGCAGCACCTGGTCCCGGTACGCCCAGCTCAGCATCCCATGCCACATCACCCCGTCCGCGACCTCGGCGCCGAGCGCGGTGTTGCGAGGGCGCACAGCGGCGATGGCGATCTGTGGGTCCGGATAGTCGATGGGGCCGGGGTTGAAGACGTAGCTGTCGAGGGTGTATCGGTAGTACTCACCCTCGTATGTGGGGCGCTCCCCCGTGCGCCAGGTGTGCCAGATGGCGCGCATCATCTCGACGTACTCGCGTAGCCGCGCGGTGGGTGGGCCCCACGGGACGGAGAAGCGTCGTTCGTTGTGGCCCTTCACCTGCGTGCCAAGGCCGAGGACCAGCCGGCCGCCCGAGTACTCCTGCAAATCCCAGCCCAGGTTCGCCATCACATACGGCGAACGGGCGAAGGCGATCGCGACGCTCGTGCCGATGCGTATCGACTCGGTGTGCTCGGCGGCGAGGGTGAGCGAAGTGAATGGGTTGCGGGCCACCTCCGGGAAGTGGATCCCGTCGAGGCCGAGGGCTTCGCGCTGGGTCGCCCACTCCACGGCGTTGCTCATCGTCCCGCGCAGGTCGTACATCGCTGTCACGCGCATGGCCATGCTCCTCTCGCACCATGGAGACGGTAGCAACCCCACGCCACCCCGTCTCGCCCGCACCACGCGGCGACGAAGTCTCACGGAGCGTGCCCCAGATGCTCCGAGGTCTTAGGATGGGTCGGGCGTGGGAACAGGAGTTGCCGATATGGGACTGACAGGAACTGCGGGCCGCCGGATACGGGGGCTCACCTTGCTCCTGGCCATCACCGCCTTCTCGATGGTCGGCTGCATCCGCTACGAGCTCGGGTTCACCGTGAATGCCGATGGCTCCGGCGCGATGAGCGTACTCGTCGCCATCAGCGATCAGTTCTCGGCGATGACGGGGACGACCACCGAGGACGCCCTCGGCATCGACCCGGCAACGCTGCCGGGCGCAAGCGTCGAGGAGTACAGCCAGGACGGGTACAGCGGCGTCCAGCGCAGTATCCCGTTCGCGAACCTCCAGCAGCTCGGGCTGTTCATGGGTTCGTCGCAGTCCGACAGCCTGACGAGCGACTTCGACCTGCGGCCGGACGGCACGGGCGGATGGTCGTTCTCGACGGTCCTGCTGCCGGCGGCCGAGGCCGCGGGGGAGCAGGCCGCAGGTGCCGAGGCGCTGCCGCCTGAGCTACTCCAGGGCGCGTTCGCGCGCGTGCGCGTGCAGCTGCCCGGCGAGGTCGGTGAACATAACGCTGACCGCGTCGAGGACGGGGCGTTCATCTGGGACATCGACTTCACCAGCACCGAGCCTCGCCAGCTGATGGCGAGCACCACGGGCGCGGCGGAGGCCGCGTCACCTGAGAAGCCGAAGTCCGGGCACGGCGTCCTCGCCGGGGCCGACTCCGGGACGAACACGCTCGGCGTGATTGCCCTCGGGCTCGCGGCAGTGCTGACAGTGGCCGGTGGCGTCGCCGCACGACGGCGGTCGCGCGCGTAGCGCATCGACGAGCAGTTACTAGCACGAGCCGGCCTCGGGGCCGGCTCGTTGCATTCCGGGCGCCGTCCGCGTCGGATCGCCGACCGGGCGAAGCACCCGGCCACGCCCGGCGCACCCCCGCTACACTTGCTCCCGGCGCCAGGCGAGGCGCCGGAAGGAGCACCAGGCAATGCCCGAGTACGAAGCGTACGACCCGCAGAAGCACGGCCGTGACACGCCGCAGGAGACCTTCGGACCCGTTGTGAAGGTCGACAAGCTCGAGGGCGGCAAAATCCACGTGATCACGCTCAACCGCCCGCACCGCATGAACTCGATCGGCGACGGGCTCGGGGAGGCGCTGTACGACGCCTATGCCGACTTCCGCGACGACCCGACCGCGCGCGTCTCGATCCTCACCGGCGCCGGGAACAAGGCGTTCTGCGCGGGCGCCGACCTCATCCAGACCTCGGAGACCCGACAGGCCGAGGCCGGGGGTGACGACGCCCCGCGGCCCGCGGCGGGGCCGCGCAAGAACTCGGTACCACTCGCCGAGGGCATGGGGCTGTGGAAGCCAACCATCGCGGCCATCAACGGGTTCGCCATCGCGGGCGGCTTCATGTACGCCATGCAGACCGACATCCGCATCATGGCCGAGTCGGCGCGCGTCGGCATCGCCGAGGTGCGGTGGAACATGCCGGGCGCCGGCTGGATGATCCCGGTGCTGCGCCAGATCGGCCTGAGCTCAGCCCTCGAACTCACCCTGTGGGGCGACACGCAGTGGAACGCCGAGCGCGCGTACCAGCTCGGCTGGGCGCAGCGCGTCGTGCCCGACGACGAGCTCATGGACAACGCCATGGAGTACGCGAATCGCATGCTCGACATGGCGCCGCGCGCGGTGCGCAACAACAAGCAGGCGCTCTACCGCGGCTTCAACATGCCGCCCGAGGTCGCACAGGAGTGGGGTAACGCCCTCGAGCAGAACCTGGCCGGGATGCAGGACTCGATCGAGGGGCCGACGGCGTTCTCCGAGAAGCGCCGCCCGAACTTCATCGACGCGTAGCCAACCCCGCGGCCGCGACAACGGCACGGCGAGCGAAGCAGGCGCGCCCTATCGAGGGCGCGCCTCTTCACGTCCATGGCCCGTCAGGGAGTCGCCTCGGGCCGACCCGGAACATCCGCGTCGGCCTCGCCACGCGTGATGTGACGTAGCGCGAAGCGCCAGCCGAGCAGCGCGAGGACGAGGATGAGGACACCTTCCAGGATAGCGACGGCGCGGAGCCCGATGAGATCGGCGAGGGCGCCGGCGATGATAGCGCCGACCGGAAACAGCCCGAAGATCGTGAAGGTGAGGCCCATCACGCGGCCTCGCATCTCGTCCGGGACGCGGAGCAGCAGGAAGGTCTCAAAGCCGACGAACAGGGCACTCTGTGCTGCGCCCGCGACACAGAGGGCGGCGGCCGTGAGCAGGAGCCACTGGGAGATTCCGTACACCACTCCCGCTGCGCCGATTCCAGCGATCCCGAGGAAGATCAGGCGGCCAATCTGCCTCTGCCGTCCCGTGGCTGCGACGACCATCGCTCCGACCACGCCGCCGACCCCAAGCGACGCGCTGAGGAACCCGAACATCGCCGCACCGCCACCAAGTTCCCGCTCGACGAACAGCGCCAGCAGCAGGATGAAGGACTCGCCGAGCACGAACGGCGTCACGACCACGGCGGTGAGTCGCAGCAGGTCCGGTTCCGCCCTCACGTAGTCGATCGCCTGCCGGAGATCCGCCGTCAGCGATCGACCGTCGGCGCGCTCAATCGAGCCGAACGACGCTGCGACGCCCACCAGCAGCATCACCGCAGCCGCGAAGTGCGCGCCCGACGTGGCGAAGTAGACGACGCCGACGCCCACCCCGCCGATGAGCAGCCCGCCGAGCGCCGGGCCGACCACGCTCGGCACGCTGTGGCTGGCCGTGTTCAGCGATGCGGCGTTCATGAAATACGCCTGGGGCACCAGGCGGCCCGTCATGGCCTGGCTCGCCGGGAAACGCACTGCGCCGAGCAGGCCGCTGATCAGTGACGCGGCGAACACATGCCAGACCGCCACGAGATCCATCACGACTAGCAAGCCGATCGTGAGCGCCACGAGCACGGCGACCACGTTGTCGATGAGCAGCAGGTTGCGTCGATTGAACCGGTCAGCCACGAGCCCCATCGGGATCGACCCGAGGGCGAAGGTGACCGCCCACGATGCCTCGACGGCACCGAGGACCAGTGCGGAATCGGTGAGTTGGACGACCAGCCAGGCCCGAGCGGTGAACTGCACCATCAGGCCCATGGCCACGATGAAGTTACTGGCCCAGAAGTAGCGGAACTGCTGGAACCTCAGCGAGCGCAGGGCGCGGCCGACGACACCTCCCGGCGCGGCGATGGGCAGTTCGGTTAGGTCATTCACCATGGCTACTCGGCGGTGGCCATGCAGAGCATACGACCGGGCCCGGCATGGCGTGCTGGTCCAACCAGCGCCAACTCGCTGCCCTCACACCTCCACGGCACGCCCATCGCGCCGCGCCGCGCCGCGCCGCGCCAGCGCCACCGGTCCGCCGGTAGCGTTGGCGAGCAGCGGCGGCTTGAGAGGAACGGGAAGTACAGAGTTGGTGGAGACGGGGGAGAATCGAACTCCCCGTCCAGCAAGCCTTCGTCACGGATCTGCTACGGGCGTAGTCAGCAGTGGGTTCTCACCGGCATCCCTTCGCTGACGAGGGAGACTGCCGGCCAGTCGCAGTGGTCTTGGTCGCGAGGCCTGTGACGCGCGCTCGCGATTGCAGCCCGGCATTTCGGCGCCATCTCCCACCTCGCCAGGCAAGAGCCGGGGATGACGTCACCGCCTACTTAGGCGGCGAGGGCGAGTTCGTTATCGCCAGTTATTTAGGTGCCACCTGTTTTACGAGGTGATGGCCCCTCGACCCGCAATCCGTGTCCGTTAACCGCTGTCGACTCCTTTCGTCCCCACGTATCCATGCTCCCACGTGGGCGGCGACTTTGGAAGGGCCTCCTAGCGCGCGTCTCGCCTGAGCGCTCGCTGCATCGTGCGATCCGCCTCGCGCTTGGCGATCGCCTGCCGCTTGTCATACTGGCGTTTACCACGGGCGAGCCCGATCTCGACCTTCGCCATGCCGCGGACGAGGTAGAGCCGGAGCGGCACGATGGTCATCCCCGGCTGCTCACGCAGCGCATGATCCAGCCGCTCGAGTTCGCGGCGATGCAGGAGGAGCTTGCGTACGCGCAGCGGCTCGTGGTTGATACCGGCGGGCGCGTAGGGAGCGATGTGCACGTTGTGGAGCCACAGCTCGCCGCCTTCGAACCGGGCGAAGCCCTCGGCGATGTTGGCGCGGCCCGCTCGGATCGACTTGATCTCGGAACCCGTGAGCACGAGGCCGGCCTCGTGGGTTGCCTCGATCGAGTAGTCGTAGCGGGCGCGGCGATTCGTCGCGATGGTTCCACCCTCGCGCAGGTCCGGCTGCTGTTTCTTCGAGGAACGCTTCGCCACAGTCTTTGCCTCACCCGGCCCTCGCCGGGTTGTTCGCGCCACGCGCCCGCGCCCCCGGGGCGCACCCCGAGGGCAGGGGACCGGACATAACTACCCGTACAGTATGCGCTTACGAGCCCTGCGCGGGCGAGGACAGCATGGCGCGCAGGGCCTCGATCGCCCGGTACACGGCGAGGTCGCGGTCCGCCTCGATGTCGTCGGCGGTGAGTGCCACCTCAATGTCCGGCACCACGCCGCGACCCTCGATGATGTTGCGGTCGGGGGTCAGCCAGCGGGCGATGGAGACGTAGACAGCACCACCGTTGCTGAGGGCGCGCGCCTGGTTGACGGTGCCCTTGCCGAACGATGTCGCACCAACCACGATGCCGCGACCGTTCTCCTGGATAGCCGCTGCGAGCACCTCGGAACCCGAGGCGGAGAACTCGTCCTGGATGATGGCGATCGGGAGGTTGGTGACCTTGCGGCCGTCCGCCTGGTAGACCTGCTCGGTCCCGCTACGGTCGACCGAGACGAGGATCGTCCCACCGTCGAGGAAGAGGTCGGCCGTCTCGGCAGTCTCCGTCAGGAGGCCGCCGGGGTTGGACCGCACGTCGATGATGATCGCGCCGACGTCCCCGGTCGTCTCAAGCTGCTCGATCATCGCGGTGAGTTCGTCGGGCGTGCGCGCGGTGAAGTTGCGAATGCGGATGTAGCCGATGTCGGTCGCTTCGTCGCCCGCGCTGTCGCGCAGCACGCCGCCGGGCGGGGCGTTGTCGACAGAGGCGACGAGAATATTGTCGCGGACGATCGTGACGATCTCCTCGGTGCCGTCGGTGTGGCGCACGGTCAGGTCGACCGGGGTCCCGCGGCGCCCGCGGATGCGCAGCACCGCCTTCTCGACGCTCCAGCCCTCGGCATCCTCACCGTCGACGGCGAGGATGATGTCGCCGGCGCGAAGGCCCGCGCGCTCAGCCGGGGTGTTCGGGAGCGGACGCACGATCACGACATAATTGTCCTGGCGCGATACCGTCGCGCCGATGCCTTCGAAGGCCCCACTGAAGTCGTCCCGCGAGACCGCGAACGTCTGCGGGTCGATATAGACCGAGTGGGGGTCACCGAGGGCCTGGAAAAGGCCGTTGATCGCGCCTTCGAAGAGCAGCTGCCGGTCGATGCGGTCGGGCTCGACGAAGTCGTCCTCGAGGATCTCAATGATCTCCTCGAGCAGGCCGGGGTCGATGTCCGAGATAGTGACGGGGGTATCGTCATCGGGCGTCGTGGCGTCGGCGGTGGCCGTGGGGGTGATCTCGATGACCTCGCGGACCACCTCCGGGTCGCCTTCGACGACGACGCGCGCGAGGAAGCCGAGCGCAATCAGCAGGACGGCGATGACGACAGAGAGCACGCCCACAAGCGCGGTGCGCGCGATGTTGGAGTTCATGCCGGAGCTCCTTGATGGGGTAGCCGCGGGGAAGCCGCGGATGCAACTGGCGGGCGCGGATTGCAACACTCAGTCTACCACCGGCCCGCGCTGGGTCAGCCCGCACCACGGGCCCTCGACGCTGGAGCGATCCCGCGGTGCCGCCGGGGGCGCGATGGCACGGGCGATACGGGGTGAGTCAGGCCGCAGTGGGCGCGCGCCGGACTGGCGCGTCGCAACGTCGCACTATAGTCATTATGTGTGGCAGTGCGGCGATGGCACCGAGTTGCGGGCCTCTTCTACATAACAGAGAGGCACCACCGCCAGGATAGCCATCGCTGCCGTACGATGCGCGCTATGCGCGGACATCTTCGGGTACGACGCATGTACACGTGGTGAACCCCCGCCACGCCATGTCCGTGCACACCGCCGTCGTCGTAGTCCTGCTCGCGGCTGCGTGCACGACCGAAGTCTCCGCGCCCTCGCCGCCGACGACGCCGGCCGCGACCGCCACCCCTCCGGTCGCGACACCCGTCCTGACCACACCATCGCCCGAGCCGACCGCCACGCCCACACCACGCTCACCCGTCGCCATCCTGGTGACCGACGACGCGGAGCGAGCCCGCCTCAGCGCCGCGCTCGACGCCTCCTCAGGGTTCGTCACGGCCGAGAGCACCGCGGACCTGGCGATCGCCGACGCGCCGCTGCCCCGAGCAACGTCGGTCGTGCTCGCGCGCTGGGTCGCGATTACTGACCAGCGCCGCGACGTGCTGAACCTCACCCGCGACGACGTCCTTGCGATCCTCGGCCGCGAAGTGCGCGACTGGTCCGAGCTCGGCGGCACCCCACAGCCGATCCGCGTCTACCTCCCGGCGTCGCAGGCTGCCCGGATCCTGGACTCGTTGAGCGTGTCCGCATCTGTGCTCGGCGCCGGCCTCGTCCTCGACGAGGAGCTCACAGGCCGCGTCGCCGGCACGCCGGGCGCATTCGCGCTCGTCGCTCCCGAGGAGCTGCGCCTGGGCGTCCTCGCGCTCACCGTCGACGGGCACGACCCCTACCGCGACCCGGCCTCCGCCTCACCACTGCGACTGGAGCGCTGGGTGCGTGCACCGACTGCCGCGGCGGCCGCTGCACTGGCGGAGGCCGCGGGTCTCCGCGGCGCGCCGGCGTTCGACCCGGCGGGGATGCTGGTCACCGGAGAGTTGCTCCCTGTGCGCTGCTCGAACTTCATGCTCGAACTCCTCGACGACTACGGGGCGATGTTCGACGGCGTGCGCGATGCGATCACGGCCGCCGACATCGCCGTCTCATCCCTCGAGAGCTCGCTCACCGCGCTCGGCACGCCGTCCCCTTGCGTCGAGACGTTCGTCTTGCAGGGCAGCCCCCGCTCAGTCGACGCGATCGCTGAGGCCGGCATCGACGTGGTCTTCCCCATCGGCAACCACATCGGTGACTGCTGGGGCGGCTGCGCGTCGGCGCTCGTCATCCGCGACACGCTGTCGCGCCTGCAGGAAGCAGGAGTCGCGACGGCCGGCGCGGGCGAGAACCTCGCGGCCGCGCGGTCCCCCGCCCTCATCACCGTGGACACAGTGCACGGCCCGGTACGCTTCGCGTTCCTCGGCTACGACTCCATGGCGCCCTGGTTTCACGCCACCGAGCACGCGACGGGCTCGGCGCCGATGGAGGTGGCGAGCATCGTCGAGGATGTGGCCGCAGCGCTCGAGGTCGCCGACCACGTGGTGGTCGGCGCGAACTGGGGTGTGGAGTACAAGTCCGACCCCAACGCCTTCCAGCGCGATATGGCCGGCATCGCGATAGACGCAGGCGCGGCGCTCGTCGTCGGCAACCACCCGCACTGGGTGCAGGCGGTCGAGCACTTCGATGGCGCGCTCGTGTCGTACGCGGGCGGCAACTTCGTCTTCGACCAGGACTGGTCGGTGGAAACGGCGCAGAGCCTGGTCATCGAGCTGGGGTTCACCGCAGACCGGATGCTCGGCTACCGCATCCGCCCGGTCGTGGTCCGCGGCGACGAGGGCGAACTCGACTGGATCTACCGACCCGAGTTCGTCGACCCGGCTGGCGAGGGCCGCCCGATCCTCGAGCGCGTCTGGGACGCGCAGGACCGGCTGCCGGAGCGCTAAGAGCGGCCTGGAGCCGCCTACGCGTGGCCGACGAGGTCGCGCAGCGCCTTCAGCACCGCCTCGCCGTGGTCGGCGGCGCGGGCGCGCTTCCACACCTTCAGCAGCCGCCCGCTGGGCCCGATGATGAACGTCGCGCGCGTCATGCCGATGCTCTTGCGGCCGTAGAGCGTCTTCTCGCCCCACGCGCCGTAACGCGTGGCGACCTTTGCCTCGGCGTCGACGAGCAGCGGGAACGACAGCCTGTGCTCCTCGCGGAACTTCTGGTGTGACTCGGCGTCGTCGGTGGAGACGCCGAGGATGACGGCGCCCTCATCGGCGATCTCCCGCTCCGTGTCGCGCAGCGAGCACGCCTGCTTCGTGCATCCCGGCGTGAAGTCGCGGGGGTAGAAGTAGAGCACCACCGTCTGGCCCTGGTAGTCCGACAGGCGATGCACCTCGCCGTCCTGGTCTGAGAGCTCGAACGTGGGGGCGGCGTCGCCGGCACCGAGGGTGATAGGCATGTGTGCGTCCCTTCTGCGACTAGTCTCGCAGCCAGCGCCAGCGCCTGCCATCGCCCCGGCCGGCCGTGCGCCAGATCAGCAGCGCGTGCGGCGCGGTCACGGTCGGCAGTGCCACACGCCCGTCGGGCCGCTCCAGTAGGTCTGGCTCGATGAGTGCGCGGATGCGCGCGAGCGCGTCATCCGAGGGTTCGATGAGCAGCGTCGACGCAATCTGGCGCGCTGCGTCGTCCCCATCGGCGTACGAGCGCGCAAACCGACGTTCGAACATGAGCACGTCGGGGTAGACGCCCATGTCGTGCAGGGCCGGGATGAGGTCGCTGAGGCCCGGCTGTGGGACGCGCTCGGGACCATGGAAGGCTTCCGCCACGCGTTGCATGTGGGGCGTCACCTCCGGGATCGAGCCATGCACGATGAACAGCCAGCCGCGCGCGAGCGACAACGCGCGGTCGATCCAGTCCTCGATGTCCTCGCGCGGGTTGAGCACGTTCGCGAACAACACGGCCGAGGCGGGATCGAGGCCCTCCGCCTGTAGCCAGCCCTGCTCGACCAGCGTCCAGTTGTCCCGCCCGGTGCGCTCGAGCTGCTCACGCGCGAGCCGGGCCATCGCCGGCGAGGGCTCGACGAGGGTCACGTGTCGCGCTGTGCGCGCGAGCGGCACCGCGTAGCGGCCCGCGCCCGCGCCGACGTCGATCACGGTGTGGTGACGCTCCAGCCGCTCGGTGATGGCCGCGAGCCCCGGTGGCGGCGAGGCGGCAACGTCCCCGATGCCGCGCGTGAAGAGCGCGGCTCGTTCTGCCCACCAGTCCTCGGGTGGACCCCCGCGGGCGTCGAGCTGGCCATCCATCTGCTCGCGGCGAGCGCGCACGAGCGCGCGCCACTGGTCAAGGTGTCTTGGCACGCGATCGAGCGTAGGGCGCGCCTGCCCGACTCACAAGCGGGTGCTGGAACGGGCGCGGCACCCTGCCCTTCGGGCGCGTCGTAAGCCCGCTTGCAGGGTGCGTTGTTACGTCAACTTTGTGGCGGCGCGTCGTGCGGGAGCGTGACGAGCGACGTGGTCGACTCGATGCCCTCGAGGACGCGGATCTGGTCGGAGAGGATGGGGCGGATGTCGGTCAGGCTCTCGGTAACGATTTCAACCACGATATCGTAGGGGCCCATCACCTCATTGACGGCCTCGACCTGCGGGATGGCGGCCAGCTCCGCGGTCACATGCCGTGTTCGGCCCGGGTCAGTGACGATCAGCACGTAGGTCTTGACCACGCAAGGCTCCAACGGTGTATCCGAGGGCGCTCAGAGGCGCCGGAGTCGAGTGTATGAGGCTGCCCTGAGCCAATATCATAGCCGGACCTACGGAATACTCTGGGGATAGGTTGAACATATCCGCATACGAGGCGGATACTCGCTTCCAGCACGCCAGCGTGCTCACATCGGGGGACGCTCAGCGCACCGGATACGCCGGATGAGACAGCGACGAGCACTACGGTCTCCAAGCCAGCAGGCCCGCGGCATAGTGCATGCTCCGTCGGGTTTCGGCGGCAGAGTCGTCTGGTCCTCCCTGCAACTCCCGAATGTCCATGCAACTGGGATTCCCGGAAACGGGATTACCGCGTAACGAGGTCGCTAGATGAGTACGGATCTCATCGTCAGGTTCGCCGGCGAGGGCGGACAGGGTCAGGTCACGGCAGCCGAGGGGCTTGCCGAGGCGGCAGCACGTGTGGGCTACCACGTACAGACGTATGCCACCTATCCCTCGCAGATCAAGGGTGGCCCCACGTGGGCCCAGACCCGGATCTCCACCGAGCCGATTCTCCATGATGGAGATGCTCTCGACGTACTCGTCGTCCTCAACCGCGAGGCCTACGAGGACCACATCGGCGAGCTCCGCGATGGCGGCGTGCTCGTCTACAACGCCGAGGACTTCGAGCTCGAGTCGAACGGCAACGCCATCGGGCTCGCCGTCGACGAACTCGCACGCTCCACGGGTAACCCTCGCGCGGCCAACATGGTCGTCATCGGCGCCGTAGCCGCGCTCGGCGGGATGCCCCCGGACTACTTCGAGGACTTCATCACCGTCCGCTTCACCCGCGGCCGCCCCAATGACGAGCAGATCATCACGGCCAACATCCAGGCCCTCGGGCTGGGATTCGACGAGGTCACGAAAACCGGCTTCAAGGTCGCCGACCTCGACGACCCGCCGGAGGAGACGAAGCCGCGAGTGGTCATCAAGGGCAACGACGCCCTCTCCCTCGGCGCCATCACGGCGGGCCTCGACATCTTCGTCGGGTACCCGATTTCGCCGGCGACCACCATCCTCGTGTTCATGGAGGGGAACCTCCACGGTGAGGACAAGGCGGTCGTCCAGGCCACGTCGGAGATCGAGTCGATCTCGACCATCATCGGCGCGGGCTTCGCGGGCAAGAAGACGATGACCTCGACAGCCGGACCGGGCTTCAGCCTCATGGGCGAAGGGCTCGGCTTCGCGTGGATGGCGGAGATCCCGTGCGTCGTCGTCGACGTGCAGCGTGGCGGTCCCGCCACCGGACTCCCGACGAAGACCGAGCAGTCAGACCTCCTCGCCTGCCTCAACCCGGGGCACGGCGACATGCGCCTTCCGGTCATCGCCCCCGGCACCGTCGAGGAGTGCTTCAAGGCCGGCATCATGTCCCTCAACTGGGCCGAGCGGTACCAGGGCCCGGTGATCCTGCTGACCGAGATGCAGATCGCCGAGCGCGCGCAGGACATCGTGCGGCCCGACCCCGCGGCGTGGACCATCGAGAACCGCATCGTCTCCGACGGCTCGGTCGGCAATCGGCGCTACGCCGGCGAGGCGGTGAGCCCCTTCCCGGTGCCCGGCGGCCCCGGCGCCTACGTCGCCAACGCCTCCGAGCACGACGAGCAGGGCGACACGGTGCACCAGCCGCACACGCACCTGCCGATGACACGTCGGCGCTTCGGTAAGCTCGACCTCCTGGAAGAGGACGACTACGAGGCCGACAACACCAGCGCCCGCGTCGCGGTGATGCCGTGGGGCGGCGCGAAGGGCACCTCGCGCGCGGCGTTCGACGAACTGCGCGCCGAAGGCGTCGACGTCGGCTGGTACTACACCATGTATCTGAACCCACTCCCGGCGGCGCTGCTCGATGAGCTGCGCACGAAGGAGCTGGTCATCGTGCCGGAGCTCAACTACCTCGGCCAGTTCTCCGGCTGGCTGCGGGAGCAGGGCGTCCAGGCCGAATCAATCACCCAGATCACGGGGCTCCCGTTCAAGGTCAGCGACCTGGTAACGGGGATCCGTGCACGCAGCGGCGCCGAAAGGCTGGCCACGGTATGACCAAGCGAAACCCCGACTACGACTTCAAGTGGTGCCCCGGCTGCGGCGACTTCGCCGTGGTCCGCTCCATCGAGCTGGCGCTCGCCGACTGGGTGAACACGAAGGATCGGCCTATCGAGGACACCGTGATGGTGGCCGGCATCGGCTGCTCCGGGAACCTCGTGCACCTGCAGGAGGGCCCGCAGCCGTTCGGCATCCACGGCATCCACGGCCGCACGCTCCCGATCGCCCTCGGTATCAAGTCCGGGCGGCCCGACCTCAACGTCATGGTGGTCGCGGGCGACGGTGACTTCCTCAGCATCGGCGGCGAGCACATCGCCCCGGCCGCGAAGCGCAACCTCGACGTGACGTGCGTGATCATGGACAACGGCGTCTATGGCCTGACCAAGGGCCAGGCCTCGCCCACGACGGAGTTCGGCGTGGTCACGCCGACGACGCCCTACGGCAAGCTTGACGACCCGATGAACCCGCTGCTGCTCTACCTGTCGTCCGGCGTCCGGTACGTCGTGTCGGCGATTTCGACGCAGCCGCGTGTCCTCGCCCGCGCCATCAGCGAGGCCATGGACTTCCCGGGCTTCGCGATGGTGCACGTGCAGTCGCCCTGCACCACGTACAACGACACGTACGAGGCCCTCAAGGGCAACCCCGAGAAGGGCATCGACCCCGGCGCGTGGGACATCCCGGAGAGCCACGACCCGTCGAACCTCTCGTCCGCGCTCGACATCGCGCAGCAAGGCGGCATCCCCATCGGCCTGCTCTACCGCGCACACGAGAGCATCCCGATGCACGATCGGCTGAACGAGGCGCGCGAGCGCACCAAGGCCAGGCAGCGCACCGTCGACGAGATGCTCGACACGCTGGCCATCTAGACGGGCCGAGGGAGAGACGCCCCGCGCGCCTCTCCCCGACTTCGCAGCGCACAACCGGAATGGCAGCCATCTGGCTGCCATTCTGTTATGTAGAATCGTGCGCCCCCGCGCCGAGGAGCGGAGCACCCGATGACCGACGACTCCTCCGCTCGCGTCACGCGCGCCGTCACCGTCGAGGGCGTACGGCTGCGGTTCGCCGCGTCGCACATGGCCACGCTCGGCGACGACCTGGAGCCGCTGCACGGACACAACTACATCGCGCGCTGCCGCGTGGACGGCACACTCACCGATGACCGCTGGGTGATCGACTTCAGCGTGCTCAAGCGCGCCGTCCGCGACGCGTGCGAGGCGCTCGACCACCGCTTCCTGCTCCAGCGTGACTCACCCCTCCTCGACATCACCGGTGATGCGACCGGCTGGACCATCCGCTTCGGGGACCGCGAGTACCGCTTCCCCGTGAGCGATGTCGTCGCGCTGCCGATCGAGAACAGCACGGCGGAGTTGATCGCCGAGTGGGTCGCGGGCCGCGTGCTCGCCTCGCTGGCCGCGGGGGAGCACGGCAACCTCACGCGCATCGACGTGGAGATCGAGGAGATGCCGGGGCAGAGCGGGAGCTATGCCCTCGATCTGGAGCCCAACTGGCCGACCGCTCTCCACGCCTGACAGCAAGCACGACTGGCGCCTCGGGGCGGCAAGCGACCGCGCCCGCCTCGTTGACAGTTTCGACACCCTGCGTACCATCGATCGGGCAGCCGGCTCGCCCGGGATTCCACACGGCGCGGTTGGCCAGTGACGCCTGTCATCCGGTGATCGGAGCGTGCGACGTGCAGATCGACTGGGAGAACGCGATCAACCAGATCTTCGCGCGCCGCCTCACGTGCCCGCGCTGCGAAGCCGACGTCGAGGAGATCGTCGTCGGGTACTCCCGCAAGCCCGACCTCTCGCCCTACGCACCTCGCCACCAGAACTGCCCGCGCGGCGATACGTGCGAGGCGCGCAAGCTCACGACGCTGTGCGTACCGTGCGCCCGCAGCGAGCGGCTGCGCGGCACGGTCGCAGACGCCGGCCAGCTCCTCGAGACCTACATGCTCGACTGCCGCCGTGACCTTGAGGACTCACTCGACTACCTCGCCGAGTACTGGCGCGACGAGTACGACCTCACCGAGGACCAGTTCGAGCTGCCGTTCGAGGAGGTCTCGCCTGAGGCGGCACGCGAGGAGGCGGAGTGGCGTCGGCGCCTGGAGGAGGAGTACCTCCGCTACCACGCCGAGTTCCGCAGCCTGCACCGCCGCATCCCAGCCGCCGGCTGGCGCGCCGAGTACGTCGAGGAGATCCGCGCGCTCGGCTACGACACCGCCCTCGGCGACTAGTCAGTTATGTAGCGCATGCCGCGTGACGACACGCACGCGGACACGCCAAAGGGCGGCCCCGAGAGGCCGCCCTTGTGGTGTCTGCTCGCTGCGGTTTAGCGGTTCTTGAAGAGCGCCGGCCGCTTCTCGGCGAAGGCCAGCGGGCCTTCGAGCGAGTCCTCCATGCCACGGAGGTTGAACTCGAGCGCCGCCGCAGTCGCCTGGGACTCCGGGATGCTCTGGTTCCAGCACTGGTAGATGAGCTGGTGGAAGTTCTGCACCGCGCGCGGAGCCATCCGCGTGATGGTGCGCGCCCAGTCCACGGCCTCCTCGACCGACTGGCCCTTCGGCACCACCTTGTTCACGAAGCCCATCTCGTAGGCCCGCTGCGCGCTCACGCGCCGGTCGCCCATGATGCAGACCTCAAGCGCGTGCGCCGTGTGCATCAGCCGAGGCAGCCAGGCGACGAAGCCCGCGCCCTGGTTCCAGCGCGCCTCGGCGATGTTCATCTGCGCGTGCTCTTCGGCGATGCGGAACGTGCAGTTCTGAGCCGTGGCCCAGCCCCCGGCGATCGCGAAGCCGTTGATCGCGGCGATGGTCGGCTTCCAGCAGCCGAGCTTCTCACCGAGGGGCGTGACGTTCGGGGCACGCCGCTGGTAAGGGGCGTCGCCGCCCTCCTGCTCCAGCTCGGCGCGGATCTTGAGGTCCTGGCCGGCCGAGAAGGCGCGGTCACCGGCGCCGGTGACGATCGCGACCCACTGCTCGTCGTCCTCGGCGAACCGCGTCCACGCCTCGTACCAGCGCTGCCCCATCTCGGGGTCGCTGGAGTTCATGCGCTCGGGCCGGTTCATGGTGATCAGCGCGATGCGCCCGTTGTCGATGGTCTCGTAGAGGAGCTCCTCGTACGGCCAGCCCGGCACGGGGGTCCGCTCGATGGGGGCGTCGACGTTTCCGCCGTACCTGTCCTGCGTCAATTTGCACCTCCTGCTTGTCTGCGCTTCCGGCAACCGCCCACTCGTCGCCTGCGACGCGGAGGACCGGCCTCCGGAGCGGCGCTTGTCGCGGCGGATTCTAGCAGAATGGCCCGCCCGACGAGCGGGAGGCGCCCACCGCACGCATCACCCCACCACCGGGGCGTAGTCTCGCCTCGGCGGTGATCCGGCGGCAGGGAGTGCCGGGCGAGGATGGCCCGTGGCGTTGCCGCCCGAGGGCCTCGCGTGAGCCGCGGGTTACCCGCCGCCGAGGGCCGGCAGGATGTGGACCTCGCCGTCCTCGGGCACCTTCGCCATCAGCCCCGTCGCCGAGAGCACGCCGTCGACGGCGAGTTGCAGGCCGGGTCGCACCCGGCCGTTCTCGACGATCAGGTCCCGCATGCCCGGGCAGACGTCTTCGAGGTTGTTGACGACCTCGCGGAGCGTCTTGCCCGGCACGTCAACGACGGGCTCGTCGTTGGACAGTTTTCGCATCAGCGAGGGTACGAAGACTTTCGCCATCTGCTGCCTCCCGGCCCAGGTTCGCGCCGGACGCTAGGCGTCCGGCTCCAGCTCTTCAAGGATTGCCCGCGGCGTGGCCGGCAGCTTCGCCATACGCACACCCACCGCATCGTGGATCGCGTTGGCGATGGCCGCCAGAGGCGGCACGATCGGCACCTCGCCGACACCGCGCACCCCGTACGGGTGGCCGGGGTTCGGCACCTCGACGAGGATCGCGTCGATCATCGGTGTGTCGAGCGCCGTCGGCATGCGGTAGTCGAGCAGGCTCGAGTTCCGCATTACGCCGTCGTCGTCGTAGAAGTACTCCTCGGTCAGCGCCATCCCCACGCCCTGCAGCGCGCCGCCCTGGATCTGCCCCTCGACGTACGAGGGATGGATCGCGGTGCCGACATCCTGCACGGCGGTGTAGCGGAGCACGTCGACCTTGCCGGTCTCGGGGTCGACCTCGACGTCCACGATGTGCCCGGCGAACGTGACGCCGACGGTCTCGGGCCGCACCGAGGCGCTCCCCTGGATCATGCCCCCGGTCATCGCGAGCTGCCCCGCGAGCTCACCGAAGGTCATGCTGCGCTCTTCGTCGCCGTCGGCCGGTCCGCGGATCACGGCGTCGTCGCTGTACGTGACGTCGGCGACGTCGACTTCCCAGATCTGCGCGGCGCGGGCTTCGAGCTGGCGGCGCAAGTCCATGCCGACCTCGTGCATCGCCCAGCCGCCCGCGAAGGTGCTGCGGCTCCCGCCAGTGACCGAGGTCATCCCGACACTGTCGGTGTCGACGACCTTCGGATGCACGTCCTCGTACCGCAGGCCGAGCGTCTCGGCGAGCTGCATCGCGTGGGTCGCGCGCAGGCCGCCGATGTCGACCGTGCCGACGACGAGGCTCACGGTGCCGTCGGCGTTGACGTTCGCGAGCGCGCTCGTCTCCATGCCGCCGTTGCCCCAGTAGCCCATCGCGACGCCGCGGCCGCGGTTCTCGCCCTGCAGCTCGGAGCGGTAGTGGTCGCTCTGCGTGATCGCGTCCATCACCTCGGTGTTGCCGATCACGCCGAGCGCCGTGCCATCCACGAGGCGGGTGCCCTGGACGGCCGCGTTCTGGCGGCGCAGCTCCATCGGGTCGCGCTCGAGCATCTCGGCGAGTTCATCGATGAGCGACTCGACGGCGAACTCGGTCTGCGGCGCGCCCGGCGCGCGGTAGGCCGCGACCTTCGGCTTGTTCACCACGACGTCCCAACCCTCGACGTGCATGTTCGGGATGTCGTACGGCCCGAGCGCGCAGCGCGCCCCGGCCACGAACGCCGAACCCGGGAAGCCGCCCGACTCGAACGCTAGCGCGACGTCGGCCGCTACGAGCGTGCCGTCGCGCTTCGCGCCGATCCGGGCGCGCACCCACGAGCCCGGCGTGGGGCCGGTGGACTCGAGGACCTCCTGGCGCGTCATAATCATCTTCACAGGGCGGCCGGTCTTCTTCGACATGATGGCGGCCATCGGCTCCATGTAGAGCGGGATCTTGCCGCCGAAGCCGCCGCCGATCTCCATCGGCACCACCCTGACCTTGCTGAGCGGCATGTCGAGCAACTGTGCGAGCTGCGCACGCACGACGAACGGCCCCTGGCTGCTGACCCACACGGTCAGCTCGCCGTCGGGGTTCCACATCGCCGCGCCGTTCTGCGGCTCCAGGTAGCCCTGGTGGTACGCCGAGGTCTCGTACTCGCGCTCGAGGATAATCTCGGCCTCCTCGAACCCGGCAGCAGCGTCGCCCATCGCGAACTCGCAGTGCTTGCCGACGTTCGATGGCTTGCTCGCGGACACGTCGCCAACGCCGAACCCGGCGACCTCCTCGGTGAGCAGGTCGGGGTGGAGCAGTGGTGCGTTCTCGTCCATCGACTCGCGGGCGTCGAGGACCACCGGCAGCGGCTCGTACTCGACCTCGATGAGTTCGAGGGCGTCCTCGGCGATGTGCGGGTCGGTGGCGCAGACAGCGGCCACCGCGTGTCCCTTGAACAGCGCCTTGTCGTCGGCGAACACGAGGCGCGCCATCCAGCGACCCTCGGCCGCGCCCTCGCCGATGTCGACGACGGTCTCCTCGTCGCGGATTGGCAAGTCGGCGAAACTCGTCACCGCGCGCACGCCATCGAGCGCCTCGGCCTTCGAGGTGTCGATGCTGAGGATGCGGGCATGGGCGTACGGGCTGCGCAGCACGCGGCCGTAGAGCATGCCGGGCAGCGCGATGTCGACGCCGTATTGCGCCCGTCCGGTGACCTTGTCTGCGCCGTCCGGGCGGAGCGGCCTCGTCCCGACAACCCGGTACTCGGGCTTCTCGGTCGTTACCACGGCGAACCTCCCTGGGCGCGAAGATCGGGTTCGCCGGGATTGTATACCGGCGGCCCGATCATGCTCGCCCGCGCGAGGTGTGGTGGCCCGTTGCGCTAGTCTCCGGAGGCGTCCTCCGCAGGCGACACCCGGATGATGTCGCCAGTCAGCGAGAGCGTCGCGGGAATCGTGCCGCACGGCTCGATCGTGCGGAGCGCCAACAGCGCCTCACGAGGCATCTCGAAGCCCGTCTCGCGGTTCGCCGCCTCACCCGCGCGCAGCACCTCGCTCACGGCGTCGTTGAGCACCTCGATGTCATCGGCCGTCTCCGCGAGTGGCAACTGCTCCTGCGCCGTCTCCCACACAGCGTGGAGCTGGGCAATGGCGTCGACGAGGGACGCGTGGTAGCTCACCGTACCAGCGGGTGCCCCGACCGCGCCGAGCGCCTCATGCGCGGCGCTCGCAGCGTCGATCCACCCTGGTATCAGCAGGCCGCCGCGTGCGATCCGGTCCTCCACGGAGAGTGAGCGGATCTCGCTGAAGTCCTTGTCGTCCCACGCAGCCGCGTAGTCATCGGCGAAGTTCCTTGCCGCGAGGCAGACGTTGCCGGCCCACTCGGCGTACACAAGCTCGCTCTCCGGCACGCAGATGACGAGCAGCGGCTGACCCGCAGGCAGTCCGTCCGGCCACGCCGCCACGAAGTCGGCGTTCAGCGCCTCCGGAGCCCGCACGTAGTAGCCGACGAGCCCGCCACCTCCCGGGTTGTTCGCGAACACCGACCGCGCGTGACAACCATTGTCGATCATCGATGCGAGCAGGGACTCGACCGTTCCTCCGGTCGACGTCACGAGGGAGAACCCGGAGCGCGGAGGCAAGTCGCCGACGACCCCGCCACCTCCCGCGTCGGTCGTTTCGGCCTCGACGCTCGTGTCGTCGTCCTGGGCGTGCGCCACCGAGGCGCCGGTCACATTGCCCATGGCCACGAGGACAGCCACTACAACGAGCAGGAGCGAACACTGTTTGATTGACGTTAAGGGCATGCGATGTCTCCTCCTTAACGCGAACTGGCGGCGCCAAATTGGCGCCGCCAGTGTACACGCGGAAGATATCCGCCTGCGCGCAGGCGCGGCCTGCTACTCGTCGAGGACGGTCTCCTCGAGGATCTGCCGCGGCGAAAGCGGCAGCGTGGTCATGCGCTGGCCGAGCGCCGCCGAGACGGCGTTCGCGACCGCCGCGAGCGGCGGCACGATCGGCACCTCACCAACGCCACGCACACCGTACGGGTGACCGGGGTTCGGCACCTCGACGAGCTGCGTCTCGATCATCGGCAGGTCGAGCGCGGTCGGCATGCGGTAGTCCAGCAGGCTGGAGTTCAGCATCGTGCCGTCCTCGGAGTAGAAGTACTCCTCGGTCAGCGCCATGCCGACACCCTGCGAGACGCCGCCCTGCATCTGCCCCTCGACGTACGAGGGGTGGATGGCGGTGCCGACGTCCTGGACCGCGGTGTAGCGGAGCACGTCGACCTTCCCGGTCTCGGGGTCGACCTCGACGTCCACGATGTGGCCGGCGAACGCCGGTCCCGA
This sequence comes from Dehalococcoidia bacterium, assembly GCA_965208885.1. GTDB lineage: Bacteria > Chloroflexota > Dehalococcoidia > UBA2979 > UBA2979 > VXMT01. The sequence goes on from CBDBPS010000001.1 coordinate 213,899, forward strand.
CGTGAGCGGCGAGACGTCCGCCTGACCCTGGATCAGACCGCCGGTCGCGGGGAGCTGGCCTGCCAGCTCGCGGAACGTGAGGCTCTGGTCGTCGCCCGGGCCCCGGATGACGCCGTCGTCACCGTACGAGACCGAATCGCGGTCGACTTCCCAGATCTGGGAGGCGCGCTCCTCCAGCTGACGACGGATGTCCATCCCCGCCTCGTGGCACGCCCAGCCGCCGGCGAAGGTTGTGCGGCTGCCACCGGTGACACCGGTGAAGCCGATCGAGTCTGTGTCCACCACGTGCGGCTTCACGTCGTCGCCTTCGATGCCCAGCGTCTCCGCCAGCTGCATCGCGAGCGAGGCGCGCGAGCCACCGATGTCGACCGACCCGAGCACGAGGCTGACCGTGCCGTCGGAGTTCACGTTTGCGTAGGCGCTCGACTCGAAGCCGACGTTGAACCAGAAGCCGACGGCGACGCCGCGGCCGCGGTTCTCGCCCTGCAGCTCGGAGCGGTAGTGGTCGCTGTTCTTGACAACGTCCATGACCTCTTCGTTGCCGATGACCCCGAAGACGGCGCCGTCGACGCGGCGCGTGCCCTCCCTGGCGGCGTTCTTCTGCCGCAGGTCCATCGGGTCCATCTCGAGCCGCTCGGCGAGCTCGTCGAGCACAGACTCGACGGCGAACTCGGTCTGCGGTGCGCCGGGGGCGCGGTAGGCCGCGACCTTCGGCTTGTTCACCACGACGTCGTAGCCCTCGACGCGTGCGTTCTCGAGGTCATACGGCCCGAGGGCGCACATCGCGCCGGCGGTGAACGGCGAGCCAGGGTAGCCCCCGGCCTCGAACGCCAGCCACACGTCGGCGGCGGTGATGGTGCCGTCGTTCTTCGCGCCGATCTTGGCGCGGACCACGGTGCCCGAGGTCGGGCCCGTGGCTTCGAGCACTGCCTGGCGCGTCATGACGAGCTTGACCGGGCGACCGGTCTGCTTCGACATCATCGCCGCGAGCGGCTCGAGGTAGACGGGGATCTTCCCGCCGAAGCCGCCACCGATCTCCATCGGTACGCAGGTCACGCTTGAAAGCGGCATGTCCATCAGCGTGGCGGTCATCTCGCGGATGCCGAACGAGCCCTGTGTGCTCGTCCACACCGTGAGGTGGCCGTCGCGGTTGTAGAACGCGCTGCCGTTGTGCGGTTCGATGTAGCCCTGGTGTGCCATCGAGGTGCGGAACTCGCGCTCGACGACCACGTCGGCCTCGCCGAAGCCGGCGTCGATGTCGCCCGCCTCGAACTTCGCGTGCTTCGCGACGTTCGTCGGCTTGTCGCCCAGCCCGCCGGGCGGGTCGAACATGCCGGCGACTTCCTCCGTGCGGAGGAACTCGTGCAGCAGGGGCGCGTTGTCGTCCATCGCCTCGATCACGTCGAGGACGGGCTCGAGGACCTCGTACTCAACGTCGATGAGGTCGAGGGCGTCCTCGGCGATGTGCGCGTCCGTGGCGGCGACGGCGGCGACGGGGTGGCCCTTGTAGAGCACCTTGTCGCTGGCGAGGACGTTGTCGAGCAGCCAGCGCGCGCTCGTGGCTGCGCCTTCGCCCATGTCCACAACCTCGTCCGAGGCCTGCGGGAAGTCGGCGTTGGTGATCACGGACTTCACGCCATCAAGGGCCGCGGCCTTCGAGGTGTCGATGCTCAGCAGCCTGGCGTGGGCGTGCGGGCTGCGCAGCACGCGACCGTGCAGCAGGTTGGCTGCGTGGTAGTCGGCGCCGTACTCGGCGCGGCCCGTGACCTTGTCGGCCCCGTCGGGGCGGATCGGGCGGGTGCCGACGACCTTGTACTCGGACTTGTCAGTGGTGACCACTCAGTACTCCTTCGTGCGTGGCTTGGCATGCAGGACGGCCGCCCGGAGGCGGCCGTCCGATGTGGCGGCTTAGGCCTCGGCGGCCTTGAGGACCGCGCGGATGATCTTGTCGTACCCGGTGCACCGGCAGAGGTTGCCGGCGAGCCAGTAACGAGCCTCGAACTCCGTGGGGTTCGGGTTGGCGTCCAGCAGGGCCTTGGAGGCCACCAGGAAGCCCGGGGTGCAGATGCCGCACTGCAGGGCTGCCTCTTCGAGGAAGGTCTGCTGCAGCGGAATCAGCCCGTCTTCGGTGGCGAGGCCCTCGACCGTCGTCACGTCGGCGCCATCGGCCTCGGCGGCCATGACGAGGCAGGAGTTCACGAGCCGGCCATCCATGAGGACCGAGCACGCGCCACAGTTGCCGTCGTTACAGCCTTCCTTCGTCCCCGTCAGTCCGATGCGCTCGCGCAGTGCCTCAAGGAGGCTGTCGCGGGTGTCGGCGAGGAACTCCATGGGCTCACCGTTGATGGTGGCGGAGATGATCGCGTTGGCCAACTTAGTGCCCTCCAACCGAGGGGACGTGCTCCCCACGTGCACGCGCGCCGGCCTGCTCCAGCGTGCGCTTCGTCAGCACCGCTGAGAGGTGCTTGCGCTGCCGGATCGAGCCGCGCATGTCGTCGATCGGGCTCGCCGCGTCGCGCGAGGCTTCCGCAGCCGCCGCGATCGTGTCGTCATTGAGCGGGTTCCCGACGAGCGCGTCGGCCGCCCCCTGCACGAGCAGCGGGACCGGAGCGACGGCGCCCAGAGAGACGCGCGCCCAGCGCACGGTGTCGCCGTCCATCTTCACGGCCGAGGCCGCGTTGCAGACCGCGATGTCCATCTCGTTGCGCGGGATGAAGCGCAGGAAGCGGGCGCCACTGCTGTCCTCGGGCGCCGGGAAGAACAGGGAGACCAGGAACTCGCCCTGCTCCAGCACATTGCGGCCGGGGCCAGTGCAGAAGTCTTCCACAGCCACCTGCCGCTCGCCGCCGGGGCCGACGATGTTCGCGACCCCCTCGAGCACGATCTGTGTGGGGATCGTGTCGCCCGAGGGCGAGGAGTTGCAGAGGTTGCCGCCGAAGCTTGCGCGGCCCTGGATGCCCGTCCCACCAATCAGCGACGCGGAGTCGATGATGGACGGGTAGTTCGCGTTGATGTCCGCGTCACCGTAGAGCTGGTAACACGGCGTGGCCGCACCGATCGTGAGGCCCGAACCCGGGTCCCACTCGATGGCGGTGAGTTCAGGAATCTGCTTGACGTCGACCAGCAGGTCGATCGTGCGACGCCGCGAACGCGCGATGACGATCACGTCTGTACCACCGGCCAGCACCTTCGCCGTGTCGCCGCCATCGTTCAGCAGCTGCACCGCGTCCTGAATGCTCGCGGGGCGTTCTACCGTTAGTGCCTGCAAACGCTTCCCCTTCCCGATTGCGACGCGCGCTATTGGGCGCACGCCATCGCGCAGGATACGTCACCCCGCGCATATGAGGCTCCTGATTCCGAGGCAGTTTGTCAGAACTATGCTGGACACGCCACCGCTTCGCCTGAACCGTTGGCCCTGCTTGGCGTTCGTGGCGCGCGAGGGGACTCGCTATGCCTCGCGGCCCGTCCCCACGTACGATGATGCCCAGCCCGCACAAGCACGAAGGAGGCGCGCGATGAGCGACAAGCAGCAACTGGGATTCGCCCTCGCCGCACTCGCAGGCGGCATCGCCTGGGGCACGGTGCGCCACCGCGGCAGCGAGCGCGTGGGACTGCTCGCGCTGCTGCAGGGCCTCGAGTGGTTCGTCGCCTACGGCGGCGCCGCCGCGATCATCACCTGGCTGCGCGAGACCGTCGAGGCCGAGGACCTGATGATCGACGAGGATGACGAGCGCGTGACCCACTTCCGCCGCGTCGTCACCGAGCAAACCGGGACCGACGGCTAGCCGACGCGAGACGGGCCGGTCGCGAACGTGGCACGCGTGCTGGTGGTCTACGACGGCCGCGCCGGCCTCATTCGCGGCCTCGCGCAACACGTCGGTGTGGGCGTCGCGCTGGTGCGAGGCGCAACACCCGTGCTCCTCGACGTCGAGGACGCCGACCAGGATGAGCTGCTCCAGGCCGACGCGCTGATCCTCGGGTCGCCTAACTGGACCGGGGTGACCGGCCGCCTCAAGACCTGGCTCGACGAGTCCGGCGACCTCTGGGAGAGCGGCGACCTGGCGGGCAAGCCCGGTGGGGCGTTCGCAGCGGGATGGTCGCCGCGTGGCGGCCTCGAGGTGACCCTACAGCAGTTGCTGCACCTGCTGGTGGGCCACGGGATGGTCTTCGTCGGCCTGCAGTGGACCGAGCGCATGCGCCGATCCGGCTCCTTCTACGGCGCCACAGCCAGTGGCGAACTCACCAATGAAGACCGCGACCAGGCGCGCACGCTCGGCTGGCGCGTCGCCACCCTCGCCGTACGGCTCGAGGCGGAGGCATCGTGACCGGCGAGGACATCGAATCGCGCTTCTCCGATGTCGACCCGCGCCTCGCGCTGCTCGACACGCCGCCGTGGGATGAGTTGCAGCGCGACCTAACGCTGCTCCTCGTCCGCCCCCCGGTGGCCGACTGGGTCGACGACCGCGTGGCGGGCCTCGATCCGGCGTTCTGGCTGCTCATCGACGCAGCCGACGCGCGTACGCTGGCCGAGCCGTGGCTCAGCCCGCTCATGCGCGACGGGCTGCGGCGCGTCCGCGACGACGACCGCGAACTCACCGTGCTCACCACCGAGGGCTGCGCTGGACTCCTCGAAGCCACGACGCGCCGCGCCTTCGAGGCCCGCTGGACGCTGCGCCACGCCGAGGTGCTGCACGACCATCGGGGCCGCCACGAGGGGATCGCGTTGGCCGCTGGCCGCCTGGAAGTCGACGCGCTGGAGCGTGCCGCGCGGACGCTCTACCTGGGGTCCTACGCCGCCCTCGACGCGCTGCCGCACGCTGGTGACGAGACGCTGATCGTCGGGGGCGAGGCGGCGGGGGCCGTGGCGCGCCTCGCGTGCCTCCTGGACGAGGGCTGCTACCCGCCGCCCGAGTGGCTCTACCCCGCCGCACGGGCGACGCAACGCAGCCGTTGGCTCCGGCCCTGGCTCGACAGCCTGACCGGCGACGAGGAGGCACGGCGACGCGCAGCAGACGCCGCGCCCGACGTGCTGCGCGAGCTTGCCTCGGGGCTGCGTGCGCAGTTCTCGAATCGGCCGTGGCTGCAGGATCCGGAGCGCTTTGCCCTGCGCGCGCCGCGCGGGCGCGGTTAGGGCGCGAGCGCCCTCGCCGCTGACGGCGACGCCGCGCCCTGCTCGAACAGCTCGTAGCCGAGGCGTGTGCGCAGCTCGGCCACGCCCCACCCAGTGAGCGCTGAGACCAGCACCGTGCCGAGGTTCGGGAGGTCGGGGTGCGCCTCGGCGGCCTCGCGCGCGGGGTTGTCGATCGCGATCCGCGCGAGGTCGGCCTCACAGGTCGGTGGTGAGCCATCCGGCAGCGCGAGGTCGTCGGCCTTGTTGAGCACGGTCAGCATCGGCGTGCCGGCGAGACCGAGCGCGGCGAGCGTCTCGAGCACTGTCTGGCTCTGCGCGGTCGCCGCCCCTGAGGTCGTGTCGACGACGTGCACGAGCAGATCGGCACTCTCGAGTTCCTCGAGCGTGGCGCGGAAGGCCGAGATGAGCTGCGTGGGGAGCTTCTGGATGAAGCCCACGGTGTCAGTCAGCAGGAAAGGCTCGGCGTCGTCGGTCGCGACGCGCCGAGTCAGCGGGTCGAGCGTGGCGAAGAGCGCGTCGGCGGTGAGCGTCTCGGAGCCCGCCAACGCCTGGAGCAGCGAGGACTTCCCGGCGTTCGTGTACCCGACGAGCGCGACAACGGGGACGCCCTCGCGGCGTCGCCGGGTGCGATGCAGCTCGCGCTGGTTGCGCACGCCGACGATCTGACGCTTCAGCCGGCTGATGCGGCCGCCGATGAGCCGCCGGTCCGTCTCGAGCTGCGTCTCACCGGGTCCGCGCGAGCCGATGGCGCCCTCGAGGCGCTCGAGGTGCTGCCACTGGCCGCGCAGTCGCGGCAGCAGGTACTCGTGCTGTGCGAGTTCCACCTGCAAGGCCGCCTCGCGGGTGCTGGCGCGGCTCGCGAAGATGTCGAGGATGAGCGCGCTGCGGTCCAGCACCTTCACCTCGAGCGCCGATTCCAGGCGCAGCTGCTGGCCGGGCGAGAGCTGCTCATCAAAGATCACGACTGAGTAGTCGGTCTCCGCGCGGAGCGATTGGATCTCCTCAAGCTTGCCGGCGCCGATGTACGTAGCCGGTTCCGGTCGCTTGCGCCGTTGCAGTGTCTGTCCGACGACCGTCGCGCCGGCGGTGCGAGCGAGCCTGCCGAGCTCGCGCAGCGATTCGCGGGGGCCCATCGTGGCGCGCTGCCCGTAGTCGAGGCCGACGAGGTATGCGCGCTCCTGCGCGGGGGTGGTGACATGCGTCGAGCGGCGCCTGGAGCGCGAGCCGTTGGGGCCGCGGCCGTTCTCGCCGTTGCGTCTGCCGTTGCGCGGGCGCTTCCTCGGGATGCAGTCCTCCTCGCGAGGTTGCCGCGACCATTGTAGTAGCGCGGCGCCACCGGCGCTGCCCGCGCGCGTGTTGTGCGAGCGCGAGCGCGGGTAGACTCGATCGACACGTCGCACTTCCTCGATGCCGCGTCCGTCGACCTCTCGACAGGGGCTCCATGCTGGTACGCCATCCGTGAACGCTCCCGTCACGAGCCCCATCACGCACGGTGGGATGAAGCCTCCCGTCGAGCGCGACTACAGCTACAAGTGGACGGCGTTCACCGCCATCGGCATCTCGTTCGTCACGCAGGTGCTCAGCCAGTCGATGGTGTTCGTCGCGCTGGCGGCCATCGCCGACGACTTCGGCGTGACGCTCCGCGCGGTGAGCTGGGTGGTGGTGGCGCAGGCGCTCACCATCAGCGCGCTGATGATGCCGGCCGGGCGCCTCGCCGACATCATCGGCTGGCGCCGCGTCCACCTCATCGGCCTCGTGGTGTTCGGCGGTGGTGCGATGTGTGTCGCGCTGGCGCCGACGTTCGGGCTGCTCATCGCCGCGCGCGTGCTCATGGCGGCCGGCAACTCGATGGGCCAATCGGTCGGCACGGCGATGGTCGTCTCGGCGTTCCCGCCCGAGGAGCGCGGCAAGGCGATCGGCAGCCAGACGACGGCCGTCGCCATTGGCGGCGCCTCGGGTCCCATGGTGGGCGGGTTCGTGCTGCAGGTGCTCCCGTGGGAAGCGCTGTTCTGGATGGTACTGATCCCGATCGCCATCGCGTTCGTCGTGGGCCACTTCATCCTCACCGACGAGCGGCTCGGGCAGGCGCGCGAGGCCGAACGGCCGCCGTTCGACTGGGTCGGCGTGAGCGTGTCGGTGGTGGCGATCGCGCTGTTGGTGGTGACGATCAACAACCCGTTCGCGCTCAGCTGGACCTCACCCCTCATCTTCGGCGCGCTCGTGGCGGTCGCAGTCCTGTTCACCGGCTTCGTGCGGTGGGAGCTCCAGCACCGCGCGCCGATGGTGCAGTTGCGGATGTTCGCGGAGCGCGTCTTCAGCCTCGCCGTGCTGGCGCGCTTCCTCGGATTCCTCGGCGCAACGGTCACGCAGCTGATGGCGCCCATCTACCTGATCAGCCTGCGAGGGCTGGACACGGCGGCAGCAGGCGGCGTGCTGTTCCTGATGTTCGTCGGCATGGGCACGTCTGCGCAGGCCTCGGGGCGGCTCTCGGACCGCTTCGGCCCCAGGCGGTTCACGATCCTCGGGTTCGCGATCATGGTGGGCACGGCGCTGGTGTTCGCGTTCCTGACGAACGCGACGCCGATCTGGGTGATTGCGGTGCTGCTCCTCATCAACGGGCTGGGCATGGGGAGTTGGAACGTGCCTAACAACGCCGTGATCATGGGCGTGGTCGCGCCCTCACGCCTCGGCGTCGTCGGCGCGCTCTCGAACCTCACCAGGAACGTGGGCAACGTGGTGGGCCAGGCGGTCGCCGCCGGTGTCGTCGTGGCGGTGATGGCCTCACAGGGCTTCGACATTCCGTTGAGCGAGGTGCGGGAGACCGCAGGCGCGAGCGCGGCCTTCCTCGACGGTTGGCGTGTGGCCTATCTGCTGGGCGCGCTGTTCCTGGCGATCGCGCTGGTCTGTACGGTCTTCACGCCCTCGGGGTTGCGGCGCGCCGGGCGACACTAGCCAGCCTTTCTTGTCTTGCTATCCTAAAGCTCGAGTCAACGCAAAGCCGATGCCTCCGAGCGACGCGATTCCGAATGCAAGGTATAGACCTGCGATTGTGGTCGAGTACTTTGGGAACGAGGTATCGGCGTTCTCCACGCGCCTTACTAGCCTGATCCTCGTGATGCCGGTCGCGCGCGCAAGCTCCCTTTCAGATTTCGCCATCGCCTGTTCACCAGCCTTAATCAAGGCCCGTACGCGCCGCTCGATGAGCCAGAACCCCACCACCACTACAAGGCCCACTAACGCGAGGACAGCGGAAACACTCGGGTACTCCGCGAGCGTCACTGCGTATGCCGAACTGAGGAATGCTGCGCTCAATAGGAAGAAGTTCACGAGTTGGAGGCGCTGCCGTGCGTGAAGTTCGAACCACCGCCAAGCATGATCCAGTGCGTCTCGACTGTACTCATGAGCCTCAGACGTTTCTTCAGCCACGCTCGCCATCCTCTTCGTCGGTCTGAAGCTCGGAGCGTAGCCTACTGGACCAATGCCCCGCCCCACGCATCGCATCGGTGTTATCATCCGCCCGCCTCACGAGGCGGAGGAGGTTGCCGTGCACATCGAAGGCGAGCACCGCTTCTCCCTCCCTCGCACTACCGTGTGGGCGCTCCTGCAAGACCCGAACGTCATCAAGCAGGCCGTCCCCGGCTGCAAGACCTTCGACGAGGTCGCCCCGGACACCTACGAACTCACCGCGCAGGTCGGCATCGGCCCCGTGCGCGGCTCCTTCAAGGGCAAGGTCGCGATGAGCGACCGCGAGCCTGAGACGCGCTACATGTTGCACGCCGAGGGCTCCGGACGGCCCGGCAGCGCGACGGGTGACGCAAACATCGAACTCACCGACGACGGCGACGGCACACACCTCCGGTTTGACGCGGAGGTGACGATCCGGGGCGCCATCGGGCGCGTCGGCGGCCGGCTGCTGACGTCGTCGGCGCGCGGGATGGCGCGCCAGTTCTTCGAGGCGATCGAGCGAGATGCCAAAGCGGCAGCATAGGAGGGCGCAGCGACATGAGCGTACCCATATCGGTGACCGTCAACGGACGGCTCCATGAACTGGAGGTCGAGCCGCGCACGCTGCTCGCCCACCTCTTACGCGAGGAGCTGACCCTCACGGGCACGCACGTCGGCTGTGACACCAGCCAGTGCGGCGCCTGCACGGTGCTCGTCGACGGCACCAGCGCGAAGTCCTGCACCGTGCTCGCGGTGCAGGCCGACGGCGCAGAGATCACCACGATCGAGGGCCTCGCGCAGGACGGCGAGTTGCACCCGCTCCAGGAGGCGTTCTGGGACGAGCACGGCCTCCAGTGCGGCTACTGCACGCCGGGCATGATTATGTCAGGTATCGACCTGCTCGAGCGGCACCCCAACCCGAGCGAGGATGAAATCCGGCGCGGGCTGGACGGCAACCTCTGCCGCTGCACGGGCTATGAGCACATCGTCAACGCCATGCAGGCCGCCGCGGGAGGTACGTCATGACCATGGCCGCAACCCCGGGCCAGCTCGTTGGACAGCGCGTCCGGCGACGCGAGGACCCGCGCCTCGTGCAGGGCCACGGCACCTACGTCGACGACGTGAAGCTGCCGGGCATGCTTCACCTCGCCTTCCGGCGCAGCGACGTGGCGCACGGCATCATCCGCTCGATCGACACCAGCGCCGCCGAGGCGATGGAAGGCGTCGAGGCGGTCTACACCGGCGCCCAGATCGCGGACATGGTGCCGCCGATGCCGGTCGCCACGCCGTTCCCGGCGCCCGACCACCACTCGGTCGCGCCGGAGCGCGTCCGCTACGTCGGCGAGCCCGTCGCCGTCGTTGTCGCGACCGACCGCTACCTCGCCGCCGACGCGGCAGCGGCGATCGAGGTGGACATCGAGGAGCTGCCGGCCGTCATCGACCCCGAGCGGGCGATGGCCGGCGACCCCGTCATCATCTACGACGACTTCGAGAACAACCTCGCGGTCCCGCTGGCGGCGTCCGGTACGGGCGTGAGCGCCGAGGGCGCGATCGAGGACAACTCGGCGCTCGACGACGCGTTCGAGAGCGCCGACGTCGTCATCTCGCAGCGCATGATGAACCAGCGCCTGGTCCCGAACGCGATGGAGCCTCGCGGCATCGTCGCGCACTACGAGCCGGGCAAGGAAGAACTGACCGCCTGGTCGACGACGCAGAACCCGCACATCGCGCGCACGCTGCTGGCGGCCATCCTCGGGATGGGCCAGCACGAGGTGCGCGTGATCGCCCCGGACGTGGGCGGAGGCTTCGGCAGCAAGATCAACGTCTACGGCGAGGACTTCGCCGCGGCCGCGATCTCACGCGACCTGGGGCGGCCGGTGAAGTGGATCGAGGACCGCTCAGAGGCGTTCATGACCACGATCCACGGCCGCGACGTGATCGGCTACATCGACCTCGCCGCTACCGGCGAGGGCAAGGTGCTGGCCATCAAGATGCGGCTCATCGCCGACATCGGCGCCTACGAGATGGTGCTGACGGCGGCGATCCCGACCCTCGTGGCCTTCATGATCAGCGGCGTCTACGACATCCCCGTCGTGCGTTCCGAGCTGACCGAGGTGTTCACCAACAAGATGCCGACCGACGCCTACCGCGGCGCCGGACGGCCCGAGGGCATCTACTTCCTCGAGCGCGCCATCGACATGCTGGCGGCCGAGCTGGGGATGGACCCCGCCGACGTGCGGCGTGTGAACTTCATCCAGCCGGACCAGTTCCCGTACACCACCGCCGGCGGCATGGTCTACGACTCCGGTGAGTACGAGCGCCTGCTGGACCAGGCACTCGCGAACGCAGGCTGGGAGCAGATGAAGGCGGACCGCGACGCAGCGCGCGCCGAGGGGCGCATCGTCGGGCTCGGCATGTCGTTCTACACCGAGATCTGCGGCTTCGGCCCCTCCGCGGCGATGCCGACCGTCGGGCTCTGGGAGCACGGGAGCGTGAGCGTGGAGCGCGACGGCAAGGTGCGCGCCACCAGCGGTGCGTCGTCTCACGGCCAGGGCCACGAGACGACGTTCGCGCAGATGCTCGCCGACGACCTCGGCATCCCGATGGATGACATCTCGATCATCCACGGCGACACCGGGCAGGTCCGCGAGGGCACGGGCACCTTCGGCAGCCGCTCGCAGGTGGTGGGCGGCACCGCGCTGCTCATGGCGAGCGGCAAGGTCAAGGACAAGATGCGCAAGTTCGCGGCGCAGATGCTCGAGACCCAGCCCGCCGACCTCTCCTTCCGCGACGGGATGATCGGACCGGAGGGGCAGGAGGACACCGGCGTCGGCTTCGCCGAGGTCGCCGGCTTTGCCTACATCCCGCTCCCGCTCCCGCCGGACACCGAGCCGGGCCTGAGCGAAGAGGCGTTCTGGGAGCCCGAGGGCTTTACGTGGCCCTTCGGCTGCTACATCACGCAGGTCGAGATCGACCGTGACACGGGCGAGATCGAGCTGCAGCGCTTCGTCGGCGTCGACGACTGCGGCAACGTGATCAACCCGCTCATCGTCGCGGGGCAGATCCACGGCGGCATCGCGCAGGGCTTCGGTCAGGCGATGACCGAGGAGGCGGTCTACGACGAGGGCAGCGGGCAGTTGCTCACCGCCTCGTTCATGGACTACCAGATCCCGCGCGCGCGTGACTTCCCGCGCTTCGAGCTCGACCACACCGTGACCCCCTCGCCCCTCAACCCGATGGGCGTGAAGGGCATCGGTGAGGCCGGCACGATCGGCTCGACGCCGAGCCTGGTCAGCGCCGCCACCGACGCGCTCAGCGAGTTCGGCGTGCGGCACGTCGACATGATGCTGCGGCCCGAGAAGCTCTGGAACATCATCCACGGAGGCGCCGCATGATCCCCGCAGCGTTCGACTACCAGCGCGCCGGCTCCGTCGCGGAGGCGATCGCGCTCAAGCAGGGGCACGACGGTGACGCCCGCTTCATCGCGGGCGGGCACAGCCTGGTGCCGCTCATGAAGCTGCGCCTGGCCGAGCCCACGCTGCTGATCGACATCAGCGGCGTCGACGGGCTCTCCGGTGTCAGCGAGGACGGGGGTCGCGTCACCATCGGCGCGCTCACCACGCACGCCGAGATCGAGTCCAACGAGGTGCTCATGGCGTCGGCGCCCGTTGTCGCCGAGGCAGCGGGCGAGATCGGCGACCAGCAGGTCCGTAACCGCGGCACGCTGGGCGGCAGCCTCGCCCACGCGGACCCGGCGGCCGACCTGCCGGCCGTGGTCGTGGCGCTCGATGCGACGATCCACATCACCGGCAGCGGCGGTGACCGCACCGTCGCCGCGGGCGACTTCTTCCAGGGCCTCTTCGAGGTCGACCTGGCGGAAGACGAGATGATCACCGCGGTCAGCTTCGACGCCCCGTCGCACGCGGCGTATGCGAAGCTCCGCCACCCCGCCTCGCACTTCGCGATCGTGGGCGTGGCGGCCTCGCTCGACGTCGACGGCGGCGTCTGCACGGGCGCTCGCGTCGCCGTCACCGGCGCCTCGACGCACGCGCAGCGCCTCGGATCCGTCGAGGATGCCCTGACCGGCTCCTCGCTCGACGATGACGCCATCGCCGCGGCGGCCGGCGCCGCCAGCGTCGACGACGTCAACGCGGACCTCGCGGGCTCGGAGGCGTACCGGCAGGCGATGACCCAGGTGTTCGCAGGCCGCGCCATCGCGGCGGCCGCGAACCGCTAGCACTTCCCGCGCCGCGGCCCGGGATTACCGGGCCGCGGCGCGCGACCACTCCCTCACGCCACCTGGACACCTCGACGCTCCACGATGGGAAGACCTCGCCCATGACGTACCGGCTCGCGCTCAACATCGCATGGCAGGAGGACCTCGCCGCGGGGCGCGAGGCAGTCCTCGGCAGGGTCGAGGCGGCCGACCGCGCCGGCGTGCACTCCGTGTGGGTCGAGGAGGCCTGGGCGCGCGATGCGTTTACCACCCTCGTGCTCATCGCCGCGCGCACCGAGCAGATCCAGCTCGGCACGGCCATCGTCAACGTCTTCTCGCGGACACCCGCAGCGCTCGCGCAGCACTTCGCGACCCTCGATGAGGTCTCGGGCGGGCGCGCGATCGTCGGGCTCGGGAGCAGCGCGGCCGGAGTCATCGAGACCCTCCACGGCACACCGTTCCACAGGCCCGTGGCTCGCACCGCCGACTACGTCAGCATCATCCGCGCCGTCTTCGCCGGGGAGCCCCTCGACTACGAGGGTGCCGAGGTGAGCGCCGGGGGCGGGATGCGTCTCGCGTTCCAGCCACCACGCGCTGACGTCCCCATCTACATCGCCTCGCTGCTGCCTCGGAGCCTGCGGCAGACAGCCGAGATCGCCGACGGATGGCTGCCGCTGTGGACGCCCCTCGAGGCGATGCCGGAGCTGACGCAGTTCGTGCGCGACCATCGCCCCGACGACGCCGAGGCATCGGGGCGCGAGTTCAATGTGCGCTCGCCCGGCGCACTCGTCGTGACCGACGACGTGGACCGAGCCCGGGGTGTCGCGAGGGGTCAGCTCGCGTACTACATCGCGCGCATGGGCGACTTCTACGCCCGCCACTTCACCCGGCTCGGCCACGAGGACCTCGTGGACTCCGTGCGCGAGGCGTGGCGCGCGGGCGGCCGCGGCGCGGCCGCTGAGACCATTCCTCCCGACATGCAACAGTCGTGCTGGTTCGTGACGTCCGACCTCGCCGAGGCGCGCGACCGGCTGGCGCAGCAGGTGGAGGCAGGGATCACGCTCCACCGCGTCGAGGTTGAGAGCGACGACCCGGCGGAGCAGGAGCGGATCCTCGCGGCGCTCGGCGCGTAGCGGCTCCGGCCCCTTGAGGCCTAGTCCCGGGCCGCCTTCCGCGATGCGGCGCGGGCACGCTTCGTGCGGTCGAGCACCACCTTGCGGGGTCGCAGCGAGTGCGGTGTCACCTCGAGGCACTCGTCGGGCCGGAGCAGCTCGATCGCCATCTCCAGCGAGAGCATGCGGGGCGGGGCGAGCTTCTCGGTCTGGTCGGCCGCCGCCGCGCGCATGTTGGTGAGCTTCTTCTCCTTCGTCGGGTTCACGTCGAGGTCACCGGACCGCGAGTGCTCACCGACGACCATGCCCTCGTAGACCTCGGTACCCGGCCCGAAGAACAGCGAGCCGCGCTCCTGCAGGTTGAGCAGCGCGTACATCGTCGTCGCGCCTCGGCGGTCGGCGACGAGGCTCCCTGTCGGCCGGTTGCGGAGGTCGCCGTGCCACGGCTCGTAGTCATGGAACACGTGATGCGCGATGCCCGTCCCGCGCGTCTCCGTCAGGAACTCGGTGTGGAATCCGATCAGCCCGCGCGACGGCACGACGTAGTCGATGCGGATGCGGCCGCTGCCGTGGTTCACCGTCTGCGTGACGCGCCCGCGCCGCAGCGCGAGCAGCTGGGTGACGATCCCGAGGTACTCCTCGGGGATGTCCACGCTCAACGCCTCGACGGGCTCGTGGAGGCGGCCGTCGATCTGACGCGTGACGACCTCGGGGCGGCCGACGGTGAGCTCGAAGCCCTCACGACGCAGCGTCTCGACGAGGATGGCGAGCTGGAGCTCGCCGCGTCCCTGCACGATCCACGCGTCCGGCCGCTCCGAGTCCTGTACGCGCAGCGAGACGTTGCCGACCAGCTCGGCGTCGAGGCGGTTCTTGAGGATGCGCGCCGTGAGCTGCGTCCCCTCGCGGCCCCCCAGCGGCGAGGTGTTCGTCCCGATCAGCATCGAGAGGCTCGGCTCGTCGACGGTGATGAGCGGCAGCGGCTCCGGGTGCTCGAGGTCGGCCAGCGTCTCGCCGATCGTGATCTCGTCGATCCCCGCGATGGCGGCGATCTCGCCGGGACCCGCCTCATCGGCGTCGATGCGTTCGAGGCCCTCGGTGACGTAGAGCTGGCTGAGCGTCGCGCGCTCGACCGAGCCGTCGCGCCGGCACCACGCCACCTGCTTGCCGCGCCGCAGCGTGCCCTGCACCACCCGGCACAGCGCGAGCCGCCCCACGTACGGCGAGGCGTCCAGGTTCGTCACCAGCGCCTGCAGCACATGGCCGGCCTCGTACGTCGGTGCGGGGATGTGCGAGAGCAGCAGGTCGACGAGCGGGCGCAGGTCAGTCCCCCGCGTGGCGGGGTCGAACGAGGCGACGCCGTCGCGCGCCACGCAGTAGACGATGGGGAAGTCGATCTGCGCCTCGGTCGCGTCGAGATCCAGGAACAGCTCGTAGACCTCGTCGACCACCTCGGCGATGCGCGCGTCGGAGCGGTCGACCTTGTTGATGACGAGAATGATCGGCAGCTCGCGCTCGAGCGCCTTGCGGAGCACGAAGCGCGTCTGCGGCAGCGGCCCCTCGCTCGCGTCGACGAGTAGCAGCGCGCCGTCGGCCATCGTCAGGCCGCGCTCCACCTCGCCGCCGAAGTCGGCGTGGCCGGGAGTGTCGATGATGTTCACCTTCACGTCGCCCACGCGCACGGCCGTGTTCTTGGCGAGGATCGTGATGCCCTTTTCGCGCTCCAACTCGTTCGAGTCCATGACGCGCTCGGGCGGGTCGGCGTGACGGCTGAGCTGCCCGGACTGCTGCAACAGCGCGTCGATGAGCGTCGTCTTGCCGTGGTCGACGTGGGCGATGATGGCGACGTTGCGGATGTCGTCGCGTGTGGCGACCACGCCGGCTTCGGGCGTTTCGAGGGTGAGTGAAGCGTCGATGGTGGGCTCCGGTGTGCGCGACCGCGCGCCGCGTCGCGATCCAGTGGAACACGCCGGGCGCGCTACTGTCCTCGCGCTCGACGCTCCCGAAGAGGCTCGGTACGGTGGCGCGGCGCGCGAGGAGGACGCATGCCCGTAGCCAACCCGTCCCACGAGGTCTCGGTCGAGATCGACGGTCACATCGCGACCGTTGAGATGCACCGCCCGCCGCACAACTTCCTCGACGTCGAGCTCGTGCGCGCCATCGCGGACGCCTACCACGCGCTCGACCAGGAGCCGGACGTCCGCGCCATCATCCTCGCCGCCGAGGGGCGCTCGTTCTGCGCCGGCGCCGCCCTGGGCGGCGACCCGGCGCCCGAGGCCGAGGCGCCACGCCTCACCGGCAACCCGCACCTCTACGCCCAGGGCGCGCGGATGATGGAGGCCGAGACGCCCGTCGTTGCGGCCATCCAGGGCGCCGCGATCGGCGGCGGCCTCGGGCTCGCCCTGACCGCGGACTTCCGCGTCGCCGCGCCCGAGGCGCGGTTCGCGTCGAACTTCTCGCGCTTGGGCTTCCACCATGGTTTCGGCCTCACCGCCACCCTGCCGAGGGTCGTCGGCCCGCAGAAGGCGCTCGACCTGCTCTACACCGGCCGCCGCGTGCGCGCCGAGGAGGCGCTGGAGATCGGGCTCTGCGACGCCCTCGTGCCCCTCGAGGAGCTGCGCGCCAGGGCGCGCGAGATGGCCGAGGAGATCGCCATGTCGGCGCCGCTGGCGGTGCGGTCGATCCGCCGCACGATGCGTCGGGGCCTCGCCGAGGCGTTCCGCGAGGCCACGGACCACGAGCTGGTCGAGCAGGACTGGCTACGCCAGACGAACGACTTCCGCGAGGGCGTTCAAGCGATGGCGGAGCGTCGCACGCCGAACTTCACCGCGAGCTGATTCGGAGCGTCCCGGGCCCGTGTCGGCGGGGCCCGCGTCTTGCCCGCGTCCCCCTCGTCGGCCACACTTGATGAAGCTATCCCCGATAGCTCAATCGGTAGAGCGAGCGGCTGTTAACCGCTAGGTTCGTGGTTCGAGTCCACGTCGGGGAGCCAGCGCTGATGTCCCCCACCCACGTGTAGCCCGACTCTCTTCCGCTTACTCGAACGGGCCGCCCCCGGTCCGCGGGAACGCGGGCCCCAGCGACTCGACGAGGTACTCCTCGCGCACCCACGAGGTCACGCCGTCGGCCGCCTCGACCCACAGCCACCCGGCGCACTGGCCCTCGCCGGCTGCGCTTGCCGTGACAACCGTCCCGTCGGGCCAGCCGCCGGTCGCAGCAACCCGGGCGTCGTCGATGCAGTCCTCGCGGTGCGAGACGCCCTCGCCGTCGGTGTTCCCGATGATCCAGCGCGATCCGACCATCGACTGTGAGTCGGCCGTGGAGCTGACGACGTAGAGGTTGCGGACCCACGAGGTGATGCCGTTCGCGCGGACCCGCACCCAGTCGGCGCAGTTCCCGGTGCCCTCCTCGATCAACTCGACCTCGGTGCCGTCCGGCCAGCCGCCGACGTCTGAGACCCGCGCGTCGTCCCGGCAGGCAGTGCGGTGCGAGACGCCGTGACCGCCCGTGTTGGCGATGACCCACTCGCCTTCCAGCGCGGGCTCCGCTGTAGTGGCGGCTACCGCTTCTGTCTGCTCTGATTCGTCGTCACTCGTCTCCGGCGTGGGCTGCTCATCCTCGGTGGTCTCAGTTGCGGGTGCGGGCTCTGATTCCTCGACGACGTCTTCCTCCTGGGCGGTTTCTTCCTCCTGGACGGCCTCGGGTGTTTCCTCGGCCTGCTGCTCGGCAGCCGGCTCCGGAAGCTCTGTCGCCTCGACGATGTACTGCTCGTCCACCCATGAGATGACGTTCCCGGACTCCACCCACAGCCAGCCGGCGCAGGGCCCACGGCCCTCCGCGATGAGATCGACCGCGACGCCGTCGGCCCAGCCGCCCACCTCTGCAAGGCGTGCGCCGACCGCGCATGCGTCGCGGTGTGAGACGCCGTCACCGCCTGTGTTCCCTATGGCCCACCCGGTCGCCGCCAGAGGCATTGCCGAGTCCTCGCTGACGCGATCCACGTACTGCTCGCGCACCCACGAGGTGGCGTCGTCGGCCTGGACCCACAGCCAGCCGTCGCAGCGCCCGCGTCCCTCGCCGAGCAGCTCGACAACTGTTCCGTCACGCCACCCGGCGACGCCGGGGATGCGTGCACCAGCGGCGCAGTCGTCGCGGAGCGCGACACCGTCGCCGCCCGTATTCGCGATGACATCCGCGGTCGCAACCGGGGCCGTCACCGCAGAGGCCTCGGTGACGACGGTCTCTTCGTCGAGAGCGGGCGTCTCTTCCTCGGTAGTCGTCTCCACTCGGGAAGCCGACTCGGCCGGGGTTGGTTCGACTGGCGTGCGAGGGCGCGTGAACACGGATTGCGGCCTCGGCAAGTTGAGTTGGGCGACCATCGGCGTCAGCGCCGGGACGCCGGCGGCGAACAGCTCCACGAAGTCTCGGTTCACTAACTCCGGCGCGCCGATGATGAGCGAGAACCACTCGCTGCCCTCCGTCACGTAGAGCGCGAGGACGTTGTGGTGCTCCGCGCAGGCCTTGAGGTCCGGTATGGTGCCACCCTCGTATGTCACGAGGCTGAAGCGGTAGTCGACGAAGCCGCGCAGGCAGTCCTCGGACGGTGCGACTGGTGGCTGGGTCTGGACCTGTGCGGGAGCGCGTCGGTTCGTGAAGACGCTCTGCGGCCGCGCCCAGTTGCGCTGCACGATCATCGGCGTCCGGGGCGGGACATCGTCGGCGAAGAACTCCTCAAAGGCCCGGTTCACGTACGCCGGCGCGCCGATGATCATGCTGACCCACCTGCCATCCTCGTGGACGTAGAGTGCGAGGAGGTTGTGCTGCTCGGCGCAGTCCCGCAGGTCGTCCACGGTGCCGCCCCGGAACGTCACAAGGCTGAAGCGGAAGTTCACCAGCCCGCGGAAGCACTCCTCGGGCGCGGGCACGCTGCTCACTATTTGCACCGTGTAGTCGCGGGTCCGCGTGCGGTCACCGGAGCGGACGGTCACGGTGACCAGCGGATCGCCGGGCAGCAACGCCTGGTGCCCGTCGGTGTTGCCCAGCGCGTCGGGCGGCTCGATCGAGACCGCGGCGCGGTGATGCACCGGCACTGCCTCGACGGTGGTCTCCGTCGCGCCGGCGTCCGGGACGCCCGTGTATTCCATGCGGTAGCTCGCGAACGCGCCGATATCGACCTGGCTCAGCGTGAGCGACGCGAGGCGCGTGTCGATCGCGTCCGGCATGTTGTACGTGTAGACCTTGTCGTCGTTCGCGTCGACGACGTACATCAGCTCACCATCGGACCAGATGCCGCGTGGGCTGTTGTTACCGGCAGTCTGGAGCTCGTCGAAGTCCTCGTCCGCGACGCGCACGAGACCCTGCCCGCGCCGGTGGTACGAGAAGATCTTGCGCGCGCCGTCGTCCGACACCCAGATGGCGACCCCGTCTGACCAGATGCCCTGCGGGTTGCCGTTGTCCGAGTGCAGGTCCCACTCGCCGATGTGCCGACCGGTCGCGAGGTCATACGTGAACAGGCTGTCGTCGCCGCTGTCGATCACCCACAGGGTGGTCCCGTCTGACCAGATGCCGCGGGCATCTCCGTTGTTGGAGTTCAGCGCGAACTCGCGATCCTCGACGCGTGCGCCGTCGTCCATGGCGTACGCGAAGAGGTGGTCCTGGCCGCTGTCGGAGACCCACATCGTCTCGCCCTCGGACCAGATGCCACGCGGAGCACGGTTCGTCTCGTGCAGTTCGAGGTCGAGGTCGGCGTCGTGCTGCCTGGTCCAGAGGTCGTAGGCGAAGATGCTGTCCTCCGCACCGCTCCCGTTCTGGCCGACCCACAGCGTGACGTGGTCGCCCCACAGGCCGGTCGGCTCGTCGTTGCCCGGGGCGAGGTCGAAGTCGCCCGTCACGTTCCACTCGAAGTCCTCGTCACTGGGCCTCGGCGTGCCGCCGCCCCCGCCCCCGCCCCCGATGATGGGAGTGAACCCGCCGCCCTCGCCACCGCCGTCCTCCGGGTTCGCCCAGTCCTCGGGCTCGATATCGGTCACGGTGATGGTCACGGTGATCTCGGCCATCGCCAGCGATGGGTCCTTCGCGATCACCGTCACCGTGTAGGTGTCCTTCGTCTCGAAGTCGAGCGGAGCCAGCGTCCGCAGCTGGCCGGTCAGCGTGACGATCTCGAAGGAGTCCGCGTCGGCGCCCCCGAGGCTGTACGTCAGCAGGTCGCTGTCCGCGTCGGTAGCCGTGACGGGGTGCCCGATGTTGACGTTCGGCGCGGTGTTCTCGGGAATGCTGCGCTGTCCCGTCTCGGTCGATGGGAACGTGGGAGCAGCATTACTCGAGGGCTCGGCGCGGACCGTGTTGGTGAGCGTCCGCTGGACCTGGTCAGCGCCCGGAACCGCGTCGGTGTAGTCGGCTGTGACGCGGATGTACTTGCCCACGTCCACCGCAACGGGTGCATACGACGCCGAGAGGCTGCCCTGCGTGGTCTGGTGCGTCAGCGCCGTCCAGGTGTTCTGGTCGGGGGAGATCTCCCACGTCCACGTCGTGATGCTCTCGCTACCGTCGGGGTCATCGACCGTGGCCTGGAGCGCCGTGCCCACCTGTGGCTGCTCCGAGGAGAAGAGCAGGCGGCCGTCCTCCTCGGCGTTCGTGATCGTGATCGTCACCGTGTGGAGTTCTGACATTCGTTCACGCGTGCCGGTGCCGCTCGTCGCCATGATGGTCGCGCTGTACGTGTCGCCGCCGCCTACAGCGCCTGAGTGCTCGTAGTCCGCGCCGGCCGTCAGCTTAAAGGCCAGCACGCCTCCGTTGGTGATACTGAACATCTGACCGTCGTCGAGGGGATCGGCCTCCTTGAGCAGGTAGCCGCGGACGCTGTCCTGCGTGTCCACGTCGTCGGCCGCGACCGTCCCGACCGACTGCGTGTTCTCGGCGATGGTGAACGAGGTGGTAGTGAACACCGGGGCGTTGTTGGTGATGTTCGTCACCACTTCGTCGGTGAAGTCTGCGGCTGCCGTACTGTCCTCGTCCTGCACGTCGTTCGTCGCCTGCGAGGAGTCGTAGCTCACGAGCACCGTCTCGCCGCCGACGACCGCGGACGCGAGGGTCATAGTCACGGTTGAGCCGTCGATCACAGCGCTGGTCACGCCACGATCCACGGTGTCCACCGTCACGGTGTAGGCCGCGACTGCCGGATCCGAGGTGTCGTCGAGGGGCTCGTTGTAGGTCAGCGTGAGTGTGTCGCCGTCCACCTCGGCGTCGTCGAGCATCGGCGGCATGTCGGTGATGTTGTCGATGAGCTCGTTCGTGAGCTGCGCGGCGTCCTCGCCGGACTCGTCCTGTAGCGGGTCCGTGGCCTGCGAGGGGTCGTAGCTGAGGCGGACCGTCTGGCCGCCCTGGACCGGCGTCGCGAGGGTGAGCGTGACCGTCGCGCCGCTGATCTCGACCAGGCTGACGGTATGCGTGGTAGTGCTGTCGGCGGTCACCGTGTACACGCTCGTCGAGGGTGTCGAGTCTTCGTCGAGGGCTTCGTCGTAGGTCAGGGTGAGCGTGTCGCCGTCCACGACGCCGTCGTCGTTGTAGACGGGCGGGTCTGGCGGCGTGTTGTTCGTGACCGCGTAGTCGACCAGGTTCGCGGCCCGCGCGCCGCCGGAGTCCTGCACGGGGTTGGTGCCCCGCGTGTAGTTCACGAGCACGACATCGCCGGCCACCACGGCAGAACTCAGGGTCAGCGTGATCCTCGAGCCGCTCAGGGCCACGCTGCTTACGGTGACCTCGGTCGTCGAGCCATTCACCGAGACCGTGTAGTCGCCAGCGGCGGGCCTCGAACCAGCATCGAGGGTCTCGCCGTAGGTCAGCACGAGCATGTCGCCGTTGACAGTCGCCGACGAGATCGTGGGTGACGAGTTGGCGTTCGACCCGCACAGGGGCATCAGGCCTTCATCGACCAGGTACTGGAGGTCATTCGTCGTGACTTCAAGCAGGCGGGCGGGAATGCAGCCCGTGAGGTTGTTGCCGCCCAGGTTCAGGGTGTTCAGCTCGGGCAGCAGGCGTTCGAGCGACATCGGGATGGTTCCCGTGAGCAGGTTGTCCCTGAGATCCAAGTCCTGCAGCTTCGGCATATTGCCCAGGGCAGGCGGAATGCCGCCGCTGAATCCATTCTTATAAAGGGACAGCGAGTACACCTCAGAGAGCTGTGCGATCTCGGGAGGGATGCTCCCCGAGAACCTGTTCCCATGCAGGTACAGCAACTGGAGCTTGGTCAGGTTCTTGACCTCAGCGGGAATGGTCCCCGTCAGCCCGGGCCCGCCGTCTTTGTTCCGGTTCGCGTGGAGGCGGAGCGTACGGAGCTCGGTGAGCTCCCATATCTCCGACGGTATGTCGCCTCCCAGGTTGTTCCCGCCCAGATCCAGGTGCTGCAACGTATCTTTGAGTTTCCCGATCTCCGACGGGATCCGACTCGAGAGGTTGTTATATGAGAGCTTCAGCGTTACGAGACGTGGGAGGTCGCCGAGCTCGGGCGGGATCTGGCCGCCTATCTGGTGGTAATGGATCGTGATTTGCACCAGCCCGGTGAGGCTCCCGAGTGCGCCCGGTAGTCTCCCTGTCAACGCTTTACTGCCGTCGTGAGCCTCCAGGATGAGCTTCGTCACGCGCTTCTTGGGCGGGTCACCGACATTGCCGATGGTGATGCCATCCCACGACGAGAGGCCGTTCGTCCCGTTCCAGTTGAGCAACTTGCGGGTACTGCTATCACCTTCGATCGTCTCATACATACCCCAGAGCAGGTTGCAGTCCGCGACGAGTTCCGGGTGATCGGCGTGGTCCGCGATGACGGTCCCGTTCTCGCAAAGGTCGGTGTAGTTCGCGACAGACTTGTTGGTGAGGGACGCGACGTTGTTGCCGCTCAAGCCCTCTACCGGGTTGGTGCCCGGCGTGTAGCTCACCAGCACGGTGTCACCCGCCACGGCGGCTGAGCTGAGCGTCAGCGTGACCCTCGGGCGGTCGACGGACACGTCATCCACCGCCCGAGCAGAGCCACCTACGGAGACCGCGTAGTCCGTCCCCGCGGGCTCCGAGCCACCGTTGAGCCCCCTGCTATAGATGAGTTTGAGCGTGACGCCGTCGACCCATGCTGACTGGAGCGTCGGGGCCGTGGACTGCGCCTCTGCCGGCGCCACTCCGCGCACGGACACGGTCGCGACGACGAGCAGCGCAAGAGCCGCGTGGACGAGCAGGCGCCGGCGGGTCATGGGGCGCCTCGCCAGACGCACGAGGGCTCGGCCGACCTCGACGTGCAGCGGTCATCGCGACGCGCACGGGGTGAACACGCTCGTACAGGGTGAGAGAAAGGGGTGCCAGAGAGCAGGACACGGTCGCACATGGAACGGCTCGCCAGCTCGTCCCCGCCGCGAATTAATGTACACGTGAATCGGCAGTTGTGCCATATATAAAGAAAGTAATTCGCGCTCTTGTCACTA
The DNA here is from genome assembly GCA_965208885.1 of Dehalococcoidia bacterium. Lineage (GTDB taxonomy): Bacteria > Chloroflexota > Dehalococcoidia > UBA2979 > UBA2979 > VXMT01. The sequence continues at coordinate 237,263 of CBDBPS010000001.1, forward strand.
CCCTCGCGGGTTCGCAACTGCGGGCACTCGGCGGGTGCCGCTGGACGCACCGCCCCGGTGGCGTCGGCTCCGGAGGACTCGCGGAGGCTTCCCGGACCCGGTCTACGACTCTTACGTCGTGTAAATCAGAGTTACGTTAAGTACACCGCCGCGTACGCCAGGTTACGTCTAGTCGTGTTCCGGTAAGCCCCCGTGGCTTCCCGCACCCACGGAGACAGGTTCCAGCTCGCGCACTTGCTCGATGGTAAGGCGTGGCAGCACGCGATCGAGCCAGCCCGGCACCCACCAGTTGCGCTTGCCCAGCAGCTCCATCGCCGCCGGCACCAGCAGCAGGCGCACGATCGTGGCGTCGAGGAACACCGCGACCGCCAGGCCGAGCCCGAACATCTTGATCGCACGGTTGTCCTCGAACACAAAGCTCCCGAAGACCACCACCATGATCGCCGCGGCAGCCGTGATGACCCGTGCCGTCGAGGCGAGTCCGTCCGCCACCGAGGTGAACGCGTCACCGCTGCGGTCGTACTCCTCGCGCACCCGGGAGAGCAGGAAGACCTCGTAGTCCATCGAGAGCCCGAAGACGATGGCGAACAGCATCATCGGGATGAACGGCTCGATGGGCCCGGCGTCGACGCCGATCACCGAGCCCAACCAGCCCTCCTGGAACACCAGGACCACGATGCCGTAAGCGGCGGCGATGGATAGCAGGTTCATCACCACTGCCTTGATCGGGACCAGCACGGACCGGAACACGATCATCAGCAGGATGAACGAGAGCACGAGCACAGCCCCGAAGAACACCGGCGTGCGGCCCTCAAGGTAGTCCGTGAAGTCGACGCCCAGCCCGACGATGCCGGTGACGCTCACCTCCAGTGTGCTCCCAGCCACGGCCTCCGGGATCACGTCGGCGCGCAGCCGGTCCACCAGTGCGGCGGTCACCGGGTCCTGCGGCGACGTCGCCGGGAACACCTGCACCATGTACGCGGACGCCTTCGCAGGATCCTGCAGGTTGTTCGGGAGCGGGCCGTTGACCGACACCACGCCCTCCGCCTCACCCAGCGCGGCGATGAGCGACCCCACGGCGGCGCGATCCTGCGCGTCCTGGACCTCGGCGGTGATGAGCAGCGGGCCGTTGAAGCCCGGCCCGAAACCGTCCGCGAGCAGCTCGTAGGCGCGACGCGTCGTCGTGCCCTCGGGGAAGTTGCCGTCGTCGGCGAAGCCGAGTTGCAGTGATCGGGCCGGCGCCGCCATCGCGACCAGCAGCGCCACGCCGACCATGAGCGCAATCCAGGGGTGCGCCTGCACCAGGCGGCTCCAGCGGTAGGCCGCCGTCTGCTTGAGTGGGGTGCGAGGTCGCCTCGGCACGATCGCCCGCAGCGGCCGCACCACGAACCCCGCAAGGAGCACCAGCAGTGCGAGCGGCACGCCGAGCAGCAGCGGCCGGAACCCCAGCCCGAGCCCGAGCAGCGCCAGCGCCACGCACCCGGCGGCGATGAGCCCGCGCCAGCGTGTGATCTCGATCCGGTCACGCGCGAACGCCATCAGCGCCGGCAGGAGCGTGACAGAAGCGACCATCGTCGCCGCGACGGTGATCGCTGCGGCGACCGCGAGGCCCGTGATGAACGGCAGCCCCATCAACAGCATCCCGAGGAGCGAGATCACCACCGTGAACCCGGCGAAGATCACGGCCCGCCCGGCCGTGTCGAAGGCAGCGAACGCAGAGGGCTCCACCCCGCCGTCCTCGGCCAGGCCGTCGCGGTAGCGGGTCACGATGAAGAGCGCGTAGTCGATGCCAACGCCGATCCCGACCATCGCCCCGATCGTGGTCGCGAACTCGGGGATAGCGAGGACGTTGGACAGCACCACGGTCACCGCGAGCCCAACGCCGACACCCGCCACCGCCACGGCAAGCGGCAGCCCCATCGCCATCACCGATCCGAACGCCACGATGAGCACAACGATGGCGAAGGCGAGGCCGATGAACTCGGACTGCGGCGGCTCGAACTCGCTCAGCGCCTCGCCGCCAATCTCGACCTGTAGACCGGGGACCTCCGGGATCACCTCGATGAACGCAGCGCCGAGGGCAGACGAGTCGTTGAAGTCGAGATCCGGGTCGAGGTCGATACGCGCGAACGCGACGAGGCCGTCCGCGCTGACCTGTGGGCGGCCCGGCGCATGGGGCAGGTGTGGGGCATGCTGCGGTGGCGTCTCCGGGATGGGGATCGTCACCTGGTACGGATTCGAGACCGTGACGCCCTCGTGCGAGGCGACGTCCTCGAACATCTCCTCCATGGCGGCGCGCACCGCCGGAGCGTCCACGCCCGCCTCGGAGTAGAAGACGATGGAGCCGCTGAGGCCGCTGCCGAGGCCGCCGAAGTGCTCCTCGAGCGCATCGAAGCCGCGGCGGCTATCGGACTCCGGCGCCTGCAGCTCAGCCAGGAACGAGGGACCCGCGGCCCCTGCCGCAGCAAACGCGGCGATGAGCACCACGACCCAGGCGGCCACCGTCTTGCGTGGGTTGCCAAAGCACCACGCGCTCAGCCGAAGCAGCATCGAATCTCCCATCCGCGGTCCGAGTCGGCACGCCCATGTGTAGCGGCATGTGGTTAACGTCAGCGTGAAGTTTGGCCTGCGCCCGGCTGGCTCTCGTCGACCTGCGCAGCCGTGTGCGGATGTGCCCTACGCCGGTGGGAGTGGCGCCCTCCGACGCTACCAGCGTGACACCCAAGGGCCAATCTACGGAGGTACGCAGAAGGCCTCGTGCGTTGACACCCGGCCTCGCCGTCGTTACGAAGAGCGCACCATCACGAGCACGACTGAGAGGACGCAACCATGGCAGACGACTGGCAGGCAGCATGGCAGGGCACGATCGAGGCGGTCGGCGGTGACTTCTCCGGCGGCGTCACGAGTACGGCCCTCGACCAGATCGAGTTGGGCGCGGTGCGGAAATTCCTCGAGCCGCTCGAGCTCGACTGCCCATTGCACTACGACGCCGATGCCGCGAAGCAGCACGGCTATCGCAACGTCCTGGCGCCGGTCGCCGGCATCTCGTCGACGTGGCTCGATGCCGGACTGTGGCGCCCAGGCCTGGGCAGCCGCTATCCGCAGGCGCACCCACACGTCGACATCCCGCGCGAGCGCGCCGGGGAGATGCCGGAGCCCCCGGTACCCGACACCACGGCGGCCTTCGCGACCGACATCGAGATCGAGTACTTCGAGCCTGCCGTGGTCGGTGACCGCCTGACGGTCCGTGGCCGCACGCTGCTTTCGTGCGTACCGCGCGAGACGCGCGTCGGGCGTGGCGCGTTCATGGTCTGGGAGCGCGAGGTCGTCAACCAGGACGGCGTGCGCGTCGCGTTGCTGCGCAACGGCGGCTACTCCTACGTCCCCCTCGAGGCCCCCACCAACGGCTCCTCGGCGCCCGCTGCCGAGGCCGATGCCGCGGACGACTCGCCCGAGGAGGACCTGATTGCGATCCGCAACGTCGAGCCCGGCGACCCGCCGGCCGTCGACTGGTCGCAGCAGCGCTACTGGGAGGACGTGCAAGAAGGCGACGCGATCCCGCCGGTCGCCATCAACCTGACCATCGCCCGCCTGGTCGTCGAGGCCGGGGCGAACCGCGACTTCAACCAGATCCACCACAACACGCCGGTCTCGATCGCGACCGGCGCGCCCGACATGTACGCCAACAACGGCTTCATCCAGTCGTGGTGGGAGCGTGCGGTGCGCGAGTACATCGGCCTCGGCGGTCGCTTCAAGAAGACCGGCCCGTTCCGCATGCGCATCTTCAACACCGTCGGCGAGTCGGCCGTCACGTCCGGCACGGTGAAGCGCAAGTGGGTCGAGGATGGCGAGCACCTCGTGGAGATCGAGGTACAGACCGAGATCTCGCGCGGCACCTCAGTCGGCCCCGGCCCGGTGGTCGTGAGCCTGCCGACGCGCTGCTAAGCCAGGCCCGCTCCCCGGCGTGCCCCTCGCGGTGCGCGCCGGGGGGTGAGCGGCTATGCTGGGGTCGTGGACGAACTGCTGATCGAAGAACAGCCTGAGCTCGACCGCCCTATCCTCCTCGCGGCGTGGTCCGGGTGGAACGACGCAGGCGAGTCGGCGACCGGGGCGCTGCGCTTTATGCTGCGGCGCTGGCGGTCCAAGACCATCGCGCACATCGACCCCGAGACGTTCTACGACTTCACGCAGGCGCGCCCACGCGTGCGCCTGGAGAACGGCGAGCGCGTCCTCGACTGGCCGAAGAACGAGTTCTCGCCGCACCAGCGAGCGGGCACTGACGCGGACATCATCGTCATGCTCGGCATCGAGCCGCACCTCCAGTGGCACACGTACAGCGACGCGATCGTCGAGTTCTGCAAGACCTTCGACGTCGGGCACGTCGTCACGCTCGGCGCGCTGCTCGCCGAGGCGAGCCACGCCCGGCCGATCGCTGTCAGCGGGTCGTCCGAGGACGCGGACTTCCGTGCACAGCTCGGCCTCCCGGAGCCGCGCGTGGGCGGTTACGAGGGCCCCACGGGCATCGTCGGCGTGGTCAACAACCGCTTACGCGATGAGGGTCTCAAGACCGCGTCGATGTGGGCCAACGTACCGCATTATGTCAATGCGTCGCCCAACCCCAAGGGCGCACTCGCGCTGCTCGAGCAGCTCAACGAATCGCTCAGTCTCGACCTGAGCCTCCACGACCTCGAGGTCTTCGCGGCGCGCTTCGACGCCCAGGTAGGGGCCGAGATCGCCAAGAACCCCGAGATGGTCGACTACGCCCGCCGCATCGAGGAGCAACTCGATGAGGAGGCCGAGGCCGACGAGGAGCCGCCGGCGGAGCTCCCGGACGCCGCGGACATGGTCGACGAGCTCGAGCGCTTCCTCCGCCAGCAGCGCGACACCGACTAGTTGTAAGGTCCCTCTCGCCCCGAATGCCCACGCGACGATCTACCGCCTCCCAGCTCACCGAGCTACGCCAAGAGCTCGAGTTCGTCCGTACCTTCGACACGAAGTGGCGGGACTTGACTGAGTTCACTCTGGAGTCTTTCCCTAAGCAAGAGATAACAGTCGAGGAGATTGCTCGGTTCGACGAACTACGCTCGGCGCTTAATCGACTTTACCCGAGAATAGCCGATCGCCTTGGTGATCCCATTGCGGTGAGAGAGCAATTCGGTCGCTCCGAGCCGCTTCTGGTCTACGGCTTTCTGCTTCAGAGCGTGCCGCACCTCGGCTCTTTCTTTCACAACGGAATCGGTGGACTCGGACCTCAGTACCGCCAACGCTTCTTCGAAACGCGCGCCCTGTCGGCAGCGTCTCTCCAGAGGGCGATGGGTGAGATCGAGCAAGAAATCTCGGCACTCGAAGCTGGCCCCTTGGTGATCGATTCGCTCGCCGATCAAGCCAACGAGGCAGGCCTCGAGGGCTTCCTGTCACACTTGGAAGAGGCGGAGTCATACCTCGCAGGAGGAGCATACGATGACGCGATCCACTGCTGTAGGCGAGCCATCGAGCGACTGGCTACTGAGATCGCAAACGTTATCGGCAAGGCCCCTCGGAAGCGAAGGTTTGGTGATGCCATGAGCACGTTGAGGGACGCTGGACTGGTGGACGACGCGACTCACCGTTCAATCACCACACCTAACGTTGGCTTCTGGGGGTGGACCTCTGCCATCGGAACGCATGACGAGGCTGACCCCGATGGAAGCTTCGAGGCCGGTGCCACTGAGGCACAGCTCGCGATCGGGCAAGCTCGCGCGATCGCTGAGTATTTGCTCTCGCGGCTTTGGCTACACCTCGCGGCGGAGGAGATCACTCAATGAAGTAACCCAGTGGCCGGGGTTCTGGCTCGGGTGGAGCACACCGGGCACTTGGCCCCTTGTGAAAGCCGGTGCTATCCTCACTCGCGACAGACGCGCGGTCTTTAAGCCGGTCCCGCGAGGCCGGGAAGGACGCAGGCCATGACGCAAGGACTCGTACCGACGTTCTTTGCGCCTGACGGCGTAGACGCTGATCTCCTCCCCATCGGCGGGAGGTTTTTTTTACCCATGACACCTCACCGGACACACCGCCAGGGCGGCCGGGCATGACTGAGCACTCTCCTGCCAGTGACGCCGTAGGCACCGCTCCCGGCCCGGTCCTGGACGCGCCCGGCATCCGCCGTACCATGCAGCGCCTCGCGCACGAGATCGTCGAGCGCAACGGCGGCGTCGACCACCTCGTGCTCGTCGGCGTGCAGCGCCGCGGCGTCACCATCGCCGAGCGGCTCGCCGCGTTCATCGAGGAGTTCGAGGGGGTGCGCGTGCCGATCGGCCGCCTCGACGTGACACTCCACCGTGACGACCTCGCATCGCGCGGCCTGCGGACCGCGCCTCAACCCAGCGACCTCCCCGACATCGAGGGACAACACCTGGTGCTCGTCGACGATGTGCTCTTCACGGGTCGCACCGTGCGGGCCGCGCTCGACTCGCTCAACGACTTCGGCCGGCCGCACCTCGTGCGCCTCGCGGTCCTGATCGACCGCGGCCACCGTGAGCTGCCGATCCGCGCCGACATCGTGGGCAAGAACATCCCCACGACGCAGAACGACCAGGTGCAGGTGCTCCTCGAGGAAGACGACGGCCGCGACGCCGTGGTCGTCATCCCGGGAGGTGATCGACCATGACCACCGAAACCACCGATACGGCGCGAGCTAGCGTGACCGACGCGCCCGACCCCGCGACGGGCGACGACATCGCTGAGGCGACGCCGGAGGCAGCCGCGTCGACGTGGCAGCACCGCCACGTGCTCGACCTCGACGACTTCACGACCGACGAGATCCTGACCGTGCTCGACCTCGCAGACCGCATGCAGGAGGTGCTGGCGCGGCGCATCGCGCGCGTCCCGGCGCTGCGAGGGCACACCGTCGTCAACCTGTTCTACGAACCCTCGACGCGTACGCGCGCCTCGTTCGAGCTGGCCGGCAAGGTGCTCGGCGCCGACGTGATCAGCCTGACCGTCGCCACCTCGGCGGTGCAGAAGGGCGAGTCACTCATCGACACCGTGCGGACGCTGCGCGCGATGGGTGCGGACAGCATCGTGATGCGCCACGCATCATCGGGCGCACCCTACCTGGCCGCGCGCCACACCAACGCCTCGATCGTGAACGCCGGCGACGGCGCGCACGCTCACCCGACGCAGGCGCTGCTCGACCTCTACACGATGCGCTCGCACTTCGGCGACCTCACCGGGAAGCGCGTCGCGATGATCGGCGACGTCTCGCACTCGCGTGTCGCGCGCTCCGACCTGTGGGGCCTCACGGCCCTCGGCGCCGACGTGGTGGTGTGCGGCCCGCCGACGCTGCTGCCGACCGGCCTCGACGCGAGCCAGCGCCCCGAGCACGCGCAGCAAGCGCTGCCGCCCGTGCAGATCGAGACCGACATCGAGCGCGCGATCGAGGGCGCCGACGTCGTCATGGCGCTGCGGCTGCAGAGCGAGCGACAGGAGGGCGGCCTGCTGCCCTCGCTGCACGAGTACGCGCTGCACTACCAGGTGACGGCCGAGCGCCTCGCTCGCGCTCACCCCGACCACCTGCTCATGCACCCCGGCCCGAAGAACGAGGGCATCGAGATCGCCCGCGACGTGGCCGCCGGCCAGCACTCGATCATCGAGCAGCAGGTCACCAACGGCGTCGCGGTGCGCATGGCGCTGCTCTCGCTACTCGCCCTCGGAGCCGACAGCACGGGCGTAGCCACCGGCGAGGGGGGTGCATCGTGAGCACCCTCGCAATCCACAACGGCCGGGTGATCGACCCGGCGCTCGGCCGCGACGGCGTCGCCGACGTGGTCATCGTCGACGGGCGCGTGGCGCGCGTCGGGCCTGGCGAGGGCGATGCCGTCGTCGAGGCGGACCGCATCGACGCCACCGGAATGGTCGTGGCGCCAGGGTTCGTGGACCTGCACGTGCATCTCCGCGAGCCGGGGTTCGAGTACAAAGAGACGATCGCGACGGGCACGGCCGCCGCCGCACGCGGCGGCTTCACGACCGTCTGTGCGATGCCCAACACCGACCCACCCCTCGACCGCCGTTCGGCCGTCGAGTCCGTGCTACGCGAGGCCGAGCGCTCCGCGAGCGTGCGCGTCCTGCCTCTCGGCTGTATCACGAGCGGCCGCGCCGGCGCCGAGCTGGCGCCGGCGGGCGAACTGGCGCAGGCGGGGGTCGTCGGGCTCACCGACGACGGCGACGCCGTCGCCGACGCGCGGCTGATGCGCCACGCGCTCGAGTACGCGACGCGCTTCGGGCTGCCGATCGTCCAGCACTGCGAGGATCCGGCGCTCGTCTTCGAGGGCCACATGCACGAGGGCTGGGTCGCGGCCCGGCTCGGGCTGCGCGGCCGCCCCTCGAGCGCCGAGGAGACGCTGGTCGCTCGCGACATCGCGCTGGCCGAGCTGGCGAACGCGCACCTGCACATCCAGCACGTCTCGACGGCGGGCTCCGTCGCGCTCATCCGTGCGGCGCGGGAGCGCGGCGCGCACGTCACCGCCGAGGTGACGCCCCACCACCTCACGCTCACGCACGAGGAGGTGGGGTTCGGCGCGAGCGGAGCCGCCAACGGCAACGGCTCCGGGTACCGCGAGATCGCGTACCACACGAACGCGAAGGTGAACCCGCCGCTCCGCGAGCAACACGACGTCGACGCGTGCGTCGAGGCGCTCCGTGACGGGGTCATCGACGCCATCGCCACGGACCATGCGCCGCACGCGGAGTCGGACAAGGAGATCGAGTTCGACCTCGCCGCAGCCGGTATCAGCGGCCTCGAAACCGCGTTCGGCGCGTCGATGAGCCTCGTGCACGAGGGCCGCATCTCGCTGCCGATGCTCATCGAGCGGCTCACATCGGGCCCGGTCGGCGCGTGGGGACTGGACCAGCGCACGGGCCTTGAGGGTCTCGGCACGCTCTCACCGGGCGCGCTCGGCGACGTCGTCCTGCTCGACCCCGACGCCGAGTGGACCGTGGACCCCGACGAGTTCGCGTCGATGGGCAGGAACACGCCACTCGCCGGTCGCACGCTGCGCGGTCAGGTCGTCGGGACGGTCTGCGAGGGGCGCGTGGTGCATGCGCTGGCGGGTGTGGCCGTATGACGCCGATCTACGACCGGTCCGTGCGGGAGCTGATCCAGGACGCGATCGCCCAGATGCCGGACGCGTTCGAGTCACAAGACGTGGTCCAGTGGTTCGAGCGCAACTATCCCGGCCTCAGCCCCAAGACGGTCCGCCACAATCTGAGATGTGCCGCGATCAACCACCCGGCTGGTGCTCACTGGCGAGACGAAGAGCGCACCGTGTACCGGGTTGGGCAGGGACGGTTCGCGCGCCGCCCCGTAGGTGCGTCATGAGCACACTCCCACGCGCGCGACTGGTGCTGGCCGACGGCCGCGTCTTCGAGGGCGAGGGCCACGGCGCCGACGTGCGCGCGACTGGCGAGGTGGTCTTCAACACCTCGATGACCGGCTACCAGGAGGCCCTCACCGACCCCTCGTACGGCGGCCAGATCCTCACCATGACCTACCCGATCCAGGGCAACTACGGCATCAACGACACCGACGACGAGAGCGAGCGCATCCAGGTGCGCGGCTTCGTCGTGCGAGAGTTGACGGACCTGCCCTCGCGCTGGCGTAGCACGCAGACACTCGGCGCGTACCTGGAGTCGGCGGGCATCCCCTGCATTGCCGGCATCGACACACGCGCGCTGACGCGCCACCTGCGGTCGCACGGTGTGGTGATGGGCACCATCACGCGCGACGAGTCGGCGTCCGAGGCGCTGGCGCGCCTGCGCGCCGAGCCCATGTACGGCACCGAGGATTATGTAGCAGAGGTATCCACCGACTCCGCCTACGAGTTCAACGGCGCGTCCGGACGCCTCGTGCCCGACGACGCCCCGCACATCGTCGTGGTCGACCTGGGCGTGAAGCGCAACATCATGCGCCACCTCAACTACCGCGGGTGCCGCGTCACCGCGGTCCCTCACGACACCGGCGCCGAGGACATCCTGTCGCTCGGACCAGACGGCGTGCTGCTGTCGCCTGGGCCCGGCGACCCGATGCTGCTCGACCATGTCGTGCAGTCGGCGCGCGGGCTGGCGGGGCGGACGCCGCTGATGGGGATCTGCCTCGGCCACCAGGTGCTGGGGCGGCTCTTCGGCGCCTCGACGTTCAAGCTCAAGTTCGGGCACCGCGGCGCGAACCACCCGGTACGCGACGAGGTGACCGGACGCGTTTACATTACGTCACAGAACCACGGGTACGCGGTCGACCCGGACGGGCTGGACACGGCGGTGGAGGTATCGCAGGTGCACCTCAACGACGGGACCGTCGAGGGTATGCAGCACCGTGAGCTACCATTGTTCACCATCCAGTATCACTCCGAGGCCTCACCGGGCCCGCACGACACGGAGTTCCTGTTCGACCGATTCCTCGATAGCGTGCGCAACAAGGATGCAAGCTCATGAGTCCAGCTGTGCGCCGTGCGACTCCAGAAGACGCCGGCCAGATCTCAGACATCATCTCCGAAGTGCTGGGCGAGGGCGTCCCTGTCGCCCTCGACGGCCCCATGACCCCCGACGAGGTGGTCGCGTGGCAGGAGCGCATGGGTGACCGCGGCGCGATCTTCGCCGTCGACGATGACACCCGTGTACTCGGCTTCGGGATCATCGACCCGCTCGAGGAGAACCCCGAGGAGTGCTTCTACGGCGCCTGGGTGCGCCTGGACGAGCGTCGCAAGGGGTACGCCACGCTCCTCGCCGAGCGGGCGCTCGCGTTCGCGCGCGAGTTCGGCTACCGCAACATCCGCGGCCAGCTCCCCGAGGGGAACGAGCCGGCGCTGTCCTACCTCTCCGCCATCGGCGGGATGGTCCCATTCACGAATCCCGGCGCTCACTTCGAGCTGCCGCTGGAGCAGGAGTAACCAGTGACGACTGACACGAGTTCGCTAGCCCCCGCAGACGCAGCGAAGGAGTACGCGCAGCGGCGCGAGGCCGACTGGGCCAGCTTCACCTCCGCCAGCGGCTCCCCCGGCGACTACTGGGAGACCTGGGGCGAGGAATCCTACGGCTGGCGGCCGGAGATCAGCTTCTTCCAGCCGGTCGGCCTGGACTACGCCGAGCTCATCGAGCAGATCGAGCCGCTGCGAGCCGCCCTCGACGGACTGCCCGGCGTGGACCTGCCGCCGCCCGAGTTCCTGCACATGAAGTTCCTGCAGCTCGGCTTCCTGCGCGCAGTCGACATCTACTGGTCGCAGGTGGAGACGTTCTACGTGAACGCCGCACCGCGCGTGCACCGCGTCGAGCCGTTCTCGCTGCACGTCGCCGGCGTATCCGCGCGCGAGGCGGCCGTCTACCTCGGCGTCGACGACGGCTACGCGCTGCGCGAGGTGCGGCGTCAGATCGGGATCGGCGTCCCGAAGGCGCAGCAGGTGTTCAAGGAGAAGGGCATCAAGACCGGCCCCGGAGACGACTTCGCGCCAGACATCCCCATCGCCTACCTCGTCGACGGCGGTGACCGCGCCGCCATCATCGACGCGGTCATGCCGTACCTCCACGCGGACTTCGGCACGTATCCCGTCAGCCATATCAAGATGGGCCGCATCGCGCCTGACCCCGAGGTGCATTACCCGAACATCGACGTCGTGGCCGAGATCAGCATGCTCGGCAAGGACTATCGAAAGGGCTACCACAACTGAGCGAGCCTGGCCGCGCGCGTCCCACGTCCGACGAGGCGCCCGACAGCATGTCCGCGAGTGGAGATGACTCGCGCGGGGAACGCCCGCGCAAGGTCCTGATCATCGGCAGCGGCCCGATCGTCATCGGTCAGGCCGCGGAGTTCGACTACGCCGGCACCCAGGCCTGCAAGGCGATGCGCGAAGAGGGCATCTACTCCGTCCTCGTCAACTCCAACCCGGCCACGATCATGACCGACGAGGACATCGCCGACGTCGTCTATATCGAGCCCCTGACCGTCGAGGTCCTCGAACGCATCATCGAGGCCGAGCGCCCCGACAGCCTGCTGCCGACGCTCGGCGGCCAGACCGGGCTCAACCTCGCGGTCGAGCTCGCCGAGGCGGGCATCCTGGACCGCTACAACGTCCGGCTGCTCGGCACTCCGCTCGAGTCGATCGAGCTCGCGGAGGACCGCGCGCACTTCCGCGCCCTGCTCGACGAGATCGGTGAGCCGTCACCGGAGTCCGAGATTGTCGAGACCTGGGAGCAGGCGGTCGCGGCGCGCGACCGCATCGGCCTGCCCCTCGTGGTCCGGCCCGCCTACACCCTCGGAGGGACCGGGGGCGGCATCGCGTACACCGAGGAGGAGTACGAGCGGATCGTGCACGGCGGCCTCGCCGCGTCACCTATCACGCAGGTGTTGGTCGAGCGCTGCCTCCTCGGGTGGAAGGAACTCGAGTACGAGGTGATGCGCGACGGCGCCGACACCTGCGTGACGATCTGCAACATGGAGAACCTGGACCCGATGGGCGTGCACACCGGCGACTCGATCGTCGTGGCCCCCTCGCAGACGCTCTCCGACCGCGACTACCAGATGCTCCGCACGAGCGCGCTCAAGATCATCCGCGCACTCGGCATCGAGGGCGGCTGCAACGTGCAGTTCGCGCTCGCCCCGCGCCCGGACATCACGGCATGGCCGGGCGAGGAGACCGCGGACGCTCTCGAGTACCACGTGATCGAGGTCAACCCGCGCGTCTCGCGTTCCTCGGCGCTGGCGTCGAAGGCGACTGGCTACCCGATCGCGCGGGTCGCGGCGAAAATCGCCGCCGGCAAGCGCCTCGATGAGATCACGAACTCGGTCACCGGCCGCACGACGGCCGCATTCGAGCCCGCGCTCGACTACTGCGTGGTGAAGATCCCGCGCTGGCCGTTCGACAAGTTCGCCTTCGGCGACCGCACGCTCGGCACGCAGATGAAGGCTACGGGCGAGGTGATGGCGATCGACCGCACCTTCGAGGCAGCCCTGCAGAAGGCCGTGCGCTCCCTGGAGATGGGCGGGCGCTCGATCCTCTGGGAGGACCCCGAATGGGTGGACAACTTCCCGGAGGAGTTCCCCGCCACTGACGAGCGCCTGTGGGGCCTGCTCGCCGCGCTGCGGCGCGACATCGACCCGATCGACCTCGCTCGCCGCACGGGCGTCGACCCATGGTTCCTCGAGCGCCTGGGCCGCATCGTCGCGCTCGAACGGCGGTTGCTGTCCGAGGACCTCACGCCCGACCTGCTGCGCGAGGCGAAGCGCGCCGGGTTCGGCGACGCGATCATCGGCACACTCGCCGACCGGCTGCCCGACCAGGTGCGCGCGCTCCGCGAGGAGTGGGATCTGCGCCCCGTCTACAAGATGGTCGACACCTGCGCCGCGGAGTTCGAGGCCGTTACGCCCTACTTCTACTCGACCTACGAGGTCGAGAACGACGCCATCCCGGAGCCCGGCCGCGAGCGCATGCTCGTTGTGGGATCGGGGCCGATCCGTATCGGCCAGGGCATCGAGTTCGACTACTGCTCCGTCCAGGCGGCCCGCGCCCTGCAGGCCGCGGGCGTGCAGTCGATCCTCGCCAACTCCAACCCCGAGACCGTCTCGACTGACTTCGACACCTCGGACCGGCTCTACTTCGAGCCGCTCGACGAGGAGGCCGTGCGCGACCTGCTCGACAACGAGGCCGGCGGCGCGGAGGCGCCCCCCTCGATCGTCCAGTTCGGCGGCCAGACCGCGGTCAACCTCGCAGCCGGGCTGCAGCGCGCAGCGCTGCCCATCGCCGGCTCCTCGGCCGAGTCGATCGACCTCGCGGAGGACCGCGGGCGCTTCGAGGGGTTGATCTCCGCGCTCGGCATCCCGCAGCCGCCGGGCTCCGCCGTCCGCACGCTTGACGAGGCGCTCCCCACCGCCGAGGCCATCGGGTACCCGGTGCTCGTGCGGCCCTCGTACGTGCTGGGCGGCCGCGCGATGGAGGTGGTGCAGGACGCCAACGAACTCGTGCGCTACTTCGGCGCCGCGCTCGCCGAGCGCTCCGGCCCCGTGCTCATCGACAAGTACCTCGAGGGCCTCGAGATCGAGGTCGACGCGGTCTGCGACGGCGAGTCGGTGCTCATCCCTGGCATCATGGAGCACATCGAGCGCGCGGGCGTGCACTCGGGCGACTCGATGGCGGTCTACCCGCCGCAGAGCATTACCGAGGAGCAGCGCGACGCGATCGTCGACTACACGACGCGCATGGCGCTGGCCCTCGACGTGCGCGGGCTGATGAACGTGCAGTACGTGATCGCGCCCGACGCGGACCCGGCGGGGCCGGGCGTGTTCGTTATCGAGGTCAACCCTCGGTCGTCGCGGACCGTGCCGTTCATCTCGAAGGTCACCGGCATCCCGCTCGTCCCACTCGCCGTCCACGTGATGCTCGGCGAGTCGATCATCGATCAGGGCTACAAGGGCGGGCTCTATCCCGACCGCAACCTCGTGGCGGTGAAGGCGCCGGTCTTCTCCATGTCCAAGCTCATCGGCGTCGACACGTTCCTCGGCCCCGAGATGAAGTCGACCGGCGAGGTGATGGGGGTCGACCACACCTTCGACGCGGCCATCCGCAAGGCCGCGATCGCCTCGAGCGTCGCGGTCGAGCACAAGACGACGTTCCTGCTGTCGCTCGCGAACCGCACGAAGGCAGAGGCGTTGCCGCTCATCCACCTCCTGCACGAGCACGGCTGCAAGCTGTACGCGACCGAGGGCACCGCGGCGCTCGTCGAAGGACTCGGGCTGCCCGTCGAGTTCGTCACCAAGCGGCTCTCCGAGGGCCACCCCAACGTGGTCGACGTCATCAACGACGGCACCGTCGGCGCGGTGATCAACACGCTCGAGGGTGGCCGTCCGTCGCACATGCGCGACGGCTTCCACATCCGCCGCGCCGCGACCGAGATGCGCATCCCGTGCTTCACCTCGCTCGACACGGCGCGTGCCGCGATCCAGCCGTTAACAGCTCCGGGGTCATATAGCGTGCGACCACTCGCCGCGTACCGCGACGGGGACCCGGAGTAGCCGTAAAGGGGAGGCCGATGCAGTCCGGGACGACAGCGACCCCTCTCCCCAACCCCCCCGACGCGATCCTGTTCGACCTCGATGGCACCCTTGCCGACTCGATGACCGTGATCGCCGAGGCGCTCGTCGACACCCTCGCGGGCTTCGGCCACGAGACGACCGTCGAGGCCCTGATGCCTCACTTCGGCCCGCGCATGCAGGAGGTGATCCAGGCCGCGACCGGCGTCGACCTCGCGGAGGCCGACCGCATCTACGCGGACTACCTCCCCCGCTACTACGGCGAGTACATGTCGCGCTCGCGTCCCCTGCCGGGCGCCGAGGCGCTCCTTGCAGCCCTCGTGCCGACGGGCGTGCCGATGGGCATCGTCACCTCGAAGATCGAGACCGGAGCGCACGACCTGCTCGCACACCTCGAATGGACCGACCACTTCGGCGTGGTCGTCGGCCGCGACACGACGCCCGAGATGAAGCCCTCGCCGGTGCCGGTGCAATACGCGCTGAACGCGCTCGACGCCGACCCGGCGCGCACCGTGTCCATCGGTGACACCGAGGCGGACATGAGCGCGGCGTCGGCTGCGGGCGTAGCCACCGTCATCGGGCTCACGGTCATCCGCACCCCCGAGCAGATGCGCACCGCGGGCGCGACCCACATCTGTGCAGACCTCGATGCAGTACGCTCGCTCCTGCTCCCCGCGCTGGAGGCGCAGCCGGCATGAACGACGAGACGACGGGCGCCCGAGGCTCGTTCTTCGAGGTCCTGAGCACCTTCCTCCGGCTCGGCGTCCTCGCCTTCGGCGGACCGGTCGCGCACATCGCGATGATGGAGGACGAGTACGTCCGCCGCCGTAAGTGGCTGTCGAGCGAGTCGTTCTCGCGCGCTCTGGCCGCGACGAACCTCGTGCCGGGGCCGAACTCGACGGAGATGGCCATCCACCTCGGCCATCGACGCAAGGGCATCGCAGGCGGACTGCTCTCCGGCTTCGCGTTCATCGTGCCGGCCGCGATCATGGTGGGCGTCCTGTCGTGGGCGTACTTCGAGTGGGGCACCACCCCGCGCGTCGACGACTTCCTGACCGGCATCCGCCCGGCCATCGTCGTGCTCGTCGCGCTTGCTGCGTGGCGGCTGCGCCGCCCAGCGATCCGCGGGCCGATGCCGATGGTCCTCGCCGCCGCGGCGTTCGCCGTCGCCGTGCTCGCCGCGCCGTGGGTGCTATTCGTGCTGCTCGGCGCCGGCTTGCTCGCCCTGCTCGTGCGCTGGGCGGGGTGGACGAAGCTGCTCGCCGCGTTGCCCGCGCTGCCGATGGCGCCGCACGGCTTCCAGATGGTCGCGTGGAATGCGCCGGACGCGCTCGCGATCGCGCTCATCCACCTCAAGACGGGCGCGCTCCTGTTCGGCGGCGGCTACGTGATGATCCCGCTGCTGCAGCCCGACGCGGTCGCGCAGGGCTGGGTCACCGACGGCCAGTTCCTCGACGGCATCGCCATCGGCCAGTCGACGCCCGGCCCGATCGTGACGACGGCGACGTTCGTCGGCTACGCCGCTGCGGGCTGGTGGGGCGCGATACTCGCGACGGCGGCCGTGTTCGCTCCCGCCTTCGTCTTCGCGATGTCGCTCGGCCACGTGCTCAACCGGCTCTCCGACTCGCCCAACGCGACGGCGTTCCTCGACGCCGTGGCCGCCGCGGTGTTCGGCGCGATCGCCGGAGCGGCGCTGGTGCTGCTGCTCGAGCTCGACCTCGACGTGCTCAACGTCGTGCTCGTGCTGGCGAGCGGGGTGGTGCTGCTGCGTGGCTGGGTGCCCTCGTACGCCTGGCTCGCCGCAGCCGGTGCGGCCGGGTTGCTCTACGGCGCGGTGGTACCGTAGCCACGTGCGCAGCATCCACGTCGAGGTCACCGAGTCGGCCCGCCTGTACGGGCAGACCCACGTGCTGTGGACGACGATGCCCGAGGGGCTGCGCCACGCCACGCCAGGGCAGTTCGTCATGGCGTACGCCGGCGAGGACCTCGATCCCCTGCTCGGCCGCGCCTTCTCCTTCCACCGTGTCCGCGAGGGCCCGTCAGGGCCCGAGTTCGCGCTGCTCTTCGACGTGGTCGGGCGCGGGACTGACTGGCTCGCGCGCCGCTCACCGGGCGACGCCGTACGCGTCGTGGGCCCGCTCGGGCGCGGCTACGAGCCGCGTGCGCGCGTCAGCCACATGCTGCTCGTCGCGGGCGGCATCGGCTGTGCGCCCCTCGTGTGGCTCGCCGACCGCTTCGTCGAGGAGGGGCGCGCGGTGACGTTCCTCCTCGGGGGCTCCTCCGAGGCGGCGATCTTCCCGCCCCGGCTCCTGCCCGAGGCCGTCGAGGTCGTCGTGGCGACCGAGGACGGCTCGCTCGGTGAGCACGGGCTCGTGACGAAGCCGTTCGAGCGCCTGCTGCCGTGGGCCGACCAGGCCTTCGCCTGCGGCCCGAACGCAATGTTCGAGGCGCTGTTCGGCGTGGTGCGCCGCTCCGGGCTGCGCAAGCCCGTACAGGGACTCCTCGAAGAAGGCATGGCCTGTGGGATGGGCATCTGCTACGGCTGCGCCGTGTTCCCCCGTCGCGGCGGCGTCAAGCTCGTCTGCACCGACGGTCCCATGTTCGACCTGCGGGACATCTACTGATGCGACGCCGAGCGATGCGAATGACGCGATGATC
This sequence comes from Dehalococcoidia bacterium, assembly GCA_965208885.1. Taxonomy (GTDB): domain Bacteria; phylum Chloroflexota; class Dehalococcoidia; order UBA2979; family UBA2979; genus VXMT01. The sequence continues at coordinate 254,973 of CBDBPS010000001.1, forward strand.
GGGAACGTGTTCCGGCTGTACATACCCGTCTTCGGCGGGCTCGTGGCAGGCGCCTGGATCGGCGGGATCGTGCTCGCGCCCGAGCCCGTGATCTTCGGCTGGATCTTCGGCGCGGGAGCCGGGTTGATGGGCGGCGCGTTCCTCGCGGCCATCGTCGGCGGCGTGGCCCTCGCCGGGAGCGGCGGCGGCGGCGTCCGCCACGCGACGTTCCCGGGCGACGAGCTCGGCTACGACGACGGTGACGACTGGGACGAAGAGTCGGGCGACGAAGCCTGACCCCATGGCTCCACGCCGCTACGATGGACGTGGGGGAGAAGCATGGCAAGGTCCGAGCCGGCACCCACGGGTGAGGAGAGGCAACTGCCCGTTCCGCCCGATCCCCGCGTCCTCGCGGAACTCCAGAAGGAGTGGGAGCGCGTGATGAAGATCGCGGAGACGGGTGACACGGACGAGCGTGTGCACGCGTTCTCGACGTTCGCTGAAAAGCGGCGCGCCCTCGGTGTTGGCCCTCTGCCTGCCCCTACATGGATCATCATTCGGGAAGCCCGCGATAGTGATCACGGCCGCCTCTGGCCTATCGTCTGACCAGGCTGAATCCAGCCGCGGGTGTTGGCTGCATCACCATCAACACCCGGGGCGTCGCGCTAAGCGCCCACCCGGTCCATCACCGTCCCCACGTCGACGTAGTAGTCGGCCAGGGCGCGCATCTCGATCGAGGTGCTGCCGCTGAACGCGATCACCTCGACGCGTACGCCGCGGCTCTGGAGCAGCTCCACCACGCTCGAGAAGTCCGCGTCACCGGAGACGAGCGCGACCACGTCGAGGCGTTCCGCCATCGTGACCATGTCGATAGCCATCTCGACATCGAAGTTGCCCTTGATCGAGCCGTCGGCGAAGCGCTTGAGCGGCTTCGTCACGATGCGGTAGTCGTGCGGTACGAATGGGGCGACGAAGCGCTGCTGCTCGACCGGCTCCGCCGGGTCGTCCGAGACCGGCGAGTACGCCGTCGCGCGAATCAGCTCGCGGCCATCGCTGAGGTAGTCGAGCAGCTTGCCCATGTGCACCGAGGAGCCCGCGGGCCCGCCCTCGCCCCGCTCCGCGCCATAGATGAGGTTCGGCACGTCGACGAACACGCCCAGCCGCAGCTTGCGGCTCGCACGCTCCTGCTGGTCTCGTAGCGCGTCGAGCGCCTTCGTCTGCTGTTCGAGCGCGGCGCTCACTGCCTCCAGCTGCGCCGCGAGCGCCGCGGTGTCGACGGGGGCCGCCTCGGCTGCGGCGGCCGAAGCTGCGCTGCGCCGACGGCGAGGCGCGGGCGTCGCCTCGGCCTGTTCGGCCTCGGCAGGCTCCGCGGCCGCAGCGCCGCGGCGGCGACGCGTCGCCGGTTTCTTTTCGGCCGGCTCGGGCTCGGCCGGCTCGGCCGCGGCAGCTGCTGCGGCGCTCCTTCGGCGGCGAGGAGCGGGCTTCGCCTCCGCCTGCTCGGGCTCGGCGGCTTCGGCGGCGGCCGCGCCACGGCGGCGGCGAGGTGCGGGCTTGGTCTCAGCCTGCTCCGCTTCGGCCGGCTCGGCCTTCGCCGCTGTCCGGCGGGTCGAGGAGGCCCTGCGGCGTGGCGCCGGCTTCGCGGGCTCCTCGGCCGGCGCATCCTCGGCGGGCGGATTGGCGGGGCGGCGCCCGGCGATGCGTGGGTCGTTGAGCACGCTGTCGCCATCGCCGTCGGCCTTGGCGCGACCCCGACCGCCGCGCGTTCCGCGTCGACGCGTCGTGGCGCCCTCGGGTTCTTGCTTCTCTTCGTCGGGGGCCAAGCGTGACCTCCTAGACTGCGAGCGGCGCGTCTCCGGCGTATTGCAGCACCGAGCAGCGCGCCGCCACTTGCTCTGCCAGCGCGATGAACGCGGCAGCTTCTGGGGATTCAGGGTGGGCGTCGACCAGCGGGTGACCTTCGTCCGAGGACTCCCGGATCGACATCGCCAGCGGCAGCTCACCGAGGAACTCGACCCCGAGCTCGTCGGCAGCTTCGCGCGCACCACCGCGACCGAAGACCTCGGATGTCATGTTCTCGACGATGCCGAAGATCGGCACGCCCAGGCGGTCGAACATGCCGATCGCCTTCGTCGCGTCCTCGACGGCCACGCGCTGGGGCGTGGCGACGATCACCGCGCCCGCCACGGGCACCTGCTGCGCCATCGACATCGAGGCGTCCGAGGTGCCGGGCGGCAGGTCGACGATCAGGTAGTCGAGCTCGCCCCACTCGACATCGACGATGAGCTGGCGCACGCCGGAGCCGATCATCGGGCCGCGCCACACGACGGGCGTGCCCTTGGGGAGCACAAACCCGATCGAGGCGGCGCGGACGCCGAACGCCTCGATGGTGTGCATGCCGCCCTCGCCTTCGGCGAGGCCGCCTTCCTCGATGCCGAGCATCGTGGGGATGTTCGGCCCGGTGATGTCGGCGTCGACCAGGCCGACGCGCGCGCCGAGCTTCGACAGCGCGACCGCAAGGTTGACCGAGACGGTGGACTTGCCGACGCCGCCCTTGTTCGAGGCGACGGCGATGATGTTGCGCACGCCCGGCACCGGCTCGGGACCGCCTTCGCGGCCCGCCTGGCCGCGCACCTCTGCGTCCCACTCGATGTCGATGTCGTCGATGCCCTCGACGCGACCGAGGGCCTGGCGTACGTCGGTGTCGATCTGCTCGCGCAGCGGGCACGCCGGTGTCGTCAGCACGAGGCGGAACGACGCCGTGCTGCCCTCGACAGTGACGTCTCGCACCATGTTGAGCGAGACGATATCGCGGTGGAGTTCGGGGTCGCGGACGCCGGCCAGGGCGGTCAGGACGGTCTGTTCGTCAGCCACGGTGGATCCTCACCTGCGTGTATGTTCGCGGTTTCCGCCCCGACAAGGAAACCATCGAGGCGTCATATGCGTTGTACCTGATGTGGGCAGTATGCGCCGGGTGGATCGAAAAACCCTCGATTGACCCGGTGTTGGAAGCGTATGGAGCGGTCGCGATGCATGTTGATTCGTGGATCTGCTCCGTTCGGAACGTGCCTGGGCGGTTCCCGGACCGGTCGTCGGCGCTTTACCGCGGTTTACAACCATTTAATGGCTTTAAGCTTGACGCAGTACATTTTGCACCGCTATAGTTTGGCTCGCAGGTCTTCCGCCTGCACTGCGATCCCACCGCAGGTCGAATTGCTATGGATGGCGTCTCCGGCAGGCTTGGAGGGCCTGCATCGGCGTCGAAGAAAGGGATGAACGATGGCAACTGTAATCGAGGCGAGCACTCCGGCTGTCGCGGTTTGCACCCACCACTGGGTGATCGAACCTCCGAACGGCCGCACGAGCCCAGGCGTCTGCAAGCGTTGCGGCGAGCACCGCGACTTCGCGAACGCCAACGAGAGCGTGATGTGGGAACAGACGAACACGCTTCGCAATTCCCCCGGCTCCGGTCTCCGCAGCATGCCGCGTCCCTCCGAGGTGCGCCTGTCCGACGAGGTCGTCACGAACTAACCCGCTCCAACCGGGCGGTCACGGGGACGGCGCCTTCGGGCGCCGTCCTTGCGTGTCTGCCATCCGGCGCGGTCATCGACAGCGCCGGGCTATCATGACGTCAGGAGGATCGCGCGGTGGACCCTGACCTCAGCGTCGTGATCGGCCGGAACGCCAAGCAGGAGTTGCTGATGCGCAACCCCGTCATGACGGCGTCCGGCACGTTCTCGAACGGTCTCGAGTTCGCCCGCCGTTTCGACCTCGACGCGCTCGGCGGGCTCGTCTCCAAGGGCACGACGCTGCGCTCGCGCCAGGGCAACCCGCAGCCGCGCATCGTCGAGACCCCCGCGGGCATGATCAACTCGATCGGCTTCCAGAACATCGGCGTCGGCGCGCTCATCAGCGAGGTCGCGCCTGTGTGGGCGCGCTGGGACGTGCCCGTGGTCGTCAACATCATGGGCTACACCGTGCGCGAGTACGGCGTGCTTGCCGAGCGGCTCGACGGCGTGCCTGGCGTCGCAGCGCTCGAGGTCAACGTCTCCTGCCCAAACGTCGAGTCGGGCGGGATCGAGTTCGGCCAGGACTGCGACCTCACCGCCGAGGTGACGGCGGAGGTGCGCTATCACACGTCACTGCCGTTCGCGGTGAAGCTCACGCCCGCCGTCTCCGACCCCCGCCCGTTCGTCGAAGCCGTGGAGGACGCGGGCGCCGACGCGATCTCGCTCGTCAACACGATTCCGGCGATGGCGATCGACACGGTGCGCCGTCGCCCGGTGATCGCGACGGTGTTCGGGGGCCTCTCCGGCCCCGCGCTGAAGCCGGTCGCGCTACGCCACGTCTACCTCGCGGCATCGGTGACGTCGCTGCCCATCCTCGCCGCCGGCGGGGTGTCGACGGGGCAGGACGCCGTCGAGTTCCTGATGGCCGGGGCCAGCGCCGTGCAGGTCGGGACCGCGACGTTCCGAGATCCCGAGACGCCGTGGCGCGTGCTCGACGAGCTGCGCGCATGGTGTGAGGCCGAGGGCGTAACGCGCCTGGACGAGATCGTGGGCGCGGCGCAGCGACGCGACTGATGACTCGCGCCTCCGGGATCCTCCCGTGGCTGCTGCCGATCGCCTTCGCAGCCGGTGCGTGGTTCCTGGCCGCGTTCCGCATCATGCATCGCCTGGGCGCAGGCGAAGCGGCCACCGCGGGCGGCCTGGTGGTCGCGCTCGCCGTGGCCACGACGCTGTGGCGCTGGGCTGAGCGCGACCGCCTCCGCAGGTCGCTCGAGGCCGGCCGCTGCCCTCGATGCGCCTCGGCGCTGCTCGTGGAGCACGAGCACGGCCGCACCGGCACGGTCGGCGGTATCCAGCTCTGGGAGTGCCACGCGTGCGGCTATCGCCGGAGCGAGCCGTTGACGTGCGAGTACTGCCCGCCGTAGCGTCGGATCAGTGGGATCGAGGCCTGCTTTCGGGGTGTAGCTCAGCCTGGTAGAGCGCTGCGTTTGGGACGCAGAGGCCCGCAGTTCAAGTCTGCGCACCCCGACCAACCACCCACCTACCATCGATTCGACAGGCGAGGGCGGCCGCGCCCGTTGAGGCCGGTCCGCACCCTTGCTACGCTCGCGAGGTCATGCAAGAAAACCTGCCCCCATACGTGCTCGTGGCCCGGATCGGGTCGATCCTCGGCATGTCGTTCGCGCTCGCGATCGGGCTGCTGCTGCTGCTGGGCGGGTTGGTACTGCCGTCGCTCGTGGCGTTCGCCGCATTCGTGCCGTCGCTCGGCATCATGGTCTACGCCGAACGCGTGGCCGCTGCGAACAAGAACTGACGACGGAGCAGGTGTCGGCCGCTACTCGCCGCCCTCGATGATGTCGATGCCGAGGATGCGGTCGCCGGGCGGCTGACCGGGCGCCGAGGGATCGCGCGGCGTCAGCGTGCGCAACACGCCGAGCCCCTCAATCACACGCCCGAAGACCGTGAAGCCGGCAGGCTCGAGGTGCGGCGTGGGTGCGAGCGTAATGAAGAACTGTGACCCACTGACGTCGTTGCCACCCTTCGCCATCGAGAGCACGCCCTCATCGAACGGCAGGTCGTTCAACTCCTCAACCAGGTCGTAGCCGGACGAATTGAACCCCGTCCCCGTCGGATCGCCGGCCTGCGCCACGAAGCCCGGAATGACGCGGTGGAACGTGATGCCGTCGTAGAAGCCGTCTCGGGCGAGGAACACGAAGTTGTTCACGTAGCCCGGCGCGTCAGCCGCGAGTAACTCGATGCGCACGTTCCCCTTCTCAGTGCGGATCACCGCCTCGTACGCGCCTTCAGGGTCGATGGTCATGGGGGGTGGCGCGCTGTACGTGCGGCGATCCGTCGACTCTTCGTCGGGAGTCTCGGTGGCATCTGCTGCGTCGTCCGGCGTCCCGGTCGCCTCGGCCGAGTCGCTCGTGGTGTCCTCACTGTCTTCGGCGTCGTCGGCCGCTACGTCCGAGGAGTCCTCGGTTGCTTCTGTCGTGGCCTCGGGACTGGCGGTCGGACCCGTCGGGCCGACTTGCCCGCCGAAGAAGACGGCCCCAAGGCTCACGACGAGCACGATGATGCCGAGGGCGTAGAAGAGGCGCTGACGGCGCTGCAGCCACCCGAACATGCCGGGGAACTCGACCGGCCCGACGTTCTCGAAGCTCTGACCGCGATCACGACGGCGCTGTTCCCGCCGCTGCCGTCGCCTGCGCCGGCGTTCGTCGCTCACGAGGACCTGCCTTCGCCCGCGAGGCGGCTCACGGCCGCGGCGAGCTCCTCAGGCGCGGCGCTGTTCACGTAGTAGCGCCGCCCGTCAGTCGTGTCGACGGCAACGCCGGTGCGGAGAAAGGGTACGGAGCACGCTCGAGCTGATCGGCCGCCGTCCCTCCCCCACCGCAGACCCCAGCCCCCGTAGGCGAGCCAGCGGTATGGCGTCACACGCACCTCCTCGATGGCTTCGCCCACAAGGGCAAAGCCGAACGGGCCGAGTCGTACGCGGAGCGCCGCCTCGTCCACCTCGATCCGGGCGGCCCGGAAGGTGCGTACGACGAAGCCCGCTACCGCGCCCGAGCCCACGAGCACGAGCCCCGCGACGACCTCTCCGGTGACGACGAGGAGCCACAGGCCCGCGACGCACGTCGCGAGTGTCGTGGCGAAGACGAGACCGGTGAGCCATCGCGGGCTGTGGACGTGCTCAAGGTATCGCGTCACTGGGCATCCATTCGCGCGCGGGATCGGCGCCCCGTTGGCCGGGCGCGAATGTACTACGGGCACCGCCCGCTCGCCACGCGCCAGGCGTGAGGCTGCCGGCGCACGGGATCCGGGACCACTGGCGAAGCTCGCTCGTGCGCTAGTCCGAGGGGTCGTCCTGCAGGGCGGAGTGATTGGCCAGGACCCTGGACGCGAGCTCAATGAGTACTGCCTGTTCGTCGTCGCTCACTCCCGCCAGCAGCCTGGCGTCGTACTCCCCGACGGTTTCGGCAAGTCCACGCGCAATGGTGGCTCCCTGCTCGGTAAGCATGAGCCGGACGACGCGCCGGTCGTCGACGCGACGCCGGCGACGGAGCAGTCCACGCTCGACCAGGCCGTTCACGAGACGGCTGACGCGGGAGGCATCGGCCGCAATGACCTCCGACAGTTGCGTCGCGGTCCATTCGTCGCGCCTGAGGAAACACGCGAGCACCGTGAACTCGTTCCCGGAGAACCCCCTGGATGCGATCACGCGGGAGCGCCCACTGAGGTACACCCTCGCGAACTGAGCTACGGAATCGCCCAGGCCCACGGGGCCCGCGCCATAGCCTGTAGATTCAGCTGAGTCTGCTGTGCCTGGATCGGATTGCTCGGGGATGTCGCGCTACTCCATGATTCACTTCGTAATGCATTCTGTTTCGCTTCGTCGTTAAGAGGCAAGGGAGCACCCTGTTCATGCGTCGTCACATGTCTGTCGCAGGAGGATGTCACGGCCCTGATAACCGTCGAGTCAGGCTGAGGGCTTCTCCACATCAACGCGCTCCCGCGGCCTGTCCCGCAGCGTCGATGCCCGTCATCCCCCGCCGGTGTCGGGGACTACCGGCGTGACCAGACGCTCGACGTAGCGTTCACGGACCCAGGACGTCCCGTCATTCGCCTTGACCAGCAGCCAGCCTGCGCAGTCGCCCAGACCTCTGGCCTGCACCTCGACCAGCGTCCCGTCGCGCCATCCGCCGATGGCCGAGAGGCGCGCGCCGTCGGCGCATGCGTTGCGATGCGAGACGCCAATGCCTCCAGTGTTCCTGATGACCCACTTCGACGCTGGCAGGTACTCGCGGACGTACTGGGCGCGCACCCACGTGGTCACCTCGCCCGCGCGAACTCGGAGCCAGCCGGCGCAGGGCCCCGCGCCGGTCTCCATCACCCTGACCTCGGCGCCATCGAGGAGCCCCCCGACGACGGAGAGGCGCGCGGCGTCCAGGCAGACGTTGCGGTAGGACACGCCGAGGCCTCCGGTATTCCCGATGACCCACCGGGTCGGCGGAGCCTGCATCTCCAGGGCGTCAGCCGGCGACGGGACGAGGAAGCGCGCCCGGACCCATGAGCCGACGCCCTCCGCCCGCACCCAGAACCAGCCGGAGCAGCGCCCGACCCCTTCGCCGAGCATCTCGACTTCCGTTCCGTCGACCCAGCCTCCGACGATCGAGTGGCGAGCGGCGTCGCGGCAGTCGTAGCGGTGGGAGACTCCCATCCCTTGCGTGTTCCCGATCACCGTGACCTGTCCAGGCCAGACCCGGGGTGTGGACGGCTCTCTCGCTGTCGTGGGTTTCGTCCCCGCGGAGGGTGGCACCGGGTCTTCCGGTTCCGCCTCGGGCGTCACTGTCCGCTCGATGCGGACCCGGTAGACGCGCGAGCGTAATCCGTCCTCGGACGTGACGGTGACGTTGACCTCGGTCACGGTCTCTGGGTCCACCTGGTGGCCGTTCGAGGAGTCCCCATCCACGTCGGTGGGCATGATCGCGACCGTGGCGCCCGGCCGCACAGGGCGTGCGCGCACCGTCCAGTCGTCGTCGGGCTCGCCTCGGTAGTAGGTCTTCGCGCTGCTGAATGGGCCGATGTCCACGCCGCCGATGCTCAGCGACGCGAGGCGCGCGTCGGTCGCGGGGGGCAGGGCAGTGGTGAAGTAGACGCGCCGGTCGGTGAGGTCGGCGACGTACATCAGGCCGCCGTCGGACCAGAGGCCACGCGGGCGCTCCTCGCCGGTCTTCACCACGAAGTCCCCATCGGGCTCGCGCACGAGTTCGCCATCGGCCAGGCGATAGGCGACGAGACGAGTAGCACTCGCCTCAGTGACCCAGATCAGATAACCGTCCGACCAGAGTCCCCCAGGCTCGTCGTTGGCGGCGTCGAGAGCGTGGGACGACAGCGCCGCCCCGCTCGCAAGGCTGTAGCCGAACAGCCTGCCCACGCGACCATCCAGCACCCACATCGTCGCGCCGTCCGACCAGATGTCCCGAGCGTCGTCGTTCGCCGCTGCGAGTTCGATGTCTCGCGCAGGGAACGGTTGCCGCGTCCCAAGGTCGTACGCGAAGAGCCGATTCTGGCCGCTGTCGGAGACCCACGCGACCTCGCCGTCGGACCAGACCCCCCGGGGCGCGAGGTTGCGCGCGGCGAGCCGGAAATCACGCTCGGCGAGGCGCTCGCGCGTCGCGATGTCGTACGCGAGAACGCCGTCTCTCGGGCCGGTGCCGTTCCACGCGACCCACAGGGTCATGCCGTCCGACCACAACCCCGTGGTGATGCCGCATCCGGGCTGGGGACGTGATGCCGCACAGGGCCCGGCTTCAAGGCCTCCTCGCGCCTGGCTCCCACCGAGCCCACCACCGTTCGTCGAGCCACACCCCAGGGCCTGCCCGACCACGAAGTAGAGCTCCGAGGAGAAGTGGCTGTACATCCCGTTCATGCCACCGCGGACGCGCACCTTCCAATGCGTCCCCATGGAGAGGCCAGACGTGCTGTCCTGCGTCCCGGCCACGATCCTCGCGGTCTCCTGGGTCCAGTCCACGACCTCCCCAGGACCGCCGACCATCGCCCAGCGCGTCTCGTAGGAGTCTGCCTCGGTTATCGGCGCCCAACGGACGGTCACCGCGCTGCCGCTCTCGGCCGCGCACAGGTTCGACGGGCCGGGAAAGGTGACGGTGCTCGCGCGCAACGGTAACGCGCTGTCGAGCAGCACGAGGAGTGCGACAAACGCAGCCGCCAGCAAGCCGGCAGCCAGCGAAGCCAGCCGTGGTCTGGGCCCGCGAAGACTCACGTCTCTTCCCCCCGCCAGTTCGAGAGACGTTCAGGTCGGATCCTACCTTCAGTGGCGTTGAGCCATTGTGGATTCTACCAGTCTCGTGCTCGCATCGCTTGTTGCTCGCGTCATCGGTCTTCACGCTTGTGATTCATCGGCCCAGGCCCGGGGTGAGCAGAGCGTCCCCACATGTGTCGATCGGGCGCCGGGCGCCTTCGCAGAGCGCCGCGGGCGGGCAGGTGTGTTGATATGTAGCCGCGGCCCACACCAGCGCGAGGGGATCGCTGCCCCCCGCGCAAGAACCCTCGCGGATCTTCGCTCTAGTGCTCTTCCGGCAAGAGCACCACCCGCACGTAGCGACCATCGGTCAGGGAACGACCGGCCACGGCGGCGATGTCCTCCAGCGTCAGGGCGTCGAGTCGTTCGCCGAATCGGTTGATCTCTTCGAAAGACTCACCACGCTGCGCCGCAGCCTGGATCTGACTGAGCCAGAACCCGTTCTCGCGCAACTGCTCTTCCCGGGGGGAGCGGAGCAGTTCCTTGGCCGTGTCCAGATACCCCTGCTCACCGCCCTCGCGGAGCCAATCAAGCTCCACGCCGATCTCTGCGATCAGTTCGTCCACGCGGGCAGGGTCGCTCCCGAAGATGATGGCGACCTGGTACTCGTGGTCCGGCTGCGAGCGGAGGCGGGTGCTCACGCTGATGCTGTACGTGCCGCCCAGCTGTTCACGCACACGCTCGCGGAGGCGAGTCGTGAGCATCTCGCCCGCTACCTGAAGCGCCAGCGCTTCCTCGCGGCTCCACTCCGCCTCGCTCGCGAACACCCAGATGGTGTTGCTGCGCGGCTCGATACCGCTGCGGACGACCTCGTCCTCGATCCCGTCTGGTGGGTCGATGCCGACATCACGCCACTCCTCCGCGCGTCCCGTGGTCGGCAGGCTCGCGAGGTAGGTGGCGCTCAGCGAGCGCAACTGGTCCCAGTCGAAGGCGCCGACGAACACAAACGTCGCGTCGCCCAGGTCGGCGAACCGGTCCGCGTAGATCGCTGCCGCGCGCTCCTCGTTCAGTTCCTCTACCAACTCGACGGTCAGGGGGCGCCGACGGTGGTGATGCTGGCTCAGCAGGGTGTTCACGGTGTCGTAGAGCAACGCGTCGGGTTGGGCGGCGCGCGCCTCGGCAGAGCTCCGCAGCTGCGCCTGGACGAGCGAGAAGTAGGCCGGATCCAGCCGCGGCTCCGTCGCGTACAGGTTGATCAGCTGGAACAGGGTCTCCAGGTCCTCCGGGGATGACTGTCCGTTGAACCCCTCGAAGAGTTCGCCGATGTACGGGGACACCGAGACACGCTTGCCGGTGAGCAGCCTGTCGAGCGCCACGCTGCCGTGCGGACCGACGCCGCTACCGTCGACGAGTAAGGCCGCGTACTCGGCGGACACGTGGTCTGCGTCCTCGACCAGCGAGTGGCCGCCCGGACTGAAGGCGTTGAACAGCACCTCGTCATTGCGGAAGTCGGTCTGCTTGGCGATGACGGTGATGCCGTTTGACAGCGTCCAGCGCACGGCATCGATGGACTCGATGTGCGCTTCCTCGGCGATGCTGCCCGGCGTGGGGATGGTCGCGAGCAGGGGGACGTCGTCGGAGGTCTCGGCGTAGGGCTCCACGACCAGCGCGCCGGCGCCGTCGAGCTGCGATTGCAGCGCGACCTCCAGGACGTCGCCGCCAGTGGGGTCGATCGCCTCGGGGCCCAGCACCAGCAGCACGGTGTTCCTCGGGTCGGTCCAGGATGCGCCAACCGCGTCGACATCCGCGAGCGAGACCTGCGGCAGCAACGCCTGGTACAGCTCCCACTCCAGCTCGATACCGGGTGCGGGCGTACCGCTCACGAAGTGGTCCCGATACTCGGCGGCCAGCCGGGGGGACGGCTGCTGATCACGCTGCTTGTACGCGCTCTCGATCGAGCTCAGCAGGTTGATCTTCTCGCGGGCGAGCTCGGCGCTCGTGAAGCCGTGTTGGCTCACCCGTTGTAGCTCCTCCAACACTGCCTCGAACCCGCGTTCGACGCCGTCCTGCTCCACGAGGATGGTGAAGGTCTGGATGTCCAGCGGCTCGACGAACCTCGAGCGTCCCGTCTGGGACAGCAGGTACGGGGGATCGGCGGCCTGACCGCGCTCGAACAGCCGCGCGTTCAGCATCATGTACGCCAACCGTTCGGTCGCCGACCGCTGCAAGGCAGCGGCGTCCTGGCCGGTTTCCGGCGCCACCTTGCGCACCAGGGTCAGCTGCGTGATGGGTGCCTCGGGGTCGGTGAAGACATCGACGAGCGGAGCGTCGTTGTCCGGGACGCCGAAGCTGGGCCGATCGGTCGGATCGGCGACGGCGGCCCGCTCCTGGGAGGCCTCGCCCTCCGGGGGCGGCGCGAAGTGCTGCCGGACCCTGGCTTCCATCACCTCCGGATCGAAGTCGCCCACGGCAACCACCGCCATGAGGTCCGGGCGGTACCAGCGCTCGTAGTACGCCCGCAGCTCCTCCACTGGCGCGGTCTCGATGACCTCGGGCAGGCCGATTGGGGTGCGCTCGGCGTATCGCGAGGTGCCGACGAGCAACGGGAGCAGGTTGGTCTGGAATCGCGAGGAGAACCCCTGGAACAGGCGCCACTCCTCCAGCACCACCCCGCGCTCCAACTCGACCTCGTCAGGCGCGAAGCTGATGGCGTAGGCCCAGTCACTGAGGATCTGGAATGCTGTCTCGACGATCTCGGGATCGTCGGTTGGGACCTCCAGCCAGTACGTCGTGGTGTCGAAGCCGGTTCCGGCGTTCAGGTCCGGGCCGAAGCTGCTCCCGATCGACTCGAGGTAGTCGACGATCTCCTGCTTGGCGAAGCGCTCCGTGCCGTTGAAAGCCATGTGCTCGACGAAGTGGGCCAGCCCGCGCTGCTGTTCTTCCTCGAGGATGGAGCCGGCCTTCACGACCAGTGAGAGTTGCGCGCGCTCGCGCGGCTCCTGGTTCGCCCTGATGTAGTACGTGAGCCCGTTGCTGAGCGTGCCGCGTACCACGGCGGGGTCCAGCGGGAGTGCGGTGTCGAGGTCGGTGACCACCGGTGCGGGGGTGGGCGTCGGTTCGGGAGCGAACTTGCCGCTCTTCCCCGCGGTCTGGTCGGCAGCGGGCTCGGGAGCGAACTTGCCGTCCGTCCCCTCGGCCGAAGTCGCGGTACCGTCCGTGGTGGTAGTAGGCGACGATGTCGTCGACGCCGCGTTTACCGTGGATTCCGGAGTCCCCGTGGGAGACAGTTCCGAGGTGCATCCCACCAGCGCGATGAGCGTCAGCGCGACGATGACCACGCCGGTAACCGATTTCAGACTGGCACTCATCAACTCACCCCCCCGGCTCGAACCGTCCCGGATCATGCGGCCCCAATCCGCGGAGCGCCACTCCGTGCGGCCGGGCGCGGTTCGCAGCCCGTGCGCCCCCTGCCAACAACCGCTCTGCGGGCCGCACCGCGAAATGGGCGGGCGCTAACGGCCGGAGAGCCTCGACTCGCTCACCGCAGCCAGCACCGCCCGAGCGTCGATCGGTCCCTCACGCAGCACCTCGGGTGGATCCACCGCGAGGTTCACCACCGTCGAGGCGGTCCCGCCGGGGCGCGGGCCTCCATCGAGTACGAGCATCGAGTCGCCGAACGCCGCTGTCACCTCGTCGGCACTCAGGGCGGGCGGCTCGCCGGTGCGGTTCGCGCTGCTCACGGCCAGCGCCCCCCCACACGCCCGGATCACCGAACGCGCGAGGTCGTCGTCGGGCTGGCGCAGGCCGAGGGTGCCGAGGCGGGTCAGCGCGGCCGTCGCGAGGCCGTCGCGCGCCCGCAGGATGGCGGTGAGGGCGCCCGGCCAGAACCGCTCCATGCGAGCCAGCGCGGACGCGTCTTCGACGTACGGTGCAACGCCCTCGACGTCGTCGAAGAGCACGGCAATGGGCTGTTGGTCGGAGCGGCCCTTGAGTCCAGCCAGCTTGCTCACCGCTTCGGCATCGTTCGGCATCGCGGCGAGGCCGTAGACGGTGTCGGTCGGGATACCCACGACCTCACCGGCCCGCAGCGCGCGCACGATCTTGCCGACGTCTTTGGAGGCGAGGATGGTCACGACGGCGTCACGATACGGCGGCGCGAGGCGGCAGCCCATTGCTTGTTATGTCGCTGGTGCACGCGATTGCACGACCTTCCAGGCACATCGTTCGTTGACCGGACTATAGCGCGCCGATACGATTCGACCTCGACGGGCTCCCCGCACACCCAGGGCTCGATGGCCGAGGCTACCGACGCGACTCCACCGGCTGCTCCAGCGGCGGCTCCCACCGGCGATCGTATCCGCACGTCAGGCGACAGCGAGGTCAGCACGTACCTCGAGATCGCAGAGGCGCGCGAGCCGGGCCAACAGCTCACCCCCGCGCCCAACGCGCCCGAGACCGTGGTGGTCCTCGACTACGGCTCGCAGTACTCGATGCTGATCACGCGACGCATCCGCGAAGCCGGCGTCTACTCCGAGCTTGTCCCGTGGGACACACCGCCCGAGAAGCTCTCGCACCTCAAGGTGAAGGGCTTCGTGCTCTCCGGCGGCCCCGCGTCCGTCTATGACGAGGGCGCACCGACACTGCCATCGTACGTCGTCGGGTCGCGGCTGCCGGTACTCGGCATCTGCTACGGCATGCAGCTGCTCGCGCACGTGCTCGGTGGCCGCGTCGCCCCGGCGTCGCGGCGCGAGTACGGCCACGCCGTGATCACACTCTCCGAGCCTGGCAACCCGCTCCTCCACAACCTCCCGGCCAGCATGCCGGTGTGGATGTCGCACGCCGACCGCATCGTCGATATGCCGCCGGGCTTCCATGCCGTCGCCCACTCCGACGACTCGCCCGTGGCCGCCATGGCCGACGGGGCGGGGCACCTCGGGATCCAGTTCCACCCGGAGGTGGTGCACACGCCACAGGGCGACCAGCTGCTGCACAACTTCCTCTTCGAGGTCGCCGGCTGCTCCGGCGACTGGACCGCCGCGTCGTTCATCGACGAGTCCGTGAGCACGATCGAGCGGCAGGTGGGCGACGGTCGTGTGATCTGCGCGCTCTCCGGCGGGGTCGACTCGGCGGTCGCGGCCGCCATCGTGCATGCCGCCGTCGGCGACCAGCTGACGTGCATCTTCGTCGACAACGGCCTGATGCGTGCCGAGGAGCCCGAGCGCGTGGTCTCGACGTTCCGCGAGCACATGTCGATCGACCTGCGCCACGTGAACGCCGCCAACCGCTTCCTCTCCGACCTCGCCGAGGTGACGAACCCGGAGACGAAGCGCATGCGTATTGGCGAGACCTTCATCCGGGTCTTCGAGCAGCAGGCGCGCGGCATCGGCGCCGTCAACTACATCGTGCAGGGCACCACGTACCCGGACGTCATCGAGTCCGCCTCCACCGGCACGAGCGCGACCGCCAAGATCAAGACGCACCACAACGTCGGCGGGCTGCCGAAGGACATGGAGCTCTCGCTGATCGAGCCGCTGCGCAACCTGTTCAAGGACGAGGTGCGGCGAGTCGGCACCGAGCTCGGGCTGCCCGACGAGATGGTGTACCGCCAGCCGTACCCCGGCCCCGGCCTCGCGATCCGCGTGATCGGCGAGGTCACACCGCCCAAGCTCGACATCCTGCGCCGCGCCGACTGGATCGTGATGGACGAGATCAAGGGCGCGGCGATGTACTACGACCTCTGGCAGTCGTTCGCCGTGCTCACCGACACCCGCACCGTCGGCGTGCAGGGCGACGGCCGCACCTACGGCTTCTGCGTCGCGCTGCGCTGCGTGACCGCCGAGGACGCGATGACGGCGGACTGGGCACGCCTCCCCTACGACCTCCTCGCCTCCATCTCGCGCCGCATCGTCAACGAGGTGCCCGAGGTCAACCGCGTGGTCTACGACATCACCTCGAAGCCCCCCGGCACGATCGAGTGGGAGTAGCGAGCGTGCTGAGCCGCACGACATGCCGCCGATGAGCACCAACGTCCTGCTCCTCGGCAGCGGAGGCCGCGAGCACGCCATCGCGTGGAAGCTCGCGCAGTCACCGGACCTCGGCACGCTCACCAGCGCGCCCCGTAACCCCGGCATGGCCGAGTACGGCGACACCATCGGGACGCTCGACATCGATCACGCCCGCGCCGTCGTCGCCGCGGCTCACGAGCTGCGCGCGGACCTCGTCGTGGTCGGGCCGGAGGCGCCGCTCGCGGCCGGGGTCGCGGACGCGCTGCGTGACGAGGGGGTGCCGGTGTTCGGCCCCTCGCGCGTCGCGGCGGAGATCGAGTGGTCGAAGTCGTTCGCCAAAGAGCTGATGGCCGAAGCCGGCATCGCCACCGGTCGCGCCGCCATGTTCGAGGACTTCGACATGGCGATCGCGTATGCGCACAGCCGCAGGGGTGCGTGTGTGGTCAAGGCCGACGGCCTCGCCGCCGGCAAGGGCGTCGTCGTGTGCGACACGACCGAGGAGGCAGTCGCCGCGATCGAGGCGGCGATGCTCGGGCGCGCGTTCGGCGACGCCGGCGCGCGTGTGCTGATCGAGGAGCGCCTGAGCGGGCCGGAGACCTCGGCGCACGCCTTCACCGATGGCACTGCCGTGGCGCACATGCCCTTCAGCTGCGACCACAAGCCCGTGTTCGACGGCGACGAGGGCCCCAACACCGGCGGCATGGGCGTCTACTCGCCGCCCGGCTGGCTCACCAACGACGACGCGTCCTGGATCGAGCGCGAGGTGACCGAGCGTGCCGTCGCCGCCCTCGCCGCCTCGCGTCGCGAGTACCGCGGCGTGCTCTACCCGGGCATGATGGTCACCGCCGACGGCCCGAAGGTAATCGAGTTCAACTGCCGCCTCGGCGACCCGGAGACCCAGGCGTTGCTGCCGCGACTGACCTCGGACCTGCTCGCCATCTGCGAGGGCGTCGCGCACGGCCGTCTCGCCGGGGTGCCCGTTACGTGGGACAACGACGCAACCGTGGGTGTGGTGATGGCTTCGGGCGGGTACCCGGGAAGCTACGAGACCGGCAAGCCCATCACGGGCGTCGAGGATGTCGATGACGACGTGCAGGTCTTCCTCGCGGGCGCGGCGCGCGGCGCGGACGGGACGCTGGTCACCTCGGGCGGCCGGGTGTTGTGCGTGGTCGCGAAGGCACCGACGCTCGGCGAGGCGCGTGAGCGCGCCTACGACAACGTGGAGCGTATCCACTTCGACGGCGCGCACTACCGCACGGACATCGCCGGGCCGGCTCGCGTAGCGAGCGGGCAAGGCCTGTAGGAGCACGATGAGCCCGTCACCGCTGCGCTGCCCGATGCCGGAGTGCCGCCAGTCGCTCGAGGAGCACTTCTGGTCCACGAAGTCGACGCGCATCAGCACCCCGTGTCTCCACTTCGTCGCCGCGTGGCGTCACGCCGAGGGCATGGTCGACGCCGTGCTGCAAAGTCTTGAGGGCGAGCGCGAGTTCGTGATCCGCAACATCCGCGTCCGTGACGAAGAGGTGCGGCGCCGCGTCCGCGAGGCCGACCAGGATGCGCTCGCCGCCGCGGTGCGCGCCAACCTCCACATCACCGAGGAGACAATGGGCGGCGCCGCATTCGCCGACCGCCACGAACGCGCCGCGGTCTGCCGCGACCTGGCGCAGATTATCGCCGGGCCGGACCCGATGCTCGGCGGCGGGACCATGAGATGAGGGCTTCACGATGACGACCGACAGCAACACCACCCCGCTTGTCGCCATCCTGATGGGCTCGCGCTCCGACGAGGAGGCGATGTCCGGGTGCGGCGAGTTGCTTGAGCGCCTCGGCATCCCGTACGAGCAGCACGTCATGTCCGCGCATCGCACGCCGGACGTGGTGCGCGACTACTCGGTGGCCGCGAAGGACGCGGGCATCGAGGTGATGGTGGCGGGCGCGGGCGGCGCCGCGGCGCTGCCGGGTGTGATTGCCGCCTACACGCTGCTGCCCGTCATCGGCGTGCCGCTCGCCTCCTCGGCGCTCGGAGGCGTCGACGCGCTGCACGCGATCGTGCAGATGCCGCCCGGGGTGCCGGTCGCTACCATGTCTGTGGGCACGTGGGGCGCGCGCAACGCTGCTGTCTACGCCGCGCGCATCCTCGCGCTCAGCCACCCGGACATCGCGCAGGCGCTCGACGCCTACCGTGAGGAGCAGGCGCGGCGCTGACGCTGCACGCGCCGACCGAGGACTGATGACCGAACCTCGTACACGCACCTACGATGCTCTCAATCCCGTCGACCAGTTCCCCGGCGTCGTGCGCCGCACGCTGGTCTCGGGCGACCGCATCACGTTCGTCGAGATCCGCATCGCGCCGGGCGCCGAGGTGCCTGAGCACACGCACCCGCACGAGCAGGTCGGCCATGTCGCCTCAGGGCGCGTCCACTTCCGCATCGGCGACCTCGACCAGGAGCTCGGGCCGGGCGATTCGTACCTCATCCCCGGCGACGTGCCACACCACGTCGTCGCGCTCGACGCCGTCACGCTGATCGAGGCGTTCTCGCCGGTCCGCGAAGAGTTCGCGGACGACTAGGGGCGGCCGATGATCCCTCGCTACGCCCGCCCCGAGATCGCCGACATCTGGACCGACGGCTACAAGTTCCAGCGCTGGCTCGAGGTCGAGATCGCCGTCACGCAAGCGTGGTCCGAGATGGGCGTCGTGCCGCCCGAGGACGCCGAACGGATCGCCGAGGACGCGCGCATCAACGTCGAAGACATCGACCGCTACATCCAGGAGACCCACCACGACGTGACCGCGTTCCTGCGCTCCGTCGCCGACTCGCTCGGCGAGGAGTCGCGCTGGGTGCACTACGGGCTCACCTCGAACGACGTGTGGGACACGGCCACCTCGCTCCAGCTCGTCGCAGCCACCGACGTGATCACGGGGCAAGTTCGTGCCCTGCGCGACGCTGTCGCGCGGCGCGCGGTCGAGCACAAGCGCACCGTCTGCGCCGGGCGCACGCACGGCATGCACGCCGAGCCGACGACGTTCGGGCTCAAGCTCGCCGTGTGGGTCGCCGAGCTCGACCGCCACGCCGAGCGGCTCCAACTCGCACGCGACACCGTGGGGGTCGGGCAGATGTCGGGACCCGTCGGCACGCACGCGACCGTGCCCCCCGAGGTGGAGGAGCGTGCCTGCCGCCTGCTCGGGCTGCGCGTCGCCGAGGTGACCACGCAGGTCATCCAGCGCGACCGTCACGCCTTCTTCCTCTCGGTCTTCGCCGGCGTCGGGGCGTCGCTCGAGAAGTTCGCGACGGAGATCCGTGGGCTCCAGCGCACCGAAATCAGCGAGGTCGCCGAGCCGTTCGCCGAGGGCCAGACCGGCTCCTCCTCGATGCCGCACAAGCGCAACCCGGAGCTCTGCGAACGCGTCGCCGGACTCGCGCGCACGCTGCGCGGCTACTCGCAGGCCGGCCTCGAGAACGTCGCGCTCTGGCACGAGCGCGACATCTCCCACAGCTCGGTCGAGCGCATCATCTTCCCCGACGCCACGGGGCTGCTCTCGTACATGCTGCACATCTTCACCGGCATCATGGCGGGCCTCGAGGTCTACCCCGAGCGCATGCGCCGCAACCTGGACGCCACGCAGGGCCTCGTGTTCTCGCAGAAGGTACTGCTCGCGCTCATCGAGGCGGGGTTGAGCCGCGAGGCTGCGTACGCCATCGTCCAGCGCCGCTCGCTGCAGGCGCACAGCGAGGAGACACCGCTGCTCGGCCTGCTCCGGGACGACGACGAGGTGGCGGAGCTCCTCGACGCCGACGCGCTCGAGGCGCTGTTCGACGTCGAGGCGTACCTCGACCACGTCGACGCGACGTTCGCCCGCATCGGGCTCACCTAGCACACGTATGAGGATCGACCTGAGTACCCACGGAGAGGACAGACGATGACCGGAGTGATGGTGCGCAGCGACCTGCCGGGCAAGCTGCACGAGGGCAAGGTCCGCGAGCTCTACGACCTCGGCGACGACCGCCTGCTCATGGTCGCCACCGACCGCGTCTCCACGTACGACGTGGTGATGCCGACCCCGGTCCCGCGAAAGGGCGAGGTGCTGACGCGGCTCTCAGAGCACTGGTTCAACCGCACCGCCGACGTGGTCCCCAACCACATGATCTCGGTTGTCGAGGCCGACGACACGCTCAACCTCGGCGGCACCTCCGTGAACGCCGGCGAGGCGGGGCTGGCGGGTCGCTCGATGATCGTGCGCAAGGCCGAGCCGATCCTCGTCGAGTGCGTCGTGCGCGGCTACATCACCGGCTCGGGCTGGTCCGAGTACCGGCAGTCCGGCTCGGTCTGCGGCATCGTGCTGCCCGAGGGGCTCATCGAGTCGCAGATGCTCCCCGACCCGATCTTCACCCCCACCACCAAGGCCGAGACCGGCCACGACATGCCCATGACCTTCGAGGAGGTCATCGACCTGATCGGCGAGGACACGGCGAACGTCATCAAGCTGCGCTCGCTCGCCCTCTACCGCTACGCGGCAGGGGTGGCCGAGGAGCGCGGCATCATCATCGCCGACACGAAGTTCGAGTTCGGCATCATCGACGGCGAGATCACGCTCATCGACGAGGCGCTGACGCCGGACTCCTCGCGCTTCTGGCCGATGACCGGCTACGAGGCCGGACACGGGCAGCCCTCGTTCGACAAGCAGTACGTCCGCGACTGGGCGAGCGACACTGGCTGGAACCGCGAGCCGCCCGCCCCCGAGCTGCCGCCCGAGGTCGTCGAGGCGAGCTCCGAGCGCTACACCGAGGCGTATCGCCTGATCACCGGCGAGCCGCTCCCGGACGCCTCGTGACGATGTACCTGGCGAGCATCCGCGTGATGCTCAAGCCGCTCGTCAACGACCCGCAGGGCCTCGCCGTCGCCGGCGGCCTGCGCGACCTCGGCTACGACGCGGTGCAGTCCGTCCGCGTCGGCAAGCGCATCGAGGTCACCCTCGACGCCCCCGACGCTGCGTCGGCGGCGAAGGCAGCGCGCGAGATGTGCGAGCGTCTGCTCGCCAACCCGGTGATCGAGGACTTCGAGCTGGACGTGGCGGAAGTCGCGACCGGCGGGTAGGCCCCGCGCTACTCCTCGCCGTCGTCGTAGAGCTCCTCGGGCATCAGCACGAACTCGGGGTACGCCTCGAGGCCGAGTTCGCCCGAGTCCTGTCCAATCCGCTCGACCGCCGGGGCGACGCGCACTTGCAGCGTCATCGCGAGCGCCTGCCACAGCACCCACGATGTCCCGAACACGAAGGCGCCGACCGCGAGCACGCCAAGCACCTGCACGCCGATGTCAGCTCCCGCAACGATCGACGCGGCGAGGGTGCCCCAGATGCCGGCGAAGAGGTGAGCGGGCACCGCGCCGACCACGTCGTCGAGCTGCAACCGCTCGAAGAGCTTGATCCCGCCCGTGCAGACCAGGCCGCCGATCGCGCCGATGATCACTGCCCAGTAGTGCTCGGTGATGTCGGGCCCGGCCGTAATCGAGACCAGGCCGGCGATGGCGCCGTTGAGCGCGGCGAACAGGTCCATGCGGCCGAGGATGTAGCGCGACCCGGCAAGCGCGGCCATCACGCCGGCGCACGCGGCGAGGTTCGTGTTGACCAGCACGTGGCTCATCGCGACCGCGTCGCCGGCGCTACCCAGCGCGAGCTGCGAACCGCCGTTGAAGCCGAACCACCCGAACCACAGGATGAACACGCCCAGCGTCACCACGAGGATGTTCGACGGCGGCGTCGGCCGCGGGGTGCCGTCGGCACGGAACTTGCCGAGCCTCGGACCCACCACGAGGATGCCCGCGAGGGCGGCCCAGCCGCCCACGCCGTGCACGATCGTCGAGCCGGCGAAGTCCTGGAAGCCCAGCTCAGCCAGCCAGCCGCCGCCCCACGTCCACGCGCCGACGATGGGGTAGATGATCGCGGTGAGGACGAGGACGAACAGGAAGAACGTCCACATCTTGACCCGCTCGGCCAGCGCCCCCGAGACGATCGAGGCGGCTGTCGCCACGAACACCATCTGGAAGAACCAGTCCGACATCGTCGAGTAGTCGGCGCTTCCGACGACGGCTGCAGCGTCGCCGTCGCCGCCCACGAGCGCGATCTCCTGCGACGTCGGCCCGTAGAGGAGGTTGAAGGAGCCGATCACGCCGCCGACGAGGTCGACGTACATGAGGTTGTAGCCGATGAAGAAGTACGCCAGCCCGGCGATCGAGTAGAGGCCGATGTTCTTGAGGCAGATCATCGACGCGTTCTTGGTGCGCACCGAGCCCGACTCGAGCATGGTGAAGCCGGCGCACATCCACATCACGAGCGCGCCCCAGATCAGGAACGAGAACGTGTTGAGGATGAAGGCGACCTCGGCCTCGACCTCCTGCGCGTGAGCGCGGCCCGTCATGAGCAGGAAGAACACCAGCGCGAGGACGCCCGAGGCGGCGAGGATGGCGGCGGGCCGTCGCCGTGAGAACACGTTCGTAAGCATCGGAGCCTCCTCAATCGTCGTCACGCGCGGGGGGAGGCAATCTGATCGGGGCACGCCCGATCGGGGCGTGGCGACGCGCGGATTGTAGCGTTTGCGACGCCGTATCGGGAATGTTGTAACGCGACTACTGCATTATGTCGTGCGTCTGAGTGTGAGTCTCAGCGCTCAGCGTCGAGCAAGCGTCGAATGACTTCGTCGTGCAGACGCCCGTTCGAGGCGACGACCGGGCCGGCTCCCTGCAGCCGTTCGCCCTCGGCGCCCGTGAGGCGGCCGCCCGCCTCTTCGACAATCGGGACGAGCGCGGCGAGGTCCCACGGGTACAGGTCGACGCCTTCCAGCATCACCTCGGCGGCGCCTTCCGCGAGCAGGCAGAAGCCCCAGAAGTCGCCAGGGGCGCGCACGCGCCACGCGTCGTCGAGGAGCCCCTGTGCGCCCGGCCAGCGATGTAGCGTCGAGACAATGTCGCCGACGACGACCTGCGCCTCATCGATCGTCGCGACATCGGAGACGCGGATGCGCTCTCCGGCGCCGGCGCGGCCGCCGGTCGACCCTCGGTAGGCTCCGAGGCCACGCCCAGCCCACCAGCGCGTGCCGAGCGCCGGTGCCGACACCACGCCGAGCTCGATCGTCCCGTCGCGCTCGAGGGCGATGAGGGTGGCCCAGATCGGCACGCCGCGCATGTAGTTATGCGTCCCGTCGATGGGGTCGACAATCCATCGCGCCTCGGCGTCCGCACCGCCGGCATCGCCCTGCTCCTCGCCGAGCACAGCGTGGTCGGGGTACGCCTCGGCGATGCGCTCGCGCAACAGCGCCTCCGCCTCACGGTCGGCCGGCGTGACGAACGTCCCGTCGTCTTTGCGCTCGACGGCGTGCTCGCTGCGGTAGTCCCGCATCGCGACCGCGTCCGCGGCGTCGGCGAGGGAGAGCGCGAAGGCGAGCAGGTCAGCGGTGGCTGTCATAGGGGCGGGATCGGTACGTATCGCGTGAAGTGCTCTCGCCAACCCCACTCGGAACGCAGCAGATCCTGAACGCGCGAGGCCAAAGTCTCGGCATGTCCAGGAGCCGGCAGGATGAAGTAGGCGCGGGCGCTGACGCGGCGCCAGCGGAGCACGATGGGGTCCTGCAGGCCGTGGAAGTGCTCCTGGAGCTCCTCGATTCGCCGGGCAATCTCCAATCCCATCCCTCCACCTGCGCGTGTCGCGTGCTGGTAGATGACGAGGCTCTGGCCGCGCTCCCAGCACGGGATCAGGTCGTCGAAGTACGCGTACTTGGGCCCGCTGGCCACGAGCGGGGCGACGCTGGGGACTTCGAGCCCGTTATCTGGATCGGCAAAGACCAGGTCAGCGTCCCCGACTAGCTCGAGGCCGCGTGCGAGCCAGTCCCGCCTTTGAGCAGCGCGAGCCAGGGGTCGCTCACTGCGCTCGAAGACGAGCTTCTCGCCGTGGCAGACAGTCCGCGCCGGTAGGGCTCCACTCCGCTCGACAGCCGCAATCGACCTGTTGCCTCCATGGACAACGTGCTGCATCCGCTGGAAGAGATCGGGGTCGCAGTCGCGGAGGGACTCGTCCGGCGGTCTGAGGTAGTCGATGCGTTTCCCGTCGCCGGGACTTGAGTGTTCGTCGCCCTCGAACGCGTACCAGAGCACGCCGAGGCGCAGGTCGTCGCCGCACAGCGCGCGAAGAAGGCCATACTTGCCGAAGTCGCCGATGTCGCCCGCGTAGCGGTCTTGCATCAGCCCTCGACTCCTTCGTGGAACGCCACGCCCTCGCACTCCGCAAACCGCCGACGCATCACGTCGAACGCCTCCGGCGAGCAGTCCGCCAGGACGAAGCGGCGGCCGTGGCGCAGTGCAGCCTCGCCCGTTGTGCCTGAGCCCGCCACGAAGTCGGCGACGAGGCCGCCCGGCGGCGAGGAGGCGCGGACGATGCGATCGAGGACGCCCAGCGGCTTCTGCGTCGGGTAGCCGAGCTTCTCCTTGCCCGTCGGGCTGACGATGGTGTGCCACCACGTGTCCGTCGGGAGCTTGCCGCGCGCGGCCTTCTCGGGGCCGACGAGGCCGGGCGCCATGTACGGGATGCGCTCGATGTCGTCGACGTTGAAGAGGTTCCGCGCGGCGTCCTTCGCGTAGAAGAGGATGTTGTCGTGCTTGGCCGGCCAGCGCCGCTTCGGGCGCGCGCCGTAGTCGTAGGCCCAGATGATCTCGTTCACGAAGTTGGCGCGGCCGAAGACCTCGTCGGCCAGCACCTTCGCGTAGTGCACCTCGCGGTAGTCGAGGTGCAGGTAGAGGCTCCCCGTGGGCGCAAGCACGCGCTGCGCCTCGACGAGGAACGGTTCGAGGAACGCCAGGTAGTCGTCGTAGGCGTCGTCGAAGGAGCGGCTGCTGAGCCGCTCCGTCTCGTAGCGCCGCCCACCGAACCCGGTGCGGTCGCCTTCGTTGTCCCCGGCGCCCTCGGCAACGCGGCGCGTGCGTAGCTGCTCGCGCGTCTGGCGCCGCCCCGTGTTGAACGGCGGGTCGAGGTACACCAGGTCCACCGACTCATCGGCGAGGGTGCGCGCGACCTCGACGCCGTCGGCGAGGTGGACGCGGCCTCGCGGTTCGTCGCGATCGAGCTCGCCCCCCTCGCTCGTCGCACTGCTCACGTCGTCAGCGTGCCCTTCGTGCTCGGCACCTGTCCCGCGATGCGCGGGTCGGCCTGTGTCGCAGCGTCGAGGGCGCGGCCGAGGGCCTTGAAGGCAGCCTCGGCGATGTGGTGGTCGTTGGCGCCCGCAAGCTGGCGGACGTGCAGGGCGATGCGCGCTCCCTGCGCGAAGCTGTGCAGCGCGTGCGTGATCATCTGCGTCGTCGCCTCGCCGACCCGGTCACCCACCCACGTCAGCCCGATCGCCGCGTAGGGCCGCCCCGAGAGGTCGACCACGGCCTGCACAAGCGCCTCGTCGAGGGGCACGGTCGAGTCGCCCATGCGCACGAGGCCGGCGCGGTCGCCGAGCGCCTCGTCGAACGCGGCGCCGAGCGCAAGCGCGCAGTCCTCCATCGTGTGGTGCTCGTCGACGTGCAAGTCGCCCTCGCACGTGAGGTGGAGGTCGAAGCGGCCGTGCTTGGCGAACGCCTCCAGCATGTGGTCGTAGAACCCCACGCCGGTCCCGACGCGAGCCTCGCCCGTCCCGTCGACGTTGAGTTCGACGTGGATACGCGTCTCGGCAGTGTCGCGGGTCACGGTCGCGCGGCGCTCGGTCATCGCGCCCCCCCTCCAGCAGTTGGTCGTTCGAGTTCGCGCCCGGCCTCGTCGAGGGCGGCGAGCACCCGGTCGGTGTCGGCGGGTGTACCCGCCGAGATGCGTACGTGGCGGCGCAGCCGCGGGTCGCTGAAGAAGCGCACGAACACCCCTCGCCGCGCCAAAGCCTCGCGCAGCGCCGCCCCGTCGCGGTCGAGGCGGTCAGACATGCGACAGAGCAGGAAGTTGGCCTCGGAGGGCGCAGGCTCGAGCCAGCCGCCGTCGCGCAGGCCCGCCTCCAGCCGCTCACGCTCCCCGGCGATCTCGCAAGCGCGCTCGTCGAGCAACATGGCGTCCTCGATGGACGCGATCGCGGCGGCCTCCGCCGCGAGGTTCACGCCGTACGGCTGCTTCCACTGCATGAACGCATCGGCGATGGGTCGAGGCATCACGCCGTAGCCGACCCTCAGGCCGGCGAGGCCGGCCCACTTGCTGAACGTGCGCAGCACGATCAGCGGCGCATCGCCCGAGGCAGCCAGCGGCACCAACGACTCGCCGTGTGCGAACTCGATGTACGCCTCGTCTACGACGAGCAACGCGCCGCTCGCAAGCAGCCGCTCGCACACATCGGGAGGCAGTAGCCCGCCCGTCGGGTTGTTGGGTGACGGGATGAAGACGACCTTCGCCCCCTCGGCGACCTCGACCAGCGCGTCGGCGTCGAGGCTCCAGTCGGCCTCGTGCCGGGGCGCGTCGACGAGGGTCGCGCCGAAGAGGCGCGAGCCGAAGCCGTACATGCCGAACGTCGGCGAGGCGATCACGACGCGGTCGCCCGGGTCGACGAAGACGCGGAAGACCAGGTCGATCAGCTCGTCGGCGCCCGCGCCAGCGACGATGCTCGACTCAGGGATCCCGTGCCGCGCGGCGATGGCCGCACGCAGCCGACGCTGGTCCGGGTCCGGGTAGCGGTGCGCCTCGTAGCCGCCGACGAGGGCCTCGCGCGCGCGCGGCGAGGGTCCGTACGGGTTCTCGTTGCCGTCGAGCTTCACGACATCCTCGGGCGCGACGCCGTAGCGCGCCGCGGCCTCCTCGGGCGGCTCGATCGGCTCGTAGCCATCCATCCCACGCAGGGCGGGGCGGAGCGCGGCGTCGAGGTCGAAGCGGCGGGACATCACAGCCCCTCCAGCCGACGCTCGATCGAGCGGGCGTGGCCGGTGAGACCCTCGGCGCGTGCGAGCCGGGCAGCGTGCGGCCCCAGCAACTCGATCGCGTCGTCGGGCAGCGCGATGACCGAGGTGACCTTCAGGAAGTCGAGCACCGACAGCGGCGACGCGTAGCGCGCCGAGCCGCCCGTCGGCATGACATGGCTCGGCCCAGCGACGTAGTCGCCGAGCACTTCGGGCGAGTGCTCGCCGACGAAGACGCCCCCGGCGTTCGTCACGCGCTCCGCGACTGCGCCGGGGTCGGCGGTGAGGATGCACATGTGCTCGGGCGCGAACTCGTTCGCGAGCTCGATTGCCTCGTCGAGGTCCTCGACGACGGCCGCGCCCCCTCGCTTGATGGCCGCACGTGCGATGTCTCCTCGCGCGAGAGTCGCGAGCTGCTCCTCGACGGCAATCTGCACGTGTTCCGCCAGCTCGAGGCTGGTAGTCACGAGCACCGGTGTGGCGAGAACATCGTGCTCGGCCTGCGCCAGGAGGTCGGCGGCGCAGAGGTCCGGTGGGGCATCGCTGTCGGCGAGCACGAGCGTCTCGGTCGGCCCGTAGAGCGCGTCGATACCCACCTCGCCGAAGAGCTGGCGCTTCGCGAGCGTGACGAAGAGGTTGCCCGGGCCGAAGAGCTTGTCGACGCGCGGGATCGACTCGGTGCCGAGCGCCAGTGCGGCGATCGCCTGCGCGCCCGAGGCGCGGAACACGCGCTGCACTCCGGCGATCGAGGCGGCTACAAGCTTGAGCGGGTGCACGCTCCCGTCGGGCTGCGCGGCGGTCACGCCGACGAGTTCCGGCACCCCCGCCACGACGCCCGGGATGGCCGTGTGCAACACCGAGGACGGCAGCACGGCCGCGGTTCCGGCCATGTAGATGCCCGCGTGCTGGATGGGCAGTACCTCCTGGCCCAGTCCCTCATAGAGGAACGACCGCGGTCCGTGCTCGAGCTGCAGCTCGTGGAAGACGCGTACACGCTCGGCCGCGTAACGGATCGACTCGACCAGGTCGTGCTCGGCCTCGTCGAAGGCGGCCTCGAACTCCTCGGGGCCCACCTCCATCGGCGCGTCGGCGGAGCCATCGAAGCGCTGTGAGTAGCGGCGCACGGCGGCGTCGCCCTCGCGGCGCACGTCCTCGACGATGCGGGCCACGACCTCCTCGGCGCTCAAGTCGGCGCCGAACGTCTTGCGGATCGAGGCGCGGACGGGCCCCGGAAGCTCGGCGCCGCTCGTCGGGTCGCGACGCAGCACGCTCCCGCGCGCCGCCTCGGCGCCCTCGACGATCCGCAGCGCGAGCGCCGGTGCCTCGGTCATGGTGCCGGCAGGTACTCGCGCAGGCGGTCGAAGGCGAGCTCCGTCGCCTCCTCGAGGTACTGGGCGACGCGCTCCTCGTTCACAGCCTCGAACGCCTCGTTGATGATCTGCGGCGGCTCGTTGCCGATCTCCTCGATCCGTTCGTCGGAGAAGCCGACGCGGCGGAGGTGGATCTGCATCACGCGGGGGAAGCGCTCGAAGTCCGGCCGCTGGTGCGTGATGCCGCGTGTGAAGTCGCGCCACTCCGGCCACAACTCCCCCTCGATGAACGGCACGCCAACGGTCGACTGCGAGGCGTCAATGGCGGTTCGGACGTCGGCGAGCGCGGCGTCGTCCTCCAGGTCGCGGCGGTTCATCTCGTACTGGAGCGAGCGGTCCAGGACGTTCGCCCACAGGTCGCCGCCGAGTGGCGAACGCTCGCCGAAGAAGACGCGATAGACGCTCTGGATGTAGTGCTCATCCATGAGCAGATGCGTCATGTAGCCGGCGATGAACGCACGCATGCCCGGGTCCAGGCTGACGGCGTCGCCGAGCTCCGGGTGCGCCTCGAACATGCGGGCGATCGAGTCCTGCGGCTCGAAGTCGCTGAGTTCGAAGAAGTGCGTCAGCTTGCGGTCAACGCGCATCAGGATGCGCATGTCGGGCGCGGTCGAGCCCAGGTAGTAGGCACCGCGGTCGGCATCGATGTGCGGGGTGCCCAGGCGCGAGGCGAGCCCGTAGGCACTGGTCAGGTGCGATCCGAGCGAGGGCATACGGATCCTCCTCGCGTTCCCGCGGCTACGCCGGGCCGCCGTCGTCGGGCGCCGCGGCGGCCGCGAGCCGCTCCACCAGCCGATCGCGCAGCTCGCCGCGCGCGCCTGGTGGGCGGACCGTCGAGCCGATAGCGCAGTTCGTCGATTCCATGATCACATCGATCATACGGAGCCGGTTGGCGCGCAGGGTGGTCCCGGTCTCTGAACCTTCGATCAATATCTCCGCGTCGTCGGGCACGAAGCCCTCGGACGCCCCGCCGATCGGGATCACACGGTACCGCCCGAGGTGGCGGTCGCGCGCGTAGTGGTCGGCCAGCTCGACGTACTCCGAGGCAACACGGATCGCGCGGCCGGGGTCGTCGCGGCGCCAGTACGCGAGTGCTTCGGTGATCGTCTCGGCCGGTACGTCCTCGGAGACCACCGCGCCCATGCGGTAGCGGCTGCGGTGCAGGTCGCACAGCTCGACCACGGGCGACGCCGGGAACGCGGCGAGGTGCGTCGCCAGCCAGTCGCGGCCCGTCAGCGCCACGTCGAAGCGCCCGAGGGCGACCGCCTGCGGCATGTCCTGGGGCCGGATCACCTTCACGGTGACGCCCTCAATGGCTGAGCGCGGACGGCGCACAGCCTGCTGTTCGTCGTAGCCGTCGAAGGCAATACCCGCCGACGCGAGCGCCTCGACGGTGTGCCGCTGGGCGTGCCCATCGGGCACCGCGAGCCGCAGCCTCCCGTCGCGCGCGCCCGCATCCGTCGCGCGTGTGCCGGCCGCCGGACGCTGCACGAGCGGCGTCGGGCGGAGCGGGCCGTAGAGCACACCGATCGGGGCCGGCGGTCGCGCGGGCAGTTGCAGGAGCGCATCGAGCGCCTCCCGCAAGTCGTGCTCACCGAGGGCGTGGCGGTTGGCGACGAGCCATGCCGAGCCGCGGTGTACCTCGGCGATCACCTCGAGGCCCTCGTGTTCGAGGACCGCCGGAGCTCCGTCCCTGCCCGGGACGGCGAGGATGGCTGCGTCGGCATCTTCTGGCGGCCACGCCTGCGGCTGGCCCCAGACTTCGATCAGCCGGTAGTCGGGGACACGGAGCCAGTTCAGGTACTGCGCCGTCAGGTGCGGGAACGTCGTCGCGACGCGCAGCGGGCGCCGCGCGCCCAGGTCAGAGAGCGTCGTCCCGCTCGGTGCGGCGAGCACGACGCGCGCCTCGCCCACATCGAGCGCGCGCAGCGCCACGATCGAGTCGTGGCCGTAGCGCGTCACCAGCTCGTCGATCGAGGAGCGACTGGTGATGCCGAGGTCGTACTGGCCCAGCGCGATCTGGATCGGGATGTCCTCGTCGGAGAACACGCGCACGGCAACGCGTGGGCGACCCTCGACGGTGAATCGATAGTTGCGCGACCCCTCGCCGTATCCCGGCGGCGCGAAGCCGACGGCCGTGAGCCGCTCGGCCAGCGGCGCACGCAGGTCGCCTCGCGGCAACGCGACGCGGATCGACTCGTCGATCATGCCCCGCCCTCCGCGAGCGCCGTCAGCACCTCGATGTCCGCGCCGAAGCCGGAGGCGGCGACGGGTAGCCCGCCGATGGTCTCGGCGAGGCCGTCGTAGCGGCCACCCCGCAGGCACTCGGTGTCGCCCGCCAGCGCGCGGAAGGTGAGCCCGGTGTAGTACTCGAAGTTGCGCACCGAGGACGCCGACACACGGAACGCACAGCCCGCCGCCTCGAGGGTTTGCGCGGCCGCGTCGAGCTCGGTGATCGCGGCCTCCGCGCCCGGCACGGAGCTGAGCGCCGCACGCACGTTCGCGAGGTAGCCGGCCTCGTGTCCGTCGATCTCGAACAGCACCCGCAATGCGCCCGCCTGCTCGGGGCGGGCCCAGATGACCTCGCGGATCGCAGCGTCGTCGCCATCGAGGAGGCGGTCGAGCGTGGCGAGCTGTGCGGCTGCATCGAGCCCCGTGGCCTCGAGCGCCGCACGCACGAGCGCGGTGTGCGACAGGTCGAATCGCACGTCCGGGACGCCGAGCGCACCCAGCAGGTCGAGCGCGAGCCGGAGCAGCTCGGCGTCGCCGGCG
This sequence comes from Dehalococcoidia bacterium, assembly GCA_965208885.1. Taxonomy (GTDB): domain Bacteria; phylum Chloroflexota; class Dehalococcoidia; order UBA2979; family UBA2979; genus VXMT01. Next base: position 285,760 of record CBDBPS010000001.1, read on the forward strand.
GGCGCTTCCAGGCCGAACAGCTCGGCGCCGCACTGCCACTGCTCACGTTGACCACCGCCCGGCACAAAGCGGTACACCGGCTGCACGTAGCAGAGCCGCGACGTCTCACCGCTCGCTTGCTCCTCGTGCCAGCGCACGGCGGGCAGCGTGCTGTCCGGTCGCAGCACGACGCGCTCACCGCTCCAGCCGTCCCAGTCGAGGAACGAGTAGACGCGGTCGAGCATCTGCGGAGAGAGCGTGCCCGCGCCGGTGAAGAGGTGCAGCGGCTCCACCGTAGGTGTCCGGATCTCGGCGTAGCCTGCGCGCGCGGTGACGTCCAGGAAGCGCGCCTCGACGTCACGGAAGCGGCGCATGGCGTCGGGGCCGAGGTCGCGCATCCCGGGGCTGCGGAGTCCCGGGGCTGGAGCAGCGTGCGCGTGGTGGAGTGCGGTATCGCTGAGTTCGCTGGTCATCTCACGTCCCGTGGTGGCGTCGTTCGTGGTTGGAGGCGGCACAAAAAGGCCGCGACGGGATCCCGTCGCGGCGCGCCACTGGCATCGGCCGAACAACTAGCGATGCGCGCAGCTCCGCGACGGGTTCCGATGGACCCGATGCATGTGGGCACGGCGACCGTAGACCTCGTTCGTTCGCATCGCAATCGAGCGTAGGTGGGCATCCGCCCGAGGGTCAAGCAGCGACACATCTCACCTTCGCGCTCGATCAGCCCCCGACCACACGGGCGATCACCCAGAGCAGCACGAGCAGTGCCAGTCCTGCGAGCACGACACGTGGACTCGGCACCCGGGTGGCCCTCTCCCCTGTCGCGCGACGCCGGTAGGCCCAGGGGCGCTCGGCGTTGGCAGGCTGCGCCCAGACGCCTCGCCGGGCGGCCTGCGCCTGGCGCTGCGCCGCATTCAGTCCCTGGCTGTAGCGTCCGTTCCGGTGGTAGCAATACGCCCACCCGTCGCGGACCATCGCGACGTTCAGCGACTGGCGCTGGTCACCGCCGCGAGGGTAGAGCAGCCCGATGGCCCGACCGTATTGGTCGTGTGCGAACACGTCGAGCGCGAGGGGCTGGTATCGAACCATCTCCTGCAACGCTCTTGTGGACTCGCGGCCGAACGGCTGGTCCGACTCCGGCGCGTCAATGCCATACAGGCGCACGCGGAACTCCTCCGCGCGCCACCGGTCCTCGCGGACGACGACCGTGTCACCGTCACTGACCCGGGTCACCACGATCGGCATCCCGCGCGCACCACGCACGTTCGGACCCCGCCGCCTCCCGCCGCGTCGCGGCCTCCCGCGGCGTCGCCGCCGCCTCAACATGCCTAGAGCACCGTCACGTCACCGGCGGCGAAGCTGTGCGTGCCGCCGGCGTCGAGGCGTAGCACGAGCTGTCCCTCGGCCGTCACGTCCTGCGCCACACCTTCAATGTCTCCGTCCGTCGTCGAGAGACGCACCCGTGACCCGAGCATGCCGAGGCGGGCGCGCCAGTCTGCGAGCAGCCCTTCCGGATCCGAGTCGACCTCCGCAAGGCGGCCCTCAAGCGCCTCCGAGAGCGCGGCGAGTAGCTCCTCGGCACTCGGGGGTGTCGCGCCCTCGCCCTCGATCGTCGTCGCGACGGCGCGTTCCGCCTCGGAGAGCCCGCCGATCGCCGCCTCCCGCACGTTGATGCCGATGCCGAGGAACACGTCGGCCTCGACGCCGCCGGGCTGCGCCTCGGCAAGGATGCCGGCGAGCTTGCGCCCGCCCGCCAGCACGTCGTTCGGCCACTTCAACTCGGTCTCGACGCCGCTCGCCTTGGTCACCGCATCGGCGGCAGCGAGCGCGCCGGCCAGCCCGACGAGCGGGGCATACGCGATATCGAGCACGCAGAGGTGAAACGTCACGAGCAGTGACGCGCCCGGCGCGTCGACCCACGGCCGACGAAAACGGCCCCGCCCGGCAGTCTGCTCGTCGGCGAGGTAGGCGTCGCCACAGCCCTCGCCGCGGAGCGCCGCGGCGCCGGCGCGCGCGTCGTCCATGGTGGAGGCGGTGCGATCGCGATAGTGCACCAGCGAGCCGATCATGCCGCCGTGGTGCAGCTCCTCGTAGCGTGATTCATCGAACGGCACGTGGCGCTCCTCGCCGTGTGGGGATTGGGTGTGAACCAGTGTATGGAGGCGATGGGCAGAAAGAGAGCGCCCCGGCCAGGCCGGGGCGCTCTAGAAGTCACACGGGCCCGGAATTAGCCCGCGGACACCTCCTTGAAGATGTCCTGCGATTGGCCCTCCGGACCGTGACTACAACCATCATCCATGAGGCATCACCTCCTTCCTTGCCCGCGACGATATGACCCCAGCCCGGCTAGCGTCAATCGGCGCGCCAAACGAAGCGGCAACCGGATTGACACTCGGCACCTGCCCGCCAAATACTGAGCTAAGTCCAACTTAGCTAAAGAGGTCGGAATGCAAGTCAATATGCATGAGGCAAAGTCGCAACTCTCGCGGCTTGCCGAACTCGCCTGGCAGGGAGAAGAGATCGTGATTGCCAGAGCCGGCAAGCCGTATCTGCTGCTCCAGCCCTACCGTGAGCGACGCCGACGCACGCTCGGCTCACTCGAGGGACAGATATGGGTCGCCCCGGACTTCGATGAGACGCCGATGGAGGTCATCGAAGCATTCGAGGGCGCCGATAGCGATGACGCGTAGTGCGCCGCCTGCTCCTCGATACACACGTCCTGATATGGGCCCTCGGGAACGATCCAAAGCTGGGCCCAGCCACTCGCGAGGCCATCGCCGATCCGAACAACGACGCATATGTGAGCGCCGCTACCGTTTGGGAGATTTCCATCAAGCGGGCGCTCGGCAAGCTCAGCGCTCCGGAAGACCTCTCCACGAGGATTGAACGTGATGGCTTCTCGGGGTTGCCGGTCACCCTCTTCCACGGTGAACAGGCGGGGGCACTTCCGCCCATCCACCGCGACCCCTTCGACCGAATGCTCATTGCGCAGGCGCAAGCGGAAGGCCTGACCATCGTCACCATGGACGGCACCATCCCTCGGTATGGAGTGCCAACCATGCCAGCCAATGGTTAACGATCGATTGCCGCCTACAAGGTCACGGCGTCGACGGCTTCGGCCAGCGCAGCGACGATCTGGTCCACCTCGCCCTCGGAGACCACGAGCGGCGGCGCCATCACGAGCTCGTCGACGACGAAGCGCGTCACCACCCCGCCTTCCTCCCGCAGGTGCCGCGCCACGCTCCCGCCGACGCCCTCCGACGGCTCGTAGCGCTCGCCGGTCGAGGCGTCGCGCACGAGCGACATGCCGGCGATCAGGCCCAGGCTGCGGATGTTGGCGACATGCGGGTGCTCACCCAGCGCGTCGCGCAGGCCGCGGCCCAGCCGCTCACCCATCGCGCCCGCGTTCGCTATCAGGCCCTCGTCCTCGATGATCCTCAGGTTGCGCAGCGCCACGGCCGCAGCCGTCGGGTGCGCGCTGTTGGTATAGGCGTGCATGAATCGCGCGTCGGGCGGTGTATCCCGGAGCGCCTCCATGATCGGGCCACTCACGAGGAAGCCGCCGAGCGGGATGTATCCCGACGTGATCGCCTTGGCCATCGTCAGGATGTCCGGCTCCACCCCCCACCGTTCGAGGGCGAACCAGTGGCCGGTGCGGCCGTAGCCCGTGATCACCTCGTCGGCGATGAACAGGATGTCGTTGCGGTCGCAGATCTCGCGCACCTTCGGGAAATACTCGTCGGCCGGCGTCCAAACGCCACCCGCGCCCTTCACCGGCTCGGCGATGAACGCCGCGACAGTCTCCGCTCCTTCGCGCTCAATAGCGGTCTCGAGCCAGCACGCGCACTCGCCGTCCGCGTTCTTGACGCAGTCGCACTCCCCCTCGGGCGCCTCGGTGTGCACGACCTCGGCGGGCAGCGGCCCAAAGTACTTCCAGAACGGCGGGAGGCCCGTCATGGCCGTCGTCAGCAGCGTGCCGCCGTGGTACGCGCGCGGCCGGGCGATGACCTTCACCTTCTCGGGCCGCCCGACGAGGTTCCAGTAGAAGCGCGCCGTCTTCACCGCGCCCTCGTTCGACTCGGACCCGGAGTTGGTGAAGAAGACACCCTCGAGGTTGTCGTAGGCGATGCCCGAGGTGAGCTTCGTCGCCAGCTCGATGGCCGGGACGTTCGAGAAGCCCGTGTAGTTGTTGACGAACGCCGCCTTGCGGATCTGCTCGGCAGCCGCGTCGGCCAGCTCCTCGCGGCCATGCCCCACGGCGACGTTCCACAGCGAAGACAGCCCGTCGATGTAGCGCTTGCCGCGTACGTCGGTGAGCCACACGCCCTCGCCACGGTCGTAGATGACCGGGTGCTGGTGGTCAGGCGCGTAGTACTGCGGGTGGAGCAGGTGTGCGAGGTCGTCGCGGACCAGTCCCGCGATCGCCGCTTCGTCGAGCATTGCCTCTTCGTCGGTGGTCATCGCTGGCTCCTTCCGGTCGCGCCGGAACCTATTCCCATTCGTCGGGGTCGCTGAACCGCTCGATGAGCACCTCGCGCGCGACCCGCCGATCGTCCCACGGGTGCGGGCCATCCGCGCGCTCGATCGTCGGTTCGTGGCCCTTGCCCGCGACGAGCACGACGTCGCCGAACTCCGCCATCCCGATCGCCTTCGCGATCGCCTCGCGCCGGTCCGGGACGCGCTCGAAGCGACTGCCCTCCTCGGCGCCAGCGGCGATCATCGCACGCGCGATCTCGTCGATGATCGCGTCGGGTGGCTCCGACCGCGGATCCTCCTCGGTCAGCACGGCGTAGTCCGCCTGCCGCGCCGCCACCGCGCCCATCCCGCGCCGCCGCTCCGAGGGCCGCTCGCCGGCCGAGCCGAAGACCACGATCAGTTGCCCGTCGGTGAGGGCGCGGAGCAGGCTGAGCACCTCGGCGAGCGCGTCGCCGGTGTGCGCGTAGTCCACCACGACGCCGATCGGCGCGCTCATGATCCGCTCAAAGCGCCCTGGCACGCCCGCACACTGCGAGATCCCGACGCTCGCCATCCACGGGTCGATCCCGAGGGCGATCGACGCCGCGAACGCGGCCGCGGCGTTCGAGACGTTGAACCGCCCCGGGAGCCGCACCTGCGCCTGCAGCGCCTCGTCCGGCGTCTGCAACTCGAACGTCGACCCGTCGCCGACGTTCTCGATCCGGCCGGCAACGACATCGGCGTCGGTGGCGCCGATCCCGTACGTCAGCGCCGGCGCCTCCGTCGCCGCGGCGAAGCGGCGCCACGCCGGGTCGTCGGCGTTCACCACCGCGCGCCGCTCGACACTCTTCGAGGTCGGCGCGTCGAGTTGTTGGAAGAGCCGCAGCTTCGCCTCGGCGTAGGCCTCGACGGTGCCGTGGAAGTCGAGATGGTCCTCGCCCAGGTTCGTGAGCACCGCCACGTCGAACGCAATGTCGGCGAGGCGGTCGAGAGCGAGCCCGTGCGAGGTCGCCTCGACCACGGCGTACTCGTTCCCCGCATCCACCATGTCGGCGAGCAGGCGCTGCACCTCGGGCGCCTCGGGCGTGCTCATGCGCGTGGCATTCGCAGTGGCGGTAGCGCCCACGCGCGTCTCGACGGTGCTGATGAGCCCGGCTGACTCGCCGTGCGCCTCGAGGGCGGCCTGGATCAGCAGCGTCGTCGTGGTCTTGCCGTTCGTGCCGGTCACGCCCACGACCGTGAGCCGCTCCGAGGGGTAGCCCTCGTGCGCCGCGGCGATCGCCGAGAGCGAGCGACGCGCCGAGGGCACCTCGACGACCGGCACGCCCAGCGCGCGCAGCGCTTCCGCGCGGCCGTGCTCGGCGACGAGCGCGGCTGCGCCTGCCTCGACCGCCGCAGCCGCGAAGTCGTGACCATCGACGCGGAGGCCGGGGACGCAGACGAAGAGGTCGCCCGGCTCGACGAGCCGCGAGTCGTGCTGGACGCACTCGATGACGGGCAGCGAGGCGCGATCGGCGTCGTCGGGCAGCCCGTCGCGCCAGTCGCCGCGTGCGCTCATCGAGGCCTCCTCTGCCGTGCGTGCGGCGCGTCTGCGGTAGACTACCCCGCCGTCGGCCTACCGCCCCGCCGAAACGAGGTACATCGATGATCGAACTCACCGAGGAGATGCGCACCGCGGTCAACAACGCGCTCGAAGACGGCCACCCCGTCATCTCCACCAGCGTTGGCGCGGACGGCCAGCCGAGCCTCGCGTTCTTCGGCAGCACACAGGTCTACTCCGGCGACCAGCTCGCCGTGTGGGTGCGCAATCGCGAGGGCGGCTTCCTGCAGCGCATCGCCGCTAACCCCCACGTCGCGTTCCTGTATCGCAACCCGGACTTCTCGCAGATGTGGCAGTTCCACGGCCGCGCCCGCGTCGTCGACGACCAGGAGGCGCGCGACACGATCTACAACAACTCGGACAAACGAGAGCGCGACCGTGACCCGGACCGCCAGGGCCTTGCGGTCGTCATCGACCTCGACCGTGTGATTGAGCGCGGCCAGGTCTCGATGGAGCGCTGAGCGCTACTCGCCCGCGTACTCGCCGATCGACCGCACCCAGGGAGCAGGCCGCGCACAGGCCCGCACGAGGCGTTCGTCGCCCGACCAGCACTCGACGCCGAGTGCGTCGGACAGCGCCACGTAGCTGGCGTCGTAGCCGCTGACCATCATGCGCATGCCGACATCCAGCGCGGTCATCGGGTCCGGCTCATGCAGCTCGATGGGCGCGTTGAGCAGGACGGCCAGTGCGTCTGACGCGAGGTCCCGCGGAAGGCGCTTGTTGACCGCAGCGGTGCGGATCGCGTTCGTCAGCTCGTAGACGATCAGCTCGGGCGCGTGAAACTCGACGGCCCCCTCGATGAGGCACGCGTCACGCAGTGCGCGCGCCTGCTCGACGTGGTCCTCGTCGTCGATCACCCACTTCACCACGACGGAGGCGTCGATCACGTACGAGCGGACGCCACCCCGCGGGTTCACGCTCGCGCGTCCCGCGCGAGTGGGTCAGTGCCACGGCGCTGCTGCACCATCAGCGCGTGCGCCCGTCCTCCACCAGCTCGCTGGCAGTGACGCCGAGCGCGCCGTAGCCGGCTATGCGCGCGCTCAAGGCGTCCATGCGGCGCGCGAGGTCCGCACCGCCGCCGGCCGCGCTGCCTCCGAGGCTGTCCAGGTAGTCACGTATGGTCACGATGGTCCCGTCCTGTTCCTCGTGCGGGTAGATGTCCACGGGCCGCCCGTCCTCCAGCACGACAAGCGCGGGCACGGCGCCACCGAAGTGCTGGCCCGGGTACTTGTTCGTCCCGAAGACGCGCCGCACCCGGTAGCGCCTGCTCACGGAGGGCCGCACCGCGCGGCTCAGGTACGCGTCCTCACGGTCCTGCGGGGTGAGCTCCCCCGTATCCACCACGCTGTACGTAGCAGCAGCTTCCGCAAGCCGGTGCGTCACTTGCGGCAGGCCCTCGAGCCCGGCGTTGGCCGGATCGCTTTCCCGGAGTTGACCCGCGTCGTAGAAGACTTCGACGTCAGACATGGCTCACATCACGCTTGTACTGGTAACCCTTACCAGCCACTGGGGGGAGTGTAGCACATTTCTATTGGGTCAGGGGGCCTGTAAGCCGAATTCTGTACCGCCTCAACGAGGCGGTGACGGCCATCCATCTAGGGCGGCGGTTGCCCGCCGCCTCCAGCGGCCTACCCGGGAGCGGAGCCGGACGCCCCGAACGCTCCCCTATTTGGCCTTGCTCCGGGTGGGGTTTGCACGGCCGTCCCGTCTCCGGGAACGCCGGTGCGCTCTTACCGCACCATTTCACCCTTACCCCCGCACCCCGAGGAGCGCGGCGGCGGTATGTTTCTGTTGCACTTTCCGTCGGCTCGCGCCGCCCGGCCGTTAGCCGGCACCCTGTCCGGTGGAGTTCGGACTTTCCTCCCGCGGGCAGCCCGAGGGCACACCCGCCGGCGGCCGTCCGGCCCCCTGACCCACGTCGATCGTACTACCCGGCGCCTTCGGTCGCGTTGCGCTCGTGGCTACCGCGGCATCACGTGCAGGTCGGCCGCCGGCAGCTCCACCACCCATCGCCGCTCGTGCGCGATGCCGAGCACCTCGTACGGCCGCGACGCCACCTCCACCTCCACCGGTGGGCCCGCACCCTCCGGTTCGAGGTGCAGCGTGTGCGTGTTGCCGAAGGCGAGGTCCGTGATGATGCGCGCGACGAAGCAGTTCTCCGGCAACGCGCCGTCGGGGTCGACGCGGCGCAGGATGCAGCGCTCCGCCCGGATCGCGAGGTCGACCGTTGCGCCCTCGCTGTCCCGCCCGTCGTCGGCGCGCAGCGGCAGCCCTGCGACCTCGACGAGCCCGTCGCGCACCTCACCGGTGAAGATGTTGGCGATGCCCGTCAGCTCGGCCACCCGCCTCGACGACGGTCGCCGGAACACCTCGTCTCGCAGCGCAAACTGCAGCACGCGCCCGCCGTCGATGACCACGATGCGGTCCGCGAGCAGGTGCGCCTCGCGCAGGTCGTGCGTCACGAACACGATCGGCAGCTCGAGCTCGCGACGCAGCCGCAGCAGCTCGGCGCGCAGGTCGGACCGCAGCGCCTCGTCGAGCGCCGAGAACGGCTCGTCGAGCAGCAGCACCTCCGAATGCCGCACCAGCGCGCGCGCCAGCGCCACGCGCTGCTGCTGCCCGCCCGACAGCTGATGCGGACGCCGCTCGTCGAGACCCTCGATCGAGAGCAGCGCGCGGAGCGCCTCGTAGCGCGCGGGCGCATCGCCGTCACCCTCGAGGCCAATGAGGACGTTGTCGCGGGCGGTCAGGTGCGGGAACAGCCCGAGTTCCTGGATAACGTACCCGACGCGCCTCTGCTGCGGCGGCAACTCGAGGCCCGCCGCTGCGTCGAACACCGGCTGTCCGCCGATCTCGATGCGGCCCGCGTCGGGCTGCACGAGTCCCGCGATCGCCCGCAGCGTCAGGCTTTTCCCCGAGCCCGACCGCCCGTAGAGCACGACGAGCTCGTTCTCCGCCTTGAAGTCCACGTCGAGGTGGAAGTCGCCCACGCGGGCGCGGAACGCGGCGCTCAGTGTCATCGGTACGGTCCCGCGGTCGCGGTCAGACGGTGCAACGCCACCAGCAGCACGAACGCGAACCCGAGCAGCACCACGGACAGCGAGACCGCGCCGGCCAGCCCCGCCTCCGACTCGAACGCGGCGAGGATCGCGAGCGGCATGGTCTGCGTCTTGCCGGGCAGCGAGCCCGCGAACAGCAGCGTCGCGCCCAGCTCACCGAGTGCACGCGCCCAGCACAGCACGGCGCCGCCCGCGAGCGCGGGCCACACCAGCGGCAGCGTGACGCTGCGGAACGTGCGCCAGCGCGACAGGCCGAGCGTGTACGCGACGCCCTCGAGGTGCGGATCCATGCTCGCGAAGCCCGCGTATGCGGCGCGCACGAAGAACGGCGCGGACACGAAGAGCTGCGCCAGCACCACGGCCGCCGTCGTGAACGACACCGTCAGCCCGATGCCGTCGAGGGCGTCGCCGAGGTAGCCCGAACGTCCGAACGCCGTGAGGAGCGCGATCCCTGCCACGGTCGGTGGCAGCACCAGCGGCAGGTCGAGGAGCGAGGTGACGAGGCGTGCCGCAGGCGAGCGGCTGCGCGCGAGCAGGTACGCCAGCGGTGTGCCGAGCAACACCGCGAGGGCGAGCGTGAGCGTCGAGGTCGCCACCGAGAGCCGGAGCGCTTCCCACGTCGCGCCCGACCCGAGTTCGGTCGCGACGTCACCGTCTGTGACCGCTCGCCACGCAATACCCGCGAGTGGCAGCGCGAGGAACAGCAGCAACACCGCGGCCGCTGCGACCAGCGCGACGCTTCCCACCGGGGCCCGCACGCTCACCGGGCGTGCACCCCGGCGACTGCGCGCAGGAAGCCCGCCGACTGGAACAGGTTCTGCGCCTCGGGCGTGAGCAGGAACGCGAGGAATTCCTCGGTGCCCGGCTTCGCATCTTCGAGCAGCAGGGCGACGTACTCGTTCGGCGGCACGGTCGGCGGTAGCGCCAGCGCTCGGAGGCCGTGTGTCAGTGCGACGTCCGAGTGGTACACGAACGCGGCGTCAGCCTCGCCCAGCTCCAGCCGCGACAGCACCACGCGCACGCTCGGGTCCTCGGTCACTACGCCCGCCAGCAGCGCACTCGCGACCTCGGGGTCTAGCTGGGACAGCGCGATGACAGTGAGCCGTCCGACCGGCACCGAGGGCGAGCCGATGGCAATACGAGGGTTTCCTTCCGAGAGGTTCGTCACCCCGTACCACGGCGAGTCCGCCTCGACGGCAACGACCAGGCGATTCGCCGTCACCACCGTCGGCAGGCTGCCGACTCCTTCGTCGACAAGGCGCTCGGCCTGCACCGCGTTCGCCGAGATGAAGAGGTCCGCGCGCGCGCCCTCGGTGATCTGCGTGGCCAGCACCTGCGAGCCGTTGAAGCGCAGCCTGAAGCTCACATCGAGGTCGGGGTTGGCGCGCAGGAACTCCTCGACGATGCGCGGCAGCACGTGGCGCATCGACGACGCCGCCGCGACCTCGATCGCGTCGTCGTCCCCGCCGCACCCCGAGGCAGTCACGAGCAGCGCGCCACCGATCGCGAGGATCCCCGTGAGGCGCAGCAGCCTGCCGAGCTGGCCGACGAGCATCGGCGCGATCCCTCGACGGCCTAGCGCGCTCTACTCCGTGTCCTGGACGATCTGGATGAGCATGCCGCCGGCACTGCGCGGGTGGATCCACGCGAACTCGTCGTTGGCCGGCGCGACCAGCTCCATCCCGCGGTCCTGCACGAAGTCGGCCGCCGCCTTCACGTCGCGCGTCGTGATGCCGAAGTGGTGCATTGTGCCGTGGGCGCTGCCGCCGTAGCGCTCGAGGAAGCGCCCGGTCCCGCTCCCGCCCGACTGCGGCATCACGGCGACGATGTCGTGTCGCTCGATGTCACCGACGGGCATGGCCAGCACACGCACATCCTCGTCCTCGATCAGCCGCCCGCCCTTCATGATCGACGTGCGCAGCGTGTCGACCTGGAAGCCCATCACATTCGACCAGAACTTGCGCGACCGCTCGAGGTCGTCCGTGACCACGCCGATGTGGCTGAGGCCGGTGAACACGCCCGCGCCCTGGTAGCGGTCGCCGACGCGGTGGTTGTCGGTCGGCCAGATCTCGAGCAGGACGCCCTCCGTGTCACGAGGGTGGAAGAAGGCCACCTGCGTCCATGGTTCGTCGGACTCCAGCTCCTCCTCGGTCGCTCCGATGAGCCGCAGCCCGGCTGCGCGCATGTGGGCGACGTCGTTTGGCGTGTCGGTGGCGTGCAGGCAGATGTGGTGCAACGCGCCCACGCCGCCGCGCTGCTCGACGAAGCGGTGCGTCCCGCCGACCGGCGTCCCGTCGGTCGGCGGCGCGTTCAGCTCCAGCTCTGAGTTCCCGATGGGGATGTCGAGGATGTCCGTCGGGTCTGCGCCGCGCTGCTTGTTCCCTTCGGGCAGCGGCGAGCGCGTGGTGTCGACGACGAGGCCGAGGCCGTCGGCGAACACGGTCTTCGCGACGGACAGGTCGGCGACGGCGAGTCCGGCGTGGTGGATGCGGTCGAACATGGTGCGGGGCTCCTCGCAAGCGCGTGTCGATGCGTCGAGGCCCCATGATCGCACCGCGCGCGCCAAACCGCCTGCGCGTGATTCGATCCCGCGTGGTGCTTACGGCACGAGTTCGGCGGACTGGGCGATACGCAGCAGTTCCTGGACGGTGACGGAGTTGGCTTCCAGGAGGGCCACGACATCGTCGGCCCTCCAGACAAGCCGGACCGTGCCGTTCTCCGACTGCTGGAAGACGTCGCCGAGGTCGGACTCGACGCGCTCCCACGCGCGCACCGTCTGTGGGATGCCGCTGGCGCGGAGTCGCTGGTACAGGAGGATGTACGCCTCATCGGACGACTCGAGCAGTGACCACGTGGCTACGACGCGACAGTCGCCTAGGTGGCTGCCCTGCGAGCCGCCGCTACCGGAGCGATAGCCGGGTGGCGCGTACGAGGGCCGGAGGAAGCCTCGCTCCGAGTGGTAAGCGCCCCCGCCACCGGAGCTCCCCGTGAAGCTGCATCCATCCACGGCTTCAATCTCGCGGGCCCCGGGAGGGGGATCGAACGTGAACCGGCTCACGTCGATGTCGGCGTCGTAGTCGAGTGTCGTGACCTCAGCGTGGAGCGACTGACGCCCAGCCTCCCCGACGGCAGCCCAGCGCATGATGAACATGCGCTCCGGGTCGATGTAGGCACGGACCGAGCCCCCAGGTGGGGAGCGGATCTCAACGACCTCCGTCCTGCGGTCGAGAATCGTCTCCTCACCGGCGCGGACCGCCTCGCGCATCTCGTCAACGTCGCGCCATCGCTCGATGAACTCGTCAATCGTCGAGACGTTCGCGGGGCCGACGGGCGCGCTGAAGATGGGCGAGAGCACCACTCCGTCCGGTAGCTCCTGGAAGACCCCTCGCTGGTACACGTTGAGTCGATCGTCATGCGACCAGGAGTCGTTACCGTCGGAGACCGTCAGACTCGTCCCGTCGTCGATGATGCTGCCGATGCCTTCGATCTCCCAGCGCCAGCGAACGGGATCGAGCGCGTACCACCAGCGGACCACCACCCGGGCTCCCGTGGGGCGAAGGCGAGTGAGCACATCGTCCCGCGACGGCTCGACCTCGACGGCCACCTCGACATAGACGCCGCGTACTCGCGATGAGCCATCCTCGGAGTTGCAGGAAAGCGCCACGGTCGCGAGGAGTGCGAGCACGACGAGGAGGCCAGCCAGAAGGACGCGCGTGGAGGACGCTCGAACGGCGTTCATAGGCACCCAGCCGAAGGTCACGATACATCGGCCCGGCGGTGTTACGATCGAGGCCCGGCCGGAGGACCACGTGAGCTTCAACGTCGCGACGCTGTTGCAGGAGCCCGTCGGCATTCGCCGGAGGGCGCGACTCGAGGGGGAGGCGATGGCCTCGCCGGCCGACCGGTGGACAGCCGAGGTGAGCGGCAATGTCGCGATGCTGCGCACCACGAGGGGCGTCCTGGTGCAGGCCACCGTGCGCTGCTCGCCCATCCTGGAGTGCGCGCGCTGCCTCGACCACTTCCCGAACGAGCTCGAGCTCTCCATCGAGGAGGAGTTCGTGCCCCTCGTCGACCTGGTCACGGGGGAACCCGTCGAAGCGGCCGAGGACGACCTGCGCATCGACGAGCTGCATATGCTCGACCTCAGCGAGGCCGTGCGGCAGTATGAACAGGCCGCGATCCCGCTGCAGCCGATCTGCCGAACGGGCTGCGTCGGGCTCTGCCCGCAGTGCGGGACCAATCGCAACGAAGAACGCTGCGATTGCGACGATGGAGCGGCATCGGGGCCGTTTGCAGCCCTCGCCGGACTCGGCGAACAGCTGCGCACGGAGGAGAGCGATGGCGGTACCGAAGCGTAGAACCCCCAAGGCGAAGCAGCGCTCGCGCCGCGGCCATCACCGCGTCGCCGTGCCGCAGCTCGTCCGTTGCACCACCTGCCGGGCCGCGCACGTCAACCACGTGCCGTGCCCCGTCTGCGGCACCTACAACGGCCGCCAGGTCCTCGACCGCGAAGAGGAACCCGTCGAGCAGTAGGGACGTCACCGTGCCGCTCACCCGAACGCCGAGGCACATCGCGCGGCTGGGGCTGGCTGTCCTCACCATCCTCGTGCTGCTCTTCACCACCGGCTGCCCGGGCGACGACACAGCCGAGCCCGTCGCGACCCCCGCCCCGACGACAGCGGCGCCCACGACGACCACGACGGCCACTCCAACCGCCGAGCCTACTCCGACGCCCGCGCCCGAGCCGCGATTCAGCGGCACCGACGGCCGCTCGCTCTACGGGCAGGCGTGCTCCGTGTGCCACGGCCAGGCGCTCGAGGGCACCAACGCGGGTCCGACGTTCCTGAACCGCGTCTACGCGCCGGGCCACCACGCCGACATCAGCTTTATGTTCGCAATCGAGCGCGGCGTGCGGGCGCATCACTGGAACTTCGGCAACATGGCCCCGGTCGAGGGACTGAGCCAGGAGCAGGTGCTCGCGATCATCGCGTTCATCCGCGAGCAACAGCGCGAGGCGGGCATCGAGTAGCCCTCGGCGCCCGGCCCGCCAACCTGCGTCAGCGCTCCATCAGGCCCGCCGCCAGGTCCTGCACATCGCGCTCGGTGAGCCACGGATGGAGCGTCGCGGCCAGCTCGAAGGTGACGCCGTCGCGTCGCCAGCGCAGGTAGGCGATGTCGACGCCGGTGCCGGCCGGCCCGGCGAAGCCCTCGGCGAAGCGTCCGTCGACCTCGACCCGCAGGCGGTGACTGCCCAGCGGGATCGCGAGGAATCGCACCGTCGCCTCGGTCTGGCTGAGCACGAACGCGTGATCCCCGTCGCGATGCACCGAGAAGTTGACGCGCGGGAACTGCCGGCCCTCCTCTGGGAGCGAGTCCTCGAACACCCGGCCGACGGTGAACTCGTCCTCGTGGGCGCACGCCCGCGTGATCGGGAACGCCGAGGAGCGTTCCAGCTCAGCGAGCGACTGTGCCGCCTCGGGCGACAGCTCGATGTCGGCACAGGGCCCACGTGCACCGCACGCCGCGGACGCGGCCACGAGCAGGCTCGCGGCCACGACCGCGAGCCACATCGCGGGTCGCACTGGCGCCCCGGCGCAGGCCCGACGCCGTCAGGCGATCGCGCCGGACTCCCGCAGCGCCGCGATCTCCGGGTCGGTCACGCCGTGCTCGTGCAGCACCTCGTCGGTGTGCTTGCCGAGGGGCGGCGAGTTGAGCGGCGAGCCCGTGGGTGTCTTCGACATGTTCACGATCGGGCCCACGAGGCGCTCGGGGCCGGTCAACTCGTGCTCCATGTCGAGCATGTAGCCCATGGCCTCGACCTGCGGGTCGTCGGCCATCTCCTCCGGGAAGTTGACCTTGGAGCAGGGCGCGCCCTCTGCCTCGAAGAGCTCGATCCACTCGTCCATGGTCTTCGTGAGCATGATGCCGCGCACTTTGTCGAGCATCATGTCGACGAGCTTGCGGCTCTCCGGGTCGTTCGAGTCGAAGTCAGGCGTGTTGGTCGGGTCGTCCTCGATGCCGATCACGCGGCGCATCTGGTCGCGGTTCCGCGGCGTGAGCGCGCCGAGGATGATGCCGCCGTCCTTCACCGCGTAGCCGCCGTAGAAGAGCCTCGCGGCCGCACGGCCCATCTGGTCGTGGATCCCGCCACGCGCGTCGATCTGCTCCTTGTACGAGCCGCCTGCTGCCTGCACCTCGTGCATCTTGCGCAGCGCGATGTCCTGCGTGAACGCGTCGAGGGCGGGTGACTGGCTGACGCGGAAGCCCTGCATGGCCAGACCGGCCATCAGCAGCGATGTCTCGATCGCCTGTCCCTCGCCGGTCATGGCCCGGTGGAAGAGTGCGGCACAGATTGCCATCGTGCCGGCGAGGCCGGCCTGGAAGTCCGCAGGCGCGGTCGCCGAGATGATCTCGGGCGCGCCAAACTGGTCGACCTTCCCGTCACCCGCGAGGAGCCCCGAGTACGCCTGCGCGACGGCGTCGGAGCCCGAGCGGGTCTTGCTGGGGCCGTCGTTGCCGAAGCCGCTGTTCTCCAGGTGGATGATGTCGGGCCGGAACTGGCGCAACGTGTCGTAGTCCACGCGCAGGCGCTCCGGCACGCCGGGCCGGGCGTTGATCGTGAACACGTCGAAGCCCGGGATGATGCGGTGGACCAGCGCTTGCCCGTCGGGGTGGCTGAGGTCGACGACGAGCGAGCGCTTGCCGCGGTTGAGGGCGTGGAAGCCCTTGCTCTCGCCCGGCACGACCGCGCCCGCGGCGCGCGATCCCTCGCCGCCCGGCGGTTCGACCTTGATCACGTCGGCCCCGAGGTCGGCCAGGTTCAGGCCGCAGTAGGGACCCGCAACGATCTGCGACACCTCGAAGACTTTCACCCCGGCGAGCGGTCCCGGCATCGTCACTCCTCCTTCGATGTGGCTGGCTGTGCCGGCCATCATGAGCGCCTCGCCAAAGCTGTGAGGCACCTCTGGCCGTTATGACCGCTGATAATACGCCGACGGCGCGGCCGTTTCGCGGGTGGGGCGTGCGAGGCGCGAGCTACTCGCCGTGGAGGTCGCGCCGGATCGCCGCGTAACGGGCGAGCGCGTGCATTGCCCGGGCACTCTCCTCGGGCGTCTCGTACGAGGGGACGTGGTGCTCGCGGAAGACGCGCGACGAGATCTCGTCCGCCATGCGCCGCATCCCGACGCCGACGACGGGCTTGCCGGTGCGCTCCGGGATGGTCGCCATGCGCTCGGCCGTCGCCTCCGTACGTTCGTCGCCGCCCGCGCCGCCGGGCCCCGAGACGATGAGCCCATCGATGTACGGCTGCTCGGCGAGGATGTCCGCGACCTGCGAGAACAGCCGGACGTCGCGAAAGTCGCCCGCGAGGTCGACGGGGTTGCGGGGGCGGGGCGCGTGCGGCGCGAGCATCGGGATCAGGCGCTGCTGCGTCGCCTCGTCGAGCACGGGCACGTCGAGGCCGAGGAACGCGCAGCTATCCGAGGTGACGACACACTGACCGCCGGTCATCGACATGACCGCGACGCGCGGGCCCGCCGGCAGCGGCGCCTCGGAGAGCGCCGAGGCGAGCGTGAACAGGTGCATCGCCTCGTGCACGCGGATCAGCCCGAACTGGCGGCAGGCGGCGTCGAACACGTCGTCGGGCACCATCAGCGACGCGGTGTGCGAGTGCACGGCGCGCGCGCCGACCGGGTTGCGGCCCGCCTTGTAGACGAGCACCGGCTTCGTCGCCACCACTCGTCGGGCGGTCTCGAGGAATCGCCGCGGGTCCTTCAGCCCCTCGATGTAGAGGGCGATGACGTCCGTCTCCGGGTCGTCGCGGAGGTATTCGAGGTAGTCGGCGTCGTTGAGGTCGGCCTGGTTGCCGGTGCTCACGAACCGGCTGACGCCGTAGCCCTGCCGCGAGGCGGCCTCGATGAGCGAGCCGCCAAACGCGCCGCTCTGCGAGATGAAGGCGATGCGGCCCTTCGCAGGCGGCGTCGGCGAGTGCAGGCTGAGGCCCGACGACGCGCTCCACATGCCGTTGCAGTTCGGCCCGACGAAGCGGATGCCCGCCTCCCGGGCGGCGCTCACGATGTCGGCCTGGCGCTGCTCGCCCTCGACGCCGCTCTCGGCGAAGCCGGCGCTGATCACCACGGCGGCGCGGATGCCCTTCGCGCCGCACTCGCGCAGCACCTGCGGCGCCGCGGGCGCCGGCACGGTCACGACCGCGAGGTCGATCGGGCCGGGGATGTCGAGCACCGAGGGGTAGGCGCGGCGGCCCATGACCTCCTCGGCGGTGGGGTGGACGGGGATCACGGGGCCGGGGAAGCCGCCCTTGATGGGCCGCTCCACCATCATGTTGCCCCACTTGCCACGCGTGTTTGACGCGCCGATGACCGCGACGGATCGCGGGTCGAAGAGCGGGCGGAGCTGCTCGCGGAGGTCGGTTGCTGGCATGGTGTCCCCGGCGGTCGACTGGCGCGGACGGTATCACGCCGAGGGCTGCCTGCGGTGGTGCATCGAGGCGCCCGTGTGGTGAGGCGCTATACGTGAGTGTTATAACGCCCTCAACACCCCGGCGATCGAGGAGGGCACGATGGACTGGGCAGACAACGAAGAACAGGCAGCATTCCGCACGGAAGTCCACTCCTTCATCGCGGATAGCCTCCCGCAGTACTACCGCGACCGGATCGCCTCGCGCCGCCCCCGCGGCCTCGAGGGCGACTGGCAGGGCGACATCGCGATCGGCACCGAGGATGCGCAGGCCGCAGCGAGCGAGTGGGCCGATGCGCTGTCGACGAAGGGCTGGGTCGCTCCACACTGGCCGACGGAATACGGCGGCGGCGGCATGACGCCCATGGAGCAGTTCATCTACAACCAGGAGATGGCCGAGGCCGAGGCCCCGCTGGTCGGGGGCTCCGGCGTCTCGCTGCTGGGCTCGACGCTGCTCGTCCACGGCAACGAGGAGCAGAAGCAGAAGTTCCTGCGACCGACCCTCGAGGGCGAGTACCGCTGGGCTCAGGGCTTCTCCGAGCCGGGCGCCGGCTCCGACCTCGCCTCGCTACAGACGCGCGCCACCCGCGACGGCGACGAGTACGTGATCAACGGTCAGAAGCTGTGGACCTCGGCGGCGCACAAGTCGAACTGGCTGTTCGGCATGTTCCGCACGAACCCGGATGCGCCCAAGCACCGCGGCATCTCATTCCTCGTCATGGACATCACGAGCCCCGGCATCAGCGTGCGCCCGATCATCACGATGGGCTGGGAGCACGGCACGAACGAGACGTTCTACGAGAACGTGCGCGTCCCCGCCGACCAACTCGTCGGCGAGGAGGACCGCGGCTGGTACGTCGGCGTCACGCTGCTCGACTTCGAGCGGTCGAACATCGCGGGCGCGATCCAGATCCGCAAGAGCATCGACCGGCTGATCGAGAACGTGGGGACGGACGAGGGCCGGCGCATGGTCGAGGCAGGCGGGCTGCGGCGCCAGCGCACCGCAGTCGCCGACCACTACATCGAGTCCGAGGTGATGTTCAACTACTCGTTCCGCATCATCTCGATGCAGGCGCGGGGCATCATTCCGAACTACGAAGCCTCGACATCGAAGATGTTCGCCTCGGAGCTGGTGCTGCGGGTCTCGCGCACGGGCATCAAGGTCTACGGTTTGTACTCGAACGTCTGGGACCCGGACTCTGAGCACTCGCCGCAGAAGTCCGTCTTCACGCAGTCGAACGTGCACTCCGTGATCGGCACGATCGGCGGCGGATCCTCGGAGATCCAGCGCAACATCATCGCCACGCGCGGCCTCGGGCTGCCACGCGGCTAGGCCGAGCGACGCCCAACGACGCACACCCGACGGCCCCGGCCCGAGCCGCTGGCTGACGTTCGGAGACGCCTCGGCAGTGTCGAGAACCGCCTCGACACGATGGACGGCCGCCTCGAGCGCATCGAGGATGCCCCGACCATCCTCGTGAACGGCTGTTCCGAGATGTGGGGAGTGGGGTAGCGATGAGATCGACCACGATCTGGTTCGCTGCCGTCCTGATCGCACTGTTCGCACTCAGCGCGTCACGCCCCGCGCCGGCTGACGCGTGCTTCCGAGTGCCCGGGTATTGGGTTGATCATTTCGTCGACGGCGAACTGGAGGCGACGTGGGAACGCCGCGCGCTCGTGTTCTCTGGCGTACTCGAGGAGAGGAGCGTCACCGAACGGGTGGCTACGAGCACCACTGTCTTTAGCGTGGATCAGGTATGGAAGGGGCGGATATCGGCCGGGCACAGGATCGTCGCGAAATCGGCTGATAGTCCCTGGGCACCCTGCCCCAGCCGGGAGCGCAGCGTAGGTGAGCGACACCTCGTGCTCGTCGATGTCCTCACCGCCGAAGATGTCGCGCGAATTGGCAACCCCGAGTACTGGCAATTGGAGGCGGGAGACCTCACGGGAATCTGGCGGTACCTCGGCCCTTCGGACGAGGGGTATGAAGAACTCCTGGAGACCCTTGACGCGCTGGCAGAGCGCGACGCAGACCTGCCGCAATACGACCCGTACGACCGGCTCGGCTGGCCAGCGATCGGCGTCCTCGTCGCCATGGGAGTCGCCCTCATCGTCTATCAGCGGCGCATTTCGAGGTCCACTCGGGCCTGACCGCATGGTCGAACCAGGGCGCTACCCGTCAGGGGCGCGCCATTGCACCTGCCGGAACTGCGAGGCCGGCTGGTTCGGACACATGACGACGGGCATGAGTGAGCGGGCTCGCCCCTGGGATCGGTGCCGTGACCTCAGTGCCACCTATCGACAACGCTGCCGCGTGACAGCCCGCGTGTGGTGAGGCGTGGGCCGAGGTGCTATAAGGCCCGCAAGACACTGCGACTACGGAGGACACGATGGACTGGGCAGACAACGACGAACAGGCGGCGTTCCGCACCGAGGTGCGCGCGTTCATCCAGGGCAGCCTCCCGCAGTACTACAGAGACGTCATCGCGAGGCGCCGCCCCGGCGGCCTCGAGGGTGACTGGCAGGACGATATCTCGATCGGCTCGCCTGAGGCGCAGGCCGCCGCGGGCGAGTGGGCCGAGGCACTCTCGACCAAGGGCTGGGTCGCGCCGCACTGGCCGACCGAGTACGGCGGCGGCGGCATGACGCCCATGGAGCAGTTCATCTATCGCCAGGAGATGGCCGAAGCCGAGGCCCCCGCGGTCGGCGGCTCGGGCGTCACCCTGCTCGGCTCGACGCTGCTCGTCCACGGCAGCGAGGAGCAGAAGCAGAAGTTCCTCGCGCCGACGCTGCGCGGCGAGTACCGCTGGGCGCAGGGCTTCTCCGAGCCGGGCGCCGGCTCCGACCTCGCCTCGCTGCAGACACGCGCCACCCGCGACGGCGATGAGTACGTCATCAACGGCCAGAAGCTGTGGACCTCGGCGGCCCACAAGTCGAACTGGCTGTTCGGCATGTTCCGCACCGACCCCGATGCGCCGAAGCACCGCGGCATCTCGTTCCTCGTCATGGACATGACGAGCCCCGGCATCAGCGTGCGCCCGATCGTCTCGATGGGCTGGGAGCACGCCACCAACGAGACCTTCTACGAGGACGTGCACGTCCCCGCCGACCACCTCGTCGGCGAGGAGAACCGCGGCTGGTACGTCGGCGTCACGCTGCTCGACTTCGAGCGCTCGAACATCGCGGGCGCGATCGAGATCCGCAAGAGCATCGACTGGCTGATCGAGAACGTGCAGACGGACGAGGGCCGGCAGATGACCGAGCACGGCGGGCTGCAGCGCCAGCGCACCGCCGTGGCCGACCACTACATCGAGTCCGAGGTGATGTTCAACTACTCGTTCCGCATCATCTCGATGCAGGCGCGCGGCATCATCCCGAACTACGAGGCGTCGACGTCCAAGATGTTCGCGACCGAGCTGCTGCAGCGGCTCTCGCGCACGGGCATCAAGCTCTACGGGCTCTACTCGAACGTGTGGGACCCGGACTCGGAGCACTCGCCGCAGAACTCGGTGTTCACGCAGACGAACGTACACTCCGTGGTGCGCACCATCGCCGGCGGGTCCTCGGAGATCCAGCGCAACATCATCGCCACGCGCGGGCTCGGCCTGCCGCGCGGCTAGGGACGCGACTCGTGGGAGCCTCGATGCGAGGCTCCCACGCGAGCGATTCAACAAGCGCTGGCGCTGCGGCGTCGGATACATCAGACTGCGCACGTGGGCCGGCTCGCCGGCCTGCATACGCGTGACATATCCACACGCAGAGAACGGCAAGGAAAGGACGCCAATGCCAACCGAAAACGCACCAGCCGATTTCTACCGCACGCAGGAGAACCCGGGGCTCTGGGAGCACCGCGGCAAGGTCGCTGCGTTCGGCATCGGCCACTCCCCCACCGCCCGCCGCTGGGACGGCCAGGCCGAGACCAGCATTGGCGCTTGGATGCGCATCGCGATCCGCAACGCCATCGAGGATGCCGGCATCACCGCCGACCAGGTCGACGGCCTTGTACTCGACCCCTCGACGACGACGGGCGCGTGGTGGCCCGAGGGCGACCCGCTGCCGGAGGACGTACTCTCGCAGTTCGAGCCCGGTGAGAACCCCATGGACGGGGTCGCCTCGCTGAGCGCCGACTGGATCGTCAACAACATGCCGGAGCTGACGAACGTCACGTTCCGCATGAACGGCCCGGTCTGCATGTCGAACTCGATCTGCGTCGCCTCCGAGGCGATCGGCCGCGGCCTGACCAACGTCTGCCTCGTCGTCAAGGCCTGGCACAACTTCCCCGGCCGCTACTACCAGGGCGGGGCGAACGCCAAGGGCACCGTCGAGGGCCCGTCCGTGTGGTCGAACCCGTGGGGCGTGAGCGCCGCCACGCCGGACGGCTGGACCTTCCGCGAGTACATGGCCAAGTACAACCAGAGCCACGACAAGATGGCGCAGTTCATCGTCAACTCGAAGCGCAACGGGCTCATGTTCCCCGAGGGCTTCTTCGCGCAGCACCGCCCCGACGAGGTCACCGTCGAGGACTACATGAACGCTCGCTGGATCGTCGAGCCGATGAACCTCTTCGACCACGACATGCCCATCCACGTCGCAGTCGCCTACGTGTTCGCCAACACGGACCGCACCGCCGACATGAAGCAGAAGCCGGTCTACGTGCTCAACCACGCGTCGACGTACCCGAAGTTCGGTGTGACGCAGACGCTGGAGAACGCCGAGGCTTCGACGGACGCCACGGGCCGGAAGCTCTACCACGGCTCCGGCCTCAACGCCAACGACCTCGACTTCGAGAACATGTACGACGGCTTCACGACCTTCCACAACTACTTCATCGAGGGTCTGGGCTTCGCGGGCATCAAGCGTGGTGAGGCGCTGGACCTCTACCAGGAGGACATCAGCATCGAGGGTCCGCACCCGGTCTCGCCGAGCGGCGGGAACGTGGGCTCCGGCCGCACGCGCATCTGGATGCACACGGACACCATCATGCAGCTCCAGGGCCGCGCCGGTGACCGCCAGGTGAAGCTCAAGAACGGCCAGCCCGAGGTCGGCGTCTCAGGCGGCCCCATGCCGCAGGTCGGCGACTTCACCATCTGGGGTGTGACCCCCGACTAGCTCCCGACTGCATCGGAAGCTCAATGCCCGCCCCCTCCGGCACCACCGGAGGGGGCGGGTCGCTTAACCGCGGACTCCTCCTCTGATCCCCTCGCACCCATCTACCCGGGGAGAGGGGGCCGAACCGGCGAGGCGCGAGGGCCTGCTGATCCCCTCGCCCCCCAACGGGGGGAGAGGGCTAGGGTGAGGGGGGCTCCCCCGTCGCCGACGCATCGAGGAGGCGGAACCCCCTCACCCCAACCCTCTCCCTCGAGCGAGGGAGAGGGAGAGGGAGAGGGACCGGATCGCCGAGACGCGAGGGCCTGCTGGTCTCCTACGCACCGGAAGGCTCCCGCATTCCCCACGAAGCCCTCGAGGTGCGTATGCTGCGCCGTGCGAACACCGATCGAGGCGCTGGCCGGGCGAGGCATCGTCGGGCCTGCAGCAGAGGAGACACACATGGACTGGGGCGACACGCCAGAGCAGCAAGAGTTCCGGACGAGCGTGCGGAGCTTCATCCAGGAGCGGCTGCCGGACTACTACCGCGGCGAGGACTATGAGCGTCGGCGCGTCGAGGACGCCGAGCAGGACTGGCAGTGGGAGATGATGCACGGCAGCCCGGAGGCCAAGGCCGCCGCGCAGGCGTGGTCCGACGCGCTCGCCGAGCACGGCTGGAACGCGCCCAACTGGCCCACCGAGTACGGCGGCTCCGGCCTCTCCACGATGGAGCAATTCATCCTCAAGCAGGAACTCGGCGCGGCCCACGCACCCGAGGTCGGCGGTGGCAACGGGATCCCGCAGATCGGCCCCACGCTGCTGGTGCACGGCACCGATGAGCAGAAGGAAAAGTACCTGGGACCGACGCTCCGCGGTGAGATGCTCTGGGCCCAGGGCTACTCCGAGCCGGGCGCCGGCTCGGACCTCGCCTCGCTGCAGACGCGCGCCATCCGCGACGGCGACGAGTACGTGATCAACGGGCAGAAGATGTGGACCTCCTCGGCCCACAAGTCCAACCACCTCTTCGGCATGTTCCGGACGGATCCGGACGCCCCCAAGCACCGTGGCATCACCTTCATGGTGATGGAGATGGAGGAGCCGGGGATCACCGTCCGCCCGATCGTCGCCATGGACTGGCGGCACGCCACCAACGAGACCTTCTTCGAGGACATGCGCGTCCCCGTCGACCAGACCATCGGCGAGGTCAACCGCGGCTGGTACGTCGGCATGACCCTGCTCGACTTCGAGCGGTCCGGCATCGCCGGGGCTGCCTCGCAGCGCGAGACCATCGCCGCGACGGTCGAGGCGATCCAGGAGGGCAGCATCCCGAACCGCGGGCAGCAGCTGCGTAGCGAGATCGCCGAGCGCGCCATCGAGGTCGAGGTCAACAACAACCTCGCCATGCGCATCGCCTCGATGCAGGCGAGCGGCCTGATCCCCAACTACGAGGCGTCGATGGGCAAGGCGTTCACGACGGAGCTGGAGCAGCGTCTGTCCCGGACGGGGATGAAGACGTTCGGGCTCTACTCGGGCCTGTGGGACGCCGACGACGAGCGCTCGCCGCTCCGCTCGGAGCACACGCGGACGTACGTCAGCAGCGTGGTCATGACGATCGCGGGCGGATCCTCGGAGATCCAGCGCAACATCATCGCGACGCGCGGGCTGGGGCTGCCTCGCGGCTAACCTCGACCCCAACGAGGACTCGATGAGCGAGGGGCGGCTCTGCCGCCCCTCGCCGTCTCCCCAGCACGGGACTGCGCGATGGCAACGCGACCGGCCGGCTCGTCCACACGTCCGATGTCGACGGGAGATCCCGCGCTCGGCGCTTCGACGCGCTGAACGTCGGCGACCGCTTCGACAGCCGACATCGCCCGCAGTCTCTTCGAGCGCCCCAACCCGCCGTGAGCATAGCTAGCCCGGAGACACGCACCGTACGATGACTCGCATGGTGCCAGGGGACCGCGGCCGACCGCGCCAGTTCGCCGTCCCGACAACAGTGTGCGAGGGGCGGCAGAGCCGCCATTCGCCATCTCCCCGGCCCGGACAGCCACATGCGTAACGCCGTCTACGCCGCGATCTCGATGGTCGTCGCGACCGTGGCGGTGGTGCTCGCGCTGCGCCAGGATGGCGAGCCCTCCCCCAGCACCGTGGTGACGACGGCCACCACGACCAGCGCACCCGACCCACGGCCCTCGATCCCGACGAGCACCTCGACGCCGGCTCGGCGGGCGACGGCCGCGCCGTCCGCTACCCCGACGGCACCACCTCCCGCGACACCCACGCCGCCATCGCCCGGCATCCTCACGCTGACTCCATCGTCGGGCGTGGCGGTCCCCACAGCTACGCCCACCGCGTCCGGAGCACCATCGATCCCCTACGGGCGCATCGACGTCGTCGGGGAGACCTCGACGCCCGGCAGCTACACCTTCCTCATGCCCACCGACGACACGACTCGCGCCGTCATGACGTACGAGGAACTGCGCACCGCTTCGACGGCCGCTCGGTTCAACGTCGTCGACGCCGACGGCGCCTCGCGTGCGGAGCGGTTCGATGCGATCACCGTCGGCGACCTGTTTGAATGGCGTCAGGCCGAGGACTGCTGGACGCGCTACGAGGTGACCTCGACGCCCACACCTGAGGCAGGCGCCGCGACGAGGGAGTTCGGCGTGCGCTGGATGACCTACGCATTCACCGGCTGCGGCGGACCCATTCAGGCCGACGCCGACGCGACACTGACGTTCGGGCCTCTCCCGGACCTCGGCAACCCGAGCCTGACCTACCCCATTCGGCACGGACCGTGGCAGCTCGTGCCGGAGGACTGGAGCGGAGCCATCGAGGCCGTGGAGCGTGGCCATCCGCCGTGGCGGTCCGACCGGAACCCGCTCCCCACGACGACGCTGTTCAAGGCCCGCCAGATGACCTACTGGCGTGATCCGGTGGTGCCGCTGGGCTGGACGTTGCAGCAGGCGGAGCGCAGATCGGCCTCGCCCTACTGGTGGGGGTACCAGGCCACCTACGGGACCACGACGGGACTGTCCGCGTTCACGGTGAGCGCGTCGACAGCGTTCCTGAGTGGCGACCTCACGCCGATGCAGTGCGCCACTGTCTGCTACGAGACGCGCGTCATCGCGGGGCGACCGGCACGCGTCGCGTACACCCCTCCCGGCCCATTCGTCCCGAGCGTCACCCTCGCGACCGTGTGGGTCTACGACGCGGAGTACGAGGCCGAGTACGTCGTCCGCGAGACCGAGCACCGGTTCTTCGGCGGACGCATCCGCGAGGCCATCGAGGTGGCGCGCAGCCTCTTCCAGCCGACGCTCCAGCGGCCCGGCGTCGTGCGCTACGGCCTCGTCGATACATCGGGCGCGGCCGACGAGCCCGGTAGCTATGCGCTTATGTCCGGCACGGACACCGCGGCGGCCGCCGTCGCCACCTTTGAGGAGCTGCGCGACGGCTCCGCAGCGGCACTGCTGGTCCACACCGCAGACGTCGACGGCACCTCGCACAGCGCGACGTTCGACTCGGTGCGGGCCGGCGACCGCTTCGAGTGGCGGCGAGCGGACGACTGCTGGGTGCGATACCGCGTCACGGACGTGCTGCCCGATCCTGCCGGCGCCTCACCTCGCAAGCTGTTCGGCGTGGAGTGGGAAACGCACGCCTTCACCGGCTGCTACGGCGAGATGCCGACGAATGCGTACACCACATTCGACTTCAACCCGCTGCCGGACCTCGGCGGGACCAGCCTGGCGGCGCCGGTGGTGCATGGGCCGTGGCAGCTCGTGCCCGAGGGCTGGGATGGTGTCCTCGGAATCAGGTCGAGCGACGAGGGCTCTCCCGGTCAGTCGCACGACTCGGTACGAGCGGGCTCGAGCGACCTCGCCGCGGCCCGGGCGGGGCCAAACTGGCGAGCACCGACGCTCCCCTCGGACTGGGTGTTCGCGGGTTCGTTCAGCGGCCCGCTCACCAGCACGACCTCGGGTTACTGCGCATCCTGGAACAACCCCGGCGCGAGCCGGGCCGTGGAGATCTGCGGAGCGTCAGGCACCTCGGCGTACGCGGCCCTCGACGCATCCTGGGACGACGGCGCGGGGGTTCGCGAGTTCCGCATCATCGGCGACCGCCCGGCGCTGGCGACGTACAGCCCTCCCGGGCCCGGCCACTCCGAGGACTTCCTGATCGAGGTATCGGTCTACGATGCCGCCACGAACACTGCGTACACCATCGTCGGGCACGACCCCACGCTCTCGGGCAGCAACGTCGACGCAATGATCGAGATCGCCGGGAGCCTCTTCGAGCCTCCGAACCTGCCATGAGCCGACGGGGTAGCCCCAGGGCCGGATGGGTGGGCGGATCGGGTGCCTCGGATCACTCGATGACGCCCCCCGCAACCCGGCGGTGCGGCCCATCTCGCCACCCCGACCGCTCACGCTGGACGAGTGCAGCGGGCCCGCTCACGAAGGGTGGTTGGTCTCAGGGACTCAGATCGTGCTCGGCGGTCGGGGTCATCCGCTCCGTCGTACCGCCGATGCGAAGGTGCGCGATCCCCTCCTGAGCGTCGAACAAGGAGTTCGAGTTCAGCATTGCGCGGCCCTCGTCATCGTCGTACGGGTAGTACGTGCGCAACCTCACGGGCGGGACGCCGTCGGCAAGGGGGGCGCTGATGGTCACGTACCACTCCGGCGTATCGATGGGGCGAGTGGGAAGGCCGTAGAGCTCGAGCGTCGAATATGAGATTGCGTTGATCGCTCCCGCACCGTCGATGAGGGGGAACTTCAAAGATCCGATCCAGGTCGTCTCATTCGTGTCGCGGTTCGTGATCCAGACGCTGTACCACTCTCCGTCGGCCTCCAGGCCGTCAGGTGCGATCCTCGCGTGATACCTCCCTGCACCCCAATCGTAGGCGCGCCGGACACCGATGAAGTCGCCTTCATACCCCGCCGACTGTGACCATCCGTCCGGGGCGACCCGTGCATTACCGAGGTCCCGCGTGTCCCACCTGGAGAAGATCACACCCTTGACGCGCGGAGCTCCAGCATGGCTGATGGCGGTCTGGAAGCCGAAATAGAACGTGACATCGGAGATTCTCCCGTTCAACAGCATGAGGTAGAAGCCATTGCGAGGTGAGAAGTCGTAAACGTTGTTATGGACAGTGAAATCGACGGTCATCTCCCTGATCGGGTCCAGCTCGCGATCCCAGTACCACTGGACCGAGGCGGCATGGACGGGCGGCCTAATCTGCTCGTACAGGTCGTCGCGGCCAGATATGCGCGCGAGCGTGGTCACGCGGGCAGCCTTCGAATCGGGGCTCCTGCCTTCGTTGTTGATGGCCCTGAGCGTGTACACGTACTGGACACTGTCGAGCGTGCCGCTGTCGAAGTACTGTGTCTCGGCGCTCCCCGTCTGCACGACATACGCTGCGGCGATCTGCACGTCGAACGCTCGCACGAGCTCATAGCTGACGATGGTGTCGTCCGCCGGGTCGTCCCACCGCAGCATCACGCCGCGGGGGGTCGCGACCGCGGTCACGCCCGTGGGTGCGAGCGGCGGCGCGATCACCCTCACCCTCACCGTGCGGCTCCACGGCCCGTTCCGGATCGAGTCCGCGTCCGCCGCGTCCCCATGGCGCGCCCGGACACGCACCTTGTAGATGGCGCCGGCATCGAGGCCAGTCACGATGTGCGAAGTCAGGGTCGGATACGCGTTACTCCCAATGTCGGACGGCGCGGGCCAGTCCTCATCTGCCCTCGCCCAGGTCAAGTGGTAGTCCGCCGGCGCGTACTCCGCAGCGTTCCAGTTGACGCGCATCAGGCCGCGAACGGGGCTCGTCAGCCTCAGCTGGTCGACCTCCCCGACGGGGGCCTCGGCCGGTGGAGGAGTAAGGGTCTGCGTCGGACTCGCTGCAACCTCGGTGTTGGAGTTCTGGGTGGCCAGGGCCAGATCCGCCTCGGCCGCCGGCGAAGGGCCCGGCTCATCGGAGCACGCGGCCAGGACCACGGCAGCGACCGCGACGAGCACGGCCAACCAGCGTGCGACCCTCCTCACCGCACGGTCCGGAGCTGCGGCGGGTCGGCAGCCGGTACCTGCAGCATGGTCCGGCTCACACCCGCAGCGCTGGCCGGGTACAGCGTGATCGGAGCCACCAGCAGCGTCGCGACAGGGGATAATTCCGCCTCGGTCACATTACGGCCTCTCAGTAGCGGTTATTCTGCCACTTCAGATACCGGGATGGCCTTCGTCACACATGGCTGCTCATCATACGCAGTCATATCGCAATATCAATTCGTACTTGAGACTGTGCGCACTATCACGAATCATGCGCCGACCCGGACCGGTCACCTCTGGACTGAGCGGGCAGGTAGCGCCGCTGCACGCCGCGCGCCATACTGCCCCCGGCGCTCCGCGCCCCCAACTCGGACCCACCTGAACCGATGGAGTACGCATGTCCCCCGTCACCATCCCCGACCTCCCCATCGCCGCCGATCAGGCCTGGCTCTTCCCCGGCCAGGGCGCCCAGCACGTCGGCATGGGCAAGGACCTCCATGACGAGATCCCCGCCGCCCGCGCCGTCTTCGAGGCGGCCGATGAGGCACTCGGCTTCTCGCTCTCCAGGCTCTGCTTCGAGGGTCCCGAGGACGAGCTGACGCGCACCGTGAACACGCAGCCCGCGCTCGTCGCGCACGGCATCGCCGCACTCGTCGCGGCCATCGACGCCGGCACGGTCACGAGCCGCCCGGCGGTCGTCGCGGGACACTCGCTCGGCGAGTACGCGGCGCTAATCGCGGCGGGCGCCGTGAGCTTCGAGGACGGTATCCGCCTCGTGCGGCGTCGCGGGGAGCTCATGCAGGAGGCGTGCGACGCCGAACCAGGCACGATGGCCGCGGTGCTCGGCCTCGAGCGCGGTCAGGTCGAAGAGATCTGTGCGGCAAACGGCGCAGCCGTCTGCAACGAGAATGCGCCGGGTAACGTCAGCATTGGCGGGACCGTCGCGGCCGTCGAGGCATCGACAGCGGCGGCCGAGGAGGCCGGCGCATCGCGTATCGTCCCGCTCGCCGTCGCCGGCGCGTTCCACACCCCACTCATGCAGAGCGCGCAGGACGGCATGGCGAGCGAGCTCGCCAACGCGGCGTTCTCCGACCCCGGCATCCCGGTGGTCTCGAACGTGACGGGGCAGAACCTCACCTCGGCCGGCGAGCTGGCCGGCGAGCTGACCTCGCAGATCACCAGCCCGGTGCTCTGGGTCGACGGCGTGCGGGCGATGCTCGCGGCGGGCGTGACCTCGTTCACCGAGTTCGGGCCGGGACGCGTGCTGACCGGCGCGCTACGCCGCACCGAACGCTCCGCCGAGGGGCGCAACGTCGCGACGGCCGCGGACGCCCGCGGCGAAGAAGCCGAGTAGCCCCGATGAGCCCACAGGAGAACCTCTCCGGGAAGACGGCCGTCGTCACCGGCGGCGCGCGCGGCATCGGCCGGGCGATCGCCATGGAGCTCGGACGCCAGGGCGCGCGCGTGATCATCACCTACCGCAGCGAGGAGCTGCTCGCAAACGCCGTCGCCGGCGACCTGCGCAACATCGGCACTGACTCCTCGACCGTGCGCGTCGACGTGCGCAACACCGAGGACCTGGAGCAGCTCTTCCAGGAGGTGCGGCAGGCGCACGGGGGCGTCGACATCCTCGTCAACAACGCGGGCGTCACCGACGACGGCCTCGTGATGCGGATGACAGACGAGTCGTGGACGAAGGTCGTCGAGACGAACCTGACCGGCACCTTCCACGCGACCCGGCTGGCGCTGCGTCAGATGACGCGGGCGCGCTGGGGCCGGGTGATCAACATCACCTCGGTGGTGGCTGCCATGGGCAACGCCGGGCAGGCGAACTACTCCGCCGCCAAGGCCGGCATCATCGGCTTCACACGCTCCGTCGCGCGCGAGGTCGCCTCGCGCAACGTGACAGTCAACTCGGTGGCGCCGGGATTCGTCGAGACGGACATGACGGCGCACCTGACCGAGGACCAGCGGAGCGCCATCCTCAACATGGTCCCGATGGGCCGTCACGCAACGCCGGAAGACATCGCGCCGATGGTCGCGTTCCTCGCCTCCGAGGGTGCGGCGTACATCACGGGCCAGACGTTGCACGTCGACGGCGGGCTCGTGATGCGATGACGGTGTCGGGCGCCGGAACGGGCCGGTAGCGGCCGTGCCGACCGGATCGCGTCGCCGTTCGCGCATCATCGCCTTCCAGGCGCTGTACGAGGCCGACCAGTCCGGCCACGAAACCGCCGAGGTACTCGAACGCCATCTCGACGAGACCGGACTCTCCGAGGAGGCGTCTGGCTTCGTCCGCGAACTCGTGGATGGCGTGGGCGAGCACCGTACCGAGATCGACGGAATGATCGGGGAACGCGCACCGGCGTTCCCGCTGAGTGAGATGGCGCCCGTCGACCGCAACGTGCTGCGCCTTGCCATCTTCGAGATCTGCTTTGATAATCGGCCCGCTCCGCTGGCGGTCGTGATCAACGAGGCGGTGGAGCTCGCCAAGGGCTACGGCTCTGAGTCGTCCGGCCGGTTCGTGCACGGTGTGCTGGGATCGGTCGCGGGAGCACGGCGGGCTCAGCCGGAGGCCGCCCAGGGGCAGACCCCGGAGTGAGACTCGGATAACCTGAATTCGTTGCGGCCGAGGGCAGCCGCGCGCGAGAGGATGAGACAGTGGCAACCACCTACGAGCGCGTGCGCGCGATGATCGTCGAGCAACTGGGTGTGGACGAGTCCGACGTGACGCCGAACGCGTCATTCGTCGACGACCTCAACGCCGACTCGCTGGACCTGGTCGAGCTCATTATGTCGCTCGAAGAAGAGTTCTCGGGCGGGGGCAACGACATCGAGATCTCCGACGAGGACGCCGAGAAGATCCAGACCGTGCAGGACGCCATCGACTTCCTGCACGACCTCGGCATCGAGGACTAGCTCCCGGCGGCGACGCCGTCTCGGGCGTCCTGCCGCTCGGGCATGCGCCCGGACGCGATCCAATGACGCGCGCCGGGCGTATCATCAACACAACATGGAACTGCTAGGCGTCGGGGCTGCCGAAGCGCTCGTGGTCTTCGTGATCACGCTCATCGTCGTGGGCCCGCAGCGCTTTCCCGAAATCGCCCGCCAGGGCGGGCGCTACTACCGCATGGCCCGGCGCTACGCGACCGAGGTCACCAACGATGTGCGCGGCGCCATCCAGGAGCTCGAAGCCGAGGTCGAGGCGCAGAAGGACGAGCTCGAGGCCGTCGGCACCGAGCTGAGCCAGGGCATCCAGAACACCGTCGCCGAGACGCGCAGCGAGCTGCGCGACATCGGCCGCTCGACGGGCGAGGCGGTCTCGCGCGCGGAGCCCGCGCAGCGGCCCTCGACGCCGCGGAATGGCCAGGCCGCGGCGCCCGCGCCGGCGGAGACGCCCCCGGCGCCCAGCTCCGCACTGCAGACCCCTCGCGAGTTGCCCGCGGGCGACGAGGATGAACCCCCGACTGAGCGCCGCACCGGCGACGAGTAGCCTCGATGGCCACGTCCGTCGATTCCGACCCACCTGCCGAGCCGCCCGAACTGCCGCCGGAGGACGACGGCGGGCAGATGACGCTCCTGGACCATCTCCTGGAGCTCCGCACCCGCGTCACCTGGATGACCGGCGCGATCGTCGTCGGGATGGGCATCTTCTTCGCGCCCCCCATCAACTTCGCGGTCTGGGAAATCCTCATCGTGCCGGGGGAGCGCGTCTCCGATTTCAGACTCACCCAGGTCGACCCGCTGGAGAACCTCGGCGTCTACTTCCGCATCGCCCTGGCTTGCGGCACTGCCGTGGCGATGCCGGTGCTGGTCTTCCAGACGATGCGCTTCGTCGCCCCGGCGCTCACGCCACAGGAGAAGCGCTGGCTCTATCCGATCGCCCTGGGGGCCTCCCTGGCATTCGTGTCTGGCCTCGCCTTCTGCTACTTCGTCGTGTTGCCCGCGGCCTACGGCTTCCTGTTCGAGTTCGGGAGCGACCTTGCCGCGCCGGAGCCGAGGGTCAGCAGCTACATGGACCTGACCCTGCGCCTGCTCGTGCTCCTCGGATTCGTCTTCGAGATGCCGATCCTGATCATGGGACTCGCGAGGATCCGCGTCGTGCACTGGCGGAAACTGCTCGGCTGGTGGCGCATCGCCATCATCGGCGCCTTCGTCGTCTCGGCGATCGCAACCCCGACGATCGACCCGGTCACGCAGTCGCTAGTCGCGGGACCGATGATCGTGCTCTACGCCATCGGGATCGGGCTCGCCTGGATCGTGCGGCCGCGCGGGTAGTCGCTCCACTGAGCGCTGCGATCATCTGCATACGCAATAGCACCGTTGATAGCACCGGACGTGCTAGGATGACGCCGGAATGACCGAGCCGAATCCGGACGCCGCCTACGCCTCGCCCGCTATCGAGGGTGCCCACCGCACGGGGACGCCCGAGCTCGTCGAGCTCTACGAGGAGATCGCGGACTGTCCGGCCTGCGGCCTCGCACGCACGCGCACTCAGACGGTGCCCGGTTCCGGCCCCGCGCCCGCCGAGGTGATGTGTATCGGCGAGGCGCCCGGCGCCCGCGAGGACGAACAAGGCCTCCCCTTCGTGGGCGCGGCCGGGCGGTTCCTCGACGAGCTGCTCGCCGGCATCAGCATGTCGCGCGAGACGGTGCACATCGCCAACGTCGTGAAGTGCCGTCCGCCCGGCAACCGCGACCCGCAG
The DNA here is from genome assembly GCA_965208885.1 of Dehalococcoidia bacterium. GTDB lineage: Bacteria > Chloroflexota > Dehalococcoidia > UBA2979 > UBA2979 > VXMT01. Next base: position 319,160 of record CBDBPS010000001.1, read on the forward strand.
CCCGAGGAGACCGCCGCCTGCCAGCCTTACCTCGATCGACAGATCGCCCTCGTCGACCCGCTGCTCATCGTCACGCTCGGACGCTTCTCGATGGCGCGCTGGTTCGCGGGCACGACGATCAGCCGCATCCACGGCCAGCCGAAGCGCTTCGGCAACCGCCTCGTGATGCCGATGTTCCACCCGGCTGCCGCGCTCCGGCGCGGCGACCTGCGCGCCGTCATCGCGGCCGACTTCGCGCGCATCCCCGCACTCCTCGACGAGGCTCGAACCATCCGCGCCGAGGAACCCTCGGACGCCCATCCCGATGCCGACGCGCCGGTCGCCGCTGCGGCGTCGCTCCCGGCGTCCGAGCAGCGCGCACTGCTGTGAAGCGAGCGAACGCACGATGACCGAAGACACGCTGCCCGTCCGCATGATCCCCCTCGGGGGCCTCGGCGAGATCGGGCGCAACATGATGCTCTACGAGTACGAAGACCAGGCCATCGCCGTCGACGTGGGGCTCATGTTCCCCGAGGAGGAGATGCTCGGCGTAGACCTCGTGATCCCGGACTTCGAGTACCTGCTCGACGACCCCACGCGGCTGCAGGCCGTGTTCCTGACCCACGGCCACGAGGACCACATCGGCGCGCTGCCGTTCCTGCTGCGCGAGTTGAACGTGCCCGTCTTCTGCACCCGGCTCACGCGCGGCCTCGTCGACGTGAAGCTGCGCGAGCATCGCCTCAGCGACGAGACGCACGTGCAGGTCGTGGAGCCGGGCCAGACGATCAACGTCGGCCCATTCTCCGTCGAGTTCTTCGCCGTCTCGCACTCCATCCCCGACGCCGCCGGGCTGATCATCGGGACGCCCCTCGGGCCCATCGTCCACACCGGCGACTTCAAGCTCGACCACACGCCTCCCATGGGGCAGCACACTGACCTCATGCGCCTCGCCGAAGTGGGCCGCGAGGGTGCGCTGCTGCTCGCCGCCGACTCGACGTACGCGGAGATCGAGGGCCACACACCGTCGGAGCAGACCGTCGCCGAGACGCTCGACCGCGTGATCGGGGAGGCCGAGGGACGAGTCATCGTCGCGACGTTCGCCTCGCTCATCTCGCGCGTGCAGATGGTGGTGGACGCGGCCGAGAAGCACGGCCGACGCGTCTTCGTGACGGGCCGCTCGATGGTCAACAACGTGCGCATGGCGCGCGAGCTCGGCTACCTCGACGCCGGCGACAACGTGCTGATGAACCCGCGCGAGATGCGCGACCACCCCGACAAGCGCACGATCGTGATTAGCACCGGCGCGCAGGGCGAGCCGACAGCGGCGCTGACGCGAATGGCGAACGGCACGCACCAGCACATCACCGTGCAGGAGGGCGACACCGTCGTGCTCTCCTCGAGCCCCATCCCCGGCAACGAGGCGCTCGTCTACCGCAACATCGACAACCTGTACCGCGCCGGCGCGAAGGTGATCTACAGCCTGATCGCGCCCGTACACGTGCGCGGGCACGCCGCGCGCGAGGAGCTCAAGATCGTCCACAGCCTCGTGCAGCCGCAGTACTTCGTCGGCATCCACGGCGAGCATCGCCACCTCGTGCACCACCGCGAGCTCGCACTCGACCTGGGCATGCACCCCGAGGACGCCCTCGTGCTCAAGGACGGCGACGTGCTGGAGATCACCGAGGACGAGGCGTACGTAGCGGACAGCATCCCGGCGGACTACGTGTACGTCGACGGCCTCGGCGTCGGAGACATCGACCACATCGTGCTGCGCGACCGCCAGCACCTGGCGTCGGACGGCATGCTGGTCGTCGTGGCGGCGATCAACCGCCAGCACGGCACGCTCGCCGGTGTGCCCGAGGTGATGTCGCATGGCTTCGTGAGCCCCGACGACGAGTCCGAGATGATCGAGGGCGTACGCCGCCTCGTCGTCGACCTCTTCGGCGGGGAGGGCCACCAACTCGACTGGACGAGCATGCGTGAGAGACTGAAGGACGAGGTGGCTCGCCACCTCTACCAGGAGACCCATCGCCGGCCGCTGGTGCTGCCGGTGACCGTGGAGGTCTAGCGCGGGCGACTACGCCCGCCGAGGGAGGCGAACGACGGAGGTGTAGTCCAGCCTCGAAGGTACCGGCGTCGCTGGCGGGGGACGGCCGGACCGGGAGCATCACCATGGCCCGAACCAAGACCCGCCCATCCACGCGCCCGCCGGGCGCCCGGACCGCTCGCGGCAGCACCCCGCGGACCCGACGCCTCCGACCACTCGCGCGCCCGGAGACCGTCGGCGGCGCACTCGTCGTGATCGCCGCAGGGATCCTGATCTACCTCCTGCCCCTCGACGCCGTCCCCGTCGCCGACGTGCTCGCGCAGGCGCGCGACGGGTTCGTCGAGGTGTTCGGCGTCCACGTCTTCACGCTCGTCGCGCTGCTCGCGGCCCTCGGCGCGCTCGTCGCGACGCGACGCGTGCGCCTCCTACGCCATCACGGGCGCCACGCGCTCGGCGCTACGCTGCTCCTCGTCTTCAGCAGCGGCGTCCTCGGCCTCTGGCGGCCCGACATCGTCATCGGCGGCGTCGGGCTCGACGCCGCCTCGGCAGGCGGCGAGGTCGGCAGCTGGCTGAGCGGGAGTGCCCTCGTTGGCCTGGGCTGGGTGCTCACCGGGCTCGGGGGCTTCACCCTGCTGTGGCCCCGCACGTCGGCGCGGATCGCCCGCGCGACGCCCGGGGCGAGCATCCGCGCGAGCGTGTGGGTGTGGCAGCACGGACCGCGGCAGGCCCTCGCGGCTATCGTCGCGCGCGCGAAGCGGCTCGGCGAGTCCGACGTCCCGAACGCGGCCGAGATCAACGCGCTGCGAGCGCGCCGTGCCGGAGCCGACGCGAATGGCGCCGCACCGATCCCCGCCGCCCGTACGGAAGCCACCACGGCCGAGGCCCCGGCGCCGGCCGACCTCGACACCGCCGAGGAGGGCGACGAGCCGGAGGACGACGACAACGAACGCCCGGCCGTGCAGATCCCGATGGACATGGAGCACGAAGCGGCGGCCTGGCGGCACTCCAGCGACGGCTGGCAGTTGCCACCCATGGACCTGCTCCAGCGCGCCGAGCCGGCCAAGTCCGCCTTGCAAAGCAACGAACATCGCGCGCAGCTGATCGTCGACACCCTCGCCTCGTTCGGCGTCGACGCCAGCGTGACGCAGATCAACGAGGGCCCTGCCGTGACGCAGTTCGGCGTCGAGCCGGGCTGGAACGTGCGCACCAAGACCGTCGAGGAGCGCGACGCCGACGGCAAACCGATCCTCGATGACGACGGTCAGCCGCGCACGAAGGAGATCGAGATCTCGCGGACGCGCGTGCGCGTGAGCCGCATCACCTCGCTCCAGCATGACCTCGCGCTGGCGCTGGCCGCGCCCGCGCTGCGCATCGAGGCACCCGTGCCGGGCAAGTCCGTGGTTGGGATCGAGGTGCCGAACGGTCACACCTCGGTCGTGTCGCTGCGCTCCATGCTGGAGTCGCCGGAGTTCGAAAAGGCAACCGAGAAGTACCACCTGCCGATCGCGCTCGGCTCAGGCGTCGCGGGCGCCGAGGCGGTCACGGACCTCGCCGACATGCCGCACCTGCTCATCGCCGGCGCGACCGGGTCGGGCAAGTCGGTGTGCCTCAACTCGATCATCGCGTGTCTGCTCATGAACTACTCGCCGGAGCAACTCCGGCTTGTCCTCGTCGACCCCAAGCGCGTCGAACTGACCGCGTTCGCGGACATCCCGCACCTGGCGTTCAGCGACATCGTCGTCGACATGGACAAGGTAGTCGGGACATTGCAGGCAGTGATCCAGGAGATGGAGACGCGCTACCGCGCCTTCGCGAAGGTCGGCGTACGCAACCTCGAGGCCTACAACGAGCGCGACGAGGAGCACGCGCTGCCCTACTGGGTCGTGGTCATCGACGAGCTCGCCGACCTGATGCTGGCAGCGCCGTACCAGGTCGAGCACCAGCTCGTGCGCCTCGCGCAGCTTGCCCGGGCGACCGGCATCCACCTCGTCGTGGCGACGCAGCGGCCGTCCGTCGACGTGGTCACCGGGCTGATCAAGGCGAACTTCCCGACGCGAATCGCCTTCGCCGTCTCCTCGCAGGTGGACTCGCGCACGATCCTCGACAGCGGCGGCGCGGAGAAGCTGCTCGGCAAGGGCGACATGCTCTACCAGCCCAAGGACCAGGGGAAGCCGACGCGCCTGCAGGGCGTCTACGTCTCCGACGAGGAGATCGAGTCCGTCGTCGGCTTCTGGACGGCGGGCCGCTTCGAGTCGCTCCGACCCCCTCGCTTCGACGACCTGCTCGCCGAGGCGGAGGAGGCGGCCGCCGACCTCGTGCCCGGCGGGCCGCCGCCCGATGTGGACCCGATGGTGACCGAGGCCCTCCAACTCGCCCGCGACCACACCCAGCTCTCCACCTCGATGCTCCAGCGCCGCCTGCGCATCGGCTACCCGCGCGCCGCCCGCGTCATGGACGAGCTCGAGGAGCGCGGCATCGTCGGCGCACCCGAGGGCGGCAGCGGCTCCCGCCCCGTCCTCCTCGACGGGGACGAGGATGGCGACGGGACCACGGAGTCAGCGGCTGCCCCGGTAGCGGGGGTGGGGCGTGAGGGCGACGGGTAGTCGACTTCAGTGAGTACGGTGACGCACGTGAGGTTGGCGAACGAGGGAGTGGCGTTCGCGACCCGCCCGCGGGCCCGGTCGATCGTCAAGCGACTTGCGGGGGAGGGCGACGCAGACCGGATCGAACTCGACCTCAATGGTGTTGAGGCAGCGAGTCCGGGATTCCTCGACGAACTCTTCGCCCGACTCGCGGAGAACTACACGACCGTCACGATCTCCGGCGCTCAACCTGCATTGCACCCGCTCATCGACCGCGTGATTGCGCGTCGAGGGCTGGAGTCGCGATTCAAGGTGACCGCTGAGGCCTGACTTCCTCGGCAGCGCTAGCGCCGCCGCGTCCGACCCCCCCGACCACGCCCACCCCCACCATTCGCCCGCTGCGGGCGGCGCGAGGGGGCGTCGAAGGCGCGGAGGCCTTCGGGGGTGTCGCCGACGAGTTCGCGGCGCAGCTCGGTGATCTGGTCGCGGAGCTGGGCGGCGTGCTCGAATTCCAGCTCGCGGGCGGCCGTCTTCATCTTGCCTTCGAGCTCCTTGACCATCCGCAGTAGCTCGTCGCGCGGCAGCTCCGAGGCGTCGACACCGTACGTGGCCGGCTCCTCGGCGACGCGGAGGCGGTCTGTGATGTCGCGGATCTCCTTGCGGATGCCCACCGGCTCGACGCCGTGCGCCTCGTTGTATGCGGTCTGGATGCCGCGACGGCGCTCCGTCTCGTCCAGGGCGTGTTGCATCGAGTCTGTGATGTAGTCGGCGTACATGATCACGCGGCCGTCGGGGTGGCGCGCCGCGCGACCCATAGTCTGGATGAGCGACCCGCCCGACCGGAGGTAGCCCTCCTTGTCGGCGTCGAGGATGCAGACGAGCGACACCTCGGGCAGGTCGAGGCCCTCGCGCAGCAGGTTGATGCCGACCACGACGTCGTACACGCCCTGCCGGAGGTCGCGCAGGATCTCGATCCGTTCGAGGGTGTCGATCTCCGAGTGCAGGTAGTGGGCCTTCACGCCCATCTCAAGCAGGTAGTCGGTCAGATCCTCGGCCATCTTCTTCGTGAGCGTCGTCACCAGGACGCGCTCGCTGCGCTCGGCTCGCTCGTTGATCTCTGCCAGCAGGTCGTCGATCTGACCTTGCGTCTCACGCACCTCGACGACGGGGTCGACGATGCCCGTGGGGCGGATCACCTGCTCGACGACCTGGAACGAGTGCTCCAGCTCGTATGGCCCAGGCGTGGCTGAGACGAAGACGACCTGGTTCAGGTGCGACTCGAACTCGTCGAAGCTCAGCGGGCGGTTGTCGAGCGCGGAGGGCAACCGGAAGCCGAAGTCGACCAGGGTCTTCTTGCGCGCGACGTCGCCGAAGTACATCCCTCGTGCCTGCGGCAACGCGATGTGGGACTCGTCCACGAACACCAGCCAGTCGTCCGGGAAGTAGTCGAGGAGCGTCCACGGCGTTGAGCCGGGGGCGCGGGCTGCCAGGTGGCGCGAGTAGTTCTCGATCCCCGAGCAGTAGCCGCTCTCGCGGAGCATCTCGAGGTCGTACCGAGTGCGCTCCTCGAGCCTGGTTGCCTCGAGGATCCGCCCTTCGGAGCGCATCTTCGTACTCTGCTCGCGGAGCTCCTCCTCGATCGTCACGATCGCGGCTTCGAGCCGGTTCTCGGATGTCACGAAGTGCTTGGCCGGGTAGATGCCGAAGCGCTCCTGCTCCGACAGCAACTCGCCGGAAAGGGGATCGACGGTGACGATGCGCTCGATCTCGTCGCCCCAGAAGTCGACACGCAGCGCGAGGTCCTCGTAGGCCGGGAAGACGGTGAGCGTGTCACCGCGCACGCGGAACGTGCCGCGCACGAGGTTCATGTCGTTGCGTTCGTACTGCATCGCGACGAGCTGACGGACGAGCGAGTTGCGGTTCACGTGCCGACCCACGCGCAGGTCGGCGACGAACGACTGATACTCGCCCGGCTCGCCCAGGCCATAGATGCACGACACGGATGCGACGATGACCACATCTCGCCGCTCGAAGAGCGCGCGCGTGGCGGAGTGCCGCATCTTGTCGATCTCGTCGTTGATGTCGGCGTCCTTGGCGATGTAGGTGTCGGTGCGGGGCAGGTACGCCTCGGGCTGGTAGTAGTCGTAGTAGGAGACGAAGTACTCGACGGAGTTGTCGGGGAACACATCGCGGAACTCCGCGGTGAGCTGCGCGGCGAGGGTGCGGTTGGGGGCGAGCACGAGCGTCGGGCGCTGGTAGCGCTCGATGATGTTCGCCATGGTGAAGGTCTTGCCGGAGCCCGTGGCGCCGAGCATCGTCTGCATGCGGAAGCCTGCCTCAAGGCCCTCGACGAGCTGGTCGATGGCCTGGGGCTGGTCGCCGGTGGGCTGGAAGTCGCTGTCGATGCGGAAGGGCCGCCCGACCTCGGTCGTGGTCATGGGACCATTGTACGCTGAGGTCGGGAAACAGACGGCCTCGGCCACATTGTGCTATCGTGCACGAACCCCAAACGTCCGCTCCCACCTCGGACGGGGAGACCGGAATATTGACGTCTGACAGCAGTCTGACCGATGCGCTGCGGATCGCGATTCGCGAAGAGATCGCACCGCTCAAAGAACAGATCGGCTCGCTCACGGAGCGCGTAGATACGCTCACCGGGCGCGTAGACACGCTCACCGACCGCGTGGACGGGCTTACCGACCGGGTGGATCACCTGACTGAGGAGGTCGCCACGCTTCGGCCTCTCCCCGACCAGGTACGCGTCCTATCTGCCCAAGTCGGCACCCTCGCCAGCCTTATCGAGGTGGGGTTCGGGGCGATGCGCGAAGACATTGGAGAGTTGCGCCAGCGAGTCACCGCGCTGGAACGCCCCTAGCAAGAAGGGCGAGCCGCCGCTTCAGCCCCCTCCACCCCGCCGCTCCAGCACGTAGCGCAACACCTCCTCCAGCGTCACCAACGCCGGCTCCTCCGTCAGCGCGGCGGCCACCACGCGCTGTGCTTCGCGGCGCGGGTACTGGAGGGCGACGAGGGCATCGATGGCATCGTCGCGGACATCGGCGGCAGGCCCAGCGCCGTCAGCGTCGATGGCGTCACGGAGCAGCGCCTCCTGCACGAGCTTCCCGTGGAGGTGCGCGATGATCGTCTGTGAGAGACGCTCGCCGATGCCCGGCAGTTGCCGGAGCGAGTGCTGGTCCTCGGCCTCGATCCAGCCGGCAATCTCCGAGATCGGGTACGTGAGCGCCCTCACCGCCTTGGCCGGCCCCATGTCGGGCACGTCGATGAACTTGCGGAAGAACTCGCGCTCGGCGAGGTGGGTGAAGCCGTAGAGCGTCGGCACGGGCTGGCGCTCGGTGGCGTGGTGGTAGGTGAAGACCTGTACCGCCTCGCCCTCGGCGTGCGAGGCGGCCCACTCGGCCGCGAAGGCGGGCATGTAGACCTCGTAGGTGACGCCGGCGGCGTCGATCCAGAGCGTCGAGCGCTCGGGGTCCCAGCGCACCAGCAGGCCGCGCAGCGCGACGATCACGGCCGGCCCGCCATGCGCGACTCCAGCGCCGCCTCAGCCAGCCGTGTCAGCGCGAGCGCGAGCGCGTCCGCCGCGTCCAGGGGTTCGGGCGGCACGTCGAGGCCGAGCTGCATCGCCACCATCGCCTGCACCTGCTCCTTCGGTGCGCCCCCGTGACCGGCGACGGCCGCCTTCACGGCCGTCGACTGGTATTGAAAGACGCCGATGCCGTGCGCAGCCGCGGCGATCATCGCTGCGGCGCGCGCCTCGCCGATCGCGAAGGCAGAGCGCACGTTTGCCGCGACGTATGGCTCCTCGATCGCCAGCTCGTCCGGCCGGTGCTCGGCTATCAGCTCGCTGACCTGCTCGTGAATGGCGTGGAGGCGCTCCGCACGCGGTCGAGGACTGCGCGTGCGGATAACACCGTACGTGAGGACCTGTGCATTGCGCGCGTCCCCCGCCACGACGCCGTAACCGGTCGCAGCGAGGCCAGGGTCGATGCCGATCACGCAGTGCGCTGCTTCGCTCATCGGGGGCGGGTGCTACCCGGCCAGCCCGCCCGCAGCCAGCACCTCGTCGGTGAAGTCGACGTTCGAATACACGCGCGACACGTCGTCGAGTTCGTCGAGCGCGTCGAGGAGGCGAAGCGCCTGACCGGCCACCTGGTCGGTGGGGGTAATCACGTTCTTGGGGACCTGGGCGATCTCGGAGCTGGTGACGGTGTAGCCCGCCTCAGACAGTGCCTCGCGCACGGCCTCGAGGTCGCCCGGGTCCGTGATCGCCTCGACGGTGTCGTTGTCGGCTGAGACATCCTCGGCGCCCGCCTCGATGGCCACGAGCTGGACCTCATCCGGGTCGTCGTTGCCGATCTCGACCGCGATGACGCCGCGCAGGTCGAAGAGCCACGCGACGGAGCCGCTGTCGGCCATCGCGCCGCCGCCCCGGGTGAGCGTGGTGCGGATCTCCGCGACGGTGCGGTTGCGGTTGTCCGTCACTGCCTGGATCAGCACAGCGGCGCCACCGGGGGCGTAGCCCTCGTACGTGATCTCCTCGAGCATGGCGCCGTCGCCGCCGCCGACCGCGCGCTGGATGGCGCGATCGATGTTGGCGTTCGGCATGTTGCTGTCGCGGGCCTTCTGGATGGCGAGACGGAGTGAGGGATTCATCTCGGCGTCGGCGCCGCCGCGTGCCGCCATGGTCACGTCGCGGGCGAGCTTGGTGAACAGCTTGCCGCGCTTCTGGTCGGTCGCCGCCTTCTTGTGCTTGATCGACGACCACTTGGAGTGACCGGACATGTGCCGCCTCCCCGTGGGCTATGCAGGACGTGCGAACGCCATGTTAGCGCGCCGCCGGACTCCCGGCAGCCGCCGACGAGGCCTCGACGAGCCGTTACGGCTCCAGCGCGACGTTGTCGATGAGCGTCGCGCCTGAGAACCGCACCGCGAGCGACAGCATCGCGGTACGCTCCACCACGCCTTCGAGTTCGTCGAGGGTCTCCGAGTCGGCCAGCGAGACGTAGCTGATATCGGCGAGCGGCTGCGACTCGATGCGTTCGCGCACCATCGCACGCAGCCGCCCCGCATCGCGCTCGCCACCCTCGAAGGCGTCCGACGCGGCCCGCAGCCCCGCGGACAGCGAGAGTGCCTGCGCGCGCTCCTCGGGAGTCAGGTAGACGTTGCGCGAGGAGAGCGCGAGCCCGTCCGGCTCGCGCACCGTTGGGCACGCGACGATCTCGATTGGCAGCAGCAGGTCGCGCGTCATGCGACGGATCACGCGGAGCTGCTGTCCATCCTTCTCGCCGAAGTACGCGCGGTCCGGCTGCACCATCCCGAAGAGCTTCGCGACCACCGTCGTGACGCCCTCGAAGTGGCCGGGACGCCGAGCCCCTTCCTGTCCATCGGTGATCCCGTCGACGCGCACGCGCGTCGCGTCGCCCGGCGGGTACATCTCGTCGATGGGTGGCAGCAGCACGAGGTCCGTGCCGGCGGCCTCCAGCAGAGCGAGGTCGCGATCCTCGTCGCGCGGGTAGCGCTCGAAGTCCTCGTTCGGGCCGAACTGGGTCGGGTTCACGAAGATCGACGCCGCCACGGTGGCGCACTCCGCGCGTGCCGCGTCAACGAGCGCGAGGTGCCCCTCGTGGAGGTAACCCATGGTCGGGACGAGGCCGAGCGGCGCGGGCACACCCTCGCGCGCCGCGCGGAACTCGGCGAGCGTGCGCGCGACGATCATCGGGCTGTCCGCTCCGTGGCGAGGACTAAAGCGTTTCGGGCTCGCCCTCGGCGCTGAGTATCGCGACCTCGGCGTCAACGCCCTCGTGCGCCGCGTCGACCGTGTGCTGCGCGATGCGGGCTTCGACCCGCGCACGCTTGGCGGCGTCGAGGAAGAACGACTCGTCCTCGTTCGGGAACGTGCGCGCCTCGACGGCCTCGCGGTACGCCACAAGCGCGTTGCGAATGACCGAGGCGCCCTCCAGGAAGCGGCGTGCGTGCTTCGGCGTGAAGTCGTCATCCATCGCGAGCATGTCGTGCACGACCTGTACCTGCCCGCTGCAGAAGGGCCCGGCGCCGATACCGATGGTCGGGATCGCGAGCTTCTCCGTGATCCCCGCGGCGACCCCGGCCGGGACCACCTCGAGCACGACCGCGTACGCCCCGGCCTCTTCCAGGGCCTTCGCGTCGTTGATCACGCGGACCGCGTCACGTGGCGTGCGGCCCTGGATCTTGTACCCGCCAAGGGCGTTCACCGACTGCGGCGTCAGGCCGACGTGGCCCATCACGGGAATGCCCGCGCTCACGAGGTACTCGACGGTGGCTGCCGAGCGCATACCGCCCTCGAGCTTCACGGAGCCGCAGCCCGTCTCCTGCATGATGCGGACGGCGTTGCGGAGCGCGTCCTCCTTCGTCGTCTGGTAAGAGCCGAAGGGCATGTCGACGACGACGTGAGCGCGCCTCGCTCCGCGGACGACTGCTGCGCCGTGGTGCACCATGTCGTCGACCGTCACCGGCAGGGTCGACTCGTAGCCGAGGACGACCATGCCGAGCGAGTCACCGACAAGGATGATGGGGATCCCCGCCTGATCGACGAGCCGCGCCATAGGGTAGTCGTACGCGGTGATCATCGTGATCGGCTCGCGCCGCTTCCGCATGCGCTGCAGGTCGGCGGTCGTGATGCGCCGGGCTGCCCCAGTCATCGCCTTGCCCCTCCCCTAGCCCGCCAGAGCGGGCTCCACGACGCGGTTGTGCTCATCGACGAGCACGACGCGTGGCTGGTGCTCGTGTACCTGCTCCTCGGGCACTCCGACGTACGACATGATGATGATCAGGTCGCCGGGATGCACGAGATGCGCCGCCGCTCCGTTGATCTGGATCTCCCCCGAACCGCGCGGCGCCTCGATCACGTAGGTCTCCAGGCGCGCCCCATTGGTGACATCGACGACGTGCACCTGCTCGTGCTCGACGATGTCCACGGCGTCCATGAGGTCGCGGTCGATGCTGATCGACCCCTCGTAATGGAGGTCGGCCTCGGTCACCGTGGCGCGGTGGATCTTCGCATTGAGGAGATTGCGAATCATCGGGCAACCCCTGTGCTCGCAAGCCCGGAGGTGGCCGCATCGAGGCGCTGAGCGCGCCTGCTGCTGCGGGCGGCAGCGGGGAGATGGTGCATCACTGCTCCGTTCGAGTGCTACTCGAATCGAACGCTATCGCTAGCCGGATGCCGCACCGATCGCCTCGTGAGCGTGGCCGGTGCGATTGGCGGACAGTATATGCACGGATGCAAGCCTTGAGGCGGTCAGTCGGAAAGACACCGGAAAGTCGTGCGTTATGAAGCGCTCTGCGCCTGCCACTCGCCCGCCGACGGCACTCCGGCGAGACCCGTCGCGCGGCGCACGCCGCGTAGCACGGCACGCTCCACGGCCCTCGTGGCCATCGCCTCGAGGGCACTGTAGGCGTAGGCATCGACCTCCACCTCGCCGGTCGCGAGGGTGAAGATCGCGTCGCCGTCTCCGCGGCAGTGCGCGGGCCAGATGGTGCGCGCGAAACCGTCCTGGCACACCGTGGCCAGCCGGTTCGCCTGCTCCCGCGAGAGCTTCGCGTTGGTCGCGACGACGGCGAGCGTGGTATTCGTCGGGGTCTCGGGGCCTGGCTCGGCTCCCTCGCCCTCCCCGTCCTCGTCCTCGACGAGTTCCGGCCAGGCTCGGCCGGTGCGGAGATGGGCGTCGATGTCAACGAAGCCCCCGTCGTCGGCGCGCGGGGCCGCCACCACCTCGCCCGTACGCGGGTCGCGGATCGCGCCGACGGCGTTCACCGCCGCGACGGCGCCCACCACCACGCCTACGTCGAGGTGCTCGCTCGCCGTGCCGAGGCCGCCCTTGAGCAGGCGATCGGGGCCCGCCATCTTCGCCACGGTCGCGCCGGTCCCGGCGCCGACGGAGCCCTCCTCGACGCGTCCCCGGGTCGCGCGGCTGGCGGCGCGGTAGCCCGCGTCGGCGTCCGGGGCGCGCTTCGTGCCGACGCCGAGGTCGAAGAGGATCGCGCCCGGGACGATCGGGATGACGTTGCCGCCGAAGGCCAGCCCGTGACCCTCCTCGACGAGGTAGCGCATCACCCCGTCGGCGGCCGCGAGCCCGAAGGCCGAGCCACCGGACAGCAGCACCCCGTGCACCTGGTCGACGAGGTTCCCGGGGCGCAGCAGGTCCGTCTCACGCGTGCCGGGTGCGGCCCCACGCACGTCGACGCCTCCGACGGCGCCCGCCGGGGAGAGCACGACCGTGCAGCCGGTCGCGCCTCGTCGGTACGTCCAGTGGCCGACACGGATGCCGGGTACGTCGGTGATGGCGTCGCGGAGTGTGGCCACGGGCTGCCGCGTGTCGCGCGCGGTCCGCGTCAGACCGCTTGCGCGGTCGGTACGCGCGCGGGGATCGCGTCGTTGATAGACTGCAGGGCACGCTGCATGTAGTCGGGCGGGTTGGCGCGATACGCTCCGCAGTGCCCGCCCTCGTAGTGCGTCCAGATCTCGTCCGCCTCGTTCAGCGAGGCTGCGGCGAGGTTCAGCGTGTGCTCGATCGGCACGTCGCGGTTGTCCTCGCAGTGGACGAAGAGCACCTGCGTCCCGTTGAGCCGTTGCATGCAGCGCACGGGTGCGACGGCGTCTACGTCCGCACCGTACCGCCAGCGCGCAACGAGCGACGCGAGGGCGAACAGGTGCGCCGGGGCGCGACGGTGCCTCGCTCGCACGTAGGCGCGCATCGACGCGACTGGTGAGTCGGCGATGACCGCTCCGACCCCCTCCTCGTGCGCCGCTGCCTCGAGTGCGAGTGAAGCGCCGGTACCGAACCCGTGCAGTACGACCGGCGCGCCGCTGCGGTGTCGCGCGAACTTCACCGCTCCCAGCACATCGGCGAGCTCGCCCGCGCCCAGCTGGTCTCGCAGCCCGCTCGATTCGCCGCGCCCGCGCAGGTCGAAGCTCAGCACGTTGAGGCCGGCGCGCGAGTAGTCACGCTGCAGCTCGATGAGCCCGACGGCCGGATCGGACCGCATCCCGCCGTTATCGTGCACGATCACGACCGATGCCCGCGCTCCGGGGGACTCCAGGTACCACCCGTAGAGCGCCACTCCATCCGCGGCGGCGAACACGACGTCCTCGTACTCGAGGTGCACGTCGGCCGGGCTGCCGGTCACGCGCACGCGCTTCGGCCGCGTCATCTGACGTGCAAGCAGGTACGCGCCGATGGCATGCGCGACCAGCGCCGCAACGACGGCGATCACCACCAGGCCGAGGACGACCGTGGTCATAAGCACCCCACCGTGTCGGCCAACGCCGACACGCCTCTGCGGCAAGGTACCAGCGAGCACGTCGAGCCGCCAATCGCAGCCTACACGATATGTAAAGCACTCTCGTTACGTCGTGAACTGGCGACAGGAGGGCTCGCACTGCCGGATCCGTGCTGTTCTGTCTTGTAACTGGCCGATTGGAGCGCCGTATCAGCATCTTACGTCTACTACGGGCGCTGACAGCTCCCGCAATAGTGGGTCGCTCGACCGCCGATGCGCGTGCGCGTGATCCGCCGGCCACGGCAACGCGGCCGCTCGCACGGCTCACCGTCGCGGCGGAACACGTGGACGCGCAGGTGGTGCCCCCCGCTCTTCCCGAACGCGTCCCGGTACCGGTCGAACGAGCTGCCGCGATCGTCGAGACCGTCGAGGAGCGCCTCCTGCACTGTGCCGTGCAGCCGCCGCACGCGTCTCGGTCCGATGCTGTTCGCGGCCGTGCGTGGGTCGATGCCCGCCAGCCACAGCGCCTCGTCGGCGTAGATATTGCCCACGCCGGCCGCGACACGCTGGTCGAGCAGCGCCGTCTTCACCGGCACGCTGCGGCGCTCCAGCGCGCCGCGCAGCCAGGCAACCGTGAAGTCCTCGGAGAGCGCGTCCGGCCCGGCCCGCGGGAACGCCTCGCGCGGGTCGTCCACGAGGTGCCACGTGCCGAACTTGCGGGAGTCCTCGAACCGCAGCCCCGTGCCGTCGTCGAAGTCGATGCGTGCCCGCTCGAACCGCCCCGACGCCGCGAGGTGCGGGCGCACCAGCAGCAAGCCGGTCATACGCAGGTGCACCACCCACGTGCGCTCATCGTCGAGGTGCACGAGCAGGTACTTGCCGTGCCGCCCGAGGCCCTCGATGCGCAGGCCGCGCAGCTGCTCCTCGAGTTGGCGTGGCGAGTGCGTGATCGCGACGCGCTCGGCGCCCGCATGGATCCGCACGTCCTCGATGCGCCTGCCAATGACGACCGGCTCGAGGTCACGGCGGATGGTCTCGACTTCGGGAAGCTCAGGCATCGCGCTCAGGCCCGCACGATCGGCGGGCTCACTCCATCTCGCCCCACGAGCGGCCCGACTTCTCGTCGAGGTCGAGCGGCACGGCGAGCTCGATCGAGGGCATGAGTCGCGTCGCCATCTCGCGGATGGGATCCAGCTCGGCGCGAGGCAGCTCGAAGAGCAACTCGTCGTGGACCTGCAGCACCATGTGCGCGAGGCCGCCGCGCTTGCGGTGCTCGATCAGCTCGGCGTCGATGCCGTTCATCGCGATCTTGATGATGTCGGCGGCGGTGCCCTGGATCGGCATGTTGATCGCGATCCGCTCCGCGGCCATGCGCCGGTTGCGGTTGCGCGAGCGCAGCTCCGGGATGTAACGACGACGCCCGGTGAGCGTCTCGGCGTAGCCGCGGTCGCGCGCCTCGGTGACCACGTCGTCGCGCCACTGGGCGACGGATGGGTAGGCCTCGAAGTACGCGCGGATGAACTCCTCGGCCTCGTCGCGCGGGATGCCCTCGCGCTGCGAGAGCCCGAAGGCCGTCAGGCCGTAGAGCACCCCGAAGTTGAACACCTTCGCGCGGCGCCGCATCTCGGCGTCGACGTCACCTTCACCCACGCCGAACACCCGCGAGGCCGTCGCACGGTGGATGTCCTCGCCGTTGCGGAACGCCGTGCGCAGATCCTCGTCGCCCGAGACGTGCGCGAGGATGCGCAGCTCGATCTGCGAGTAGTCGAACGACAGCAACAGCGGGTCGTCGCCGCAGTCGCGAGCGACAAACGCGCTGCGCACTGCGTTACCGACCTCGGTGCGTACGGGGATGTTCTGCAGGTTCGGGTCGTTCGAGGAGAGCCGGCCCGTGGCCGCGACAGTCTGTGAGAACACGGTGTGCACGCGCCCCGTGTGCGGGTTCACCTGCAACGGCAGCGTGTCGACGTACGTCGACTTGATCTTGGTCAGTTCGCGCCACTTCAGCACCGCCGCGACCGCATCGTGCGAGCCGCGCAGCGGTTCGAGGGCGTTAGCATCGGTCGTCCAGCCGGTCGCGGTCTTGCGCGTCTTCGGCAGCTCGAGCTCCTCGAACAGGATGTGCGAGAGCTGCTGCGGAGATCCGATCTGGAACTCGTGGCCCACGGCTTCGTAGACCTCGCCCTCGGCCGTGGCGACCTCCTCGGCCAGCTCGGCGCCGAGGATGCCAAGCGCCTCGCGGTCGACGGCGAGGCCGCGCTGCTCCATGCGCGCGAGCACGGGAATGTGCGGGATGTCGATCTCGGTGAACACGCGGTCGAGCTCGGTCGCCTCCAGTTCCGGGGTCAGGTCGTCGGCGAGGCGCAGCGCGGCGTCGGCGTTGCCGGCGGCGTAGTCGCGGGCGTCCCCGGGTTCGGTGCGCGAGAACGGGATGGCCTTGCGGCCGGTGCCGAGCAGCGTCTTCTCCTCGACCAGCTCGTGCCCGAGCCGCTCGAAGGCGAGCCCGCGCACCTCGACGCTGCGCTCACCGAGCACGTAGCCGGCGATCGAGGTGTCGAAGTCGATGCCGGCCGTCCAGAAGCCGCCCGGCGCAGAGCCCAGCGCGAGCATGTGGTTCTTGCCCTGGTGCGCGACCCGCTCGATGCCCGGGTGCGTGAACAGCGGAGCGAGGGCCGCGAGCGCGGCGTCGCGCGGGAGCTGGTCCAGCGCTGGCAGCGGCTCACTGCCGTTGGTGGCGTCGAGGTTGAACTCCTGCTGGCCCTCGCTCGGCGGTGGCGGCTCCAGGGTATGCCCGAACGGCACGTACCAGCCCTTCCCCGTCTCGGTGCTCAGCGCGATGCCCACGAGCCCGAACGCGGCGCGCATCGGGTGCTCGTCGTCGGCGACGACATCGAAGCCGAAGCGCCCGGCGCTACGCACCTCCTCGACCACCTCGGCGAGGCGGTCCAGCGTCGTGACGAGCTCGTAGTCGCCGCCGCGCGTGATCGCGCCCTCGGCCTGCTCGGCGCCGTCCGGCGCGTCGGCCATGTCGGCGTGCTGCGGGAGGCGGCTGACGAGCGAGCGGAACTCGAGCTCCTGGAACAGCTTCAGCACTGCCGCGCGGTCGTAGTCGTGCACCTGCGATGCGCCGAGGTCGAGTGTGACGCCCGGCGCCTCGGTCACGATGGTGGCCATGTGCTTGTAGTGGCGCGCCTCGTCCTGCTGGGCGGTGAGCGCCTTCTGCGCGCGCGGCGGCTTGAGCTCGTCGAGGTGCTCGATCATTTCCTCGATCGTGCCCCACTGCTCGATCAGCGCCTTCGCGCCCTTCTCGCCGATGCCCTTCACGCCCGCGATGTTGTCCGTCGCGTCGCCGACCAGCGCCTTGTAGTCCGTGATCTGCGTGGGCGCGAAGCCCCAGCGCTCGCGCACGCGCTCCTCGTCGTAGAGCACGTAGTCGCGCTGGTAGGGGCGGTACATCAGCACCTTCACGCCTGGCTGCACCAACTGGACCATGTCGTTGTCGAGTGTGACGAGGACCGTCTCGATGCCCGCGGCAACCGCCTGCTTGGCCAGCGTGCCGAGCACGTCGTCGGCCTCGTAGCCGGGCGCCTCGACGACCGGGATGCGGAACGCGTCCAGCACGTCACGGACGCGGCTCACCTGTGGCTTGAGGTCGTCTGGCATCGGCTGGCGGGTCGCCTTGTAGTCGGCGTCGGCCTCGTGGCGGAAGGTCGGCCCGGGGCCGTCCCACGCGGCGATGATGTGCGTCGGGTGCAACTCGTCCAGCACGTAGAGCAGGGAGTTGGCGTAGCCGTAGACGGCCCACACCGGCTCACCGGTGCGCCGCACCGTGCTCGCGAAGCTGTCACGCAGCGCGAAGTACGACCGGTAGATGATCCCGTGCGAGTCGAGGATGACTAGCAGGTTGGGGCGGCCGGAGACATCGAGAGGCACGACCGCAGTATAGCGCCGGTTCAGACCTCGGCGGGCGTGCGTTCGGCCTGTTCGAGGGCCTCTCGCACGTCGGCGAGCAGGCCGGGCGGGATGCCGTCTGCGTTGCAGCGCGGGCACGTCGGTGTCTCAGGCGCGCCCATGTCGAAGAGCCGCACGCGGCGCGGCCGGTCCGAGATCAGGATCCCGCACACGGTGTCGACGCGACCCGTGAGGAAGAGGCGGGGCTCCAGTTCCTCGGCGCCGCGCAGCATCACCCAGTGCCAGTCGTCGGCGAGATCGTCCATCGCCTTGCCCACAAAGCGCACATCCGCCATCGCGCCGCCCGATCTTCGCGCGAGCCGCCCGAGGCGGCTCGCCGCGCATTCTATGGCGTCGACGCCGCACGGGATGCCGAGGGCTCCCGTGCCGCCATCATCACCTACACTGGCCCCGTGCCCCGACCACCTACATCGAGCGACCCGGGCCGCGGCGTGAGCGGTAACCCCTCGTGACCACCTCGCCCATCCAGGTCGCGGAGTACACGCACGCCGGGATCGCCGAAGCCGTCCGCCCGGAACCCGCTGCGCCGGTGGCGCCCGGCGCGACTCGCACTGAGAACGGCGCGGGCGGCGGACCCGAGGGCGGACGCCCCGGACGGTTCCAGCTGCGTACCTTCGAGTCGCTGAATGACCGTGACTTCAGGTGGTTCTACCTCGCCCTGCTCGGGCAGATGGCCGCAATGAACATGCAGATGCTCGCGCGCGGCTACCTCGCGTTCGAACTCACCGGCAGCTTCGCGGCCCTCGGCCTCATCGGGCTCGCGAACGCCATTCCCATGCTCGCGCTCTCGCTCTACGGCGGCGTCATCGCCGACCGGCTCCCGAAGAAGAGCGTGCTACAGGTCGGCCAGGCGGTCAGTGCGCTGATCGCGCTCTTCGTCGCGATCCTCCTCGTCGCCGACTTGCTCACGTTCGCGGCCTTGCTCGCTTCGGGGGCGGTGCAGGGCGTCGTGATGGCGCTCATGATGCCGTCGAGGCAGTCGATCCTGCCCGAGGTGGTCGGCATGGACCGGCTCATGAACGCGGTCTCGCTGCAGGCCGCCGGCATGAACCTCATGCGGCTCTCGGGCCCTGCCGCCGGGGGCTTCCTGATCGCGTGGGTTGGCGCGGAGTCCCTGTACTTCATCATGACCGCGATGTACCTCGTCGCCGTCGCGGCGCTGATGCCCGTGCGACTGCGTCACGAGGGTGGCGCACGCCCCGGACGTCAGCGAGGGGGCGACGGGGGGCTCATCGACGGCCTGCGCTACATCCGCAACGACTCCACGATCTTCATCCTGCTCGTGATGACCTTCGTGATCTCGATCCTCGCGATGCCGTACCTGCTCATGCTGCCCGGCTTCGTCGACGAGATCTTCGGCGGCGGCCCGGAGGAGCTGGGCATCCTCATCGCGGTGGGCGGGGTCGGTTCGCTCATCGGCGCGCTCACGCTCGCCTCGCTGCCGCCGAAGCGCCGAGGGCTCATGCTGGTAGGCAGCGGGCTGCTCATGGGCGTCGCGCTGATGGGCTTCTCGTCCTCGCCCACGATCTGGATCGGCGGGGTGTTCATGTTCTTCGTCGGCGTCGGCAGCGCGGGGCGCCAGGCGCTCGGCAACGTGCTCCTGCAGTCCTACACCGAGAACGCCTACCGAGGGCGCGTGATGTCGATCTACATGACGCAGATCAGCCTCATGTCGCTCGGCGCGTTCTTCATCGGCATCATCGCCGAGGCCGTCGGGGCGGAGTGGGCGCTCGGCGGGATGGCGGCACTGCTGGTCGTAATGAGCGTCGGCTTCTTCGCCTTCTCGCCGCTGCTGCGCCGCCTCGACTGAGCCGCGAGGTCGCCCCTCGCTGCTACTGCGCCGTGTACCCGCCGTCGACGGGCAGCGCGACGCCGGTGATGAACGAGGCGTCCTCGCTCACCAGAAACAGGATCGCGTTCGCGATCTCCTCGGGCTGACCGAGCCGCCCGATGGGATGGCGCGCCGTCGTCGACTCGAGGCGGTTCGGGTCGTCCCACAGCGGCGCCGTGAGCGGCGTCTCGACGAAGCCGGGGTTCACGCAGTTCACGCGCACCCCTCGGCTCGCGTAGTTCAGTGCGTACGCTCGGGTCAGGCCGACCACGCCATGCTTCGACGCCGTGTACCCGATCCCGTCGTCGCTCGCGCCGGGAATGCCGATCAGCCCGAGGATCGACGAGAGGCTGACGATGGAGCCGCCCCCGAACGCCTCGATCAGCGGCGCGCCGTGCTTGAGGCCGTAGTAGACGCCGTTGAGGTTGACCTCGATGAGGTCGTCCCACGTGTGGTCGCGGCCGCCGATGCCGGCGTTGTTGACGAGGATGTGCAGCGCGCCGAGCTGGGTGGCGGTGGCCTCCAGCGCGTCGCGCACGTCGTCCTCGTCACGGACGTTGAGCGAGCGCGCGACGGCCTGCCCATCCGCTGCGTCGATGGCCTCGACGGTCTCACGGGCGCCATCGCGGTTGAGGTCGGCGCACATCACTGCGGCGCCCTCGCGCGCGAGTGCCAAGGCGGTCGCGCGGCCGATGCCCGAGCCCGCGCCGGTTACCAGCGCCACCTTGCCTTCGAGTCGCATCGCCGCCACCTTTCGCACATCGAGGGTTGCTGGGTGAGGATAGCCTGACGACATGAGCCCGAGCACGAAGCCAGACACCCCGCCCCTCGAGCTACTGCGCGACGGGCCGCCCGATGCCTCTCACGCGCTGGTGCTCGCGCACGGCGCGGGCCTGGCGATGGATGCGCCGTTCATGACCGGCATGGCGGAGCGCGTCGCCGCCACGGGTATCGAGGTCGTACGCTTCGACTTCCCGTACATGCGCGTGCAGCGCGCGACCGGCCGCAAACGAGCGCCCAACGCCCCTCGCATCCTGCTCGAGACGTGGTGGGAGGTGATCGCAACGCTCGGCGACCCCTCGCGACTGGTCATCGGCGGCAAGTCGATGGGCGGGCGGGTGGCCAGCGCCGTCGCGGACGACGCGAGCGTGGCAGGGCTCGTCGTGCTCGGCTACCCGTTCGAGCCGCCGAGGAGCTCGTCGGGGCCGCGCACCGGACACCTCGCCGAGCTACGCACGCCGATGCTGATCTGCCAGGGCGAGCGCGACCGCTTCGGAGGCCGCGAGGAGGTCGCCGGGTACGACCTCGCGCCGACCGTGGAGTTCCACTGGGTTCCCGACGGCGACCACTCGTTCGTGCCGCGCAAGCGCTCCGGCCACACGCTCGATGAGAACCTTGACGGTGCAGCGGAGGCCGTCGTGCGGTTCATCGAGGGCCTGCGGTCAGGCTGAGCCGGCGGACGAGTCCTCGACCAGCTCGCGGGCGCGTGCGAAGACCGCGTCGAACATTGGCTCGGTGAGGCGGCCCGTGAACGTGTTCTGCTGGCTCGGGTGGTACGAGCACAGCACCACGCGGCCGTCCGGCAGCTCGAACTCCGCGCCGTGCCCGAACTTCGGGCGCGGTCGCATCCCCTCGACGGATGCGAGCACGCCCAGCGCCCACCCGCCAAGGGCGAGTAGCACGCGCTGGCTCGACAGCAACGCCAGCTCGCGCTCGAGGAACGGCCGGCAGCGGTCGCGCTCCTCGGTGGTCGGGCGGTTCTGTGGCGGTGGGCAGCGCACTGCGGCGAGCACGTAGGCGTCGAGCAGCGTGAGCCCGTCGTCGCGATGCGCGGCGGTGGGCTGGTTGGCGAAGCCCGCGCGGTGCATCGCGCCGAACAGCCAGTCGCCCGAGCGGTCGCCGGTGAAGACGCGCCCCGTGCGGTTCGCCCCGTGCGCGGCGGGCGCGAGGCCGACGATGACGAGCCGTGCCGCCGGGTCGCCGAAGCCGGGGACGGGCCGGCCCCAGTAGTCCCAATCGCGGTACGCCGCACGCTTCTCGCGCGCGACCTCCTCGCGCCACTCGACGAGGCGCGGGCAGGCCCGGCACGCGACGATTTCGTCGTGTAGCGCGGTCAGCGAGTCCTGCGGGTCCGGCATGAGCCGCCCTCCTGCATCGCGTTCTATCACAGGCGCGTCGCGCTATCCTCGCTGTGCGGCCGCCTGGAGGGCGTCATGCGCTTCCGCATTCCCAACTCGGTCGCCGGCATCGTGCTCGCGGGTGGCGGGTCGCGGCGGATGGGCGCCGACAAGTGCGCGCTGGAGCTCGACGGCCGCGCGCTCGTGCAGCGCGCCGTCGACGCGCTCAACGCCGTCGCCGACGAGGTGGTCACCGTGACGGCTCCCGGCCGCCCGCCACCGCTCGTGCAGTCCACGCGATCGCTGTACCACGCCGTCGACTCGATCGCCGAGGGTGGCCCGCTCGTGGCCGTCCTCGCGGGCCTCGAGGCGACCTCGGCGCCCGTCGCCGTCACCGTGGCGTGCGACCTGCCATTCGTGCGGCCGGAGCTGCTCGAACTGCTCGTCGAGCGCGCCCGGGCGGGGGCAAGCTTCGTGGTGCCGGTGCACGAGGGACAGCCGCAACTGCTGTGCTCGGCGTGGCGCGGCGAGACCTCGCCGCTGGTCCGCGAGCGCGTCGAGGCGGGCGACCGTGCCGTGCACACCATGCTCGACGTCCTCGACGCCGAGTTGCTGCGGCCCGAGGTGTGGCGCGAAGCGGATCCGGACGGGCGCTCGTTCGTGAACCTCAACACGCCCGAGGAGCTCACGCGTGCGCTGGCCAGCCTCGACACGTCGGACGATGCTTAGCCGTCGTCGCCGTCCGGGAGCGGGATGAGCTCGCAGACAGCGTTGTAGTCCGGCTCGCCCGACTCGGGGTCGAGGACCCCATGGGGGAGCAGCGCGTTGCCCTCGGGCCAGTGGACCTGCAGCGTACCCACGCGCAAGCGTGCGATGCGCGCGCGGCCGCGCAGCTCGCCGGTCTCGGAGCGCAGCAGCACCGGGTCTCCGCGCTCGATGCCGTGGGCGCTTGCGTCGTCCTCGGAGATGAAGACCTGGTCGCGGCGTGCGCCGGTGAGCGCGTCGTGGTCGTCCCACACCATGCTGTTGAACTGCTTGCCGCGTCGCGTGGACACGAGGAAGCGGCCTTCCGGGGCCTGGCCGTCCGGGATGCTCGGCGGGACGAAGCGCGCGCGGCCGTCCGGCGTGTTGAACACGCCGTCGACGCAGAGACGCTCGCCGCCCCACTGGAACTCGTCGCCCTTCTCGCTGAGGCCGGCGATGGCCTCGTAGGGCGGGATTGTGCGCGCGATCTCGCGGCGGATTGCCTCGGTGTCCTCGAAGTGGATGAGGTCGCGGCGGGCGGGGTCGGCGCGCCTCGCGATCTCGGTGGCGATCTCCCACTCGGCGCGCGCCTCGCCGACGCGGCGACCGGGGATCTCCGGGCTGAAGATGACGCGTCGCTCCATGCTCGTCTCGGTCACGCCGCCCGGTGTCTCATAGCGCGTCGCGGCGGGGAGGATGATCGACACGTCGGTCGGTTCGAGGAGCATCATCGGGTTCGCCACGATGTCCTGGAAGATGCGCACCGGCACCCGCTCGAGCGCTTCGCGCACGAACTCCGGGTCCGGCATCGTCTCGAGGAAGTCGCCGCCGAGCGCGTACAACACGTCGATGCGTCCTTCGTGCATCGCGTCCAGCGAGGTGGAGACGCTGAGGCCGGGGCCGCGAGGGACCTCGAAGCCCCACGCCTCCGAGATGTCGGCAGCGGCGCTGTCGTCGTAGACCTTCATCCCGAGGCCGAGCGATGTCGGGACGGCGCCCATCTCGGCTCCGCCCTGCACGCCCGAGTGGCCGCGGATCGGGTTGAGGCCGCTGCCCGGCCGCCCGACGCGGCCCATCGCCAGCGCGAGGTTGGAGATGGCGTAGACGTTCTGCGTGCCGTGGGCGTGCTGCGTCACGCCCATACTCCACGCCGTGATCGATGTGCGCGCCTCGGCGTAGCGGTCGGCGAAGCGGCGCACCTCGGCCTCGGGCACTCCGGCGCCAGCCTCGAGTTCCGCCCAGTCGAGGTACCCGATGTACGCGCGCAGCTCGTCGAAGCCCTCGGTGTGGGCGTGAATGAAGTCGTGGTCGACTCGGTCGGTCTCGATGAGGTGCTTGAGCGCCGCGGTGAAGAAGGCGGCGTCGCCGCCGATCTGCACCTCGAAGTGATCGTCGAGGATCTTCGTGCCGAACAGCGCGCTCTCCGGTGACGAGGGCACCCAGTACCGCTCGAGGCCCTCCTCGAGGTACGGGTTCACGCTGACGACCTGTGTACCGGCCTTCTTGGCCATGTAGAGGTACTTCATCGCGACCGGCTGGTTGTTCGCGAGGTTCGTGCCGGCGAGGACGATGAGGTCGCTGCCGATCCAGTCGGCGTAGCTGTTCGTCGTCGCGCCGTAGCCGATGGTCTGCTCGAGGGCCATCGTGCTCGGCGCGTGGCAGATGCGCGCCGAGTTGTCGATGTTGTTGGTGCCGAGGAACCTCGCGACCTTCTGCACCGCGTAGTACGTCTCGTTGGTGATGCCGCGTGACGTCATGAAGATGTCGAGGCGGTCCGGGTCGCGCGCGACCGTCTCGCCGATGCGTTCCGCGGCGAGGTCGAGCGCCTCGTCCCACGAGACGCGCGTGTAGCCGGGCTCGCCCTTCCGCCACACCATCGGATACGGCAGCCGGCCGAGCTCGCGCAGTTCGCGCGAGCTCCGCTCGGCCAGCGTGGCTGGGTCCTCGAACAACTCGTGGTCGAGCGCGCCCATGGTGTTCATGTGCAGCAGGTTGAGCCGCACCACGCAGAGGTGCGTCCCGTCCATCGTCCAGTCGCTCATCCCGCTCGTGCCGAGGGCGCAGCCGTCGCAGCAGCCGTCCTTGAGGATGCGCCACGCGAACGGCAGCTCGCGGCGGTTCGCCCACGCCACCTTCGCCATCTCGAGGTAGTGATTCGGCTTCGTCGAACCGATGCCATTGGGGACGAGGCCCGCCCAGCTGCGCGGGCCGAGCAGCCGCTTGCCGCGGCGCACCCCGCGCTTAGCCATCGAGGCGATCCGCGCCGGCATAGACGTTGAACCGGTTGCCACGCGCGAAGCCCGCGAGCAGCAGCCCGAGCTGCTGCGCGAGCTCCACGGCAAGCGAGGACGGCGCCGAGACGCCGACGACGCCGCCGAGCCGTGCCATGGCCGCCTTCTGCACGATCTCGAAGCTCTGCCTGCCCGACACTACGAGGAGCGCCGGTGGCAGTGGCCAGACCTCGGTACTCAGCGCGCCGATTACCTTGTCCACGGCGTTATGACGCCCGATGTCCTCGCGCACCACAAGCGCACGGCCGTCGAGGTCGAAGATGCCCGCGGCGTGGAGGCCGCCGGTCTCGTCGAACGTCGGTTGTAGCTCGCTGAGCTGCTCCGTCAGCCCCGCGACGACCTCGGGGCGCACCTCGAACTCCGGCGCGCGAGGTGCGAGCAGTTCGACCGCCTCGATCGTGGCCTTCCCGCAGACGCCGCAGGAGCTGGACACGAACATGTTGCGGCTGAACTGCTCGATGTCGACTTCGACGCCGTTGGCGAGCCGCGCGTCGGCGATCGCGTCATCGCCGAACTCGACCGTCTGAACCTCGGACGGGCGCAGCACGACTCCCTCGGTGAGGAGGAAGCCACGCACGAGGTCCGCGTCATCGCCGGGCGTGCGCATCACGACGGCGAGCGAGTGTCCGTCGAGGCGGATCTCGAGCGGATCCTCGACGGCCACGGCGTCAACGTCGCCCTGCCCGGGCGCGCCTGAAGAGACGCGGTGGACGTGGACTGCTGCGGATCGTTGGTCTGTGGTCACGAGTTGATGTGGTGTGTTCCGGTCCGGCACGTGCCGGCGTTGGTGTTTGTGAAGCAGGGTACCATCTCGCGCGGCCCCAACCGCTCGCGCTGATCCACAGCCCCAACGAGGCAGTGCGCGAGGCGTGTTCGAGCTCGTACTCAGCCGGCGTTCACAAGCCGCACGGCATCACCGCGTCGCAGCGCGAGGGCCTCGGCAGCGCTCTCCTCGCGGACCGCGACCTCGACGTACCCGCTGCTCCCGATGAGTGCGAGCGCCTCGCCCAACTCGGCGTCGGCGTAGGTGCGCAGCAAGGCGAGGTCGCGGCCCGCGGCGTGGACGCGAGCCTCGCCCGCCTCCGGCAGCATCGAGGCGTGGATGTTGGTGATGGCGTTGCCGAAGCGGTCTACGTGCACCACCTCGCCTCGCACGCCGTCCTCACCGGCCGCGGGCTCCGGCCACGCGAGCTGCAGCGGCTCGGCCGTGGGCGGCCCGAGGTCGGCGAGTGCACCGCCGCAGGCGAGGTGGGCCGCCGCGGGCGCGAACACGTCGCGCCCCTCGAACGTCGCACTCGGCGGCTCGCGCCGGAACCGCGGGTTGGTCAGCTCGTGCACAGCATCGATCGGGTGAGAGCGTGCGAGGAGCGTGAGCAGCCCGTTGTCCGGGCACACCACCCGCTGCCCGGCCACCTCGACGGCGAGCGCGCGGCGTGCGCCGCCGACCCCGGGGTCGACAACCGCGAGATGGACGGTGCCCGGCGGGAATGTTGGCACGGCGGCGGCGAGGAACAGCGCGCCCTCGACGACGTCGTGCGCCGCGATCTCGTGCGTGAGGTCATGGACGCGCAGGTCGGGGCACCGCGTCAGCAGCACGCCCCTGACCTGCCCGACGTACGAGTCGCGCGTCCCGAAGTCAGTCGTCAGCGTGACTATCCCCGGCACGCTGACGACCGCGCCGGCGGGGGTTAGCTCGCCTCGGGCCAACCGGCGGGCGTCTCGCCGTCCTCCAGCGCCTGGCGGATGGCCGTGGCTGCATCCTCGCTGACCCAGGTGCTCCAGACATCCTCGTTGCCGTTGAGCCACCACAGCGCGGCGTCGTTGACGTTGGCGCCCTCGGTGTCGTTGAGCCACTGGGCCACAACCCGGTACTTGTCCGCGTCGAACGTCCACTCGCGCAGCAGCGCAACCACGTCCGGGGCGCCGGCGACGACATCAGGGTGCACGGCGATGAGGACCGTCGCGTCCTCGTAGGCGCAGGCCTTCGTGGTGAACCAGCACTCGTCGGTGTACGCGGGCTCCTCGAGCCGTACGAGGTCCAGCACCAGCGCGGGCTCGTTCGTGCCCCACTGGTAGCCGAGCCACGCCTCACCCTTCTGGTAGGCGCCGTAGAGGTCGGCGTTCGCGGCTGCACCGTCACCGGGGTTGATGATCTCGACGTGATCGGAGAGGCCGTAACCCGCGATCTGGGCCGCGTTGACTTCCTCGCAGGCCCAGCCGATGACGCACGACACCAGACGTGCCTTGCCGCCGGTCTCGGCCGTTGCGAAGAGTTCCTTGAACTTGTCGTCCTTGAGGTCCTCGATGCTGTCGAGGTCCGGGTATTCCTCCTGCAGGTAGGCCGGAATGACGAACGAGGACTGCCAGTCGCTGCCGAGGCTGGGGCCGAGCGGGATCACCTCGCCGGCGGACAGTGCTTCGGCCCACGCCTCGTCCTGGTTCGGCAGCCAGATCTCCATCGTCACGTGGGTGTCGCCGCGGCGCAGGCCCTGGAACAGGGGCAGGGTCGCACCCAGCACTACGTCTGTCGGGTACTCGTATCCCATCTCGACGAGGTACTGCGCGATGCGATTCTGGATCTGCGCGCTGTCCCAGTTCAGGTCGCTGAAGACGAGCGTCTGCTTCTCGACCTCGTCCCCGTCATCGGAGTCACCGCATGCGGCAGCAACTCCAAGAGCCACGACGGCCAGGAGTGTGAGGCCGATTCTGAGATACCTCCGCATGACCCTATCCTCTCTCGTTCCCAATGGTGATAGTGAGGGTATCAGCCTGCGAAGCGCCCGGTCCACTCATTAGCCGGCGCTGCGGCGCTCGTTGTTGTCGGCAGCGATGGCCTGTGTCAGGCGGTCGATGATGATGGCGAGGAACACGATCGCAAGTCCGGCGATCACGCCGTTGCCGGACTGGTTCTTCTGCAGCGCCCGCAGCACGTCGTCGCCGAGGCCGCCCGCCGCCACCATGCTCGCGATGGTGACCATGGCCAGCGCCATCAGCGTGGTCTGGTTGATGCCTGCCATGATCGTGGGCAGCGCCATCGGGATCTGCACCTTCGTCAGCACCTGCCACGGCGACGACCCAAACGCCTGCGCGGCCTCGACCACCTCGGGCGAGACCTGGCGGATGCCGAGGTTGGTGAGGCGGATGACGGGCGGCACCGCGTAGATGACGGTCGCGAAGATGCCCGCCGGCTTGCCGAGGCCGAAGAACAGGATGCCCGGGAGCAGATACACGAAGCTCGGCATCGTCTGCATGCCATCGAGGACCGGGCGCATCAGGCCGTCGGCGATGCGACTGCGGGCGCCCAGCACACCGAGTGGGAACCCGGCTGCGAGCGCGATACCCACCGCGACCACCATCAGCGCGATGGTGTCGATGGCGTTGTTCCACAGCCCCATGAAGCCGATGTACAGGAGAGCTGCCGACGTGAAGGCGGTCAGCCTCCAGCGCCCGACCGCGAACGAGAGCACCGCCAGTCCTGCGATGGCAGCAGGCCAGGGCACCCACCTGAGGACATCCTCGATGGTCACGAGCGCGTGCGTGACCGCGTCGCTCATGCTGTTGAAGAGCCAGGCGCCTTCTCCGGTCAGCCACTCGACGCCATCGTCGATGGCATCTCCAGTAACTTCCCTGACCGTGCGATCGAGGGTGACGGTCCGCGTCCCTGTCGTGGGCGCCTCGGACTGCGATATCGTGGTCGGGAACTCCATCCCTGGGCCCCACACGACCAGGCTGACCACCAGCACGACGAGCACCGCCATCGCACCAGGCAGCCAGACGTAGCGGGCGCGCAGACTTCCGATCGCGCCACGCTGCGACGGAGCACTCGCCCCGTCAGGACCCTGTCCGGCTTCGCCGGCGCCCGCCATCAGCTCGCCTCCGCCGGGGCTGCTCGTAACTCGGCGACGCTCGCCACGTCCTGCACGAAGTCGGCCACGTAGTCGTCGGCAGGGCGGGTCACGATCTCCTCGGGCGGGCCTTCCTGCACGATGATGCCGTCGCGCATGATCGCGATGCGGTCTCCGAGCTTGATCGCCTCATTGAGGTCGTGCGTGATGAAGACGATGGTCTTGTGTAGCTGCTTCTGGAGCGTCAGCAGCTCGTCCTGCATCCGCCTTCGGATGAGCGGATCGAGGCCGCTGAACGGCTCGTCCATGATCAGCACCTCGGGGTCGACGGCGAGCGCGCGCGCGATGCCGACGCGCTGCTGCATGCCGCCGCTCATCTCGCTCGGGTAGTAGTCCTCCCAGCCCTCGAGCCCGACGGTCTCGATCGCCTCCGCGGCGGCACGGTACCGAGCCTGCTCGTCCACACCCTGGATCTCGAGGCCGTACGCCACGTTGTCGAGCACGCGGCGATGGGGGAGCAGTCCGTAGTGCTGGAACACCATCGCGATCTTGCTCCGCCGGAACTCGGTCAGCTCCTTCGCGGAGTAGTCCCGGATGTCCTTGCCATCAAACCGAATCGCACCGCGTGTCGGCTCTACGAGCCGGATCAGGCACCGCGCGAGGGTGGACTTGCCGCTGCCGGACAGTCCCATGACCACAAAGACGTGGCCCGCTTCGACCTCGAACGCGACATCACGGAGACCGACCACCGCGCCGAGCTCGTCCTGGATGTCGGCCCTGCTCTTGTCGATATAGGCGGGGTCGAAGACACGGCTGACGTTGTCGCCGAATACCTTCCACAGGTGCTCGACCTGGATCTGCGGTCGGTCGGGGCTCATGTCGCTCCCACTACACGCGCCGTCCTGCGCGGACATCCCGCCCTGCCCGGCAATCGACATGCGGTATCGAGTTCCTGCACAGGGTATACCACCGCCGGGGTGTCGCTGCCCCTGTAACGCCACCCGCGGAGGGCCTCCGGTACGCAGGTTCGCTATCCTCCGCCCGTGCCCCGCACCCACGCAGCCGGGGCCGGATGGAGGACTCACATGCGCCACTCGACCGCCCTGCGGAACCGGCTCGGCGGGCCGGGGATCATCGTCCTGCCCGGCGCCTACGACGCGCTCTCGGCGCGGCTCGCGCAGCGCGCCGGATTCGACGCCATGTTCACCACCGGCTTCGGCTTCTCGGCCGCAGCCCTTGGCGTGCCCGACTACGGACTGCTCACTGCCTCCGAGGTGCTCGACCGCGTCCGCCCCATCGTCGCGGCCATCGACGTCCCCCTCGTCGCGGACATGGACACCGGATACGGCAACCCGCTGAACGTCGTGCGCACCGTCCGTGAGTGCGTGCAGGCAGACGTGGCCGGGATCATCCTCGAGGACCAGGAGTGGCCGAAGAAGTGCGGGCACTTCGAGGGCAAGCGTGTCATCCCCGCCGACGAGCACGCACAGAAGATCCGCGCCGCCGCCGACGCGCGCGGCGACGACGACCTCGTGATCATCGGCCGTACCGACGCCCGCGCCCCGCTCGGCCTCGACGAGGCGATCCGCCGCGGCCGCCTCTACCACGAGTCCGGTGCCGACGTCGTGTTCGTCGAGGCCCCACAGTCCATCGACGAGCTCAAGGCCGTGCGTGAGGCGATCCCGGACGCTCCGCTGTTCGCGAACATGATCGAGGGCGGCAAGACACCGCTGCTCTCCTCGGCGGAGCTGCAGGACCTCGGCTACTCGATGGTGGTGTTCCCGCTGGCGGCGCTGTTCACGGCAGCACAGGCGATCGCGGAGACGTACCGCGCACTCTTCGAGGCGAAGACCACGGCCGGCCGCACCGACGCCATGGTCGACTTCCACGAGTTCGAGGAGATCGTCGGGGTCCCGGACTGGCAGGAGCTGGAGGGCCGCTACGGCATCGGGGAGGACGTGGCCTGAGTCGTCGGGCGGTCAGCTCAGGTTGATGAGCACGAGCGCCGTGCCGACCACCACGGAACCGATCGTGGCGAGGCCGGTAAGCACACCGACGATCCACATGCCCTGCACCCGCAGTGCCCGGTGCATCTCGGCGGTCAGCTGCGCCACGGCGAGCTCCAGGTCGGCCTTCGTGACAAGGTCGCTGTGCGCGCCACCGACGACCTCGACGACCGCCTCAGCGGGCGCTTCATCCATGCCGGCGGCAGTCAGCCGTCCGAATGCCTGGTGCGTGTCGAAGGTGGCCACGTGCTCACCTCAGGTGCGGCACCATCTTCTTCGATATGTGGAGATACTTGCAACATACAATACGGATTCCGGCACGTTATACCCTGCGTGAGGTAACCACGGCCGGAGGGCACCCATGAGCATCCGGCGCGCGACGGGCCGCGGGCTGGGCAAGCTCTTCAAGTAGCGAGCGCTCAGAGCGCTCGGACCCACGTGCCTCCGGCGTCGGTCAGATCACGCGCCCGTCTTTCGACCGTCCGTCCTCTCAGACGACCAGTCCTCGGGCACCAGGCCGTCGCCTACGGTCACGTCCCAGACTCCGCCACCGTTCGCGACCCATTCGTCCCAAGCCGCCTCGTAGGCAGCGCCGAGCGACCGCTCCTCGGCGCACGCGGGCTCACGGCGTGGGGTCACAGCGTCGGTTGCATCGACTTGACTGGAGCAGCCGTCGTCGATGGATCGTCCGGAAGACATGGGGACGAGTCTACTGCGACCCCAGGCCGCTGCCCTCCTCCACGTCCGGGGGCACCACCAGCATCGACGCGACGACGCCGTCGACCAGCCGCACCACCACTACGTCGCCGACCTCGACCCCGTCGACAGGCGTAATCGCGAACAGGCGGGCCGGGGCGCGGTAGTCGACCGTCGTCGTCGCGTCGTCCGAGGTGATGACGAGGCGGCCGGGTGATGACTCGACGACTCGAGCGGCGCGCCAGACCTCGCCCGGCAGCGCGGGCAGGCCGCCGAAGCCGCTGAAGCCGCCTTCCGACAGCCAACCCTCGGCGGCATCCGCGGCCGACAAGGCAGGGTCGACGATCATCACCTCGATGACCTCAGGCTCGCTCGCCCGCTCCCCGGCCCAGCGGCCGAGCACGAGGCCGCCGAGGGCGGCCGCCACGAGCGCGGCGATGGTCACCGCGGCAACCAGCATCCACGGCGCACGCTGCGTCGATTGCTCCGGTCGCGCGCTCATCGCGACGCCTCCGCATTGTTCGCCGGTTCCACCGCGACCACCCCGGTGAGGACGATGCCGAAATCGCCTTGCTCGCCGCCGAGGTTGACAGCGTCGCCGGGTACGAAGCGTGCATCTGTGACTCGGATCAGTTCCTCGATGCTCATGCCCGGGCCGAGGTCCAGTCCGACGACCCCGCCGAGCGTCTGCAACTCGATGCGCCCATCGCCCGCCTGCGTGACTTCGCCGGCGATGCGTGTCTCGGTGGGCGGAGGCTGGAGCGGGTGAGTGATGGAGATGTGCCGGTCGTCAGGCGCCGGCTCGTGTTCGAGCAGGAAGCCCACGACGAGGCCCGTCGCGAAGACGGCGGCGAGGACGAGCGAGGTCGTCGCCACGGAACGCCAGCTCCACACCAACATCGCGCCGTCCTTCTCCCTCGATGCTCCCGTAGCGCCCTACTGCGTCAGGCGGAGCGAGTCCGGGACATCGCGGCGTAGCACCGCACGCCACGCCGTCCAGAGCGTGGCGGCAGCCGCGAGGGCGAGCAAGGCGATGCCCGTCGACAGCAAGCGCCACTCGGTCTCGACCGCGAACGCCGGCACCACCGGGTCGCCCGTCTCGGTCACCTCGAGGAACTGCAACATGAGCCGAGAAATCCAGCGGCCCAGCAGTACCCCGATCACAGAACCGAAGAGCAGCACCACGCCCCACTCGAAGATGAGCGCGCGGAGCAGCCCCCGGCTCGACGCACCCAGGGACCGGAGCACGGCCAACTCCACCGTCCGACCTTGCAGCGTGATCGCAAGCGAGACGACGAAGCCGAGCACCGCCGCCCCCATTGCCCCGGCGAACGCGAGCAGCAGGATGCCACTTCCGGACGCCTGCACCGTCGGGTCCGACGCGATCTCGTCGAGGCGCTCTGCCAGCAGCAGCGGCGCCCCGACTTCGAAGGGCAGCCAACCTCCTTCGCGTGACTGGTCCGCGATCGCCTGCTGCGTCACGAGCGGCACTCCCTCGTCGAAGTCGACCCAGAGCTCGGTCGGTCTCTGCTGGTCGCGGGACCCGATGGCCCCGGCAACCGCGCGGAGCTGCTCGTAGTCGAGCAGGACGAAGCCCTGGGCGGGGTCGAGCGTCGGGAACGCCTCGGCGGTACCACGCACGACGAGCGGCACCGCGTAGTCGTCGCCCAGCAGACCGAACGCGCGCTCGCCCGGCTGCACGCCGAAGCGCGCCAGCGCGTTCTCGCTCAGGATGGCATTCAGCGGCACGTTCGGTCCCTCGGGTGCGATAACGCGCGCGCGGTCGATGATCTCGCGCGTCCACGTCCAGCGCGCGGACGTCGTGCCGGATCGGGCTCGCTCGCCCGATGGTCCGAAGGTCTCGGCCGCGCCGGCCTGCGAGTACATCGCCCAGCCGAACCGGTCCTCGAAGTGTTCGACCACCTCGGGCACGCCGTTCGCGCGCAGTGCAGTCAGATCATCGAAGAAGATCGCGCCGTCGCCGTGGACCAGCACGCGGCGGTCCTGGAAGCGCAGGCCCGCGAGGGCGAGTGGTGGCGTGAGTCCCGGCGGGAGGTCCGTCCGGAGCTCCGTCCATACCCCCGTCTCCAGCCCGCTGAAGATCACGTCGTGGTAGTCGCCGTTGCCGTCGCGGACAGAACCGCGCAGCCGCGCGATCCGCGGCGACTGCTCGGTGTATGCGTAGATGGCGAGCGCCACGGTGTCGTCGGGCAGCGCGACGCCGCTATCGAGCGGCACGCCGAGGTCGAGGTGGGCGAGCAACTGGTCCGCCGGGACGTCGGCGAAGTCCTCGCGGAAGGAGAGCATCGAGGCGGCCGACCCACCATGCTGGATCGCGAGCAGCGGCACCGAGCCGCCGCGGGGCACACCGATCGACCCTCGGTGCACCACGACCGCCTGCTCGACGCCGTCCGTGGCGCGCAGCTGGTCCAGCCCTTCGTGGCCCGACGGGAGGTCGAAGTTCGCGATCGCGGCCCGCAGGTCGACCCCATGCTCGTAGTGGGCGCGGTCCTCGAACGACCGTGCGACGGTCGGGGCGTACGAGGCGGCGAATGCGCCGACGGCGATGGCGGTGAGCACCAGGAGCAGCAGGCGCGCCCCCGCGGCCGGGTCGCGGCCCGCGCGGCCGATGCCGAGCGTGACCGCTGTGCCGCGCAGCGGGCTCAAGAGCCAGGCGGCCAGGCGCAGCAATGGAGAGTAGACCCGCAACACCATCGCTGCCGCGGCAGCGGTCATCACGAGGGGTGACAGCAGCAGCAGCGGGTCCGCCTGCCAGCCCCCCACGGACTGCGGGTCGAAGACCGCGCCGCGACGGTCGAGTTGCCAGAAGAGCAGCGCCGCCAGCGCCACGAGCGCGAGGTCGAGGTAGTAGCGGCGGATCCAGCCGTGTCCGGCCGGGCGAGCCTGCTCCCGCTTGGCGTCGACGACCGCGCGGCGTACCGCTCCGATGGTCGGGAGCAGCATCGCCGCGAGGGCCAGCGCGGCGCCGCCCGCGGCGAGCAGGAAGGCATCCTCGTTCACCGACGCCCGCAGCGGCTCGCCGCCGGTGATATCCGAGAAGGCCGGCGTGTAGCCCAGCGCTCCGACGGCGAGCCTCGCGAGGAGCGGGCCGAGGAGTGCAGCCGGCACGGCGATGAGCAGGCCCTCGGCGAGGTTCAGCCCGAGCAGCTGCGATGTGCTGGCGCCTCGGCTGCGGTAGACCGCGACCTCCGCGGCTTGCCGCTCACGCGCCAGCGAGGTCACCACGACCAGGTAGAAGCCGACGACGCCTGCCACCTGCAGGAGCAGCAACAGCAACGGCACCTGCGAGAACGTACTCGCGTTGCGGAACCGCCCGAGCGCTGTAGCGAACTCGATGCGTCCACCCGCCTCGAGTCCGAGCCCGTCGCGCACGTCGCGCGGCCAGGCGCCGAGGTCGTCGAGGGCGCGGGGCACGTCGCGCACGGCGAGGCCACCGAGGTCCGCCACGAGACCCACGCGGTAGCGCGACCGCAACTCGGGGAGCTGCGCTGTGAGCGCGCCGTTGAAGTACGCACCGGAGGTGAGCAGCGGCATGAACTGCGGGCCGTCGTCGGGCTGGCCAGGGCCGCCGGGGACGACCTCACGATCCTCGAACACCTGCCAGCGCAGGTCTGCCGGGTCGCTCGGTCGCACGAACCCCACAACCTCTGCCTCGATGCTCGAGCGCACGAAGGTGGTGGGTTGGCACCGCACCTCCTCGGCAGCGACGTTCTCGTCCTCGGAGGCCGGCACACGCCGGCAGTCGTTGAACGACCGGGCGGTCAGTTGCACCCGCTCGCCGAGGGTGGCTACGCCCCGGAAGCCATCGAGCAGCACCACCTCCGCGGACGTGGCATCGGGCGCCGGGAGGCGGCCGTCGACTACCTCGACGTGCTGC
Organism: Dehalococcoidia bacterium; assembly: GCA_965208885.1. Lineage (GTDB taxonomy): Bacteria > Chloroflexota > Dehalococcoidia > UBA2979 > UBA2979 > VXMT01. The sequence goes on from CBDBPS010000001.1 coordinate 354,441, forward strand.
TCGTAATCGCCGACGTGGATGAGGCGGGCACTCCACTGCTCCCGCTCGGAGCTGCCCGAGGCGAATCGGAGCGTCAGCGGGTCGGTGCGCTGTTCCGCCAGTACCTCGTTGCCGAGCCAGCCAATGCGAGCCTTGGTCACTGCCTCGAATGCGTGCGCCTGTGCGAGCTGCACCGGGTCGGCAAGTCGCAGGCCGTCCACGTAGAGGTTGGGCACGCGCTTCGCCGGGTCGTCGAGTTCGCGGTCGAGGCGGAAGCGCAGGCCGATGTCGGACATCGCGTCGGTGTAGATGGGCGCCGTGGCGAGCAGCGTGGTCGCCAACAGCGCGCCGACGGCGAGCAGCAGCATGAGCGCCCAGTTCGACGCGAAGCGTCGCAACGCGAACTGCCAGACGGAGAAGAGCTCACCCACGACGATAGTCTAGGCACGCAGGCGCGCCACGGGCACGGGCGCCTTCATGCCGCCGGTGCAGCGGTCGAGTCGATCCGCCCGTAGAATCACCGACGTGCGGCACTTCCGTTCGCTCCCGGTGATCGTCATCCGCCGCATGCTCGGCAACTGGCGCCTGCTCGCCAGCGTCATCATTGGCACGCTCATAGCCGGCGCGATCCTCGCCTCCACGGTCATCTACGCCGACGCCATTCGAGACCTCGGCCTCTCCCATGCACTCGAGGCCGAGTCCGCTCACGACCTCGATGTGCGCGTATCGCAGACCAACATCGCGATCCGGGGACCGCTCTACGAGCAGTCTCGGGCGCGTATCGACCGGATGGTCGATGCATCGCTCGGCGAGGCGCGCGGCGCCGCGGTGCGCCAGGGCACGACAGCCACCTTCTACCCGAGCGCCCCGGGTGGCGCACCGGACCTGGATAACGACGCGCGCCCGCGCGCCAATCTGCGCTTCCGCTCTGAGCTCCTCGATCACGTCACGCTGGCTGCCGGCGCTATCCCGTCGGCGCGCGGCACGGCCCCCGACGGCGCGATCGAGGCGCTGCTGGGCGCCGAGACTGCTCGCGCGAACAGCATCGGGCTCGGAGACCGCTTCCACCTCCACGCGTCGTGGAGCGCAGATATCCCGCCGCTGACCGTCGAGGTGGTCGGCCTGATCGAGCCGAACGATCTGCGGGCACGCTATTGGGGCGGTCGCACGGACCTGCTCGACTCGCAGACGGCTTCGTGGCCGACATACCTGTTCTACGTGTCCGACGAGACGTTCTTCGGCACTCCGGCCCAGGCAGTGCCCTCGATGACCGCACGCTACCTCGATGTCTACCAGGTCGAGCGGGAGCTCCTGAACTCACGGGTTGCCGAGGGCGTGGCCGTAACGCTCGAGCGCATCGAGGGACGGCTCGGCGCAACCGAGACGCTGCTGCGCGTGGAGACAGACCTGCCGCGTGTACTCAACGACTTCGACGACAAGCTGTTCTTTGTGCGCATCCCGCTGTTCGTGCTGCTGCTGCAGATCGGCGGCGTCGTGGCCTACTACCTCCTCGTCGTCTCGACGATGCTGCTGGAGCGGCAGGCCGAGGAGATCGCGACGCTACGCAGCCGCGGCGCGACCACGGCGCAGCTGCTGACGCAGTACGGCATCGAGGGAGCACTCCTCGCCACCCTTGCCGTCGCGGCGGGGCCACCGATCGCTGCGACCGCAATCGCGGCGCTCGGACCGACGCCGGCGTTTTCCGACCTGTCAGGCGGCGCACCCCTCGACGTCCACCTGTCGGGGCTGTCCTTCCTGCTCGCGGGCGGCGGCGGGCTGCTCGCATTCGTCTCGTTCATGGTTCCGGCGTGGCAGGCGACACGCGAGACGGTCGTGGGCTTCAAGCGCAACGCCGCGCGGCCCAGCCGGCAGTCGTTGTTCCTCCGCTACTACCTCGACGTCGCGCTCGTCGTGGTGCTCGGCATCGTGTTCTGGCGACTGCGGCGCGAGGACAACCTCTTCGATGAGCCGCTGTTCGGCGATCCACACGCCGATCCGTTCCTGCTCGCGACGCCGGCGGTGGCGATGCTGACGGTCGGGATCGTCTTCCTCCGGCTGTTCCCGATCGTGCTCCGCCTCGTCGCGTGGCTCGTCGCGCGCGGCGCCGGCGTCGCGCTGCTCGTCGGCACACGCGCGCTGGCGCGCAATCCGACGCACTACGCGCGGCTGATCCTCATGTTGATGCTCGCCACGGGCGTCGGCATGTTCGGCGCGACGTTCTCTGCCACGCTCGACCGCTCCTACGACGATCGCACCTACTACACGGTGGGCGCGGACATCCGCGCGAGCGAACTGCGCGCCCTCGCCCGCCAGGGGGACGACGCGTTCGTCGCAGCCCTCGGCACGGTCCCCGCGCAGGTCGCGAGCCCCGTCATCCGCGAGGGCGGCTCCATCAGCGCGAACGGCGGGAATGCCCGCCTCGAGGTGCTCGGTGTGGAACCCGACACCTTCGGCAAGGTGGCATGGTTCCGCTCCGACTTCGCCGATGGCTCCCTCGACGCGATGCTCGAGGACCTCGCGGGGAACGCCACGACGGTGGAGTACGCGACGCTCCCGGTCGACGCTCGCCAGTTCGGGATGTGGGCGAAGCTGGAGGATGTCCGGGCGCGGATGGACCTGCTCGCCGTCTTCCAGGACGCGCGCGGCCAGATCGTAACGGGCTGGCTCGGCTCGGTGAGTCCCACCGACGAGGCAACCGAGGAGTGGCGCTTCTTCTCCATCGACCTCCAGCAACTGCGAGGACGCACGGGCCGCTCGCTGGCTGCGCAAGTCGATCCGCCCATCGCGCTGCAGTCGGTCATCGTCTACACGCGGAGCACGATCGGAGCGCAGCGAGGCGTGATGCTGCTCGGCCCGGCGATGACCTCATCACTGCCACCCGCGCGGCCGTTCGAGCGTGGCCGGCCGGCGCACGCCGACGCACCGTTCGATGGCGCGACCCTCGTCCACGTGTTCACCGAGCCGGGCTTCGAGGTGCTGCAGGGCACCCTCCAGCGCCGCGTCGACGATCGCATCAGGGCGGACGGCGACGCCCCGCCGGGCTTCGCCTCCTCGCTGCGCTACGAGTGGCTCGACGAAGTGCAGCCGACTTCACGTCGTGGGATACGGCAGGCGATCCCGGAGGGCCGCACACTCGTCTACCTCTCGAGCGATACCGCGCGACGGCTGGCGGTCGAGCCGGGTGACGACGCCGTCCTCAACGTCAGCGGCACGCACATCGAGGCCACGTACGGCGGTTCGTTCGACCTCTTCCCGACGTTCGACGCGAACAGCAGCACGGGCTTCGCGATCGTGCACGCAAGCCGCCTCCAGGTGGACGCAAACGCTTCGCTCCCGAACACCACGCTGGCGTACAACGGCGCCTGGGTTGCCTCGGACGACCTGCCCGCCAGCCGCACGGCGCTGGCGGCGTACGATCCACGTGTGCTCCTGGACATCGAGGGGGAGCGAGCGCGACAGGAGGAGGACCCGCTGATCGCAGCGGGCTGGGAAGGGATCCTCGCGATCTCGTTCGCGGCGGTGTTGCTGCTATCCGCGATCGGGTTCCTGATCTACTCGTACCTGACGGCACAGCAACGACGCCTCGAGTTTGCGGTGCTGCGTACGCTGGGCTTCTCGCGCGTCCAGATCTTCGGGGTGGTGCTGCTGGAGCACCTCTTCGTGGTCCTGGCGGGGATGGGGCTCGGGACCGTTGTCGGCTTGCAGGTGGGACGGCTCATGATGGACTTCTTCAGCGTCGACGAGACGGGCGCCGAGGTGCTCCCGCCGTTCGCCCTCGCCGTGTCGCAGTGGGAGGTGGTACTGGTGTGGGGCATCCTGGGAGCTGTGTTCGTGCTGACCGTGCTCGCCGTCGTGCTGCTCTACGCGCGCCTCGCGCTGCACCGTGCGCTGCGGGTGGGTGACGCGTGACACTCGATCGCCCCGACCCGCGTATCAGCGACGACGAGCAGCCCTACATCCGCTGCGAGGACGTATTCAAGATCTACAAATCCGATGAGCTCGAGGTCGTGGCTCTACGCGGGCTCGACCTCGAGGTCTACCGCGGCGAGATGATGGCGCTCGTCGGAGCATCCGGCTCCGGCAAGAGCACGCTGCTCAACATCTTCGCCGGCCTCGATCAGGCCTCGGCAGGGCACGTCGAGGTCGGCGGTCGCGACCTGCTCACCACCCCGACCGAGGAGCTGGTCGACTACCGCCGCACCGAGGTGGGCTTCGTCTGGCAGCAGACCGGCCGCAACCTCATCCCCTACCTCGGCGCCCGCGAGAACATCGAGTTACCAATGCTGATCGAGGGCGTCTCGCGGGGCGCCGCGCGCGACCGCGCCCGCGAGCTGCTCGGACGTGTCGGTCTGGCCGACAAGGAGCGCAACCGCCCAGACCAGCTCTCGGGCGGCGAGCAGCAGCGCGTCGCCATCGGCGTCGCGCTCGCCAACGACCCACCGCTGCTCCTGGCCGACGAGCCCACGGGCGAACTCGACAACGCCACGGCCGCCGAGGTCTTCGATGTCTTCGAGGAGCTGAACGAGCAGATCGGCGTCACGATCGTGATCGTCACCCACGACGCCTCGATCATCGACCGGGTGCACCGCATCGTCGCGTTCCGCGACGGCAAGACGAGCGCTGAGATCGTCCGCCGCTCCCGCTTCACTCGTGACCACGACCAGGATGTCGATGAGTATGCGATCGTCGACCGCAGCGGGCGGCTGCAAGTCCCGCGTGAGATCGCCGAGCACCTCGGGCTCGGCATGCGAGCACGCGTCGCCCTCGTCGACGACCACATCGAGGTACGCGCCGACGAGGGCGCGCTACTGGGTCCGCCGATCCCCGGGCTGTCGGATGAGACGCCGCCGGAGCCGCCGCGCGCGCCACTGCGAGGCGCCCCGTGACGCCCGCGCTCGTCGAGGTGCGCGACGTCAATCGCAGCTTCGAGCTGAGCGGCACCGTCGTACGCGCCGTCCGCAACGTCACGCTCGACATCGACCGCGGCGAGTTCGTGGCGCTGCGCGGCCGTTCGGGCTCCGGGAAGACCACGCTGCTCAACCTCATCGCCGGCCTCGACCGCCCCGACAGCGGCACCGTGCACCTCGCGGGCGAAGAGGTCTCGGCAGCGAGTGAGTCACGACTCACCGATCTGCGCCGCCACAGCATCGGCTTTGTGTTCCAGTCGTTCGCCCTGCTCCCGCTCTTCTCGGCGCGCGAGAACGTGGGGCTGGCGCTGCGCATCGCGGGGGTACACGGTCGCGCCGCGCTGGAGCGCGCAGGCGAGCTCATCGAGCTCGTCGGGCTCGGGCCACGCGCCGACCACCGCCCGTACGAGCTGTCGGGCGGCGAGCAGCAGCGCGTCGCGATCGCGCGCGCGATCGCGAATGACCCACCGCTGCTCATCGCCGACGAGCCGACGGGCGAGCTGGACTCGGCGACCGGCGCGCAGATCTTCGAGCTGTTGCAGTCGATCAGTGCCGGGGGCACCACGGTCATCGCCGCCACCCACGACCCGCTGATGATCGAGCACGTCGGACGCATCCTCGAGATGGCGGATGGCGAGCTGGTGTCCGAGACCGCGGGCACGCCCGAGGAGTGGGACCGGCCGGGACCGCGATCCGGATAGCAGCCCCTCTGCCTCACGATTCCCATCGCGCGTTCGCGGGCCGAACTATCCGATTCTTTATATTCAGCGAATTACTATTGACACGCGCACCTCTGCGAAGCACATTGTGAGTGCCGAAGGGACACGGCTCGTGACTTCGCAGACGCGGCGCTTGTTGAACGCGGACTTCAGCGACGTACAGGCTGAAGCCATTGACGATTCCATCACTGACGCCACACGCCATCTCGCGACAAAGGCTGACCTATTCGCCGTACGGGCGGACCTGTATCGCGCGATGTGGTTGATGGGGCTCAGCAGTATTGCGATCAACGCCGCGATGCTGAGCGCCGCAGTCGCGGTCATCCAGTTGACCTAGTACTCCCCTCGAGACCGCTGCGCCTGGCGCGTCCACGCACGCGGACGAGCGAACATCTCGGGCTACGCGCCGTCACCATCCCCGCGATGCACTACCGGCAACACCTCTTCGATCAAGCGCCGTGTCTGCTCCATCAGCGCATCGTCGCCCTCCGCGATGGGGCGCACGACGAACTTGGTGACGCCGACGGCCACGTACTCCTCGACGCGACGGACGATGTCGGACGCGTCGCCGACCGCGAAGTGGTCCCTGGGGTCGGGGCGGTCCTGGACTGCCAGGCGGCCGAAGGCCGACGTGGCGCGCTCGACCTCGGGCTCGTCCCAGGAGCCGAAACGGTACGTGATGTTCGCGCCGTAGTGGTCGTCAGGGATGCGCTTGCCCTGCCGCGCCGCCTCCTCGCGGATCGACGCGACGACGGGCGCGACCTGCGCCGGCGTCTGCAGACCGCCCAGCCAGCCGTTGCCGTAGCGCACCGTGCGGCGGATCGCCGCCCGGCTGGAGCCGCCGATCCACAGCGGCATCGGCTGCTGCACCGGCGTCGGGGCGACCGAGGCGTGGGCGACGCGGTAGTGATCGCCCTCGAACGTCACGCGCTCGCCGCGCCACAGCGCGGTCATGATCTCCAGCGCCTCGTTCGACCGCGAGCCACGCCCGCTCGCCTCGCGGCCGGTCGCGGCCCACGCCGGTGAGGCGTTGCCGCCGACGCCGAAGGCCGGGAGCAGCCGACCGCCGCTGAGGAAGTCGATCGTCGCGCACTCGGCGGCCAGTGCAATCGGGTCTCGCAGCGGCAGCACGACGACGTTCATACCGAACTTGAGCCGCTCCGTGGCCCCGGCGAGCGCGGCCATGAGACTCATCGTCTCCAGTTGCGGGCGCGGCGAGGCATCACTGGCCAGCAGCCGGTCCGACTGCCACAGGGAGTCGACGCCGCCGTCCTCGCACAGCTCGACCCAGCGCCAGAACGCACGCGTCGAGGAGAACGGAAACGCGGCCATCCCAAGCCCGACACGCACGCTCACAGTGTCCTCCTCGATGGCCCCGGTTGGGTCAGAGAGGCAGCGTACCCGGTGCGGGACACAGCCGCAGGCGAGGTCTACTCGGCGGCCGGCTGCCAGCGCAGGACGGGGCGACGCGCAGCCGCCGCCTCGTCGAGGCGCCCGATGGGTGCGGTCCATGGGGCGCCGTGGAGCATCTCAGGATCCTCGGCGGCCTCACCGGCGATGGCGATCATCGCGTCGGCGAGGGCCTCGATGGCCTCGGGCGGCTCGGTCTCGGTCGGCTCCATCATCAGCGCTTCCTCGACGATCAGCGGGAAGTACACCGTCGGCGGGTGGAAGCCGTGGTCGATGAGCCGCTTCGCGATGTCGTACGTGCGCACGCCGTGCTCGCGTCGCTGGCGGGTGCCGGAGAAGACCACCTCGTGTAGTACCGGGCGGTCGTACGGCAGGTCGTAGTGGCCGTGCATGAGCACGCGCAGGTAGTTCGCGTTGAGCACGGCCTGGCCGGACACGGCCCGGAAACCGGCTGCGCCGAGCGCCCGCATGTAGGCGTAGGCGCGAATCAGGACTCCCACATTGCCGTGGAACTGCTGAAGGTGGCCGATGCTGCGCTCCGGCGTCTCGAAGCGCACGACGCCCTCGCCGTCCTCGACGACGATCGGGGCCGGGAGGTAGGGCGCCAGCTCCTCGGTGCACGCGACAGGGCCGGCGCCGGGCCCGCCGCCACCGTGCGGTGTGCTGAAGCTCTTGTGCAGGTTGAGGTGGACGACATCGAAGCCGAGGTCGCCATAGCGCACCCTGCCCATGATGGCGTTGAGGTTCGCGCCGTCGCCGTAGAGGTAGGCGCCAGCGTCGTGGATGAGGTCAGCGAACTCCTCGATGCCCTGCACCCACAGTCCGAGCGTGTTCGGCACGGTAGCCATGACGGCGGCAACGGTCTCGTCCAGCTCGCGCTCGAGCGCCGCGCGGTCGAGCGAGCCGTTCGCGGCGGTCGGGATCTCGGTGACGCTATAGCCTGCCATCGCGGCCGTGGCCGGGTTGGTCCCGTGCGCCGAGTCGGGCACGAGGATCCGGCGGCGCGTCTCCAGCTCGCCGCGGTCCTCGAGCGCGCGCGTGATCATGAGCACCCCGGCCAGCTCGCCTTGCGCGCCGGCGGCGGGCGCGAGGCTGACCGCCGGCAAGCCGGTGACCTCGGCGAGGCCTCGACGCAGCTCCAGCAAGATGCGCAGCGTCCCCTGCGCGTCCTCGACCGGGGCCTGTGGGTGCGCCGTCGCGAAGCCCGGAAGCGACGCCACGAGGTCGTCGACCTTCGGGTTGTACTTCATCGTGCAGGAGCCCAGCGGGTAGGTGCCGGAGTCGATGCCGTAGTTCCGGGCGGAGAGCGCGGTGTAGTAGCGCACGAGGCCACCCTGGCTCAGCTCCGGGAGCGTCACGGAGTCGCGCAGCAGGTGGGCGTCAGGCAGCGGGGTTTCCTCGCCGTCCCACGAGGGCACGTCCACGGCTCGACGTCCGGGCGCGCTGCGGTCGAAGCTCAGTCTGGCGCCGAAGTCCTCGGCGGGGGGTCGCACGACGCTCACGAGCTGGCCCCGATCTCCGTCAGCGCGTCGATCAGCGCGTCGACATGCGCGGCGGGCGTCGCCTCGGTGACGGCGAAGAGGAGTGCGTCGTGCGCCTCGGGCTCGGGTCGGTCGGACACGTCGAGCCCCGCGGTGATGCCTCGCGCGGCAAGCTCGCGGGCGAGCGCCGCAGCGGGGACCGGGCCGCGCACGAGGAACTCCTGGAACCACGGCCCCCGATCGGGGATCTCGAAGCCCGGCAACGCCGCCACTCGGGCGGCGGCGGCGTGGGCGCGCTGGTAGCACAGCTCGGCGGCCTGACGCATCCCGCGCGGGCCGAGCGCCTGCACGGTGATGGTGAACGCGAGCGCGACCAGCGCCTGCGCGGTCGAGACGTTCGAGGTGGCGCGCTCGCGGCGGATGAACTGCTCGCGCGCCTGCAGGGTGAGCACGTACCCCGTGCGTGGCTCGTCGTGGCCCTGCGGCGTCTCGAGCTCCTTCGTGCGGCCGACGATGCGCCCGGGCATCTGCCGCAGGTACTGTTGCCGCGCGGCGAACAGCCCGACCGATGGCCCACCGAACGCCGGCGCGCCGGCGAGGTCGCGGCCCTCGCCGGTGACGATGTCGGCGCCGGCATCGCCCGGGGCGCGCAGCAGGCCGAGCGCGAACGGGTCCGCGACGGTCACGAACAGCGCGCCGACCGCGTGCGCCGCCTCCGCGAGCGGTTCGAGGTCGGCGATCGTGCCGAGGAAGTCGGGCTGCTGGGCGACGAGGCAGGCGTGCTCCTCGGTCATCGCGTCACCCGAGGTCACGAGGTCGACGCGCATGCCCGTGCCGCGCGCGTAGGCGCGTACGACGTCGATGGTGCCGGGGTGGATCGGTTCGAGGAGGGCGACGGCCGTGCGGCGCGTCGCACGGGCGGCCAGCAGGCATGCCTCGGCCGTCGCGCTCGCGACGTCGTAGAGCCCGACGTTGGAGACGTCCATCCCCGTCAGTTCACAGACGACCGACTGATACTCGAAGCCGGACTGGAGCGTGCCCTGGCTGATCTCCGGTTGGTACGGCGTGTACGCCGTCACGAACTCGGAGCGGCTGGTCAGGTACCCGGCGATCGAGGGAATCGAGCGGCGGTACGCGCCGGCTCCGAGGAAGTTCGGGCGGCCCGGGGCGGCGTTCATGGCCGCGCGCTCCTCGAGCAGCGCGATCAGCTCGGGCTCGGTCAGTTGCGGCGGCAACTCGAACGCCGGGTCGCGGTACCCGGCCGGGAGGTCGCTGAACAGCGCGTCGATGCTCTCGACGCCGACACGCGCGAGCATCCGCTCGCGATCAGCTTCGGTGGCGGGGATGTACGGGTGGGGGGTTCCCCCGGGCAGCTCCGAGGCCCCTGGGGACGCCAACGTCAGCTCGCCGGGAGCTGCGCGCGGTACGCGTCGGCGTCGAGCAGGCCGTCGAGTTGCGACTCGTCGCCGAGGCGCACGCGGATCAGCCAGCCTTCGTCGTACGGCGAGTCGTTCACGAGTTCCGGCTGGTCCTCGAGGTCGCCGTTGGTGGCGAGAACCTCGCCGCTGATCGGTGCGTAGAGGTCGGAGACGGTCTTCACCGACTCGACCTCGCCAAAGCGCTCGCCGCCCGTGACCTCGGAGCCCTCGGCTGGGAGGTCGAGGTACACGACATCGCCAAGCTGGTCCTGGGCGAAGTCGGTGATGCCGATGACGGCCTCGTCGGGGCTCTCGTCGTCGCGGCGGAGCCACTCGTGGTCGCTCGTGTAGAGGAGGCCTTCGGGTACCTGTTCGCCGCTCACGACTGGTCCTGCTTCCGGTAGAACGGGCGTCGCACAACCTCGACAGGGAGCGCACGCCCGCGCACGTCCACCGCGAGTCTGACACCGGGCCTGGCTAGCTGCGCGGGAAGGTAGGCCATGCCGATGCCGACGCGCAAGCTGGGGCTGAACGCCCCGCTGGTCAGCGTGGTCAGGGGGTCGCCGAGCATCTCACCGTCCTCGTCCGTCAGGTGCACGCCGTAGCCCGCCCGGATCACGCCCCGCTCCTGCGCCACGAGGTGCGCGAGCCGCCGCGTACGGGGCTGCGCCTTCGCCTCGGCGAGCGCCTCGCGGCCGGTGAACGGGACCTCGTCGTCCAGCGTCACGGCGAAGCCGAGGCCCGACTCGAACGGGTGCGTGGTCGCGTCGATGTCATTGCCGTGCAGCGGCAGCGCGGCTTCGAGGCGAAGCGTGTCGCGCGCGCCGAGGCCGGCCGGCGTCGCGCCACCGTCGATGAGCGCGTCCCACAGGTCGGCAGCGTCGTCGGCCCCAACGATGCACTCGCCGCCGTCCTCGCCGGTGTAGCCGGTGCGTGCGACGAGCACGGGCACGCCACCCCAGTCCAGCTCGGCGCAGTCGCGCGCTTCGAGCGCCGCGAACCCGTCGCCGAGGACGCTCGTCAGTAAGGCGACCGCGTCGGGGCCCTGCACGGCCAGCAACGCGGTCTGCGGGGTCTCCTCGGACGCCTGGTCGCCGGCGACGCGCTGGAGCCGCAGGAAGTCGGCGTCGGCGTTGGCGGCGTTGTGGATGACGAGCCACTGGTCGTCGGGGAGGTGGTAGATGAAGACGTCGTCCTCGATGCCGCCCTGCTCGTTGCAGTACAGCGAGTAGTGCGCCTTGCCGACCGGGACCGTGGTCACGTCGAAGGTGGTCACCGAGCGCAGGAGCTCGGCCGCGCCGGGCCCGCGCACCCACGCACGGGCGAGGTGCGAGACGTCGAAGACGCCGATGCTGCCTCGCACGGCCTCGTGCTCGGCAACGATGCCCTGGTACTGGAGGGGCATTTCCCAGCCTGCGAAGGGAGCGAAGCGTGCGCCGAGCGCCTCATGGCGCTCGCGCAGCGCAAGCTGCCTCAATCCCCCGCGCCCCGCGTCGGGCGCCCCGTTCACGACCATGTATCGACTGTATGACGACGGCGCGCCCTGAGGCCAGCCCGCGGCCTATTGCGCCTCGATCAGCGCGCGCAGGTCGTGCTTATGTCGCATAATGTCCGCCCACGGGTCGCCCACCTCGGCGAGACGGGCGAGGGCGGTGTGGATCGTGAAGTCCGAGGGGTACACGTCGTCCAGTTCGTCCCAGCGCAGCGTCATCGAGACGGGGGCGCCGGGCTTCGGGCGCGGGGAGAACGCCGTCGCCATGTTCCTGGTGCGTGCGTTCTGGTTCACGTCCACGAAGATCTTGCCCGTGCGGCGCTGCGTCTCCCACTCGAGCGTGATCTCGGCGGGGTGCGCGCGCTGCAGGAACTCGCCGAAGGTGTTCGCCACCGCGCGCACCGCCGGGTAGTCGAAGTGGCGCAGCACCGGCACGTGGATGTGCAGGCCCGTCGCGCCCGAGGTCTTCACGAACGACGACAGTGACGCGGCGTCGAGCAGCTCCTTGAGCCAGCGGGCCACCTCGACGGTCTGCTCGAACGCGCGGCGGTTGAGCTGCGGCTCCTCCCCGCTCGCCTCGTCGCCCTTGTAGATGTAGGGGTCGAGGTCGAAGAGCACGAAGTCGGGGTAGCCCAGCGCAGAGCGCTCGATCTGCGCCTTCGAGCCGGAGAACACCATCGGCAGGTGGTGCCCGTCCGGCTCCGCGCTCACGCGCGCGAGCGCGACATGCAGTTCGAGGTCGGCGAGCTGGCCGAGCCAGAGCAGCGTCGCGAGGTTGTTGCAGAGCAGTGCCGTCTCGTCCCCGCGCGAGGAGTCCACGTACACCTCCGCGGTCTCGACGAACGCGGGCGGCTCGTCGTAGTGCTTCTGGTAGAACGAGTTGCCATCGATGCCGTCGGGGTAGCGTGTGAGCGTTACGGGCCGGTCGCGCATGTGCGGCAGCAGCCAGGGCGAGACCTGCGCCAGGTAGCGCAGCAGGTCTCGCTTCGTGACGGCCGGTGAGTCCTCGTGCTCCGGCCACATCACCTTGTCGAGGTTCGTCACCCGCACCTCGTGCGCGCTGACGGCGAGCGGCATCTCGGGCGCGTCACGGTCGAGCTGTGCGAGCACCGAGGCGATCGCGTCGGCATCCGTCGGCGCGGTCGCCGTGCGCGCCGACGCGGGCGGCGCTACGGAGGCGACGCGGCGCACTTCTGACGGCGGCTTGTCGGGCCGGAGCCGCAGGAACGAGGGCGCGCGCAGGATGCCCTCGCGCGTCTCGTTCGCGTACGCGACCTCGGCGACCAGCTCGGGTCGCGCGAACGTCACCCGGTCCACGTCCGGTGGCTCCTCGGCGAAGGGGTTCTCCTCGCTCTCGATGGCGTCGAGGCGCGCGCGAAGCTCACGCAGCGTCGCATCGTCGAAGCCGGTGCCGACACGGCCCACGTAGCGCAGCGCGCCGTCCTCACCTCGCACTCCCAGCAGCAGCGCGCCGAAGGTGCCAGTGCGTGTGCCCTCGCCGCTGTGGTGGCCGGCGACGATGAAGTCGCCGGTCTGACGCGCCTTCACCTTGAGCCAGCGCTGTGAGCGCCGACCTGCCTCGTAGACGCTGTCGCGGCGCTTCGCGACGACGCCCTCGAGGCCGAGCTGCTTCGCAGCCTCGAACGCCGCGATGCCGTCGGCGGCGAACGTCTCGACGCGCTGCACGAGCGGGGTCGGAAGCAGCACGCGGGCGAGGACCTCGACGCGATGTTCGAGCGCCACGCGCCGCAGATCGTGGCCGTCTAGGGCGAGCACGTCGAAGGCGAAGAACAGCACGGGCCGCTCCGCGTCCGCGACGGCAATCTCCTCGGCGTTCTGGAGGCCCATCCGCTGCTGCAACAGCTCGAAGGAGGGCACACCACGCGCGTCGAGCGTGACGATCTCGCCGTCGAGGACAGCCGACGCTACGGGCTGCTCGGCCAACGCGCGCACGAGCGCGGGGTACTGTGCCGTGATGTCGCGCCCGCTGCGCGCGCGCAGACTGACCGCCCCATCCTCGATCGTCACGAGGGCGCGGATGCCGTCGAGTTTCGGCTCGAAGAACCACCCCGGGTCGTCGAATGGCTCCTCGGAGAGGTGCGCCTGCATCGGCTTGAGGTCGCGCGGCGGCGCGCCCGGCTCGACGCCGGGCAGGTCGCCGAGGTGCGGCGGCGTGCCGGTCCGCGCGGGGTCGGGGAGTCGCCCGGCCTGGAGGTCGGCGATGCTGAGGCCCGATATGACCGAGGCGTCCTCGGCGGTGAGTTCTCGGTCGGGATCGGCGGCGGCGTCCTGGTGCTTGATGAGCAGCCAGCTGTCCTCGGAGGCCTGCGTCTTCACGAACGTCCACGAGCCCTTGAGCTTGCGACCGCGAAACGTGATGGAGAGCTTGCCGGCCTCGATGCCTGCACGGACGCGCGCCTCGGCCTCCTCGCGGTCCCCGAACGACAGCCGCCCGTCCTCGTCCGGCGAGTAGGTCCCGTTGTCCCAGACGATGACCTCGCCCGCCCCGTACTGGCCGCTGGGTATCACGCCCTCGAACGAGGCGTAGTCGAGCGGGTGGTCCTCGGTCTGGATCGCGAGCCGCCGTTCACGCGTGTTCGTCGAGGGCCCTCTCGGCACGGGCCACGAGGGCATCACGCCGCCGACCTCGAGCCGGATGTCGTAGTGCATACGTGTCGCGCGGTGCTGCTGCACGACGAAGGTGAGCGGGCCGGTCGCGGCGCCGGGCTCACGGGGCGGGGGCTCGGGGGTCTGCGCAAAGTCGCGCTTCGCGTCGTACGCGTCGAGGTTGCCGGATGCGTCCGACGCTGCGCGGGTGGCCTGCGACTCGGAGGGCGGCATCTGTGCGCGCTACCGCGTGCGCGGCCGGCCTGTGCCTAGCTCGCCCGCGCCTCGGCCGCCGCGGGCTCATCGACGGCCGTGTCCGCGGCGTCCTCGCTATCGTCGCGGTCGCTACTGACCGCCTCGACACTGGCGCGCAGCGCGGCCATCAGGTCGACGATCTTGGCGGTCTCGGGCTCGGCGGCCTCGGCGAGCTCGACGCCTTCGAGCTTTGCGTTGATCACCGCCATCAGCGCCTCGCGATATTCGTCGTGGTACTCCTCGGGCTCGAACGGCTTCTCCAGCATCCCGATCAGCGTGAACGCCATCTGCAGCTCCTCCTCCGAGACCTCCTCGAGGTCGAGCGGATCGAGCTGGGCCGTGCGAATCTCGTCGGGGTAGTACAGCGTCTCGAGCAGGATGCGGCCGCCGCCGTGCCCCGCGTCGTTCTCCTCGGCGGTGGGCGCGCGCAGCGCGCACAGCCGTTCCTTGTTGCGGATGGCGACCTGCGCGACGGCCACCAGGCCTTTCGCCTCCAGCGCACGCACGAGCAGCGCGAACGGCTTGCCGCCCGACTCGTCCGGTTCGAGGTAGTACGCCTTCTCGTGGTAGACGGGGTCGATCTCCTCGAGCTTCACGAACGCCTTGATGCCTATGGTGCGCTTGCTGGGGAGCGGCAGCCTGTCGAAGTCCTCGGGCTCGAGGACGACGTAGCGGTCCTTGGCGTACTCGTAGCCGCGCACGATCTGGTCGTACGGCACCTCGCGGTCGAGTTCCATGTTCCAGCGCAGCTGACGGACGCGTGAGTGGTCCTCGCGGTCGAGCTGGCGGAAGGAGACATCCTTGGTCTCGGTGGCGGTATAGAGGCGCACGGGGATGGAGACCATCCCGAAGCTGATTGCGCCACGCCAGATCGGCCTCGGCATCGCTCGCCTCCTCACCTGTCTCGCGACGCGCGCACCCTCGCAGCTCTCGCGCCTGCGCCGATCAGTTTACCGGTTCTGGCGGGGATGTCGCCGCCTATGCGTCACCCAGCGGCGGAGGAGGCCGACGTGTCTCGTGGCGGCCTTCCCGCGCCGACGAGGGACGCGTGAGCGGCTCGGCCAGCGCGCCGTCCTCCAGCTCGAAGCTGCGGTCGCGTACGGCGGGGATGCGCGGGCCGGGCAGGATCGTGCCCGTGAGGTTGAGCGGATCGGACGCGGCGATGCGCACGCGCTCGCCCGTGCGCGGCGACTTGCGGACGCGCCGCAGCGCCTCGAGGGCCTCGGGCAGCGCGAACTGCTCGCCGACGAACCCCGAGACGAAGCGGCCGCCGCGCACGGTCCCGCGCGCCTCGAAGCGGCGTAGCGCGCGCAGCACTTCGCGCCACGGCAGGCGGAAACTCTCGGCGGCCACGATGTCGCGGAACACGACGCCGTAGCGCCTCAGGAGCACCTCGGCGACCCGTTCCGCGAGGGGTTCCACTTCGGCCGGGTCGACCTCGGGCGCCTGCACGAGTGCCCAGCGACCCGAGGGGCCACCGCCGCCGCGGAGCCCGCCGCGGGGGCGGCGGCGACCGTTGCGGCGGCGCGTGAGCTGGCGCAGCCCCTGGAAGCCGTCCGAGGCGACGAGGCCGGCCGCGATCAGCTCGCGCAGTCCACCCTCGATGTCGCTCTGGAGTCGCCGGGTCGCGGCCACGAGCTCGTCGAAGAACAGCGCGCCGCGCGCCCGCAACTCCGCGAGGATCTCGGCCGCAGCGCCCGCCTCCGGGCCCTCCTCGTTCGCGCCGTCGAAGCGCGAGGCGGTGAGCAACTGCGGGAGATCGGGGCGCAGCGCGAGCGTCATGGGCGTGACGCGCGTGGCGCGGAGCGCCTTCGCTACAGCCACGCCGTTGCCGTTCGAGTCGCCGTTCGTGCCGTTGGGCCGGGGCGGGGCGAGGCGGGCCCAGGCGACCTCGCCGGCCAGGCACAGCTCGTCGAGCCAGGCCGGTCCGTAGTCCTGGACGCGCGCGGCGAGCAACTCGTGCTCCCAGCTCGACGAGGGCGCCTCGTAGCCCTGGAGCTGCGAGACCGCCTCGCGGACGCCGCCGCGGCCTTCGAGTTGCGAGCCGGGCGCGAGGTGCTGCCAGCGCAGCAGGAAGCGCATGAAGTCCTGCGCCGTGACCGGGTCGATCTCGCGGCGCAGGCGGTCGAGCGTGAGGCGGTGGATGCGTGCGAGCAGGCGACGGTCGCAGAACTCGTCCTCGTCGTCCCCTGCCTGCGAGGTCGTGCGTCCGGGCGTGAAGCGCCCGCGCAGGATGAAGCCGCTGCCCTCAAGTTGCCGGAAGCCGCGGTCGACATCGACCGCGCGCAGGGCGAGCAGCGCGCCGAGCGCCGAGGCGGTCATGGGGCCGCGCACCTCGCTGTGGCCGCGCAGCAGGATCCGGCGTGCCTCATCGCGGTCCGCGCACGGCAGCGCCGCGCCCTCGGGCAGGTCGAGGGCGGGCTCGATGCGCGCGTCCGGGTACAGCAACTCGATGGCCGGGAGGTGCTCGGCGGCGAACCACAGCCGCTGACCGTCGCGCTCGCCGCCGACCTGCGTCAGACGCGAGGCGCGCCCGGCGGCCGCGAGCTCCCGGAACCACGCACTCCAACCCGAGGCCTCCTGCTCATCGATAGCGACGAGGCCGAGCAGCGTGTCGTGGACCTCCTCGGCGTCGCGTGGCGCGGGCCATGCCTGCTCACGGACGCCGTCGATGGCCTCGGCGTCGAGCTCACCGAGGTCGCGCGCCTCCTCGGGCAGCGAGCGGCGCAGCGAGACCGCGCGCGTGCGGCGCTCCTCCAGCGGTGCATCGTCGAGGTAGGTGTAGGGCTTGCCGTTGACGATCTCGTGCGCCATCGGCGAAGGCTCGGTGGTGTCGCGCGCGTGGAAGCGGATATCGCCCGCCTCGACGCGGCCGAGGACGCCGAGCAGGCTGTCGACGTCCATCGCTTCGTGCAGGCAGTCGTCCATGGTCTGGCGCAGCAGCACGTGGTCGGGCATCTCGAGCGGGCCGGTGACGTTCTCCTGGCAGCCGACCTGCTCCGGGAAGACGGCGGCCAGGAGGTCGTCGGCGATCATGCGCTGCAAGAACGGCTGCACGCGCTTGCCGCCGCGCTGCCTCGGCACCGCGAGGGCACGCGTGGTGTTCCAGCGCCAGCGCGTCGGGAAGAGCGGGATGTAGAAGCACGACTGCCGCACGGCCTCCTCGGCGTTGTTCGAGGTGACGTAGTCGTAGGTCTCCTCCAGCGGGAAGCTGTGCTGCGGGCCGAGCGAGAGCAGGATGCCGTCGTCGTTGGCGGCGGCCTGCAACTCGAAGTCGAAGCGCACGCAGAAGCGCTTGCGCAGCGCGAGGCCCCACGCACGGTTGATGCGCGCTCCGAACGGGGCGTGGACCACGAGCTGCATCCCGCCCGACTCGTCGAAGAAGCGCTCGAACACCACGTCGCGGTCCGTCGGCACGATGCCGAGCCCGTCCCGTGTCGCGCGCACGTAGTCGATGATCTGCTGCGCCCCGCCGAGGTCGAGACCGCACTCGCCGATGATCTGCTCCTTGAGGCGCTCGCGGTCCGTGAGCCCCTCCTCGACGTCACGGCGGAGGCGGCCGACCTCCTCGCTCAATTCGATGGTGCGGCCGGGCGCCTCGCCGAGCCAGAACGGGATGGTGGGCGGCGCGCCGTGGGCGTCCTCGACGCGCACGACGCCGTTCTCGATGCGGCGGATGCGCCACGAGTTGGTGCCGAGCAGGAAGATGTTGCCGGCCATGCTCTCGATGGCCCAGTCCTCGTTGACCGCGCCGACGACGGTCTCGTCGGGCTCCGCGATCACGCGGTAGTCACCGAGTTCGGGGATCGTGCCGCCGTTCTGGATCGCCACTGGCCGCGCGTTGCGGCGAGCCCTGAGCACGCCGTTCACACGGTCGCGGTGCAGGAGCGGGCGGGCGCGTCCCGCGCCCTCACCCACTCCCTGGGCAAGCATGTCGACGACCTCACCGAAGTCCTCGCGGCTCAGGTCGCGGTACGGCGTGGCACGCTTGAACAGCGCGTAGAGGTCGTCCTCGGGCCACTCCTCGCACGCCGACTCGGCCACGATCTGCTGCGCCAGCACGTCGAGCGGAGCGACCAGCTGCACGATGCGGTCGAGGCGGCCCGAGCCCACCGCACGCACCAGCGCCGCGCTCTCCATCAACTCGTCGCGTGAGGCCGGGAAGATGCGCCCCTTGGGCCGCACGCCGAGCGCGTGCCCGGAGCGGCCAACGCGCTGCAGGAACGTCGCGATGCTGCGCGGCGACCCGACCTGGCACACGAGGTCGATCGAGCCGATGTCGATGCCGAGCTCGAGCGACGCGGTCGCGACGAGCGCGCGGAGTTCGCCGTCCTTGAGTCGCTGCTCGAGGCGCATCCGGCGCTCCTTGGAGAGGCTGCCGTGGTGGCTCGAGACGTGCTCCTCGCCGAGGCGTTGCGCGAGCTGGTGCGCGACGCGCTCGGACATGCGTCGGGTGTTCACGAACACGAGGGTCGTGCGGTGCCCCGTGATGAGCTCGGTGATGCGGTCGTAGATCTCGCCCCACTGCTCGGCGGGCGCGACCGCCCCGAGCTCACTCCCGGGCACCTCGATCGCGAGGTCGATGTCGCGCTGGTGGCCGAGGTCCACGATCGTGCAGTCCGGGGCGCCGTCGGCGTCGATGCGCTCGCTGCCGACGAGGAACGCCGCGATCTCCTCGATCGGCCGCTGCGTCGCCGAGAGCCCGATGCGGGCGGGCCGCTCGCCACCGTTCGACGTGATCAGGTGGTCCAGCCGCGCGGCGGTGAGCGCGAAGTGGCTGCCGCGGCGGTCGCGCGCGAGCGCGTGGATCTCGTCGACGATGAGCGTGCGGACATGGTGCAGCTTCTCGCGGCTGCGCGCGGCGGTGACCATCAGGTAGAGCGACTCGGGCGTGGTGATGAGGATGTGCGGCGGACGGCGCACGATCGCCTGCCGCTCGGACTGCGTCGTGTCGCCGCTGCGCACCGCCGTGCGGATGACGGGCAGGTCGTAGCCCATCTCGACGGCGATCTGCCGGATCTCCTCGAGCGGCTGCTCGAGGTTGCGGTGGATGTCGTTACCGAGCGCCTTGAGCGGCGAGACGTAGACGATCTCGGTGACGTCCTCGAGCGTCCCGGCCTCCGCCTTGCGTACGAGTTCGTCGATGCCGGCGAGGAACGCGGCGAGGGTCTTGCCGGAGCCGGTCGGAGCGCTGATCAGCGTGTCGCGGCGGCTGCGGATGTGCCGCCAGCCGGCGTGCTGCGCATCGGTGGGCGCGTCGAAGTGCCGCCGGAACCACGCGTCGACGACGGGGTGGAACTCGATGCCCGGTGCGATCGGCGGCTGCGCCAGCGTCACCCTGTCACCTCGACGAACATGCGTGCGATGCGTGCCCTCGCAGCCTACGCCCCCGCGCCGCGCGACTCAAGCCTCCGCATGGCCTCATAACTTTCGTTACCGAAGTCAGGCTCTGTGCCGCACATCCCTGCTACCGAAGGCGGTGGAGGTTGGCGCTCGAGCATCGAGCGGGAGTCGTAGAGTTCCTGCTCGATGCCGGGGTCGCTGAGGTTGAACCAGAACTGGAGACAGTGGATGCGCTGTGGATCGCCGAATCGCCCGCTCCTAGCACTCAATGACAGCGGCGCGGATGCGCGCCGCGGCGGCGAGGTGGGCGATATCGTCGGGGTCCGTGGTGAGGATCGCATCCTCGTCCTCCGCGACAAGGACAACCATCGCATCGATCGCGTCGGCGGTTGCGCTGCGACCCAGCAACTCGCCGGCACGGCGGGCAAGGTCGAGATCAGTGACGACGATCTCGACGGTGCGCAAGAAGCGGGCGAGTCGCGCCTGACGGCCGTCGCTGTTGCGCCAAGCTTGCGCGACGACGACCGCGGGAGCGCGGAGGTCCATGTCCTCGTGAGCCGCCGCGCGCAAACGCAGGATCGTGGCCTGGTCACCCCGGTCGGTCGACTGCGATCAAGGCGCCGGCGTCCAGAACGAGCGCGCTCAGCGCGCTACGCCTTCAATAGCGGAGCGGAGATCGGCTCTGGCCTGCTCGATCTCGTCCGTGCTGAAGTGCCCGTGTTCGTCTTCCCACGCGTCGAGGAACTCCCGCAGCCCTTCGCGTCGCAGACGGGAAGCGGCCGCCGCGGCGAGCCATGCCGAGAGGTTCTGGCCGTTACGGTGCGCCGAGTCGCGGACCGCATCGGCGAGGTCGCTGTCGAGAGAGATGCTCAGTTTGTTCACGCTCATGGTGCCATCCTACCACGGTAGTACACGGTCCCGCCGGACGCTTTGGCGAGAGACAGCGAACGGCCTGCCTCTCGCGCCGGGACATCGCGGTGATGGCTAACGACCTGCTCGAAGGTCAGCATCCAGAGCTTGGTAACAGGGTGTGCGGCAGGGGTACCCAGCCAGGTAGCACCCCAATCTGAGGCTATACGCCCTCGAGCCCCCGATGTTGCGCACGGCGGCTCGGGGCGCATCATGCCTTACCGCACATATGGAGGTGCAGCATGCCGATGGACGACGCACGGCTCGACGAGTTCCTGACCGAGGGCGCGAAGATCGCTGTCGTGTCGACGGTGGACCGCCGCGGGCATCCGCGCTCCGCGCCCGTCTGGTACGAGTGGCGCGACGGCTCGGTGCTGATCTTCACCGGCCGCTCCAGCCTGAAGTGGCGCAACCTCCAGCGCGTCGCCTACGCCTCGGTCTGCGTCGACGAGCGGGAGTCGCCGTACGCCGGGGTGGTCATCGACGGCCCCGTCGAGGAGGTCACTGAGGACGACGATCCGATCTACGAGGTCGCGCTGCGCATGGCGACGCGCTACTACGGCGACGAAGAAGGCAGCACGTTCGCCGAGCCGTACCGCGACGGCGCGCCCGGCACCGTCGCGTTCCGCGTGCGCCCCGAGCACATCGTGTCCTGGGACTACGCCGCCGACGTCTAGGCCCCGTGGTACCGTGACCATATGGACCAGCGACCGATGACTGGACGGGGCGCCTCGTGCGCGTAGCGCCGATCGTCGTCGGGGCGATCGCGGTGGCTGTCGCGACGACGGCGTGGGTGGTCATCACCTCGCTCGCCGACGGGACCACCTACCACATGTTCCCGCTGCTCATCGGCGCAACCGGCCCCTCGTTCGCACGCTACGCCGCCGGAAACAAGCTCACTCCCACCGAGGCGCTCGTGGGCGCGGGCGACGGCGCGGCCGGGTGGATCGTCGGCTGGGCCGTGCTCGTGAGCATGGGCCAGTGGCCGTCGTCCACGGTCTTCGCCGACCAGCCCGGAGGGTTGGGTGGCGAGACCATCCTGTTCGGCCTCGCGGGAGGCGCCATCGGGATCCTGTACGCGATGTTCCGCCCCGACCGACGCCCGCGCGCCTGAGCTGCTCCGCCCGGTACGGCACGTGCCATCATGGATCCATGAGCACCACGCCCGACCTCGTCACGATCGAGGACGTCCACGCGGCGCGCGAGCGCATCGCGGACGCGGTGCGCGTCACGCCGATGTGGCCGAGCGTCTCGCTCTCGAACCTCGCAGGCGTGCCCGTCCTGCTGAAGTGCGAGCAACTGCAGCGCGGTGGCTCGTTCAAGTTCCGGGGCGCGTCCAACATGCTCGCCTCGCTCGCCACGACGCCGCGAGGGGTGATCGCGGCGAGCGCCGGCAACCACGCGCAGGGCGTCGCGCTGGCGGCAGCCGAGCGCGGCATCCCCGCGACCGTCGTCATGCCGGCTAACGCGCCGCTGGCCAAGCAGGCCGCGACACGCGGCTACCGCGCCGAGGTCGTGCTCGTCGACGGCCCGCTCGAGGACTGCATCGCGCAGGCGCAGGAGCGGGCGGCTGAGCGCGACCTGCTCTTCGTCCCGCCGTTCGATGACCCCGCCATCGTCGCGGGCCAGGCCACGCTCGGCCTGGAGGTGATCGAGCAGGCGCCGGAGGCGACGACAGTGATCGTGCCGGCGGGGGGTGGCGGACTGCTGGCGGGCGTGGCACTCGCCGTGAAGTCGCTCCGACCCGACATCCGCGTCATCGGCGCACAGTCGCAGGCGATGCCCGGCATCGTCGCGTCCTTGCTCGCGGGCGAACCGCGGACAGTGCCGTTCGTGCAGACACTCGCCGACGGTGCCGCCGTCGCCGGCCCCTCTCCGCTCACGCTTGAGCTGATCGAGCGCTACGTCGACGACGTGGTCGCGGTTCACGAGGAGGACATTGCGCGGACGATGGTGCTGCTGATCGAGCGCACCAAGTTCGTGATCGAGGGCGCGGGAGCGCTCGGCGTCGCCGCGTTGCTAGCGGGGGTGGTCGGGGCGGACGGGCCGGTGGTCCCGGTGCTCTCCGGCGGCAACGTCGACATCAACCTCCTCGACCGCATCGTGGAGCGGGGCCTCGAAGGCGAGGGGCGGCGACGCTCCCTGACGTTCGCGACGGCGCACGCGCCCGGGGAACTGGCGCGCATCAGCCGGATCATCGCCGAGCAGGGCGTCAATGTGCTCGAGGTCGAGCACGACCTCGTCGACACGCACCTGCCGGTCGGCGCTGCACTGCTCAGCCTCCGCGTGGACATCGACGGCGACGAGGCGTTCGAGGAGCTCCGTAAGGCGCTCATCGAAGCGGGCATGCGGCCCGGCACGGTGAGTGACTTCGTCACGCCCGCGGCGCAGTCGATGCCGCCGTAGCCCCTCGCGCTCGCAGCGTATGATCAAGGTCACACCCGCCGGGGTGGCGGAATGGCAGACGCAGCGGGCTTAAAACCCGCGGCCGCAAGGCGTGAGGGTTCGACCCCCTCCCCCGGTACCACACCTCCCCGGTCACATACCGACGCGGCCTGTACGCCTCGTCGTGACCTGGCTGTAGAGCCGGATTCCGCAATGCCTCCGCCAAGCGTGTAAAGTTTGGCCTCAGGCTCCGGCGTCCAGGGGCCCCCGAGCGTGTGCTCGGGGAAAGTGACGCGGCAGCCACGGGGGCAGGCATGGACATTCAGACCGGGCTCGATCGCGTCTTCCACCCGAAGGTACTCGCGGTGGTGGGGGCGAAACGCGACAACGACTACATGTGGCTGCGGGCGCACGGACCCTTCGCCGACTTCGGCAAGATCTACCACGTCAACATCGACCAGTCCGAGTGGGCGGGAGCCGAGGAACTCGGGTTCCAGAACGTGTCGAGCATCCTCGACATCCCCGAGCCGGTGGACTACGTGGCGATCTCAGTGCCGAACGTGGTGGTGCCGAGGGTCCTGCAGGACTGCGCTGCCAAGGGCATCGGCGGCGCCCACATCTTCGCGGCGGGGTTCGCCGAGACCGGTACGGAGCAAGGCCAGCAGCTCGAGGAGGCCGTGCACAAGATCGCGACGGAGGGCGACTTCCTCGTGATCGGGCCCAATGGCATGGGCCTCTACAACCCCGCGCTCGGCATCCGGCCGGGCCGCGACCTGCCGTACGGCGGGGACAACGGGTACTTCAGCTTCCTCTCGCAGAGCGGCACCACGGCGATGAGTATCGCCTCGGGCGCTCCTGCGAACGGCATCGAGGTGTCGAAGGGCGTGAGCTTCGGCAACGGCACGGTCGTCGACGCGACCGACTACCTGCGCTACTACGCGGCGGACGACGCGACCGAGGTCATCGGCATGTACCTCGAGGGCGTGAATGACGGCCCGGCGTTCTTCGACGCACTGCGCGACGCGGCCGCCCGCAAGCCTGTGCTCATCTGGAAGGTCGGCAGCACCACCGAGTCGGCGCGGGCGGGCTTCGCGCACACGCGCAGCGAGGCCGTCCCGGCCGAGGTGTGGGACGCGATGCTGACCGTGTGCGGCGCGATCAAGGTGACGAGCATCGAGGAGATGCTGGAGACCGCGATGGCCCTCCGTTACGTCGGCGATCCGGGCGTCGGCGCGGCGCTGATCGCCGTGTCCGGGGGGCACTCGGGCAAGATCGCCGACGTGTTCGGCCAGCAGGGGTTCCGGATTCCCCCGCCCAGCGACGCTTCGCTCGAGGAGATCGCCTCCTACGCCGAGATCGAGGGCGGCAGCTACAGCAACCCCGTCGAGGGGCCGAGCGTGCGCGGCGCCGAGCGCATGGAGAAGACCCTGGACGTGTTCGCCCGCGACGACAACTTCGACGTGATCGTGGTCGAGTTCGGAGCCGGCGCGGTGAAGCAGAGCGAGGACGCGGTCGAAGAGCGCATCGAGGTGCTGAACAACGTGCGGGGGCGGCAGCCGGGCAAGCCGATCGTGACGGTGTTGAGCACGGACATTCCGTACGTCGAGGGCGTCGATATACAGGGCGTGGCGCGGCAGTTCTTCGAGGCCGGGCTGCCCTGCTTCCTGAGCATGGAGCGCGGCGCCATCGCACTGCGCAAGGCGCGCGACTTCCAGCAACGCTCCACGTGGCTGCTACCGACGACCACGTGATCGCGTCGAGGCGGAGCGGGTACGCGCGATGAGCGCGAACGAGCCGTCCGGCGCGGGCGGTTCGGCGGATGCGGGCGAGTCCGGCGGGGAGGAGCAGCCGCGCAGGCGGTTCCTCCTGAAACGCCGGCCGGTGATCTTCTACGGTTGGTGGGTCGTCCTCTCGGGCACCGCCATCATGGCCCTGATGGGCGCCTTCTCGTATTACGGGATGGGCGTCTTCTTCAACTCGATCAAGGACGACCTCGGGTGGAGCGCAGCAGCGCTGGGCGCGGCCCTCTCGCTCGCGAGGATCCAGGGTGGCGTCCTCGCGCCGGCTGTCGGCTTCCTCATCGACAAGTACGGCTCGCAGAAGCTCGTGCTGATCGGCGTGGTGCTGAGCGGGCTCGGGTTCATCCTGCTCGGCCAGACGATGTCCGTCGTCTACTTCTACATCATCTTCATCTTCCTGGTGCAGGGTGGCGTCAGCGCCGGGATGGGCAATGCGCCCATGGCGGCGGTGACCAACTGGTTCTCGCGGCGTCGCGCCACCGCGCACGGTGTGATGAACCTGGGCCTGAGCTTCGGGGGCATCCTGGCGTGGCCGCTGGCCGGGATCATCGAGGCGTGGGGGTGGCGCCAGGCGCTCGTGTTCGCCGGCGCGACCATCTGGGTGGTCGGGATCCCGCTCTCGTTCGTGATCCGTCACCGGCCCGAGGACTACGGCTACCTCCCGGATGGGGACAAGCCCGAGGACCGCTCCGGCGACGGTGACTTCGCGGGCGCCGCGGCGCCGCAGGAGGTGACCTACTCGCCCTGGGAGGCGATGAAGACACAGGCGTTCTGGAGCATCGCGCTCATGTTCTCGGCCCGGCACTTCGTGACCGGGTCCGTGGCGCTGTTCCTCATTCCGTTGCTCCAGGAGCGAGGTATGTCGCTCTCGGCCGCGGCGGGGGTGCTGAGCCTGATGGCGCTGATCGGCACGCCCGGCCGGGTCGGCTTCGCGTGGCTGGGCGACCGCTACGACAAGCGGCTGGTGATCGGCTTCTGCTTCGCGTTCCAGTCGGTCGGCATCATCCTCTTCACGGCGTTGGGCGGGAACCTTGGGATCTTCTTCTTCCTCGTTCTCTACTCACCCACGTACTCCGGCGTGCTGCCGCTCATCCCCGCCATCCAGGCCGACTACTTCGGCCGCGAGTGGTTCGCGACGATCCGAGGGCTGATGACGCCGGTGGCAACGGCGAGCGTCGTGCTCGGCCCGATCGTCGTCGCGTCGATCCGGGACTGGACCGGGAGCTACGAGCCCGCATTCGCCGCGCTCGGCGTGTCGAACATCCTCGCGCTGGTGTTCGTGGCCATCACCCGCCCGCCACGCAACGAGGCGTTCCGCTCCGCCGCCTGAACGCACCGCACCCATTCCCCTGCCCTCTTTGGGGAGCGGGCCGCAGCGGCTCAGAAGAGTCGACGCAGCACAGCCGCAGCCACTGACAGCACGACAGACACCACGAGCATCGACGCGAGCGGGATGTAGACGCGGGCGGTCCCGTCACCGCGCTCGAACCGCAGGTCGCCGGGCAGGTTGCCGAACCAGCCGAGCGCGCCCGTCAGCGCGAGCGCGCCGACGCCGGCCACTACCGCGCCCGCGACGATCAGCAGCACGCCGACCTCGCGCGTCACGTCACTCCTCCCGGCGTGGGCGCGCGTAGTGGCATCGGATGGTGTGTGGAGCGGGAGATGGGATTCGAACCCACGACCCTCTGCTTGGGAAGCAGATGCTCTACCCCTGAGCTACTCCCGCTCGTCGGCGGAAGCACATGCTAGCAGGGGCGCTGCACGCCGTCCCGCCGTCCGGCGCGCGGATCGCGAGGGCTATCCCTCGAGCAGCCGCTCCCGGAGGCGCCCGATGAGTGCCTCGTCGATGCCGCCCACGGCCAGCATCTCGGCGGTGCAGCCGTAGTACTCGTCGATACCGCGCAGGAAGGCCTCCATGGTCTCAGGCCGCGTCTCGAGCATGTCGCGCGTGATCTCGAAGCCCTGGGAGGCGCTCCTGGCCGTGAGCTCCTCGTCGGTGATCTCGCGCCAGCCCGTGATGTACTCGCGGGTCAGCGCGTAGTCCGCCACGATCGTCTCGTCGGGCACGCCGAGGGCGCGCAGCAGCAGCCCAGCGGTGACGCCCGTGCGGTCGCGGCCGCCCTCGCAGTTGAACGCGACCGCCTGTCCTGGCTGCGCCTCGGCGATGGCGACGAAGACCGCGCGAATCGCGGGTAGCGCGTCCTCGATCCCACGCAGGTAGTCGAGGCCGCGCCCGGCGTGGTCGCGCAGGAACGCGCCCGTCACTCCCTCGCCCGTGCGGCGGAGGTGCCTGCGGTACGGCGCGTGGCGGTGTTCCACACCGTGGTCATGCAGCGGCGAGATGCCGTTGCGTTCGATCTCCTCGGCCGAACGCAGGTCGAGCACCAGCCCGACGTTGAGGTCGAGCAGCCGCTCGACGTCCAGCGGGGTCGCCTCGGACAGCGTGCTCGTGCGGAACACGGTCCGCCACCGCACGGTCGAGCCGTCGCGTGTCTCGTAGCCGCCGAGGTCGCGGAAGTTCCGGATACCGCTCAGGGGGATGCGCCGCTCGAGCGTCGTCGCCAGTTGCACCATCGCCGTCGCCTCCTCGCCGTGCGAGCCGCCGTCCGCGCTCCCGCCGCGCGCGAGACGGCGTCGGTCACGTGCACGTACAGAGGATCGCCCGGCGCGGGTGGCAAGGGCTTAAGGCGCGGTTAAAGCGGGGAAGATGCTCAGGCCGGGGTGTCACCCTCGTTCGAGAGGAACCGCTCGACGTCCTCGAGCAGGTCGCTGACCGACGGGAGCTCCGAGTCGGCGTCGCTCGCCGCGCCTGCGATCGACTCGTACTGCTCCTCCATGGCCTCGACGGCGTCGCGTACCTCGCCCGAGACCTGCATCTGCTCGTCGGCCTGCGCCCGCACGTTGGCGGACGCCTCCTCGTACTCGCCCATCGGCGTCTCGGCGCCGAGCAGGCGGTCGAGCGTGCGCGTGATGCCGAGCACCGCCATCGGGTTCGGGACGACACCCAGGTAGTTGGGTACGAGCGCGGTCATGCCGCCGATGGACACCCCGCCTGCCGACAGTTCGTTCGCGATCACCTCGCCGATGTCGATCGGACCTTCGTACGAGGGTTGGAGCTGCGGCAGACCGAGCTCGCCGGACAGCTCCTCGCTGGTGGTGGTCAGCCGCAGCAGGACCGGACGGGTGTGCGGCACGCTGGCGGGGAACGACCGCAGGATCAGCACAGACTCGACGCCGAGCGAGCGTGCGAACGCGCTCAGCTCCCGGCTGAAGTGCTGCCAGCGCAGGTGCGGTTCGATGCCCGAGACGATGAGCGCGTCGCGTCCACCGTCGGTCGCCCGTTCGAGGTGGACGCGGTTGCGAGGCCACTCGATCACGCGCTCGTCGCCCTCGTTCCGTACCTGCGGGCGCGACTGCGTGAAGTCAAAGAATGGCTGTGCTTCGAACTGGGCGATCGGCTGGAGGTCGTGCGAGCGGATGCGATGCATCAGCGACGCGGCTGCCGTGGTGTTGATGCCGTTCTTGCGCACGAATGACGCCACGAGCAATGGCCTGTGCAGCGTTCCGACGTCCTCGAGTCGACGTAGTACCTCGGACTCAGCCATTGCGCGCCTCCTGCCCTCGGCCCTATTCGTCCGGCGGTGACCAGCGGTACGTGGTGGGCTGCGCCCGCCACACCCGGTCCGCCGCGCGCTCCTCGATGAGTTCGACGGCGTCACCGCTGCGCACCGTGCCCTCTTCCAGCACGCGCGCGTAGACGCGGCTGCAACCGGGGTGCGTCTGGTGGTTCATGCGGTTGAAGTCACCGCCGGCGAACCACTGCGCGTTCTTGTAGCACGGCGCCGTGTAGGAGCTGACCTCGACCAGCACCTCACCGCCGAGGCGCAGCCGCGCGCCCGGCACCACGCTCGACCAGTCGAGGCCCTCGATGGTCACGTTCTCCCCGGCGCTGCCGGGTGTGATCGTGTGGCCCTCGGCCTGGAACTCCTCGATGCGTTCGAGGGCGAAGAGGCAGAGCGCGCGCTCCGGGCCGCCGTGGTGACGGCGGTCGGCCTGCGCGTCGCCGTCCATCCCGTCGAGGCGCACACGAGCCTCCTCGATGGGGAGCTTGGGCACGCCTCCGCCGGAGACGTTGAGCTGGTGCACCGTGCCGTGGCGTGCGGACGCAACCATCGCGGCCCTCTTCCCCGCTACATCGTACCAACAAGCCCCGCGAGCCGATGCCGGTAGCGTACTGCTCCGTGGTTCGTATTCTGGAAGGGGTGGTCAGACGGCCGCCCGAGTGGCAGGGGGCTCTGTGCTGCGACCATCAGGGGTACTGGCGACCATCGCGCTGCTCATCGCCGCGGCGCTCCTCGCGGGCTGCGGCGGCTCGGACGACGCCGGGCCGACACCCACCCCGCGTCCGGCTACAGCGACGCCAACCACGACGCCCACCGCACCAGCCTCGACCGCCACGCCGACGGACGCCGCGGCCCAGGACGCGGCGAATGAGCGGGCAATCGTGCTCCAGGAGGGTGCGGCGCCGGGCGTCGTGATCGTCGTCGGCATCGAGTGGGCGTTCGGGACGGCACTCGCCTCGGTGCCCGCAGGCGAGGTGACCTTCGAGATGGTCAACGAGGGTGCAGTCGTCCACGACCTCTGGGTCGTGCGCACAGACCTCGCCTACGACGCGCTGCCGGTGGAGGGCGGCGTGGCCGCGACCGGCGGGGCCCACGAGGTGGTGGACAAGGTTCTGGAGACCGACGCCGGCTCCACAGTGAGCCTCACCGTGAACCTTGAGTCGGGTAACTACGCGCTGATCTGCAACATCCCCGCGCACTACCAGCTTGGGATGCGAGCGCCGTTCACGATCGAGTGAGGCCGCCCCGCCACTGAGGTATCGCAGTCCCGCATCCCGGCCCCTTCACAGGGCTCACGCGCGGATGTATCGTCGCGGCTGAAGAGAGCATCGCTCTACGTTACGGAGGGAGTCCTGCAATGGCTGACTGCATAGTCTGCGGCGCCGAGGTCACCGACGACGACACCAACAACTTCCGCTGGTTCCACAGCGATGGGAAGTGGTACCGCTTCAACGACATCGGCTGCCGGAACCGCTTCATCGGCAACCCCGAGCGGTATCTGAACCCCGAGGAAGCCGAGGCCTAGCACCTCACGCGGTTACTCGAGGCCTGACGACACGGCATTGCCGTGCGCCCTAACCCGGCACCAGTGGTGCAGGGTAAGGACACTGGGCGCACGGCAAGTCCGCGCATTGATCCGTTACCCTTCGACACGCCCTGGAGGAGACTAGGGACGATGTCGGGCGGGTGGCGGATCTTGTGATACCGGCCGCCCTCGCTTCCTGGTGACCATCTCCTCGCTGTTACGGCGACGCACGCTTCTGATACTTCGTATCTGTGCGACGCAGGCGCGATGATACTGCATCTCACGTAGGATGTCTACGTGCATCTCGACCCCCACCCAATGGAGTGCCCATGACTACCGCCGCACCCGACTCCACTGACGTCGCCGGCTACGAGGTCGTCGTCGGCCTCGAGGTGCATGCGCAGCTGCGCACGCGCTCCAAGATGTTCTGTGACTGCGCCAGCGACTACTTCGCGGCGGACCCGAACACGCGCGTCTGCGCGGTCTGCCTCGGCATGCCGGGCGTGTTGCCCGTCATCAATCGCGCGGCCGTCGACCACACCATCCTCGCCGGCCTCGCCTTCGGCTCCGAGATCCCGGAGCACTCCAAGTTCGACCGCAAGAACTACCCCTACCCGGACCTGATGAAGGGCTACCAGATCTCGCAGTACGACCAGCCGCTCTGCGTTGGCGGCGTCGTGCGTATCGAGGTCGACGGCGAGGAGCACGAGATCCGGCTCGAGCGCATCCACCTCGAAGAGGACACGGCACGCCTGCTCCACCGTGAGGACGACGGCGGCTACTCGCTGCTCGACGTGAACCGCTCGGGCGTGCCGCTGATGGAGATGGTCTCCCAGCCCGACATTCGCTCGTCGGCACAGGCCGCGGCGTACCTGCGCAAGCTGCGCCAGACGCTCCGCTACCTCGAGGTCTCGGATGCCGACATGGAGAAGGGTTCGTTCCGCTGCGACGCGAACATCTCGCTGCGGAAGCCCGGGGATCCCCTCGGCTCGAAGGTCGAGATCAAGAACATGAACTCGTTCCGCGCGGTGCAGCGCGCGATCGAGTTCGAGATCGGGCGTCAGGCCGCGATCCTCGACGCCGGCGGGACGATCGAGCAGGAGACGCGCGGCTACATCGACGCGACCGGGCACACGGTCAGCCAGCGCTCGAAGGAGGAGGCGCACGACTACCGTTACTTCCCCGAGCCCGACCTCCCCCCGCTCTCGATCACCGGGGAGCGCACCGCGGCGCTGCGCGAACGCCTGCCCGAGCTGCCGGACGCCCGCCGCGCACGCTTCGAGGCCGACTACGGGCTCTCCTCCGACGAAGCGCGCATCCTCGTCGAGACGCGAGCCCGCGCCGACGCCTACGAGACCGCGGTCGCCCTCGCCGGCGACGACGACGCCGAGCGGGCGGCACGCGCTCGACCGGTCGCGCTGTGGTTCATCGGGGACGTCGCGGCGCTGCTCAACGAGCTCCCCGGCGACGCCGAGCTCGCCGACACGAAGCTCACGCCCGGCCACATCGCGGAGCTGGTACGCCTGGCGGAAGCCGGCACGATCACCGCGGCAACCGCCAAGGAAGTCCTCGTCGCCGCGTTCGAGTCGGGCGACACGCCCGCTGCGATCGTCGAGTCGCGTGGGCTCGGCCAGGTGCGCGACGACGCCGAGATCGCGCGCATCGCCGCAGGCGTCGTCGAGGCGAACCCGAAGCCTGTCGCCGACTACCGCGGCGGCAAGGACAGCGCCATCAAGTTCCTCGTCGGCCAGGTGATGCGCGAGACACGCGGCCGGGCGGACCCGAACGAGGCGCAGGCCGCGCTGCGCGCCGTCCTCGACGCCTGAGCGGGGCCAACACCATGCGACGCGGGCTTGATCGCTGGCTGCGCGCACCGGACGATGAGAGTCCGGCGGGGTGGTCGGGAGCGCGAGTGAGCCGC
Organism: Dehalococcoidia bacterium; assembly: GCA_965208885.1. Classification (GTDB taxonomy): domain Bacteria; phylum Chloroflexota; class Dehalococcoidia; order UBA2979; family UBA2979; genus VXMT01. Next base: position 386,214 of record CBDBPS010000001.1, read on the forward strand.
ACCAGCTTCGCCAAATGGCTCTACGTCGGCCTCCACATCAAGCGCTGGCTGCTGCTGATCCTGCTCGGCGTCGTGCTCATGGCGCTGGGTATCGCCTACCTGCTCCGCGAGGTCTACGTCTCCTACGCCTTCCCCGACTGGGTCGCCACCGCGACGCTGCAGTTCCTCCCCCGCTGGGTGCGAGGGGTGCTGTTCATCTCCACCGCGACTGTGGTGACCGTGATCGCGACGTGGAAGCTCAACCGCTCAATCGTCAGCGCCGTCATCCCCCTCGATGATGGCGAAGACCTCGTCAGCCGCATCTGGCAGCAGCGCACCCAGGATCGTGGCCCCAAGATCGCCGTCATCGGGGGCGGTACCGGCCTCTCGACGCTGCTGCGTGGGCTGAAGAGCTACACCGGCAACATCAGCGCGATCGTCACCGTGGCCGACGACGGCGGATCGAGCGGCGTCCTCCGCCGCGACCTCAACGTGATCCCGCCCGGCGACATCCGGAACTGCATCGCAGCACTCGCCGACGCCGAGCCGCTCGTGACCCGGCTGTTCCAGTATCGCTTCGGCGACGACGCGGGTCACGGCATCGCGGGCCACTCCTTCGGCAACCTCTTCATCGTCGCGATGTCCGAGGTGACCGGGAACATGGAGGTCGCGATCCGCGAAACCTCGCGTGTGCTCGCGGTGCGGGGCCGCATCCTGCCGGCGACCCTCGAGGACATCACGCTCGGTGCGCGCCTCGCGGACGGGTCGGTGGTACACGGGGAGTCCGTACTGCCCGAGGCTGGCTCCGCGATCGAGCAGGTCTTCATCGAGCCCGCGCAGGCACCCGTCAACAGCGAGGTCGTCGCGGCGCTGCTCGGCGCCGACCTGATCGTCATCGGCCCCGGTTCGCTCTACACCTCGGTACTGCCGAACCTGATGGTCGCCGGCCTGGCGGAGGCGGTGGTGGCGTCGCGGGCGCACAAGGTCTTCGTCTCCAACGTCGCGACGCAGCGCGGTGAGACAGACGCATTCGACGCGGCTGACCACTACGCAGCGATCCGTCGGCACCTCGGCCGTGACGACGTCGCCGACGTGGTGCTCGCAAACAGCAACCTGCCCGCCGAGCCACTCCCGGCCGAGTGGCAGTCCGAAGCCGTCTTAGCGCCCGGCGACGCCGACTACGGTGCGGCGCGCCTTGTCCTTGCCGATCTCGTCGACCCCGAGCACCGCTACCGGCACGACTCGGAGCGCCTCGCCGCAGCCGTCATGCGCCAGTACTACGAGCGCGACCTGCGCACGCAGGCGCCCTCCACGACCGTGGAGGCATGACGGCGGTTGCCCCAAGCCGCACACCACGGCTAGCCTCGAACCAACATGGAACTCACCCACTTCCTCCACATCGCACAGATCCTCGTCGCGATCGTCTTGATCGTGATCGTGCTCATGCAGGTGAAGGGCACCGGCTTCGGCGCCGCACTGGGCGGGGCCGACCAGAGCTTTCGCACGCGTCGAGGCATCCAGAAGTCGCTGCACCGCCTCACGATCGTCGTCGTGATCGTCTTCATCGGCTTCGCGCTGTGGGCGGTGACCGTCACCTGACGCCCGCGACTACCCCGCTGGTACGGTTCGCGTGATGCGCGTCGTCTTCTTCGGCTCACCCGCCTACGCCCTCCCCACACTGCGAGGGCTCCTCGAAGCGCCCGATGTCGACGTGGTCGCGGCCGTCACGCAGCCGGACCGCCCGCGCGGCCGTTCCGGACGAGGCGTCGCCACACCGGTGAAGCAGCTCGCCGTGGAGGCTGAGCTGCCAGTGCTCACACCCGAGCGCATCCGCCGCGAGCAGACCGCAGAGATCGAGGCCTACGGCGCCGAGGTCGGGGTACTCGCTGCCTCCGCCCACATCCTCCCGACCCATCTGCTTGAGGTGTTCCCCCATGGCGTGCTGAACGTGCACGCCTCGCTGCTACCGAGGCACCGCGGCGCATCGCCGGTGGCCGCGGCGATCCTCGCCGGGGACGCCGAGGCCGGCGCGACGATCATGCAGATCGTGCGCGAGCTGGACGCAGGGCCCGTGCTCGGCACGGTGACGACATCGATCGAGCCGCTCGACACGACAGCCACGCTCACCGACCGCATCGCCAAGCATGGAGCGCAGCGCCTCGTCGAACTCCTCGGGCCCTGGGTCGCCGGCGAGGTGGAGGCGGCGCCGCAGGACGCGTCGCTCGCGACGTACGCGCCGACGCTCTCGAAGGCCGACGGCGCCCTCGACTGGTCGCGCCCGGCCGAGGAGCTCTGGCGGCTCGTCCGCGCGATGCAGCCGTGGCCGCAGGCCACGACGACGTACGGCGATGCACCGTTCACCATCCATGCCGCGTGGCCCGTCGACGCGCCCGGGGATGCAGAGCCGGGCGAGGTCCTCGCGGGTGACGGGGAGCCGCTGAGCGCGCTGCTGCCGGGCCGTGTCGCCCGAGCCCTGGTGGCATGCGGCGATGGCGGGCTCGCGCTGCTGCGCGTCCAGCGCGCCGGCCGCCGCGCGCTGGAGATCGAGGACTACCTCAACGGTGACCGCGACCTCATCGGGGCGCGCCTCGGCGGGGCGTAGCCCGGACGGCTGCTAGACTCGCATGCGCCTCCCTGGGCGGAGGCGAGTGCGCGGGATTGGCCCGACATTGACCGCCAGAAGCGCAGAACAGCCCATCCAATTCGAGCCCGAGGAGGCGTGCCCTCCCTCGATCGCGTTGGCGGTCGGGTTCCAGGGCGCCGTACTCGTCCTCGCACCGACCGTGCTCAACGTCGCGATCGCGATTCGCTCCTCGGGACTCGACGACATCTACCTCACCTGGGCCGTCTTCGCGACGATGCTGATCTGCGCGGGGATCACCGCGTTCCAGGCGCTGCAACTGCGACGATTCGGCGCCGGCCACGTGGTCCTTGCATGGCCGGCGGCGATGTTCATCGCCATCATGGCGACGACCGTCACCACGGCCGGGCTCGCGACGTTCGCGAGCCTGATGGTCGTCGGCAGCCTGATCCAGATCGGCCTCTCGTGGTGGCTGCCGACGCTCCGCCGGATCATCACCCCCGTCGTCTCCGGGACCGTGACGATGCTGATCGCCGTCAGCGTGCTCCCCATCGCGTTCGACGCTGTCCAGGATCTCCCGGCCGACACTCCAGCGACCGCAGGCCCGGCAATCGCCGGACTGACGTTGCTGGTATCGGTGGTCTTGACGCTGCGAGCCACGGGGCGATGGCGTCTCGTCTCCCCGCTCATCAGCATCGTCGTCGGATGCGCCGTCGCCGCCGCGTTCGGCGTACTCGATGGGTCACGCATCGCCGACGCCGCCTGGTTCGGCATCCCCGAGATCCCCGACCTGAGCGTCGATCTCACGCCGGACAAGGAGTTCTGGGCACTGCTGCCCTCGTTCGTGATTCTCTCCGTGGTTCTCGGTATCAAGACCATTAGCGACGGGATCGTGATTCAGCAGGGCTCTCGACGCCAGCCGCGTGCGATCGAGTTCCGTCAGATCCTGGGCATGGTCAGCGTCAATGGCATCGGTATGTTGCTGGCTGGACTCGCCGGCACGCTGCCCACCATGGCCAACGCCTCGTACAGCGTCACGCTGATCAGTCTCACCGGCGTCGCGGCCCGTCGTGTCGGCATCGGCGTCGCGGTGGTCATCGTGACGCTGGCCCTGTTCTCCAAGTTCGCCGCCGTGCTGCTCTCGATCCCCGGACCCGTGCTGGGCGCGTACCTGATGCTCGCCATGGGCATCCTGTTCGTCAGCGGATGGCAGACCATTTTCCGCGATGGCCTGGATCCCCAGCGGATGCTGGTGGTCGCGCTCGCGAGCGCACTGGGACTGGGCCTGGATGGTCACCCGATCATCGAGGACCTGTTTGGCGACGAGCTGGGCGCATTGCTCGGCAGCGGCTTCACGATCGGCGCCGTGGTCACGATCGGGATGACGTTCCTGCTCGAGACGCTCGGCACGCGCCGGTCGCGCATCGAGGCAACGTTGGACATGGCCTCGCTCCCGGCGATCGATGAGTTCCTCACCCGGCTGGCGTCCTCGCTCTCATGGGACGCGGCATCCACGCTGCGGCTGCGGTCGGCAGGCGAGGAGACCCTCGCAACCCTGCTGATGCAAGACGACGATACCGAGGGCTCGGAGCGCCCTCGCCTCATCGTGGTCGCTCGCCCGCAGGCCGCGACGATCGAGCTTGAGTTCGTCGCCACCACGCGACAGGAGAACATCGAGGACCAGATGGCGTTCCTCACCGACGAGGCCGCAGTGGCAACGCTCGACGATCTTTCGCTCCGGCTGCTGCGCTACCACGCCTCCGGCGTACGCCACCAGAAGTACCACGGTGTGGACATCATCACCGTCCACGTCGAGGGCACCGCGTGACCCGACCCGTGCCCGTACACCTCCTCGACGACTCGCTCGCAGAGATTGAGGCCCGCCTCCAGACATGGGGCGAGCCCGCATACCGCGCTCGTCAGATCGCTCGCTGGGCGCTGCGCGAGGGCGTCACCTCGTTCGACGTGATGACGGACCTGCCGCGCGCGCTGCGGACGCGCCTCGCGGACGCTTACACGCTGGAGCCACCTTCGGAGCTCGCGCGCACCGCTGCGGACGACGGGAGCACGACGAAGGTGCTGCTCGGGCTCGGCGCCTCCGGCGACGGACCTCCCTCATTCGCCATCGGCGACGCGGTCGAGGCCGTCCGGATGGACTACGACCCGGAACGCCCCGAACACGCCACCGGCACGCGGCGTCGCGCCACCGTCTGCGTCTCGACGCAGGCGGGCTGCGCGATGGGCTGCGTCTTCTGCGCCACCGGCCAGCAGGGCTTCACCCGCAACCTCACGACCTCGGAGATCCTCGCGCAGGTGCTGCACTTCACGCGTGGCAACCCGAACGCGGGTGTCTCGAACGTCGTGTTCATGGGCATGGGCGAGCCACTCGCGAACTACGAACCCACGCTGCGGGCTGTGCGCTGGCTCATCGACCCCAATGGCCTGGACATGCGCGCACGAGGCGTCACGATCTCCACCGTCGGCCTCGAGGGGCCGATCCGGCGCCTCGCCGCCGAGGGCCTGCAGATCGGCCTCACCGTCTCGCTACACGCCCCGGACGACGCGCTGCGGCGGCAGCTCATCCCCACCGCGGGCGGCGTGACGATTGCCGGGCTCCTCGATGCCTCGCGCGACTACGTGGAGCGCACCGGCCGACGCGTCACCTTCGCGTATGCGCTCCTCGAAGGCGTCAACGACGAGCCGGAGCAGGCGCGTCGCCTGGCCGCGCGCGTGCGCGGGATGCGTGCGCACGTGAACCTCATCCCCTACAACCCAACGGCGGGCGAGGGGCTGCGACGCCCCTCGACAGCGCGCGTGCGCGCGTTCCAGCGGGAGCTGCAGGCAGCAGGCATCAACGCGACGGTGCGCATCGAGCGAGGCGTGGAGATCGCAGCCGCATGCGGACAGTTGCGCACGGACGTGGCGCTGGGCAGGCCGCCGCAGCCGCTGACCGTGGTGGAACGGGGAACCGGTTAGCGAGGAGCGCCTCGCTCCTCGCCCTCGTCCTCGGAAGCCTCGGCGCCCTCTTCGCCCTCGGCAAGCTCGCCCTCTTCGCCCTCGAGCAGCTCGGCTTCCTCGACGGCGTCCTCGATCTTCCGAGGTGGCTGCACGCGGACGAGCATGATGTCGAGATCGGTCATCACCGTGACACCAGCCGGCAAATCGAGGTCGGCCACGGTGATCTGGTCGTCCACCTCCTCGAGACCGTCGATGTTGATCTCGAGGTTGTTGGGAATGTCAGCGGGGAGCGCCTGCACGGAGACGTGGTCCGCGCCGGTGATCACGACACCCTGGTAGGCCTGCACCGCGGGTGCCTCGCCCGTCACCGTGATCGGCACCATCGCCTGCATCGTCCTCGTGAGGTCCACCTGGTAGAAGTCGAGGTGCTGGAGTTCGCGGGTCAGTGGGTGCCGCTGCACGGACCGGACGACCACGGGGCGCTCGTTGTCTTCGCCCTCGATGTCGAGTTCGATCAGCGAGTTAAGGCCGTGCTCGGTCATGATCGTCTCGGCGCCTCGGTACGGTAGCTGCACCGCCACCGACTCCAGGCCGCGGCCGTAGACGTTGGCCGGCAGGATGCCGTCCCAGCGCAGCCGCCTGGCGCGCTTACCCAACACGGACCGCACGGTCACTGCGTATCGATCTGGCATCTAACCCGTCTCCCGATGGTGGTCGCGTCGAGGGGCGCGTAGGCGCCAGCAACCCACGCTATCTGCGTCGCCGTCGCAGGGTCAAGCCTCGCGGCTGTACCGCTCCGCCGCGCGCGCAGGCGCTGGTACGATGCACGCATGACGCCACGCCGCGCCACCCGCGAGCGCCACCATTGCCCGCAGCGATGAGTGAGCACGGCTCCACCCTGCTGGGTGTCGATGTTGGCGGCACGTTCACCGACTTCGTGCTGTGGCGCGACGGCGCCGTCGCGCTACACAAGCGCCCCTCGACGCCCGACGACCCATCGCGCGCCGTGCTTGCCGGCATCGATGCGCTCGGCGTCGCGCCGGACCTCGTAGTCCACGGCTCCACCGTCGCAACCAACACCGTCATCCAGCGACGCGGCGCGCGCACCGCGCTCGTGGCCACCGAGGGGCTGCGCGACCTGCTCATCATCGGCCGCCAGACCCGGCCCGACATCTACGACCTTGAGCCCGTCACCCCCGAACCCCTCGTCCCGGACGAGCGCCGGCTGGAGCTCAGCGCGCGACTGCGGCCCGACGGCTCCGTCGAACGCGCCGCCGACAGCGCCGAGGTGCGCACGCTCGTGGAGGCAGCAGTCGATGCGGACGCCGAGGCGCTCGCGGTCTCGCTGCTCTACGCCTACGCCAACGGCGAGCACGAACGGCTCTTCGAGGAGCTCGCCGCCGAGGCGGGGCTCTACATCTCGCTCTCCTCCCGCGTCTCACCCGAGTACCGCGAGGTCGAGCGCACCGCGACGACGGTGCTCAACGCCTACGTCGGGCCGGTCATGTCGGCGTACCTCGCACGCCTCGAGGCCGGCCTGACCGAGCGGGGCGCGGGGACGCTCCGCGTCGTGCAGTCCGACGGCGGATCAGCGACGCCGCAGCGCGCCTCGGCGCTGCCCGTTGCGACGCTGCTCTCCGGCCCAGCGGCGGGCGTCGCGGGCGCGTTCCAGATCGCGCAGCGCGCGGGCTTCGACCGCATCATCACCTTCGACATGGGCGGCACCTCCACGGATGTCGCGCTCTGCGACGGCGCGCTGCCGGCGCGCCCGGACATCGACGTTGCCGGGCTGCCGGCGCGCACCCCGGCGGTCGATGTCCATACGGTCGGCGCGGGCGGCGGCTCGATCGCACGGCTCGACGCCGGCGGCGCGCTCCACGTCGGGCCACAGTCGGCCGGCGCCGACCCCGGTCCCGCCGCCTACGGGCGCGGCGAGGACTTCACCATCACCGACGCCAACCTGCTGCTCGGGCGGCTGCCGCCGGCCGGCCTGCTCGGCGGCGCGATGGCCCTCGATACGGATCGCTCGCGCCAGACCGCCTCGGACGTGGCGAGTGCGTTCGGCGGGGACATCGAGCGCGCCTCCCAGGCCGTGCTCGATGTGGCCGTCGCGAACATGGAGCGCGCGCTGCGCGTCGTATCCGTGCAGCGCGGCTTCGACCCTCGGGAGTTCACGCTCGTGGCCTTCGGCGGCGCGGGGCCGCTCCACGCCTGCGCGCTTGCCGACGCCGTCGACGTGCCACGCGTGCTCGTGCCGATGGCGCCCGGCGTCATCGCCGCGCTGGGCGCGGCGGGTAGCGACCTCACTGCGACCTTCGCACGTTCCGTGCTGCTCCCCCTCGACCCGTCCGCAACCGGCGCGCTGCGCGACGCCCTCGACGCAGCAGGGCGCGAGGCGGCAGACCAGCTCGACCGTCCCGGCGCGGAGCTGCACTGGGCGCTCGACCTCCGCTACCTCGGCCAGTCGTACGAGCTGACCGTGGAGCTCGACGGCATCGAGTCCGACGAGTCGTTCGCGCGCGCGGCCGCAGACTTCCATGAGCTACACGAGGCGCGCTTCGCGCACCACGACGCCTCGGCGCCGGTCGAGGTAGTCAACGTCCGCGCGACGGCGCGCGCCGCCACGGGCGCAACCGCCCCGGAGCCCGCCTTCAGCGATGCGGGCGCAGCCCCGGCCTCCGTCGAGGCATGGTTCGACGGTCGGCCACAGCCCACGCAGCTCGTCGACCGGGCCGCGCTACGGCCGAGCGACCACCTCGACGGCCCCGCGCTCGTCGCGCAGCTCGACTCGACGACGGTGATCGCGCCGGGGTGGACGGCGACAGTGGACGAGCGGGGCAACCTGCTGCTGGAGCGACCATGACCACGAAACAGGAACCACTCGAGCTCTCCGCCGCCGACCTCGCCATCGCCGACGCCGTCCTGTCCTCGATCGCCGAGGAGATGGGGGAGGCGCTCGGGCGGACCGCGTACTCGCCGAACATCAAGGAGCGTCGCGACTTCTCGTGCGCAGTCTTCGACCCCGAAGGCGCGATGGTCGCGCAGGCGGCGCACATGCCCGTCCACCTCGGTTCGATGCCGGCGTCGGTGCTGGCGGTGATGGAGCTCGGGCCGTTCGAGGACGGCGACGTCTGCGCGGTCAACGACCCGTTCCTCGGCGGCACGCACCTGCCCGACCTCACGACCGTCGCGCCCGTGTTCGGCGCGTCCGAGGCGCTCATCGGCTTCGTCGCCACGCGCGCGCACCACGCCGACATCGGCGGCATGGCGCCGGGCTCGATGCCCGTGGCGACCGAGTTGCTGCAAGAAGGCCTCGTGGTGCCGCCGATCAGGCTCGTGCGCGCCGGGGTACCGGAAGAGTCCGCGCTGGCGCTGTTCGTGCGCAACTCGCGCGCCCCGGACGAGCGTCGAGGCGACCTGCGGGCGCAGCTTGCGGCGACGGCGCTCGGGGCGCGCCGCGTGCGGGCAGCCGCCGAGCGCTTCGGCGAGGATGGGCTCGCCGGGCGCTACGCCGCGCTCCTCGAACACGGCGAGCGCAGCATCCGCGCCGTCATCGCCGGCATCCCCGACGGCACCTACCGCTTCGAGGAGCGCATGGAAGACCCGCCGCCGGGCGCCGACGCGCTGTACATCAGGCTTGCGCTCACCATCGACGGCGACACGGCGCACTTCGACTTCACGGGCACCGACCCGGAGAGCGAGCGCTCCTCGCTCAACGCGGTCGCGGCCGTGACGCGATCGGCCTGCTACTACGTGATGCGCTGCCTGGCCGGTCCCGACGTGCCGACTAACGAGGGTTGCTACCGGCCGGTGCGCTTCACGCTGCCGGAGCGCTCGGTGGTGGCGGCGGGGCCGCCCCGAGCGGTCTCCGCGGGAAACGTCGAGACCTCGCAACGCATCACCGACGTCGCGCTCGGCGCGCTCGCGCCCGCGCTGCCGGACCGCATCCCCGCAGCCTCGCAGGGGACGATGAACAACGTCACCATCGGCGGTTACGACCGGGCGCGCAGCCGCCCGTACGCGTACTACGAGACGATCGCGGGTGGCGCAGGCGCCGGCCCTCGGCGCGACGGGCGTCCGGCCGTCCACACGCACATGACGAACACCATGAACACGCCCGTCGAGGCGCTCCCACTCGCCTACCCGTTCACCGTCGAGCGCTACGAGGTGCGCGCCGGGTCGGGCGGCGACGGCCTGCACCGCGGCGGCGACGGGCTCGTGCGCGAGTACGCCTTCCACGACCGCGCGACGGTCACGCTCGTCACCGAGCGTCGCACCTTCGCGCCGTGGGGCCTCGCGGGCGGCGGCGACGGCGCACCCGGCCGCAACGTGCTCGTGCGCGCCGACGGGTCGACGCACGAGCTGCCTGCCCGCGCGCAGGTCGAGGTGGAGCCCGGCGACCGCGTGCGCGTCGAGACGCCGGGCGGCGGCGGGTGGGGATCCAGTACGTAGCGGCCGCCCGGCCCACGGGTCGGCTGGTACAATGAACGTAGCGACGGGGAACTTGCCGATGGCCGACGACAAAGACCGGCTCGAGCGCGAGATCAACGAGATCCTCGACAAGATCGAGCAGTTCCCCACACCCGAGCGACGCCGCAACCGCGCGTTCAAGCGCCACTTGCGCCGCGTAGGCGACCAGGTCTCCGCGCATCAACGCGCCGTGGCCCGGCAGCTCTCGAGGGTCTCGCTCTCGCAGCTGGTGCTACTGAGCTTCCTGCTCATCCTCGGATCGTTCTTCTTCCGCGGGTTCGGGCTCGGGCAGTGGGTGTTGTTCGCCGGGGTCGCGCTCCTCGTCGCGAGCGGCGCGCTGCTGATCTTCGGCGGGGGCAAGGGCGGCGCTACGCGCTCCAAGCAGTGGCGCGGGCGCACGATCTCATACGACTCGGAGACCCTCGCCACGCGCATCCGTCGCTGGTTCGCCTCCCGCAAGTCGCGCTAGGGGTTACGCGGGCCAGGTTTTGCTTTACGATCGAACGCAGTAGCGACGGTCACCCCCCGTCGCGCTCTCCCACCACCAACCAACGGCACGCTCCCACCCACCGAGGGGTGAGATGACGCACGTTGCACGCCGATGGCTCCTGCTCGCGCTCGCCGCGCTACTGCTCCTCGCCGCGTGCAGCGGCGGCGATGAGCCCGACGTCGACACCATCCCTGCCGCGAGCACGCCCGAGGCCGTCTCCACGGCGACCGCCACGCCCACCCCGACTACTCCGGCCTCGACCCCGACTCCACAGCCCGCAGCCCCGGAATACAGCGACTTCGACGTCGACCGGGCGTTCGAGGACACGCGTGTACTCGCGGTCGACATCGGCATCCGCTCCGCCGGGACCGACGAGGAGCGCGCGGCGGCGGACTACATCGCGGCGCAGCTGCGCGAGGCCGGTTATGTCGTGGATATCGAGGCGTTCGACACAACGTACCGAGGCGACCACTCCTCGATCGCTGCGCAGGGCGAGGGGCCGGCGCTCCAGGCGCTGGCGCTGGGTGGCTCTGAGAACGGCACCGCCACGGCGCCGCTCGTCCACGCCGGGCTCGGCGCGCCCGAAGACTTCGAGGGTCTCGACGTGCGCAGGGCGATCGCCCTGCTCAACCGCGGCGTGGTCACCTTCCGCGACAAGGCGCGCAACGCCCAGGACGCGGGTGCGGTAGGCGTGGTGGTGGTCAACAACCAGCGAGGGCTCTTCGGCGGCACCCTCGGCGCGCAGTCCGGCGTCACGATCCCCGTGCTCGGCGTCGCCGAACAGTCCGGCGAGGCGCTGCGCGCGCTCGCCGACGACGGCACGCCGGTCACTGTCACCGCCGACGTCGGCAGGCAATCCGTCACCTCGCACAACGTGGTGGGGCGCAACGGTGAGTGCCGCGCCTACCTCGGCGCGCACTACGACAGCGTGCCCTACGGCCCCGGCGCGAACGACAACGCATCCGGCACGGCGCTCCTGATCGAGCTCGCGCGCACGAACCGCGTCGCCGGCCTGTGCGTGATCGCGTTCGGCGCCGAGGAGGTCGGGCTGCTCGGCTCACAGGCGTTCGTGGACGCGCACGATGTTTCCGACGCCTCCTTCATGCTGAACTTCGACATGGTCGCGCGGATCGGCCAGCGCACGAACGACGGACCGCGCTTCGTGCCCGGCGACACCGCGCTCGCCGAGCGGGGAGCGCGTGTCGCGGACCGTCTCGGGTATGGCATCCCCGTCGGCGAGTTCCCGCTTGGCGCCGCGTCCGACCACGTCGTCTTCGAGGAAGCCGGGGTGCCGGCCATCACCGTCCACAGCGGCGGATCGGAGTTTATCCACACGTCCGAGGACACGATGGATACCGTCTTCCGCGAGGACCTCGCGATCTTCCTCGAGGTCTCCACCGCGCTGCTCCGTGAATTGCTGGCCGATCACGGCGGATAGCGCCCCGCTCCCACTTGCCGCGCTGCGTCGCGCTGCGGTACGATGAAGGTGCTCGAATGGTTAGACACGTATGCACCTGATCCGTTTCCGATCGCCGTCGGTGCGCGTCAGGATGGCGCTCGCCGTCGTCGCGGGCGTCGCGCTCCTCGCCGCCGCCTGTGGAGGCGACGACGAGGCCGAGCCCGCGCCCGACGAGCCCGCGGCCGAGGGCACGCCCATCCCCACTGCGACGCCATACGCGAGTGTCCCCGAACCGACCATCGTGGCGAGCCCAACCGCCTCGGCCGCCAGCACTGCCACCGCCACCACCACGGACGACGGGGACGTCGAGTACATCGTGGAGCCGGGCGACAGCCTCTACGGCATCGCCGAGCGGTTCGACACCACCGTCGAAGCCATCATGGAGCGCAACGACATCGGCAACGCCTCGCTGATCTTCGTTGGCCAGGCGCTCATCGTCCCGCAGGGCTACACGCCGCCGGCGGGCGACACGGCTGACAACGGGGACGACGCGACCGAGGACGACGAGTCCGAGGCCACGACGACCACGGACGACTCCGGCACGGAGACGTACGTCGTGCAAGCCGGCGACACCGCCTACGGCATCGCCCTGCAGTTCGACGTGACGCTCGAGGAGCTGGCGGCTGCCAACGGCACCACCGTCGAGGAACTCGGCAACCTCTTCGAGGGTGACGAGCTGGTCATCCCCTAGCCTCCCGGACCCCCATGCGCGTCCGCGCCGCGCACGGTCTGGCGCTGCGCCGCGAATCACCCGATACTACGGACGCTCGCGCCGCCGCCGGTTCACCGTGTGTGCGGCGCTTCGGCGGCCCTCGGGGCCGTCACGAGGGACGGAACCGAGGCCATGACGACTCAACACGCGGCGGCCCGGCAGTGAGCCACGAAGACCGCCTCGCCGAACTCACCGAACGCAAGCAGAGCGGCCTGCTCGGAGGCGGTCAGGCACGCATCGACGCACAGCACGAGCGGGGCAAGCTCACCGCCCGCGAGCGCATCGATCAGCTCCTCGACCCCGGGACGTTCGACGAACTCGACGCCCTCGGCGTGGACTGGACCGAGAACGGGACCGGCGATCGCTTCTACGGCGACGCGGTCGTCACGGGCTGGGGCCAGATCGACGGCCGCCCGGTCTGCGTGTTCGCGCAGGACTTCACGGTCTTCGGCGGCTCACTCTCCACCGTCGTCGGGGAGAAGATGGCGAAGATCATGGACCTCGCCCTCAAGACCGGGGTCCCGATGATCGGCCTCAACGACTCGGGTGGCGCGCGCATCCAGGAGGGCGTCGACTCCCTCGCGGGCTACGGCGACATCTTCCTGCGCAACGTGCGGGGCTCCGGCGTGATCCCGCAGATCAGCGTGATCATGGGGCCGTGCGCCGGTGGCGCCGTCTACTCACCGGCGATCACGGACTTCGTCTTCATGGTCGACGGCACCTCGCAGATGTACATCACCGGCCCCGACGTCATCCAGAGCGTCACGGGCGAGCAGACCAGCTTCGAGGAGCTCGGCGGGGCCATGTCCCACGCGAGCAAGTCCGGCGTCTCCCAGTTCGCCTTCAACGACGAGCAGGCCTGCCTCGACGAGGTGCGGCGGCTGCTCTCGTTCCTCCCGGCAAACAACGTCGAGTCACCACCGTTCGTCGACACCGGGGATGACCCGAACCGCAGGCTCGACGACATCCTGAGCATCGTCCCCGAAGACGACGCGATCCCCTACGACGTCCGCGACGTGATCGAGCGGCTGCTCGACAACGGCGACTTCATGGAGGTCCACGAGTTCTTCGCGCAGAACATCGTCGTCGGCTTCGGACGCATCGGCGGCCAGACCGTCGGCGTCGTGGCGAACCAGCCGATGTACCTCGGCGGCGTGCTCGACATCGACTCGTCGCGCAAGGCGGCGCGCTTCGTGCGCCTGTGCGACTCCTTCAACGTGCCCGTCGTCACGCTCGTCGATGTGCCCGGCTACCTGCCGGGCGTGGCGCAGGAGTACGGCGGCATCATCTCGCACGGCGCGAAGCTGCTGTACGCCTACGCCGAGGCGACCGTGCCGCTCATCACCGTGATCACGCGCAAGGGCTTCGGCGGCGCCTACGTGGCGATGGGCTCCAAGCACCTCGGCGCCGACTTCAACTTCGTGTGGCCGGGCGGCGCCATCGCCGTCATGGGCGGCAGCCAGGCGGTGAACATCATCAACCGCCGCGAGCTCCAGGCCGCCGAGGACGAGGCCGCCGTCCGTGCCGAGCTCGTCGCCGACTACCAGGACCGCATCGAGCACCCGTACATCGCCGCGGCCAAGGGCTACGTCGACGACGTGATCGATCCACGAGACACGCGCGCCCGCATCGCACAGGCGCTGCGGATGCTGCAACGCAAGGCGGAGTCACCGCTGGCGAAGAAGCACGGGAACATCCCGCTCTAGACCCGGACGGACCGGCCGCGCGGCCGGACCCGCCCGCTGGTGGTACCGTACGCACCGCGCTCGGCTCGCGAGCACGCACGAGGGGGCCTGATGGCAAAGATCAAGGTGCAGAACCCGATCGTCGAACTCGACGGCGACGAGATGACCCGCATCATCTGGGCGTGGATCCGCGAACAGCTGATCCTCCCCTACGTCGATGTCGACCTGAAGTACTACGACCTCGGCATGGAGTCGCGTGACGCCACCGAGGACCAGATCACGATCGACGCCGCCGAGGCGATCAAGCGCTACGGCGTCGGCGTGAAGTGCGCTACGATCACCCCCGACGAAGACCGCGTCGAGGAGTTCGGGCTCAAGCAGATGTGGCGGTCGCCCAACGGCACCATCCGCAACATCCTCGGCGGCACCGTCTTCCGCGAGCCAATCGTGATGAGCAACATCCCGCGGCTCGTCCCCGGCTGGACGCAGCCGATCGTTATCGGCCGTCACGCCTTCGGAGACCAGTACCGCGCCACCGACTTCGTCGTGCCCGGCCCCGGCCGCCTCACCATGACCTTCACCCCCGCCGACGGCGGCGCGCCCGAGGAGCGCGAGGTCTTCGACTTCACCGATGGCGGCGGCATCGCCATGGGCATGTACAACCTCGACGACTCGATCCGCGGCTTTGCGCGCGCCTGCATGACGTACGCGCTCGACCGCCAGCTCCCGCTCTACTTCGCGACGAAGAACACGATCCTCAAGGCCTACGACGGCCGTTTCCGCGACCTCTTCCAGGAAATCTTCGACGCCGAGTTCTCCGGCCGCTTCGGCGAGGCCGGTCTCACCTACGAGCACCGGCTCATCGACGACATGGTCGCGCAGGCCCTCAAGTGGGACGGCGGCTTCGTCTGGGCCGCGAAGAACTACGACGGTGACGTGCAGTCCGACGTGGTCGCGCAGGGCTTCGGCTCGCTTGGCCTGATGACCTCAGTGCTCCTCACCCCCGACGGCAACACCGTCGAGGCCGAGGCGGCGCACGGCACGGTCACGCGCCACTACCGCCAGCACCTCCAGGGTAACGAGACCTCGACGAACCCGATCGCCTCGATCTTCGCGTGGTCGCGCGGGCTCAGGTACCGCGGCCGCATGGACAACACGCAGGACGTCGAGGACTTCGCCGACTTGCTCGAGCGCGTCTGCATCGACACCGTTGAGTCCGGCGACATGACGCGAGACCTGGCGATCAACATCGGACCCGACACGGAGTGGCTCAACACGCGCTCGTTCTTCGACCGCATCGTCGAGCGCCTGAACCGCGAGATGGCGAGCTAGAACCAGCGACTGAACGAGGGCGCTCGCCGGCTGACGTGCGGCGACCGCCCTCGGAACATCAACCCGGAACCGCAGCACAGCACGCGAAGCACTCACGCGCGCGCCCCCAACGGGCCTCGCCCGTACGAACCGGGGCGCGCCTGCACGAAGGGAAGACGACGATGCCAGGGACCCGCAAGCAAGTCACGATTGTCGGCGCCGGCAACACCGGCACCTCGATGGCCCAGATCCTCGCCGCGCGCGGCTACGCGGACGTCAAGCTCATCGACATCGTCGAGGGGCTGCCGCAGGGCAAGGCGCTCGACATCCAGGAAGCCTCCCCGTGGGTCGGCACCAGCGTCTCCGTGACCGGCACCAACGACTGGGCCGACACCGCCGGCTCCGACGTCGTCGTGGTCACCTCGGGTGTGCCGCGTCGGCCAGGCATGACGCGTGAGGACCTGCTCGGCACCAACGCCGGCATCGTCCGCAGCGTCGTCGGCAACGCCATCGAGCACTCGCCCGACGCCACCTTCATCATCTTCGCCAACCCCATGGACGCGATGTGCCACGTCGCCCTCGAGGCCAGCGGCCTGCCGGCCGCGCGCGTCATCGGCCAGGGCGGCATGCTCGACAGCACGCGCTACCGCACCTTCATCGCGATGGAGCTCGGCGTCTCCGTGCGCGACGTCTCGGCCTGGGTCCTCGGCGGCCACACCGAGGCGACGATGGTCCCCATCGTCTCCTCGGCGACCGTCGGCGGCGTGCCGCTGACCGCGCTGATGGCCCAGGACCGCATCGACGCGGTGGTGGACCGCACGACGAAGGGGGGCGCGGAGATCGTCGGCCTGCTCAAGACCGGCTCTGCCTTCACGGCACCCGCCGCCGCGACGATCGAGATGGTCGACGCCATCCTCCGCGACGAGCGCCGCGTGCTCCCGTGCTGCACGCTGCTGAGCGGCCAGTGGGGCATCGAGAACGCCTACGTCGGCGCCCCGGTCCTCCTCGGCGACGGTGGCATCCTCGAGGTCTACGAGCCGCCGCTGAGCGAGTCGGAGGTGGCGGGGATCAAGGCTGCGGGTGGGGCGGTGCTGGAGCTGGTGGCGGCGACGCCGAGGGAGTAGGCGCTGTCTCGCGAGCCGCAGCGTTGCGACGGTTCTGCCAGTCCTTGGCAGTCTCTCTCATCAAGCCATCGGGTCGCGAGGCATTCGCGCTCGGCGAAAGAGGATGATGATGGCGCGCGTCCGACAGGAACAGCACAGCGAGGCCGTGGAGCGCTCGCAAGTGAATGTCACCAAAGTCTCTATCCCGTTTGGGCAGATCTTCTGGCCCGTCTTCTGGGCGCTCGTAGCACAGGTGCCGTTCTGGTTTCTCGTGGCGCTCGCAATGGTGGCGCTGCTCGCTGCCGACTGAGCTATCTAATGGGATCGGCCTCTTATTCGCCACTCGCGAAGCCGTAGGCCGTCGCGCGACGGCCAGTACCGAGGGATACTCTCCGGCCTTCGTCAATGACCGTGGAGAGCACCAGCGCTCACAGCAGGGCGTAAGGCGCTCGACCGCAGGTCCGACCGGTGCTTGTAACGATTAGCTGCCCACAACCCCCACACCCGCTACCCTCACCCCGACCCCCAACCCACCACCGACGGAGGACTCGCCGACCGATGACGACGACTGCAGCACCCACCCGAACCGAGACCGACAGCATGGGCGCCATCGAGGTGGCGAGCGACGTGTACTGGGGGGCGCAGACTCAGCGCTCGCTTCAGAACTTCAAGATCGGCACCGAGCGCATGCCGCGCTCGATCATCCGCGCCCTCGGCATCGTCAAGCACGCCTCGGCGTCCGTGAACGAGGCTCTCGGCAAGCTCGACTCCGAGCGCGCCGACGCCATCCGCGCCGCCGCTCAGGAGGTCATCGACGGCGACCTTGACGACCACTTCCCGCTCGTCGTCTGGCAGACTGGCTCCGGCACCCAGTCCAACATGAACGCCAACGAGGTCATCTCGAACCGCGCCATCGAGATGCTCGGCGGCGAGCGCGGCTCCAAGGACCCCGTCCACCCCAACGACCACGTCAACATGTCGCAGTCCTCGAACGACGTGTTCCCGGGCGCCATGTCGATCGCCACCGCCGAGGAGGCGACGCACCGCCTCATCCCCGGTCTGCAGCACCTCCACGGCGCGCTGTCGGCCAAGCAGGCCGAGTTCGACGACATCGTGAAGATCGGCCGCACGCACCTCATGGACGCGACGCCGCTCACGCTCGGCCAGGAGTTCTCCGGCTACGTGAAGCAGGTCGAGAACTCGATCGCGCGCGTCGAGGGGGCGCTGCCGCGCGTCCTCGAACTCGCCCTCGGCGGCACCGCCGTCGGCACCGGCCTCAACGCGCACCCCGAGTACGCTGAGCGAGTCGCGTCGGAGATCGCGAGCATCACGGGCCTGCCGTTCGTGACCGCGCCGAACAAGTTCGAGTCGCTCGCCGCGCACGACGCGCAGGTCGAGATGTCGGGGCAGCTCAAGACCGTGGCCGCCTCGCTGATGAAGATCGCGAACGACGTGCGGCTGCTCGGCTCCGGCCCGCGCGCCGGGCTCGCCGAGCTGATGCTGCCGGCCAACGAGCCGGGCTCCTCGATCATGCCGGGCAAGGTGAACCCCACCCAGTCCGAGGCGCTGACAATGGTCTGCGCGCAGGTGATCGGCAACGACGTCGCCGTCAACATCGGCGGGGCCACCGGGCACTTCGAGCTCAACGTCTTCAAGCCGGTGATCGTCTTCAACACGCTGCAGTCGATCCGCCTGCTCGGCGACGCGGCCGTGTCGTTCACCGACAACATGGTGGCCGGCATCGAGCCGAACCGTGAGCGCATCCAGCAGCTCATGGAGTCCTCGCTGATGCTCGTGACGGCGCTCAGCCCGCGCATCGGCTACGACCGCGCCGCCGAGGTGGCCCACCACGCCCACGTGCACGGCTCGACGCTGCGCCACGCGGCGGTCTCGCTCGGTTACGTGACGGACGCTGAGTTCGACGAGTGGGTGCGGCCCGAGGACATGACCCACCCGTAGGCTCGCGCTCGGCTGACCGATGAATCCTCGTGGCCGCGTCGACACTGCAAGGCGCGTGCTCGCGTCGGCCTTGCTCCTCGTTGCCCTCGCGCTCGCGGCTGCGTGCGCAGGCGACGACGCCGACGAGCAGGAGTCGCTGAAGATCGGCCTACTGCTGAACTTCGGCGAGGGCGCGGCCGAAGCCTCGACAGTGCGACAGCAGGGCTTCGAGCTCGCGATACGCCACATCAACGAAGGCGGGGGCGTCCTCGGACGCCCCGTCACCTACGTCCTCGCCGACCCCACGTTCGACCTGGACACGGCGGTCGAGGTCGCTCGACGGCTCATCGAGGTCGAGGGCGTGCACGCGATCGTCGGGCCGAGCTCCAGTGGCAACGCGTTGCCGGTCGCCGAGCTGGCCGGAGGGCCCTCGGCCATCCCGATGATCAGTCCTTCCGCGACCTCGCCGCTGCTCACGCTGGCGAATGACCGGGACTTCTTCTTCCGCACCGCCCTCTCCGACGTGGCGCAGGGGCCGGTACTCGCCGACCTCGCCCGCGGGCATGGCTACGAGCACGTGGGCGTGCTCTACCGCGACGACGCGTGGGGACGAGGGCTCCATGAGACGTTCGCCGCAGCATGGGACGGCGCGATCACCTCGGCCGCCGTCGACCCGCACGCCACGACGCACATCGACGAGCTGCGCAAGACCGCCGCGGGCGGCGCGCAGGCACTGGTGCTGATCACGTTCGCGGCGGAGGCCGAGACGATCCTTCGCGAAGCGCTCGCCGAGGGTCTGTACGACCAGTTCCTGTTCGGCGACGCCGCGCGTCGGCTTGCGCTGGTGCAGGAGATCGGTGGCGACCACCTCGGCGGCATGTACGGCACGGCCGGGGTCGCGCACGAGGGCGGCGATGCGCAGGCCGCGTGGGATCGGGCCTACCGGGACGCATACGGCGAACTGCCCGTCACGCCATACGTCCGCGCGACGTACGACGCGGTGATCGCACTCGCGCTGGCCGCGCAGGCGGCGGGCAGCCTGGACGGCACCGCGATCCGCGACCACCTCCGTGAGATCGGCGCGGCGCCCGGCGAAGTCGTGACGGCGGGGCCTGATGGTGTCGCCCGCGCGCTGCGCATCCTCGCCGACGGCGGCGAGGTCGACTACGAGGGCGCCTCGGTCTCACTGGACTGGGACGAGCACGGCGACCTGCTGCGAGGTCACATCGGCGTCTGGCGCTTCACCTCCGACGGGCGGATCGAGGACCTGGCGGGGGTGGCATACGGGGAGTAGCGGGCTGCGCCGGCCGCGGCTACCCGCCTCGCCTCGATGTGACGAACACCGCAATGACACCGCCGAGGACGCCGGCGATCCCGCCCGTGACGAACGAGGGTGGGTCGGCGGCCAGCTCGGCGAGCAGGCCGACGATCACGCCGACCACGACACCTGCCCCGACGGCCGTGAAGAGCTGAGTGAGTCGGTCGGTCATCGGGTCACCTCGCACGTGCCGGGACGGCGGCGAGGGCTACAGCACCACCAGCGCGGCCCAGATCGTCCCGGCAAGGGCCGCAGCGTAGCAGACCACCGCCAGGGGCGTTGCGACGGAGTGCAGGCCGACGTCCTTGAGTGTGTGCCGGATGCGGTGCGCGGCGTGGAAGAACGACAGGAACGCCACGCCGAGGATGATGAGCCGCACCAGCGGGTTGTTGAACAGCGTGTCGAGCTGGTCGAAGTCCACGCCCCCGGCGGGGACGACGAAGCCAGTGATGATGATCAGCACCGGCAGCAGCAGCGCGACGACCGTCCCGCCCGCGGAGAAGATCGCCCAGAAGAACGGCTCGTTCGAGGGTCGCACGACGCGCCTCCCTACCAGTCCACCAGGAAGGCGGCGAGCACTACGATCGATGCACCCGCCCAGAGCGCGTACATCCCGAAGACCATGAGCTGCGGCGGCACCGGCTTGCCGGCGACCTTCGACCCCAGGGCCTTCGGCGTCAGCCGGAACCACGTCGAAGTGTGCAGTTGCGCGAAGCCGAGGATCACCGCATGGAGGATCCAGAAGACCGGGTTCTTCAGCAGATCGAGGTGGTCGCTGAACGCACCCGAGCCGTCCCGCACCTGCGAGACGAGCACGAGCAGCAGGACGATGTAGGCCGCGACGAAGACGGAGGAGAGTTCGCGCAGCAGGACCAGGCGGTACGCCCAGCTCCGGTTCCACCAGGCGTTGGACTTGGCTCGAGGGAGCACTCCCGGCATCGCTAGCGACCCATCCCCGGCGGCGTGAACGGCAGCAGTGAGATGAAGAAGCTGTTCGTCGCCTCGACCTTGGCCTGCTGGATCGCACCCGCCGGGTCGACGTGCTTGGGGCAGACCTCGCTGCACTCTCCGACGAACGTGCAGTCCCAGATGCCCGCGTCGGACCAGATCAGCTCCTGGCGCTGCGCGTTGCCCTCGTCGCGCGAGTCGAGGTTGTAGCGCTGCGCGAGCGCAAGCGCGGCGGGGCCGACGAACTCGTCCTCGTGCTCGTACACGGGGCAGGCGGCGTAGCAGAGCATGCAGTTGATGCACATGCTGAACTGCTTGAAGTCCGCGAGCTGCGACGGTGACTGGAGGTACTCGCCCTCCTCGACCGGCTTCTCCACCTCGCGGATGATCCACGGCTTCACGTCGGTGAGCTTGTCCATGAAGTCGTCGAGGACGGTCACCATGTCGCGCTCGACGGGGAAGCCGCGCAGCGGCTCGACGCGGATCGGGCCGGGGAGGAACTCGCGGAGGAAGGCGTTGCAGGTCAGGCGCGGGTAGCCGTTGACCATCATCCCGCAGCTGCCGCACACGCCCATGCGGCACGACCAGCGGTAGCTGAGCGAGCCGTCGACCTCGTCCTTGAGCCAGTTGAGTGCGTCGAGGACGACCCACTCCTCGCGGTAGGGCACCTCGTACGTCTGGAACGAGGGCTCGCTGTCCGTTTCGGGGTGGTAACGGAACACCTCGAGGGTGACCGTGCGCTGGGTGGTCATCGTCTCAGTGGTCACGAGGCCCTCCCGTCGCTAGTTCCCGTAGGTCCGCTCGGCCGGCGGCCACTTGGTGATCGTCACGTCCGAGTACTCGATACGCGGCGCGCCGTCGGTGCGGAACGCCAGCGAGTGCTTCAGGAACTCCTCGTCGTCGCGGTCGGGGTAGTCGGTGCGCTGGTGCGAGCCGCGCGACTCGGTGCGCTGCAGCGCGGAGTGCGCCACCGCCTCACCGACGTCGAGCAGGAAGCCGAGCTCGATCGCCGTCGTGAGCTCGGTGTTGAAGCTCTTGCTGTGGTCGTCGATGGCGACGTTCTCGAAGCGCTCCTTGAGCTCGCCGACCTTCTCGGTCGTGGCCCGGATGCCGGACTCCTCGCGGTAGACGCCCGCGCCCGCCTCCATCGTGGCGTTGAGCTCGCGACGGATCGTGGCGAGGCGCTCGCCGCCTTCGCGCGGTGTGCGGAAGCGCGCGGCGATCGAGGCCTCCTCGTCGGCGCGCTGCGTCTCCAGGGCGTCGGCGTCGAGGTCGGGGTGCTCCCGCGCCCACTCGGCGGCGGACAGGCCGGCGCGCTTGCCGAACACAAGCAACTCGGTGAGCGAGTTGGAGCCGAGGCGGTTCGCGCCGTTGATGCTGACGCAGGCGCACTCGCCCGCAGCGAACAGGCCCGGCAGGCTCGTCTCGCCGTTCGTGTTGGTGTGGATGCCGCCCATCATGTAGTGGACGACGGGCCGCACGGGGATTGGCTCATGCACCGGGTCGATGCCCGCGTAGTTCTTCGCGAGCTCGCGGACGAACGGGATGCGCTCCTCGATGAGCTGCTCGCCGAGGTGCCGGACGTCGAGGTGGGTGTAGGTGCCGTACTCGCCCTCGAAGACGCGGCCGGCGTCCTGCTCGCGCATGAACGCCTGCGACAGCTTGTCGCGCGGGCCCAGCTCCATGGTGCGGAGCTGTGGGTGGCGTGGGTCGTCGATGGGGACGGGCTCGCCGAGATTGTAGTCCTCGAGGTAGCGACGGCCCTCGGTGTTGACCAGGATGCCGCCCTCGCCGCGGGCCGCCTCGGTGATGAGGATGCCGGTGCCCGGCAGGCCCGTGGGGTGGTACTGGACGAACTCCATGTCCTTGAGCGCGACGCCGGCGCGGTAGGCCATTGCCATGCCGTCGCCGGTCTTGATCGCCGCGTTGGTGGTGAAGGGGAAGACGCGGCCGCCGCCGCCGGTGCACATGATCACGGAGCGCGCGCGGATCGCGTGGACCTCGCCCGTGCGCATCTCGATCGCGATGACGCCCTGGCAGCGCCCGTTCTCGACGAGCAAACGCGTGGCGAACCACTCGTCGTAGCGCGTGACGGCGGTGTGCTTCAGCGAGGTCTGGAAAAGCGCGTGGAGCATATGGAAGCCGGTCTTGTCGGCCGCATACCACGTGCGGCGGATGCGCATCCCGCCGAACGGACGGACGGCGACACTGCCGTCCTCCTCGCGGCTCCACGGGCAGCCCCAGTGCTCGAGCTGGATCATCTCGCGCGGTGCCTCGTTGACGAACAGCTCGACGGCGTCCTGGTCGGCGAGCCAGTCGGCGCCGCTGATGGTGTCGTGGATGTGCTCGTCGAGGCTGTCATTGTCCTTGATCACGGCCGCGGCGCCGCCCTCGGCGGAGACGGTGTGGCTGCGCATCGGGTAGACCTTCGAGACCATCGCGATGTCGAGGTCGGGGTGCTCCTCGGCGGCCGCGATCACGGCGCGCAGTCCCGCGCCGCCGCCGCCGACGATGAGGATGTCGTGTTGCAGGTCGTCTGCCACGGCTGCCCCTTTACGTCGCGCACCGCCGAGGTCCGGGCGTGGCCTCTGGCGAGGCTGACTATTGACGTGGCGCGAGTCATGGTCAAGCGGGCGCGACCTACCCTGAGCAGGTCCCGCGTCCGCCACCCTGGTTGGCTCAAGACGTGAGCCGGTCCGCGACCTCGAGAGCGGCGCTGTGACCACTCGAGAGGGCGCCGTTGACGGACGGTACGCCCATGTAGTCGCCGGCGAGAAACAGGTTGTCGATGCGCCCTGCGAGTCGCCCCGGAATCTTCGCCATCGCGGCCAGCATCCCCGGCGTCCCCATGCACAGCGCCTCTTCCCAGCGGTACACGCGGTAGAAGAGCCCCTCATCGTCGGCGGGAAGAGCTGAACCCGGAGGCGCGTTCCGGCGCGCGGCGCCCAGCAGCTCACGCTTGATCTCCTCGTCGTCGAGCGGGATAAGCTCCCTCGCTCGGTCGCGCCCGATGAGCAGGTCGAGCAAGGCCTTGCCCGGCGGGGCGCACGCGGGCAGGAAGACGGAGCGGTCCAGCAGGAGCGGCGTGTCGTCGTCCTCGGGGTAGAGGGCGCCATGCCAGCCGGGAGGCAGCGGGGAGCGGTCGAGGCCTATCACCACACGACAACCGGTTGAGTAGCTGACGGCGCTGAGCGCCTGCCGGGTCTCCGCCGGCAGGTTGGGGATGAGATCCGGCACCTTCGTGCCGGGGACGGCGCAGATCACCGCATCTGCCTCGATGGTCTCGCCGTCCACGACGACGCCGGTCACCGTCCCCTCCGCGACGACGACTTGCCGGACAGGAGTCGACACGCGAGTCACGTCGGAGCAGGCGGCAGCGAGCGCTTCGCTCAGGGAGCCGACGCCTCGCTCGGGCATGTATACCCGGCCGGAGTGCAGCATCGTCTCGCCGATGTACGCCCGCATCAGCGCCTGGCCCGCCGGCTCCGGGTCGCCGAGGATCATGTCGAGTGGCCCCTTGAGCGTCACCCGCAACGTCTCGGGCACACCCAGCCGCTCCAGGTAGTCGCCGAAGCTCTCGTCGTCATCGATCTCGGCGAGTGGGCTGTCGCTGGCGAAGCTCATGTACTCCGACTGGCCACGAATCTGCCGCATCACCTTGAAGGCAGCCCGCATGCCAGAGGGTGAGAGGAAGCCCATGGTGATGGCAGTGCGCAGGTGGCGTACGACGTTCCAGGGCGACTGCTCGGGCGTCGTGGTCACCCATCGCCCGTTGCGGCGGTGCCCGAACTTCATCGTCGACGGCACCAGCGGGAGTCACAGCTCCTCGCAGAGGCGGAAGGCGGTGTCGTAGGTGGAGGTGAAGACGAAGGCGCCCATGTCCAGGGAGAAGCCGTCGACCGTCTCACCGCTGCCGCGTCCGCCCGCGTGGTCCTGGGCCTCGAGCAGCAGCGGGGTCATGCCACGCTGCATCAGGGTGTAGGCGGCGCTGAGCCCGGCAAAGCCCCCTCCTACGATGACAACCCGCCTGGTGCTCATCTTCGCCGCTCCCACGCCCCATCTGATTTGCGCAGGCGCCCTGCGCGGAGGCGCGGGCGCCTGGTGCGTTGACGTATACGGTAGCCGGAACCTCGTCATCAAGGGCCACCGGCTCGGTGACGAGATGGGAACTCGCGCGCCGGGAGGCTGTGGGCAAACATGCGATAGCAGAGTCGCGAGGGGCGCGGCGGGTGCCTTACTGCCTGTCTCCGGGAACCTCGCACCGTCACGCGCGGCTCGATCCTCAGTCTGCGTTGACGCGCCGCCGACACTTCGCACAGACTCCATGAGCATCACAACTGTTCGGACAACAGAGCGCGCGAGGGAGTCCACCGTGGCTGGTTATGTGATCGCCGATGTGCATGTGACTGATGAGGTGGGCTTCGCCGACTTCATCGCCAGCGTCCCCGCGAGCATCGAGAGCCACGGCGGCAGGTACATCATCCGCGGCGGCGATATCGAGGTGCGCCAGGGTGACTGGGCACCCCCTCGTTTCGTCGTGGTGGAGTTCGATTCCGTCGAGGCAGCCCGCTCCTGGCTCGACTCGGATAGCTACGCCGAGGTTGCGGAGATCCTCAACCGGACGTCGGACACGAACATCGTCGTGATGGACGGTGTTTAGCGGCTGGCTACGTCTGGCACCGCGCTCAACCCGCCGCGGCGGCCCCGCGCCGCGTGTGCAGCTCGTAGAGCTGTAGCGCGACGATGGTCTTCGCGTCCTCGATCTCGCCGGCCACGACAGCGACTTCGATCGCCTCGCGCGTGTACGGGATCGGTGCGCCGAGGTCCTCCTCGTCGCCGGTGTCGAGCGGAGACTCGCGCAGTCCCGTCGCGAGGTAGAAGTGGATGTACTCCGAGGTGAACCCCGGCGCCATCCACGCGCCGCCGAGGCGCACAAGCGAGTCGGCGTCGTAGCCGGTCTCCTCGCGCAGTTCGCGATGCGCGGTCACATCGGGCTCCTCGCCCGGCTCACGTGTGCCGGCCGGGATCTCGAGTAGCCGCTCGCCCGTCGGGTGGCGGTACTGCTCGACGAGCAGCCAGCGCCCGTCGTCGTCGATGGCCACGAGGGCGACCGCTCCGGGGTGCCGCACCGTAGCGCGCATCGCCTCAACGCCGTCCGGGAAGCGGATCGAGTCGTGCTCGATATCGAAGACGCTGCCTTCGTAGACGCGCTCGCTGCTGAGGACCTCGGGAAGCGGGTCGGGCGTCACAGCGCGAGCGCGGCGGCGGCAGGTTCGGCCGTGCGCCCGGGGAGGTCGAGGGTGATGGCGATCTCGTTGCAGCCGGGGAACTTCGGGCAGCGGTAGCACTCGTTCCACACCTTGCGCGGCAGCGCCATCACGTCGGCCTGGATGAAGCCGAACTGCTCGAAGAACTCGGGCTTGTACGTGAGCGCGAAGACGCGGTTGAGCCCGAGCCGCGAGGCCTCCTCGACGCACGCGCGCACGAGGTGCTGCCCGTAGCCGCGGCCCTGGCACGTCTCGGAGACGGCGAGCGACTTCAGCTCGGCAATGTCGGCCCACACGATGTGCAGCGCCCCGCACGCGACGACCTCGCCGTTCTCGCGGATCACGAAGAAGTCGCGGAGGTTCTCGTAGGTCTCGCCCTTGGTGCGCGGCAGCATGTCGCCGCGCGCGGCCCAGAAGTTGACGAGGTCCGTAATGCCGTCGACATCCCCGACGGTTGCGCGGTCGACCACGGCGCCATCGGGGAGCGAGGCGGGGAAGGCGAGGTCCGTAGTCATGCGTACAGGATAGAACCGCGCGGCGCGATAGGCATCACCCCGCCGGATCGGCCCTCACTCTTCCTCGTCGTTGTCGAGCTGGTGGTCGATGCGGAGCCAGCCGAGCCGGAGCGCAAGGTTCGCGTAGAACTGCTGCTCACCGCCGAGCCGCACGAAGCGCGCGACGCGCGGTGAGCGCGTGACGCGCACGACGGTACCCGATGGCACCGGGCGCTCGTGGTGGCCATCCACGGTCATCATCGCCTCGTACCCGCGCGCCATGCTCAGCGTGATCTCCGTCTCGCCACGGACCACCAGCGCGTTCCCGTACGACAGGTGTGGCGCGACCGCCCCCACAATCAGCTCGGGCGACGTCGGGTAGAGGATCGGGCCGCTGATCGCGAGCGTGTAGCCCGTCGAGCCGGTCGCTGTCGCCACCACCACCGCATCGGCGCGGTACTCAGCGAGCAGCACGCCATCGACCCTCAGGCCGACGGTGACGGTACGGCCGAGGCGGTTGCGGCCGATCACCACGTCGTTCAGCGCGTGCATCGCCTCCGACTCGCCGCTCGGGTCGACGACGGACGCCTGCGCCATCGTGCGCTCCTCGATGCGGCCCTCGCCGAGGAGGATCAGCCCGAGCGCGGCCTCAGCTTCGCCCTCCGTCGCCTCGGCGAGGAACCCGAGACGCCCCATGCGCACGCCGAACACCGGCACGCCGAGCATCGAGGCGAGCCCCGAGGCCTGGAGCATCGTGCCGTCGCCACCGACGCAGACGAGCAGGTCCGAGCCCGGCAGGTGCTCGGCCACCGCGCCCCCGTTGCCGGTGTTCCCGTCGCGCTCGAGCGCGGCCATCCAGACGTCGCAGCCGGCCTCGGCGGCCAGGTCGCACAGGCGCTGGGCGAGCTGTTCCGCGCCGGCCACGTCGGGGTGGTAACAGACGCCGCAGCGTTCGACAGGGCGGGGGCGTTCGCCGCTCATGCGGCACCCCGAGAGGCGCCGACGGGCGCACGCAGCCACAAGAAGAACTCGCGGTTCCCGGCGGGGCCAAGCAGCGGCGAGCGCACGACCCCGCGCACCCGCGCTCCTCGCTCGACGGCCCACGCTGCGACGCGGCCGACGACGCGCGCATGCACGACCGGGTCGTGCACCACGCCGCCGCGCGGCACATCGGAGCGCTCGGCCTCGAACTGCGGCTTCACGAGCGCCAGCACGTCGGCGCCGCCACGCAGCGAGTCGAGCGCGGCGGGCAGCACGAGGGTGAGTGAGATGAACGACACGTCGACGACCGCGAGGTCCGCGGGTGGGTCGAGCGGCTCGAGTGTGCGCGCGTTGGTGCGCTCACGCACCTCGACGCGCGGGTCGTCGCGGAGCTGCTGGGCGAGCTGCCCGTAGCCTGCGTCGACGGCCACGACCTCGCGCGCGCCGCGCTGGAGCAGGCAGTCGGTGAACCCACCGGTCGACGCGCCCACATCGAGGCAGCGCAGGCCGATCACGTCGATGCCGGTGCGGTCGAGGGCATGGGCCAGCTTCTCGCCGCCCCGGCTCACGAACGGCGGCGGCTCGCGCACCTCGATGGCCGCGCCATCCGCAACCCGCTGGGCAGGCCGCGTCGCGACGGTGCCGTCGACACGCACATCGCGCGCCATGACGAGCGCGCGGGCGCGCTCGGGCGACGGCGCGAGCCCACGTTCGACGAGCAATGCATCGAGGCGCGGGCGTGCGCGCGGGCGTCGGGGGCGGGTAGTGGTCATGTAAATCGAGGATAGCGCGCAACCGCGCTTGCCGCTGCCGGTGGCGCGAGCCCGCGAGCTGTGAACGGTCAGGCCGACTCGGCGTCCGGGGGCTCCTCGGCCACCACCTGCTCGCTCTCCGTCACCAGCAGCGGCCGCGTGTGGTTCCGCACGGTCTCGGCGGAGACCACGCACTTGCGGATGTCCGGGTTCGATGGCACGTCGTACATGACGTCGAGGAGCAGGCCCTCGACGACCGTACGCAGGCCGCGCGCGCCCGTCTTCTGCTCGATCGCCTCCTCGGCGATGAGCCGCAGCGCGTCGTCGGTGAAGACGAGCTCGGTGTTGTCCAGCTGGAACAGCCGCTGGAACTGCCTCGCCACCGCGTTCTTCGGCCTCGTCAGGATCGACGTCATCGTGTCCACGTCGAGCGGGTCGAGGACGGAGACGACGGGCAGGCGGCCGACGAACTCGGGGATGAGGCCGAACTGCAGCAGGTCATCGTGGGTGACGTCCTTCAGGATCATCGCGCGATCCGCCTCGGACACCGTCTCCGAGCCGAAGCCGAGGCTGCGCGCACCGATGCCGGTGCGCCGCGAGACGATGCCCTCGAGGCCCTCGAAGGCGCCGCCGACGATGAAGAGGATGTTGCTGGTGTTGATCTGGATGAAGTCCTGGTGCGGGTGCTTGCGACCGCCCTGCGGCGGCACGCTCGCCACAGTGCCTTCGATGATCTTGAGCAGCGCCTGCTGCACACCTTCGCCGGAGACATCGCGCGTGATCGAGGGGTTGTCGGACTTGCGCGCGATCTTGTCGATCTCGTCGATGTAGACGATGCCGCGCTCGGCGCGCGGGATGTCGAAGTCTGCGGCCTGGATGAGGTGCAGCAGGATGTTCTCGACATCCTCGCCCACGTAGCCCGCCTCGGTCAGCGCGGTCGCGTCAGCGATCGAGAACGGGACATCGAGGACCCTCGCGAGCGTGCGGGCGAGCGCCGTCTTGCCGGTGCCCGTCGGCCCGATCAGCAGGATGTTCGACTTCTCGAGCTCGATATCCGCCTGCGTGGGCGCGTCGATGCGCTTGAAGTGGTTGTAGACGGCCACGGAGAGCACGCGCTTCGCCTGGTCCTGCGAGACGATGTACTCGTCGAGCAGGTCGACGAGCTCACGAGGCGTGCGCGAGGGCTTGGCGCCGCTCTTGCGGGAGCCGCCCTGGCCCTCCTCCTGGATGATCTCCTGGCAGAGCGCGACACACTCGTCGCAGATGTAGACGGCGCCGGGCCCGGCGATGAGCCGTTTGACTTGATCCTGGTTCTTGCCGCAGAACGAACAGTGGTACTGGACCCGGTTCCCGCGGGTCGAGGATTTTGCCATGCTTCCCCCAGCGCCCCCGCCGGGTCGGATGCTAGCCGATCCCGCTCCCGTTGGCGCTCACGTTCGCGCTGCCATCGTCCGGCTTCTGCAGGATCTCGTCGATCATGCCGTAGTCCAACGCCTGAGGGGCGTTGAGGTAGTAGTCGCGGTCCGTGTCGAGGCGGATGCGTTCGATGTCCTGGCCAGTCCGCTCGGCCAGGATGTTGCGGATGATCTCGTTGTTGCGCAGGATCTCTCGCGCCGCGATCTCGATGTCCGCGGCCTGACCGCGCGCCCCACCCATCGCCTGGTGCATGTGGATCGTCGCGTTCGGCAGCGCGTAACGCTTGCCCCGCTCGCCGGCCGAGAGCAGCACCGTCGCCATCGAGGCGGTCGCGCCCACGGCGATCGTCGAGACCTCGGAGCGGATGAGATTCATCGTGTCGAAGATCGCGAGGCCGGCGGTGATCACGCCGCCCGGCGAGTGGATGTACATGTTGATGTCGCGGTCGGGATCCTCGCGCTCCAGGTAGAGCAGCTGCGCGACGATCATGTTGGCGATGTGATCGTCGATCGGCGTCCCGAGGAAGATGATGCGCTCCTTGAGGAGCAGCGAGTAGATGTCGTACGCGCGCTCGCCGCGCGCGGTGGTCTCCACGACCATCGGCACGACGTTCATGGGTGAGACCGTCACGGTGGTGTCCTTCCGTGGACAGGCGGTGCCTGTCGAGCGTTCCTCTTCGGGTCGGCTAGTCCTCGCCGTCCCGGTCGGTGTCATCGGTGCTTGATCCACTATCGGCTGCATCGTCGCTGGACGCACCCTCGACGTCCGCGGCCGCAGCCTCGACGTCCTCAGCGTCGGCCGAAGCCTCCGCGTCTTCCGCTCCCTCGGCCTCGGCATCGTCGGCTCCGCGAGAGCCGCGGCGACGGCGGCTGCGGCGCCGCGCCGACCGAGGCTCGATCTCGTCGTCGGGCTGCGAGGCGATCTCGACGAGCCGCTCCAGCGTCTGCGTCATCAGCAGGCGGCTCGTGATCTGGCCGCGCGTCTCGTCGGTGTCGAGCAACCTGCGCAGCTCCGCGCGCTCCTCGAGGTCCGTGGTGCCGCCGGTCATCTGCTCGACGAGGGTGTCGACCTCGCCGGCGATATCCTGCTCGGACGGCTCGATGCTCTCCTGCTCGGCCAGCTCGGTCATGACGAGACCGCGGCGCAGGACCAGGTCGGCCTGCTCGCGAAGCGCGTCACGCACCTCGTCCTCGGTGCTGCCGATGGATTCGAGCCACTGGTCGAACGTCTCGCGCTCGTGGAACGCGTGGTTGGACTGCTCGTCGACCAGGCGGTCGATCTCACGCTCGACCAGCACCTCGGGGTAGTCGAGCTCCGAGGTCGCCAGCAACAGGTCCAGGACCTCGTCGCGGTAGGCGGCCTCGGCCTCGGCCTCGACGCGGATGCGGACGTTCTCCGCCACGCGCTCCTGTAGCTGTTCGAGCGTCTCGATGCCCTCCTCGTCGAGGGAGCGCGCGAAGTCGTCGTCGAGGTCGGGCAGGACCTCCTGCTTCACCTCGTGGAGGGTGAGGGTGTAGCTGGCGGTCTTGCCCGCCAGTTCCTGCGCGTCGTAGTCGTCCGGGAGCGCGAACTCGAACTCGTGCGGACCGCCGCGCTCAAGGCCGATCAGGTGGTCGAGGAAGCCCGGCAGCGAGACGACGCCGTCCTGCGAGACGCGGAACTCCGCGCCTTCCTCGACATGCGGCTCGCCCTGCCCCTCGACGCTCACTGAGACGTCGACGCGGACCGTGTCGTCCCAGTCGACCGCGCGGTCGACCGGCTCGAGCGTCGCGTAGCGACGCCGCACGTCGACCATCGCCGCTTCGGCGTCCTCGGGATCGACCGTCACCTCATCGCGCGGCACGCGGAGGGAGCGGTAGTCCCCGATGTCGATGGTGGGCCGGACCGGCACCATGGCGGTGACGATGAGCGGCTCGGTCGACTTGAGGTCGATCTCCGGGTCGCCGATGGCGTCGATCTCCTGCTCCTCGAGCGCCTCGGTGTAGAGGCCGGGGATCAGGTCCTCGATCGCCTCCTGCAGCAGCGCCGGGCGGCCGACCATGTTCTCGACGATGTGGCGTGGAGCCTTGCCGGGACGGAAGCCCGGGATGCGGACCTGCTGCGAGACCTTCTGTACGGCCTTCTCCAGCGCGCCGTCCAGGCGCTCTTGCTCGACCTCGATCTCCATCGCCACGAGGGAGCGCGGGAGCCGTTCGGCGGTGACTGGCACGTGCACCTCGTCTCGGAGTGCTGTGGATGAGTAGTCCGGGGGCGCGGCCGATGGCCACTATCCCGGTAGTCAGATTATGGGTTGGCGCGCCGTGTGCGCCAGCGCGCCCGCGGCGCTCATCGCTCGTGCCGAGGTGACCCGGGCGGTTCCGCTCCGATCATCGGCCCCGCACCGCGTCGTTCAGCGCGTCGCCGAACAGCGCGAACGCGTACAGCAGCGCCACCACGAACATCGAGGGCACGATCAGCAGGTGCGGGTGTTCGGAGAACGTGCGAATGCTGCCCGCCTCGAAGATCATCACCCCGAACGACGGCACGGGCGGCTGCACGCCCACCCCGAACCATGTCAGCAGCAACTCAGACCCGGCCACCGAACCCAGCGCCGTCGACGCGCCGAGGATGAGCAGGAACGACACGTTCGGCAGCAGGTGCCGCACGATGATGTGCGACGTGTTGGCCCCCATCGCCACCGACGCGCGGACGAAGTCGCGCTCCCGCAACTGGAGCACCTGCGCACGGATGATGCGCATGCTGCCCACCCAGAAGAAGAGCGATAGCGCCCCGAACACCGTGAAGTACGAGGGCACCCCGTTCTCCACGAGCCCGGTGAGGATCGTGTGCTCCTCGAGCCACTTCGTGAGGTCCAGCACCCGCGGGGACAGCGAGGCGTTGATGAGGATCAGCATGGGCAGGCCGGGCAGCGAGATGAAGACGTCGCCGACGCGACCGATCACGCCGTCGATGCGCCCACCGCGGTAGCCGGCGATGAGGCCGAGCGTCGGACCGATGATGAGCCCGCCGGTGACGATCACGAGCGCCGTGATGATCACTGTCGTGCGCGCCGAGTACATCGAGCGGCTCAGCATGTCGCGCCCCAGGCGGTCCGTGCCGAGCCAGTGGTCGGACGTGGGCCCCTCGAGGCCGCGGAGCAGGTCCTGATCGGTGAAGCCGTACGGCGCGAGCCAGTTCGCGCCGATGCCCAGCGTGTAGATGATGATGATGACGACCAGCCCGATCATGGCCAGCCGCTTGCGACGCAGTCGTTGCCAGAGCTGCGTCCATGCGCCCGCGGGCGTACCAGTCGCCTCGCCCACCGCGATCTCGGCCCGCGTGGTGGTCACTCGGTGACAGCCTCACCCAGCCGGACACGCGGGTCGATCCAGGTGTACGCGATCTCGACGACGAGGTTGGCGAGCACGAATGCCGCCGACAGGATCACGGTGATCGCGAGGATCACGTCGTAGTCGCGGCTCTGGACCGCCTCGAACGCGAAGCGTCCGATGCCCGGAATCCCGAGCAGGGTCTCCGTGAAGAACGCCCCTTCGAGGATCCCGACGAGCGCGAACCCAATCACCGTGATCACGGGGAGCAGCGCATTCGGCAGGACGTGCCTGAATGCGACGGTGGTCTCCTTCAGGCCCTTCGCGTGGGCCGTCCGCACGTAGTCCTCGCTCAGCACCTCGAGGGCCGTGATGCGCACAAGCCGTGCGATCCCGGCGAAGCCGCCGATGGAGAGGACGAAGAGCGGCAGGTAGATGTGGGGGTCCGGGATCGGCACCGCGACCACACCCCCGATCCACCAGATGTCGAAGATGCCGTCCAGGCCCTCTCCGCCCCAGCCCCCGACCGGGAGCAGATCGAGCTGGTTCGTCCCCGCGAAGAGCCACAGCGCGGGTGGGATGATGACGAGCACCGGTACGGACGTCAGGAACAGCAGCGTGGCGATCACGAACGGGTCGATCCACGTGCCATTGAACCTCGCGGCCAGCAGCCCCAGTGGTATGCCGACGGAGAACACCGTGATGAGCGTGAGGAATCCCAGCTGCGCCGAGATCGCCATCTTGCTGCGGATCAGCTCGTTGACCGAGAAGCCCTGCTGGATGAAGGACTCGCCGAAGTCGCCGCGCAGTGCGCCACCTCCGGACCCGCCCGGGTACAGGTCGCCGACCAGCCAGCGTATGTACTGCTCGAACACCGTGCCGTCGAGGCCCCGCTCGGCGCGTACGCGCTCGAGCACCTCGGGGTCGCGCCACTGGCCGGCGGCGATGCTGACCGGGTCGCCGGGTCCGAAGCGCGCGATCGAGAACGTCGAGAAGGAGACGATCAGCAGGATGACCGGCAGCCACAGGAGTCTGCGGATGATGTAGCCCGCCACGATGGGCCCCTAGCGGTTGACCTTCACGAAGCGCAGTCGCGGAATCACCATGGGAGGCTCGAACCAGCCCTCCACGTCCGCGTTAATCACCACGTGGGCCTGCGAGAAGTAGAGCGGCAGCCATGCTGCGTCCTCGATGATCAGGCGCTCGGCCTCCTGGTAGAGCTCCAGGCGGCGCCCGGAGTCCTGCTCGACGCGTGCTTCCTCCAGGATGGCGTCGACACCCGCGTTGCTGTAGTTCACGTCGTTGAGCGCGGACTCGGAGTGGAACTTCAGGTCCAGGATGTCCTCCGGGTCGGGGTAGTCCATGATCCACCCCGCGTTGAACATCTGCAGGCTGCCCTCGTCCTGGCGCGCGAGGATCGTCGCGAAGTCGGTCTGCTCGATACGGACCTCGATGCCGAGTTCCTCGCGCCACTGCTGGATGAAGGCCTGCGTGTCGATGCGCCCCTCGGCGCCGCCGCCGACCTCGGTGAGGACGATCTCCGGCAGGTTTTCAGCCGAACCGTACTTCGAGGCTGCCAGCAGCCGCCGCGCCTCGTCCGGGTCGAACGCGAACGTCTTGTCACCCGGCGTGTAGCCCGGCAGCTGCGGCATCAGGATCCCGGTCGCCGGGGCGAGCATGTTGTTGAACGTCACCTCCGCGATCAGCGAGCGATCGATGGAGAAGCCGAGTGCCTGGCGCACATTCACGTCGTCGAACGGTGGGACGTTCGTGTTGAGCGCCAGGTACGAGATCGTGAATTGCGGGAAGACCTGGTACAGCGGTCCGATGTCGCTCTCGGGGTCTCGCGCGCGATCGATGTCGTTCACGCTGATGAACGCGACATCGAGCTCGCCGTTCTCGAAGCGCGTCAGCGTCGAACCGCCGGAGAGCTCGTACAGCACCTCCTCGGTCACCGGCGTACCCAGGTGGTACTCCGAGTTGGCCTTCAGGACGATGCGCTGCCCGAGCCGCCACTCCTGCAGGCGGTACGGGCCGGTGCCGTTGGGCCGGCGCGTCCAGCCACGCGGGTTCGCCTCGACCTGCTGGCGGTCCACGATGAACGCCGTCGGGTAGCTGAGCTTCGCGAGGAAGTACGGCTTGGGCTCGTCGATCGTGAACTGGATGGTGCGGTCGTCGATGACCTCGATGCCGGAAATGCCCTCAGCGCCCTCGTAGAAGCGCTCGCGCACGCCGAGGATGTCTCCGAGGTACGCCAGGGCGGTCGGTGAGGCGAGCTCGCGAGAGGCGGCGCGCTCCAGCGACCAGCGGACGTCATCGGCGGTCACGCGGCGGCCCTGGTGGAAGAAGATGTCATCGCGCAGCGTGAACGTGTAGACGAGCCCGTCGCCGGAGACCTCGAACGACTCGGCCAGATCGAGCTCGATGTTGAGCTCAGGCGAGATGGTGACGAGACCGCTGAAGATCTCGACGATGAACTCGGCAGAGCCGGAGTCACCTGCAATGTGCGGGTCCATCGTGACCGGGTCCGACCCGGCGAGGCGCAGCCGGCCACTGGCGTCTTCATCGCCGGACGTATCGCTGCCGCTCGTGCCGCCCGTATCGGTGCCGCCCGTTGTGCCTCTGTCGATGCCGCCGGTCTCGTCGGGCGCCGAGGTCGTGCCGCCAACCTCGCCGCCGCCGAGCAGCAGTACGGCGGAGAGCCCGCCGACCACGATCACGAGGGCCGCGAGGACCCCAAGCATCAGGACAATGACCCGGTTCTGTCCGCTCACAGAACGCCTCCGCTCGATGCGTCGTTAGGAGATACGCACGTAGTCACCGGATTGGATTCCGGCTGTTGTTGGGGGGAGCGAGCCGCGACAACGATCATACGTCATTCGTGATCACATCTCGCGCCTCGGGCGCACGCTCCGCCTGCGCGGCCCGCGCCTCCGGTGTCAGCGTGATGTGCACCTCGGCCATCTGGTCGTCTCGTACGCTCGCCGGGGCGCCGGTCAGTGGATCGGTCGCCGACTTCGTCTTCGGGAACGCGATCACCTCGCGGATGTCACGCTCGCCGGCGAACAGCGCGACCGTGCGGTCGAGGCCCGGCGCGATGCCACCGTGCGGCGGCGCGCCGTACGTGAACGCCTCCAGCATGTGCCCGAAGCGCTCCTCGGCCTCCGACTCGTCGAGATCGAGGAGCTGCAAGACGCGGGACAGCAGTTCGCGGCGGTGAATACGGATCGAGCCCGACCCGATCTCCTGCCCGTTGCACACGAGGTCGTACGCCCGCGAGCGCGCTCCGCCCGGGTCACTCCCCATCAACTCGACATCCTCGTCGAATGGGGCGGTGAAGAGGTGGTGCATCGCGCTCCAGCGTTGCCCCTGGGCATCCCACTCGAACATTGGGAACTCGGTGATGAACGCGAACGCGAGCACGTTCGGGTCGGCGAGGTCGCGATCTTCCGCGACGCGCCGCATGAGCACGTCGAGCACGCGCGAGCTGACCGCGTCCTGGTCGGCCACGATCAGCAGCATGTCGCCAGGCGACGCGCCGCAGGCCTCCGCCAGCGCGGCGAGCGCCGCCTCGTCGAAGAAGCGTGCAACGGGCGAACGCACCGAGCCGTCCTCCTCGTAGACGATCCAGACGAGGCCTCCCGCTCCGCTCTCCTTCGCGAGCGCCTCGAGTGCGTCGGCGCCGCGACGCGGTGTGTCGGCGCCGCCGGGCACGGCGAAGCCGCGCACGCGGCCGCCCGCCTCGATAGCGCGGCGGAACACCATGAACTCGCTCTCGCGCACGATGTCCGTGAGGTCGCTGATCTCGATGCCGAAGCGCAGGTCGGGCTTGTCGGAGCCGAAGCGCTCCATCGACTCCGCGTAGGTCATGCGGACGAAGGGGCTCGGCGTCTGGAGCTGCGGCGCGACTTCTGCGGCGAGCCCGGCGTAGAGCTCCTCGGTCAGCCCGAGGATGTCGTCCTCGTCCACGAACGACATCTCGAGGTCGAGCTGCGTGAACTCCGGCTGGCGGTCGGCGCGCAGGTCTTCGTCGCGGTAGCAGCGGGCGATCTGGAAGTAGCGCTCGACGCCGCCCACCATCAGCAACTGCTTCCACTGCTGCGGCGACTGCGGCAGCGCGTAGAAGTCGCCGGGATGCACGCGGCTCGGCACCAGGTAGTCGCGCGCACCCTCGGGGGTGGCGAGGCCGAGCACCGGCGTCTCGACCTCCAGGAAGCCCTTGTCGTTGAGGAAGCGCCGCATGAACGCGACGACGCGGTGGCGGAGCACGAGGTTCGCGGCCATGCGCTCGCGACGCAGGTCCAGGTAGCGGTAGCGGAGCCGCGTCGCCTCGTCGACGTTCGTCTCCTGGTTGATCGGGAACGGCGGCGTGCGCGCGGCGTTGAGGATGGCTGCGCTGCGCGCGGCTACCTCGATGGCGCCGGTGTCGAGGTCCGGATTCTCGGTCCCCGGCTGGCGCGCCACGACCTCACCCTCGACCTGTAGCACGTACTCGCTGCGCACCTCAGAGGCGACCTCGAACGCGGCAGGCGCATCCTCGGGGTGGAAGACCACCTGCACGAGGCCCGAGGCGTCACGCAAGTCGACAAAGATGAGGCCGCCGTGGTCCCGGCGGCGGTGTACCCACCCGGAGAGCGTGACGGGCTCGCCGGCGTGGTCGAGGCGGAGTGTCCCCGCGGCGTGGGTTCGCAGCATGCGATCGAGTCTCGCACGGGGCGCGGAGCCGGGGTAGGGGTGCGAGGGGGCGCGAGGGGGCGCGAGCGACCTAGATCGGGGTAGCCGTTACAGTATCAGGGCAAGGGGAGGCTCACGCTGGTACCGACGACTGTCTCGCTTATCAACATGAAGGGCGGCGTCGGCAAGACCACGCTCGCCTTCAACCTCTCGTCCTACGCCGCCCGACGGCGGAACCAGCATCTCCGGGTGCTCGCGGTGGACCTGGATCCGCAGGCGAACCTAAGCCAGAGTTTCCTCGGCTTAAGGCGCTATCTTGAACACATCGATGCCCAGAGACCGACCACTGCAGAGCTCTTCGAGGGAGCGATCCCGCCAAGCGGCAGGATGGCTGCTGCCTCGCCGATCGACCCGCCCGAACTGATCGTCCGCGCTAGTCGTTGGCCGACGGATTGGGTACTCGACCTAGTTCCGTCGCGGCTGGAACTGGCACATGCCTTGCGCGATCCTGCCGGGAAAGAGGGAGTCCTAGCGAGATTCCTCGCCGAGACCGGATCAGAATATGATCTCGTTATCGTGGACTGTGCACCCACTGAATCCGTACTGACTACTGCCGCCTACAGAGCATCGCGCTACGTGGTCGTCCCAGTCCGGCCGGAATTCCTGGCCACGGTTGGATTCCCCATGCTCGCGGGAAGCCTCACGGAGTTTCGCGCTGGGCACACCAACCAAGCGATTGATGTCGCGGGGATCATCTTCAACGGTGGCTCGAGGACTAACGTGTCCGGAGAGCAGCGTAGGTCAATCAACGACGTGCGTCGCCTCGCGGAGGAGAACGGCTGGCATGTGTTTCGGAACTCAATCCACTCGTCAAGGTCGTACCCAGCTGGGTCGAGGGTAGCGAGCCCGGTCTTCTTCACTAAGCACGCTCGGCGGACAGTCAAGAGCGAGTTCTACGGAGTGGCCCGGGAGTTCCTTGGTCAGATTGGGCTTCGATGAAGAGTCGGGAACGCTTAGCCGTGCTTCGGCTCGCTACCCTCATCGAGGAGTTCACACCGGAGGAGCTGGATCGCGCGGCGGACGCTCTGTCAGGTGTGGTGCCTCTGCCGGAGCAGCTCCGAGCCTTGCTGCTGAAGGATCGGCGGCTCCGTGACGACTCGCGCTCGCGCGCTAGGCCGATGCATCTTCGCGAATCGAAGGCCGTCCGGGCCTTGCGGGGGTCTGACCCGGCGAGGTACGAGTTGCTCGCAGGTTTCGAGGTCCGACTCCGCAAGGGTGACGTCTTCTCTGCCACGCGCCAGCTCAGAGGCTTCGCGCAGGACCTAGGCGTCGATGTCGGGGCACGCGGCGGTCGTCATGACATCGTGAGTCGGACCATGGCCTACCTCGCCGAACTCCCGCTAGAGGCGGCTAGAGAGATCATATCGGGCGTCCCTGAAGGGGAGGTGCCCGATGACGGGTACCACCGGCTCGCCACGTATCTTCATAAGGGGTATGACCCAGGCCCAACGTCCGAAGGCAGAGAACTCCCCAACGAGAGTGAGCCAGCGCGAGGGTAGGGGTGCGCGCACCTACCGCGGCGTTCCCCACACCTCGCCGCGCCTGTACGCTGACCGGGCCGCCCGACGATCGACGCAGGGGCGGCACGAGCATCGAGGTCCCTTGTGACGCAGGCGCTCTCGCTCTACCTGCACATCCCGTTCTGCACGGCCAAGTGCGGCTACTGCGACTTCAACTCGTACGAAGGCCTGGACCACCTTGTGCCCGACTACACGCCCGCCCTCGTCCGCGAACTCGAGCTGTGGTCGCCCGCCGCACGCAGCCACCGCGTCGAGACGGTCTTCCTCGGCGGCGGCACCCCGAGCCTCACCTCGCTCGACCACATGGAGACCATCGTGCGCGCCGTCCGGGCGCAGTACGACGTGGCGCCCGACGCCGAGTGGACCATCGAGGCCAATCCGACCGAGCTCACCCGCGAGCACCTCGAAGGCCTGCGGGCGCTCGGGATCAACCGCCTCTCGATCGGCGTGCAGTCGCTCAACGACGACGAGCTCGCGCTGCTGGACCGGCAGCACAGCTCCGGGAAGGCCATCGAGGCGGTCCAGGCCGCGCGGGCGGCCGGGTTCGACAACGTCAACACGGACCTCATCTTCGGGCTCATCGACCAGCCCCTCGAACGCTGGCAGCACACGCTGGAGCGCGTGGTCGAGCTCGGTCCCGAGCACCTGTCCTGCTACGCCCTGACCGTCGAGCCGGGCACGCTGCTCTACTACCAGGTGCAGAAGGGCCAGCTCCCGGAGCCCGACCCAGACGTGGTCGCCGACCAGTTCGAGTGGACCCGCGATCGCCTCGCCGAGGCCGGCTACGAGCAGTACGAGATCTCGAACTGGGCCCGGCCCGGCCTCGCCTGCCGCCACAACCTCGTCTACTGGCGCGCCGAGCCGTACCTCGGCATCGGCGCGGGAGCGCACTCGTTCTTCGCCGGGCAGCGCCTCGCTAACGTCGACTCGCCGCAGCGTTACGTCGAGTTGGTGAACGCCTCCCACGCCGAGCGCGCGGCGACCGGCGGCGGCACGCTCCAGCAGATCGCCGGCGGCGAGACGCCCGACGAGGCGACGCTGCGCTCCGACGCGCTGATCCTCGGGCTCCGGCTGCTCGCCGGCGTCTCGCGGATGGACTATGCCGCCCGCTTCGGCGAGCCGCCCGAGGCCGCGTTCGGTGACGCCATCGAACGCCACTTCCGCACGGGACTGCTCGAGGACCGGGACGGGCGGCTACGCCTCACGAAGCGAGGCCTGCTGCTCGCCAACGAGGTGTTCGTCGACCTGCTGCCGGACGCCCAGCCGGCCGCCGCGCCCTGACGCCGGCGCCGCGCTCCCGAGGCCGTCCGTGCCAATCGACGTCTACCGCTGCTCCAGCTGCCGCCGCGAGGTCCTCGTGCGCTCGAACAAGCCGATGAGCCCCGCCGAGGCGCAACGACGGGTAGAGGAGGAGCTGCGCGCCGCCGCGCGCGGCCCGCGCGGCCGCGTGGCAGCCTCGTTCCAGCTCCGCGACGACATCTGGCTCGGCCTCTCGCAGCTCCTCGGCGGCGACGTGCCGCGCTCCGAGCTGCCCGAGGACTGCCCCGCCTGCGGCCGCCACGGCACGCTCAGCGAGTCGCGCACGATCGAGTAGCCCGCGCTTAGCTCAGCCCGGCCACTCCGCGCGCAGCCGCTATAACCGTGTCGATGTTGGTGACGAGTTCCGGCTTGCCGGTGCCCTGCATCGGGTCCGCCGAAGGCTCGTCGCCGAGCAGGAGTTGGCACAGCGCCTGCGAGCAGTGCGCCAGCGCGTGCTCGTCGTAGCCACCCTCGAGGACCGCGACGAGCCGGCCGTCGCAGAGGCGGTTGGCAGCGTCGACGATCATCCGCGCCACGGCCGCGTAACCCGCGGTCGAGACGGCGAGCGGGCCGAGTTGGTCGCGCGCGTGCGAGTCCCAGCCGCACGATACGAACACCATCTCGGGCGCGAACGCCTCGAGGGCCGGGACGGCGACCTGCCCGTAGGCCGCGTCGAACGCCGCATCACCCGCGCCCCCGGGGAGCGGGATGTTGACCATCGTCCCCGCCGCCTCGCCGACGCCTCGATCCTCGACGGCGCCGGTGCCGGGGTAGAACGGGTAGGCGTGCGTGCTCACGTAGAGCACGCGCGGCTCGTCGTCGAAGATCGCCTGCGTGCCGTTGCCGTGGTGCAGGTCCCAGTCCACGACCGCCACGCGCTCC
Organism: Dehalococcoidia bacterium; assembly: GCA_965208885.1. Lineage (GTDB taxonomy): Bacteria > Chloroflexota > Dehalococcoidia > UBA2979 > UBA2979 > VXMT01. The sequence goes on from CBDBPS010000001.1 coordinate 427,819, forward strand.
ACGCCGCGGTCGAGTGCGGCCTGCACGGCGACCGCGACCTGGTTGTAGAGGCAGAAGCCCATGGCGCGCTCGCGCGTCGCATGGTGGCCGGGCGGACGCGCAGCGACGAACGCGCTCGTCGCGGCGCCGTCGAGGACCGCGTCGGTCGCCGCGAGCGCAGCACCGGCGACGCGGCGGGCAGCGGCCGGTGACGACGGCCCGATGAACGTGTCGGGGTCTGCCCAGCCGCCGCCGGCGTTGGCATGCGCGTCGACGGTGACGAGCAGGTCACGCGCGTGCACGGCCAGCAGCTCGTCGTCGGTCGCGTCGCGCTCGGGCAGGTGGTGCATGCGGTCGAGCAGGCCGGAGGTGTCGAGCTGCTGGAGAATCGCCGCGAGGCGGTCCGAGCGCTCCGGGTGCTGGACGCCGCCGGGCGGCTGGTGCGTGAAGTAGATCTGGTCCGTGCTGAACGCGACGGTCACGATGCCGCCCCGGTGCCTGCGATGCGCATCGTGTGCTCCTTCCGCCCGACGGTGGTGTACTCGCCGCCCTCGCGCAGCCTCGCGCACGGCGCGCCTACGCGGCAACTGCCCCTCGGGAGCATCACGGCTAGACTCGCTGCATGTACGTCATCGGCACCGCCGGGCACGTCGACCACGGCAAGTCCGCGCTCATCGAGGCGCTGACGGGTATCCACCCCGACCGCCTGCAGGAGGAGCGCGAGCGTGGGCTCACCATCGAGCTCGGCTTCGCCTGGATGACCCTGCCCTCGGGCCGCGAGGTCTCCATCGTCGACGTGCCGGGCCACGTGCGCTTCGTGCGCCACATGCTCGCCGGGGTCGGCGCCATCGACCTCGCGCTCTTCGTCGTCGCGGCCGACGAGGGGGTGATGCCGCAGACCCGCGAGCACCTCGAGATCCTCGACCTGCTCGACGTCCGCCACGCCATCGTCGCGCTCACGAAGACCGACCTCGCACCCGACGAGGAGTGGCTCGAACTCGTGGAGGAGGAGCTGCGCGAGGAGCTCGCGCCCACCACGCTCGGCGGCGCACCGATCGTGCGCACCTCGGCGGCCACGGGCGAGGGCATCGACGCGCTACGGGCGGCGCTCGACGCGGCGCTCGAGGGCACGCCCGAGCCTCGCGACGTCGGCCGCCCGCGCTTCGGCATCGACCGCGTCTTCACGATGCAGGGCTTCGGCACGGTGGTGACCGGGACGCTGCTCGACGGAACCCTCCAAGCGGGCCAGACGCTCGAGGCGGTACCGGGAGGCCCCTCGGCGCGCATCCGCGGGCTCCAGACACACCAACAGCAGGTCGAGGACGCACAACCCGGCACGCGCGTGGCGATCAACCTCGCCGGTGTCGGCACCGACGAGCTGCGTCGGGGGCAGGTGCTCGCGCCACCCGGCCAGGTCGGCGTCGCGCGCACTGTCGACGCCGTCTTGCGCCTGCTGCCGGGGCGCGCGCTGCGCCACAACCTGCGCGTGACCGTGCACCTCGGCGCGGCCGAGACGCAGGGCCGCCTCCGTATCCTCGGAGCGGACGAGGTCGCTGCAGGCACCGAGGGCTGGTGCCAGATCCAGCTCGCCCCGCCGGTGGCTGCCGCACCCGGCGACCTCTTCGTCGTGCGCGTCTCGGACCGCACGCTCGCCGGTGGACGCGTGCTCGCAGTGAACACCGACCGTCACCGACGCACCGACCCCGCGGTCGTCGAGCGCCTGCGCGCGCTCGCGGAGGGCAGCCCCGACGAGGCCGCACTCGCCGCCCTCGAACGCATCGAGCCCGCGACTCTCGCAGAACTCGCGCGCCACGCCGACCTCGAAGCCGACGCGCTCGCGGCGTCCATCGAGTCGCTCGCGGGTGCGGGCGACGTGATCAGCCTGGACGGCGGCGAGGCGCGCTACGTGAGCGCGGCCGGGGCCGCCCGGCTGCGCACCCGCGCCGCACGCGCCCTGGAAGCGTACGAGCGCGAGCATCCCCTGCGCCGCGTGATGACGGGCGAGGAGCTGCGATCGCGGCTCGGGCTCGACGTGCGAGCGTTCGAGGCAGTCTTGCCCGCGCTCGCACCGGACGTCGTAGTGGAGTCCGGCGGGGTGCGGCGCGCGGAGTGGTCCCCACAGCCGACTGCAGCGCAGCGACGCACCGCCGAGGAGGCCATCGCGACCCTCAGCGCGGGGGGCGTGAGCCCGCCCCGCATCGACCTCGACCCGGAGCTCGCCGCCTACCTCGAAGACCGCGGCGAGATCGTCGACTGTGGGGATGGCGTGATACTCGCTGCCGCGGCGTTCGCCGAGGTATCGAGGACCGTCGTCGCCTTGATCGAGGCGGAGGGCTCGGCCACGCTGGCGCAGCTGCGTGACGCCATCGGCACCAACCGGCGCGCCACGCAGGCGATGCTCGAACGCCTCGACCGCGACGGCGTCACCCGACGCCGCGGGGATGAGCGCGTACTGGCGAGGACTCCCGCGTGACGCAACTGCTGCAGCTCAGTGTCGCCCTGTCCCTCGGCGTCGGCGCCTCGGTGCAGGTCGCGATGCTCGGCGCGATCGGCCGCGACCGCGGTGCGGTCGAGGCTGGCTGGCTCTCGATCTTCGGCACGGTCGCCGGCATCGCCCTGGTGCTCGCGATCCGCAGCGCACGAGGCGACATGGTCGACCTGCCGATCCCGTTCGACCGGTGGTGGATCTTCGCGGTGATCGGCCTGCTCTCGGTCGCGGTGCTCGTGCTCGGGTTCCACGGTCCAAGCGCCTACATGGCGGGCGTCGGGCTGTTCGGTGCTGCGTTCATCATCGGTGGGGCGGCACTGGCGCCGAAGCTAGGCGTGGCGTTGCTGTTCAGCGCGATCACCGCCGGGACGCTCGGCGGTGCGCTGGTCATGGATCACATCGGCGCGTTCGGGAACGAGGCACAGCGCGTGACGCTGTTGCGCGTGGTGGGTGTGCTGGTGGTCCTCGGCGGTGTCGTAATCGTCCGCTGGCGCTAGCTCGTCTGAAGCTACGTCGCCGCAGCTTCCTCCTCGGACTCACGACGACGGCGGAAGCGGCCGATGAGCCGCGAGAAGTCGCCCTCGTCCCATGCCACCAGCACTTGCGCAGCGATCCCGATGCTCGAGTAGGCCCCCGCGATCACACCCACGAGCAACACGACGAGGAACGACTGGATCGTCGATCCGCCCAGCCACAACAGCGCGAGGATCGTGAGCACCAGCGTGATCGACGTGTTCAGTGAGCGGCCCAGCGTCTGCACGAGCGCGGCGTTCACGTTCTCCGCGAACCTCGCCTGTGGTGCGACGCGCACGTTCTCGCGCACGCGGTCGAAGATCACGATCGTGTCGTGCACCGAGAATCCGATCACGGTGAGCAGGCCGGTCACGAACATCAGGTTGATCTCCGTCCCGAAGAACTTGCCGAACAGTGAGAACGCCCCGAGGACGATGATGGTGTCGTGCGCCAGGGCGACGATGGCCGCCGAGGCGTAGCGCATCGGCTTCGGCACGCTCGAGAACGCGAAGACGATGTAGGCCATGATGAAGACAGCCGCGACGCCCACGGCGATGGTCGCGTTGCGCACTGCCTGCGTGGAGACAACGGCCGAGACCGCGGCGAACTCGAGCACCTCGAAGTTCCCGAACTGCTGCTCCAGCGCGTCCTCGATCTCGCCGCGTTCGCCGAGGTCCTCGGCGGGCGTCTCCGGCTCCGGCCGCCCCTCGCCGGGCGCGAGGAATCCGTGCGTGTCGGCCGGCGCGACGAAGCCTGTCGGACCGTCGGGCCCGCCGACCTGTATGCGGTAGGCGAGGAGTTCACCGTCGTCCTCGACCGGCTCCTCGTCGGTAGCGTCTGCTGCGTCCGTCTCTGTGTCGGTGTCGGTGGGGTCAGGCTCCTCAGCGGGATCGTCTGAAGTCGCGTCCGTCTCGGCGTCCTCGGCTCCTTCGTCCGGCTCTGTTGTCGCCTCGTCGTCCGCCGCCGCGCAGTCCGTATCTCGCACCTCCTCGAACACGGCGGCCTCGGTACCCGCGGGGAAGCGCTCGATCTCATCGCCGAAGTCGCAGATCGCGGGACTCCGGTCGAACACGCGCAACGCGACCTCGCCCTCAGCGCCCTCGGCGCCGAGGAGCACCGTGCCGAGTTCTGCGGTCGGTACGTCTTCCGGGGTGACCGTGGGGTTGATCTCGATCAATGCGCTGTCGGGGACGCGCAGCTCGCTCGTGCGGATCAGGTACTCGCGGTCGCCCGTCGACTGAATACGCGCCTCGGGGTGGTCGAGGTCGGCGTAGGCCGCGCGCAACGCGGCCTGGTCGACTTCACGGTCGAAGCGCACAAGCGTCGTTGTGCCGGCGGTGAACTCGATGCCGGGTCGCAGCGTGGGCGGAATCGCGAGGAGCACGAGCGAGGCGACGACAATCGCCCCGCTGACCGCGAAGAACCACTTGCGAGTGCCGACGAGGTCCAGGGATTGCATCGGCGCCGCCTACCCCTCGGCCCTACCACGCGCGCTCCGGTAGGAGCGCACGCCCGTGCCGAGCAAGTCGGGCTGCTGCGCAAGTCGGGTGCCACCCAGCGCCTTCATGAGCGTGCGGGTGACGGTGATCGCCGAGAACATCGAGACGAGCACGCCCACGGCCAGCGTGACGGCGAAGCCCTGCACGAGCGGCGCCTCGAACGCGCCGAGGCCTGGCACTTCGAGGCCGCCGCCGAGGATGAAGAGGATGAAGCAGGTGATGAGCGTGCTCACGTTGGAGTCGCGGATCGAGGACCACGCCCGCGCGAATCCGGCGTCGAGCGCCGTGCGGTACGCGCGACCGGCGCGTAGCTCCTCCTTCATCCGCTCGAAGATCAGGATGTTCGCGTCGACGGCCATACCAACCGAGAGCACGAACGCCGCGATCCCGGCGAGGTTGAGCGTGACCGGGATGAGCTTGAACACAGCCATCGTGAGCAGCGTGTAGACGAGCAGCGCCACGGCTGCCAGGAATCCCGGCGTCCGGTAGTACAGGATCATGAACAGCGCGACGAGCAACAGGCCGATCTCACCGGCCAGCACCGAGCGCTGCACCGAGTCCTCGCCGAGCGTCGCGTCGACTTCCTGCTCCTGGAGCACCGTCAGTTGCACGGGCAGTGCACCGGAATTGAGCTGCACGACCAGCTCGCGGGCGCCGGTGCGCCCGTCGAGAGAGGTCAGCGGCATGCCGTCGATGATTCCGGAGTCCGTGATCACCGCGCGTACGACGGGGGCCGAGAGCAGCTCGTTGTCGAGGAAGATCGCGAGCTGCTGGCCGACGAGCCTCGTCGTGACCTGCTCGGAGAGGATCGCGCCCTCGTTGGTCCACTCGAACTGCACCACCGGGTTACCGAGCGGGTCAGCCCCGACAAACGAGTTGGGGCGCAGGAACCGCCCGCTGAGCGCAGTCGGCGCACCGTCGAGCAGGCCCTCTGACTGCACCCACTGGCCGGCATCGTCACACGGTGTGCCGCCGCCGAGGTCGCCCGCGGCCTCGCAGAACTGGAGCAGCGCGGTGCGCCCGAGTAGCTCGCGGGCCTCGTCGGGTTCGAGTCCGGGGAGCTGGATCGAGATGTTGCGCTCGCCCTGCCGAGTCACCTCTGCTTCCGCAACGCCCGAGGCGTCAACGCGACGGCGCAGCACGCTCAGCGCGCCCTCGATCCCGTCCTCGATGTCGCCCTCGGCGCCCTCCGGCAGTGACGCCTGGAGCAGCAAACGCGAGCCGCCCTGCAGGTCGAGGCCGAGGCGGATCGTCTTGCGCTCGAAGTTGCCGATGGTGACGCCGCGCCCCTCAGGCCACGGGACGGCGGACGGGAGCCACTTGTCGGGCTCCGAGGGCCACACCACGTACAGCGAGCTCGCGGCGAGCACGAAGAGGCCGAACAGCGGGAAGATGCGTCTGATCACGGGGTCGGTCTGCCTCGCACCTAGACGGCGTCCGTCTCATCTGGAGACCCGTCGCCCTCGGGAGCGGGAGTCACGGACTGGATGGCATCAGGCGTCGCGCGCAGCTCCACGCCGGGCGCGACCTCGAGCATGATCTCCTGTGGCCCGTCCTCCATGGTGCGGATCGCGCGCACGGTCGCGTAGAACCCCCCGGTCGTCAGTACGTCGTCGCCAACGTCGAGGCCGGCGAGGTCGCGGCGGCGGCGGCGCTGCTGGTGCATCACCGGCCGTAACAGGATGAAGTAGAACGCCGCAACGACGAACAGCAGCGCGATGAAGAACTCCATCAGTCGCCCTCGTCCTCGTCCGGTGCTCCATCGGCCCCGTCCGGGCCCCAGTCGCCCCTCTCGAGCTTCATCAGCGTGTCGATACTGGTCAGGCGGTCGACGTAGAGGAGGCCGTTGACGTGGTCGACCTCGTGCTCGATGGCCTGCGCGAGCAGGTTGTCGCAGGCAGCGATCCGGAACGTGCGCCCGTCAACGTCCAACCCCTCGACCGTCACCGCCTGTGAGCGCGTGACGCTGCCGCGGTATCCCGGCACCGAGAGACACCCTTCGCCCTCGAGCTCGCGCTGACCCGTGCGTTCGACGATGACGGGGTTGATGATCGGCACGGGATCCTCATCGGGCATGCCCAGCACGACGATGCGCAGCCCGACGCCGATCTGCGGGGCGGCGAGGCCGACGCCGTCGGCGGCGTACATCGACTCGATCATGTCGTCGACGAGGGCACGAATCGAGTCGTCGATGTGTGGCACCTCACTGGCGCGTCGGCGCAGCACCGGGTCGCCGAGGTAGCGGATAGGTCGGACGGTCAGCGCTGGCTCCTGCTGTGGTCGGCGCAAACGGCGTGCTCGCAGCGGGACGATTCTAGACGACATCCCCGCAAGCGTCCGCGCCCCTGCGCCGGTGCTCAATCGAGCAGCACCGGATCGACGTCCACCGCCCAGCCGACCGGTAGCTCGACCTCGCGCAGCACCTCGCCGGGGTCGGGCGCGCGGACGAGCACCGCCCAGCGGTGACGCCCCCGCCGGCGTGCGATCTGCGGTGGCGCCGGGCCGAGCACGTCGACGCCCGGCAGCCCCGCCGCGACACGACGCAGTTCGTCGCGCATGCGGTGCGCCTCCTCGACCGCGAAGGTGGCGTTGGTGTGGCCGAAGACGAGCCGCGCGAGCCGGGTGAACGGGGGGTAACGGAACTCGGCACGCCAGCGCAGCTCCTCCTCGAAGAACCCGTCTGCGTCGTAGTCCGCGACGGCCTCGACGACTCGGTCGTCGGGCGCGAGGGTCTGGACGATGGCCCGCCCGTGCAGGTCGGCGCGCCCCGCACGGCCCGCGACCTGGGTCAGGAGCTGGAACGTGCGCTCGCGCGCGCGGAAGTCGCCCGACCGCAGCCCGTAGTCCGCGAGCACGACGCCGACGACTGTGACGAGCGGGAGGTCGAGGCCCTTGGCAATCATCTGCGTGCCGACCAGCACGTCGGCCTCGTGCCGCTGGAGCTGGCCGAGGATCGCGTCGTGGTCGGCCTGCCGCCGCGCCGTGTCGCGGTCCCAGCGCACGATGCGGGCGGTCGGGAACAGCCGTCGCACCTCGCGCTCCACGGCCTGCGTGCCGGCCTGCGCGGGACGGAGCGCGCCCCCGCACTCCTCGCATCGGGGCTGTGCCGGCCGCGAGCGGCTGCACTGGTGACAGATCAGGCGTCCCACGGCGCCAGGTTCCGCCTCGCGGGGGTGGTGCAACGCGAGCGAGACATCGCAACTCGGGCAGGCCGGCGAGTGCCCGCGCGCGCAGAGCAGGAAGCCCGCGAGACCGCGCCGGTTGAGGAACAGCAGCGCCTGCTCATCACGGTCGAGGGCGTGCCCGATCGCCTCGGCGAGCCTCCCCGACAGCAGTTCTCGCGCCCCGCGCACGTCGACGACTTCGATCTCCGGCAGCGTCTCGTCGGGCCACAACTGCACCTCACCGCCGGGCTGGCGCACCGCTCGCAGTCGGCGCGGCAGGTCGAGGCGCTCGATGTGCCCCTCGGCAGCCGCGTACCAGCGCTCGGCGTCCGGGGTGGCGGTCCCGAGGACCACGGCCGCGCCGGTGAGCTGGCCGAGGCGTCCCGCGACAGTGCGCGCGTCGTATCGCGGGGCGGGGTCGTTCTGCTTGTAGGTCCACTCGTGCGCCTCGTCGACGACGATCAGCCCGAGGTCGGGTTGCGGCGCGAAGATGGCCGAGCGCGAACCGATCACGACGTCGAACTTGCCGTCGGCGATCTGCGTCCACTGGTCGTACGCCTCGCCGAGTGAGAGCCCGGAGTGCAGGACGCCCACGCGACCGGGGAAGCGCTCCGCGAAGCGCCGCACGGTCTGCGGCGTGAGCGCGATCTCCGGCACGAGCACGATCCCTCGACGTCCGAGGCTCACCGCGTGCGCGAGTGCGTCCAGGTACACCTCGGTCTTGCCGCTACCGGTGACGCCGTTGAGGAGCAGTCTGGCGCCGTCGGCACGGTTGATCGCCGCGCGGATGGCCGCGCCCGCTCGCTGCTGCTCGTGCAGCAGCTCGGCCGGTGGCCGCGCGGCCACATCGAGGTCGCGCAACGGGTCGCGCTCGTCGAGCATCTCGGCAACGTCGATGAGCCCGGCGTCGCGCAGGTGGCCGACCGCCTCGCCCACTCCGGCTCCGAACTCGCGCGCGAGCTCGCTCACACGCAACTCGACGCCCGGCTCCTCGGCGAGGCGTTCGAGCAGCGACGCGCCTGCGGCTTGCGCGCGCGTGCGCGTCAGCTCGCGGATGCGGCCCTCGGCGGCAGCGGGATCGAGGGCGAGCCGGACGTTGCGCTGCCCATCGACCTCCAGCAGACCGTCGGAGATCAGCGTCTCCACCGCCGGCGCTCCGCGTGCGATCCGCCCCAGCTCGTCGAACGGCATCGCATCGCCATCGGCATCGAGGAGTGCGCGGAGCGCCCGAGCGCGGCGGGAGGCTCGCCGCCCCTCGATACCCGCCGCGAACGTGCGCGCACGCTCGGCCTCGACCGCGAGCCGGACGACCTCGACCACGCGGGGCCGCCCGCGCGGCCTCGCGAGTTCGTAGCGTCGCTCGGCCAGGCCACGCCGCACGAGCGCGCCGAGGGTCGCGTCGAAGCCTCGCGCACCGACCGCCGAACGGAGATCGCCGACCTCGCGTGGTGTCTCGTCGAGCAACCCGTAGAGCAGTCCCTGGCGCTCGGAGAGTGTCGCCGGGCGCTCGGCCTCACCCCGCACGACGAACGTCCGCGGACGCTCGCCCGCGCCGGGTGGCAGCATGAGCGCATGCGCCTCCCACGGCGGTGCGAGGTAGTACTCGGCGATCCACGACGCCAGTTGCAGCTGTGTCTCGTCGAGGCGTGGAGCGCCCTCGACCGGAGGGAGCAGCTCGCGGATGTCGCCGGGGTAGCCGGGGAGGTCTGTGGGGTCCTCGACGACCACGCCCTGGAGCTCCTGGCGGCCGAACGGGACGTGCACAACCTCGCCCGGCTCAACCTCGCGACCCTGCGGGACGCGGTACGAGAAGGTCATGAACGTCGGCCGCCCGGCGTTGACGGCCACCTGCACAAAGCGCGCGCGAGCCTCGCCGGACGGTTGGGTGGTCATGCGTCGATGATACGAAGCGAGCCCGTACGGGCTCACAACAAAACGGATGTTCGCTGCGGCCTATTTTGTGCTAGCGTGACGTTATGCTGCCGCGCTGACGGAGACGACACCGCACCATGACGCCCGACGCCTGTGGCGAACTCGATGCTGGCGCGCTCGTTCGATGCGAGTTGGAGGCGCTCCGCGCGACCCTCCACGAATTCCGGGATAGCTTCCTGGACCACCTGGACGCGATGGAGCGTCGAATGATCCGGACGATGGTCGGCACGATGCTTGGTGGCATCCTGGCGATCGGCCTGATCGGCCTGATAGTGCTGGCAGTCTCGGAGTAGCGGCCCGAAGCGGCTTACCGCCGGCGGGCTTCCCGCACGCGCGCGGCGCGGCCCGTGCGGCCCCGCAGGTAGTACAGCCGCGAGCGGCGGACACGGCCCCGACGTGTCACCTCGACCCTGTCGACGCGCTTGCCGTTAAACGGGAAGGTGCGCTCGACGCCCACGCCGGACGAGATGCGGCGCACGGTGAAGCTACCGTTGTAGCCCTTGCGCACGCGCAGCACGGTGCCCTCGAACACCTGGATGCGTTCGCGGTCGCCCTCGACTACGCGCACGTGTACGGCGACGTTGTCGCCCGCGCGGAAGTCGGGAATGGTGTCATTGCGGGCGGGCGCGAGGTCGCGCAGATCGATGGTCATCGTGTGCTCGCGTGCTGCGGTGTACTGGTCGGCCATTCAGTCTAGGGGTGGCTCCGGGTTGGCGTCGAGCCACGCGCGGTCCTCATCGCTGAGTTCGGCGGCATCAAGGAGGTCTGCTCGGCGCTCGCGCGTGCGCGCGAGGCGCTGGCGACGACGCCACTTCGCGATCTCCGCGTGGTGGCCGGACAGGAGCACGTCGGGCGGCGTCCACCCGCGGAACTCGGCCGGGCGCGTGTACTGCGGGTACTCGAGCAGGCCGCCCTCGAACGACTCCTCGGTGAGCGACCCCTCTCCACCCAGCACACCCGGCACGCGCCGCACCAGCGCGTCGATCAGCAACAGCGCCGGCAATTCGCCACCGGAAACCACGACGTCGGCGACCGACACCTCGATGTCCACGAGGTGCTCGCGTACGCGCTCGTCTACCCCCTCGTAACGGCCGCACACGACGAGCAGACGCGGGTGCGCGGCGAGCTCGACGGCGAGTGCGTGGTCGAGCCGGCGACCCTGCGGGGTCATCAACACGACCGGCGCCTCAGGCTCCGCGAGCGGCTGGATCGCCTCGACCGCGGCGAAGATCGGCTCGGGCTTCATCACCATGCCGGGGCCGCCACCGAACGGGTAGTCGTCGACAGTGCGGTGGCGGTCGGTGGCCCACTCGCGCAGGTCGTGCAGCTCCACCTCGACGAGGCCGGCGTCGATCGCGCGTCGGAGGATGGTCTCGTCGAGCGGGCCACTAAAGATGCCCGGGAACAGCGTGAGAATGTCGAGCCGCATCGAGGCTGCGCTGCCGTTAGCCGCGGCCGTGTGTGCCGGTGGGCGGCGAGGGCTCGGCGTCACCGGCAAGCTGCGTGACCGCGTGGGCGAGGACGGGCAACACCACCTCGAGGTTCTCACGCGCTCCGCGCTCGCTGCCCGGCAGGTTGAGGATCAGCGTGCTCCCCCGCACGCCGGCGACGGCGCGGGACAGCATCGCCGTCGGCACGATCGCGATCGAGGCTGCGCGCATCGCCTCGGCGATGCCGTCGACGCGGTAGTCGAGCACGCTCTCCGTCGCCTGCGGCGTGCGGTCGCGCGGCCCGAGCCCGGTGCCGCCGGCGGTCACGGCGAGCGCGACGCGCTCGTCGTCCGCCTGGCGTCGCAGCCAGGCGGCGATCGCGTCGGGGTTGTCGGGGAGCACGTCCGCGTCCCCTGCCTCGAAGCCCGCGTCGCGGAGCATTGCGGCCACGGCGGGCCCGGCGGTGTCGACGAATGACCCGGCCGCGGCGCGATCGCTCACGGTCAGCACGGCGGCGCGTCCGAGGGTGGCCTGTTCGGTCATCGCAGTCTCCCGGAACGATCGTAGCAAACGTGCGGCATGGGACATCGTTGCTACGCGATGGGGCGCATGGTAGTCTCTGGGTGCGTTGTGGGGGGAAATGGGGCACACCCATGCCACCCCATCCGGGGGCAAGCCGTGTATCTCTACGGCACCTTCGAGCACTCGATGGACGACCGGGGCCGGGTCGCGGTTCCCGCCGTCTTCCGACGGGAGCTGGTGGACGGCGGGGTACTCAGGCCGGCCGAGGATGGCTGCCTGGAGCTCTACTCACAGCAAGGCTTCGAAGCGGAGACGGAGCAGCGCCTGGGGACATCGGGAACACAGCTCCGCGGCGACCGTCGCCGCCGGCGCATGTTCCTCCCGGACGCGCAGCACGTGGACCTCGACCGGCAGGGCCGGATCCTGGTCCCACAGGAAATGCGAGAACAAGTCGGGCTCGACGGGCGAGTGAGCCTGGTCGGCCTCGGCGACTACATCGAGATCTGGGATCCGGAACGCTGGGCAGCCGAACGAGCGGTGGCCGAGACGGAGAGCGAGGGCGCAGGGGCATGACCGCCAACACCGCAGCCTCGCCCCGCCACGACCCCGTCATGGTCACCGAGGTGCTCGACGGCCTCGACGTCCGGCCGGGCGGTCGCTACATCGACGCGACAATCGGCCTCGGCGGCCACGCCGAGGCGATCCTCGGCGCGGCGCAGCCGGATGGGGCGCTGCTCGGCATCGACCTCGACCCGCACGCGCTGGCGATCGCCGGCGAGCGGCTCGCACAGTTCGGCGACGCCGTGGTGCTCGTGCGCGGGCATCACGCCGAGATCGCCGAGATCGCGAGCGAGCACGGGTTCGAGCAGGTCAGCGGCGTGCTGTTCGACCTCGGCGTCTCGTCGCTGCAACTCGACGCTCCAGGGCGCGGCTTCTCGTTCCAGCGCGACGAGCCGCTGGACATGCGCATGGATCCGGACGGGGAAGTGACCGCTGAGGACATCGTCAACGAGTACGAGGAGGCCGAGCTGGCGGATCTCATCCGCCGCTACGGCGAGGAGCGCCGGGCGCGCGCAATCGCACGGGCGATCGTGGCCCGGCGTCCGCTGCATACGACGAGCGATTTGGTCCGCGCCGTCGAGCAGGCTGCAGGCAGGGGTCGGGAACGTCATCATCACCCCGCCACTCTGACGTTCCAGGCCCTGCGGATTGTGGTGAACCAGGAGATGGACTTCCTGGCCGACACCCTTTCCGCGGCTTGCAGCCTGCTCGGCGGCGCGGGCGCGCGCATCGCCGTGCTCGCCTTTCACTCCCTGGAGGACCGCGTGGCGAAGGAGCACTTCCGGCGCGACTCGACGGAGTGCATCTGCCCGCCGCGCACGCCCATCTGCGTCTGCGACCACGTCGCCACGCTGCGGCGGGTCACGAAGCGCGTGCGCAAGCCCGGCGCCGACGAGGTCGCACGCAACCCGCGAGCACGCTCGGCACGCCTCCGCGTGGCGGAGGCGCTGGGGCAGGCGGCAGCCTGATGACTGCGCTGGGAGCACCACAGGTCGGCGCCGGGTATGGGCGTCCCGCCGGTCCCGCCGCGAGTTCGACATACACAGCACGGATCCGCCGGAAGGCTCAATTGCTCCCCAGGCCGCGCAGCAGCGTCGCAGGACGTCTGCTGCGCGGTTTCTCCCTCCTCCTGGCGCTGGCCGCGCTCATCAGCCTCGCCGCCATCGGCTCGCTGCAGGTGCTGCAGAGCAGCCGCATCGCTGCTTCGGGGTACGAGCTGCGCCAGTTGCAGCAGCAGAGCGCCGAGCTGGCCGTCGAGGTGCGGCTGCGCGAGGCCGAGATTGCACAGATGACCAACCTCGAGACCGTGCACGCCGCGGCTACCGGCAGGCTCGGCATGGTGCGGCCCGACGACACCCTGCGGATCGCCGTCGGCGTCCCCGCGCCGGACGTCGCGCCGATGCCGGAACGCTACGTGCGACCGGCCCCGGAGCCGCCGGCCCCACTCGAACCATGGTGGTCGCGGATGCTCTGGGACGTGCCCGGGCTCGAGTAGCCCCGGCGTCGATGTGCTGCACCGCGGCGCCCGTGCTCCGAAGGTGGGCGGCGCGGCCGGGAGGACGCTCGTGCCCGCACAGCAGCGCGATGCGGTACGACCGAACCACCTGACGTGGCGGCACTGGCTGCTCGCGACGCTCATGGTCGCCGGTTTCGCAGCCCTGCTCGTGCGGCTCGCAATCATCCAGATCGGCGGCCACGAACAGTACATCGAGGAAGCCGCGGCCGCCCGCGTCGGCGTGGCCCAGGTGCCAGCGAGCCGCGGCGCCATCCTCGACGCCACCGGGTACCCCCTCGCCACCTCCATCGACACCTGGGACGTCTACATCGACACGTTCCTGTGGCGTGACCGAGACCGCGCACGCGTCGCTGCCGCTCAGCTCGGCGTCGCGCTCCAGCTCGATCCCGACGAGCTCTTCGCGCTCGGTACCTCGCGGTCGATTGGCGACGTGCCCGTCCTGCGGCTCCTCGAGTACGAGTACGGGCGTGAGCTACGCGAGGCCGGGATGTGGGGTGTGCGCCTGCTGCCGAGCTCGCGTCGTGTCTACGCCGAGCGCGAGCTCGCCGGGCCGATCATCGGCTACGTCGGCCTCGACGGTAGCGGGCTGTGGGGCGTGGAGGCCGACTTCGACCACGTGTTGCGAGGGCACCCGGGCCTTGTTGTCGGCGAGGAGGATCCGCTCGGTCGCCCGATCTCGTTCGTGCAGCCCACCACCCGCGTCCCGCTCAGCGGCGGCGACGTGCAACTGACCATCGACCGCTTCATCCAGGCCATCGCGGAGCGCGAGCTCGCGAGAGCCGTCGAGGAGAACGCTGCGACCGGCGGCACCATCATCATTATGGAGTCCCACACCGGCGCGATCCTTGCCATGGCTTCGCTGCCGACCGTGCGGCTCTCGACGCTCGACCTCAACGCGGAGGACCTCAGCGACCTCGTCCGCAACCGCTCCATCACCGACCTGTACGAGCCGGGATCGGTCTTCAAGACGTTGACCACGGCCATGGCCATCGACCTCGGGCTCGTGACGCCCGACAGCACGTATGTGGACGAGGGCGTCATGCACGTCACAGGCGCCACGATCCGTAACTGGAACTTCACTGCCTATGGTGAGGTGACGATGACCGAGTACCTGCAACACTCGCTCAACACCGGCTCGGCCTGGCTGTCCCAGCAGATCGGCCCGCGGCACTTCTACGACTACCTTGCGCGCTTCGGCATCGGTGAGCGCACCCACATCGGGCTCACGGGCGAGGCCAGGGGACTGGTCCGGCACCCGACCGACGACGAGTGGTACCCGGTGGACCTGGCGACGAACTCGTACGGCCAGGGACTGGCGGTCACGCCGTTACAGGCGATCACCGCCGTCAACGTCTTTGCCAACAACGGCGCCCTGATCCAGCCTCAGATCGTCGCGCAAATCGCCACACGCGACGGTGTGCGCCGCCTGCAGCCCGTCGCCGTCCGGCAGGTCGTGACGGCACAGACCGCGCAGACTGTCGCGCAGATGATGCACGACGTCGTCGACAACGTGCCGTACCACCTCGCTCGCGTCGAGGGATACCAGGTGGCCGGCAAGACCGGCACCACGCTGCTCTCCACCGCCGAGGGCTATGACTTCGAGTCGACGATCGCTTCGTTCGCCGGGTTCGTCCCCTACGGGGACCCGCGCGTCACCGTCCTGGTGAAGATCGACCGGCCGTCCGCGAACTCGAACCTCGGCGGCCTGGTAGCCGCGCCCGTGTTCGCTCGCATCGCCGCCGACGTCCTCGACTACCTGAACGTACCGATCACGCAACCACAGGTGGCCGCCCCGTGACGGCACCCGAGCTCGACACGGCGTTCGTGGCCGACGTGCTGGCGGGCCGGTTGCGAGAGCAGCGCGGTCCCGGCGCGCGCTTCACACGCGCCGTCATCGACTCGCGGCGCGCCGGACCCGGCGACCTGTTCGTCGGGCTGCCCGGCGAGCACGCCGACGGCGCCGAGTTCGCCGCCGACGCCGTCCGGCGCGGCGCCGCGGGCGTCCTCGCCGGAGCGCTGCCCCCGGGCGCATCGACATTCGGCAGCGCCACGCTGTTCGTGGTCGAAGACCCCCTCGCCGCGTTGCAGGCGCTGGCCGCCGCGTGGCGCGACGCCCTCCCGGCGACCGAGGTCGTGGGCGTGACGGGCAACGTCGGGAAGACGACAACCAAGCTCATGGCTGCTTCGGTGCTGTCGAGGCGCTACCGCGTGCAGGCGAGCGAACTCAACTACAACAATGAGATCGGCGTGCCGCTCTGCTTGCTCGAACTGCGCCCGGAGACCGAGCGGGCAGTCATCGAGCACGGCATGTACACCACCGCCGAGATCGCGCTGCTCTGCACCTGGACGCGGCCGCGCGTCGGCATCGTGCTCAACGTGGGGCCGGTGCACCTCGAACGCGCCGGCTCGCTCGACGCCATCGCGCGCGCCAAGCGCGAGCTGGTCGAGGCGCTGCCGCCGGACGGCCACGCGCTGCTGAACATCGACGACCCGGTCGTGGCCGCGATGTCCGGTCACACCGCCGCGATGGTCACGCGCTTCGGGACGGGCGAGGACGCAGACGTGCGCGGCGCGGACCTCGAACCGCTGGGGGCGGATGGCTTCGCCTTCACCCTGCACGCCCAGGGCGAGCAGCGGCGCGTACGCTTGCCACTCCCCGGCGCTCATCTGCTGCCGAACGTGCTCGCCGCCGCCGCGGCCGGGCTCGTCGAGGACGTGCCGCTCGACGAGGTCTGCGCGGCCCTCGAGGCGCTCGACGTGCCGCTGCGGCTGACGGTCCGCGCGTTGCCGGGCGGCATCACGCTGCTGGACGACACCTACAACGCAAGCCCGGCGGCCACGCTCGCCGCGCTCGACCTGCTGGCCGAGATGCCCGGGCGCAAGCTCGCGCTACTTGGTGACATGCTCGAGCTCGGCGACCTCGCCGAGTCCTCGCACGACGAGGTGGGGAGGCGCGCCGCCGGAGTGACCGACGTACTGTTCACCGTCGGCGACCTCGCGTCACACATCGCGCAGGCGGCGCAGGGTTGCGGGCTGGCGAGCGCCGAGCATGTCGACTCGAAGTCGGCTGCGGCGCGAGCGCTGCTCGCCGTGCTGCAACCGGGCGACGCGCTGCTCGTGAAGGGATCGCGCGCACTCGCACTGGAGACGGTGGTAGCCGAGGTGGAATCGCAACTTGGCGGGCGCTCATCGAGCACGCCTGGCGCCGATGCAGCCGGAGAGGCCGGGCCATGACGGATGCATTGCTCACCGGGAGCGCCGCATTCGTGGTCGCCCTGCTCGGCGGCGGATGGGTCGTGCGCTGGCTCGTCCGCCAGCGGATCGGCAAGGCCATCTCCGAGGACGGCCCCTCGACACACGACGTGAAGGCCGGCACGCCCACCATGGGCGGCCTGCTCATCTTCGGCGCGGTCGCGATCGTGACGATCCCAACGAACCTCTTTGACCGGCTCAGCATCCTGCTGCCGCTCGGCGTCGTGATCTCCGGGCTCATCGTCGGCGCGCTCGACGACATGGGGACGCTGGTCGAGCGCTTCCCGCGGTGGCGAGCGCTGACCTGGCGGTTGAAGTTCGCGTACATGCTCGGGCTCGCCGTATCGGTGTCGCTGATCCTCTACTTCCTGCTCGAGGCGCGCAGCGTGAACGTGCCGTGGCTGGGCGGGTACGAGCTCGGGCTCTTCTACATCCCGATCGCTGTGGTCACGATGATCGCCACGACGAGCGCGGTCTCGATCACCGATGGCCTCGACGGGCTCCTCGGCGGCACCGCCGCCGTCGCGTTCGCGGCGTACGGGATCATCGCGTTTCTGCAGGAGCAGGCGTTCCTCGCGACGTTCTCGTTCACGGTCACCGGGGCGCTGCTGGGGTTCCTCTGGTACAACGCCCATCCCGCCTCGCTATTCATGGGCGACACCGGTGCGCTGCCGCTCGGGGCGTCGCTCGCCACGGTGGCGCTCATGACGGGGCACTGGCTGCTGCTGCCGATCATCGGGATCGTGTTCGTCATCGAGGCGGGCTCGACGCTCATCCAGATCGCGTACTTCCAGACCACGGGCGGGCGGCGCTTCTTCCGCATGACGCCGCTGCATCACCACATGGAGCTCATCGGGTGGAGCGAGCCGCAGGTCGTCCTGCGGTTATGGCTATTTGCGTTCGCCGGCGCGATGGTCGGCGTCGCACTGGCACTGGCTGTGTGATATAAGCATGTACGGAAACCATAAAGGTGCGTTGGCGCCTGATCATAACTACGAGGGTACCCGCGTGACCGTCGTCGGCCTCGGCATTGAAGGAATCGACCTCGTTCGATTCCTCGCGCCGCGCGGGGCCCACGTCACCGTCTCCGACGCCCGCCCTGCCGATCAGCTCGGCGACGCCCTCGACGCCATCGCCGACCTTGGGGTGGCCTTCTCACTGGGCGCGAACCGCGAAGAGGACATGGTCGGCGCGGACACGGTCTTCGTCTCGCAGGGCGTGCCCCCGGACCTGCCCGCACTGCGAGCGGCGCGCCGGGCCGGCGTGCCGATCTCGTCGATGACCCGGCTCTTTCTGGAATCCTGCCCCGCGCCGGTCGCCGGCATCACCGGCTCATCGGGCAAGACCACCACCACCGCCCTCGTGGGCGCGATGCTCGAGGCGTCCAACGCGGATTATGTCGTTGGCGGCAACATCGGCGTCGGCCTGCTCGGTCTCCTCGAACGCATCGAGTCCACGACCCGCGTCGTCCTGGAGCTGTCGCACACGCAGCTTGAGTCCGTGGAGCAGAGCCCGCACATCGCCTGCGTGACGAACGTCACCCCCAACCACCTCGACGCCTACTCGTGGTCCTCGTACGTGGGGCTCAAGCGGCGCATCTTCGAGTTCCAGCAGCCCGACGACATTGCCGTGTTCCACATCGACGACGAGGTCTCCCACGGCTTCGCGGAGGAGGCGCCGGGCCTCGTGCGCTACACCTCCGTCGAGCGTGCGCTGCCCGGCGACGGCGCGACCGTCTCAGCTGGCATGGTTGTGCGCGTCGAGGACGGGCGCGAGCACGCCGTGATCGAGCGCGAGGCGATCCCGCTGCGAGGCGACCATAACGTCGCCAACGTCGTCTCGGCCGTCGGCGTCGCGGCGCAGCTTGGCGTCGAGGACGAGGCGGCCGCCCGCGCTATCGGCGCGTTCCGCGGCGTCCCCCATCGCCTCGAGGTGGTGGCGCAGGCGCACGGCGTGACGTGGGTCAACGACTCCATCGCCACGACGCCCGAGCGGACGCTGGCCGGACTGCGCGCCTTCGACGAGCCCGCCGTGCTGCTCCTCGGCGGGCGCGACAAGCACCTTCCGCTCAGCGAGCTTGCCCGCGAGGCTGTCACGCGCTGCCGTGCGGTGATCGGCTTCGGCGAGGCCGGCCCCGCGTTCCTCGACGCCATCCGCGCGGCGCGCGACGGCGACCGGCCCGCGCTCCGCACGGTCGACGACATCGAGGCGGCCGTCGACGCCGCGGCGGCGGTGGCGCGCGACGGGGATGTCGTGCTGTGTTCGCCCGCCGGCACTTCGTTCGACGCATACCGCAACTTCGAGCAGCGCGGCGCCGCGTTCCGCGCGGCCGTCGAGGCAGTGACCGGAGGCGCATCGTGAGCGCCCGCCCGCCCGCCACGACGAAGCGCCACGGGCCCGACTGGGTGCTGCTCACGATCGTGCTCATGCTGCTCATCATCGGGCTGATTGCGGTCTACTCCGCCTCGTACGCGCTGGGGTACGCCGCGCACGGCGACTCGGACTTCTATATCAAGCGCCAGATGATCTGGGCGGGAGTCGGCTGCGTCGGCCTGCTCGCCGCGAGCCTTATCGACTACCGCTGGCTCCGGCGCGTGAGCCCGCTGCTCATGCTGGTCGCTCTCGCGGGCCTCGGCGCAGCGCTCGTGCCGGGCATCGGGGTGAGTGCGGCCGAGGGCGGACCGACGCGCTGGATCGAGATCGGCCCGCTCTCGGGCCAGCCAAGCGAGCTCGCGAAGCTCGCGGTCATCGTCTACCTCGCGGCCTGGCTGGCTGCGAAGGGCCCGACGGTGCGTGACTTCGCGCTCGGCGTGGTGCCGTTCGTCAGCATGGTCGCGCTGGTGACGGCGCTCGTCCTGCTCGAACCAGACCTGGGCACGGCGCTCCTGATCGCGGCGATCACGGGGACGCTGTTCTTCGTCTCCGGCGCACGCCTGACGCACCTCCTGGCGCTCGGGGCCACGGCGGTCGGGTTCACCGCTGCGTTCGTCGTCGCCGGAGGCTACGGGATGACGCGCATCCTCTCCTTCACCTCCGCCGAGTCCGACCCCGAGGGCTTCGGCTTCCAGACGCTGCAGATGCTCATCGCACTCGGCTCCGGCGGTTGGACGGGCCTTGGCCTGGGCGTGTCACGGCAGAAGTTCTTCTTCGTCCCGGCCGCGCACACCGACGGCATACTCTCGATCATCGGCGAGGAGCTCGGGTTCATCGGCGTGACCGTGGTGTTGCTGCTGTTCGCGCTGCTGCTGTGGCGGGGGCTGCGCATCATGCAGCGCGCAGCCGACCCGTTCGGCTCGCTCCTCGTAGCCGGCATCCTGATGTGGATCGCGCTCCAGGTACTCATCAACGTCGGCGGCGTGACGCGCTCGATCCCGCTCACCGGCATCACGCTCCCCTTCCTCTCCTACGGCGGCTCGTCGCTAGCCGTGACGCTCACCGCGATCGGCGTGCTGCTCTCCGTCTCGCGCTACGCCTCGCTCGATGACCCCGCCAACGAGCCGCCCTCGCGCGGCGTCGTGCGCGAGTCAGAGAAGGGACGCCGCCGCGCGACGGCGGCACCGCGATGAAGTTCGTGCTCACCGGCGGCGGTACCGGCGGCCACGCCTACCCATCGGTGGCGGTGGCCGAGCGCCTGCGCGAGCGCGCCGACGTCGAGCTGTTCTACTACGGCACCCCCCGCGGCCCCGAACGCGCGGTCGCCGAGGCCGCGGGCTTCGAGTACCGCGAGGTGCGCGCGGCGCCGGTGCGGTCACGCTCGCCGTGGCGCATGGCGCGCGGCGCGATCCAGCTCGCGCTCGGATACCGTCAGTCGCTGCGCTGGCTCGACCGCGACGCCCCGCAGGCCGTCTTCGCCACGGGTGGGTACGCGGCCGCGCCGGTTGGGCGTGCGGCGCGGCGGCGCGGCATCCCGTTGCTGCTCTTCCTGCCCGACGTCCGCCCCGGCTGGGCCGTGCGAGCGCTCCAGCGCCAGGCCACGAAGGTCGCGTGCTCCGTCCACGGCTCGCTCGAGTACCTGCCCGCGGACAAGGCGACCGTGACCGGCTACCCCGTCCGCCGCCAGTTCGCCGACGCTGAGCGCGAGGAGGGTGCGAGCCGCTTCGACCTCGACCCGACGGTCACGACGCTGCTCGTGACCGGCGGCTCGCAGGGCGCGCACCGCATCAACCTCGCGATTGCGAACGCGCTGCAACCGTTGCTCGACCACGCGCAGATCATCCACATCGCCGGCCGCGACGAGGAGGCATGGCTCGCCCACGAGCGCCAGCAGCTCTCCTTCTGGCACCAGCAGCGCTACCAGCTCCGCGCGTATACCGAGGAGATGGCGTGGGCGATGGCCGCCTCCGATCTCGCCGTAACGCGCGCGGGGGCCTCGGTACTGGGCGAGCTCCCGGCCGCCGGGCTGCCCGCGATCGTGATCCCCGGCGACTTCTCGGACCAGCTCGCGAACGCCACCTTCCTCGAAACCCAGGGCGCAGCCATCACGCTCGCGGGCGACGACATCGAGCGCCTCGAGGATGCAGTGACCCGCCTGCTGACCGACGAGGAGCAGCGAGCCGCGATGGCGGAGGCGATGGCGAGCCTCGCACGCCCGCACGCCGCGCTGGAGCTCGCCGACACGCTGCTGGAGATGGCGGCATGATGACGCGCAGCAGGCCACGAGGACGCGCGACCGGCGCAACGATCCCGAAGCGGGTGCACCTCGTCGGCGCGGGCGGCGTCCACCTTTCGGCGATCGGCCAGATCCTGCTGCAGCGCGGGCACGTGGTCACCGGCTCCGACCTCGCTACGTCCGACTACACGCGCCGCCTCCAGGACCTCGGCGCGACGGTCTACGAGGGCCACGCAGCGTCCAACGTCGGGCGCGCGGAGCTCGTCGTCGCCACCGTCGCGGCGCCCGCCGACAACCCTGAGCTCGTCGAGGCTCGCGGCCGCGGCATCGAAGTCATCGTGCGCGCCGAGATGGTGCAGCTCCTGTTACGCGACCGCCGGGTCCTCGCGGTCGCCGGCAGCCACGGCAAGACCACCACCACGGCGATGGTCGCGCTGCTCGCCGAGCGCGGGGGCCTCGACCCGCTCGTGCTGCTCGGCGGCGACGCGCCCGACCTCGGTGGCAATGCGCGCGACGGCGCCGGCGACCTCGCCGTCGTCGAGGCGGACGAGTACGCCGAGGCGTTCCTGGAATATGAGCCACAGCTCGCGCTCGTCACCAACATCGAGCCCGACCACCTCGACTACTACGGCACGGAGGAGCGGCTGCGCGCGGCGTTCGCGGCCTTCGCCGCACGTGTGCGCGACGACGGGACGCTCTTCGTCTGCGCCGACTCGCCGTGGGCCGCGGAGCTGGGTGAGCAGCTGCGCGCCGTGGGCGTGCGCGTCGAGCGCTACGGCCTGGCGCCAGACACCGAGTGGCGCGCGACGAACGTGCGGCCGGGATCACTCGGTGGCCTCGCCGCGACCGTGCTCCTCGACGATGCCGAGCTCGGGCAGATCGAGTTGCGTGTGCCGGGCCGCCACAACGTCACGAACGCCCTCGGCGCGCTCGCGGTGGCGATGCGCGCCGGCGTGGACTTCCACCGCGCGGCGCAGGCCCTGGCCGAGTTCACCGGCACGCGCCGCCGCTTCGAGGTCTTCGGTGAGGCGGCGGGCGTCACGCTCGTCGACGACTACGCCCACCACCCCACCGAGATCCGGGCGACGCTCAGCGCCGCGCGACAGCGCTACGCGGGGCGTCGCATCGTCGCCTGCTTCCAGCCCCACACCTACTCGCGCTCGCAGTACCTGCTCGAGGGATTCCGCAGCTGCTTCGAGGGCCTCGACGTGCTGATCGTGGCGCCGACCTACGCGGCGCGCGAGACGCCGGACCAGGGCATCGACGGGGCGGCGCTGACCGCCGAGATCGCCGAGCCTGCCGCGCGCTACGCCCCCTCGTTCGAGGAGGCAGCCGACGCCGCCGTCCGTGAACTCGGGCCCGGCGACGTGTTCCTCACCATCGGCGCCGGTCCCATCGACGCCGTGCTGCCGCTCGTGCGCGAACGCCTGCTCGGCGGCGCGCCGTCCGAGGGGAGCACCTCGTGAGCGAGCGCAAGCGGCTGGCGGTCATCTTCGGCGGGCGCAGCCCGGAGCACGAGATCTCGGTGATCTCGGGGCGGTCGATCATGCGTGAGGCGGACCGGGAGCGCTTCGAGATCGTCCCGTTCGGCATCACCCGCGGCGGTGCCTGGCTCACGCCCGACGAGACACGACGGCGCCTCGAACACGTCGAGGCCGGACACACAGACAACCTCGGCGGCGAGGAAGACGCTGGGCTGGTCAACTCCGCGGACGCCATCGGCCGCCTTGCGGAAATGGACGTCGCGTTCCCGATCGTGCATGGGCGCTCGGGCGAGGACGGCTCCCTGCAAGGACTGCTCGAGATGATGGGCCTCCCGTACGTCGGGGCAGGCGTCGCGGCGAGCGCCGTCGGGATGGACAAGGTGCAGATGCGCGCCGTGTTCGCCGCTCACGGCCTTCCGCAACCCACGTACGTCGTGCTCGCGGGCGAGGAGCTGTCGGACCTCGCTGGCGACGCCCCGTCGCGCGAGGCGCTCGCGGGCGTCGAGCGCGTGGTCGGCTACCCGTCCTTCACGAAGCCCGCCAACGGCGGCTCCTCGATCGGTGTGAGCAAGGTGGTCTCACGCGAAGACCTGGGGCCAGCCCTCGCACATGCGGCGCGCTACGACCGCAAGGTGCTGGTCGAGGAGGCGATCGACGGCGCCGAGGTGGAGTGCGCCGTGCTCGGCTACAACGACCCGCAACCATCACCCCTCGGCGAGATCCGGCCGCACGACGCGTTCTACACGTACGACGCCAAGTACAAGGACGACACCACGGAACTCATCGTCCCGGCGCTCCTGAGCGACGAGCTCGCCAGCCGCGTGCAGGATGTCGCGGTGCAGGCCTTCCGCGCACTCGACTGCGCGGGCCTCGCGCGCGTCGACTTCATGGTCCGCGAGCCGGACACGCTGCGCCTCATCGAGGTCAACACGCTGCCGGGCTTCACGCCGATCTCGATGTACCCGCGGCTGTGGGGCGAGGCAGGCGTGGACTACGCCACGTTGATCTCGAAGCTCGTCGACTTCGCGCTCGAGCGACACGCGGAGGCCGCCTCCTATGCCTAGGCGACGCGGCACCTCGAAGCGCGAGGGGCGCCGGCTGCGCTTCCCACAGCTGTGGCTCGGCCGCGGCGAGCGCAAGCACCCGGCCCTGCAGGCGACGGCGCAGGGTGAGCGACGCTACCGCGTCGGCCGCACACCGCGCCGGCTGCCCGGCGCCGGGAGGCGCACGGGCCTCGCGCTGCGATCGCTCCCGTGGTGGCGGATCACCGGCGTCACGGTCCTCATGGCGGCCGCCGCCGGCGCGACGTTCGGCGTCTACGTGTTCGCCGAAGGCGACTCGCTGCGCGTACGGAACGCGGACGTGACCGGCGCGATGGTCGCGAGCCCGTACGCTGTCGTCGACGCCGCCGACCTCGGCGGCCGCTCGCTCCTCGCCGTCGACACCAGCGCGGCAGCGCGGCGCATCGTCGCGGCGCTGCCCGCGGTGAAGACCGCGACGGTAGAGCGGGCCTGGCCGGACGGCGTGCGCATCGCAGTGACCGAGCACCAGGGCTGGGGCTACTGGGAGAGCACCGGGCAGCGCGTCGTGATCGACGCCGACGGGCTCGTCCTCCGGGGCGGACGCCCACCGGCAGCCAACGCGGTGACGATCCTCGATGTAACCGGGACGCTGCCGCCGCAGGTGGGCGACGTGATGGACCGCGACACGGTGCAGACCGTCGCGCGCCTCGTCGCCGACGCCGGGTCGCGGCGTCTGGGCGTGGCCATCGAACGCTTCGAGTTCCACGACAACCGCGGCCTCGTGGTGCGCGTCCTCGGCGGGCCCGACGCCGTCTTCGGAGACTCGCACAACTACGACTTCAAGGTGGCGGCGTGGGGTGCCCTCCTCGATCAGCTCGCCGAGGACGAGCGCGACGTGAACGAGATCGACCTGCGGTTCGGCCGCCACCTGGTGATGCACTGATGGCTAACCCGACCTTCGCGGCCATCGACGTGGGGACGACCAAGATCTGCACGGTCGTAGCAGAACTCGCCAGCGCGCAGGAGATCCGCATCCTCGGCGTCGGCGTCGGGCCGTCGCAGGGGCTCAAGCGCGGCATGGTCGACAACATCCACGCCGCGATGGAGGCGATCGCCTCCTCCGTCGAGCGCGCCGAGCGCGCCTCGGGCACGCGCATCCTCTCCGCACACGTCGGCATCAAGGGCCCACATGTGTCCTCGATGAACTCACGCGGCATCGTTGCTATCGCCGACCCGCGCCAGGCCATCACGGCCAGTGACGTCGGGCGCGCGCTGGAGAGTGCGCGCATCGTGAACATCCCGAACAACCGCGAGGTGCTGCACGTCATCCCGCGCTACTACGTCGTCGACGGCCAGGACCACGTCGTCGATGCGCGCGGTATGTTCGGCTCGCGGCTCGACGTCGAGACGCACATCGTCACGGCGGGCAGCTCGGCCATCCACAACCTGCTGCGCTGCGTCGAAGGCGCGGGCGTCCGCGTCGACTCGCTCATCCTCGACTCGCTGGCCTCGACGCAGGCCGCGGTCAACCCCGAGGAGCTCGAGCACGGCGTCGCGGTCATCGACATCGGTGGCGGCGCGACGGACCTCGCCGTCTACGTGCACGGCGCGGTGGCGCACACGGCCGTGCTCCCCGTCGGCGGCGCGCAGATGACCGGCGACCTCGTGATGGCGCTGCGCATCCCGCAGCCGGCCGCCGAGCAGGCGAAGCGCGACTTCGGTCACGCGCTCCCCTCGACGGTCGACGAGGACGAGACCGTCGAGGTCGACGCGTTCGGCTCGGAAGGCCACAAGGCAGTGGCGCGCCGGCTGATCGCCGAGGTCCTGCAGGCACGCACCGAGGAGATGCTGGAGATGGTGCGCGCCGAGATCCGCCGCGGCTCGCCCGAGGAGCTGCTGGCCGCCGGCGTCGTGCTTACCGGCGGCGCGTCCTCGCTACCCGGCATCGACGTGCTCGCGGAGGAAGTGCTCCAGCTCCCGGCGCGAGTCGGCCGCCCGCGGCACCTCGCCGGCATGTCGGACGTGCTGCACGAGCCGGCTTACTCGACGCCGGTGGGCCTGCTGCGCTGGGCACTGCGCGAGCAGGAGATCATGCTCCGCCCCGCCGCCAGGCGTCCGCGTGGGGGAGCGGTCAGGGGCCTCGCGCGCAAGGTCGCTCAGGTCGTAAGGGCGGTGCTGCCGCAATGAGCCACGGACGAACCAGACACCTGCACGCACGAACAACCGGAATACCCGGACGGTGCTCCCCCTGCGCGGGCCTGCCCCGCGCTGCCGTCGGACCACTCCCCACGCAGGGAAGGACTGACCGATGACGCAGCACACCGACGAGCGGGCCGAGGCGCGCCCCGAACAGCGCAACGAGACCGCCTCGTCCATCGACGCGTCGACGCTCTTCGACTACCTCGAGCAGGCGCGCAAACAGAGCGACCGGCAGGCGGCGCATGCCGGGGCCCCGGCCGCACAGATGGCGGCGACGCGAGCGGATGCCGCGACCACCTCGGCCGCGGAGGCCCAGCCCGAGGCGCCCCCTGTCGAACCCTCGGCCCGCGAACCGGCGGCCGAGCCGCGCGCCGAGCTCGACGTGACGCCGATCCCGGCCGAGGCTTCGTCCGAGTTCGACGAGGAGTTCAGTGCCGGCGGATCGCCGGCACCGGCTGTCGCCGAGGCCGAGGCCGAGGCCGTCGACGAACCCACGCCCGAACCGGCAGCCGCCGAGTCCGCGGAACCTGCTCCGGCCGCCGCTGAGACCTCGGTGCCCGAGGCGCCCGCCGCCGAGCAATCCGAGGAGGAGGCTGCCGAGCCGGCGTCGGAGCCCGTGGCCGTCGTGGAGGAGGCTGCAGCCGAGGATGCTGTGCCAGAAGTCGTCGCCGAGGAGGCAGCGGCTGAAGAGGCGGTCGCCGAGGCAGCAGCGCCGGAGACCGCGGCCGAGGAGCCTGCACCGGAGGCCACCGCCGAACTCGAGGCTGCCGAGACTCCAATGGCAGCCGCGGAGGACCTGGCCGCGACCGCTGAGCCTGCCGTCACCACCGAAGCGGATGAGCCCGCCGAGCCCGCCGTCGCCGAAACGGCAGAGCCGGAGGCCGCCGTCGAGCCTCCAGTCGCCGAGGCGGAGCCGCTGCGCGGCCGCCAGGCGGAACTCCCCACACCCGAGGAGCCGCCGAGCCGCGGCGGTACTCGCTCCAGCCGTGAACACGAAGCAGCCAAGCGCACGGAATCACCGGAAGGAACGCCCAACATGCCCGATAACTTCGATACGCTGCCCCCGATCAAGGTCGTCGGGGTGGGCGGCGGCGGCTCCAACGCCGTCAACCGCATGATCGCCCAGCGCCTGCCGGGCGTGCAGTACGTCGCGATGAACACCGACCTGCAGGCCCTCGACGGCTGCGAAGCCGAGATCAAGGTGCGCATCGGCGACCGCCTCACCAAGGGCCTCGGCGCCGGCTCCGACCCGCTCCGCGGCTCACGAGCCGCCGAGGAGTCGCGCGACGAGATCATGGACGCGATGCGCGGCGCGGAGATGGTGTTCGTGACCGCCTGCCTCGGCGGCGGCACCGGCACCGGCGCGGCGCCGATCGTCGCCGAGGCCGCGCGCGAACTCGGGGCGCTGACCATCGGCGTCGTCACCAAGCCGTTCGCCTTCGAGGGCGCGAAGCGCCGCCAGCAGGCCGAGGAGGGCGTGCGCGACCTCCAGGGCAAGGTCGACACGCTGATCGTCATCCCGAACGACCGGCTGCTGCAGCTCGGCAACGACGACGTGTCGCTGACCGAGGCGTTCAACATGGCGGACGACGTGCTGCGCCAGGGCATCCAGGGCATCAGCGAACTGATCACCATGCCCGGCATCGTGAACCTCGACTTCGCGGACGTGCGCCGCGTGATGGAGGAGGCCGGCCCGGCGCTGATGGCGATCGGCATCGGCCGCGGCGACCAGCGCGCAGTCGAGGCGGCCCGCGAGGCAATCGCGAGCCCGCTGCTCGAGGTCGACATCACCGGCGCCACGGGCGTGCTGTTCAACGTCACGGGCCCGTCCAACCTCCGGCTTTCGGAGCTCAACAACGCGGCCCGCACCATCGCCGAGGTCGTGGACCCGGACGCCGAGATCATCTTCGGCACGGCCATCGACGACGAGATGGGCGACGAGGTGCGCATCACCGTCGTCGCGACCGGCTTCAGCGCCGTTCGCCAGTCCGTCGGCTCCCTCATGGACGACGTCGAGCAGCCTCCGCATCGCCTCGCCGACCTGCCGGCGGCAACCGAGCCCGAGTCTCTCACCGAGGCCGACCTGCCGACGTTCCTGCGTCGCACGTTCCCGATGCGCTAGCAGCCTCGCCGTCCGGTGCGAGTACACGAGGGGCGGCCCGCCGGCCGCCCCTCGCTCGTGCCCGCGGAGTTGCGAACGCCTGGCGGCGAGGTCTTGGACAGGTTCGCAACACACTGTGGACGGCGGCCGTTGCCGCGGGCCGCGCGCGGGTGTGTACTGCATCCCACCTCCAGACCACTTCCTCCCCCAGGAAACGCGCCAGCGATGCAGTGCCCTACGTGCGGTCATGTCCCGACGGCTGTCGTCGACCAGGAGCTCAACGGAAAGGGTGTGCGCCGTAACCGCGCCTGCCCCGAGTGCGGGCTGCGGTTCGCGACCCTCGAACAGACCGAGACCTCCCGGGCGCAGGTCCGCAAGCGCGACGGCCGCCGCGAGGAGTTCCAGCGCGAGAAGCTGCTGGAGAGCCTTCGCGTCTCCGCCCGCAAGCGCGACCTTGCCGCCGGCGCCATCGAGGCCATCGCCGAGGACGTCGAACGCCGCATCAGCGCCTCGGGCCGCGACGAGGTGTCCAGCCGCGTCATCAGCGAGATCGTGATCGGCCACCTCCGCATGCTCGACCCCATCGCCTACATCCGCTTCGCGTCCGCGTACCGCCAGTTTGTCTCGATCGACGACATGCTCGACGAGCTCGAACGCCTCGAGTACAGCCCCATGCCGCCCGCCGAGCAGCCACGGCTGTTCGAGGAGCTGCCGTTCGCGCCGACGCCCATCGAGAGCGCCCCCTCCGCCGCCAGCCGCTGAGCGCGCACCGACGAATCGCCTGCCGTCGTCGCGTGCTCGCGGCCGGCGGTCACACCCTCGTGCCCCGAGGTCGCACGCGGGTGTTCACGACGCGCTAAGATCGAGCCGGGCGCTGAGGTGCTTGCACGGTTCTCGGCACGTATGTTCTGATAGCCGCGCTCCCCTCTCGCCTCGAACGGACGCGCAGCGATGGTCACCACCCCTCCCGTCATCACCCACCCCGTCGGCCTCACCGACAACGCCCGCACGGTCCTCGAGCGCCGCTACCTGCTGCGAGGCGACGACGGCGCGGTGGTCGAGACGCCCGAGCAGATGCTCGCCCGCGTCGCTGAGTCGATCGCCTCGGTCGAGTCGACGCCGGAGCTGCGCGCGGAGTGGGCGCAGCGCTTCTACGACGAGATGGCGGCACTGCGGTTCCTGCCCAACTCGCCCACGCTCATGAACGCCGGGACGGACCGCGGCACGCTCGCGGCCTGCTTCGTGCTGCCCATCGACGACTCACTCGACTCGATTATGTCGACCGCACAGGCGGCGGCGATGGTGCAGAAGTGGGGCGGCGGCACCGGGTTCGATTTCTCGAGTCTCCGCGCCGAGGGCGAGCCGATCGCGACGACCCACGGCGCGGCCTGCGGCCCCGTCTCGGTGCTCCGCCACTACGACGACGTCTCGCGGCTGGTCACCCAGGGCGGGAAGCGTGACGGCGCCAACATGGGCATCCTCCGCATCGACCACCCCGACATCCGCCACTTCATCCACGCGAAGGACGACGGCGTCAGCGCACAGCGCTTCAACCTCTCCCTCGCCATCACCGACGCCTTCATCGAGGCTGCGGCGACCGGCGGCTCCATCGACTTCGTCGACCCCCACGCCGAGGCGACGCGCGGCAGCGCAGACGCCGCCACCCTCCTCGACGAGATCGCGCGGTCGGCCTGGCAGACGGGTGACCCCGGCATGGTGTTCCTGGACACCGTGAACCGCGCGAACCCCACGCCCGACCTTGGCGCGATCGAGGCGACGAACCCCTGCGGCGAGGTGCCCCTGTTGCCCTGGGAGGCCTGCACGCTCGGCTCGATACACGTCGCGCGCTTCTGGGACGCCGACGCCGGCGAAGTAGACTGGGCGGCCCTCGACGAGACCGTGACGCTCGCCATGCGCTTCCTCGACAACGTCATCGACGCAGGCTCTTATCCCCTGCCCGAGATCACGGCGGCCGTGCGCGGCAACCGCAAGATCGGCCTCGGCTTAATGGGGTTCCACGACCTGCTCATCGCGGCCGGCATCCCCTACGACTCCGAAGAGGCGCTCGACCTCGCCGAGGAGGTCATGGGCCGCATCGGACGGACCGCCGACGCGGCGTCGGCGGCGCTGGGCGATGAGAAGGGCGTGTTCCCGAACTGGGAGCGCTCGATCTACGCGGACGGCGGTCCGCGCTACCGCAACGCGACGCGCACGTGCATCGCGCCGACGGGGACGATCGCGATCATCGCCGGCGCCTCCTCGGGCATCGAGCCGCTGTACTCGCTCGCCCACACGCGGCGCATGCAGGACGGCACGCTCCTCGACGAGGTCTCCGAGGCGTTCGCCGAGGCTGCGCGCGCGGGCGGGTTCCACTCGCCCGAGCTGATCTCGGAGCTCGCCGCCGGAGCGGGGCTCGCCGGCCAGACGGCGGTCCCGGAGCGTGTGCGGCGGCTCTTTGCCACGGCGCACGAGATCGGCTGGGAACGCCACGTCGCGATGCAGGCCGCGTTCCAGCGCCACACGGACCTCGCCGTCTCGAAGACCGTGAACCTCCCCCACTCCGCCACGCCCGATGATGTGCGCGCGGTGTTCCTCCGAGCGCACGAGCTCGGCTGCAAGGGCGTCACGGTCTACCGCGACGGCTCACGTGCACAGCAGGTGCTCGCCACCGGCGAGCGCGACGCCTCAGCCGCGAGAGCCGACGACGGGCGCAAGCGGCTCCCCGACGAGCGCCCGGCGGTGACGCACAAGTTCCGAGTCGGCGAGCAGGAAGGCTACATCACCGTCGGGCTCTACGACGACGGCGCACCGGGCGAGGTCTTCGTCAAGATCTCGAAGGAGGGCTCGACGGTCTCCGGCCTCACCGACGCGATCGCCATCCTCACCTCGATCGCGCTCCAGTACGGCGTCCCGCTCGACAAGCTGGCCGAGAAGCTCGAACACACCCACTTCGAGCCGGCGGGCCCGACCGCGAACGAGGACATCCCGTTCGCCACGAGCATCCTCGACTACATCTTCCGCTGGCTGCGGCTGCACTTCGGCCCCGCGGGGTATCCCCGCGTCGAAGATGCATCGGCTGTAGACGGCGTCGAACCCCCCGACCGTGCGCCGGTCGTGACGGCGTCGGGGCTGGTGTGCCCGGACTGTGGGGCGCAGCTGGGGTACGCGGAGCGGTGCCTGCTGTGCCGGTCGTGCGGGTATACGAAGTGTGGGTAGGTGTAGTACCCGCATCAGCTATCATCGGTAGGTGACAACTGATGACGGCTCACAGATATTACAATACGGAGGCGCAGGCGCCGCCCTTGAGTTCGCCCTCTGGAGCCTCGACGAGCAGCTTCAGACCATCAAGACCCTAGACGCGAAGGCGGAGCGAGCACTCACGCTCGCGGTCGCGATCCTCGCGCTCTTCTCAGGGGCCAGTACACTCCAGTGGGGGGATGCCACCGATCAATTGCGCTTTGCAGCAATCGCGGGGGCTGTGATCGGCTTCTTCGTGCTGGCCGTCGTGCTCTTCTTCCGATGCCAGGAAGCGGCGAACTTACACCTTGGTCCCGACGGCAGGCGCCTGCTCGCAGTATCCACGGAGCATCGTGAACTCCGAGTCAGGCAGTGGCTGGCCGAGCACATCTACCGATCGATCGAGAGCAACCGGCGCCTGATCTACGCTAAGAACCGGAGTTATCGGCTCCTCGCCTACGCCGTCGTCGGCGAAGCGGCCGTCGCGAGTGTTGCCGTCGTGGGAATCGCTGCCGCGTAGGTGGGCGATCCCCTAGAGGCCTCGCTTCTCTACGCGCAGAGGGGCAGCGGGGAGTCCCGAAGGGCCGGACAAGTCACCAGGTTCGGGCTGGGGATCGGCAGCGGGTTCGTCGTCAGCACTCGCTGGCTGACGCACCATCCGACCGAGGCGCGCAAGCAACCCGGACGACCAGGAGCGGCGTGCACTTTTTTCCATAGACCAAGTGTACCAGCACTTGCGCCATACAAGCGTCGCATTTGACTCCCGATGATCCCGATGACTGACCCCCACGGCCGCTCGCGCTAAACTGTTCGGGCTGTGATTCGAGACGAACTGCGGGAACTCGTCCAACAGGCGCTCGCCGCCGCCCAGGAGGCCGGCGACCTGCCTCCGTTCGCCGCGCCCGACGTCACACTCGAGCACCCCCAGCGCCCCGAGCACGGCGACTTCGCCGCCAACCTCCCGCTGCGCATCCAGGGCCTCGCGCGCATGAAGGCGCTCGACGTTGCCGAGGCGCTGCGAGCGCGCGTGCCGGAGCACCCCGCCGTCTCCGAGGTGCGCGTCGCGCCGCCCGGCTTCCTGAACCTCTACCTCGACCCTGCGTGGGCCGCCGACCAGGCACGCGTTATCGCCGACGCCGGCGAGGCGTGGCCGCCGCTCGATATCGGCGGGGGCAGCAAGACGCAGGTCGAGTACGTCTCCGCCAACCCGACCGGCCCGATCCACGTCGGTAACGGGCGAGGAGCTGCTATCGGGTCAACCCTCGCGAACGTGCTGCGCGCGACGGGCCACGAGGTGCAGGAGGAGTACTACATCAACGACGCCGGCTCGCAGGTCGGCGTCTTCGCGCGCACGCTCTACGCGCGCTACGAGCAGCTCTTCGGCCGCGACGCCGAGATCCCCGAGAACGGCTACCCCGGCGAATACATGCGCGACATCGCCGCTCGCATCCGCGACCAGCATGGCGACGCCCTCCTCCGCCCCGAGGGGGAGCCCCCGGACCCGCAGCTCGGCGACGAGGGCATCCGCCTCATGGTCGAGCAGATCCGCGAGGACCTCGCCGCGATGGGCGTCGAGTACGACCGCTGGTTCGAGGAGCGCTCGCTGCAGCGCGAGGGCGGCCCGTACGGCACGGTGCTGGGGCTCCTGCGCGAGCAGGGCCACATCGTCGAGCGCGAGGGCGCCGTGTGGTTCGCCTCCTCGCAGCTCGGCGAGTCGAAGGACAACGTGCTCATCCGCTCCGACGGCGTGCCGACGTACTTTGCCACCGACATCGCCTACCACTACGACAAGTTCATCCTGCGCGGCTTCGACCGCGTCATCGACGTGTGGGGTGCGGACCACCAGGGTCACGTCTCGCGCGTGAAGGCCGGCATCACCGCCACAGGCGGCGACGGCGACGCCCTCGACGTGCTGCTCTACCAGCTCGTGACGCTCAAGCGCGCGGGCGCGGTGGTGCCGCTCTCCAAGCGCGCGGGCGAGATCGTGACGCTGCGCGAGGTGGTCGACGAGGTCGGCCGCGACGCGGCCCGCTTCTTCTTCCTGCTCTCCTCGGCGGGCTCGGCGATGGACTTCGATCTCGAGCTGGCGAAGAGCGAGACGGACGAGAACCCCGTCTACTACGTGCAGTACGCACACGCGCGCATCGCCGGTGTGCTGCGCAACGCCGTCGCCCAGGGGCTGTCGGCGGAGGGCGCGGAGCCCTCGCTGCTGACGCACGAGGCCGAGCAGGCGCTGATCCGCAAGCTGCTCCTGCTGCCGGAGACGCTCGAGGAGGTCGTGGAGGAGCTGGCGCCGCACCGCCTGCCGCACTACGCGCAGGAGCTGGCGCAGTCGTTCCACGTCTTCTACACGCAGTGCCGCGTGCTCACCGACGACGAGCCGCTGAGCCGCGCGCGCCTGCTCCTCCTGGAAGCCACGCGCATCACCCTCGCCCGCACGCTGGGGCTGATGGGCATCTCGGCGCCGGAGCGGATGTAGCTCCGTGCCGCAAGGCGGCAGCTCGCTGATCGCCCACCGCTGGCAGCCTATCACCGACCTCCCGGACGACTGGCCTTCGCTCTGCCGCCCCGACCTGCACCGCGTCCACGAGCAGTGGACAGCAGCGCGCGACCGCATGGCCGATCCGGAACCCGTGCGACAGACGCAGGAGCGCTTGATGACGGTCTGGGCAATCGAGACCGGCATCATCGAGAGGCTCTACAGCGTCGACCGAGGTGTCACGATCGCGCTCGCCGAGGTCGGCCTCGACGCGATGGAGCAGTTCAGCGCCGACGGGCGTGTCACGCCCGAGGCGCGGCTGCTGATCGAGGACCAGCGCGCCGCGCTGGAGATGGTGATGGACCTCGTCGGCGGCAGACGGGCGCTGACGGCCTCGTACATCCGCGAGCTGCATCGAGGCCTCACCGAGCACCAGGACACGCGGGATGCCATCGATGCCCATGGGCGTCGATTCGCCGCGCCGCTGCTCAAGGGCGAGTGGAAGCAACTGCCGAACAACCCCATCCGCCCGGACGGACGTGTCCACGAGTACTGCCCGCCCGAGTTCGTGCAGGACGAGATCGACCGCCTGCTGGCCTGGCACGCGGAGCACGTCGTAGAGGGCGTCTGCGCGGAGGTCGAGGCGGCATGGCTGCATCACCGCTTCGCGCAGATTCACCCGTTCGAGGACGGCAACGGTCGCGTCGCACGCGCGCTCACGACCGCCGTGTTCCTGCGCGCGGACTACCTCGTGCTCGTGATCCGGGACGAGGAACACCGCGACCCCTACCTCGACGCGCTCGAGGCTGCCGACGACGGTGACCTCAGGCCGCTCGTGGACCTGTTCGCGGACATCGAGGCTGCCGACCTCGAAGACGCGCTGACCATCCTCTCGTAGTCTGCACCGATCCACAGCACCCGGGACATGTGTCGGCGGCTCCCACCGTGGGCTGGCAAGCTTGTGCAAGTGCGGAGAGAGTGCAGAACAACGCTTGACAAGCACGAGCCATGTATCAGAATGGTGACAGAGGTGGTGGTACATGGTGCTGGCAGAAGCAGAGCAAGCCGCGATGGAGCACGATGAGTCGACTGCGGGCGGTCGATTCGACTGGTTCGAGGGAGGCACGCGAGGTGCGCGCTCGTTCCCGACGTGCTCGCTGACCAAGTCCGGGTCGATGACGCTCAACGATGTGGCAGTGCAAATCCTCGGTGATCCACCGGCGATCCGGATCGGATATGACGCGGAGCAGCGGCAGATCGGTCTGCGGGCATCCCTGAGGGATGATGCCGGCGCGATCCTGTTGCGGCCCTCGCGCACCCCCGAGGGCGCCGACACCGGCAGCCGCTCGATGTACGCCCGTGCCGTGCTGCTGTACTACGGCGTACTGCCCGAGGAGAACCACAGCTTCCGCCTGGACGATGTTGGAGGCGGTGTGTTCGCTCTGTCGCTCGATGAGCCGTTGCCGAAGAGCCGGAGCAGACGCGGCGGTCCGACGGTCTGAAGAGCACGGATCCGCTTCACCCTCGCTCCCTACCCGCCGCCCCGCTACCCTCGACGCCATGACCACCAACGGCGACGACAGGCAGCGCATCCTGACCGGCGTGCGGCCCACAGGGGCCCTGCACCTCGGCCACTACGCCGGCGCGCTCGAGAACTGGCTGCGGCTCCAGGACGAGTACGAGTGCTTCTTCCTCATCGCCGACTACCAGGTCTCCGACCACGCCGACGACATCGACCGCGTCCGTGAGGCCGTGATCGAGGTCGCGACCGACTGGCTCGCCGTGGGGCTCGACCCCCAGCGCTCGCACTTCGTGATCGAGAGCCTGGTGCCCGAGCACGCCGAGCTCACCACGCTGCTGAGCTGGTTCATCGGCCTCGGACGCCTCGAACGCAACCCGACGCTCAAGGCCGAGATGGACGAACTCGAGGAGCGCGGCATGTCGTTCGACGAAGCGGAGCGCGAGGGCAAGCGCACGGTCGTGCGCGAGCGCGGCGCGGTGCCTGTGGCGTTCTTCACCTACCCCATCATGCAGGTCGCCAACATCCTCATGCCGCGCGCGCACCTCGTGCCCGTTGGCGAGGACCAGCTCCCGCACATCGAGATGACGCGCGAGACGGCGAGGCGTTTCAACCGGCGCTTCGGCGAGGTCTTCCCCGAGCCGCGCGGCCTCGTCGGCCGCGTGCCGAGGCTCGTGGGCACGGACGGCGACGCGAAGATGAGCAAGTCCGTCGGCAACACCATCGACCTCAAGGACGACGCCGAGACGGTCGAGCGCAAGGTGATGCGCATGTACACGGACCCCACGCGGCTGCGCGCCACCGACCCCGGCCACGTCGAGGGCAACCCGGTGTTCATGTACCACGACGCCTTCAACCCCGACACCGAGGAGGTCGACGACCTCAAGGAGCGTTACCGCACGGGCAACGTCGGCGACGTCGAGGTGAAGCGAAAGCTCGCCGCGGCGATCAACACCTTCCTCGACCCGATCCGCGAGCGGCGCGCGCACTACGAGGCGAACCCGCAGGAGGTACGCGCGGCCCTGGCCCGCGGCACCGAGCACGCCCGCACCGTCGCCCAGGACACGATGGTCGACGTGCGCTCAGCCCTCGGCCTCAACTACCTCGACGACTGAGCGGATCACTGCGCAGAGTCTTCGCTGGCGGCGCGTCTAAATGTAGCGAAGACTTCAGGGCCCGCCTGCGGCATCGTCACCGCGCGGCAGCGTCCGCAGGGTGCGCATGATGGTGGACTGCACAATCTACGAGGGGTCGAGAGATGGCTCGCGTACAGATCACCATCCCGGACGAGGATCGCGACCGGTTCGCGGCACAGGCGAAGCGAGAAGGCACGACGCTGAGCGCGTGGCTACTCGCGGCCGCGCACGCTCGCGTCGAGTCCCGGCAGCGGCTCAAGCCGTTGGAGTCGCCCGAGGAACTCGAGGCGTTCTTCCGTGAATCGAACGCCGCAGCCGGGCCCGGCCGCGAGCCAGATTGGGACGAGCACCTGGCTGTCATGCGGGAGTCGCAGCTCCCCGCATAGCCAACGCGCCTGGCAGAGCGACACCTTCCACCGCACTCGCCGCCGCCGCCGTGAACCCTACGATTCGGGGTTCAGGCTGAGCGGGATGCGCGCCGCAAAGTCTTCGCTGGCGGCGTGTCCAAATGTAGCGAAGACTCAGGCCTCGTCCGCCGCATCGTCCCCGCGCGGCAGCGACTGCAAGAACGCCTCGATCTGGTCGAGCCGCGCGTCGAGGTCGGCGCCGGTGAAGTGCGCTCTCGGATCGTACGGACCAATCGCAGCCGTCGCGTCGTCCTCCGTCAGCGGTGGGAAGAACTCCGCGAACTTGGCGGGACCTGCGTGCATGTGGATGCCTGCTCGTTCGGGCTTCGCGAGCATCAGGTACCGGTTCCGCGCCGTAGGTGGAGCGACCATGACAGCACTGGTGAACGGCCTCAGCGCGAGTCCTGCGTCCTGCGACATCTTGAGGAAGCGATTGAACTGCGCCTCGACCCCAGCTTCGCGCGCGAGCTCGCGGATTTCGTCGACCGTGCGTCGCGGACGACGCTGCCGCGGGGTCGGGCGCGTTTCCTCGTCGGTCACCTCGCGAATGAGCAAGCGCGGACCGCCATCAGGTTCGAACGCCTCAAAGCTGACGATGCTGATAGGCACCCCGTATCCGCCGAGGTGGGCGACGATGCGCTCCAAACCGGCGTCGACACCCACGCCGGCCAACAGAACAGCAACCTCGCGGCTGTCCTCCTCGCCGTCCAACTGTCTCCGCACGGCCACAGAAAGCTCTTCGCCATCGCCAAGGTCCGCGAGTCCGGTCCGTAGCACTTCCGCCAATTCATCCCGATCCATCGCGGCGATGGACGATGCGTAGTCGAGCGCCTGCGCGAGGGCGTCGCGGTAGAGCCGTCCGCGCTTGAGTTCGATGACGACCCAGCGGTCTTGCCAGTCGATGGCGAGGAGGTCGAGCGGCCCGCCTTCGAGGCGGACCTGCCGGCCCACGATCGTGAGCCCGTCCGCGAGCAGCGAGGAGTCGTTCGCGATCCAGTCTTCGAGGTTGCGTTCCAGGCCGACGCCCGAGCGGCTCACGCGTTCTGGCGCACCGCCATCAACCGTCCAGACACCAAGATCCGCCATCACGAAGCCCCTCGCTCATCACACACGCGAACGCGGAGTCTAGCAGGCAGAGTCGACAGGACGAGCTACGAACCGTTCGAGGGGTCTCCGGCGGGTGGCTCCGGATCGCCGACGGCGGTGGCGATGAACTCGCCGAGCAGCGAGCGCACATCGGCGGCGACTTCGCTGAGGCCGTGGCTGCCACCTTCGAGGATCTCCAGGCGCTTCGGCTCCTGCGCGCGGCCGAAGATGTCCTCGGACGCCTCGGGGAGCAGGACCCGGTCCGCCGAACCGTGGATGAGCAGCAATGGCTTGCCGAGCTTCTCGACTTCCTGCGTGCCGTGCCGCTGCGCGGACAGCGCCGCGACGGCCGTCGCGAGGGGGGCGAGCTCGCCCGCCTTGATCACGACCGCCCCACCGAACGAGTGCCCCACGAGCACCGCACGCTCCGCGCCGATGCCGCGCAGGAACGAGCAGGCCGCGAGCGTGTCGAGGACACACTCGGTGAACTCGCCCGGCTCGCGGTAGTGGATGCGCAGCGATGTGACGCCGCGCGCGGTGAGCTCGCGGCTGAGCCGCAGGTAGACCGAGTCCGCGGGACCCTCGGCGTTGCCCTCGGCAGCGCCGCCAACGTAGATGACGCAGCCCGTCTTGCCCTCGCAGGGGTGGAGCGTGCCCTTGATTTGCCCGCGCGTCGTCTCGATCTCGAGGGTGAGTTCGCCCGGCTCCCCGCCCGGCTGGGCGTTCACGCTCTGGATGGACAGGACGAGGTCGTCGTCAGCGCCCGGTGGTCCAGGCGGGCCGCCCGGTGGCGAGGTCATGACGGCCCGACCATCGACCGACGTCGCTTGACGAAGCGCTCGGTGCGGTCCATCGCCTCAGCGATGTCGTCGTAGTCGGCGGCGTAGCAGATGCGCACGAAGCCCCTGCCGCTCTCGCCGAACGCGGAGCCCGGCACCACCGCCACATGCTCCTCAGCGAGCAGCGTCTCGGCGAACGTGAAGTCGTCGAGGCCGGTCGAGCGGATGTCGGGGAAGGCGTAGAACGCCCCGCGCGGCTCGACGGTGTCGAGCCCCATGGCGTTGAGGCGGCCAACGACCATGCGACGCCGTCGGTCGTACTCGGCGAGCATGCCGCGCACGTCCTCCTCGCCGCTGTCGAGCGCCTCGACAGCCGCGTACTGCGCAGCCGTGGGGGCCGACATCATGACGTACTGGTGCACCTTCATCATCGCCTCGAGGATGTCGGGCGGTGCAGCGGCGTAGCCGAGGCGCCAGCCGGTCATGGCGTACGCCTTCGAGAAGCCGCCGAGCAGGATCGTGCGCTCCCACATCCCGTCGAGCGACGGGAAGCAGACATGGTCGATGCCGTAGACGAGGCGGTCGTACAGCTCGTCGGCGATGACGAACAGGTCGTGCTCCTCGGCGAAGCGCGCGATCGCCTCCATTGTGGGGCGCTCCAGCACCGCGCCGGTGGGGTTCGAGGGATAGCCGAGCAGGATCGCCTTCGTCGCGGGGGTCAGGTGCGCCTCGAGCGCCTCGACGGTGACCATGAAGTCCGACTCGGGCGCGGTCGGCACGGGCACGTAGTGACCGCCGGCGAGCAGCACGACGGGCTGGTAGGCGACGTACGCCGGTTCCGGCACGAGTAC
The DNA here is from genome assembly GCA_965208885.1 of Dehalococcoidia bacterium. Taxonomy (GTDB): domain Bacteria; phylum Chloroflexota; class Dehalococcoidia; order UBA2979; family UBA2979; genus VXMT01. The sequence goes on from CBDBPS010000001.1 coordinate 467,584, forward strand.
CTCGTCGCCATGGTCGAGGAGCGCGCGCATCGCGAGGTCGAGCGCTTCGGAGACGCCGGTGGTCATCATCAGCTCGCGCGCCGGGTCGTACTGGACGCCGTAGAGCCGCTCGATGTGGTTGCTCAGCCGCTCGCGCAGCTCGGGCAGGCCGTAGTTGCTGGTGTAGCCGGTGTGGCCCGCGAGCATGGCGTCGGAGGCGGCGTTGGTGATCTGCGCCGGTGTGGGGAAGTCAGGCTGCCCCACGGCGAGCGAGATGACGCCCGCGGTCTCATCGAGCAGCTCGAAGAAGCGGCGGATCCCGGAAGAAGGGAGCGCGGTGACGGTGGCCGAGTTGTGGCCGCGACGGGCGCGATGCTCCGGTTCGGGTGCGTCGGCCGATTGCAGGGTGCGGGCGGGACTCGTCACGAAGCGCCTCCATCCCCCACCGCATTCGGGACAGTATCGCGCAACATCGCCGTAGAGGGCGGCCTCCGGTTGTGCCACTCCGTCACCTCCGCGAACGCGTGCGCGGCGCGCAGCAGCGTCGACTCGGCGAACGGCGCGCCGATCAACTGGAGGCCGACAGGCAGCCCCTCGGAGAAGCCGCACGGCACGCTCAGCCCGGGGTTGCCGGCGATGTTGACCGGGATCGTGAACAGGTCGTTGAGGTACATCGCCAGGGGATCGTCGAGCTTCGCGCCGAGAGGGAACGCGACGCCCGGCGAGGTGGGGGTGACGATCAGGTCATGGTCGGCGAAGGCCGTGTCGAACTCGCGGCGGATGACCGTGCGCACCTTCTGCGCCTGGAGGTAGTAGGCGTCGTAGTAGCCCGCGGAGAGGGCGTAGGTGCCGATCATGATGCGCCGCTTGACCTCGTCGCCGAAGCCGCGCCCGCGCGTCTGCTCCATCTCCTCCCACATCGAGTCGCCGTCTCGGAAGCTGTAGCCGTATTTCACGCCGTCGTAGCGCGCGAGGTTCGCCGACGCCTCGGCGGGCGCGATGATGTAGTACGCCGACAGGGCGACGTCGATCGACGGCAGCGCCACGTCGCGATCGACGCTCGCGCCTGCGCGCTCCAGCGCGTCGACGGCCTGCTCGAACGCGTCGCGCACACCGTCCTCGACGCCCTCGGACATCGCCTCGGCGGGGACGCCGACACGCAAGCCATCGAGCCCGCGCTCGAGCGATTCGAGGTAGTCGGGTACGGGCGCCAGTGCGGTCGTTGAGTCATTGGGGTCGTGGCCGGCGATGGCCTGGAGCAGCGTCGCCACGTCGCGCGCGTCGCGGCCGAACGGCCCCACCTGCTCCAGCGAGGATGCGAAGGCGACGACGCCGTAGCGGCTGACGCGGCCGTACGTGGGCTTGAGGCCGAGGATGCCGGTGAGCGCGGCGGGCTGGCGGATCGAGCCGCCGGTGTCGGTGCCGAGCGAGATCGGCACGCCGCCCGCGGCGACCGTCGCCGCCGACCCTCCCGAGGAGCCACCCGGCACGCGGTCGAGGTCCCATGGGTTCCTCGTTGCGCCGTAGGCCGAGTGCTCGGTGGATGAACCCATCGCGAACTCGTCCAGGTTCGCCTTGCCGACGAAGACCGCGCCCTGCTCGCGCAGCCGCGCGACCACGGTGCAGTCGATGACCGGCACGAAGCCCTCGAGCATGCGTGAGCCGGCGGTCGTCTGGACACCCTGCGTGGAGAGCAGGTCCTTGAGCGCGACCGGGATGCCGGTCAGCGGGGCGTCGTCACCGCCGCGGAGTCGCTCATCGGCGGCGTCCGCCTGCTCGAGTGCCTCCTCGCGGGTGAGTGTGACGTAGGCGTTGAGCGCCGGCTCCTGCGCCTCGACGCGGTCGAGTGTCGCCTCAGCGAGGGCGCGGGCCGTGTACTCGCCCGCCCGCAACGCAGCGGCATGCTCGTGTGCTGCTCGATCGAGGTCGACGGGGGTGTCAGACGTCACGGCGCGCCTAGTCGAGCACCGCGCGGACGCGGAAGTAGCCGGCCTCGCGGCGAGGGGCGTTGGACAGCACGTCCTCGGTGGGCTCTGAGGACGCCGGCTCGTCCGCCCGCTCGACGTTGACGAGGTTGAAGGACTGCGCCGTCGGCGGCACGTCGTCGGTGTCGACGCCGCTGAGCGCCTGGCAGTGATCGAGGATGGTGGAGAGCTCTCCGCGGAAGCGCTCGACCTCGTCGTCGCTGAGCGCGACGCGGGCAAGCTGCGCGATGTGGCGTACGTCGTCGGTGGTGAGTTCCAGGGCGGCACCTCGCGGGCGATACGGGGCGGAAACCGTACGCTCACTATATGGGCGAAATAACGGGTCGCACCATAGCCACGCCGCCCCTCGCGTCGCCGCCGGTGAGCGGATACGATCAGAGCGCCTCCCCCACCCGCTCCACCGCTGGCCGGGAGCAGACCGATCACTGAGCAGGCGGCACCCGTCACCCCTCGCGAATCGCCGGCCACGCGGCCGGCGAGGGACCTTGAGGCGCCCGACGCGGCGCGGCTCGGCAACCCCAGCTTCGTCTGGCGCTCCGGCCAGCAGCGTCGCCTCGCGATGATCGAGCGCGCCGCACCACTCGATGGCCGGCGCGTGCTCGACCTCGGTTGCGGCGTCGGCGAGTACGTGCGCGCGTTCGAGCAGGCCGGCGCCTCGTCGTTCGGCTGCGACATCGAGCGCCCCCGGCTCGTCGAGGGACGCGCGCGCGGAGCGAGCGGCCTCATGGCGGCGGCAGGCGAGGCACTGCCGTTCGCAACCGGCTCGCTCGATGTCGTCGTGCTGAACGAGGTCATCGAGCACGTGGCCGACGAGGTCGCGACGCTGCGCGAGGCAGCCCGCGTGCTGGCTCCCGGCGGGCGCGTGGTGATCTTCGCGCCGAACCGCCTCTACCCGTTCGAGACGCACGGTGTCTTCGTGCGAGGGCGCTACGTGTTCGGCAACATCCCGCTCGTGAACTGGCTGCCGCGCCGCCTCCGTGACCGGGTGGTGCCCCACGCCCGCGTCTACGAAGCGGGTGACTGGGCTCCGCTGCTCGCCGCGGCAGGCCTCGAGGCCGTCGAGCACGGCTACGTGTATCCCGGCTTCGACAACATCGCCGCCCGCTGGCCGCGCCTCGCGCGCGTCGTGCGCGCGGTCTGCTACCGCGCCGAGGAGACGCGGTGGCGCCGCTTCGGCCTCTCGCACCTGCTGGTACTGCGCGAGCGGGGGTCCGCATGAGCCCCACGCGCCGCGTCCTGCGACGGCGAGCGCGCCGACGCCGCTCGAACGGGAACGGCGGCGGGCTGCACCTCGGACGCTGGGCCTGGATCCTGGCCGGGCTGCTCGCGCTGTTCGTCGTCGGCGCGGTGGCCACAGCGGGCGGGTCGTTGCTGTACGGCAAGAAGAAGTACGACGAGTTCGTCGTCAACGTCGCCCCGCCCGAGGAGCTGCTCGCCACGCTGCCGCGCGGTGGCGCACGCGTCTACGATCGCAACGGCATCCTGCTCTACGAGTTCGTCGACGAGTACGGCGGCCTGCGCCGCCCCGTCCCGCTCGACGAGATCTCGGAGTGGGTGATCCGCGCGACGATCGCCACCGAGGACGCGAGCTTCTACGAGAACAACGGGCTCAACGTGCGCGGGCTCGCGCGCGCCGGCGTCGAGAACCTGTCGCCGTTCGGCGGCTCGGACTTCTTCGAGGGTTCAGGCGGCTCCTCGATCACCCAGCAGCTGGCGAAGAACGTCTACATCCCGAAGGAGGAGCGCGCCGAGCGCACCGTCGAGCGCAAGCTCAAGGAGGCCGCGATCGCGCTCGAGCTCACGGAGACCTACACCAAGGACCAGATCCTGGAGTGGTACCTCAACTCGATCTCGTACGGCGGTATCTACGTCGGTATCGAGGCCGCGGCCGAGGGGTACTTCGGCAAGCAGGCCAGCGAGCTCACGCTGCCAGAGGCAGCGCTGCTCGCCGGCGTCCCGGCCTCACCGGTGCTCTACAACCCGATCACCAACGAGGCCGTCGCACTCGCGCGCCAGCACGAGGTGCTCGGCCTGATGGTCCGCCACGGGATCATCTCGGAAGCCGAGGCGGCCCGGGCACGCAGCACCGAGCTGCAGTTCAAGGTCAATCGCTTCGACATCGAGGCGCCGCACTTCGTCCTCGGCCGCATCGCCGACGAGATCTCGCAGCGCTTCGGTGAGCGCTCCCTCTACGAGGACGGCCTCGAGGTCGTCACAACCCTCGACCTGTCGCTGCAGCGGGAAGCGGAGCGGATCCTCGAAGAGAAGATCTCCGAGTTCGAGGAGAGCTCCGACGGCCACAACGGCGCGTTCTACGCGATGGACCCGAAGACCGGACAGATCCTGGTCTACGTGGGCAGCCGCGACTACTTCCGCGAGGACATCGAGGGCCGCAACGACAACGCGATCTCGCTGAACTCGCCCGGCTCGACACTCAAGCCGTTCACGTACATGACGGCGTTCATGCAGGGCTGGAGCACCGGCGCGGGCATCCTCGACACGCCGACGAAGATCATCGACCCCGCCACGGGGGACTTCTTCGAGCCACGCAACCCCAGCGGGAACTTCCAGGGCGTCATCTCCGCCGGCAACGCGCTCGGCAACTCGCTCAACATCCCGGCGTTCAAGGCCATCCTCTTCGCCGGCATCGAGAACACGATGGCCGTGTACAAGCAGGTCGGGATCACGACGCTCGACAACCCGCTCGGGTATGGCCCCGCGCTCACGCTCGGGGGCGTCGACGTGAAGCTCGAGGACATGGTCATCGCCTTCAGCGTGCTCGCGAACCAGGGCGTCATGCGCGGTCAGGACGCCCTCGAGCGCTACGACCCGGGCGAGCGCACCCTCGATGCCGTTGCGCTGCTGCGCGTGACCGACGCTGACGGAACGGTGCTCTACGACTTCGACAAGCCCGCCGAGCGCCGCGTCGTGGGCCCGAACTTCGCCTACCTCGTGACCGCGATCCTGTCGGACGGCGAGACGCAGTGCCTCACGTTCGGGTGCGGCACGCTGAACCTGCCGGACCGCACCTCGGCGCAGAAGACCGGCACCAGCGAGCCGTACGAGGACTCTCGTGCGATCGGCGACACGTGGGCGTTCGGCTACACACCGGACCTCGTCGCGGGCGTGTGGGCGGGTAACGCCGACAACTCGCCGATGGTGAACATCACCTCGACGCGCATCTCGTGGCGGTCGTGGCGAGAGTTCATGATCTTCGCGCACGACCACCTGCAGATCCCGCCCTCGCAGTTCGAGAATCCGGGTGGGGTCGAATCCCGTGAGTTGTGCTGGCCGTCCGGGAAGCTCCCGTCCGAGCACTGTCCGGACATCGCCCGCTACACCGGGCTGTTCGCCACGGAGGTGCTGGAGGGCGACGAAGACAACCTCGCCCGCCTCCAGGACACGTGGTGGCAACCCGTCGACATCGACACCCGCACCGGGCTGCGCGCGACGCCGCAGACGCCTGCGGCATTCGTGTCGCGCGAGGTGCGGCTGGTGCTCCCCGAGGAGGAGATCGCCGAGTGGGACGACCTCGACGTGTGGGCCGCCGAGGCCGACATCACGCGCCTGCTCGCCCCGTCGGAGAGCACGACGGACGCGGGGGAGTACCTCATTATCTCCACGCCGAACCATGCGGAGGACATCGCTGGTTCCGTGACGATCGGCGGACGGGCCACGTCGCCGGCCTTCGAGTCCTACACGGTGGAGTGGGGCCGCGGATCGACCCCGAGTTCCTGGGTGCTCCTCCACGAGTCGACGGCGCCGGTGACCGCCGGGGTGCTCGGGACGTGGGACACGACGCAACTCACCGACGGGACGTACACGCTGCAGATCCGGCTGGCAGACGCGGACCGCGGCGAGCTGCGCTTCTCGCTGCCGGTCTCGGTCAAGAACGGGGAGGCCGCCCCAGTCGCCGACAACGCACCGATCGTGGACATCTCGGAGCCGGAGACGGGTGACGTGGTCTCCGGCACAGTCGCGCTCGGGGGCATCGCGTTCGCCAACGGCATCCGCGAGGTCAACATCGACGTCGGTGCCGGGCTGCGGCCCGAGACGTGGACCAGCATCCGTCGCGACGGCCGCATCAGCGTCACCGGGGCGCTCGGCTCATGGGACACGACCGGCTTCGACGACGGCCTCTACAGCATCCGCCTCACGGTGCGTGACAGCCGCGGCAACATCGCCGAGACGCGCGTCATCGTCACGGTCGACAACGGGCAGTAACCGCGGCTACGCGCCCTCGGCGGCCCGGAGCCGAGCCAGCAGCGCCTCGACGTCCGCTGCGTTCGTCACGTCGCGGACCAGCTCGAGGAAGCGGGCCAGGGATCCGGCGCGCTCGCGGATCTCCGTGAGCTGCCCGCCCAGGGGATGGATCGCATCTCCACGCGTCGCATAGGTGCCGTAGAAGGCGAAGAACGCCTGGTTGATGCGGCGGATCCGGATCCCGTGGTCCTCCAGGAGCTGTCGCACCTCCTCCATGCGCCGCTCCGCCTCCGCGATCCGGCCATCGGCGAGTAACTCATCGACCTCACTGTGGAGCTCTCGGAGCACCTCGTTGCGGTCGATCGTGGGCGTGGCGGCCGGCGGGCGGGGCGGCGAGGGGTCACCGTGGCGTGCGAGCACCGCCGCACCAAGCTCATCGCCGCCGATGCTCGCGACCGTCTCGTTGATCGTGAGCCCGTCGGGATCGGCGTAGATCGCTCGGCCGAGCGGGTAGAACGCGAGGTAGTGGTGCACCCACTCGTGCGCCGCCGTCTCCACGAGCGACGCGTAGCTCGCCGACCCGCGCACGATCGCCGGGTACGTGGCGACGCCACCGGTCGGGATCGCCAGCACGGAGATCGAGGGGTCGCGCGCCTCCGCCTCCCGCTCGATGTCGTCGCGCTCGCGCGTAGACAGATCGACGCGCAGCAGTCGGTCCTCGGCCCGCCTGATCTCGGCGCGCGGCGAACTGACCAGGACGCGCGGCGACCGGGCGAGCTCGATATCCACGGGGGGCCACACGGCGAGCGCGCCGGGGAGGGCGACCGGGAAACTCACACCCGCTTCGCGGATCGCGGCGTCGACGCGGCCTTCGATGACCGCCTCGACGGCGTTCTCGAGCTCCCTTGCCTCCGTGCCGTAGCGATCGTCGAGCGCGAAGTAGCGCTCCAGTGCATCGGTCGCCGGTGGGTCGTCGCGGATCGGTGAGCCGAGGGCGAAGAGCGCCTTGTTCGCGACGGTCGAGACCTCCCAGTACAGCAGGTCGAAGCCGTCACCCGAACGCGCCTCGCGCAGCCCGAACAGGCCGAGCCACAGGCCGAGGGCCAGCAGCAGGGCGGCGACGGGCGGGACTATCCTCGGCATCTGCACCCTTCCACCGTACCGCGAGCGCCCGCGCGAAGGCGTCGAGCCGTATCATCGCAGCGTGGCTGAGGCTGGAGACGGGCTACACCCTGGACGCTTCGCGGCGTCGCTCGCGGTGTTGATCGACTGGATGGCGCTGCTGCTCATGACTGTCGTGGCGATCCTCGTCGCCTCCGCCTGGCTGCTGCTACGCACGGAGGCCGGCCGCTACGATGTGCCGGAGTTCGACTCGCTGGCCGCCGTCGCGTTTGTGACCTCGACGGTGCCTGCATGGACGGCCTGGCAGGCGCACCGCCTGTATGCGCGCGGCGCGACGATTGGACAGGCCCTGCGCGGTCTGCACGTCCAGGGCACACCACGGCGCCGAGCCGCGAGGTTGCTGTTACACCCGGTCGCGCTGCCACTCTGGGTGTGGATCGCCGCGACCGGCGTGCTCAGCGGCTCGAGGTTCATCGCCGGCGTCGTGTTGGGAGTGGCCGCGATCATGGTGCTGGTGACCGGAGTGACCCGCGTGATCCGCAAGCCCCTGTACGACGTTGCGACCGGCACGCGACTGGTGCGCACCCAATGAGCGCGCGCCGGCCCCTCCCGCCCATCGACCCGCACCCCTCGGAGGACGAGGACTGGGCCGAGCCCTCCCCCGGATTCGGCGAGTTCGCCCCGGGGAGCGGCATCCGCGATGTCCTCGCCTGGATCGCCGCGCTCCTGCTGACACTCACACTCGCCGCATGGCTCGCCGCCTACAGCGCCGCGCAGGCCACCAGCGACGAGGCGGCGCTGCCCGCGCTCGAACGCGCGGTTGCCGCGCTCACCGGGGTTGACGGACTGCTCGACGTCCACGGCGCCGACATCGCCGGTCAGGTCGGCGCGGGGAACCCCGTCGAAGTCCCCGGCTACCCGCTCGACGTCCAGGTGCCGGTCGCCGAGGCGTCGACGCCGGCCGCGCTGCGCTCGAACCTCCTCGCGAGGAGCGCAGCCCTCCTCCGAGCGAACGGCAGCGGCGCATTCGCTGACCCGGCCGGCAACCCACCCTCGATCTCCCGCGCCTCAAGCGCCGGAGTGATGCAGGCGGTGATCGACGGGCTCACGGCCGCGCGCCACGACCAGTGGGCGGGGTACGTCTCCCCGCTCGGGGGCGTCAGCGCGCTGCTCGCCGCACTCGGACTCCTGCTCGCTGTCGGCGTGGGCCGGTTCGTGCGCCTTGGCGCTGTGGCGATCGCCGCTGCCGTGCTCGTCATCGTGCCGACGGTCGCGCTGCGCGTCGGCATCGGATTCGTGGGCGAGGACGATCTCGTCGGCAACGAGGCGCGGGAGATCGCCCAGTCGTTGTTTGGCGGGGGCGTGCGCAACGCGCTCTGGCTCGCGGCGGCGGGACTCGCGATCCTCGTGCCCGGCGCGCTCCTCGACCGCGTGTTCCTGGACTCCGAGCGACCCCGCCTGCTGCGGCGACGCCCACGCGCGGGTGCGGCGACGCGCGAGTAGGATGGGCAGGCGTGAGCCTGCGTTGACCCTACCCCGGGCGCTCGCTAGCTTGCCGACGGCCCGCAGCCACTGACCGGCCGCACCCCTCGCGCGGTCGCGACAACGCCCGACACGTGGAGGCACGTCATGCGCCGCAGTCCTCGCGAATTCCGCAAACCGCTGGCGCTCGGCGCGCCCGCGCCCGTCGATGAGATCCCGATCACGCCGTCGCGATCCCTGCACTTCTTCGACCCCTCGCAGGAGCGCATGCGCGCCCGCGTGCCGCAGATGGCGCAGACGGTGGACGTCCTCGTCGGCAACCTCGAGGACGCCGTGCCCTCGGACCGCAAGGTCGAGGCGCGCCGCGGCCTGATCGAGGTCGCCCAGACCGCCGACCTCGGCAACTGCTCGCTGTGGACGCGCGTCAACAGCCTCGACAGCCCCTGGGTGCTCGACGACTTCGTCGAGCTCGTCGGCGAGATCGGCAACACGCTCGACGTGATCATGATCCCCAAGGTCACGGGGCCGTGGGACATCCACTACGCCGACCAGCTGCTCGCGCAGCTCGAGGGCCGGCATGGCATCGAGCGGCCGCTGCTCATCCACGCCATCCTCGAGACAGCGGGCGGCGTGAACCACATCGACGAGATCGCGCAGGCGAGCCCGCGCATCCAGGGCATGAGCCTCGGCCCGTCGGACCTCGCCGCCTCGCGACGCATGAAGACGACGCGCGTCGGCGGGGGGCACCCTGGCTACCTCGTGCGCGAGGACCCCGACGCCGACGACCCGGACGCACCACGCGCCACCGCGCAGCAGGACCTGTGGCACTACACGCTGGCTCGCATGGTCGACTCCTGCGTCGAGGCCGGCGCGCTGCCCTACTACGGCCCGTTCGGTGACATCGCCGACCCGGTGGCGTGCGAGGACCAGTTCCGCGCCGCGTTCCTGATGGGTTGCGTCGGCGCGTGGTCGCTGCACCCCAGCCAGGTGGAGATCGCGAACCGCGTGTTCAGCCCTCCGCCCGACGAGGTGGCGTTCGCGCGCCGCATCGACCACGTGATGGGCGACGGCTCGGGCGTGGTGATGCTGGACGGCAAGATGCAGGACGACGCCACCTACAAGCAGGCCCAGGTCATCCTCGACGTGGCGAAGCTCATCGCCGACCGCGACCCGCAGATGGCCGCGCTCTACCGCCTCGACGAGCCGGTGGGCGAGGAGTAGCGGCATGAGGTTGTACGAACACGAAGCCAAGCAGGTGCTGGCGCGTCACCGTGTCGCGCTCCCACAGCGCCACCTCGCGACCACCGCCGACGAGGCCGCCAACGCTGCCTCGGAGATCGGTGGGCGGGTCATCATCAAGTCGCAGGTGCTCAGCGGCGGCCGCATGAAGGCCGGCGGCGTCCGCTTCGCCGAGTCCGCCGACGAGGCACACGAGGCCGCCGCGGCGATCCTCGGCCTCGAGATCAACGGACAGCAGCCGATGGGCGTGCTCGTCGAGCAGGCCTCGCCGGTCGCGCAGGAGTACTACGCGGCAGTCACGTGGGACGCCAGCGCGAAGCGCCCCGTGGTGATCTTCAGCGACATGGGCGGCATCGACATCGAGGAGGTCGCCGAGCAGCACCCCGAGCACCTCTCGCGCACACACATCTCCAACCTGCGGCCCTTCTCGGACTTCGAGGCGAAGCTCGCTGTCTCGAAGACGGGGGTGACGGGTGGTGCGCTTGGGCGGCTGAGCCGCATGGTCGCCGCGCTCACGCGCGTCTTCCTCGAGTACGACCTCACACTCGCCGAGATCAACCCGATCGGGCGCCTCGAGGACGGCTCGTTCCTCGCCCTCGACTCGCACATGGACATGGAGGAGGAGGCGCGCGGCGCACACGCGGCGCTGCTCGCCGAGCTCGGCGTCGCCGACGAGGACACGCGCCAGGCGCGCCCGCCCACGGAGTTCGAGATCGCCGGCGCCCAGGTCGACGCCGCCGACACGCGTGGCGTCGCGGGCCGCGTCGTGGAGTTCGACGGCGACCTCGGGCTCATCATCGGCGCGGGCGGCGGCTCGCTCACGCTCTTCGACGCCGTCCGCTCCGCGGGCGGGAAGCCCGCGAACTACTGCGAGATCGGCGGCAACCCGTCGGTCGCGAAGGCCGCGGGACTCGCCAAGCTCGTGATGTCGAAGCCGGGCGTCGAGAAGATCGCCGTGATGATGAACGTCGTCTCGAACACACGCGTCGACATCATGGCCCGGGGCGTCATCAAGGGCGTCATCGAGGCCGGATACGACCCCGCCGAGGCGATCACCATCTTCCGCATCCCCGGCTCGTGGGAGGAAGAGGGTGTGAGGATCCTTGACCGCTACGGGGTCGAGTGGGTCGACCGCTCGGTATCGATGCACGAGGCGGCGCAGCGCGCCGTCGCGAAGATGCAGGGAGCGTAACGATGTCCGTACTCATCGACGCCGACAGCACCTTCATCATCCAGGGCATCACCGGCCGCGAGGCCGTCACAATGACTCGCGAGCTCCTCGACTACGGCTCGAAGGTCGTCGGGGGCGTCACTCCGGGCCGCAAGGGCCGCGAGGTCCACGGCGTGCCCGTCGAGGACACCGTGCGCGCCTTCACCGAGCGTGAGCAGATCGACGGCGCCATCGTCGCCGTCCCGCCCGCCTTCGCGACCGACGCCATCCTCGAAGCGATCGAGGCGGGCGTGAAGCTGATCGTGGTGGTCACCGAGCGCATCCCGCGCGCCGAGGTTGCCCGCGCGGTGGAGTACGCCGACCAGCAGGGCGCGCGCATCATCGGCCCGAACTGCCTAGGGCTCATCGCGCCCGGCAAGTCGAAGATGGGCGGCATCGGTGGCGCCGCCGACGCGACACAGCGGGCGTTCCAGCCAGGCGTCATCGGCGTGATGTCGCGCTCCGGCGGCATGACCACCGAGATCTCGAACGCGCTGTCGGAGGCCGGGCTCGGCGTGAGCACGGCCATCTCCATTGGCGGCGACGCCATCATCGGCTCGACGTATGCGGAGCTGATGCCCCTGTTCGAGGCCGACGAGCAGACGCAGGGCATCGCGATCTACTCGGAGCCGGGCGGGCCGATGGAGGCGCAGCTTGCCGAGCACATCGCCGAGCACGGCTCGCGCCTGCCGGTGGTGGCCTTCATGGCGGGCCGCTTCATGGACGAGATGCCCGGCATGCGCTTCGGCCACGCCGGGACGATCGTCGAGGGCCGCGCCGACACCACGGCCGACAAGATCGCGCGCCTCGAGGCGGCCGGTATCGCCGTCGCGGAGCGCATCGAGGAGATACCGGCGCTGCTCCGTGAGCGGCTCGATGCGAACGGGAGCGGGGCGTAGCCATGGCGATGTTCATCCGCGTCGACATCGACGAGTCGGTCCAGCAGAACGCCGACCTCCGCGGCCGCCTCGCCGAGGTGTGCCCGGTCGACATCTTCACCATCGAGGGCGAGGGCGACTCGGCCCGCGTCGAGACCGTCGAGGCCAACCTCGACGAGTGCACACTGTGCGATCTCTGCATCGACGTGGCTGGGGACGCCGTGCGGGTGGTGAAGCTGTACGAGGAGTAGCCAGCGTGGGGCGCCCTCAGCTGAGGCGCTACGGCCGGCCCCGCTACCTGCGTCGCAACTCCACTTCTCGTTTGTGATGCACGGCACGAGTGTTCCAGATGAGGTAGCATCGACCCGTCGCGCACGCTCCCACCCGCGCGAAAGGTCAACGATGGCCTCCGAAGTCCAGACCGCCGACTCCCCGGCCGAGACTGCCGGTAAGCGCCTGGAATCCATCGAGCGGTCGGTCAAGAATCTCGACCGCCGAGTAGGCGAAATGAGCGAAGAGACGATCACCCCGGCCGAACTCACCGTAGTTCCCGGACTGACGGTGCGCCGTCCCATCCCGATCGTGCTTGAGGAGTCCGCAGAGGACGTCCTCGCTCGCTGGGTCGAGCCCGGGATCACGGGCATCGGGGGTAGCGAGGGTGAGGCGATCGAGAGCCTCGCGGCGATCATCGTGGATGTCTGGAAGGATCTCCGTGCCGAGGGGGGACCCTCGGGACGCAATGCGCAGCGAATGTTGGCCATCATCGAGAACTATGCCGCGCCCGCGCCGTGACTATGGCTGGCGGGAACTCAATAGCGCGTTCGAGAACAAGCTCCGCGTTCCATTCCGGAGCGGAAAGCACCGATCAGGGAGCTACCGCTTACCGGAGGGCGACCAGCTGTTCAACGTCACCCTCCCGCAGCAGCACCGTCGCGGCATCAGCAGGGGTGTACAGCGGGATCTCCTCCGGAAGACCCGGCTCTCCCCGGAGGAGTTCGACGACCTGGTGCGGTGTCCAATGACGGGTCCGCAATTCGAGGCCCGCGCGCGGGAGTTGTTCGCTCCCGACTGACTCCTGCGTGCCCGCTCCGCGCAGCGTCCCCAAGGGGCAGACGACGTATCATTGAAGGGATGATACGAACGGATTGGAGCATCCGGTGCTGATCTCTGAACGCATGGCCAGCGCACTCAGCGAGGAACTCGTCAGCGAGTACTGGGCCGCCATCCAGTACACCATGATCTCCGCCTACTTCAGCCGCGAAGCACTCCCACAGCTCGCCAACCTCTTCCGTCAGCAAGCCTCCGAAGAGCTCATGCACGCGCAGAAGATCGTCGACTACGTCACCGAGGCCGGGGGCACCGTCGACGTGCCCGCCATCCCCGCCGGCCAGGCCGACTTCGATTCCGTCGAGGAGGCCGTCAAGCTCGCGCTCGACGCCGAGGTGCGTGTCGCCGGGATCTTCAACGACCTCATGGACCTCGCCATCGAGGAGCACGACCACCTCGCGCGCGGCTTCCTGCAGTGGTTCGTGGACGAGCAGCTCGAGGAGGTCTCGACGATGGACGACCTGCTCAAGGTCGTGCGACGCGCCGGCGACAACCTGCTCTACGTCGAGGACTTCGTCGCGACGCGTCCGCCACCGGCAGTCGCTGCACCGCAGTAGGCGCTCGCGCGCTGGTCGACGGCGCTAGTCGTCGTCCAGTCCGACAAACCCGCCGAGTTCGAGGTTGATGTCGAGACGCTCGAGGTACTCCTCGTGCAGGCGGTCCGTGAGGGCGGCGCGGCCCGCGAGGTCCAGGTACTTGTCGCGGAACGCCTCGGCGACCTCGTGCCCGAGGTGGCGCGCGTAGGCCGCCATCACACGGCTGCCCTGGATCGCGACGGCGGTGAGCGGCTGCACCACCGCGGGTGACCAGCCAAGCTTCGGCCCGAGCCACGTCAGGCCGTCGTCGTCGGTGTGGAGGTGGTGCGTCACCAGCTCGTTCCACACCCCGTGCACCTCGTCGGCGCCGAGCTGGTGCATGCGGTAGGCATCCGGCTCGCCGATGGCTCCCACCTGCCCGCCCACGTCCGGCCACCCAGACTCGTCGTCGAGGTCGAGCTCGGCCGGCTCGACCCCCGCGAGGTCGAACGAGCGCTCGAGCCGGCGTCTCATCCGCGTCTCCTGCGGCAGGTTGTCGCCCGCGCGCAGGTCGCGGTTGTTGTCGAGGTGCTGCCACACGTCGCGGTCCGCATGGAGGCTGTCGCGCACGAACGCGTCAAAGCGGTCGCTGCGCCCGCGCAGCAGATAGGCGAGCGCGGCCGTCGTGGTGAAGATTTCGCGGTCGATGAGCAGCTGGAGCTCACCTCGCCCCTCATACGTCTCGGCGGCGAGCCGGCGGGTGAGCTTCACGATCCGCGTCGTGAGCCCGGCGAGGATCGCTTCGTTGCGACCCTGCCGCACCGGGACGCCGTCGGGCTGTTCGTGCGTCCTCGCCAGCAGCGCGGTCAGCTCGCCGAACTCGGTGACGAGCGTCGCGGCGGTCTCGAGGAACGGCCGCTCCTCGCGAGCATGCATGAGCAGGTCGCGATCCACGAGCGACCAATTCGGCCACTCATCGGGTGCGGGGAGCCGCGGGGTGGGCATGGCTGTCCCCTCGGGCCGTTACGTCAGCTTCGAGTGGCCGTGTTCGGCGATCTCGGCGTCGCGTTCGACGCGTCGCCGCGCCTCGCCCGAGCACCCGAGGGCGACGAGCTGGCGCTCGAAGCGCTCTCGCTCGTGGCGAGCGAGCAGGTGCTGATCGCGGGTGAACACGCCGGCCTCGTCGATGACCGCGATGTGGTAGCGCTTCCACTCCTCGTAGAGCCCGTCGCACTCGAGCGTGTGCTCGTGGCCCTCGGCGAACTGGGGCTCCGGGACGAGCTTCTTGCTCCGGCGGTTGGACCAGCCCCGCGTGGTCACCTCGACGCCTCCCCGGAGACGGGCTCACCGTCGAGTTGCGCGACGCGGCGAGCGTGGCGACCGCCGTCGAACGGCGTGTCGAGCCACGTGTGCACGATCGCCAGCGCGACGTCGAGCGGCACCATGCGCTGCCCGATCGAGATCATGTTGGCGTCGTTGTGGCGTCGGCCCAGCTCGGCAGACTCGACGCTCCAGCAGAGCGCGCAGCGCACGCCCGGCACGCGGTTGGCGACCATCGCCTCGCCGTTGCCGGAGCCGCCGAGGACGATGCCGCGCTCACAGTCGCCGGAAGCAACGGCCTCCGCCGCCGGGCGGATGAACCGCGGGTAATCGCTCGGTTCCTCGGAGTCGGCGCCGAGGTCCACGACCTCGTGGCCGAGGCGGGCAAGCTCCTCGGCTACCCGTTGCTTGTAGCGGTACCCCGCGTGGTCCGAGGCGATCGCGATGCGCATCCGTGTTGCCCTCGTGCCGCCTAGCTCGCGGCGAACAGCTGGCGGCCGACGACCTTGAGTTCGAGGATCGGCTTCACGCCCTCGAAGATCGGGAGCACCAGCGCGTCGACGACGTAGCGGGCGATCGGATCCTCCTCGGAGTAGCCCCACCCGCCGTGCAGCTGCTGCGCCGCCTGCGACGTGGCTGTCGCCACGTCGCACGCGAGCAGCTTCGCCATCGGCGCCTCGATGCCGCGCGAGTCGAAGTTGCGCGCGGCGGCGTACGTCAGCTGCCGTGCGGCGGCGATGCGCGCGACCATCTCGCCGATGCGATGCTCGGTGAGCTGGTACTTGCCGATCGGCTGGCCGAACTGCTCGCGCTGGTTGACGTACTGGCACGCCTTCTCAAGCGAGGCCTGCGCGACGCCGCACGCGCGCGCGCCCGTCTGGAGCCGCCCAACCGCGAACCCACCCATCTGGAGCGCGAAGCCGCGGTTCAGTCCCTCGTCCTCGCCCACGAGGTTCTCGTGGGGGACGAAGTAGTTATCGATGGCGATGGTGTAGGAGTGCATGCCGCGGTAGCCCGGCGTCGGGTTGTTCGTCCCGGTCATCGAGCCGCCCTCGGGCTGCGTCTGGTGCCACTCGAGCCCATAGTGCGGGTCCTTGGGGACGATGAACACCGACAGCCCGCGGCCCGCTGCCTCGACGTTCGGGTTCGTGCGCACGAGCATCGCGATCACGTTGGCGCGGCCGGAGAAGGTGCTCCACGCCTTCGCGCCATTGAGACGCCAACCCTTGCGGCCGTCGACCTCGGCAGGCGTGGCGCGGCACTGCAGGTTGGCGTTGTCCGACCCCACGTCGGGCTCCGTCACACCGATGGCCACGAGCACCTCGCCCGAGGCGAGTTTCGGGAGCCACTCCTGCTTCTGTTCCTCGGTGCCACCGGTCTGCAGCGCGTGCGCGAGGATCTCGGGCCGAGTGTGCAGCGAGCCTGCCGCGCCGAGCGACGCCGCCGAGAGCTCCTCGGTCATCACGACCATCGGCAGGTAGCCCATGCCCGTGCCGCCGTACTCCTCCGGGATCGAGGAGCCGAAGAAGCCCTGCGCCGCGAACTTCGTGATGAGGTCGTCGGGGACGAGCAGGTCCTCGCGGTGGATCTGCTGCGCGATCGGCGTGACCTCGTTGCGGGCGAAGTCGCGCGCCGCGTCGCGGGTGAGCGCCGCTGCCTCGTCTTCGACGTCGGCGTTGTTGACGCCGTTCGCCGCGATGGCGATACGTCCGAGGGCGCGCACGCGGGCTTCGTCGAGGCCCGCGCGGATGGCGTCGCGCGTCGACGCCGAGTCGAGCGCCTTGGCCGCCTCGCCGATGCCGAAGTCCCCGGGCGCCGCGTCGACGGCGGAGCGCACCGCGTGGGCGGCCTCGGCGGCGTAGATGATCGCGGCCTCCTCGGCCACTTCGTCGGCCGTGCTGTACTCGCGCAGCCGCTCGGCGTAGGCGACGAGCTCACGCGCGGCGCGCACCTGCGTGGCGAGGTAGGCGACGCGCTCGGTGTGGACCTGGTGGTCGTCGATGCCGCGGCCGCCTTCGGTCATCTCGGAGCCGTGCGCGACGGCGGCGTCGATCGCGCGCTTCGCCACGTCGACGAGCTCGCGGGCGGTCGTGACGGCATCTACCTCGGTCGTCGTCATCATCGGTCTCCTTCGCAGTTCCCCTCGTACCACGGTGGCTATCCGGGGGTCTTTGGTATGAGCACGGTGTAGTCGAGGTCGAGGACGACGTTCGGGTGGTAGCGTTCGCGCCCGCGCTCGTCGGTGACGCGCAGCGGGACATCCTCGGTCGCCGGGTCGGCGTCCTTCGTCGCGATGAGGCGCAGCCCCAGCGCGCCCGCGTCGTCGCGGCCGAGGTCGATGCGGTCGACCACCTCGGTCCAGGCGAAGAGCGTGTCGCCGGCGAACGTCGGATTGCTGTGCGTGCCGCCGTTGAAGGCGAGCACGCGCACGGCGTTCTCGAGGCCGTTGAACGACAGCGCCCGGGCGACCGAGATGATGTGCCCGCCGTAGATCACGCGACGCCCGAAGCGCGTGCCCTGCAGCGCGTGGGCGTTAAAGTGCGCGCGCGCCGTGTTCTGGTAGAGGCGCGTGATGATCTGCTGCTCGGCCTCCTCGATCGCCATGCCCTCGACGTGGTCGATGCGCTCGCCGGGCTCGTAGTCGCCCCACCACGCGCGGCCGCCCGTGATGGCGTCGGAGAAGGCCGAGAGGTCGAGTTGGTCAGGGACGTACAGCGCCTCGGGCGCGACGGACTCGGGCACCTCGGGTGCGTCGTCCTCGGCAGCGGGCGACTCGGGGTCGCGCTTGTTGACGAGCACCCAGCGGATGAGGGTCAGGACCTCCTCGCCGCGCTGGTTCACGCCCGTGGTCCGCACCCACACCACGCCTGTCTCCCCGCCGCGCGCCTCGCGGCGTCCGAGCACCGTGGTGGTCGAGCTGATCGTGTCACCCGGCAGCACCGGCGCGCCGAAGCGCACGTCGGCGTAGCCGAGGTTGGCGACGGCGTTAAGCGAGACATCGGGGACGGACTTGCCGAACACGGTGTGGAAGACAAGGAGGTCGTTGACCGTCTCGCGCTCGAAGCCAAGCGAGCGGGCGAACTCGGCGTTGCAGTGCAACGGGTAGCGGTCCGCGGTGAGCGCGATGTAGAGCGCCGCGTCACCCTCGGTGACGGTCCGCGGGACGGCGTGCCGGATCTCAAGCCCGGTCACGAGGTCCTCGAAGTAGTTACCGGTGGTCGCCTTGCGCACGTTGCCTCCCCCGGCTCATTGTAGGGACGGTGCGGGCGAGCGGAAGCCGACGCGACGCGGTTATCCTCGTATCGTACGGATACGACGACACACGCCGGAGGTGCGAAGTGGGCACGAAAGAACTTGAGGCGCTGATCGCGGTGCTGGAGCGCGAGACGAAGGCGGGCCGAGAAGGCCACGCGCTCGGCACGTGGACGATCCGTTACGACAAGAGCCGCTCGGCGTTCTCATTCGACTACTGCGAGTCCGAGGTCTACTGCAACGAGCGTCCGGCGGTCATCGGCGTCGAGGGCGACGTGATCGACCCCGGCGGCCCGATCGAGTTCTAACCGGTTCAGACTGACTTCACCGCGCCCTCGGAGCGACAGGCTGGCGTCACGGGCTACTCCGATAGAGCAGCCACTCTGGTCAGTTCGTGCTCACCCATGAGTAGGCGGCTGTAGATGATGACGCCGGACGACGAGCACCACTCCGTCGCCGAGGAGCAGCAGGTAGCGCCGGAGCAGCGCATCGCCGCTGTGCTGCGCTTCGCGCGGTTCGCCGGCCCGACTGGGGACATCGACCAGTTGCTCTCGGAGATCGAGCGCGGCCGCAAGTCCGAGTGATCTACGTCGCCAGCGGCCTGGTAGACCCTGGCGGCCCCATCGAGTCCGAGCGGCCCCGAGCTTGTACCGCAACGAACACCAGACCGCCCCGCGCAAGTGCGCGGGGCGGGCGAGTAGTCGATCCAGCCTGCCGGCTGATCTCTAGTCGATGTCCTCCAGCCAGTAGCGCATGTTGTGGTCGAACACGATGTGGCCCGTGTACTCGGGTGGCTGGCGGCTGATCCAGACGGCCGCGCGGCCCATCCACTCAGCGCTGTCAAAGTCCAGGTTCGGGTTCTCCGGGTCGTTCTGCGCGAAGATGTTGCCCGGCGTGTGGATCACGTAGTTCAGCGACAGCACGTTGCAGGCGATGCGGTACTGCTGGAGGTCCATCGCGAGGCCCTGCGTGAACCGCTCCAGGCCCGCCTTCACCATCCCGTAGAACAGCCCACCGACACCATCGTCGTCGTATGGTCCGGGGCCGGGGAAGAGCGCCGCGCCCGACGAGATGTTGATGAGGTGGCCGCCGTTCTCCTTCATGTGCGGCACCGCCGCCTTGCACATCAGCACCGGCCCGCGCATGTCGACCTGCCACATCAGGTCGATGTGGCGGTCCTGCACGGTCTCGATGTCGCCCGGTACGAGGATCGCCGCGTTGTTGATGACAATGTCGACCTGCCCGAACTCCTCGACTGTCTTCTCGACGCAGCCGTAGATGCTCTCCGGGTCGCGCATGTTCGTGACGACCGGCAGCGCGGTGCCACCCTCGGCCGTGATCGCATCGGCGACGGAGTAGATGGTGCCGGGAAGGCGAGGGTCGTTGACCTGCTCGGTGCGGGCCGCGACGACGACCTTCGCGCCGTCACGCGCCAGCGAGTGGGCCATCGCCTCGCCGATGCCGCGGCTCGCGCCGGTGACAATCGCGACCTTGCCTTCGAGTTGCTGCTCGCTCATCCGTGTCTCCCTCGAGTGTGCATCGATGTGGGGCGCGCCGCTGGACGCCGAGTCCTTCGGCGGCGAGGCGTAACCTACTACGCGCGGGGGCCACGATCATGCCCGCACCGCGCCGCGCGCCGCCATGTGGCGTCCGCTCGGACCGAGCGACCCCTCACGCCCACCCGAGGCAGTCCGCTTGCCGTAACGCCGAGGGGCGCGAATAAAGGAGAGCATGACGGCATCGCCCCGCTCCCCCACCTCACGTGCGCGGGGCCTCTACTTCGGCTGGTACATCGTCGGCTCCGGGGCCACGTCGAACTTCCTCGTCTCCGGGATGGCGATCTGGAGCTTCGGCGTCTTCATCGAGCCGATCCGCGAGGAGACCGGCTGGACCACGGCCGCCATCGCCGCCGGATTCTCCATCCGTGCGCTCGAGCAGGGCGTGTTCGGCCCGTTCGCCGGGGCGTTCATCGACCGCTTCGGGTCACGCCTGATGGCGCGTGGGGGGCTCGTCGTGCTTGCGCTCGGCCTCGTGCTGCTCTCGCAGGCGCACTCGCTGCCGATGTACTACGGCGCGAGCATCGTGCTGGCAATCGGGCAGAGCTCGAGCACGTTCATGCCCTACTCGGCGCTGATCGTCCGCTGGTTCCAGGTCAAACGAGGCCGCGCGATGGGCTTCCTCAACTCGGGGAACGGCTCAGGCTTCGCGCTCGTGCCGCTCATCGCGGTGCTGATCACCATCTTCGGGTGGCGCGGCACGCTCATCGTCTCGGCGGGCCTGATCCTCGCGATCGCGCTCCCGCTCACCTTCACGATGCGCAACGACCCGTCCGTGATGGGCCTCGAACCCGACGGCGAGCCGATCCGCCAGCGGCGCGCGGGCGTCACGCCGTTCGCGCTGACAGGCGACAGCGTCGGCCAGGCGCTGCGCGCGCCGGCCTTCTACCTGCTCGCGCTGGCCCAGTGCGCGAACGTCGCGACGGTGCAGGCGTGGGTCGTCTACCAGTTCCCACACCTGCGCGAGCAGGGCCTCGGCGTCGGGTACGCGACGTCGGTGGGCGTGGGCTATGCCTTCTCTCAGGTCATCTTCCGACCGACCAGCGGGCTGCTCGGCGACCGCATCGGGCGACGCAGGCTGCTCATCGTGGCGTTCGCATTGCAGGCGGTCGGGATCCTCGTGCTGGCGTCGGTGTCGAGCAGCCGCCTCTGGCTGCTCGCGCCGTACTACGCGACGTTCGCGTTCGGCCAGGCGGCGTGGGTGGTGCTGCACACGGCGATCGTCGCGGACTTCTTCGGGCCGAGGCGCTTCGCGACCATCAACGCGCTCGTGAACGCCACGGCCATGCCGGTGGCTGTGATCTCACCGATCATCGCCGGCATCGTCTTCGACCGCGTCGGTAGCTACGTGCCCGTGTTCATGACCTGCGGCCTGCTCTCCGCCGTGGCCGCGATCGCGATCCTGCTCATCAAGCGCCAGCCATACGAGGCGCCCGACGAGTTTGGACCGGCCGCAACGGCGCTCGTCACGCCCACCGTCGGCGCGACCACGCACGGCGGCATGCACCACGTCGGCAGGCCGGCCGTCTGACCCGAGTCCGGCCCCCTCCCGCCGCGCGGAGAGGGCCGGCGTCTGATCCCCCTCGCCCCCCGCGAAGGGGCCTGCGGGGTATCCCCGCATCGAGGCGAGCCGAGGGCTCGCCCTCGGCTCGCCGACCCAGCCATGCAGAGGGCGAGGGTGAGGGGGGCCGCCCACAGGCCGTCGCGAAGCTTTCGCAACCGGCGCCCCTCACCCTCACCTCCGCCTGGTCCCCCCAAGCCCGGAGGCGGGCGAGGGGATCGGAGGCGCCTTATCGCACGGACTCCGTCACGTTCGCGGGCGCCTCGACGAGGTGCATCGCGACGTGGGTCGGCTCCTGGCGGCGAGGCGACTCGGCGTCACGCAGCGACTTCCAGAAGAACGTCTGGAAGATGAAGAACACGAACGACACCAGCATGAACCCACCCACGGCGCGCTGCGCCCCGAACGCGTCGATCGCCAGTCCCATCGGCAGCGCACCGAGGGGCATGAGGCCGAAGCCCATCGCGAACACGGATGTCGCTCGGCCGCGCATGTCGTTGCGGGCGAGGAGCTGGACGAGCGTCTGCGAGAGCGTGATCGCCACGCCGTGGAACAGCCCTGCGATCACGAGGAACACCAGCGCGAATACCATCAGGTTGGACTGCGTGAACAGGATCAGCGCGCCGACGTAGCCGACATAGAACAGCAGCAGCACCATGCCTTTGCGCCGCACCTCGCCGTAGACCGAGAGCGCCACGAGTCCCGAGAACGAGCCCCAGCCGATCGCCGCCGCCAGCAGCCCGTAGCCCGTCGCGCCCGCGCCGAGCACCTCCTCGGCGAACACGGGGAGCAGCTGGATGTACGGGTAGACGGTCAACGCCGGCACGACCGAGGTGAGAATCAGGCCCAGCATGGCCCGGTCCTTCGAGATGTAGCTGACGGCCAGCCACATGCTGCGCAGGGGGTTCTCGCGGTCCGGCGCGGCCTGCCGAGTGTTGCGGCTGATCGGCAGCGTGAACACCGTCGAGATCATCATGGTGACGCCGATGAACAAGAACGGCGACGCCGTGCCGAGCAGCCCGATCATCACCCCCGTCAGCGGTGGCCCGGCAATGCGCGCCATGTTCTGCGCGATCGAGTTCAGCGCCACCGCATTGGAGAGCGTGCGCTCGTTGGTCACGTCGTAGACGAACGCCTGCCGCGTGTTCTGGTTCGCCGTGCTCACGACGCCCTCGAGCAGCGCGAACACATACACCATCGGCATGTTGATGACGTCCATGACGACGAGGACGCCGAGCAGCACGCCCTTCACGGCGCTGAGCACCGTCGTCCAGACCAGCACCGTGCGCCGGTGGTAGCGGTCGAGGATCACACCGATCGCGGGGCCGGCGAGCAGTCGCGCGCCCCCGCCGGCGGAGGCGACGAGCGCAAGCTGGGTCGCCGACTGCTCGCTGATCTCGTAGGCGAGCCAGTTGAGGCCGATCATCTGCGCCCACTGGCCGAAGCCCGAGCTGACCGTGCCGATGAAGAGGAAGCGGAAGTCCCGGATGCGCAGCGCGTCCATGCGGCCGGGGCGACGCTGCTCCACGCCGACGGGGGGCGCTCCGTTCGTGCGCGCGTTGGCCATCGGCGCCTCTGGTGTCCCGCCGCGTGAAGTGTTGCCGCATTGTAGGCGTCGACCCGCCCGGGCGGAGTGGAGGTCTCTGGCCCCCTCCCTTCGTGCGGGAGAGGGCAGGGGGTGAGGGGCCTGCGGACGCAGAGCGATCGCCGGCAGCGCGCTCAGCGGGGAGCGGGTATCATCGCGGCGCATTCAACGACACAGGGAGGGTTCCATGGACTGGGCCGACTCAGACGCGCAAGCCACATTCCGGGACGAGGTGCGATCGTTCATCGATCAGCGCCTGCCCGCCTTCTACAAGGCGCGTGCCCAGGAGGCTGACCCCTCCGGCGAGAATGACTGGCAGGCCGACATCGCCATCGGCGACGAGGACGCCCGCCAGGCTGCGCTCGAGTGGGCCGACGCCCTCGCCGAGCACGGCTGGGCTGCCCCGCACTGGCCCACGGAGTACGGCGGCGCCGGGCTCACCAGCATGGAGCAGTTCATCTTCAACTCGGAGATGGCCTACACGGGCGCCCCGCCGGTGGGCGGCGGCGGCCTCCGCCTCCTCGGCCCGACGATCCTGGTGCACGGCACCGAGGAGCAGAAGCAGAAGTTCCTCGCCCCCACGCTGCGCGGCGAGATGCTGTGGGCGCAGGGGTTCTCCGAGCCGGGCGCCGGCTCCGACCTCGCCTCGCTGCAGACGCGCGCGGTCCGCGACGGCGACGAGTACGTCATCAACGGCCAGAAGATGTGGACCTCCTCGGGCCACAAGTCCAACTGGATCTTCGGCATGTTCCGGACGGACCCGGACGCCCCGAAGCACCGCGGCATCTCGTTCTTCGTCATGGACCGGACGACGCCCGGCATCTCCGTCCGCCCCATCGTCTCGATGGGCTTCCGGCACGCCACCAACGAGACCTTCTACGAGGACGTGCGCGTCCCCGCCGACCAGATGATCGGCGAGGAGAACCGCGGCTGGTACGTCGGCATGACCCTGCTCGACTACGAGCGCTCCGGCATTGGCGGCGCGATCGGGAACCAGCAGTTCCTCGACCGCATCATCGAGCACGCCCACTCGCCCGAGGGCGAGGCGCAGCGCGAGCACGGCGGCCTCGAGCGCGCCCGTGCCGAGATCGCCGACAGCTACATCGCGTCCGAGGTGATGTTCAACCTCTCGCTCCGCGTCGCCTCGATGCAGGCGGCGGGCATGCTGCCCAACTACGAGGCGTCGATGGGCAAGATGTTCTACACGGAGCTGCGCCAGCGCGTCGCCCGTGCCGGGATGAAGGCCTTCGGGCTCTACTCGAACATCTGGGACGGCGACGACCCGCGCTCGGCGGTGGCCGCCGAGCCGACGCAGGTCTACGTGCACGCGGTGGTGCTGACCATCGCCGGTGGATCGTCCGAGATTCAGCGCAACATCATCGCCACGCGCGGGCTCGGCCTGCCGCGCGGCTAGTCGCGTAGTCACGGAGTGGGGGCGGGCTCGGCCCGCCCCTGCCCGGTCTCTCAAACTGGACCCGGATACAGGATGCCTCGACCGTCGAGGCCTCGGCTGGGGGTGACGTGAGCCGTCCCACGATCTGCGTCGCCACGCCCGTGGAGGCCGAGTTCATCGCGCGCCTCGAAGCCGTCGGTGAGGTCCGGCGCCTCGATCCCACCGTGCCCGACGAGGAGCTGCACGCCTCACTCGCCGACGCCCACGGCGTCATTATGTCGCCGCTGCGCGTGGCCGGGGCCGCGATGTTCGACGCCGCGCCGCATCTCCGCGTCGTCGCCGGCACCGGCGTCGGCTACGACAACTTCGACGTACCACTCGCCACGGAGCGCGGCATCGCGATCTGCAACACGCCCGGCGTGCTCAACATGGCCGTCACCGACCTCACGATGACGCTGATCGTGGCGCTCGCCCGGCAGCTCTTCCCCTACGAGGACTACGCGCGCAGCGGCCGCTGGGCCGCACGCGCCCCGCGTCTCCCCCTCGGCCACGATATCCGGGGCAAGGTCCTCGGCGTGGTCGGATTCGGCCGCATCGGCCGCGAGGTGACCCGGCGGATGCAGATGCTCGGCATGCGCACGCTCTGGACCGACGTGTTCGACGAGCTTCCAGACGGGGCACCGCAGAGCGAGTACCGCTCGCTCGACGACCTCCTGCGCGAGTCAGACTTCGTGAGCCTGCACACTGACCTCAACGCCACCTCGCACGGCCTCATCGGCGAGCGTGAACTGGCGCTGATGCGCAGCGACGCCTACCTGCTCAACACCTCGCGCGGCCCGGTCGTGGACCAGGCAGCGCTGCGCGAAGCCCTCGAGGCCGGCTCGATCGCCGGCGCGGCGCTCGACGTGCTCGAGGACGAGCCGCCGGACCCCGCCGACCCGCTGCCCCAGCTCCCGAACGTGATCGTGCTCCCGCACATCGGCACGGCCACCGAGGAGACGCGCTACCTGATGCGCGAGCTCGCAGTGAACAACGTGCTCGCCGTCCTCGCGGGCGAGATGCCCCCCGCGATCGTCAATCCCGAGGTGATCAACTCGCGGTAACCGGCTACCGCACAGCCCCCTCGTACGGACCGGCGCCGACCTCGACGCCAGCATCGCAGAGCTGCTGCCACGTCGAGTCCTCGATCTCGATACCGTTCGCGAGGCGCTCCGCCTTGCGGCGCCGCTCCGGCTCTCCCGCCGTCATCACCTCGTCGAAGCCCTCAGCGAACGGGGGCTCCTTCACCATCGCGATGAGGTTCGAGATCGACTCCTCGAACGGGCCTCGGCCCGCGAAGTGCTCCGGGTCGATGACCGTCATGAAGAGCGCGTTGCCCCCGACCTCGTCGTCCGGCCGCGTCGCCACCGTCGGCAGCAGCGCGCCTGCGAGGAACTCGACTGCCATCGACAGGCCGAAGCCCTTGTAGCCGACCGGCCCGCCCACGGGCAGCAGCGCGCCGGGCTGCCTCGACCCCGGCGGGTCGCCGCCGTAGAGGTCGAGCGGGTCCGTCGAGGGCCGTCCGTCGCCATCGAGGATCCAGCCGGGCTCCAGCTCAGCGCCGCGATTGCGCGCGACGCGCACCTTGCCCTCGGCGCCCACGGAGGTCGCCATGTCGAGCACGAACGGCTCGTCCGGGTTCGAGGTCGGGGCGGCGAAGACGATCGGGTTCGTGCCGAGGCGGCGGCGTCCACCGCCGAACGGCGCGACGAGCTGGCCTCCACCATGCAGGTTCACGCAGGCGATGGTGACCATGCCCGCCGCGGCGGCCTGCTCCCCATACGCGCCGATGCGGCCCGCGTGGCCGCCTCGGTGCGCGACCGCGACCGAGATGCCCTGGTCGCGCGCCTTGGTGATGGCGGTGTCCATGGTGAACCGCGCCACGACCTGACCGTAGTTCCAGTTGCCGTTCACGACGGTCGTGCTGGGCGTGTCCTGCTCCATGACCGGCGTTGTGCCCGGCACGTAGCGACCCTCTTGCGTGCGCTGGACGTACTGCGTGACGCGGATCACGCCGTGTGAGTCGTGCCCCTTCAGGTTCGCGTCGACGAGGTGCGAGGCGACGTTGTCGGCGTCCGCGGTGGGCGCACCGAGCGACTCGAAGATGCTGGTGACGTAGGCCGTCAACTCGCCAGCGTCGACGTTCGGCATGGCTAGCCTCCTCGGACGGGTGGGACGCTGGTCTGCTCCCGCGCGGCGGCGAGGTCGGCGTCGGCTGCCCGGCGCATGAACGCACCGTCCGCGCCGAGCGTGACCATCTGGAACCCGGCGTCCAGCCACTTTGTCGTGTACTCGAGGCTGCCGGTGTGGCAGCCCGGCGTCACGCCGTGGCGCTTGCACGCCTCGAGCACGCTGAGCACGGTCTCCTGGTGCCGCGGGTCGGGGTTGTCCCCCACCGGCTGCATGCCGATCGCGTACGCGAGGTCCGAGGGGCCGATGTACGCGCAGTCCACCCCGTCGACGCTCAGGATCTCGTCGAGATTGTCGAGCGCCTCGGCGGTCTCGATCATGCAGATCACGGCGATCTCGTCGTTCGCCTCGTTCACGTAGCCCTCGCCCGCGTACATGGTGGCGCGCGCCGGGCCGAACGAGCGGCCGCCCTGCGGCGGGTAGCGGCACGCCCACACGGCGCGCTCGGCCTCCTCCCGGTTGTTGACGAGGGGGATCACGACGCCGTAAGCGCCGGCGTCGAGCACCTTCATCAGCGTCGGCGGGTCGTTCCACGGGACGCGCACGAACGGGATCGTCTCGGTGGTCGAGATGCCACGCAGCATCTCGACTGTGTCGTTGTAGTCGATCACGCCGTGCTGCATGTCGATGCACAGCCAGTCGAAGCCTGCGTGCGCCATCGACTCCGCGACGTGTGCCGAGGGCGTACCCAGCCACGCGCCAATCGTGCGTTCGCCATCGCGCCACGCGCGCTTCACCGTGTTCGGACGCATCGTGTTCCCTTCCTCGCGGCGTGCTCCTGGGCTAGCGATCCCAGCGCGAGCGACGCCCCTCCATGTTCGAGTGCACGTCGATGAGCACCGTACGCCCCTCGGCGTTGAGTTGCTGTGCCCGTTCAAGTGCGGGCGCCAGCTCGGCTGGCTCGATGACCTCGATGCCGACGGCGCCCATGCCCTCGGCGATCTGCGCGTAGTTGCCCGTCATGTGCGAGACGCCGTACTGCTCGCGCGCAGTCGGGAAGCCGCCGGGGTAGGTAGCCATGCCGCCGTTGTTGAGCACGACGGTAGTGATCGGCACACCCGCGCGCGCCGAGGTCTCGATGTCCATGCCCGACATCCCGAACGCACCGTCGCCCATGAGGTTCAGGCAGAAGCGGTCGGGGTGCGCGAGCTTCGCGCCGATCATCAGCGGGATGCTGAACCCCAGGTGCGTCGTCTTGCCCCACCCGACGTAGCTGTGCGGCGTCGTCGCGGTGAAGAACGGCACGATCGAGTCGCGCGGCGCGCCCGCGTCGTGCGTGACGATGCTGCGCTCGCGGTCGATGGTGCGGTCGATCTCACGGATCACGCGGTAGGTGTTGATCGGCACCTCGTCGGACTCGAGGAGCGGCGACCACTCACCGAGCCACTCGTCCCGGTCCGCGGCGATGCCGGCCGCGACGCCTTCCTCGCGCCCGTCGTTGCCGATGCGCTCGCGCAGCTCGTCGATCAGCGCCTCGATCACGAGCGCGGCGTCGCCGGGCAGGCCGACCTCGACGGTCTCGTCCTTGTTGAGGTCCTCGATGCTCGCGGTGTTGTGGATGATGCGCGTGCCCGACGCGATCGACTGCCCGTAGCCCGTCCGCGTGAGGCTCGTGCCGAGAGCGAGCAGCACGTCCGCCTCGCCGATCCGTCGGTGCGCCGCAAGCGTCGTGGTGCCCGCCCCCGCGCCGACGGCGAGCGGGTGGCGCTCGTCGAACGACGACTTGCCGGGCATCGTCGTGAACACGGGCGCGTCGAGGAGCTCCGCCAGCTCGCGCAGCTGCGCCGTCGCGCGCCCGAAGAGCACGCCACCACCCGACCAGATCAGCGGCCGCTCGGCCTCAAGCAGCAGCGACGCCGCCTCGCCCACAGCGTCGGGCTCCGGCGCCTGGCGCACGAGCGGCGGCGGTGTGTACTCGATGGCCCCGGGCGGCGCCTCGCGCGACAGCACGTCGGCGGTGAGCTCGACGACGACGGGGCCCGGCGGACCGTTGCGCAGGGCGTGGAATGCGCGACGCATCACGGCCGGGATCTGCTCCGCCTCGTAGATCGCCTCGACGCGCCGGGCGAGGCCGCCGTAGTTGTGCACGGCGGAGAAGTTGGGGCGCACGGCGATCTGGTTGAGGTTCACGCCGCCCGGCAGGACGAGTATCGGCACGTTGTCCGCGAACGCCTGCGCGATGCCGCCGAGCGAGTTCTCCGCGCCCGCCTGCGACTGCACCGCGACGACGCCGAAGCGTTGGCGGTCGCTGGTCCGACTGAAGCCGTCGGCGGCCATGATCGCGCCGCGCTCGTGGCGGAACGCGATGGGGCGGATGCCCTCGCGAGCCGCCGCCTCGATCAGCGGGTTGCTCGGGTAGCACGCGAGCCACTCAACGCCCTCGATCTTGAGGATGCGCGCGATCGCCTCGATGCCGTTCATGCAGCGCCTCTCCCGCAGGCCAGGGCGAGCCGCCCGGCCGTCCGCATCGTGCACCGGGCGCTCCGACGCGGCAACGTGCGCGCTACGCGCTCCCCTCGCCTTCCGGCTGCTCGGTCACCTCGACGGTCCGCGCCGCGACGATCCACAGCGGGTCGGCGTCCTCGGGCGAGCGGTCGACCACGATCGGCTCTCCCCACCCGGGCGTCAGCGCGAAGTACGAGCCGACGAGGGCGATGCGGTCGGCCGGGCTGAGCGACTGCCAGACCGCCACCGCCTTCTGCGGGAACATGCGGTGCGAGACCGCGACGGCGTGCAGCCCGCCCGGACGCAGCACCCGCCGCACCGAGGCGAAGACATCGAGGGGCCTCGTCAGGTACTGGATCGACACGGCGTTCAGCACCGCGTCGAACTCCCCGTCGCCGTAGGGGAGCTCGGGCGTGCGGTTGAGGTTGTGGACCGCGTGGTCGTCGAGGCGCGGGTTGTCGGCGAGCTCGGCCTCGTTCATACCGAGACCCGCCACGCGCTCGTACTCGATGTCCGCGGGGAGGTGCGAGACCCACGACGACATGAGATCGAGCACGCGCGCACCGCTCGGGATCGCCTCGCGGTAGAAGTCGGTGAGTGCGTTGATGGTGGCGCGGTCGATGTGCGTCACGAAGCGCGGCGGCTGGTAGAAGACCGCGTCGTCGGACTCATCGTTACGGCGGAAGAAGTGTGCGGGAAACGGTCCATGCGAGTTGGTCATCGCGCTCGATTCATGCTGCGAGGTCGGCGGCTGCGTTAGTAGTAGTGGCGCGCCGCCTCCTCTTCGAGTTCCCGCATCTCGCCCTC
The DNA here is from genome assembly GCA_965208885.1 of Dehalococcoidia bacterium. Taxonomy (GTDB): domain Bacteria; phylum Chloroflexota; class Dehalococcoidia; order UBA2979; family UBA2979; genus VXMT01. The sequence continues at coordinate 497,452 of CBDBPS010000001.1, forward strand.
ATCCATCGGCTCGAAGCCGCGCGCGGCCGCGACGTTCTCCTCGATGCGTGACGGGAAGCGCGCGCCCGGGATCACGACCGAGACCGCAGGGTTCGAGAGCACGTAGCGGAGCAGGTTCGGCGCGGTCAGCGGCCCGTCGTAGCCGTCGGTGAGGCGGGTGCGCATCGCGCTCGTGCGCCCCGAGCCGCCGAGGGGCCGCATCACGATCACTGCGATGTTGCGCTCGGCGGCGAGGTCGATGAGCGGCGCGGTCTCGGTGAAGTACGCCGAGTACTCCAGCATGATCGTCTCGAACGCCCCGCTCTCGATGGCGAGCCGGGCCACATCGAGGCTATGGGTCGAGATCCCGATGTGGCCGATGAGCCCGCGGTACTGCGCGATCTGGAGCCCTTCGAGGGCGCCGTCCTCGCCCATCACCTCGTCCCAGGCCTCCTGCGTCGAGATGTCGTGGAGCTGGTACACGTCGATCTTCTCGACTCCGAGCATGGCCATCGAGCGGTCGACGTCGCGCTGGCTGCCGTCGATGTTGTGGCTGAACGTCTTGGACGCGACGACGAAGTCCTTGCTGCCGCGCCCCCGGACCTCCTCGCCGATCAGGAACTCGGACCCCGAGTACTCGCGCGCCGTGTCGACGAAGTCGATGCCGAGTTCGAGCGCGGCCTTGAAGGTCGCCGGGCCCTCCTTCGAGGTGGGCGTGTCCATCGCCCCGAGCCCCAGCTCGGCCACCTCGATGCCGGTACTCCCCAGGACCCGCCTGCCGATGCTCGCCACACGCTGCTCCTCGCCGCCGCCGGGACGAGGGGATGGTAGCGCATGACCCGATCGGGGAAGGCCGTGAGCGAGCAGCACAGTAGACTTACGACAATAGGAATCGTCAGCTACGAGCGATTGGATAGAAGCAGGATGGAAGAGGCGATCATGCTCTCGCCGGCCCTCGCAGTCTTGGTCAAGTACGCGGCTAGCGGCATTGGCAGCGTTGCCGGTTCCATGTTGGCTCCGTGGTCTGCGCGGAAGAGAGGTGCCGCAAAGAGGATCGACGCTCTCGCTGACGCTGACGTCCAGCGCATCGGCGCTGAGGGTGAAGCTGACGCGCTCAATACCCGGGCAGTTGGTCAGTCAGGCTCCCTGCCACTCATAGCGGCCGCCCAAGAAGAGGCTCAGCGTCAGATGGAAGGAGCAGATAGCACGTTTACGAGCGAGGTCTCCATTTCACGAGCGGAGATCGACCAACGGATCCTCTTTCAGGAAGAGAAGCGCCAGCGCAACATTGGAGCTGTGCTCGCCGGAGCAGCGGAGCAGCTGGGTGACTCTGAGGTGCGCGACCATGAGCCGAACCCAGACTGGACAGCGCGTTTCTTCGAAGAGGTTCAAGACGTATCGTCTGAGGAGATGCAGGGGCTGTGGTCAAAGATCCTTGCTGGCGAGGTAGAAAGACCTGGGAGTACTTCTACGAGGACCCTCGCTATCCTACGAAACATGGATCGCTCGACTGCAGGGCTATTTTCTCATTTGTGCTCGATCTGCGTCTATTTCTCCCTCGATGATAGACTCGAAGATGCGAGGGCTGTCTATCTCAGCAAGGGATACGCTGAAGGCAACGGTCTCAAGGATTACGGCTTGGACTACCGCAGCCTTAATGTTCTCAACGAACATGGGCTGATCGTTTCCGAATACAACTCTTGGCATGACTATCGATCTTCTGTAGGCATGCGCGTCGATAATGACACGATCTACATCCCCATTCAACATCAGAGTCGATACTGGGTGCTGATACCTAACGCGCGATTCCGATCCGGGAAAGAGTTTCGCGTACACGGTGTCGCTCTGAGTGCTTCCGGGACAGAGTTGTCGAGGGTGGTCACCATAGGCCAGGTGGGTTCATACACAGCAGACCTCAGCACATTCCTCGCGAGTAAACACCTACAGATGACAGAAGTGCCTAGCAAGTCTCCCCGGGTGGTGCAGAACCAATCCTGAACTCCATGTTCTCGATTGGGTGAGGTGTGCACCCAATACCGGCCGAGCGGGCGAGCGTTCAGAGCCAGTGACGCACTGAGAAATTGCATCTGCTTGCAGTAGGATGGCCGGCGGCGCCCCTCGCCGCGTGTATATTGCATTGTTATAGAGCGTGCCCCGTGAACCGCACGCGGCGCGCATGCCCGGTGCGCGGCGCGCCCGGCAGGCTCGCCGTCCCGGCACCACCACGGGAGGTGAGCCATGGCAGGAGATCCGCTGCGTACGCGGCTGTGCGAGGAGTACGGGGCCGAGTTCCCGATTGTCGCCTTTGCCCACACCAAGGACGTGATCGCCGCCGCCAGCAACGCCGGCGCCATCGGGGTGCTGGGCTCCAGCAGTTCCACGCCAGATGAGCTCGACAGCGACATCCGCTGGATCAAGGAGCGCGTCGGCGACAAGCCGTTCGGCATCGACCTGATCATTCCGGCTTCGTTCGTGCAGGGGAACCTCGAGGACCTCGAGGCGATGATCCCGCAGGAGCACCGCGACTTCGTCGACGGGCTGATGCGCGACAACGAGATCCCCGATCCCAGGAACGAGCCGTCTGGCACCATCGACGCCGGCCTCTTCGAGCGCGCACAGAAGCAGCTCGAGGTGATCATCGAGCACCAGATCCCGATCTTCGCGTCCGGCCTCGGCAGTCCGGCGTTCATCATGGACCGGCTGCACGACGCCGGGACGAAGGCGTGGGGCCTCGTCGGCCTGCGCAGGCAGGCGGTGCGCGAGCTCGAGGCGGGCGTCGACACGATCATCGCCCAGGGCGGGGACTCCGGCGGCCACAGCGGCCGCATCGGCACCTTCTCGCTCGTGCCCGAGGTGACGATGGCGCGCGACCAGATCCGGCCGGAGAGCCTGGTGCTCGCAGCCGGCGGCGTGACGACCGGCCGGCACATCGCCGCCGCGATCGCCCTCGGCGCCGACGGCATCTGGTGCGGCACCATCTGGCAGGCGACCAACGAGTCCGAGACCGAGATGTACGCCAAGCAGAAGCTCGTCGACGCCGTCATCGAGGACGCCGTGCAGTCGCGCGCGACCTCGGGCAAACCGGTGCGGCAGGTGCGGTCGAAGTGGACCGAAGCGTGGGACGCGCCCGAGGCGCCGGACCCGCTGCCGATGCCGCTCCAGCCGATGCTGGTAGCGAAGATCAAGCAGTCCATCGACGACCATCACCTCGAGGACTGGAGCGGGCCCGCGGCCGGGCAGGGTGTCGGTCACATCAAGGCCATCAAGCCCGCCCGCCAGGTCATCTTCGACCTGATGGAGGAGGCGCAAGACACCATGGAGCGCATGGCCGGCTCGCCGGTCGGCGTCTAGCAGCGCGCGATGGCGCATCGGCCGCCCCTCGGGGCGTGCCGATGCGCCACGAGGCGCCGACGGCTACTCGTGCCATGGGGCTACGCGAGGCGGTACGACGCGCCTGCCTCGGCCTCCACGACACGACCCTCGGAGGTCAGCTTGATGAGGTGGCCGCGAATCTGCTCTCGGGCCGCGCCCCACCGCCACTCGTCCAGGTCAGCCTCGCCGTAGAGCCGATCGCGCATGGCGTCGAGGTCCGTCACGCCGTCGCGGAGGCACTCGAGGATCGACTCGTCGCGGGCCTCCCGGTGAGCGATGAGTTCGGCCAGCTTCGCGGCGGGATCCGTGACGGGCTCGCCGTGGAAGGACAGCAACAGGGCTGCGTCGAGCCCGGCCAGCGTGTGGAGCGACCGGACGTACGCGCCCATGTCGCCGTCGAGGTCGAGGTGTACGGCGGTCGATCCACGGCTGAGCACGCAGTCGCCGCTGAACAGCACGCGGTCCGGCTCCAACAGGTAGCACATGCTGCCGCCTGTATGGCCCGTCGTGGCGATCGCGCGGACCGTCCGGGCAGGGTCGCCCGCCGCGGCGAAGGTCTCCCCACCCTCGAGTAGCCCGTCGACCCCCGCACCGGAGGTCTCGGCGATGGCGTCGGCGTCGCCCGACCCCGCGTGGACGGTCATGCCGGGGAACGCGCTCCGCAGCGCGGGGAAGCCGCCACAGTGCTCGTCGAAGCGGTCCGTGATGAGCAGGGTGTGCGGTGCGGGGCCGTCGCCCCGGAGCCTGTCTATCTCCTCGACCACGCGCCGAGACACGTCATCCTCGCCATGGCCGGCGTCGATCAGGACGCCGCCGTCCGTCCCGCGCACCCAGTAGACCTGCGGCGAGTTGTCATCGTCGGGACGCAGCGTGATGGCGTCGACGCCGGGAGCGACCTCGGTCATCCATGCCTCCGTGAGACCTGATGGTACAGGCGATCTGGCGCGCGATGACCCGTCGGCGGTGCCTCGCAGGCACCCGACCCCCACAACGCATGCTATAGCGACTAGAATCAGCGCATCACGGCGGCTCAGGCGCCGCCCGTGCTCGAGAGCACTCGGGAGGGAGGCACTATGCCAACCGAGAATGCACCTGCTGACTTCTATCGGGTAAAGGAGGGGGGCGGACTCTGGGAGCATCGCGGCAAGGTGGCCGCGGTCGGCATCGGCCACTCCCCCACCGCGCGACGCTGGGACGGCCAGGCCGAGACCAGCATTGGCGCGTGGGCGCGCATCGCGATCCGCAACGCCATCGAGGATGCCGGCATCACGCCGGACCAGGTCGACGGCCTCGTCCTCGACCCCTCGACCACGACCGGCGCGTGGTGGCCCGACGGTGACCCGCTGCCGGAGGACATCCTCTCCCAGTTCGAGCCCGGCGAGAACCCGATGGACGGGGTCGCCTCGCTGAGCGGGGACTGGATCGCCAACAACATGCCGGAGCTCACGAACCTCACGTTCAGGATGAACGGCCCCGTCTGCATGTCGAACTCGATCTGCGTCGCCGCCGAGGCGATCGGCCGTGGGCTGACGTCAGTCTGTCTCGTCGTGAAGGCGTGGCACAACTTCCCGGGCCGGTACTACCAGGGCGGGCGCAACGCGCAGAACACCGTCTCGGGCCCCGGCGTGTGGACGAACCCGTGGGGCACCAGCGCCGGCACGAATGACGGCTTCCAGTTCACCGAGTACATGGACAAGTACAACCAGAGCCACGACAAGATGGCTCAGTTCATCGTGAACTCGAAGCGCAACGGGCTGATGTTCCCCGAGGGCTTCTTCGCCCAGCACCGCCCCGACGAGGTGACGGTCGAGGACTACCTGAACGCCCGCTGGATCGTCGAGCCGCTGAACCTGTTCGACCACGACATGCCGATCCACGTGGCGGTCGCGTACGTGTTCGCGACGGCCGAGAAGGCCGCGGACATGGCGCAGAAGCCGGTCTACATCCTCAACCACGCGACGACGCGTCCGCCGTTTGGCGTGCGCCCGACGCTGGAGCTTGCGGAGCAGGCGACCGACGCCACGGCCCGCAAGCTGTACGAGGGCTCCGGCACCACTGCCGACGACCTCGACTTCGAGAACATGTACGACGGCTTCGCGACGTTCCACAACTACCACCTGGAGGGCCTGGGCTTCGCCGGCATCAAGCGCGGCGAGGCGCTGGACTTCTACCAGGGCGACATCAGCATCGAGGGCCCGACCCCGATCTCGCCCAGCGGTGGCAACGTGGGCGCGGGACGCACGCGCATCTGGATGCACACCGACAGCATCCTGCAGATCCAGGGCCGCGCCGGTGACCGCCAGGTGCACCTCAAGGGCGGACAGCCCGAGGTCGGCGTCTCCGGCGGCCCGATGCCGCAGATGGGCGACTTCATGATCTGGGCGTCCGACGCAGACTAGCCCCGGCACGACGCTCGCTACCCGAGGGCCCCTCTCACGAGGGGCCCTCGGTCGTTGTGTGCCCCTCGCGCCACGCGCGATGCGGCGTGCCGGCCACCCCGCCCTCGAACCCCTCACGCGCCGAGGTATGGGACTGCCGTGCCGCGCGGGCGCGAGTCTGCTATGAAGCTCTGACCGGGACACCAGCCAGCAAAGGAGACTCATGGACTACCGCTACATCACCAGCGAGCCGCTCGACGGCGGGCGCATCGTTCGCGTCATGCTCAACCGCCCCGACGAGCGCAACGCCCAGAACCGCGGGCTGCTCGTGGAGCTCGACCACGCCCTGCTCGCCGCAGAGGCCGACGACAACGTGCGTGTCGTGATCCTCGGCGGCGAGGGACCGGTGTTCTCGGCCGGGCACGACCTCGGCACGCCCGAAGCGGTCGCCGAGCGCACGCCGGGCGGCCCCGACGAGCACCCGACGAACCAGGGCTACGGGGGTACGGAGGCCGCGCTCCAGAACCGCTACCTGCAGGAGTGGCACTTCTTCTTCCAGAACACGCTGCGCTGGCGCAACCTGCGCAAGATCACCATCGCCCAGGTGCAGGGCAAGTGTTACGCCGCCGCACTCATGCTCGCCTGGGCCTGCGACCTCATCGTCGCGTCCGACGACGCCGAGTTCGCCGACGTGGTCGGCACGCGCCTCGGCATGTGCGGCCTCGAATACTTCGCGCACCCGTGGGAGTTCGGCGCGCGGAAGACCAAGCAGCTGCTGCTGACCGGCGACTCGCTGAGCGCCGAGGACGCGTACCGGCTCGGCATGGTCTCGAAGGTCTTCGCCCGCGACGACCTCACCGACCAGACGCTCGAGTACGCCCGCCGGATCGCGTCGCTGCCGTCGATGACCTCGATGATGATCAAGGAGTCGGTGAACCAGACGCAGGACCAGCAGGGCTTCTACAACGCGCTGCAGGCCTGCTTCACGCTCCACCAGGCGAACCACTCGCACTGGGCCGAGGTCAACGACGACAGCTGGCCGATCGCCAAGCCAGAGCACGGCATCCCGCACTGGACCGAGGCGGCGCCGCCCAAGCCGCTGGAGATGGCCTCGCCGTAGGGAGGGTCTGAGCAGCGCGTGCTTGCGGACCGGATCTGATCCCCGCTCCCCCCGGTTCATATGCCTGGGTCGGGCAGCGGGTGAGGGGGACCGCGACGCCGCCGGCGCGTAGTGAGCCCGGCGTTCCCGCACCCCTTCGCCGGCGGTCGACGCTGGTCAGGCCGAGCGCCTGCTATTGCATCGTCGCTCAGGCAGTGCGCGCGCCCTCGCCCATCTGGACTGTGGGTGGCGCAACGCGCGCGAGCGAGACGCCGACGATGGACAGCACGGGCATCACCGCCATCGCGAGGATGCCGGTCGTATAGGACCCGGTGACCCCCTCGAGCGCGGCGAGGGGCAGCGGGCCGATGGCGGACATCATGATCATGATCGACGTCGCCGACCCCTGGATGCGGCCGAGGCCGCGCCGCCCGTAGTAGTGCGCCCAGATCGTGTTCTGCACGATGCGCTGCACGCCGCTGCTCGCGCCAAGGACACCCGCGTAGAGCGTCGCCACGATGGCGCCATCGATGAGCCGTGAGACGCCGAGGCCCAGGAGCAGGATCAGCATCGCCAGCACGAAGAGCGGCCGCGGCCCCACACGGTCGATCGCCAGACCCGCAAAGGCCGAGGTGATCGCGGTGGTGACGGCGAACGGCACGAATACCCCGGCGGCGACGGTCGCGCTGAGTCCCTGCGCCTCGAAGATCCCGGTCTGGTGAAACACCAGCGCGGTCACGACGAACGGCGAAGTCGTCAGCGGCATCGCCAGCAGCCAGAAGCTCAGCGAGGTGAGCACGCGGCGATCGTCGCGCTCGCCCTCGGCCACCGTCACGGCCTCGAAGGGCGGGTGGTCGGCCCCGTCCGGGTGGAGGCCCACCTCCTCGGGAGTGTTGCGCGCGAAGATCGCCGAGGCGGGGATCACGAGCACCCACACCAGCACGCCCAGCGCCATGTACGCCTCGCGCCACCCGAGCACGTCGATGAGCGCGCGGGCGAAGGGCGGCATGAAGGCGAGCGAGGCGGCGAAGCCGAACCCCATGACCGCCATCGCGCGCCCGCGGTGCAAGACGAACCACTGCGCGACCATCAGCGTGGCGTTGATCGGCGTCGAGCCCTGCCCGAGGGCTCGCAGCGCCGCGAAGGCGATGAAGAACGCGATGAAGCCCTGCGCGAATGCCATCCCGAAGCAGGCAACGCCGAGCGCCCCGGCGACGAAGACCACGACCAGCCGGGGCCCGAAGCGGTCCGACATGCGGCTGACGTACGCGACCATCAGCGCGCTGACGCCGGTCCCCACTGCGTAGAGCGCCGAGATAGTCGTCCTCGAGAGCCCGGTGTCCTCGATGATCGATTCGAGGAACACGGAGAACGTGTAGGACTGGCCGGGGCCGGAGCTGAACGCGATCAGGAACCCGACGGCGACGATCACCCAGCCGTAGAACGGCCCACCGGAGCCCGGACGGAGCAGCCAGCCGGCGATACGCGCCTCCTCGGCGAACCCCGCGATGATGCTCGCGCCGAGCACAACAGTGCGGATGCGGCATCGTAGCCCACCGCTGCGCTGCACACCCGCCGCCCGCCTCGCACCCGCAGCCGCACACTCCGCTATCATCGCGGCTGCCCGGCGATCACGAGGAGCACCGATGAGCCATCGAAGCCGCGAGATACGGCTGCGGACGCGCCCGGAAGGGTTGCCCGCCGCCCAGGACTTCGAACTCGTCGAGGTGGAATTGCCCGATCCCGGCGCGGGCCAGGTGCTCGTCCGCAACGAATGGATGTCCGTCGACCCCTACATGCGCGGCCGCATGCGCGACGAGCCCTCGTATGCCGACCCGTGGGCGGTCGGCGAGGTGATGCTCGGCGGCGCGGTCGGCCGCGTGGTTGCATCGGGTGACCCCTCGTTCGCCGCGGGCGACCTCGTCTCCAGCAACCTCGGGTGGCGCGACCTCGCGATCGGGCCGGCCGAGGGGTTCATGAGGCTCTACCCCGACGTCGAGAACACCGCCGACTACCTCGGTGTGCTCGGGATGCCCGGCCACACCGCGTACGTGGGGCTGCTCGACCTTGGACAGCCGCGCGAGGGTGAGACGGTGTTCGTCTCGGCCGCGGCGGGAGCTGTCGGCAGCACGGTCGGGCAGATCGCCAAGCTGCGTGGCTGCCGGGTGATCGGAAGCGCCGGGTCGCCCGATAAGACCGCATGGATCGTCGACGACCTCGGCTTCGACGCCGCGATCGACTACCGCGTCGAGGACCTGGAGAGCGCGCTCGCCGAGCACGCGCCGGATGGCGTCGACGTGTACTTCGACAACGTCGGGCACGACCACCTGCAGGCAGCGCTCAACCACCTCAACGACCACGGACGCGTCGTGGCGTGCGGCTCGATCGCCGGCTACAACGCCGCCGAGGCGCAGCCCGGCCCGAACAACCTCAGCCACATCGTCCGCAAGCGGCTGCGGGTCCAGGGGTTCATCGTCTCCGACCACGCCGACCGCCGCGAGGCATTCCTCGCCGACATGCGGCGCTGGCTGGCGGAGGGTGAAGTACGCAGCCGCCAGACGATCGTCGAAGGGTTGGAGCGCGCGCCCGACGCGTTCCTCGGGCTCTTCGACGGCTCGAACATCGGCAAGATGGTGGTACGCATCGCGGGCGAGTAGGCCCGCGGCGAAACAGGCAAGCACAAGCAGGAAGCAACGCTCGAGGAGGCATCGAATGCACGAATACACGACCGACATGTACGAGGGGATGATCGCGGAGACGGTGACGATCACCGGCGACAACGGCGACCCGCTCCACACCTACCTCGCACGTCCGCTCGGCCCAGGGCCGTATCCGGGCGTGGTCATGATCCACCACATCCCCGGCTGGGATGAGTTCAACCGCGAGATGGCCCGACGCTTCGCGCACCACGGCTACATCGCCATCTGCCCCAACCTCTACGAGCGCGACGGCCACGGCACGCCCGAGGACGTCGCGGCAGCAGTCCGCGCAGCGGGCGGCGTCGCAGACGCGCAGGTGATCGCAGATGTCGAGGGCGCCAAGGCGTACCTGGACGGGCTGCCGTACTTCAACGGCAAGGCGGGGCTGATCGGCACCTGCTCCGGCGGGCGCCACACGTACCTCGTGGCATGCAGCTCAGACCAGTTCGACGCAGCCGTCGACTGCTGGGGCGGGCGCGTCATCATGGCCGAGGACGAGATCAACGAGAAGATGCCGGTCGCGCCCATCGACCTGACTGAGAACCTCTCGATCCCGCTCCTCGGGATCTTCGGCAACGACGACGTCAGCCCCACTGCGGCGCAGGTCGACGAGCACGAAGAGGTGCTGAAGCAGCAGGGCAAGGACTACGAGTTCCACCGCTACGAGGGCGCGGGCCACGGCTTCTTCTACCACCACACCGCCATGTACCGCCCCGAGGCGACGATGGACGCCTACCAGCACATCTTCGAGTTCTACGGCAAGCACCTCACCTAGGAGTGCCCTCGCCACCACCCGACATCGAACGAATCGAGGTCCAACGATGTGCACGATGATCGTCGAGCAGGCTGACATCTCCGGCAGCGGCAAGGGACCGAAGGGCTGGTTCAAGGTCGACCGCGTCAACGTGATGTTCGACCACCCGTTCAACCTCCCCGAGGACCACGCGCTCAGCATCGACTTCGTCGACGCCTCGGCGGGGCCGGGTGCGCGTGTCGCGGTGGAGCTGACCGCGGAGTCCGGGCGCGAGCTTGTGCGGGCGCTGCTCGCAGCCATCGACCGCGGTGAGCGCGAGCTGGGACAGGTCGCGGCTGCCTCGTGACGACCGAGGGGGCGTCGTGACGACCGAGGGGACGGGACCCGTCGCAGGCCTCAGCGAGGTCGCCGACGGCGTCTACGTCTACACGATCAGCGGCTTCATCATGGTCAACACCGGCATCATCGTCGGTGACGACGCGGTAGCCGTGGTCGATACCGGCACGACCGAGTCGGACGCCCGATCGCTCCTGAACGCGGTGGCGAGCGTGACGGACAAGCCTGTCCGTTACGTCATCAACACCCACTACCACGGCGATCACAGCTTCGGGAACTGGTGGTTTCTCCCGGCCATCACCATCGGCCACGACCGCTGCCGCCTCAAGCTCGTGGGCGACGAGGGCACCTCGCACCGCGACACGATGGCATCGCACATGCCGATGATCCGCGAGCAGGTCCAGGCGGTGCCGGTCACGCCCCCTTCGCTCACGTTCCAGAACTTCGTCGACCTGCACCTGGGCAATATCGACCTGAAGCTCGCCTACCTCGGACGCGCACACACCGACAACGACATCGCGATCGGCGTCGAGGGCGCGGACTTGGCCTTCGCCGGGGACCTCCTCGAGCAGTCGGGGCCGCCGATCACGGGCGAGGCCTTCCCGAACGATTGGGGCCCGACACTGCGCAAGCTGGGCGCCGCGATGGTCGACCGCTACGTGCCCGGCCACGGCCTCATCGTCGACTCGATGTTCGTCTCCGAACAGGCCAGCACGTTCGAGACGCTGAGCCGGACCTGCGCGGGCGTCGAGACGGCCGCCGAGGCGATGGAGGCAATGCCGGACTCCGTCGTCGAGATGCTCGAGACGCAGACGCCGTCGGCCGTGCAGCGCTACTTCGAGACTGTTACGGACTGACCGCGACGGGTCAGAGACAGGCGAGCGGCCGAGACCCTGACGCGCGCCGCCGGCTCAGTTTCGCACGCGCTTTGGCGACGCCTTCCCAGCCGCCCGGCGAGGGCTCATCGAACGGGCGATCCTCCCGTTCCGCCGCCTCCCTCCGCTCGATCCACGCCATCCAGCGAGCTCGCTCCCTCTCACCGCCCCGCTTGCGCGCCCGCTCGCGGCGTTGTCACGGAACACGTCGGCAACCATCGGCGCGCTGGCCCTACCCGGCGCTCGGGGGTGGCTCGTCGAACGGGCGCTTTTCTAGCTCCGCTGCTTGTTTCTTCTCAAGCCACTCCTCCCACCTCGCGCGCTCTTCTTCTCGACCCCTGACGAGACCTTCTTCGTGACCTCGCTGACGCGCTCGCTCCTGGAGCTGCTTCCGGAATGCGTCCGCAACCATCGTTCCCCCCTCGACCACGAGGATCATCACCGTAACCGACACCACAACCAGTGGTGCGAACGAACTGCCCATCCGCACCACGGCCCCGGGAGCCTCGCCGAGGCCAGTGCTGCGAAGGAAGTCCCACCCGTTATGGTCGTACAGGACAGCGATCGCACTGACGGCTAGCAACGCCGTGAGCAGCAGCATCGCCCGCCCGATCCGGGACGGGCCAACGATCGGCATCGCCGCGTTAGAGCTCCTGCTGCGTTCGCTGTCCGCGCCGTGACCGGATCATCGTAGGCGGCTCCTTCGACTTCCCACGGAGCCAGTGTACTGCATACCGACAACTATTGGTCGCATAACAACAATCCGGATGCGCCTTGCTGCACGCCATCGGGGGGCATGCTTCCGTGCACGCAAACGGCCGGGGGGAGTCCCCCCGGCCGGATGCGTCTTCGTGCTCTGGAGTGAGCCCGTGGGCTAGCCCTGGCCGGCCTCCTCCTCGAGTTGCTGGAGCAGGCGGTCCGGCGTCGCCGGGAGCCGCTGGACACGGACGCCCATCGCGTCGTGGATCGCGTTCGCGACCGCCGCGAGCGGCGGCACGATCGGGATCTCACCAACCCCGCGCACTCCGTACGGGTGTCCGGGGTTCTCGACTTCGACGAGGATCGTGTCCAGCATCGGGAGGTCGAACGTGGTCGGCATGCGGTAGTCCAGCAACGTGGGGTTCTCCATGTTGCCGCCGTCGTCGAACACGTACTCCTCGTGCAGCGCCATGCCGATCCCCTGGGCGACGCCGCCCTGGATCTGGCTCTCGACGTACGAGGGGTGCACCGCGGTGCCCACGTCCTGTGCGGCCGTGTAGCGGAGGATGTCCACCTTGCCCGTCTCCGGGTCGACCTCGACATCCACGACGTGGCACGCGAAGGCCGGGCCCGAGGTCTCGGGCGAGACATCGGCCTTGCCCTGGATCAGCCCGCCGGTGTGGGGCAGCTGCTCGCAGATCTCCTTGAACGTGAACGACTGGTCGTCCGGCCCGCTCAGCACGCCGTCCTCGTAGCTGACGGCGTCCAGGTCGCACTCCCAGATCGCCGCCGCGCGCTCTTCGAGCTGGCGCCGGATGTCGAGGGCGGCCTCGTGGGCGGCCCAGCCGCCGGCGAAGGCGGTCCGGCTGCCACCCGTGACCATCGTGTAACCGACAGCGTCGGTGCTGACGACCTGCGGGTTCACCGACTCGTACGGGATGCCGAGCGTCTCGGCGAACTGCATCGCGAGCGACGCCCGCGTGCCGCCGATGTCGGCGGAGCCGAGGATCAGCGCCACGCTGCCGTCGGACTGCACGCTGGCGTGCGCCGCCGAGGTGAAGCCGACGTTGAACCAGAAGCCCGAGGCAACCCCGCGGCCGCGGTTCTCACCGGACAGCTCGGAGCGGTAGTGCTCGCTCTCCTGGACGGCCTTCAGAGTTTCGACGTTGCCGATCACCCCGAACGCCGCGCCATCGGCGCGGACAGTGCCCTCTTCTGCTGCGTTCTGCAGCCGGAACTCCAGCGGGTCCAGCTCCAGCCGCTCGGCGATCTCGTCGATCACCGACTCGACGGCGTACTCGGCCGCCGGGGCGCCGGGCGCGCGGTACGCGCCGACCTTGGGCTTGTTGACCACCACGTCCCAGCCCTCGACCTCGATGTTGTCGACGTCGTACGGGCCGAAGGCGCACATCGCGCCCGCGGTGAAGGGCGAGCCCGGGTAGGCGCCGGCCTCGAAGATCAGCTCGGCGTCCATGGCCGTGATGCTGCCGTCGCGCTTCGCGCCGATCTTGACGCGGATATGCGTCCCGGAGGTGGGGCCGGTGCCCTCGAAGACCTCCGTACGCGTCATGATCATCTTCACCGCACGGCCGGTCTGCTTCGAGAGCATCGCCGCGAGCGGCTCCATGACCACGTGCGTCTTGCCACCGAAGCCGCCGCCGATCTCGACCGGCTCGACCGTCACCCGCGAGGGTGAGAGGCCGCACAGCAGCGCCGTCTGGTCGCGCACCTCGAACTGACCCTGTGTGCTGGTCCAGATCTGGAGGCGGTCGTCCTTGTTCCACATCGCGGTCCCGTTGTGGGTCTCGATGTAGCCCTGGTGATACATGCCGGTGTCGAACTCACGCTCGATGACGATGTCGGCGTCGGCCAGGCCGGCCTCAAGGTCGCCCTTGGTGAATGCGACGTGTTTGGCGGCGTTGGTCTCCTCGGTGCCGACCTCGCCGGTCTCGCCGTCGAATAGGCCACCGATCTCCTGCGTCACCATGCCCGCGTGCAACTGCGGGGCGCCGGTGCGCATCGCCTCCTGCGGGTCGAGCACCGCCTCCAGCACCTCGTACTCGACGTCGATGAGGTCAAGCGCGTCCTCGGCGATGTGCGGGTCGGTCGCGGCGACTGCGGCGATGGCGTGGCCGCGGTACAGCGCCTTGTTGCCGGCCACGACCTGGTCGAGCATCTCGCTCAGGTTCGCGGTGAGCTCGCCGAGCGCGACCTCCTCGTCGGGCTGTCGCTGGAAGTCAGCGTTCGTCACGACGGCCCTGACGCCGTCGAGTGCGAGCGCCTTCGAGGCGTCGATGCTCTTGATGATGGCGTGCGCGTGCGGGCTCCGCAGGATGCGTCCGTAGAGCATGCCCGTGAAGCGCACGTCGCCGCCATAGGTGGCGCGGCCCGTAACCTTGTCTACGCCATCGGGGCGCACGGGGCGTGTGCCGACAACCTTGAGCGGTCGGTCCGTCGCTACCATGGGGCTATCCCTCCACTGATTCCTGTCCACTTACGTGACGCGTTCTGGCGCACCCGCAGGGGTCCGCGCGCACACTCTAGGCGATCCCACACGATCTGTAATCCCATCTGTGCCAATTCGCGGCCGAGACTGCCCTGCCAGGCTGGGAACACGCTGCGACGGTGCTTCAGCGGTGCTCTACCATAGGTGGGCAGTACAGGCGGAGCCGACGTGAGGACCTCGGACCAGCAAGGCACGGACAACGGCGCCACCGGCGAGGCGGCCATCGAGCCCGCACTCGCCGCGTGGGGCCTCGCCGGCGCGGCCACCGAGCGTCTTGCCGGCGGCGCGGCCAACGAGCACTGGCGCGTCGAGACCGACGACCGACCACGCGTCCTGCGCCGCTACCACCCTCGACGCGCCACGGAGTCGCTGCCCTACGAGCACGACCTGCTGCGCTTCCTCGCCGACCGCAAGTGGCCGGTGCCCGCGCCGATCCCGACCGACGACGGCGAGACGGTGGTCGAGACCGGCGAAGGCCGGTGGGCGCTGTTCCCGTTCATGCGCGGCGCGCCACCCGAGCGCAGCGAGCTGGTGCTCCAGCGCAAGGGGTCGCTGCTCGCCCTGCTGCACACCGACCTCGACGAGTGGCCATCACGCGGCCAGCGCCCGACGTTCGGGCGTGTGACGGACCTCGACGCCGCCGTGGCGCCGGAGGGGTTCCGGTCATTCGAGGACTTCCTCGCCTGGTACGCAGACGAGGACCCCGAGCGCGCGGTGGTGCTCGCCGAGACGCGCCAGCGCAACGTCGCCGACCTGGATGCCCGCGGCTATGCGGATCAACCCGACAGCGTCATCTACTACGAGTGCTTCGGCGCGAACGTCCTGTTCGTAGAGGACACCGTGACGGGGATGCTCGACTTCGACATGGCGCACGAGGACGCACGAGTCGCGGACATCGCGCGCAGCCTCGTGATCGACTGCGGCTCGGACAACCAGAAGGTGCGGAGCTGGCTCGCCGGTTACGCCGCACACGCCAGCCCGCGGCTCCGCACCGACGAAGTCGAACTGATCCCGCCCCTCATGGTGGCGACCGAGCTGTGGAACACGGTCGCGCCACTCTCGATGTGCGCGCGGAATCCCTCGGAGTCGCTGCTCAAGTCCGCGCAGGTGTCGATCGACCACCGGCTGCCGCTGTACGAGGTCGTGCAGCCGCATCTCGCGCGCGTCGCGTCGGCGGCGGCGGGTTAGCTCCCATGCCCGACGTGACGCCGCTCGACCTCCAGGACGACGACGCGCAGTCAGCGCTCGCGGCCTGGCTCGCGGCCGAGACCGGGGCGAGCGAGGCGTCCATCAGCGGCGTCGAGCCGCTCGGCGGCGGCGCCATCCACCTCCACTGGCGACTAGACGCCACCTTCGACAGCGGCGCGTTCGAGGGTGAACACACCCTCGTCGTGCGCGCGGCCGGCGACGCCACGCTCGCCGAGAGCCTGGACCTCGTGCAGGAGTTCGCCGTGGCGCGGGCCGCTGCCGACGCGGGCACGACCGTGCCGGAGCCGCTATGGTGCTGCGAGGATGCCTCGGTGCTCGGCCGCCCGTTCGCGGTGAGCCGCTATGCGCCGGGGGTTGCCGCAGCGCACCTCCTCGTGCGCAACGAGGAGCTCGGCGGGTCGCGTCCGGTGTTGCTCGCACGCCTCGGCGAGGAGCTCGCGCGGCTCCAGACCGTCCCCCTCGACACACCTTCGCTCGCATTCCTCCCGAGGCCCGAGCCGAGCCCTGCCCTCGCTGCGGTTGCCGAGTTCCGCGCGGCGCTGGACGCTCACCCGCGCCCCCGCCCTGCGCTCGAGTGGGGGCTGCGCTGGCTGGAGCGCAACGCGCCCACCACCGAGCAGCTCGTGCTCGTCCACGGCGACTACCGCAACGGCAACTTCATGGCGGACGATGACGGCCTGCGCGGGGTGCTGGACTGGGAGTTCGCGCGCTGGGGCGACCCCCTCGAGGATGTCGGCTGGCTCACCGCCCGCTGCTGGCGCGCCAACCGCTTCGACCGCCCGGTAGGCGGCCTCGGCCCGCGCGAGGACTTCGAGCGCGGCTACCGCGAGGCTGGCGGGATCGGCGACCTCGACCCCTCCCTCGTGCACTACTGGGAGGTGATGGCGCATGTGCGCTGGGCGCTCATCGCCATCCACCAGGGCGAACGCCACACCAGCGGGCGCCAGCCCTCGCTTGAGCTCGCGCTCACGGGCCGCATCCCCGACGAGGTCGAGATCGAGGTGCTGACGATGATCGACGAGGCGGAACGGGGCGAGTTCGGTGGCTGACCAGGGCGCCCTCGACGGGCTCGATGGCGTCGAACTGCTGCGCATCTCGAGCGAGACGCTGATGCAGGAGGTGGCCCCGGCCGTGCCGGGCGACCGCCGCTACGAGCTACTGATGGCTAACAACGCGATCGGCATCGCGTCGCGCGAGCTCGAGGCAGGCGAGGGCCCTGCCCGGGCGGCGCTGTCGCGCCTCGAAGCGCTGTACGGGGAGTCCCCCACCGATGCCGAGTGGCGCGAACGCCTCAACGGGCTGACCGCACGCTTCGCCGCGGACATCCGCGCCGGCGCGTTCGACGAGGAACCGCGCCGCGCCGAGGCGCTCGCCCACCTGCACACCACCACCCTCGATGCCGTGCGGGTGGGCAACCCGCGCTACCTCCAGCGCCGCGGCATCGAGTAGCGCCCGCCCCCTCACTGCACGCGTGCGCGCTCGGTATACGATCGACGCATGAACCAGCTCCGCCTCCTCGCGCGGCTCGCGATGAGCGCCGTGCGCCGGCAGTGGCGCGGCACCATCGCGCTCGCGGCGGGCGCGATCCTCGCCGCCGCGGCGCTCGCCGCCGTCCCCGCGTTAGACGGGGTGCTGCGCGACCTCGCGCTCCGCGAGGCGCTGCAGAGCGTCGAGACCACCGACCTGCAGGTGCGCGTCACCAGCGACGGCATCCATCTCGACCGCACCTCGTACAGCAACGCACAGGCGCAGACCGACGCCGCGGTGGGCGCGGCGCTCGCGGGAGCGGGCGGCTCGCAGGTGCGGATGGGTACCACCGTGCCCTTCGCACTCCACGAGCTCGCCGTCGACGACGGGCGCCTCGTGCGTTCGCTCGTGGGCACGGTCGCGCTCCGCTTCCGTTCCGGCATCGAGGAGCATGTAGCCCTGATCGAAGGCGCCCATCCGCAGGCGCAGCCGCGGGGTGGTGACGATCCCATCGCGGTGCTCGTCGGCGCGGGCACTGCCGAAGCGCTCGGCGTCAGCGCCGGGGCAACGCTCGCGCTGCACCCCATCGGGTCCATCACCGCCCTGCCGACACTCGTTGAGGTCGCTGGCATCGCGCAGCCAGCAGACGCGCGCGACCCGTACTGGTCGGGCAACCCCGGGCTCCTCGAACACACCGAGGGTGCGACATTCGCGCTGCTCGTGCCGGAGGCGACGTTCTTCGGCGGGGCAGCCGACCTGCTCGGCAGCGACGACGCCTCGTTCGAGGCGAACTACGCCATCCGCGCCTCCGAGGTGCGCGCGAGCGATGCCGCTCCGCTCATCGAGCGCGTGCGCACGCTCATCGCCGACCCCGCCGCGCTGCCGGGCGCGCACGTCGAGAGCAACCTGCCGCGGGCGCTCGCCACGGCCGGCGAGGTGACCGGCCTCGACCGAACCGCGCTCACGCTCCTTCTCGGGCAGGTGGCCGCGGTCGCAGGTGTGTTCGTCGTCGCCGTCTCGGCGGGGCTCGCGCAGGGACGCCGCGCTCGCCAGTCAGCGCTCGCGCTGCGCGGAGCCAGCCCCGCGCAACGGACGGGCGTCGAGGCGTTCACCGTCCTTCCCGCCGGCCTCGCCGCACTCGTGCTCGGCCCGCTGCTCGCCGCCGGTGGCGTCGCCGTGCTCGGCCGGCTCGACGCGATCGGCGGGTTCGCCGGTGGCGGCTGGCTGCGGCTCGAGCTGACGCCCGAGGTGGCGCTGTACGGCGCGGCCGGGGCCGGCGCGGCGTTCGCGCTCGCCCTGATCCCGGCGGCGCTCGTCGCGCACCAGGGCGCCGAGGCGCCCAGGCCGCACCGCGCCCGGCGGCCCGGTGCTGCAGCGCTGGGCGTCGCGCTCGTGCTCGCCGCGGTCGGCGTCGGCTTCTGGGTGCTGACGCGCGGCGACCACCTCTTTGCGCTTGATGGCCGCGCAATAACGCTCGACCACGCGCTGCTGCTCGCGCCTGCGGCGCTGCTACTGCCCGCAGCCGTCGGTGGGTGGTGGCTGCTGCCACAGCTCGCGCGGCCGCTCGCCCGCCTCGTCGCGTGGACGCCGAGCCTCGTCTGGCTCGAGGCGCTCCGCACCGTCGCGCGCCGCCCGGCCGGCGCGGCGTTCGCCCTCGTGGCCGTTGCCGCAGCCGCGGCCGTGCTGCTGGCGACGCTGCCCGGCGGCCTCGACCGCTCCCCCGGCGAACGTGCTGCACACGCCGCGGGCGCCGACGTACGCGCGGCGGGCCTGCGAGGACTCGACGGTGGGGGCGAGGCTGCGTTCCGCACAGCGATCGCCACCGTGCCCGCTCGCGCCGCCTCGCCTGCGGCCCGCGTCGCGGCGACGCTGACCGCGCCCGACGGATCCGGCGAACCCGTCACCATCGACCTGCTCGGCGTGGAGCCCGAGACGTTCGCGGGCGTCGCCGCGGTCCGCGAGGACTTCTCGACGCAGCCCCTCGACGCGATGCTCGGCGCGCTCGCGACCAACTCGACGACGCTCGGCGGGATCGAAGTCCCACAGGGCACTCGCCAGCTCGGCGCGTGGGTGCGCCTGCACGGGATCGAGGGTGACCTGCGTGTCGCGCTCTCGATCACCGACGCGGCCGGCCGGTCGCACGAGCTGCTGCTCGGCCGGCTCCAGCCCGGCGCGCTCCTGCACTGGGGGTTCCTCGCCGCCGACCTGCAGACTCCGATCGGCCTCGATGGGGCGCCGATCGCCGGGCCGCCCATCGAGACGCCGCTCACCATCCACGCGCTCTACGCCGAGCTCAGTCCCGACGTCGCCGCGGACGCGGGCGGCATCGGCTTCGGGCAGCTGGTCTCGACCCTCGACGCGCCCGAGGAGCCGCTCAACACGGTCGAGCGGCTTGTGCCGACCTCGCAGGAGTTCGCCCGCCGCGCGATCCTGCACGACCTCGCCGACACATCCGGCTTCGAGCCGATAGCTGACCTCGCGGCGGGCAGCACACCACAGTCGGTGCGAGCCGAGCCGCCCACCGCGCCGGGCTCGTCCGGTTCGACGCGCCTCGACTGGCCGGCCTCGCCACCGGGCGTGCCGGCTGTGCTCGTGCGCGGACTGCGGCAGGAGACCGACGGCGCCCCGGTGCTGCTCTACACCTCCCGGCGCACCCTCGACGACCTCGGGGCAGCCGTCGGCGACGAGCTCAGGCTCGAGGTCGCCGACCGCTTCCTCAGCGCGCAGGTGGCAGGCGTGGTGGACAGCTTCCCCACGCTCGGGGCGGACGGCGGGGCGTTCGCCGTCGCGAACCTGGAACGCCTCCTCGCAGCGGTCAACGCATCTCCCGGCGTCGCGCTCCGATCCGGCGAGGCGTGGTTCGCCACCTCGACGGCCGCCACCACGGCGGCCGCGCTCGCGGCCACGCAGCTCGACGCGGCGACGATCGTCGACCGTGAAGCGGAGCTGGCGGGGCTCGCGGGGGCGCGCACGCTGGCGCGCGGTTGGCGCGGCGTGCTCACCCTGGGGTTCGGCGCGCTCCTCGTGCTGGCCGTCATCGCCGTCGCCACCGAGGGGGTCGCGGCAGTACGGAACGCCGAGCGCGCGGCCGCACTCGCGGAGGCCACTGCTGGCGGCGGCGGGCATCAACTCGCGGCCGCCGTACTCGCCGCGCTGCTGCGGCTAGCGGTCGCGGCGGCACTCGGCGTCGGTTCAGGTCTGGTGCTGGGGCGGTGGCTGCTCGGTATCCTCGGCGCGGATCCGGCCGGCGCCGTGATTGTCCCGCCGCCGCGCGTCGAGCTCGCCGCGGAGCCGTTGCTCGTCGCGGGCGCGGCGTTCGCCGCTTCCTTCGTGCTGGTGGTTGCGGTGGCGGCCCTCCGCTACCGAGGATGGTCGGCGGGGCGCGTGCTCCAGTTGCGGGAGGCGTGACGTGGTAGGACTGGTCCCCTCGCGGCGACCTCCGATCGTGGAGTGCGACGGCGTGTACCTCGACCGTGTCGAGGGTGGCCCCGGCTTCGCGCTGCGAGGGCTCACGCTGGCGATTGAGCACTGGGCGTTCACGCCGCTGCTCGGCCCAGCCGGCGCGGGCAAGACCGCGCTGTTGCGCCTGCTCGCCGGGCTCGCGCGGCCGCGCACCGGCAGCGTGCTGCTCCGTGGCGTGAACCTGGGAGATGCGAGCGCCGAGGAGCTTCGCGAGCATGTCGAGCGCGCGGTGGGGTTCGTGCCGTCTCCGGCGCGCGACGGACTGCTGCCGGAGCTCGGCATCGACAACGTCACGCTGCCGCTGCGCCTCGCCGGGCGGAGGCCGCTCTACATCCGCAACCGGGTGCAGACCCTGCGCGACGAGCTCGGCCTGGGCGACCTCGGGCGCGTGCCCGCGGGGCAGCTCGGCCCTGCCGAGAACGTTCGACTGGCCATCGCCACCGCGCTGGCCCACGAGCCCGAGCTGCTCCTGCTCGACAAGCCCGCTGCCGGCCTCACCACCATCGAACGCGACGAGCTGGTCGACACGCTCTTCCGCATCCACGAGCAGTCGGGGCTCACCATCGTGCTCGCCACGCGCGATCCCGTGCTCGCGTACCGCATCGGGAGCGTCGTGCGCGTAACGGACGGACGAGCGCGCAGCGAACAGGTGCGCGTGGTCGCGTACTCACGCGGCGAGGGTGAGCAGATCGAGGAGCTTGCGCTCCTCGACGGCGACGGGCGGGTTGAGCTCCCGGTCGAGGAGCGCGCGGCGCTCGGTATCACGCGCCGGGCGCGGGTGACCGCCGAGGGCGATCACATCGGCGTGTGGCCCGAGCAGCCGCCGCCGGAGACAGGCCCGATATGGCGACGCCGCTGATCGCCGTCGAATCGATCACCCACGCGGCGCACCGGGCCGGACTCACGCGCCAGGTGCTGCGCGACTCGACGTTCGAGGTCGGCCCGGGTGAGCTCGCCGCGCTGACCGGCCTGCCGGGGGCGGGCAAGACCACGCTGCTGCACATCATCGCGGGACTGCTACGGCCCGACGCCGGCTCGGTGCGGCTCGACGATGAGGACGTATGGCGATCGAGCGCCCCGAGGCGGGCCGAGCTTCGACGCGGGCTCCTCGCGCTCGTCCCCGCCGCCGGCGGGCTCGTCCCCGACCGCTCGCTCGCCGAGCAGATCGAGCAACCGCTGCGGGCGGCGCGCCTCGGACGTCGCGACCGCAGGGCGCGCGTCGACGAAGTCGTCGACGTGACCGGGCTGGGCGCGGAGGCGCAGCGCTACCCGGACGAGGTCGGCGCGGGCGTGCGCTGGCGCGCCGCCGTGGCGCGCGCACTGACGCTACGCCCGCGCATCGTGCTGATCGACGAGCCGCCGGCCCACGTCGCCGAGGACGTCCTGCGGCTCCTCGCGCCCGTGACCGCACGCCAGGGCGCGGTACTGGTCGCGACCGACGACGCCGCCGTGGCCGCGCTCGCCGGGCGAGCGGTCGAACTCGTCGACGGCGAGGTGCGCGGCGCGAGCGCCGCGTCGCGCGTTCGCCTCGTCGAGCCGCCCGAGCAACAAGCGGGCGGCGGCACTCCATGAGCGCCGAACTGCTGCACCTCGTCGTGGCCGCGCTGCGGCCCGACGCTTCCAATGCCGACCTCGACCGCGCGACCAGCCTCGCCGGCGACCTCGCTGCCATCGATGGCGTGCAGGCATGCGTCGTCGGGCGCAGCGAGACCGCCCTCACCGCCGCGGTCTGGATCGACCGCCGCGACCGCATCGAGGGGTTCGCGGCGGCGCCACAGCACATGCGCTTCGTGATCGAAGGGGTCGCCAACGCCACGAGCGGGATGTGGAGCGCCTCGATCGCCCTCGACGCCGACTCGGCCGCACCCTCCGGCGAGGCAAGGGCGCTGTGGGCGTTCGCGCTGCCCGCCGAGCCACCCGCGTTCGAGTGGCAGTCGCAGGAGCTGCTGTCGGCGATCGGGAACCTGGCCGACGGTGCGGGCACCCTTGCCGTCTTCGCCGGCCCGACGGTCGAGGAGCGTGAGCAGTTCCGTGCGGGCGGCGTCATCCTCGCCTCCGAGTGTGACGCAGACGCGTTGTCGGAGCGTATCGAGGCCGCCCGTTCGGAGTGGGGGCCACTCGCCGACCGGCTGAGGGCCGCAGTCACGCCGGCGATATCCGCCTAGCGCGGCTCGGCCTGCTCCAGCTCGAAGAACAGCCGGCCGTTGTCGAAGCGCACCACCTCGTGTGGTGGATTCACGTGGATCCACACGTTGACCGTCTCGCGGCCAGTGCGGATCTGGAGCACCCACGTATCGAATGCGCCCACTGGCGTCTCCAGCGTCTGGCGGTCGACCTGCACGATGTTCGCCGTCACGCGCCCGCCCTCGCGTGGGTCGACCGTGGTGTACCGCAAGTCGAGGCCCTCGCCGAGCGCGAGCGCGCGCCACAGCCACAGCGAGGACTGGTCCTCGTAGTCGTATGCGTTGATGTCGATGGTGCGTTCACGCTCGCCACCGTCCCGGGTGTGCGTGACGATCGAGGTCTGCACCGTGCGGGCGCCGTCGGGATTCGTCTCGTAGGCGCCCGTGACCACCTCGGTCTCGCCGTCGCGGACGATGACGCGCTCCGTCGAGCGAGGCTGGAGCGTCATCGCGTCAACGACGACCTGCGACTCGTCGACCGGGACCCCGTTGGTGTCCGTGTACGTCTGTGTCAGCAGCCACATGTCGTCGTCGCGGTCCGTGGTGAACGTGCCGGTACCTGCGATCTCGCCATCGCGGTCGACGAGCCGGTACGCGTAACGCTCGCCGTCGATGAACGGGACCTGGGCGACAACGCTGTCCGTCTCGGCCACGCGCGCGCTACTGGAGCAGGCGACAAGGATCGCACCGAGCAGTGCGATGACGACAACAGCGAGGCGCCCCCGTGTCGGAGGGGACGATACAAGGGACCTCGGTCGTCTGGAGCCGGCGGTAGTGAGCACGGCGTCGAGGCTAGCAAAGGGTGCTGTTGTGATCGCGGGTCGGCGGGCAAGTCCGGCTGCTAACCGGCGGGTGAGCGCTCCCAGAGCGACTCGTATCCCTCGCCGCCGAGGATGGCAGCGACGACCTCGGCGCGCTCGGCCGAGCGGACCTCCTCGAACACCTCGCGGCAGCGGTCGGCGAGGGGCTCGCCGCCGAGGCTGATGAGGCGCTCCTCGATCCGTCGCCACAGCCCGGCGTCGCGCATGACCTCGACGTAGCGGGGCCAGCTCAGGACGGTGATCTGTTCGGGAAGCGGCATGGAGGGGCGGAGCTGCTTGAGGTGGCGGTACCGCTCCTCCGCGGAGGTAACGGGCGGGACGAGCTGGATCAACGGGGGATCGTCGTCCGTGATCCTCGCGTCCACCAGCAATCGCTGGGAGATCACGTGGAAACGGATGACGAGCACCCCGGCCTCGTCAATGACGCGGCCCATCTCGTCGATGTCGAGTCCGCCGTACTCAGTGGCCATCGCGCCGATCCTAGCAGGCGACCCGGACGACCGCGACACCAACAGGCGTCGATCCGTCCACAGTGCCGCCTCGGTCCGCCCGGCCCTAGCTGGCCGGAAGCTGGTAGGTGCGCTCGAGGTATGGGATGTGGATCAGCCCGCTCATCTGCATCCCGAAGACGACGAGCAGCACGCCCCCGATGCGGGTGACGGTGTCGAGCTGCTCCTGGACGAGCGTGCCGAGGAATCCCGCCGACGCGCCGACGAAGGCGAACACCAGCGTGAAGCCAATGACGAACACGACCGAGTGCAGGAAGACGCGTCGCCGGTCGGCCTTCGCGTCGCCCGTGCCTCGCATCGCCTCGCCCGCGAGGTTGGCGAGGTAGACCGGGACGAGCGGCAACACGCACGGCGAGAGGAACGAGACGATGCCGCCGAAGAAGGCGATCACCGGGCCGAGGAATCCGTCGGTGCTCCCCGACAGGGTCTCCTCGGCGGACGCGGTCTGGTCGAAGAGGAAGCCGAAGCTCTGGAAGCGCGCGTTGAGCTGTGAGAACTCGCCGAGGAGCATCAGCCCCCCGACAACGATGAACAGCGCGCCCGCCACGATCATCATCGTGGGCATGTACGGCTGGATGCGGCGTAGCTGCGGCGTCAGCCAGCCGAACGCGGCGCCGAACGCCAGGAACCACACACCGAGGCCGAGCGCGTAGAAGATGAGCAGCAGCGCGCCCTGCGCAGCCGTCCCCGATGTCGCCGCCAGCGTCAGCACGACCCCGAGGATGGGGCCGATACACGGCGACCACGCCACCGAGAACGCCGCGCCGATGGTGAGCGACCGAGGATAGCCGCTGCGGTACCAGGCCGGGCTCATTGCCGCGCTCGAGGTCGATGCCGTCATGGCGTTATCCCCTGCTCACTCGCCGATGCCAAGCAGCATCTTGCGTGCCTCGTCGTAGCGCTCCTTGGCGGTGGCCTCACGGTTGAGGAGGCCCTTGATCCTGCTCGGGTGGAGCGGCTCCCCGTCGAGCATGAAGGCGTGGACCTGCTTGAGCTGCTTCTGCCACGCCTCGTACGCCTCGCGGTACGCGTCGACTGCCTGCTGGTCCATGTTATCGAGTGTAGCCCAGCGGATGCATGTGGGCGTGATGAGACCGCTACCGTCGTGCAAGAGAAGCGCAAGCTCGGCGCCGGCATACCTCGCGCGCGCAGGCTCGCGTTCCCCGTAGTGTCGGCAGCGCGCGCCACGCCGCGCTATGATGCGACCGCCGAGGCACGCGCCGTCACACGGCCGGCGCGACCGCGGAACCGACGAAGGGAGACCACATGGACTGGTCCGACACTCCGGAGCAGGCAGAGTTCCGTCAGCGAGTCAAGGACGTGATCGACGCGAAGCTGCCCGCCTACTACAAGGGCCTGCTCGAAAAGGGCCTCGAGGATCCCGGTGGCTGGATCGGCGACCGCAACTCGGACGACGAGGAGCAGCGCTCCGCCGCCGTCGAGTGGGGCGAGTCGATGTCCGCCGAGGGCTGGTTCGCTCCGCACTGGCCGGCCGAGTACGGCGGCGCCGGGCTCACGCCGATGGAGCAGTTCATCTACAACATGGAGATGGCCGAGGCCGGCGCACCGAGCGTCGGTGGCGGCGGCGTCTCCCTGCTCGGGCCGACGATCATCGTCCACGGTCGCGACGACCAGAAGCAGAAGTACCTCTCCGGCATCCTTTCCGGCGAGATCGTCTGGGCACAGGGCTACTCCGAGCCCGGGGCCGGTTCCGACCTCGGCTCGCTGCAGACGCGCGCCACGCTCGACGGCGACGAGTACGTCATCAACGGGCAGAAGATCTGGACCTCCGGGGCCCACCACGCCGACTCGCTCTTCGCGCTCGTGCGCACGAACCCGGACGCCCCGAAGCACCGCGGCATCTCGTTCATGCTCATCGACGACATCCACACGCCGGGCCTGAACATCCGCCCGCTCATCAACGCGGCGTGGAAGCACGGCTTCAACGAGACGTTCTTCGAGGACGTCCGTGTCCCCGCCACCAACGTCCTCGGTGAAGTCGACCGTGGCTGGTACGTCGGCATGACGCTGCTCGACTACGAGCGCTCGAACATCAGCGGCGCGGTGGCGCTCCAGCGCAACATCAACCGGCTGATCGACGCGGCGAACTCCGGCCAGGAGTCGGCCCGAGTCACGACGGCGGTCCGCAACTTCATTACGGACTGCTACATCGAGTGCGAGGTCGGCTTCAACTTCTCGTTCCGCATCATCTCGATGCAGGCCGCGGGAGTGCTGCCGAACTACGAGGCGTCGACGGCGAAGATGTTCATCTCCGAGGTGAACCAGCGCACGCAGCGCGCGGGCACGCGCCTGTTCGGGCTGTACGCGAACCTCTGGGACGAGAACGACCCGCGCGCCCCGGCGCGCGCACAGTTCACGCAGCGCTACGTGCTGACCATCCCGGCGACGATCGCCGGCGGCAGCTCGGAGATCCAGCGCAACATCATCGCCACCCGCGGCCTCGGCCTGCCTCGCGGCTAGCCGCTTCGCTCAGGCGACCAGACCCAGCGGCCGCGCTCTGAGAGCGCGGCCGTTTGGCGTTCTGGAGGGCTCCTCGAAACCCCGTGTTACGTCACGTTCGCGTCGAGCCAGTCGGTCACCTGCGTCGCCACGTCCGGCAGCAGGCGGCGATTCAGCACGAGCCCCCAGTGCGAGGCGCCGGATACCTCGAGGTACTCGGCCGGGAGGCGCATGTCCGCATACGCCGAGCGCGGCCAGTCTTGATCCTCGCTCCCCGTGACCACGAGGAGCGGACACGGCAGCGACTCGATCACGATCCCGGCCTTGCGTTCGTCCCGCGCCGTCCTCGACTCCGGTGACAGTGACTCGATGGCGACGCGGCGTTCCTCGATGTCCAGGTCCGGCATCGAGGGTTGGTCGGCGGGATCGTCGCCTGTGATCCCGTACTCCTCGGGGCCAAACACGCCGGGGCGAATCTCGACACCCTCGTCGCGCGTGGCCGCGGGCGTGCTCGGTGCGAGTCCGACGCAGGCGTGAGCGACGCCGCGAGCGGCGACCATCATGGCCACGAGGCCACCCATGCTCCATCCAACGACGACGGGCGTCTCAGCCAACCGTTCCGCCACGCCCACGACATCGTCGGCGTAGTCCGACATCGTCGCCCCATCGACGGAGCCCTCGCTGGCACCGTGGCCACGCAGGTCGACCGCGTGGCTGCCCCACCCGCGTTCGGCGAGCGCCTGCTGCCAGAACCGCCACACCGGCGAGGAGTTGGCGGCGCCATGCACGAGCAGCAGCGGAGGGCGTCCTGACGAAACCGGCCACGAGGTCATGTGGATCGGGGACATGGCTCGGAGTATTGGAGCAACGCCTGCGGATGACAAAGCGCCGTCCGGGAGCCGTTCCGAGTGAGTGTGGTTGGTGGCGCATGCGGGATTCGAACCCGCGATCTTCGCCTTGAGAGGGCGATGTCCTGGGCCACTAGACGAATGCGCCACCGCAGGGCATTCACCGTATCAGAGCCCCTCGCGCACGCTCAAGGCGCGGCTCAGTCCTCCGGCAGCCCCTCCTCCGGGTAGCGCAGCTCCACCCGTGAGCTCGGCCCGAACGGCGAGGGGAACGCCAGACCCGCTCGCGCGTATACGCCCGGCGGGATGCCGAGGTCGGCGAGCCACAGCTCGCCCGCGTTGCCGCGCCTGAGCCCACGCTTCGGGAGCGCGAGCGTCAGGGTGCGGTCCGGGTGCACCGCCACCCCTGCGGCGGCGCCGGTGTCCGCGTCGACGCCCGAGGGGACATCGAGCGAGAGCGTAGGGGCGAGCGAGGCCTGGGCAGCGCGGATCAGCGCCATCTCGGCTCCTCTCGGCGCGCCCTGCAGGCCGTAGCCGATGACCGCGTCGATGACGAGGTCTGCCTCGCTCACGTCGAACGCGTCCGACCAGTGGATGACCTGGGCCGGCGCTTCCTGCAACGTGCGCAGCTGCGCCGCGACCGCGCCGTCGACGCCCGTGGTGGGCCGCGTGAGCACGGCCAGCACGGTCACGCCGCGTGTCGCGAGGTGGCGCGCGGCGCAGAGTCCGCCGCCGCCGTTCCCGCCACTCCCCGCCAGCACGATCACGCGGCGCTCGGCCCAGCGCTTCCCGAGCATGTCGAGCGCTGCCTGCGCGGCTTCGCGGCCGGCGTGCTCCATCATCTGCAGCAGCGACGGCCCCGTCTCGTCGACGGCGACACGGTCGATCTCGCGCATCTCGTCGGCATCGACCGCCGGCACGGGGCGGCCGTCGAGGGTCCAGAAGCTCGGGCGGGTCTGGGTAGTCAGCGTATTCCCCGATCAGCGGGTGCAAGGTCTGCGCACGCTAGCACCGGGCGGGCGCGCTGTCAGCGCCTGCTCATCACGCCTGTGCGTAGACAGGCCCCGCGCCCCCGTCGCGACTCGCGCGGACGCGCTTGCTGACGCACGATGCGAGTGGGGCGGGGACAGTTCGGATGGCCAGCAGGCCAGCCGCAGCGATCGGTCCAGCGCCTCCGGAGACGATCCGGGCGGAACCGACGATGCTGAGCTTCTTGCGCCGCAATCCCCGCCTGCTCGCCCTCCAGGCCGTTCTCGTCGCGATCTCGATGGCGGTGCTGCTCTGGCGCGTCGACGTGCTCGAAGCGCTGCGAAGGCTCGACAACGTCGAGCCCGGTTGGGCGCTCGCCGGGATGGCGATGTTCACGATCTCCAAGGGCATCCACGCGTACCGTTGGCGCGTGCTCCTCGCGCGCCCCGACGTGCCGCTGCGTCCGCTCGTCAGCATCTTCATGGTCTCGAACCTCGTGAACGCGCTGCTTCCGCTGCGCGCGGGCGACCTGGTACGTATCGAGCTGCCGAGCCGGCTGCTGAAGCTGCCCCGCGCGGCGCTGGCGAGCAACGTGCTCTTCGTCGAGTCGCTGTTCGACGGGCTGGCGTTCCTCGTGCTCGTCGCCGTCGCCGGGTTCGTGCTGGACGAGGGGGTCCGGGAGCTGCCCGGCCTGACGATCTTCGTCACTATCGTCGCGCTCGCGTCCGTGGTGCTGGTCCTGCTCGCACGCTGGGATCTGCCTGCCGACCCTGCACGCTCCAGGCTGCTGCTGGTCGTGCCCGACGCCGCACGGGACCGCGCCGCGAGCCTGCTCGCACAGTTGCAGGAGGGCATGGCCTCGCTGCGCGAGATCCGCTACACCATTGTCTCGCTCGTCATCTCCGTGGCCGCGTGGGTCGCCGAAGTCGGCGTGTACTGGATGATGGCGAAAGCCCTCGGCTTTGACCTCGGGCTGGGCGAAGCGATCGTGTTGATGATCGCGGCGAACATCGTCGTCTCGCTGCCGATCACGCCGTGGGACATCGGGCCGTTCGAGGTCGCGGTGACAGAGGCGTTCGTGCTGCTGGGCGGGGACCGCGTGGATGGCAGCAGCTTCGCCGTCGCGACCCACGTGCTGCTGCTTGCGTGGATCACCGTCACCGGCGTGATCGCGATGTTCACGCTCAACCTGCGCCCGGGCGAGGTGCTGGACGCGCGACGGCGCGAGCCCGGCGAGGAGCCCGAGCCGTAGCCCGCTCAGTCGGCGAGCGTGGCGACTAGAGAATCTGGCTGAGGAAGAGCTTCGTGCGCTCCTCTTCGGGGTTCTCGAAGAAGTGCTGCGGCGTGCCCTCCTCGACGAGCGCGCCCTCGTCGAAGAACACGAGACGGTCGGCGACCTCTCGGGCGAAGCCCATCTCGTGCGTGACGACGATCATCGTCATGCCGGACTCGGCCAGCTCGCGCATGACGTCCAGTACTTCCTTGATCATCTCCGGGTCGAGCGCCGAGGTGGGCTCGTCGAAGAGCATGATCTTCGGCTGCATGGCGAGGGCGCGTGCGATCGCGACGCGCTGCTGCTGACCACCGGAGAGTTGGGCCGGGTACTTGTCCGCCTGCTCCGGGATGCCGACGCGCTCGAGGTGCTGCATGGCGAGGTTCTGGGCCTCGGCCTTCGGCAGGTGCCGTACCTTCTGCGGCCCCAGGGTGATGTTGCTCAGCACAGAGAGGTGCGGGAACAGGTTGAACTGCTGGAACACCATCCCGACCTCGGAGCGGATTGCGTTGAGGTTCCGCACATCGTCGTTCATTTCGATGTTGTCGATGATGATGCGCCCCGAGTCGTGCTCCTCGAGGCGGTTCAGGCAGCGGATGAACGTCGACTTGCCAGACCCCGACGGCCCGAGGATCACGACGATCTCGTGCTCCTTGACGGACATGCTGACGTTGTCGAGTGCCTGGAAGTCACCGAACCACTTGTCAACGTTCTGAGCGACGATGATGTCGTCCGAGCCGGCCAGGCGGTCCCCGTCCGCGGAGGCTTCGTTGACTCCGGCATGTGTAGTCATTGCGGTGTTCCCTTCCTCGATGCAGGCGCCGTCATATTAGCGCTCGCCGATTCCGAGCGTGGTTTCCAGGCGCTGTGAGATGCGCGACATCATGAAGGCGACTACCCAGAACACGACGGCGACGAAGACGTACGCCTCAATGCGGTCGTCGATGAACTCACGCTGAGCGATCGCGGAGTCGGCGTTTCCCTTGAGCTCGCGCAGCGGAAGGATCACGGTCACCAGCGTGGTGTCCTTCCAGATCGCGATGGCCTGACCGACGATCGGTGGGATCGAGATGCGCAGGGCTTGCGGCAGGATGATCAGCCGCAGGGCCTGCATCCGGGACAGGCCCACGGCCTGCGCTGCCTCGAACTGCCCGCTCGGCAGTGCCTGCAGCGCGCCGCGGATCGACTCGGCCATGTAGGCGGCGGTGAAGACCGCCATGACCACCATGGCGCGGACGATCAACTCACCACCGATCACGTCGTCGAGAATGAACAGCGCGACGAACAACCAGCCGAGGAGCGGCGCCCCACGCACGATCTCGATGTAGGCCGTGCAGGTCCACGAGATGGACTTCATGCTGGAGGCGCGCCCGATCGCGAGGGGGACCCCAAGGACGAGCCCGCCGACGATACCGACCGGGGCAAGCACCAGGTTCAGCACGAAGCCATCGAGCTGCCGGACATTCGCGTCGCCGGAGAGCAGGATGATCAGCGCAAGCGGCAGCGCAGCCACGAGCAACCCGCCGACCACGCGCTGCTGTAGCGATCGGACCCGGCCCAGCTCGCGCGGCATCCGCACAGTGACCGCGTACGAGAGGTACATGACGCCGACAGCGAGCAGGAACCACACCGTGGACCAGATGGCCGCCCCGCCGTGCGCCATGATGAAGACCACGAAGGCCCCACTCAGCGCCACGAAGATGTGATCACGGCGCCCGAAGCTGGACCAGGTGCCGTACGTGAGGCCGATCAGCATGAACACGAAGCCCATGCCAACCCATAGTCGCCACGCCTCCTCGCGGGGGAAGCCACCGGCGAAGAGTAGCCAGCGGTTGACGGTGACGATGCGCCAGTTCGCGTCGATGAACACGAACCAGATCAGACCGATGAGCAGCAGTCCAAGGACGACCGCGGCCGTGACCGTCAACAGCGTCCCGGCAGTGGAGGGGAAGAGGTTGCGGCGTATCCACTCGCGCGCGCGCACGGAGAACGGCCGGCTCGCGCGCTGGCGGTACGGAGGCAGGACGATGCGTCCCGGTGGCGGCTGGATGGGCATATCGGCCATCGCGCCCCCTAGACCTCGTGCACCGTTACGCGAGCGTTGAAGAAGTTCATGATCGCGGAGATGATGAAGGAGATGATCATATAGGTGACGATGATGACGAAGAACATCTCAAGCGCATGACCTGCCTTGTTCTGTACGACGGTCGCCACACGGAAGAGGTCGTCGTAGAGCACGGCGTAGGCCAGCGAGGAGTTCTTGTTGACATTCAGGTACTGGTTCGTGACCGAGGGAATGATCTGGCGCAGCGCCTGCGGCAGGATCACCAGCGTCAGGCGCTGATAGTTGGTGAGCCCCACTGCGTTCGCCGCCTCCGACTGCCCACGGGGTAGTGCCTGGATTCCGGCTCGCACGATCTCCGCGATGAACGAGCCCGTGTAGAGCGTGAGGCCAACAACCAGCGCCGCAAACTCCGGGTTGACGACCATGCCCTCTTCGTAGTGCGTCCCTTCGATGATCGGCGCATCCATCCACACCGGCCCACCGAGCACGAGGTAGGAAACAACCGCGCCGATCCCGAACAGCGTGAGCGCCCGGCGGTTCGCGTTCATCGGCATGCCGGTCTCGCGCTCGAGCTCCTGCCGGCGCGCCCGCACACGCATGGCGACCACGGCGAGCGCCAGCAGGAAGAGTATCCACACGCCGGCGAACCAGTGGGGGAGCCCCCACAGGCCACCGCTCGCGACGGGCCACGGCAGAGCGACTCCACGGTTGGAGAGGTAGAAGAAGTCGCCGACGTTGATGACGTCCTGGATCAGCGGCATGCCCACGAGGAAGACCGCATAGACCAGCACGATTTGCACCAGCAACGGGGTGTTCCGGAACGTCTCGACAAAGAGCATCGCGAGCTGCGAAACCAACCAGTTGTTCGACAGCCGGGCCACTCCAACGACGACCCCGAGGATCGTCGAGAGTGCGATGGCAACAAGTACGGCCCGAACCGAAGCCCACACGCCAACCATGTACATGGTGAGCCGCGAGTTGGTGACGCCATCGACGTCAACGAGCCACTGACTGCCCACGGCGAAGCCGGCCGGCTCGCCGAGGAAGGTGAAGCCGAACTCCCGCAGGTCCAGCGAAACGAATACGTACGCGAAGGCGAGCGCCGTGACGGCTACATAGACGCCCTGGGTCGCGAAGTTGCGAAAGCTCCGCCTGTGAATGAGCGGAACAGGAGCTGGCTCAGGGGGAGCGGCAGCTGACATGGTCACAGCTTAGCGGTTGCCCGGCTCGCGCGCGCGCTCACGCGCGCGGCCGGACTATGCAGGAGGGGCTGCCCCTTTCGGGGCAACCCCTCGGGTTGAGCACTCGTGTGGTTCGTCGAGCTACCGGTACGGCAGTGCGTACTGGATGCCGCCGGTGCCAGGCGGGCAGTTGCTCTTGTCCTCTGAGGCGAGGGCGTTCAGCGAGCAAGCACGCGGTACGGCGTCGCCGACCGTGTTCTCGTAAATCTCGCCGTAGTTGCCCACAGCAGCAAGGGCCCGCTGGATGAACTGGGCGTCCACCCGGTCGAAGCCGAGCGTGCTCACCGAACCGCCTTCGAACGGCACACCAAGCAGGCGTGCAACGGTCGTGTTTGGCGGGTTCGCCGCATTCGAGCCAACGTTCGACTGCGTGATGCCGAGCTCCTCAGCCGCGATCAGGCCGTGCACGACCCAGTTGACCACGTCCTTCCACTCGCTGTCGTAGTCGCGGACGCCAGGCGCCAGCGGCTCCTTCGAGATCAGCTCACCGAGGATCACGAAGTCCGAAGCGTTGTCCAGGACACCGATGCGCGAGGCGAGGTTGCTCTGGTCAGCTGTCCAGACATCGCAACGCCCGGACACGAACGCGTCCTGCGTCTCCTGGTCGCCACCACCGAGCGGCGTGTAGCTCTTGCCGATGTCGGTGAAGTGGTCTGCCAGGTTCTGCTCAGTGGTCGTACCAGACTGCACACAGATGGTCGCGCCATCCATGTCCTCCGTGGACTCCATGCCGGAGCCCGCGTGCACCGCGAAGCCCTGGCCGGTGTAGAAGGTCGTCTGGGCGAAGTCGACATTCAGTTCCCGGTCGCGCGAGGCGGTGATCGTGGTGGTGCGGATCAGCACGTCGATCTCGCCGTCGGCCAGCAGTTCGAAGCGCGTCGACGCGTCAGAGGCGTCCACGAACTCGACCAGGTTGGCGTCACCGAGCACCGCGGCCGCGATGGCCTTGCAGAACTCGATGTCGAAGCCTGTCACGGCGCCGTCTTGTCCTCTGAAGCCGAAGAGCGGCTGCGTCTGCTTGACGCCGCACTTCAACTCGCCACGATCCTCGATGATCGAGATCGTGTCGCCACGGGCCTCGCTG
This sequence comes from Dehalococcoidia bacterium, assembly GCA_965208885.1. Classification (GTDB taxonomy): domain Bacteria; phylum Chloroflexota; class Dehalococcoidia; order UBA2979; family UBA2979; genus VXMT01. Next base: position 531,740 of record CBDBPS010000001.1, read on the forward strand.
TCACCGCCACCGTCATCGTCGTCACCTGTGCACGCGAGTGCGAAGATGCCGAGCACCACGACAGCAGCAAGTGCGATCCTCATCGTCCAACGCCTAACCATAAGCACCCCCTTCACCTGGTGGGATTCGAAACGGGGCCGCCGGTGCGGCCCGCCATTGCCATGCACGATAGCGGCGATCGTCGCTTCGCGCATCTGCCGTGCGAGCGAAATATTACGGATGGTGTGCATCGCGGGCTCGCTACAGTGGTGCGGATCGCACCTTCGGACGGATTCCAACCGCTGGTCCCACCACAACATGGCTGGATCGAGCGCTAGATCCAGTCGCCGGGGTGCTCCCCCCAAGAAGAGCCCAGCACCCCGCCGGCCTCGCGAGGGTGGATGAACGTCTCGGCCCATCCCCAGCCGTCGCGGACGCCTTCAGAGCCTTCGAAAGCGGTGACGCCGTACGTCTCGCAGGCCGCGATGGCTCGCTCCCAGTCACCCACCTCGAACGTCACGTGGTGAATACCGGTGCCGCGTCGCTCGAGGAAGCACCGCTCGTCCTCCGGCGCGCGGTAGTGCAGCTGCATCCCGAAGACGCGCTCATACCAGCCCATGAGGACGTCCCGGTCGCTGTGCGCGTGCGAGAGGTGGTCCAGCGCGACGACGCCGATCGTACCCTCGTGGTCGTCGGTGGGCAGGGGCCGCTCGCCATCGTCAACCACGCTTGACGCCGACGGCAGCGCGGTTCGCGTCGGGCTCTCGTCGCCGGGCCGCTGCGGCGCTCCCGTCGTCGCCCTTCAGGGACGAGGGGCGACGCGGGCTCCCATGCATCGCTCACGATGGGGGGTCTACGGCCACCTGTTACCCGGCAGCAGGACGCGTTGCCGCCGCATCCAGCAACGTCCACGACTCGATGGCCCCGGAATCGGCTCAGGAAACGCACGCCGGAATGAGAGGAAGCACGAAACCCTGGTACCCCCAAGCGGATTCGAACCGCTGTTTCCACCTTGAAAGGGTGGCGTCCTGGTCCCCTAGACGATGGGGGCGATAGGGACTCAGAGGATACCAACGGGCTCACCCATGGTCATACGGCTCGGCGCACTGCCGGGGCGAGGGCAGCCCCGTCGCGGGATTGGGATGACGCAGAACGGTCGCGACACAAGAAAACGGCCCTGCCCGGGAGCGCCGGACAGGGCCGTTATCAGGTCCAGAACAGTCTGCGCCCTACCGGGCGACGGGCATTGCTCCGAGCGGCTGCGCGTACATGGGCACGCCACTGCCGTCGGGTGCGGCGGCCGTCGGCGGGTGGCCGTTCCCGTTGGGGGCGGCTGCCGCCATGGGCTGCTGCGCGACCGGCTGCGGCGCCTGCATCGGGGGAGGAGCCATCGGCGGGGCGGCAGGTGGCGGTGGAGCCATCGGCTGCGGCGGTGCTGGGGGCGCAGCCGCCATGGGCTGGGCCGGAGCGGCCATCGGCTGAGCCGGTGCGGCCATGGGTGCGGGCTGCGCGGCCGGTGCGGGCGCGACCGGCGGCGCCCACGCCTGAGGCGTCTCAGCGGCCTCCCGCATGCGGGTGTCCTCGCGGCGTCTCCACCACAGGAACACGGCGACCGCGGCGGCCACGATCACCGTCACGAAGACGAGACCGCCACCTCCGGCGCGACCACCCGGCATGTTGTCCAGAGATCTCACGTGCTTCTTCCCTCTCACGAGTGCGTGCCTCGATTCGACCTGATGTCCAGAGGGGAGTGGCCTCCAGGACATCGTCCCGGGGGTCCAGCGCGCACAGTCTACCACGCACAGCGCCATGCAGAAGCCGCAACGCTTTCCGCGGGTACTAGCGCCAGCCTCGAACCTGCCGCAACATTACGCGCTACCGCCCCGCACTGCGCTACAGGAGTGCAGTACATGACGACAGACTCATCCGCGCCCGCCAGCGTCCCCCACGCACGCATCATCGACGAGTACGAGAGCCCCGTATCGGGATACCAGATCCTGATGCGAGTGAGGGTCGACAACCGACCCGGCATCCTCGGCTCCGTCGCCACCACCATCGGTGAATCCGGCGGGGACATCGGGCCGATCGACATCCACGAGGCCGGTCGCGACCACATCGTGCGCGACTTCCGCGTCTACTGCCGGGACGCCGAGCACGCCCGTGACGTCGTCGAAGCAGTAGACGCACTCGAAGGTGTCGAGGTGCTCCGGGCCTCGGACCGCACGTTCCAGCTCCACCGCGGCGGCAAGATCGCCATGGCCAACAAGGTCAACATCCGCACCAACGCCGAGCTCTCCCACGTCTACACCCCCGGTGTGGCGCGCGTCTCGATGAAGGTGCACGAGCAGCCCGATGCCGTGTGGTCGCTGACCGCGCGCGGCAACACCGTCGCCGTCATCAGCGACGGCACCGCGGTGCTGGGCCTCGGCGACATCGGCCCCGAAGCGGCGATGCCCGTCATGGAGGGCAAGTGCATGCTGCTCAAGTCCTTCGGGCAGATCGACGCCTGGCCCATCTGCCTCGCCACGAAGGACCCCAAGCGCATCATCGAGACCGTCGAGGCGCTCGCGCCCGGCTTCGGCGGGATCCTGCTCGAAGACATCTCGGCGCCGCGCTGCTTCGAGATCGAGGAGGCGCTGCAGGAGCGCCTGGAGATCCCCGTCTTCCACGACGACCAGCACGGCACCGCGGTGGTGGTGCTGGCTGCGGTGATTAACAGCCTCAAGATCGTGCAGAAGGCTCCCGAGGATCTGAAGGTCGTGATCGTCGGTGTGGGCGCGGCCGGCGTCGCCTGTGCGCGCATGCTGCTCAACTACGGCGTGAAGAACATCATCGGCTTCGACCGCACCGGCGCCGTGTACACCGGCCGCGAGAACCTCAACTTCGCGAAGGTGTGGTTCGCCGAAAACACGAACCCGGAGCACTTCACCGGCTCCCTCCAGGACGCCATGCGCGACACGGACCTCTTCCTCGGGCTCTCCGGGCCCCGCATGCTCAGCGTCGAGGACGTGGACGCGATGGCCGACGACTCGATCGTCCTCGCGCTCTCCAACCCCGAGCCGGAGATCATGCCCGAGCTCATCCAGGGCAAGGCCCGCATTATCGCCACCGGCCGCTCCGACTACCCGAACCAGGTCAACAACGTGCTGGCGTTCCCCGGGCTGTTCCGTGGTGCGCTCGACGCGACCGCGGTGCGCATCACCGAGGAGATGAAGGTCGTGGCCGCCCACGCCATCGCCGAGGTGATCCCGGACGACCAGCTCAATGAGGACTACATCCTGCCATCGGTCTTCAACGACCAGGTGCTCGCCGGCGTCGCGACCGCCGTCGCCGACGAGGCGCGCCGCACGGGCAACGTGCGCAAGGCGGGCTCGAGGGTCTTCGTCTAGCCGTCAGGCCGGTCCAATCGCCCGACGCGCCGGCATTTCGCCGGCGCGTTTTTTCTTGTCCTTCCCCTGACCGATCCGTGGCAATCCTCGCCGGGAGTTGTCCGAGACTAGGTATTGGAAGAGTTAAGAAAGGACGGTGCACCAATGACTCGTATCCGCATTGCAGTGATCCTCGTGCTTGCGATGGCCGCAGCGATGTTGCCCGGCGTCACGCAGACCGCCGAGGCTGCGCACCCTGTGACGTTCCGGGTGACGATCACGAACGTGAGCGACCCGGAGCAGATCCTCAGTCCGGGAGCGTGGCTCGTGCACACCGAACGCGGCGCGCTCTGGGCCCGCGACGCCGAGGCGTCACTCGCCGTCGAGCGCATCGCGGAGATCGGGGACCCCGCCGAGGCAGTCTCGGCGCTCGGCGCCACCGAGATCGGCGCCGCTCCCGCGAACGGCACGACCGTGGTGTTCGAGGTGACCGCCGAGCCCGGCGACCTGCTCTCGACGATCCAGATGCTGGTCGCGACGAACGACGGCTTCGTCGGACTACAGTCGGTGGAGCTCTTCGACGGTGAGACGCCGATGAGCCAGACCATCGAGCTGGTCGCGTACGAGGCCGGCACCGAGGAGAACACCGGGCTCTTCACCGGCTTCGACGGCGGCCAGCCCGACCCGTCGCGTGGCGCCGACAACGTCGACAACGGCGTCGCCACCAACGAGACGATCCGCCTACTCGACCTCGTCAGCGGCACGCAGGCGACTGCCACCATCGAGGTGGTCCAGCAGCAGGCCATGCCGCGCGCGGCCAACACCGGGAACGCCGGACTGGTCAGCGGTACCAGCGGGCCCGCCAGCTGGCAGTGGGCAGTGCTCGCCGGGGCCATCGCGCTCAGCGCGGGTGCGGTGGTCTACGCGCGAAGCCGCGTCAGCTAGTTCGCGCCAGCGTTCGCACACAGAGAGGCCCGCTGACGCGGGCCTCTCGCTTTGCCTGTCGAGCGGACGACGTGACTAGTCGCCGACGTAGCGCTCCTCTTTCCACGGGTCGCCGTGGATGTGGTAGCCGTACATCTCCCAGAATCCGGGGCGCACATCGGGCAGGAACTCGATGCCGCGTACCCACTTCGCGCTCTTCCAGAAGTAGAGCTGCGGGATCATGCCACGCAGCGGGCCGCCATGGTCAGGTTCGAGGGGCTGGCCGTCGTGGGTGTGGGCGAACAGCACGTCGTCGCCCATGAGCTCCTCGAGGGGGACGTTCGTGGTGTAGCCCCCGTACGAGTGGAACATCACCTCGGTCGCCTCGGGGAGTGGCTTGACCAGCTCGAGGACATCGCGGAAGCGCACGCCCTGCCAGCGGTTGTCGTAGCGGCTCCACGTCGTGACGCAGTGGATGTCGGTGGTGGTGTCGACCTGCGGGAGCGCGTTGAACTCATCCCAGCTCAGGCGCAACTCCTCCTCGACGAGGCCGAAGATGCGGAACTCCCATGTCGCGAGGTCGATACGAGGCGTCGAGCCGTACGTGAGCACGGGCCAGCCGTCGGTGAGTCGCTGCCCTGGGGGCAACCGATCGCGGTCCTCGGGCAGGCGACTCGGCTTGTTGCCGGCCTGTTGGGTCGTCACGGCTCCCCCTCTCGTCCCGGGCGCTGGCGCCGGGGCCTCCTCGCGGCCCATCCATCGTATCGGGCGCTGCGAGGGCGTCACAACCGACGCCGCCGCCAACTCCGATCCCTCGCCCCGGTACGAGGTGCGGATCTGATCCCCTCGCCCCCCGGAGGGGGGAGAGGGCTAGGGTGAGGGGGTCTGCGGGGTGCGACCAGCCATCGAGGAGCCCACAGACCCTCACCCCCCGCCCTCTCCCGCTTCGCGGGCGAGGGGGCCGGAGTTGGCGGGCCGGAGCACCTCGCCCCACGTGGCTCTCCCCGTCTCGGACTCAACCGCGCGCTCGGCTACGATGACTCCATGGAACGAATCGAAGCCGCCCCGGGTTCGCCCGTACAGGAGCCCGCGTCGGCGGTACGCGCGCAGCAGGCGCGGCTGTTCGCGGCGATCGCCCTCGCGGCGGTGGTGCTCGACCAGGCCACGAAGGCACTGATCCGCGGCTGGCTGGCCGAGGGTGAGACGTGGCCCGCCGGCTTCGAGTTGATCCGCATCTCCCACGTCGAGAACACCGGCGCGGCGTTCGGCATCCTGCAGGGGGCCGGCCCGCTCCTCATCCTCAGTTCGTTCGTCGGCGTCGTGGTCGTGCTCGCGCTGCTGTACGTCGCGCCCGCCGCGGACCGGCTCTACACGGCTGCGCTGGCGCTCGTGCTCGGCGGGGCTGTCGGCAACCTCATCGACCGCGTCTTCCGAGGCGAGGTGACCGACTTCATCGACCCGACCCACTACCCCGCCTTCAACCTCGCCGACTCCTCGATCGTCGTCGGCGTGATCGCGCTCATCCTGCTCTCGTTCCGGCCGCAGGCGCCGGACGACGCGGCCGAGTGACGCGGGGCGGCTGATGCAGGTCGAACGGTTCACCGCCGGCTCCGAGGAGCGCCTCGACCACCTGGTCGCCGAGCACCTCGTGCACCTCTCACGCTCGCAGGTGCAGCGCCTCATCGCCGCCGGGCATGTCGACGTCGACGGCGGGCCACAGACGCGGCCCGGCCGCAGGGTCCACTCGGGCGCGGAGATCACGATCCGTCCGCCCACCGCGCCCGACCTCGATGCGCTCGCGCTGGAGGCCGAGTTCGAGGTGCTCTACGAGGACGAGGAACTGCTGGTCGTGAACAAGCCCGCGGGGCTGCTCGTGCATCCCGTGCAGGGGCGGCCCGCCGTGACGCTCGTCCACGTCGTGCGCGCGCACCGGCCCGAGGTCGCCGCCATCGGCGGGTCACGCTCCGGCCTCGTCCACCGCCTCGACCGTGACACGTCGGGTGCGATCGCGTTCGCGAAGACCGAGGCGGCCCGCGACCTGCTGCGCGCACAGTGGAAGGCGCGCGAGACGCTCAAGGTCTACCAGGCCATCGCCGAGGGCTTCGTCGAGCCCGCCGCCGGCCGCATCGACGCGCCACTCGGCCCCGACCCCACCGACCCCACGCGCCGCGCCGTCGCCGAGAAGGGTGAACCGGCGTTCAGCGAGTACCGCGTGCTCGAGCAGTACGGCGACGAAGCCGCGCTGGTCGAGGTGCGCATCCTCACCGGGCGCACGCACCAGATCCGCGTGCACCTCGAAGCCATCGGCCACCCGGTCATCGGCGACGTGCTCTACGGGACCGAGTCGCTGCGCGTCCCGCGCCAGGCACTGCACGCCCGCCGGCTCGGGCTGTGCCTGCCCTCGACGGGCGAGTGGCGCGAGTTCATCGCGCCGCTGCCCGAGGACGTCGAGGATGCCATCAGCGCGCTCCGCGCCGATCACGAGGTAGCCGCGTACGCCGAGGGAGACGCCGCATGACCGTCCGACTGCGCTACGCGCCCAGCCCGACCGGCGACCCGCACGTCGGCAACATCCGCACCGCGCTGTGGAGCTGGCTGCACGCACGCCGCCTCGGCGGGGCGTTCGTGCTGCGGCTCGAGGACACCGACCAGTCGCGGGCCGTCGAGGGCTCCCTGCAGCGCATCGAGGACTCGCTGCGCTGGCTCGGCATGGAGTGGGACGAGGGCCCCGAGGAGGGCGGCCCGTACGGCCCGTACATCCAGTCGCAGCGCCTCGAGCGCTACCACGCGGCGATCGACACGCTGCTCGCCGACGACAACGCCTACCGCTGCTTCTGCACGCCCGACGACCTGCGCGCCATGCGCGAGCAGCAGCGCGAGAGCGGCCAGCCGCCCGGCTACGCCGGCCGCTGCCGTGGCCTCGACCCCGACGAGGCCGCGGACCGCGTCGCGGCCGGCGAGTCGCACGTCGTGCGCTTCAAGATGCCGCGCGAGGGCTCAACGACGTTCGAGGACCTGATCCGCGGCCCCATCACGTACGAGAACCGCGTGCTCGACGACTTCGTGATGCTCAAGTCGGACCGCTTCCCCACCTACCACCTCGCGCACGTCGTCGACGACCACGCGATGGAGATCACGCACGTCACGCGCGGCGACGAGTGGATCCCCTCGACGCCCCGCCACGTGCGGCTGTTCGAGGCGCTCGGCTACGAGCCGCCGACCTTCGTGCACACGCCGGTCATCCTCGGCCCCGACGGCGGCAAGCTCTCCAAGCGCCACGGCGCCAAGTCCGTGCTCCAGTACGCGGACGACGGCTACCTGCCCGAGGCGCTCTTCAACTTCCTCACCATCACCGGCTGGGCGCTCGACGACTCGACGGAGATTATGTCGCAGGACGAGCTCATCGCGGGGTTCGACCTCGCCCGCCTCAACCCCGCGCCCGCCACGTTCGACACCGAGAAGCTGGAGTGGATGAACGGCGTCTACATGCGCTCGTTCTCGCTCGACGACCTCGCCGGCCGCTTCGCGCAGCGCCTGGACGCCGACCTGCCCGCCGAGGTCGCCCGCCCCATCGACAGCGAGCTCGTAGGCGCGTTCACGCCGCTCATCCAGGAGCGCGTGAAGCTGCTCTCCGAGGTCGCCCCGATGACCGACTTCTTCTTCGCCGACGGCGTCGAGGTGGCAGAGCCCGGCGAGTTCATCGCGCGCGGCATGCGCAAGCAGACCGAGCAGGCTGCGCCCGCACTCGAAGCCGCCATCGCCGCCCTCGAACCCCTCGCCGACGACTGGCACGCCGAGCCGCTCGAGGCCGCCTTGCGCGCGGCAGCCGAGGAGGCCAACCTGCGCGCCGGAGACCTCTTTATGTTGTGTCGCGTCGCCGTCACGGGAAAGCGCGTCACGCCGCCGCTGTTCGAGACCATGGAGATCGTCGGCGCGTCGCCCTGCCTTGAGCGCATGCGCGCCGCCGTGCCCGTGCTCGCCAAGGCGTACCCGCCGGAAGACGTCGAGGATGGCGTCGAGGGCTCGTGACCCGTCGGGCGCTGTTTGTTAGGGTGGATCGACCGCTGGGGACTAGTCTAATGGTAGGACAGCTGACTCTGGATCAGTAGGTCGGGGTTCGAATCCCTGGTCCCCAGCCATACTGGACTGTACTGCGAACTCCCTCGGGCGACTCGAGCTCCGCGGCGTCTCCGCCGCCGATCGGGCTGTCGGGAGGCGTCGGGATCGTGTAGCGGATCGTCGCCGTACCGGGCTTCACCACGATCTGCTTCACGAAGGAGTTGATGAAGGCCTTCGACTCGGTCAGGTCACTCGCCCCCAGGAACTCGCTCATCTCCCGTGCGAAGGCCGCGATGGTCTCGAGGCTGTCCAGCACCACGCGACGCTCCGCTGCCGCCTGGGGTCGCGCTGATCCCGGAGGACTTTGGTGCGAGGCTCGAGGCACTCAAGGAACTGACACAGCTTCCGTGGGAGCAGATGGCGGTCGCGCTCGGCGTGGACTCCCGCCAGCTCCTGCGCTGGCGGCAAGGGTCGGCTCCGAACGGGGGAGCGCTGCTCTCGCTGGTGCGCCTCGCGATCCGGGTGCCGGGAGGGATGGCGGTCCTCCTCCGTGCCATCGGACCTCGGCCGGGAGATCTGCGCGTTCGCGAACGCGACCGGTGGCGTGATCCTCATCGGTGTCGATGACGCAGGCGCCGTGGTGGGGTCGAGGACCACCACCGACTCAAGTCCCAAGTCCAGACCACGGCCCGCTCTGCGGACCCGCCTGTAGCGGTCGCCCCGCACCGAGCCGGGCTGCTGAGCGAGCGCCGCTCCGAACTGGCGCGCGACCCCGCGCTCGAATGGATCGCCTCGGGCCTCGGTTCCGGCGACGACTCGCCAGGCGCTCCGAAGCTCCCGCCTGCGCCGAACGGGACCGCAGCCAACGGGGCCGCTCCTCAGGCAGGGGCAAGTCCAGGTCGCTTCGCCCACCCACGCCGGTAGGCGCGCTGGAAGGCGATCCGCCAGGCCCAACTGCAGGGACTCTCGATGCGCGCCACCGCCCGGCTGCTGGGGATCTCGCGCGTGACCGTCAGCAGGTACATGCATGCCGGCGGCCCACCCGGGCGCCAGGGTGCGGCGTCATCTACGAACAGCGATCAGCACGAGAGGATGGTTCGCCGAGCAGTTGAGCGGACATAGCCGCTGAACGTCGACAGTCGGGACACCTGTACCAGCCGCTACGCGATTCCTTCGGGGCGCACTCCCAGCGAGTGGTGCCAGCGCGCAGATCACGGCCGCGCGATCCTCGCGTCGATCTACCCGGCCGATGCGAGGGCATCTCCCGCTCAGTAGCCGCAAGCCGCCCGACCCGGAGCCCGTAGCGGCGCTCAGGGGCCGCTACCGGTGCCCGTCCCTATTCACCCTCGCTCCGAACGACGAGCGGCGTCGCCGTGGCGAGGCCGTCCGGGAACAGTGCGCTGAAGCCCCGGTTGACGAAGTCCGGTGCGCCGAGGATGTACGAGACCCACATGCCCTCGTGCACGGCGTAGAGTGCCGTGACGTGCAAGCTCTCCGCGCAGGCCGCGAGGTCGTCGACGGTCCCGCCGGCGTAGAGCACGAGGCTGAAGCTCGCTGCGATCTCGCCGCGCAGGCACGCCGGCCACGCTTCGACGTCAACGGCGCCGCCGGTGGGCGGGGCAGCGGCGGCCGGGGCCGCGGTGGGCGGCCCTTCGCTGCGGGCGGTCAGCGCGGTCAGCGCGGGCACGCCGGCGGTGAACAGCCCGCTGAAGGTGCGGTTCACGAACTCCGGTGCGCCGAGGATGTACGAGACGTACTCCCCCTCGTGCAGGGAGTAGAGCGCCGTGACGTGGCGGCCCTCGGCGCAGGCCACGAGGTCCTCGATGCTGCCGCCTTCGTAGACGACGAGGTTGAAGCCGACGCTGACAGCGCCGCGCAGGCAGCTCGCGGACGGTCCGGCATCACCGAGCTGCACACGGTAGACCTGCTCGCGGCTGCCGTCGGGCGAGGTCACCGTCACGGCGACCTCAGCGACGCCCTCGAGCACGACCTGGTGGCCCTCTGCCACCTCGTCGGCGTCGGCCGGCTCGGTGGTGACCGTGGCCCCGGACTGGACCGGCTCCGCCGCCACCGTCGTCTGCGTGACCCCGTCGTCGGGGACGCCCGCGTACTCGGTCACGGCGGGGTCGAAGTCGCCGATGTCGACGCCGCTGAGCGCGAGCGAGGCGAGACGGGCGTCGATCGCGTCGGGCATGTTGTAGGTGTAGACGCGGCCGTCGCTCTCGTCGGCGACGTACATCACCGCGCTGTCGGACCAGATGCCGCGCGGGCTGTTGTTGCCGGCGCCGCTCAGCTCGCTGAACTCCTCGGCGCGGATGCGCTCGAGCGCCTTGTCTTCCGCGCCCAGCGCACCGCGCTGGGGCAGGCGGTAGGCGAAGAGGCGCTTGGCGGCGTGGTCGGAGACCCAGACCGTCACGCCGTCGGACCAGAGGCCGTGCGGGCCGCTGTTCGCGTCCGCGAGCTCATACTCGCCCAGCAACTCGCGGCTGGTGATGTCATAGACGAAGAGGGAGGGATTCGCGTTGAGCACCCAGACCGTTTCGCCGTCGGACCAGATAGCGCGCGCGTCGCGGTTCCCGTTGGCGAGCACGATCTCGCGCTCCTCGTCGCGCTCGCCCGTCTTGAGGTCGTAGGCGAAGAGGCGGTCTTGCCCGCTGTCGGAGACCCAGAAGGCGGTCTCGCCGTCGGACCAGACGCCTCGCGGGGCCCGGTTCGTATCGTCGAGGTCGAACTCGCGGTCGGTGACACGTTCGCCGGTCGCGAGGTCATAGGCGTAGACGGCGTCGTCAGCGCCGCTGCCGTTCTGCAGCAGCCAGACCCGCGCGCCGTCGGACCAGGCGCCAGTCGGGGCGTTGTGACCGCTGGCCAACTCCTCGATGTCGCGAGTCACGTTCCACTCGAACTCGACCGCGCTCGGCGTGGGGCCGCCACCGCTGCCGCCGCCGCTGCCTCCGCCTGTGACAGCCGGAGGCGCCACCGGGCCGGCTGTGACGAAGAGGCGCTTGTTCCGCGCGTGGCCGTCGGTGTAGTCCGCCGTCACGCGCAGGTAGTAGCCGACGTCATCCGCGACGGGTGTGTAGACGCTTGTCGTGGTGCTGCCGGCTGGCGCCGCGCTGATAGCCGCCCAGGGACCGCTGAGATTCTGCGAGCGGCCCCACGTCCACGTTGTCGACCGCACCCCATCGGCGTCGCCGAGGGTGGCGCTGTAGTCGGCATCGACCTGTGGCTGCGGCGAGGAGAGGCTGAGGGTGCCGCCCTCGTCCTTGTTCGTGACGGTGACGGTGACAGTGAACGTTGCGGTAGCAGGGCCGGCCGAGGCACTGAGCGTGACCACGTAAACGTTACTGTGGCTGGGGTCCTCGTAGTCCGGCGCCGTCTTGAACTCAAGTCTGCCGTTCGATTCGTTCAAGTGGAACTTGTCCTTGTCGGCCCCGTCGAGCGGCAGCCAGGCGATCCTCGTGTCGTCCTGGTCCGTCACTGTGTAGACGCCGACGAAGAGCGAACCTTCCTCCTCGACAGCGGGCACCCGGTTTCCGCTGATCGTAGGTGGCTCGTTGACCTCGCGCACCGTGACGGCCATCGCGACGGTGGACCTGAGACTGTCGCTGTCGACGGCGACGACCGTGATGTCATAGACGTTGTCCTTATCGAAGTCGGCGGGGCGCTCGTGGTCGGGAGTGGCGACGAACGAGAGCACGCCGTGGCCAGTGATGGCGAAGTCGAGGCCGTCCGTTCCGCCCACCGACCACTCGTACGCCAGGCCGCGCTTCTGCTCCGGATCGCTCGCGCGGAACGCTGCGAGCGTGCCGCTATAGTTCTCATCCACGAAGAGTTCGTTGTCACCCACGGCGACACCGCTGGTCTCCACGAACGAGATATCCGGCGGCTCGTTCACTTGCACGGTGACGGTCACGTTCAGGGCACCCTGGAGTCCCCGGTACGAGGCCACAACAGTCACTTTGTAGTTGTTGTCCCCGTCCGCGTCGGTGGGACTTCCATAGTCCGGAGGGCTCTGGAAGGAAAGCACTCCGCCCTCGCTGACTTCGAGTTGGGCCGCATCCACCCCCGACAGTGACCACACGGTCGGGTCGCCTTGAGGGTCATCCGCACTGTACGTGTGCACGGCTCCCGTTCCATGTTCGACGTACGGCACGGCTGCCTCCCCGGTGATGACGACCGAAGAGAAGTGTTGGCGGAACTTGCTCCGCACCGGGTCCCGGGTCTGCACCATCCACTCCTCGAGGGAGACTCTCAATGCGTGGAGCTCATCCGCGTAGTCAGGGTCGTCAATCAGGTTGTTCAATGCATGGGGATCGTTGTCGTAGTCGTACAATTCCTGTGGAACCCGATGCGAAAACAACTCGACTCTGGCAGCCAGGTCGGCATCGCTGGCTCCCGCTTCTTCCATGGCTTTCCACGACAGTCCAGTCTGGGATTCACTCCTAAATTCCTTGGTCCCGTTGGACCAGGCGTTGAAGATATAACCGAACTGCCCATTCTGTACGCTCCTCATCGGATACTCAAGACGGGCGGAAGTTTCATAGAACTGTGTAAATACCAGCTCGCGGTTATCCTGCGATTCTCCACGTAATAACGGCAGGAATGTCGTTCCATTCACGCGTTCCGGAACATCGACGCCCGTAGCATCCAGAATCGTAGGCAAGAGGTCAATTGAGGAGATAAAGTGTTCGCTGTCCACACTCCCGGGCTGAGTGACGCCAGGCCACCTTACAATCCATGGAATACGTGTACTATCGCGGTAAACGTTTGCCTTGGAAAATGGCATGGACATGCCGTTATCCGACAAGAAGATCACCAGAGTGTTCTCCATAACACCCGCCTCATCGAGGGCGTCCAGCAAGCGCCCCACGGTGTCATCAAGGCGCCGAACGGAACTGTGGTATCGAGCGATCTCCAGGCGGACGTTCGGAAGATCAGGCAGGAAGCCAGGAACGACCACTTCCTCCGGGAGAAATACCCGGGAAGGAGCCATCGCAGGGAATTCACCGAAATAGTAGCCAATTGGATCGTTTCCATAGAAGGGGCGATGTGGGTCGCTGGAATTGGCCATCAGGAAAAATGGACTGTCTTCGTCTGTGGCGTACTCCACGAAAGACTTCGCATACTGCTTGTACGCCTCGGGGTTGCGTCCGCGGCCGAGCTCCTCGCTGATCTCGAAGTCCCACAGAAGGCTATGATACGGTCTTGTATGCGCGAGTTTTCCCAGAACGCCAACAACGTAGCCGTCGGTGCGTAAAAGTTCAGGAAGGAGGGGCACGTTTCGGCGTCGGAGTTTGTGAAACCCTTCGCCACCGCTGAGGTGCGGGTAGCGTCCCGTCAGTAAGACAGAGCGGTTCGGAGTGCATACGGAAATCGTCACGTGGGCGCGATTGAACAACAACCCTTCTGCCGCCAGCTGGTCGATTTCCGGGGTCGCGCCATCTACCGGAGACCCATACACCCCCACCGAATCCCAGTTCAAATCGTCGGCCGTAATCAACAGAATGCCAAGCCGCGTCTTGTTCCTGACGTCCCGACCGGTGAGAGCGCCGGCGGGGTTTCCGGCTGCATCGCGAATAGGGGTACTCCCTGGCGTGTAGGTCACTGTGAGGGACTGGCCGACTTTCAGGGTCGAGGCCAGAGTCAGCCGCACGACGTTGCCGCGCACGGCGCGGTCGCTTACCTCGGCCACGGTGACCTGCCGCGGAGTACCCTCCACGCTTACCACAAAAGCGCTCCCCGCTGGGAGTGAGTCGGCGTCCAGAGGCTCGTTGTAGGTCAGGATCAGTGTGAGCCCGTTCGCCGTCGCCCCGTCGGTGGCAGACAGCACCGGCTTGACCCCGTCCACCTTGTGCCCTCGATTGGGCGGCAATCCCTCATGGCTCAGCAAGGCGTCATTGCCCGCGCTGTCCCTGATCGTCCCTCCGGCCAGGGACAGGCTGTCCGCCCTGATGGTCAAGCCGTAGGTGTCCCTGTCGCCGTCGGCCACCTGGTAAACGAAGACCAACTCCGCCCCTGAGCTGCTTCTATAGGTCGCCTCTCTGTTCTCGACTCCCACCTCGATCGTGAACTCGGGCATTCCTGTTACCAGGACCGGTTCAGTGAGCGTCACCGTCACCTCTATCGCATCCAGGGCCGCATACGTGCCCGGGGTTGAAGTGATGGCCACTGCTTCTATCGCGGGAGCGGTGGTGTCGGCCTCCACAGTCGTCGGAACCCCACCCGAACCGGCGCCTTCGCCCGTACGAGCATCGGCCAGGTCTTCGAGGGTGGGACCGCCGCCGTTCCCGGCCTGGGACTTTCCGATGGCAGGAGCCGTCGAGGTGTTGGCCCGGGCGTACCCCGACTGCTCGCTGCTTCCGTGGGGATTCACTGCCTTGACCCGGTAGATATAGCTCTGCTCCGGCGCGACACTGTCGTCGCTGTAGCTGGTGGCGTTCGAGCCGGTGCCCGCATCGACCGTCTCGAACTCACCGAGGGCGTGGACGGCCGGGTCGCGCCGCAGCAGTTCGTAGTGCGTGATGGACGGGTCGCCGGGGGCGTCCCAGCTCAGTTCGACAAAGTTGTGGCTGACGCTGGTGACCGTGAGGCCCGTGGGTCGGGCCGGGACGGAACCCTCCTGTGCCGCGGCAGGCGGGTCGCCGAAGCGCGGGGCCACCAGGCCATAGAGGGCGATACCCAGAGCGATCACGACGAGGGCCCGCCCGGCCGCCACGCGGCAGCCGCCGATCACCGTGAGCCCCCCGGCCTGAAGCAGCCGGGCCGGCCGGGGCGACGGACGGTCTGGCCTCGCATCGTTGCCGGGGCAGGCGTTGCAGTCGGTTGGAACGCACGGGAGGGCCACGCGTGCGCCATTCTGATCGTCCCCAGACCATTCCAGTCGGCGAAGCAAGAGAGCCGGAACCCGAGGGCGGTTTCCAGTCGGAATGTCTGGGCGGAAGACTAGTGACCTAGTACAGGCCTGGTAAGGTTATAAAGTACCGATCTTGCAACGCTATTGATTCGTCGCAAGTGGTCGTAAGAGACCTGTTTGAGAGAGATGTGATGTAACTCCCGTGATGGCGTGCTCCTGCATCTTCGCCGTCTTGGCCGCGCGCTGAAGCGCGGGTCACGGAGGTGGTGGACCGTGCCTGGGGCAACGTGGCTGAGCGAGTCTCCCGAGGCTAGCATGTCCTGGCAGGCTGCCAAGAAAGCCGAGGCCGTCTGGCAGGATATGGCATGGCGGTGAGGGCGTAGCCTGGGAGGCTGCCCCATGCTCGGAGAACCGAGCGAATGAAGGTCAGACGAGACCAAAGCGGTGTCCATTTCTTCGACCGTGCGACCGGGCTCAACGTCCTGCTGGACGAAGTCGAAGTACATCGGGACGACTATGACTGGGCACCGAGATTCGTATCGATCGCGCTGACGAACGCTTGTGACTACAGTGCCGATTCTGCTGTGCGCCCAAGCACCCCGCTCGCCTGGTCGACCTCGAGGGTGTCGGCGAGATCACGATCACCGTGACCTCGCCGGACGGCAGCCGCGAGCGCGCGTACCGCGTGCTCTTCGGCGATGAGGAAGCGGACGGGCCGTCCGCTGCCTGCCTGAGCGGCGCGGTCGACGTCGGCTTCAGCCTCGTCGTCTTCGAGGGCGGCAGCGTCGACGACCGCGTGGCCTGCGCGAAGGGTCGCCACGTCACTGCGCTGTATGCCCTGGACGAGGGCGACTACGTCTCCTACATCCTCGGCGCGCCCGCCTTCGTGAACGAACGCTTCGGCGAGCTCTACGCGGGCGGCGTCCCGGCACTCACTCCGCTGGCGGTCAAGAGCGACGGTCCGGCGACGGGGACCCGGGTGCTCCAGTCGTCACCGAGCCATGGGCGGAGTGCCTCAGGGGCGAGATCGTCGAGGGCTTCAGCCTCGTGCTCTACGAGGGCGGGAGCGTCGACGCCCGGACGCGGAGAGCCGCCTTACAGAATCTTTATGTTCCATCTGGCAGGCTCCCGGCGGGAGCCAAAGATCTCCACAGTTCCCTGGCCACCTGCGATGCGCCGGATCTGCATGCAGGCGCATCGACGCTAGGAGGAGGAATTGGAAACGCTCATTGCCGATACGATCGAAGACCTACATTCGATAATCGTCCACTTTCCCATCGCTCTTCTCGTACTGCTGGTAGCTCTCACGGTGTACGTGGTCCTGCGACCGGGATCCGCGATGCTCCAGACCTCCTGGCTGCTGCTCGTGGTCGGAACCGTGGGAGCCATAGCTGCTACCGTCTCCGGGATTGTCTCTCATTTCCCCTACGAGGAGACGGATCTTCATGGGGTCATCGAGGGGCACCAGTGGTGGAGCTTCGGCGTCACCGCGCTCTTCATTGCGGTAACCATCTGGCGGTTCATCTCACGTCGCCGAGGGTCGGATTGCGGGCGGTCCGTCCCCTTCCTCGTGGTAGTCCTGATGGGAACCGGCCTCCTCGTGATGTCGGGTATGACGGGAGGCGACCTGGTCTTCGACTACGGGATCAATGTTCGAGGGGTTAACCCCCTGTTGGATCGCTAGGCTTCGAGGCGGACTCCCGCACCGGCGCGCTGCCAGTCCATCGTCGGCGTCCTCGGCGCCAGGGACCACAGTGAGACGACCTGCGGGCCGCGCGAGTACCGTTCCGGAGGCGAACCGGCCGCGCCCAACTAGCCCTCCTACCTCCCCGCCTCACTTAGCCCGATCGTCGCGAGGGCCAGCGCCGGGCCGACCGGCACGATCGCCATCGCCGCGGGCACCGGGGCGTGGCCGACAGCGCCTGTCGTCGCGCCTAACACGCTCGGCGTCGGTCGACGTCGTCGCGCTGAGCCGTCGCGGCCTGGCGCGCTAGTCGCGGGCGGTCTCGAACCGGCCGATCAGGCCGAAGTCGTCGCGTTGGACGGGCATGCGGGCCAGTGAGAGCCCCTCGGGTAGCACGATGCCTCCCGAGAAGACCAGCTTCATCGCGTCTTCCACCGTGATGTCGGTCTCGATCACGTCGTCCTCCGGGATCAGCGCCATGTTGCCGGACGTCGGGTTCGGGACGGTGGGGATGTAGACGACGACGATCGACTCGTTCGTCCTCTCCGAGAACGCCCGACCGGTCACGAAGCCCATCGCGACCATGCCTTCGCGAGGCCACTCGACGAAGACGACGCGGGTGAACACGTACTGCGAGGTGAGCGACGCCATCGCCTGTTTCGTGACGCCGAAGACCGTCCGGACTACGGGCACGTGATTGAGCACCGCATCCTTCGAGTCCATCGATGCACGACCGAAGCGCGTCGAGATGAGGAGGCCAATCAGGTAGAAGATCACGGCGAAGACGATCAAGCCGACTCCCCAGAAGTCCCAGGGCTCGCCCTCGACGAACGGCAACCCTCGGACCGCGCCGTCGGCATACCCGACCAGCACGATCAGGACCACGGCGCTGACGATGAGCGGCACGAGCTCGAAGAGCCCCGACACCGTCTTTGACTGGATGTGTCCTTCAATCCTCCTCAGCAGGCCGGGACCATCGTCCTCTTGCTGGTCGGCGTCCATGGGCGCGTCGCTCGAAGCGTTCAATGTTGGCCCCTCTCCTGGCAGAAAACCGTTGCGGCCCGCGGTCGATACTCGGCCGACCGACGATTCGCTGGACGGCGTCTATCCTAGTGGACAGACCACGATTGGGATTGAGGGGCGCCCTCAGTGCGGGGAGCAGGACGCGAGGAGCGGTGACATCGCGGGCTGGCTCGTTACGGCCGCCGCGCCCCACCAAGCCCGATCGTCACGAATGCCAGCGCCAGGCCGATGGGCACGATCGCCATTGCGGCGGGCACCGGGGCGTGGCCGACGACGCCTGTCATGGCATCCAGCACGCTTGGGCCGGCGGATGCCGGCTCCTCGTCCTCGGACTCGGACGCGTTAGTCGACGCCGTGTCTTCCTCGTCGTCGGAGTCGTCGCCGTGGTGGCCGCCGCTCGGCGTCGTTTCCTCGTCGTCCGAGTCGTCTGAGTCGGCGGCGTGGTGACCAGCGGCCGTCTCGGCGTTGTAGTTCGCGTCGGTGTGCTGCCAGACGCCGAGGACCGCGACCAGGATGGCGAGGACGGCGACGCCTCGCGCCAGCCAGATCGTCGCCCGCGTCTGGCGAACGACGAGGGCTATCCACGCAACGGTGATGATGCCCAGCACGATCCACGGCAGCATTTGCAAGGGGCTCTGCCAGTGGCGGTCGAAGGCGAGCGCCAGGGCAGTACCCACCACGCTCAGCACCACGAGCAGCAATAGCCCGGCCCGCAGACCCCCCGCTGCTCCCTCGCTTCTCAGCAGCTCGATCACAATCGTGGCTCCAGCGTTGCCATGGCGATGACCAGGCGGGCGTCCCTGCGGGACGGCGGCAACGTCCGTCCCACCACCTCGGGCGCCGCGAGATGGTACAGCACGCAAGAGGGCGTCCCGCGCGAGACGCTCGCTGGAGCAGTCGTCCTAGAGACTGTCGGGCTCCGGCTCTGGAGGCGGAACCACAACTGGCGACCGTGGTTGACAGATCTATCGTATATCGATACATTGTGCGCCGGTACATCGTCAGGCGGCATACGCCGTGGTGGGCTGAGCGCCGCGGGCGGATCCCGCCGCAGGCGGGGTCACGTGGTCATGCCGAACCGAACACCTTCGGACCTGCTTCCTCTACCGGTATCCCAGCTACACATCGTGCTCGCCCTGGCCAATGGCGACAGGCACGGCTACGCGATCATGAAGGAGATCGAGGCATTCACCGGTGGCGACGTCGTGATGGGGGCGGGCACGCTGTACGGAGCCATCAAGCAGATGTTGAAGACCGGCTTGATCGAAGAGAGCTCCGAACGCCCCGACCCCGATCTCGATGACGAGCGCCGTCGCTACTACCGCCTCACAGGCCTCGGGCGCGACGTGCTTGATGCCGAAGTGATCCGGATGGAGCAGCTCACCCGTACCGCCAGGACGAGGCTGGCGGAGGTCCTGCACGCGCGAGGAACCTGACCGTGTTCCCGGAGCGAGTGTACCGCGCGCTCCTCGTCGTCTATCCGAGGGAGTTCCGACGCGAATACGGCGATCTGATGACCCAGTTCGTGCGGGACCGCATGCGTCACGACGGCAGGGGTATCCGCGGCCTGGTGATGTGGATACACGTGCTCGCCGATCTCGTGACGTCCGCTCTGCGAGAGCATCTGGGGGGAGCTGGCATGGGGCGCGGTAGACCTGTCATAGAGACCGACTCGCTCACGAAGATATACGGGAACATCGTCGCCGTGGACGGCCTCTCGATGTCCGTTCCGAGCGGACACGCCTTCGGATTGCTGGGTCCGAACGGGTCCGGCAAGACGACCACGATGGGCATGCTGCTCGGTCTCGTACGCCCCACATCCGGGAGCTTCAGCCTCTTCGGCTCCTCCGAGGGGCTCGAGGCATCGCTGCGCCGCGTTGGAGCAATCATCGAGTACCCGTCCTTCTATCCGTATCTCACCGGGCGGGAGAACCTCGTGTACTTCCAGGGCATCCTGGGGCGGGGCTCCGAGGACGATATCGACGCCCTGCTCGAGCGGGTGGGTCTGGCGGGCAGGGGAGACGACCACTTCAGCACGTACTCCCTGGGCATGAAGCAGCGCCTGGGCCTGGCCTTCGCACTGCTCGGCGATCCGGAGGTGCTCTTCCTGGACGAGCCGACGAACGGGATGGACCCGGCGGGAATGGCCGAGGTCCGCGAGCTCGTCCGCCAACTCTGCGCGGACGGGAGGACCGTCCTGCTGGCCAGCCACCTGCTGAACGAGGTCGAGCAGATGTGCGACAGCGTCCTGATCATGTCCAACGGGACGCTGATCATCCAGGGCGACGTCCCGGACATCCTCCGGGCGGGCGACCAATTGCGGCTCAAGACCACCGACGATGCACAGGCCGTGTCCATCCTGTCCGCACTCAAGTGGGTTGGCGACGTGAGGATGGAGGGCGACGAGGTTCTCGTGTCAGCCCCGAGTGAACGGTCCGCTGAGATCTCTACGATCCTCGGACGTTCCGGCGTCTACGTGATCGACGCGAACTCCGGCCGCGGCGCGCTGGAGCGGTACTTCCTCGAGGTCACCGGCGACGCGGCTGGAAGCACCCGTGAGGCCTGACATGCCGGCCGGGAACACGCCGTCGATGCCCCAGATGCTCCGGCTCACCCGGTGGGAGTGGTTCAAGGTCCGCCGGCTCCGGATGCCCTGGATCCTCCTGGCAGTCGCCGTGCTGATCTCCCAGCTGGGCATCTGGGTCAACTATGTCGCGTATCACAACGAGACGGTGCAGGAGATCGTTGGCGGCGGTACCGCCTCATACAGCGTTTCATGGGACCAGGATGGCGGCGCGTCCATCGAGATGACGTGTGCGGATGTCGCGAACGATCGCACTCCCGCGGGGCTCGACCAGCTCACTGAAGAGCAACGGAGCGCCTTCCTGGACGGAGTGGAAGCGTGGCGCGCCGGCGGGCCGTGTGACAACTTCCCATCGCTCCCTGAGCTTCGCAGGGGGTTCACGGTCCCTCACAGCATCACCGCGAGCATGTCCGGATTCGCTTCGCTCGGTCCTGTGGCGATAGGCCCACTGCTCGTCATGATCCTCGCGGCTTCCCTCGTGGGGACCGAGTACGGCTGGGGCACGCTGCGGACGGTGCTCAGTGGCGGCGCGGCTCGCTGGAAGTTCCTCTCCGCGAAACTGCTCTTGCTCGCGCTGCTGTGCGCCTGCGTCCTCACCGTCATATCGCTGGTGTCGGTTGCGTCCAGCCTCACTGCCACACTGATTCCCCCCAGCGAGACAGGCGCACTTCCCGACGCCGGCAGCTGGTCCGAGGTGGTCGTGATGTTCTTCAAGACCGGCTCGGGGCTGCTGCCACTCGCGGCGCTCAGCGTCCTCGCCACGGTGCTCACCGCATCCCGCAGTGCGGGCATCGCCCTCTCGGTCGGCTACACGATGGTTGAGTTGCTCGTCGCGCCGCTGCTCCACCTCAACGACACGCTTGCCGATGTCGCGGACTACCTGCTGATCGAGAGCTTTCGCTCGTGGACTGCCATGCCGGATGTAGGGGGTTCCTCGGACGCGCTCGAAGGCCTGATCCCGGTCGTCGCGTACACCGTCTTGCTCGTGGCGGCCGCGCTCTGGGTATTCAGGAGCCGGGACATCGGCGGGGCTATGGGCGACTAGCCCACACCTCCGACGCCTGCCGATCGCCATCGCCGCGGGGACCGGCACCCCGCCGACGAGGCGGTCATCGCGTCCATCAGGCTCCAGTCGACGGTTGCAGGCTCCTCGTCCTCGGGCCCACAAGGCGGCGGCTGGCGTCGCGGTGAGCCCCTTCGCCAGCACGACGGTGGGATAGACTGGCGGAGCACGATGCGTATTACGCGTCGAGGACGGGAGGCAGCCATGCGGCTCTTCCTTCGCTTCTTCGTCCCCTTCCACATCTTCGTCTTCCGCCTGACCCGCGGACGCCTGATGGGCAAGTTCGGCCTACCGGTGCTGCTGCTGACGACCACCGGCCGGCGGTCGGGTCGGCGGTGGACGGTGCCGCTGCTGTACCTCGACGATCGAGGCACCGCGCTGATCATCGCCTCGAACAACGGGGGGCCGTATCACCCCGACTGGTACCGCAACCTCGTCGCCAATCCGCTGGTCGAAGTGGAGACGCGCGCGGGCCGGCACTCGATGCGGGCCGAGCCGCTGATCGGGGCGGAGCGCGACCACCGCTTCAGGCGGATCACGGCCGCGGCCGACCGGTACGAGAAGTACCAGTCGCGGACCGACCGGCGGATACCGGTGGTGGCGCTGCGCGAGGCCTCGGCCTAGCGCTCGCTCGGTCCTCGGCCCCTCGCCAACGGGCCTGGATCGGCCTGCGGGCGGCGCTCGCGAGCCACCGTGTCGCGTCAGGTGCTATCTTCCCTTCCCGACGACCTGCACTACTCGCCCCGGAAGGGACCGAACATGAAGATTGGCGTGATTTCCGACACCCACATCCCGTCCATGGGCCCCGAGCCCCCGAGCCAGGTGATCCCGGCCTTCGAGGGCGTCGACCTGATCGTCCACGCCGGGGACATCTACGCGGACTCCGCTCTCGAGTGGCTCGCGCAGATCGCGCCCGTCGAGTCGGCCAAGTCGCGGTTCGCTGCCGTCGCCGAGGGCGCGCCGCGCACCGGCACGACGCTGGTGCTGGATCTCGAGGGCCGCAAGGTCGGCGTGGTCCACAAGCTGGAGCTGCTGCCGATCGTCGACGAGATCTACCCCGGGGCCCTCGCCAAGTACCCGGAGGGGCTCGACGTCCAGGACGAGCTCGTCGAAGTGTTCGGCGAGCGCGTCGACATCGTGATCTTCGGCTACACGCACGAGGCGATGGTCGAGACGTTCCAGGACGTGCTGTTCGTGAACCCGGGGAGCACCTCCATGATCAAGCAGAGCATGCTGCTCGGCCACGTCGCGGTGCTCGACATCACCGACGACGGCGCCTCGGCGGAGGTCATCTACCTCGGCGACATCGAGGAGTAGCCACCGACGCGTCACGAGACGCCGGACAGCGGCGCCGGGAGGCTGCTGCTAGAGTGTCCGGCGCACCGGGGAGGCTGCGCGTGACCGGGATCATGCCGCTCGACGATGTCCGTGTCCTGGACCTGACGTGGTACACGTCGGGGCCGTTCTGCACCCGCGTGCTCGGCGACTACGGCGCCGACGTGATCAAGATCGAGCGGCCCGGCGACGGCGACCCCGCTCGCGCGTTGCCGCCGTTCTACCAGGACGAGCCGGGCCTGGAGCGCAGTGGCATCTTCCTGTTCCTCAACACCAACAAGCGCAGCGTCACGCTGGATCTCAAGAGCGACCGAGGCCGCGAGATCGCCCTCGAGCTGGCCGCCAGCGCGCAGGTCGTGGTCGAGAACTTCGCGCCCGGCACCCTCGACCGCCTCGGACTTGGCTTCGACGCGCTGCGCGAGGTGAACCCCGGCGTCGTGCTGACCTCGATCAGCAACTTCGGGCAGACCGGGCCCTACCGCGACTGGCAGGGCACGGACCTGACGCTGCTGGCGATGGGTAACATGCAGGGGTCCGGCGACCCCGAGCATGAGCCGCTCAAGACCGCCGGCCACCACGCCACCTACTACCCGGGCTACGTCGCCGCCCTCGCCACGTCGATGGGCCTGATGAGCGCGGAGCTGAGCGGCGAAGGCGAGCACCTGGATATCAGCATGTTCGAGGCGCACACCCACTCCGTCGACGGCCGGCTCGGCCGCACGCTCGCGTACCAGTACAACGGGCGGCTCGTCGGCCGGGCGGGCATGGCGGGCGCCATCGGCAGTGGCATCTTCCCGTGCGCGGACGGCTACTTCGCGCTGAACGCGGGCGCCGGCCTCGTGAACCGCATGATCCGCATGGTTGGACGCGAAGACCTGCTCTCGCACCCGGACTGGTCGACCGTCGCCGAGCTCTCCAAGGCTGAGCGAGCGATCGAGTTCCAGGGGATCCTGATCCCGTGGCTGCTCGAACGCACCAAGGAAGAGGTGCGCACCGAGTGCGAGCGCTTCGGCGTCCTCGGCGGGCCGCTCAACACCATCGAGGACCTGTTCCAGGACCAGAACTTCCAGGCCCGGGAGTTCTTCCAGGAGATCGACCACCCCACCACCGGCCCCATCCAGTACCCCGGATTCCACGCGGTCCTGCACCGCGACGAGCCCATGCCGGAGCGCCAGCGCGCGCCTCTCCTGGGTGAACACACCGACGAGGTGCTGGTAGAACTCGGCGTCGAGTCCGGCGAACTCGAGGCGCTACGCGCCTCGGGCGTGGTCTAGCGGGAGGAGACGGCGCGATGACATCCCCGGCATCCAACGGCAAGCGGCTCCCCCTCGAAGGCGTCCGCATCCTGGACTTCACGGTCGTATGGGCAGGCCCCTACTGCACGATGCAGCTCGCGGACTGGGGCGCGGAGATCATCCGCGTGGAGTCGCTCCACCACTTCGCGCCGCAGACGCGCGGCCTGATCGCGCGCCCACCGGACGAGTTCGCCGAGAACAGCGCGAACCAGGGCGGCGGCTACCCGGACGACCTCCTGGGCGACCGGCCCTGGAACCGCGGGCCCTACTTCAACAATCACGGCCGTAACAAGCGCTCCGTCACCATCCACCTCGGGACGTCCGAGGGGCAGGCCGCGCTCGACCGGCTGATCGAGCAGTCCGACGGGCTGATCGAGAACAACCTGCCGCCGAACATCGAGAAGCAGGGCATCACCTGGGAGCGCGTCTCCGGCGTCAACCCGCAGATGATCATGCTGCGCGTGCCGGCATTCGGCCTCGAGGGTCCCTACCGCGGCTACCGGACGTGGGGGAACCACATGGAGGCGCTGCTCGGGCACCCGGTGCTGCGCGCCTATCCGCAGCTCAGCCTGGACTACGCACCGATGGCCGTGCCCTCCGACGCCGCATCCGGGATCGGCGGCGCGCTCGCGTTCGCGATGGGCCTCCGCCAGCGCCGCAAGACCGGCGAGGGCCTCATGATCGAGGCCGCGACCGCCGAGAACTTCGTCCCCTTCCTCGGCGACTTCGTCATGGACTACAGCATGAACGGCCGCGTGCAGGAGCGCCTCGGCAACACCCACCCGTCGATGGCGCCGCACAACGTCTACCCCTGCTCGGGCGCCGACCGCTGGATCGCCATCGCCGTGCGGTCCGAGGAGGAGTGGGCAAGTCTCTGCAAGGTGATGCACCAGCTCCAGCTCGAGGACGACCCGCGCTTCGCGACGATGGAGTCACGCCACGAGCACCGTGACGCCCTGGATGCCCGCATCGCCGAGTGGACGGGCATCAAGGACGCGTACTGGGTCATGGAACGCCTCCAGATCGAGGGCGTCCCCGCGGGCGTCGCGATGCACGAGCGCGACGCGCTGGAGAACCGCCAGCACGCTGCGCGCGACTTCTGGCGCACGATCGCGCACCCGGAAGCGGGCACCCAGCGCCATGTCGCTCCGCTGTGGAAGACGACGGGGAACAACCCACCGTCTGCGCGCCACGCGCCGCGCCTGGGTGAGGACAACGAGTACGTCTACAAGGAAGTCATGGGCTACTCCGACGCGGAGTACGCGGAGTTCGAGCAAGCCGGCCACATCGGTATGGACTACGACCCCTCGGTGGCGTAGTGCAGGAACCCCACGACCACGGCGGGCGCTTCGGCAACTTCGGCCGCAACTGGCGCGAGTACGACGCGCCGTTCGCTACGAAACTGCGGCTCTTCACCCGCAACTACTGGATCAAGATCCGGACGCTCTCGATGTGTTGTGGGAACCACGGCGAGCCAGGCTGCTGAGCTCTTCCCCACGAGCCCGGTGCGGGCTCTCATCACCATCACGACGAGTAAGATCGAGACTGTCCGGCATGCGTCTATAAACATTGCGGACCGTGGAACGACCGCCGCTCGATCAATGTGCGCGACACCTCGCTGGATCGGCACCTGCATTCTGGCTATGCTTAGCGCTACTTGTGAGACGAAGAATCGAGGGGTTGAACGTGCCTAAGTTTACTCCCATGGAGCCTTCCGAGGTCCTCATTGGCCGCGCTCGCTCGGCGGCCGAGGAACGCGCCGAGTATGTGGAGGCCGTGAGCGCCTCCGATGCGGGCAAGATCGAACTCGCACGAGGTGAGAACCCCACCCGGATCAAGCGGCTGCTTTCGGAAGCAGCCAGGGAAGCGGGAACCAAGGTCCGCTCCTCCTGGGAGGACAAGGCCAGGCGAGTCCTGCTCTGGAAGAAGGTCGGGCGCTAGCAACCCCTGCTACCGCCGTCCCTGTCGCCGTGGCCCTCAGGGGCCCCGGCGCCCCAGGCAAGGTCATCCGACGCGCCACGATCCAATCTGACGCGAGCCAGGCTCTGGGCGCCTGATTCATCTGGGCGCCTGATTCAAATGTGGGCCGTGGCCGTTGCTCGTCGACGAGCAGGGTAGAGGTAGAGGCACGCCACACGGTCTGGCGGCCGTGCGGCCTCGGGATTCCCGGTAGTAGTGGCGCGCCGCACCCGTGCGGGTGCGGACCGGCTAGCTCTCGCGCCGCGTGGGGCGCTTCTTGGCCAGTCCGCGCAGGTAGGGGTTCGACGGGTTTGCGGGGAACTCCCGGGTCTCCCCGCACCCCTTGCAGCGGCCCGGTACTTCCCCACCCGAGGGCTCTGACAGGATCCAGTGATGCACGTGATCTTCCGTCGTCACGCTGCGAGCCTCTGCTGCCACGTCTACCCCCTCTAGCGACATCCCGAGCCGCGTCCGATGCCCGATGCTCCCGTGAGCTGCCTGCCCGACACCGCGCGACGATGGCTGCGGGCATAGTGCCACATGTGTCCAGTCCCCCGCGACAGGCGGGGCGCCGAATGCCCTGCAGCCCCACTGCTAGCGTCCATAAACACGAATGACGCTACAGTAACCGCCGATCCGATCGTCGGCCGACGGTCGAGCCAGCAGCTACACCATCCAGGGGGCATCCAGTAGTGAGCGATCGCGGCATCATCCTGTGGTTCACCGGCCTGTCCGGGTCGGGTAAGTCCACCCTCGCCGAATACCTTGCACCCGTCCTGCGAGAGCGCGGACGCAACGTCGAGGTCCTCGACGGCGACGAGGTGCGCACCAACCTGTCGAAGGGTCTCGGGTTCTCCAAGGAGGATCGAGACACGAACATCCGGCGCATCGGTTACGTCGCGCGGCTGCTGTCGCGCAACGGCGTGGCCGTGATTACCGCGGCGATCTCCCCGTACGAGGAGATCCGCAACGAGGTGCGCGCCAGTATCGCCGACGAGCCGGCTGAGTTCGTCGAGATCCATGTGGACTGCTCCATCGAGGAGCTCACGCGCCGCGACGTGAAGGGCCTCTACCAAAAGGCGCTGCGCGGCGAGATCCAGAACTTCACCGGCATCTCGGACCCCTACGAAGCGCCCGACGATCCCGAGGTGCGTGTGAACTCGGAGACGCAGACTGAGGCGGAGTCGCTCGGTGACATCCTCAGCTACCTTGAGGCGCAGAGCCTGATCCCGGCGGGAGTCACGCAATGAGCCCGGACACATCGCAACTGGTCCCGCCGCACGGCGGGGTGCTTCGCGAGCTACTCGCCACCGGCGAGGAGGCCGCCGCGCTCGCCGCCCAGGCGAGCGGGCTTCCGGTGCTGCAACTCGGTGCGCGCCAGGTGACCGACCTCGAACTGCTCGCTGTCGGTGCGCTGAGCCCCCTCGACGGCTTCATGGACGAGGGCGACTACCGCGCCGTCGTCGAGGGCATGTGCCTGGCCGACGGCACCGTGTGGAGCGTGCCGATCACGCTCCCCGTAACATCCGAGCAGGCCGCGCAGCTCGCCGGCAGGGAGATCGCCCTGGCCGCTGAGGACGGCACCCTGCTCGCCGTGATGGACGCGGGTGACGCGTACGCCTACGACCGCGAGCGCGAGGCGGAGAAGGTCTACCGCACCAACGATCCGGCGCACCCTGGCGTCGAGGCGGTCAACGAGCAGGCCGAGACGCTCCTCGGCGGGCCTGTGCGCGTCTTCGCGCTGCCCCCCGATCCCGAGTTCCCCGAGCACCGGCTGACGCCGTCGCAGACCCGCGCCGCGTTCGCCGAGCGCGGCTGGAAGACCGTCGTCGGCTTCCAGACACGCAACCCCGTACACCGCGCGCACGAGTACCTCACGAAGGTCGCGCTCGAGGTGGTCGATGGGCTGCTGCTGCACCCGCTCGTGGGCGAGACGAAGGAAGGCGACATCCCTGCAGACGTGCGGATGCGCTGCTACCAGGTGCTCCTCGATGGCTACTACGCGCAGGACCGCGTCGTGCTGTCCGTGCTCCCCGCGTCCATGCGCTACGCGGGCCCGCGCGAGGCGATCTTCCACGCGATCATGCGCCAGAACTACGGTTGCTCACACTTCATCGTGGGACGCGACCACGCAGGCGTCGGCGACTACTACGGCACGTACGACGCCCAGGAGATCTTCGACGAGCTCGTCCCCGGCGCGCTGGCGATCCAGCCGCTCAAGTTCGAGCACAGCTTCTACTGCGTGAGCTGCGAGGGCATGGCCAGCTCGCACACCTGCCCGCACGGCAACGACGACCATGTCTTCCTGTCGGGCACGCGCGTGCGCCAGATGCTCGAGGCAGGCGAAGCGCCGCCCGCCGAGTTCACGCGGCCCGAGGTCGCCGAGGTACTCGTCGAGGCATATAGCGGGGGCGGCGCGTAGGCGTTACGCCCCAGGCGCGCCGCTACCAGAACACCGGCGTGGCGAGCACCACGACGATGATCACCGTCAGCGACAGCGGGGCGCCCAGCCGCGCGTAGTCCGCGAACCGGTAGCCGCCCGGCCCGTAGACCATGATGTTCGTCTGGTAGCCGATCGGCGTCAGGAATGACGCCGAGGCGGTGATTGCCACGGCAATCGCCGTGCTGCGCGGGTCGAGGCCCGTCGCCTGTGCAGCCGCGATCGCAACCGGGAACATGAGCACGGCCGCCGCGCTGTTCGTGACCAGCTCCGTCAGCACGATCGTCGCGAGCACGAGCCCCAGCAGCACCCCTCGCGGCCCGAGGTCCTCGAACAGGTCGACGATGCCACTCGCGAACTGATCCGCGAGCCCCGACTCCTGAATCGCAGCCGCAAGCCCGAACGCGGCGGCGATCGTCACAACCACGTCGAGGTCGATAGCGTTCCGCGCCTGGATCGGGTTCAGCACCCGTAGCGCGACCACGAGGAGCGCCGCCAGCAGCGCCGCCTCCAGGAGCGTCAGCACGTTCGTCGCGGCCAGCACCACCATCGCGGCGACCAGGGGAGCTACCAGCAGTGCGCGGCGCTGCACGCCGCGGCGCGTGAGCTCGCCGACGCCCGACACCAGCAGGAAGTCCGGCTGTTCGCCCCACTGGCTCTCGAAGTCGTCATCGCCGATCAGCAAGAGCGTGTCGCCGACGCGCAACTGCACGTCGCCCAGCTTCGCGTCGATGCGGCGGCCGGCGCGGTGCACCGCCACGACCGCGGCCTGGTAGCGGCCCCGGAACTCGGCATCGCGGATCGTCTGGCCGACCACCGGCGAGGACTGCCCCAGCACGACCTCGTAGATCAAGCCGGTGCCCCCGCCGAGCTGCGCCAGCTGCCCGTCCTCGCTCGACCGCAGCCCGCCAATGCCGTGCAGGTCTACGACGTCGTCGACGCGGCCGACGAACCGCAGGCGGTCCTCGCCGCGCAGCACCGTGCGGGGCGAGACCGGCGTGATCGTGTAGCCCGGGCGCTCCAGCTGCACGAGGTAGACGCCTGCCAGGCTACGGAGGCCGCCCGACTCGACCTCGGCGCCATCGAGCGCGCCGCCCGGCTCGACGACCATCTCGAGGGTGTACTCGCGCGACCCCGCTCCCAGGCTGCCGCGGGGACCGGCGCGCGGTGGCAGTACCCGCGGCGCTAGCAGCACGATGACGACGAGTCCGACGAGTGTGAGCGGCAGGCCCAGCTTCGCCACCTCGAACAGTCCGATCGGGTCCATCCCAGCGCTCTCGACCAGCCCCGCCACGGCGACATTCGTCGAGGTGCCGAGCACGGTCATCGTCCCGCCGAGCACGGCGGCAAACGAGAGCGGCATCAGGTAGCGCGACGGTGGCGTGCCCTGGCGGTCGCTCCACTCCAGCACTGCCGGCGTGAGGATCGCGACGATCGAGGTGTTGCTGAGGAACGCCGAGGCGGCAGCGGTCGGCGCGAGCAGGCGCACGCCGGCTTGCAGGAAGCTGCGGCCGCCTCCGAGCATCGCCGACAGTGCCGGAACGAGCGCCCCGGTCTCGTGCACCGCCCGCGCGACGACCAGCAGCGCGCCGATGGTGAACGGCGCGGGGTTGGCGAAGCCCGACAGTGCCTGCTCGGGCTCGGTCACGCCCGCCGCCATCAGCACGACTGCCGCTCCGAGGAGCGACACGGAAGGCGGCGCGAGGCCGCGCAGCATCACCACAACCATGACGGCAATGACCGCGAGCGTGAGCCACGCGTCAACGCTCACGCTCGAGCCTCGCCGTCAGTCCTCGACGCCATGGCGCACAGGGTACGATCGCGGTCGCCCACCCTTCGACAGGCCGGGGCCTCATGCCGCTATGCGGAAGTGTCCGCGGATGAGTCATGGCTGAGGTGGGAAGTGGCGAGCTCGGGCTACGCCGTGGGTTCCTCGTGGGCGGCGAGGGCCGCCTTCACGCGGTCGATCGGCGTCACCTCGAATGGGTCCACGCCGTTGAGCAGGGCGAGGTAGTACGACACCCAATCGCCGATGTAGGCGGCGTGCAGCACCGAGTCGAGCCCGCCCGAGCCCTCGACGTGCACGACCTCGCAGGAGACGGCCGCACGCTGAAGCTCAGTGGCCGTCACCTCCACGCGGCGGCGGTTGCGTAGATGCACGCCCGACCCGTCCAGGAGCACCACGTGGAGCTGCTCCAGCGCTGCTGCCGGTCGCGCGAAGCCGGCGACGAGGTTGTGGTCGAGTTCGGGCAACTCCGCGGCCATCGCCCACTGGCTCGCGTTCTCGGGAATCACGCCCGCCCACCGCGACGCCGCCACCCGGAGCACGCCCGGACCCACGATGACCGGAACGCGCCCGGCGAGCCGCCCCGCGATCTGTTTAGGCAGGTTCGAGGACGTCGGCACGTCCGGCGAAGCCGCCTCACTGCACCTCGCGAGCACCGCGATCGCCGCCTCGACTTCGTCGTCGCCGACGGAGAGCGCGCCGGAGCGCCGTGTGAGCGCCAGGAGTGGAAGCAGCCCATAGCCAAGGGCCGTGCGAGGCGGGCCCTTGAACGTGAACGGGAACGTCGGGACACCCTCACGCGCGGCACGCTCCCCGAGCTTCCCGCCGGTCGTGACCGCGACACGCATCGCGCCCTGTGCGCCGGCGGCATCGAACGCCGCGAGCACCTCCTCGGTGTTCCCGGAGAACGAGCAGGCGACGAACAGCGAGTCCGCATCCAGCGCCGGCGGCGTGTAGTCACGGACGACCTCGATGGGTGTGGTGGTGCGCGTCGAGCCGAGCGCGGCAACCATCTCCGCCCCGATGGCCGAGCCGCCCATGCCGGCGACCACCACGCGGCGCGGCGCGGACAGCGTCAGCGACGACGCCCACTCGCGGCCTGCATCCCAGGCCTCGGCGGCCTGTTCGGGGAGGCCTGCGACAAGTTTCCAGAACGCGCCGGGATCGGCTGCGGTACGTCTCGCGGGATCGTCGAGCGCTGCATCGTCCGCCAAGGTGGCCCCTCACCAACGCACGCGACAGCGTAGTGAGGCCGCCCGTTACGCGCGCTCCCCGCGGGGTTACGAGGCGAGCGCCTCGGCCTCCTCGCGCAGCCGGCGCAGGCTCCACATCGCGTCCAGGTCGCGCTCGTTGATCTCGTGGACGTACTCGCCCAGGGACACCTCGCCGCGGTAGGGGTGGACGCCGCGCCGCTCCCAGCCGGGGCCGGCCCACTCGAGCTCCCACAGCAGCTCCTGCCGGAGTGCCTCGAAGTCCCACGCCAGCTCATGCACGCTCGAGGACTCGTAGCGGCCCTCGGCGGGCAGGAGGTGGGCGCGGCGCTCGGGGAGGCGGGCGCCGTCGCGCTGGAGCATGGCCTGCACGGCGCGCAGGTCCTCGCGCTCCGAGTCACGCAGGAAGCCGACCGTCTCGATGATCGACCACTGCTCGCGCAGTCCCTCCCCTGGAGGGTGTTGCCGCAGCGCGTCGTCGGGGAGGCCGGAGACGAGCTGCCCGACCTCGTGCGCGACTTCGCGTAGCGCCTTCATCAGCCAGCGTTCGTTCGAGCCGTAGCGACGCGTCGAGGGTTGCACGAGCCGATCGTTGGCGCGCAGTGCCGGGCCTGTCAACGCCTCGTTGACCGCGACTGCTGATGCGGCCAACCTCGCCCCATGAGCGCGGATACGCTGCCGTACACCGTCCTGATCCTGCTGGTGGAGCTCGCCGCGGGATCGCTCGTCTTCGTCACCTGGTTCGAGCGGCGCGGCCAGATCACGCACGGCTACGTCCAGATGGGCGGGGTAGTCGTGGTCCCCACGCTGCTGCTCGCCATCATCGTCGCCTTCACGATCACCCCGGTCGACGTCATCGATGGCTTCACGCTGCGCGCCGGGGCGCTCGACGTGCTGCGCGTGTCGCTCCTCGTCT
This sequence comes from Dehalococcoidia bacterium, assembly GCA_965208885.1. Classification (GTDB taxonomy): domain Bacteria; phylum Chloroflexota; class Dehalococcoidia; order UBA2979; family UBA2979; genus VXMT01. The sequence goes on from CBDBPS010000001.1 coordinate 564,219, forward strand.
TCATGGCAATCGCCGTGGTGAACCTCGTCGCCGCGTTCGTGGAGCACATCCCGCTGGCGCGGCTCTCGGGCATCGCCGGTGGCGCGGCGGGCGCGATCACGCTCGCGATCCTCGCCGTGCTCGTCGCCGGGCCGGCCTGGTCCTACCTCGGTGTGCTCGGGAGCATGCTCGCGGCTTCGGTCGCGCTCGGAGGCTCGATGATGGCGATGAGCTGGGGCCACTGGTACCTGACGAACTCGGGGCTGCCGAAGGAGCCGCTCGAGGAGATGTCGCTAGTGGTCCTCGGCGCGCTGGTCGCGCAGGCCGTCTTCGCCATCGTCGCGGCGGCCGTGCCGGTCCGCGAGGTGCCCCTCACGCAGACAGCGTTTGGTGTCGAGCTGGGCGAGAATCCCGCGTTCTGGTTCCGTGTCGGCGTCGGACTGATCTTTCCCGGCGTGCTCGCGTGGCTCGCATGGAGAGCCGCCGCGATTCGCGGCATGATGGCCGCCACCGGCCTGCTTTACATCGCCGTCGGCGCCGTGCTGACCGGCGAGGTCCTTGCCCGCGGGCTCCTCTTCGCGACCGGCGCAGCGGTCTGACCGCGGAACGTTCCCGGCCTCGCACGCGTACTGGGTGCTAGACGTTATGGCGGGCGGGGTACAATATGCCTGCCTCCCTCGCACGGATCGGGGGGCCGTATGGCCGATGCACACTCCCGAGCAGTTCGCATTCCCGCTTCCCTCGCCGCGGCACGAGCCGAACGCCAGGCAGCCGAATCACAGCAGCCGGTGCCGGCCACGGACGAGCAACTCCTGAAGCAGCTCCGCTCCGGGCACATCGACGCGCTCGAGCAGCTCTACGACCGCTACTCAACCCTCGTGTACTCCGTGGCGCTGCGCGTCCTGCACGACCAGGGGCTCGCCGAGGACATGACCCAGGAGGTCTTCCTCCGCCTCTGGCGGCGACCCCGCATGTACGACCCCTCGCGCGGGCGCTTCGTGAGTTGGCTCATGTCTGTCACGCGCAACCGCTCGATCGACGAGCAGCGCCGCCGCGCACGCCGCCAACGCGGGGAGGATGGAGACGGGGAAGCCATCGAGTCACTGCAGAGTGCCGACCGCTTCGACGACCCCGCGGCCGTCGCCGCGCTCGGTGACGAGCGTGCCGCCGTCCGCAGAGCGGTCGAGCAGCTCCCGCCGGCGCAGCGGCGTGTGATCGAGCTCGCCTACTTCGCCGGCCTCACGCAGGCCGAGATCGCCGAGCAGACCTCGACGCCCATCGGCACGGTGAAGACGCGCGTCCGGCTCGCGATGCGGAAGCTGCGCGACGCGCTGGAACAGATGAGACCTCTATCCACAGGAGAGGCGCCGGGACCAGGACGATGAGGCGCGAGGAACGCGAGGAGCTGCTGGCCGCATACGCGCTGGACGCGCTGAGTGGCCCTGAGGCGGATGAGGTCGAGGCGCTGATCCAGAGCGACGCCGACGCCGCCGGACAGCTCGCCGCCTACCGCGAAATCGCCGACCTGATCGGACTCGAGGCCCCGCTGCGGCGCACGGATCCCGCGCTCCGCGGCCGGATGCTGCAGGCGGCCGAGCGGGTGCGACCGACTCGCGTGCGACGCTTCCCCGTGCTCCGCGTCGCGGCAGCGGCCGCCGCCGTCGTGGTCTTCGCCGTGGCCGTGAGCTGGGCCATTCAGCTGCAGCGCTCGATCGACTCACTCGAGCAGGAATCGGCGCAGCTGACGGCAGCCGTCGCCGCCGACACAGACCGCCTCGATGTGATCGAGACGGAGCGCGTGGGCAGCGGCGGTGATGAGGCGATCCGCACGGAGCTGCAGACGGCGTTCGAAACACAGCAGCGCATCATCGCCATCCTGGCCGACCCGAATGTGCAGGAAGCCTCACTCGCCAGCACCACGGCGGGCGGCGGCGCCAGCGGGCGCTACCTCTGGAGCGCCGAACTCGGCGCAGGCGTCGTGATTGCACAGCAACTCCCGACGCTGCCCATCGGCACCGTCTACGAGCTGTGGCTCATCGAGGGCTTCCACGAGGTCTCGGGAGGCACGTTCGTGCCCAACCCGGACGGGGACGCGCAGGTGCTGATCGAGCTGGACTTCGACTTCAACCCGTTCTCGGTCGCCATCACGCCCGCGCCCGTCGGTGGGTCGAAGGGTATGCAGCAGCCGATCGTCCTCGCCGGCTCGATGCCGTAGCGGGCACCGGGGGGACTACGCCTCCGCCGTCGCTTCCTCGTCCTGTGTCATCGGCGACGCGTCGACGTCCTCGTCGACAGCGGAGGGATCGAGGGGCGTTTCGGCCTCCCCGGAGAGCAGGCCGAGCTGCTGGGCGACGTGTGTGCGCGCCATCGCGTCCTGCGGATCGAGGCCCCTCAGTCGGTGGTCGGCGTACCAGAACAGCTCTCGGAGGAGCGCCACCAGCGGGATGATCACGACCAGTGCGATGAACCCGAACACCGTCCCCGCCACTGCGAGCAGCATGATGATCGCCGCCGGATGCAACTCCACCGCGTGCCCCTGCACGCGGGGCACCAACAGGTGGTTCTCCACCTGCTGCACCGCCACGTACAGCAGCAGGACCCAGATGATCTTGTCGGGGTCGGTCGCCGCGACGATCAGCAGTGCCGGCAGCGCACCGATGAACGGACCGATGATCGGGATCAGCTCGGCAACACCGGCGAACACCGCCAGCGCGATCGCCAGGTCCACATCGAGCAGCATCAGCCCGATGAACGTCGCCACACCGACCACGAGGCCGAGCAGCAGTTGCCCACGGATGTAGCGCCCGATCAACTGGTCGGCAATGCGCACGCCGTTCAGCACGTCGGGCTGTACCGGGCCGGGCACCGCTGCCGCGAAGTTACGCTCGAAGTTGTGACGATCGCGCAGCGCGTAGAAGATCCAGATCGGCACGACGATGAAGCCGGCGATCACCGCGATCCAGCTCGTGATCGACTCGAACACCGGGGCCCCCGCGGACGCGATGCGTGCACCGAGGTCGTCGCCGAAGTCCGCGGCGTACTCGTCGACGCGCATCCGGATGTCCTCCGGGACGCGCTCGCGGTAGACCTCGAGCCATTCGTTGACCTGGACTTGCGTGTCGTCGATGTGATCCGGGAGGCCGTCGACGAACTCAGAGATCTCATCGGTGGCCACGGGCACCACCGCGACGCCCGCGCCGGCAACGGCGCCGGCGATGACCAGGTAGACCAGGAACACCGCCAGACCACGCCGCAGCACGTTCTGTTGATGTGAGCGCGCCGGGACCAGGCCGGCGAGGCGATCCACCACGGGTGTGAGCACGTACGCGAAAAGCGCGCCAATGGAGAAGGGCAGGAGCGCCCAGCGCGCCTGCCACGCAACCCAGGCGACGATGAGCAGCATGCCGGCCCACAGCACGATCCGCCATCGCGCGGCTGTCATCGTCGATCGCCGCCCCGGTTGCTGGCTCGCATGCGCGCCATTGTGACGGATTGAGCCGGTTCGTTGACAGGGCCTCACCAAAGGGCCACGATCGTTCGTGACGTAAGGGGGCACGTATGGTCTCCACTGAAACCCTCGCGACACGCCTCGCGGACTCTGGACACCGCATCACCGAACCACGCCGCGCCCTCATCGACGCGATGCGTGACCTGGGTGACCACTTCACGGCTGAGGAACTGCTGCAGGCCACGCCCGGCGTGGGCCGAGCCACCGTGTTCCGGACGCTGCGGCTGCTGCTGGACCTGGGAGCGCTCTGCCACGTGGTGATGGAGACCGGCACCGTCGGCTACCGCCTCACGAGCGAAGGGCACCACCACCACATCGTGTGTTCCGGCTGTGGCGCCATGAGTGACTTCGCCACCTGCGACATCCAGGACCTCCTGGACGAGCTCCACCGCCGCACCGGCTACGAGATCCAGGCACACCGCCTGGAGGTCTACGGGCTCTGCTCGAACTGCCGCCTCCCCCTCCAGGAACCTGCGGGCTAACCCGACCCGCAGGCGACCTCGCTTCTCCCCTCTACCCGTCCATCGAAGCAACACGCCGGCACCAGACTGATACAGCGTCTTGACGCCCCAAACGATACCCCGTACCGTTCCTCGACTGACGTGCGACCACGTATCGATGAAAGGCTCAGCATGCTTCGAGGTCTCCGGCGATTCACGCTCGTTCCCTTCCTGCTCCTCGCTGGAGCGCTCATGGTCGTCGCGGTTGCCTGCGGCGACGATGACGACGACACCACCGAGACGACGACGGCTCCCGCCGAGCCCGCCGCTCAAGAGCCACTCAAGGTCGTTGCGTCCACCGGCATCCTTGCCCACTTCACCGAGCAGATCGCCGGTGACGACGCCGATGTCGTCGCGGTGATCCCCGCAGGCGCCGACACGCACACCTTTAGCGCCTCCGCCGGAGACATTCGCAACATCGCGGCCGCTGACGTCGTGATCGTGAACGGCTTCAACCTTGAGGAAGGCGCCCTCAAGACGATCTTCGAGCACATCCCGGACGACGCCCGGCTCGTCATCGCCGCCGCCGGTATCACCCCCCTCGAGGGCGGACACCACGAGGAGGAGGAGGACGACCACGGCGACGAGGAAGAGGAAGAAGGCGAAGACCACGGCGACGAGAAAGAGGAAGAGGGCGAAGACCACGGCGACGAGGACGGCGACGAGGGCGAGGATCACGGCGACGAGGACGGCGACGAGGGCGAGGACCACGGCGACGAGGACGACGATCACGAGGCCGCCGAGGCTCCCGAAGGCGCCGAGCTCGCAGTCGCCGATGGCGACCCGCACATGTGGCTCACCGTCCCGAACGCGATGGTCTACGTGCGCAACATCGCCGACGGCCTCGCCGCCGCCGACCCGGACAACGCCGCCGCCTACCGCGAGCGCTCCGAGACCTACCTCGCTGAGCTGCAGGCCCTGGACGAGGAAGTACGCGCTGCCGTCAGCGAGATCCCGTCCGAGCGCCGCGTGCTCATCGTCTACCACGACTCATTCCAGTACTTCTCGGCCGAGTACGGCCTTGAGCTGGCCGCCGCGGTGCTGCCCGCCAGCCCCTCGCAGCAGGCGAGCGCCGCGGCCGTAGCCGAGATCATCGAGATTGTCGGCGGGCGCGACGTGGGCGCGGTGTTCCGCGAGCCGCAGTTCGCGGCGGACGCCCTCGATGCCATCGCCGAGGAGGCAGGCGTCGAAGTCATGGTCCTGTACAGCGGCGCCTTCACTGATGAGGTGGACACGTACGTCGACCTGATGAGGTGGAACGCACGAGTACTGGTCGAAGGGCTCAGCGGCGGGTAACGTGCGCGGCACAGCGGGACGGGGCCGAGCGTGACGACAGACCGCGGTCAGGATCACGGGCACGGGGCGCACGGCCCTGTCGGCCACGAGGCTCCCGGCCACGTACACGACGAGTTGGAGTTGGACGCCGCAGGGCATGTCCCCGCGCGCGCCCGCCTCGCCGCCGGGCACACGCACGGTCCGCTCGCCCTCGAGGTCAACGGTCTCTGGGCGGGCTACCCCGGCAAGGCGCCGGCGCTCGAGGACGTCAGCTTCGTCGTCCCTGAGGGCGAGATGGTAGGTCTCGTCGGCCCGAACGGCGCGGGCAAATCAACACTCTTCAAGTCCATTCTCGGTGTGGTCCGTCCACTGCTCGGCGATGTCCGGATCTTCGGCCGCCCGGTCGGCGAGACCCGCCGCGACGTGGCCTACACCCCGCAGGCGGAAGAGGTCGACTGGGACTTCCCGGTCAGCGTCATGGATGTCGTGCTCATGGGCCGTTGGAACGGCACTCGCCCGTTCCGTCGCTGGTCGAGCCGGGACCGGGAGCTCGCGAACGAGGCCCTCGAACGCGTCCAGCTCAATGGATTCGCGAAGCGCCAGGTCGGCGAGCTTTCCGGCGGGCAACGTCGCCGCGTGCTGATCGCTCGCTCGATTGCTCGCGGCGCGCGGCTCATGCTGCTCGACGAGCCATTCGCCGGCCTCGACGCCGGCGTGGAGCACGACCTCCTTGCCATCCTCGACGACCTCACGCACCAGGGCTGCAGCATCCTCATCGCCACGCACGACCTCTCATGCGTCGCCACCGCCTGCGACGAGCGTGCTGCCTCAACCGGACGGTCCACGGCTATGGCGCACCGTCCGACGTGCTCACGGAGGAAGTGCTGGCACGCACCTTCGACCGCCACCTCATCACCGTCGGCGAGGGCGGTATCAGTTTCGGCGCCGACGGCGACAGCACGGACCACGACGGCGATCACGGCGCACACTGATGGCCGAACTCGTCGAGTGGCTACTCGAACCGTTCGAATACGCGTTCATGCAGCGCGCCCTTATGTCGCTGCTCATCGTCAGTGTCGTCGGTTCCATGGTCGGCACGTTCGTGGTGCACAAGGGGCTGGCAGCGTCCGGTAGCGGCCTGGCGCACGCAACGCTGGCGGGCGTCGCGATCGCGTTCGTGAACGGCCTGAACGTGGCTCTGGGCGCCCTGTTGGCTGCAGTCGCCACGGGCATCGGCATCGGCTACGTCCGCAGCAACTCGCGCGTCAGCTACGACACCGCGATCGCGATCTTCTTCGTCTCCGCCTTCTCGCTCGGCATCCTTATCATCTCGCGCCGGTCGAGCTACACGCCGGACCTCATCTCGTTTGTCTTCGGCGACATCCTCGGCGTATCGCGGGCGGACCTGGTGGGTGAACTGATCCTCGCCGTCGTGGTCGTCGGGTTCGTGCTGGCCTTCTACCGCGAGATGGTCATGGTTGCCTACGACCCGGCGATGGCCGCCGCGGCGGGCGTGCGGGCCTGGTTCTTCGAGTACGCGTTGCTGGTCCTGATCGCGCTCGCAGTCGTCGTGGCGCTGCAGGCCATCGGCATCGTGCTGGTCTCAGCGATGCTCATCATCCCGCCGGCGACCGCGAGCCTGCTCGCGCGCCGCATCCCGCACATCATCGCTATCAGCTTCGTGCTGTCGTCCGGGGCCTCCATCATCGGGCTCTACGCCTCCTTCCACGCCGACGTGGCCGCGAGCCCGGCCATCGTCATGGCGGCCACCCTCGCCTTCGCCGTGACGCTGGCGGCCACGACGCGCCGCGGCGCGCGCCTGCCCGCGGGCGCGGCGGAGTAGCCTGCACCCCCACCCCATCACCCCCGGTTGAGCGCGAGCGGCGTCGGGCCTACGCTGGACGTACCCCACGGGCCTCCCTGCGGGCCGACACGGTCGCCCCGCGTACGAGAGCAGCGATGGTCGCCGACCCCGCCGCAAAGTCGCCCGATTCACCCACTCCTGCCGACTCCGGCGGGCGCGGTGCCGAGCCCGATCCCGCCAGCATCGACCGCAAGGCGCGGATGAAGCTTCCCGCCAACACGCCGAACAAGCAGACGCCCGAAGTCCGCGTCCACAACTGGGACGAGGTCTTCCACCTCTTCGACCCCGAGACCGCCAAGGCCGAGGCCGTGCGCTGCATCCAGTGCCCCGCCGCGCCCTGTACGGTCGCCTGCCCGGTCGACAACGACATCCCCGGCGCCCTGTGGCTCCTCGAGCAAGGAGACTTCGACGGCGCAGCCAACGCCTTCCGCGAGACCAGCGAGCTGCCCGAGATGTGCGGACGGCTCTGCCCGCAGGAGCGCCTCTGCGAGGGTGACTGCGTCGTCGGCAAGAAGGGCATCCCCGTCGCCATCGGCAAGCTGGAAGCCTTCGTGACGGAGCACCAGCGCACGCACGGCGAGGGCCCCTCGACGGCGACTGCACCCGCCACCGGCAAGACGGTGGCTGTCATCGGCGCGGGGCCGGCCGGCATCGGCGTCGCCGAGCGCCTCGCGCGCAGCGGCCACGCGGTCACGATGTACGACGCCTGGCCACTGCCCGGCGCGCTGCTCCACTACGGCATCCCGAACTTCAAGCAGAACAAGGCCACGGTCGCCCACAAGTTCGACGACCTGCGCGCCATGGGCGTCGAGATGGTCATGAACACGCGCATCGGCCAGGACGTTGCGTTCGAGGAGCTCGAGCGCGACTACGACGCCGTCTTCATCGGCGTCGGCGCGATCGCGGGCTCGCGGCTCGGATTCGAGCACGAGGACGCGCCGGGCGTGTACACCGCCACGGACTTCCTCGTGCGCGGCAACCTGCCGCCCGAGGAGCTACCAGAGCATCTGCGCGAGCCTCTGCCGCCAATGCGCCGCGTGGTAGTCATCGGCGGCGGCGACACCTCGATGGACTGCGTCCGCACCGCCGTCCGACTCGGCGCGGAGCAGGTGCGCCTCGTCTACCGTCGCACCGAGGAGGAGATGCAGGGCCGCTCCGAGGAGCGCCAGCATGCCTACGAGGAAGGCGTGATCTTCGACTACGTGACCGCACCCCTCGCGATCCTGACGGACGCCGACGGCGCAGTCAGCGGCGTCCAGTGCCAGCGCATGCAGCTCGGCGAGCCCGACGAGTCCGGCCGCGCACGCCCCGAGCCGGTGCCCGACACCGAGTTCGAGATCGCCGCCGACGCCCTCGTGCTCGCCATCGGCTACAACGTCGACGAGGAGTGGGGCGAGGTCGCCCCCGAGGTCAATCGCGACCCGTGGGGCCGCTTCACCGTCGACCCCGACACGATGCGTACGAACCGACCCGGCGTCTTCGCCGGCGGCGATGACGTCAACGGGGCCGACCTCGTGGTCACCGCCCTGGCGGATGGCCACGTCGCGGCCGCGTCGATCGAGGAGTTCCTCGAGTCGGGCGAGTGGTAGGCCCCTCGCTTGCAGCCGTCGCCGGGTACCCGGTAGTCGGGCCGCGCGCGAAGCGGTTAGAGTAGAAGGACGCAACCACGGTCGGGCTCGGATCGTGAGCCCACGTTCAGAAGGAGACACGAGTGGCGCTGGAGATCGGCCAGGAAGCACCTGACTTCACGTTGGTGAACGAAGACAACGAGCAGGTGACGCTCTCCGAGTTGCGCGGTTCACCCGTCGTCCTCGTCTTTTACACCTTCGACTTCTCCGGCATCTGCACCAACGAGCTGTGCGAGATCCGCGACGACTACTCGGGTTGGGCCGACGCCGGCGCCACCATCTTCGGCATCAGCCGCGACAGTCGTTTCTCCCACGCCGCCTTCAAGCAGGCGGAGAACCTCTCCCACTCGCTCCTCGCCGACCTCAAGGGCGAAGTAGCCCAGGCATACGGCACGTGGAACGACGCGCTCGGCGCCGCCGAGCGGCTCACCGTCGTCGTCGACGCGAATGGCAACATCGCCTACGCACAGCAAAACCCGATCCCCGAAGCGCGCGACCACTCGGACGTGCTCACAGCCATCCAGGGCTCGTAGGGGCGGGGGAACGATCGGCGAAGCAGGTCACGAGAAGCGGGGGGTGACGCGCTCGTGATGGAAGAAAAGCTTTCCCACACGCCGGAAGGCGAGTACTGCCCGATCCGGGCCACACTCTCCATCCTCGGTCAGAAGTGGGTACCCCACATCGTCTACGAGCTCGGCGGTGGGAAGCGCCGCTTCAATGAACTCGCGATCCGCATCGGCGGCTGCAACGCCCGCACGCTGCGCGACCGGCTCGAGGAACTCGAAGAGGTCGGCATCGTTCGCCGCAAGATCGTGAACCGGATGCCACCGTGGGTGGAGTACGACCTCACGCCGCGCGGCCGCGAGCTTCACGACGCGATGCGACCGATCCAGCACTGGGGCGCCCGCTACCTCTCCGCGGCCTCGCCCGCCTGACCCCCGCACCACCGGTGACCATCGAGCTCGACTTCCACGGCCTCGCCGGCGGCGACGAGTTCATGCTCCCGCCCATCTCGTACGAGGCAGCAGACGTGCGTGCGTACCTGGACGCCACCGGTGAGCCGGCCGAGCGCTGGACCAGTGTGGTTCCGCCCCTCGCGGCCGGCGCATGGGTGCTCGGCCAATTCATGGAGCACGTGGGGCTACCCTGGGGCGCGGTGCACGTCCGGCAGGAATTCGAGTTCCTGCGCGCCATCACTCCCGGCACACCGGTCGAGGCGTCAGTCAGTGTCGTGCAGCGCTCCGAGCGCCGAGGCACCCTGCTGCTCACGCTGGTCATCGAGCTGCGCACCGCACCAGGCGGCGACATCGTGCTGCGCGGGCGCTCGACGGTCGCAGCGCCCGCCCCGGAGGCCACCCCGTGACCACGCCACCCGAGGTCGCTTCGGTCACTCGCCTCATCGACCATGACCGCGTGATTCGTTACGCCGCAGCCGCGCGCGACCTGAACCCGATCCACACGGACGCGGCCGTTGCCGCAACCACGGACTTCGGCCGCCCGATCGCGCATGGCATGCTCGTGCTCGCCCTCGTCTCCGAGGCGATGAGCGCGACGTTCGGGCAACGCTGGGCGGAGTCTGGCGCCCTCAAGGTGCGCTGGCGCGCTCCGGCCATCCAGCCCGTCGAGGTCACAGCGACGGCAGAGCCTCGAGGCATCGAGGACGGCGTGGCGAGCTACGCAGTGCAGTGCGCGACGTCGGACGGCGCCGTGCTGCTCACCGGCACGGCGTCAGTTCAGCTTGAGGGGGCGCAAGGGGCCGGTCCGAGCAGCTAACGAATTCACCGCTGACGCAGTCTGCGGTAGACCCGCGATCGGTGCCCAACAGCGATGATGACGACGAGACGTGCATCGTCAAAGACCTCGTAGATTACGCGGTACTCACCCACGCGAATACGGTAGTAGAACTCCTCGCCGCTCAGCTTGCGCGAGCCGATCGGGCGGGGATTCTCGGTCAGTTGCCCAATACGGCTACGAAGTCGTTCCCGGGCTCGAGCACCCAGCCGAAGAAGGTCACGCTCCGCGGACCTCGAAAGCTCGACCGTCCAGGACACGTGAGTGCCGCGCTATAGGCCGTACTTTGCCTTGACCGACTCCCACGAGACTGTGCCTTCGATCTTCGCGAGGCGCGACCGTTCGCGTGCGATCCGGAGGTCCTCGGCGTCTTCGAGGGCCTCGAGCTCGGCGTCGGTGAGCTCCTCCACGTTCGGGTGGCTCACTTCGGTCGCCTCAGGGTCGCGAGAGTGATCTTCCGGTCCCATAGTTTGCTTACGTCACTTCCAACCGCATGGTGGGAGCAGTCGGCTCGACGAGTATACCGAACGACCGAGTCCCAGCGTCACGCCTCGGGCGTGACTGTCTCGACCGCCCGCCACATGTACCACGACGCCACCGTGCGGTATGGCGCCCACGGCGCGCCGATCTCGCGGGCACGCTTTGGCGTCGGCGTCTCGGGGAGGCCGTAGGCCGCCTGCATCCCCTTGCGCACGCCGAGGTCACCGACGGGCAGGATGTCCGGGCGGCCCAGCTCGAACATGAGGAACATGTGAGCCGTCCACGCGCCGACACCCTTCACCGCCGTGAGCCGCTCGATCACCTCGTCGTCGCCGAGGTCGGGCATCACGTCGAAGTCGAGCGTGCCGTCCACGCAGTGCTGCGCGAGGTCGCGTAGGTAGCCCGCCTTCTGGCGTGAGACGCCGGCACCGCGGAACGCCTCATCGGTCGTGGCGAGGATGTTGAGCGGATCCGGCGTGCGCTCCTCGTCGCCGTAGAGGGCGAAGAAGCGGCGCTGGATCGCGCGCGCGGCGGCGCCCGCGAGTTGCTGGAACATGATCGAGCGCACCACCGCCGCATACGGGTCGCCACCGGGACGCGGCTGGTACGGTCCGTGCTCCTCGATCAGTGCACCGACGACGGGGTCTGCCTCGCGCAGGTGCGCGTAGGCGGAGCGAGCGGAGAAGCGTAGCCGGTTCGCCATGCGAGCATCGTACCCCGCGTGTGCGGGACGATCCGGTTAGCCGGCCCTGGTCCGCACGCGCCGCTCCGCGAGGACGAGCGGCGTGCCCTCCACCGGGTCCTCGATGACGCGCACTGGATGGTCGAAGACCTCGCTGAGCAGGGACGGCCGGAGGACGTCGCGCGCTGGTCCGCACGCAGCCACGCGGCCGCGGTGCATCAGAACCACGCGCGCAGCGTGCGTGGCCGCGACGTTGAGGTCGTGTAGCACCGTCACGACCGCGGTCCCAGTGGCCGCGAGGTCGTAGAGCAGGTCCATGACCAGCGCCTGGTGGCGCAGGTCAAGCGCGCTCGTCGGTTCGTCCAGAAGTAGCAGCGGCGTGCGCTGCGCCAGCACACGCGCCAGCGAGACGAGCGTCTGCTCACCGCCCGAGAGCGTCGGGAATGCCTGCGCGGCCATCGACGTGACCTCGGTGAGGCGCATCGCGTCCTCGACCGCCTCATCGTCCTCGATGGACTGGGGGGTGTTCAGCCACGGCACGCGGCCGAAGGCGACCACCTCCCGCGCGGTGAAGCGGAACGTGCTTGGGGTCTGCTGGGGCAGCACGGCCCGGAGCCGCGCCTGCTCGATAGCCGGCATGCCTGCGATGGGCCGGTCCTCGATATGCACCTCGCCGGAGGATGGAGCCGTCTCTCCAGCGAGGACTCGGAGCAGGGTCGACTTGCCCGCCCCGTTGGGACCAACCACGGCGAGCAGTTCGCCGCGCTCGGCCTCGAAGCTCACGTCATCGAGCAGGCGAGCACGACCGACGTCGAACGAGACTCCGGCGGCGGTGAGCAGCGGGGTCACAACCAGCCCCCCTGCTCACGCGTCGTGCGACGCAACAGGAACAGGAAGTACGGGCCGCCGATGAGGGCCGTCACCACGCCCAGCGGGAGCTCGGCCGGCACCACGATCGTGCGCGCCACGAGGTCGGCGCCGAGGAGCAGGATAGCTCCACCCAGCGCGCTCGCCGGCAGCAGCACGCGATGGTCCGGGCCGATCACGATCCGCAACAGGTGGGGAACGACGAGCCCCACGAAGACCACGATCCCGGCCACCGCGACCCCCGCCCCCGCGACCAGTGTCACCAGCACGATCACCAGCAGGCGTACGCGCTCCGTGCTCACGCCGAGGTGGAACGCCTCGCGCTCGCCGAGCACGATCAGGTTCATCGCCCGCGCATAGCGCGGCAGCAGCAGCAGGCCGACGACGGTGATCAGCGCGACGGGCATCACCGCGCTCCACGTTGCGCCCGCGAGGCTGCCAAGGGTCCAGAAGACGATGCTGCGCAGCTCGGCGTCGTTCGCGAGGAAGCTCGCCAGCCCGATCAGGCCGCCCGCGATCGAGTTCATCGCAACGCCGGTCAGGATCAGCGTCACCACCTGCGTCCGGCCGTCCGACCGCGCGAGCCCATAGACCACGAGGGTCAGGAGGAGCGCGCCGACGAAGGCGGCCAGCGGCAGCGACATCCAGCCGAGCGGTGCGAACCCGGTGATGATCAGTGCGATCACGCCCAGCGCTCCGCCGCTCGAAACCCCGATCAGCCCCGGCTCGGCGAGTGGATTGCGGAAAATGGCCTGCAGCGAGGCGCCGGCCATGCCCAGGCCTGCTCCCACGCAGACGGCGAGCACGATGCGGGGCATCCGGATGCCCCACACGACCTGCTCCCGGACCACGTCCACCTCGACCCCGGTCGAGATGCCGACGCGATCGAGGAGCACCGTCGCCACCTCCACCGGCGGCACGCGCACCGCGCCGATCCCGGCATTCACGAACACAGCGATGACCAGCATCACCACCAGCACCGCAAAGGTGGGGCCGGCCCTCGTGCCTCGGAGCGACTGAACGTGCTGCCAGGCGCGGCGCAAGGCATTGCGGGGCATGCCCTCCCGTGCTCGCGTACTCGTCTCGGGCCGGATCATCTCGTGGGCCTACCGGAGTTCCGGATAGATCGCGTCGATCAGCTCCGCCAGCAGCGCACCGGTGCGCGGGCCGTAGCCGAGCAGGTACTGTCCGTCGAAGTCCACGACCGCGCGGCTGCGTCCCGCCTCTGTCTGGGCCATCCCGGGGATCCGCAGTAACCCGTCGATACCCCCCACGGTGTCGAGGCCTGTGGTGAACACCAGGATCACGTCCGGGTTCGCGGTGACCAGGGCCTCCGGCGTGATCGCCGTGAATCCCTCCACGCCTGCCTCCACACCGACGTCGATCCCGCCTGCCGCTTCGATCAGCGAAGTCGCCCCGGCGCCATCGCCTCCGATCAGCTGGGTCTGCGCGCCGCGCAGGTAGATGAACGCGACACGCGGGATGCGCCTGGCGCCCTCGACGGTCGCGATGGCCCCCTCAATCGATGCCAGCGACTCGGCGGCCAGCCACTCGCCGCGGCGCGGGACGCCCAGCGCCGTGGCGATACGCGTGATCTTCTCCTCGATGTCCTGAAGCGAGTTGTAGTCGGGGATGATCAGCACCGGGATACCGGTGCCCCGCACCTGCTCGATCACCTCCGGGGGCCCCGCGAAGGTGGTGCCCAGCACGAGCGTCGGCTGGAGCGCGATGATGCCCTCGGCGCTCAGCGCGATCTGCACGCCCACGTCCGGCAACTCGAGCGCCTCCGGCGGGTACGTCGACGTGACATCCACGCCGACGACGTGCTCACCCAGCCCGAGAGCGAAGACGACCTCTGTGATGGTGCCGTTCAGCACCACGAGGCGCGAAACGTCCTCGATCACCACCTCATTCCCGTCGACGTCCGTGACGGTCACCGGCAGTTGCGGCGACTCTTCGACTGGCTGCGCGGTGGGTGTCGGTACCGGGCTCGCCGTGGCGGCGGGCGTGGGAGCGGAGGTCGCCGTGGCGGTCGCCGTGGGAGTCTCGGTAGCGGCAGCCGTGGCTGCCGCAGTCGGCGCGGGCGTGGGCGTACTCTCCACCGTCGGCGTCGCCGTAGCGGTCTGATCCGTCGCGCCTGTCCCGCCGGAGGCAGGCGTCGAGTCGTCACCGTCGCCGGTGCACGCCGCTATCGCGAGCGCCAGCGCGGCGAGACTGAGGAGCGCCGAGGCTGCGCGAAGCACGCCACCCACGGATGGCCTTCCCGTCCTGTTCAGTCGGCTGTGTTTCGAGTGTAGGCACACGGTGGCCCAGCGTTCTCACGACCCGTGCAAGAAATCACGAGGGTTGGGAGATATGGGTAGACTCAGGCCCGAACCACGTCATACCGTCGACCCACGCGCGCAGTGCCACACGCCAGGGAGGCGACATGTTCGTCGCGATGAACCGATTCCAGATCGCCGAGGGCCGCGAGGAAGACTTCGAGCGTAGCTGGCGCGAGCGCGACAGCTACCTGGACGAGGTACCGGGCTTCCAGAAGTTCGCCCTGCTCAAGGGCGACCAGCCCGGCGAGTACATCTCGCACTCGACGTGGGAGTCGCGGGACGCCTTCGAGGCGTGGACGCAGTCCGATGTCTTCCGCAAGGCGCACGGGCAGCCCCTCGCGGGTGGCGTCATGCAGGACGCGCCACACGTGTCTCTCTACGAGGCGATCCTCACCACGCCCGAGGAGTCTGACTGACGCCACCTCCCATCACTCCTCCACGGGCAGGACCGTAGCCAGCCACCGTTCAGCCTCGCGGGGTGACCTGAGCCTCACGAACTCGAATTGCGCGTGCCCCACGTCTCTGGTCGCCGCCTCGAACTCCCGCCGTCGGCGCCTGAACGAGCGCAGCAGCCATAGCAGGATCGAGTCCCGGCTGGCGAACGACATCCGCCAGCTCTCCCGGTTGCCGTGCCACAGCTCCTCGCGCCGCCACGAGCGCGCAACGGTGCGTCGCAGCAGCCGCCACACGCACGTCCAAAACGGATAGTCGAGCCAGACCACCGCGTGCGCCCTCGGCCACACGAGTCCCCGCGTCACGGCCGAGTAGTTGCCGTCGACGACCCACCCGGCGGAAGCGGTCGCTACGCCGATGCGCTCGGCGAAGACCGCGTCGGGTACCTCGACCCAGTCCTCGGCGAAGTGCAGCGCGTCGAGCTCGACGTGCGGGACGCCGAGTCGCGCGGCGAGACGCCGTGCGAGCGCGGTCTTGCCGGCCCCGCTGCTGCCGACCACGACGATGCGTGCCGCGCCGTCCACTCGCAGCGCACCGGTTGCGTGTCCTCTGGCGTCGGGCACTACTCATCCGCCGATCGGCTGAGATCGCAAACGCCGCCGCGGGTGCGACGGCGTTCCGAAGTCGGCGGCGTGGGCTGCGTGGCCCGCGCCGTGCTCCCTGCGAGGGAGCGCCCTACATGTACTGTCCGCCGTTGGGCGAGAGCTGCGCTCCGGTGAAGAAGCCGCCCTCGGTGCAGAGGAAGCGCACCAGCGCCGCGATCTCGTCCGGCTCCGCGAAGCGGCCGAGCGGGATCTGCGACTTGATGTTGTCCTGAATCTCGTCCGACAGCGCCGTCACCATATCGGTGGAGACGAAGCCCGGGCACACTGCGTTGACGGTGATGTTGTTGCGCGCGAGCTCCTTGGCGGCGGTCTTCGTGAAGGCGATCATGCCGGCCTTCGCCGCCGCGTAGTTCGCCTGACCGACGTTGCCCATCTGCCCGATGATCGAGGACATGTTGATGATCCGGCCGTAGTTCGCCTCGCGCATGTGCGGCACGGCCGCGCGCGTGCAGTAGAACATCGACGAGAGGTCCGTCTGAATGACCTCGTCCCACTCCTCGACGGAGAGCCGCGCGATGGTGCGGTCGCGGTTCACGCCGGCGTTGTTGACGAGGATGTCGATCTTCCCGAGCTCCTCGACCGCCGTCTCGACGACATCACCGGCCTCGTCGGCGTCCGCCACGTTGGCCTTGACGAGCACAACGGTGCCACCGAACTCGTGGATGATGTCGCGCGTGGCTTCCGCCGTGTCGGCGTTCGACACGTAGTTGACGATCACGCTCGCGCCCTCGCGCGCCAGCTCGATCGCGCACGCGCGCCCGATGCCGCGACCGCCACCGGTCACGACCGCCACCTGTCCCTCGAGTGCTCCAGCCATCTCAGCCTCCCGTGGTGTTATGGGTTTACGTTCGACGGCCGCATCGTGACCGTGCAACGGCGAGGGCGCAAGCCTGCGCCTGCGCCCTCGCTCGAGCCTCGGCCTCCAGGGGCCGTGGCGTCCGGTATCCGCTGTGACTAGACGACGGTCGGCGGGGTGTACTCGCCCCACTCCTCGCGCAGCACGTCGCACATCTCGCCGAGCGTGGCGTAGCTGCGAACCGCGTCCAGGATCGGCTCCATCATCGAGTCGTCGCCGCGCGCCGCCTCGCGCAGGGCAGCCAGGGACGTGTCGACGGCCCCCTGGTCGCGCTCACCCTTCACGCGTGCGAGGCGCTCAAGCTGCGCGTCGATGACCGCCGTGTTCGGGCGGAAGATCGGCGTCGCGTCTTCGTCCTCGTCGACGTACTGGTTCACGCCGACGACCACGCGCTCGCCCGCCTCGATCTCGCGCTGGTAGACCACCGAGGCTTCCTGGATCTCGGACTGCACGTAGCCGTTCTCGACCGCCGCGACGGCCCCGCCGATGTCCTCGACGCGGTCGATGATGGCCTGCGCGGACTCCTCGAGCTGGTTCGTGAGGGACTCGACGTAGTACGAGCCCGCCAGCGGGTCGATGGTGTCAGCCGCGCCGGTCTCGTGGGCGATGATCTGCTGCGAGCGCAGCGCGAGCTGCTGCGCCTCCTCGGTCGGCAGCGCGAGCGCCTCGTCGTAGCACGACAGCGCGAGCGACTGCACGCCGCCGACGACGGCCGCGAGGGCCTGGATCGCCGAGCGGGTGAGGTTGTTGAGCGGCTGCTGCGCGGTCAGCGTCGAGCCACCGGTCTGGGTGTGGGTGCGGAACATCATCGCGCTCGGGTTGGTCGCGCCGTAGCGCTCCTTCATCGAGCGCGCCCACATCCGACGCAGCGCGCGGAACTTGGCGACCTCCTCGAAGAAGTAGTTGTGCGTGTTGAAGATCCACGACACCCGCGGCGCCACGTCGTCGATCGATGCGCCCTGCTCCAGGCAGCGGTCGAGGTACGCGAAGGCGTTGGCGAACGCGAACGCGACCTCCTGGGCGGCCGTCGAGCCCGCCTCACGGATGTGGTAGCCGGAGACAGAGATCGAGTTGAAGCGCGGCGACTCATGCGCGCAGTAGTTGATCAGGTCGGCGGCCAGCCGCACCGAGGGGCCGGGCGGGAAGATGTAGGTGCCGCGCGCCACGTACTCCTTGAGCACGTCGTTCTGTGCGGTCCCCATGATCACGCTCGGCGGGTGCCCCTGCTTCTCCGCGGCGACGATGTACATCGCCACGAGGATCGGCGCGGGCGCGTTGATGGTCATCGAGGTCGAGATGCCGTCCAGCGGGATGTCCTCGAACAGCGTCTCCATGTCGGCGAGGCTGTCGATCGCGACGCCCACCTGGCCGACCTCGCCGGCCGCCATCGGGTGGTCCGAGTCGTAGCCGGTCTGCGTCGGCAGGTCGAACGCCGTGGAGAGCCCGGTCTGGCCGTTCGCGAGCAGCTCGCGGAAGCGCTCGTTGGTCTCCTCGGGCGTCCCGAAGCCTGCGTACTGGCGCATGGTCCACAACCGGCCGCGATACATCGTCGGCTGCACGCCACGCGTGAATGGGTACTGGCCCGGGAACCCGATGTCATCGACGTAGTCGACGTTCTCGACATCGAGCGGGGTGTAGAACCGCTGAGCCTCTGCCGAGGAGGTCTCGAACGTCTGCCTGCGCTCCGGGAAGCGGCCCAGCACCTTGGCCAGCGGGCCTTCCTCCCACGCACCCTGCGCCTCTTCGATCGCCGTCGCCTGCTCCGGCTTCATCATGGTTCTGCTCCTCGGACCCTGACGCCTGCTCCGGTATGCGCGCGGCTAGCGCAGCGCGTCAATCATGACCAGGGCGTCGCCGCGGATCACCTCGGTGCCGTCCTGGTTCGTGACGTTCGTGTTGAGCGAGACCTGGCTGCGCTCGGTGTTCACGGCCGTCGCCTCGACGTTCGCCGTCAGCGTGTCGCCGGGCGAGACGGGGGCGCGGAACTGGAGGTTCTGCCCCAGGTAGATGACGACGGAGTCCGGCGCCAGCTGCGTGCCGAGGGCTGCCGAGATCACGCCGGCGGCGAGAATCCCGTGGGCGATCGGCGCCTTGAAGCGCGTGCGCGCCGCGTACTCGGCGTCGCTGTGCAACGGGTTCGTGTCGCCGGAGACCTGGGTGAACATCGAGATGTCCTCCTCGGTCACGGTCTTCTCGAAGCTCGCGGTCGTCCCGACGCTCACACCCTGCACATCGTCAGCCATGGTCATCCCCTCGCCTGCCCGCGCCGGAGGCGCGCATATTCGTCGCTATCGCGCTGCGTGCCGAGCATAACTGGAATCGTGCGCACGCGGCACGCCCCGAGCGAGCCTCGACAGCCGGTCGGCCGTGGTTGACCCTGCGTTGCGCAGCATTTAAGCGTTGATTATAAAAAAATGTGAAAAATGATTGACCCAGCCCGCCGGGCGGCGATAATGGATGCACGGACCACGCACACCCAGTGAAGGACGTGCCATCGGTCCCCTGGCGGGGTGACCGAGCCAACACGCACGAGGGGATCCGGCTCTTGCGCACGACGCACGAGACGGGATGACCGGACGCGGACTGAAGGGCGCATGGAGCGAGCACGCGACGAACTGATTCGCATCCTCCACGAGCGCGGTGACAGCTCTGTCGCCGACCTCGCCGAGACCATGGGCATGTCCCAGGGCTCCGTGCGACGCCACCTCGATATCCTCGGCGCCGACGAGCTGATCGAGACCCGCCAGGAGCGCCGACCGCGCGGCCGCCCGCTCACCGTCTACTCGCTGAGCGAGGCCGGCGAGGAGCGCTCATCTGCCGCCAACTACCAGCGCCTGCTGGACCACGTCTACCCGGCCCTCACCGACCTCGACGCGGACGAGGTGGCGGGGCAGCCCGGGACGGCGATCCTGGGGCGCATCTTCGAGTCCGTCGCCCAGCGCGTGGCGAGCGAGCAAGCGCCGTTCGTGCGTAGCGCCGCGCTTCCCGACCGCATCACCGAGGTCGTCGCCGCCATGAGCGAGGTCGGCGTCCTCCACGACGTCGTCGACGAGGGCGACGCCTTCCGGCTCAGCAACGTCGGCTGCCCGTGCCGTTCGACGGCCATTGAGACGGGCGCCGCCTGCGAGGCGGACCGCTACAGCATCGAGCTGCTCGTGGGAGCGCCGGTCGAGCAGGTCGCGACCATCGCGGGCGGCTCGAACTGCTGCGAGTACATCGTGAGAAAGCCCGCGGACGGCGACGCCGTGCGCGGTGCATCGGTTCCGGCGTCTGGCGCGCCCGCGCCCCAACCATCAGGAAGCGAACCATCGGGACGAACGAGAGCGGAGTTGCTGTGAGCGATATGAACGGGCAGGAGTCCGGCCAGCCGTTGCTGGAGGTCCGCGACCTCCACGTCAGTGTGACCGCGGACCCGGAGATCAAGATCGTCCAGGGTGTCGACCTCACGGTCCGGCCCGGCGAGGTACACGCGTTGATGGGGCCCAACGGCTCCGGCAAGAGCACCCTGGCGAACGCCGTCGCCGGTAGCCCGCAGTACATGATCGACAGCGGCGAGGTCCACTTCCGGGGCGAGGACGTGACCCTGCTCACCGCCGACAAGCGCGCGCGCATGGGCATGTTCCTGTCGTTCCAGTACCCCACCCCCATCCCCGGCGTCACGATGGTGAACCTGCTGCGCATGGCCATGAAGGCCCGCACCGGCGAGGAGCCCGCGGCACGCGAGTTCCTCCAGCAGCTCCGCGAGGTCCTCACCACGCTCCGCATCGACGAGGACTTCGCTCGCCGTTACGTCAACGACGGCTTCTCCGGCGGCGAGAAGAAGCGCGCCGAGATCCTCCAGCTCGGCATGCTCAAGCCGCAGCTCGCGATCCTCGACGAGACCGACTCCGGCCTCGATGTGGACGCGCTGCGCACCGTCGCCGAGGGTGTGAACGCGCTCCACAACGAGGAGATGGGCATCCTGCTCATCACCCACTACCAGCGCATCCTCAACTACATCACGCCGGACTTCGTGCACGTGCTGGTCAACGGCCGCATCGTCCGCTCCGGCGGCGCCGACCTCGCGCGCAGCATCGAGGCCAACGGATACGAACCGATCCTGCAGGAGCTCGGCGAACCCGCCGGCGCAGCGGCCAGCTAGGGCTGGCAGCGAATCGACCAAGCGAAGCAGCGAACGAAGCGAGGCGAATGATGACGACAGTCGACCCCAAGGCCCGCGAAGCCGTCGGCGAGTACCAGTGGGGCTTCCACGACACCGAGGCGCCGCTGTTCAGGGCTGACAAGGGCCTGGACGAGGAGGTCGTGCGCCAGATCTCCGCGCTCAAGGACGAGCCCGAGTGGATGCTCGAGTTCCGCCTCGAGTCGCTCCGCACGTTCTTCGAGAAGGACGACCCGACCTGGGCCGGCAGCCCCGACCTGCTGGACGCCATCGACTTCGACGCCATCACCTACTACGTCCGCGCGACCGACCGCGACTCGACGGACTGGGATGACGTACCGGAGTACATCAAGGACACGTTCGACAAGCTGGGCATCCCGGAGGCCGAGCGCCAGTTCCTGGCCGGTGCGGGCGCGCAGTACGACTCCGAGGTCGTCTACCACAACATCCGCGAGGACCTCGCCAAGCAGGGCGTGGTCTTCCTCGGCATGGACCAGGGACTCGCCGAGTACGGCGACCTGGTGCAGGAGCACTTCGGGACCGTGGTGCCGCCGGGGGACAACAAGTACGCCGCGCTCAACAGCGCCGTGTGGTCCGGTGGCTCGTTCATCTACGTGCCGCCGGGCGTGGAAGTGGAGGTGCCGCTGCAGGCCTACTTCCGCATCAACACCGAGAGCATGGGCCAGTTCGAGCGGACGCTGATCATCGCCGACGAGGGCTCGTACGTGCACTACGTCGAGGGCTGCACGGCCCCGATCTATAGCACTGACTCGTTGCACTCGGCCGTGGTCGAGATCATCGTCAAGAAGGACGCGCGCGTCCGCTACACGACGATCCAGAACTGGTCGAACAACGTCTACAACCTCGTCACCAAGCGGGCGATGGCCTTCGAGAACGCCGTGATGGAGTGGGTGGACGGCAACATCGGCTCGAAGCTCACGATGAAGTACCCCTCGGTCTACCTCATGGAGCCGGGCGCGCACGGCGAGATCCTCTCGCTGGCGTTCGCGGGCGACGGGCAGCACCAGGACGCGGGCGGCAAGGTCATCCACGTCGCGCCCAACACCTCGTCGGCCATCGTCTCGAAGTCCGTCTCGCGCGGCAGTGGCCGCACCTCCTACCGCGGCCTGCTCAAGGTCGAGGAGGGCGCCGAGGGCTCGACCTCGACGGTGCGCTGCGACGCGCTGCTGCTCGACGAGCACTCCCGCTCCGACACCTACCCGACCATGGAGGTGGACGAGGAGCGCGTGAACATCGGCCACGAGGCCTCGGTCTCCAAGCTCGGCGACGACCAGCTCTTCTACCTGATGTCGCGCGGGCTCACCGAGGAAGAGGCCGGCAAGATGGTCGTCAACGGCTTCGTCGAGCCGATCGTCAAGGAGCTGCCGATGGAGTACGCCATCGAGCTCAACCGCCTCATCGAGCTGCAGATGGAAGGCTCGGTCGGCTAACGCCGGCCCCCGGACGGACGGAACGCACGAACAGGACGCCATGACGACCGACGCCGGAACCACTACCGACCACTACGCAGAGTCAGCCGTGATCGCCGCCTCCGACGCGAGCGGCGAGCCCGGCTGGCTTCGTAACCGCCGCGCCGAGGCAGCCCGCGCCTTCGACGCCACCCCGCTACCGACCCGCGCGCTGCGCCCGTGGCGCTACACAGACGTGACCGGGCTCGACTTCGCCGCCTTCGCGCCGACAGCGGGTGCGCTGCGCATCGCCGGGGACGCGCCCGACGGCGCGTACGCCGGGACGATCGCCGACGCCCTCGGCACGCACGAGGACCTCGTGCGCGACGGCCTCGGCACGCTGAGCCCGGCCACCGAGGGCAAGTTCCAGGCAGCCAACGCCGCGCTGTGGAGCGGCGGCATGCTGGTCCACGCCCCGGCCCGCACCGTCTTCGACGAACCCGTCGTTGCGGAGCTCGACGTGCCCGAAGGTGACACCGCGGTCTACCCGCGCGTGCTCGTCGTCGCGGGCGAGCAGGCAGAGGTGACCGTGGTGCTGCGCCTGCACTCCAACGACGCGCCGCTGCTCGCGGCGGGCGTCGTGGAGATCGAGGTCGCACAGGCCGCACGCGTGCGGCTGCTGATCGACGACCGCTGGGGCGCCGATACGCAGGACTACACCACCGTCCGCGCGCGCCTCGGCCGCGACGCCGACCTGCAGGTCGCCTCGCTCGCCATTGGTGGGCGCGTGCTCAAGCAGACCGTCGAGGTCACGCTCGAGGGTGAGGGCGCCAACTCGGCGATCCGCGCCGTCGCGCTCGGCGACGCGGAGCAGCACTTCGACTTTGTGACGCTGCAAGACCACACCGGACCGCGCACGACCTCGGACGTCGAGGTCAAGGCGGCGCTCGCCGGGGCGTCGCGCTCGATCTACTACGGCATCACGCGCGTCGGCGAGGAAGCCGCAGGCGCCGAGGCGAACCAGCAGAACCGCAACCTGCTGCTCTCGAACGCCTCGAAGGCGGACTCCGACCCGGTGCTCGAGATCCTCACCGCCGACGTGATCCGCTGCGGACACGGCGCGACCGTGGGGCCCGTGGACGAGGAGGCGCTGTTCTACCTCCAGAGCCGCGGACTCGACCGCCGCACGTCGCTGCAGCTGCTCGTGAGCGGCTTCTTCCAGACCGTGCTGCGCGAGATTCGCCTCGAAGGCGTCGCCGAGGAGCTTGAGGAGACGGTCTTCGCCAAGCTCGGGCAGGCCGAGCTGTGAGCCGAAGGGCCGACCCTCGTGCCGTCTGAGCGCGTCGCCTCCATCGCCGACATCCCAGCGGGCGAGGTGCGCGTGGTGACGTGTGCCGCGGGCCGTTCGCTCGCGGTGAGCAACATCGAGGGCGACCTGTTCGCCATCGACAACGTCTGCACCCACGACGACGGCCCCCTCGGCGAGGGGAAGCTGCGCGGTAACCGCGTGATCTGCCCCCGCCACGGAGCCGCCTTTGACGCACGCACGGGACGCGCGCTGACGCTCCCCGCCGTGCGCGGCGTCAGCGCCTACGACGTCACCGTCGACGGCGAGGACGTCTACGTGGATTGCGAGGCCTCGTGACCAGCGTGTTCGACGGCGTCGGCAGCTCCGCATACCAGTTCGATGTCGAGCGCATCCGCCGCGACTTCCCCGTGCTCAAGCGCGAGGTCAACGGCCACACGCTGGTGTACCTCGACAACGCCGCCACGTCGCAGCGGCCCGTGCAGGTGATGGCGGAGATCACGCGCTTCTACCGTGACAGCAACGCCAACATCCACCGCGGCGTCCACACCCTCTCCGTCGAGGCGACCGAACAGTACGAGGGCGTGCGCGAGAAGGTGCGCGAGTTCATCGGCGCCCCGTCGGCGTCCGAGATCGTGTTCACCCGCAACACCACCGAGTCCATCAACGTCGTCGCGCACTCGTGGGCGCGGACGTTCCTCGAGCCCGGCGACGAGGTGCTCATCTCGGAGATCGAGCACCACTCGAACATCGTGCCGTGGCAGATGCTGCGCGACGAGCACGGCATCGTGCTGCGCCATATCCCGATGCTCGACGACGGCACGCTCGACCTCGACGCCGCCCGTCAGCTCATCAACCCGCGCACGCGGCTGCTCGCGATCACGCTGATGTCGAACGCGC
The DNA here is from genome assembly GCA_965208885.1 of Dehalococcoidia bacterium. Taxonomy (GTDB): domain Bacteria; phylum Chloroflexota; class Dehalococcoidia; order UBA2979; family UBA2979; genus VXMT01. The sequence continues at coordinate 588,805 of CBDBPS010000001.1, forward strand.
TCGGCTCAATCGTCCCGGTCGGCGAGCTGGCCGACCTGGCCCACGCGCGCGGCGCACGCGTGCTGGTCGACGCCGCACAGGCCGCGCCCCACCTGCCGATCGACGTTGGCGAGCTTGGCGCGGACTTCCTCGCGTTCTCAGCCCACAAGATGCTCGGCCCGACCGGTGTCGGCGTGCTGTGGGCACGCGGCGAACTCCTCGAAGCGATGCCACCGTTCCTCGGCGGCGGCGACATGATCGCCACGGTCTCGCTCGCCGAGTCGACCTGGAACGAGGTGCCACACAAGTTCGAGGCGGGCACCCCCAACGTCGCCGGTGTCGTCGCCTTCGGCACGGCCATCGACTACCTGCGGGCGCTCGGCATGGAGCGCGTGCGCGCCCACGAGCGCGAGCTGACCGACTACGCGCTCGGCAAGCTCGTCGACGTGCCGGGCGTGACGCTCTACGGTCCGCCCGACGCCGCCCTCCGCGGCGGCGTGGTCTCGTTCGGCCTCGAAGGCGTGCACCCGCACGACGTGGGGCAGGTCCTCGACAGCCGCGGCGTGGCGATCCGCGCCGGGCACCACTGCGCGCAGCCCGTGATGCAGCGACTCGGCATCCCGGCGACGGCGCGCGCGTCCTTCTACATCTACAACACCCGCGAGGAGGTCGATGTCCTCGAGGCCGCGGTGCGTGAGACCTCGAGCTACTTCGGCGTCGCCCCGGGCGCGACGGTGGCCTAGCCATGACCACCTCCGCGCTCGACGACCTCTACCGCGAGATCCTGCTGGACCACTACCGGAGCCCGCGCAACCGCGGCCGCCTCGAATCGCCCAGCGCCAGCGCCGACGGTGCGAACCCGCTCTGCGGCGACCAGATCACGCTCGACGTCGAGCTCGACGACGACGGCAACGTCGTCAACGTCGCGTTCGAGGGCTCTGGCTGCTCGATCTCGCAGGCGTCGAGCTCGATGATGACCGGGTACGTGAAGGGACGAGCTGCCTCGGAAGCCCTCGCGGGCGTCGAGGCGTTCCAGCGCATGATGGTCGACGGCGAGCCCCTCGACGAGGAGTTCGGAGACATCGAGGCGCTGGCCGGCGTGCGCAAGTTCCCGGTGCGGGTAAAGTGTGCATCGCTGGCATGGAAGACACTCGAGCAGGCCCTGACCACCAGCGACGATCAGGCCGATCCCGTCACCACGGACGAGAGGAGCACCGAGAATGACTGACACGGCTGCCATTGAGCGCCCCAGCGTCGAGACGCTGCGCGAGATCCTGCGCGATATCCAGGACCCCGAGTTGCGGATGAGCATCGTCGACCTCGGGCTCGTCTACCACGTCGAGATCGACGGCGACGGCCTCGTCAGCATCGACCTCACGCTGACGACCCCCGCGTGTCCCATCGGGCCGATGTTGCAGGGGCAGGCGTACCACATGCTGACGCAGCTCGAAGGCGTCGAGGACGTCGAGGTGAACCTGGTGTGGGACCCACCGTGGGACCCGAAGACGATGGCCTCGGAAGAGGTCCGGATGCAGCTCGGCATCTGGTAGGCCCTCGCCCACCGCGTGGTGCTGCCTCCCGTCCGCGCGGACCACATGACGCCTGACGCACCACCCGCCTGGCGGCAACCCCGCGGCCGCCGCGACGTGCTGCGCCTCGGCCTTGGCGCGGCCGCTGCCGCGCTCATCGCCGCCTGCACCACCTCCGACGACGAAGCCACCGATGAGGAACCGACGCCCGAGGCGACATCCGCCCCGGCGCCGGTCCTCTCGTTCGCTCCGACGCCCGCAATCCCGACGGTCGCGACGAACGGCCTCCTGCGCCTCGCAACCGTCGGTGAGCCCGCGGTGCCCTCGGCCCTCGTCTACTCGACGCTCGTCACCGTCGATCCTCGCGATGCCCGTATCCACGGCGACCTCGCCGCCCTTGTCGAGCAGCCGGATCCGCTGACCCTGACGTGCGCGCTCGACGGCCACGCCACCTTCCACCCGATGGCCATGAACGGCCGGAACGGGGCGCCCGTAACCATCGACGCCGGCGAGGTCGCCCGTGACTTCGCGATCCGCGCCGACGCCGGCGAGTTCCTGTTCACCGACGTCATCGAGGAAGCCACGGCCACCGACCCGATGACCCTGCAGCTCCGCCTGCACGCCCCGTATGCGCTGCTGCTCGACCAGCTTGGGGACGCCGGGACCGCCGGCGTGCGCGCGGACGCTCCATCCACCGTCGGTATCCCGCTCGGGAGTGGACCATTCATTCCAGAACGCAACGAAGACGGCAGTCTCACGTTCCGTCCCCACGCGGGGTACCACCGGCTCGGACTCCCCTTGCTGCGGTCGATCCAGGTGGCGACTGCCGAGCGCACGCGCACCCTCGACGCAGCCTTCGCCGGGGGTGCGCTCGACATTCTGGAACTCGCGTCGCCGGACAGCGTCGAGCGCGCCGCTGAGCGGCCCGACGCTCGCGTGCTCACCCGGAGCTCGCGCCGCGCGCGCGGCCTCGGTCTCTCATTGGTCGAGTCCAAGGGTGGACGCGACGTGCGGTTCCACCCCGCCTTCCGGGATCAGCGCGTGCGTCGCGGCATCGCCCTCGCCCTCGATCGCGAGGCGATCGCCGCGTACGACGACTCGACGGCGGCGGGACCGGTCGGACCTGCCTTCGCCGGCGACGCGCTCGACCCGGTCAAGCTCGCCGGGCACGCTGCGTTCCAGCACGACCCGCGCGAAGCCGCCCGGCTCCTGCAGGCCGCGGGCGAGGAGGGGCTCACCTTCTCGCTCATGTCCGCGCTCACCCAGCCGTTGCGCGGCCTCGCGCAGCTCATCGCACGCCAGCTCCGCGAAGCAGGCATCGAGCCTGAGCTGGACCTTGTCGACGCAGCCACCCTCCAGGCCAGCCTCGAACAAGGGGACTTCGAGGCGATCCTGTTCGAACTGGAGGCCGTACGGTCGCCCGACATCGGGCTGCGTCTGCACGTCTCCGGCGGGCTCGACAGCGTGTCGCCGTGGGGCTACTCGAACCCCGTCTACGACGACGCGGTCCGCACGGCGCTCGGCCAGGTCGACCCCGGCGCGCGCGCCGAGGCGTCGCGCGCCGCGCAGCGGCTGCTCCTCGATGACATCCCCGCGATGCTGCCACTCCCCGAACCCGTCGAGCGCATCGCCGTCGCCGGCGCCGTGGGCGGCTACGAGTACGACGCCTACGACTTCAACGAGCGCGGGCTGGCCCCGCTCTGGCACGTCGGATCCGGCTCCACCAGCGCCCCGCGCCAACCGGCGGCGATCGGTGGGGCGCTTTGACGGCCCCTGCCACACCGCCGGACCTGGACCTCGACGCGCTCCGCGACGGCCTCGAGAGCGCCGTGCACGACGCCTGCGAGGCGATTCGAACGGTCATGCGCCGCGGGTCGGTGCGCGTCGGCCACAAGTGGGGTGAGGGCCCCGTCACCGAGGCCGACCACGCCGCCGACGAGATCCTGCACCGGCGGCTCACGCCGCTCATCGAGGGCGCCCACTGGCTCTCCGAGGAGTCCGAGCAGGAGCACGCGATCATCCCCGGCGAGCCCACATGGGTCATCGACCCGCTCGACGGGACGCGCGAGTTCCTCCGAGGCCTCCCGGAGTTCGGCGTGTCGGTGGGGTTCTTCGCCAACGACCGGCTCGTGCTCGGCGCGGCAGGGCTGCCCGCGGAAGACGAGCCCGTCATCTACAGCGGCATCGTCACCGACACGCGCCGCGAGGCCCGCGTCGACGGCGTGTCGCTCTCCCCGCTCTACCCCCCCGGCGTCGACGAAGACGGTGAGCCCGACCCCGGCCGCATCGTCGTCTCGCGCTGGGACTACGAGCACCGGCGGCTCCAGCACCGCCTCCCATTCGACGTCTACCCGCTCGGCTCGGCCGTCGTGAAGCTGGTCCATGCCGCCACTGGCGAAGCCGGCGTCTACCTCTCGACGGGCCCTCGCTCCGTCTGGGACGCCGCCGGTGGCGCGGCCGTCCTCGCCGGCGCCGGCGGCGTGATCCTCCAGGTCAACGGCGCCCCCCTCGAGCTCTCCCCTCAGCAGGAGCGCATCCCCCCGTTCGTCGCCGGCGAGCCCGGGCGCACGATGGCGTTGCTCCGAAGTCTGGGCGTCGAGGTCTAGGACAGGCTGCTAGCGCGCCGAGCCGCCCTCGCGTGTAGCCGAGGCCGCCTCGCGCTCCTCCGCACCTCGCCTCGCCTCGCCCACCACCGTCGCGCGGAAGCCGGGGGCGAGGAGGAGGACGGCGACGGCGCCGATGATGACGAGCAGGGCGTAGATGATCTGGGCGGGCTGCGTGCCGATGGCCTCAGCCAGGAGGCCGCCGGCCGCCGCGCCCATCATCATCGTCGCGCGGTCGAAGGCGAGGAGGCCCATCAGGCGGCCTCGCATCTGGGCCGGCGCGGCGTCGAGCATGATCACCTGTACCAGCGCGAACGCGCCGGACTGGAAGAGCCCCGCGCCGAACACGAGCACCAGCGAGAGCGCGATCCACGCCCGGCCCAGCTCGCCCGGCAGGTACGTGCTGAGCGCGAACAGGATCAGCAGCGAGCCGAACGCCACCATCATCAGCGGCACCAGCACCCCCAGCCGCCGAGGTGACCTCGACGCAATGGTGAGCGCGCCCACGAGCGAGCCCGCGCCGGTGAGCGACATCATCAGACCGAACCCGAACGCCCCGATGTCGAGCACTTCGAGGGCGAAGAGGGGCGCGAAGAGCTGCATGAACGAGAGCCCGAACGCGAAGTAGATGAGCGCGAGCCCGATGGCGCCCCGGATCGTGGGGGTGCGCCACGCGTAGCGCATCGCCTCGCCGAGCCCGCTCAGCATCGCCCCCGCACCCGAAGCCGGCGGGGGCACGTGCGGCGGCACGCGCAGCATCGAGGTGGCGGTGACAGTGCCGGCGTAGATGGCGGCGATCGCGACGAACGCGCCGTTCACACCGACGACGGCGATGAGGAAGCCCGAGGCCGCCGTGCCGGCGATGCGCATCGTGTTCTGCGTCGCGGAGAAGAGCGCGATCGCGTTCGTGACGCGGTCGGGAGGCACCACCTCGGGCACGAGCGACTGCCGGGCGGGCTGGTCGAACGCCATCGTGACGCCTCGGATGGCTGCGGCGGCGTAGATGTGCCACAGCTCGAGCAACCCGGCCACGAGGAGCACTGCGAAGCTCACGTTCAGGATGAAGGCGCCGATCTGCGAGAGCTGCAGCACACGCTTGCGGTCGAACCAGTCGATGGCGACGCCCGCGAAGATGCCGAACGCGAACTGCGGCAGTGTGCGCGCGACGATGACGAGGCCGAGCTGCGCCGGCGACCCCGTCAGCTCGTAGACGAGGTACGGGCGGGCGATGTTCTCGGTCCAGAGGGCGGCGGAGTGGCTCGACACGCCGAGCCAGAGCAGGCGGAAGTCACGGATGTAGAGCGACGAGAACATGCTCGCGCGCGCTGCGGCCATGCTCGCCTCCACTCGTCCGCCGAGGGTTGCCCGAGCGACAAACCTAACGTGCGCGTGAGACTGGCGTCTAGCCTCGAGCCGCCTCTTCGCCGGTCAGCAGGTCCGCCAGCGCGCCGAGGTCCGCGACGCGCTCGACGCGCTCGTGGTACGGGAGGTCGCGGTTCCGCGGCCAGTCGCGCACGAACGGGCGCACCTCGGACCGCTCGGCGATCAGCTGGGCCGTGCGGCCGTCGTCGTCGATGTGCTCGACACCATCGAGGACGGTGAGCGCGCTGAGCTTGAAGTGGGGGCTCGGAACCCACGTGACATTCCAGTAGGTGTTGTCGAGGTACTCATCCAGACCATGCCAGCGGAGCCAGTGGGCCGGGGAGCTGCGGCGGCCCGTCAACACGGCGAGGCGGCGCACCTCGCGCAGCCGCGCGAGCGCGTCGGCGACGCCGGGTAGCGGCCGGCGCAGGTCGAAGCGCAGGTGGTCCAGCGGCCACGAGAGCCAGCGTGGGGGGACGACTGCGCGGTGTGGACGCTCGTCCGGATGGAAGAAGCGGCGGCTGATGCCGAGGTTCACCCCGAGCGGCGGGGAGCAGATGACCCCGTCGAGGTCGAGGGTCAGCAGCGGGAGGTCGTCCCGCTCGTCGGTCGTCATGCCCGGGTGATACCCATGCCGGCCTAGACCTCCACCGGCGGCTCGGGCGGAGGCTGGGGCGGGACGCCCGGCTGTGGCGGCACGGACACGCGCCCCGACGGCACGAGCGAGACATCGACGCCGGGCGGGGCCCCGCCACGCAAGGCGTCTGCGAAGCGGCGCAGCCGCGCCTGCACGCGTCCGAAGATCGTGTCCGGGGGATACGCCCCGTCCTCGTCTGGCTCCCCGGCCGGGATGCCCGTCAGCACCTCGATGCCCTGCTCGATGCGCTCGACGGCCCAGATGTGGAACTCGCCGCGCCGGACGGCCTCGGCGACATCGGGGCGCAGCACGACGTTCGGGACGTTGGACGCCGGGATCATCACGCCCTGCGTTCCGTCGAGACCACGGGCGCGGCAGACCTCGTAGAAGCCCTCGATCTTTGCCGTCGCGCCGCCGATCGGCTGCACCTCGCCGCGCTGGTTGAGCGACCCGGTGACCGCGATCGACTGGCGTATGGGCGCCTCGGCGAGCGCGGACAGGAGCGCGTACAGCTCCGTCGAGGACGCGGAGTCGCCGTCGATGTCGTTGTAGAGCTGCTCGAACGTGAGGCTGGCGTGGAGCGCCATCGCCATGTCCTGCCCGAGCCGGTCCGCGAGGAGGCCGCGCAGGATCAGGAACCCCTTGTTGTGCGTGCGCCCGGCCATGTCGCTCTCGCGCTCGATGTTCACGATCGTGCCGCGCCCGGCCGAGACAACACAGGTGATGCGCGACGGACGCCCGAACGTGATGTCGCCGAGGTTGTAGACGGACAGCGCGTTGATCTGGCCGACCTGCTCCCCATCGGTGTCGATGAAGACGGTGCCCTCGTCGATGAGCTGCTGCATCCGGTCCCGCACCAGCGAGGAGCGATACCAGCTCTCCTCGAGCGCCCGTTCGACGTGGTGGAGGTGCGCGACGCCCGAGCCGTCCTGGCTTGCCCAGTAGTCGGCCTGCCGGACCAGGTCGAGCAGCGCGCCCATGTTCCCGGAGAGGCGTCGCTGGTCCTCGACCAGCCGCGAGGAGTGCTCGATGAGCCGGGCGACGGCCTGGTCGGAGAAGCAGGCCATCCCCTGGCGGTCGCAGTGGCCGTGGATGACCGAGGAGAGCCCGAGGATGTTCTCGCGGTTGCGCTCGAAGTCGACCTCGAAGTCCGCCTTGACGCGGAACAGCTCCCGGAAGTCCGGGTCGAGGCGGTAGAGGTACGGGTACATCGAGGCGTCACCAATGATCACGACCTTCACGTCGAGGGGCGTGGGCTCGGGTCGCAGGCCCGCCGTAGGGATGAGCCCGAGCGCTTGCTGCAGGCTCTCGACAGTCAGCTCGGCGGAATGCAGCGCGCGCTTGAGCCCGTCGTAGGCGGCCCCGTTCGCGAGCAAGTCGCGCATCCGCAGCATCAGGTAGCCGCCGTTGGCCTGCCCCAGCGACCCGGTGCGGATCATCGTGTGGTCGGTGACCACCATCCCCGCCTGTCCGACGTACTCGATGCGTCCGAGGAGGTTCTGGTAGGTGGGGTTCGTCTCGATGATCACCGGCGCGCCCGCATCCGCGTCGTTGGTGACAAGCGCGTTCACCGCGTAGCGCCGGAGCAGCGCCTGGCGCGGCTGCTCGGCGTCCGCGCCCGCGGGGCGCTGGGCCTGCGTGGGCGCGCGCAGGCGGTCGCGCGCCCGGACGATGTCCGCATGCACGGCGTCGAGGAACGCCATCACGGCGTCGTTCTCCGGGTAGAGCCGGCGCAGTGGCGCGAAGCGCTCCTGGATCGCCTCCCCGGCGACCGCCTCGTCGAGGCGCACGAGGGCCTCCCGCGCCTCGCGTTCGAGGCCGCGGACCTGCAGCAGCGTGTCCTGCACGGTCGGCTCGAGCTCCTCGCGCGCGCGGCGCATCGACTCGTCGCGCTGCTCCTGTGGGAGCGCGTTGAAGTCCTCGTCGGAGGCGGGTTGCCCGTTGATCAGCGGCGACGACATGACCCCCTGGGGCGTCATCTGCAGGGCGAACCCCAGCTCCGCCGCGCGGCGCTGCAGCCCCTGGATGAGTTCGGCACGACGCTGGTCCGAGCCGCCGCCGACATCGGCGCGCTGACGTACATAGGCGTCGGACTCGAATGCCTCGCGCACGTCCTCGATCGCATGCTCGACGGTGAGGCGGACCTGGGATGCGAAGCCGGCCGCCTCGCCGGCGGGCAGCTCGATCCCGACGGGGCGGTCGGGATCCTCGAAGTTGTGGACGTAGGCGTGGTCCGGTGGCGCGGGCTCCATCCCAGCGCGCCGCCGCAGCAGCGTCTCGATGATCGAGGACTTGCCGATGCCGTCAGGCCCCGAGGCGTAGAGGTTGTAACCGGGCGCCTGCATGCCGAGCGAGAACTCGATGGCGCGGACGGCGCGCTCCTGCCCGAACACGGCTTCCAGGGAATGCAGCTCCTCGGTGCTCGCGAACGGCAGGTCGTCGGGATCGCAGCGCGCCGTGAGGTTCTCCACGGCAATTTCGAGGGCGCCCAGGCGCTCTTCCATCGGTGCGCTCCCTCTCTGACGCAGTGCCGTCCCTCGTCCGGCGGATCGAGCGTAGCACGCTACCCGCTGCGCGCCGTGCTAGCATCCCGCGGTCGAAACGAGCGGCGCGATCAGGAGAGGACCAGGCATGCGAGCGGCCGTCATCAGCGAGCCCGGCGATCCCGATGTCTTCGAGATCCGGGAGCTCCCGGACCCCGAGCCCGGCCCCGAGGAGATCCTCGTCGCAGTGCATGCCAGCGCGCTCAACCGCGCCGACCTCATGCAGCGCCGCGGCGGCTACCCGGCGCCGCCCGGCATCCGCGGCGACGTGCCCGGCCTCGAGATGGCCGGTGTCGTCGAGGGTGTCGGCGATCGTGTCACCGCGTGGAATGTCGGCGACCGCGTCATGGCGCTGCTCGGCGGGGCTGGATACGCCTCGCAGGTCACGGTCCACGAGCGGCAGGTCATGGCCGTGCCCGACAACCTGAGCTTCGACGAGGCCGCCGCCATCCCCGAGGTGTACCTGACCGCGTTCGACGCCCTCTTCCAGCACTGCGAGCTCCTACCCGGCGAGTCCGTGCTCGTGCACGCCGCCGGCTCCGGTGTCGGGACGGCCGCGACCCAACTCGCCTCGGTCTCGGGGTGCCGCGTCTACGGCACCGCCGGCAGCGAGGACAAGCTCGCGCGCGCCGCCGAACTCGGGCTCGACGTCGGCGTGAACTACCACGAGAGCGACTTCGCCGAGGTCATCGCGGAGGACACCGGTGGCGCCGGCGTCAACGTGATCCTCGATGTCATCGGCGCGCCCTACTGGGAGCGCAACCTCGCCTCGCTCGCCGTGCGTGGCCGCCTCGTGCTGGTCGGGACGATGGGCGGCGGGCGGCTCGAGACGAACCTCGGACTGCTCATGGGTAAGCGCCTGCGCGTACACGGCACGGTGCTCCGCGCCCGGCCACTCGAGGAGAAGGCGGCGCTCACGCAGATCTTCGCGCGACGTCACCTCGGCCACTTCGCGTCGGGCCATCTCGTGTCAGTGGTCGACCGCGTCTACCCGCTCGAGGAAGTGGCCGAGGCGCACCGCCACATGGAGAGCAACGCGAACTTCGGCAAGATCGTCCTCCATATCGCCGACTGAGCCATGACCACCCCGCGCGGCCTCACGCCCGCCGGGCGCGCGAGCGTCGAGGACGCCGCGCGGCGGCACCTCGACCTCGGGCTGCACTCCGGCGCGCAGCTCGCCGTCTACCGCGACGGCGAGCTCCAGGTAGACCTGCGCATCGGCACAGCGTCGGAGCCGAAGGCGCGGCTGCTGTGGTTCTCCGCCACGAAGCCCCTCGCCGCCGTGGCCGTGCTCATGCTTGCCGAGCGCGGCGTGCTCGACCTCGACGCGCCGATCGCGGAGCTGTGGCCCGAGTTCGGCGCGGGCGGCAAGGCGTCCTGCACCGTCCGCCACGTGCTCACACACCGCGGCGGCTTCCCCGTGTTCCCGTGGGAGTACGACTGGGAACACATCGACGACTGGGACGCGGTCTGCGCCGTGACCGCCGGGATCGAGGCGGAGTGGGAGCCCGGCGCCGACACCGGCTACCACCCAGTCACGTACGGCTTCGCGCTCGGCGAGGTCATCCGCCGCGCGGACGGCCGCGCCCCGCGCGACTTCCTGCGCGACGAGGTCTTCGCACCGCTCGGCATGGATGCCTCGCTCGGCATCGAGGTGGCGCGCCTGGCCGACGTCGTGGCTGTCGAGGCGATGTCGGAGGTCACGATGCTGGATCCGACGGGCAGCGAGCGGCGCACCTCGGACATCGTGCGGCGCTTCCGCCTGCCGTCGACGCTGCGCGGGCAGATGCCGGCGGCCAACGCGATCGGCACCGCCGAGGCGCTCGCGCGCTTCTACGACGCGATGCTCCACGCACGGAACCCTCGAGGAGACTCGGAACGCCCGCCCCTGCTGAGCCCCGAGACCGCGACCGAGGCGACGACGGTCCAGTGGCGCGCAGGCTTCGACCGGACGTTCATGCTGCCCGCGTCGTACGGCCTCGGGTTCCTGGTCGGCGGCGTGATGGAGCCTTACAACGAACGCGGCGTCTTCGGCCACACCGGCCAGCAGTCCACGATCGGCTACGCCGACCCCACGCGCGGCCTCGGCGTCGCTTACGTCACGAACGGCCTGCACGGCCCACTCGAGGTGCAGATGCGCTACGCCGACATCGCGCTCGCCCTCGTCGCGGCGTGCGACGAGGCAGACCGCAGCTCGTAGGGCCTACTGGCGGCGGCCGCGCTGCCGGCGTCGACGGCGCCTGCGCTGCGCGTGCTCGGGCCGTGCGGTCGTCGGCTGGGTGGGTGTCGGCGGGGCCTCCGGCTCAGGCTGAGGGACGAACTTGCGCGCGATCCAGCGCGAGAGCTGCAGAGACCAGAAGCTCGCCGTGACGAACAGCGGCATTGAGACCGCGACCGTCAGCCAGTCGCCCCCGCTCGAGACGAACGAAATCACGCCCGCCACCAGCGAGAGCACGACGGTCATCACCAGGATCTGGCGGTCGAGCATTCCGGCAGTATGCCACCGGATGGGTAACGACCGTAGGCGCGACGCCGCGGCCGTCCCTGCGGGCGTCTGCTAGCCGCGCTCGCACATATACTGGGGCCGTGATGGGAACCGGGATCGACGATGGTTCGATGCGCTCATCCGGCGGTTCTGCCCGGCGCTCCGCCGCGTCGCTGCGCGTGGACGATGTCGTGACGCGGCCACCCGATCCGCGCGGCGTGCCGAGGCGCGACATCGAGCGCGACCCGGCCGGGGACAGCGGCTTCCAGGTCGTCGAGTTGCCGGACCGCTTCGACCCGCGCTCGCTGCTCACCGGCCCGACCGCGTCGCTGGTGAGCGCCTACTACGAGCGACCGGACCAGGACTTCGTACTCGCCGGGATCGGCGTCGCCGCTCGCATCGAGGCTCCCGCGGGGCGCGGCGCCACGGCGCTCCGCGAGCCGGTGCGCAGACTCCTCGCCGCCTGGGACGGATCGCCGCGCGCCACGCTGCGGCCGCGGCTCCTGGGGGGCTTCGCCTTCGACGCGGCCGCCCCGGTCGGCGCGTCATGGGCCGGCTTCGACTCGGGCTGGCTGGTGCTGCCTCGCATGCTGTTTATCCGCGAGGGCGGCACATGCGGCGTCGTGCTCGCGCCGGAAGCGAGCCACGAGGAACTCCTCAGTCTCATCGCCGACCTCGCGGCCGGTGATCCGGACGAGGCGGATCCCGACGATCCCGGGACGCCGCTGCGCGTCCTGTGGGACGTGAACCGCGCGGCTCTGCTGAGCGCCGTCGCGAGCGTCGCGACCGACATCCGCTCCGGCGTCTACGAGAAGGCCGTCCTCGCCGCGACCCGCGAGATGGAGGCGGAACGCCCGATCGAGCCGGGCGTGGCCCTCGCCCGCCTGCGCGAGGGCTACTCGAACTGCCACCTCTTCAGCTACCGCACCGGCGATGGCATCTTCCTCGGCGCGAGCCCGGAGCAGCTCGCCGGCCTGCGCAACGGGCGCATCACCACGCTCGGCCTCGCCGGCTCCGCCCCTCGCGGGCAGATGCCCGAGGAGGACGAGGCGTTCGGCGACGGCTTGCTGAACAGCGTCAAGGACCGCATCGAGCACGCCATCGTCGTGCGTGCGCTGCGCGAGGGCCTCGCGGACCTCGCAACGGACCTGCACGCACCCAACCAGCCCGTGCTGCGGCGCCTGCACAACATCCAGCACCTCGCGACCGAGGTCAGCGCCGACGCCCGCCCCGGCGTCGACGTGCTCGATGTCGTGGAGCGGCTGCATCCCACGCCGGCCGTGTGCGGCTGGCCGACGCACATCGCGCGCTCCGTCATCGGACGTTACGAGCGCTTCGACCGTGGCTGGTACGCCGGCCCCGTGGGGTGGATCGACGCCGCTGGAGACGGGGAGTTCGCTGTCGGGCTGCGCTCCGCGCTCGTGCGTGGCGCGCGCGCATGGCTGTTCGCAGGCGCCGGCATCATGGGCGACTCGGACCCCGAGGCTGAGCTCGCCGAGATCGAACTGAAGTTCCGCCCGCTCACCACGGCCCTCGGTGGAGGCCAGCTGTGACCGATGTCGCCGCGCTCTACCGCTACATCGGGGCGTTCACCGCTCAGCTCGCCCGCAGCGGCGTACACCACGCCGTCATCGCCCCTGGCTCGCGCTCGACGCCGCTCACGCTCGCGCTCGCGCGCAACAACTCGATCCGCACCTGGCTGCACCTCGACGAGCGCGCGGCGGGGTACTTCGCCCTCGGGCTCGCGCGGCAACTCAACGAGCCGGTCGCGGTCGTGACCACGTCGGGAACGGCCTCGGCCAACCTCCTCCCCTCGATCGTCGAGGCGTCCCTCTCGCGCGTCCCGCTCGTGGCGCTCACGGCAGACAGGCCGCCCGAGCTGCGCGACATCGGCGCGAACCAGACCATCGACCAGGTCGGGCTCTTCGGCAGCCACGCCCGCTGGGCGGTGGAGCTCCCCATCGCAGACGGCAGCGAAGCCCTCGAGGCCTACGCGCGGCGCATCGCCGCTCGCGCGGTGGCGACAGCCGCCGACCTCCCCGCCGGCCCGGTGCACGTCAACGTGCCGATGCGTGAGCCGCTCATCGACGCCGGCTGGCAAGAGGCGCTCGACGAGGGCGCGGCTACGGAGACGGTCGGCCTGGCGCCCAGTCCGATCACCCCGTACGAGCAGCCGCCGCCAAGACGGCCGTACGCGCCCGTGCTGACGCCCAAGGTCGCTCGTCCGCACGAGCACGCGCGCGCCGCGGCAGCGCGCCTCGTCGATCTGATCATGGGCCGCCGCGGAATCATCGTCTGCGGGCCGGAGTCGCCCGCACTCCCGGCGGAGGCGATCGACACACTCGCGCGGACACTTGGCTGGCCGATCCTCGCCGACCCGCTCTCGGGCGTGCGCGCCGGGCGCCACAGCATGGTGCGCATCATCGACACGTACGACGCGCTGCTGCGCTCGCAGCGGTTCGCCGCGCAGGCCGCTCCCGAGGTGGTCCTGCGCTTCGGCGCGGCGCCCACGTCGAAGGTGCTGAACCAGTTCCTCGCGTCCCTCCAGGGCGTGCAGCAGATCGTCGTCGACGTGGCGGGCGGCTGGCGCGACCCGGACGCGGTTGCGTCGGTCATGCTGCGGGCCGAGCCGCAGGCGCTCTGCGACGCGGTCGTGGACGCGCTCGGAGCGCGCCGGCCCTCCGCCTTCACCGGTGCAGCGAACGATCCCGCGCGGGTCGGCGCGCCCTACCATGCGCACGCTGACTGGCTGGAGTTCTGGACGAGCGCCAGCCGCACCGCGCGCGCGGCCCTCGACGAATTGCTGCGCGAGCGGGCCGAGCCGTTCGAGGGCTACGCGCCCGTCGCGCTCACCCACGCCGTGCGCGACGTGACCACGGTTGTTCTCGGCAACTCGATGATCGTCCGTGACGCCGACTCGTTCATGCCGTCGCAGGGGCGCGCGCTGCGCTACGTCGGTACGCGCGGCGCATCGGGGATCGACGGCGTCGTCTCGACGGCCGTTGGAGCCGCAGCGGCGAACGTGGGCCCCGTCGCCGCCCTGGTGGGCGACCTCTCGTTCCTCCACGACCTCAACGGGCTGTGGGCACTGCGCCGCCACCACCTCTCGCTGCTCGTCGCGCTGGTCAACAACGACGGCGGCGGCATCTTCCATTTCCTCCCCCAGGCAGACCTCGCCGCCACGGAGTTCGAGGAGTGGTTCGGCACGCCGCACGGGCTCGACTTCTCGAGCGCCATCGCCGCGTTCGGCGGGCGTCTCGTGCGTCCAGAGCCGACCGAGTGGCTTCCGGCGCTGCGCGGCGCGGCCAACATCCCCGGCCTCACCGTCGTCGAGTTGCGCACGGACCGCGAGCGCAACGTCGCGCAGCACCGCGAGGCGTGGGCGCGCGTCGACTCCGCCCTGCGCGACGCCGAGGCAGGCACGACACCGTCGGCCACCGCCGCGACGCAGCAGGCCTGATGCCGCGCGTCGACGTCGACGGACTGGGACTGCACGCCGAGGTCACCGGGGCGGGGCCGCCGCTCGTGCTCCTGCACGGCTTCACGGGCTCCGCCGGCACCTGGGCCGACCTCACCGCTACCCTCGCCGCCACCTACACGGTGATCGCGCCCGACCTCATTGGCCACGGCCGCTCCGACGCGCCCGAGGAGGTCGAGCGCTATCGCATGCCGCGCGCCGTCGACGACCTCGTCGCGCTCGTGCGCCGGCTCGGCCACGAGCGCGCCGCGTGGCTTGGCTACTCCCTCGGCGGGCGCACGGCGCTCCAGCTGGTCGTCCAGCACCCCGGAGCCGTCGAGGCGCTCATCCTCGAAGGCGCCTCCCCCGGTATCGCCGACGCCGAGGTGCGCGCGGCGCGGGTGGCGAGCGACGAGGCGATGGCCGAGCGCATCGAGCGCAGCGGCGTCGAGGCGTTCGTGGACACGTGGGAGCAGGTCCCGCTGTTCGCGACGCAGTTCGGACTCCCGCCGGAGACGCGGGCGGCGATCCGCGCGACGCGCACCGCGAACACGGCGACCGGGCTGGCCAATTCGCTGCGCGGAATGGGCGCGGGCGCGCAGGACCCGCTGCTCGACCGCGTCGCCGGCATCACGGTCCCCACGCTGCTAATCGCGGGCGAACTCGACACGAAGTACGTCGGAATCGCGGAGGATATGGCGCGCACGATGCCGGACGCTACGATGCATCCAATCGAGGGCGCCGGGCACGCAGCGCATCTCGAGCGTCCCGCGGCGTTCCGGCGCCCGCTGCTCGAGTTCCTGCGTCAGGCCTACCCGGCAGCACGCGTCGGCGCCGACGCCTGACAGACGACGACGGAGGGACGACCATGACGACGACGGCGAGTGAAGCAATCGAGTGGGAGCAGATCGGCGACCACAGCGACATCTTCTACCACAAGGCCGACGGCATCGCGAAGATCACGATGAACCGGCCCGAGGTGCTGAACGCCTTCCGCCCACAGACCCTCGATCAGATGCAGTGGGCCTTCGAGGACGCACACATGGACGCCGACATCGGCGTCGTGCTGCTCACCGGCTCAGGCCAGCGCGCCTTCTGCACAGGCGGTGACCAGCGCGTGCGCGGCGAGGGCGGCTACGTCGGCGACGACGGCGTGCCGACGCTCAACGTACTCCCGCTCCAGCGCTACATCCGCTCCATGCCGAAGCCGGTGATCGCGCTCGTCAACGGGTACGCGATCGGCGGCGGCCACGTCCTGCACGTGATCTGCGACCTCACGATCGCCGCGGATACCGCACGCTTTGGCCAGGTGGGCCCCCGCGTCGGTTCGTTCGACGCGGGCCTCGGCGCCTCGCAACTCGCCCGCATCGTGGGCCACAAGAAGGCCCGCGAGATCTGGTACCTGTGCCGGCAGTACAGCGCGCAGGAAGCGGTGGACATGGGCCTCGCGAACGCCGTCGTCCCCGCCGACCAGCTCGAGGCCGAAGGGGTGCAGTGGGCACGCGAGATCCTCTCGCACAGCGCCACCGCCATCCGCTTCATGAAGATGGGCTTCCTCGCCGACACCGACGGCATCGCCGGCCTCCAGCAGCTCGCGGGAGACGCGACCTCGCTGTTCTACGGCACCGACGAGGGCAAGGAGGGCCGCAACGCCTTCCTTGAGAAGCGCACGCCCGACTTCAAGCAGTTCCCGCGCCTGCCCTGAGCGCGCCCGTCGAGGACGACGCGATGCAGGAGGCCTCGCACCCGGACGCCGAGGGCGGCCCCTCGCGGCTCGGCGCGTGGGTGCTGGCCGCTCGCCCGCCGACGCTCACGGCCGCCGCCACGCCCGTCGTGGTCGGCACCGCCGTGGCGCTGCATGCGGGCGAGGCGCAGGCCGGCCCGGCGGCCGCCGCCATGCTCGGCGCGCTCGCCATCCAGGTCGGCGCGAACCTCGCGAACGACGTCTCGGACTTCCGCCGAGGCGCCGACACGGCCGACCGCATCGGCCCGCCGCGCGTCACGCAACTCGGGATCCTGAGCGAGCGCCAGGTCATCGGCGGCCTCGTGGTCGCGTTCGGGATCGCGACGCTGGCCGGGCTCTACCTCATCGCCGTCGCCGGGTGGCCGGTGCTCGCCGCGGGGGTCGCCTCGATGCTCGCAGCGATCGCCTACACGGGCGGGCCGTGGCCGTTCGGTTACCACGGCCTCGGTGACGTCTTCGTGTTCATCTTCTTCGGCCTCGTCGCGGTCGTCGGCACGTACTATGTGCAGGCCGAGGCGATCACGGCCGCGGCCATCGCCGCCGCGGTACCCGTCGGCTGCACCGTGACGGCGATCCTCATGGTCAACAACATCCGCGACATCGAGACCGACGAGGCCGCGCGCAAGCGCACGCTCGCCGTCATCATCGGCCGTCAGCCCGCGCGCTGGCTCTTCGTCGCGACGGTGGCCGCCGCGTACCTCACAGCGGCGGCGCTCGCACCCATCGATGGCTTCGGTGCATGGACACTGCTCGCGTGGGTCAGCATCCCGCTCGCCATCTCGCCGGTCCGCGCGGTCATGACCAGTACCGACGGACCGACGCTCAACGCGGCGCTGAGGGCGACCGCGCGCCTGCACCTCGTGCTCGGCGTGCTGCTCGCCGTCGGCCTCGCCGTCTGAGACGGTCGACGTGATGTCGTTCACGCGCCTGCGCTACCGTCCGTTCCGCCTCCCCATGCGCGCACCGATGCAGACCGCGCGCGCGGCGATCGTCTACCGCGCGGGCGTCCTCGTGGAGATCACCAACGACTCGGGACAGCGAGGGTACGGCGAGGCCTCACCGCTCCCGGAGTTCGGCGAGGGCGACGCAGACGACGTGCTCCGGCTCATCGCCAAGCGAGGCCGCGACCTCCTCGGCGGCATCCCGGACGACCTCGATGGCCCCGGCGCCTCCGCCCTGCGCTGCGCGCTCGACGTGGCGCAGCTCGACCTCGAGGGGCGGCAGCGCGGGCTTCCGGTCGCGGCGCTGCTTTCGGCGCAGCCCCGAGCGAGCGTTGCCGCCAACTCCGTGATCAGCGACGGGCCGCCGGAGCAAGCGCTGGCGCAGGTGCGCGAGGCATGGGCGGTGGGGTACCGCACGTTCAAGCTCAAGGTCGCCGCCAAGCCCCCAGACGACGATGTGCGCCGCGTGCAGGCCATCCGCGAGGCGCTCCCCGGCGCGCGCCTGCGCCTGGACGCGAACGGCGGCTGGGACGAGCGCACCGCCGTAGCGACACTCGCGCGCCTCGCCTCCTGCGACATCGAGCTCGTCGAGCAACCGGTCCCCGTCGGCGCCGACGAGGCTCTGGCGCGGATCCATGGGGAGTCCTCGACACGCATCGCAGCCGACGAGGGCGTCTCGTCCATCGAGGAGGGTCGCCGCCTGCTGGCCATGGGCGCAGTCGGTGCGCTCGTGCTGAAGCCGATGCGGCTCGGCGGCATCCGCCCGGCCCTCGACCTCGCACGCGAGGCGGCCGACCGCGGCGTGCCATGCATCGTCACGACGACGTTCGACTCGGGCGTCGGCGTCGCGGCCGCGCTGCACCTCGCCGCCGCCATCCCGGTCGTCGACGCGCTGCCGGACGCGGCGCATGGGCTCGCAACGGCGGAGCACCTCGCCGCCGACATCGTCGTCGAGCCGCCACGACCGGCCTCTGGTGAACTGGCCCTTCCGGGCCTCGGCGGACTCGGTGTGGAGGTCGACCCGGCGGCTCTGGACGCAGTTGCGAGCGGGCCATGGGTGGAGATCAAGGCCTGACGGTACGGGGTCGCATTGACGCTCGCGCCACGCGCTGCCGAGAATGGCGGGCCCGCGCCCGCCCGCCGGAAGGACCATCTCATCGCCGGACGCCGCTTCTACGTCGATCTCCACTCACACTCCACCGACGCGTCCGACGACGCCGGCGGCACCGTCGAGGGCTACCTCAAGTGGATCAGGTCACGCCGCAAGCGCGGCTACCACATCGACGGATTCGTGCTGACCGAGCATCGCCAGTTCGACCCGGACGTGGACTACTCGGAGATCTCCGAACAGTACGAGACCGTGGTGCTGCGCGGCGCGGAGGTCGAGACGACGGTCGGGCACGTGCTCGTCTACGGCATCACCGAGGAGTTCGCGCGTCACTTCGACCTCTCCTCGACGACACTGCCGCCGACCGAAGTCTTCCGCGTTGCGCGCGAGACCGGCGGCTTCGCCGTCGCCGCGCACGCCGGACGGCCGAGCATCGGCATGGCCGAGCACGCCGCGAACGGGCACAGCCTCGATTTCGTCGAGGCGGTCGAGTCGCTCAACGGGGGTAGCTCGGACCACGAGAACCAGATCGGGACGGAGTTCGCCGAGCAGAACGGCCTGCACCTCGTCGGCGGCAGTGACGCCCACTACGTGAGCGCCATCGGGCGCTGCCTGACAGCGTTCGCCGAGCCCATCGCCACCCTCGAGGACCTCGTGGAGCAACTGGGCACGGGCGACTATTATCCAGTGACTATCGAGCAAACGCTCGAGGAAGAGGCGGTATGACCGAAGAAGCAGTGTTCGAATACGACGAGAGCGTCATCGGCGTCGAGGAAGAGGTCGGCTCGATCACCGTCGACTCCGACACCGTGGCGCGCTACTGCGAGCTGATGGGTGAGACCAACCCGCTCTACACCGAGCAGGGCCACGTCCCGCCCAGCTACCTGCAGCGCATGCGCTTCCGTGGCGGCCCGGACCCGAAGGTGAAGTTCGGGAACACCGGCTTCCACGCGGGCTCGCGGATGGAGCTGCTGAAGCCCGTGAAGGTCGGCCAGACCCTCACCGGCTGGGCGCAGGCCAAGGAGGTCTACGCCAAGACGGGGCGCAGCGGCACCATGGTCTTCCAGGTCAGCCGCCTCACCTACCGCGACGAGGACGGCGACGAGGTCGCCCACTCCGACCAGCTCATGGTTCGCAGGCAGATCGGCGAATGAAGACCGTCGACCCCACCACACAGAACTACTTCGACGACATCGACCTCGGCGACGAGTTCGAGGACGAGTGGACCCCGACGATGGACCAGGTCCTCGGGTACCTCGGCCTCGAGGGCGACGCGCTCGGCGCGGGTGGCGGGCCCACCGGCGACGGGCGCTTCACGGACCCCGAGGGCGCGAAGAAGCTCGGGTTCCCGAAGCCGATCGTCCCCGGCGCGTTCAGCCTCTCCAAGCTGACGAAGCTCGTCACCGACTGGGCGGGCACCGAGGGGACCGTCGACTTCGTCGACGTGAACTTCCGCCGCCCGGTGCTCCACGACGACGCCCTCAAGGTGCTCGGCCTCGTGACCGACACCGAGGAAGGCGACGCCGGGGGCACGGTGAAGCTCGACATCTACCTCGAGAACGAGCGAGGCGAGCGGCCACTGCAGGGCACCGCCGTGGTGCAGCTGCCGAGCCGATAGCGCTGGAGCTCCAACGCGCGCCGGTGCGGGGACGGCCCTGCGCCGGCGCGTTGTGCTTCCCGCTGCAGACGCCCGGCCGGGCAAGGCGAGTCGACCCATGGACACGTTGACCGAACCCCTTTGCTCCTGGTGCGTGCCCGGCTGGGCGATGGTCCCGCTGCGCCTGGCCCTGGGCGTCATCTTCGTACACGCGGGCTACGGCAAGTTCCGGCGCGGCGTGGCCGGCTTCAGCTCGTGGCTCGGCGAGCTCGGAATTCCCCTGCCGCGTGTCGCAGGCCCGCTCGTCGCAGCGCTCGAGGTGCTGGGCGGCCTCGCACTGATCGTGGGCCTGTTCACGTCGTGGGTCGCGATCCCGCTCGCATTGAGCATGGTCGTGGCGACCTACGTGAACAAGGTGAAGCTCAACCTGCCGTTCGCGGGCAACGAGAACGCGCAGGGCTACGAACTCGACATCCTTATGGTCGCCGTTCTCGTCGCCCTCATGGTCGGCGGCGCCGGGCCGCTGTCGATGGACGCTGTGCTGGGCGGCTAGCGTCGCGAGGCGCTTCGCCTCGAGCGTGCGCTTGAAATCTGTCAAGTCAGGTCTTAACATTGCCACTGAGGCCATTCCATGAGGGAGCCAGGTTCTCGCTGTCGATCTACGAGAGGCGGGGCGGGGCCAACTCCGTGGCGGACTTCCTCGCGGGGCTTCCTCGCAAGGAACGTGCTGTGCTCGCCGCGCACCTTGAGCGAGTTGCGGAGCAGGGACCACTCTACAATCCAGCGAAATCCACTTCGCTTACGGGCTACGACTTCCTGGAGTTCAGGTCGGGACAACAGCGGTTGTTCTGGTGTTACGCATCCGGAAGACGGATCGTCCTGCTGCATGGCTTCACGAAGAAATCAAGCCAGACGCCCAGACGTGAACTGAACAGAGGCGAGCGCCTACGTAGGGAGCTCCGAGACGAGATCGGCGAGTGAGAGGCGCATCATGCTCAAATTGCAGGATTGGATCGATGAGTTCGAGGGTGATCCCGACTACGAGTTCGCCAGGGTCGCGATCGAAGTGGGCGAGCAGATCGTCGCACGCATGGAGGAGCGTGGGATGACACAGGCTGACCTCGCGCGCGAGATGGGCGTCAGCCGCGCACGCGTCAGCCAGATCCTGCGAGGCAACGACAACCTCACCCTCAAGAGCATCGTGGCCGTCGCAATCGGCCTCGAGTGTCGCGTCGATCTCCAGCTCAAACCTGTCGAGCTGAAATCAGAGCCAGCTGATCCCAACTCCCCGGGGGAGCGGGCCGCGACCCTCGCACAGTCCCCGTAGGCGTTCCCGCCAGCCCGTCAGCGAGCTGCGGGCGTAGGACTCACGCCGCCGCCCCGAGCGCGCGGGCGACCTCCTCGATGTCGCGAGGCAGCACGGTCACGCCGGGCTTGATCAGCGCCTCCGGGAAGCGCGACGCTTCGGGTGTGAGCCGGACGGCGATCACCCGCTTGCCGAGCTGCCTGCTCTTGCGGATCTCCCAGTTCACTGCGTCGCTCCGCCACGTCGTCTTGCCGACGAGGCAGATCGTCGCCGAGCACGCGCGGAGCAGACGCTCGACGTGGGCTCGACGCGCACGGCCGAACGGCTCGCCGACAGCCGAGTCGCGGAATTCGATGCCCGAGCTCCTGCTCTCGGCCTGCCGGCGCAACGCGTGCGCCAGCCACTGGTCCTCGGCCGCGAAGCTAAGGAAGACGGTCTGGGCCATTGATGGTTCCCCCCACCAACCCCGCCGCGCCTGAGTATAGCTGTTTCACGAACGCGCGTTCTACCCCTGATCGCATCCCCCGCTCCGGGGCGCTCGACGTACCATCGGGCCATGCGCCGCCTCGACCCCCGCCGGCTCACCCCCGCACGCATGGACGCCTGGACCGTCGGGCACCGGGTGCGCTTCCTCGCGCGCATCGTGGCGCTGCTCCTCGTCCTCGCGGCGCTGCCCGCCGCCCACGACTGGCTGCGCGCGACCACCTTCACCGCCGATGTCGTCTTCCGCCTCCCCGGCCGCCCAATCACCTGGTTCACCGGTGACCCCTCGACGCACACGTTCGACTACGCCGAGGGCGGACGCGGGGTGCTGACGCTCCCCGCCGGCGACGGCGAGGTACCCGGGCTCATCGTCGCGCTCGGCGCCGACCCGGCCGAGGCCGACGACGAGCGCGTGGTGCGCTTCACCGAAGGCCTCGCCCGCATCGGCTTCGCCGTGCTCCTCACCCAGTCCGACGAGCTCGACGGCGCCGTCGTGCTGCCCGTCGAGATTGATCGCCTCACTGCGGCCTTCGACGCCCTCGCCGCGCACCCGCGCGTGCGGAGCGACCGTGTCGGCTACGTCGGGCTCTCGGCAGGCGGCTCGCTCACCATCGTTGCCGCGGCGCAGCCGGAGGTCGCCGCCCGAGTCGGCTTCGTCGTCGCCATCGGGCCCTACTACGACGCTGCGAGCCTCGCCGCCTCGGTGCTCTCGCAGAGCTTCCGCGGCACCGAGGGCGTCGAGGCGTGGGACCCGGCGCGCATCTCGGAGCGTGCGGTCACCAATACCCTGCTCGCCTCGCTTGGTGAGGAGGGGCGCGCCGCATTCGAGGCGCTGGCCGAGGGGGCGACGATCGAGGAGGCCGAAGCGTTCCTCGACGGCCTCGGGCCGACGCCGCGCGCGAACCTCGAGGGGGTCAGCCCGAGCAGCCACATCGGCGGGCTGCGCGCGCCGCTGTACCTGCTCCATGACCGCGCCGACGCGTTCGTGCCGTGGGTCGAGTCGGAGGCGCTCGCTGCCGACCACGAGCCCGCGCTCTACCACCGCCTCGACCTCTTCGACCACGTCGAGCCGCAACCGGCGAACGTGCGCCACGCCGCGCGGGACGGGTGGCGGATGCTGCGACTGCTCGCCCACATCCTCGGCGAGTTCGGTTGAGTGCTACCGTCCGCGCATGAATCCGCCGACGGCCCCCGTCCTGCTGCTCACCGCCTGGCACCTGCCGCGCATGCGCTCGATGCCGCGCGCCTTCTGGCTCGCGCGACGCCTCGACCGGGACGGCCGCGCAGCCCCCGGCTGCGTCCAGATGCATCGATGGACGTCGCGGCGCTCGGTGCTGCTCACGAGCTGGTGGGAGTCGCGCGACGCAGCCCTCACGTGGCGCGCGTCACCCGCGTTCCGTGAGCTCGACGACCGGCTGCGCGCGATCGACGGCGTCGACCCTCGCGTAGAGCTGCGCGGCGGCGAGGCCCCCGAAGCCTAGTCCTCCCACGCCCGCCCGAGGCGCGCCGCGTCCGCGCGTAGCGTGCCGCTGACCACCACCTCGTACGGCGGCGAGGCGTCATCGAGGCCTCGCAGGCGCGCCGGCAGGCGCGCGACCTCCGACGCGGCACGCTCGCGCGCGCGTTCGAGTGAGTCCTCGCCCACCGGCATGCGCTCCCCGCCGCGCATGACCTGCACGAGCAGGGGTTCGCCTTCGTGGCGCTCGTCGTGGCGGGCGAGGATGTCCCGTGCCGCGACGCCCGAGGCGTCGCGCTGGCGGAAGACCTGCTTGCGGCCGGGCAGCGTGGCCTTGCCCGTCGAGTGCTTGATCCGCCCCTCGCCGTCGTACGCGACGAGCTTGTAGACCGCGTCGAACGTCGGCGCGTCCGAGGAGGTCACGGCGCGTGTCCCGACGCCGAAGGCGTCGATCGGGGCGCCCGCGGCGACGAGGTCGGCGACGCTGTGCTCGTCGAGGCCGCCGCTCGCGATGATGCGCACCGCGTCGAGCCCCCCGGCGTCGAGGATGCGGCGCGCCTCGACGGCGAGCTCGCCGAGCGGCTCCGAGTCGAGGCGGATGTTGCGCACGCGGAACGCGTCGCCGAGCTCCCCGGCGAGGCGGACGACCGTGCGGACGCCCTCGATCGTGTCGAAGGTGTCGACGAGCAGCGTGGTCTCCGGGTGGGTGGCGACGAAGTCGCGGAACGCCGGGTAGTCCTCGCCGTGGGCCTGCACGTAGCTGTGCGCCATCGTGCCCGTGACCGGGATGCCGTAGCGCGCGCCGGCCGCCACGTTCGAGGTCGCCGACATGCCGGCGAGGTAGAGCGCTCGGGCGGCGGCGAGTCCTGCGTCGGTGCCGTGGGCGCGTCGCCCGCCGAAGTCGGCGACGGGCCGCCCGGCCGCGGCGGTCACGACGCGCGCGCCCTTCGAGGCGATGAGCGTCTGGAAGTGTATCTGGTTGATGAGGTACGTCTCGACGACCTGCGCCTCCGCTATCGGCGCCTCGACGACCAGCAGCGGCTCGTTCCCGAACGCCGGGGTGCCCTCGGGCATCGCCCACACGTCGCCCGTGAACCGCAGCTCACCGAGCCAGTCGAGGAAGCTCGCCGGGAACCCGACCCGCTCCAGCGCCGCGAGCGAGTCGGTGCCGAACTCGAGGTCTTCGAGGTAGGTGAGCGCGGAGTCGAGGCCGCACGCGAGCAGGTAGTTACGCCCCTCGGGCAGCGTCCGCGCGAAGAGCTCGAACGTGGCGGGCGCGCGGAGGTCGTGCTCCTGGTACGACTGGAGCATCGTCAGCTCGTAGAGGTCGGTGAACAGCGCGAGGTCGACGCCCGCGGCAGCCTCGCGGTCGTGCGGCGGGGTCACTCGATGTTCGCGCCCGCCAGGCGCATCGCCTGGAGCGCGCGCTCGCCGTCGCCGGGTTCGAGGTTCACGGCGCGGATCGCGCGCGCCAGCACGGTCGTCTCGAAGCCCAGCCGGGCGGCGTCGAGCGCCGTGTCGCGCACGCAGTAGTCCGTCGCGAGCCCCACGACGACCACGCGCTCGATCCCGCGGTCGCGCAGCAGTCCCTCAAGCTCCGTCGGTGCGTCCTCGTCGCGCGCGACGTCGTGGACCGTGAAGCCCGAGTAGCCGTCCTCGCCGTCGACACCCTTGCGGACGCGCGGCGCTCCGTCGATCGCGGTCAGCTCGTCGTGGAGCTGCGCGCCCCACGAGTCGCCGACGCAGTGGACGGGCCAGATGCCGCCGTCCTGTGCGAAGTGTGGCGTGTGCTCCGGGTGCCAGTCCTGGGTGTAGGCGACGACCGCACCGGCCGCCGAGGCGCGCTCGATCTCCTCGTTGACGGCGACGATGGCGTCACCGGCCTCGTTCACGTAGAGCGAGCCGTCCGGGTGCGCGAAGTCGTTCTGCACATCGATGACGACGAGCGCCGTGCGTGCGTCGTAGTCCACCATCGTGCGCCTCCCCGCTCGCCTCGGCGTGCAGGGTATACCGCCCGCGTGGACGTCGGCACGACGGGGACCGGGGCCCGGCTACGTGATGCGCTTCCAGTTCGACCAGTCGTACGGCTCGTGGCCGTCCTCGGTCAGCTGGCGCATGTCGACCGTCGCCTTGCCGTCGGCGATGTCGAGGAAGGCGATGGTGCCCAGTCGGCGCTCGTAGTTGCGCGGCAACGTCGGCGAGCCGGGGTTCACGCACAGCACGCCGCGCACCACCTCGGCCTGCTCGGTGTGGGTGTCGCCGAACACCATCACGTCGAGGTCCGTGCGGCCGCAGTAGCGCTCCATGGCGGCCTCCAGCGTCCACCGCCCGATGTCCGGCACCGGCACGGTATGCGCGACGCCGACACGCAGCCCGGCCAGCTCCAGGTACCACCCCTCGCGCAGCCTCGGATCCTCGGGCTGCACGGGCCGCCCGCCCGATCCATCGTCGCCGTTGCCGCGCGACACAAACGTCGGCGCGACCTCGGAGAACAGGTCGATGAGCGAGATGTCGTGGATGTCCCCCGCGTGGAGGATGCAGTCGACATCCGCGAACGCCTCGAAGACCTGCGGGTACAGCGTCTTCCCGGCCTCGGGGATGTGCGTGTCCGACACAAGCCCGACGTGTAGCGAGTCGGCGTTGGCGAGGCGCGCGAGGAGTTCGGGGTCCATGGCGGCAAGCCTACCGCGAGCAGTGGTCAGGCGCGCGCTGCACTGCGAACCTCTCGCCCGTGTTCGGGCCAGGCACCGCAGTCACGAGTCTTGCTCCTCCCCGAGAGGGGGGGATCCAGATCTGATCCCCTCTCCCCCCGGCGGGGGGAGAGGGTGAGGGTGAGGGGGGCTCGCCCGTCGCCGTGCGCCCCGGAGCCAGACCCTCACCGCCCGCCCTCTCCCGCTTCGCTGGCGAGGGGCCGGATTCTGATCTCCTCGCCCCCGGCAGCAGCCTGCCTAGTAGCCCCGCCCTGGGTCGTAGACGTTGTGGAGTGGCTCGCCCGCGAGGTAGCGCGCGAGGTTGTCGCAGAACATGGCGGTGGCCCGGGCGGCGTAGTCGGCGGGGCCGCCGGTCAGGTGGGGCGTCAGGATCACGTTGTCGAGCTGCCACAACGGGCTCTCCGGCGGCAGCGGCTCGCGGTGGAACACGTCGAGGGCTGCGCCACCGATGACCCCCTCGCGGAGTGCGTCGATCAGCGCCTGCTCCTCGACCAACTCGCCGCGCGCGATGTTCAGCAGGTACGACCGCGGTCCCATCGTGCGTAGCTGCTCCGCTCCAATCATGTCGCGCGTCTCCCCGGTCAGCGGCGCGGCCAGCACGACGAAGTCGCTCTCCGCCAGCAGGTAGTCGAGGTCCGACGGCGGGACGGCCTCGTCGGCGACAGCGTCGGGGCCGCGCGCGGTGAACGAGCGGCGCATCCCCAGCACGCGGCAGCCGAGGGCGCGCGCACGCGTCGCGACGGCTACCCCGATGGCGCCCATGCCGATGATCCCGACCGTCTTGCCCTCGAGATCCTCGGGCACGACGGAGCGGTCGTACGAGACCGCCAGCTGGTTGCGCAGCAGCGCCGGCCAGCCCTTGGCGAACATCAGCATGTAGGTCAGTACGAACTCCGAGATCGGCACCGCGTGCATGCCCGTCACGGTCGTCACCGTCAGCCCGCAGTCGCGGATCAGCGCCGGGTCGACGCGCTCGGCGCCGGCGGTGAAGAGCTGCACCCAGCGCAACGAGGCTGGGAACGCGTCGGGTCGCACGAGTTGCTCCAGCGCGTCGCCCCAGTAGGCGAAGAGCACCTCGGAGTCATCGAGCGCGGCCTCGATCTCGGCGGGCGGCGTCAGGGCCTGTCGCTGGCTCGGGAAGCGACCCGCGCCCTCCAGGGCGCTCAGCCCGGGCTCGTTGAGCACGCGCACGCGGACCGAGGAGTCGACAGCGCGGATGCGGTCGGCGAGCTCCGGTTCGAGGGCGAACGTGACCGTGACCTGCGTCATCGCGCCTCGACGCGCTCGTCGGGTCGGCTAGCGGGCGCGCGCGGTCATGAGCGCGATGCTCGCGGTGAAGCCGTGCAGGAACGTCGTGCCCGCCACGGGGCCGATCTCGCCGCTGGCGAAGATGCCGGCAGTCGGCACGGGCCCGAGCGCGTCGGCGAGCGCCTGCGCGTCGTGGTGGGGCGTGCCGAAGAGGCCCTGTCCGCGGCCGTTGCAGGCGCAGAGCACCGCGCCGACGACGGTCTCACCCGGCAGCAGACGCTGCTTCAGGATGGCGAGGTGCGCCCGCAGGTCGTCGTCGGCGGCCCCGGCGTCGCGGAACTGGAACTGGAACGTCTGGCCGACGCGCGGCACGGCGTTCACCGAGATCGCACCGGTCTCGCGGTCGCCTCCCATGATGTTGCGGATCAGGAAGTCACCCCGGCCGTGCTGGTGGCGGTACTCGTCCATCGCGAGGCCGACGAGGAGGTTGCGCTGCGCCCGCGCGCGCGTCTCGGCGTCGAGTGATGCGAGCGTGTCCTGGAGCACGTCGAGCGCACGCCTCGAACCCAGCTCGGTTACGACGTTGCCCTCGCAGGCGGTGACGGTCCACGGCTGGCCGATCGGCTCGGCGCCCTGCGCCACGATCGAGTGGAGGTTGAAGTTGCCCTTCAGCCCGACGAGGACAGCCCCGCCGGCCTGCACCTTCCCGTCCGCGAACACAGCGGCCCCGCCGCGCATGTCGTGCGAGGAGGCGAGCCCGCCGAGCAGCGGCTGGTCGGGCGCACGCGCCTCGATGGCGCGCACGAGCGCCTCGCTGTCGACGCTGAACGGGTCGGCAAAGATCAGCCAGGCCCGTGCGCCCGCGGCGGCGATGCGCTCCAGCGCGGGCTCGAGCGGCGTGTTGGCGGGTATCGCGATGGTCGTCGCCTCGAGGCCGGGCAGCGAGACACCGAGGAACGAGACGGCAGGCTCGATCTGCGCCTCCACGCCGGGGCCGATCACAGCCTCGCCGCTTGCGCCGACGAGGTTGGAAACCCCCGTGCGCTTCCGCAGGCGTGTCAGGACATCGCCGTAGTGGTCGGCAAACCGCGAGTCGATGAAGACGAGGCCGAGTTCGGGCGTGGGGGCCCCAGCGAGCGACGCCAGCACGGCGTCGGTAGCCGTCTTCCAGTCTGGCCCCGAGTGGACGGCGGCTGCGGTAGCCGCGCCGCCGGTGTCGGACATCGCCTGGCCCGCGTGCGCCGCCGTGGTCTGCCGTGTCACGTCGCCAGTGGTCATGGTGAGCCTCCGCCCCAGTGAGTCTACGCGAACGGCTCACCCGGCGCTGTACGGCCCCGCGCGCCCACGCACGGGCGCGGTGTATGGTGACGCCCGACGAGCGCGGGGAAGGCGCCACGATGACAACCGCGACCACCCACGACGAACGTACCGTGAGCGTCGCAGGTGGCGACGTGCACGTGCGCAGCGCGGGCTCCGGGGACCCCCTCGTCGTCCTCCATCACGACATCGGCGTCCACACGTGGTCGGCGTGCCACGAGCGGCTCGCCGAGCACTTCACCCTCCACGTGCCTGACCTGCCGGGCTGGGGCGCGTCCGGTCGGCCCGAGTGGGCCCGCGGCGTCCGAGACATCGCCGCCCTCGCGGGCGCGCTGCTCGACGCGCTCGACCTCGAACGGACGAGCATCCTCGGGCTGGGGTTTGGTGGTTATGTCGCTGCCGAGCTCGCCACGGTCGCGCAGGCGCGCATCCACCGCCTCACGCTGGTCGGGGCGATGGGCGTGAAGCCTGCCGAGGGCGAGATCTTCGATCAGTTCCTCGTGAACCACCAGGACTACGTGCGCCAGGGCTTCGCGAGCGCCGAGGGCTTCGAGGAGCACTTCGGCAGCGAGGTCGAGCTCGATCAACTCCTCGCATGGGACCTCAACCGCGAGATGACGACGCGCGTGACGTGGAAGCCGTACATGTACAACGCGGCGCTGCCGCACCTGCTCCCGACCGTGCAGACGCCCACACTGCTCGTGTGGGGCGCCGAGGACCGCATCGTGCCCCTCGAAGCCGGCCGCATGTACGAGGGCGCCCTGCCGAACGCGCGCCTCGAGGTCGTCGACGGCGCGGGCCACTGGCTCGAACTGGAGCGGCCGGACGAGCTCGCACGGCTCGTCGTCGCGCACGACGGCTAGAGGGACGCTACTCTCCGGCGATCTCGCTCAGGAGGCGCGCGAAGCTCAACTCGTGGCCGTCCGGGTCGCGGAGGTGGAAGAAGCGCTCGCCGAAGCTGGCGTCCCTCGGCGGCGCCTCGGGCTCGTACCCCAGCTCGACCGCCCGCGCGTAGATGGCGTCGACATCCTCGACGTGGAGGATGACGCGCCCCCATCCGGGGGTGGGCGGCGTGGTGCCTGGCTGGAGGTTCACGTAGCTGTCGTGCAGCTCGAAGCTCGTGAACGCGGCCTCCGGCCCGCCGTAGCGCAGGCGGAAGCCCAGCGACTCGTAGAACGCGAAGGACCGCGCCATGTCGGTCACGGCGAGCGTGACGGCGCTGATCGTCTCGATCGGCCCGCGGTCGTCGGTCACAGGGGGGTCGCCAACCCCTCGAACGCTACGAAGGGCGCGGGGTGCTCTCGAAGCCGATCTGGCTGTGGGTGCCGTCGCAGAACGGCTTCATCTCGGACTGGCCGCAGCGGCACAGCGCCACGCCCCGGCCTTCCCACGGCAACTCGTTGCCTTCGGCGTCGAGGATCTTCACATCCTCGCCTCGGATCACGTACGGCCCATTGTCGCGCACGCTGACGTCCATCGTCGGCCCCTTCCCCGGAGTGGGTTCGCGCTCGCCTCGGGCGCAACTGTAGCACCCACAGCCCGCACGCTCGCGCCATCGCTTGCCCGAAGCGCCCGAGGCAGTGACGCTCGGCGCGATGCTCGAAGTATTCCTCGACGTCATCCTCCCGGTCGTGCTGGTGGCCGTCGCTGCCGCCGCACTCGACCGCTACCGGCCCATCCCCGTGGAGCCGATCTCGACGATCGTCTTCTTCCTGTTCACGCCGTCGCTCGTCTTCCATTCGCTGTCCGGGACGGAGCTGCCGGCGGCGCTCTCGCTCCGCATTGTCGGCGTCGCGATCATCGCCTTCGTCGCCGGCTACGCGCTCTCGGTCGCGTGGTCCGTCGCACGGCGACATGACCCCGGACTGCGGGCCGGCCTCGCGCTCTCCGTGACCTCGGTCAACGCTGGGAACATGGGCCTGCCGGTCACGTTGCTCGCCTTCGGTGACGCGGGTCTCGAGGTGGCCGTGGTGCACTTCATCAGCGTCGCGACGCTCGCCGCGTCGGCGAGTGTCTTCGTCGCCTCGATGGCCGGCGGGTCGGCGCGCGACGCGCTGACCGCGCCGTTCCGCTACCCCGTGCTCTACGCCGCGGCCGCGGGCCTCGTCGTGAGCAGCCAGGACATCGCGCTGCCCGTCACCATCGCGGCCCCGATCGAGTCGCTCGCGGGCGCGGCAGTGCCCGTGATGCTCGTCGTGCTCGGGCTGCAGCTCGGGCGTGGACTCGGCGGGCGAGGCGACCTCGTCGACACCGGCGCGGCGATAGCGCTCCGCCTCGCCGCCGGCCCCGCGATCGCCCTCGGTGCGACGTACCTGCTGGGCATCGATGGGATGACACAGCGCGTCCTGATCGTGCTGGGCGGCATGCCAACCGCCGTCTTCGCGACCATCCTCGCGACCGAGTTCGCGGCACGCCCGCAGTTCGTCACGCGCTCGGTCGTCACCTCGACGCTGCTGAGCGTGCTCACGCTGACTGTACTGATCACGCTCGTGCGCTAGCGGATCCGGCACCTCGCTCGCTTGCGGGAGAGGGCGGGGGGTGAGGGGTTCCGACGGCTGGCGTTCTTCGAGGGGCGCCCCCCTCACCCTTACCCTCACCCCGGCGAGGGGATCAGATCGGAAGCGTGCGGCTGCTACGCCATGCCGGGCGGGCGCTGCATAAGTTGCAGCGTGTTGCCGTCGGGATCCTCGAACGTGGCGATACTGCCGCCCCACGGCTCTGCGCTCGGCTCGCGGATGAACGTCACGCCTGCGGCGCGCAGCCGCGTGGCGACCGCCTCGATGTCCTCGACGGCGAGGTTGAGCATCGTGCGGCGCGGCTCGTCGCTGAGGCCGTGGACCTCACTGTGGGCGCTGATGGTGAGGCGGACATCGCCCCACTGGAAGTTGATGTGACCCGGCCGGTCGACGCGGAGCGGCAGGCCGAGGGTATCGACGTAGAAGTCGCGGATCGTGTCGAAGCGGTCGGGGTCGACGCCGAGGATCACGCCGATGATGGCGCCGACATCGCGGGGGGGCGCTTGTTCACTCACGAGACGACCCGCCGTACCGAGCCTTGGCTAGACCGGGAGTTCGTCGGGGGACTCGCCGCGGGCGACGTAGACGGAGCGGACAGCCTCCTCGAGCTCCTCCATGCCGCGGTACGAGCGGTTCGGGATCGAGTCGAGCACGGCGAAGACCTCGCGGTCGATACCGCCCTTCATGCGTGAGCGGCGAACGACCTCGATCTTCGACGCGGGGAACTCCAGACCGGCGAATGCGGAGCGGTAATCGGGCTTGCCTGCGTGAATGACCATCGAGGCGCCTCCTCTCGCCGCATATCTTATCCGCGCTCGCGCCCTGCATCGAGGGGGGACCGGCGGCCGGCCTCGAGTGTTGGAGCGGCGGGAGGGCGCTGCTATCGTGACGCCGTGCCGTATCGAGACACGCCGCGCGAGGCCCGCTGCTTCCACTGCCGGGCGATGACCCCGGGCGCGTGCATGCGCTGCGCCCACCCCGTGTGCCACGACTGCCAGGAACGGCACGACACCGAGTTCCCGCACAAGGACTACACCGGATGAGCGACGCCACTCCGACCACTGCTGCCGACCCTGGCACACGCGCCCGCGCCGCCCTCGACGCGATCGATGAGCCGTACGAGGTGATCGAGGTGGATCCCGACCTCGCGGACACCGCCGCGTTCTCCGAGCACTACGGCTATCCCCTCGAGGTGTCCGGCAACACGATCGTCGTCGTGACGAAGCGCGGCGAGCGGCGCTTCTGCGCGTGCGTGGTGCTCGCCAACACCCGGCTCGACGTGAACCACGCGGTGCGGCCGCTGCTGGAGACGCGCAAGGCGTCGTTCGCATCGGCTGAGGAGACCGCGGAGCTCACCGGCATGCTCATCGGCGGCGTCACGCCGTTCGGCCTGCCCGACGGCCTGCCGCTCTACATCGACGCGCGCGTCATGGAGCTCGACACGGTGATCGTGGGCGGTGGCGATCGCTCGACGAAGCTCCAGGTGTCGCCGCAGGCGCTGGCGCGCCTCCCCAACGCCGAGGTCATCACGGACCTCGCGCAGCCTGTCGGGTAACCCCGACTTCGGAACGCCCTGCTAGTTCTGACGGCCCGGCGTCGGGTCAACGGAGCCTGCGAAGCGCGTGCGCAGCAGCGTCACCGGTCCCGCGTGGTGGTGCGTCATGCGCCACGCGTCGCCCTCGCGCACGAACACGTTGGTCGCCGCGAGCGGGCTGCCGTCGACGACCTCGCTGACGAACACGAGCGCCGTATCGCCCAGGCGGTGCACGACGGCGTCGCCGACGAGGACGCTGGGCGCGGCGGGGTTCTCGAGGATGCCCCGCCAGCTCGTCATCACCTCGTCGCGACCCAGCAGCACGGGCCAGCCGGGGTGGGTGCAGGCAACGGGGGCGTCTTGCGCCCACAGCGCATCCATGGCGGCGGTGTCACGCTCGGCGAAGGCCCGGTAGAAGGCCTCGTTCGCCGCGAGGACGGCCTCGTCGGAATCGCTAGCCACGACCCTGGCCCGTCTCGACGGCGACCCTGGGAGCGACGAACTCGACGCCTGGGAGTGCGGCGTGCAGCTCGCCGACGTGGCGCGCGAACGCTGCGTCGTCCAGCACCAGTGTCGAGGTGAGCGCGCGCGGGTCGGGCGGGAGGTCGAGCATCGGCACCCACGAAGTGCAGCTCGCGTACTCACTGCGGATCGGCGCCTCGATCGGCTCGTACAGGCGATGGACTCGCAGCACGAGGACGAGCAGCGGCGCCTTCGGCCGCCAGCGGAAGCGCTGCGCCGCGTAGTCTGGCGTCCAGACGTGCAGCCCCTCGAGCGCCTCGACGTGCTCGGGTTCGGTCAGCGCCGCGCTCCCGACGATCTCCGCCCATCCCTCGAACCGCAGCACGCCCGCTGGCGGCGAGGCGGCTACCGCAGCATCGAGGAGGTCGGAGGCAGCGGGCAGGAGCAGCTCTGGGCGCTGGTGCTCGAAGCTGTCGTAGAGCCAGAAGCGCAGCGCGCGGATGCGGAAGCGGTGGCCTTCCTCGCGGATACCGCCCTTGCGCAGGTCGATGACCTGGCGCCCTTCGAGCAGCGCGCGATTGACCGCGGCCCACTCCTTGAGCGCCGGATTCTCGATGTCCGCGGTCAACTCGAGCGCTGGATTCGCCATCCACGTCAGCATACCAGCGGGCCCTGTCACGGGCGTCCGCGTCGACGCGCACGCGGGCGTGGTGCGATGCTGGATCAGCGCAGCGAGGATAAGAACCTAGTACGCCGGCTTCTGCTTCACTGCCCGCTCGAAGCGTCTTAGTGCCTGCTTCAAACGTTTCGCGAGTGGGGCGTCTCTACTCTTGTCGGCGATCGATCGTACACGCGACTCTATATCAACGTCGGCATTCAGCACCGTACCTATCAAGTCCCGGGTATTCGCGGATTTGGCCAATTCCACGAGCAGCAGATACTCCCGAGCTGACGCCGCGATGGTCTTAATCTCAGGAATGACTATCCGCACGCGGCCCGGGAGACCAGGCTCTTCCGCCTCTAGCTCCTGACCGAGTGGACTAGCCCAGAACTCTGCGCGGTAGGCCTTTTCGATCTTCTTTTGTGCTGAACGCCCACTGAAGCTCAGAGAACCCAACCGGGCACGATCAAAGATGCGCTTCCGGATGACCCTGATCTCAATCGGCAGTTCTTCGTTGTCAATTATTGGATCCCCATGAACGGGCAGGTCGACAACCTTCACACCCACTGTATCGGCAAACTCTTCGAGAGGCCGGTCCGCCTTCATTCCATTGCAAGTTCGACAACAGGTGACATAGTTTGTTACCTCATCCAACCCGCCATGCGCCAACGGCACAAGGTGATCAATAGTCAGCTCTTCCGGGTCAATTTCCTGAAGACAGTACTGGCAGATGTATTCATCACGCGAGTAGATACCTTCTCGGATCGACTTCGGTATGGAACCGCGGCCCGTGCGGCTTCGACCAGTAAAGCGCCTCTTCACTGCCAGCCCCCAAAACAGCGCGCGATTGACCGCGGCCCACTCCTTGAGCGCCGGATTCTCGATGTCCGCGGTCAACTCGAGCGCTGGATTCGCCATCCACGTCAGCATACCAGCGGGCCCTGTCACGGGCGGCCGCGTCGACGCGCACGCGGGCGTGGTGCGATGCTGGATCGGCGCAGCGAGGGAGCCTCGATGGAACCGCTCGGCGTGGTGCTCACCGCGGGTCTTGGCACGCGCCTGCGGCCGCTCACACCCGCGACCCCCAAGCCGCTCGTGCCGCTGCTCAACCGGCCGCTCATCGCCTACGCGCTCGACCTCATGGGACACCTCGGCCTGCGCGACGTCGCCGTCGTCACCGGCCCCGACGACGACCGCACACGCGGGTACGTCGAGGCGCACTCGCCACCCGATCTCAGCGTCTCGACGGCTGTGCAGCGGGAGCCGCGCGGCCCCGGCGACGCCGTCGCCGCGGTCGGCGACGCGCTCGATGGGCGCACGGTCGTCGTGCTTGCGGTGGACACCGTGCTCACGGGGGTCGATCCACGACTACTCGACGGCTTCGAGGCGAGCGGAGCCGCTGCCGGGCTGCTGCTGCAAGCCGTCGAGGACCCGCGCGCGTTCGGCGTGGCGGTGCTGGACGGCGACCGCGTAGTGGACCTCGAGGAGAAGCCTGACGAGCCGCGCTCGGACCTCGCGCTCGTCGGGCTGTGGGTGCTCGCCGCGGCTGCCGTGGAGCGCGTGCGCACGAACCCGTACATCAACGCGAGGGGCGAGTCCGACCTGACCGCGACCGTCGCCACGATGCTCGCCGAGGGCGGCGACGTGCGCGGCTGGCTCCTCGGCGGCGAGTGGCTCGACGGCGGGACACTCGAGGGCCTGCTCCACGCCCAGTCGCGGCTGCTCGCGCGCGCGGACGACGCGGTCGACACCGCGCCCGACGCCGTCGTGACCAACTCGACGCTGCACAGCCCGGTGCTCGTCGGCAGCCGAGCGCGCATCGAGGCGAGCAGCCTCGCCGAGGTGGTGGTCGGCGACGGCGCCACGCTTGAGGGTGTAACGCTGCGCCGCGCGCTCGTCGCGTCGGGCGCGACGCTGCGCGGCGGCGAGTACGCCGACGTGGTCGTCACGCCGGCCGGCGAGGTCTCCGGCCCGGGCGTCGAGGGGTAGTGGCGCGCCGTAACCGCCGCGCGCTCGCGCTGCTACACTCCACGCGATGACGAACGAAGTGCTGATCCGCGACCTCCGCGACGCCCTCGGCGAGATGCACGTGCTGCACCTCCCTGAGGACCTGATCGCGTACGAGTACGACGCGACGATCGAGCGCGCTCGCCCCGATGCCGTCGTCTTCCCGGGCTCCACCGCCGACGTATCGGCCGCCGTCCGCATCGCGCACGAGCACGACGTGCCTGTCGTGCCTCGCGGCTCGGGGACCGGGCTCGCCGGGGGCGCTATCCCGGTGCAGGGCGGCGTCGTCGTCGCGATGACGCGGATGCGGCGCATCGTCGAGCTCAACGCCGCGAACCGCATTGCCGTCGTCGAGCCCGGCGTCATCAACCTCGACCTGCAGGCGGCGTGCGAGCCCCACGGGCTGCGCTACGCGCCCGACCCGTCCTCGCAGCGCATCTGCACCATCGGCGGCAACGTCGGCACCAACGCCGGTGGGCCCCACACCCTCGCGCACGGCAGCACGGTCAACCACGTGCTCGGCGTCGAGGTGGTGCTCGCCGATGGGACCGCGACGTGGCTCGGTGGCCGCCAGCCGGACGTGCCGGGCCCCGACCTGCGCGGCGTCTTCTGCGGCTCCGAGGGCACGCTCGGCATCGTCACGCAGATATGCGTGGCGCTGACCCCGATCCCGCACGAGGTGCGCACCATGCTCGCCATCTTCGACAGCGTCGAGGTGGCCTCGGAGGCCGTCTCGTCGATCATCAGCCGGGGCGTTGTGCCCGTCGCAGTCGAGATGCTGGACCAGGAGATCATCCAGATCGTCGAGCCGCAGATGCACGTCGGCTACCCGCTCGACGCCGGCGCTGTGCTGCTCCTCGAAGTGGAGGGCCTGCCCGAGGCCGTCGCGGCCGACGCGGAGCGCGTTGTCGCTGCGTGCGAGGAGGCCGGTGCGCGCGAGCTGCGCGTGGCGGAGTCCGCCGCGGAGCGCGAGGCGCTCTGGGAGGGCCGCAAGGGCGGCATCGGCGCGATCGGCGCGAGCTCGCCGAACTTCTACATCCTCGACGGCGTCGTGCCGCGCACGAAGCTGCCCGAGGTGATGGCGAAGGTGAATGCCCTCTCGGACGACTACGGGTTCCGCTGCGCGAACATCTTCCACGCCGGCGACGGCAACCTGCACCCCAACATCATGTTCAACGAACTCGACGAGGGCGCCACGGAGCGCGTGCTCGAACTCGGCGGCGAGATCATGCGCGTCTGCGTCGAGGCCGGCGGCTCGATCACCGGGGAGCACGGCATCGGCCTGGAGAAGCGCTCCTACATGGAGTGGATCTTCGACGACGCCGACCTCGACGCGATGGGCAAGCTGCGCCTCGCCTTCGGCGCCGACGAGCGCTTCAACCCGTGCAAGGTGCTGCCGACCGGGCACGGCTGCGCCTCAGGACACGCCTCTGAGATGCGCCAGCACCTCGCTGCGCCCGGCGTGTACATCTAGCCGCCATGACGTCCGGGACCGCCGACCTGCGCGACGTACTGCCCGCCGAGGGCGAACGCGCGGCCCCCGACTACGCGATCGACGGCGCTGCGCCGCAGATCGCGCAGCGGCCAAGCACCCGCGAGGAGGTCGCGAGCCTCCTCGCCTCCGCCACCGATGCAGGGCTCGCCGTCGTACCGCAGGGGAGCCGCACCGCGCTGGACATGGGCCGCCCCATTGACCGCTACGACGTCGCGCTCGACATGCGCGGCCTCGACGGCATCGTGGACTACGAGCCGGCCGACATGACGGTGCAGGTCGAGGCGGGGATGGCGCTGCGCGCGTTGCGTGCGCACCTCGCCGAGCACGGCCAGTACCTGCCCGCCGACACCCCGCCCGGCGACGACGTGACCATCGGCGGGCTGCTCGCAACGGCCCGGCCGGGTGCCTGGCGAGGCCACGTGCCCGCCGCGCGCGACCTCGTGATCGGTATGGAGGTCGCGCTCCCCGACGGCTCCCTCGTGAGCTCCGGTGGTCGCGTGGTGAAGAACGTGAGCGGCTACGACCTGCATCGACTCCACACCGGCTCGCTCGGCACGCTCGGCGTGATCCTCGGGGCCTCGTTCAAGCTCGTGCCGCTGCCACCCGCGACACGCTCGTTCGCCGTGCGCCGCGCGAGCGTGCGCGATGCCGCACGGCTCGCGACCCAACTGCGCGACGCTGCCCTGCCGGCGCGCGCCCTCTCCGTCCTCGCGCCCGAGGCTGCGACGGAGCTCGGCCTGCCGGAGCACGCGCACGTGCTGCTGGAACTCGCCGGCTACGAGTCGGCCATCGACGCCGCGACGCGTCGCGTCCGCGAGCTCGCCGAGGACTCGGGCGGCGGCATGGACGACGCCCCGCCCGGCGCGTGGGAGCGGCTGCGCGCCCTCGCCGGGTCGCCCGACGGCGTCGTGCTGCGGCTCGGCATCCCCGCGACGCGCATCGCCGCGACCATCGAGGCCGCGCGCGGCCTCGGCGCGACGGCATGGGGCAACATCGCCGCGGGCAGTGTCGTGGTGCACGCGCCCGCAATCGACGTGACCTCGGTGCGCGTGCTGCGTCGCAACGTCGAGGCGGAGGGCGGCTTCCTCATCGTCGAGTCGGGGCCGCCGGCACTGCGCGCGGTCGTCGATCCGCTCGGCGCCGGCGCGGTCGCGCTCGTGCGCTCGCTGAAGCACCAGTTCGACCCCGCCGGCACGCTCAGCCCCGGGCGCTGGGAGCCGGGACTGTGAGCGCCGCCGCATCGCCCGAGGTGCCGCGCGCTGGCGGGTTCGTCGGTCCCGACGCACCCGCGCTCAGCGACCTCCAGAACTGCATCCACTGCGGCTTCTGTCTGCCCGCCTGCCCCACCTACATCGCGACAGGCCAGGAGCTCGAGTCGCCGCGCGGGCGGCTGCACCTGATCCGGGGCGTGGTGGAGGGCAAGGTGGACGCGACTCCTCGCCTGCTCTCACACCTCGACCTGTGCCTGCAGTGCCGCGCCTGTGAGACGGCGTGCCCGTCCTCCGTGCCGTATGGCCGCATCATGGAGGACGCGCGCGCGTCCGTGATGGCCGATCCCTCGACGCGCCCACGCGCTTGGGCGATGCGCAGCCGCGTGCTGCGACACGTGGTCGCGCGACCGCGGGTGCTGCGCGCGGCGCTCTCGCTCGCCCGGCTCTACACACGTTCGGGCCTGCAGCGGCTGCTGCGAGGCCCCCTCGCGCGGCTGGTACCCGAACGGCTCGCGGCACTCGAGGCGCAGGCTCCGACGCTCGACCGAACGCCGTTCCGCCGTTCCGGCGAGCTCGTGAACCGCAACGGCACCGGCCCGCGCGTCGCGCTGCTCACCGGGTGCGTGCATGGCGAGCTCTACCCGCAGACGCACGAGGCGACCTTGCGTGTCCTCGCGTGGCTCGGCTGCGAGGTCGTCGCGCCCTCCGCGCAGGCCTGTTGCGGCGCGCTGCACGCCCACTCCGGCGACGCCGAGGCCGCGCGCTCCCTCGCCCGTCGCAACATCGCGGCGTTCGAGGACGCTGACGTCGACGCCGTGATCGTCAACGCCGCCGGCTGCGGCGCCGCGATGAAGGAGTACGGCCGCCTGCTCCGCAACGACGACCGCTGGGCCGAGCGCGCCGAACGCTTCGCGTCGACGGTGCGCGACGTGCTCGAGTTCGTCGCCTCGCAGGACTTCGAGCGCGGCCTCGGCCGCGTGCGGGAGGACGTGACGCTGCAGGACGCTTGCCACCTCGCGCACGCGCAGGGCATCCGCGACGCGCCACGCGCAATCCTCGCGGCCATCCCCGGCGTCGAACTACAGGAGCAGGCGACCCCGGATCGCTGCTGCGGCGCCGCCGGGCTCTACTCCACCGTCCAGCGCGCGATGTCGCGCGAGGTGCTCGACGCGAAGGTGGCGGATATCGCGGGCACCGGCGCGGGCGTCGTCGTCACCTCGAACCCCGGCTGCACCATGCAGATCGAGACGGGGCTGCGGCGCGCCGGCCGACCCGGTGAGGTGCTGCACCTCATCGAGCTGCTCGACCGCTCGTACGCGGCGGGCGCGGAAGAACGGTCGCGCGCATGAGCACGATCGCGCGGGCTGTGGTCACGGGCTCATCGGGCTTCGTCGGTAGCCACCTCGCCGCGCGGCTCGCGGCGGACGGCTGCGCCGTCACGGGCATCTCGAACACCCCACCCCGCCGGGAACCGCCCGAGGGAGTCACGGAGCACCTCGCCGATATCCGCGACGCCGACGCGGTCCGCGAACTCATCACCGACGCACGGCCCGACGTGGTATTCCACCTGGCCGCCCAGGCCTCAGTACCCATCTCGATGCGAAATCCCGTCGCCGACATCCTGGTCAACGTGATCGGGAGCGTGAACGTCGCCCAGGCCGCCGCCGCGGCCGGCGCGAGCCGGCTCGTCTTCTTCTCATCAGGCGGCGCGCTCTTCGGCCAGCCCGATGAGCTCCCCGCGGGCGAACACACGCCCGTGGCGCCGCAGTCGGTCTACGGCGCCTCCAAGATCGCGGCCGAGCACGAACTCGGCGCGATCTGCCAGCACCTCGGCCTCGAACTCTCGGTGCTCCGGCCGGGCAACATCTACGGCCCCGGGCAGGACGCCTCGGGGGAGTCCGGCGTCGTCGCCATCTTCGCCACGCGCATGCTCATGGGCGCCCCGGCGAGGATCTTTGGTAACGGCGGCCAGTACCGCGACTACGTGTACGTCGACGATGTCATCGACGCCGCTCTCCTCGCCGCCACCGGTGAGCCCGCCACGTGCGAGGTCGGCTCCGGGATCGGCGTGCCGACCCTCGATATCTTCCGCCACCTTGCCCGGCTCACCAGGTATGACAAGGAGCCGGTGTTCGCCCCCGATCGCCCGGGCGACCCCCGGGCGATCTACCTGGACCCGACGCGCGCTCGCGAGCGCTGGGGGTGGGAGGCGACCACCAGCCTCGAGGATGGGCTGGCGAAGACGGTGGAGTGGTTCAGGGGGCAGTCGTAGCTCGACCGTCGGCGCCGAGGGCCGGTCAGTCCGCGATCAGGCCGTCCTGTGGCTGCGTCCACGGCAGGTTGTAGAGCGGCGCGAACTGCGGGGCACGCGGGATCGGCATCTCCCCGAACGGCACGTCGATGACCACCGGCGCTTCCAGCGCCAGCGCCTCGGGGATCAGCGTTTCCAGCTCGAGCGGGTCGTCCGCGCGCATGCCGACAGCCCCGAAGGACTCGGCAAACCGGACGAAGTCCGGGTTGTGCAGGTCGGTCCCGTAGGTGCCTCCGAAGGCGATGTCGAGGTCACGCGCCACGTTGCCGTACGAGTCGTTGCGGAAGACGACCGTGATCACGTTGATGCCGTGCTGGACGGCGGTAGCCAGCTCCGAGGCGTTATAGAGGAACCCACCGTCGCCGACCATGCACACCACGGGACGATCCGGGTTCGCGACCTTCGCGCCGAGCGCCGTGGGGAACGAGTAGCCGACGTTGAACTGGTAACCGGAGTCGATATACGTCTTGGGGTGGTGCACCTGGTAGTGGGTGCGGGCGTAGTAGCCGAACTGCGTGACGTCCCAGACGATGAACGCCTCATTGGGAATACCCCGCTGCAGCGCCTCGATCACCGGGTACTGCGGCTCATGGAGCCCGATGTCGTAGTAGGCGATGAGGCTGCGCGCAGCCTGCACCGACTCGGCGGGCGACGGTCGGTCGCCGGCGTCCGCCTCGGCGAGGTGCGGCAGCAAGGCTTCGATGGTCGCTCGGGCGTCGCCATGCAGCGGGATGGTGTTGGACTGCACGCGCGTGAGCTCGGTGTCGTCGACGTTGATGTTGATCAGCGTCGAGGCGTTGCCGGCGGGATTCCCGAGTGAGAACCGCGCACCGATGCCGATCACCACGTCGGCGGACTGCATCACCTCGAAGAGCTGGTTCATCTCCTGCCGCTCGCCGCGAGGGCTGAAGCAGGAGCCGTACGACAGCGGGTGGCCGTCCGGGATCGTGCCCTTGCCGCCACTGGAGGTCACCACCGGAATGTTCGTCGCCTCCGCCAGTGCGACGAGGGCCTCCTCGGCGTCCGAGCGTGCGACGCCGCCGCCGGCGTAGATCAGAGGCAGCCGCGACTCCGTGATCACCTGCGCCGCCTCGCGGAGCTGGGCCGGGCTCGGCACGATGGGCGAGACCGGGGCCGGATCCCACAGCTCGATGTCCTCCTGCTCCACCCCGGCCTCCGGGGGAATCTCGATCAGGACGGGGCGAGGCCGCCCACTGCGCATCTGCCGGAACGCCTCGTTCACGGCAGGCGGGATCTCGCGGGGCCGTGAGACGCCTCGACGCCACTTGGTGACGTTGCGCACCGTGTCCGCCTGGTCCAGCACTTCGTGGACGGCGCCGATGCCCTTGCCGATCTGCGCGCGCGGCACCTGCCCGACAATCGCGAGGACGGGCGAAGAGCGCGCGTAGGCCGTGGCCAGACCGGAGGCAGCGTTGTAGAGCCCGACACCCGGCACCACGAACGCCACGCCGGGCTTCCCGGAGGTGCGCGCGTAGCCGTCGGCCATGTATGTGGTGGCCTGCTCGTGGCGGGTCGAGATCAGGCGAATCGCCGGTTCGTCACGCAGTGCGGCGACGATCCCGTACGTCTGGACACCGGGGATCCCGAAGACGACCTCGACGCCCTCGCGCACGAAGGACTTCACCAGCGCTTCGCCCCCGCTCATCGTCGTCATGGCCGCCTGCTTCCAGCGGTCCGCGCAGCAGCATGGCCGCGCGGAGGGAACCCGGAACAGAGACTACAACAGACGTGAGGGCGCGGCCCTGTTTGGGCTGTGCTGGTTTCAGCGACGCACCTGTGGCCGATGCAGCGGGCGAGGTTCGTAGAATGCAGTGCAGCCGCGCCATGGATGGAGCCGGCCTGCTCAGTGGCGCGCCGATGACGCTGCGCGACCCGATCCGCGAAGCTGGCCCCTCGGTCGATCTGCGCGGGCATTGCCGTACGGCCGGAACGGCCTGGGAAAAGGGATAGGCGGGACATGCGGGAGCTTGCACGACGGATCACGACATCGAGACCGTTCGAGTATTTCATCATCGCGCTGATCCTCAGCAACGGCGTGCTGCTTGGACTGGAGACCGTCGAGCGCATCGGCGACGAGTGGATTGCATGGTTCGCGGTCGGGCACACGGTGACACTCGTGGTGTTCATCGTGGAGGCGGCGATGAAGATGCTCGCGCTGGCGCCACGGTCGGAGCGCTACTTCCAGGACGGCTGGAACATCTTCGACTTCTCGATCATCGTCCTGTCGCTGATCCCGGCAGTGGGGCCGTTCGCAGTCGTCGCTCGGATGGCGCGACTGATGCGTATCCTGCGGCTGATCTCGGCGATGCCGGAACTGCGCCTCATCGTCTCGACGCTGGTGCGCTCCATCCCCGGGATGCTGCACATCGTGGCGGTCATGAGCGTGCTGACCTACATCTACGCGATCGTCGGCTTCCACCTCTTCCACGAGCACGACCCGGAGCACTGGCGCAACCTCGGCATCTCGCTGCTGTCGCTCTTCCGTGTCGTCACGCTCGAGGACTGGACGGACATCATGTATGTCGCCATGGACCTGCACCCGCTCGCCTGGGTGTACTTCCTCAGCTTCGTCGTGCTGGGCTCGTTCGTGACGATCAACCTGTTCATCGCGGTCGTTATCAACAACCTCGACGAGGCAAAGCAGGAGCGCCTGCAGCAGCTGGAGACGGCGACGACCGCCGACGAGGTGATCGCGGAGCTCCGGGCCGCGCGCGAGTCACTCAACCGCCTCGAGCGGCGCCTGGTGGAGGTGCGGAGCCAGACAGGCGGCTGACCGGACCACGGTCGGCCGAGTCCGCTACAGCAGCCGCGCCGTGGCCGGCGCGTCGTCGATCACCGATCCGTCCTTCAGCACGTGTCGCACGCGCACGCCTCGCTCGACGAGCAGCGGCGCGATCAGCAGCGCACGGTGGCAGCGCGACGGGTCGCCCTCGGAGCACATGATCGCCGTCGTCGCCTCGCCCGAGGCCGCGACGAGGCCCTCGATAGTGTCGAGGAACGGCGAGTGCTGCGCCATGAGGGTGTAGTCCGGCGCGCCGTCGGCGGTGCGTAGCGAGGGGTCGTCGGGGCGGCCGCCGAGCGCGGGCGTCCACTCGTACGCGATGCCCGCCGCGTCGGCAGCCTCGGCGATGCGACGGCGGTTGAATTGTGGGTGCCAGCGGCTGTACGGCCTCGAGCGCACGTCGACGAGGCGTACAACGCCCGCGCCCAGCAGGTGGCGGATGAGCGCGTCCTGCGGCAGGTTGCCGTGACCCACCGTCAGGACCGTCGTCACGGTCCGTGCCCTACTCGAGCTCCCGCCCCTGCAGGAAGCCGACGCCGAGCGCGGCCGTCCACGCGACCCACGGGAAGTAGCAGAGCCTTGCGACTGTGATCATCGAGGGGTCGGAGACGTTGTGACCGATGATGAGCGCCACGAGGCAGACCAGCGAGACCGCGGCCACCGCGGCCGCGGCGATCTTGCGGCGTCCCGACGGAAGCAGCGCCGCGAGGCCCAGGTTCAGCCCGAGGAAGCCCGACGCGACGGCCATCGTCGAGAGGATCGCGACGGCCGAGTCCACGTGGTAGAGCGTGATCGCCCGCTCCAGCTCCTGCGCAGAGTCCAGATCCGTCGCAGCGATGACGTGGGCCAGCCCCGAACCGAGGATCCAGCCGAATACACCGACGGTCATGCACAGGATGCCCAGGCGCGACAGCGCGGCAGCCATGCTGTCGCCGTCGACTGCGCGATTGATACCGGACAGCCCGTACAGCATCAGGATCAGGCCGAGCGGCACGATCAGCGCTGAGGTATGCGCAATCGCGGCGTTCGAGGCCAGCGCCCGCACGGTTGCATCGGCGTCACCGAACTCGGCGGGGTCGAAGATCAGCGCGCCGGGTTCGAGCAGGAAGAACGCCAGCGCCAGGATGGGTCCGACGATGAGGCCCCA
Organism: Dehalococcoidia bacterium; assembly: GCA_965208885.1. Lineage (GTDB taxonomy): Bacteria > Chloroflexota > Dehalococcoidia > UBA2979 > UBA2979 > VXMT01. The sequence continues at coordinate 633,458 of CBDBPS010000001.1, forward strand.
GGCCTCCAGTCTGTGCACGCTCGATCCCATGCTCGCCCCCTTCGGCCGATACGCCGGAGGCTACACCGCCTGCGCAGGCTGCGCCGTCGCGCGTACCCGTTCGACGAGCTCCGCGGCCACCTCGTAGCGGCCGAACGACGGCATCACGTAGATGCCGGACACCCACTCGAAGTCGCGCGTCTCCTCGATCTGCTCGTAGGCGATCTCGAGGCCGGCCGCGGCGCCGGCGTCGCCCGCCGCGCGCATACGCTCGCGCACGTCGTCGGGGATGACAACGCCTGCAAGCTCGTTGTGGATGAACTCGGTGTGGCGCGAGGACATGAGCGGCAGGATGCCGAGCAGCACCGGCACGTCGACCGGCCCGAGGCGTTCGAAGAACTCCGTGAGCGTCGCGAGGTCGTAGACGGGCTGCGTCATCAGCATGTCGCCGCCCTCGTCGAGCTTCGAGCGCACGCGCCGCAGCTCGATGTCCACGTCGTCGGCGGTGGGGTTGGCCGCGCAGGCGACGAAGAAGTCGGTGGGGCGCCCCAGCGAGTTGCCGGCGAAGTCGACGCCCTCGTTGAGCCGCTTCAGGATGCGCACGAAGCCGACGGAGTCGACGTCCCATACGGCCGAGGACTCGGCTGCCTCGGGTAGCGGGTCACCGGTGAGTGCGATGACGTTGCGCACTCCGAGCGAGTGCGCGCCGAGCAGGTCGGCCTGGAGCGCCATCAGGTTCCGGTCGCGCGTGGTCTGGTGAATGATCGTCTCGATGCCGACATCGCGCTCGATGCGGAGCGCGAGTGCGAGCGCGCTCATGCGCACGCGCGCCATGGGTGAGTCGCCGATGTTGATGGCGTCCGCCCCCGCGTCTCGGAGCATCCGGGCGCCCTCGACCGCCTTGCGCGGGTTGTGGCCGCGGGGTGGGTCGATCTCGACTGAGACGACGTACTGCCCGGCCGCGAGCTTGTCGCGCAACCGCGAGGGCTCAGCCGGTTCGGACGGCTCCTCCGCGGGCGGTGTCTCACTGCCGCCCACGCCGCCGCGCGTGTCGCTGACCGTGAGGGCGTGTCCGCGCGTGAGGACCTCGACGGTCGGGGGCACGCGCTCTGCGGAGTCGAGCGCCGCGCGCATCGCGCGAGTGTGCGCGGGCGTGGTCCCGCAGCAGCCCCCGACGATCGCCGCGCCGAGGTCCTTCGCGCGCAGCGCGAAGTCGACGAAGTACTCCGGCGACGAGGGGTAGAACGGCCGCCCGCCGGTGATGCGCGGCAGCCCCGCGTTCGGCATGACGAACAGTCGCGCCGTCGGGTCGGCGGCGGCGACCTGCTCGAGCACGTCGAGGGCGGCACGCGGCCCGACGCCGCAGTTCAGGCCCACCACGTCCGCCCCCTCGGCCGTGAGGGCGGCGAGCACCTCCGGGAAGGACTCGCCGGCCGAGGTCGTGAGCGCCGAGACGAAGTTGAGCGCGACGACCACTGGCATGTCGGTGAGGTCGCGGGCCGCGGCCAGGGCCACGCGGGCCTCGGCCAGCGAGAGGAACGTCTCGAACACGAGGAGGTCCACGCCGCCCTCGATGAGCGAGCCGATCTGCTCAGAGAACGCGTCGTGCGCCTGCTCCGGCGCGACCGTGCCGACCGCGAAGCTGCGGCCGATGGGTCCGACGGAGCCGCCGATCAGCACGTCGACGCCCCGGATCTCGCGCGCATCCCGCGCGACCCGTGCGGCGTTGAAGTTGATGTCGCGGGTGCGGTCCGCCAGACCGGCGGGGTCGAGGTGGATCGGGTTGCCCGCGAAGCTCGTGGTGAGGATCAGGTCCGCGCCTGCCTCGATGTAATCCTCGTGGAGCTGGCGCACCAGGTCGCGCGCCTCCAGCACCGCCATGGCGGGCTGGCCCGTCCAGCCGCGCGCGACCAGCTCGGTGCCCGTGGCGCCGTCGGCCAGCACGACGCCGCGATCGAGGGCGTCGAGGAATGGGTGGCGCGGCCGCGTCATGACTGCTCCGATGAACCCCGGGACGGGCTGCGCCGGGCCGGCGCCCGAGCGCTCAAGCGACAGGCGCCCGTTCGCGCAGTAGGCCTTCAATGGTGTCGTAGTCGGCCTGCGAGATCTTGTGGAGGTTGCCGCGGAACGCCATCCCGAGCTTCTTCGGCCCGAGTTTCCGCGTCTTGTCGAGCAGGTCCGTGATCTCGCGCACGTCGACGTAGTCGCCCTGCTCGGCGATCACGTGCGGGCGCGTGTGGATGCGGTTCGGGAAGGCCTCGTTCTCCTTCGAGTCGGAGCGCAGGCCGATGTCCGAGTCGTCCTCGAACGCCTCCGAGGTCACCTCGACGACCCCGCCGAACTCCACCACCTTCGTCAGGTAGAAGACGATGCGGTCGCCCGGCTGCATCTCGGATGCCTGCTTCGTGCGCGACGCTTTGAAGGCCGCGACATCGAAGTCGCGCTCGCGCAGCAACTCGAAGTTGTCGGCCGAGCCGACGACGATCCATGCCTGCATCGCGTGCTCCCTCCGCGTGCGCCGGGGCTGCTATCGATGGTGCGGGAAGCCAAGAGGCCCCGCAAGCGGGGCCCCGGCGGTGTGTACCCGTCTCGGGCGGTCTAGGTGCAGGCCCTCGGCGTGCCCTGCGGTTGGTCGTGGGACGCCTGGAACGAGGAGCCGCACGCGCACGAGGCGGCCGCGTTCGGGTTGTAGATCGTGAAGCCCGACTTCATGAGCTCATCGACGTAGTCGACCTCTGCGCCGCGAATCAGCGGTACCGACTCCGCGTCGACGAGGATGCGGACGCCGTCGGCGGCCTCGATCTCGGTGTCGTCGGCCTCGGCCTTGCGAGCGAGGGCCATGCCGTACTGGTAGCCCGAGCAGCCACCACCGACGACGAACACGCGGAGCGCGCCTTCCGGCAGCTCCTTCTCGACGAGTAGCTCGCGCGCCTTGTCGGCGGCGCGGTCGGTGATGGTGACGAGGCCGGTCAGTGGCTCGAACAAGGTGGTCATCTGAATCCCCTCAGGGCAGAGCGTGGCAGCGCCACGCGGCTCAGCAACATGATAGTGGGTCGCGCCTCGCCCGTCTAACGCTCAGACTCCGGGCACAGAGCCGCGCTGAGCAGTCCTCACTGCTCGGCCGCCACCTGTGGCCGCCTATTGCACCGCTGCGCCGCGGCGTTCGAACTCGGCCGTGACGAAATCGTAAACAGCTACCGCGCCGGCCCAGGCGTCTGCGCCGTTTGTCGGCGTGAGATCCGGCCAGTCGCCGGGGTAACGGGACTCTGCACCCCACTCTGTCAGGCGCTGCAACTCGACATCCGAGGGACCTCCGGACCACCCCCGGGGAGGAGATTGCGCAGTCGTGTGAGGTCATGGACGTAGGGGAACTCGATCCCCTCTAGCACGAGCGCAGCCTTCAGCGCCTTTTCGGCCGCCTGCTGCGAGTGGAAGCAGGCGGGACCGACTACGGGTGGATCCTCACCGAGGGCCATCCGGACGATGTGCAGGTCTTCTCTGGCGGAGCGTAGCCAGCGGGGTGCCTCGGACGCCCCTTCAGGCTCGCTCATAGAGCACCGTGCCCTCGCGGAGCGCCGGGCGAAGAACCGTACCGATGACGTGGCCGCGCTCGGCGATGTGGGACGGCGTCGTGACCACGATGTCCTTCGCCACAGCCAGGTCGCCGAGGGCCACTCCCATGCCAACCGCGGCCTCGCGACGGTCCGTGCCGTCCGGCATGACGACAAGCAAGTCCACGTCGCTCCAGTCCTTCGCGTCACCCCGAGCCCGCGAGCCGAAGAGGATGACGCGCTCGGGGTCAAACTGGTCGGCGAGGCGCTGCACCATCGCTGCAATGACGGTATCGATGTCTGGCGTGAGCTTGCGGTCGGTGGGAGTCATGGTCGCCGCACCACGTACGCGCAGGAGAACTCGGCCGGCACCTCGCCGCCCTCGTACGGCTGCATGCTGGCGCCGATGAGCGCCTCGAGGAGGCGACGGTCGTGATCGCAGCCGTCGGCGTGTGCGCGGTCGAACGGGAGGCTGTTCGCGGTCTGCCGCAGCCGCTTACAAGGACAGTCGCGACAGAACACGCGCAGGTCCCCACCGTCCTCGACCACTTCGAGGTCGAAGCCCTCCTCCTCGAGCAGGCGTGCGGTGTCCCGAGCGCGTTCGGCCGCCGTCGCGCCGTCGACGAGCGGGCCGTACTCGCCCGCGAGCCGGTCGCTGATGCGGTCGAAGACCAGGTCGGCGAGCCCGGCGCCATCGAGGCCCGCAGTGTCGTCGGCAGTCATCGAGGCGATCTCGTGGAGCAGGCGGCGCGTGATGCGCACGTAGTGATGGCCGAAGAAGTCCGCGCCTGCCTCGGTAAGCGAGAACGCGTGGCGCGGCCGCCCGGTGCGGCCCCGCACCTCGGAGACGGAGACGTAGCCATCGCGGATGAGCACGTCGAGGTGGCGGCGCACGGTCGCACCGGCGAGCTCGAGCTCGCCCGCAAGCTCCTCGACGGAGCGGGCATCGTAATGCCGCAGGATCTCGAGGATCGCCTCGCGCGTATTGCCGGCCCGACGCTGCACGGTCATCACTTCCACGTTAACGCACGCGGCAACGTTTCGGCCACGCAGGTTGGGGAGCCCGGGCGCCAGGCGCAGGGCTGCCCGGCCACGCGGTATGCTGGAAGCGATGACCGAAGCGCGCCGCGTCTACCTGGACCACGCCGCCACGACGCCTCCCGCACCGGAGGTCGTGGAAGCGATGCTGCCGTACCTCGGCGAGGTGTGGCACAACCCGTCGTCGATCTACGTCGAGGCGCAGCGCACCGCCCAGGCCATCGACGAGGCTCGCGCCACGGTCGCGGCGTGGATCGGTGCACAGCCCGAGGAGATTATCTTCACCTCGGGCGGCTCGGAGTCCGACAACCTCGCGCTGCGGGGGGTGCTCGCCGCCAGCCGGGCGCGTGGGCAGCACATGATCACGAACGCCGCCGAGCACCACGCCGTCCTCGACACCGCCGAGCAACTTGAGCGCGAGGGCGCCGAGGTCACGCTCGTCGACGTCGGCCCCGACGGCCGCATCGACGCCGCCACCGTCGCCGACGCCGTGCGCGACGACACGGTGCTCGTCTCGATCATGCACGCCAACAACGAGGTCGGGGCGCTCAACGACATCGCTGCGATCAGCCGCGCGGTACACGAGCGGAACCCGCGCACCGTCGTCCACACCGACGCGGTGCAATCAGCGGCGCACATGAGCGTCAACGTTGACCGTCTCGGCGTGGACCTGCTCACGCTGACGGCCCACAAGTTCTACGGGCCGAGGGGCGCCGGGGTCCTGTACCAGCGCTCCGGCACGCCGCTCGCGCCGCAGATCCTCGGCGGCGGGCAGGAGTCCAGCCGGCGCGCCGGCACCGAGAACACACCGGCCATCGTCGGCCTGGCACGCGCTGTGCAGGTCGCGCAGGAGCGCCGCGAGGCGGACCTCTCGCACGAGCGCGCCCTCCAGCAGCGCCTCATCGAGGAACTCCCGAAGCGCGTCCCGATGCTCGGCATCACCGGCCCCACGGACCTCGAACACCGCCTCCCCGGCAACGTCTCCGCCGTCGTCGGCTACGTCGAGGGCGAGTCGATCCTGCTCGCGCTCGACCTCGCGGGCGTCGCGGCCTCGTCGGGCTCCGCATGCACGACCGGCGCCGTCGAGCCGAGCCACGTGCTGGTGGCGATGGGCCTTCCGGACGACCTGGCACGCGGCTCGCTGCGCTTCACCGTCGGCCGCGACAACACGGACGCCGACGTGGACCATCTGCTCGAGGTGCTCCCCGGCATCATCGAGCGCATGCGCGCGCTCTCACCGATCCCGGTAAGCGAGGCGCCGGCTGAGTGGGAGCCGTGGCTGGCGAACGGGGCATAGCGCGGGAGGCAGCGCCCACGCACCGCGCCTCGACGCCCTCGGCGCGTTCGGCTACGATCGCCGCGATCCGGAGCCCAAGGGCGCTAGCCCGATGGAAGGCTGCCGGGAGCGAGGAGTGACGCCGTGGTGAGCGACGGAGGCATGAGCCCCGAGACCCGGCAACGGCTGCAGCTCTTCGACACGTCGAGGGACGTCGCACCGGCCGACCTCGAAGAAGAACTGCGCAAGAACGTCCTCCTCACCTCGGTCGACCAGGTGATGAACTGGGCGCGCTCCTCCTCGCTGTGGCCCGCGATGTTCGGCCTCGCCTGTTGCGCCATCGAGATGATCGCCAGCGCGACCTCGCGTTATGACATCGCGCGCTTCGGCTCCGAGGTGTTCCGTGCCTCGCCCCGCCAGGCGGACCTGATGATCGTCGCCGGCACGGTGACCTGGAAGATGGCCCCGGCCGTGCGGCGCGTGTACGTGCAGATGGCCGAGCCGAAGTGGGTTATCTCGATGGGCGGCTGCGCGATCATGGGCGGCCCGTTCGCCTACGGCTACTCGGTCCTGCCCGGCGTGAACCTCGTCTCGCCCGTCGACGTCTATGTGCCCGGCTGCCCGCCGCGGCCCGAGTCGCTGCTGCAGGGCCTGATGATGCTGCAGGACAAGATCCGCGAGTTCGGCACCCACGGCGTCCGTGAGCGCCTCGAGCCCGACGGCGACTTCTCGCCGTACCTGCCCGAGGGCGACCCGATCCGCGCCGAGCTCGAATCGCTGTTCCCGCCGTACGAGGGCCTCGACGACCCGATGCGGCGCAGTGGCGGCGTGCCCCTGCTCCAGCGCTAGGGCTCCAGCCGAGGGAACCTCGGAGTACCGGCGCGCGCGTTCTTCTGCGCGCCGGAAACCGACAGCACGCACCCGGCCACCGCGTCCGCCCACGCGCGGGACGCGAACGCCCCGGTTGTCACAAATATGATACGCTCGACCCATGGCGGAGGTCGTCTACTACGAGACTGCACGGGGGGATGAACCTGTTGCTGGATACGTGGAACGACTCGGCCGCTCAGGGAGTAAGCGCGACGTGGCAGCGATCCTCGATCTGATCGTGGAACTCGAGGACCGCGGGGACGCGTTGCGAATGCCCGACGCCCGGATCATCGACCGTATCGCCCGAATCTTCGAGTTGCGCCCGCGCTCGCACCGAATCGCCTACGCCAGGCACGCAGGCCGCTTCGTCTTGCTTCACGCGTGGCGGAAACAGTCGCAGAGCCTCGATCGGCGAGCGCTGGCCACGGCCCAGCGGCGACTAGCTGACTGGAGGGAACGTCATGGGTAGGAACGCCAGAGCACACATCGAGCAACTGGTCGCCGCCGATCCGGAGATCCAGGAGGAGTACGAGACCCTGCGCCTCCGCCGGACGATCATCGACCAGCTGCGTTCGCTGCGCGAACGGAAGAGGTGGACGCAACAGCAGCTTGCCGACGCCGCCGGGGTGACGAGAAGCGCGATCGCTCGCCTCGAATCAGCCGAGCACAGCCCGCGACTCGAGACGCTACACGCCGTCGCGCGCGTCCTGGGCTACGACGTGGATGTTCGCTTCAAACGCCGCCGGGTCGCCTGATCCCCGCTGCTCCAGCGCTAGGACTCCGGCTCCCTCGCCCGCTTGCGGGAGAGGGCGGGGGGTGAGGGTCCGGCCGGCGACGCCCCGGCGTCTCCTCGATCGCCGCTCGCAACCCGCGGACCCCCTCACCCTCACCCTCACCCTCTCCCCCACCTGCGGGGTGTCCCCGCATCAAGGCGAGTTGAGGGCCGTGCCCTCGGCTCGCCGACCCAGCCATGCAGACGGGGGCGAGGGGATCGGAAGCGTGGGTACTTGCGCTGTGGGGCTCGATTGGGTACAAACGTTTAGCACTCGACAGGTGAGAGTGCTAACAGGCGGAAGCAATCAGCGTCGCGGGACTCAGAGGGCGGTCCGCGGCGTTCTTGTACGGCCCTTGATGCAGCGAGTGAGAGGGAACTGAAGCGCATGGCTAAGCAACTACTGTTCGACGAGCAGGCACGGCACGCACTGCGGACCGGCATCGACCAGCTCGCGGACGCGGTCCGCATCACCCTGGGGCCGCGCGGCCGCAACGTCGTACTCGACAAGAAGTTCGGCGCACCGACCATCACCAACGACGGTGTGACCATCGCCAAGGAGATCGACCTCGGCGACGAGTTCCAGAACATCGGCGCGCAGCTGGCCAAGGAGATCGCCTCCAAGACCAACGACATCGCCGGTGACGGCACGACGACCGCCACGGTCCTCGGCCAGGCGATCGTGCACGAGGGCCTCAAGAACGTCGCCGCCGGCGCCGACCCCATGGCGCTCAAGCGCGGCATCGAGGCCGGCGCCCGCGCCGTCGTCGACCAGATCGGCAAGAACTCGGTGATCATCACCACACGCGAGCAGATGGCGCAGGTCGCGTCGATCTCCGCCGCCTCCGGCGATATCGGCCAGCTCATCGGCGATGTGATGGAGGCCGCCGGCAAGGACGGCGTCATCACCGTCGAGGAGTCCAAGGGCATCGTCACCGAGATCGAGTACGTAGAGGGCATGGCCTTCGACCGTGGCTACATCTCCCCCTACTTCGTGACCAACCCCGAGCGCATGGAGTCCGTCATTGACGAGCCGTACATCCTGGTCACCGACCAGAAGATCTCGGCCATCAACGACATCCTCCCGCTGCTTGAGCGCCAGCTGCAGCGCTCCAAGGAGATCGTGGTCATCGGCGAGGACGTCGATGGCGAGGCGCTGGCAACGCTGGCGCTGAACCGTCTGCGCGGCACGATGAACGCCCTCGCCGTGAAGGCGCCGGGCTTCGGTGACCGCCGCAAGGACAACCTGGGCGACATCGCCGCCATCACCGGCGCACAGCTGATCAGCCCCGAGCTCGGCCGCACTCTCGAGTCGTGCCAGCCCGAGGACCTCGGCCGCGCCCGCCGCATCGTCTCCACCAAGGACGAGACGACGATCATCGAGGGCTACGGCACCTCGGAACAGATCGAAGAGCGCATCACGATGGTCAAGGCGGCGCTCGACAACGCCACCTCCGACTGGGACCGCGAGAAGCTGCAGGAGCGCATGGGCAAGCTCGCCGGCTCCGTGGCCGTCATCAAGGTCGGCGCGGCCACCGAGGTCGAGTTGACCGAGAAGAAGCACCGCGTCGAGGACGCGCTGTCGGCCACGCGCGCAGCCGTGCAGGAGGGCATCGTCCCCGGCGGCGGCGTCGCGTTCCTCAACACCCTCGGAGTGCTTGACGATGTCGAGCTTGAGGGCGATGAGGCCACGGGCGTGCGCATCCTGCGTCGCGCGCTGGAGGAGCCGCTGCGCCGCATCGCCGCCAACGCCGGTGAGGACGGCTCGGTGATCGTGCGCGAGATTGGCCGCCTCGAGGAAGGCCAGGGCTACGACGCCGCGGGCCAGCGCTACGGCGACATGATCGAGTTCGGGATCATCGACCCCGCGCTCGTCACGAAGGCGGCGCTCGAGAACGCGGTCTCCATCGCCGGCATGGTGCTGACCACGAACTGCCTGGTGACCGACAAGCCCGACGCGAATGACGCGGCGGCGCTGGCGGCCGCGCAGGCTGCTGCCGGGGGCATGTACTAGACCCTCACGCAGAAGCGACTACATCGAGGGGCCGGCTTCCGCCGGCCCCTCGTCTTGTCCGGCGCGCGGTCGCTCCGCACGGTCATCGCGCCGCCCACCACTCCCCCACACGCTCCCCGCCCAGCCACCACGCCAACCCGGCGGTCAACGCGAGCACCAGCGCGGCGACGATCCAGATCTCGTGGAACGTTGAGACCTGCGCCTCGGTGACCAGCGCGGCGAACTCCGGGGAGTCGAACTCGATCGAGCCGGCGCGCGCGTAGAACCGCCCGAGGCCGTGCGAGGTCAACAGGCCGGTACCCACCAGCATCCCGCCCATGCGCGCGAGCGTGAGCCACGAGGCGGCCACGGCGCGCTCGTCGTCGCGCACGTGGCTGAGCACCGCGACGCCGAGCGGGGCGATGAGGAGGCCGAACCCGAAGCCGCCGACGACGAGTGGCGTCGTGCGCCACAGCTGCGGCAGTGACTCCTCCCATGGGAGGAGTCCGGCAAAGCAGATCGCGCCGAGGAGCACGCCCACGGCCGCGGGCAGGCGCGGGCCGATGCGCCCCGTCACCCACCCACCCGCAAGCGCACCAACCGGCACGGCGGCGGTGAAGCGCAGGAGCGTGACCCCACCGTCGATCGGCCGCTCGACCAGCACGAGGTTCACGAACAGCGGCACGCTGATCAGCACCGTGATGAGGCCCGCGCCGACGAGCACGCTCATCACCGCCGAACTCCACACCGGCTTCGGCGCGAACATCGCGAGCCGCGCCATCGGCTCCTCGAGCCCTCGCTGGCGGAGCACGAAGGCGACCGCGAGCGCCGCCGCGGCTGCGATCAGCGATGCCGTGATCGCCCAGTGGCGAGGCGCGATCGGGTCGTCGGCGATGGCGATGGTGAGCGCGGCGAGCCCGGCCGCGAGGAGCGCGGCCCCCGGCCAGTCGATGCGGCCCTGGCCGCGCTGGTTGCGCGCGAGCCACCACACGCCGCCGAGCACGGGGAGCGACATGGGGATGTTGAGCCAGAACATCCAGCGCCAGCCGAGCAACTCCGTGATGAGGCCGCCCCAGAGCGGCCCGACGAGCGCCCCGCCCTCGGACGCCGCGGCGATCGCGCCGAGGCCCAGCGCGCGGCGCTCGGGCGGCATCTGCCCGACCACGATCGCCATCGCGACCGGCACGACAGCGCCGCCGCCGACGGCCTGCAGGCCCCTCGCGGCCACCAGGAACCAGAAGTCCGGCGCGGCGGCCACCAGCGCGCTGCCGAGCATGAACACGCCCAGCGAGGCGGCATACACACGCCCATGCCCACGCGCGTCGGCGATGCGTCCGACGATCGGCAGCGCCACGATGTAGCCGAGCAGGTACCCGTTGATGATCCACGACGCGAGGAAGAAGTCGTCGACGGCCAACCCGATGTCCGGGATGAGCGCGGGCAGCACCGTGACCACCGAGGTCTGATCATCCGCGGCGATGAACACGCCGCCCGCCACCGCGACCAGCAGCCACAAACTCCGCCGCGACCCGGTCGCGTCGAGGTCTCCCGCGTGCTCGTGGTCTGGATCAGGGCGGCGGGGCAATGTCCACGTCCTCGCCGAAGCGGCTCAGGTCGAGACGGCGCAGGATGTCCGATGACTCGGTCTCCGAGATCGCACCGTGGACGTCGACGCGGTAGAGGAGCAGGTCTTCGACGCCGATCCACAGCGTGGCGCGGATCTCGAACCCCGGGGTAGCCGTCGGGAAGATCGCGAGGTCGCCCGAGTCGGCGCGCGCCTGGATGCGGTAGGTCTCGACGTCCCGGACCTCTTCGCGGCCCTCAAAGACGGGCTCGGTCACCTGGCGCATGAGCGCGGCGACGCCGTCCTGGGGGTCGAAGAACTCGTCGATCGAGATCTCCTCGGACTCCCACGAGCGGTCGAAGGGGTTCTGGATCCAGCTCCCCTCGGGCAGCACGATGACGCCGGTCTCGAACTTCACCGTGCCGAGCTGGCCCTCGATCTCGGCCCTCATGCGCTGCGCGCCGTTAAAGTCGCCTTCGGCGTACACCATCATGATGCCGCGCACGATCTCGCTCGCGCCGTTCTCGTGGTTGAGCACGAAGTGGAACTGCTGGATGCCCTCCATGCGGTCCGCGGACTGACGGATCGCAGCGGCCGGGTCGAACGGCGTCGGGGTCGGCGTAGGCGTGGCAGTCGAGGTGGGTGTGGTTGCGGGCGCGCTGTCCTCATCACTGGAGCAGGACGCCACGAGCAGCACGAGCGCGAGGCCCAGCACCGCGAGCGCCACCCGGCTCATCGTCGTCACCGCGCCACCACGAGCGGCGGGCCCTCCTCGACGTGCCCGATGCGCCAGCATCCCCCGCCCCCGCCCGAGATCGCCTCGCTGAGCACCTCGGCGTCCCCCGGGGGCAGCGCGATGAGCAGGCCGCCCGAGGTCTGCGGGTCGTAGAACACGTCGACGAGCGCCTGGTCCGGCTCGCCCTGGATGCGGATACGGTCGCCGAGGTGCGCGACGTTGCGGTTCCCGCCTCCCGTCACCACGCCCTCGGAGGCGAAGCGAGCCGCGTCCGGCAGCAGCGGCAGCGCGTCGAGGTCAATCACGAGCGTGGCGTCGCTCTGCTGCGCCACCTCGGCGGCATGGCCGGCGAGCCCGAACCCGGTCACGTCGGTCACCGCGTGCGCCGCCGCGGCGCGCGCAAGGTGCGCAGGGTGGCGGTTGAGCGCGCACATCGACTCGACGGCGGCCTCGAAGCCCGCCTCGGCGCCGTCGCGGCCCGCTGCGCTCATCAGGATGCCGGTGCCAAGTGGCTTGGTGAGTAGCAGCACATCGCCGGGTTGCGCGCCGCCGGTAGTGAGCACGGCGTCGGGGTGAATCACGCCCATCACCGACAGCCCGAACTTCGGCTCCTGGTCGATGACCGTGTGGCCGCCGGCCACGACACCACCCGCCTCGGCGACCTTGTCGGCGCCGCCACGGACGATCTCGGCGAGCAACTCAGGGTCGAGGTCCTCCGGGAACGCGGCGATGTTGAGCGCGAGGCGCACCTCGCCGCCCATCGCGTAGACATCGGACATGGCGTTCGCCGCCGCAATCTGGCCGTAGATGTAGGGGTCGTCCACCACCGGTGGGAAGAAGTCGAGCGTCTGGATCACCGCGAGGTCGTCGCTCAGCCGGTACACGGCGGCGTCATCGGACGGCGCAAGGCCCACGAGCAGCTCTGGGTGCTGCCCGGGCGCGAAGACCTCATGCAGGGGGCGCAGGACCTGCGCCAGGGTCGCGAGACCCAGCTTCCCCGCTCAGCCGCCGCAGGATGCGAGGTCGGTGAGGCGAATCTGTTCAGCCGTCACGCGCCATCCCTCCGCTCATGCGCGCCCCATCGTACGATGCCGCCATGCCATCGACACGCAGTCTCCCAACCTCGCCGCCCGAGGAGCGCTCCGACCGCTGGAATATCGCCCAGATGCTCGCGATCCTCGACGAGGCGTACGGGCGTCCTCCGGAGCGTCCGCACGGTGATGCGATCTCCGAGCTGGTGCTCGCGCTGCTCTCGCAGCACACCTCGGACCACAACTCGGGGCGAGCGTTCCACCGCCTGATCGAGCGCTTCCCCGAGTGGGACGCCGTGATCGAGGCGCCGACCAGCGAGGTCGAAGATGCGATCCGCCCGGGCGGCCTCGCACCCACGAAGGCGCCGCGCCTGCAGGCGCTCCTCGCCGAGGTGCGCGATCGCGTTCCGGACTTCGACATCGACTTCCTCGAGACGATGCCGATCGAGGAGGCAAAGGCGTGGCTGCGATCGCTGCCGGGCGTGGGCCACAAGAGCGCTGGGGTGACGCTGATGTTCGCGCTCGGCCGCCCCGCGATGCCCGTCGACACGCACGTGGGGCGCGTCGCGAAGCGGCTCGGGCTCACACCGGAGAAGGCGTCGCCGGACCGGCAGGCCGAGCTGATCGAGGAGATGCTCGAGGCCGAGCAGATGCTCGCGTTCCACGTCGACCTCATCCAACACGGCCGCCGCACGTGCCACGCCCGCAACCCCGAGTGCGAACGCTGCCCTCTGCTTGCCCACTGCCCGCAGATCGGTCTCTAGCCACGCTCTGTTCCCTTGCCCTCGGAAGACGGTGAGGGTGAGGGGCTCCGCTCCGGCCTCCGTTCTCGACAAGCGCCTGGCGGGCATGAGCACAAGCGCTATCGCTGCCATACTCGATCCTCGACGGGAGCCACGCTTGACCAACCCCGCACAGGCCGTCGAGGCACACATCGAGACCATCGAGGGCGGCGTGACCGCGCCCGCGGGGTTCGTCGCGGGCGGCAGCTATGCCGGCATCCGGACGTATGGCCCCGAGCCGCGCTTCGACGTAGGCATCCTCACCGCCGACCGGCCCTGCACCGTGGCCGGCGTCTACACTCGCAACGCCGTCGTCGGCGAGCCGGTGCGACTCACCCGCGAGCGCGCCGCCGACGGCACGGCGCGCGCCATCGTCGCCAACTCCGGCAACTCGAACGTGGCGACCGGCGCACAGGGCGTCGAGGACGCCGCGCGCATGGCGGCGCTGGCCGCCGCGAAGCTCGGTTTCGACGAGCAGCATGTGCTCGTCGCCTCGACGGGTGTGATCGGGCGCCTGCTGCCGATGGACCGCATCGCGGCCGGCATCGACGCCGTCGAGGTCTCCGACTCGGGCGGCGAGCAGTTCGCGCGCGCGATCATGACCACCGACACGCACCCGAAGCAGGCGGCGGTCCGCGTTGAAGCCGACGGCCGGACCTACACCGTCGGCGGCGTCGCCAAGGGCTCGGGCATGATCCACCCCGACATGGCGACGATGTTCGGTTTCCTGACCACCGACGCCCCGGCCGACCACGCCTGGCTACAGGCGACGCTGCGCCGCGTCTGCGACCGCTCCTTCAACATGATCGATGTCGACATGGACACCTCGACCTCCGACACGGTGCTGCTGCTCGCCAACGGCGCGGCCGGCGGTGAGCCCGTCGCCGACGGGCACCCCGCCGCGGACGCCCTCGAACGCGCCATCGAGGCCGTCTCGGTGACGCTCGCGCGGCAGCTCGCGCGCGACGGCGAGGGGGCCAACACGCTGATCGAGGTGCTCGTCGAGGGCGCTGCGAGCGTCGAGGACGCGCGGCTCTGTGCGCGCACGATCAGCTCGTCGCCGCTCGTGAAGACGATGGTGACCGGCCGCGACCCGAACTGGGGCCGGGTGCTGATGGCCGCGGGCCGCTCGGGCGCGGCCATCGACCTCGCCACCGCGAGCGTGTGGATCGGCGAGCACATCGCCTTCGACCACGGCGCGCCCGCCGCCACGAGCGAGGCCACAATCTCCGCTGCCATGGACGTCGAGGAGGTCTCGATTCGCATCGACCTCGCCGCGGGCAACGCCACAGCGACGGCGTGGGGGTGCGACCTGACTGCCGAGTACGTGAGCATCAACGCGGACTACACGACATGACCGACTCAGCCATCACCGGCGACCGCATGGTCGTCGTCAAGATTGGCGGCTCCACCCTCGGCGACGAGGACACCACGCTCGTCGACGTCGTCGAGCTGCGCCGCAACGGCATGTACCCCATCGTCGTCCACGGCGGCGGGGCCATGATCACGGACTGGCTCGAACGCCTCGATGTCCCCGCCGTCTTCGTCGACGGCCTGCGCGCGACGAGCGAAGAGGCGCTGGAGGTGGTGGTCGGCGTGCTGCGCGGCGTCGTGAACACGCGCCTGGTCAGTGAGATCGTGCGCCTTGGTGGTCGCGCGGTCGGCGTCTCCGGCGTCGACGGCGGTCTCGTACAGGCGCGCCGCGCCGACGAGCGGCTCGGCTTCGTCGGCGAGATCACCGGCATCGACGCCTCCGTGCTGCACCCGATCCTCGAGAGCGGCGCGATCCCGGTGATCGCCCCCATCGGGCTGGAGCCGCCGAGTCAGCCGCTCAACATCAACGCCGACACCGTGGCGGGCGAGATTGCGCGCGCCCTGCGCGCTCAGCTCCTCGTGTTCATGACGGACGTCGACGGCGTCCTCGACGATGGCGGCACGCTCATCACAACGCTCGGGGGCGAGCAGGCATCGAGCCTGCGCGCGGCGGGTACGCTCGCGGGCGGAATGCTGCCCAAAATTGACGCGAGTTTGCGCGCCGCCGAGGAACAGGTGCGCGTCCACGTGGCGCAGGGCCGCTCGCGGCGTACACTGGAGCGGATCGTAGCGGGCGAACAGCTCGGCACACGGATTGAGGTGTAACCCTGGGCTTCTTCGAGGACCGGGAAGACCGCGGCCCCCTGGGGCCGCCTGACGAGCCCTTCAGGATCGGCGGAGCAAACAACTTCCGCTCACCCATCTCGCTGAAATGGATCGGCCTGCTCGCAGCCATCGTGCTGCTGTTCGTGGCGGCGAACGTCGCCAAGTCGCTCTACGTCGACTACCTCTGGTTCGACTCCGTCGAGTTCGCGGGGAACTTCCAGCGCGTCCTGACCGCTCGGGCCATGCTCTTCGTGATCGGCACGCTGATCACGCTCGTCGTGCTCGGCTTCAACATCTGGCTCGCGCGCAGGCTCGCGCCGGAAGGCTTCGAGGAGTCGTTCATCGAGGACGTGGATCCCGACGCCATCAGGCGCGTCGTCTCCGTCGTCATGCTCGCGATGACGCTGTTCCTCTCGATCATCTTCGGCGCAGTCGCCGCCGGGTCGTGGGAGACGGTGCTCTCGTGGTGGTACGCCGTCGACTTCGGCGTGAACGACCCGGCGTTCAACCGCGACGTGTCGTTCTACATGTTCGACCTGCCGGCGCTCCACCTCTTCCAGGGCTGGGTGCTCTCGCTGCTCGTGGTCTCCGCGCTGGGCGCGGGCTCCGTGTACGCGCTGACGTACTCGCTGCAGCGCTTCGAGTTGCAGATCCCGCGCGGCATGCGCATCCACATCTCCGTGCTGGTGGGTCTGATCCTGCTGGTGATCGCGATCGGGACGTACCTCTCCGCCTTCGACCTCGCGACATCGCGGCTCGGCATCGTGACGGGCGCGACGTTCACCGACATCAACGCGCGCCTGCCCGCGCGCTACGCCATGGTCGCGCTCGGCGCGTTCGCCGGCCTGGCGACCATCGCCAACTCCGTACTGAGCGGGAGCTGGCGCATCCCTGCCTTCACCATCGGCCTCTGGGTCGTGGCGGGCATCGTCGGGGGCTTCATCTACCCCTCGTTCGTGCAGTCCTTCCAGGTCGACCCCAACGAGATCGAGAAGGAAGAGCTCTACATCGCCCGCAACATCGACATGACGCGGCTCGCGTGGGGCCTCGACGAGATCGAGGTCACGACGTTCCCGGCCGATGCTGCCGTGACCGAGGAGGAGATCGCCGCCAACGAGGCGACGCTGTCCAACATCCGCCTCCTCGATGCCCGCCCCACGCGCGATACGTTCGTCCAGATCCAGTCGATCCGCCCGCTCTACACGTTCGAGGACGTGGACGTCGATCGCTACATGATCGACGGCGAGCAGCGCCAGGTGATGCTCGCACCGCGCGAGCTGGACCTGCGGCGCGCATCGCAGACCGCAGGTTCCGGCTGGACGCAGGAGCGCCTGCAGTTCACGCATGGCTTCGGCGCCGTCGTTGCGCCCGTTAACGAGATCACGGCCGAAGGCCTGCCCGTCCTGATCACGCGCGATATCCCGCCCGTCGGCGACGCCATCCCGATCTCCGCCGATGGAGCGCGCATCTACTTCGGCGAGCTGACCGACCACTACATCATCGTTAAGACGAAGGAGAGCGAGTTCGACTACCCCGACGGGGAGACTACCGTCTCGACGACGTACCAGCCGGATCGCGGCATCCAGCTCTCCAACCTGCTGCGTCGTTTCGCGCTCGCGTGGCAGCTCGGCGACCGCAACCTGCTCATCTCCGGCCGTATCACGGGCGAGTCCACGCTGCTCATGCACCGCTCGCTCGGGGAGCGCATCACGAAGGTGGCGCCGTTCCTGCGGCTCGACAGCGACCCGTACATCGTCATCGCCGATGGCGGACTGCTCTGGATCCAGGACGCCTACACCGTCTCAGGCGACTTCCCGTACTCGCAGCACCTCGGGACCGTCAACTACATCCGCAACAGCGTGAAGGTCGTCGTCGACGCCGAGACAGGCGATATGACCTTCTACCTGATGGATCCCGACGACCCGGTCGCGACAACGTGGGCGAAGATCTTCCCTGACCTGTTCACTGACCGCGACGAGATGCCGGCGTTCCTCCAGGCGCACCTGCGCTACCCCGAGGACATGTTCCAGCTCCAGGCGCAGCAGTACCTGCGCTACCACATCACCAACCCGCGCGTGTTCTTCCTCGGCGAGGACCTGTGGAACATCCCCACGGAGAAGTTCCGCCAGCAGGAGCAGCCGCTCGAGCCGTACTACGTGATCATGAAGCTGCCCGGCGAGGAGACCGAAGAGTTCTCGCTCATCATGCCCTTCACGCCGCGCAACAAGCAGAACACCATCGCGTGGCTTGCCGGGCGCTCCGACGGCGAGAACCTCGGCTCGCTGCGCTCCTATCGCTTCCCGACCGACGACCTTGTCTTCGGCCCGGCGCAGATCGAGGCGCGGATCGACCAGGACCCCGGCATCTCCGCGCAGCTCACACTGTGGGAGGGCGCAGGCTCCGAGGTGATCCGCGGCAACCTGCTCATGATCCCCATCGGCGACTCGTTCCTGTTCGTCGAGCCGATCTACCTGCAGGCCGAGAGTTCGCGCATCCCGGAGCTCAAGCGCGTCGTCGTCGCCAACGGCAACAACATCGCGATGGAGCAGACGTTCCAGCGCTCGCTCGATGTCGTCTTTGGCAGGCGTGCCTCGTCGCTGCCGGGCTCCAGCACGATCACTCCGGCCACACCCACCCAGCCGCGCGAGGACAGCAGTAGCGAGATCTCGGTGCCAACCGGGGACCTCGACACGCTGCTGCAGCAGGCTCAGGACGCCTCCGACGCGGCCCAGCAGGAGCTCGAGCGGCTGCGCGCCATCCTGGACGAGATCGAGCGGCTGCAGAACGAGCAGTAGCGCGAACCCGCACCGATTCGCGGGGCCACGCCAAGCCCGCAACGCGCACGGCAGGTAAGCTGTCCGTTGTGCCTCGGCACGCCGAAACCACACAACACGACGAGTACTGGAGAGCAGCGTGACGGATACCCAGGCCCTGGAAGCCCAGCTCTACATGCAGGCCGCGCGGCGCGTGCCGATCACGCTCGTGCGCGGCGAAGGCACCCGTGTCTGGGACGACGAGGGCAAGGAATACCTCGACTTCGTCGCCGGCATCGCCTCATGCACCTTCGGGCACTCGGACCCCGAGCTCGCCGAGGTGATCGCGGAGCAGGCGCGCACCCTGATCCACGTCTCGAACATCTTCTACACCGAGCCGCAGATCGAGCTGGCCCAGTTGCTCATCGACCACTCCTCGATGGACCGCGTGTTCTTCGCGAACTCGGGCGCCGAGGCCAACGAGGCCGCACTCAAGCTCGCCCGCAAGTGGGGCCGGATGAACCGCAACGGCGCGCACGAGATCGTCGTCGCGCAGAACGGCTTCCACGGCCGCACGATGGCCACCGTCGCCGCCACCGGCACGCCCGCCTACCGCGAGCCCTTCGAGCCGCTCATCCCCGGCTTCGTCTACGTCGACTTCGATGACGTCGAGGCGATCCAGTCGGCCACGAACGAGCACACCGCCGCCGTCATGCTGGAGCCCATCCAGGGCGAGGGCGGGATCAACGTCCCCGCCGACAACTACCTGCGGGCCGTCCGCGAGTGGTGCGACGAGCAAGGCATGCTGCTCATCCTCGACGAGGTACAGGTCGGCATGGGCCGCACCGGCACGCTCTGGGCGCACGAGCAGGCGGGCATCGAGCCCGACATCATGACCAGCGCCAAGGCGCTCGGCGGCGGCGTACCCGTGGGGGCGGTGCTGTCGAAGGAGCACGCCTCGGTGTTCGAGCCCGGCAACCACGGCACGACGTTCGGCGGGCAGCCGCTCGTCACCGCGGCCGCGGCCCACGTGCTGCGTCGGGTCATCGAGGGCGACACGCTCGCCAACGTGCGCGCGCGCGGCGACCAGGCCGCGAGCCGCCTCGCCGCGCTCGGCGAGAAGCACAGCGTCGTGCGTGGCGTGCGCGGGCGTGGCCTGCTCATTGGCCTCGAGCTCAACGAGCCGATCGCGCCACAGGTCGTGGTGGAGTCGGTGAGCCGCGGCTTGCTGCTCAACCCGGTGCGCCCCGACGTGGTGCGGATGATGCCGCCACTCAACGTCAGCGCCGAGGAGATCGATAGCGCGGTCGACATCATCGACGGCGCAATCGCCGAAGTCACCGGCTAGCTCCGTGCAGTTCCGCTGGGCGATCGTCTACGTGAGCGACGTGGAGGCGTCCGTGCGCTTCTACGAGCGCGCGTTCGGCATCGGCCTGCGCTTCACCGCGCCGGGCGGCGAGTACGCGGAGCTGGAGACCGGCGACACCGCGCTGGGCCTGGCGGCGAACTCGATGGCCGCGCAGAACTTCGCCCCGCCCATCCGCCAGAACGACGCCGGGCTCCCACCGGCCGGGTACGAGATCGGCTTCGAGGTCGAGGATGTCGCAGCCGCGTACGCACACGCCGTCGAGGCGGGCGCGACGCCCCTCGCGGAGCCTGTCGAGAAGCCGTGGGGCCAGACGGTCGCCTACGTGCGCGACCCGGACGGGATCATCGTCGAACTCGGCTCGCCGGTGGCCGGCGAGGACTGACGCCCGATGCGGAATGCGGCGACAAGGTGACACGGGGCGTGGAAACTTCGCGATGGTGGGAAGACGCCGAAGGCCAACAACTGGTGGCGCGCGACGGTCCTCGAACGAGACGCGAGGTCGCGGACGCGCTCGCTGGCTACCTGCTGCCGAGGGGGCTGTTCAGGCGCACGCGGATTTCCGTCCCAGAACTCGAGCCCGATCCGAAGCGGCTTGTGTCCGCCATCCGCTCGGGGGGAAGCGACGGCGATGCCTTATGGCCTCTACGTTTCATCATGGGGCATGTCGCGCATCACTATCGCCTCAGGGGAGAAGACCAAGGTTGGGCCATCCGTCATGCCCAAGGTCGGCCCGCCCTGTCCGACTGGGAAACTGTCTTGCGCGTCCTACTGGCAGGCCAAGATAGGCTTCTGGAACCGTACGGCGGCGAGTTCGCCGAACCGCCAGCCGTACTGCTCGACACCGCCAACCTGCTCAATGATCGGGTCGATTCGCAACTCGCCAGACTGGCCGCCGAGGCACTGGTTGACCGCCGGGACGACGAAGCCCGCGTGTACCTAGGCAGGTTGCGAGAGTCAACTGATCTACCTGTTGGAATCCAGCGCGCCGTGGACACGGCGTACGCCTTAGTGATACCCGAATCCAGTCGACCATAGAGAAGGGCACCAGAACATGGCCGAACGCATCGTCCTTGCCTACTCCGGGGGCCTCGACACCTCCGCCGCGACCAAGTGGCTGCAGGAGGACCGGGGCTACGAGGTGATCTGCCTCCTCATCGACCTCGGCAACGTCGACGACCTCGAGGGCGCCGAGCAGCGCGCGCACGAGGCCGGCGCCATCGAGTACGCGGTGGTCGACGCACGCGACGACTTCATGCGCTACTTCGCCTTCCCGGCGCTGGCGGCCAACGCGGTCTACGAGGGCGAGTACCCCCTCGCGACGGCCCTCGGCCGCCCGCTCATCGCGAAGCTGCTCGTCGACAAGGCGCGCGAGGTCGGCGCGACAGCCGTCGCGCACGGCTGCACGGGCAAGGGCAACGACCAGGTCCGCTTCGACGTGGCGCTCGCCACGCTGGCGCCCGGCCTGACCATCGTCGGCACGGCGCGCGAACACCAGTGGACGCGCGACGAGGCGCTCGCGTACTGCCGCCGGCACGGCATCTCCGTCGAGGGTGGCGAGCGCTCCCCCTACTCCATCGACGAGAACATGTGGGGCCGCGCGATCGAGGCGGGCGCGCTGGAGGACCCGTGGGTCACCCCGCCCGAGGACGCCTACATGTGGACGCGCGCGATCAGCGAGACGCCCGACGAGGCGGCCGAGGTCGAGCTCGGCTTCGAGCAGGGAATCCCCGTCACGCTCGACGGCGAGCGCGTCACCCCTGTCGAGCTGGTCGACCAGCTCAACGAGCTGGCCGGCGCGCACGGCGTCGGGCGGCTCGACATGGTCGAGAACCGCCTCGTCGGCATCAAGTCGCGCGAGGTGTATGAGGCGCCCGCCGCGGTCGCGCTGCTGGCGGCGCACCGCAAGCTGGAGACGCTGACGCTCAGCAAGGAGCAGATGCGGATGAAGGCGCGGGTCTCGCAGGAGTACGCCGACCTGGTCTACAACGGCCAGTGGTTCAGCACGCACCACCAGGACCTCGCGGCCTACGTGCAGTCGACGCAGCGCAACGTGACCGGCGAGGTGCGGCTGCGGCTCTGGCGCGGCCACGCCGACGCCGTCGGCTCGCGCTCGGACCGCAGCCTCTACAACTACGCGCTGGCCACGTACGGCAAAGAGGACGACTTCGACCAGCAGGCGGCGCTCGGCTTCATCAAGCTGTGGGGGCTGCCGCTGGAGGTACAGGCGCGCCAGCAGCTCCTCCGCGAGCCCACGGATCCACTGCGCCTCGCCGCGCCGGGCGAGGAGTAGGCGACCCTCGGTCAGAGCACGCCGGGCGCGGCAGGAGCGTTGCCAACGCCGTCCCCACGCATGCATACTGCCTGCATATACGCAGGCACTTCGCATGCATTGAGGCAGCCCATGTCGCAGCTCACCGTCAGGAATGTCCCTGAAGACGTCATCGAGGCCATCCGTGAGGAGGCGGCCGAGGGCGGCACGAGCATGAATGCCGTGATCCGCGTGGCGCTCCAGAAGCACGTCGAACAGCGGCAGTGGCAGAAGCGCGCCCGGGACATCATCCCCGAAATGGACGCCCTGCGAGCCCGCATCGAGAAGCGCCACGGCGGACTGCTCGATGAGAGCTGGCCGATCATCCGCGAATTCCGCGATCGTTGACTACTGCGGGCCAGTTCGTCGTCGACGCATCTGTAGGGCTTAAGTGGGTGCTGCCCGAGGAGCACTCAGAAGTCGCTCTCGCTCTGCTCGCTCGGGCTCGGCGGGAAGAAGTCCAGCTCCTTGCTCCCGACGCATACCTTCCCGAAGTCACGAACGCGCTGTGGGCGCGATCTCACCTGAGAGATGATCTCGCTCCGGACGAGGCGAGAGACGCGCTGGATCGGCTTGTCGTGACGCTCCCCTCGCTCATCCCCTCAGGCGGCCTCGCGATCCAGGCGCTTGAACTGTCGTTCGCCTTCGGTCATGCCGTATATGACTGTCTGTATGTCGCGCTCGCCATCCAACACGGCTGCCCCGTCGTCACGGCCGACCGCGCCATGATCCGAACGTTCGGGCGGGCTACAGGCCGGATCATCGACATCGGCGACCTCCGCCCCGACGCCTGACGCTCCGAGGACTCAGCGCGGCCGTTCTCACTCGCCGCTTCCGGTGAAGAGCGTCGTGTCGTCGACGAGGCACAGTGGGTTGCCGAACGGGTCGGTGAAGTAGGCACTGCGTTCGCCCCACGCACGCTGCTGGATGCCCCACCCCACGTCGTCATCTTCGAGGAGCTGCGCGCCTGCCTCGACCGCCCGGTCGAGCACAGCCTCCAAATCCGGGACGGCGAGATAGACCAGATCCGGGTTGGGCCTGAACGCACGACCGTGCGCCGAGGGGTCGACGAGCGCGAGGATCACGCCGCCGCAGTCGAAGTAGTGGCGCGTCGGCGTGACTTCGTCCGGTTCGATGGCGAGCAGACGTTCATAGAAGGCGTCGGCGGCCAGCATGTCCGGTACGGGCACGACCACGCGAAACAGTCGAGGCATGCCACCTCCTATTCGCCTCGAAGATACCGCGCGCGGCAATGGCGCCGCTCGCGCGCCTCGGAGCGCCGATGTAGCCTCGAACCATGACCGGGGACAACCCTTCGACTCCACCTGCCGACGGCGAGGCCAAGCTCTGGGGCGGCCGCTTCGAGGGCGCCACAGACGTGCTCGTCGAGGCGTACGGCGCCTCCATCGCCTTCGACCGGCGGCTCTACCGCGAGGACATCGCGGGCTCGATCGCACACGCGCGGATGCTCGCCGCGCAGGGCATCATCTCCACCGACGATCTCGACGCCATCATCGCGGGCCTCGGGGCTATCGAGGCGGAGATCGCCGCCGGCGACTTCGAGTTCCGCGAGGACCGCGAGGACATCCACCTCAACATCGAGGCCGCGCTTGCCGAACGCATCGGCGAGCCTGCCCGGCGCCTCCACACGGCGCGCTCGCGCAACGACCAGGTCGCGACTGACCTGCGGATGTTCGTGCGCGCCGCCTGTGACGAGGCTTCCGAGCTGCTCAGGGAGTTGCGGCGCGCCCTGCTCGACCTCGCGGAGCGCGAGGCGGAGACGGTGATTTCCGGGTACACGCACCTCCAGCGCGCGCAGCCCGTGCTCCTTGCGCATCACCTCCAGGCGTACGAGGAGATGCTGACCCGCGACGCCGCCCGCTTCCGCGCCGCGCGCGCCACGGCCAACGTGCTCCCGCTCGGCTCGGGCGCGCTCGCCGGCGTCGGCTACCCCATCGACCGCGAGTTCGTGGCGCGCGAGCTGCGGTTCGACGCCGTCGCCGCCAACTCACTCGACGCGGTCTCGGACCGCGACTTCGTCGTGGAGTTCCACGCCGCCGCCGCGCTGACGATGGTGCACATCTCCCGGTTCGCCGAGGAGATCGTGCTCTGGGCCTCGGCGGAGTTCGGACTCGTCCACCTCGACGATGCCTTCTCGACCGGGTCGAGCATCATGCCGCAGAAGCGCAACCCGGACGTGGCGGAGCTCGCACGCGGCAAGAGCGCACGGACCATCGGCAACCTTGTACAGGCACTGACGCTGCTCAAGGGCCAGCCACTGGCGTACAACCGCGACCTGCAGGAGGACAAGGAGCCGCTCTTCGACACCGTCGACACGCTCCTCGCGACGCTCGCGGTGGTCGCTGCGATGCTCCCGACGCTGCGCTTCGACGCGGCGCGCGGCCGCGAGGCGGCGGCGGGTGACTTCGCGCTCGCCACGGACCTTGCCGACCACCTCGTCCAGCGCGGCGTACCGTTCCGCGAGGCGCACGAAGCCGTCGGGGCACTCGTCGCGGAGTGCGAGCGCACCGCCCGGACGTTCGAGGACCTCACGCTCGACGACTACCGCGCCGCCCACTCCGCCTTCGGCGAGGAGGTGCTGTCGCTCGACATCGAGGCCTCGCTGGCCGCACGCAGCGCGACCGGTGGTACCGCGCCCGCGCGGGTCGCCGAGCAGCGCGAAGCGGCACGAGTTCGCCTGCGCGAGGAGGCGGAGTGAGCGGCGAGCAACGCGTCCTCATCGCACCCTCGATCCTGACGGCGGACTTCGGCCGCCTGACGGACGACGTGGCGGCCGCCGAGGCTGGCGGAGCCGACCTCATGCACATCGACGTGATGGACGGGCACTTCGTCCCGCAGCTCAGCTTCGGCCCACTCGTGCTCGAGGCAGTGCGCCGCGCGACATCATTGCCCGTCGAGGTGCACATGATGGTCACCAACCCGCTCGACCAACTCGCGCCGCTCGCCGCGGCGGGGGCGGACCGGCTCATCTTCCACATTGAGGCCGCTCCCGACCCGCAACGTGAGATCGAGCGAACGCGCGAGCTCGGCTGCGAGGTGGGTATCGCCATCAGCCCACCCACGCCTGCGTCGGCCCTCGAGCCCTGGCTCGATGCGATCGACATGGTCACCGTGATGCTGGTGCACCCCGGACGCGGTGGTCAGGAGCTGCTCGTCGACCAGCTTCCGAAGGTCGGCGAGCTGCGTCGAATGGCCGACGCCGCGTCCACCTCGCTCGTGATCGAGGTCGACGGCGGGGTGAAGACACACAACGCCTCGATGTGTGTCGAAGCCGGGGCGACGCTGCTGGTGGCAGGCTCGGCCGTCTACAACGACCGCGAAACCCCCGCCGAGGCGATCGGCAAGCTGCACGCGGCGATCGGACGCGCGTCGTAGCCGACGAAGTCGCCGATCAACAGTGCTTCGAGTTGGGTAGTGGTGCTACGCCTTCGCGAGCGCGCCCTCGGGGATGGCAGGCTTGCCCGCGGCCATGCGCTTGAGCTGCGTGCGCAGGCAGCGCGTGCAGACGTTCACACGGCGCATGCGCCCATCGATGAGCAGGCGCTTGCTCTGGACGTTCGGGCGGAACTCGCGGTTCGTGCGAGGAGCCTTGCGCTCCCAGCGGCCGGAGTGCTTGTGGCGGATATTGCGCCCGAACTTCGTGCGCTTCGGGCAGAGGTCACACTTGCCGGACGCCATCGCAACCACCTCGTGAGAAACGTATGCATTCGTTATCCGCGATTGGGGTAAAGAGCGTAGCATTGCGCCCGAAGACACGCTATTGCGGATATGGAATGGCGAGGCGATGACCCCACCACAACGCCTGCACGCGGAAGCATTCCGCGACGCCCTCGACGTCGCGTTGCAGTGGTTCGAGCTGAATCGTGAGGCCATCAACGCGATCAACGTCTACCCCGTCCCCGACGGGGACACAGGCACGAACATGCTCCTCACCCTGCGCGCCGCCCGCCGCGCGGCCGACGACGAGGAGGGAGCCGCCACAGATGTCGGCGCCTTCACGGGCGCGATGGCGCAGGGCGCCCTGCTGGGCGCACGCGGCAACAGCGGCGTGATCCTCTCGCAGATGGTGCGCGGGCTCGCCGACGGGTGCGAGGGCAACGCCGACATCGGCCCATCCGAGCTCCTCGGCGCACTCGAATCCGCGGCCAGCGCCGCGTACTCCGCGGTGGCGACCCCTGTCGAGGGGACGATGCTCACCGTGATGCGCGAGGCAGCCGAAGGCGCCGTCGCGGGCCAGCCCGCCGACCCATCGCTCGCCTCTGTCCTCGACGCCACTGTCGCTGCCGCACGGGACAGCGTGGAGCGGACGCCGGAACTACTCCCGCAACTCCGGGACGCGGGCGTCGTCGACGCGGGCGGCGAGGGCGTCGCGGTGCTGCTCGAGGGGCTGCGCTACGGCGTGATCGGCGAGGACTTGCCGCCGCCCCCAGAGACGCCCGTCGGCACCGTCCAGCTGGAGGGCGTCGGACACGAGGGCCACGGCTTCTGCGTCGAGTACCTCGTGAGCGGGGACGCACTCGACCGCGACGCACTGACGAGCGCGCTCACGGAGGCGGGCGGCGACTCGCTGCTCGTCGTCGGCGACACGCGCACGCTGCACGTGCATGTCCACATGGAGACGCCCGCGGCGGCGGTTGCCGCCGGCGCGAGCTACGGCGAGCTGCAGAACGTCAAGGTCGAGGACATGCAGGCCCAGCACGACGAGTGGGCCGCGGGCCACGAGGACGCGGCCGGCGAGGCGCCCCCCGTCGGCCTCGTGGCCGTCGTGCAGGGCGACGGACTGCGGATCGCGTTCCGGGACCTCGGCGCCACCGGCATCGTGGACGGTGGTGCGACGAACAACCCGAGCGCCGGCGACGTGCTGGAGGCGGCGCTGCGCGCCGGCACCGAGCACACCTTCATCCTCCCCAACGACTCGAACGTCGTCATGACGGCCCAACAGGCCGCCACCCAGGAGCCCGACCGCATCACCGTGGTGCCCGCCAGGTCCGTCTCGGCCGGCCTAGCAGCCGCCGTCGCGTTCGTCCCCGGCGATGACCTCGAAGGTCTCGCCGAGGAGCTGGCCGAGGCGGCCACCTCCGTGCGCAACGTCGAGGTCACCGAGGCGGTGCGCGACACCACGGTGGACGGCGTTGCCGTGGAGATCGGCGACTCGATCGTGCTCGTCGACGGCACGCTCAAGGCGCGCACCGAGACACCCGAGGAGGCCCTGATGATCGGCCTCGCCGAGGCAATCGGCGACGACGGCGAGATCGTGACGCTGATCCTCGGCGCCGACGCACCCGAGGACGCCGCCAACAGCCTCCCCGACCTCATCGAGGCCGCGCACCCGGATGTCGAGGTCGAGGTGGTCATGGGCGGGCAGCCGCACTACCCTTACCTCGCGGGCGTCGAATAGCGAGCGCGCATACGCGGATGGACCAGTTATCGTGAGTATTCGAATCGTCACTGACTCGACCGCCGACCTCAGCCCTGAGCTGGCAGCCGAGCACAACATCACCGTCGTTGCGGCCAGCGTCCTGTTCGGCGACGAGGAGCTCCTCGACGGCGTCGACATCAAGTCGCAGGGATTCTTCGAGCGCCTCGAGCGCGAGTCGGTGCTGCCGACCACGTCGCAGCCCGCGCCGGGCGCGTTCCGGGCCGCCTACGAGCAGCTCGCCGCCGAGGGGGCCACGGAGATCCTGTCGATCCACGTCTCCGGGAAGCTCAGCGGGACCATCGGGGCGGCGCAGCAGGGCGCGCAGGGCCTGGAGGGCGTGCGCATCGAGCACGTCGACTCCGAGCTCGTGACGCTGGCGATGGGACTGGGGGTCATCTCCGCCGCGAGGGCGGTTGAGGGTGGCGCCAGCCTTGATGAAGCGCGCGACCTCGCGGTGGCCCGGTTCCGACGCACCCACACCTACTTCCTCGTCGACACGCTCGAGTACCTGCAGCGTGGTGGACGGATCGGGCGCGCGGGTGCCGCCATCGGCACGCTGTTGCGAGTGAAGCCGCTCCTGACGCTGCGTGACGGCGAGGTGGAAGCTGCCGGCCGCGTGCGCACGAAGAAGAAGGCCATAGCCGACATGCTGCGTCGCGTCTCCGAGCTGGCGCCGATTGAGCAGATGATGGCCGCTCACGGCGCGAGCCCCGCCGAGTGCATGAACCTCGCCGGTGAGCTGCGCGCCATCGCGCCCAACGCTGAGCTCGTCACCGGCGAGGTAGGGCCCGCGATCGGCGTCCACACCGGACCCGGCATGCTCTCCTGCGCCGTCGTCACCGCCACGGAGAACTCCCCCGCCGCCGCGACGTGACCGTCGACCTGGAGATGCTCGGCATGGTCCTCGAGCGCGAACTCGAGGCCGGCTGCACCGACGCGCTCGTCGAGGGTGGGCTCGACGAGATGCTGCGCCTGCAGGCACGCGACGAGCCCCCGGGCTCGCCCCTGCTCCGCATGGTCGGGGCGCTTCCCGCGACCGGCTATCGCTCGCTGGACGCCGATGAGCGTCGCGCGTGGCTCCGCCGCGCTCGCGCCACGGTCGTCCACGCGCTCGCCGCCGGCCCAGGCAGCCGGTCGACTCCGAAGCGCCGGCGCGGACCCGCGCGCACGAAGGCGACCACGACCCGGCGCACGTCGAAGGCTCAGCGGCGCGCTCCGGCCGTGCCCATCCCCCCGGGGCCCGCGGCCCTCGAACTCCCGATAGCGCAGGCCGGGACGAAGCTCGGGCGGGCGCACATCACGCGCCTCGAGAAGCTCGGCGTCGTGACCATCGCCGACGCACTGCGGCACTACCCGTACCGCCACCACGACTTCTCGAAGACGGTACCCATCTCGCAGCTCCGGATCGGCCACGAGCAGACCATCCGCGGCACCGTCGACCGCGCGCGCGCCATCCGCATGGGCCGGGGCGGCCGCATGCAATCGACCGAGGCGACGATCAGCGACGACAGCGGCGCGCGCATTCGCGTCGTGTGGTTCAACCAGCCGTACCTCGCGAAACAGCTCCCGCCGGGCACCGAGATCGCGATCGCCGGTGGCGTGCGCGCGTACCGCGGCCGCCCGACGTTCGACAACCCGGCGTACGAGCGCATCACGGACGACCTCCGCCACACCGGGCGCCTCGTGCCCGTCTACCACCTCACCCAGGGCTTGCCGCAACGTGCGCTGCGCGAAGCGATCGCCGACCTCCTTGAGCGCTTCGCCGACCGGCTGCGCGAACCGCTCCCAGCCGAGCTCCGCGCGCGGCGCGAGCTACCCGGCATCGTCGAGGCGACGCGCCAGATCCACTACCCCGACGATCAAGGGCAACTCGCGCGGGCGCGCCAGCGCCTCGCCTTCGACGAGTTGCTGGCCGTGCAGGTCGGCGTCGTGCGGCGCAAGCGTGAGCGCGAACAGCACGGCAACGCCCCGGTCTTCGAGGGTCGCGCAACCGCCGAGGCGTTCCTCGAGACGCTGCCGTTCGCCCTCACCGGCGCGCAGCGGCGCTCGCTCAACGACGTACTCGCGGACATCGGACGCTCGCAGCCCATGGGCCGCCTGCTCCAGGGCGACGTCGGCTCCGGCAAGACGGTCGTCGCCCTCGCCGCGATGCTGGCCGCCGTCGCGGCCGGCCACCAGGCCGTGCTGATGGCGCCGACCGAGGTGCTGGCGGAGCAGCACTTCCGTACCGTCTGCAGGCTGCTGTCGGGTGGATCCGACGACCTGCTCAACGGCGTCGTCAAGCTCCCGTTCATCGAGGAGCAGCTCCAGGTCGTGCTGCTCACCGGCTCCACGCGTGCGAAGGAGCGGCGCTCGGCCCTCGACGCGATCCGGCACGGCGGGGCCCAGATCGCCGTCGGCACGCACGCGCTCATCCAGCAGGGCGTCGACTTCGATCGGCTCGGGCTCGCCGTCGTCGACGAGCAGCACCGCTTCGGCGTGATGCAGCGGGCAGCCATCCGGGGTGTGGCCGCCGAGGACGAGGAGGAGCCGGTCGAGGCCCTCGAAACGCACCGGCAGACACCACACCTGCTCGTGATGACCGCCACGCCGATCCCCCGCTCGCTCGCGCTCACGCTGTACGGCGACCTCGACATCTCCACCATCGACGAGATGCCGCCGGGCCGCACGCCGATCGAGACGCGCTGGCTCACGCCGATCGAGCGCCCCGCAGCGTTCGAGCACGTCCGCGCGGAGGTCGCCGCGGGCCGCCAGGCGTTCGTGATCTGCCCCCTCGTCGAGGGCTCGGACGCAGTCGTCTCGCGCGCCGCGACCGAGGAGTACGAGCGACTGCGCACCGAGCAGTTCCCGGAGCTGGCGGACCGCATCGCGCTGCTGCACGGGCGCATGTCGGGGCGCGACAAGGACGCAGTGATGCAGCGCTTCGCCTCCGGCGAGGCGTCCGTGCTGGTCTCGACCGCCGTCGTCGAGGTCGGCATCGACGTGCCGAATGCGACGGTGATGGTGATCGAGGGCGCAGACCGCTTCGGGATGTCGCAGCTCCACCAGTTCCGTGGCCGTGTGGGGCGAGGCGAACACGCCTCGACGTGTTTCCTGCTGGCAGACGACCCGTCGCCGGAGGCCGAGGAGCGTCTGTCGCTCGTGGCCCGCACGTCGAACGGCTTCGAGCTCGCACAGGCGGACCTCGAGCTGCGCGGACCGGGTGAGCTGTTCGGCACGCGCCAGTCGGGCCTCCCCTCGCTGCGCGTCGCTTCGCTCCTCGACGGCCGCCTCATCGAAGCGACGCGGCGCGAGGCGGAGACGATGCTCGACGCCGACCCCGAGCTCGCCTCATCCGACCTCGACGCCTTGCGCGCCCTCGTCGAGCGCGCCGAAGCCGGTATCGTCGCCGAGGCGCACTGACCGATCTTCGCCGAACTTATACTCTTCACCGATCGCGGCAGGGAGCGGGGAGCACAATGACCGGAATCGTCTACTGCCTCACCAACCCGGCAATGCCGGACCTCGTGAAGATCGGCAAGACGGCCGACCTCGAACATCGGCTGCAGCAACTCGACAACACAAGCGTCCCCATCCCCTTTGAGTGCGTGATGGCTGTCGAAGTCGAGAACGCTGGTGAGGCCGAAAGACTGCTACACGAAGTGTTCGGCGCCCAACGTGTTCGACCGAAGCGGGAGTTCTTCCGCGTTGGGCCGGAGCATGTTCGCGCCGCCATGCAGTTGACCGGCGGGCGCGACGTCACCCCGCGCGACGACATCGTCGAGGATGAGGAGGCACGCCGCGCTCTGGAGCAGGCCCGCAAGAAGCGTGAGCGATTCAGTTTCGGGATGGTCGGCATTGAGGCCGGAGCCGAACTGCAATTCCAGTACCTGGAGATATCGAACGACGGGGAGCCATACACGGCCAATGTAGCCTCGCACAACAGGATTACCTTCGAGGGTGAGGAGACCTCGCTCTCCGCCGCTGCAACCGGGATCATGCAACGACACGGAATCACGTGGACTGACAAGTGGAGTGCTGCGGGCCCGCGATACTGGTACTACGAGAGTGAGTCGCTGGACGATCGACGTAGGCGAATGGAAGAAGAAGGCGAGTGAGTATCCCTCCCCGCCGCCTCGCTGCGGTGACTGAAGCCCACTGACCGTGAGCACCAACCTCGACGCGCTCCTCGGTGAGATCGAGGGGCGGCTCGATGCCGAGGCGGACCCGGAGCGCGCCACCTTCGGCGAGGGCTACCACGCGACGTCGATGCGCATTCGGGGCGTGCGGATGCCGGCGCTCACCGGCATCGCGGGCGACCTCGCGCGGCGACTGCGCGACGAGCCGGATGCGGCGGTAGAACTGGCCTCGAGGCTCGTCGAGTCGGGTGGCTACGACGAGCGGACGCTCGCCTACATCCTGCTGTCGCGCCACCGCACGGCGCTCGCGTCGCTCGCTGCGGACGGCATCGAGGCGCTGGGCGCGGGCATCGACAACTGGGCCTCCGTAGACGCCTTCTGCGTGCGCGTCGCCGGCCCGGCGTGGCTCGCGGGACAGCTCGACGACGCCCTGATCGACCGCTGGTCGCGCTCACCCGACCGCTGGTGGCGACGCGCCGCGCTCGTCTCGACGACGGCGCTCAACAAGAAGCGCGCGGGCAGCACGGGCGACGCGTCACGCACCCTCGCGCTCTGCGAGCGGCTCGCCGGCGACCGCGACGACATGGTCGTCAAGGCCGTCTCGTGGGCGCTGCGCGCCCTCTCCGAGCGCGATCCGGACGCCGTCCGCGCGTTCCTCGACGCGCACGAGGAAGTCCTGGCAGCGCGCGTGAAGCGCGAGGTGCGGCGCAAGCTGGAGACCGGGCTCAAGAACCCGCGGCAACGCTCGTAGCGGCTGGCGGAGGCTACTCCTCCGGCCAGGACAGCACCTGCTCCGGCTCGACGACGATCACCACACGCTCTTCCTCGCGGAGGGCGCGGGCAAGCTCCTCGTCGGTCTCGGCGTCGGCGCCGGGAACGTCGCCGTACCTGGCTCGCAGCGCCTTGCGCAGCGCGACGAGCGAGGCGTCGTCGTCCACGACCGCCGCGTGGCCCGAGACGATCACGGTGCGGAACGTCACGGGATCGTCGATGACGAGCGTCACGTTGGGGGCGTCGAGGAGCAGGCGGTACTTCACCCGCGTGCGGGTGATGGAGATGCGGAACGCGCCGTCGCGGTACTCGTACCACACGGGGGTGGCATGGGGCGGCCGGCCGGGGCCGCGCGCGATGCACATGATGGCATTGCGCGGCTCGGCGAGGAATGCGTCGAAGGCCTCGGGAACGCGGGTGTCGGGCATGCGGGTGGCCTCCCGGCGAGTGCGCGAGGATGGTAGCGGCTCATGACGGCATGCGCCGCTATGCTGGGAGCATGTACGAACCTGAAGAGCAGGCACCGGGCGGGTGCCGCGAGGTGCTGCTCCTCTCGCGTATCGCGTTCCAGATCCTGCTACCAGGCCTCGCCGCCCTGATAGCGGTGCTCCTGCTCGTGCTGTTCCTGTTCTACGCGCTCGCGACGCACCCCGCGCTCGCGCTCATCCCCGTCGGTCTCTTCGCCGCGATGCTGTACGGCATCTACTGGTACGACAAGCGCCGCCACCGTGAGCGGCGCGACGACCTCGACGACGACGACCCGTTCGCTGGGCTGCGGTAGCGGGAGCGAAGGCAATCCTCATGAGGACGGATATCCGCGACTTCCTCAGTCAGTTCTCAGTTGAGGAGCTTGCTGAGAAGGCGATCCTGCGAGGGGAGACACGCGTCCTCAACTATCGGAGCGTCTCGCCACTTCTGAAGCTC
Organism: Dehalococcoidia bacterium; assembly: GCA_965208885.1. Classification (GTDB taxonomy): domain Bacteria; phylum Chloroflexota; class Dehalococcoidia; order UBA2979; family UBA2979; genus VXMT01. Next base: position 666,872 of record CBDBPS010000001.1, read on the forward strand.
ATGAGCGACAAGGGCATCACGCGGCTGGAAGCTGTCGACCGAAGCTGGTTCCTTAGTGCGGACGGGGAGTTCCAGAATCGGCTTTCTGAGGAAGCGAAGTCGGGTCTGGTAAGCGATCTGAACAACCCTGGCAACGTGTTCAACTACCAGAATGTCGCGCTCAATCCCCATTACGGGGGCGGTGCCGGAGCTGCAACTGAGCATAGCGGCGACACAACCGCCGAGGGGGACGAAGCCGCTGCCGACCTCAAGTTTGGACTAGAGCGTGACCTTCAGCAGGCGTTGCGCTCGAACATCGAGCAACTCGAGCCCGGACTGAGAATCGCCGACGAGGGGAAGGAGTTGGTAGTCGAGGCTGGCAGAATCGACATCACAGCCAGGGATGCCCACGCCCAACTGGTGGTGATTGAACTCAAGGCGGGCACCGCTCCGCTGCCAGCCCTCGCGCAACTCCTGTCCTACATGGGCAGCAAGGACTTGCCTGTTGAAAGTGGAGTCAGGGGAATCCTGATCGCGAACGCGTTCCACCCCCGACTCGTCATTGCTGCTAAGGCTGTGCCGAACGTTTCACTCGTAGCTTATTCGTTCCAGTTTGCATTCGACGAGCAGTGAATCCGGTCCCGGTCTATTCGAGGAGTCAATCTTCGCCCGCCGCGCGTCAAACCTTGAACAGGCGATCCGCCTCGGGCGCCCTCATCGAGCGCCCGGGCGGTGGATCTGCCGGGCAGATCGATTCCCGCGGGCCATCCGGCCCCGGCGGGAGTCGCTGCCTCTCGCACAGGCAGTGTCGCGGACAGAGATGAAGAGCCGGTGGCGAGGAGGTCACGATTCGGTTTCGGCGTCGTGTCTGGCGGCGGCCATGCGGGGGGCGTAGCCTTGAAGCATGACTACCAGCACAGCCACCATCGCCACTCGGCTCGAGGCCGTCCGCGAGCGCATCACGGCGGCGTGTGAGCGCGCCGGTCGCGACCCCACCGGCGTCACCGTCGTCGGCGTGACCAAGACGCACCCCGTCGACGCCGTCGAGGAGGCGCTCGCCGCCGGGCAGGTCGACCTCGGAGAGAACCGCGCGCAGGAGCTCGTGCCGAAGGCCGAGCAGGCCGCGGGCATGGGCCTCGCGCCGCGCTGGCACTTCATCGGCGGGCTGCAGCGCAACAAGGTGCGGCAAGTGCTGCCGCACATCGCCGTGCTGCACTCGCTCGACTCCCTCCGGCTCGCCACCGAGATCGAGAAGCGCGCCGAGCAGGGCCGATCGCCCAATCCCGAAGTGCCACTCCCCTGCTACCTCGAGGTCAACGTCGGCGGCGAGGACTCCAAGCAGGGCGTCGAGCCTGCCGAGGTGCCCGAGCTGCTTCGCGTCACTGCCGGGCTACGCCACGTCGACGTGGTCGGGCTGATGACGGTCGCTCCACAGGTCGACGACCCCGAGCTCGTGCGCCCCATGTTCCACGAGCTGCGCGAGCTGGCCGAGGCGCACGGCCTCGCCGAGCTCTCGATGGGCATGACCGAGGACTACGAGGTCGCCATCGAGGAGGGCGCGACCGTAGTGCGGCTCGGGCGGGTCATCTTCGGCCCGCGACGTTCGTAGCGAGGAGACCCTATGCGCATCGGCATCATCGGCGGCGGCTTCATGGGCGAGGCGTTCCTGCGCGGCATCCTCCGCGCCGAGGTCGCCTCGCCTGCCGAGATCGCCGTCGCCGAGGTCGTCGAGGCCCGCCGCACCGAGCTCAGCGAGCACGGCGTGCGCGTCACCGACGACCCGCAGAGCGCGTGCATCGGCGCGGACCTCGTGCTGCTCGCCGTGAAGCCCGATGTCGTGCCCGACGTGGCCGCGAGCCTGACCGGGGCGCTGACGGCGGATGCGGTGCTCGTCTCGATCGCGGCAGGGGTGGCGCTGTCCGACGTGCAACAGCACAGCGGCCACGCCGCCTCGGTGCGCGTGATGCCAAATCTCCCGGCCGCAGTGAGCGAGGGCGCCGCCGTCTACCTCCTTGGTGACGCGGTCACCGCCGACCAGCGGGCGCGCGTGGAGCAGTTGCTCGGCGGCGTCGCGAGCGCGGTCGTGGAGGTCCACGACGACGACGCGGTCGACCTCGCAACGGCGCTGCACGGGTCGGGCCCGGCGTACGTGTACCTCGTCATCGAGTCGATGATTGACTCAGCCGTGCGGCTGGGGATGAAACGCCCCGACGCGAGCGCGCTCGTGCTCGCGACCGTAGCGGGGTCGGCGCGCTACGCTATCGAGAGCGGGCAGCACCCGGCGGCGTTACGCAACGCCGTGACCTCGCCCGGCGGCACGACGGCAGCAGCGCTCGGCGAGCTGGAAGCAGCCGGCCTGCGCGCAGCCTTCGACGATGCAATCGAGGCTGCCTACGGGCGGGCCCAGGACCTGAGGGAGCCGGAATGACCATCTTGATCTCGGTTGTCTTCTTGATGCTCCAGATCCTGTGGTTCGCGATCTTCGCGCGCGCCATCATCAGCTGGTTCCCCATCGACCCGCAGGGCCCGATCGTGAAAGCGCTCGACGCAGTGACTGAGCCGGTCCTCGGGCCGCTGCGGCGCGTGGTCCCGCGCATCGGCATGGTGGACATCACGCCGATGGTCGCGATCATCCTGATCTTCGTGCTGATGCAGGTCCTGCAGGCAGGCGCCTAAGCGGCGTCGCCCCCGAGGCGGGAACGCACTTCCGCCTCCTCAAGCCCCTCGACCTCGACGACCTTCTGCCGGACTGTGTGGCCGGAGACGACGCGCACTGCCGACGGGCGCAGGTCGAGCCGCCTCGCGAGGAGTCGCTCCAGCGCCCGGTTCGCGCGGTCGCGAGCGGGCGGGGCCGTGACGCGCACGCGGAGTGCGTCTTCCTGGAAGCCGACAATCTCCTCGCGAGACGAGCGAGGGGTCAGGTGAACGCTGAGCCGTGCAGTTGCCATGGGATGCGCCTCGCGAGTCTCTGGGTGTCGCTCTAGCCCGTGACCGTGGACACGGAGTCATCGAGCATGATGGTGATGTGCGACATCGGCGAACCCGTGTCGCCGGCGCCGTGCCAGTGGTCCTCGCCGGCCGGGATGCGGATGAAGTCGCCCGCGCTGATCACGTGCTCCTCGCCCCCCGCACCCACCTTGCCGATGCCGGCGACGACGTAGAGTAGCTGATCCGAGGTGTGGCTGTGCGGCTTTGTGCGCGCGCCGGCGGCGAACTGCACGATCGCGAACGACATCTGGTCGCCCCGACCCGTGTCGCCACCCGCGATGCGCCGAGCCCAGACGTGCCCACCTTCGAAGATCTCGGCGGCGCTGCTCTCGACCGACTCGCCCTCGGCGGCCCGTACGACATCCATGCGCTGCTTCCTCCCGGTGGTGCGCTCAGCTTGCTCTCGCCATCGCGGGTTGCGTCGGGACAGGAGTCCCGGAGGCACCGGCGAGTGTCCAGACATCCTCGCAAGCAAGCGTGGTGAGCACCACCAGCGAGAGTGGACCGCGACGTGGGGTGGTTGCCTTGCGGACGGCTACCCGCCGCTGTAGAGCTCGGTCTCCGGGAAGAACGCGTACCACCCGAACCAGAACGCAAGGTGGCCGCTGATGCGTTCGAGTTGCTCACCGTCGGGTCCGACGAGGGCGTTCTCTGTGACTTCCCACTCTACACCGCTGGCGTCGACGACCGTGCCGTCCTCGGGGCCCGGGTAGAATCTGCGCTCGCCGCGCTCGAACGCACGTACCTCGGCGCCCGAGTTGTAGAGCACCGCCCCCACCCCGCGGCCGAAGCCCAGGGTGTCGATCTCCCGCTCCGTGACCAGCACGAGCGAGCGGCCGCCCAGGGTGTCGTTGACCACTCGCTCGTCGGCGAGGATGTCGATGGGGTACGCCTTGCGCGCGCCGGCGATGCGCAGGCCGTAGATGTACTCCTTGAGGAACAGCTCGTTGTTCGTGAGCCACACCGGGAACATCGTCTCCGAGACCGAGAAGTAGTGGCCGTAGGCCGCGCCCTGCTCGTACGGCCGCAGGAAGCCCGTGTTGATGTCGAGCACGACGGTGTCCGGGTGCCGCGCGAGCCAGTCGGCATACGTCGAGAGCACCACCGGGAGCAGGTTGAGGCGCAGCGGATTGCCCTCGAGGTCCAGTTTGCCGACCAGCGGGCCGAGCACGGGCTCACCGGTGAACTGGTTCCAGAGCGTGCGCGTGTTGCGGTCGTACATGAGCTTGTTGCTGCGGTAGAGGAAGCCCGATGTCCCGAAGTTGTACGTCTCGCCGTCCGGCCCGCGGTCGTCGTAGGCGATGGCGGCGCCGCAGAGCGTGCAGTACGCCAGCGAGATCGGCACGCCGCCGACCTCGATGTTCGCCATCTCGTGCCAGTCGAGGATGCGCAGCGGGTAGGCGTGCGCCTCGCCGTTGATGGCGATGCCGAACACCGCTTCGTCCGGCTCGAGGTAGTCCACCTCGTCGGGCGGCAGCATGTCCGGGAATTCGAGCGGCGGGATGGAGTCGACGAGCACGCCACCCCACAGGATCTCCTCGACGCGGATGGCCGAGGGATGCTCGTCGGAGAGGAACTCGCCGAACTGCTCGTCGATGACCGAGAACAAGCGGCCCTTCCAGCCCGTGAAGCCCGGCGGCGGCTCCAGGTCACTGGCCCCGTACCACTGCACCCAGTAGTGGCGGTTCGGGCTCAGGTTGGCTTCGGTGATCGCCTCGAGCGCGTCGTGGTACTCGAGGTACTCGAGGCCGCTGGGGAGGATGCGCGTGTCGCGCGCCCACAGCAGCTCGACGAGCACCGCCGCGAAGCGCTCGTCATCGGAGCGGACGATGCGCGCAAGGGCGAGGCGGAGGGCGTCTTCGGTCGCTTCGGGGTTGGAGAGCGTGTCCATCAGCTCGCGCGCCTCGGCGTCGCCGATGGGTTCGGACGAGGCCTCGGGCCACTCGCGTGGTGTCCGTGTGGGGAAGGGTGTGACGGTCACCGCTGGCGTCGGGATCGGGGTCCGGGTGGGCGGCGTGACCGCGCCCGCGGTGGGCTGTGGCCGCACAGCGACTCCGGGCGCTGTCGTGGCGGCAGGCTCAGGATCCGCCTCGTCGGCGGAGCAGGCGACCGCCAGGGCGGCCCACAGCACGAGTGCCGTCAGTGCGACGCGCGCAATCGGTCGAGGTACGGGCAGGTACGGTCGTGGCATCGGGTCTCCCGCGGCGGTGGGTACGGGCCGATCCAGCGTACCGCGTCTTGATGACGAGCGTGGAGCGCGCTGCCTCGGGCTACACGCGTGGGGCGTCGGCGGCTACGTGCGGGCGCCGATGCGCAGCGAGGCGAGGAGCTGACGCGTGGAGGCAGCGACCTCCTCGACGGCCGCATCGAAGACGTCTGCATTGGCGCGGGAGGGGCTGCGGAACCCGCTCACCTTGCGCACGAACTGCAGTGCAGCAGCCTCGATCTCCTCGTCGGTCGCTGGAACGGAGCCCTGGCGCAAGACCTTGATGCTGCGGCACATGATTGGAACCTCGTGTGTCCGGGGCCGGCTATGCCGGGCGGACGGCGGTGACGTTGGCGCTGGTGATGCCGGGGCGCGTCTCCTCCGCGCAGTCGGCGCGCACGTCGGTGAATCCGGCGGCGCGGATGTGGCCGAGGTAGTCCTCCACCTCGAGCGCCCCGGCGACGCAGCCTGCCCACGACTCGAGGTCGGCGCGCTCGTCTTGCGGCAGGCTCGCGGTGAGCACCATGTCGGAGACGCGCAGGCGGCCGCCGGGCTTGAGCACCCGGAACGCCTCGCGGAACACCTGCGGCTTGTCGGTCGAGAGGTTGATCACGCAATTCGAGATGATCACGTCGAACGTGTCGTCGGCGAACGGGATGTCCTCGATCTCGCCGAGGCGGAAGCGCACGTTGGTGGCGCCGACGGCCTCCGCGTTGTGGCGCGCGAGCTGGATCATGTCGGGGGTCATGTCGAGTCCCCACACCTCGCCGTCCGCGCCCACCTGCTTCGCGGCGAGGAAGCAGTCGATGCCGCCCCCGGAGCCGAGGTCGAGCACCGCCTCGCCGGGACTCAGCTCTGCGATCGCGGTCGGGTTGCCGCAGCCGGCCGCGGCGAGCTGCGCGGCATCCGGCACCTCGGTGAGCTGGTTGGAGTCGTAGAGTGCAGAGCCCCACACACCGTCGTCCGACGACACCTCCGCAGGCTCGCAGACCCCATCGACGCTGCACGTCTGCCCCTCGGGCGTCACGAGTTGCAACAGCTCGAGCGCCATCGGCTGCGGGCCGTCGGCGTCGGCCGCGCAGCAGGCCTCGGCGGTCGTGGCCGCGTGCTCACCGAGCGCCGCGCGCGCACGCGCGCCGTAGCGCTCGGTGACGGCCTGGCGGATGTCGCGGTCGGTTGGTGTCTGGTCGGTCATCGTGACGATCTCCTTCGGTCTGGACATGATACCGGGTGCCGCTCGCCGCGCTCGATCGGATCAGGGCTGCTCGTTGCCAAGCAGCACGACGTCGGTGAACAGCGCGCCCGCGCCCCCGTTGCTGACCATCGCCACGTGCGCGTCCCCGACTTGCCTGGATCCCTCGGTGCCTCGGAGCTGCTTCGTGCCGGCGATGACCTTCTGGAGCAGCTGCGCGGTGCCGGGGTGGCTGAACGACATCGTCCCGCCGTCCGTGCAGATCGGGTACTCGCCGCCGATGCGGACGCGGCCGTCCATGACGAACGGACCGCCCTCGCCCGGCCCGCAGAAGCCGTAGGCCTCGAACTGCCGGATGACCTCGAACGAGAACGGGTCGTAGAACTCGCACACGTCGACGTCCGAGGGGCCGAGCCCGCAGGCGGCGAAGGCCTGCTCTGCGGCGAAGCGCCCCACGTCACCTGCCACGTCCCACAGGGGCGCCATGACATACGAGGGGCCTCGATGGTCGAGGCCGCCGCCGAGCACGTACACCGGCTCCACGTCGAGGTCTCGCGCGCGCTCCACCGTGGTGAGCACGAGGCCCGCGCCGCCCTCGCCGGTCATCGCGCAGTCGAGCAGGCGGAACGGGTCGGCGATCATCGGCGAGTTGAGCACGTCTTCGGGCGTGATCACGCGGTTCGAGTAGACGGCGTCCGGGTTCATCCCCCCGTGCGTCCGGACGGCCGAAGCCACCTCGGCGAGGTGTTCGGGCTTTGTGCCGTAGAGGTGCATGTGGCGCTGGGCGATGAGCGCGAACTCGGCCGCGGTGTACAGCCCCCAGCACTCGACGAACTCGTTGCTCGGCCGCGTCCACGGGGCCGTCGAGGCTCGCTCGGTGTAGGCGCCCGCCTGTCCGTTCGCAAGCACGACGGTGTGACAGTAACCGGCGGCGATGGCCGACGCTGCCTCGAGGACGGCGGGTATACCCGTCGACTGCGCGCCCATCCACATCGGCCGGCCGCCAAACTGGTGCACCCAGTCGCGCTGATTCTGCGAGCCCCCGCCGGTCCCGGTGGTGATGTTCAGCCCGTCGACGTCGGCGGCCGCGATGCCGGCGTCGGCAAGGGCGCCCCGTACGGCGTCGAGGGTGATCGAGAAGGACGTCTCGTCCGGCAGGTGGCGTGCCTGCACCGTGTTGTATGCACCGACAATGGCGACTTGATGGAGGTCCCGCGTGACCATGGCGCCTCGATACCGCGAAGTGAACGAGCCGCGCGTTGCGCGGCTCAGGCCATCGTAGCGCGTGATCGGGCCCGGTGGCCCTATTCCTGCGCCAGCAGCCGGTATCCCACCTGGCGCACGGTCTGGAGATAGTCCGCGCCATGGCCGAGCTTGGAGCGAATGCGCGACACCAGCACTGCGAGGCGGCGGCGGTGGTCGCCACCGGCGTCCTCCCACAGCGCCTCGGCCAGCGTCTCGTAGGACGCCACCCGCCCGTCCGCGGCGGCGATCAGGTAGAGCACCTCGAACTCCATGTACGTGAGCTCCGCGGTGCGCTCCCCGACGGTGACGAGGTAGCGCTCCCGGTCGATGACCAGGTCGCCGGTAGCGATGCGCGTCACCGGCAACACGTCGGATGTCGTCTGTGCACTCACCGGGACACTCCCACCGTGGGCGCTTCGAGGGGGGTCGCCGTGCCCGACGACCGCGCCCCGAGCGCGGCTCCTGGAATCCAGTCGCTCACGCTCGGGGACACGGTCCTGGCTCTCGGCTTCCTGGTCCTCGGCGGCTACAGAGCCGCCTCATCGCTGTCGCCGGTGCGAATGCGAATCGCACGGGTGACGGGGCTGACGAAGATCTTGCCGTCCCCGACTTCACCGGTGCGCGCCGCGTCGACGATGCGCTCGATGATGGGGTCCACATCCTCGTCCTTGACCACGAGCTCGATCTTGACCTTCGTGAGGTACTCGACCGAGAAGCTCCGGCCCCGCCACTGCTCGGTCACGCCCCGCTGCTTGCCGTGTCCGCGGACCTCGGTGAGCGTCATACCAGCGTGGTCGAGCTCCTCGAGTGCCGTCTTGACGATCTCCAGCTTCTCGGGGCGAATGATCGCCTCAACCTTTTGCATCGTGTCTCCCCCTTACCCTGCGTCGTCCGGAGGCATGGGAGCGCCGCCGGCGATGGGTGCACCGCCCGACTGCAGCGCCGCAGCGCCGAAGTGCGGGCCGAATGGGTCGCGACCACCGGTGAACTCGGGGTACGCCTCCATGGCGTGCTCCGACACGTCCAGGCCGCTCTCTTCCTCGGACTCGTCGACGCGCAGGCCGACCGTGTACTTGATGATGCCGAACAGGATGATCGACGTCACCACCGTCCAGACGCCCACGGACACCACGCCGATGACCTGGTACAGCAACTGCTCGATTCCGCCACCGACCAGCAGGCCGTAGTTGGCCGAGTCGGCGTAGTTCGGGGCGAGGTTGGCCTGGGTCGTGAACAGACCCACCGCCAGCGTGCCCCAGATCCCGTTGAACAGGTGCACCGGCACCGCGCCCACCGGGTCGTCGATCTGGAACTTGTAGAGCAGCTCCACGCCGTAGACGATGATCACACCGGCGACGATGCCGATGACGACCGCGCCCCACGGCTCCACCGTGGCGCAGCCGGCCGTGATGCCGACCAGGCCGCCCAGCACGCCGTTCAGCGTAAGCGACAGGTCCGAGTGACCCGTGCGTAGCCGCGAGATGACCATCGCCGTCGCCGCGCTGGCGCCCGCCGCGAGGGTCGTCGTGACCGCTACGCGGGCCGCGAGGTCCGCGAAGCCGCCGCTCAGGCCGAGCGTCGAGCCGGCGTTGAAGCCGTACCAGCCGATCCACAGGATCATCACGCCGAGGAAGCCCAGCGGCATCGAGTGACCCGGCAACGCGTTGACGATGCCGCCCGGGCCGAACTTGCCGCGGCGAGCCCCCACCATGATGGCGCCCACCAGCGCCGCCCAGCCGCCCACCGAGTGGACGACGGTCGAGCCGGCGAAGTCGATCATGCCGTTGTCGCCGAACTGGATCGCGCCCGCGTAGGCGCTGAGGAAACCGTCGCCCCACACCCAGTGGGTGATGACCGGGTAGATCACGGCGGTGATGACCACCGTGTAGACCAGGTACGCAGCGAACTTCGTCCGCTCCGCGACGGCGCCCGACACGATCGTCGCTGCCGTGGCCGCGAAGGCGAACTGGAAGAAGAACCCGGCGTAGTCGGCGTCCTCGCCTCCGTAGAAGAAGCTGCCGCCGCCGAAGAACTTGATGTCGATGAATTCGGTGGTGCCGTAGGCGAGGCCCCACCCCACCGCCCAGTAGGCGATGGCGCCGAACGAGAGGTCCAGCGCGTTCTTCATCAGGATGTTGGTGACGTTCTTCGAGCGGATGAAGCCCGACTCGACCAGACCGAATCCGGCCTGCATGAACAACACCAAGATGCCGGCGATGAGCAGCCAGGCGATGTCGATCGCCCCGGCCAGGCTCTCGACCGTATCCTCCGCGGCTGCAACGCCGGTCCCTGCGACCAGCGCGGCCCCGCCGCCCAACACTACTGCTGCAGGGCCCAGATAGCGCACTCTCATACGTACACGCCCCCCTTTCCAGCGATGACACTAGGCAGGGGCGGTTACGCCGCGGTGTCCCCTCGATGAAGACTGAGTGACGCATTTCTTGCCGGGACGTTGCGCCTGTGTTTCGGACGAGCTGCCCCGGGCAGAGCCGCCACACAGGGGGTGCGCGAGCTAGACTGTTGGATAGCGCACCCGCGTCCCACCGCGACCGCGGCTCACCCGGACAGCGAGGGCAGCGCACTCATGATCTCCAGGCGGCCCAGGATGCAGCACTCACAGCCGTTCGCCTTGCCTATCACGCTCATGATCATCTCTCTTGTGATTGCCGCCTGCGGCGGCGGCACCACCACCGAGGATGCCCCGACGCCCACCCCCACCACCGCCGCCGCAGCAGGCATCACGACGCAGACGCCCACCCCCACCGCCACCATCGACCCCGGCCTTGAGGGCGAGGACCTCGAGGTCGCCGTGTGGGGCGCCAGGGTCTGCACGCTGGCCCGCACCTTCGCCTCGGACTTCCTCGCCAGCGGCGACCCGCGCGACCCGCAGGAGCTGTCGATCGAGGAGCGCAAGGAGCGCGCCACCACGATCTTCCCGGGACAGTTCCTCGCGGTGACGGTCGCGCTCGACCAGCTCGGGTTGATCGACCCGCCGGAGCGCACCGCGACCCTGCACGAACTGCTGCGCCAGACGTACGAGGGCCTCCGCGACGCCCTGCGCGACCAGGAAGTGATCATCGAGGCCGCCGACACGACCGAGGAGATCGCGTTCAGCAATGTCTCGGTGAACGAGTGGATCAACCTCGCGTTCCGCCAGGCGGAGCTCCTCCAGAACGCCGGCTACTGCCAGTAGCCGCCGCCACGCCGTAGTCCCGGTTGGGTATGCTTGCGCCCGCGCGTACATGAGCCGGGTGAAGTGTCGCCGCGTGAGCACACGCCCGGAGCGCACGAAGCGTCGGGGGAGGGTCACACATGCCGGGTCCGCTGGATGGCATCAAGGTGTTCGAGGTCTCGCAAATCGTGGCGGGGCCGTACTGCGGAGTGAACCTGGCCGACCTCGGCGCCGACGTCATCAAGGTCGAGCCTCCGGGCGGTGAGGGGAGCCGCCAGGCCGGCGGGTTCGTCCCCGGCGAGAGCAAGGGCTTCCATTCCCTCAACCGCGGCAAGCGCTCGCTCGTCATCGACCTGCGGAACCCGGACGCGCAGGAGATGGTGCACCGCATCATCCCCGGCTTCGACGTGTTCCTGATCAACGCCCGGCCCGGCGTGCCGGAGCGGCTGCGAGTGGACTACGAGACGCTCAAGCAGTTCCGCCCGGACCTCATCTACTTCGAGAACACCGGCTTCGGGCGGGGCGGGCCGAGTGAGTTCCGGTCGGGCTCCGACGCGGTAGCGCAGGCCTACTCGGGCCTCCTCGCCGGTGACGGCAAGGTCGACGAGTTCGGCGCGCCCGAGATCATCACAGCCACCGCGCCCGCGGACTTCCAGGCGGGCCTCGCCGGCGCGATGGCGATCTCGGCGGCGCTCTTCCACCGCGAACGCACCGGGCAGGGCCAGTTCGTCGAGACCTCGCTGTTGCGCGCCGGCCTCGCCCTGCAGGGCACGCGCATCGGCAAGCTGCCTGCGCTGGACGCACAGACCACGGACAAGGCGCTCGAGCGCATGCGCGAGGTGCAGGCGGCGGGCGGCAGCTACCGCGAGCTCGTGGCCGCTCGCGGCAACCTCTTCGACGTGATGGGGCGCGCCGCCGCCCGACTCTTCTACGGCGGCTACGCCGTCAAGGACGGCGGCGTCATCCTCGGCGCGCTCACCCCGCTCAACCGCGACCAGATGCGCCGCGCCATCGGCGTCGAGGACGACCCCACGGCGGACCCTGAGTTCGACTCGTTGCCGGCGGAGAACCGCAAGCTCGTCGACGAGATGCTGGAGCGCATCCGCGGGATCATGCTGACGAAGACCATGGACGAATGGATCGAGATCTTCGACCGCGAGGGCGCTCCGATCTCCAAGGTGAACTGGCCCGAGGACATGGCCGACGACCCGCAGGTCGAGGCGATGGGCTACATGGTCGACCTCGAGCACGAGCTCACGGGCCCCGAGCGCATGGTCGGCCCGATCGTCTCGATGTCCGAGACGCCGACCGGCACGGACCGCCCCTCGCCGCCGCTCGGCCGCCACACCGACGAGGTGCTCCGCGAGCACGGCCTCGACGACGCCGAGATCACGCGTCTACGCGAGGTGGGCGCGATCGCCTGAGCCCCGTTGCAGACGTGTGCCGCTCTAGAGTCCGAGGCGTGCCTCCCACCGATTGGGACCTACCTACACTCCCCATCAATGATGATGGCGTAGTCCGTCGGCAGCACATTCACGGTGATCCGCTCTGGACCTCGTACGTAGTCCGTGTAGTAGAAGGCAATAACGCTAGGATGTTCGCCCAATCGTCCCGACGGCTGTTCCACGGCCAACAAATCTAGGAACCATGAGAAACTCCCCCAAAGTCCGCCTTCGACGTAGTTGGGGTGCGTGCGGACCTCATCCGATAGCCGCGCGACCCAACAAGAATCCTCGCCGGCAGTTTCGTAGTCACTGTTCCACTTGCCGGGCGCAATGTCCCTACCAACCCGAAGGACGGTGTCACCAGGCACGTCAAAGTACCCGAAGCCGCACCCGGTCGTCCCCAGACACTGATGCCCAGATCCCAGACCCGCCGGCGCCGTCTGCGCCCTTGCTGTGGCCGCGGCTGCCGGGGCGGTCGCCGCCGCCTCCAACTCCTCGACCACTCCGACGGTGATCGGCGTCGAGTTCAGCCAGCGGCCCTCGCGCCCGCTCGCAGGGAAGAAGCGGGCGCGTGGGAGGACGCGCTCGCCCCAACCGTCTCCGTCGCGCTCCTGGACAGCGAACTCGATGCGTCCGTCGGACTCGTGACGCATCGCTGTGATGCGGATTTCCGTGCCGTCAGTATGCGCCACCGCCATCCCCGCGCCGAGGGCAATGATGCCGACGAGGAGCGCGATGATGAGCGTCTTGCCGTTGTTCTCGATCGTCCTCATTGGGCCCGGTCCCTCTCGCGCGTGAGCTACGGCTGGTTCGGAGGCCCGCCCAAGACCTACCCGAATCATGAATGGGATTACACGTACGGAATACCAGTGGCGGTGTACTGATCTCGTGCGAGCACGCTGTTTCGAGAGTGGCGAGTATTCGATGGCGCCAGCGCAGCCCTGCGCGCCAGTGGAGTTCGCGGTCCCGCCGCCTCGATCAGCGTCGCAAGGTGCGTCGAGGGGCGTCAGTCGTTGCACCGCGTCTGTCGCGATACGAGGAACGTCAGCGTTGTGACCATGCTCATGTAGGCAACGGCGGCCGCGAGCGTTGCGACGGTGGGAGCTAACCGGCCATTACGGCGCCGGGTAGTCCGGCCCGCGGTAAGCCCGCTCGGCGTTGCACATGATCCCGTCGCTGTTGCCGTCGCGCATGCCGAGTGCGTCGAGGGCGGCGTACAGGTTGGGGTGCGTGCGACGGTCCACGCGCCAGCCGAACTCCCCGCACGTGCGGGCGGGCTGCGGTCCGGTGTAGGCCGCCTCGGCTGTCGCCGTTGGCGCGGGCGTCGACGTTGCCGGGGCTGCAGGCGCGGCCTCGGCGTCGCCGCAGTGCGTGGCCCACGAGCCGGCGATGTAGTCGAGTTCCGCGCTATCGGCGGCCATGCCCAGCGCGCGCTTCACGTGGACGTGGAGCACGAGATACTGACACCACCCCGGAAGGTCCGGCCGGTCCCACTCGGCCGGATCCCGGTCTGACTTCGAGCGGTTCAGGGATGCCTCCGCCGGCCGCAAGTTCATCGGCCAGTTGCCGAGCGAGGGCTCCCGGTACCCCGAGCACCACGCCTCCTTGAGGGCGACGACGTGCTCGACGTGCACTGCCTGCCCGCTGTTCGCCAGTCGCAGCCCCGTGTACCAGCCGGTGATGACGCCGTCGGCGGCGCCGTCATCGGCGTCCCAGCCGTCGCGCAGGGCCCGCGCGTTGTAGCCGGCAAAGTGGTCGCGGTCGTAGCCGTCGCAAAGCTCGGGCGCGACAGTGATGCCGTCGAGGCTGAGCAACGCGGTCGGCGCAGTCGGGGTCGCGGTTGCGGTTGCCTCTCGGGTCGCCGTCGGGGCAGGCGTCGCGGTTGCGATTGCCTCCCGGGTCGCCGTCGGGGCGGGCGTCGCCGTGGCTGTCGGAGCTCGGGGAGGCGTCGCCGTAGCTGCGGGCGCAGTCGCGGTCGACGCAGCCGCTGCTGGCGTAGCGGTGGGCGTGGGGGTCGGCGAAACCGCGGCGGTCGCGGTCTGCGTCGGTGCGGGCGCCGACGCTGTTGAGGTCGCCCGCGCGGGACCCTCGCCGGTGCTCGCGTCCTCGTCGGCTGTTGGTGTGCAGGCGAGCACCACCGCCAGGAGCAGCGCGCCGAGCGCTTGCAGGACTCGGACGCCCCGACGACGCACCTCGTTGCGAGGCATGCACACCTGCTGTCGGACCAAGGGCGCCGCGGCAGCACGTGCGTGGGCAGCGCATCACGTCGTGGATGCGCTCATCATGTACGGGATACTACATACGGGAAATCGACGCCCGGTGACGGGCGCAACGACGTCAGGCGGTCGCGTTCTCCAGGTAGACCTCCCCGACCACGTCGTCGTCGATCAGCTGCTGGTACGCATCGCCGTCCAGGCCGAGCACGCCGCGCAGGATCTCCTCGTTATGACGTCCAAGGGTCGGCGCGGGCCGCGCGGGGAGCAGCGGCGTGCGCTCGAAGGTTGCCATGGGGCCGGGGTAGAGGTGCGTCCCCGCCTCGTGCTGGGTGATCGACTGGAAGAAGCCGCGCGCGACGTGGTGAGGGTCCGAGGTGACGTCCTCGTGGTGCGTCGTCGCGATGGCCGGGACGCCCGCGGTCTGTAGCCGCACCATCAGAGCGTGGTCCTCGAGCGCCGCCGTCCATGCGGCGACCTCGGCGTTGATGGCGTCGCGGTTGCGGTGACGCACGGCAGCGTCGGCGAAGCGTTCGTCCTCGGCGAGTTCGGGGCGCCCCATCTCGGCGCACAGGCTCGCGAACGCCTCGTCCGAGGGGATGGCGATGGCGATCCAGCGGTCCTCGCCGGCGCACGGAAACGCGCCGTAGGGGGCCATCGAGGGGTGGTGGTTACCGGCGTGGCCCTGCACGCGGCCGTTCATCTGGTAGTCCATGAACGCGTGCCCGACGTGGCTCGCCACCGCCTCGAACTGCGAGATCTCGACGAGCTGACCCTCGCCGGTGCGGTCGCGTGAGAAGAGCGCGGCCTGTAGCGCAAAGGCGACCTGGGCACCTGACGTCGGGTCGCCGTGCAGCGAGGCGGGCGTCTCCGAGGGGTCGGAACCGACGTAGCCGCGGATCGCCGTGTGGCCGGCCACGGCCTCCATGTTCGCGCCGTAGCCCTTAAAATCGCGGTACGGTCCCTCGATGCCGAACCCCGGGAAGCGAACCATGATCAGCTGCGGGTTGACCTCGCGCAGCACCTCGTAGCCGATGCCGAGGTTGTCGACGACGTCGGCGGCGTTGTTCTCGATGTAGGCGTCGCTGTGACGCACGAGGTCCAGGAACAGCTCGTGGCCGCGCTCGCTGCGCAGGTCGAGCGTGACGGACTTGCAGCCGCGCTTGGCGTAGTTGAACCACGCCTGGCGGTTCCAGAAGCCCTCGCTGCCGTCGCGGTTGAGGTAGAAGGTGCCGCCGCGGCCGTCCAGCAGCGCCTGCGGGATGTGCCGGAAGTTCGTACGCGTCGGGTTGAGGTGCTGGATCGACTCGATCTCTATCACCTCGGCGCCGAGGTCGGCGAGGATCATCGTCGAGAACGGCCCGGCCCACACGATGCCCTGGGCAAGGACGCGGATGCCGTCGAGGGGTTTCGCCGGATCGGCCATCGTGGGCTCCTAGATCACGCCGCGCTGCCCGAGGATCGCGACTTCCTCGGGGGTGTGGCCGAGGCGCTCCGTGAGCACCTCGAAGGTGTGCTCGCCGAGGAGCGGCGCGACCCGCATCTCGCCCGGCGTGCGCTTGAAGCGGATCGGGAGGCCCGGGTACTCGTACGTCCCGGCGACGGGATGCTCGATGGTGCGGAAGAAGTCGCGCGCGCGGTACGCGGGATCGCGGTAGGCGTCCTCGACGGTGTTGATGGCGCAGACGGGCCAGCCCTCGGCCTGGGCGATCTCCATGACCTCCTGCTTGGTGTGGGAGAGCACCCACGGGTAGAAGATCGCCTCGACCTCCGGGAGGAAGTCCGGGTTGTAGAGGTTATCGAGGAAGCGCTGGTCCTCCAGCAGGTCCTCGCGGCCCATGGCGCGGCACATGCGAGGGAACCACGCGGGCTGGGTCGCGACCTGCACGTAGCCGTCGGCGCACGGGTACACGCCGCTCGGCAGGCCGCTGTAGACCGCGTTCTTGATGC
This sequence comes from Dehalococcoidia bacterium, assembly GCA_965208885.1. Classification (GTDB taxonomy): domain Bacteria; phylum Chloroflexota; class Dehalococcoidia; order UBA2979; family UBA2979; genus VXMT01. The sequence goes on from CBDBPS010000001.1 coordinate 683,262, forward strand.
GCTCGATCATCAGCGCGCCCGAGTACTGGTACGCGACGATGTTCGGCCCGCCGCGGTCCATCGAGGCGGTCAGCACCTCGTGGATCGAGATCTCGACGCGCTCACCCAGCCCATCACGCAGCGAGGAGCGCAGCGCGCCCATCATCATCCCCGCGATGACGCAGCCGGCGAAGAACAGCGGGGCGTACAGCCCCAGCTTGATCGGCTCACGCTCGGGGTCGCCGGTGACCTGCATGACGCCGCCGGCGGCGTAGAGCAGCATGTCGTCGGCCTCGAAGTCCCGGTACGGGCCGTCCTGGCCGAAGCTCGAGACGCGCACCAGAGCGGCCGCCGGGTTCACTTCGGCGAGCACGTCGGAGCCGATGCCGAGCCGTTCGAGGGTGCCCGGCCGGAAGCTCTCGACGATGATGTCGGCTTCGGCGGCCAGCTTCAGCAGCAGGTCGCGTCCGGTCGCGGTGGCGAGGTCGAGCGTGACGCTGCGCTTCCCCGTGTTGAGGTGCAGGAACATCCCGCTGGTCTCGATGTGGGGTTCGTCGCGCGGGAACGGGCCCAGACGGCGCGAGGCGTCGCCGCGCCCGGGGCGCTCGATCTTGGTGACCTCAGCGCCGTAGTCCGAGAACATCTTTGTCGCGTACGGCCCCGCGACCCCCTGTGTGAGGTCGAGGACCCGTGCCCCATCGAGCGGTCCTGTCATGCCCGTGCCCCCCGGCAGGAGCGCAGCCTACCGACGCAGCGGCGATGCAGGCAAGCACCGTCGAGACAATCGCGTTGCGAGCGCACAGCTCAGGCCCGCCCGGCTATGCGAGGTCGTACAGCGGTGGCTTGGACCACTGTTCGCTGGGCGGGTTCTCTTGCCGCCGGATCTCCTCGCGGCTGCGGGCCGCCTCGATCTTCTTCGCCTCGCGCAGGATGCGGTCGCGTTCGCGCTCGTGTTCGTGCTGGTGCTGCATGGCGCGCTCGCTGCGCTTGCGCTTCGGCCTGCCCTCGTACTCGTTGATGCGGCCCTCGTCGAGCAGCTGGGTGAGGTGGCTGCGGACGTTCCCGTCGGCGGCGCGGCGCAGCCGTGTGTCGATCTCGTCGCCGTAGACACGGAGCATGATGTCCCAGCTGCTGAGCTGCTCGCCCTCCTTGAGCACCTCGAGGATCTGCTGCTCGCGCATGTTGCGATGGGTCACGTACATCTGGAGCCGCTCGCGCGGGTCGTTCACGATCTTGCCGTGGCCGGGGCAGATGACCTGCAGGTTGGGCAGCTCCAGCAGTCGCTCGAGGCTGCGCCGGTACGAGCCAAGGTCCCACACCGTCGTGGTCGAGGAGCCGAGCAGCGTGTCGCCGGTGAAGAGCACGCCCTCTTCCTCGAGGTAGTAGCAGAGCGAGTCGGAGCTGTGGCCGGGTGTCTCGATCACCTGGAGGCGCACGCCGCCGCCCATGTCGAGCACGTCGCCGTCGCCGTACTGCTCCACCTTGCGCGGGATGCGCCCGGTGAGCAGCCGTCGCCCGCCGCGTGGGATCGCGATCTCGGCGTTGAGGAACTCCTTGGTCCACTTGAGGTTGCCGGAATGGTCGGCGTGGTGGTGCGTGATGGTCGCCATGCCGATCTCGGCATGCTCCGTGGCCGCGAGGTAGCCACGCAGGAACCACTGGTAACGCTCGGTCGCCTCGCCCGAGTCGATGGTGAGGGACTGACCGCCGGGAGGCCCGACCAGGTAGATCGAGGTGAAGTCGGGGTGCATCACGTTCTCGTCCGGCACCATGGCGGCGCGCACGGATTTACTGATCTGCATCGGGTCCTCGCCTCACGCTGCGCTGCACCCATGCGGGCGCCGTTCGGGGAGCATAGCGCACAACGCGGCGTCGGACGCCGGAGCCGGGCGGGGGCGTCCGTGCGACCGCGAGTGGCAGCCAGGCAGAGGGGCGGCCTTGCGGCCGCCCCTCGAAGTCTCCGCCAGAGCGAAGGCGTTGCCTGGTACTGCCAGTACTAGCCGCTGCGCCCGTCGATGTCCGGGTCGATCCACGCGGCTTGCACCTGGTCGCCCCAGTCGTAGTACGAGCTGTTGGTGCCGAACAGGCCGCCGAAGCGGATCCCGCGCAGCCACGGCTGGTAGATCTGCAGCCCGAGGCCCGAGGGCACCGGGGGCCAGAACATCTTCTGGAGGAAGTGGTCCCACATCTCCCGGTGGATTTCCTTACGGGCATCCGGGTCCAGCTCGGTCTGCTGCGCCTCGGCCCACGCGTCGACCTGCGGGTCATTGAGCTGCCAGCGGTTGCCGGGCGACTCTGAGTGCACCGAGTTGTAGAAGTAGTTGTCGCCGTCGAAGCCGACTGTCAGCCAGCCGGAGGTCGTCGCCTCCTCGAGCTTCGCGGGCACCCACGACGAGTTGAACTCGGTGTAGTCAACGCTACGCGAGTCGAGCTCGATGCCGACCTGGCGGAACTGCTCCGCCGTGATCTCGGTGATTTCGGCGAAGTAGTCCGCGTAACGGTAGTAGATCCCATCGATCGACAGGCTGTCGGCGCCGGCGGCGGCGAGCAGCTTCCTCGCCTCGGCCGGGTCGAACCGGCTGAACCACGGACCGAGCGCGGCGTCGCCCTTCTGTGGCTCCTCGTCGAGGACGAACGGCCACGGGTGCAGCGGCAGCGTCTTGGCGAGGTTGTCGTAGACCACGTCCTCCATGAAGTCCGTGTCCATGGCCAGTGTCATCGCCTGGCGGATCCGCTCGTCCTGGAACTTCGGGTGCGAGAGGTTCATGCCGAACGGGATACCGCCGTTGACCACCACCGTCAGGTTGACCTGGACATCGGGGTTGGTCTCCAGCAGCTTGTTCAGGTCCTTCAGCGTCGACGCAACCGAGTACCCGTAGTCAAGCTGGCCGACGCGGAACGCGGCGACACGAGCGGTCTGGTCCGTGATCAGTCGCACGTCGACGCCGTCCAGGAGCACATCGCGCTCCCAGTATTCCGGGTTCTTGTCGAACGCGATGTGCGAGCCGTCGACGGCCTCGGTGAGGATCATCGGGCCGGTGCCGACCACGACCGTGTCGATGTTCCCGGCGTCCACTGGCTCGCGCGGGAAAATCGTCTGGTAGCGGCTGGCGAGCGGCAGGATGAAGTCCGCCGTCACGGTGCCCATCGTCGCCTTGAACGTGACGTCGTCGGGCGCCTCGGTCGAGCTGATGTTGCGCCAGTAGGACTGGTGCACGCCTGCCTCGGCATAGCGGTCGTAGGCGAACTTCACGTCGTCAGCGACGAACGCGCGGCCGTTGAGCGGCGGCAGGTTCTGCCAGTTCACGTCGTCACGGATGTTGAAGGTGAAAACCTGGCCGTCCGGCGTGCGCTCCCAGGACGAGGCGAGCTCGGGCTCGAGCACGATCTCGAATGGGCTGTTGCTCGGGCCGCCCTTGAACCCGATGAGCCGGTTGTAGACGTGGTTCGGGACGGTGATCGTCCCACCCGCCGCCGACGTCGTCGGGTCGAAGTTCTGCACGCGGTAGGTTGCGGCCACCTGCATGCGGCCGCCGGCCACAGGCTTCTTGTTCGGCTCGGGGAACTGGAACGGGTAGGGCAGGTTCTCGTCGCGGACGAGCTGCCCGATCGCGTAGTTCTCCTCGTCTTCCGCCTCGACGGAATCATCGTCACCGCCGGTGCTCTGGGTCTGGCCCGCCTGCGTCTGACTCGTGATGGCCGGCGTGGAGCCCGAGCTAGAGCTCGAGGACTCCGTCGTGGTGGCGGTGGTGGCCCCACCGTCATCATCATCGTCGTCATCATCACCGCCGCAGCCGATGAGTGCCGCAGCAGCGAGGCCAACTCCACCGAGCACACCACCTCGTAGTAGCGCGCGCCGGTTCAGTTCAACGGACCACCAACGGCCCTCGCGTTCGAATGCACTCATGGGTATCTCCTCATGTCTCGCCGCCGTGCGGCATCGATCCAATGCGACGGCCCACACCGCCTATATAGGCGCGCACTCTGCCACGGGGCCTCGCCATTGACAACCAATGGCCGACGTTCTGATTACGTCCGCAATATAAGTAGGGTCGGAAGTGGTCCCGGACAGCAGAAGGGGCGGCCTTGCGGCCGCCCCTCCCGTAGTCCTCGCAAGCGAGGGATGTACCGGAGCTAGCTCCGGCCCTCCAGCTCCTGGTCGATCCAGGCGGCCTGCACCTGGTCGCCCCAGTCGTAGTACGAGCTGTTGGTGCCCAGGAGTCCACCGAAGCGGATCCCGCGCAGCCACGGCTGGTAGACCTCGATGCCAATCGCGCTCGGGTTCGGCGGCCAGAACATCTTCTCGAGGAAGTAGTCCCACATCGTGCGCAGCACGTCGCGCCGCTCGTCCGGGTCCAGGATCGTGGTCTGCTGCTCGGCCCACGCGTCCACCTGCGGGTCGTTGAGCTGCCAGCGGTTGCCCAGCGAGCTCGAGTGGACCGCGTTGTAGAAGTAGTTGTCCGCGTCGAAGCCGACCGTGAGCCAGCCCGACGTGGTCGCCTCTTCCAGCTTCGCGCCCGTCCACGCCGAGTTGAACTCGGTGTAGTCGACGCTGCGCGAGTCCAGGTCGATACCCACGTCCTTGAAGTTGGCGATGGTGATCTCGGTGATCTCGGAGATGTAGTCCCCGTAGCGGTAGTAGATCCCCTCGACCTTCAGGTCGTCGGCGCCGGCAGCAGCGAGGAGCTTCCGCGCCTCTGCCGGGTCGTAGCGGCTGAACCAGCGGCCGAGCGCCGCGTCGCCCTTCTGCGGCTCCTCGTCCAGCACGAACAGCCACGGGTGCAGTGGGAGGACCTTGGACAGGTTCTCGAAGACCAGTTCCGACATGAGGTCGGTGTCGATGGCCAGCGTCATCGCCTGGCGCAGGCGCTCGTCCTGGAACTTCGGGTTGGAGAGGTTCATCCCGAACGGGATGCCGTTGTTGACCACCGGCGCCACGTTGATCTGCACGTCCGGGTTGGTCTCCAGCACCTTGCGGAGGTCCGGCAGCGTCCTGGCGATCGAGTAGCCGTACTCCAGCTGGCCCACGCGGAACGCCGCCAGACGGGCGGACTGGTCACGGATGATCCTGAGGTCCACGCCGTCGAGCAGCACTTCGCGCTCGAAGTAGTCGGGGTTCTTCACCAGGCTGATGTGCGAACCCTGCTCGGCCTCGTCGAGAATCATCGGGCCGGTGCCAACGATCCGGGTGGCGATGGTGTCGTCCTCGACGATCTCGCGCGGGAAGATCGTCTGGTAGCGGCTGGCGAGCGGCAGGATGAAGTCCGCCGTCACCGTGTGCATCGGCACCACGAACGTGAAGTCGTCCGGGGTCTCCGTCTCGGCGATGTTCTTCCAGTAGGACTGGTGGATGCCTTCGGTGCTGTAGCGGTCGAACGCATACTTCACGTCGGCTGCGTTGAACGGCCGCCCGTTGAGCGGGTCGACGTTCTGCCACTTGATGTCGTCGCGAATCTGGAACGTGAAGGTCGCACCATCCGGGGTGCGCTCCCAGGCCGAGGCGAGCTCGGGCTCCAGCTCGATCGAGAACGGGTCCTTGTTGGGGCCGGTCTTCATCCCGAGGAGGCGGTTGTAGACGAGGTTCGGAGCGGTGATCGTGCCGCCCGCCGCCGACACCGTCGGGTCGAAGTTCGCGAAGTCGAACGAGACGGCGACGCGCAGTCGCTCGCCGGCGGTCGGCCTCTTGTTCGGCTCGGGGAACTGGTACGGGTACGGGAGGCTCTCGTCACGGACGGTCTGCCCGAACGAGTAGTCCTCGGTGTCTTCGTCGCTCGCCGCGGTGGCGCCACCACCGGAGTCGTTGCCCGTGGTGTTGTCGGCGCTGACCGTGGTGTTCCCGGAACTCGTGGCCGAGTCCGAGCTTGAGGCCGCAGGCGCCGAGGTGCTCTCGTCGTCGTCATCGTCGCCGCCGCAGCCGATGAGGGCTGCTGCTGCGAGTCCCGCGCCGCCCAGCACGCCGCCGCGTAACAGCGTCCTGCGGTTCAGTTCAGTGGACCACCAGCGGCCCGCTCGTTCGAGTTCGCTCATTCGCTCCCTCATCCCTGCGCCGCGTTGCGCGGCTCCCCTTGGACGAGCCCGGTGTCGAGCCCATAGCGCCGCACTCTCGCACGCCGCCCTGCTTGTGACAACACGAACGAACGCCCCGTGTGGATCTCCCGGAGCTCCTACAACGTGTGCAATCCAGCACTGCCCGCCCCGGAGCTCGGTTACCATGCCTCCAGAGGGATTGCCGTGCCGCTCATCGAGACCTCGGGCCTCACCAAACGCTATGGGCGCGTCATCGCGCTCGACGGCCTCACGCTCGATGTCGACCCCGGCATCATCGGGCTCGTCGGACCCAACGGCGCGGGCAAGAGCACCCTCATCAAGATCCTGCTCGGCCTCGTCGACGCCACCTCGGGCGCTGCCGACGTGCTCGGCATCGACGCGGCGCGCGAGGGGCTGCGGGTGCGCGAGATCGTCGGCTACATGCCGGAGCACGACTGCCTGCCGCCGGACCAGTCGGCCACGAACTTCGTGATCCACATGGCGCGCATGAGCGGCATTCCGCCCTCGGCCGCGCGCGAGCGCGCCTCCGAGGTACTCCGCCACGTCGGCCTGTTCGAGGAGCGCTACCGCCACATGGGCGGCTACTCCACCGGCATGAAGCAGCGCGTGAAGCTCGCGCAGGCGCTCGCGCACGACCCGCAACTGCTGTTCCTGGATGAGCCCACGAACGGCCTGGACCCGCAGGGGCGCGACGAGATGCTGGACCTGGTCGAGCGCACCGGACACGAGTTCGGGATCTCCATCGTCATGTCCTCGCACCTGCTGAGCGAGATCGAGCGCGTCTGCGACGGCCTCATCGTCATCGACGAAGGCAAGCTGACGCGCATGGGCCGCATCGTCGACCTGACCGACGAGACGGCTGTGCTGGCGGTCGAGGTCGAGTGGGATGCGGACCGCCTCGCCACGATGCTCACTGAGCGCGGCCTCGAGGTGCAGGTGCTTGGCCGCGAGCTTGAGATCGCCGGTGGCGGCTCGGCCGATGTCCACGACGCCATCCTCGACGCCGTCGTGACGCTGAACCTGCCACTCGTGCGGTTGGAGCGTCGACGCCGCACGCTGGAGGAGCTCTTCAGCGCCGGGGCTCATGCCACCGGGGAGGCCTCGAATGGCGCAGGCTGAGCCGACGCCCGGGTCGGCCCCGGCCACGGGGACGATCTACGACCTCGGCTACCAGGGCTACGACGGCCCGCGCCGCGGACGCAGGTACGCCCTCTGGTCCCTCTACGTGCTGAGCGTGCGCAACGCCTTCGGGATCGGGCGCGGAGCGCTGCCGAAGGTGATGGCCTTCCTGCTGCTGCTGTTCGCGCACTCGCTCGCGATCATCCAGCTCATCCTCGGCGCCGTGCTCCCGGTCGACGAGTTCTCGTTCGTGACGCCCGAGGACTACTACGGCCTGATCCAGTTCATCCTGGTGCTGTTCGTCGCCGCGATCGCCTCCGACCTCGTCGGCAACGACCGGCGGACGAACACACTCTCGCTCTACTTCTCGCGCCCCATCGAGCGCGACGACTACGCGCTGGCGAAGATCGCGGCGCTCTCCAGCGGCCTGCTGGCGCTCACGGTGGTGCCGCAGCTCCTGATGTTCGCGGGCAACGCGCTCGGCGCGAGCAACGGCCTGGACTGGGTGCGCGACAACGCGGGCGACCTGCCACGGATCGTCGCGAGCGGGGCGCTGCTCTGCCTTGCGTTCGGCTCGCTGGGCATCCTCATCGCCTCGTACGCCGAGCGCCGCGCGTTCGCGATGATCAGCGTGATCGCGATCTTCCTCGTCTCCTTCACCGTGGTCAGCTCGGTCGTGGCCGAGATCGACAACGACCGCATGCGCTGGGCGCTCTTCGCCAGCCCGCTCCACGTGGTGGACGGATCCACGCGCTACATCTTCGATGCGATCCCGCAGGCGCACGAGGTCGTGGGGCGCGACGAGACTGCCGACCAGCTTGCCTGGGCGGACTTCCCCGGGTACGTCTGGCCCCTCGCCACACTCGCCCTGAGCGCCGTCGCCTCTGCGCTCGTGGTCCGGCGCTACCGGGGGTCCGTCTGATGGCCTCCGACGCGGCGAAGGTCGACGTCCAGAACGTCTCGCGCTGGTACGGCGACGTCGTGGCCGTGAACGATATCTCGTTCACCCTCGAGCCCGGCATCACCGGGCTGCTCGGCCCGAACGGCGCGGGCAAGAGCACGATGCTGCACATGATCTCGGGCTTCCTGCGCCCCTCGGTCGGATCCATCTCCGTGCTCGGCGCGTCGGCGTGGCGCAATACGGAGCTCTTCCGCCGCGTCGGGCTCGTGCCCGAGCGTGAATCCGTCTACCCGTTCCTCGGCGCGCGTGACTTCGCGGTCGCCAGCGCGCGCCTGCACGGGCTGCCGGACCCCGACGAGGCCGCTACTCGCGCCATCGCGCGCGTCGAGCTGGAGGACGCGCAGGACAGGCCGATGGGCGGCTACTCCAAGGGCATGCGACAGCGCGCCAAGATCGCTGCGGCGCTCGTCCACGACCCCGAGGTCCTGATCCTGGACGAGCCCTTCAACGGCACCGACCCGCGCCAGCGGCTCCAGCTCATGGCAATGCTGCGCCGCATGGCCGCCGAGGGCTGCACCGTCCTCTTCTCCTCGCACATCCTCGAGGAGGTCGAGCGGCTCGCCGAGAACGTCCTGGTGATCGTGAACGGGCGGCTCGCCGCCTCGGGCGACTTCCGCCAGATCCGCCGCCTGATGACGGACCGCCCGCACAGCTTCGAGTTGCGCACGAGCGACAATCGCGCGCTCGCGGCAGCCCTCGTCGGCCTACCGCACGTCTCGGCCGTCGAACTTACCGACAGCCGCCTCGACGTGCGGACCACGGACTTCGGCGCGTTCACCGCGGCCGTCGCGGGCGCGGTGCGTGACTCGGGCGTGACCCTGCACCAGTTGCGCCCGGCCGACGAGTCGCTCGAGAGCGTCTTCTCGTACCTGGTGGGCTCATGACGCTGACGCTGCTCTCGCTGACGGCCCATCAGCTGCTGGGACGGCGCCGGGCGATCCTGATCGGGCTGCTGGCGCTCATCCCCATGGGCGTCGCGCTGCTCATCCGCTTTGCCGGTGACGGCGCCGGCGCGGAAGCGTACGACACCGCCGCGGACACCATCGGCGGCCTGGTGTTCATCCTGCTGCTCCCCATCGGCGCGCTCGTGTTCGGGACGTCGGCGCTCGGCTCAGAGGTCGAGGACGGCACGGTGGTGTACCTGCTGGCGCATCCGATCGCGCGCTGGCGCGTGGTAGTCGTGAAGGCGATCGTCGCCTCGACGGCGACGATCTTGCTGACCGTGCCCGCGACCCTGGCCACCGCGTGGATCATCCTCGAAGGGTTCGACGAGGCGTCGCTCTGGTGGGCTGTCACGGCCGCCACGATCGTCGGTAGCATCGTCTACAGCACGCTCTTCGTCGGGCTCAGCGCGATCACGAGCCGCGCCCTGATCATCGGCCTCGTCTACGTCTTCGTGTGGGAAGCCTTCATCACGAACCTCTTCGACGGCACCCGCTGGATCAGCGTCCGCGAGTACGTGGAGGGCGTCGCCGACGCCCTCACCACGGCGGCACCCGTCACCGCCGACCTCGAGGGCGGAGAGGCCGGGATTGCCTCGGTCGTGGTGGTCGCCGCCTCGCTCGTGGTCGGGACGTGGTTCTTGACCCGATTCGAGATCGGCGAGCGCGCGTAGCGGACCCGCCAGGCGACCCCACGCGCGAGCGGCTGCTATCATCCGCTCCCAACCGGGCCACGGCGGGCAGCAGGAGGAGCGGTGCAGGCGCTCGACGGTATACGCGTAGTCGACCTGACCACCGGCGTGGCCGGGCCGCACTGCACCAAGCTGCTCGCCGACTTCGGCGCGGAGGTCATCAAGGTCGAGCCGCCCGGCGGCGACCCCACTCGCAACGTCCCCCCCTTCGCCGGTGACATCCCCCACCCCGAGCGTGGGCTGTTGTTCCTGCACCTCAACACCAACAAGCGCTCCGTCACCATCGACCCGGAGACCGAGGACGGCCTCGAGCTCCTGCTCGGCCTTATCGAGCGCGCCGACGTCGTGGTCGAGGACTTCGACCCCGGCGAGGCCGAGGAGCTGGGCATCGGCTACGAGCAGGTCTCGGCGAACCGTCCCGAGCTCATCTACTGCTCGATCACCCCGTGGGGCCAGCACGGGCCGTACGTGGAGATGGGCTTCCGCGCCTCGGACATCGTGCTGCAGGGCATGGGCGGCCCGGCGGCGGCGACCGGCTCGCCTGAGCGCGAGCCACTGAAGCTCGGCGGCAGCCTCGGCTACCTCCAGGCCGGGCTCGTCGGTGCGTGGTCCGTCGCCATGACGCTGCTGCGCGTCGAGGCGGGCGGCGAGGGTGACCACATCGACGTCTCCATCTACGAGACACAGATGGGATCGCGCGACCGACGCACCACCTCACTCACCACGTACGCCTACCAGGGCACGCCGAGCAGCCGCCGCGGCGGCGTCGCTGGGATGGTGCTCGGCGGAGGCGCGCAGCCGTGCCTCGACGGGTACGTCAACATCACGGCGATCGGGCCGAAGATTCACCAGTTCGTCGAGATGATTGGGCTCGGCCACCTCTCCGGTGACGAGCGCCTGATGCAGCCGCCGCTGACGCTCGACCCCGCGTTCGTCGAGGAGGTCTCGACGGCCTACCTCGCGTGGTCGATGTCACGAACGAAGCGCGAGGCGCTGGTCGAGGCGCAGAGCTACGGGATGCTCTCCGGCGTCATCAACACGCCGGAGGACCTGGTCAACGACCCCGTGTTCCAGGGCCGCGAGGTGTTCGAGGAGATCGAGCACCCCGTCGCAGGCGCCTTCGCGTACCCGGGCCGCCCGCTCCTGATGGGCGAGACGCCGCGGCAGCACCCGCGGCACGCCCCGCTACTGGGCGAGCACACCGCCGAGGTGCTCACGGAGCTCCTCGGCGTGCCGGCCGAGGACCTCGGGGTGCTGCGCGGGGTCGGGGCGATCTAGCGAGGCAGGGGGACGCGAGTCGTGGGCAATCTACCGCTGGAGGGCGTGCGCGTCGCCGACATCACCGTGGTGTGGGCCGGTCCGCACGTAACGCAGCTCCTCGCCGAGTGGGGCGCCGAGGTGATCCGCGTGGAGCCTCGCACCCGCATCCAGCCCGCGACGCGCGGCGCCGAGCGCCGACCGCCCACTCCCGAGGAGCTACAGGCGATGGCTGCGCAGGGCGTGACGCTTGCGGGGTTCCCGGACTTCGTCGGCAGGCCCGACCCGTGGAACCGCGGCGCCTCCTTCAACTCGCACGGCCGCAACAAGCTCAGCATGACGGCCGACATCACCACGCCCGAGGGCCGCGAGGCCTTCCTCGACCTCATCGAGCATTGCGACGTCGTGGTCGAGAACAACGTGCCGGAGACCATCGAGAAGGCCGGCATCACGTACGACGTGCTCAGCAAGCGCAACCCGAAGCTGATCATGCTGCGCATGCCGGGGTTCGGACTGAACGGCGAGTACAAGAACTACCGGGGATTCGGCCTGCACATGGAGGCCGTCATCGGCCACACCCACATCCGCTCCTACCCCGATGACATCATCGAGGCGGCCGGCGACGTGGTGACGAGCGACGCGATCTCCGGCATCCAGGGTGCGTTCGCCGTCTCCATGGCGCTCCGCCACGTGCGGCGGACAGGGCGAGGCCAGCTCCTGGAGCAGCCGCTCGCCGAGGCGTTCCTGCCGATCATCGGCGAGTTCCTGCTCGACTACACCGCCAACGGGCGCAACACGGAGCCACAGGGCAACCGGCACCGCGCCCACGCGCCGCACAACTACTACCCGTGCCGCGGCGACGGCGACTACATCGCCATCGACTGCGACTCGGACGATGCGTGGATGGCGATCTGCGAGTTCCTCGGCGCCGACGACCTGCTGGCGAACGAGGAGTGGCAGACGGCGGCGGGGCGGTACCGTGATCAGGTCGCGCTCGACCAGGCACTCGGCGAACACACCAGGAGGTTCGACCAGCGCGCGATGTTCTTCGGACTGCAGGCCGCGGGCGTCATCGCCGGACCGGTGCAGAACGAGGCAGCGGCCTACGCGTGCCCACAGCTCGCCGAGCGCGGCTTCTTCGAGGAGACCGGGAACACCTCGACGGGGACACACCTCTACCCCGGCCTGAACCTGCGGATGGCGAACACCCCGAACCACATCCGCAGCGGCCCGCCGCTGCTCGGCGAGCACAACGAGTACGTCTACCGCGAGGTCATGGGCTACACCGAGGAGCAGTACCGCGCCCTCGAGGAGATCGAGCAGATCGGCTTCGGCTACGCACCCGGCGTGGCGCCGTTCGCGACGGACGAGTAGGCGAAACCGGGTCGCGGGCAGCCCCCGGCTACCAGCCGGGCGGCTTGGTGATGACTCCGACCTCGTCGGTCACCGTTTCGGGGAAGCGGCTGCGTCGCAGGTGGCTTCGCCATAACCGCTTCACATAGGTCGCGGCTCCAGCCAGGTCACGAGGGCTGCTCGCGCGTGCATCGGGATTCACAAGCGTCACGCGGAGTCCAAGGCCATCGCGGACGTACCGCATCGCGCCGGCGAAGTCCGCGTCATTGGAGACGACGACCGCCTGCTCGTACTCGCCGTTGAAGCCGTCCACCAGCAGGCGCGTCGCGAGATTCACGTCGGACCCCTTCTCCTCGGAGTCCCGCACGAGGACGTGGTTCGGCAGCCCTGGCACGGGCTCGGCCAGCGGTCGGCGCTTTACGCCTGAGCGGAAAGCGCCGTAGTGAATCTCGAGGTCCGGCAGGGTCGACAGGGCGCGCAGGTAAGCCTGCTGCCTCTGGCGTTGGAAGGGGTTCTGCGCCCGTGGCTGCAGCCGAGCCGTGAAGTAGCAGACCTTGTGAATTGCGTCCTGAGGGAATAGGGACTCGGCGAGCAGTCGAAGATCAAGCCACCGAAATGGAGTGTCCTTGAGAGCGCGGTAGTAGAGATTGAACCCATCGACGTAGACGTTCGTAATCAACCCGTCGCTCCAGAATACAGACAGAGACCGCCACGAGGGCGGTCTCGACCCTATCGCCGAAGAGATAGGGGTGGTACCAACGAGATTAGTTCGCCGTCTAGCGCTGGTCAATAGCGCGCAACTGAATCCGTTTCGTAGTACCTATCCGTGCTGTGCCACCAAAGACAGAGGCCGCCAGAACGGCGGCCTCGACCCTACCGTCGAATCGATAGGGGTGGTACGTCCAAGTTAGCGCTTCAGGCTCCCGGCCGTCAACGACGGAACGCCCGCTGGGAGCTACTCCTCAGGCACCCGCGTCGAGTGGTAGACGACCAGCTTGCTGGTGCCGTCGATGTCGACCCACACGCCGGAGAAGTGCGAGTCGAACGCCAGCGAGGGGCGGTCCTCGTAGTCGATGCGCATGTGGTTGAGGCCGTTCACGATCGTCGCGCCAGGGTAAGCGCGCACGCGCATGTTCTCGAAGTCCATGCGGTCGTTATGACGCCCAGCGTGGATACTCTCCATGAGCTCCTCGCGAGGCTCCACACGGCTGTTCATGTGCGTGTACGTGAAGTCCGGCGCCAGCATCTCTTCGAGCGCCTCAGGGTCTCCCGCGACCATCGCCGTCGAGAACTCGAGCATCCGCTCGAGTGCCGCCTGCTCGACGCCTGACTGCTGTTCGGTCTGGACCATCGCTGCCCTCCGTCCGTTGTCGCCTGTGCGCAGCCTACACGGTCGTGACAAGCGGCAGGATCAGCCGCGAAGGGTGCGCCGCCGAGTGATGCACGTACTGGTGCGCCGGCACGAAGCGCGTCGCCGACGCGGGCGCCTCGCCGGTGTTCGGGTTGCGGTCGAAGCGCGGGAAGTTGCTGCTCGAGACCTCGAGCCGGATGCGGCTCCCCGCCGGGAACACGTTGCTGGTGTTGCGCAGGTCGATGGTCACGGCGCGCACCACGCCCGGCTCGAAGCGCGCGCGCACGATCCCGTCACCGAGGTTGCGCGCGAAGCCATCCGGTGCGACCTCGACGAGCTTCGCCGTGAAGTCCGTAAACGGTGCGCTGCTCGCCACGTGCAGCTCGACAGAGAGCGGCCCGCTCGCCTCGAGGGACTCCGCGAGCGGCGCCGAGTCGTAGACGAGCACATCCTGGCGGTCCTCGACGCGCCGCTGGTCGAACGCACCGTCGACGCGGCCACCGCCGCCAAGGGTCGGGACGGGGCGCAGTGGGTGGTAGAGGAACTCGTCGGGCGGCTCGTCGCCGCCAGTGTCACGTTCGAGGCGCCCATCGCCGCCCGCGCCGTTCGCTGCGCCATCGCCGCGGAGGAAGAACGAGGTAGGCGCCGCGTCTGGCGGCGGCCAGGTCTCGGCCTCCTGCCACGTGTCCGGGCCCATCGTGAAGTAACGCACCGGCGCGACAAGCTCGTCGGACGGGTCGCGACCCAGGATCTGCCAGTCGAACCACCGCAGCGTGCGCTCGGCGAGGTCCACGTCGGCCTCGGGTCCGAAGTCGACGGAGCCGATGGCGCGCAGTGCGGGGAGGCTGTGGTTCCACGGGCCCATGAGCAAGCGCTGGCCCTCGCGCGCGGCCTCGGTCGCGCCATGCTCGCGGACGGCGTTGAAGCTCTGCGGTGGCCCACCCGCGAACAGGTCGTACCAGCCGCCGACGCCGAGGGCCGGCACGTGGACGTTGCGTGCCTGCGCCGCGATGTTGACGGTCTCCCACTCCTCGTCGCGCTCGGGTCGCGCGAGCCAGTCGAAGTAGTACGGCGCAGGGGCGACCTCGCGGTACAGCGGCAGCTCGTCGAGTGGCGTGAACGAGCCGGTCGCGCGCAGGCGGGCGAGCGCGCGCATCGCCTCCGCCTCGCGCTGCTCGTACTCGGCGCGGTCGATGCCGCTGCGCTCAAGGACGCGCAGCGAGAGGTTGGCGGCGACCCAGCCGGTGTTGAATCCGAGGTGGAACGCACCGCCCTCGTACGTCCAGCCCTCGAGGAAGTCCGAGCCGGTCATGAACGTCGCGATGGCAGCCAACGAGGGCGGCGCGGCGATGGCCGCCAGCCACGGTGTCGCGCCCATGTACGACATGCCGTACATGCCGACGCGGCCGTCGCACCACTCCTGCGACGCGCACCACTCGACGGTGTCGTAGCCGTCGTCGATCTCCTGCAGGAAGGGGTGGAGCTCGCCGTCAGACTCGCCGGTGCCGCGGCAGTCCTGGATCACGACTGCGTACCCGCGCGCGACGGCGTCGAACGGCTCGAAGACGGAGCCGAACGCGCCTTCCTTGAGGTACGGAGTGCGCAGCAGCAGCGCCGGCGTCTGTCCGGCCTGCGCGTCGCGCGCGACATCGGCGCGCAGCACCGTGCCGTCTCGCATCGGCACTGGCACGTCGCGGTCGATGAGGATGGTCACGGCGCGCGCAGTCTAGCAGCCCGGCGGCGCCGACCCGTAGCTTCCGATGTCTACACCTGGTCGGGCGTGTTGTCGTACCCCGCCGTAATCGGCTGGTCCGTGCGCTGGCCACTCGCGCCCTCGGGAGCGAAGCGCTCGACTGTCTCGCCGAGCTGCTCCCGCCTCGGCGCAGCGGGCACCTCGGCGGGCTGTCCGGGCTGCGAGGCGACATGGAGCGTCTGCGTGGGGAAGGCGAACTCCACCCCGAGCTCCGCGGCCAGCCGCATGATGTCGAGGTTCAGCACGTGCCGCGTGCGCAGCTCCGCGTTCCAGTCCGGCGCGCTGATGAAGCAGTAGACCATGATGTCGAGCGAGGACGGACCGAACTCGGTGAACTCGATAATGTAGAAGTCCTTGCGCATCCCAGGATTCGAGCGGATCAGCGCGCGGACCCCCTCGACGAACGCCTGCACCTGGTCAGGCGTCGTGTGATAGTCGAGCCCCAGCGTCGTCTTGTAGCGCCGCCACTGGCGCAGGCCCATGTTGTCGACATGCGTGTCGACGATGCGCGCGTTCGGCACCGTCACGACCGAGTTGTAGAAGGTACGCACCCGCGAGGAACGGAACCCGACGTACTCCACGGTGCCCTCGATGTCCCCGACCAGCACCCAGTCGCCGACCTGGAACGGGCGGTCGGCGAAGATGGTGACGCCGCCGAGCAGGTTGCGGAACGTGTCCTGCGCGGCGAGCGCCACGGCCAATCCACCGAGCCCGAGCCCGGCTACCAGCGACGTCACGTTGATGCCGAGGTTCCCGAGGATGAACAGCATCCCGATGACGAGCGTGGCGCCCTTGAGTGCGGTGTTCGTGATCGGGACGAGTTGGTCGTCGAGGCGGCTGTCGGTCAGTTCAGCCCGCCGTCTGAGCACGTCGGTGAAGATGTCCACGCCGCGGAAGCCGAGCATCACCATCGCACCCGCGCCGAGCAGGCTCGCGAGTTGATCGACGATGCCCTCGACCGTCTCGGGGAAGCCGAGGGTCGGGAAGCCCAGCAGCACGGTGATCGCCACGGCCAGCGCCCAGAGCGCGCGCCCGAGACGCCCGCGTTCCTGGTGCCAGAAGGCGTGGTCAGCCTCGTCGAAGCGGACTCGCACGTACAGCCTGAGTGCCGCGTTGATGAGCGCGTACGTCACGATCGAAACCGCGACCAGGATGCCAAGGCCGATGTACTGCTGGACCTCGATACCGAGGTAGGAGTCCGTGAACCAGACCGGCGCGAGGATGGGTGTCACGAGCGTCCTCCAACGCTACCCAGCCTACCATCCGATAAGGCGCATGCGCACCTTCGCAGAACGCCTCGTGGTTACCGCAGCTCGAGGTTGTCGAAGGGCGCGAGGTTGTAACATCCGCCCAACACGACGCTGACATCGACGGAGAGATACACGATGACCACCGCCCCCGCGCTCGACCTCAACCTCCAGCTCGACGACGAGCACCGATCCGTCCTCGACAGCATGCCGATGCGCATGGACCTCTCAGACATCGAGGCCGCCCGCGAGGGCACAGCCGCGCGCCGAGCCGCCATGCCCGCACCGGTCATGCCAGACAACGTGACGATGGAGGACCACATGGTGCCCGGTCCCGAGGGCGCTCCAGACGTCCTGGTTCGCACCTATCGCCCCTCCGGACTCGCGACAAACGCCCCGGCCTTCTACTGGATTCATGGCGGCGGGATGGTGATGGGCAACGTCGAGATGAGCGACCCGTACTGCGCGAACATCGCGGACAAGCTCAACGTCCTCGTCGCGTCGGTCGAGTACCGGCTCGCGCCGGAGCACCCCTTCCCCGCGCCGATCGAGGACTGCTACGCGGGGCTCACGTGGTTCGCCGGCGCTGCCGACGAGCTCGGCATCGACCGCTCGCGCATCGCGATCGGCGGAGGGAGCGCGGGTGGCGGGCTCGCCGCCGGGCTCGCCCTCCTCGCGCGTGACCGCGGCGAGGTCGACGTGTGCTTCCAGTTCCTCGTCTACCCGATGATCGACGACACCAACACGACGCGGAGCAGCGAGGCGATCACGGACGAGCGGGTGTGGAACCGCGACGCCAACCTGCACGGCTGGGGCGCCTACCTCGCCGGCAACGCCGGCGGCGACGACGTCTCGCCGTACGCCGCGCCCGCGCGCGCCTCGGACCTCGCGGGGCTGCCGCCCGCCTACATCAACGTCGGCACGCTCGACCTGTTCGTGGACGAGGACGTGACGTACGCCCAGCGGCTGATGGCGGCCGGTGTGCCGGTCGAGCTGCACGTGTACCCGGGTGCGTTCCACGGCTCCGCGGGCCTCGTGCCCAACTCGGCGCTCTCCCAGCGCTGGGCCGCCGACGAGTTGGCCGCGCTCGACCGTGCGCTGAACGGATAGCGAGCAAAGGCCCGACCGCGGAACGGACTCCGCGCGGTGAGGTACGCAATCCCACCGCGAGTCTCGGGTGGAGTCTATCGGCACCTCACGAGTAGCCTTCGACGCGGTTCAGCAAGGCTCAAGGTAAGATAGTGGCCGACGAGACGGCGCGGCGGATTACGTCCCATGCGCGCCTGCGGATGCGCCAGCGAGGCATACCGGTAGAAGCTATCGATGCCGTGCTCCAGCACTACCACACCAGCCGTCCCGCCGGCCCTCGCCAAGGTGCCAGGCCCGCGGTGATTTACGTAGGGGAATGGCAAAGCCGTAACCTGCGGGTCTACGTGGAGCGCGACTCCGACCCGCCGAGGGTCACCACGGTGGCCTGGGAGGACTAGCATGCCTCAAGCGACATACGATCCCGAAGCTGACATCCTGTACGTGCAGCTGCGGGACAATGCCACCCCTCAGACTCAGAAATTCCTGGACGACCTGCGAATCCTTGACTACTCGGCGGACGGGGCGGTCGTCGGAGTCGAGTTCATCTCGGCGAGTGCCGGAATCGACCTGACGGACGTGCCATTTGCGCCGAGCGTAGAAGCCCTTATTGGCCAGAGTGGGCACTCCTTCAAGATCTTCGCCTAGTAGAGCTGGCCGAGGGGGTGGAGCTGGAGGCGCTTCGCCGCTTCGGCGAGGGTCTCGGGCGTCCAGTCCTCGTCGGTCAGTAGCGTCTGGGTGACCTGGAGCGGGGCGAACAGGCCGACGGCGCCGTTCTGCACGAAGAAGGTCTGCCCGCTGATCCCGCCCGCTTCCTCGGTGCACAGGAACGCGATCACGGTCGCCAGCTCCTCGGGCTGCTGCGCGATGGCGAGCATCCGCTCGCGGGACTCCTCGTCGAGGCCGCGCTCGCGCGCCTCCTCCATCGCCTCGGTGACCATGCGCGTGATGGTGGCGGCGGGGTTGACCGCGTTCACCGTCACGCCGAGGGGCTCGAGGTCGCGCGCGACGGCGTTCGTGAAGCCGTAGATGCCGCCCTTCCCCGCTGCATAGGCAGCCGCCCCCGCCGACCCGAGCAGGCCCGCGCGCGAGACGAGGTTCACGACGCGGCCCCAGCCCGCCTCGACCATGTCGGGGATGGCGTGGCGCGTGCAGTTGTAGGTGCCGTGGAGGTGGATCCGGACGACGGTGTCGAAGAGCTCAGGCTCGAGCTGCTGGATCGGCGCGCCGACGGAGACGCCGGCGTTGTTCACGAGGATGTCGATGCCGCCGAACTCGTGTCGCGCGGTCTCGATGATGCGCCCGGCCGACTCGAAGTCGGCGACCGAGTCGTAGTTCGCGACGGCGGTCCCGCCGGCCTCGGCGATGGCGCGCACGACGCCATCGGCGGGACCTCGGTCGCCGCCCTCGCCGGCGCGGTCCACGCCGGGGTCGTTGACCACAACACGCGCACCCATGATCGCGAGCTGGCGCGCCGTGGCAGCGCCGATGCCTCGACCCGCCCCCGTGACGACGGCCACCCGGCCCTCCAGCGGCTCCGTCATGATCGACCTCCTCGCAGCGCCCACGCGCCGGCGGCGCGCGCGAGGGGTGATGATAGCGTCCGGCCGTCGCAGCCCCCGCGAGGAGTCGAGTGCGCAGGTGTAGGCTGGAATCAGCCACCATGACGCGCGGAGACCGACCGTGAGCGCACGCGCGACGAACCTCGCCATCTTCGCCCTGCTGCTGCTCGAGTTCGCCTCGGGCGTCGGCAGCTACCTCACGGGCAGCCCCCAGGGCGCCTGGGTGCTGTGGGTGCACGGCATCGGCGGGATGACACTGCTCGTGCTGCTCGTGTGGAAGTGGCGCATCGTCATGCGCTCCTTCATGCGCCAGGGCGCGGGACTGTGGGCCGTGCCGTCAGCGCTCCTCGGCGTGCTCTTCCTCGCCACGCTCGGGGTCGGGTTGCTGTGGGTGCCGGGGTGGGCGCCCGAGGTGGCGATCCCCGGCTACGGCTCGATGCGTCCGCTGGTCCTGCACGGAGTCCTCGCCGTGGTGCTCGTGATCCCGTTCGCCACGCACGCCAGCGCTCACTGGCCACGCTTCAAGCCGGCCGACATGGCGAGCCGCCGGGCGGCGCTGCGCACCATCGCCCTCGGCGGTGCGGGGTTCGTGCTGTGGCGCGGCCTCGACGCCGTCTCGACCGTGACCGCAGCCGACCGACGCTTCACCGGCTCGCGCGAGGAGGGCAGCTTCACCGGCAACGCTCACCCCGTCACCCAGTGGCTGGGCGACGAGCGCCAGCACCTCAACCGCGCGGGCTGGCGGCTCCACGTCGGCGGCGAGGTCCGCACCCCACTCGAGCTCGGCTACGGCGACATCGAGGCACTCGCCACGGCCGAGCGGCGCGCCACCCTGGACTGCACCGGTGGCTGGTACACCAGGCAGGACTGGACCGGCGTGCCCCTCGACGCCTTGCTCACCCAGGCGGGCGTCGACGAGGGGGCGAACAGCGTCGTCGTGCGGTCCGCCACCGGCTACTCGCGGCGCTTCCCCCTCGGCGAGGCGCGCGGCCTGCTGCTCGCGACGCATGTCGGCGGCGAGCGGCTCAGCTCGGGGCACGGCTTCCCGGCGCGCCTCGTCGTGCCCGGGCGTCGCGGCTACCACTGGGTGAAGTGGGTGGTGTCGATCGAGGTGAGCGCGCGGCCGTGGTGGTGGCAGCCGCCGCTGCCGCTGCAGTAGCAGGAGCAGGTGCGAATGCCGGTAGTTGAGCCCGTGGCGGTGGAATCGCACACCGGTTACCGCATCTGGGTGCGGTATGCCGACGGCTCCGAGGGTGAGGTCGACCTGTCGGACCTCGCTGGCCGTGGTGTGTTCCGGGCGTGGGACGAGCGCGGACTCTTCGACACGGTGCGCATCACGGCGCACGGAAGCATCGCCTGGGGCGAGGAGATCGAACTCTGCGCGGACGTGCTCTACCTCGAACTCACCGGGAAGTCCGTCGCGGAGATCATGCCCGGTCTCACTGACTCGCCTGGTATCGACTGACCTCGGACGGGCCGGCCCGATCGCAGGATCGCGCCGCTGGAGTAGACTCCGCCCATCCCGGACACAGCCCCCGAGGAGGCCACCGTGTTCCTTGGCTACTTCACCGAACGCCCCTACCAGGACCCCGACGCCGGCATCTCCGGCGCGTTCCTCACCGAAGGTGGCCAGCTCTTCGCGCCCGGCGATGCGCCGGGCGTCATCGACCTCGGGACCAGCAACGGGCTCTACAACCCGCGCGTCGCCCACCAGCTCTACAACCGCTACCTGGACGAGAAGGTCTACGCCGAGGAGATGGGTTTCGACGGCCTGATGCTCAACGAGCACCACGCCAGCCTGTTCTGCATGGGCGGCGCCATCAACGTCGAGGCCGCCATCCTCGCCCGCATCACCAGGAAGGCGAAGATCGTGCTGCTCGGCAACGTGCTCCCGATCTGGGACGACCCGATGTGGCTCGCCGAGGA
Organism: Dehalococcoidia bacterium; assembly: GCA_965208885.1. Classification (GTDB taxonomy): domain Bacteria; phylum Chloroflexota; class Dehalococcoidia; order UBA2979; family UBA2979; genus VXMT01. Next base: position 704,537 of record CBDBPS010000001.1, read on the forward strand.
GCTCGCGGAGATCGACCTCATCTCCGGCGGACGCCTCGTGCCCGGCTGGGTGCGCGGCACGGGACGCGAGAGCGTGGCCCACAACGCACAGTCGCCGTTCAACTGGGAGCGCTTCCAGGAGGCGCACGACTTCGTGATCAAGACCTGGACCACCGACGGCCCGTTCCGCTGGGAGGGCAAGCACTTCCAGTACCGCTACGTGAACCCGTGGTCGCGGCCGATGCAGCAGCCGCACCCGCCGATCTGGATCCCCGGCACGCTCAGCAAGAACACGCTGCGCTGGGCCGCCGAGCACCGCTACCCGTACATCATGCTCGGCGGTGAGCTCGAGGCCGTCCGCGAGTCGTTCGACTACTATCGCGAGTGCGCCTCGAACGTCGGGTACGAGGCCGGTCCGGAGCACTTCGGTTACGTCATCAAGGTCCACGTCGAGGAGAGCGACGACCAGGCCTACGAGGTCGGGCGGAAGTACCTGCAGGGGCCGTCGAACCCGTTCATCGAGGGCAACCAGGGCGAGGTGCGGTCGCACCTCCAGAGCCTGCCCGGGCTCAGCCCGCGCAAGGGTGACATGCTGCCGATGCGCCGCGACCGCGCGCAGGCGAAGGCGCGCGGCGTCGACACTGCCGAGGCGCCGCCGAAGCCGAAGCCGCGCGTGCCGGAGGCCGAGCGCGACTACTCCGGCAGCTACGACAAGCAGATCGAGCGCTTCAACATCGTCGTCGGCTCGCCCGAGACGGTCGTCGAGCGGATGCATCACGTCGTCGAGACGCTGGGGCTCGGCTCGGTGTTCTTCTGGGACGGCGACGGAGCGATGTCGCACGAGGACGCCATGAGCAGCCTCACGCTCATGGGCAAGCACGTGCTCCCGGCGATGCGCAAGATCGGCGACGACCTCAACCTGCCCGGCCCGTACGACTTCGACCCGCCGCGCGGCAGCGTCGGCTAGCGCGGGCGGGGCGCGGCGATGACGACCTCGAACGCGACATGGACGGAAGCGGCCGTCGGCGTAGCGGGGCTGCGCGTGCAGTACCTGGAAGCGGGCGCCGGTTCGTCGACCCCACTGCTCGTGTTGCATCGCTCGACGGGCAACCCCGGCTGGCTGCCGTTCCACGAGGAGTTGCGTGGCGAGGGGCGCGTGATCGTGCCCGACCTACCCGGCTACGGGCAGTCCGACCGCCCGGAGTGGGCACGCGAGCCGCGGGACCTCGCGATCCTGCTGCACCGTGCCCTCGACCGCATGGGGCTCGACCGCGTCAGCGTCGTCGGGCTCGGGTTCGGGGGGTGGGTCGCCGCGGAGATGGCAGTCATCCAGCAGCAGCGCTTCGAGCGGCTCGTGCTCGTCGGCGCGCCCGGGATCAAGCCCGACGAGGGCGAGATCATGGACCAGATGATGCTGGCCTACGAGGTCTACGTGCGGGCCTGCTTCGCAGACCCGGCTGCGTTCGAGGCGGAGTTCGGCGAGCAGCCCGACGCCGCCACGCGCGAGCTGTGGGACTTCAGCCGCGAGATGACCGCGCGCCTCACGTGGAAACCGTACATGTGGGACTGGCGCCTCCCCTACCTCCTCGCCGAGGTGGAGACGCCGACGCTGCTGGTATGGGGCAGCGAGGACGGCGTGGTGCCGCTGAGCGTCGGCCGCCAGTACGCCGACGCCCTGCCCAACGCGCGCCTCGAGGTGGTCCAGGGCGCAGGGCACATGGTCGAGGTGGAGCGGGCACCCGAGCTCGCTGCGCTCGTCCGCGCGTTCGCCTCCTAGCCATCTGACCGGCGCCCCACCGATGGCGTCGTCGCACTGCGACGCGCTCTCATAGCGTCCGCACATGAACCCTTACGTGCGCTGCTATGATGTGCGCCACGGCGATGCGGTTCTCGCGTCAGCCACGGCGTAAAACCGGCGGGCGCTCTGGAACGTATCGTCCATAGGGACCGGGCGAGGGCGGTTTCGTGCCCTCGCCAGGAGGGATACGCCATGACAGACCAGACAGACACGAATTGGCACCGACCGTTCGCCTATACGGTGGACCGCCGCACGCTCCTGCGAGGCGGGGTCCTCGGCGGCGTCGGGCTCGCCGCGGCCGCACTCATCGGCTGCGGCGGGGACGATGACGACGAGGAGGAGGCGCCCAGCGCGCAGGCAACCGCTGCTCCGGCTGCCACGGAGCAGGCCGCCGCACAGGACACGGGTGCGGACGACGACGAGGACGAGGTCGTCGCGGAGACCGACGAAGACGTCGAGGACGAGGACACGGTCGCCACGATCAAGCGCGCGGAGGGCTTCACCACGGAGGCAGGGCGCTTCGTCCCGTTCCAGATCCCAGAGCCGGACAAGCCGCCGAAGTTCGGCGGCACCATGACGCAGCGCTTCACGTTCGACCCTGGCCCGCTCGACCCGGCCATTGCCGCAGCCGGCGGCACGATGACCGCGGTCAACATGATGTACAACCGCGTGATCGGCGTGTACAGCGGGTGGGACTCCGACCCATATGCCCGCAACGACCTCGTTCCCGAGCTGGCGGAGGGGTGGGAAATCTCCCCGGACGGCCTGACGTACACATTCAACCTGCGTGGCGATGTCAAGTACCACAACATCCCACCGGTCAACGGCCGCAACCTCGTGGCCAGCGACGTGAAGTTCTCCTGGGACCGGTACAAGGACGTCGGCAGTCCGCACCGGCAGTACTTCCTGCAGGTGGCCTCGATCGACGCGATCGACGACCTGACGGCGGCTGTCACGCTCAATCAGCCGACGCCCGACTTCATCTACCCGCTCTCGACGGCCTACACCACGGTGCACGGGCCTGAGCTCGTCGACAGCGGCGAGATCAACACGACGTCGATCGGTACGGGGCCGATGATCCTGGACCACTGGACCGGCGGCGTCGGCGGCGGATTCGTCAAGAACCCCGACTACTTCCGCGGCCCGGTCAAGATCGACCGCTGGGACCTGCCGCTCGTGCGCGACGCTTCCGCCGGGTGGGCGCAGTTCCGCGTTGGCAACCACGACTTCGGGATGTCGGCCGCTACGTCCGATGAGCTCGAGAACATCCTCGAGACGAACCCGGACACGCAGTACTTCTCGGCCCCGATCTTCGCCTCGACGTTCGCGCTGAACTTCAACCTCGACCTGTCCAAGTGGCAGGACGAGCGCATCCGGCGTGGCATCTCGCTGGCGTACGACCGTGATGAGATCCTCGATGTCATCTACTCGGGCGCGGGCATCGTGCTGCCGCAGATGGACTGGCGCTTCTTCTGGGAGGATGAGCCGTCTGTGGAGAACGGGCAGCTCGGCAACTGGTGGCGCCACAACCCCGACGAGGCGAAGAAGCTGCTGGCGGCCGCGGGCGAGGAAGAGCTTGAGTTCGACCTCATCTACTACAACTACAGCAACTCGTCGAACAGCCTGCAGAACGAGGTCCTGATCGACCAGTTCCGCCGCTCGGGGATTAAGCTCAACGCCCACGCCGTCGACTACACCGAGTACAACTCGCAGTGGACGACGCGCTCCGGCGAGTCCGAGTCCTTCGACGGCTGGGCGTCGTTCAGCCCGACGGCGGACCACTACGTCTTCGGACTCAACCACTCAGGGTCGGGCGGCAACCGCAACCGCATCAACGACCCGGAGATCGACGGCTGGGCGGAGCAGCACCAGGTCGAGCTCGACCCAGACACGCGGACCGAGCTGGCCCGCAACGTCTGGAACAAGGTGCTCGACCAGATGTACCGCATCGAGAAGCCGAGCGGGTACGCGGCGTACCTGCAGCAGCCGTGGCTGCGCGGTGTGCGCTACATCCGCCCGATCGGCAGCGGTCACTTCTACCTGGACACCGGGTACGAGGCGTTCAACGCCTGGATCGACAAGTAGGGAGACAACCGAGGCAAGACCACGAGGGGCGGCGTCGCGAGGCGCCGCCCCTTCGTCTGTCCCGGGAAGCGGGCGCCTCGGAACCTACGAGGCGTCGGCAGCAGCAGGCGCGGCCGCGGTGCGCATCGACGCGCCCGTGTACGGCCGGGCGAACGCGACCGTGACGGCGGCGAGGACGAAGATCATCGAGAGCGCCATGAAGGCGAAGCGGTACGACCCCGTCGCCTCGAACGACGCTCCCACGAAGAGCGGGCCGGCGAGTGCGGAACCCAGCGTCGCGAAGTTGATGAGCCCGAAGATCGTCCCGAAGGCGCGCAGGCCGAAGGTCTCCTGCACCAGCAGCGGCATCACCGCCCCCAGCGCCCCGAAGCCGAGCCCGAACACCGGCACCGCCGCCCAGAACCACGATGCCGAACCCGCGGCGAGCAGCACCCACAGGCCCGTCACCTGGCAGCCGATGCAGGCCACCATCACGTAGCGCGAGGGCAACCGCTCCGTCATCCACCCGAACGAGACCTTGCCGCACATCCCGAACAGCGCGAACAGGCTCAGCGCTGCGGCCGCCGAGGTCTTCGACACGCCCTCGTTCTCGAGGTGAGGGACGACCTGCGGGAGCACAGCGCCGTAGGTCATGGTCGCGAACACGAGCGCGACCGTGACGAGCCAGAAGGCGCGGCTACGCACCGCCTCGGCGGCCGACGCGCCCGTCAGGAGCGCAGTGTGGTCACCGGCAGGCTCTCCCGCCGCCGTTGTACCGCGCTGGCGGTCGCGGACGACGATGAGCACGACCGGGACGAGCGCGGCGAAGAGCAGGCCGTAGACGAAGTACGACGCTCGCCAGCCGATGGTAGTGATGAGGGTGGCGGTGAGCGAGGCGAAGATGATGCCGCCGAAGTTCGCGCCCATCGCCGTCAGCCCCATGGCGCGGCCGCGGCTCTCCTCGAACCACTCACCGACGACGCGGCCGGCGGTGATGATGACCGCGCCGGGCATCGCCGCGAACTGGATCGCATTCAACGCGTAGAACTGCCACACCTCGGTCATCCACGGGCGCAGGAGGTAGCCGACGGCGAGCGCGGCGATCGAGACGGCCATCACCGGCCGCGCGCCGTAGCGGTCGAGCAGCCATCCGGCCGGCAGCGAGAAGATCCCGACCAGCGCGAAAAACGACACGGCGGCCGTGATCTCCGCGCGGCTCCACCCCAGGTCGTCCTCGAGATCCGTCACGAACACGCCGAACGAGTACTGCGTGATGCCCACGGTGAGCGTGAACGAGAGGAACACGACGAACGCGATGGGCACGCCCTGGTGGATGCGCACGCTCATCGCTGTCCGTTACGCTCGCGCCGAGCGGATTGTGCAACCCGGAGGGGGCGCGCCGGCCCGGCCGGCACGGCTCGACCCGCCACGCATCGGAGGAGGGGAGCCATGGCAGGCACGCTCGACGGCATCAAGGTATTCGAGGTCACGCAGATTCTGGCCGGGCCCTTCTGTGGCCTCAATCTCGCCGACCTCGGCGCCGACGTGATCAAGGTGGAGCCGCCCTCGGGCGACGGTACGCGCGTCTCGGCCGCGTTCGCGCCAGGCGAGAGCAAGTTCTTCCACGCGCTCAACCGCGGCAAGCGCAGCCTGGTGATTGACCTTGCGCACGACCGCGGGCGCGAGCTGGTGCATCGCATCATCCCGTCATTCGACGTATTCGTCATCAACTCGCGCCCCGGCGTACCGGAGCGCCTGGGCGTGGACTACGACACGCTGACGCAGTTCCGCCCGGACCTGGTCTACTTCGAGAACAGCGGCTTCGGCCGCAGCGGGCCGAGCGCGCAGCGATCCGGGTCGGACATCGTCGCGCAGGCCTACTCCGGGCTGATGGCCGGCGACGCGAAGACGGACGAGTTCGGCGCGCCGCAGCCGATCTCGGCGACGGCCCCCGCGGACTTCACCGCGGGCATGGCCGGCGCCATGGGCATCTGCGCCGCGCTCTTCCACCGCGAGCGTACCGGCGAGGGGCAGTACCTGGAGAGTTCGCTGCTGCAGGTGGGCCTCGCCGTCCAGAGCTACATCGTGGGCCGCGTACCCGTGTACGAGGCGATGGTCGGCGACCAGATCCGCCAGCGCATCAACGAGGTCCAGGACGCGGGCGGCGCGTATCAGGAGATCCTGGACGCGCGCGGCGACATGTTCTCCGCGCTCGGCTACTCCGCCGGGCGGCTCTACTACGGCGGCTACGTCGTGAAGGATGGCGGCATCGTCCTCGGCGCGCTCACCCCGCTCAACCGCGACCAGATGCGGCGCGCTATCGGGATCGATGACGACCCGACCGCCGACGAGAACTTCGACGCGTTCGCTCCCGACGCCAACGCCCAGGTGGACGCGGTCTACGAGCGCATCCGCGCGATCATGCGCACTCGCACGATGGACGAGTGGATCGAGCGCTTCGACGCCGAGGGCGCGCCCGTCTCGAAGGTGAACATCCCGGACATGATGGCCGACGACCCGCAGGTCCAGGCCATGAACTACATGATCGAGGTCGAGCACGCGACCACGGGCCCCGAGTTGATGACCGGGCCGGCGGTAACTATGGCCGGGACACCGTCGGACAACCGGCTCGCCTCGCCGCCACTCGGAGCTCACACCGACGAGGTGCTGCACGAGGTCGGCGTCGGCGACGACGAGATCGCCGACCTGCGCGCCTCGGGCGCCGTCGTGTAGGCCGCTCGTCCCTATGGGCAGTCGCGGCTCGGTGCTAGGGTGGGAGCCGATCCCCGCTACGGAGGGCTCTCACGAGTGACTTCACCCTTCCCCAACTGGCTCTGGCTTTCGTTCCTGTCGAAAGCTGGTTGGCCACAGTCAGAGAGGCGGCTCTTTCTGAAACGCTATGTCGTGCCGTCGCCTGTCATGGTGGCCTTCGGGCGACAAGTCGGGGTCATATGCCGAGCACTGGGTGTGTACGACCCTGATGCGGCAGCCCGCATCGTGGCGGTGTACTGGGCGGGCGATCCGCCTGACTGGTCCGAGCACGCTATGTCCACGCGACTCGACTACTTGGACGAGCCCGATCTCTGGTGCGAGATGGCGGCGGAGATACCAGTGGAAGCCATCGACTGGAAAGTTCTTACCGGACCGGACTCGAGCGTCGTATTCTTGCAGTGCGCCCTGTCTCACCTTTGGCAGGCGGCCTGCGATCCCGTCACCGCTTACGACGAGTTGTTACAGTCCCTCCCGGATGCCGACCTCGAGATGCCGAAGCCTAGTCTCATCACCGCCGGGCAGATCGCGATTGACCCCGGCGACTTGCCCGAGTCCGTGGCGGACCTTCGCGATCTGGCGCATGACTCCCTCGCATGGTACGAAGCCGAGAAGGGTGTGATCCCACCAGCGCCCGCCATCCTAGTGGATCGCCTCCACACACGGCGCGGCAATGCCGCGCCACCCACCTGATCTCGACGAACCAAGCCACGTGAAGCATGCGACGTTAGCGCCTGCCCGCTACAGGTCGAGGCTCGCTGCCGTCAGGTCGTACTCCTCAAGCATGCCGGAGGCGGTGACCACGCGGCCCGAGAGGGTCGACGGGGTGCCGAGCGCGAGCCGGAGCGAGGCCTCGGCCACGTCCTCGACGGGGGTGACCATGTCGCGGTTCTGGTCGTTGATCATGCCGAAGTACTCGACACCGGGTGTGGCGACGAGGCCGGGGCGGATCGCGTTGACGGCGATGCCGTCTTCGCGGGCTTCGGTGGCGAGGCCCGTGCTGAAGCGCTCCAGCGCCGCCTTACACATCCCGTAGATGGTGCCGTTGTTGATGTTCGCGTCGAGCTCCGGAAGAATCGCCGCCCCGGATGACATGTTCACGATCGAGCCGGACGTGCGCTCGCGCATGCCCGGCAGCACGAGCTGGCAGAGATGCATGGCCGCGTAGACCTGCACCTCCATCATGATCTTGAAGCGGCTCTCCGGGAACTCGTCGACAGAGATGTAGTACGTCACCGCCCCGTTGTTCACGAGGATGTCGACCGGCCCAAGTTCGCGCTCGGTGGTGGCAATGAGGTTCGCGCGGTCGTCGGCCTCGGCGAGGTTGCACTGGATAGCCAGTGCCTGTCCGCCGGCGTCGTTGATGCGGTTGGCAACGCCGTTGATGCTGCCGGAGAGCAGCCGATGGTCGCCCTCGTTGACGGTCCGGGCGGCGACGGCCACCCGCGCGCCCTCCATGGCGTAGCGGATCGCGATCGCCTCGCCGATGCCGCGGGACGCGCCCGTCACGATCGCCGTCTTGCCCGCGAGCAGGCCGTTTGTATTGATTGTTGCCGCCATCGCACCTGTGCCGTTCCATTGGTGCCCTGCCCGGGGCGAGGGCGCTCTGCGTCGGCGGGAGTATACTCGCCCGACGGTCGCGCTTCGCCTTCGGTACGCGCTGCGTCGCGGCGGGCGCCGGAAACAGCCTGTTGGCTGAGCGGGGACAACCGGAATTGGGGGACCAGGGTGACCTTGAGTACCGTGACGAGTGGGATCCGCGCGCCGGCCAGGCCAATCGCCAGGGCCCTGGTGCTGGTCGTGGCGACGTTGGCGCTGGCTGCGTCCATCGCTTGCGAAGGCGTCGGTGGTGGGGCCTCCCAGGATGACCCGGACGCCTTCACCAAGGACTTCGTCCAGCAGGCTATCGACCGCTACGACGAGGACGGCCAGGCGCGTGCGCTGCGCCACTTCAACACCGAAGAGAGCGCCGACGGCCAGTGGTTCATGTTCCTCATTGGCGAGGACTACACGATCCGCGCGACGCACCCGGATCAGGCGGACCTCATCGGGCAAGACGTCCGGGAGTTGGTCGATAGCGACGGTTACCCGTACGGGCCGGTGATCGCCTCCGCCTCAGAGACGGGGCGCTGGGTGACGTACAAGGACAAGAACCCGGCGCGGAGCGGGCGGGCGCAGACCAAGAACGCCTGGGTCATCCGCTACAAGGGACAGATCTTCGGCTCCGGCTGGTACGACGCCGAAGCCGACTCCAACCCCGTCCTCCCGCCGCCCAGCGCGATGATGGCCGACGACGAAGAGGCCGCCGAGGACGCCCCTCCCCCGAGGGAAGAGCCCGACGCCTACACCAAGTACGTGGTGCAACAGGCCATCGAGCGCTACCAGGCCGACGGCCGCCAGGAGACACTCGGCTACTTCAACCGCCCCGAGAGCGTCGACGGAGAGTGGTACGTCGTCGTCATCGACGAGCTGGACAACGTGGTCTCACACCCCACACGCCCGGAAATCGTCGGGGACCATCTGTTCAATCCGGAGGACGCCACTGACTCGACCGGGTACTTCTACGGTCCAACCCTGGCAGACGCCTCGTCACAGGGGCGCTGGGTCACCGCTCAACTGCTGAACCCGGTGACGGACCTGGAGCAGGCGAAGCACCTCTGGGCGGTCCGGCATGACGGCCTGATCTTCGTCTCCGGGTGGTACGAGACCCCCGAGGTGCCGGAGCTCGCGGCGCCGGAGCAGGACGACGTCGACGCATACACGAAGTACGTCGTCCAGCAGGCGATCAACCTCCACGACGTGCAGGGCCGCGAGGCGACCATCGAGTACTACAACACCGAGGAGAGCGTCGACGGCCAGTGGTACGTCTTCATCACCGATGAGGACAACATCATGGTCTCGCACGCGACGATCCCGGAGAACGTCGGGCTCTCGCTCATCGAGGACCTCGGCATCGACAGCACGGGCTACGCCTTCGGGCCGGTCATGGCAGCCGCAGGCGAGAGCGGGCGCTGGGTCAGCTACGTCTACCTCAACCCTTCCACGGGCCAGGAGGAGACGAAGCACTCGTGGGTCGTGCGGCGCAGTGGCCTGCTCTTCGGCTCCGGCTGGTACGAGGTCACCCCCGAGGTCGCCGCCCCGATACCGTCGAAGTCCCAGCCTGACGTCTTCACCAAGTACTTCGTCCAGCAGGCCATCGACTTCTACAACGCGAATGGGCGTGAGGCCACGATCGCGTTCTACAACTCGCCCGTGAGCGTCGACGGCGAGTGGTACGTCTTCATCGCCGACGAGGAGGACTTCCTGGTCTCGCACGCAACGATACCGTCGCGTGTAGGAGGCTATCTCCGCGATCCCTCCACGCGGACGGACATCGCGGGGTTCTTCTACGGGCCGGTGCTGGCGGACGCCTCTGAGAGCGGACGGTGGGTGACGTACCGCTTCCTCAACCCCAGCCTCGGGGAGATCCAGACGAAGCACACCTGGGCCGTTCGGTACGACGGACTGCTCTTCGGCTCCGGCTGGTACGAGTAGCAAGCGCCACGGCAGCGCATCGAATCACGGAGGGCGGCCCTGGGGCCGCCCTCCTGCGTGTGGCCCCGCGGCAGTCGTCCTACGGCAGCCCGGCGTGCGGCACCGCGACATCGACCACCTCGATGAACGCCGAGGAGCGGCCCGCGACGCGGTCTGCTTCCTCGCCGTCGGCCGAGCAGATGTAGAGCGTGCGGCCGTCCTCGCCACCGAGCATGCAGGCGTAGGTGTTGTGCTCGGTCGTCACGCGGTCCGTGACCTCGCCACCGTCGAGCACGCGCACGACCTCGGGGGCACGAGGGTTGCTGACCCACACGCCGCCCTCGACGTCCAGGCAGATGCCGTCCGGCACCACCTCGCCGAGGTCGGCGAAGACGCGGCGGCCCGAGAGCCCGCCGTCGTCATCGATGTCGAACGCGGTGAGCCGCCGGCCGCGGCTCTCTGCCACGATCAGCGTGCGGCCGTCAGGGGTGATGACCGTGCCGTTGGGGAACTCGAGGCCATCCGCCGCCTCGCGCACCTCGTTGTCCTCGGTGACGAGCGCGATCGCGGCGGTGCTGACCCCTCCGTCGGCGAGGATGTCGGAGCCGAAGTTGCCGACGTAGGCGCGGCCCCGCGCGTCGACGACCATGTCGTTCGTGTGCCACGTCGCGACCGAGGAGAGGTCCGCGACCTCCTCAAGGCCGTCGGGCGGCACGTGCCGCATGAGCTTGCGGTCCTGCATCGAGACGATGAGCAGGGTGCCGTCCGGCCGCCAGCCGAGGCCGGAGGGTCGATTCGGCACCTGGACGATCGTCTCGGCGTTGCCGTCGCGGCCGACGGTCATGACCTGGTAGCCCCACATGTCTGAGAACCACAGCTTGCCGTCGTGCCAGCGCGGCCCTTCGCTGAACCGCAGGTCACCCAGGATCACGGTGGACTGGTAGTCGGCCATACTTCGACCTCCTCGCGTGTCGGGCCGTCAGGCTGTCATGCCGCCGTCGACGATGAATTCGGAACCCGTGCTGTACTCGCTGTCGTCCGAGGCGAGGTAGAGCGCGAGCTTCGCGACCTCCTCCGCCTCGGCGATCCGTCCGAGCGGGATGCGCTGCACCATCTGGTCCAGGTTCCCTGCCTCGACGTTCGGGAGCTGGTGCAGCATCGCGGTCTCGATGAGGCCCGGGTGGATCGAATTGACCCGGATGTTGTGCGGGCCGAGCGCCACTGCCGCGGCCTTGGTCATGCCGCGCACGGCCCACTTGCTGGCGGTGTAGCCGAACGCGCCGCCACCGCCGCGCAGCCCGGCGATCGAGGAGATGTTGACGATCGAGCCACCGCCCCGCGGGATCATCGCCGGCGCGGCCTCGCGCATCCCGAGGAACACGCCCACCTGGTTCACGTCGATCACACGCCGGTAGTCGTCGAGGTTGCCGCCGATGAGCGGCGTCGACATGTAGATGCCGGCGTTGTTAATGAGCACGTCGAGGCCGCCGTGCAGCTCGACCGTGCGCGCCACGACTGCCGCCCACTCGTCCTCGCTGGTCACGTCGTGGTGGATGTACGTCCCGCCGACCTCGGACGCGACCTGCGCGCCCTCATCGTCGAGGATGTCAGTAAGGACCACCTCGGCGCCCTCCTCGGCGAACAGCCGCGCCTCCTCGGCGCCCTGTCCGCGAGCGCCGCCCGTAATCAGCGCCACCTTGCCTTCGAGCCTGCCCATGACGGTCCCCCCTCGCGCGGGCGTCGCTGCGCCCGTGCGCAGGCTACGGCACGCGTCCAGAGGGCGTGTGGGTTGGGGCTACGAGGCGGCCTCGGTCGTTTCCATCTTCCGGCGGGCCACATCGAGATCGTAGTCGGCTTGCAGCGAGAGCCAGAGATACGCGGGTGTGCCGAACTCGCCCTCCAGCTGCAACGCAGTCTCCGCGGTGATCGCCTTGCGCCCCCGCACGATCTCGTTGACCACCTGGAACGGCCGCCCGATGCGCCTCGCGAGCTCGCGCTGCGACATGCCGCGCGCATCGAGTTCCTCGGCGAGCAGCGCGCCGGGATGCGAGACGGCAGCACTCGATTCGATGTAGGGAAACGTCTCGTCAGCCACGGTAGTCCACCACCCCCTCGATGATAAGCGTTCGCGCATCCTCGATTGTGATTGCCGTGGGCTACAACTCGTCCATGATCTCCGCGCGACGCTCCTCGTACTGCTCGTCCGTAATCACGCCCTCGCGATGGAGGCGCTGCAGCTCGCGCAGGCGGTCCGCGGTGGACTGCTCCCGCATCGACGTCGGGTCGCGTGGGTAGTCCATCAGTCCCGACGGCGCGGGGGGCGGCGAAGGCTCCACCCGACCGGTCGGGACCCCGTCCTGGGCCGGTGGGTCCTCGCCCTGCACGCGCATCTCGTTGGCCGTCAGCGGGCGGAAGCCCTCCGGCGAGTGGGCGACGTACGTGGAGGCGACCTTGTCCCAGAGACACTGCCGCTCGGCGTCCCACACGCACCACGCCGCCGGGATCACCCAGAGCAGCTGGCCGAGACCGCCCGTGAAGGCGCCGAGGATGGCGAAGATGGCGCCGAAGAGGAGCGTCTTGATGATCAGCTCGCGCACCCACGTGTAGCCGCCGCCCGCCCGGGTACCGTCGGCGCGGATGATGTACATCCCCAGCAGCTGCTTGCCGGGTGACTGCCCCCGAGGCGCGACGAGTAGCAGCCACACCAGCCACCCGAGCCCAAACGTGAGCACCACGATGATCGAGTCGACGACGTAGCCCGCCAGCCGGCGGCCCTGCGTCGCCGTCCGGAGCTGTTCGGGTGGGTAACACGACTCGATCAACCGCCGTGGCGGCGACTGCTGGGCCATCTCGCTCCCCTCGCGCGCGCCGCCACTCTACGGCACGCGCGGGCGATGTGCCTCAGCCCTTGAGACCGTACTCGCCGCTTACGGGATCGAGGGGTCGTACTCCGTTCCGATGTGGTTGAGCTCCTCGAACCGACGGTACTCCTCGTCGGAGAATCCCAGCAGCTCGCGGTAGACGTACTCGTTGTCCTGCCCGAGCAGGGGGGCGTGGCGCCCGGGCGTCATCGGCGTGCCGCTGGCCTGCCAGACGCGGCCGACGTTCATGTGCGTCCCTGCCTCGGGGTGCGCGATCTCCTGGAAGAAGCTACGCGCCGCGTGCTGGCGGTCCTCGAAGGCGATCGCCTCGTCCATCACCACGCCCGCGGGAATGCCGACCTGCTGCAGCCGCTGCTGGATCCAGTACCCGTCGATGTTCGCGGCCCACGCCCCGATCTCGGCATCGAGTTCGGCGCGGTTCGCGTGGCGGCTCGCCATGTCGGCGAAGCGCGGGTCGGCGACCAGGTCCTCGCGACGCATCACGTCGCAGAGCGCGCGCCACTCGTCCTCGTTGCGCACGGCGATGGTCACCCACGCGTCCTCGCCGTAGGTGCGGTAGACGTTGTGCGGGGCCAGCCACCAGTGGTCGTTGCCCATGCGGTCCCAGAGCCGCCCGTTCATCGAGTAGTCCATGATGAACTCGCCGAGCATCGGCATGAAGTTCTCCGCCGTCGCCTGCTCGATCATCAACCCTCGGCCGGTGCGTTCGCGGTAGCGGATGCCCATGAGGAACGCCAGCGCGGCGCCGATACCTGATGCCGCGTCGGAGGGGACGGCGGTGGGCGCGTACTCGAGGCTGAGGCCGGGGTAGCTGCGGATAGCGGGGTGCCCCGCCAGCGCCTCCATGTGGTGGCCCATGGTGCGGTAACTGCGGTACGGGCCCTCGATGCCGAAGCCGGGGATGCGCAGCATCACAAGGTTCGGGTTGACCTTCGACAGCCGCTCCCAGGTGACGCCCTGCTTCTCGATGTTCGGCGGCAGGTTGTTCTCGATCACCCCGTCGGAGACCGCGAGCAGGCGGTCGAAGACTTCCTGTCCCTCAGGCCGGGTCAGGTCGACGGTCATCGAGCGCTTGTTGCGCGCGTGGCAGTTGAAGGAGGCGGCCATGTTCCACGGGTGAGGACCGGCGTCGTCGTCCGGGAATCCCATGCCGCCGTTGCCCTGCGCGATCACCGCGTCGCGCGGTGGCCGTGCCAGCTGCCCGCGCGTCGCGGGCGCGAGGTGCATGATCGACTCGACACGGATGACCTCGGCGCCCCAGTCGGCGAGCTGCATCGTCGAGTAGGGACCGGCCCAGACCACGGTGAAGTCGAGGATGCGTAGCCCCTCCAGCGGCAGCCGCTTCGGCGGCGACGACACGCGCGGCGTTGCAGCCGCGGGAGCCGGCGCAGACGACTCGAGCTCCGCCAGCACCTCCTCGGTGTGCTCACCGAGGAGCGGGGCGCGGCGCCGCGGGGGCATCGGTTCGCCGTCGCGTTGGAGGTGCGAGTGGAAGCCGGGGTAGGTCTGGGGGCCGGCTTCGGGGTGGTCGATCGTCTGGTAGAACCCGCGCTCGGTGAAGTTGGGGTCGTCGAAGGTATCGGCGATGGTGTTGAGCGGCCCGCCGAGGACACCCGCCCCCTGGCAAGCGTCGCGGACCTCGGCGCGCGTCCGCTCGATCATCCACGGCAGCAGGATCGGGATGAACTCCTCGATACGCTCGGGCGCAGCCAGCGCGGCCGGGGTCGACCAGTCGGGGTGTTCGAGGAGGTCCGCGCGTCCGACCATGGGCAGGATCCGCGGCATGTACGCCGGCCCCCCGGTCATCAGGAAGAAGCCATCGGCACACGGGAAGACGCCCGTGCCCACGCCCGAAGCGCGCCCCGCGCGCGGCGCGACGCGGCCCGAGTACTGGAATCCCATCAAACGTCCGAGCCGCATGTCGATCGAGTGCGTGGCCGTCTCGAAGATGCTGATGTCGAGGTGCTCGCCCTCGCCTCGGTCGGCGACGGCGCGGAGCCCGACGGCGGTCGCGAGCGCGCCCACGAAGCCTCCGTGGTAGCTCGTCATGCGTCCCGCCGTCTTGAGCGGCTCGTGGTCGACATCGCCCTGCGCGAACATCGAGCCGCCCATGCCAAACAGCGTGAGGTCGATGGCCTCGTAGTCGCGGTACGGCCCGTCCTGCCCGAAGTTAGAGATCGAGGTGAGCACGATCTTCGGGTTCACACCGCGCAGCACGTCGTAGCCGATGCCGAGGCGATCCATCGTGCCCGGCTTGAAGTTTTCGACAACCACGTCGGCGCCGGCGACGAGTCGGAGCAGGGTCTCGCGCCCCTCGTCGGTCTTGAGGTCGAGCACGACGCTGCGCTTGTTGGTGTTGAGGAACAGGAAGGTGCCGGACCGCTCCGGATGCGGCTCATCGTCCGGGAACGGCGGGAGCCTGCGTGCCGGGTCGCCACCCGGCCGCTCGATCTTGATCACGTCGGCGCCGTAGTCGGCGAGGATGCGAGTGCAGTACGGTCCCGCGCTCGTGTGGGTGAGGTCGATCACGCGCATATCGTCAAGCGGCATCAGGCCGGTCATATCGAGGCCCCCCTTGCGCGACCCGCCCCGGCCGCGCGCCGTAACGATAGAAGCCTCGCGCCCGCCTTGCACGGCGGCGCTGTCAGTGACCGGCGTCGAGCTGGGCTGCGAGGTCCCCGGAGGGCCGGAACACGAACTGCTTGCCGACGAGTTGCCGCGTGAAAAGCCCGGCTCCCTCCAGGCTCAGGAGGTCGGCGCGCGCCGTTGCGTAGGCGACGCGGTGCCGCCGCTCGTGTGCCTGGATCGTGAACCACGCGTCGGGGCTGCGCAGCGCGTCGCTGATCAGGACGTGCTGGCGGTGGTTCAGGTCGTGCCGGTCGCGGAGCAGGCGTTCGGCGCGTTGCTGCTCGTCCATCTTTCTCGCGAGGTATTCGCCGAGGCTCGCGATCGCGCGCTCGATGACGTGGAGTTGATGGAGCACGAAGTACGTCACATCCCCGCTGTCGGTCTCGACGTGCAAGTAGGACCGCGCGTACTGCGTCGGTGCGCCGCGGAGGATGCTCGAGATGGTGAGGTACTGCGTCAGCCAGTAGCCGGAGCGGAGCATCGACCAGTAGAAGAGCGCGCGCGCCGTGCGCCCGTTCCCGTCGGCGAACGGGTGGTCGTAGGCGAGCGCGAAGTGCAGCAGGATCGCGCGCACCACGGGGTGGATGAACCCTTCGCCGCTCAGCCCATTGGCGAACTCGCAGAGCAACGCGAGGCGGCCTGGCAACTCCTCAGCCGACGGCGGCCGGTGGAGCACCGTCCCGTCCTGCCACACGACGGCGATGCGCTCGTCGTCGGGACCCTGCAGCCGTCCCGCATCGCGCTCGTCATCGAGCGTGTCGTGCGTCACGGTGCGGTGGAGGTCGAGGACATCCCCGGGCGTGAGCGGGCGGCCGCCCGCGGCGAGCGCAGCCGCAGCCTGCATCGCGTGGAAGTTATTCAGGATCATCTGCTCGCTGCGGTCGCGCGGCTGCCGTCCGCTCTGGAGCATCTCCTTCGCGACACGCCGTGTCGTGCTCGCACCTTCGAGCTGGCTCGACGTGATGGCCTCCTCGTGGAGCGAGCTCACGAGGTAGCGATCGCTCGACTGGAGGTTCGTGACCACCTCGTCGGCGACGATCTGGCCGCTCGCCTGCTGGTCGATGCGGTGCACGAGTTCCTGGATGCGGTCGACGTTGCAGAACGTGAACGGGTGCGCGTCGATGTCGGAGAACGGCAAGACGCGCGCCATCGTCCGTCGGGCAACGGCGGTGCGGAGCCACCACATCTCGTGGGTGAGGCCCTCCGGCGGCTTGCGGCGCCGCAGCTCGTCCCAGTGCAGGTAGCGCCCCCGCGCGTCGACGGGCTGGCCGGGGCCGAAGAGCGTCATGAGGTCGTCCGTGGTGTCGGCGTGCCGGGCGAGCAGGCCGGAGATCGACGGGGGTGTCTGCGGGAACTTCATGACGACTATCAATCACCTATCAGTCTCTATCAGATTGATAGCAGTCTATCACATCGTACCCGGCCATGTTGCCTCTCGCGACCGCCCGAGCGACCTGTTGATGGATGCACGCCAGTATCAATTACCTATCAAGATCTATCAAATTGATAGATCGACACTCCCGCTCTCCTGCGTCCCCTCCACCTCCCGCGTGTTCACCATCCGCATCGCCACCGGCCGCAGCGCCGTCATGATCTCCGTGGCCAGCGCTGCGTCGGTGCCGTCGGCCTCGAGGGCTGCGCCGAAGTGGACGAGCCAGCGCTCGGCTGCGGGGACAGTGATGGCGAATGGCAGGTGGCGACGTCGCATCATCGGGGGGCCGTGCTCGCGCTCGTACAGCGGCTCGCCGCCCAGCCACTGCTCCAGGAACAGCTTCTGCTTCTCACGACCGGGCACGAGGTCTTCGGGGAAGATGGGGCGCAGGTCCGGGTCCGCGTCGATGCGCGCGTAGAAGTCGTCGATGATGCGGTGCAGGGGCTCGCGGCCGCCGAGGCGTTCGAATGGCGTTGCCGGCAGCCCGGGCCTGTCCAGCGGAATGTCATCCATGGGTGTCCGCTCCACTCTGCTATCAGTATCTGCCGCAACAGGAACGGGCGCTGCTAGGATCAGCACCCACGGAGCATGCATCAGCCCGCGAGGACACGCAGCCATGACGACATCCCAGACTCAACCGGCCAGGCCCTTCGCGACCGGACCAGAGATGGGCGAGCCCCTGCCGGGCTTCACGCTCTCCGACCAACACGGCAACGCCGTCGACGTGCACGAGGCGCGCGAGGGCGGTCGTGCTTTCCTCGTCTTCGTGCGGGGCACCAGCTGGTGACCGTACTGCCGCACGCAGCTCGTGGAGCTGCAGGAACACCTCGAAGCGTTCGCCGCGGCAGGCGTGCGTGTCATTGCCGTCTCGCCCGAGCCAGCTGAGGTGATCGCGCGCTTCACGGAGCGCTACGGCGTGACGTTCCCGGTGCTCTCCGACGTTGGCTCGGTGGTCATAGACCAGTACGGGATCCGCAACACCGACGTGCCCGAGGACCATCGGCTGTACGGCATGCCGTTTCCCGGCGCCTACCTGACCGACGCCGAGGGGCGCATCGCGCAGAAGCACTTCAACACGAACTATCGCGTGCGCGAGAGCGCCGAGATGGTGATTCGTGGCGACCTCGGCGAGTGGTACGACGTCGAGGGCTACCCCTCTGCCGAGAGCGGCGGCGCCGTCAGCGCGTCGCTCGGGAGCAGTGAGCTGAAGCCGTTCAGCCGCGTCGACCTGCTGGTGCGCATCGACCTGCCCGACGGCCAGCACGCGTACGGCGAGCCGGTGCCGGAAGGCCTGGTCGCGACGAGCGTGACCGTGACGGGCCCCGAGGAGCTGCGCGCGGACGAGCCGGTCATGCCGGCGACGCGACCGCTCTTCGTGGAGGGGGTCGGCGAGGAGTTGCAGGTCTTCGAGGGCGACATCCACATCCGCGTGCCGCTCTCCTACCGCAACGCCGAGGCGCCCGACGGCGGCGACAGCGTCCCGATCGCCATTGAGGTCCGCTACCAGGCGTGCGACGAGCTCGTGTGCTTCCTCCCCGTCGAGGAACGCCTCACGCTCGATGCGCCCCTCGGCGGTCACCTGCGGCCGGATCGCGCTTAGCGGAGACCGGTGGGCGCTCGCCCGGACGCCGCACTATGATCGCCGAGTGAACAAGTCACCCACCGAGGGCACCGCGCGCCTGCTCGTCCAGTGCCCGGACCAACCCGGCATCGTCGCCGCCGTGTCCGATCATCTCTACCGGCACGGCGCGAACATCATGCAGGGGGACCAGCACTCCACCGGCGGCGCCGACCCGCGCTTCTTCCTGCGGCTCGAGTTCGACCTCGACGGCCTCAACGTGCCCGCGTCCGAGATCGCCGAGTCGTTTGGCGCGGAGGTGGGGCCGCGCTTCGAGATGGAGTGGCACATCTCGTACAGCAGCATGCGCCCTCGCATCGCTGTGCTCGGCACGCGCGAGCCGCACTGCGTGCTCGACCTGCTGTGGCGCTGGCAGACGGGGGAACTCGAGGCCGACATCGAGGTGGTGATCTCCAACCACGACGACCTCCGCTACCTGGCGGACCGCTACCAGGTGCCGTACGAGCACCTGCCCGTCACGCCCGAGACGAAGCCGCAACAGGAACAGGCCATCATCGAGCTGCTGCGAGGACGCGTGGACGTCGTCGTGCTGGCTCGCTACATGCAGGTGCTGACGCCGGCCATCCTCAACGAGTTCCCGCAGTCGATCATCAACATCCACCACTCGTTCCTGCCGGCCTTCGCGGGCGGGAACCCTCGCGCGCAGGCGTGGCGACGCGGCGTCAAGATCATCGGCGCGACCGCGCACTACGCGACCGAGGAGCTCGACGAGGGGCCGATCATCGAGCAGGACGTGGTGCGGGTAACGCACCGCAACACCCTGGACGACCTCGCGCGGCTCGGGCGTGAGATCGAGCGAGTGGTGCTGGCGCGCGCAGTGCGCTGGCACATTGAGGACCGCATCCTCGTCCACGACAACAAGACAATCGTGTTCCGCTAGCCGGGGCCCGCGCAGCCCGCTCGCTATCCCGGAACGCAAGACTTGTTATACTGGACATCGATGACGCAGCACACCGCGTCGCCCGGCCCTCTGAGCGTCGGGTTCCGCACTGTTCACACACCGCTACGGGTTCGATGGCCGGGCTCCACTCCGGCGAGCGCTTGTGTCCCTTCGCATACCCGTGACATTGAGGAACGCCGGTGAGCCTGTTCGGCCGTATCCGTGATCTGATCGCACCGCCCAGCACCCCAACCGAACGCGCGTCGACGTCCCCGGAACCCGGCCGCAAGCGCCGCCGCGGGAAGCGCGGCGGGCGCGGCCGCGGACGGCGCAACAACGCCCAGCAACAAGAAGGAACCACCACGCAAACCCTGACCGAGACCCGACCCCGAACCAACCAACAGACCAGCACCGACGACCGCCGCCGCAGCGACCGCAACCGTGACGATCGGCGGAGCTCCGACCGCGGCCGCGACGACCGCAGTGGTGACAACCGGCGGCGCTCCGACCGCGACCGCTCCGGCCGTGACCGCTCCGGCCGCGGCCGCAACGATCGCAGCCGCCAGCGCCGGCGCAACCTCGATGAGCCGCTGCCGGAGGACGTGGCGTTCCGCCCGGCCGCCGAGGGCGGAGACGACACGATCCTCCCCGGACGCCGTCGGCGGCCTCCGGGCCCACGCACCACGCCGCGTGTGTGGGTGAGTGGCCAGCGCAACCTGCCGGTCCTCGGCAACGGCGATGCGCCTATGACCACCGACGAGGTCGAGGAGCCAGTCGACCAGGCCGTCGAGACTCC
Organism: Dehalococcoidia bacterium; assembly: GCA_965208885.1. GTDB lineage: Bacteria > Chloroflexota > Dehalococcoidia > UBA2979 > UBA2979 > VXMT01. Next base: position 724,917 of record CBDBPS010000001.1, read on the forward strand.
CACCGCCACCAACACCAGCGAAGAGACCGTCGACGAGTCAACCACCGAGGCCGCACCGCCGAAGCGGCGGCGACGTGGACGCCGCGGCGGGCAAGGACGCAACCGCGACTCCAACGGCAACGGCGCTGCCCCCGCCACGGCGGATGAGGCAGAGACCGAGGCGGTCGACGAGCCGGCCCAGGACCGAGCGCCCGAACCTGACATCGACGTCACAGCCGCGCCCGAGGCGTTCCGTAGCCTCGGCATCTCGGACCGCTCGCTCGCCTCAGTGATGGAGATGGGCTTCACCGAGCCGACGCCCGTACAGGCGCGCTCGATCCCCGTACTCCTCGAAGGCCATGACGTCGTCGGCATCGCGCAGACGGGTACGGGCAAGACGCTCGCCTTTGGCTTGCCGATGGCTGAGCAGCTCGACCCCGGTCGCGCCGAGGCACAGGCGTTGGTGCTCGTGCCCACGCGCGAGCTCGCTCAGCAGGTGCTCGCCGTGCTCACGGACATCGGGCGGCCGTTCGGGCTGCGCACCGTCGGTCTCCTCGGCGGTCACGCCCTGCAGGGCGACTTCCGCGCGCTCGACGCGAACCCGCACGTCATCGTCGGGACGCCGGGCCGCATCAAGGACCACCTGCGGCGTCGCACGCTCTCGCTGAGCGGGATCCGCTACGCGGTGCTCGACGAGGCGGACCAGATGCTCGACATCGGGTTCCTGCCGGACATCACGCACATCCTGGGGCGCACGCCGCGCAGCCGGCAGACGGCGCTCTTCTCCGCCACCATGCCCCACAACGTGATGCGCCTCGTGCGCCGCTACATGGACCAGCCCGAGACGATCGCCGTCGCCTCAGAGCTCGAGACCGTCGAGTCCGTCGACCATGTGTACTTCGAGGTCGCCGAGCGCGACAAGGTGCGCGGCCTGCGCGAGCTCATCGACCGTGAGCTGCGCGGCCGCACGCTCGTGTTCTCGCGCACCAAGCGCGGCGTCGACCGCCTCGCCGAGCGCTTGTACGGGCTCGGCGTGAAGGTCGGTGCGCTCCACGGCGACATGGACCAGCGCAAGCGCGACCGTGTCGTCAGGAGCTTCCGCGACGGCGAGCTCGACCTGCTGATCGCCACGAACGTGGCGGCGCGCGGCCTCGACATCCCCGAGATCACGCACGTCGTGAACTACGACGCCGCCGACAACGCCGAGGAGTACGTGCACCGCACGGGCCGCACCGGCCGCGCCGGCCGCGAGGGCAAGGCGATCTCCTTCGTCAGTGAAGTGGACATCGACCGCTTCGACGTGCTGCGCGAGACCTTCGGCGAGCGCCTCACGCGCGACCGCCTCGACATCTACGCCTGAGCCCATGCCCGAGGACACCCCGCCGGACGAGGTGCTCCCGGAGTACGTCCGCGCGCTGCTCCAGCCCGACGCCTACCCCTCGCCGCCACCGGACGTCGAGCTGCGGCAGACGCACGTCTCGTACGTCTTCATGGCGGGCGACGTGGTCTACAAGACGAAGAAGCCGGTGGACTTCGGGTTCATCGACCAGGTAGCGCCCGAGCGTCGCGAGGCGTTCTGCCACGCCGAGGTGCGGCTCAACCGCCGCCTCGCACCCGACGTCTACCTCGGCGTCGGCCCGATCGTGCGCCACCCCGGCGGGCGCATCGCCGTGCTGCCCCACGGCTCCGCCGTGCCCGCGGACGCCGAGGTGGTCGAGTGGTGCGTCCAGATGCGCAGGCTCCCGGATGACCGCACGCTGCGCGAGCTACTCCCCGCGGGCGCGGCCCCGCCGCGAGTGGCGGAGCACGTCATACGACAGCTCATCGCGTTCCACGAGGCCGCCGAGGTCGTCGAGAACGACCCCGACTTCGCGGGAGCCGCGGGCGACGCTCGCTGGTGGGAACGCGAGTACGGCGAGACCGAGGGCTTCATCGGTACCACATGGGCGACCGAGGACGCCGCGGCCACGCGCGCCTTCGTCGCCTCGCAGCTTGAGCGCGAGGCCGCGCTGTTCGACGCGCGGCTCGCCGGCGGGCGCGTGATCGAGGGCCACGGCGACCTGCGCGCCGACCACATCTACGTGCTCGACGACGCCGCCGAGGAGCTTTCGATCGTGGACTGCATCGAGTTCAGCGAGTGGTACCACTTCCGCTACCTCGATACCGGGTACGACGTCGCCTTTCTCGCGATGGACCTCGAGGCGCTCGGGTACGCGGAGCTCGGCGACGAGATCGCGGGGCGCTACATCGCCGCCGCGGGCGACGAGACGATGGGCGTGCTGCAACCGCTGCACCGCGCGTTCCGCGCGTTCGTGCGAGGCAAGGTCGAGTCGATCGGCGCGCACGCGCCCGAGGTGGGGGAGGAGCAGCGTCGCGCCCTCGCCGACTCGGCGTCGCGATTCTTCCGCCTCGCGGCGAGCTACGCCGAACGACGCGCCGATCCGGCGGTGGTCGTGATGTGCGGCCTGCCCGCGACGGGCAAGTCGACGGTTGCTGGAACGCTCGCGGGGCGCATCGGCGCCGCGTACGTCTCCTCGGACATCGTCCGCAAGCAGCTTGCCGGCATCGACCCGCGTGAGCGGGCCGACGATGCGTTCCGCGCCGGGCTCTACGCGCCGGAGATGACGGAGCGGACATACGACGAGCTGCGCCGCCGCGTCGCCGAGCACCTCGACGCGGGCCGCGCAGTCGTCGTCGACGCGATGCACGGGCGAGCATCGGAGCGCGACGCCGCGCGGGCGCTCGCCGCCGAGCACGGCGCGCCGTGCCTCGTCGTCGAGTTGCGCCTCGACGAGGCTGAGGCACGGGCGCGCATCGCCGGCCGCGAGGGCGACCCGCTACGCACATCGGATGCCACGGAGGACGTGTACGCGTCGCAGCGCGATCGCTTCGAGCCGGTCGACGAGGCCGAGGGCGCATCGATCATCCTCGACGCCCCGAGGTCGCCGGGGGTGCTGGCGCGCGAGATTGCGGAGGCGCTGGCACGCGCCGGGGCTTGACGCGTCGGCGCGGCGGTGCGAGCCTCCGCGCAACCCACCGAGGCCGCTGGGGGTGCCCTGCCGGGCTGAGAGGCGCAGGAAGCGCCAACCCCTGGAACCTGATCACGTTCATTCGTGCGTAGGGATGCGGTTCAGTTGCCAGTACCTACCTACCCGGACGCAGGCAGCGGTCTCCCCATTACGGGAGGAGCCCGATGCCCGCACTGCGCCTACCCCTGACACGCAGCCTCGCGCTGCTCGCCGCCGCACTGCTCGCCGCGTTCGCCGTGGCGTGCAGCGACGATGAGCCCAACGAGCCCGCCGAGCCACCGGAGCCGACAGCCACGCCCGCGCCCGCCGGCCCGACGACCCTCACTGTCATCACGCACGACTCGTTCGACGTGAGCGACGGGCTCATCGAGCAGTTCGAGCAGGAGCACAACGCGAAGGTCGAACTGATCGCCGGCGGTGACGCCAACGAGGTGGTGAACCGCGCCATCCTCAACGCCGGCAACCCCGAGGGCGACGTGCTCTTCGGCGTCGACAACCTGAGCTACCAGCGGGCGGTCGCCGCGAACGTGTTCCAGGAGTACACGTCGGCGCGACTTGGCGAGATCCCCGCCGACGTGCGCGCGCAGTTCGGCGACTCGTTGCTGCTCACGCCGATCGACTACGGCTGGGTGGACCTCAACTTCGACCCGGCCGCGGGCGAACCGCCCTCGACGCTCGAGGAGCTGACGGAACCGCAGTGGCGCGGCAAGCTCGTCGTCGAGGACCCGGCGACGTCCTCGCCCGGCCTGCAGTTCCTCGCTACGACCATCGCGTACTTCGGCGAGGGCCGCTGGCAGCAGTTCTGGCAGGACCTGCGCGACAACGAGGTGCATGTCGAGCAGGGCTGGAGCGACGCCTACTACACGCACTTCAGCATCTACGGCGGCGACCGGCCGCTCGTGGTCTCGTACACCTCGAGCCCGGCGGCGGAGTTCTTCTTCTCCGAGGAGCCGCTCACCGAACCGCCGACGCGCAACGTCATCCCCAGCCCGCTGTTCCGGCAGGTCGAGGCGGCAGCGATCCTCGTTGGCACCGACAACTCGGACCTGGCCGGCAAGTTCATCGACTTCATGCTGAGCGACGCGTTCCAGCAGCAGATCCCGGAGACGATGTTCGTCTACCCCGTCATCCCCGGCCTCGAACTGCCCGAGTGGTGGAGCTGGGCGGACGTAGAGGTCGAGACGGCGAGCCTCGAGTTTGAGGCCGACGACATCGACCGCTGGATCCGCGAGTGGACGGAGATCATGCGTCGATGATCGGTGCGTCGGCACGGCGGGGCAGCACCGGGTCGACGTCGGGCAGGCCGAAGGCATGGCCGTGGGCGTTGCCCGTGCTCGTGCTGCTCATCCCGCTGCTGCTGTGGCCGCTCGCCACGATCCTGTGGCGCGGCCTCGCCCCCGAGGGCGTCCCGGACGCCGCCGCCATCGGCGACGTGCTCGGAGACGGCTACTACTGGGAGCGGCTCGTCTTCACGACCGCCCAGGCCGTGGCGTCGACGGCCGTCGCACTGGTCGTGGGACTGCCTGCCGCGTACGTGTTCGCGCACATCCGCTTCCCCGGCAGGGCCGTGGCGAGGGCGCTCGTCACCGTGCCGTTCGTGCTGCCGACGCTCGTCGTGGCGCTCGCGTTCCAGCAGCTCGCCGGGCCCAACGGCCTGCTCAACGACGCACTCGCGTGGTTCGGCCTCGGGCCTGTCGAGGTGGTCGGCACGATCTGGGCGATCCTCGCGGCGCACGTCTTCTACAACGTCTCGATCGTGATCCGCCTCGTCGCCGGGGTGTGGGCAAACCTCGACCCGCGCACCGAGGAGGCCGCACGCCTGCTCGGCGCAGGGCGTTGGGCGACGCTGCGCGAGGTGACGCTGCCCGCCCTCGCGCCCGCGATCGCCTCGGCTGCGGCGCTTGTGTTCGTGTTCTCGTTCACCTCGTTCGGCGTCGTGCTGGTCCTCGGCGGGCCGGGGCTCGACACGCTCGAGGTGGTCATCTACCGACTCGCCATCCGGCTCGTCGAGTTGCCCGCGGCTGCGGTGCTGTCGACCGTGCAGATCGTCGCGACGGTCGGCGTGCTCGGCGCCTACTCGCTGCTCCAGCGCCGCACCGCCCGACCGCTCACACAGCGCAGTGAGCGAGCGAGACCGCTCCGAGACACCTCGTGGGCCGAGCGGGCGCTGGCGCTGGGCGTGGCCGCGATCCTCGGGCTGCTCATCGTCGCGCCGCTGGCGGCGCTCGTGCATGGCGCGTTCACCGTCGGCGCATCGGGCAGCGTGACCGGCGCGAACTTCGCGCGCGCGTTCGACGACCCCGGTCGGGTCTCGTTTGTCGAGCCGCTCAACGCGATGCGCTGGAGCGTGACGTTCGCCGGCGGCGCGGCGCTGATCGCGGTCGTGCTCGGCACGCTCGCCGCCACGGCCATCGCGCGCTCACGAGGACGCCTCGCGGCGCTCGCCGACGGGCTGCTGATGGCCCCGCTCGCGATACCGGCCGTGGTGCTGGGCTTCGGGTTCCTGATTACGTTCAACAGCGGCGTCACGGACCTCCGGGGCTCCCCGTGGCTGATCGTGATCGCGCACGCGCTCATCGCCTACCCGTTCGTGCTGCGCGCCGCGCTGGCCGTGCTGCGCACGCTCGATCCGAGGTTGCCCGAGGCGGCCCGCGTCCTCGGCGCGTCGCCGCTCGCGGCGTGGCGTTACGTCGAGTTGCCGCTAGCGTGGCGCGCGCTGCTCGTCGGCGCGGGCTTCGCCTTCGTCGTCTCGCTCGGCGAGTTCGGAGCGACGGCGGTGTTGCAGCGCCGCGAGTTCGCCACGCTCCCCGTGGCCATCTACACCTCCCTGGGGCGGCCCGGCCTCGCGAACCTCGGGCAGGCGCTCGCGATGGCGACGATCCTCATGACGGTCACCGCCGCCGCCCTGCTCCTCATCGAGCGCGTGCGCTACCGCGACATAGGCGAGTTCTGAGCGCCCCATGGCCACCCTCACCGTCCGCGACCTCATCCACGGCTACGAGACCGGCCGCCGCGTGGTCGACGGCGTGAGCTTCGAGGTCGCAGACGGCCGCGTCGCAGCGCTCCTCGGGCCCTCGGGCAGCGGTAAGACCACCATCCTGCGGCTCATCGCCGGCCTCGAACGCCTCGAGGGCGGCGATGTCCTGCTCGACAGCGCCTCGGTGCTGGGCCGCGCGCCGCACCGCCGCGGCGTGGGGCTCATGTTCCAGGAGCTGGCGCTCTTCCCGCACCTCGACGTACGCGCCAACGTCGCCTTCGGGCTGCGCATGGCGAGGTGGCCCCGAGCCCGGCGCGAGCAGCGCGTCGATGAGCTGCTCGCGCTCGTGGGCATCGAGGCCCTCGGCGGTCGTCGCGTCGACGCGCTTTCGGGGGGCGAGCGTCAGCGCGTCGGCCTGGCGCGCGCGCTGGCGCCCGAGCCGGCCGTGCTGCTCCTCGACGAGCCGCTCGGCGCGCTCGATGAGGCACGCAAGCGGGAGCTGCGGCGCGAGCTACGGGCCCTCCTCGAACGGCTCGAGACCACCGCCCTGCTCGTCAGCCACGACCTGCGCGACGCGCAGGCGCTGGCCGACGACCTGGTGGTAATGGACGCCGGCCGCGTGCTACAGGCGGCGCCGCTGCACACCGCGCTGGCGGAGCCCGCGACCCCCGAGGTCGCCTCGATGGTCGGGTGGGTGCGACTCGTCGACGGCGAGGCGGCGCAGGGTCGCACCACCGAGGAGAGCGTCGGCTCGATCGCCGTGCCCGAGCCGGGTGACGGGCCGATGCTCGTCATGGCGCACCCCTCCACGATGACCGCCGTGGCACCCGGCTCCGAGGGGGCCTCTGATGTCCACGGCACCGTTCTCGGAGCGCGTCCAGACGGGCCGGCGCGGGTGCTCGACGTTGCCGTAGGTGTTGGCTCTAGCACGCGTTATGTTGAGTTGCGTTGGGGCGCTCCCGTCGAGCCTCCCGCCCCCGGTGACCGCGTCGCGATTGCAGTCGATCCCGCAACCCTGCGCTTCTTCGAGCGGTAGCCCACACATGCGCCCGCGCTGGCACGCGCCCGTGGGGTCGCGGTACGCTGCCGCCGAGGCGCCATGAAGCTGACCGACCGGCTGCTGCGACGCGACCCGGAACGGCGAGCCCTGCGCGCCCTCGCGCGCGGCGTCCGGAAGCTGCCCGAACGACGCCGGCCCGACGAATCCCTCCAGCTCGTAGTGGACCTCGCGCGTGAGATGACGCGCGCCAAGTACGGTGCGCTCGCCGTCACCGACGAGCACGACACGACGCAGGGATTCGTCACCTCGGGGCTGTCGAAGGAAGATCTGCGCGGCCTGCGGACGCCGCCGCAGGCCCACGGCCCGCTCAGCTCGCTGCGCGCCGATGGGCGACCGGTACGCTTCGACAACGTCCAGACCGCGCCGCGCGCGTTCGGCTTCCCGCCCCATCACCCGTCGATGGAGGCGCTGATCGGCGTGCCGATCTGGAGCGCCGGGCACGTCCGTGGGTCGCTCTATGTCACCGACCGCGACGACGGCAAGCCCTTCGACGACAACGACGAGCGCGTGCTCGTCACCCTCGCCCGCCACGCCTCGACGGTGATCGAGCGGGAGTGGTACTAGCGAACGCAGTCACACGGTACCCGCGGGCCGACGTTGACCCTGGAACTGGCTCGCAGCGGCGGTTGGCCGTCCGCGGACTTCCTCGAGGACCAACTGGCAGATCGGGAGGCCCGGGTAGAGCCGTAGCGGATACCGCCCCAGGCACATCATCTCCAGCGTGATGCGCCCCGCCCAACCGGCATGGATCGTCGGCGCCGTGAAATGCACGAGCAGCCCGAACCGCGCACGAGAGCTCTTGCCCTCAATGCGCGCCGCCAGCACTGGCTTGCCGTCCGCCCCGGGATCGAGATGGTCCGGCAACGGCAATCGTACCGTTTCCAGGGTGTGCCCAAGGATGAGGTTGTCGGGACCGGGTTCGAGCACGTAGCCGCCATCTCCAATCTCGAAGTCATCCGTGAAGGCTCTCAGCGTGTCGCTGACGCGGCCGGGGCGCCCCAGGTCCACCACGGCGTGTGGAACGTCCCGTGGCCGCGCGATCACAGGGCCGAGGCGCAGGTCGATCGCAGATGTCCCGAAGGGAGACCCGGCTTCGGCCGAGCGCTCCGGTTCCGGTTCGATGATCAACCGACCGTCGTCGAGTGCCTCGAAGATGGCACTGTTGCTGAGGATCACGCGGGAATGAGATCCCGGTCGGGCACCCACACCGTTTGGCCGGTCTCCAGCGGTTCGCCCGGGATGCTCACCAGTGAGAACTCCCCAGAGCGCCCCACCACTACGACGTTTGTCGTTGGTTCTCCATCCCGTTCCTCGATGTCCTCGAAGGGGACGATCACATAGATCGTCTGTCCGTCGGCGCCTTCGACGCTGAACACGCGCTCATGCGAGAACATCCCAGGCTTGACCTGGCCTCGCAGCCGGAATGTTGATTTCGACGCCATAGCACCCTGCTTCCGCCCGGATCGACTATCTGCCGCCTGCACAGTACCTCGACGATACTGCTATGGCTAGTTCGCATTTGTAATGGGCGCAGCGGCGCGTGACGTGCATTGCCACACGCCACGCGTCGACGGTGATCGAGCGGGAGTGGTACTAGCGGGGGCGCCGCTTTCGCGGCGCCCCGCGTGCGTTCGAGCGCGCTACGCCAGGTGGTCGCCGAACCACTGGAGCGTGCGATCCCATGCGTCGGCTGCTGCCTCTGCGTGGTGCGCCTCTCCGGCGTTGAAGAACGAGTGGCCCGCGCCGTCGTAGAGCTTCACGTCTGTCGCCAGGCCGCGGCCTTCGAGGGTGGTGCGGAGCATGTCGACCTGGTCGGCAGGGATGCTCTCGTCGGTTGCGCCGTACGAGCCCATGACCGGCGCCGTGATCGTCGACAGCTCCTCGGCGGACGGCATCCCGCCGCCGTAGAAGACATGCACTGCGTCCACGTTCGATGTCGGGCGCATCGCGGCGGCGAGCGTCAGGCCACCGCCCATGCAGAACCCGATGCAGCCCGTCTTCGCCACGCTGTGCTCGTCCTTCAGCCAGTTCAGCGCGGCGTCGACCACCTGGCTCGCGATGTCGCGCTCGAGCGCCATCGCCAGCTTCAGCGCCTCGTCGGGCTCCGTTGAGACCACGCCGTCGTAGAGGTCGGGCGCGAACGCCAGGTAGCCCTCGGCGGCGAAGCGGTCAGCGATGCCCTTGATGTCATCGTTGAGGCCCCACCACTCCTGGATCACGACCACGCCCGCGCGCGGTGTGCCCTCGGGCTCGGACAGGTAGCCCTCTACGTGCTGGCCGTTGTGGTCGAAGGTCAGGTCGCCGGTCATCGCTGCTCCTCATCATGATGCGCGGACGGCAGTATACGACGCCCCGCTCAAGGCACGATGAGCGCCGCTCACTCCTCGGGCAACTCGAACGTCAGCCGCATCGCGTCGCCGGTGACAATGCCGTTCGCCTCGTACCACCCGGCGGGCGCCTCGACGGCGTACATGAAGCCGTGGTCGGGTCGGTGGTGGTCTTGGGTGTCCGCCGTCATGTGCTGGATGTCGATGATCACGAGGTCGGCGTCCACGAACGCGATGTCGAGGTCGATGTGCGTGTTGCGCATCCAGAAGCTGCGCGCTCGGTCGTTGTTGGCGTAGTGGAACAGCATCCCACGCTCGCCCAGCTCGTAGCGGCCGGATAGCCCGATGCCGTACTCGGAGCGCGGCGGCACCTCCACCGGCAACGCCACGACCGAGCCGTCCCCGCGCGTGAACTCGATGATCGGCAACTCCTCGGTGACGAGTGCGCCGGTGGTTGCCGTCGGCTCGACGGGAGGCGGCGTGGGGGTGGGGGGCGGCGTGGGTGTTGGCGTTGGGGCCGGCGCCGGCACTGGCGTCGCTGGCGAAGCGGGCGTGGGCGTCGGGGTTGAGGTCGGCGTCGGGGTTGAGGTCGGCACCTGGGTTGAGGTCGGCGAGGGAGTCGGCGTAGTCGGCGGCGCTGCGGACGGAGTCCGCGTAGTCGCCGGCGTTGCTGAGGGAGTCGGCGTTGCTTCGACGGGAGGCGTGGGTGTCGCGCTGCTCGCCGCCGTCGTGGCTGTCGGGGCGGTGATCGCGCCGGCGGTGGGACTCGCTGCCGCCGTCGGCACGGGCGTATCGTCCGGGGGCGTCGCTGTTGCCGTCACTGGCTCCATCGTGACGCCGTCCGAGTCGCGTCCATCGCCACTACATGCCGACACCGCCAACACGAGCGCGGCGAACCCCACGAGGGCTCCGCGCGCGATGGCAGGGACGTCTTGGGGGCGGTGCATGCACCGATCGTAGGTGGCCGCGGCCCACGGAGCCATGACAGGCGTTGACACTGCCGAGGGGCGTTCGTAGCGTCGCTGGCGTGTCAGACAGTCCCGTCCTCGACGCAGCACTCCGGCTCTGGCCCGCCGCACGCGACCGCGGCGCGGTCGACGACCCCGACGACCTCGATGCGCTGCTCGACGCCGCCGGCCAGCCAGGCGCCATCGGGCACGACTGCGGCGTCGCCACGACCTTCGCGTGCTTCCCGCCAGACGCCGAGGCGTCGCTGACGCTCCCCACGGGCGAGGTCAGCGCCTCGGACGAGGAGGCGCGCCTGATCGCGCACATCCTGGTCACGCGCACGCTCATGGCGGCGGGCCTCAGCGTCGATGCGCGCGTCTCGCAGGCCATGGCGACGGCGCACGCCTTGACGTGGACGACCGAGGGCGGCGGCAACCACCACACGACGCCCCTCGCGCTCGGGTCCGCACTCTGGCTCGTCGCGCTCGACCCGCTCGCGGACGACGACCGCCCGCTCCCGATCGACTGGTCGCCGACCTGCTTCGAGCGCGACTGGTGGGACACGGACTACCGACTGTTCTCGCACTACGACGTGCGCGATCGCGCGCTCGACTGGGCGGCACGCGTATCGCGCGACCCCTCGCGCCACCCGGGCTGCTCGGGCTGGACGATCGCGGAGCCGCTGCTGCGGCTCGGTGGCGACTCTCGCGTCAGCATCGCGCTGCCGCTGCTCTCCAACGGCGCACAGGCCGCGACCGACGGCGAGCCGGTCCGCGCCGCGGCGAGCCTCGAGCGTGGCCGCATCGCGGCGCTGGTGCAGGCACACGTGCAGATGACGGAGGCAGGCGGCCAGGGCGGCGCGCGCCCGGCGCCCGAGGCATAGCACAACGCCCGGCCCCCGCACCCCCGTTCTGACCCCCTCGCCTCCGTTCTGATCCCCTCGCCCCCCAGCGGGGGGAGAGGGTGAGGGTGAGGGGGGCCCACGGGGTGCGAGCGGTCTTCGAGGAGCCCGCAGACCCTCACCCCCCGCCCTCCCCCCCGCCTGCGGGGTATCCCCGCATCCAGGCAAGCCGAGGGCCTGCCAGCGGCTTGCCGACCCGGTGAGACAGCGGGAGAGGGGGCCGGACGGGGCTTAGTCGTTCTTGAGCACGCGGTCCGGCGTGATGCGCAGCATCGCGCGGTTGCCGGCGTCGAGGAGCTCGCGGAAGGCGTCGCCCTCCTGTGGCAGACCCAGCTCGCCACCCTTGCCGTGCGTCTGCGTGCGGTGTGCACGGTAGCGGTCGACGCGCTCGGGATCGTCGCCGACCTGCTCGGCCGTGCCGTAGACGACCACCTGTGCGCGACCCTCGTTCACCAGCAGCGCAACGCGCGGCTGTCGTCCCGCGTTGTGCCACTTCGCCGAGTTGCGGGTGACGCCGACGTAGATGCCGTCGTCTTGCACGGAGTAGTGGAGGGTCGACACCTGCGGCGACCCGTCGCGCCTCGAGGTGGCGAGGATGCAGAGCAGGTTGCGTTCGAGGTAGGCGCGCTGTTCGTCGGTGAGTTCCATGGTGGCCTCGCTATGCGCCTTCGTTCGCCACGTCGCCACTCGGCGCGCGGCCATCGGCGAGCGCCTCGATCTCCTCGAGCACATTGAGCAGCTCGCGGTCGTCGCGGCGGGCGATGTCGGGGATGTGGTAGCCGGCGTCGAACGCGCGCACGACCTGCGGGTGATCATCGATCACGTAGTCCGGGACGATCGGCACGTCCATCTCATCGAGCCGCTCGCGATAGCGGTACAGCGGCTTCACGAAGTAGTCGTCGACGTAGCCGTCCAGGCCGTGGAGCCGCATGTCGAAGCGGCGGATGCCGACGCCGGACCAGATGTAGATGGAGTGGCCGGCGTCCTTGAGGCGCTGGAACACCTCCTCGGTGTGATTGCGCAGCCGCCCGTCCGCCATGATCAACGTGTAGTCGACGTCGAAGAAGACGTTGAGGGTGCGCTGCTCGGCCACGATCGTCCCCACGGTAGCCGCCGGCAGACCCGGCAGGCGTTACGAACCGGCCGGAGCGGCCGGACGGCAGGCAGCGTAGCAGCGCACGAGGTTATGACGTACCGCGTGGCGCCTCGTCGGCCGTGCTCCCCTACGCCGGAGGTGGCGGCGCGACGCAAGACGTGAAGGTGAAGGCGAACGCCGCGAGGCCATCCGACTCGGTCTCGACCGTGAGCGTGTGGCGCTCCACGTCGATGCCCTTCACGAGGCGGTACATGCGGGGCCTGTCAACGTTGATCGCGCCACCCTCGACATCCTCGCCCGCGGCGTCACCCGCGACGGGCTCGCCGTCGAGCAGGACGCGCGCCTCGCCGCTGCCGCCCATGATCGGCGGGTGGATCACGAGGTTCACGTCGGCCGCCATGTAGGTCAGCGTCATGCGGCTCGGGCCCTGTGCGCCAAACGGTCGGGCCGCGTTCTCGCCCGAGACCATCCAGTGGCCTTCGAGGTACAGCGTGCCCTCGACGTGCTTGCCGGGGTCGGCGTAGAGGTGCGGGCGGTCCGGCTGCGGTCCTCCGAGGTTGCCGATCACCCCGCGCGAGTAGCCGCAGTAGAGCTCGGGCGTGACTCGGTAGCAGACGGCGCCGGGGCCGTCCTCCGGTCGTAGCGGCTCCATCAGCGCCGGCAACTCGGCGTCGAAGCCTTCCTGCTCGCGCAGCAACGCTTGCAGCACCTGCTCGGACTCGCCGTAGGCACCCTCGCCGCCGTGTTGCGCGCGGATCTTGCCCTCGCGGTCGACGAAGTACTTGGAGGGCCAGAAGCGGTTCGCGTACGCCTGCCAGATCGAGAACTCTGCATCGAGGACCACTGGGTACGGGATCTCGAGGTCCGCGATCGCTTCGCGCACCCGCTCCGGGTTGCGCGCGAAGTCGAACTCCGGCGTGTGCACACCGACGATGGTGAGCCCGTGCTCCTCGTAGCGGCGGTGCCACTCGGCGAGGTACGGGAGCGTGCGCAGACAGTTGAGGCACGTGTAGTCCCAGAAGTCGACGAGCAGCGGCTTGCCGAGACCCCGCACGTCGACAGGGCCGCCCTGCAGCCACTCGCCACCGTCGAAGTTGGGGGCGTTGACGACCGGTGGTTGCTGGGGTGGCTGCGCAGGTCCGGTGGTCATCGCGTCTCCTCGCGCTGGGGATGAGCTGTTCGGGCCGCCCGCGAGCACCCTCGCGGGCCCGTCGTCGCGCCAGTGTACCGCCTGTCACGGGGGGCAACAGCGCGGCACAGTATCGCCAGCATTGTCGTCTCGGGCGCAGACACGTACGCTGCGCGACCGTGAGCACCGAAGAGCCTGCATTTGCCAGCGGGGCCGACTACGACCGGCTACTTGGGCCGTTCGTGGCGGACCTCGCACAGCCGACTTCGCTCTCACCCCTCGCCTACGACCTCAACGCGGGCGTGCCCGATCGAGAGTCGCTCCCCGTCGACGCCATCGCCGACGCCTTTGAGCATGCACTGCGCGACGACCCCGGCGGTGCGCTGACCTACGGCGGCGCGCAGGGCTACGAACCGCTGCGCGCGTGGATCGCCGACCGCCACTCCGAGGCAAGCGACCTCGCGCTCGGCCCGGCCAACGTCACGCTCTGCTCGGGCAGCGCCCACGCCATCGACAACATCGCCGCGACGTTCCTCGGGCCGGGCGATGTGGCGGTGATTAGCGCGCCCGCCTACCCCGGCGCGATCCGGTCGTTCCGAGCGCGGGGCGCGAGCATCGCCGCCGTGCCGCAGGACCAGCACGGGATGCGCGCCGACGCACTCGACGAAGTCCTCGGGCGCATCGCCGCCGAGGGCTCGGCGGCCAAGCTGATCTACCTCGTCGCCACCTACGACAACCCGAGCGGCGCGACGGTGCCGCAGGAGCGGCGCGCGGAGATCGTGGAGATTGCCGCCCGTCACGGCGTGCTCATCGTCGAGGACGACGCGTACGCGGGGCTCGACCTGGACGGCCCGCCACCCGCCTCGCTGTTCGCGACCGCCGGTGGGCGTGGCGTGCTGTACGTCGGCACGGCGTCGAAGACAGTCGCGACCGGCCTACGCGTCGGCTGGGTGGTCGGCGCCGCCGAGGCGATCCGGCAGGTGGTGTTCACGCGCCTCGACAACGGCAGCTCCCCGCTCGTGCTGCGCGCGCTCCTCGCCTACTACGAGGGCGGCACTCACGACGCACACCTCGGACGCATCCAGGACCTGTACCGCGAGCGCCGCGACGTGGCTGCCGAGGCGGTGCGAGCGGCGTTCGGTGAACTCGCGTCGTTCGTGCTGCCGGGCGGTGGCTTCTACCTGTGGGTCCGCCTCGCCGAGGGCATCGACGCGAGCGCGCTGCAGGCCGCAGCAGCCGAGCGCGACGTGGCCGTCACCACTGGCACGCTCTACGCGCCCGAGGGCGCCGACGAGCGCCACATCCGCCTCGCCTACCCGACGGTGCCGCCCGAGACGCTGCGCGAGGCGATCGCGCGCCTCGGCGAGGCCGGCGCCGCCGTGGCGGCGGCGGGTAGCTAAGCGGCTAGCGTCGCCGACCAGTTTGCTCGGGGACCTGCTCGCGGAACTCCTCGTGCGGCGGCACGTCCTCGCCGACGACGTAGAGGAAGTAGTAGGTGCCGAAGTCGCCGAGGAACTTGAAGTCCTTGCGCAGCATCTTGAGCGTGTCCCAGAAGTCCTCGCGCGAGCGCAGGTAGTCGCGGGACGAGCCGTGTTCGTCCTCGAGCTCCAGCATGCGGCCGGCGTTGCTGACGACAGCGTTGAGCTTGCGCCGGTTGCGGATCACGCGCGTGTCGTTGGCGAGGGCGTCGATCTCCGGCTCGCTCATCGAGGCGACACGCTCGGCGTCGAACCCATGGAACGCCTCGCGCGTGGTGTCCCACTTCCCCTCGACGACCTTCCAGGACATGCCGCTCTGGAAGACGGCCTTGCTCATCACGTCCAGGTAGTCGCCAAGGTTCTGCGGCTCGATGCGGTCGGGCGCTTCAGGCATGGGGTGGCCTTTCGTCGGTGCGGGCGGGGCACGGTCGCCATCATCGCATCGCGGGACGAGTCACGCCCATCGGGCGTATCGTGTAAGGGGAGGCGCTCCGATGCACGCGATCGTGGCCGAACGGCTCGAAGAGGTCGAACAGCTTTGCCGGGAGTACCGGGTGAGGCGGCTCGACCTGTTCGGCTCGGCCGCGCGCGGCGGGTTCAGCCCGGGCGAGAGCGACCTCGACTTCCTTGTGGACTTTGAACCGCCGACGCCCGGAGAATACCGCAGAACTTACTTCGGACTTCTCAACGCGTTGCGATCACTATTTGAGAATCCCATCAACCTCGTCGACGCCTCAGCCCCCTCCAATCCGTGGTACGTCGAGTCCATCGTAGACAGCCGCGAGCCGTTGTATGGATCTTGAAGCGCTCCGGCACATCCACGACATCACGACCGCCATGGAGTCCGTGGAGGAGTTCACGGCACGTCGGACGTTCGCAGAGTATGAAGAAGACGCCCTGTTGAGGAGCGCTGTCGAGCGCCAACTCATAACTCTCGGGGAGGCGACGCGGCGCCTCGATCGGTCTCACCCGGCCATCGCTAAGCGCATCAGCGAGCACCGTCAGATCGTCGACCTCCGGAACATTCTCGTGCACCGCTACGACAACATTAGTGATCGGCTCGTATGGGAAGCTGTCGAGGACGGCGTGCCAGTCACCCGTGACGAAGTCAAGACCATCCTCTCCGAGGAGTAGCGCGCCGCCGCGCTACGGGTTGAGGACGATCTTGCCGAAGAAGGTGGAGCCCTCCATCAGCTCGTGCGCCTGCGCGATCTCGCTGAGCGGGAACGTCGCGTGCACGACCGAGTGGATCGAGCCTTGCTCCAGCATCTTGAAGAGCCCTGTCAGCGTGCGACGGATCTGATGCGGGCTGGGGCGGCCGATGCCCATGTAGGCGTGCCCCATCGTGAACAGCCGGCCGAGGTGGATGGTCGACAGGTGGCCCGCCGTCACGCCGCACGTCACGAAGCGCCCCTCCGGGGCCAGCGAGTCTGTCGCCGCCCGCCACACAGGCGTGCCGACGGAGTCGCACACCACCTCGACGCCGCGGCCGCCGGTGATATCGCGCACCCGCTCGGCGATGTCCTCGGTGTAGTGGTCGATCGCAGCGTCGGCGCCAAGGTCGAGCGCTTGCTGGCACTTGTCCGCCGCGCCCGCCGTGGCGATCACACGGCACCCCGAGGCCTTCGCGATCTGCAGCGCGAAGCTGCCGACGCCGCTCCCCGCGGCGATCACGAGCACCGTCTCGCCCGCCACGATGCGCGCCTTGTCGATCAGCGCGCCGTGCGCACTGCGGCCCGCGGTAGGAGCTGACCCCGCCTCGTCGAACGAGAGGTTGTCGGGCATCGCGAACGTGCCGACCGCCGAGGCGACCGCGAGCTCAGCGTGCGTCGACGATGCTGTCCCGGCGACGCGCTGGCCGACCTCGAGCCCCGTGACCTCGCTGCCGAGGGCCTCGACCACACCGGAGAAGTCGCGGCCACCGATGTAGCGGTCACCGACCACGCCCTGCCCGTGTGAGCCTTCGCGCGTGAACACGTCGAGCCGGTCCATCGAGGTGGCGTGGACGCGGACCAGCACATCGTTCGGTCCCGGCTCCGGGTCGGGTACCTCGCCGTACTGCAGGACGTCGAGTCCACCCTCGGTCTCGTGGAACGCCGCGCGCATCGTCGCCTCCTCGTCACGCCGTGGACGGCGCGCTATCACTTGGGATGTTGGCGGGGCCTGGCTCGCTTCGGGTGAAGGGCCTACCCGTCGCGCTCCTCGTACACCTCGCGCGCGACGGTGACCGCGTTCACCGCGGTCGGCCAACCGGCGTAGGCCGCCATGTGCGTGATGATCGCGCCGATCTCCTCGCGCGTCACCCCGTTGTCGAGGGCTCGCCCGATGTGCGCCTTCAACTGGTCGGTGCGATAGAGCGCCGTGAGTGCGGCGACGGTCACGAAGCTGCGGTCGCGAGGCGACAGGTCGTCGTGCTCCCAGAGCTGGTCCACGACCACCTCGTTGGTGATGTCCGCGAGCCGCGGCGCGACGTCCGCCATCATCTCGCGCACCGCCGATCGGTCGTCCTGTGGTTGTGTCATCGCCGCCTCCTCGCCACGCGGGCCCGGAGGGGCCCGGCGCGAGCATGATAGCGCCGCCCCGGCCAGCCACCGGGCGTCGAGGGCGCGACGCCACCGAGGTTAGAGCGGACTCGACGGCTACTCCGAGGCGGCCCAGCGCGCTCGTCGACCGCCCCATCGAGGCCATCCCCACCCCGACACCTGAGCCCCCTGCCCCGCGAGCCGGAGGCCGACTGTACCACTTGATACCATGTATCAATCGATATAAGGTCTCACGTCGGCCCTTGAGGCTGGCGGAAATCCGTTCTGACTCTGGAGGTTCGCCCCATGAAGTTCCCGATTGCCCTCGCGGCCATCCTGGCCGCCACCGTCCTCGTCGTCGCCTGCACCGACGACGCCGAGCCACCCCCTGCCACCGAGGCTCCTGCTGCCACCGAGGCTCTTGCTGCCACCGAGGCTCCTGCTGCCACCGAGGCTCCTGCGGCCACCGAGGCTCCCACTGCCGTCCGCGATGTCAGCGGGGAGGATGACCACGCAGACGAGGCCCACATGGCCGCGCCTGCCGAGGCCGGCCGCATCATCGTCACCGACGCCGCTTCGCCCTACGCCTCGGTCATCGAACTCGGCTCGAATCTCGTCGTGCAGGGCGCCTTCGAGGTCGCCGCTCCCAACGCCCGCGTCTACAGCGGGTTCGGAGGCCGCTACGCCTTTGTCCTTGCCCGCGGCCCTGAGGACGCCGACGACCGTATTCACGTCTTCGACGGCGGCATCTACGCCGTTCCCCACGGTGACCACGAGGACCTCATCAACGGTCCCCTCACCCGCATCCTCGACGTTGCCGAGGAGCGCCCCATTCACTTCAACGCCAACGACGAGTGGGTCGTCGTCTTCAGCGACGCCCGCGGCCGGGTCTTCCTCTTCGATCAGGAGGGGCTTGCCAGCGGCGATGCGTACGAGCCCGTTGTCCTCGACAGCGGCCCCCAGCACGGCGCCGCTGTCGCTGCGCAGGGTGGTCTGTTCATCGTCACGACGAAGAACCCCGACTTCCCCAAGAACTCGGACGACAGCCTCCCTGTCGGCGTCGAGGTCCGTGATGTCGCCGACAACGTGGTCTACGACGACAGCAACCGCTCCTGCCCGGGCCTCCACGGTGAAGCGCACGGCGCCGCCGGCACCCTCTTTGGCTGCATCGGCGGCGTCCTCCTCATCGAGCAGGACGGCGGCGCCTTCAGCCATGTCTTCATCCAGAACCCCGACGAGATGCTGGAGAACGCGCGCGTCGGCACGGTGTACGGCCATGCCGAGGCCAGCGCTTTCTTCGTCACCGCCTCCTACCGCAACGAGGAGGGCTGGGGTCAGGACGGTCTCTGGCTCGTCGACCCCGCCACGGGTGCCTTCACCCGCGTCATGGGCGAGTCAGCCACGGCCTCCTTCGGCCCAGAGGGCGAGCGCTTCTTCGTCTTCACGGACGGTGGCGTCCTCCACGTCTTCGACCCCCACACCGGCGAACTCGTCACCGAGGCTGCCCTGATTGGTCCGGGCGGCGATCGTCCTCCTGCGATGACCTTCATTGGCGATGACATCCTCATCACCGATCCGGCCGACGGGCTCGTCAGGCGCGTGAGCCTCGATACCTTCTCCACGGTCGCCCAGTGGGAGGTTGGCGGAACGCCCGCCAGCGTGGCCTTCGTTGGCCTGGGAGCAGCCAGCCACTAATCGCTGGTCGCGTCAGATGGAGTGTGCCGGGCATTGCCCGGCGCTCCGTTCAGCGAGAAGCCGCCCCCCAAGGCATGGAGGGCGGCTTCACGCGCGAGGCCCGGAGAGGCCCGGCGCGAGCATGACAGCGCCGCTCCTCCCGCCCACCGGGCGTTGAGGGCGCGAAGCGACCGGGGTCAGAGCGGCCTCGGAGGCTACTCCGATGCGGCCCCGTCGCGCTCGTCGTAGACCTGCTTGGTGACGGCGGCGGCGTTCACCGCGCACGGCCAGCCCGTGTAGAAGGCCATGTGCGTGATGATCTCCGAGATCTCGTCGCGGGTGACGCCATTGTCGAGGGCGCGACCGACGTGCGCGCGCAGCTGATCGGTGCGGTAGAGCGCCGTGAGCGCGGCGACCACGATCAGGCTGCGGTCGCGCTTCGAGAGGCCCGGGCGCTCCCAGATCTCGTCGAAGACGAGGTCGGTGGTGAGCTCGGCGAGCCTCGGCGTGATCTCGGCGAGCACGCTGCGCACCTGCGTTCCGCTGTCTCGTGGCTGGGTCATGGTGGCCCCTCATCTCCTCGCGTCGAGTCGTGTCTGGACGCGGGCATGATAGGCGCGCGCGGGCAGTGGGGCCCGCGCGCCGTCGAGGAGCCGAGGCGCTGGAACGCCGCTACTGCATCGGCGAGTAGTCGGTGGCGGCGAGGATGTCTGAGCGGATGCGCGTCGTGAGCGGGCCGTCACGGTGCGACTCGGTGAACACCTGCCTCCACTCGTCGTCGGCTGCGAAGGCAGCCCACTTGGCCGCGCGGTCCTCCATGCTGTCGAAGCGCATGAGGTAGACGAGCTGGTCGCTCCACCCGCCGTGGGCGTAGGTCCAGAATCCGACGACCTCCATGCCGTGGTTACCGAAGATGCGCATGGTGTGGTCGCGGAAGCGCGCGTGCAGTTCGGGCATCTTGCCGGTCGCGGCCTCGTAGATTCGCAGCTCGTAGATCATCAGGGTCTCCGCCCTTCGCAAGTCGTCGATGGTGTCGAGGCGGCAGCGTATCGCATCACGCCGCGTCGGCGGGGTGGCGTCAGAACAGCGCGATGGGGTTCACCGGCGACCCGGTGCCCTGTGCCAGTCGCAGCGGCGCCAGTGTGAGCTGGAACTCCCAGCGGTCGAGCGACTTGCACGCCTCGGCCAGGCGCGAGAGCTGCATGTTGTCGATGAGGTGCACGCCCAGCGCGACGAGGGCGAGCGTGTGGATGGGCATCGCCCATCCCTGCACCAGCGTCGGGAGTGCATCGGAGACGCCGTCGCCGCCGAGCACCGCGACGTCGCGCTCCCGCAGCCACGGTGCCGTCTCGCCCGAGAGCCCCGCGAGGCCGCCCGTCATTGGGTCCCAGCGGCCCTCGGCGGCGTTGCGCTCGTCGCGGCCGGTGCGCACCAGCAGGATGTCGCCCGGCGTGACCCGCACGCCCTGGCGCTCCTCGGCGGCCTCGAGGTCGGAGACGAGGATGCGCTCGCCCGGCTCGAGGTAGTCGACGCCGCGCAGTGCCGGGATGTCGAGCAGCACGCCGCGGCTCACGATGCCGTCCTGGCCGGCCATGATGCTGTTCAGGCGCGCGCCGATGCTCGTGACCATCGAGGCCGGGTAGCCGTTATACATCTGGTTGTTGTGGAAGATGTGGCAAAGCGCGTCGAGGTGCGTGGTCGCGTAGCCGTGCGGGTTCACCCCGAAGAAGTCGCTCGCGCCGCCCATCCCACCCCGGGTCACGTCACCCCCGCCCTGCATCGCGTGGATGACGGGCGTCGGGTTGTCCGGCGCGGGGCGCTTCGGCAACTCCTGCGCGCAGCTCACGATGGCGCCGTCGCGCACCAGCGAGGCGGCCTCGGCGCGCTTGGCGTCGGTGATCAGGTTGAGCGCGCCGCGCTGGTCGTCGTCGCCCCAGCGACCCCAGTTGGAGAGCGACTCGAACCACCCGTCGAGCTGCTCCGTGGTCACCGTGTCGGTCTTCGCCACCCCGTCCTCCCATCGCACGCACGGCAGGATACGTGATGTTGCGAGTCGGGCCGGTAGAATCATCGCCCGCCCGCGAGAGGCAGGGAGGCAGGCAGCGCGTGACGCAGCCCATCACGATCCGCCCGGCCGGCGCGCACGACGTGCCCGCTATCCAGCGCATCTACAACCGCGAGGTCCTCGAGGGTGTCGCGACAGTCGACTACTGGCCGTGGACCGACGCACGGCGCCGCGCGTGGCTGGAGACGTACCGCGACCAGATGGTGATCGTCGCGCAGGGCGAGGAGACGGTCGTCGGCTTCGCCCACTTCAGCCCGATGCAGAAGTTCGGCTTCCGCTTCACACGCGAGGTGACCGTCTACGTCGACCCTGCGCAGCACCGCGGCGGCGTCGGCAGGCAGCTCGTCGAGGCGCTCATCGAGGGCGCACGCGAGCGCAACCTGCACGTGCTCGTCGCCCGCATCACGTCGGAGAACAGCGCGAGCCTCGCGCTCTTCGAGGCGCTCGGCTTCGAGCGCACCGCGCTGCGGCCCGAGTGGGCGTACAAGTTCGGCCGCTGGGTCGACATCGTCGAGATGCAGCTCACGCTGCAGACGACCGAGGAGTTCGAGCGGCTGGTGCAGCCCGGCTTCCGCGTCTCCGTCGTCACCACGGCCGAGGAGATGCAGGAGGCGCTGGCTGTGCGCCGCGCGGTCTTCATCGACGAGCAGCTCATCGACCAGGACGAGGAGATCGACCGCTACGACGCCGACCCCACGACCGTGACCGACGCCGTCCACGTCCTCGGTCGCCTCGACGGACGCCCGGTGGCGACCGCGCGGCTGCTGCTCGACCAGCCGGACGGGGAGTTTCCACATATCGGTCGCGTCGCCGTGCTCAAGTCGGAGCGAGGGCGCTACTGGGGCGTCGGCATCATGGATGCGCTGCATCAGGAGGCGCGCAGGCGCGGCCACGCCGGCGTCACGCTCGGCGCGCAGGAGTACGCCGTGGGCTTCTACGCGAAGCTCGGCTACGTCGCGCGCGGCGAGGTGTTCCTGGACGCCGGCATCGAGCACCGCTGGATGGACCTCGTATTCGAAGACGCCAAAGGAGGCACGACATGACCATGCGATCACGCCGTATGGAGGGCGACGAGCTCCGCGAGTACCTGGACGCTGGCACGGGTAGCGAGTGGGGGCTGCTCGCGACCCTCGACCGCGAGGGCTACCCGCACGTGGTGCCGCTCGGCTACTTCCGCCTCGGCGACGACATCCTGCTGGGCACGCAAGAAGGCTCGCAGAAGGTCTACAACGCCGAGCGAGACCCGCGTGGCTCGCTCACGGTCACCGGGGCGAGGACGGGCGGCGACCTCAGTGGGGTGCTGCTGCAGGGCGACCTCGAAGTCGTGCGCGACCCGGACGCGCGGCTGGAGCTGGAGCGCGAAGCGCACCGCAGCCGCGGTGGCGCCGACGACGAGTTGCCCTTGGAGGCCCGTCCGGGCGCGGTGTACCTGCGTCTGCGCCCGAAGCGGACCATCACCTGGCGGTACGACTGACCCTCGACCGCGCCATGACCTCGCCGCCCGGCCCGGCCCCCTCCGCGCCCACGCGCGACCCCGAGGTGCGCGAGCGCTCGCTGAGCGAGACGCTGCCGCCCTACCACGTGGTGCTGCACAACGACGACCACAACGAGATGGGGCACGTCGTGCGCTCGCTGGTGGCGTCGGTGCCGGAACTCACCACCGAGCGCGCGATGGAGGTCATGATCGAGGCGCACCTGCGCGGCCAGGCCAGGGTGATCGCGTGCCCGCTCGAACGCGCTGAGCTGTACCGGGACCGCCTCGAGTCTTTCGGGCTCACCGCCACCATCGAGCGTGCCTGATACGTCGTCGCGCTGGTACGCTACCGACGTGACGAACGTGATTGCCCGCTCATTCGCTCTGCTCCTCGCCGCCTCGGCGCTCATCGTTGCGTGCGACGACGGCGACGGTGGCGGCGAGGAGTCCGATGGCGAGCCGCTGCGCATCGGCTACCTCGCCGACCGGTCCGGCTCCATCGCCGAGCTCGGCGATGTGGTCAGCGTCGGCGTCGAGCTCGCCGTGCAGCACATCAACGAGGCGGGCGGCGTCCTCGGCCGCGACGTCGAGCTGCTCTTCGGCGACACGAAGGTGAACCCCACCCAGGGCGTCGAGGAGGCCCGCCGCCTCGTCGATGTCGAGGGCGTGCAGGCGATCGTCGGAGCGATCTCCAGCACGGTGACCCTCGCGGTCACGGAGAGCGTGATCGGCCCGTCCGGCGTCGTGATGATCACACCGTCGGCATCCTCGCCCGCGCTCTCGACGTCGAACGACAACGACTTCCTGTTCCGCAGTGCCCCCTCGGACGTCGCAAAGGGCGTGGTGCTCGCCGCGCTCGCCGAGGAGGAGGGGCTCGACAACGTCGGCCTCCTGTACCGCGACGACGCGTACGGCCAGGGGTCGGCCGAGGTGTTCATTAGCAACTTCTCCGGCTCGGTCACGGCCGCGTCGTACTCGGCGCTCGGCCAGACCACGTACCTCGCGGAGCTGCAGCAGGCGGCGAGCGGCGGTGCCGACCTGCTCGTGGTGATCGCGTTCCCCGGCGAGGCCGAGGTGTTCCTGCGCGAGTCGATCGAGAACGAGGTGTTCACGAAGTTCGTCTTCGCCGACGCCACCCGCAGCGAGGACCTCGCCGCGAAGATCGGCCCGGAGCACCTCGACGGCATGAAGGGCACCGCGCCCGGGAGCAGCGACGCCCAGCCCTCGACCGCGGCGTGGAACCGCGCCTACGTCGCGCACTTCGGCGAGGAGCCCGCGCGTGCCTACGTCCGCGAGGGCTACGACGCCGTGATCGCCATCGCGCTCGCCGCCGAGGCCGCCAGCTCGACCGACAGCGCGGCGATCCGTGACCAGCTACGCAACGTCGTGCAGCCGCCGGGCCGCACGGTCATCGCCGGGCCCGAGGGCGTCGCGGCGGCCCTCGAAGCCGTCCGCAACGGCGAGGAGATCGACTACGACGGAGCGGCCTCGCCCCTCGACTGGAACGCGACGGGCGACCTCCAGACGGGGTTCGTCGAGATCTGGGAGTACCGCGGCGGCAAGATCGTCCCGATCGAGTCGCGCCCGTTCGACCTGCGCTGACCGCGCTCTACCGCGTCCGCAGCGCCGACAGCCCGTGTGAGCGTCGACGCTGGTTTGCGGCCCGCCAGACGGCGGGGTCCTGGGCCAGCAGCCGCCCCAGCGACGCCGTCGAGACGCCGGCCGCCCGCGCCGCATCGCCGACGCGCCACCCGGCCGCCTCGAGCACGTCGAGCAGCGCGGCGACCGCGGGCAGGAACCGCGCATCCCGCCGCCCCACCGAGATGCGGCCGCCCGGCGTCCGCGCGGCCTCGATTTCCGGCACAACCGAGTAGCCCTCGATGGTCACGGGAGCGCGGAGCTGCACGGCGATGGCGCGCCGCATGCGACGCAGCGCGCGTGCCCGGTTCTCGTGCTGCGACCGTGACTCGTTCGCCTCGGCGCGCACGCCGGATGGACGGTGCCGTAGCCGCACGGCCGAGTCGGTGACGTTGCGCTTCTGGCCGCCCGGTCCGCTCGCGCGGAAGCGGTCGAAGTCGCACTGCGCGAGCAGCGCGGCGTCATCAAGGGTGAGGAAGTCGCGCCAGGTGGGCTGCTCGGTGGTCACGCCTCGACCGTAGCACGTGGCTGCTCGCGCGCGCCCGGTAACTGCGCATGAGCTCATGCTGTTTAAATCGGGCTCAGCAGGCAACACCTTCAGATGGAGTCCCTACGGCGCTGCGTGACCGGACGCACCGGCGGAGCGCGCCGGGTATGGCTCATTTGCATATGCTATTTCAGTCGGCGAAACCTCCCGGGCTCTTCTTCAAGAACAGGCGGCTATACTTAACTAACGATGGAGGAGGGGTTCAGTTCCGTGGACACGACTGCGTTCACCGATCCCGCAGGCGAACTCGTGACCAGGCGTCCGCTGGGTGGGGGTCAGTACGTCGCGTTCGTTCCAGGCCCGCTTCCGCCCTCACCGGATGTCGAGCAGGCAGCCATCGCGGCGAACAGCGGGCTCCTCGCCGACGCCGAGTACAACCTGGGGCTCCTCGCCGGCCTCGGCAGCATGGTACGCGGAGTCGACGCGTTGGCCGCCCTCTACCTTCGCCGCGAGGCTGTCCACAGTTCCCAGATCGAAGGTACGCGAACGACGTTGCTCGAACTCGCTGCGATTGAGGCTCTCGGCGGGCCTCCGCCCTCGGATCACGACGCCCGCGAGACCCTCAACCACGTGACCGCGCTTCAGTACGGTCTCGAGCATGTCAGAGTCGGCGCACCCATCGACGCCGATCTCGTGCGGGACATCCATCGGAAGTTGATGACGGGCACGAGGGGCGAGACAAGCGCCGGGCCGGGACGGTTCCGGGATGTCCAGAACTACATCACGGGCGGCGGCTACCCGATATACACGCCCCCTCCGCCGACGGAGATGCTCGACTGCCTCGCGAACCTCTTTCGCTACATCGAGACGCCGGGCCAGACGTCCCCGCTGGTGGAAGCCGCCTGGGTGCACTACGCATTCGAGGCGATCCATCCGTTCCGGGATGGCAACGGACGGGTTGGGAGGATCCTGATCCCGCTCCTCCTCGCGCGCCGGGGACGAGTCCAGCCTCCACTGCTCTACCTTGCCGCGTACTTTCATGAGCACCGACAGGAGTACTATGACCGCATCCTGGCAGTCACCGCTCGAAGCGACTGGACCGGGTGGCTCGCCTTCGTGCTGAGGGCGATCGTCTCGCAGGCTCGAACATCCGTGGCTATCGCGCGGCGCCTCACGGCGATCGAGCACGAGTGGACCGCGCGGCTCGAACGCGTCGGCGCCACGCCCACGGCCGTCCGGCTCGCCCGGCTCATCCAGCGCCACGGGTTCGCAATCGATGCAGGGGGGGCTGGCCGTGCCCTCGCCGATGCAGGCTCCCCGGTCTCACCGCCGACTGTCTACCAGGCGATATCCGCCCTCACCGATGCCGGGATCCTCGAAGAGGTGACAGGAAGAGCTCGCGGCCGCGTCTGGGCAGCCCTGGAACTCGTGCGGCTTCTGGAGGGAAGTGACGGACCGGGCCAGCCGGAGGAGCAATAGCCCGGAGCGCAGCGCGCCTTCCAGCACTCCGGCACGCGCCCTATGCTGTCACCCCGAATCGATGCGGACCGGAGGAGACACCATGCCGCGCGTGCAACTCGTCGGGGCAACCGGCTACGGCGGACTGGGCATGATCGAGATGCTGCTGCAGCATCCCGAGCTCGAAGCGTCCACGCTCATCGCGCGTGACGACGCCGGCAGGCGCATCGCCGATGTGTACCCGCACCTCCACGGCCGCACCGACCTGGTCGTGCAGGGGCCAGACGACGCCTCGATCGGCAGCGACTGCGACGTTGTCGTCTTCGCCACACCCGACCAGGTCTCGATGGGCTATGCGCCCGCGCTCGCCGACGCCGGCGTGCGCTTCCTCGACTACTCCGGCGACTTCCGCTTCCCCGACGCCCCCTCGTACGCGAAGTACGCCGCCGCGCACCCATCGATCGCCGACGATGGCCACGGCGCCGAGGCGTTGCTGGGCCGCGCGATCTATGGCGTGCCCGAGCTCACCGGCGACGCCGTGCAGACCTCACCGATCGTCGGTAACCCAGGCTGCTTCGCGGTCGGCATCATCCTCGGCCTCGCGCCGCTGTTCGCCGACGGGCTCGTCGAGGGCAACACGGTGATGGTCGACGGGCTCACGGGCTCCTCGGGCGCGGGCAAGAAGCCGTCCGCCGCGCAGCACTTCTCGCACCTCAACGACAACGTCGTGCCGTACCGCGTGTTCAGCCACCAGCACGTTGTCGAGGCCGAGCACACGCTCGGCGGGCTCGCCGGCGGGGACGCTAGCGTGCACTTCGTCCCGCACCTGCTCGGCATGACGCGCGGGATCCTCAGCACGATGCACATGTCGCTCACCCGCACTGCCTCGCGCGAGGCACTCCTCGAGCGCTACCGCGAGTACTACGACGGCGCGCCGTTCGTGCGCGTGCTCGACACGCCGCCGACGTTGAAGGGCACGGCCGGGTCGAACTTCTGTGACATCTCGCTCGTGACCTCGCCGGACGAGAGCCGCGTCGTCGTGATGTCGTCGATCGACAACCTGCTCAAGGGGCAGAGCGGGAACGCGCTGCAGAACCTGAACCTGATGTTCGGCTACGACCAGACGCTCGGCCTGGAGCGGACGCCGCTCTACCCGTAAGGCGGCGAGGAGCCCGCGGCCGGCTCCTCGGCTGCACCCTCGACCGGCGTCCGCCAGCGCGAGACGAGGCGGTCCAGCCCCACCGCGATCACGAGCAGGAACACGGGCGCGACGGTGATCACCGCGTCGACGCCGACGCGACTGGCGACCGCACCCAGCGCAAGCAGCGGGAAAATCGCGAGCCCGTCCTTGAGCACGCCGAGCAGCGCGAACGCGCGCCCTTGGATGCGCAGCGGCACTGCGCGGCTGACGTAGGTCTGCGTCGCCACCGCAGCGAGCGTCACGCCGAAGCCGAGGAAGATGGACAGCAGCGCGGCTGTCTCAACCCTCGGCCCCACGCCGGGGATGTCGAAGAAGAAGAGCCAGCCGAGCGCCTCGCTGAGCGGTGCGACGAGCCCCAGCGCGGTCATCACCACAGCGACGAGCGCGAACCCCGTGACCGCCACGGGCCGCTCGCCGACGCGCCCGATAAGCGTGGGTGTGATCCCCAGTGCGAGCAGCAACCCGAGGGGCGCGGGCGCGAACACGTAGAGCGCGTTCGCCGGGTCGACGTCGAGCACCTCGCGCACGTACTGCGGGCCGAGAATGCCAAGCACGACGTTCACGGTGCTCGCGAGCCCCGCGAGCACGAGCATGATCAGCACACTGCGCTCGTCCAGCAGCCACTGCAGCGCCTCACGCGTCGAGGGCGGCGGGACGCGTGGTGCGCCTGGATCCGCGCCGAGCGGAGCCGGGGGTCGGAGGTCGAGGACGCGCGTCGCGGAGAGCAGGAACAGCAGCCCCGCCATGATCGTCACCGGGTTCACGCCGAACGCGCGCACGATGACCGGCGCGAGCAGCGCCTTCCCGATCAGCTCGCCCGCGGACGAGACGAGCCCGAGCATCGAGGTGGCCCCGGCAAGCTCGTCGGTGTTCGCGACGAGCGGCACCGTCGACGCCTCACTCGGCTGCGAGACCTGGAACAGCACGCGCACCAGGAACAGCACCAGCAGCAGCGCGCCGAACTCGGTGCCGAGCGCCAGCGGGATCGCGAGCGTGAGCGCGCCCATCCCGAAGTACGCGCCGGCCAGCGCGACGCGCTTCGGCACCGCGTCGGCGACGGCACCGCCGTACATGCCGAGCACGACGCCGGGGAGCAGGAAGGCGCAGCCGAGCAGGCCCGCCTCGAACGCGCCGCCGCCCTCGCGGGCGATCGCGATCAGCGCGCCGAAGAGCAGCGCCTGCTGCGCCATGTCGGCGAGGAATCGCGAGGCGAGCAGCGCCTGGAACTGCGTGTTGCGCGCGACCGACCCCGGCGGCGTCCAGAACCAGAGCACGCGGAACGCGCGCTCCTGCCCCCGGTCGATGGCGTCGTCGATACGCTCCAGGGAGCGGAACGGGGGTTCGTCGAACTGCGGGGGTAATGCCATCGCGACCGCTATCGTACGCGCCGCCGGGCCAGTTGGCGGGCGCGGCTACACTCCCTGAACCGTCACCCGCCCACAATCGGACCGAGGAGCGTAGGCGTGACCTGCAGACCGGCCCGTCTGAGCCCCAGGCGCTACCTGCCGCGCGCCAGCCTCGCGTGGCTCTACGCCGCGCTCGCACTCCTCGCTGCGTGCAGTAACGAGGATGAGGTGCACGTGGATTTCCTGCTCCAGCTCAAGCCCGCACTTGGAGGGCAGGTGTTCGAGCGGCCGATCGAGGTGGGCGCGTACCCGGGTGGCCGGTTCTTCGTCGCCGAGCAGGGCGGCCTCGTCTACGTGCTGCACGCCGACGGGAGCGACCGCCGCGTGCTCCTCGACCTGCGCGAGCACATCGACGTGGAGCTCGGCGAGGGCCTGCTCTCGGTCGCACTCGACCCGGACTTCGGCGGCAACGGGCGCCTGTGGGCGTACTACTTCGCCACCGGCGAGCCACCCCGCAGCGTCCTCGCGCGCTTCGAGGTCATCGATGACACGGCCGATGCCGAGAGTCGCCTCGAGGTGCTCGTGCTGCCGCAGCCCGGCTACAACCAGAACGGCGGCGCGATCCGGTTCGGGCCGGACACCATGCTCTACCTCGGCCTCGGCGACGGGAGCGCCTCGACCGACCCGTTCGAGAACGGGCAGGACCTCGGCACGCTCCTCGGCTCGATCATCCGCATCGACGTGCGCGACTCCTCGCCCGCGGAGCCGTATGTCGTGCCGGCCGACAACCCCTTCGTCGGCGTCGAGGGCGCCCGCGACGAGATCTGGGCGTACGGGTTCCGCAATCCCTGGCGCATGGCATTCGACCCCGAGGACGGCTCGCTGTGGGTGGGCGACGTCGGGTTCATCGACAACGAAGAGGTCAACCGTGTTGAGCGGGGCGCGAACCACGGCTGGAGCGTCCGCGAGGGCTTCGGGTGCCTCACGCCCGCTCAGAGCTGCGAGGCGGAGGGCATGACGCCGCCTGTCGTGGCCTACAGCCACGACGGTGGGCGGTGCTCGGTCACGGGCGGAGTCATCTACCGAGGCGATGTCATGCCCTCGCTCGCAGGCAACTACCTGTTCGGGGACTTCTGCACCGGGGAGGTATTCGACCTGCACCCGCCCGAGTACGCCGAGCCCGCGGCCGAGCGCACGGAGCCGTCCGTGCTCACCGGTGGTGTGGGCAGCCTCGTGTCGTTCGGGCTCGACGAGCACGGCGAGGTGCTCGTCGTCGACTACCTGGGCGCGATCTGGCGGCTCACCGTGGAGCCGTGATCTGGCGGCTCATGGCGGGGTAGCCCACGCTGCGCGCATGGACACCGCGTTCGAGCTGGCAGCCATCGCCGGGGTCGCGTTCACCGTCGGGCTCTCCGGCGCGCTCGCGCCCGGCCCGCTCACGGTGCTCGCGATCCGCGAGGCGACGGTGTTCGGGGTGCGTGCCGGGCCCCTCGCCACGCTCGGCCACGCGATCGCCGAGGCAGTCACGGTGGTGGTGCTCGCGCTCGGGCTGAGCGCGGCGCTCGACGACGAGAGTCCACTGACCGCGGTGATCGCGCTCGTCGGAGGCGGGATCCTCGTCTACCTCGGGATCGACCTCGTGCGTACCCTGCCACGAGCCGAGCTCACTCCCGCGTTCGCCACGGCGCCCGGCGAGACCGCCGCGTCGGCACGGCGCGTGGTCCTGCTGGGCATCCTCGTCTCGGTCGGCAACCCGTACTGGTTGATCTGGTGGGCCAGCGTCGGCACGAAGCTCACCGCCGACTCGCTCGACGCCGGGCTCGCCGGGCCAGTCGCCGTCTTCGGCGGCCACATCGTGTCCGACCTCGCCTGGCTCACGCTGATGGCGTGGCTCGTCCACTCCGGGCGGCGCTGGTTCGGCCAGCGTACGTATCGAGGGTTACTCGCGGTGTGCGGCGTGTTCCTGGTGGGACTGGGCGCGTACTTCGTGAGCTCGGGCGTCCTCTTCCTGCGGTAGGCAGCACAACGCCCCGCACGAGCGGGGCGTCTGAGGTCGTGCCTTCGGGACGAGCGAGGCTACTCCTCCTCGTCCTCCTCCAGCTCCTCGGCGGGGTCGTGGACGTAGCGCAGGTAGCGGTCCTCGCGCTCGCCGAGGAGCACCAGACGGCCCTCGGCCTCGTGCTCACGCACCCACTCGGGCATCAGGGCGCTGTGGCCCTGGATGAGGAACGTGGCGCCCTCGAAGCTGAAGCGCCGGCCCGAGACCTCGACGTAGTAGGGCGGCGGCTCATCCGAGTTGTTGAGGTTGACGACGAACACGTCGGCGCCGCCCTCGGTGAGCACGGTCATGTCATCGAATGTGACGTCAAGCTCGGACACGCATCCCCCTTGAGAGTCTCCACGCAGCGACGCTGCGGCGGATCATGCCGCGTCGGATCATAGTGGTGCTCGCGCCCCGGAGCCACCCTCGACGCGCAGATCGGGCACGCTCAGCACGGTGATCAGCGTCACGATCACCGCCGAGGTCACGCACCACGCGCAGATCGCGTCGATCTCGAACAGCTCGAGGTAGGTGAGGTATCCCGAGTACAGCGCCCCGCTCAGCGCCACCCCGAAGGTCGCGCTCGCCATCGGTCTGTCGAGTCCCGCCTCGGCGGCCCCGGACCAGAAGCGGCCCGCCGCGACGAGCACGAGCAGTGTGAGGTACATGCCGAGCCCGAGCAGCGCGATGGGCACGCCGCCAATCTCGGCGAACTCCGAACTCTGCACGGTGTGACAGTCGCCGACGCCGGAGCAGAACGGCTCCTGCTCGCTGTCGAGGGCGACCCAGCTCAGGTACGCAGCGACGGCAGTCCCGAGCACGACAAGCGCGAGCAAGGCGTCGTGTCGACGTGCGAGCAGCGCTCCCACGGTGGCGCGGCTACCCGCCGCCAGCGCCCGCGGCGGCCAGTGCGGCGTCGATCTGCTCGCGGAAGTCCTCGATCGGCCTCGCGCCCTGCACGGCGAGTGCGCCGTTGATGAAGAACATCGGTGTCGAGGGCTGCCCGCCGGCGCCCACGATCGACTGGCCCGCCTCGTCCGTAGCGTCGCGGACCAGTTGCAGCTTCTCGCCGGAGTCGACACATGCATCGAACGCGTCGAGGTCGAGATCGTCGCCACCGAAGGCGTCGTTCATCTCGCGCGCGAAGGTCTTCAGGTTGTCGTCGGAGGCCCAGCCCTCGCCGCCCTGCCGCGCGAAGAGCACGTCGTGGTACGGCCAGAACAGGTTCTGGTCCGCGGCGCACTCGGACGCCGCGGCGGCGCGCTCCGAGTCCGCACCGAGAATCGCCATGTGCCTGAACTCGATCGCGACGCGACCGTCCGTGATGTACTCCGCCTCGATCAGCGGCTTCGTGTCGCGAGAGAAGTCGCCGCAGTGCGAGCAGCTGAAGTCCTCGAACGCGACCAGCTGCACCGGCGCGTCCGGATCACCGAGCAGCCGACCGTCGACTGGCGGGCCGGTGTCAGGCGCGGCGGACTCGTCCTCCTCGGTCACGCCGGCGGCAGCGAGCGCCAGCTCGATGCGGTCCCGGAAGTATTCGAACGGCTGCGCCCCCTGCACGGCGAGCACGCCGTTGATGAGGAACGTAGGCGTCGAGGCACGTCCGCCGAGTCCACTCACGAGCCGCAGGCCCTCGTCGGTGTGGGCCTGGACCGTGATCTCCTTCACGCCTGCGTCCACGCACTCGTCGAACGCATCGAGGTCGAGCCCGTTGCCCCCGAGCGCCTCGTTCATCTCGCGCGCGAAGTCCTTGAGGTTGCCGTTGGAGGCCCAGCCGGCAGTGCCCTGCCGCGCGTAGAGGATGTCGTGATAGGGCCAGAAGAGGTTCTGATCCACGGCGCACTCTGACGCCGCACCCGCGCGCTCGGAGTCCGGCCCGAGGATCGCCAGGTGCCGGTACTCCATCGAGACGAGCCCGGTGTTGATGTACTCCGCCTCGAGCAGCGGCTTGGTCTCGCGCGAGAACGTGCCGCAGAACGCGCAGCTGAAGTCCTCGAACGCGACGATGCGGACGGGCGCGTCGGGGTTCCCGATGAGCCGCCCGTCGACTGGCGCCTCGGTGGCCGGGACTACGAACTCCTCGTCGCCGACCGAGCCGCTGCCACCCGGACGGTTGAGGATGATGAGCACGACCACGGCCCCAACGGCGATGACCACGGCTCCGATGGTGAGGAAACCGCCGAACGAGTCGACGGTGGCGCGGATCCCCCGCCGCCGTGACCTACTCGACGACCCCGCGCGGTCGCGCCGTCGCGAGCTGCTCGCCCCCCGGCGTTGCCGGGCGGGCTGCTCCGCAGGCGAATCTTGAGATTGCTGCTGCTGCGACTGGTCGGCGTCCTGCCGCCCCCGGTTCCCTCCTCGACGGCGTCGACGGCGTCGGCGATTGCTGCCCAAGTTGGCCTCCGTGCAGTGCGTGGAGCGGAATATGCGTGTGTCGTTCGATTATCGGAGCGGGCGCGGGGGCGGGCAACGGCCCGCCCCAGGCGCGGCCCACGACGACGCTACGCGCGCCCAACCCTGTAGTCCGTGTCGTCTCGCACTCGCTCGTAGTCATCGCGCCCGAGCCAATGGCACCAGACATTCCATCCCGGAACCGACAACCGCTGACGGCGCCGCCTCCGGGCGCCCTGCCAGGCTGCGACCTCGACCCTCACATCCGAGCGGATCTGGACCTCCTCGATCGCAGGGAGGATGTCTGAGTCGGCGGAAGCGACGACGACGATGTCACATTCACCACGCAGCGTGAGTGACACCAGATCCGTAGCCAGGGCCACATCCACGCCCTTCTCCTGGGGCGGGGACTTCGGCCAGTCGTACGGGTAACGCAGCATTCGTGAGCGCACCTGGACTCCGGAACGAGACCATGCAGCGGACTGGCGTACGTTGGCTGCGTGCCCCCGCACGTCCCTCGTCCGATCCGGGCGCCCCCTGTAGATGCGAACCTCGCGCAACTCACGATCGTCGTACCTGTCGACGATCAGTTCCGCGACAGCCCGCGGCCAGAACTGGCCGCGGCGGGGCGGCGAAAATGCGTCATCGAAGAACGCACGACGCGCGTTGCGGTAGAAGTTCTGTCCGTCGAACAGGACGGTCACCCTGCGGATGACGACTTCCTTCGAGTGGGAGCGTCGGAAGCGGTCACATAAAAGCCCGCCACGGCACCATCCGGTGCAGGGCGGGCAGGATTGAACAGATCATCCGCGGCGCCCGACAGGCTGTCAAGCCGAACCGGGCACCGCGGCCGAGGTGCTAGACCGGCACCCCCTCGAGCACCCGCTCCGTGCTGAAGGTGTACTCAGTAGCGCCTTCGTCGCGGTCGACGACGACCACGTCGCCCTCGCCGAACTCGCCGGCGAGGACGCGCCGCGCCAGCTCGTTCTCGACCCGCCGCTGGATCGTGCGACGCAACGGCCGAGCGCCGAAGTCGGGGTCGAAACCCTCGTCGACGAGCGCCGCCTTCGCCGCCTCGGTTACCCGGAGGTCGATGCGCCGCTCGGCCAGCCGCTCGCGCACTTCGGCGAGGAGCAAGTCGGCGACCTGCGCGATCTCTCGCGCCGTCAGCGCCTCGAACACGATGGTCTCGTCGAGGCGGTTCAGGAACTCGGGGCGGAACGCCTGCTTCAGCGCTTCGTCGACGTTGCGGCGGCGCGTCTCACGTTCGTCTTCGCTACGCGTGCGCCCGAATCCGATCGTGCCGGTCGGCCCGGCCGTGCCGAGGTTCGAGGTGAGGATGATCACCGTGTTGCGGAAGTCGACCGTGCGGCCGTGGGTGTCCGTGAGCCGTCCGTCCTCGAGGATCTGGAGCAGCGCGTTGAACACGTCCGGGTGGGCCTTCTCGATCTCGTCGAACAGCACCACCTGGTACGGCCGACGCCGCACCGCCTCGGTGAGGCCGCCCGCCTGGTCGAAGCCGATGTAGCCCGGAGGCGCGCCGACGAGCCGCGAGACGGTGTGGCGCTCCTGGTACTCGGACATATCGAGGCGCAGCAGTGCGTCCTCGTCGTTGAACATGTACTCGGCGAGGGCCTTCGCGAGCTCCGTCTTCCCGACGCCGGTAGGCCCGAGGAAGATGAACGAGCCGATCGGCCTGCGCGGGTCCTTGAGGCCGGAGCGGGCGCGCCGGATCGCGTCGGCGAGCGTCATGATCGCCTGGTCCTGGCCGACCACGCGGCCGTGCAGCGCCTCTTCCATCTGTAGCAGCTTCTCGGCCTCGCCCTCGAGCATGCGGTCGACGGGGATGCCGGTCATCTGCGCAATCAGCGCGGCGATGTCGGACTCCATGACCTCGTCCGAGACGCCCGCCTCCGAGCGCCACTCGGACTCGCGCGCGCGGTACTCGTCCTGCACGCCCAAGACCTCCTGCTTGATGCGCGCGGCCTCCTCGAAGTCCTTGCGCGCCGCGGCCGCGTCGAGGCGGTCCGAGGCTTCCCGCAGCCGCTGCTTGAGGTCACGCACATCGCCCGGCAGCGACTCGGCGAGGATCACGTGGCGCGAGGCCGCCTCGTCGATGAGGTCGATAGCCTTGTCGGGGAGCTGGCGCTCGGTCAGGTAGCGCGCGCTCAGCTGCACCGCGGCGTCGAGCGCCTCGTCGGTGATGCGCAGGCCGTGGTGCTCCTCGTAGCGGGCACGCAGCCCGCGCAGGATCTCGACGGCCTCCTCGACGCTCGGCTCGTCCACGTAGACGGGCGAGAAGCGCCGCTCGAGCGCGGGATCGGCCTCGATCTTGCGGTACTCGTCGAGCGTCGTCGCGCCGATCACGTGCAGCTCACCACGCGCGAGCGCGGGCTTCATCATGTTCGACGCGTCGATGGCGCCCTCGGCGCCACCGGCCCCGACGAGCTGGTGGATCTCGTCGAGGAAGAGGATGATCTCGCCCTTCGACTCGCGCACCTCGCGCATTACGGACTGCAGGCGCTCCTCGAACTCACCGCGGAACTTCGAGCCCGCCACGAGCGCGCCCATGTCGAGCGCGAGCACGGACTTGTCGCGCAGCCGCTCGGGCGCCTCGCCGGCGGCGATGCGCTGCGCGAGGCCCTCGACGATCGCGGTCTTGCCCACGCCGGCCTCGCCGATGAGCACGGGGTTGTTCTTCGTGCGGCGGTTGAGCACCTGCATCACGCGCTCGCACTCCACCTCGCGGCCGATCACCGGGTCGAGCTCGCCGTCGCGGGCAAGCTGGGTGAGGTCCGTCGAGTAGCGGCTGAGCGCCTGGTACTGCGAGTCGGCTGTCGGCGAGTCGACGCGGGCACTGCCCCGGATCTTCTGGAGGGAGGCGTAGATGCGTTCCCTGGAGACCTCATACTCGGCGAGGATCGCCGCCGCCTCGCCGTCGCGGATGTCGGCGATGGCGATGAGCAGGTGCTCGACGCCGACGAACTGGTCCTTGAGCCGGTCGGCCTCGGTGTTGGCGGCCTCGAGCACCTGGACGATGCGCGGTGTGGTGTAGATCTGCACCACGTCGTGGGTGAGCCTGGGCGACTGGTCGAGGTGGCGCTGGATGCGCGCCACGAGCGCCGCCGCGTTCACGCCGAGGTCGTCGAGCACGTCGCGCGCGACCCCCTCGGACATCTGCGCGATGGCGAGGAAGACGTGCTCGACGTCCCACTGCGCGTGGCGCTGGTCGCGTACGAGCTGCTGCGAGGACTGCAGCACTGCCTGTGCCTGCTCGGTGAACCGATCCTGTCTCATCATCGCTGCACCGCCTCTGCCTGCTTCGTCTCGTGTCCGTGGCCGATACGTCGTTGTCGGTTCATTCCTGCCGGCCCTCCGTGCGCTCCTCGAGGAGCGCGTGTACGCGCGCGAGTTCCGCACGCGTCGCGTCCAGTTCCCGTTGGAGCTCCTCGACGCGACGGGTGAGCCGCATGAGCACCTCGGCGCCCGCGAGGTTCACGCCGAGGTCCTCGACGTACTGCCGCAGCCGGAGCAGCAGCTCGACATCGCGCTGCGAGTAGAGTCGCCGGTTGCCGCGGCTGCGGCTGGGCGCCACCAGGCCCATGCGCTCGTAGGTGCGCAGCGTCTGCTGGTGGACGCCGACCATGCGCGCCACGACCGAGATCTGGAAGACGCCTTCGTCCTGCGGAATGTTCGCCATCGTTCGCCTTCAATCGTTCCGTTCGTTCGAGACGCGCGCCTACGGCGCGACCTCGGCCTCCTCATCGGGCGTCGCTGAGCCCGCCTCGTCCTCGACTCCCTCGGTCGCCCGCAGGCGCTCGATGAGTTCGAGTTGCTCCCCGGTCAGGTGCTCGGGGAGCTGCAGCAACGCCCGCGCATGCAGGTCGCCGAAGCCGCCGCCCTCGCGTCGTGGCATGCCCTGCCCGGCGAGGCGGAACGCGCGGCCGCTGCGCGTTCCGGCCGGGATCGTGAGCGCGAGCGCGCGCCCCTTGAGCGTCGGCACCCGCACCTCGCCGCCGAGCGCGGCGACCGTCACCGGCACGTCGACGTCGATGTGCAGGTCGTCGCCGCGGCGCTCGAAGCTCGGGTGGCGACGCACCGTGACGACGAGGAACAGGTCGCCGGGCGCGCCTCCGCGGGGGCTCTGCTCGCCCTTGCCGCGGACGCGTACTCGCTGGTCCGTCTGGATGCCGGCGGGGATGGTCACCTCGATGCGTCGTGTGGCGCCGCCACGCCCGCTGCCGCGGCAGCGGTGGCACGTGGCGCCGGCGAGGCTGCCCGAGCCGCCGCAGATGGTGCAGGGCGCCGCGCCGTCCGCCAGCTCGATCGTGCGCGTGGTGCCCTCGTACGCCTCCTGGAGCGTGACCCCGACCGGGTGGTCGATGTCTCGACCCCGACGAGGCGCGCGCGGGGCTCGGGGAGCCTCGGCGCCGCGGCCAAAGAGGCCGTCGAAGACCCCGCCGAAACCTCGGGCGCCGCCCGGGCGGTCGCCGCCGAGGTCACCGAGGTTGAATTCGAAGGTCCGGGCGCCCTCGCCCCCGAAGCCGCCGAAGGGGCCACCGGCACCGAACGGGCCTGCGCCGCGACGGCGCATCTCCTCGATCTGCTCGGCGTCGCGCCAGCGGTCCCCGTAGCGGTCGTAGGCGGCGCGCGTGTCAGCGTCGGAGAGCACGGCGTGCGCCTCGGAGATCGCCTTGAAGCGCTCCTCGGCGGCGGCATCGCCGGGATTCACGTCGGGGTGGTACTGGCGGGCGAGCTTGCGGAACGCGGAGCGGATCTCCTTGTCGCTGGCGCCGCGCGGCACCCCGAGGACCTCGTAGAAGTCTCGTGCCATGCGGCTAATATAACAGAAGCAACCGTGCCGTCACCAGTTTTCTTGAGTGATAGACGCTCATGAGTATTGACATGACTCATGCCACTACTTATCCTCCTGTCATGCACAACGAGGGCACCATCAGGTAACCAGCACAGGACTCGAGCAGCACACCGGGAACAGGCAAGTGACTGGCCGCTCGACATCCCGGTCGGGCAGGCACAGGAGGAATCGTTTGAACCTCACCAGCTACATCGAGGCAGTACGGCGCGCGGACGGCTCGGCACGGCCGCAGGAGCTTTCGCCCGCCGACCTGCAGGTAGCGCTCGTGCGCGTGGGCGCGTCGGTGCAGGCCCCGCCCTTCGGCTTCAACTAGGCCGGCGCGCGAAGCCGGGGACTCGTCCCCGGCAGTCATCAGGAAGCAGCGTCCCGAGGACACCTCGGACGCCACGGCCGGGAAGCCCGGCCACCAGACACACAGGGACTGAGGAGAAAGGACACAGGAATGACAAACATGGTTGTTCGTCGCGACCCGTTCGTGGGCATGCGCCAGGTGATGGACCGGCTCTTCGACGAGTCGTTCTTCAAGCCCATCCACACCCACTCGTGGGACGAGGGCACGCTGCCCGTCGACATCTACGAGGAGGATGGCAAGCTTCAGGTCCGGGCCTCGCTGCCCGGCTTCGACAAGGACGACATCGACATCCAGGTCCACGAGGGCGTGCTCTCGATCAACGCGAAGCGCGCCACCGACGACGAGACCAGCGAGGGCCGGTGGTACCGGCGTGAGCGCCACATCAGCTCTGCGAGCCGGCGCATCGCGCTGCCGGACACCGTGCAGGACGCTGACTGGGACGCGGAGCTCGCCGACGGCGTGCTGACGCTGACCCTGCCCCTGCAGGAGAAGCCGCAGCCCCGCCAGATCGAGATCCGCACCAGCTAACGCTCGCGGGCCCTCAACCACAGCAACCCCGGGGATGCCCTTCCCCGGGGTTGCGGCGTTAAGGGGTCACGCGATCTTGAATGTACGTATGTCATGCGGGATGTTTCCGCGCAGCAACACACGCCGCGGAGGGCCGGATGACGACCACGTTTCGAGTACTCCTCGCAGCCGCCGCGCTGCTCGCCGCGGTTGCCTGCGGCGAGGGCGACGAATCACCGGACGAGGTCGGCGCGAACGCCCGCGCCATCATCGAGGGTCCCGACGGCCACGCATTCGGCCAGGTACTGTTGACGCAGGCTCCGAACGGCGTGCTGATTTCGGCCGAACTCAGCGGGCTCACCCCCGGCGCGCACGGCTTCCACATCCACGGCGTCGGCGCCTGCACACCCGACTTCACCGCGGCCGGCAGCCACTTCGCCCCCGGCGGGGAACCCCACGGCTTCCTGCACGAGGAGGGCCCGCACGCCGGCGACCTCCCCAACATCCACGTCAACGAGGACGGCGTGGCCCGGACCGACTACTTCACCGCCGCCGTCACCCTCGACGCCAACAAGGACCACTCGCTGTTCGACGAGGACGGCTCGGCGTTCATCGTGCACGCCGATCCCGACGACTACCGCGACGTGGCATCGGCGGGCGCCCGCGTCGCGTGCGGAGTGATCGAGCGCAGCTAGCCCGCCCCGGCTCCCGCTTCGCCAGTGGCCTCGTCGCCGCCCTCGCCCGCGGGGTACGGCTCGCGGTCACCGGCCGAACGCCACAGCGCATAGGCGACCAGGACGACCACGAGCAGCACACCGCTCGCGGTCGCGAGCGACATGCCGAGCCCGGCGCGGTCGACCGCGAGACCGACGCCGAGCGAGATGACAATCGTCGCGAGCCACGCGGCGAGCTGATGCACCGAGAGCATCGTTGCCCGCTCCCCGTCCGGCACGCGTCTCGAGAGGTACTCGACGATCAGCGGGTGCAATGCCTCGCGCACGAACATCGCGCACGCGAACACGGGAAACAGCCACAGGATCCCGCTCGCGCCACCGAGGATGCCGAGCGCCGCGATCGCCGGCAGCACGGCCAGCGAGCGGCTCAGGCCGAAGCGCTGGCGCACGCGCCACGACGACCACCCGCCCGCCGCAGCGACCAGCATCATCCCCGCCGCCACCCAGCCGAGCGCCCACACCGGGACGCCTTGCCCGACGAGGATCGGCTGGAACGTGGTGAACGCCAGCAGCTCGATGCCCTGCACGGCCGCAGAGATCACGACGATCCAGCGCAGCGCGCGCGTCTGCAGGACGCGCCCGGCGGCGTTGCGGCCGATGCGGACGAAGGACTGCGCCGAGCGCTCGCGCGGCGGCTCGACGAGCAGCAGCGCGAAACCGGCGGCGATGAGCGAGAGGATGCCACTGAGCACTATCGGCCAGGAGAGCGGCGTCCAGATGACCATGAGCCCACCGGCAACC
This sequence comes from Dehalococcoidia bacterium, assembly GCA_965208885.1. GTDB lineage: Bacteria > Chloroflexota > Dehalococcoidia > UBA2979 > UBA2979 > VXMT01. Next base: position 765,348 of record CBDBPS010000001.1, read on the forward strand.
GTGAACCCGGCGATCCCGACCGTCATCCGCGCGTTGAGCCTCCCGAAGACCCCGGCGAACTCGTCCGAGCGTCCGACGGCGCGCAGCGAGTCGTACAGGAACGCCTCGTCGGCGCCGCTCATGAGGGCGCCGCCGATGGCGAACAGCACGTAGGAGCCCATCAGCAGGGCAAGCGAGCTCGCCAGCCCGAAGACCACGAACGCCACGGCGGAGAAGAGCGAGCCCAGCAACAGACTCAGTCGCCGCGTGTAGCGGTCGGCGACGACGCCCGTAGGCACCTCGGCGACGACGATGGCGCCGAACACGACGGCCTCGAGGAGCAGGATCTGGCCGAGCGTGAGCCCGCGGTCCTCGATCAGGTAGATGACCCAGATCGCCTCGCCGAGCCAGGCCCAGCGCAACACCCACCACCACGGCAGCAGCCGCAGGCTGCGCTCGATGCCGGGCGGGGGCGTGACGGTCTCGGCCATGCAATCGAGCGTAGCGGTCACCCGCCTGACGCACACTTGCGCCCGGGCCTCAGGCATACCGCGTGGGTACCGGGGCCTGCGCGCATCCGTGCGTGGGGCGTTACGCTTGCGCGACCGCCCGTACGGAGGACGCCTGCAGTGAGCCGAGACACCGCCGCGCCACCCTCGACGGCCACGCCTCCCGAGAGAGCCGGCGGGCTGGGTGGCAGGCTGCGCGGGTTCACCGAGGACCTCGGCGCGCTCAAGCACCCGCTGTTCCGGCGCTACTGGTTCGGATCGCTCGGCGCCGTCGCGGGGACGCAGTTCGTCATCCTCGGCACCGGCTGGCTCGTCGTCGATGGGCTCGGCGGCTCGCCACGCGACCTCGGATACGTGGGCGCCGCGACCGCCGCGCCGACCATCGCCGTCAACCTCTTCGGCGGTGTGCTTGCCGACCGCATGGACCGGCGCATCCTGCTGATCGTGACCTCACTGCTCACGGGGGTGCTGATCGGTCTGCTCGCGGTGCTCGACGCGACCGGGAGCGTCGAGATCTGGCACGTCGTCGCCATCTCGGCCGCCCTCGGGCTCGTCTACGGGGTGGACTGGCCCGTGCGGAACGCGTTCTTCCCGCAGCTCATCGACGAGGAGCAGATGATCAGCGCCGTCGCGCTCAACTCGGTGATGTGGCAGGCGACGCGCATCGTCTCGCCCGCCGCGGCCGGGATCGCGATCGCGCTGTTTGGGACGGCATTCGTGTTCGGGGCAGCGACGGTCTGCTTCGGCATCATGGTCGTCGTGCTGGTCGCGCTGCGCGTCGAGCGGGTGGTGACGGGTCCGCGCGCTGCGATGGCGCGCGAGTTGTTCGAGGGCGTCGCGTTCATCGTGCGCGAGCGACTCTTCGCGGCATTGATGCTCGTCACGTACACCACGACGTTCTTCGCGATGTCGTACATCTTCCTGATGCCGCTCATGGCGGAGGAGCTCGATATCGGAGCAGCCAGCTTCGGCTTCATGCTCTCGGCGATTGGGGCCGGAGCGGTGAGCGGGACGGTGCTCTCGTTCCGGCTGCAGCGCATCGCCGGGCTGGGTCCGATGATGCTATCGGCGAGCTTCGGATCGAGCCTGTTCGTGTTCCTGTTCGCCTGGTCGCCCGTCTATCCGCTGTCCGTGGCGCTGGTGTACTGCGCCGGCATCACCAACTCGATCTTCCTCATCACCTCGATGACCGTGATGCAGCTGCGTGTCCCCGAGGAGTTGCGAGGCCGCGTGATGGGCATCCACGCGATCACGTTCAGCCTGATCAGCCTGGGGGGCCTCGTCGGCGGCTACATCGCAGACGCGTTCGACATCCGTGTCGCGATCGCCTTCGGCGCCTGCGTGCTGGCGGTCGTGGCGCTGGCCGTCACCCTGACGCAGCCCGAGGTGCGTCGCATCCGCACCCACGCCGCTCCCCCGAGCGCCTGAGGGCCTACGCCGTGCGCTACCTCGCGCTCGCCGTCGCGCTCGGGCTGGCGCTCGCGGCGGCAGCCTGCACGCCGGGGCCCGAGGACGACTGTGGCGGAGACCTCGAGGCGGCAACGGCTGCGCCTGCCGAGCGCTCGGACGCGCCCCCGTTCCTCATCCTCTGGCTCGGCGACACGCTGCTCGCCGACGCCGCCGAACCGCACCTCAAGGCGAACGGCTACGCGTGGGCGTTCGGCCGCCTGCGCCCGCTGCCCGGAGCGGACCACGTGATCGCCAACGCCGAGGGCCCCATCACGACCGAGACCGCCATCTACGACCCCTCGCAGCGCTGGAGCTACGCGGCCCGGCCCGAGGCCGCGAGCGCGCTGGCCGCCGAGGGCGTCTCGGCGGCCGGGCTCGCCAACAACCACGCAGTCGACCGCGGCCCGACCGGGATCTTCGACACCGTCGAGCACCTCGGCGCCGCGGGGATCGCAACGTTCGGGGCGGGGGCGGACCTCGACGAGGCGCTTCGGCCGCTCATCGTCGAGACGCCACACGGGCGGGTGGGCGTGGTGGGGTTCGGACAGGGCGGCGGCGTGCGCAAGAACGCGGGCGCAGATCGCCCCGGCATTGCCGTGCTGACTCGCTGCAACGCCGCCGAGGGCGCTCAGCGCGCCCGCAAGGCCGGCGCAAGGTGGCTCGTGGCGTACGTGCACTGGGGTGTGAACTACGCCGACGTAGTCCACGCTCAGCGCAGGCAGGCCGCGCTCCTCGCCGACGCGGGGTACGACCTCGCCATCGGGCACGGGCCACACGTTGCCCAGAGCGTCGAGGTCGTCGAGGGGATGCCGGTCGCCTACTCGCTGGGCAACTGGGTGTTCGGCACGCCCGGCCGGTTCACAGCCGACGCTCTCGGGGTGGGACTGATGGCTGTCACGACGTTCGGCCCGGATGGCCTCGAGGGGCTGCGGCTGCACTGCATCCGCACCGACAACGGCGAGGTCGCCTTCCAGCCGAGGCCGTGCCCGCCGGACGAGGCTGACGCGACGCTGCGCGCAGTGCATCCTGACATCGCTATCGAGGACGGCGTGGGGGTGTTGCGGTGGCCGATCGAGTAGGCCCGACGACCCAGGGGCGCGCGTGGCGGCGCGTGGCGATGCAGCTCGCCGGCTGGGCAGTGCTGCTCCTCGTGCTCCGGCTCACGGTCGTGCCGGCGGAGTCGCGCGACCTGCTGACACCCGAGGAGCTGCGGGCATCCTCCACGGCGGCGCGCGAGTGGATCGAACGCAACCTCCAGCCGGACGGTCGGTACACCTACGTCTACGACGCCAACCTCGACGCGCTCCCCGACGACTACAACGAGGTACGTCACGCGGGCGTGACGATGGCGCTGTTCCAGTCCGCCGGCCGCGACGGGGACGTCGAGGCGTTCCGCGGGGGTGACATCGCCGTCGAGTGGATGCTCGAACGGCTCTATCGCCGCGATGGGTGGGCGGCGCTCACGACACCCCAGGGGCACCGCGCGAAGGTCGGCGCGAGCGGGCTCATGCTCATCGCGCTCGCCGAGCGCCGGCTGGCGACCGGCGACGCCCGCCACGACGAGGTCATGCGGGAGCTCGGCCGCTTCCTCGCAACGATGCAGCGCCCCGACGGCGGCTTCCACGTCGCCTGGATCGTCGGCGCTGGTGAGCCCGATTACGTGGGCACGTCGCGCTACTACCCCGGCGAGGCGACGTGGGGGCTCGCGCTGCTGCACGAGGCGCTGCCCGGCGAGGGCTGGGACCAGTACGCCCGCGCGGGGTCGATCTTCCTCACTACACGCCGCGACGAGATCGAGGACGTGCGCTTCCGACCTCTCCCCGATCACTGGGCCGCGTACTCGATGGCGGAGATGGTTGAGTGGGGGCTGAGCGACGAGGAGATCGAGTACGCGAGACGCCTCGCGGGCCGGTTCGGGTTCCTGATCCGCGCTGAGTCGCAACGCGAGCATGGCCTGTTCGGCGGTCCCGGCTCGCTGATCCGCGTCCACGTGCGCGCCGCGGCCTTCGGGACGTGGGTCGAGGCGATGGGCGCGCTCTGGCGCATCGCCGCCGCCGACCCGCGCATGGCAGACCTCAAGCCGGCGATCGAGGAACGCCTCGAGGTCGGCGCGAGCCTGCTCGCCAATCGCCAGTCGGACGCCACCGAGGCGCTCGCATACCCTCGGCCCCGCTTCGTGGAGGGGGCGTGGGTGACGCAGGGTGAGACGCGCATGGACGACCAGCAGCACGCGCTCTCCGGCCTGCTCTTTGCCGCCGACGCGCTCGAGGGCCGCGCGCTCCGCTCGCCCGCCAACCCGTTGACCATCCCAGACGCGCTACCGTGAGCACGCCATGACCGACACGTTGCTCCTCGTCGTCGTGTTCTGGGCCGCGATCAACCCCCCGGCCTCGCTCGCCTCGCTCCCCGATTCGTTCGAGGGCGTCGAGCGCCGCGGGCGTACCACCCTGGTCATCGGCGGGTGGGTCGTGGCGGCAGCCCTCATCGCGCTCGCCACGCTGCTGCGCCAGCCCTGGCTCGACCTGCTCGAGGTCTCTGCGCCGAGCTTCGACATCGCAGCTGGCATCGTCATGCTCGCGGGCGCGTGGCGGCCGCTCGTGCGCGGCCGGGCGATCGAGGAGGGCACAGCGTCGCTCCTCGACGCGAGCCCACGCGCTGCCCTCGCGCCCCTCGCCGTCCCACTGCTGGCGAGCCCGGCTGCACTGGCTGCGGCGATCGCCTACGGCGACCGCGCGGGCGAGGGCGCCACGATCGTGGTCGCTGCGGCGGTCTCGGGCGTTGCTGCGCTCGTGATGGTCCTCGGCCCCTCGCTACGCTGGCGACACCGTCAGGCGCTGGACGCGGCCCTCGCGCGTCTCACCGGCGCGCTGCTCGTGGCCGTGGCGGTCGGCCTGATCGTCGGCGGCGTCCTCAACGTGTAACAGCAGCGCGCCGCCACCCCCTCTGATCCCCTCGCCCCCCTGCGGGGGGAGAGGGTTAGGGTGAGGGGGTCCCCCGCAAGCTCGAAGGCCTTGCGCCCCTCGAATGTCACTCACCCTCACCCCACCCTTTGACGAGTAGGTCGGCTGGCCCCCGGACCCTCACCCCCGCCCTCTCCCAGAGGGAGAGGGGGTCAGAGTGAGGCGACTCGCTCAAGCTCGGCCAGCAGCTCCCCCTTCGCCGCGTCGTCGAGGAACGTCGCCTTGATCGAGTTGCGGGCGATCGCCACGACCTCGTCGCGCGTGAGGCCGAGCGCCTCGGCGGTCGCGACGTAGTTGTCGCCGATGTAGCCGCCGAAGTACGCCGGGTCGTCCGAGTTGATGGTGACGCGCACGCCGCGGTTGAGCAGGCGCTTGAGGTTGTGGTCCTCAAGCCGGTCGACGACCCGCAGCTTCACGTTGGACAGCGGGCACATCGTGAGCGGAACGCGGTCGCGCACCAGCCGCTCGAGGAGCCCCTCGTCCTCCTCGCTGCGCACGCCGTGGTCGATGCGCTCGACGCCGAGCACGTCCAGGGCCTCCCAGACGTACTCGGACGGCCCCTCCTCGCCGGCATGTGCGACCGCACGCAGGCCCGCAGCGCGAGCCCGCTCGTAGACCTCGACGAAGCCCTCGGGGGGATACCCCGCCTCCGAGGAGTCGAGGCCGACCCCCTCGATGCGGTCGAGGAATGGCAGCGCTTCCTCCAGCGTGGCCATCGCGTCGGAGGCTGGGAGGTGGCGGAGGAAGCACAGGATCAGCGAGGCGCTGATGCCGAGTTCCACCCGTGCCTCCTCGATCGCCGCGTGCAGGCCGTTGATCACGGTCTCGAACGGAACGCCTCGCGCGGTATGGGCCTGGGGGTCGAAGAACAGCTCGGCGCGGCGGACACCGTCGGCGTGGGCACGCTCGAAGTACGCGCGGGCGAGGTCCTGGAAGTCGCGCTCGGTCTGCAGCACCGCCATACCCTCGTAGTAGATGTCGAGGAACGACTGGAGGTCGCTGAACTCGTACGCGGCGCGCACCTCCTCGACACTGCCGTGGCGCAGCGCGACGCCGTTGCGGGCGGCGAGGTCGAACATCATCTCGGGCTCCAGTGTGCCTTCGATGTGGATGTGCAGCTCGGCCTTCGGCAGCGTCCGGATCCACTCATCCACCGTGATGTCCTCCGCTCCGCGTTCCCCTGCGACGCGCCCACGATACGATGCCCGCCGGTGCGCGAGGAGGGCGACCGTATGGACCTCGAACCCCGCTACACCGAGGACGAGATCCGCGACGCCGTCGCGCGGCTTGCGCGCGCCATCGAGGACGACGCCCCGAACCGGCGCAGCGCGCATCCCCTGCTCCTCGTCGGCGTGCTCAAGGGCTCGTTCGTGCTGCTCGCCGACCTGCTCCGTGAGCTCACCATCCCGGCCGAGGTGGACTTTGTGCGCGCACGCTCCTACGGCGCGGGCACGCGCTCGGCGGGCGCGGTGGAGATCACCAAGGACCTCGAGACCGACGTGACGGGGCGCGACGTGATCGTGGTCGAGGACATCGCGGACACCGGCCGCACGATGCGCGCCATCTGCGCCCGAATCGCCGCCGGCCGGCCTGCCTCGCTGCGCCGCTGCGCGCTCCTCGTACGCGAGGGCGGCCCGGCAGCCGACGACGAGCCGGACTACGCCGGGCTGCGCCTCGGGCCGGGGTTCGTCGTGGGGTACGGCCTCGACTACGCCGAGCTCTACCGCGGCCTGCGCGACATCCGCGCGCTGCCCGATGACGGGTCCCAGGCTTAACCGTCTCCTGTCAGAGCCATCCTCGGAGAGTCGTATCCTCGATCGTGGTAGACGCGAGATCCGAGGAGGCGCTTCCATGACCGACGCCGAACACTTCGATGTGTTGATCGCGGGCCAGGGCGCCGCAGCCTACGCAGCGGCGCTCTACGCGGCTCGCTACCGCGTGAAGACGCTCGTGGCAGGCGAGCGTTTCGGCGGTGAGACGGCCATCGGCGGCACCATCGAGAACTACCCCGGCCACCCGGAGATCGACGGCTTCGACCTCATGCTCCGCTTCCAGGAGCAGGTCACCCGCTACGACGTCCCGATCCGCAACGCCGATGTGACTGCCCTCGCCACCGACGGCGACCACTTCATGGCCACGCTCTCCGACGACACGCAGGTCGACGCGAGCGCCGTCATCCTCGCGATCGGCCGCGAGCGGCGCATGCTCGGCCTCCCCCATGAGGCTGAGTGGACCGGCCGCGGCGTCTCGTACTGCTCGACGTGCGACGCGCCGCTGTACCGCGACAAGGTGGCGGCGGTGGTTGGCGGCGGCAGCGCGGCCGTCGAGGGCGCCTTGCTGAACGCGCGACACGCCGCGCGCACATACCTCATCTACCGCGGCGACCGGCTGTGGCGTCCCGAGCCCGTCCTCGTCGAGCTCCTCGGACAGGCCGAGAACGTCGAGGTGCTGCTGGAGACCGAGGTGGCCGAGTTGCTCGGCAGCGACGACGCCGGCCTCACGGGCGTACGGCTCAACCGCGCGCACGACGGCAGCGACACGCTCGACCTCGACGTGCTGTTCATCGAGGCCGGCGCCGACCCCCGCGTCGACCTCGCGCGCGCGCTCGGCGTCGAGCTCAACGCAGAGACCGACGAGGTACACGTCGACCGCGAGATGCGGACGAACGTGCGCGGACTGTTCGCCGCGGGCGACCTCACGGACGGGTCGGGCGCGCTCAAGCAGACGGTGACGGCAGCCGCGCAGGGCGCGATCGCGGCGCTCTCGGCCTACCAGCACGTCACCGAGCACGGCCGCTACTGCCAGTGGCACCAGTCCGGGTTCGTGCTCGAGGGCGAGGCAGAGCTCGCGGCGCGGTAGCCCTCGTCGCTCGCGACCGTCGGCGCGTGGCGTCTCACGCGGGTGCCCTTATGATGGGCGCGAGGACGCGGCGCGCGAGGCGCCGACCGGAAGGCAGGACGACGATGGACTGGTCAGACACTGCAGAACAGGCGGCATTCCGCGCCGAGGTGCGCGAGGCGTTCGCCGATGGCATTCCCGCGTACTACCGCGAGCGCGCAGCGCGCGGACTCGACTCGGACTGGGGCCAGGACCGCCGCTCCGGCGACCCGGAGCGCGAGGGCGCGGCCAACGCGTGGACCGACGCGCTCTTCGAGCACGGCTGGTTCGCACCGCACCTCCCGACCGAGTACGGCGGCGCGGGCATGTCCCCGATGGAGCAGTTCATCTTCACGCAGGAGCGCGCCGGGGCCGGCGCGCCGCAGGTCGGCGCGAACGGGCTCGCGCTGCTCGCCCCCACGCTGATCGTGCACGGCACCGATGAGCAGAAGGCGCAGTACCTGCCCGGCATCCTCTCCGGCGAGAAGCTGTGGGCGCAGGGCTACTCCGAGCCTGGCGCCGGCTCTGACCTCGCCTCGCTGCAGACGCGCGCCACGCGCGACGGCGACGAGTGGGTCATCAACGGCCAGAAGATCTGGACCTCCAGCGCGCACGTCGCCGACTCGCTGTTCGCGCTCGTGCGCACCGACCCGGACGCGCCGAAGCACCGCGGCATCTCGTTCGTCCTCATCGAGGACATCCACACGCCGGGCCTGAGCGTGCGCCCGCTCATCAACATGGGCTGGGAGCACGGCTTCAACGAGACGTTCTTCGAGGATGTCCGCATCCCCGCCGACAACGTGCTGGGCGAGGTCAACCGCGGCTGGTACGTCGGCATGACGCTGCTCGACTTCGAGCGCTCGAACATCGCGGGCGCGATCAGCGCGAAGCGGCGGCTCGACATCCTGACCGACTTCCTGCACAGCGAGCAGGGCCAGGAGACGACGCGCGTCTCGGACGTCACGCGCACCGAGATCGCCGACCGGTACATCGAGTCCGACGTCGGGTTCAACTTCTCGTTCCGCATCATCTCGATGCAGGACCGCGGGCTGATCCCGAACTACGAGGCGTCGATGACGAAGCTGTTCCTGTCGGAGGTCACGCAGGACGTGGCCCGCACGGCGGTGCACTGCTTCGGCCTGTACGCGAACCTCTGGGACGAGGACGACGAGCGCTCACCGGCGCGGGCGTTCTTCACCCGCCGCTACGTGCTGGACATTCCCGGCACCATCGCCGCGGGCAGCTCCGAGGTGCAGCGCAACATCATCGCCACCCGCGGGCTGGGGCTGCCTCGCAGCTAGCCTCGCGGGGCACCCGTAGCAGCCACACGAGGCCGGGGCGCGTCCCCGGCCTCGGTGATCGTGAGACCGCGACCGCCGCAACCGCGTGATCCCACTCGTCACTCGGCGCTGGCAGGGAGCCGCCCCGAGGCCCGACACGTCCGTGATCGCCGCAAGGCAGGGCGACGCGGCCTGTACCGTGGCCCTCACCGGTCGGAAGCGGCTCACCAGAGCCGCTGCACGCCGTACGAGTCGAACGGGGTCTCGTTGGAGACTACGACGAGATCGTGGCCGATTGCCTGCGCGATGAGCATGCGATCGAACGGGTCGCGGTGCGGACCTGGAAGCGCACCGGCGCGCACGGCGTCCTCCACCGTCACGGAGAGTCGCTCGAAACGCTGGCTGGCGATGTACCGGGGGACATCGAGAGCCAGAGCGTCCACGCCACGCAGGCGTCCCAGCCGGTGCTTGGTGACGATCTCCCAGGCCGACGCGGCGCTCACGAACACATCGTTCGACTCATCCACGATCGCCGTTCGAGCAGGCGCCGGCAGGGCATCACTCCCCTCGAGCCACCAGATGAATGCGTGCGTATCGAGCAGGAGGCGCAACGCTAGGCGCCCTCCCAGGCGTCCAGCTCAGCTTCGGGGAGGGGCTCGAAGAAGCTATCGTCGAGCTTGATGCGCCCCCTCAGCACACCGAATTCGCGCTTGCCCGGTGGCTCGCAGGCCACGAGACGGGCCACCGGCGTACCGTTACGCGCGATCACGACATCTTCGCCCGCCTCGACCTGCGCGATCAGGCGCGACAGGTTGGTCTTCGCCTCGTGAATGTTCACCGTCGTCATGCGCGTACCTCTCTCCGAGTTTAGCTAGGTGACGGACTAATGCAACTCGCGCGGCAGCCGCCTGTCCGGCTTCCGTCGACTCGGCCGCTGGTTTCCCAAGACCGTCGCCCGGGCGTCAATCCTGGTGACATCGTTCACCGGGTAGCCATCACCCGCCTCCTCGCCGCACACTGGAACGCGGAGGGGTGCCCGAGCGGTTTATGGGAGCGGTCTTGAACACCGTCGTGGCGCTTGCGTCACCGTGGGTTCGAATCCCACCCCCTCCGCCATCCACCCCACACCATCGACGCACCAACCGCCGCGACCCGCCTGCGCACAGTCGCACCGCCGCGGGGATACCCCGCAGGTGCACCGACGCGGGGATACCCCGCAGGGAGGCCCGACGCCCATGTCCGCCATCTACGATCTCGCCGATGACTACGTCGTCCGCTACGCCGCGCTCTCACCCAACTCCGCCACCGGCATGGGCATCCCCGGCCACGAGACCGAGCTGACCGACTTCTCGCCCGACGGCCACGAGGCCCGCACCCAGCTCGACCGCGACACGCTCGCCGCGATCGAGGCCGCGCCCGTCGAGGACGAGCGCGACCGCGTGGCCCGTGACGCGATGGTGGAGAGCCTACGGCTCTCGCTCGAACTCGACGCGGCGGGGCAGCATTACCGCTCGATCAACGTGCTCGCGAGCCCGTCGCAGTCGCTGCGTCGTGTCTTCGACCTCATGCCGCGCGAGACCGAGGAGCACTGGAGCAACATCGCCGCGCGCCTCGCCGCGATGCCCGAGGCGATGGCGGGATACCGCCGCACCCTCGACTCGAGCATCGAGCGCGGCACACCGGGCACGCAGCGGCAGGCCGCCGCGTGCGCGCTGCAGGCCGCCGCGTGGAGCGGCGCGAGCGGCGCTCCTTCGTTCTTCGACGGGATCGTGGCGGACTTCGAGGCATCGGATGTGACGAGCGAGGGGCTTGCCGCAGAGCTGCGCGCCGGCGCGGCCGCCGCGAACGAGGCGTTCGCCGGCTTCGGCAGCTACCTCGATGAGACCTACGTTCCGGCCGCTGAGCCACACGACCCGGTCGGCCGCGACCGCTACGCGCTGGGCGTGCAGGTGTTCACCGGCGCCTCGCCGGACCTGGACGAGACGTACGCGTGGGGCTGGTCCGAGCTGCACCGCATCGAGGCGGAGATGGCCGCGACCGCTGAGCGCATCGCCCCCGGCGTCGGTGTCGAGGGTGCGAAGGAGCTGTTGGAGTCCGACCCGGAGCGCGCCATCGACGGCGTCGACGCGTTCCAGGAGTGGATGCAGAACCTCCAGGAGACGACCATCGCGGAGCTCAACGGCACGCACTTCGACTTGCCCGCGGAGGTGCAGCGTATCGAGGCGCTGATCGCGCCGCCCGGCGGCACGCTGGCGATGTACTACACCGGCCCTTCGGAGGACTTCAGCAGGCCCGGCCGGACGTGGTACCCGACGGGCGGCAAGACGCGGTTCCCGCTCTGGGGCGAGGTCTCGATCGCGTACCACGAGGGCGTCCCCGGCCACCATCTGCAGATCGGGATGACCGTCTACCTGCGCGAGCAGCTCTCGCGCTGGCAGCGGCTCATGGGCGGCTCGTCGGGCTACTCGGAGGGATGGGGCCTCTACGCCGAGCGGCTGATGGGCGAGCTCGGCTACCTTGAGAACCCCGACTACTACCTCGGGATGCTGCGCGCGCAGGCGCTGCGCTGCGCCCGCGTGGTGGTGGACATCGGGATGCACCTCGAGTTGCCGATCGCGGAGAACGACCACTTCCACCCGGGCGAGACATGGACGCCCGAGCTGGGCCTCGAGTTCGTCCTGCAGCGCGCGCACTTCCCCGCCGACTTCATGGCGAGCGAAGTAGACCGCTACCTCGGCGTGCCGGGGCAGGCGATCAGCTACAAGGTGGGCGAGCGCGCGTGGCTCGACGCCCGCGAGGCCGCCCGCCGCCGCGACGGCGCCGCGTTCGACCTCAAGGCGTTCCACGCCCAGGCGTTCGAGCTGGGGCCGATGGGGCTGGACCAGATGCGGCGCGAGCTGGGCGGGTAGACGCGGGCCTCAGGCCCACTCGCGCGGCCGGTGCACCTCTCGTCCCGAGGGCAGCACGGCTGTCTGCGGGAACTGGCAACCCTCGAGTCGCTCGCTCGTGAGTACGTAGTGCTCTGCCGCTTCTCGAGCGAGTGCGGAACTTGGCCGTGCCGTCGGCGAGCACAGGACGACTTTGACCCCTGCCTCGCGGGCGAACGAGACAGGCCTGAGCAAGTCGCTGTCGTTGGACACCACGACTACAGTGTCGACCGCACCCATGTACGCGTTGCGCAGGAGGTAAGAGGCAAGGTTCACGTCCGAAGCCTTCTCGCGGGATCGATATACTTCGATGCGATCCCGGATCGAGCCGTACGTCGGGCGGGCCATGATCTTGTCCTGGCGGAACGTCCCGAGGACAACCTCGACCCCAGTCGACCCAAGTGCGTCGAGTAGCCTCTGCTGCCGCGCGGGCGCCCCCTTGTCGAGGGGCATCGGGTGCACCTTGGCGGTGAAGTAGTACGTGTGCTCAATCGGTGTGTCGGGCAACAGGCTGCGCCAGAGCGCCGCGAAGTCGAGCCACTTCGTCTTCGGTCGATTTCGGACGAGCGAGTGGTAGAGGTTGAAGCCGTCGACGTAGGCGTGCGCGACCATGCTTCCGTCCCAGACATGCGAAGACCCCCTTTCGGGGGCCTCCGGCCCAGCCGTCGCAACAACTGGGGATTTCCTGACCTTGATGATCCGTCGTGATGCAGGCTCATGTCAAGACATCCGCGAACATCCGTTTTGCAATCGCCGCACGCGGGTTCGATGGCGACTTGAAGATCGACAGCGACCGTGGGCGGCCTCGCGCAGCCCGACTCCCAACGCGCTTCCCACCTTGAGCACCCCGCCTCAGGTGCTACCATCCGCCGCGCCGCCTCCACACGTCGAGGCGACCACCCGCCACACCCGCATCGGGAGCCCCACATGAAGCTGCACGAGTACCAGGCCAAGGAACTACTGGCGCGCTACGGCGTGCCCACACCCGAGGGCCGCGTCGCCCGCACCGCCGACGAGGCGGCCGAGGCCGCCGAGGCCCTCGGCGGCAAGGTCGTCGTCAAGGCGCAGGTCCACGCCGGAGGGCGCGGCCGCGCCGGCGGCATCAAGCTCGCCAACTCCGCCGACGAGGCGCGCGCCGCCGCCGAGGAACTCCTCGGCACACAGCTCGTGACCTTCCAGAACCCGGGCGGCCAGCCCATCGACGCCGTGCTCGTCGAGGAGCAGATCGATGTCGCCCGCGAGCTCTACCTCGGCGCGGTCATCGATAACGCGGCGGGCATGCCCGTGATGATCGCCTCGGCCGCCGGCGGGATGGAGATCGAGGAGGTCGCCGAGGAGCACCCCGAGCAGATCCACCGCCAGGCCATCGACCCCGCGGCCGGCTTCCAGGGCTTCCAGGCCCGCGCGCTGGCCTTCGCGACCGGCCTCGACGGCGACCTCAACCGCCCGGCCGTCGCCCTCATCTCCGGCCTCGCCCGCGCGTTCGAGGAGAACGACGGCTCGCTCGCCGAGATCAACCCGCTGGTCGTCACCGGCGACGGCCGCCTGCTGGCCGTCGACGCGAAGTTCTCGATCGACGACGACGCCGAGTTCCGGCACCGCGACCTCCTCGAACTCCGCGACCGCGCGCAGGAGGAGGCGCTGGAGGTCGAGGCCGACGAGGCCGGCATCCAGAACTACATCAAGCTCGACGGCGACATCGGCTGCATGGTCAATGGCGCCGGCCTCGCGATGGCGACGATGGACGCGATCAAGTTCGAGGGCGGGGACCCGGCTAACTTCCTCGACATCGGCACTGCGAACGACCCGGAGGCGATCGTGGCGGCGCTGCGCATCATCGGCGCCGACCCGGACGTGAAGGCGGTGTTCGTGAACATCTTCGGCGGCCTCGCCCGCACCGACGTAATCGCGGAGGGCGTGGTGCAGGCCCGCAACCAGGGCCTGATCCCGCAGCCGACCGTCGTGCGGCTGGCCGGCACGAACGTCGAGGACGGCAACCGCATCCTCGATGAGTCGGGCATCGATCTGATCCGCGCCGACGGCTTCGCCGACGGCGCACAGAAGGCCGTCGAGGCGGCCGGGGGCTCCGACTAGCGGAGTCGACACCGACACGAGCTACATCGAACCGAGACACACGAGGGAGCGCTAACGTGGGCGTACTGCTGGACGAGAACACGCGAGTCGTTATCCAGGGCTTTGGCGGCGCCGGGCAGCGCGAGGCGCGCACGAGCCGCGCCTACGGCACCGAGATCGTCTGCGGCGTCACGCCCGGACGCGGCGGCCAGGTCCTCGAGGACACCCCCATCCGCAACACCGTGCGCGAGGCTGTCGATGAGTTCGGCGCGAACGTCTCGCTGATCTTCGTCCCGGCGCCCTTCGCCGCCGACGCCATCCTCGAGACCGCCGACGCGGGAGTGCCCGTCGCGATCTGCATCACCGAGGGCATCCCCGTCCACGACATGGTCAAGGTGAAGCGCTCTCTCGCCGGCAGCGGCACGACGCTGATCGGGCCGAACTGCCCCGGCGTCATCACGCCGATGGCGCTGGCACGCGCGGGCATCATGCCCACCGATGTCTACCTCCCAGGGAACGTCGGCGTGATCTCGCGCTCCGGCACGCTCGTCTACGAGACGGTCGACCAGCTCACGCGGCTCGGCATCGGCCAGTCGTCGAGCGTCGGCGCGGGCGGCGACCCGATCATCGGCACCACGCAGGCCGAGGCGCTTGCGATGTTCGAGGCCGACCCCGACACGGCAGCCGTCGTGCTCATCGGCGAGATCGGCGGCACGGCCGAGCAGGAGGCCGCGGACTACATCACCCAGATGTCGAAGCCCGTGACGGCGTTCATCGCCGGCGCCACGGCCCCTCCGGGCCGTCGCATGGGGCACGCCGGCGCGATCATCGCGGGCCGCGCCGGCACCGCCGACGCGAAGAAGGACGCGCTCCGCGCCGCCGGCGCCGCCGTCGCCGACTCCCCCTCGGACATCGGCGCGACGATGCAGCAGCAGCTGCAGGGTGCCGGCCTGGTCTAGGATCTCCGGCTGTCGTGTACCCGGGCGGAGCGCACGACGGCCTCTCGTGGCGCGGTCGCCCGGCCGCTCCTTGAAGTCGCGGTCGCGGCCCTGGGCGCACCGTTGAGGACGTAGTCCTCGGCGTCGAGGTCGCCCTCGGCGCGGTCCGCCTCGGCAGGCGCAGCAACGATCACGTTCTGGCGCGGCTCACCAATCGCTGGAGCGTTCAGCGTGAGCGTGGTCGGGCAGGCGATACCTCAGGCCGGCATCGTCGTACGCCGAGGCGACGAGCAGGGTCGAGAACGTGTCCGGGGTCTTCCGTGTCAGCCGCGCTCTGAGCCTCTGCAGGCGCTGGTCCAGCCGGAACCAGAACAACGCGAAGGGCAACTTGTTCGGGGGAAAGTTCAACCCGTCTGCGAGTTCGTTCCCGATGAGGCCCCGGGAAACCGGGTAGATGACCGTCCGCACCAGTTTCTTCCGCTCATCCGGATCGTCGATGCCGGCCACCAGGGGAGCCGAGTTGATCAGCGCATTCGTCATGATGATTGCCTCGGTGGTGGGAGGCGGCTCGCACATGGAGCCGATCCGGTACATCCGCAACGCATCGCTCTCATCGGTGAAGAGGACGCTGTCGGGGATGCCCATCAGATGGCCTGCGTAGCGCCAGACCTGGTGAAAACCAGCCCGCTCCTCTTCGCTGTAACGGGCTCCCAGGGCCTCCGAGTGCGCGACGGTGCGCGCGGCGAAACAGGCGATCGCGTAACCCATGTGAGCAGCGCTGAGCGGCACGCCCCAGGCTTCGTGCTCCCACTCTTCGGTCCGTCCGAGCAGCCGCCGGACCTGAGCGTGGACGAACCGGATACGGACGGACAGTTTCCACCCGTCCCCATAGCGTTCCAGCCCACCGGGCCAGAAGATCTCCATCTGATGCCGGTTGTTCTGCTTGAGCCGCCAGACGCCGTTGTCGAAGATGCGCCCGGTCTGTACGAACGACTTGCTGATCAGCGTCGAGAAGCCGTCGATGAGTACGCCCGTGACGAAGGCCGAGAGGACGAGCACGGAGTTGCGCTGGAAGGCGCGGACCCCCGGTCCGAAGGCCTCGGGGTCCAGCCACTCCGGCTCGGGCTCAGGTGCGTCCAGGAAGAAGTCGCGCAGCAGTGGCGGCGCGTTGCGCATGCCCTCGTGATCACCGTCCATGCCGGCCTGGATGAACTGGTGAACCTCACTCGGCGCCAGGTCTGCCAACTCCGCCACGACGGCGTCCATGACGGGATCGCCGACAAGCGTGTGGGCGACGTAGGTGTCTGCGGCCTCCGCATCAATGTGACGGGCCTGTTCGTAGCCCGCCCGATATTCAGCCGGCATCTCCATCAGTTCAGATCCAGTACTGCTCGCACGCGGGGGTAGCGTCGCCGCTGCGCCCAACGCGCTTGACCCGCTGCGATTCTGGCGGCGAGCAAGGCGAGTCCCCCTCCCGCAGCGCTTCTCCTGGCAACGAGCCCCAGTAGTCGTGGCAGCAGAGGGTACGAGTACCAGTGATTCATATCCGGCCCGGCGAGCGTTCGCTGTAACGGAATGAACATCATGTTATCGCCTGTTCTGCCACCTGACCATCTACGGCCTCCGGGCCTGGCAAGCGCACAGGCACCCCAGGGCCTTTGCGGCGGACTTGCGTCATGCGCGACGCGCCCTCTCAGTCGCCGCCGACCTCAGCCGACGCGCCGACCCGCAGACAGGACCGACGCGGGTGAGGGGCGCCGGGGCGGGCGCCGAGAACGGCTCGTGTGCCTGCGGTCGAGCCAGGCCGTGTTCATCGGCGCGATCGGGATGCTCCTCGCCTCCACCTGATGCTTGAGTCACAGCTCCCGCGAGAGAGCCGATATCGACTGCGGCACTCGACTCTGAAGTCTCAGGCCTGGGCCGCCCACGGCTTCGCAGTGGGACGCGTCGACAAGCCGTGCTTGCCCGCCCGAGCCTCGCGCCCCTACGATCGCTGTGGAGGGGTCGCATAGTGGCCTAGTGCGGGCGCCTGCTAAGCGCTTATCCCTTCTCGGGATCGTGGGTTCGAATCCCACCCCCTCCGCCACAAGACCCGCACTACCGTCGAGGACTACCCGAGGGGCGCCCCGTGCCGACCTACCACGTCTGGACCCTCGGCTGTCAGATGAACCAGGCCGACTCACTGAAGCTCATCGCCGGGCTGGAGAAGATCGGCTACTCGGCTGCCGACGATCCCGACGGCGCCGATCTCGCCGTGGTGAACACCTGCTCCGTGCGGCAGCACGCCGAGGACCGCGCGTACGGCCGCCTGCACCACCTCCGCCAGCGCCGCGAGAGGGGCGAGGACCTGCAGATCGCCGTCATGGGCTGCATGGTCGGGCCCGAGGGTGACTCGCAGCGTGCCGCCCTCGAACGCCGCTTCCCGTGGGTCGACGTGTGGGCGCGGCCGCAGCAGTTCGAGCCCGTGCTCGACGCGGCGCTGGAGCGCGGCGGGGGCGACCGCGACGTCTCCGAGGGCGAGTTCTGGACGGAGACCTTCGGTGCACCGACGGGCCCGACCGCGTTCGTGCCCGTCATCCACGGCTGCGACAAGTTCTGCACCTACTGCATCGTCCCGCTCCGACGCGGGCGCGAGGAGTCGCGCGAGCCCGGCGACGTGCTCGCTGAGGTGCGCCACCTCGCCATGCTCGGGGTGCGCGAGGTGACGCTGCTCGGCCAGACCGTCGAGGCATACGGGCACGACCTCGACGCACCCGCAGACCTCGCCACGCTCTTCGAGGGCATCGAGGAGATCGAGGGCGTCGAGCGCGTGCGCTTCCTGACCTCGTACCCGAAGGACATGACCGACCGCATCATCGACGCCGTCGCCGACCTCCCGAAGGTCTGCGAGCACTTCAACATCCCCGTGCAGTCCGGCGACGACCGCATGCTGGAGCGCATGCGGCGCGGCTACACCGTCGCGGAGTACGAGGAGCGCCTGGAGCGCATCCGCTTCCGCATGCCGGAGGCGACCATCGCCACCGACGTGATCGTGGGCTGCCCCGGCGAGACCGAGGACGAGTTCCAGAGCACCGTCGACCTGCTGGAGCGGCTGCAGTTCGACGTGATCCACGTCGCCGCCTACTCGCCGCGGCCCGGCACGTACGCGTACCGCAAGCTCGAGGACGATGTGCCGCGCGAGGTGAAGAAGCAGCGCCTCAAGGTCGTCGAGGAGATCCACTCGCGCAGCGCCGCTGCAAAGCACGACCGCCTGATCGGCCGCACCCTCGATGTGCTCGTGGAGCGCGAGCAGGACCGCGACGGGACGATGGTCGCCACCGGCCGCGCGCGCGGCGGGCAGCTCGTGCACTTCGAGGGGCAGGACCTCGTCGGCTCGCTCGTCGACGTCGCGATCACCGAGGCCACGCCGTGGTCGCTGCGCGGCAGCCGCGCCGCCGCGCACCGCTTCGGCGACGTGCCGCTCACGGTGCTCTAGACGAGCCGCGCTCCCCGTGCCGCCCAAGACGACTCGATGACCCCCGACTCGCCGGCCGTCGCCACGATTGTCGTGATCTTCGCGATCATCGAGGAGCGCCTGCAGGTGCTGCTCGTGCACCGCGACGCCGAGCCGGAGGCCGGCACGTGGGCGCTGCCGGGCGGCGTGTGGGACGGCAGCCAGTCGCTCGACGCGGCCGCCGCGGCGAAGCTCGTCGAGGAGACCGGCGCGGGCGACGTGTACCTCGAGCAGCTCTTCACGCAGTCCGGACTCGACGACACGCAGCCGAGCGTCGCCATCGCATACTTCGCGCTCGTCGACGCGGGCGTGGTGCGGCTGCGATCGGAGCCCGGCGACGCGTGGCGCCCGGCGTGGTTGCCGATCGGCGAACTGCCGCAACTCGCGTTCGCGAACAACGAGGTGATCGCGCAGGCGGTCGAGCGCGTCCGCGCGAAGCTGGACTACACGAACATCGCCTACGGGCTGCTGCCGGAGCGCTTCACCCTGCGCGAGCTACAGTCGACGTACCAGGCGATCCTCGGCGGCGAGTCCCTCGACCGTCGCAACTTCCGCAAGCGGATGCTCGGCAACGCGGTGATCGAGCCGACGGACGAGGTGCGCCGCGAGGGCGCCCACCGCCCGGCACGGCTCTACCGTTTCACCACGCGCGAGCCGATGTTCCTGTAGCGGAGCCTCCGAGAGCCTTCAGACGAGTTGGATAGGTCCCGGGTACCGCCCGATCGTCTCGTCCGCGGTGAGCAGTGTCATAGCCTCGATCTGTGCCTGGGCGACGAGCAAGCGATCGAACGGGTCTCCATGGATCGAGGGAAGCAGGTCAACCGCCACCGCGTGATTCCCGGTGATGGCCAACTCGGAGTACCCGTTCTCGAGCAGCGCCCTGCGCACCAGTCGCGGGTCGGCGCGGAAGTCGGCGCGAGCCAAGCCGAACTTGATCGCGACCTCCCAGAGAGACGCGACACTGAAGTGCAACTCGTTCTCCGGCTCTTCGATCAATGAACGCGCACTCGCCGACAACCGCTCGGGGAACGCAGCGGCCCAAAGCAGCAGGTGCGTGTCGAGCAAGAATCTCACGAGCGCCCCTCGAACATCGCCTGGATCTCGTCCGCATACATCTGGTCGAAGTCGTCCGGTACAAGCAGGCCTTTGAGGAACCCTGTCCGACGTCCCTGGCCGCCCTGTGACTCAAGGGCGACGACCTTCACGAGCGGCTTACCGGCACGCGCGATGACGAACGGCTCCCCGTCCACGGCGGATTGGACGAGCTTCGAGAGCTGCGACTTGGCTTCATGCATATTGACGACGCGCACTGGAACCTCCGTTATTAGCCCGATCCGATGGACTGAGTCTACTCTCTCTGGTCGTTCTTCGCATACAGACCGCGATCGTTGACGCTCTCGCGTGAGTAGGCGTACTATCTACGCGAAGTCTTAGCGTACTTAGTACACGAAGTATGCCGGACGGCCGACGCGCCCCGCCGCGATGCCGCCTCGGCGATAGGACCGTCGTTATGGTCACGACCATTACCCCCACCCCCGAACTCATCCCGCAGCTCCAGTGCGAGTCCGATGTCGGCATTGACACCATCCCGCTGACCAGCGAGGTCTCGTTCGGCTCCTGGCAGCGCGATATCCCAGATGCCTACCACGCGCTCGGCTCGGACGAGCTCGTCGAACGCATCGAGGCCGCCCGTGCAGCCCTCGGCGACCGCGCAGTGGTGCTCGGACACCACTACCAGCGCGAGGACATCATCCGGTTCGCCGACGAGCGCGGCGACTCGTTCATGCTCGCGCAGTACGCGGCCGAACGGCCGGAGTCCGAGTTCATCGTCTTCTGTGGCGTGCACTTCATGGCCGAGGCCGCCGACATCCTCTCGGCGCCGCACCAGCAGGTCGTGCTGCCCAACATGGAGGCCGGCTGCTCGATGGCCGACATGGCCGCGCCCGGCGACGTGCGCGCTGCCTGGCGGGAACTCGAGGACCTCTTCGGCAGCACCGACGACATCATCCCCGTCACCTACATGAACTCGGCCGCCTCGCTGAAGGCCTTCTGCGGCGAGCACGGCGGGGTCGTCTGCACCTCCTCGAACGCCGTCGAGGTGCTCGAGTGGGCGTTCACGCAGGGCAAGCGCGTCTTCTTCTTCCCCGACCAGCACCTCGGTCGCAACACGGGCCACGCGATGGGCGTGCCGCTCGAGGAGATGACGCTGTGGAACTGGCGGCTGCCCGCCGGCAACCTCGGCGGCGCTACCGAGGAGGCCCTCGAACGCTCGCGCATCATCCTGTGGCAGGGCCACTGCTCGGTGCACCAGCGCTTCAGCACGACGCAGATCGAGGCGGCGCGCGAGCAGTACCCGGACGCGAAGATCGTCGTCCACCCCGAGTGCCGCTACGAGGTGGTCGAGGCCGCCGACGCGACCGGCTCGACGGCGTACATCGCGCGCTACGTCGCCGAGGCGCCCGCGGGCGCGGTGATCGGCGTCGGCACGGAGATCAACCTCGTCTCGCGGCTGGCGAAGGAGCACCCCGACAAGACGGTGTTCTGCCTGGACCCCGTGGTCTGCCCGTGCAGCACGATGTACCGAGTGCACCCGGCGTACCTCGCGTGGGTGATGGAGTCGCTGGCCGAGGGGCGAGTGGTGAACCGGCTCGTGGTGCCCGAGGAGGACAGCGCGCTCGCGCGCGTCGCCCTCGAGCGCATGCTGGCGCTGCGCCGGGCCGGTGCCTGACCCCGAGTACCGCTTCGAGACGCGCCTGCCGCTGCGGCACACCGACAGCTTCGGCGGGACGCCGTTCGTCCACGGCGGCGTGCTGCTCGCCCTCACCGAGATAGCCCTCGAGGCCTACGACCGCGAGACCGGCATCCCGAGCCACCGCGACGTGCTGCGCTTCCAGGCCAGCAGCGAGGTCCGCTACCTCGCCCCGCTGCGCTGGGACGACGCCGCTATCGTCCGGCTGAGGTGCGCGGAGCTGAGGCCGGGCCGCCTGACCTTCGACTGCGAGGTGGCCGCCGAGTCGAGCGGCCGGGCCATCGCGCGGATGCGGCACCGCTACGCCTACGTGAACGCCCAGACTGGCCGCGCCGAGACGCCGCCCGACTGGCCGGCGATCGTCGACGCGATCCAGGCCTACGAGCCGGCGGTCGAGGTCGAGGAGTAGCCGCGTGGTCGAGCAGGAGCCTGCCGCGCGCACGCTGAGCGCCGACGTGCTCATCGTGGGCTCCGGTATCGCCGGGCTCTTCGTCGCGTTGCAGGCGAGCGAGCGCGGAGCGAGCGCAGTGATCGTGACCAAGGGCGCGATCGACGAGGCGAACACGCGCTACGCGCAGGGCGGCATCGCCGCCGCCATCGACGAGCACGACTCGCCCGAGCAGCACCTCCTCGACACCGTCGAGGCGGGTGCCGGGCTTGTCGACGAGGAGGCGGCGCGCGTGCTCTGCACCGAGGCGCCCGGCCGCGTCGCGGACCTCGTGCGCTACGGCGTGCGGTTCGACACCGACGGCGGCGCCATCTCGCTCGGCCGCGAGGGCGCCCACGCGGGGCGTCGCGTGCTGCGCGCGCGCGGCGACCAGACGGGCCTGGAGATCGAGCTGTCGCTGTCCTCGCTCGTGCAGCGCCACGGCATCACCGTGATCGAGCACGCACCCGTCCAGCGCATCCTCGTCGAGGACGGCCGCGCCGTCGGCGTCGAGGCGCTGCTCGGCGACGGCGCGACGCTGCGCTGCGAGTCGCCGAACGTGGTCCTCGCGACGGGCGGCGCGGGCCGCCTCTACCGCTTCACGACGAACATCGAGTCCGCCACCGGCGACGGTGTCGCCCTCGCGTTCCGCGCGGGCGCCGAGGTGCGGGACATGGAGTTCACACAGTTCCACCCCACGGCGATGCACCGCCCGGACGCGCCCGTGTTCCTGATCTCCGAGGCCGTCCGCGGCGAGGGCGCGGTGCTCCTCGATACCAACGGCGAACGGTTCATGCCGGGTGTGCATCCGCTGGCCGAGCTCGCGCCGCGCGACGTAGTCGCGCGCGCGATGGTGGAGCGGATGCGCGACACCGGCGCCGACCACGTGTACCTCGACGTCTCACAGCACGAAGCCGACTGGCTCGCGACGCGCTTCCCGAACATCTACCGCACATGCCTCGAGTCGGGCATCGACATGGCGCGCGATCCGATCCCCGTCTCGCCCGCGGCGCACTACACGATGGGCGGCGTGCGCACGAACACCTGGGCCGAGACCACGCTGCCGGGCCTGTACGCGGTCGGCGAGGTGACCTCGACGGGCGTCCACGGCGCGAACCGCCTCGCGAGCAACTCGCTGCTCGAATCCGTCGTCTTCGCGCGCCGCCTCTCCGAGCTGCTGTTCGATGGGCGGGACCGCGAGGGGCCACCAGCGCCCTCGCCGGGCGCGCAAACACTGCCCCCACCCGGGGGCGCCTCGGCCGAACCGCCGACGCGCGAGGCGGTGCAGCGGCTGATGTGGGAACAGGTCGGCATCGAGCGCGACGCCGACGGGCTCGCCGACGCCGTGGAGCGCCTCGCCTCATTCGAGGCGGCGCTACCCCCGACCGAGACGTACGAGGACCACGAGCTGCGCTCGATCATCACGAGCGGGCGGCTCGCGGCGACTGCCGCACTGCTGCGCGAGGAGTCGCGCGGCGCGCACTACCGCCGCGACTTCCCCGAGCCCCGCGACGAGTGGCGTCGCCACCTCGTGTTCCGCGCGGGCGAGTAAGACCAGAAGCGAGGGCGAGAGATGGAACAGCACATTGCAGCCCCAGACCCGGACGCCGTGCGCCGCGTCGTGCAGATGGCGCTCGCTGAGGACCGCGCCCGCCAGGACGTGACGACGCGCATCACGGTGGCCCCGGGCCAGCGCGGGCGCGGCACGTTCCTCGCCAAGCAGCGCGGCGTGGTCTGCGGGCTCGACGTCGTGCGCGAGACGTTCGCGCAGATGAGCCCCGAACTCGCACTCACCGTGCACGTCCCGGACGGTGTGGCCGTCGAGGCAAGCGATGTGGTCGCCGAGGTTGCGGGGCCCCTCGCGGCGATGCTCTCCGGCGAGCGCGTCGCCCTGAACCTGCTGCAACGGATGAGCGGGACGGCCACGATGGCGCGCGCGTTCGTCGAGCGGGCCGCCGAGGGCGGAGCGGCGGAGATCACGGACACGCGCAAGACGACACCGGGCCTGCGCGAGCTGGAGCGCTACGCTGTGCGCGCAGGCGGCGCGCGCAACCACCGCGACACGCTCGCCGACGGCATCCTGATCAAGGACAACCACCTGGAGGCGGGCGCGCAGCGCGGCCTCAGCCTCGCGGAACTCGTCGCCGAGGCGCGCCGCGCGGCCCCGCACACGCAGCGGATCGAGGTCGAGGTGCCGGACGCGGAGATGGCGCGCGCGGCGCTCGACGCGGGCGTCGACGCCATCCTGCTGGACAACATGACACCCGCCGCGATGGCCGCCGTCGCAGCCGAGATCGGCGACCGGGTGATCCTCGAGGCCTCGGGCGGGATCACGCTCGACACGGTGCGTGAGGTAGCGGCGACGGGCGTGCATCTCATCTCCGTCGGGGCGCTCACGCACTCGGCGCCCGCGCTGGACATCTCGCTGCGCATCGAGCCCGTGGGGGGGGAGGCGTGAACCAGATCCTGCTCGTCAACGGGCCGCCGGGCGCGGGCAAGACCTCGCTGACCCTCGCGGTCGCCGAGCGCTACGACCGCATGCTGCGCATCGAGGTGGACACGCTGCGCCAGTGGGTGTGCGCGGGCTACCGCCACCCGTGGGCCGGCGACGCGCAGTGGGACGAGCAGCGCCTGCTCGCCACCCGCAACGCCGCCGCCGTCACGCGCGAGACCATCGCCGCCCGCTACGCGGTCGTGATCGACGACGTGGCGTTCGCCGACGACCTCGCCGCCTACCGCGACGCCCTCGATGGCGTCGACGCGCTGGTGCAGGTGGTGACGCTGCTCCCGGACGTGGAGACGACCCTCGCCCGCGACGCTGGCCGCAACGACGCCGCTCGCGTGCGCGAGGTCCACGCCCGCTTCGCCGCTGAGGCCGAGGCCGGCGCGCTGCCGGGCGCCGTCCTCGACACATCGGGCGACGCGAGCGCGTACGAGACGGCGGAGCGGCTGATGGATCTCCTCGCCACGGGCGCGGCGGTGCTGCTGGAGCCGGCGGGCTGAGCCCTCGGGCCGTGCCCGATTGGTATCGGTGGTTCGCTCGCGTACGCTGGTTGCATGAGCGACGAGCACACTCCAGACGAAGCAGAGGAGTCGCCTCCCGCGCGCACAATCGAGGATCGTCTCGACGAACTCGAGCGCCGTGGAGAGCTGATCCGAAGCAAGGGGCGGTGGCACCCGCCTGCTCCATCTGAGCCGGTCCCCGGTGCACTCGAACGATTCCTCGCCGAACGCGGCCGCAGTTGGGAGCCGCCCTATTGCGAGGGAGAGCCCTCGGAGGCTGGATCAGACTAGTCTGACTAGTTAGACTAGAGCCATGGCGATCACTTATTCCACTTATGAAGCGAAAGCGCGCTTCTCCGAGGTCCTCCGGCAGGTAAGGGCCGGCGAGACCGTGACCGTGACATACCGGGGGGATCCTGTCGCCGAGATTCGTCCGATTCCTCCCGAGGAGGATGCCTTCGAAGCGCGCCTTGATGAACTCGAACGGCGCGGGGTGCTAGTCCCGCCCACTGGCCCGATGAAGCCGCTGCGCGCTGTCGCCAGGGTACCTGGAGCTCTCGAACGGTTCCTCGCTGATCGCGACCGCTTCGCAGCCGGGCGCGACGAGTGACTGCCGCGTATGTCGACACGTCGACGCTCGTTTCAATCGCCCTCGCAGAACCAGCGGGGCCCGCGGCTAGCGAGCGACTGACTCAGTTCACGCGGCGCTACTCTTCGAATCTCCTCGAGGCAGAGCTCAGGTCGGTCTTCAGCCGTGATCGGCTTCCCTACGATCCGGACCTCGTCTCCGGCATCACCTGGGTCCTGCCTGAACGAGCGCTCACGCCGGAACTCTCCGCCGTGGCGGACGCTGGATACCTCCGAGGCGCCGACCTGTGGCACGTCGCGGTCGCCCTGCACATCGCGGACGACCCGTCCAGACTCACCTTCGTCACTCACGACCGCCGCCAGGGCGAGGTGGCCGCCGCGCTCGGCTTCCAGACCTGAGCCGACCCTACCCGCGTCGCGGCCGCTCCCGGTCCGCGCTGTCGAGCACGATCGTCACGGGGCCGTCGTTGGTGCTCTCGACCTGCATCATCGCGCCGAAGCGGCCCGTCGCCACCTCGATACCCTGACTACGCAGCGCCTCGACGACGGCGTCGACGAGCGGCTCGGCGACGTCGGGCGCTGCCGCGCCGGTGAATGAGGGGCGGCGGCCACGACGCGTGTCGGCGAGGAGCGTGAACTGCGAGACGACGAGCGCCGCGCCGTCCACGTCGAGGAGCGAGCGGTCGATGGGCCGCTCATCGCTCGCGAAGATGCGCAGCCCGGCCATCTTGTCGGCGAGCCACTCGGCCTCGGCGGTCGTGTCCCCCTCGGCGACACCGACGTATGCGAGTACGCCGCGCTCGATCGCGCCGACGACCTCGCCGTCGACGAGGACGCGAGCGGAGCGCACGCGCTGTAGCACGGCGCGCATCGAGAGGGACGCCTAGCTGCTGCTGCTCTTGGAAGTGCTGGAAGAGCCAGCCGTCGAGGAACTCGACGAGCTGGAGCCGTTGGAGGAGGAAGACGACGACGATCCAGACGAAGAGGATGACGACTTGTTGTCGCGCTCCTGCTTCGCGGCGGCCGTCTCCTTCTGGACCTCGGAGGCCTGGTCGCGCTCCTCGGGCTGGGCCTTGCCGCGGCTCTCGGTCTTGTACCAACCGGAGCCCTTGAACACGACCGGCGGCGCGCTGAAGAGGCGCCTTGCGACCTCGCCGCACTCCTCGCACGGTTGCTGCGGAGGCGAGCCGAAGGGCTCGCGCTTCTCGTATTGGTGTCCGGCTTCACACTGGTAGTCGTACGTAGGCACGAACGGCGGACCTCCGTCGCGGGCGACAGTGCCGCAGGTCCGGCTGCGGTGCCGGTCAGTGTAGGCGCGAGGGCACGCGCGCGCCAATCCGACGCTGCCCGAGCCAGGCACCCAGCGCTCTCATTCGCTTGACGGTACACCGTCGACTCACCTACTAAGACTGAGTATCGATACCGCGCACCATGCGCACGGCGCGGACGAGGGGAGCTCGCACCCGATGACCCAGCCCGCACACCGCCACGCGCCGGATCCGGAGCGGATGCGGCGAGCGCTGCGCTTCAACAACCGTGTCTTCAGCGAGGTGGACCGCGAGGTGGGAGCATGGCTCGATGTCGACCGTGACGCCCGCGTGCTGGACGCCGGTTGCGGCGTCGGCGGCATGGCGACGGTCCTCGCGGGCCT
This sequence comes from Dehalococcoidia bacterium, assembly GCA_965208885.1. Lineage (GTDB taxonomy): Bacteria > Chloroflexota > Dehalococcoidia > UBA2979 > UBA2979 > VXMT01. The sequence continues at coordinate 792,251 of CBDBPS010000001.1, forward strand.
CAGCGCCGCCCTCGTGGCCGTCGACATCGACGCCGAGAACGTGCGCGAGACCGGGGAGCGCCTTCGTGACGCGGGGTTCGCGGCATCCGCGGATGCGCATGTCGCGGACATCACCGCGCTCGAGGACCCGGAAGCGTCGTTCGACCTGGTGTGGTGCAGCCGCGTGGTGCACCACCTGCCGGACATGCTCGCCGGCGTCCGCGAACTCGCGCGGGTCACGAAGCCGGGCGGCACCGTCGCGATCCGCGAGGGCGGGTTCGGGTTCCGCGTACTCCCGGACGAGATCGGCGTCGGGGGAGGGTGGTTCGAGGATCGCCTGGCCGCAGCCGGCGTCGCACGGTTCGCGCCGCCACGCAACGCCGCGGACGGCGAGACGCCGTACCCGTTCGGGTGGTCCCACCTCCTCGCCGATGCCGGTCTCACGGACCTCCGCGCGAAGACGTTCGCCTTCGACTCCCTCAGCCCGCTCTCAGACGACGAGCAGGCGTGGATCGAGTTTCACTGGCGACGCTGGCTCACGCACGATGAGTCCCGCGCAGCCCTGGACGACGATGACGCCGAGGTGATCGAGACGCTGCTCGATCCGGAGTCCGAACACTACATATTCGCGCGCTCGGACCTCCATCTGCGCTCGGCCACAACGGTGTACGCGGGCGTGAAGCCCTGACCCTGCCGGCTCCCTCCTCGAGGGAGCATCGAGCCGTGGACGCCTCGCGTCCCGGCGCGTAGCCACGCCCATCGTGTTGGCGCGGTAACTCGCGCCGGGGCTATACTCCTTGACCGTGCGCGGCACGGGCGCCGGCCACCTTTCCACGGCCGCGAGGAGCCCGTTGCACCAAGCCGCGCCGCAGCGAGGAGGCCCTCTTGGCAGCCGGCGTAACGATGAAGCAGATGCTTGAAGCGGGCGTCCATTTCGGGCATCAGACCCGGCGATGGAACCCGCGCATGCGGGGCTTCATCTTCACTGAGCGGCACGGCATCCACATCCTCGACCTCGCCCAGACCGTGCGACGCCTCGACGTGGCGCTCCAGTCCGTGCGCGACACCGTCTCGGCGGGCCGTACCGTGCTCTTCGTCGCGACCAAGAAGCAGGCCCGCGACGTCATCCGCACGCAGGCCGACCGCTGTGGTATGCCGTACGTCACCAACCGCTGGCTGGGCGGCACACTGACCAACTGGTCCACCATCTCCCGTCGCATCGAGTACCTGCGGGACCTCGAGGCGCGGATGGCGGCCGGTGAGCACGAGGCGCTGACGAAGCGTGAGCGGCTGCGCATGGTCAAGCAGTACAACCGCATGCAGCGCGCCTTCGGCGGACTCGCACAGATGGACCGCCCGCCCGGCATGGTCTTCGTGATCGACCCGCGGCTCGAGGACATCGCCGTGCGCGAGGCGAACCGCACCAAGACCCCGATCGTCGCGCTCTGCGACACCGACGCCGACCCGGACCTCATCGACTTCCCGGTCCCGGCCAACGACGACGCGATCCGCTCGATCCAGCTACTCACCGCCCGCATCGCGGACGCCGTGCTGGAAGGCGTGGCGTTCGGCGAGGTCGAGCAGGAAGCAGCCGCGGCCGGCTCCGTCGTGGACCCGGCCGCCGAGGCCGTTGCCGCCGTCGAGGCCGCCGAGGCGGCGCCTCCGGTGACGGAACCCGCGCCCGCCGCGGCGGAGCCCGCGCCGGCCCAGCCCTCAACCGAGGAGAACCGCGCGAGCTAGCCCTGCCACCCGGCAGGCCTGAACTGAACCATCGGGCGCACATGCGCCACACCTGGAGTAAGGGACAAGGGAACGACGTGGTCACTGTTGACGATGTGAGACGCCTGCGCGACGAGACCGGCGCGGGCGTGATGGATTCCAAGCGCGCCCTCGATGACGCCGAGGGCGACTTCGAACGCGCGCGCGACCTGCTGCGCGAACGCGGCATCGCGGCCGCGGCCAAGCGATCCGACCGCGCGACGTCGCAGGGTGTTGTCGAGTCCTACGTCCACGGCGAGGGGCGCATCGGCGTCCTGGTCGAGATCAACTGCGAGACGGACTTCGTCGCGCGCACGGAAGACTTCCGCGCGCTCGCACGGGACGTCGCGATGCAGGTGGCGGCGATGAACCCGGCCGCGCTCGTACCGGAGGATGTCGGCGACGACGTGCTCGAAAGCGAGCGCGAGCAGTCGGCGCTGCTCACCCAGGCGTTCGTGAAGGACGCCTCGCAGACGGTCCAGCAACGCATCGAGGAGACCATCGCCTCGACGGGCGAGAACATTCGCGTGACGCGCTTCGCGCGCTTCGAGTTGGGCGACCAGCCCGAGGAGTAGCGCGCGGTACCGCACGGGGCGAAGGGCGCATCCGGCCCGCCCGGAACGGGAGAGCGGCGTGGAGGTCGAAGAGGTCCTCCTGGACGCCGAGGACCGGATGGACAAGGCGGTCGCCTCGCTCCGTCAGGCGCTCGCCACCGTGCGCACGGGCCGCGCGAACACCGCGCTGGTCGAGCACATGCAGGTCTCGCACTACGACCAGACGATGCCGCTCAACCAGCTCGCGACGCTGGCCGCGCCGGATCCGACCCTGATCACGGTGCAGCCGTGGGACAAGTCCGCCCTGCAGCCGATCATGCGCGCCATCCAGGCGAGCGACCTCGGCATCACGCCAAGCAACGACGGCACCGTCATCCGCCTCCCGATCCCGCCCCTCACCGAGGAGCGCCGACGCGACCTGGTGCGGCAGGTCCACTCCCGCTCCGAGGAGGGCAAGGTCGCCGTGCGCAACATCCGCCGCAGCGCCATCGACGAGCTGCGCAAGTCCCTGCGGGCGGGCGACCTGTCCGAGGACGACGAGCGTCGGGCGCAGTCTGATGTCGACGAGCTCACGCAGCTCCACACCGAGCTCATCGACGAAGTGAGCGGTCAGAAGGAAGAGGAACTCCTCGAGATATAGCGCGATCGAGCCGATGCGGCCCGATTGCGCATGCGCGTAAGCGCCGGGGCGGCAAGACTGCCAGCAGGGCCGCCGGGACACCTCGAAGACCCCCCGACGACGCTCGCACGGAAAGAGCACGCGCGATGGTGACGCCGCATGGTCGTTGAGCCGGCCGCGCCAGCCCTGCCGCGCCCCCACATCGCGAACCGCCCTCAGCACGTCGCGATCATCATGGACGGCAACGGCCGCTGGGCGAGCGAGCGCGGGCTGAGCCGCCAGCAGGGCCACCGCGCCGGGGCCGAGCGCATCCGGGGCGTCCTGGAACGCTTTGCCGAGCACGAGATTCCCGTACTCACTCTCTTCGCCTTCTCGACGGAGAACTGGGGCCGCCCTCGCACCGAGACGGACTACCTGCTGCGACTCGCCGGGGGCACGATCGACCGCGAACTCGACGCACTGCACGACTCGCAGATCCGCCTCAAGCACATCGGTGACCTCTCCGCAGTGCCCGACACGCTGCGTCGCAAGGTCGAGGCGGCCGTGAAGCTCACGGCCGGCAACGACCGCATGACCGTGAACCTCGCCTTCAACTACGGCGGCCGCGCGGACGTCGTGCAGGCCGTCCGGCAACTCGTCGCCGAGGGTGTGGAACCTGCCGACGTGACCGAGGAGGCCATCGCCTGCCGCCTCGCCACGGCCGACATGCCGAGCCCGGACCTGCTGGTGCGCACCGGCGGTGAGCACCGCATCTCGAACTTCCTCGTCTGGCAGGCCGCCTACGCCGAGTACTACTTCACACCCACGCTCTGGCCGGACTTCGGCCCGGCCGACGTGGACGCCGCGCTCGTCGAGTTCAGCCGCCGCCGCCGTCGCTTCGGCCTCGTCCCCGGCAACGGCGCGGACGGCGGCTCGTAGCGCAGGCTGCGGACGACTCGCGTGCTGCGCGCGCGGCTGGCCGTCGCGGCCGTTGGGCTGCCACTCCTCGCGCTGCTGGTCGTTGCGCCTGCCACGGTCTTCGCCGCCGCCGCCACCATCCTGCTTGCTGCCGCGACGTACGAGCTCGTGCGCGCCGCGAACGTCGAATGGCCGCGCTACGTCCCGCTCAGCGCCGCCGTGGCGACCGCGATGCTCGTCGCCTGGACGCGGCAGATCGAGGACTTCCCGGTGTGGGCGCTGCTCCTGCTCCCGCTCATCGCGCTCTACGGGCTGCTGCGCCCCGGCCCAGGCCCGCGGCACTTCCGCGAGGCGTGGTGGCTGGGCTCCGTCATGTACGTCGGGGTCCTCGGGACGCACTGGGTGCTGCTCCGCGATATCGACGACGGGCGCCTCTGGGTCCTCGTGCTGTTGGGCGTGACGTTCGCGACGGACACCGGGGCGTACGCAGTGGGACGGCTCCTCGGCTCGCACCTCATGGCGCCGGACATCTCACCGGGCAAGACATGGGAGGGGTTCGCCGGTGGCTACATCGCCGGCATCGCAGCCGGGATTGGCATCCCACTCGCCCTCGAACTCGACCCGGGCCCGGTCGTGCTCGCGCTCATCGCAGCGTGGCTCCCCGTGATGGCGGTCCTGGGCGACCTGGCCGAGTCCGCGCTCAAGCGGCGGATCGGCGTGAAGGACACCTCGACGTTGCTCCCCGGCCACGGCGGGCTCCTCGACCGCATGGACTCCTTACTGTTCGCGGGGCCGTGCCTATACTGGATCGTGCAATGGGTGTAGCTCCCGCCGTCCAGGGATCGGCTCGACTGTGATCGGCCTCGCCGTCCTCGGCTCCACCGGCTCCATCGGTACGCAGACGCTCGACGTGGTGCGTGGCCTCTCCGACCGCTTCCGCGTGGTCGCGCTCGCCGCCGGGGGCAACGTCTCCCTGCTGCGCGAGCAGATCGAGGAGTTCCGCCCGGATGCCGCGTGGGCGCGCCCCAGCCCGGAATCTGACGCCCTCGCCTCCGAGTTCGGCCACGACCGCTGGCAACCCCTCGACGTGCTCGCCGCGCGGCCCGACGTCGATGTCGTCGTCGTCGCCACGTCCGGGCGGCACGGACTGGAGCCGACACTACGCGGGCTCGAAGCCGGCAAGGTGGTCGCCCTCGCCAACAAGGAGGTGCTCGTCGTCGGCGGGCACGTCGTGCGCGCGGCCCTCGAGGCGAACACCCACCGCGGCGCCGAGCTGAGGCCGATCGACTCGGAGCACTCGGCCATCTGGCAGTGCCTGTGGGGCGAGCCGATGGAGACGGTCGACCGCCTCACGCTCACCGCCTCCGGCGGCGCGTTCCGTGACTACGACCTCGACGCACTGACGCAGGTGACGCCGGAGCAGGCGCTGCGGCATCCGACGTGGGAGATGGGACCCAAGGTCACCATCGACAGCGCCACCCTGTTCAACAAGGGCCTCGAGGCGATCGAGGCGCGCTGGCTCTTCGACATCGGCATCGACCGCATCGACATCGTCCAGCACCGCGAGAGCGTGATTCACTCGCTGGTGACCTACGCCGACGGCTCCATCAAGGCGCAGCTCGGCGAGCCGGACATGCGGCTGCCCATCCAGTGCGCGCTCACCTACCCGGAGCGCGCACACCAGCAGCCCGCACCACCGCTCGACCTCGCCGCGCGAGGGGCACTCCACTTCGGCGCGATCGACGAGGAGCGCTTCCCGGCACTACCGCTCGTGCTCGAGGCCGGACGCCGCGACGACACCTCGGCGGCCGCGCTCTCCGGCGCCGACGACGCGGCGGTCGAGCACTTCCTGGCCGGCCACTGCCGCTTCACGGACATTGCGCGGCTGCTTGGCGAGGCACTCGAGTCCCACCCCGCGACGGCCGATCCCGACCTCGACGCACTCATTGCCGCTGAGGCGTGGGGCCGCCACTTCGTCGACGGGCGCATCGCCGCGGGCCTGTCATGAGCTTCCACGATCCGCCGCCGGAGCCCGCGGAGGAGCCGGAAGGCAAGCCCCCGACCTCCAACCTGCGACGCCTGAGCCTCGCCTCGACGGTGATCGTCGCAATCGTGCTGGCGTTCATGCTGAAGCGCGACGCGACGAGCGCCGCACTGCTGTTCGGCGGGATCCTCATCTTCCTCGTGGTGGCGCACGAGTTTGCGCACTTCGTCACGGCGAAGCTGTTCGGGATCAAGGTGCTCGAGTTCGGTGTCGGCTTCCCGCCACGCATGGCCGGCTTCCGGTACGGCGAGACCGAATACACCATCAACTGGCTTCCTCTCGGCGGCTTCGTACGGCTGCTCGGCGAGGAAGACCCCAACGACCCGCGCTCGCTGGCCGCCGCGCCGCGCATGCATCGCTTCATCGTGCTCGTGTCGGGGTCGCTGATGAACCTCGCGCTGCCGGTGGTGCTGTTTGCCGCCGCATTCAGCGTCCCCCACGACGAGCCGATCGGGCGTGCAGTGATCATGACCGTCGTCCCCGGCGCGCCCGCCGAGGCAGCAGGCTTCCAGATCGACGACGTGATCTACGAGATCGACGGCCGCGAGGCGCGCAGCGCCAACGACGCTGGACGGCTGATCCGTCTGAACCTTGGCAACGAGGTCGACGTGCGCGTGCGACGCGGCCAGGAGTTCGTCATCCTCACGGTCGAGCCGCGCTGGACGCCGCCGGAGGGGCAAGGCCCGACCGGTATCACGATCCGGCCGCAATGCACCCTCGTCGGCGGCTACGGGTGCGTGCCATTCACGGAGCGGGTCGCGGACCCGCCGTGGGTGTCCATCCCGCGCGGCTTCCAGGCGACGGTCGACACGATGATCCTCGCGCGCAACGAGGTCCTCTCGTGGTTCCGCGGTGGGTCGAGCCCCGAGGTGACGGGCCCTGTCGGCCTCGCGCAGACGACTGGCGAGGTCGCCCGTGAGGGCGGGTTCACCACCGTACTGCAACTCGCCGCGATCCTCTCGATCAACCTCGGCGTGCTCAACCTGCTCCCGCTGCCGATGCTCGATGGCGGGCGCGTGATGTTTCTGCTGATCGAGGTGTTGCGGGGCGGGCGGCGGATCGCGCCGGAGAAAGAGGCGATGGTCCACCTCGTGGGCTTCGTGCTCTTCATCGCGCTGGCGGCGATCGTGACGTTCCTGGACATCACCCGCATCGCCAACGGCGAGTCGCTCTTCCGGTAAGGGGCGCCGTCGCCCTCCCCACTATTCCCTGTCGAGCGCGAGATCTCCGGGTCAGGCGGGCTGGTATCGCTGGACGCTGATCTCGTCCGTCCGGGCCCGCATTCGGGACGTGTCGTACCAGGCCTGCATCCGAAGCAGCATGTCCATGCGCACTCCGAAACCCTTCTCTATCCGCAGGGCCATCTCCGGCGAGAGCGCAGCCTTCCCATGAAGTAGATCGGAGAGGGTCGCTCGGCGAACGCCCAGGATCTCAGCTGCCTCGCTCACGCTCAGGCCGTACTCCTCGACGATCTCGGTTCGGATGAACTCCCCTGGATGCGACGGGGTCATGCCTACCTGCACATCGCTGGAACTCATCATCTCTAGTCCTTCTATTGGAAGTTAGATGATCAGGATACGAGCGGCCGAGCAAGCAGTTCTCATTCATAGATTGGACCCCCTTAATGGTAGTCCTCAAGGTTCAGGCGCGTTATGGAGCCCTCGTTATCTTCGAAGGTAATCCGCCAGTTCGCGGACACCCGGACACTCCAAGTCCCACGCCTCGTGCCTCCGAGTTGGTGAACCCGCCAGCCTGGCGCTGAGTCGGCTATGAAGCGGTTTATGTTCTCCGACTGAGCCAGGACAGTCACGATGTTCCTGATCCGATTCACCCGCTCCGGCGGTAGGTAGCTCTGGTCGTCGTGCTCAACGAAGCGACGCAGACCTCGGTGCCGGACCGACTCGATGTCCATACGATGATCGTACGGTATAGCCGTACATGTTGTCACGGGGCGGGCCGTGGTAGCGGCGAACTCGTCCCACGTGGCAAGATCGAGACGTGGCATCAGGAGGACGGCGATGGCTCGCAATCCCACTCGCGCGGTACGCATCGGACCCATCACCGTCGGCGGCGGCTCACCCATCGCCGTCCAGTCGATGGCCGCGACCAAAACCCAGGACATCGAGGCGACCGTGCGCCAGGTCAAGCTGCTCGAGGCCGCCGGCGCCGACATCGTCCGTATCGCCGTCGACTCCCGTAAGGACGTCGAGGCGCTTGCGGAGGTGCGAGGCCGCACGAGCGCGACACTCTCCGTGGACCTGCAGGAGAACTACCGCCTAGCCGAGATCGTCGCGCCGCACGTCGACAAGGTGCGGTACAACCCCGGCCACCTCTGGCACCACGAGCGCGACAAGCCCACCCGCGACAAGGTCGCCTTCCTCGCCGAGATCGCCGAACGCAACGACTGCGCCATCCGCGTCGGCGTGAACTGTGGCTCCGTCGACCCCGCCATGATCGAGCGCTTCGGCGACGACGATGTGGGCGCGATGGTCGAGAGCGCGCTGGAGCACTGCGCAATGCTCGACGACCTCGGGTTCACCCGTTACGTCGTCTCCCTCAAGGACTCCGACTGGCTCAAGGTCGTCGCGGGTAACCGCCGCTTCTCGACGCAGCGCCCCGACGTACCCCTGCACCTCGGCGTGACCGAGGCGGGCATGCTGCCCGAGGGCGAGATCAAGACGCGGCTCGCGTTCGAGCAGCTCATCCCCGAGGGCATCGGCGACACGCTGCGCGTCTCGCTTACCCTGCCGTTCGAGGAGAAGGGCACGGAGATCGACACCGGCCGCCGCATCCTCGACGACATCGAGTCCGGCCGCTTCCGCGGCCTCCCGACGATCCTCCCGGAGGGCCTGAACATCATCTCCTGCCCCTCCTGCTCGAGGGTCGAGAACGAGGCCTTCATCGACCTCGCGCACGACGTGCGTGAGATGACCGAGTATGCCCGCGAGCACGACCTGACCATCGCTGTCATGGGTTGCCGCGTGAACGGCCCCGGCGAGACGGACGACGCCGACCTCGGGCTGTGGTGCGGCCCCGCCGCCGTGAACCTCAAGCGCGGGTCGGAGACCGTCGGGGCATTCCCCTACGACGAGGTGCTGGGCCAGCTCCGGATCGAGCTGGACGCGCTCATCGCGCAGCGAGGTTGAGCGCCTCGGAACCCTCGGGCGCGATGCCCGTCGCGCTGAGCACCATGTGGGCCGTGCAGCCGCGCTTCGAGCGCGACCTGCGCGCCTTCATGGAGCGCGCCGCCGAACTCGGCTACGACGCGATCGAGGTCAACCACTCGATGGACGCCGCACAGATCGGCGCCATCCTCGCCGCCGACGTGCTCCCGGTGACCGCAGTCCACGCGCCCGCGCCGCTGGAGCGCGACCCGGCGCGCGGCTGGAACCGCGACCTCAACCTCGCCTCAACGGACGAGGGCGAGCGCGAGGCAGCCGTGCGCTACACGCGCCGCTCCGTCGACGCAGCCGCGGAGGCGGGCGCAAGCGCGGTGGTCGTGCACCTCGGCGCGGCGGGGAGCCGCGGCATCGCCGCCGACCGCCGGCTGCGCGACGCCTACAACCGCGGCGACACCGACATCGAGGCCCGCGCCGCGCTGGTTGCCGAGGCGCACCGCGAGCGGGCCGAGCGCGCCCCGGAACACCTCGAAGGCGCCCGCCGCTCGCTCGCGGCGCTGGTGGAGTACGCGGAACCGCGGGGCGTCGCGATCGGCCTCGAGTGCCGGCTGTGGCTCCACGAGATCCCGCTACCCGAGGATGCCGTGGACCTGCTCGCGCCCTATCCGCCGCACGTCGCCGGCTACTGGCACGATGTCGGTCACGCCGAGGTGTTGCACCGCCTCGGCCTGGTCGACCTCGAAGCGTGGTTCGACCTCCTCGGTGACCGGCTCATCGGCACGCACCTCCACGACGTAGCAGGCATCCGCGACCACCGCGCACCCGGCGACGGCGACGTGGACTTCGCCTGGCTGGCCGAGCGCATCCCGCCCTCGGCCGCGCGCACGCTGGAGATCGACCAGCGGGAGCCTGACGAGGCCGTGGGTGGCGCGCTCGAGGTGTTGCGGGCGTCGGGAGCCATCGAGGCCGTCGCGTCGTAACACCTCGCGATTGGGCACGCCTATTGCGGCGAGCGGTACGTGCTCTGTACGATCCAGACATGCTGCGGGCGCGCCCTGCAGTTCTGTACAGGCCAGTGACAAGAGCCCCCGGGCTCTTCCGGTGACCCCGGATAGCTGGCCTACTCTCATGCCCGAGGGCCCGCTGCAATTCGCAATGCGTATTGCCCCGTCGTGCGTGCCCTCGTACGATCAGTCTACGGCGCGGGTGCACCCGTGCCCTTGTGCGGGCCAGTGACAAGAGCCCACGGGCTCTTCCGGCGCAGACCGGATAGCTGGCCGAGTGTCGCGAGCGCCATTTCTTCTTGGTGCGAACTCCTCTCAGTAGTACGTGCGCCGCCCCTCGCGGAAGAGGTCGTGTTCCCAGCCGATCCGGTTCGCTATGGGGGCGTACGAGCGTTCGTCGCTGTGTTCCCACTTGCGCTGGATGGCCCATGCACAGTAGTCCGCTACCTGGAGGCACGGTTCAGCGGCTGCGGGCCAGAAGCCGAGTCGAGCGGTTGCAGTCGTGGCCTCTTGCACAGCGCCCTCGACGGCCCTCATGAAGTCCCGCCTCTTCCGTCCGGTCCCGACCGAGGCAGCGATCACCTGGAGTTCGTCATCCCTGGCGACCAGGACTGGCAGGGTGTTGCGCAGGTGGAAGACCCAGGCAGTTCGGTAGAAGCGGGCCTCGGAGCTGCGCAGGTCCAGCCGTGCCTTGGGCTTCTCCAGGATCGTCGCGTCGACGCGGAAGTCGTGCGCGGCGAGGACCTCGAAGACACGGTCGCGGACGGCCCGTGTGTCGTCGGTCGCGTGGAACTCGCGCCGGAAGTCGATGCCCTCCCATGCCAGCTCGAAGCGCAGCGCGCGGAGAGACGTGGCGAGCGTGTCGTGGCCCTCAGGGAACGCGACGGTCGTGAGGATGAAGAACCGGCTCGCGCCCGCCTTGCGGCTGAAGTCGAAATTGCCCGCCTCGTCGGCGAACAGGTGCACGCGCGCCACGGCCATCCCGGGCAGCGATGGGAGCGGGCCGCCGGGCACTCCGGCGGCGAGGCGCACTGTAGCATCAGCGTCCCGTGTGGAGCGGGCGCACCTGCTGCTTTGCCCACTCACCCGCGCCTGCGTACCCTCGATGCATGCGCATGTCGAGGCTCTTTGGACACACCCTGCGTGAGGCGCCCGCCGACGCGGAGACCACGAGTCACCGCCTGCTGCTGCGCGCGGGCTTCATCGACCAGCTCATGGCCGGCGCCTATAGCTACATGCCCCTTGGTCGTCGCACGAAGCTCAAGGTCGAGCAGGTCGTGCGCGAGGAGATGGACGCAGCCGGCGGCCAGGAGGTGCTCCTTCCCGCCATCCACCCGGCCGAGCTGTGGGAGCAGAGCGGGCGCGACGACTCGATGGGGTCGGTGCTCTTCACCCTTCGCGACAAGCGCGACCGGCCGCTCGTCCTCGGGCCCACTCACGAGGAGGTGATCACGCGCCTCTTCGCCGACCACACGAGCTCGTACCGCGACGTGCCGGTGACGCTCTACCAGATCCAGACCAAGTTCCGCGACGAGGCGCGCCCCCGCGGCGGCCTGGTGCGCGTCCGCGAGTTCACGATGAAGGACGCGTACTCCTTCGACCTCGACGAGTCCGGCCTCGACGCCTCGTACGAGGCGATGTTCGAGGCGTACGGGCGCATCTTCGCGCGCTGCGGCGTGCCGACCGTGCCGGTCGAGGCGGACTCGGGCGCCATCGGCGGGAAGGGCTCGCAGGAGTTCATCTTCCTGACCGAGACCGGCGAGGACATGGTCGCGCTCTGCGATGCGTGCGGCTACGCAGCCAACACCGAGAAGGCCGAGTTCGTGCGCCCGCCCGGCGTTACCGCGCAGCCCGCGCCGATGGAGGAGATCGCGACGCCCGGCGCGAAGACCATCGATGAGCTGGCGGCGTTCCTCGATATCGCCGAGGCGCAGACGGCGAAAGCCGTCTTCTACATGGCCGAGGGCGGCAGCGAGCCGGACGAACCGGTCTTCGCCGTGGTCCGCGGCGACCTGCAGATCAACGAGGTCAAGCTCGCGAACGCCCTCGACGGCCGCTCGCTGCGCGCCATGACCGACGCCGAGGTCGAAGACTTCGGGCTGGTCGCGGGCTCCGCCTCGCCCGTCGGTCTGGGCGACCGCATGAAGGTCATCGCCGACGTCTCGATCGAGGACTCACCGAACCTCGTGGCCGGCGCGAACCGGCCCGACTACCACCTGGTGAACGTCAACCACGGGCGCGACTGGACGGCGAGCGAGGTCGCGGACATCGCGCTTGTCGAAGCGGGACACGCCTGCGGGGCCTGCGAGGGCGGCACGATCGGCCTGCACCGCGGCATCGAGATGGGGCACGTCTTCCGCCTCGGCCAGATCTATTCGGAGGCGTTCAACGTCGACGTGCTCAGCTCGGACGGTGAGCCCGTGGTCCCGACGATGGGCTGCTACGGCATCGGCATCGAGCGCATCATCGCCGCGGCCGTGGAGGCGGGGAACGACGACGACGGCATCTGCTGGCCTGCCTCGATCGCCCCGTTTGACGTCGCCATCGTGGCGCTCCGCCTCGACCGCGACGAGGAGGTCGCCGCGGACGCGGACGCGCTGTACGGCGAGCTCCAGGCGGCAGGCCTCGAGGTCGTGTTCGACGACCGGCTCGAGTCGCCGGGCGTGAAGTTCAAGGACGCCGACCTGATCGGGTTGCCACTGCGGCTCACCGTCTCCGAGCGCAACCACCGGCAGGGCGCCGTTGAACTGCGGCGACGCGACAGCGGTGAGACCGAGCTGGTCCCGCGGGGCGAGGTGGTCGCGCGGGTGCAGGCGCTGCGGGCCGAGGCGCTCGCGGCGCTCGGGGCGGCCGCCGATCGGGTCAACGAGGGGCGGTAGCGGTCATCCCATTGAGGGCCGATCCGCCTGCGTGGTACCATTCACAAGACCTCGGCGTCCTGTCATCGACAGACGTGGGCCAGCCCCACGTCTTTTTGTTGGCCCACCCCAGCAGATGGATCGAGGTCCCGAACCGGCTGTCACCCAAAGGCACACGGCCCCATGAAGAACGACTTCGTACTCGCAATCTCCCAGCTCTCCGCGGAGAAGAACCTCGACCAGACCAAGGTCTTCGAGGCCGTCGAGGCGGCCATGGCGTCGGCGTTCAAGAAGGACGAACTCCTCTACGCCGAGGTCGAGGTGAAGATCGACATCGTGACCGGCGACATCGACGCCTGGCGCGTGTGGGAGGTCCGCGAGGACGATGAGATCGAGGATGACGAGCTCCAGGTAACGCCTGAACGGGCCACCGAGATGGGCTGGCCGGGCCAGGAGCCCGGGGCCATGCTGCGCGAGCCCCTCGAAGCCTCGATGGACGCGGGCCGCATCGCCGCGCAGACCGCGAAGCAGGTCGTCCTGCAGCGCCTCCGCGAGGCCGAGCGCGAGGCCGTCTACGGCGAGTTCACTACGAAGCAGGGCGAGCTGGTCTCCGGCACGGTCCTGCGCGTTGAGCCCGGGCGCCGGCAGGTCATCCTCGACCTCGGCCGTGCCGAGGCCGTGTTGCCTGCCTCCGAGCAGGTGCGGCCCGAGCACTACCGCGTCGGCCAGCGGCTGCGCGTGTACATCAAGGAGGTCTACCGCGCCTCGAAGGGGCCGCAGGTGGTCGCCTCACGTGCGCACCCGGAGCTGCTGCGCCGCCTCCTCGAACTCGAGGTGCCCGAGGTCGCAAAGGGCGTCGTCGAGATCATGGGGATGTCCCGCGAGCCCGGGTTCCGCAGCAAGATTGCCGTCATCTCGCGCCAGCATGGCGTCGACCCCATCGGCGCGGTCGTCGGCATGCGCGGGGCGCGCATCCAGAACGTCGTCAACGAGCTCGGCGGTGAGCGCGTCGACATCATCCGCTGGGACCCGAACCAGACTGCCTTCGTCGCAAACGCGCTCAGCCCCGCCGAGGTGGTCTCGATCCGCCTCGACGAGGAAGAGAACACCGCCTACGTGGCCGTGCCGGACAAGCAACTCAGCCTCGCCATCGGCAAGGAGGGGCAGAACGCCCGCCTCGCCGCGAAGCTCACTGGCCGCCGCATCGAGATCACGGCCGAGGGCGTGCTTATCCACAACGGCGAGGACCTCTACCCGCCGCCGGAGCCCAACATGGAGGCACTCCCGGTCGCAGAGCCCGTCGGCCTCCCATCCGTCGAGATCACCCCGGCCGGGCCGGACTACGTCCAGCCGGGCCTGCCCGGCGAGCGCGTCGAGCCGGTCGCACCCGCCGCGTCCGAGGAGCCTGCTCCACTCACTCCCGAGCAGGAGGTGCTCGCGGAGTTCGCCGAGCCCGCCGCCGAGGTCGAGGAGCCGGCAGCCGCCGAGGCGGCGCCGGTGGCCGAGCCCGAGGTGGTCGCGGAAGCACCGGAGCCCGAACCCGAGCCCGTGGCCGCGACCACGCGTCGCTCGGCGCCCGGCGGCCTGCGCTTCGCCGAGGAGATCGGTGACCTGCGCGACATCGACGAAGAAGAAGAGCAGCGGCGCCAGCCCGCCCGGCGCGCCCGCAGCCGCCGTCGCGGCCCAGCGCAGCCCGATCGCGCGGCACGGCCGGCGCGTCGTGGCTCACGCCGCTTCGAGGTCGACGAGGAAGACATCGAGGAAGGCCTGAGCGACATCTACGAAGACAACGACGAAGACGAGGAATATGACGACGACTTCAGCTAGCCCGCCCACACGTCGCACGCGACGGCAGCCGCAGCGCAGCTGCGTTGCCTGCGGGACGCAGCGCGACAAGCGCGACCTGGTTCGCCTCGCGCGCGTCCCGGGCGACAGCGGCCAGGCGCGCCTGGTCGTTGACGAGCAGGCGCGCGCGGGCGGACGCGGCGCGTACCTGTGCGCAGAGCCGGACTGCTGGTCGCGCGCTGACGAGGCTCCCGCGCTCGCCCGCACACTGCGCGGAACTCTGACCGCAGACGACCGCGACACATTGCGCGCCTTCGCCGGACGGCGCTTCGCCGGGGAGAAGGCACGATGACGCAAATGACCACCCAGGGCGCGCCTCGCGTCACCATCCCGCCGGCAGTCGTCGTCAACGACCTCGCCGACCTCCTCGACGTCACAGCCGTCGACGTCATCAAGGAGCTGATGAAGAACGGCGTGATGGCGACGATCAACCAGGTCGTCGACTTCGACACGGCTGCCGTCGTCGCTGCCGACCTCGGGTACACGCCCGAGGAGGAGGGCTCCGAGGAGCCCGGCGCGGGCGGCGATGACGACCGTCCAGCGTCCATCTCGCTCCGCATCGTCGAGGAGGGCGAGGACCTCGCACCCCGTCCGCCAGTGGTGACCGTGCTCGGCCACGTCGACCACGGCAAGACCACACTGCTCGACACGATCCGACGCGAGAGCGTCGTCGAGTCCGAAGCGGGCGGCATCACGCAGCACATCGGCGCATACCAGGCCAGCGGACCCGACGGCCGCGCGCTGACGTTCGTCGACACGCCGGGCCACGAGGCCTTCACGGAGATGCGGGCGCGCGGCGCGCAGATCACCGACGTCGCGATCATCGTCGTTGCTGCCGACGACGGGGTGATGCCGCAGACGCGCGAGGCGATCGACCACGCGCGGGCGGCCGAGGTCCCCATCGTCGTCGCGCTCAACAAGACCGATCTGCCCAACGCCAACCCGGACCGCGCGAAGCAGCAGCTCATGGAGGTGCAGGTCGTGCCGGAGGAGTACGGCGGCGAGACACCGGTCGTCGCGATCTCCGCGCTCCAGGGCGAGGGCATCGACGACCTGCTCGAGAACGTGCTGCTCGTCGCCGACCTCGACGACCCGCGCGCCAACCCGGACCGGGACGCCATCGGCGTCGTGATCGAGGCCTCAACGGATCCTCGGCGCGGCATCGCAACGACGATCCTCGTCCAGACCGGCACGCTGCACACGGGCGACGTCATCCGGGCCGGCCTCGCCTACGGCAAGATCAAGGCGATGACCGACCACACCGGCCAGCGCGTGAAAGAGGCCGGCCCCTCGACACCCGTCACCGTCCTCGGCCTCAACGAGGTACCGCCCGCCGGTGAGCGCGTGCTGACCATCAAGAACGAGAAGACCGCTCGCGCCGAAGTCACCGCCGACCGGCGGGCCATGGAGAGCACGGGCACGCTGCAGCAAGGCGTCACCCTCGACTCGCTATTCGGCGAGATCCACCGCGGCGCGGTCAAGGACTTCAACATCGTCCTCAAGACGGACGTGCAGGGCTCCATCGAGCCGCTCGTGCGGGCTATCGAGAGCCTCGCGCTCGACGAGATCAGCGTGAAGGTGATCCACGCCGCAGCAGGTACCGTGAACGAGTCCGACGTGAACCTCGCGGTCGCCTCACAGGGCGTGATCGTCGCCTTCAACAGCAAGACCGAGACCGGCGCGCAGCGCCTCGCCGACTCCGAGCACGTGGAGATCCGCGACTACCGCGTGATCTACGACGTGGTCTCGGATGTCGAGCAGGCCGTGCAGGGACTCCTCGAGCCGATCTTCGAGGAGCGCCAGGACGCGTCCATCGAGGTACGGGCCGTGTTCCGCCGCGGCCGTCGGAACTCGATCGCCGGTTGCATCGTCCGCGACGGGACGGTGAACACCCGCTCACTCGCGCGGGTGCGCCGCAACGGCGAGGTCATCCACGAGTCGCGCATCGACTCCCTGCAGCGCTTCCAGGACCGCGTGAACGAAGTGACCGCGGGGCAGGAGTGCGGCATCACCGTCGACGGCTACGAGGACTTCCAGGAGGGCGACGAGATCATCGCCTACCACATGGAGCAGGTGCGCTAGCGCCTCCGGGCGTCACACCCTCCCCCACCGCGCTGCGAGGACCGCCCGATGTCACGTCGCATGGAGAAAGTGGCGGACCTCCTGCAGGTGGAGATCGCGGACCTGCTGCAGCGCCGTGTCCGCGACCCCAGCCTCGAAGGCGTCCTGATCTCCGTCACCCGCATCGACGTCACCCCCGACCTGGCCCATGCGCGCGTCCACGTGAGCGTGATGGCCGACGACCTGGAGCAGCGCGCGGTCATGGACGCCCTGGGGCGAAGCTCCTCGTTCCTCCACCGCGAGCTCGTGCGCCGCATCCACATCCGGCGCGTGCCGCGGCTGCACTTCGAGCTCGACGACTCGATCGCCGAGAGCCAGAGGATGGCGTCGCTGCTGCGCGAGGTGAGGGCCACCGAGGGCGTGGAGCCGGACGCCACGCCGTGAGCGCCGCCGAGCCGCCGCTCGTCGGCTTCATCAACATCGACAAGCCCGCCGACACAGGGTCGTTCGACGTGGTGCGCGCGATCCGGCGCGCCTCGGGCATCCGCAAGGTCGGCCACGCCGGCACCCTCGACCGTCCCGCCACGGGCGTCTTGCCGGTCGCCATCGGCAACGCCACGCGCCTCATCGACTCGCTGATGGAGGCGCGCAAGCGCTACCGCGCCACCGTCACGCTCGGCATCGAGACCGACACCTACGACGCAGCCGGCGAGGTGCGCGAGACCCGTGACCCGAGCGGTGTAACTCTCGACGATATTGAGGCGGCGCTGCCCGCGTTCCGCGGTGAGTTCATGCAGGTCCCGCCGGCCTTCAGCGCCGTCAAGCTCGACGGCGAGCGCGCTCACCGCGCTGCCCGACGCGGCGAGCAGCCGCAGCTTGAGCCGCGCCCCGCGCACGTCTATGCCCTCGACCTGCTCGAGGTGTCACTGCCGAACCTCGAGATCGAGGTGGAGTGCGCCAAGGGCTTCTACATGCGCTCGCTCGCGCACGACCTCGGGCAGGCGCTCGGCGTGGGAGCGCACCTCGCGGAGCTGCGGCGCACGGCCGTCGGCCCGTTCGCCATCGCCGACGCCACACCGCTCGACGACGCGGTACGGCTGTTGGAGGCGAGCGCCATCGAGGACCTCGTGCACGCTCCGGACGCGGTGCTGTCGGACTGGCCGGCGGTGATCCTCAACAAGCGCTCGGTGGCGCTGGCGCGGCAGGGCCGGGACACGCGCCCGCCGCAGCTGCCGGGTGCGCCGCCCGCGCGGGTGGGGGTGAAGGCGCGTGGCTACGGCCCGGATGGCCGCCTCGTCGCGCTGATGGAGTGCGGCCCGATCCCGAGCGTCTGGCACCCCTACCGCGTCTTCCCGGTCTGACCGGGCGCCCCCACCAACGTTTCGGCTCGCAGCCCCCTACGCTGCAGGCCGGCTACGCCTCCTCTTCCCGGCCCATGACGAACCGCAGGAACGCGTCGGCGCGGGCGTCCGGCGGGGACTGCGCGCGACGCGCGGCGAGGAGCGTGCGCTCCGCGATCTGGTCGCGCCGAGAGGCCGCCAGCTCCGGCGCGACCCCCTCGACCACGCCTTCGGGCAGCACGCTCCAGCCGAGGCCGAGCGCGACCATCTGACCGAGGACCGCGGGGTTGTCGCTTTCGAGTGAGATGCGCGGCCAGATGCCGCGAGCGGCGAGCCCGGCGTCGATGATGCGCCGCGTCTGGCGGCCGGGTGGATACAGCACCCACTCGCCGTCTGCAGGCTCCTCGACGGTGCCGGGCGGCGCGTAGAGGTAGAGCGGCTCGCTGAGCACCTCGGTCGCGTCGAACTCCGGCGGCGCGGGCCCCACGACGAACGCGAGGTCGAGCTCGAACCGCGAGAGCCGTTCGAGCAGCAACCCCGTTCGGTCGACGACGAGTTCGAGTTGCACCTCGGGGTGGGTGTCGCGGAACGCTCGGATCGCCGAGGGCAGCGCGTAGAGACTCGCGGCGTCGATCATGCCCACGCGGAGCGTGCCGGCGCGGCCCTCCGCGTAGTCGTCCAGCCAGTCGCGGAGCGCGCCCGCGCGCCCGAGCGTCACGCTCGCGAAGCGCGCGACCTCGTGGCCGGCCTCGGTGAGCTGGCGGCGGCGGCCGTCGCGTTCCAGCAGCGGCACGCCAAGCCGGCGCTCGAGTTGCGACAGCGACTGCGAGAGCGCGGGCTGGCTCACCTGGAGGCGTCGAGCCGCCTCGGTGAGCGTGCCCCAGCGCTCGAGCGCGCGTACGTAGGCGAGCTGCTGGAGGTGGAGGTTGAGCGGCGCTTCGTCGGAGTCGGCGTCGCGTCCCGCGAGCTCGGCGGCGGGTTCCTCGACGGTATCGAGGTCGGAGGTGGCGGGGCGAGTGGTCATGGGCCTCCCGGCGAGCAGTAAGTCTATCTTATGCTATCGGGAAGAAACTTCCACTAGTCCACAGCTACGGCGCGTGCGTACCCTCGATGTCGTATGAGGCTGCGCGCGAAGGACGCGCGCGCCGCGAAAGGGGTAATACACCGTGGGTGAGCCAATCAACGTAGCAATCATCGGGGTGGGGAACTGTGCTTCTTCGCTCGTGCAGGGCGTCGAGTTCTACAAGAACGCCCACCCCGACCAGACGATCCCGGGGCTGATGCACCCCGTCCTCGGCGACTACCACATCAGCGACATCAACTTCACCGTCGCCATCGACATCGACGCCAACAAGGTCGGCCGCGACCTCTCCGAAGCGATCTACACGGCGCCGAACAACACCTACAAGTTCGCCGACGTCCCGCACCTGGGCGTGCCGGTCATCCGCGGGATGACCCACGACGGCCTCGGCAAGTACCTCTCCGAGGTGATCACGAAGGCCCCCGGCTCAACCGCCGACATCGTGACCGCCCTGCGCGAGACCAACACGGACGTCGTCATCAGCTACCTGCCCGTCGGCTCCGAGGAGGCGACGAAGTGGTACGTGGAGCAGATCCTCGCGGCGGGGTGCGCCTTCATCAACTGCATCCCCGTGTTCATCGCGCGCGAGGACTACTGGGCCGGCCGCTTCCGCGAGGCTGGGCTGCCCATCATCGGCGACGACATCAAGTCGCAGGTCGGCGCGACCATCCTGCATCGCCTCCTCGCGCGGCTCTTCCAGGATCGCGGCGTGAAGGTCGACCGCACCTACCAGCTGAACTTCGGTGGCAACACCGACTTCCTGAACATGCTGGAGCGTGAGCGCCTGGAGTCGAAGAAGATCTCGAAGACCAACGCCGTCACCTCGCAGATCGACTACGAGATGCCGTACGCCGACGTGCACGTCGGCCCCTCGGACCACGTGCCGTGGCTGGAGGACCGCAAGTGGTGCCACATCCGCATGGAGGGCACGACGTTCGGCGAGGTGCCACTCAACCTCGAGTGCAAGCTGGAGGTGTGGGACAGCCCGAACTCCGCCGGCGTAGTGATCGACGCGATCCGCTGCGCCAAGATCGGCCTCGACCGTGGCATCGGCGGCCCGCTGCTGGAGCCCTCGGCGTACTTCATGAAGTCACCGCCGGAGCAGTGGCACGACGATATCGCGCGCGACCGCCTGGAGACGTTCATCGCGGGCGAGGTGGAGGCGCCGGCGGGCAACTAGGGCGACCGCGCGGGTAGCGCGCGGCGCACGAGGAGACTGCCACGCCATGGCGGCGTACTGGGGCTTCCGGGTCGCCTCGCTGCTTGCCCGGCTCGTCCCGCTGCGGGTGGCGTACGCCTGCGGCTTCGCCGTGGGCGTCCTCGCCTACTACGGGTGGACGGGCGGTCGCCGCCGCTGCGTGGGCAACATGCTGCGCGTCACCGGCGGTGACGAGGCAGCCGCACGAGGCTACGCGCGGCGGTCCTTCGGCAACTACGGCGTGTACCTCGTGGACTTCGTGCGCTTCGGCTCGCGCCCCCGCGACGAGCTGCGCGAGCGCGTCCCCTATGACGACTGGAAGTACATCGACGACACACTCACGGGAAACGGCCTCGTGCTGGTCACGATCCACTTCGGCGTGTGGGACCTGGGTGCAGTCGCGCTCAGCGAGCACGGGTACCAGGTGTCCGTCATCGCCGACACGTTCGACGACCCGCGGCTGAACGAGATGGTGCTCGGCTCGCGGCGCAAGCTCGGTATGCAGATCCTGCCCGCCGACCGGATCGGGCCGCGCCTGGTGCGCTCCCTGCGGCGTAACGAGGTGGTCGCGGCACTGATCGACGTGCCTCAGCCGGGGCGCGGCGTGGAGGTGGAGTTCTTCGGCGACACTGTCGCCGTACCGGACGGCCCCGCGCGCGTCGCGCTGCGCACGCAGGCCTCGGTCATGGCCGCCACAGTGCCCCGCCGCTCGACATGGAGTGACCGGGCCACGCCCGACCTGGAGCACATCCGCTACGAGCCGACCGGCGACCTGGAGCACGATGTCCACGCGCTGACGCAGGCGATCTTCCTCGCCCTCGAGTCGATGGTGAGGCGTCATCCCGAGCAGTGGTACATCTTCCGTTCGCTGTGGCTCGACGACATGCGCGCCGGGCAGGTGGCCTGACGGATGATCGCCACTGCCGCGCTGCGCGTGTGGATCGGTGTCTTCGGGCGGCTCCCGCTCCCCGTGCTTTACGCGTTTGCAGATGTGGCCGGGACCGCCGCGTGGCTGCTGTCGGAGCGCCTGCGCGACGTCACGATGGACCACATGCGCCACGTGCACGGAGGCGAGGCGAGTCGCGGGGTGCTCGCGCGCGACGCGCGCGGCGCCGCCCGCAGCGCCATGCGCTACTGGGCCGACATGGCGCGCTCCGCCCACGTCCCGCCCACCGCCGCGCTCGACCGCATCGAGGCCGTCGACGGCATCGATGGGTTCTTCGAGGCGTACGACCGCGGGTGCGGCGTGATGTTCGTGTCCGCGCACCTCGGGAACCCCGAGACGTTGATCCGCGTCGTCGGGGCGTTCGGGATCGACGTGCTCGTCCTGACCGAGCCGCTGTCGCCGCTCGCGGTCCACGAGCTGGTCCACAACGTGCGGCAGGCGCCGGGCGTGCGCTTCGTGCCGGCGGACCGCACCGGCGTCCGGCTCGCGATCCAGCAACTGCGCGCCGGCAACGTCCTCGCGATCCTCGCCGACCGCGACGTGCTGGGCACGGGCCACCCGCAGCCATTCTTCGGCGAGCGCGCGCGGATGCCGCGCGGCGCCGTGGAGTTGGCGCTGCGCACGGGCTCGCCGATCGTGTCCGGCTTCGCACGCCGGACCAGCGGCGAGGGGATGCGCGTCTCGCTCGATCCACCGCTCGACCTCGAAGCCACCGGCGACCGCCAGGCCGACGTCGAGGAGGGGATGCGCCGCGTGACGCGCGCACTCGAGGCAGGCATCCGTGTCTCACCCGACCAGTGGTTCGCGCTGCACCCGGTGTGGCGCGGCCTCGCGACGTGACGCGCTACGTGGTCGCAGTCACGACGCTGACGAGGGCGGGGGTACAATGCGACCCATGATGGACACGGCCTCGACGGACGACAGGCCCGCCATCCAGCGCTTCGGTCGCGCGGACCTCCAGACGCACACCGCCTTCGGCGACGGCATGGCCGATGCGCAGACGCTGCTCGACTACGTCGAGCACTCCACCGACCTCGACGTGATCGCCGTCACCGACCACGACGACGTGGGCGGCGCGCTCCTCGCACGCGAGGCGCACGCACGCGGCAACTACCGCTTCGAGTTCGTGCCGGGCATCGAGTTGACCACGCGCGCCGGGCACCTGCTCGCGCTGTGGGTCGACGAGCCGCTGCCCTCGCTGCGGTCGCTCGCCGAGTCGGTCGAGCTGGTGCACCGGGCGGGCGGTATCGCCGTGGTGCCACACCCGTTCTCGTGGCTCACACGCTCCGTCGGCCGCCGCACGCTGGACCGCCTGCTCGATAACGGCGACCCGGCTACTCACCCCGACGGCATCGAGGTGGCGAACACCACGCTGGCGGGACGCGTCACCGGCGCGCGCGCGCTGCGCCGCAACCGCGAGCGCTACGGCCTCGCCGAGACCGGCGGCAGCGACGCCCACTTCCTCGAAGGCGTCGGCACCGCGGCAACGCTGTTCCCAGGCACCACGGCCGCCGAGCTGCGCGACTCTATCGAGGCGCGCACGACGATGGCGATAGCCGGCCGCGCCCCGAGCATGCGGCGGCTGGGCTTCCGCCAGCTCGCGCTGCAGCAGGTGCGCGGGCTCTCCGTGACACCTCGCAAGGTCATCGGCGCGCAGATCCAGAAGCTGCGCTCGCCGACGCTCCCGCCGATCGGGGGCCTGCGGTGAAGATCGCCTTCGTCTCCCCGTACGACTGGCTGACCCCCGGCGGCGTGAACCGCCACATCCAGCAGCTCACCGAGCGCTTCGAGACCGGTGGGCACGAGGTCCACATCCTGGCGCCCGCCACCGGCGAGCACGACAACGAGCGGCTCATCTCGATCGGCCGGCCCGTACCCGTGCCGGCCTCGGGCTCGACCGCCCGGATCGCGCTCAGCCCCCGGCTCGGCCGGCAGGTGCGGAGCGCGCTCGAGCAGCATCAGTTCGACGTGGTCCACGTCCACGAGCCGCTGATGCCGACGCTCCCGATCCAGGTGCTGCGCGCCTCGCGGTCGGTGAACCCTAACGTCGTCAACGTCGGGACGTTCCACGCGACCAAGGACGGCGGAAACCGGCTCTACTCGTACGGACGGCGGCTGCTCAAGCGCTGGTTCCGCGAGATCGACGGCAAGATCACCGTCTCGCCGCCGGCGCAGCGCTATGTCAGCCGCTACTTCCCCGGCTACTACAACGTCATCCCCAACGGCATCGAGGTGCCACGCTTCGCCGACCCCACGCTCGAACCCCTCCATGAGTTCGAGGACGGCATGACGAACATCCTCTACGTCGGTCGCGCCGAGAAGCGGAAGGGTCTGGGCGACCTGCTGCGCGCGTTCGGCATCGTCAACGCGCGCGACCCGAACACGCGGCTGATCGTCGTCGGCCCCGACTCGCGCATGAAGCGCCGCTACCGCACCTCGGTGGAGCGCGAGGGCCGCCGCGGCATCGTCTTCGTCGACGATGTCTCCGACGCGGACCTGCCGCGCTACTACCGCACCGCCGACATCTTCTGCTCGCCCGCCACGGGCCACGAGTCGCAGGGCTACGTGCTGCTCGAGGCGCTCTCCGCGGGCACACCGATCGTCGCGTCGAACATCGACGGCTACGCCTCGGTGATCACGGACGACGTCGACGGCCTGCTCGCGCGGCCTCGCGACCCGCTGGCGATCGCCGAGGCGCTCACGGCGCTGGTGCGCAGCCCGCAGCGGCGCGCCCGGCTGGCTGCCGCCGGACGCAAGCGCGCCGACGAGTACTCGTGGCCCCGTGTGACGAGTCGCGTGCTCTCCTACTACGAGCGACTGCGCGACGACCGCGCCGCCCACGCACGCACGCTCCTTGCTTCGGCACGACGGCGTGATTAGCACCCACGGGCGGGAGCGCACTTGATGGCGCTGCCCTCCAGCCTGCTGCCAAACCGCGCGCCCGCCATGATCATCGGCCCGATCGTGCGCGTCCTCGCGCGCATCGGCGTGACGCCCGACATGGTGTCGTTCGCCGCGCTGGCGGGGAACATCGGCGCGGCGGCGCTCCTCGCGACAGGCTCGCTCACCGCGGGCGGCATTGTGATGCTGGTGTTCAGCGCCCTCGACTTCCTCGACGGCGAGCTGGCGCGCACGACCGGTCGAGCGAGCAAGGCCGGCGCGATGCTCGACTCCGTCTTCGACCGCTTCTCCGAGGCGGTGGTGCTCTTCGGCCTGCTGCTGTACGAACTGGGTGAGGGCCGGAACGAGGAAGCGGCGCTCGTGTTCGTGGTCCTCGCCGGCTCGCTGCTCGTCTCGTACGTGCGAGCGCGCGCCGAGGGTTTAGGTGTGGCGCTCACCTCCGGCTGGCTGCGACGCGCCGAGCGCGTCGTGCTGCTAGGAGTGGCGCTGATCACGGGCGTGCTCGTGCGGCCGGTGCTATGGGCGCTCGCCGTGCTCACGGTGCTGACGGCAATCCAGCGGCTCTATCTCGCGATGCGCATCCTGCGCGCGGAGGCGGCGGAAGGCGACTGAGCATGGTCAACGAGTCCCCGATCCCACGAGAAGAGCGACCGGCGATTGCCGACCATCTCGCACAGCGCCTCGTCGGGCCTGTCGGCCTCGACATCTGGACGCAGCAAGAGTCCGCGCTCGTCCGCACCGACCGCGACCCCTGCACGTTCTGTGACCAGGTGAGCATCGCCGCGCGCCAGTTCGCCTCGATGCACCCGGCGATCTCGCTGACACGCTACGACCTCGACAGGCACGCAGACCGGGCGCGCGAGGCGGGCATCGACCGCCCGCCCGTGACGGTGATTCGCGGGCGTGGCCACGAGCTGCGCATCGTCGGGCTGTGGTCCGGGGTGCTCTTCCCCGCGTTCATGGAGGCGATCATCTACGCGAGCTCGGGCGCTCCGCCGCTCGACGCAACCACCCTCGAGAAGCTGGCCGAGGCCGACGACGCGCTCGACGCGGACCTCGACATCGAGTTGCTCGTCGCACCGTACGACCCGCAGTCGGCCGTGACGCTGCGCTTCGCCGCCGCGTTCGCGATGGTGATGCGCAACGTGCGCGTCCAGGCGATCGAGGTGTCGGAGTTCCCGCTCCTCGCCGAGGCGCGCATGGTGGCGGAGTTGCCGGTGCTGACCATCGGGGGCCGCCGCTTCACGGGCGGGTGGAACGAAACAGACTTCGCCGAGCAACTCCGACGCTGTGCAACGGGCGAACAGGAGAACGTGATCCGAGACCGCGTCCTGGTCTCGCCGTTCCTCACCATCGAGCAGGCACAGGCCATGTCCACGGGCGAGGCGCCGCCCGACCCTCAGCAGCCGCCGATGTCACCTGGCGGCCTCGTGCTACCTCGATAGGATGTCCGCGGCCGGTGCGTGGAGGGGCGTAGCCGGGGTTTAGCCGCGGCGCGACTGCCTCGCCACGACGATCGCCGCCACGCCCAGCCCGCCGCCGACCAGCAGCGCGAGCACACCGACGATAATCGCCGTGGTCGTCGTCGACCCGCCACCGGTGCCCTCACTGACCGTGTCATCGTCAGTCGGGTCGTCTGGCTGAGGGCTCGCCGTGGCTGCGGGCGCCTCGTCCTCGTCGCCATCGCCGTCGTCCGTATCGGCGTCGTCGGAGGGGCGCGAGGAGTCGCCGGTGGGGGTGGGGAGCGTCAGCGGGGGCCGCGTCGCTTCCGCCTGCGGCGGTGGCGTCGAGTCGATGCGCGGCGTGAAGTCGATGGGGTCGAGGCCGTTGTCCTCGCGCCACATGTTGTAGAGCTCGTCCTGGTCGAAGCCGTAGACGCGCTCGAGCGCGGCGTCGGTCGTGGAGCCTTCGCGGATGTGGCGGTACATAGCAGCGAAGGAGTCCTCGCCCCAGTTCTCGATCAGGTAGCTCACCGTGGACCACGACTGCCCGTAGAACAGGTCCACCTGTGTCGGGTCGTTGGAAGGCGAGTCCATGTTGCGCAGTCGCAGCGTGTCGTCGGTCTGGATGCGGAAGGCGATGGCCGTGTTGTACGGCCTCGCGCTACGCTGCATGTAGACGGCGGTGCCCTCGTCCAGCCACGACGGGATCCGCGTGAACGGGCCATCGCCCGCCACAGCTGTCACGATGTGCGCCATCTCGTGGCGCACGACATCCGAGGTCGCCGTGAAGACGAAGAGCAGGTCCGCAGCAGTGCGCTGGCCGCCAGTCCGCACGAGCTCCTCGAAGATCCGGCTGCGCGGCCGCATCGCGAGTTCGCCGTCGCTCTCCGAGGCCCAGACCATGATGCGCACGTCGTATGGCACGGTGACCCGCAGCAGGTGT
The DNA here is from genome assembly GCA_965208885.1 of Dehalococcoidia bacterium. Taxonomy (GTDB): domain Bacteria; phylum Chloroflexota; class Dehalococcoidia; order UBA2979; family UBA2979; genus VXMT01. Next base: position 818,840 of record CBDBPS010000001.1, read on the forward strand.
TCGGTCTCCTCGAGCGCCGACTCGCCGGCGTTGAGCACGCGGTCCGCGAAGTCGTCGTTGCCGCCGTACCAGTACACGGTGACGTGGCCGAGTTGCCTCTCGCTCCAGCGATAGCGACCGTCCAGGAAGAGGTACTCCTGCTCCTCGCTCTGGAAGGTCTGACCCTCGGTGTCGGCGAACTCCCAGTGGAACTTGAACACCGAACCAACCGGGATGTATCGCTGAGCGGTGCGGGTCTCCAGGGTGAAGCTCACGTCATTCTCCGGGCCCGGCCCGAAGTTGGCCTCGCCCCGGCCGCCGACGTCGCCTTCCTTCGGGTTGAGGACGCGGTAGACGAGTGTGGCGCTCTCGAGCCCAGCCGGCGACGTGACGCGCGCCGCGAAAACGATGGCCGTCGGGTCGCTGGTCGTCGCCCCGATATTCGTCACGGCGTTGTCCGCCGACGCGGGTGAGGGCGCGGGTCCCAGTGCGACCATCGCCCCGAGGCCGAGCGCCGCTACCGCGACGAGCGTGTAGACCCATCGTGCAGCGCTCAACTCGCCATCTCCGCCGCGGCGACGCCCACCTGGCTGCGCAGCCACGCGTACACAAAGTCGTCGAACTCGCCGTCGAGGACGGAGTTCGTGTCGCTCGTCTCATGTTCGGTGCGGAGGTCCTTCACCATGCGATAGGGGTGCAGGACGTAGGAGCGGATCTGGCTGCCCCAGCCAGCCGCGACGTGCTCGCCCTTGAGTTCAGCCATCTCCGCCTCGCGCCGTTCGAGCTCGATCTCCAGCAAACGTGACTTCAGGACGAGCATCGCAGACTCTCGATTACGGAGCTGGGAGCGCTCGTTCTGGCACGTCACCACGATACCAGTCGGGAGGTGCGTGAGCCGCACTGCGGTGTCGTTCTTCTGCACGTTCTGCCCGCCGTGCCCGCTCGCGCGGTAGGTGTCGATCCGCAGGTCGTCCGGTTGCACCTCGATCTCGATCTCGTCGTCGTGCGCCTCCGGCATCACCTCCACAAGTGCGAAGCTCGTGTGCCGGGAGTTCGAGGCGTCGAACGGCGAGATCCGCACCAGGCGGTGCACACCTCGCTCCGAGCGCAGCAGCCCGTAAGCGTCGTCGCCACCGATACGGATCGACACTGACTTGATGCCGGCCTCCTCGCCCGAGGAGATGGAGACGATCTGCGTCGTGAAGCCGTGGCGCTCGGCCCAGCGCAGGTACATGCGCAGCAGGATCTCCGTCCAGTCCTGCGCATCCGTCCCCCCCTCGCGGGCATGGATCGCGAGCACGGCGTCGTGGTCGTCGTACGGGCCGCCGAGCATGAGGGCGACCTCGATCGCCGCGAATTGCGCCTCGAGGCCGCTGAGTTCGCGCTCGATGTCCGCGGCGAGGGCGGCGCGCTCCTCGCCCTCGGTCTCGTCGGCGAGCTCGGCGAGCTCACCGAGGTCGGCGGAGCGGCGCTCGAGGCCGCGCCACGACTCGACCTGTCGATCGAGGCGCGCAACGCGGCGCATCAGCGCCTGTGCGCGTTCTGAGTCGTCCCAGAGGTCGGGGGCGGCGGACTGTGCGCGAGCCTTGGTCAGCTCGCGCTCACGTGCGGGCAGGTCAAAGCCGCACCTGCACGTCGCGGACACGTTCGAGCAGTACGGCGAGGCGCTGTCGCAGGTCGTCCATGCATCGATGTTCGCACGAGCCGGGTCAGAACGCGACGGGCGCGGGACGAGCAGATAGCAAGATCCGGATATTGCGAGGCATACCGAGATTCGTCATCGGGCGCTATAGACTAGGTTGACGCCTCGAAGGCGTGGGAGCAGTCGAGCGATGAAGAAGCGACTGACAGTCAACGTGGACGCCGACCTCATCGCGGCCGCGAAGCGCCACGCCCGCGAGCACGGCGTCTCCCTGTCCTCGCTGGTCGAGGAATCACTGCGCGAGATGGCGGCGGAAGACGCTCCTGCCGCGCAAGGCGACGAGTTTGCCAAGGCCTGGGCCGCGCGCTGGCGCGCGTGGTTCAGCGGAGAACTGCCACCCCCAGCGCGGAGCCGGGATCCACGCTACCGCTACCTCGACGAGGGCATGGGCCAGAGCTACGGCGTCCGCTGGGGCGACGATGACCAGCCGCTTGAGCACGTCCGGCCGCCGGGGCCTGACGATCGGCCCCGCCGACGCCGACGCAAGAGCGCGCCCGGCCGACACGAGGGCGAACGCGGAGACAAGCAGCGAGCCGCGTCCGCACCGCCCGAAAAGGGCGAACCAGAGGACACGCAGATGTTCGCTGACCGATGGTACGGGAAGTTCGAGCCTGCCGAGCGCACAGGCGATCCGCGTTACGACTACCTGGCGAAGAAGTACGGGCTGTGATCCTGATCGACACCGATGTGCTGGTTGATACAGCGCTTGGGCGCGAGCCGCATGCCCTCGATTCGCGAGCCTTCCTCGACAGCGCTCAAGCAAGCCCGGAAGAAGCTTGTATCGCGTGGCACACAGTGTCCAACTTTCACTACGTGGTCTCCAGGGAGCAGCGAAACGCCGACACCCGCGCATTCATCCTCGACTTCCTCGGATGGGCAGACATCGCCCCCGCCAGCGCCGACTCCGTCCGCTTCGCCGCCTCACTGGAGATGACCGACTTCGAGGACGCGCTGCAGGTCGCGGCGGCGCGGGCGTGCGATGCACGAGTCATCGTGACGAGGAACTTGAGGGACTACGAGGGCTCACCGATCCGCGCTGTCAGCCCGCTCGAGGCCATCGACGCCATCTCGTAGGGGCCGCCGCGCCCTACGCCACGCCTGCCGCCCGCAACGTGTTCACCAACAGCATCGCGATGGTCATGGGGCCGACGCCGCCGGGGACCGGCGTGATCGCGCCGGCGACCTGCGAGACGCCTTCGAACTCCACATCGCCGGTGAGCCGCCACCCACGCTTGCGCGTCGCGTCGTCGACGCGGTTCGTGCCGACATCGATGACCACGGCGCCCGGGCGCACCATCTCCGCGGTCACCGTGTTGGGCCGGCCGGCCGCGACGACGAGGATGTCGGCCTCGCGGGCGACGGCGCCGAGGTCCGTGGTGCCTGTGTGGGCGAGCGTGACTGTCGCGTTCGCGCCCTCGGCCTTCCGGCCGAGCAGCAGCGCCAGTGGCTTGCCGACGAGCGTCGAGCGCCCCACGACCACGACGCGCTTGCCCGCGGGGTCGTTGCCGGTGCGCAGCAGGATCTGCTGCACGCCGGCCGGGGTGGCCGGCACGAGATGGGGCTGACCCTGCACGAGCCGTCCGAGGTTCACGGGGTGCAGGCCGTCGACGTCCTTGTCGGGGTCGACCGCCTCGGTGATGGCGCGCTCGTCGATGTGCGGGGGGAGCGGGAGCTGCACGAGGATGCCGGAGACGGCGGGGTCGGCGTTGAGTTCGCGCACGATGTCGAGCAACGCGTCCTGGGAGATGTCCGAGGAGGGCGTGATGGTGCGTGCGTCGATGCCCGCTTCGGCACAGGCGCGGGCCTTGTTGCGCACGTAGGTGGCGGACGCCGCATCGTCGCCGACGAGCACAGCGGTAAGGTGCGGGACGGCGCCACCGGCGTCGAGGTGGGCACGCACGCGCGTGGCCACTTCGCCCCGGATCTCGGCCGCGATCGCGTTGCCGTCGATGATGGTGGCGGGCACGGGCGGAGTATAGCGGGGGGCACGTGCTAGAATCGCGCGCCGTGAGCACGCATGCCGTTGGCGTCGACATGATCGAGATTCCCCGCGTGGCGCGCGTGCTACAGCGCCACCCTGAACGCTTCCTGCGCCGCGTCTTCACGCCCGAGGAAGTCGCGTTCTGTCGCGGGCGTGTCCGGGAGCTCGCGGCGCGCTTCGCGGCCAAGGAGGCCGTGATGAAAGCGCTCGGTACCGGCGCTCGCTCGGTGGCGTGGCGCGACATCGAGGTGCTGCCCGACCAGCGCGGCAAACCGCTGGTGTATCTCACAGGCGGGGCCGCCCGGCGCGCCGAGGTGATCGGCCTCGACGCCATCGACGTATCACTGAGCCACCTCGACGAGTTCGCGATCGCCGTGGTGGTCTGCTCGCAGGAACGCCGCGAGCAGGAGCCGGAGGCGGCGCGCAAGCGCCTCGTCGACTTCCTGCGGCTACGAGGTCTACTCGGAGGTCTACTGGGGTGAAGCCATCATGAAACTCGTCACCGCCGAACAGATGCGGGCCCTCGAAGCCGCTGCTACAGCGCAGGGAATCGACGAGGCGCAGTTGATGGAGAACGCCGGCGTCGCCGTGGCGCAGGAGGCGTGGATCAACATGGGCGCCGCCGAGGGACGCAACGCCGTCGTGCTGGTCGGTCCCGGCAACAACGGCGGCGACGGCCTGGCCGCGGCACGCAACCTCAAGGAGTGGGGCGCCGAGGTCTTCGTGTTCCTGCTCACCCCTCGCTCCGGCGACGACCCGCAGTGGCGGGCCCTCCAGGGCGAGGCGATCGAGGCATGGAGCGCCGAAGAGGACCCCGACCTCGAACGCCTGGAAGCGAGGCTTGCCGAGGCGCACGGCGTGGTCGACGCGCTGCTGGGCACCGGGCTCTCTCGCCCCATCGAAGGGGTGCTCGAAGCCGTGCTCGACAAGCTCGCCGAGCGGCGCGCGCAGCGCATCTTCCGCCCGCACCTGATCTCAATCGACGTGCCCACGGGCGTCGACCCCGACACCGGCCGCGCCGACCCGGCGGTGGTGCGCGCTGACACGACAGTCGCGCTCGGCTTCGCCAAGGTCGGGCTGTTCGCCATGCCCGGCCGCGCCATCGCCGGCGACGTGGTGGAGACCGACATCGGCCTCCCGGAGGGCCTGGCTGACGATGTGCCGTTCGAGGACATCCGCCAGCGCGACCTGACGGAGCGCATGCCGTTCCGCTCCGACAACGCCCACAAGGGCACGTTCGGCACCACCGTCGTCGCCGCCGGGTCGCGTCGCTACCCCGGAGCCGCACGGTTGGCCTCGGAGGCGGCGCTGCGCGCGGGCGCGGGGCTCGTGGTGCTCGCCGCGCCGGACTCGACCCAGGCGCTGGTGGCCGCAGGCCCGCCGGAGGTGACGCTCCACCCCCTGCCGGACGCCGAGGGCGCGGTCAGCGCCGACGCTGCGGCTGAACTGCTGCGCGCGCTCGACGGCTGCGAAGCGCTGCTGCTCGGGCCCGGGCTCTCGCACACGCCGGAGACCGCTGCGTTCGTCGCGAACGTGCTCGCCGGCCTCGACGGCGTCGAGGGACTGAAGGGGGTGGTGCTCGACGCCGACGCGCTGAACGCGATCGCCGAGCGGCCCGGCTGGTACGAGGGTCTGGGCGTGGCTCGCGTGCTGACGCCGCATCCCGGCGAGATGGCGCGGCTCCTCAGCCTGTCGGTCGAGGACGTGCAGCTCGACCGCCTGCGCCTCGCCGTGGACTACGCGCAGCGCACGAGCAGCGTCGTGGTGCTGAAGGGCGCGAACACAGTGGTCGCAGCACCCGACGGTCGCGCGCGGCTCTCGGAGTTCTCGAGCGCGGTACTGGCAACGGCCGGGACAGGCGACGTGCTGGCCGGGTTCATCGCCTCCCTGATCGGGCAGGGCATGGAGCCGTTCGACGCGGCGTCGGCGGCTGTCTACCTCCACAACGAGTCCGGCCGTGCGCTCGAAGGCGCGATGGGCTCGGCGACAGCCGTTGCGAGCGACGTCCTGCGCGCGCTCCCGGACGTGCGTAAGGCCCTCGACGGGTGATTGAGGGCCGTTATGTCTGGCGATACGACCATTAACACGCTCGCACGCAGGGGGCCGTAGCGTTGCAGGGGTCCCGTCCCGTACCATTACCCGGCTGGCGCGAACACCAACGCGCCCTTGCAAGGGGGGCCGCCGCAGGGGGGACGCGCGGACTTCCGATGCACCCCACAATCACCTGCGCGCGAAACCACTCCTCCCTCGGAGAACCAGCGCCGTGAGCGAAGGCACTCCCACTCCCGAGAGCGATCCGGTCGCCATCGTCTTCCCAGGCCAGGGCTCGCAGCAGCCCGGCATGGGTCGCCTCGTGTACGAACACTCCGAGGCTGCCCGCCTCGTCTACCAGGAGGCGAGCGACCTCGCCGGCATGGATGTCGCGGAAATCTGCATCGAGGAGGACGCCGAGGCGCTCTCCGAGACCACGTTCACCCAGCCGGCCGTCCTCACCACCTCGGTAGCGTTCCTCGGGGCGATGCACGAGAAGCTGGCCGATGTCGGCCGCTCGATCCGCCCGCGCCTCTTCGGCGGACACTCGCTCGGGCTGTTCAGCGCGGCCGTCGCCGCGGAGGCGCTGACGTTCCGCGACGCGATGCTCGTGGTCCTCGAACGCTCGAAGCTGATGAGCCGCTTCAACGAGGGCCGCCCGGTCGGGATGGCCTCGATCATCGGGCTCAACGGCGAGCTCGTGCAGCAGCTCTGTGAGGAGGCGACGCGCTCGCCGGAGAGCCGCGTGGACATCGCCAACCACAACCTCGACACCCAGACCGTCATCAGCGGCGACGTGAGCGCGCTCGAACGCGCGATGGACCGCGCGCGCGAGCTGCAGGGGCGTGTGATTCGACTCAAGGTGAAGGTGTCCAGCCACACCCCGCTGCACGACGGGCAGGCCGAGGAGTTTGCGCACCTCATCCGCGAGATCCCGATCAGCGACCCGGCCCGGCCGATCGTCTCCAACCGCACCTCGAAACTGCTGCACACTGCCGACGATCTCCGCGAGGAGTTCTCGGAGCAGCTGCGCGCCCCGGTGTACTGGTCCGACAACGTGCGCGAGATGACGAACCAGGGCGTGCAGACCTTCGTCGAGAGCGGGCCCGGCCACGTGCTGGCTCGGCTCGTGCGACGGACCGACCGGCGCGTGACCGCTGTCTCCCTGAACGACGCCGAGGTCGAGCCGATCCCGATCTCCGTGCTGCCACCTGGGTCGACACAGGCGGCGCCTTCCTGATGACCGAACGTTCCGATCGGCGCGTGGTGGTCACCGGGATCGGGGCGCTCACACCCCTCGGCCTCGACATGGAGTCGACGTGGGAAGGGCTCATCGAGGGCCGTTCCGGCATCGCCCCCATCACGGCATTCGACACCACCGAGTTCTCGTGCCCCATCGCCGGCGAGCTGAAGGGCTTCGAGCCCACGAACTACGTCGACGCCAAGCTGCTGCGACGCATCGACCGGTCCTCCGTGCTGGCGATGGCCGCCTCGCGGCAGGCCGTTGAGGACGCACAGCTCGACCTCGAACGGCAGGCGCCCGGGAGCGTGGGGATCGTCCTCGGCACCGGCATCGGCGGCGCATACATGCTCGTCGAGAACCAGGCCGCGATGGACGCGCGCGGCATACGCCGCGTGAGCCCGTTCATGATCACCAACGCACTGCCCGACACCGCCTCGGGCCTCGTCGCCATCGCGCTCGGCGCGCAGGGGCCGAACATGGCCGTCACCGCGGCCTGCGCCACCGGCGGCGCGGCGGTCGGGGAAGCGGCCGAGTTGATCCGGCGCGGCGAGGCCGAGGTCATCATCTCCGGTGGCTTCGAGGCGCCCCTCCGCCCGCTCTACTACGCCGGCTTCACCGCCATGCGCGCCCTCGCCGAGCACGACCACCCGGAGCTGGCCTCGCGTCCCTTCGACGCCGACCGCAACGGCTTCGTCATCTCCGAGGGTGCGGGCGTGCTGATCCTCGAGGAGCTCGAGCACGCGCTGGCGCGCGACGCTCACATCTACGCCGAGTGGAAGGGCGCAGCCACGGCGAGCGACGCCTTCGACATGGTCGCCCCGCCCGACGATGGCCGTGGCATCGCCCAGGCGATGCGGCAGGCGCTCGACAGCGGCGTCGATCCCGGCACGGTCGACTACATCAACGCCCACGGCACGAGCACGCCATTGAACGACCGCATCGAGACGCACGCGATCCGCGAGGTCTTCGGAGCGCAGGCGGACCGCCTCGCGGTCTCCTCGACCAAGTCGATGATCGGCCACATGATGGGTGCGGCCGGAGCCGTCGAGGCGGCGATCACGGTGATGACCTGCGACCAGCAGATGGCGCCGCCGACGATCAACTACCGCACGCCGGACCCCGACTGCGACCTGGACTACGTGCCGAATGAGGCGCGCTCGATGGAGATTCGCCACGCGATGAGCACATCGGTCGGGCTTGGGGGGCATAATTCGGCCCTGATATTCGGACGCTGGGAGGGCGGACCATGAGCGAGGACAGCACGCAACGCCGCGTCGTCGTGACCGGCGTCGGCATGATGACCGCACTCGGCGTCGGCCGTGAGGCCACCTGGGACGCGCTCCTCGGCGGTGAGAACGGGATCGGCCCCGTCACGCTCTGCGAGGCCTCGGACCTCGAGGCGCGCATCGCGGGCGAGGTCCCGGACTTCGACCCTCGCGACTTCATCGACCGCAAGGAAGCGCGGCGCATGGACCGCTTCGTCCAGCTCTCAATCGCCGCCACGCAGGACGCGCTTGAACAGTCCGGGCTCGATGTCTCCTCGGCGGCCGACGAGATCGGCGCGATGATCGGCTCCGGCATGGGCGGGCTCACCTGGCTCGAGGAGCAGTTCCAGGTGCTGTTCGAGAAGGGCCCGGGGCGCATCTCGCCGTTCCTCGTACCCGCCTTCATCCCCGACATGGCCGCTGGCCAGGTCTCGATCCGCTTCGGCGCGCGCGGCCCGAACTACAACACAGTCTCAGCCTGCGCATCGGGCGCCGACGCCATCGGCACGGCGCTCGAGACCATCCGCCGTGGCGATGCGCGCGCGATGATCACCGGCGGCTCCGACGCCTGCGTCACGCGCATGGGCCTCGCCGCCTTCCACGCCTCGCGCGCTCTCTCCACCAAGCGCAACGACGACCCCGAGCACGCCTCGCGCCCGTTCGACATGGACCGCGACGGCTTTGTGCTCGCCGAGGGCGCCGCCACCCTCATCCTCGAGGACCTCGAGTTCGCGCTGGAGCGCGGTGCGCCCATCCTGTGCGAGGCCGTCGCCTACGGGCAGTCCGCCGACGCCTTCCACGTCACCCAGCCGTCCGAGAACGGCGAGGGCGCGGCGCGCGCGATCAACATCGCGCTGCGCAAGGGTGGCGTCGCCGCCAGCGACGTGGGCTACATCAACGCCCACGGCACGAGCACGCCGCTCAACGACAAGTTCGAGACGATGTCGATCAAGACCGTCTTCGGCGAGTCCGCCCTCACCATCCCCATCAGCTCGAGCAAGTCGATGCTCGGCCACACCCTCGGCGCGGCGGGCGCGATCGAGTCGGCGGCGACGATCCTGTCGCTGCGCGACCAGCGCATCCACATGACCCGCAACATCGAGGTGCCCGACCCCGATTGCGACCTCGACTACGTGCCCGAGGGCGCCCGCGACGTCGACATCGAGTACGCGATGTCGAACTCGCTGGGCTTCGGGGGCCACAACTCTGCCCTGCTGTTCGGGAGGTACCACGAGTAGCGCGCAAACCATCCACGGCGGGCCAGACCCGCAGGACCCCGGCGCTGCTCCCCCCGTCAGCGGATCCAATACAGTCCTTGCCGAGCATATGGAGGGCGGGCCTGATCGCGTCCTCGACGGCTCCGGCGGGCGCCTCTGGCGCGTGGCGGCCACCCCGAACCTCGACGCGTTCGCCGGGGCCGACTGGCCGCCGCTGATCTCGCTGCTGCTCGCCCGCCGCGGCGTGCGCAACGTCGCCGAGGCATCGCACCACCTCGGCAAGCCCGGCGAGCTGACCGACGCGACACTCATGCCGAACCTCGACACCGCCGTCGACCGGCTCGAGCGCGCTTGCGCCGAGGGAGAGACCGTCGCCGTCTTCGGCGACTTCGACGTCGACGGCATCACCGCCACCACGATCCTCACCGAGGCCCTCGACGACCTCGGCGCGCACGCGCTGCCGTACATCCCCGACCGCTTCACCGAGGGCTACGGCCCGAACCCCGGCGCCGTGCGTGCGCTCCACGCGCGGGGTGCGAGCGTGTTCGTGACGGCCGACTGCGGCACCTCGGCGGTCGCCGAGGTGGAGCTGGCCAACGAGCTCGGTATGGACGTGATCATCATCGACCACCACACCGTGCCCGACGCGCTCCCCGACGCGCTCGCGCTCGTGAACCCGAAACTCACCGACTCGCAGTACGGCTCGGAGCCCGCCGCCTGTGGCGTCGCGCACAAGGTCGCGCACGACCTCTACGCGCGCCTCGGACGCGACTACGACCCGTCCGAGCACCGCGCGCTCGTGGCGCTTGGCACCGTGTGCGACCTCGCCCCGCTGGTCGGCGAGAACCGCGACCTCGTGCGCATCGGCCTCGACGCGCTCGCGCGCTCGCAGCGCCCAGGCCTGCAAGCCCTCGCCGAGGCCTCCCGGGTCGACCTCGCCGATGCCGACCCGGAGCTGTGCGGCTGGACGCTCGGCCCGCGCATCAACGCCGCGGGCCGCATGGAGCACGCCAACACCGCGCTCCAGCTGCTGCTCACAGACTCCGAGTCCGAGGCCGCGAGCCTCGCCGGCCAGCTCGACGCCCTGAACCGTCAGCGCCGCCAGGACACCCTCGACGCGCTCGCACTCGCCGACGAGCTGCTGACGCCCGAGCAGCGTGGCGACCCGCTGCTCATCGTGGCGAGCGAGGAGATCTCGTCGGGGATCGTGGGACTGGTCGCGGGGCGCCTCGTCGAGGCCCACCACCGCCCGTCGATCGCGATGCAGCTCGCCGACGGTGAGGGCCGCGGCTCATGCCGGTCGATCGACGCCTTCGACATCACGGCACTGCTGCGCCGCCACGGCGACCTGTTCCTGCGCTACGGCGGCCACCGCGCCGCCGCCGGCTTCAGCATCGACGCCTCGCGCCTGCCCGAGCTCCGCGAGCGCCTCGTCGCCGACGCCGCCGAGCACCTCACCCCTGAGCACCTGACGCCGACCCTGGGCATCGAGGCCGAGCTGCCGCTGCACGGCGTCAACAGCGACCTGCTGCGCTGGCTGCACCGCCTCGGCCCACACGGCCAGGGCAACCCCGTCCCCACGTTCCTCGCCCGCGGCGTACGCATCGAGAACTCGCGCGTCGTCGGGGCGGACGGCTCGCACCTCCAGTTCACGCTCCGCGAGGGCCGCGTGAGCTGGCGCGCCATCGCGTTCGGCAACGCGCAGCACGCCGTCCCGGACGGGGACCTCGCGGACATCGTGTACCGCTTCCGGCGGGACGGGATGCGGGGGACGCTGCAGCTGGAGGTGCTAGATTTGCGGGCGGGGAGTGACGGTGAAGACGTCGACGTCAGGTAGGATCGAGATGGCTGGGAGGCGGTAGATGACCACATCGTTCGAACAGGGGCCTTACGTCAAGGCAGCGTTGTTCTGCGAGCAGGTTCTGCGCGAAGCCGACGGGGTGGTCTCTCCGATCCGCGTCGTAGATCGTCTAGAGCAGACAGCTCACGGCCCGGAGGCTCCAGATGAGATGCCGCCGCTGTCCCTGCGTCTCTATGCAGTCGTAATGCTGGTACCCGGGAGGGCACACGGTCGACATGCTGTGCGACTCGAGATGGAGAACCCGGCCGGCGAGTTACGAGCGATCGGGGCGCACGACCTCATGTTCGAGGCGAACGACAAGAACGTGGTACTGGTCACAGATATGAACGCCATATTCAGTCAGGAGGGACTCTACTGGATGAAGGTGTCTTTCGACGGCGAGCAGATCACAAGGTCACCTCTACGGGTGATATATCAACGTCTCGGGTCTCAGGGATAGGGCGGTCAGGATTCGCAAGAATCGCCGCGAAGCCGATCGAGACGGCTTCATATCGAGTCTCAGCACCTTGCGTACCCGTAGCGACACGGGGGAGGCACTCAGCATCCAGACGATCCGCCACGCGGCGAGCCTCCGTTGCGAAGTAGCGCTCCTCGGCCGCCTCGCTTACCACTGTCTCGGCGATCAGGGCGAGGCGCCCGATCGTTTCTTCGTCGTTGGCCAAGCGGTCACTGCTGCCAATCTGCTCGACCTCCCAACCGCGAAAGTCATCCAGGGACAACTCGCCGGCGAGGTAGGCATCCAGCATGAGGCGCAGCTCATTCTGCAACAGAGTCAGAGGCATCGGGGTATCTCCTGGCTCCCGTAGTCAGTATCCAGATCTCTGAGTCGCTCCTCAACCGACTCTTCGAAGCCCTCCGCGTTTGGGAGAAGGTCGACGCTGGTGTTCTGTCCGAAGTCCTGGGACAGGACTCCACTGTTGAAGCCCGGGCGGACTGGTGTATGGGCGGAATATCGTACTACACGCGGATCGAGAATGCCGCCGGCCTTGAGGTGGGGCGCACACACTATCTGCTTTGTCCCAGGGGGATGCGGCGCTTCCCCTCCTACATCATGCTCGGGGACACGCGGCTGTATCGAGTTGGCCACGACGAACGCAAGCCGCGCACTGAGTAGCGGTGCCAGATTTGCAAGCTGCGCCTCTGTAATTGCCAGATTTGCGACCTGTGGACTGACCGCCCCGGTCGCTACGCTCTCCCGAACGCAATGCAACCCGTGACCAGGCGGATCGCTTCGACAGCGTCCGTCCGCGACGAGGGAATAGAGAGCCATGATCCGACTCATCGTTGCCGCCGTGGTCGTCGCGGCGTTCCTAGCCATCAACTCGGGCGCTGCGCCGACCGTGACGGCACAGGCGCCCAGCGTCTGCCTCAACCTGCCCGCCGGCGAGCACGAGTTCCGGGCTGAATCACGCGAGCGGGCGGGTGAGATCGTCTTCCGCGTCGAGGTCGGCGAGGGCGGCAGCGTCACCGAGTTCTACGAGCCCGGCGGTCAGCCGATCGGCGTGGCCGGGTTCCTCCAGGTCTTCGCGGGCCCCGAGGCCTACGACCTGCCCGAGGGCGTCGAGGTCGTCGATTGCGCGCCGGCCGCCGACGGCGACACGGGCGACGCCGCGATCACGTACTGCACGAGCCTGGAAGCGGGCACGTACACCGAGACCGTCAGCGCCGGCGGCCGCAGCTACGAGGCCACGATCAACATCGGCGAGGGCGGAAGCCTCATCGATGTCACCGTCCTGGGACAGACCTACGGACCCCAGGATGCAATCGAGCTGCTCCAGGGGTTCGGCGCTGAGTTGCCCGAGCACCTCGGAGTCGCGCCTTGCGAGGCTGCTCCGGCCGAGAAGTCCAAGACCGGCAACGCCGGACTGCTGGGCAGCGGCGAGATGTCCGCGCTCGGGTACATCGCGGTTGCGATCGCCGCGCTGGCTGTTGGCGTCGGCTCGGTCGCGGTGCGGCGGCGGATCGGGTCCTAGACCGGGTGGGCCGGGCTTCGTCCCGGCCCGTCTAGTCCGGCGCGCCCCGCACGCGGTACTATCCCCCGCACCACGCAAGCACGGGGGTGCCACGCACGATGAACGCCTACACGTCCGACCAACTCCGCAACGTCGTCCTGATGGGACATAGCGGGTCGGGCAAGACGATGCTCGGCGAGGCTGCGCTCCTCGCCTCCGGCGCCATCAACCGCCTCGGCCGCGTCGAGGACGGCAACACCGTCTCCGACTTCGACGACGAGGAGCAGCGCCGCACCTATACGATCTCGCTCTCCACGCTCCCCATCGAGTGGAACGGTCACCGCGTCAACCTCATCGACACGCCCGGTTACGTCGACTTCGTCGGCGAGGTCGTGAGCGGCGCCGCCGCCGCCGACGCCGCCGTCGTCACCGTCGACGCCGCCTCCGGCATCGAGGGTGGCACCGAGGTCGCGTGGGAGATGGCCGACGCCAACTCGCTCCCGCGCTTCATCGCCATCACTCGCATGGACCGCGAGTTCGCCGACTTCGACCGCGTCCTCGGGTCGCTGCGCGACCGCTTCGGCATGGGCGTCGTGCCCCTCACCATCCCCATCGGCTCCGGCGACACGTTCGAGGGCGTCGTCGACCTCGTCAGCGGGCAGGCCCGGATGGGCGCCGACGGCACGCCGGGCGACGCCCCGGCCGACCTCGCCGACGCGATCGAGGCGGCGCGCGAGCAACTCATCGAGTCCGTCGCGGAGACCGACGACGAACTCCTCGAGCTCTACCTCGAGGGTGAGGAGCTCCCGGGCGAGCGAGTCGCCGAGGCGCTCGCCGCTGCCGTGGCAGCCGGTGACGTCGTGCCCGTCCTCGCGGTCTGCAGTGTCACGGGCGCCGGGCTGCGGCCGCTCCTGAACGAGATGACGCGGCTGCTGCCCTCACCGCTCGGTCGCGAGCACGACCTCGCCGAGGGCTCGGTCGTCACCGGCGACGGCGACGTCGTGGCGCACGTCTTCAAGACCACCGCCGACCCGTTCGTGGGGCGGCTGACGTACATGAAGGTGCTGCGAGGAACGCTCACGCCGACCTCGAACCCGTACAACGTGCAGCGCCGTACCACCGAGCGCCTCGGCCACCTCTACCTCCAGCGTGGCAAGGACCAGATCGAGGTGCCGGAGCTCGTCGCCGGCGACATCGGCGTCGCGGCCAAGCTCGCCGAGACCATGACTGGCGACACCTTCGTGGCCTCGGCGGACTCGACCGTCGAGGCGGCCCCGCTGCCGTTCCCCGAGGCGACGTTCCGTTCCGCCCTGCACCCGCGCACGAAGGCCGACGTCGACAAGCTCTCAACGGCGCTCCAGCGCCTGGTCGAGCAGGACCCGACGATCGTTGTCGAGCGCACCCAGGACACCGGCGAGACGATCCTGTCGACGATCGGCGACGCGCAGGCGAACATCGCCGCGTCGCGCCTCAACGACAACTACGGCGTCGAGGTCGACGTGACGATCCCCCTCGTGGCGTACCGCGAGACGGTCACGACGAAGGCCAGCGCCGAGTACCGGCATCGCAAGCAGACGGGCGGCCACGGCCAGTACGGCCACGTCGTGCTCCAGATCGAGCCGATGGAGCGCGGTGCGGGCTTCAGCTTCGAGCAGAAAGTCGTGGGCGGGAACGTCCCGAAGCAGTTCATCCCGGCGGTCGAGAAGGGCCTGGTCGAGCAGTTGCCGGACGGTCCGCTCGCCCACTCGCCCATCGTGGACATGCGGGTGACGCTGCTCGACGGTTCATCGCACTCGGTGGACTCCTCGGAGATGGCGTTCAAGCTGGCGGCCTCGCAGGCGCTGCGGCAAGGGTTCCTGGACGCGCGGCCGATCCTGCTTGAACCAATCGTGAAGCTGAACATCCGTGTGCCCAGCGAACGCGTGGGCGATGTGATGGGCGACCTCAACAGCCGTCGCGGCCAGGTCCACGGCGTCGAGCCCGCCGGCGAGGTGAGCCTGGTGCAGGCCGAGGCGCCGCTGGCCGAGATCCAGCGTTACGGCCCGGACCTGCGCGCAATGACCAACGGCCGCGGCACGTTCACCGTCGAGGTGGACCGCTACGCCGAGGTGCCCGCGCACGTGCAGGACCAGGTGCTCAAGGACCTCGAGGCACTCGCCGCCGCCGAGGCGTAGCACCAGCCTCGTCCCGGCGACACACGCACGAGAGCCCTCGCGATTGCGAGGGCTCTCGGTTGTTCCGACGAAGCTCGCCGGTCGGCCGTGAGGCCGGTCGGCGGCTTGTGCGGGGTGCGTGAGGCTTAGCGGCCCTGCCAGTTCGGGGCGCGCTTCTCGGCGAAGGCCTTCGGGCCCTCCATCCGGTCCTCGCTGTTGGAGACCTTTTCCTGCAGATCCGCGTTGAGGTTCCGCAGGTGGTCGAGGTACGACACGCCCTCGGGCTGCGGGGCCGGCGGGTTCATGTTGAGGTGGACGCCGTTCTTCAGCGCCTGCACCGCCAGCGGCGCGCAGAGCTTCAGCGTCTCGGCCCGCTCTTCCGCCTCGGCCATCATGGCGTCGCGGTCGGCGGCCAGCCACTGCACGAAGCCGATCTCGTGGGCGCGCTGCGCGGTGATGTGGGCACCCGAGAGGATGATCCACAGCGCCTCGCCGAGGGGCACGAAGCCCATCTCCAGCGTGTCCATCGTGTTGATCGGCGTCAGGCTGCGGAGCGGCTCCGGCATGCCGAAGCGCGACTTCTCGGTGGCGATGCGGAAGTCGCAGCGCGCCGAGAGCTGCATCCCGCCGGCCAGCGCGAAACCGTCGATGGCCGCGATGATCGGCTTCTTGCAGTTGGTGGCGTGGCTGAGGCCGCTCTTGGCCTCCTGAGCCGCGCCCTGGCCGATGGTCTGGTCGCGCTCGGTCATCTCCTTGAGGTCCGCGCCGGCGCAGAACGCTCGGCCACCCGCCCCGGTGAGAATCGCCACGAGGACGTCATCGTCGTTGATGACCTCGTCGAATGAGTCGTAGAGGCCGTTCTGCACGCCCGTGCTCAGGGCGTTCATGCGCTCCTCGTTGTTGATGGTGATCCATGCGATGCGGTTGTTCTTCTCGTAGCTCACCAGCTCGAATGTCTTTGAGACCATCCCTCTTCCTCTCAGCCTGTATCGCGGGCGAACTCCGCCCGGCACTGGGTACCCGCCCCGTCGCGTAGGGCAGGCGACGCGAGCCTACGTTGTTCAACGCTGCCGGGTCAAAGCCACCAAATCGGGGTACCGGAGCGGCCTCGCACCACTCGGTCGCGGACGCACGGGAGCCCTCGCGATCGCGAGGGCTCCCGGTTGTTCCGACAAAGCTTGCCGGCCGCCTCGGAAGGCGCGCCGGCGGCTCGTGCGGCGTGCGTGAGGCTTAGCGGCCCTGCCAGTTCGGGGCGCGCTTCTCGGCGAAGGCCTTCGGGCCCTCCATCCGGTCCTCGCTGTTGGCGACCTTCTCCTGCAGATCCGAGTTGAGGTTGCGCAGGTGGTCGAGGTACGACACGCCCTCAGGCTGTGGCGCCGGCGGGTTCATGTTGAGGTGGACGCCGTTCTTCAGCGCCTGCACCGCCAACGGCGCACACAGCTTCAGCGTCTCGGCGCGCTCCTCGGCCATGGCCATCATGGCGTCGCGGTCCTCGGCCAGCCACTGGACGAAGCCGATCTCGTGGGCGCGCCGCGCGGTGATGTGGGCGCCCGAGAGGATGATCCACATCGCCTCGCCGAGCGGCACGAAGCCCATCTCCAGCGTGTCCATCAGGTTGATCGGCGTCAGGCTGCGAAGCGGCTCCGGCATGCCGAAGCGCGAGTTCTCGGTCGCGATACGGAAGTCGCAGCGCGCCGAGAGCTGCATGCCACCAGCCAGCGCGAAGCCGTCGACGGCGGCGATGATCGGCTTCTTGCACTCGGTGACGTGGAACAGGCCGTTCTGCGCCTCCTGCGCGGCGCCCTGGCCGATGCTCTGGTCGCGCTCGGTCATCTCCTTGAGGTCGGCGCCGGCGCAGAACGCGCGGCCCCCGGCCCCGGTAAGGACGGCGACTAGCACGTCGTCGTCGTTGATGACCTCTTCGAAGCCGTAGTAGAGGCCGTTCTGCACGCCCGTGCTCAGGGCGTTCATCCGCTCCTCGTTGTTGATGGTGAGCCATGCGATGCGGTTGCTCTTCTCGTAGCTCACCAGCTCGAAGGTCTGGGTCATACTCTTCCTCTCGTCTTCCGAGGCGAATCCCGCCCGGTATGCAGCGGCCGCCCGACTGCGTCGAGCAGGCGGCGCGAGCGTATGGCGAATGCCGATCCGATGTCAAAAAGATCGCGCGCCCGAAGACGCCGCCAGCCGAAGGGCTCGGCGAGTTAGCCCGCCACCACCCGCAAGAACCGCCGACGCCCCACGCGCACCTCGTCGCCGGGCTGGACGGGCGCGTCGAACGCCTCGACGCGCTCGCCGTTGATGCGCACCGCGCCCTGCTGCACCATGCGCCGCGCCTCCGCGTTGCTCTGCACGAGCTTCGCATCGACGAGCACGCGGTCGAGCCGGCCCTCGTCACCGCCGGGGAGTGCGTACTCCTGCATCTCCGCGGGCGTCTGGCGTCGCTGGAACGTGGACTCGAAGTAGCGCTGGGCATCCTCGGCCTCGGCACGCGGGTAGAGGCCCGAGGTCACCTCGACGGCGAGGCGCTTCTTGGCGTCGATGGGCGCCATCGAGCCAGCCTCGACGGCGTCGTGCATCTCGCCGATCTCGGAAGGGGCGAGGTCCGTGAGCAGCGTGAAGTAGTCACGCATGGCGCTGTCGGGTACGGACATGACCTTGCCGAACATCTCGTTCGGCGAGTCGTCGATGCCGATGTAGTTGCCGGTCGACTTCGACATACGCAGCCGCCCGTCGGTACCGACGAGGATCGGCAGCGTCACGACGATCTGCGGGCGCTGGCCGTGCTCGCGCTGGAGCACGCGCCCGGCCATGAGGTTGAAGAGCTGCTCGGAGCCCCCCACCTGCACGTCGGTCTCCAGCGCGACGGCGTCGTAGGCCTGCATCAGCGCGTACATGAACTCGCTGACGTAGATCGGGTCGCCGCGCTCGCGGCGGCGCGCGAAGTTGTCGCGCTCGAGGAACTGCGCGACGGTGAAGTTCGAGGCAAGTCGCACGACTTCGTCGAAGCCCAGCTCGCCGAGCCAGTCGGCGTTGTAGCGGATCGACGTGCGGTCGCGGTCGAGGATGCGGAACGCCTGGTCGGCGTAGGTCTCGGCATTCGCGGCGAGCCGCTGCGGCGTGAGCATCGGCCGCGTCTTGTCCTTGTCCGAGGGGTCGCCGACGAGGCCCGTGAAGTTGCCGATCAGGAACGTGACCTCGTGCCCGAGGTCCTGGAAGGTACGCAGCTTGCGCATCGTCAGGGTGTGACCCAGGTGGAGGTCCACCGAGGTGGGGTCGTAGCCGCAGTAGACGCGCAGCGGGCGCCCCTCGGCCAGGCGCTCGCGTAGCTCGCGCTCCATGGTCTGGCGCGTGGTGTCGTCGCCGAAGTCGGTGCCGCGCATGATCGCGGTGACCTGCTCGTCGATCGAGGGTGTCGAGGGGCTCATCACTGCATCCGTCTCACGCGAAGTACGCCCGCGTCGCTTCCAGGTCGAGGCCTATCTGGGCGATCAGGGCGTCGGGACCGTCGAAGCGCTGCTCGGGCCGCAGCCGCTCGAGTAGCTCGACGGTGATGACGCTCCCGTAGACGTCCCGGTCGAAGTTCAGCAGGTGCGTCTCCACCATCAGCCGCGCGCCGTCGAAGGTCGGGCGCACGCCGATGTTGGTGCAGCCCTCGTACTCCACGCCGTCGATGTCGGTGCGGGAGACGTAGACGCCGTACGCGGGCAGCGCGAGGTCCGCGCTGAAGCCGAGGTTGAGCGTCGGGAAGCCGATGGTGCGCCCGCGCTGGTCGCCGTGCACGACGGGCCCGCGCAGCGAGTAGGGGCGTCCGAGGAGCTGTGTGGCCTCCTCCATCTTGCCGTCGGCGAGCGCGTTTCGGACACGCGTGGAGGAGACGGCGCCATCCTCGAGCGGGAGCAGCTCGATCGGCTTCACCTCGAAGCCGACGTCCTTGCCGATCTCGGCGAGGCGGTCGACGGTACCCTCGCGGTTGCGTCCGAGGGCGAAGTCCTGGCCGACCATGAGCAGGCGCATGCCGGCCTCCTCGTACAGCACGCGGGCGAAGTCCTCGGCGGACACTTGCGCGAGCTCGGAGGTGAACTGCACGACCGACACGAAGTCGAGCCCGGTGGCGCGCAGCCGCTCGACGCGGGTTTCCAGCGAGGTGAGGTAGGAGATCTGGATGTCGGGCCGGAGCACCGAGACGGGGTGCGGGTGGAAGGTGACGAGCCCGGAGCCGAGCCCGCGCGCCGCTGCTTCCTCGCGCAGCATGCCGACGAGCATCTGGTGGCCACGGTGGACGCCGTCGAACACGCCGATGGTGATCGCGTGTTCACCCGGCGTGACGGCCGCCCGCAACTCTTCCCGGATCAGCAGCGTGATGGGGTCGTCCCTTCGAGGCTCCCTCGGCTCGTAGAGCATCGTGCCGATCGCGGCTCCCGGCAAGCGCACATCACGGTCGCACCTATTCCGTAGCAGGCAGCGGGACGACCCGAACGCGGCGCTCTGTCACGACCGCGAACAGCCCACGCCAATCGTCGCGCCAGGCGACGGCAGCGAGGAGCACCGCGGCGCGCTCCGCCGGCAACCCGCGTGCCCGGAGCAGGATGACACCGCTGTCGGCGGGCTGACCTTCCTGGAACACCAGATCGCCGAAGTCCGTGTCCTGGGTGATGAGGGTGCGCTCTTCGGCGATGGCCCGGGCAAGGACCTCCGAGTCTGTGCGCTCAGGGGACGCGGCGGTGACTCGTTCAACGTCATGGCCGCCACGGATGAGCGCATCGACCAGAGGGACATCGAGGTTCTCGTCGGCCAGGAAGCGCACTCGGCGCTATGCGCTGATCGGGCGCGCGCCCTCGGCGCGGAGGGTAGCCGCCGCGTAGTGCAGGCACGCCCGAATGTCTTCGCGCTTCAGGCTCGGATACCCGTCGAGCAGCTGCTTCTCGTCCCACCCGTCGGCGAGCAACTCGAGCACGAGCTCCACGGAGATGCGTGTGCCCGCCACGACGGGCTTCCCGACCAGCACGTCAGGGTTTCGCTCGATGCGCTGTTCCCACGACATCAGCCCGACCGTGCCCTTCCACGCCAGTTGGCCACCCCATGATAACGACATGACGTGCCGCCAGCAGTGGCTACAACCCCGGCAGCTCCTCGGCGATGCGAGTCGCCGACGGCGGGAGCGCGCCATCGATCGCCACGATCTCGATCTCGCCGAACAGGTCTGACTGCCGCGCCTCCACGTAGCCCGCCCGCACCAGCTCCAACACGGCGAGGAAGTCCACGATGACGACAACGCGCGAGGATGCGCCGATGATAACGTCGCGGAACCTCAGTGGACGCCCACTCTCCAGCCGCCCGACTAGCCGCTGTACCCGGTCGGCGAGCCGGATCGGGTTGCGGGCCAGCTCCGGCGTCGGCTCCTCCTCCGGCAGCCGTTCCATCACCTCGCGGAACAGCGCGAACAGCATGTCCGTCGTCACGCCGTCCAGACCGGGGCCGGGCGGCGCCTGCGGCGGCGGCACCTCGCGGCGGTACGCCGTGCGGTGCTCCTCCTCGAGCTCCCGCAGGTGCTCGGCAGCGGCGCGGTAGCGACGGTACTCACGCAGGGCTTCGAGGAGCGCCTCCGGGTCTTGCTCCTCGTCCTCGTCGGCGGCTTCTTCCGGGTCGCGCGGCAGCAGCGCGCGCGACTTGAGCAACAGCAGGCGCGCGCCGACTGAGATGAACGCGGCAACCGCCCCGAGGTCGATGTGCTCGCGGCGCTTGAGGTGGCCGAGGTACTGCTCCGTGACGGCCACCAGCGACACCTCGGTGATGTCGAGCTCCTGGCGCTCGATCAGGTGCAGCAGCAGTTCGAGGGGGCCGTTGAAGACAGGGAGCTGCAGCGCGAAGTCGTCCGCGCGTGTCGTGTCAGTCGTGGCGGCCGCGGCGGGCGGTTCGCCCGAGGTGGTGGTCTCGGTCATTGCTCCCCGAACCGGATGGTGCGGGGAGATGCGGATGTGCTCGACGTGGTCATCGCGACCCGTACCCGCCGCCGCCCTGGCTGGTGAGGTCGGGGCGGAGCCGGACGGCCTCGCGGAGGTAGACGTGGTTAATCTCCTCAAGCGAGCGGTCGGTGTTGACGTGCATGAGTAGCCGCAGGCAGCGCGGCAGGCTGCCCGGGACGTTCATCTCGTGCCCGCACAGCAGCGGCACGTTCGTCCAGCCGGCGGCGCGGGCAGCAACGGCCGGGAACTCGGCGTTGAGATCGGGGGTGGTGGTGAAGAAGGCGGACGCGACGTGCTCGCGGTCGATGTCGTTCGCCTCCACGACTGCATCGAGGAGCTCGGCGGTCGCCTCCAGGATGGCTTCGCGTGTGTTTTCCGTCACGCTCGTCGCGCCGCGGATACCTCGGACCATCATGGTTGCGACTCCGATTCCGTCCGTCCGGTCAGTGTTTGCATGAGTGCGCGTGCAGCCTCCGCGCGGCCGTCGCGAGGCGCGTTGCTGATCGCGTCGACGAGCGCGCTGCCCACGACCACGCCGTCGGCGACGCGCCCCACTTGCACCACGTGCTCGCGGCGCGAGATGCCGAAGCCCACCGCCAGCGGGAGGTCGGTGTGTGCCCGCACCCGCCCGACGAAGTCCGGCAGCTCAGCGGAGACCTCCGTCCGTGCGCTCGTCACGCCGGTCACGCTGACGCAGTAGATGAAGCCCTCGCCACGTTCAGCGACGGCAGCGATACGTTCATCGGTCGAGGTCGGTGCGAGCAGGTAGACAACGTCGAGCCCGTGGGCACGCGCGGGACCCGCGAGTTCCGCGGCTTCCTCGACGGGTAGATCGACGATGATGAGGCCGTCAACGCCCGCACTCTCCGCCGCCGCCGCGAATGCGTCGATCCCCGTGGCGAGCAGCGGGTTGAAGTATCCCATAAGCAGTATCGGCTCGGAAACGCCCGCGTCGCGGCACGCCCGCACGGCGTCGAGTACGTCGTCCGGAGTGACGCCATGGTCCAGGGCCTCCTGGTATGCGGCCTGGTTCGTCGGGCCATCGGCGAGCGGGTCGCTGAACGGTACGCCGATCTCGACCGCGTCGGCGCCGCCGTCGAGGAGCGCGCGCACAAGTTCGGGCGTCGCCCCGGGCTCCGGCCAGCCGCCGGGCACGAACGCGATCAGCGCCGGGCGGTCCTCGGCGCGCGTTCGCGCGAACAGCTCCGCGAGGCGGCTCATTCGAGCAGCAGCAGCGTGATGACGAACGAGACCCCGTTGAGCCCGCCGTGCGCCATGATGCTGACCCACAACGAACCCGACTGCTCGTACGCCCACGCGAACAGCGCGCCGATCAACGCGAACGGCACGACGACGCTGAGGTTGACGTGGAAGAGCGCGAACAGCAGCCCGCTGGCCCACGCGGCCGGCATGAACCGCCAGTACCCGCGCATCCCGCGGAAGAACAGCGCCCGGAACAGGAGCTCCTCGCCGAACGGGGCCGCGACCACCACGGCCAGCCCGATCATCAGGATCACGAACGGCCCGAGCGCTGCCTCGAGCGGGATGGTGTTGCCTTCCGCGAGGCCCTGCACCGGGAGCCCGAGGGCCTGCAGCACCAGCAGCACGGCCTGGTACACGAACAGGATCACGTACGCGCCCACCCAAGCGATGGCCAGCGGCCGCCAGCGTTGAGGCGCCACGAACCCGAGATCGGCCCAGGTGAGGCTGCGCCGACCCGCAAGCACCAGCACGGTCGCGACTAAGGTGAGCTCGAACAGCAGCATCGCGCCTGCGACCAGCGCGCTCACTCCCTCGCCCAGGCGTGTGAGCGCAATCGCGACGGCGAGCCCGGCGAATCCGGCCACCGTAACTGCCGCGCCGACTCCCAGGTCGCGCCACTGCCAGATGGGTGGGCTGAGTCCCGGCCCGAGCGGCGCGGGGACCACGAGCGGCGCGGCGGCGTGCGATCCAACCATGCGCCGAGCGTAACAAGGCGCATCGCCCCGCGACACCCACGCACCCGCTGTGGTCGGGACGCCCGCAGGCGCGAACCTCGGTATGCTCCCGCCCATGTGCAACCACTGCGAGACACAGCGTGGCTCACGGCGGTAACCCGACCCGCGGCCCCGCCGCGGGCCTGCTCGTGCGACCACCCTCGCCGGGCCGCGCGAAGCGCAGGCTCGCCGCGACCATCGGCCACGAGGGCGCCACCCACATCGCCGAGGCGATGCTCCTCGACGCGGTGGCGGCCGTGCGCGAGGCGCACGGCTGGCGGCCGGTACTCTTCGCCGAGCCATCACCGGGCGCGCGCGACATCGCGGCGCTGACGGGAGTCGAGGACACACGCGCGCAGGTCCCGGGCGGCCTCGGGCGGCGTACCCTCGCCACGCTGCGCGCCCTCGCCGGCGACGGCTACTCGCCCATCGCCGTGCTCAGCGCCGATGTGCCGCTGCTGACCGCCGGGCACCTGGAGGCCGCGCGCGCTGCACTCACCGAGGCCGACGTCGTGTTCGGCCCCGCAGCCCACGGCGGTTTCTACCTCGCTGCCATGTGGGAGCCCTGGCCCGAGCTGTTCGAGAACCGCACAGTCGAGTGGGGCGGCACCCGGGTGTTCTCCTCCATCGAGCGTATCGCGCTCGCGCGCGGTACGCGCTTCCAGAAGCTCGCGATGGAGCGCGATGTGGACTCGCCGGCCGACCTCGAGTGGCTGCGCAGCCGCGTTGCGGCACTCGAGGAGCGCGGCGAGGCGGTGCCGGCGCACACCGCGAAGGTGCTGCGAGCGCTGGGGTCCTCGGTCGGCGCGTAGCGCGACCCGCTAGAGCGTGACGCCGAGCGCGCCCGCGACCGTGCCCATGTCCTTGTCGCCACGCCCGCTCAGGCTGACCAGCACAATGTCGTCGGAGCTGAGCTCCGGTACGAGCTTCACGAGGTGGGCGATAGCGTGCGAGGTTTCGAGGGCCGGGATGATGCCCTCGGTCTCGCTCAACAGCTGGAACGCCTCGAGTGCCTCGGTGT
The DNA here is from genome assembly GCA_965208885.1 of Dehalococcoidia bacterium. GTDB lineage: Bacteria > Chloroflexota > Dehalococcoidia > UBA2979 > UBA2979 > VXMT01. The sequence goes on from CBDBPS010000001.1 coordinate 843,184, forward strand.
CGGTGACGGAGACGTACTGGGCGCGTTCGCTGACTTTCAGCCACGAGTGCTCGGGCCCGACGCCGGGGTAGTCGAGCCCCGCGGAGATCGAGTGCGCCTCCACCACCTGGCCATGCTCGTCCTGCAACAGGTAGGAGCGCGCGCCGTGGAGCACGCCGGGCCGCCCACCGCTCAGCGTGGCTGCGTGTCGCGCCTCCAGGCCCTCGCCGGCGGCCTCGACGCCGATCAGGCGCACGTCGTCCTCGAGCAACGGGTGGAACATGCCCATCGCGTTCGAGCCGCCGCCGACGCACGCGACCGCCACCGTGGGCAGGCGCCCCTCGGCCTCCAGGAGCTGCGCGCGCGCCTCGGTACCGATCACGGACTGGAAGTCGCGCACGAGCATGGGGTACGGGTGCGGGCCGACGACGGAGCCGAGCAGGTAGTGCGTGGTGCGGACATTGGTGACCCAGTCGCGGATCGCCTCGTTGATCGCGTCCTTGAGCGTCCGCGACCCTGTCTCGACGGTAACCACCTCCGCGCCGAGCAGCTTCATGCGGAAGACGTTGAGCGCCTGGCGGCGCACATCCTCGGCGCCCATGTACACGACGCATTCGAGGCCGAGCAGCGCGCACGTTGTCGCAGTGGCGACCCCGTGCTGACCCGCCCCCGTCTCCGCGACGATGCGCTGCTTGCCCATGCGGCGGGCGAGCAGGCCCTGAGCGAGCGCGGCGTTGATCTTGTGTGCGCCGGTGTGGGCGAGGTCCTCGCGCTTGAGGTAGATGCGCGGCGCCCCCTCGCCGCCGAGTCGCTCCTCGAGGCGGCGTGCTCGCGTCAGCGCCGTCGGGCGGCCGGCGTACGTGCGGAGGAGTTCGGTGAGCTCGGTGGCGAAGGCGTCGTCGTCGCGCGCCGCCTCGTACGCTGCTTCGAGTTCAGCGAGCGCGGGCATGAGGGTCTCGGGGACGTAGCGACCGCCGAAGTCACCGAAGTAGCCGCGATCGTCAGGGAGCGCGGTCGGGTCGGTGGAGGTGGTCATTTGCTCTCCTCAAGTGCCTCGCGACACGCTGCTCCGCTGTGACGGGCAGCCAGCCTGATCATAACCGGGAGGGACTGAGAGCGGCGGTCACCATATCTGTTGCACAGCTTCCGAGATGTAGTACCATCCGCCCGAACACATCCGCATTATTCGAAGTGGAGCTAGCGATGGTGTCAGAAACCGCTCACGATGTGCACGAATGCGACGAGCACGAGCATCACGGCGAGCCCGGGCACGTGCATGACTCGCACGAGTGCGACGACCACGAGCACCATGCTCACGACCACGAGGCGCACAGTCACGCCGAGGGGGCCCACGACGCCCACGAGTGCGACGACCACGAGCACCACGCCCACATCCACGACGTGCATGAGTGCGACGAGCACGAGCACCACGGCGAGCCAGGCCACGTCCACGACGCGCACGAGTGCGAGCACCACGAGCACCACGCACACGTCCACGACCCGCACGAGTGCGACGACCACGAGCACCACAGGCACGCCGCATAATCGGACTTGTCTTCCTCGGAGCCGGGGGCGGCCGGGCGCCCGGCCGCACAAAGACCGGAGCCGCTCCCATGGGGAGCGCGCTCCGGTGACTGTTGCCTTCAGGATCCCCCAACTGTTCGGGGAATAGCGTTCGTACTTGCCGAGTACAAGCGTGTAGACTGACCAGCCACAGCAACCACTACTGCGGGAAGTTGCGCGCGCCCGCCGCCCGCACGTCTAGGAGCACCAGGAGCAGCCATGCCTGACGCTCACGACCACGCCGGGCATGACCACGACGACCACGCCGGCCACGATCACGACGACCACGCCGGCCATGACCACGACGACCACGCCGGCCACGATCACGACGACCACGCTGGCCATGACCACGACGACCACGCCGGGCACGACGACCACACCGGGCACGACGACCACACCGGGCACGACGACCACACCGGGCACGACGACCACACCGGGCACGACGACCACGCCGGGCACGACGACCATGGGCACGGCGGCCACAGCCACGCGGACGACCTGCGGGTGGCCAGCCGCAAGAACCTGACGATCAGCCTGGTACTGATCAGCGGCTACATGGTGGCCGAGATCGTCGGGGGGGTGCTGTCAGGCAGCCTCGCGCTGCTGGCCGACGCCGGACACATGGCGACCGACGCCGGCGCGATCGCGCTGGCCCTCGGGGCGATGTGGATCGCTCAGCGCGAGGCGTCGCCCGAGCGCACCTTCGGCTTCTACCGCGTGGAGGTGCTCGCGGCGATGCTGAATGTCATCGCCCTCTGGCTCATCGTTGCGTGGATCTTCTTCGAGGCGTACCACCGCTTCACCATCGAGGGGACGCACGTCGACGGTGGCCCGGTGCTGATCGTCGGTACCGGCGGCCTGATCGTGAACATCATCGCGGCGTTCATCCTGCACCGCTCCTCCGGCCACAGCCTGAACGCCGAGGGAGCCTTCCAGCACGTGCTCGCTGACTTGCTGGGATCGGTCGGTGTCATCGTCGCCGCCATCCTGATCCTGGTGTTCGGGTGGCACGAGGCCGACCCGATCATCAGCGTCGTGATCGGGGTGCTCATCCTCTTCGCCTCGCGGGGCTTGCTGCTCCAGGTGTTCCACGTGCTGATCGAGGGCACCCCCGACCACATCGACGTCTACGAACTCTGCAACGAGATGGAAGAAGTCGACGGGGTGACCCTCATCCACGACGTGCATGTGTGGACCATCACGTCGCAGAGCGAGTCCTTCAGCGCCCACGTGCTCATCGATCCCGACCACCGGGGCGATGTGGACGAGTTGATCACCGAGCTGCAGGACATCGCCCATAACCGCTACGGCATCGAGCACGTCACTATCCAGGTCGAGGGCTCGCTCAGCGGGTGCACCGAGGACCACCACGTGGGCCACCTGATGCACCGCTCGGCTACCGAGCGCGAGGAGCGGTCGCTCCTCGGGCTCTTCGCGCGCTAGAACGGGCCCGCTTCCGGGACTCCCCACGTACGGCGCCTGCGGGCGCCGTTCCCATTGGCTGAGCGTTACGCGTTGGCGTCGTGGTTGCGCACGGCCTCGACGAACGCGCGGACCAGGTCGTGGTCCTTGCGACCGTCGCTCTCGGTCCCGCTGGACACGTCGACAGCCCACGGGTGGACCTGCTCGATGGCGCGCGCGACGTTCTCCGGGTTGAGGCCGCCGGCCAGGAACATCGGGAGCTCGGCCGCCACCGCGCGCGCCACCTCCCAGTCGAAGGGCTGCCCGCTCCCTCCGCGGTACGGCCCGTGTGCCGAGTCGAGCATCAGCGCGACGGCGAACCCGGGCTCGACGCGCGCGAGCGGGTCCGAGGGCGAGTCGAGCGGCGAGACATGGACGACCTGGACCGTCTGCTTCGCCACGCGCAGGCAGTCCTCCCAGGTCTCGTCCCCCGAGAGCTGCACGAGGTCGATCCCGGTCTCCTGCGCGATCTCGTTGACCTCTTCGATGGGCTGGTCGGCAAAGACGCCGACGGTCAGCGGGCGCTTGGCCTCCAGGTAGGCCTCGAGCACCCGCGACCCGTGGCGGAACCACTCGCGCTCGTCCTCGCGCGCGTGACCGCGCGCGGGTGGCGGCATCGCAATCTCGTGCGCGGCGAGCGGCCCGCCGAGCGCGCGCACCATCGCCTGCGCGGTCTCGACCTCCACGCGGCGCGGGGCGTCGGCGAAAATGATGCCGACGAAGTCCGCACCCGCCTCAGCGGCCGCGACGACGTCGGTGGGCTGCCGGTTGCCGCAAATCTTGACGAACGTCACAAGGTCCTCGCCTGCTGCGGCTTCGGTACGAGCATCAACTCGTGCGCCTTCCCCGACACGTCGCCCGTGCGCACCAGCGCCTCGCCGACCAGCAGCGCGTGTGCCCCCGCGCTCGCCATCCGCGTCGCGTCGGCGGCGCTCCCGATAGCCGACTCTGCCACGAGTGTCACGTCTGGCGCCGCATCCCGGGCGAGCGGCGCGAGCCGTTCGAACGTCCCGAGGTCTTCGTCGAACGTGCGCAGGTCACGGTTGTTCACGCCGAGCACCTGCGCACCCGCGTCGAGTGCGGCGGTCAGCTCATCGGCGTCGTGGACTTCGACGAGTGCCTCCATGTCGTGATCGCCGACGAGTGCAACGAGGTCGGCCAGCGCGGCCGGTTCGAGCATCATCACGATCAGCAACACGGCGTCCGCGCCGTAGGCACGCGCCTCAGCGACCTGGTAGGGGTCGAACACGAAATCCTTGCGCAGCAGCGCCGGGCGGTCGGGGTCGCCGGCGACGGCGTCAGCCGTTGCGGCCAGGTCCTCGATGCTGCCGCCGAAGAACGAGGGCTCGGTCAGCACCGACACCGCGGAGGCGCCCGCCTCGGCGTACTCGCGGGCCTGCACGGCTGCGTCGAGGTCGGCGTTGATCACGCCCCGCGAAGGCGACGCGCGCTTGATCTCGGCGATGAGTCGCAGTTGTGCCCCCGCAGGCGAGGCCGATCGGCCTTCGCGGAGCCGCTGCGCGAAGCCGACCGGCTCAGCCCTCGCGGCTGCAAGCTCGGCGAGCGCCGCGTCTGGCCTCGCACCGCGATCCTCGGCGAGCCGGAGCCGCCGGTCGGCGACGATGCGGTCGAGGACCGTGCCGGTCTTGCGTGCGGCGTCCGCGGCGGGCTCAGTCACTGCGCCGCGTCGCCTCGACGAACGCGCCGACGCGCGCCGCCGCGCTGCCGTCGTCGATGGCCGCCAGCGCCCGCTCGGCGCCCTGTTGCAGCGTCGCCGCAAGGCCGCAGACGTATAGCCCTGCAGCCGCGTTGACGGCGATGAAGTCGCGCAGCGCTGCTGATCCGTCGCCGCGCAGCACCCCGCGCAGCGCCGCGGCGTTGGTCTCGGCATCACCGCCGAGCACGTCGTCGAGCGCGTGCTCGCTCACGCCGAAGTCGCGTGGCGTGACGCGCCGGCTCGTGACGGCGTCGCCGCGCACCTCGAACAGCGTCGAGGGCGCCGAGACCGAGATCTCGTCCATCCCCTCGTCGCTGCTCACGACGAGCGCGTGGCGCACGCCAAGGCGGGCGAGTGCGCCGGCCAGCAACTCGGCGACCGTGTCGCTCGGCGTGCCAAGCACGTGGCAGTTGGCGGAGGCGGGGTTGGTGAGCGGCCCGAGGATGTTGAAGACGGTGCGCACGCCGATCTCGCGTCGCAGCGGCGCGGCGAACGCCATCGCCGGGTGGAAGGACTGCGCGAACATGAAGCCCACGCCCGTGCGCTCGATGCAGCGCGCGACCTGCCCGGGCTCGAGCGCGATCTGCGCGCCGAGCGCCTCCAGCAGGTCGGCGGAGCCCGACTGCGAGGTCATGGCGCGGTTGCCATGCTTCGCGACGTTCGCCCCGGCGGCCGCGGCGACGAAGGCGGCGGAGGTCGAGACGTTGAAGGTGCCGAGGCCGGAGCCGCCGGTCCCGCAGGTGTCGAGCAGCGGGCGCCCCTCGAACGGCACGTGGAGGGAATGCTCGCGCATGACGCGCGCCATCCCGACGACCTCATCGACGGTCTCGCCCTTGTGCCGCAGGGCGAGCATGCACGCGCCGAACTGCGCGGGTGTCGCCTCCGCGTTCATGATCTCGTCCATGACGGCGGCGGCCTCGTCCTCCGTGAGGTCACGTCCCTCGTCGACCAGCGCCGCAATCGCCTCGCGAATCATGAGCGGCTCTCCAATCGGATGCCCGGCAGGTAGGCCGTCAGCGGCACCAGTTCGGCACGGTCCGGATCCACCTCGAGTCCGACCATCGTCAGAGTCAGGTTCCCGAGCAGGATCGCATCGTCATCCCCTGCGAACACGACGAGGGTGGGGTGCGCGCGCTCGTCGCCGCCGAGACGGACTGCAGGCCAGCCGATGTCGCGCTGCGCGCTCCGCCGGTCGGCAGTGACAAACGTTCGACGATCCGTCGGTTCAACGCCTATGCGCCTCAGCAACGAGGCCGGCATAGAGCTGTAGAGTTGCCCACTTCCGGCCAGCGCCTCGACAGCCTCGAAAGGGCCGTCCGGCCCAGCTGCTACCTCGATAGTGATGTTGAACGTACCCACGCTGTAACCCTCTGCCCTACGCCGTCGGGGCCGCGCGCTGCGGCCCGTCCATCTCGAGGAAGTTGCGCAGCAGGTCGTGGCCCGGGGTCGTCATGATCGACTCCGGGTGGAACTGCACGCCTTCGACCGCGAGCGTCTTGTGGCGCACACCCATGATCACGCCGCTCTCCGCGCGCGCCGTTACCTCGAGCTCATCGGGCAGCGAGTCCGGCACGATCGCGAGCGAATGATATCGAATCGCCTCGAACGGCTCGGGGAGGCCCGCGAACACGCCTTGCCCGTCGTGCGTGATGGTCGAGAGCTTTCCGTGCATGATCTCGCCCGCCGACTCGACGCGCGCCCCGAACGCCGCGCCGATGCTCTGGTGCCCGAGACACACGCCGAGGAGCGGGACCTTGCCCGCGGCCTCGAGGATCAGGTCGACCGAGACACCCGCCTCGGCGGGCGTGCACGGCCCCGGTGAGATCACGATGCGGTCCGGCTCCATCGCCAGGCAGTCCTTCGGGGTGGTCTCGTCGTTGCGGACCACCTCGACGTCCTCGCCGAGCTCGCTAAGGTACTGGTAGAGGTTGTAGGTGAACGAGTCGTAGTTATCGATCAGCAGCAGCATGGTGCTCTCCTTGCAGGGACGGGTCCGAGGCGCGGCGCGCTCAGTCCGCGTCCTCCTCGTCGTCGGCTTCGGTCGCGGCCAGCATCGCCGCGAGTTGTTCAGTGTGTGCCTGGTCGTGCTTCGCGATCTGCTGGATGCGTTCGCCGATGCGCACCGCGCCGCGCTCGGCGTGGTTGCCGTAGGCGGCGAGGGCTTCAGCATCGAGCGTCTCGATCCACGCGAGCGTGTCGACCCGGATCGCGTCCAGCCTGGCCTGCGTGGCGCGGTCCTCGGGCCGGGCAATCCCCGTCCGCTCGGCGGCTGCCTGATCGGGGTTGAAGTCGCGCCAGGTGTAGCCGGGCTCCTCGGCCAGCCGTCGCGACTCCGAAGCGTAGTACGCCTCGACCGTCGCGCAGTGAGCGAGCAGGTCGACCGGCGCCCAGTCGCCGTCGAGGGTGACGTCGAGCCACGCCTCGTCGAGCCGCTCGTACGCGTCCGTGAGCGCGGTCCGCGCCTCCTCAAGCTCCTCGACGAGGCTGTCCGGCGTCATCGACCACACGGGCGGAGCCGCGGCCGGGGTGGCCTCGCGGCGGATGAGGTTCTTCGGTGCGCCGGTCGTGGGCATGCTCACCGCCGGCACGGCGCGCGCCGGGGCCCGCGGGGTATCCCCGCGTGCAGGTGCCGGCGGGGTGTCCCCGCGTGCAGGCGCCTGCGGGGTCTCCCGGGCCGGTGCCGCCTGGGGAAGTGGGAACGCGCTCGCGAGGTACTCGCGCACGCCCGCCGGCAGGTTGGCGCCGCCGGGCGCGTGGGGCGCAGCCCACGCCGCGTCGGAGTAGTCGTCCGCCGAGTAGGCCGGGTCGCCCGACCACTCGGCGCAGGTGAAGACGTTGGCGATCGCGCCCGGCAGGCCGACGCTCTCGCTGAACTCGACGTTCTCCGAGGACAGGTGGAGGCGTTGCGTGAGCAGTCGCGCCAGCGCCGTCTCGACCACCTCGTCGTCGGAGACGGGCTCAGCCGGCAGCGTCCAGCGACCCTCGGCGGCGCCGGGGTGTTCGCTGTCTGTGTGGCGCACGAGCAGCACGCGGCCGTCGGCGCGCCGCAGCGCGACCGCAGCCACGATCGGCAGCCCTTGATCGTCGGCGACCATCAGTAGCCCAGGCTGCCGGGCACGCTCGTGCGCACCCCGCGCTCCTCGGCGTCATCGATGGCGGCGAGGAGCGCGCGCGACTTGTGCTGCGTCTCCTCGAACTCCCGCACGGGGTCGGAGTCGTAGACGATCCCGCCGCCGGCCTGCACGTACGCCATGCCGTCGCGCATGATCAGCGTGCGGATCGTGATGCACGTCTCGACGTTGCCCGAGAGGTCGAAGAAGCCGACCGCCCCGGCGTACGGCCCGCGCCGGGTCGGCTCCAGCTCGCTGATGATCTCCATCGCGCGGATCTTCGGCGCGCCCGAGACCGTCCCCGCCGGGAACGCAGAGCGCAGCGCGTCGTAGGCGCTCATGCCGTCACGCAGCTCACCTTGCACGTGGCTCACGAGGTGCATGACGTGCGAGTAGAACTCGAGGTCGAGGCGCTGCGTCACCTCGACGCTGCCCGGCGCGGCGACCCGCCCGACATCGTTGCGGCCGAGGTCGAGCAACATCACATGCTCGGCGACTTCCTTGGGGTCCGTCGCAAGGTCCTCGGCGAGCCTTGCGTCCTCGGCGGCGTCGCCGGTGCGCGGTCGCGTGCCGGCGATGGGGTGCACGTCGACGGTGCCGTTCTCGACCTTCACGAGCAGCTCCGGAGACGCGCCGACGAGGGTGAGGTCGTCGTACTGCAGGTAGTACATGTACGGCGAGGGGTTGATGGCACGCAGCGAGCGGTAGACCTCGAACGGGTGCGCCCCCGTCTCGCGCCCGAAGCGCTGTGAGATCACGGCCTGGATGATGTCGCCATCGACGATGTACTGCTTCGTCCGCTCGACCGCGAGCAGGTAGTCCTCGCGCGGCCAGTTCGACTCGACCGAGCGCCCCACGGGACCGTCGAGTATCACGTATGGCAGCGCTGCCAGCGGCGCCTCCAGCCGATGCACGAGCGACTCGATGCGCTCGGCGGCGCGCGCGTACTCAGCATCGAGGTCTCCTTCGTCGCCGTCGAGGCGGACGTGTGAGACGACCTTGATGTCGTGTCGGACGTGGTCGAAGACCAGCAGCGTGTCGGCGAACATCAGCCACGACTCGGGCAGCCCGAGGTCGTCGTGGTCGACGGTCGGCAGGCGCTCGAAGTGCGCGACCGACTCGTAGCCGAGGTAGCCGACGGCGCCTCCGTGAAACAGCGGCAGCCCCGGCACCGGGATCGACTGGTAGCGGCCCAGCTCCTCCTCGATCACGAGCAGCGGGTCGCCGTCCTCGTGGGCGAGCGCCTCGACGCGGTACGGCTCGGTGCCGATGAACGAGTAGCGCCCGACCTGCTCGCCGCCCTCGACGGACTCGAGCAGGAACGAGTAGGGCCCGCGGGCGACCTTGAGGTACGCGGAGACGGGCGTCTCGAGGTCGGCGCGGACCTCGCGGTAGATGGGGACAATGTTGCCCTCGCCCGATGCGGCGAGGGCGCGGACATCGTCAAGGCTGGGCGTGGTGATGCTGGCGGTGGCGGAGGTCATCGTGCGGCTCCCGAGGTGTGGGCGGCGTTCTGGCGGTCGGGGTGGTGCGCCACCACCACGCGCGGCCCGTCGTCGAGACACGGCGCGTCGACGCGGTGTGTTGGTGATGCACGTCAGTCCTCCCTCGCGGCCGGTCCGCCCGGTCCGCAGCGCGTGGCTCCCCCGCGTTCCAAAAGAAAAGACCACCGCCCTGGGGCGATGGTCCTCGCGGTGCCACCCAGTTTCGCGCGCCGTCCGGGCCCACACATGGGGCACGGCGGTGCGCGCTAGTTCGGGGCACGGCCCTCGAACCCGCGCCCCGATGAGGGGATGCGCGGGCGGGGCGATGCCCTGGGCATGGATAACGGCGCCCACACCGTCGGTGCCTACTGGCCCCTCGATCGTGTCGATGAGGGGCGTTCGGGCCGAGACTCACGGGTCCATTCCGCCGCTGCTGACAGGCGCCGGGCTTCCACCTTGCCCCGGCTCTCTGGGCCCCGCGAAGCGGCGTACTCCTCCCGATCTCCGTCTGTGCGTCTGTACGCCAGCGGTCAGATCGAGGCTACGTGTGGGGTGTGAGGGTGTCAACGCGGCCAGTGCTACGGAGTGGGCGGCGCGACCTCGGCTCGATACTCCTCGAACGCTTCGTAGAAGTCGTCCACCGCGATGTCGAAGGCGGCTTCGAACGCCTCTTCCCACGTCTCCGACTCGATGAGGAGGCGGTAGTAGTCGAACAGCGCGGTCTCGCCTGCCCGGTCGAACAGCCAATCGACGGCGAGGAAGCCGAGCCCGCGAGCCGCGGTGGAACCATCGGCGAACCCATCCCGCGTGGCCAGGCTGCTGAGCGGCTGCCGCGTTCGCGCGGCGTTCTGGATGTTGGCGCTCCGGGTGCGCTGCAATTCCGCGGAGCCGGTCGCATCCTTGTAGAGGCCCGAGACATACGAGTGGCCCCCTGTCGTGAGCCAGGCAGGTCCCAGCGACGGGTAGCCGGCAGGTGTCGCCGCAAGGCCCGGCACCGTCAGACCGCTGAGAACGAACAGGGAATGCCGCCAGGCGAGGTCGGGCTGGCATTGCAGCGAGATGAGGACCACGATCCCGCGCGGCACGCTGCAGTACGACGACTGCGTCGACTCCCGCCCGTCAATCTGCCGGTACACGTCACGCAGAGACTGAGCGTCGGCACCGATATACACCGTGTAGTCGGCCGATGGTGCGCCTAGCCGGTCGCGGAAGAACGCCTGCACCGCGTCGAAGTCCTCACGCACCGCGTTGCGAGTCGCCACCGGGAGATCGCCGACGAACAGGAGCACCGGAGCGTCGCTGTCGTCGGTGAGGTGCGGGAGCGGGGGGCGACCTGGGCGCGATACACCTCGAACGCCTCGTAGAAGTCGTCGACGGCCATGCCGAAGGCACTCTCGAATGCGTCTTCCCAGCTCTCCGACTCGGGGAGCAGGCGGTAGTAGTCGAAGAGCGCTGCCTCGCCGGCTCGCTCCGCGAGGAGTTCCAGCGCGAGGAAGCCCAGGGCGCGCGAGTCCCAGTGGTTCACATTGAAGCCCTCTGACGTCGAGGTGCTGCTCAGCAGCCTCGTCGTATGGCGTGCTCGCGCCGACTCCCGGTGTCGGCTGGTATCGAGGTCCTCGTGGCCGCGTGCAACGCGATAGGCATGCCGGACGAACTGGTCCGCCCCGTACCTGAGCCAGTGGGGACCCCGCCGTTCGAACCCCTCCGGCATGGCCGGCAGCGACTGCGCGGGGGCCAGGTGCTCGCGAAGCGCGATGAAGTGTGACCACTCGAGGGTGTATGGAGCCGTCGCGCGGCAATCCAGGTTGATGATCGCCACGCCCCCCGTCGGCGTACGATCGCACAGTCGCTCCGGCGGCTGGCCGCCGAGGGCGCGCACGTAGGTGTCCACGAGATCAGCGCGGTTCGCGCCGATGTACAGCGTGTAGTCCGCCGTCCCGGCTCCGAGCCGCTGGCGGAAGTACTTCCGCACCTCGTCGAACTCTGCGCGGACGGCAGCCTCGGTGTTGGTGGGAATGTCCCCCACAAACACGAGCACCGGCTCGTCGCTGTCATCGGTCAGGTGCGGGAGCGGTGGGGCGACCTGGGCGCGATACACCTCGAACGCCTCGTAGAAGTCGTCGATGGCGATGCCGAAGGCGGCCTCAAATGCCTCTTCCCACGTCTCCGACTCGGGGAGCAGGCGGTAGTAGTCGAAGAGCGCTGCCTCGCCGGCTCGCTCCGCGAGGAGTTCCAGCGCGAGGAAGCCCAGGGCGCGCGAGTCCCAGTGGTTCACATTGAAGCCCTCTGACGTCGAGGTGCTGCTCAGCAGCCTCGTCGTATGGCGTGCTCGCGCCGACTCCCGGTGTCGGCTGGTATCGAGGTCCTCGTGGCCGCGTGCAACGCGATAGGCGTGCCGGACGAACTGGTCCGCCCCGTACCTGAGCCAGTGGGGACCCCGCCGCCCGAACCCCTCCGGCGCGACCGGCAGCGACTGTGAGGGCGCAAGCTGCTCTCGAAGCGCAATGAAGTGCGACCACTCGAGGGTGTACGGAGCCGTCGCGCGGCAATCCAGGTTGATGATCGCCACGCCCCCAGCCGGCGTACGATCGCACAGTCGCTCCGGCGGCTGGCCGCCGAGGGCGCGCACGTAGGTGTCCACGAGATCAGCGCGGTTCGCGCCGATGTACAGCGTGTAGTCCGCCGCCCCGGCTCCGAGCGTTTCACCGAAGTGCTCCTGCACCTCATCGAACTCCTCACGCACAGCCATCTCGGTCTCAGCCGGAACGTCGCCCACGAACACGAGCACGGGCGCGGTGCGGTTGTCGGCCATGTGCGGGAACGGTGGTGCGATCTCGGCGCCGTGCTCCTCGAACGCCAGGTAGAAGTCGCTGGCCGTCAGACCGAAGGCACCCTCGAACGCATCCTCCCAGCTTTCCGAGGCGGGCAGGCGGCGATAGTAGTCCAGGAGCGCCGCATCGCCGAAGCGCTCTGCCAGCAGGTCCAGCGCGAGGAACCCCACCGCCATGGATTGCCAGTAGTTCACCCAGAACCCTGCGCTCGCCTCCATGCTGCTGAGCGAACGGGTGTTGTAGGTCGCCCGCGTCAGGTGCAGGTTCCAGACGTCCTGAGCCTTGTTGCGGCCCGAGGCAACCTGATAGGCATACTCCAGGTACGTCTGTGCGGGCGAGACCAGCCAAGCGGGACCGCGATGTCCCAGCCCCGACGGGGGGCGCGGCAGTGAGCGCCACGGCGCCAGATGCTCGATGACGGCGTCGAAGCCCACACGGAACAGCGTGTCGGCCGGTTCGTCCTTGTCGCAGTCGAGGTTGAGCACGGCCACGCGCCCGCTCGAGTGTCGGCTGCAGAACTCGTCTGGGGGCGCCTCCCCAAACGCTCGCTCGTGGGCAGCGGTGATGGCCGCCTCGGCCGTTCCGGCGAATACGGTGTAGTCCGCTGTGCCGGCGCCCAGGTGCTCATCGAAGAAGGTCTGAAGGCTCTCGAACTCGGTGCGGATGGCCGCACGGGCGTCCGAGGGTACGTCGCCGACGAACACGAGCACCGGCTCGTCGCTGTCGTCGGTCAGGTGCGGCAGCGGCGGGGCGACCTGGGCGCGGTACACCTCGAACGTCTCGTAGAAGTCGTCGACGGCCATGCCGAAGGCACCCTCGAATGCCTCCTCCCAGCTCTCCGACTCGGTCAGCAGGCGGTAGTAGTCAAAGAGCGCAGCCTCACCGGCTCGCTCCGCCAGCAGCTCCAATGCGAGGAAGCCGAGCGCCCTCGCACCCCAATACGCCTGACCGAGTCCCCGTCCACTCTCGAAGCTGTTAAGCGGCCTCACGAGCGGCGTCGCGCGAGCGACCTCTCTGATTCTGGTCTCCTCGGGCCGGCCGAGGCCTGCCGCCGTCCGGTACGCGTACGTCACGTACGTCTCGGCAGGCGAGTCGAGCCAGAATGGACCGTAACTTGCAAACCCGGCAGGCATGCGGGGGCGCAACTCCCAGGGCACCAACGTCCGTCGCACATTCTTGAAGTGCGCCGCGTCCAATTCGCGAGGAGCCTCCGTATGGCAATCCAGGTTTATGACCACAACCAGGCCGCTATTCGACGACCGATCGCAGAATCCGTCACGCAGCTCCTCGCCGAACGCCTGCATATGCGCTGCAGCAATGGACTCCGGCTCGGCAGCCGCGAAGATCGTGTAATCTGCCGTTCCCGCACCGAGCTGCTCGCTGAAGAACGTACGCACACGCTCGAACTCCGAGCGCACGGCTTCCTCCGTTGCGGGCGCGATATGGCCTTCGAAGACAAGGGCGGGCTCGTCGCTGTCGTCGGTCAGATGCGGGAGCGGGGTCACAGCCTCGGCACGATACGCTGCGAACTGCTCATAGAAGTCATCGACGGTGAGGCCGAACGCCCCTTCGAATGCCTCAAGCCAGGTCCGTTCGTCGGCCAGGCGGACGAAGAAGTCCACAATCGACTGCTTGCCTGCGTGCTCCGTGAGCCATGCAACAGCCATGAATCCCAGCACGTATCCGAAGTTGCCCGGCTTGGCGGTCGCACTGTAAGCCTCGAGGTCAGGCAGGGGTAGCAAGCTGTACCGGCCGAGCAGCGCCTCATCCTGCGTCCTGGCCTCCTGGATCCGTTCGTCTCCCGTCTGGGTCGTGGAGACGGTTCCCCGATAGAGGATGAGCGAGTAGGTCGCTGATCCCTCAATCATCCACCCCGGCACCCGCTTGCCCGGCTTGCCGATGAGATGGAATTGCAGCGCGTGGAAGTACTCGTGGGCGTGTGCGCCACCGTTCACGCACCCGTCCACAAGGAAGATGACCGAGTTGTTGTAGTTCCCGCACGTCGTGACGTTGCTGCTCCCTCGGACGCGCTGGTAGATGGGAGCGACGGCCTCACGATCTCCGACGTAGCTCGTGAACGGCGCCTCGACTCCCCAGCGCTCCGCAATGAGCGCACGGGTGCCGTCCACCCACCCTCGGATCTCGGCTCGCTCCGCTTCGGTGTGCTCACCGAAGATCTCCACTGGCGGCGGCCCCGCGCCCGACTGCCACCAACGTGCGTCCTCGGTCAACTCCACCCACAGGGCGTCGCCGTGGTCGAGGTGGGTCAGGGGAGCCGCCGACTCCGAGCCGGGGTGGTAATGGAGGTATTGCCCGGTTGATGCATCCCACATCGACGCCTCGACGAGCGAGTCGCCGAAGCGCGCCAGAGCGTCCTCGATGGGGGTGCCGTCGCGGCCTGCCCAGCCGACGAGATTTCGGCCAGCGCGGAGTTCGAGGAGCATGCTGTCCTCGGAGACTGCGCGCGTCCACTCCACCGGTTCGTCGCCGCTGATCTCCAGCCACAACCCACGTCCGGGAGCAAGCTGCCTGAGCCCGAATCTCGAAACGGAGTTCTGGGTCCTGCGCTGGTAGCGCTGGTTCTCTGCGTCCCACGCTGAGACGCGCTCGAGGTTCGGAACCTGATCGAAAAGCTCGGACGCGTCCGCATCTCCACCGAGCCAGCCGACCATGTTCCAGCCCGGTTGGAGCACCGTCGTGATCGTGCCATCGTCGGCTGTGTCGTCTGACTCCTCGGTCGCGCCGGCGCGGGCAGGCACGAGCGCAGCACAGACCACGAGCGCCACGAGGACGGTGAGCAACACGAGTTGGGAGCGAGTGGCAGCCATGGCGGCTCCCGTGGAACGATCGGCGCGGCCTCCTGCGAGAGCAGGGAGCGTACACCAGGCGGTCCGCTACCTTTCAATACGAAGGTAACAACGCGATGGTTCCCAACGACGGCGCCTCACGCCCAGGACTTCCCCGACGGCATCCGCCACGGCTCCGCCGGCGACACCTCCTCGACGCCCTCGGCGACGAGCGTGCGCTGGACACCGGTGCGCTCGTCGAGGGTGCCGCGGGCGCGCACGAAGGGGGCCATGCGCACCACGTCTCGACGCGACTCGGTGAGCTCGCGCGGGATCAGGATGTTCATCAGGCCGTACTCGTCTTCGAGCAGCAGGAAGATGATGCCGCGCGCGGTGAGCGGGCGCTGACGGCAGACGACGAGTCCGGCCACCTCGACGGTGCGGCCGGCCGACAACGTTTGCAGGTGGCGGCTGGACGCGACGCCCTCGCCGAGCGAGCGGCGCAGGAACTGCATCGGGTGGCGGTCCGGCGAGAGGCCGAGCAGGTCGTAGTCGGCGGCCATACGCTCGCGCTCGCCGAGGTCGGGCAGCGTCACCATGTCCTGTCCCGTCGGCAACTCGAGCCGCATCTGGCGGCCGTCAGCCTCGGGCGTCGGCGCAATCGCCCCCCGACCGGTTGGGTTCCCGGTGAACAGCCCGAGTTGCCACAGCAGTTCGCGGCGGCGCAGTCCGAGGCTGTCGAACGCCCCCGCGCGGATCAGGCGCGAGGTGGCCCGGCGACCCAGGCCCGTGCGCTGCACGAAGCCGAACAACGACTGGTATTCGCCGCCGCGCTCGCGCTCGGCCTCGACGCGCTCGGCGAGCGCCTCGCCGACGCCGCGCACGTAGCCGAGTCCGACGCGGATCGCGCCCTCGGGCAGCTCGACGGAGCAGCGCGCGGCGCTCGCGTTGATGTCGGGGCGCTCGACGGGGACGCCGTGGCGCCTGGCGTCGTTGGTGAGCACGTGCGGGGGGTAGAAGCCCATCGGCTGCTGGTTGAAGAGCGCGCACATGAACTCGGGGGCGTAGTACTGCTTGAGCCAGGTCGACTGGTAGGCGAGCAGGCCGAACGCCGCGCCGTGGCTCTTCGGGAAGCCGAACTCGGCGAACCCGGCGAGGTTGCCGAAGACGCGCTCCGCCACCGCGCGACCCACCCCGCGCTCCTCGGCGCCGTCGAGGAAGCGCTCGTGCCAGCCTTCGAGTTCCTCGTGCGCGCGGCGGCGGCCGAGCGAGCGGCGGAAGCGGTCGGCCTCGCCGGCGGTGAAGCCGCCCATGTGGCGGGCGACCTGCAGCACCTGCTCCTGGAAGATCACCACGCCCAGCGTCTCGTCCAACACCTCGCGCACGCACTCGTGTGGCATCTCCGGGCGATAGTTGGGGTTGCGGCGCTGCAGTTCGCGTCGACGCACGTAGGGGTTCACCGCGCCGCCGACGATCGGCCCCGGCCGCACGATCGAGACCTGCACGGTGAGGTCCTCGAGGCTGCGGGGCTGCGTGCGCGGCAGCATCGCGATCTGCGCGCGCGACTCGATCTGGAAGACGCCGACGGTGTCGCCTTCGCAGATCGTGTCGAAGACCGCCTCATCCTCGAAGTCGATACGCGAGAGGTCGACGACACGCCCGCGGCCGGCGGCGATGAGGTCGACGGTCTCCTCGACGACGGAGAGCATGCCGAGCCCGAGGAAGTCGATCTTCACCATCCGCGCATCGCCGATGGAGTCCTTGTCCCAGTGGCAGAGGTAGCGGTTGGGCATTGCCGCCGGCTGGCACGGCACGCAGTCGATGAGCGGCTCCGAGGCGATCACCATCCCCCCGGGGTGCTGCGAGAGGTGGCGCGGGACGCCGACGAGCTGCGGGACCATCTCGGCCAGCTCACGCCAGCCGCGCGCCTCCACCCCGCCCCCGGACTGGGGGCCCCCGGACTGGGGGCTTCCAGACAGAGGGCCGCCGAACTGCGGGTCCTTCCCGAGCACCTCGAGGATCTGCTCGGGGCCCTCGAACGGCCCGGCGCGACGTGCGAGGCGGTCGAGCTCGGCGATCGGCAGGCCGAGTGCCTTGCCGGCGTCGCGGATCGCGCCGCGTGTGCGGTAGGTGGCGAAGCTGGCGACGAGCGCGGCGTGCTCGCGGCCCCAGCGCGCGTGCACGCGCTCGATCAACTCGGCGCGAATGTCGCGCGGGAAGTCGAGGTCGATGTCGGGCAGCGAGTCCATCTCCTCGTTGAGGAAGCGCCCGATGAACAGCCCGTGGTGGATCGGGTCGATGTGCGAGAGCCCGATCAGGTAGCAGACGATCGAGGAGACCGAGGAGCCGCGACCGCGCCCCGGCGGCAGGTCCGTCAGCCCGCGCGCGATGCCGGCCGCGCGCACGTCGCGCGCCACCTCCTCGGCGAGCTCGAAGACCTCGTGGTAGATGAGGAAGAAGCCGGCGAGGTCGTGCAGGTCGATGAGGCGCAGCTCTTCGACGAGTTGCGCCTCGGCCTTCGCACGCTCCGAGGGCGATCGGTAGCGGTCGCCCAGCCGCTCGCGGCAGATGCGCTCGAGCTCGCCGAGCGGCGTGGCGCCCTCGGGCAGCGGGGGCGAAGGCAGCCGGTAGCCGAGGTCGCCGGTGAGGTCGAAGTTGCAGCGTTGGGCGATACGCACGGTGTTGGCCGCCGCCTCGGAGTGGTAGCGCTCGAAGCGTTCGGCCTGCTCCCGTGGGCTGCGCAGCCAGAACTCGGCGTTGGGGCGGCGTTCGGCGTGGGACTCGTCGAGGGTCGAGCGGTGGCGGATCGCGACCAGCACGTCCTGCAGCCGGTGCCGCTCGCGCGCGTGGTAGTGCACGTTGCCGGTGCCGACGACACCCACGCCGGCCCGCCCGGCGAGCCGCACGAGCGCCTCGTTGCGCGGGCGGTCGCCGTGGATGTCGTTGTCCTGCAACTCGACGAAGACCTGCTCCTCGCCGAACCAGTCGACGAGGCACGCAAGCGCTGCCGCGGCCTCCGCACCTCGCCCGGCCTGCACGAGCGCCGGGATGCGCCCCTCGCGGCAGCCGGTGAGCGCGATCAGCCCCGCCGCGTGCTGCTCGAGCGCGGCGAGCGGCACCACGGGGTCGACCCGCCGCGCCTCCTGCGCGCGCCGGTCGGTCTCGCCCAGCCCGTAGGCGAGGCTGGAGAGGCGACAGAGGTTGGCGTAGCCCTCGCGCGTCTCCGCCAGCAGCGTGAGGTGCGAGCGCACCTCGCCGTCTTCGCCGTTCGCGCCGATGTCCGCCGGATCGTCGTGCTCAGTCGCGGGCTCGGAGACGGTGAGTTCGAGGCCGGTGATGGGTCGCAGGCCCTCGGTACGGGCAGCGCGGGCGAACTCCATCGCCCCGAACAGCCCGTCGTGGTCGGTCAGCGCAAGCGCGGCGTGGCCCTGCTCGACCGCGGTGCGCACCAGCTCGTCGGGGCTGGATGCGCCATCGAGCAGCGAGTAGTGGGTGTGGAGGTGCAGCTCGACGTAGGGGACATGGTCGAGAGCGTCGTCGCCGAGGGGCGCAACGAGGGCGCGAGGTGCGCTTGAGCGCGGCGTGTCCTTCATGGCGCGTGCCTGCCGCGCCTCGAACTCGTCCCAGCGCTCCATGAAGCCGGGTTGCTGATCGCGGCGTCCTCGTGCCACGGCGGTCACCCCCTCGCCGCGAGCGGATGGTATCAGAACGCGCGTTCTGATACCATCCGCGTCCCATCAATCACCGCGGGTGGCTATACTGAGCATGCCTTACTGAAGGGGCGATCTGGTAAGGAGGCTGGCATGATCGTCAAGGTCACGGCGAAACGCCAGGTCACGTTCCCCGCGCAGGTTCTGGCCGCGCTGGGCGTGGGCCCCGGCGACCAGCTCGAACTGCACGAGGGCCCGGACGGGTTCGTCCTGCGCCCGCGCCGGATCCGCCACGACCGCCTCGCGCCGCTGCGCGACAAGCTGCGCGGCGAGCACGCTCCCTTCGACCTCGAATCATTCCGCGACGAGCCGTACGACCTTGCGCTTCGGGATTGATACGTCGGTCCTCGTACGGCTGCTGGTCGGCGAGCCGGCGGCGGACTTCGACGACTGCGTGCGCAAGCTGACCGCCATGATCGAGGACGACGGCGCGGAGATATTCGCCTCGAACCAGGTCATCGGCGAGGCCTACGTCGCGGTGCAGCACCATTACGACATCGATCGTTCCGACGCTCGCGCTGGGCTCACGGACGTGCTCAGCAGCGGCCTCGTCGCCCCACTGAACGGGCACGCCGTCTTCGAAGCCCTCGAGGCCGGCACCGGTGCAGGACTGTTTGATCGGCTCATCGCGGACGAGTACACACGAGCCGGTATGGAGGTCCTGACGCTGGACCGCCGGATGGCCGCGCTACCCGGAGCGCGGCGCCTGTAGGCGCAGCCGCCACCCCGCAGAACTGGTATCAGAACACGCGTTCTGATACCATCAGCTCACCTCTTGGCGGGGGTGAACATGGCCGTTCGACGTCCACTCATCGCGTGTCTGCTCGTGCCGGCGCTTGCGCTCACCGCGGAGCTCGCCGCCCGGCCGCAGCTGCGAGGACGGCCCCTCGCCGTCACCGACGACTCGGGGCTGCGCGTGGCCGAGGCGAGCGAGGCTGCTGTCGAGCGCGGCGTGCGCACGGGGCAGCGGCTCGCCGAGGCCGTCGGCTGGTGCCCGGCGCTCGTCGTGCTGGAGTCGCGCCCGGCGCGGGTGCGCCGCGCCGCCGACCAGCTCGTCGAGGCTGCGGCCGCAGTGAGCCCGCTCGTCGAGGAGGCCACTCCCGGCGAGGTGTACGCCGACCTGCGCGGCCTCGATGGCCTCTACCCGCACGAGGACGCGCTCGTGCAGGCGCTGCTCGACGCCGCTCCCGAGGCGCTCGGCGTACGGCTGGGGGTAGCCGGCAGCCGCTTCACGGCGCGCGCCGCCGCTGCCGTCGCGATGCCGGGCTCGTGGCTGCGCATCGGCGACACCGAGGCACGCGAGTGGCTCGCGCCGCTGCCGACCGGCTTGCTGCCGCTCGACGAAGCCTCGCGCGAGTGGCTGGGGCTGCTCGGCATCGCCACCCTCGGCGACCTCGCGGCGCTGCCCCGTCACGCCGTCGAGGCCCAGCTTGGCGTGGACGGTGGCCGGGCGTGGCTCGCCGCGCGCGGCGAGGACACCACGCCGATCGGACCCATGGTGCGCGGCGAGCGCGTGGTGGAGCACGCGCAGACCGAGCCGCCCCTCACGGCCCTCGAGGCTGTGTTGCACACCTACGGACAACTGCTGGGACGCGCGCTCGCACGCCCGTCGGTACACGGCCGCCTCGTGCGCGCGGTCCGCCTCAGCGCGGTGACCGAGGACGAGCACGTCTGGGAGCGCCTGCGCGTGCTGACCGAGCCGACCGGCGACCGCGACCGGCTGTGGACGGCGCTTCGTCCCTCGGTCGAGGCGGCGGAGTTCGGCGGGCCGATCGCGGAGCTGGCGCTGGAGATCGGCGGACTGACTGCGGAGCGAGGCCGCCAGGGCCGGCTGCTGCGCAAGCACGGCGGACGGCGTCGCGAGCAACTCGACGAGATGGCGCGCCATCTCCAGCTACGCTACGGACAGGCCGCGCTGCGGCACGTTGTCGCGCTGGCGCCGCTCAGCCGCATCCCGGAGCGCCGCTACGCCCTCGCGGACTACGAACCATGACCGCCGGCGCGCTCAGCCCGCTCGGCCTGCCGCGACCGCTCACGGTGCGCACGAGCCCTGGCGGCGAGCCGATCGAGGTGCAGCGGCCGGCTCGCCGTGGCGCCCCGGCGGCCTCACTCGCCATCGAGCGCGTCGAGGAAGCGTGGCGCATCGCCGACGAGTGGTGGCGCGAGCCGCCGCTGCGCCGCAGCTACTACCGGGTCACCACCACGGACGGCGCATCGCTGACGCTGTTCCACGACGACACACGGCCGCCCGAGGCAGGGTGGTACGAGCAGCGGTACTGATCGGACAGCGTAGCGCTACGACAGTCCTCCACGTTCACCTGCCACCACGGTGTCAGGAAACGACGCCAATACACTGCTCTGGAACTTCAGCGGCGGACTTCAGCGACGCGGGCGCCAGCGGTGTCGACAACTCGCCTTCGTCGCCTGACCCTGCGCCATGTAGGCAATCGCCGATTAGACCTCGACGGGTCGCCGCCCGGGTCGGGCGCGCTCGAGGGCGATCAGGGCGCGCACGCGCTCGACCGTGCCGTCGAGGTCGCCCTCGATGTTGACGACCACTGCGTCGAATGCGTGCTGCTGATCCAGCTCGGCGCGCGCGGAGTCGAGGCGGCGCATGATCTCCTCGCCGTCGGTGCCCTGACGCTCGCGCAACCGACGTTCGAGCTGTTCGAGGCTCTCGGGGGCGATGAACAGGAACAGCGCACCGTCCAGCGCATCGCAGAGCGAGCGGGCACCCTGCACGTCGACCTGGAGGAGCACGTCGAGCCCGCTCGCGAGGGCCTCGCGCAACGATCGACGTGGCGTGCCGTAGTACGTGCCGTGCACGAGCGCGTACTCGAGCAGCTCGCCGGCCGCTATCGCGGCCTCGAACTGGTCGTGGGTGACGAAGTGGTAGTGGACGCCGTCGACCTCGCCGGGACGCGGTAGCCGCGCGGTCATGGTGACGGGGCGCCGGAAGTCGCCGCCCTCCAGCAGGCGCGTCATCAGCGCGTCCTTGCCGACGCCCGAGGGTCCGGAGATGACGGTCAGCAGCGGCGGCTCACCGGTGGGTGCTTCGAGGTCCGGCACGAGTCTTCGACCCGCCGTGCTACGCCTGCGTGGCCGCCGGGGACGTGCCGATGCGGGTGAGGTCGTCCCAGAAGTCCGGGTAGGAGATTGCCACGGCCCCCGCCCCGGCGACGGTGGTCTCGCCGTCCGCGAGCAGGCCCGCCACCGCACCGAGCATCGCGAGCCGGTGGTCGCCCGACGCCTCGACGGGTGCTCCGCGCAGCTGCGTGCCACCGGCCACGCTGAGACCGTCGTCGTGCTCCTCGACATCCGCACCGAGCGCGCGCAGCGTCGCGACGGTGGTGGCGACGCGGTCTGATTCCTTGACGCGCAACTCAGCGGCGTCGGCGATGACCGTGTCGCCCTCGGCGATCGCGCCTGCGAGGGCGAGCAGCGGGAGCTCGTCAATGGCGCGCGGCACCACATCGCCGTCGATGCGCACGCCGCGCAGCTCCGCGCTACGCACGCGCAGGTCGGCGACGGGCTCGCCGCCGACCACGCGCGGATCCTGCATCTGGATGTCCGCGCCCATGGCGCGCAGCACATCGAGGACCCCCGCGCGCGAGCGGCTCACGCCGACGCGCTCCAGCACGAGGTCGGCATCGGGGTGCAGCGTAGCCGCGACGATCCACGCGGCCGCCGTGCTGATGTCGCCCGGCACATGCACGTCGATGGCCTCGAGGTCTCCCGCGGGCGGGGTGAGTGTCACCGAGGTGCCAACAATGGCCACATCGGCGCCCATTGCGCCGAGCATGCGCTCGGTGTGGTCGCGGGAGTGCGCGGGCTCGGTCACCTGCGTCGGCCCGTCGGCGGCAAGGCCCGCGAGCAGTACCGCCGACTTCACCTGCGCCGAGGCGACCGCTGTCCCGATGTGCTGACCACCCGCGATCCGGCCGCCCTCGATCACCAGCGGGGGGAGCGTGCCGCCGGAGCGGGCGGTGATGCGCGCTCCGAGGGCTCGCAGTGGCGTCACGATGCGCCCCATCGGCCGGCCGCGCAGCGAACCGTCGCCGCTGAGCACGGAGAGGAAGGGGAACCCGGCGAGCAGGCCGCTCAGCAGCCGGATCGTCGTCCCGGAGTTGCCGCAGTCGAGCACATCCGGGGCCTCTGTCACCCTCGAGCGCCCGCGGCCATGCACGATGAGTTGCCCTTCGCCGACCTCGTCGACGTCTACTCCCAGGGCGCGCACCGCCTCCAGCGTGTCGCGCGTATCGGCGGCGTCGAGGAAGCCGCTGATGGTCGCGTCGCCGATGGCGATACCGTTGAACAGCAGGGCCCGGTGCGTAATGGACTTGTCGCCCGGCACCTGGACCGTGCCCCGCAGCCGTTTGGGCCTGGACACGGTCATGCGCTCGAGCGGCAGGGTGTACATCGTCATGCGCACACTCTACCTGCGAGCATGCTTTGGTGGGACTCTCCAGCCTCGAAGCACGGAGGGGCGCTGACGGCTAGCGTCGGCGGTTGGGGTCCGTCTCACGTGCGCGGTCGGTCAGCTGGCGCAGCCGGTCTGCGAGCGCTCCGCCCATGAACATGTCGGTGATCGAGATGTCGGGCAGCTCGCGATGCTGGTCGATCTCCACGCGGCCGATCTGGCCTTCCTTGAACCCGAGGTAGTCGAAGTTGAGCTTCGCGAACCACTCGAGGAGTTCCTCCTCGCCATCGAGGTTGCTCACCTGGTCCTCGAGGTCGTAGATCGCGCCGCGGTAGCGCTGGAGCCAGTGGATCACCTGGTCGCGGTTGGTCAGCGCGATGTCGTGAGCCATCTGCTCGTCGGTGCCGGCGAGACGCGTCGTGTCGCGGTACCCGCTCGAGGCGAGCATCGAGAGCTCGGGCCACGCCTCGGAGTCACGGGTGAGGCGGAACAGCGCCCCGGCGGCGAGCATCGGCAGGTGCGAGACGGCGGCGACGTAGGCGTCGTGCTCGTCGGGGTCCATGAACATCGGCCTGGCGCCGAGACCCGCGGCGAAGCCGGTGATCGTCTCGACTGCGGCCTGCGAGGCCTGCCTCGTCGGCACCACCACCCAGCGGGCGCCATCGAACAGCTTCGGGTCGGCGTGGTCTGCGCCCACCTCGGTCTTGCCGGCCATGGGGTGGCCGCCGACGAAGTGGATCCTGTCGGGGAGGAGTTCACGGGCCCAGCGCATCACCTCGCCCTTGGTGGAGCCCGTGTCGGTCACGACCGCACCCGGCATGAGGGTGCTCGAGATCTCCTGCATCACCTCGCGCATCGCAAGGATGGGCGTGCTGATGACCACGAGCGACGCGTCGGCGACGGCCGCGAGGGCGCTGTTCTCGCGCTTGTCGATGGCATCGCGCCGCTCGGCGGCGCGGGCGCGCTGGGTATTGCGGTCGTACCCGACGATCTCGATGGTCTTCTGGTCTGCCTGCTCGCGCAGTCCGAGACCGATCGATGCCCCGATGAGCCCGGTCCCGATGATCGCAACGCGCGTCATATGTCATCTCCGTCAGCACAGCCCTGTGAGACGCGCCATCCTACCACCGCCGAGGATCGAGCGAGCCTCTACCCTCCCGTCCCGCCGCTACCGTCGCCGATCCGCCTCGATCAGCGCCACCAGTTCGGCGTCCCCATCCGCCGATGTGTCGTGGTGCCTCCGCACCAGGTTTAGGACGCGCGGGCGCACGCCGATCGCCGTGAGCACCTCGGCGCCGCGTGCCGGGTGGTCGCGCTGCGCTGCCATGGCGCCGCGGAACCCTCGCCCCCTCGGCGCGGCGACGCGGTCGAGCAGCGCGGGCGCGAACATCGCGAGCAGCGTGTAGGCGACGCGTTCATACAGGTGGAGCGGACCCTTACCGACGTTGTGCAGGAGCGCCGCCACCCGCAGGTCGGCCGAGGGTGTGCCGTGGGCCTGGAGGTGACGCAGCACGTCGACCGCGTGGCGCTGCTCGCGGCCCTGCAACGTGCGGAAGCACGCCAGCTCCTCTGGCCCGAGCAGCGCCTCGACCGTTCGAGCCTCGTCGGGTGTGAGCGTGCCGTGGAAGCCGCGGAAGAACCGGCGCACGTGCGCCGCGAGGTCAGACCACACGCAGATCGGCGCTCTCGACGAAGACGCGCAGCAGGAAGTCGATCGCCGGCGCCATCACGTCGAACAGCAGCGACGGCCCGCCGATGAAGGGCAGCAGGATCAGCACGAGCAACGCGCCCGGCATCCACGGCTCCAGGCGCGCCACCTGCCTCGACACGTTCGACGGCAGCACGCCCACCGCAACACGGAAGCCGTCAAGTGGCGCGAGCGGGATGAGGTTGAAGACGGCGAGGATCACGTTGAGCAGCACGATCGTGCCGAGGAACAGGCCGAGCAGGTGGTCGGGCGAGTCGGTCCAGACGCGTGCCCAGTAGTCGGCGGCCGACGGCGAGACGAACGGGTGGAAGAACGGTACGTAGCCCAGCTTGATGGCCAGCCCTGCCGTCGCCGCCACGACGAGGTTCGTCGCGGGCCCGGCCAGCGCGATCAGCGCAACGTTGCGGCCGGAGTTCGGGCCGATGGGCACGGGCTTCGCCCACCCGAAGCCGACGATGAAGATCAGCATCGAGCCGAGTGGGTCCAGGTGCCGCAGCGGGTTGAGCGAGAGCCGCCCGTGGCGCCTCGGCGTACCGTCGCCAAGCGAGTCGGCAACGAAGGCGTGTGCTACCTCGTGCAGCACAAGCCCCACGAGGAGCGACGTTGTGAAGGCGGCGATCAGGATCACGAAGGCAAGCGGCGCTTCGGCAAGGACGGCCAGGTAACGGAAGATCACGCTTCCAGCTTAGCAAAGCGCCCGTTTCGTGCTCCCGTCCGGATGGACGACGCGGCCGTTCGCGTTGACACCTGTTTCGGGGCGTTCCTATCGTGGAAGCCGAACGGCCTGCCTTGGCGGGGACCAGGCCGGTGAGCCGCTATGCGCGTACCCCGCCACACCGCCAAGGCAGCCGCCCTCCTCGCCGCGCTGAGCGCCTTGCTGCTCGTGGCCCTGTTCCTGCGGCCCGAGGATGACGAGGATCAGGAGCCCGAGGCGACGTACCGCCTGGTGTTCGCGGAGTTCGGCGCCCTCGCCGACCGCATCTACCTTGCAGCACCCGACGCGCTCGATGAGCGAGAGCTCGTGACGAGCGTCCCGCACGCCGGAGGGTGGGCTATCACGCCCGCGCCGGCTATGGCCGGCGACCTGACCGCCTTCACGGTGCTGCCGCCCGAGGCATTGCCACGTCGCGACTCCCTTGCCGAGCTCTGGGTGCTCGACGTACGCACCCGCGAGCTCACCCGCCTCGCCGGGGACGCCGACCTCCTCGCAGCTCCCGTCTTCGATCCCGACGGCCAGGCGCTGCTCTACCGGCGCACCCGGACCGACGGGTCCCAGCAGCTCGTGCGCGTCGAGATCGCCACCCGCGCGCGCCGACCCCTGTACGAGGGTTCGACGCAGTTCGGGCTCTACCCGGTCGCGCTCTCGGCGGACGGCGAGGCGCTGTACGCCGAGCTGTCGACGCGCGGCACAGACCTGTACCGCGTGCGAGAGGGCGCCGAACCCGAGTTCATCGCACATGCCTCAGACCACATCGCACGCGACTGGCGACTCTCACCCGACCGAGCATCTCTCGCGTACCTCGCGCCCGAGGTGTCGGCGGAACGCGTGGTGCACCGCGCGCAGGTGGTGGACATCGCGCCCGGCGGCGAGGCGCGGGCAGCCTCGCCGGCCGACCCCGGGGCGGTGCTGTTCGAGCAGTTCGCGCCGGTCTGGACCCCGGACGGCCGCGGGCTGACGGTGGGCATCGAGGCGTTCCCTGACATCACTGCCGCCGCCGTCACCCTCGTGATCGAGGCTCCAGCCGTGAGCGACGATCTGCCGGAGGCGCTACCGGCGCCCGAGCAGGGGTTCGATGCGCCACTCGGCTGGAGCCCGAATGGCCACCACCTCGCGGTCCGTAGCTTCGACGGCCGCGACGCAGCGGAGCCGGGACGGGAGTCGTTCGCTGTTATCGCGCCCGGCGGGGGGCGCGCAACCGTGGTGAGCGAGACCGAACTCATCTACATCGGGTGGCTGCGCGATGAGTAGCCGCCGAGGGATGGTGCGCCTCGCCGCGCTCGCGCTCGCCGCGCTCGCGGCCGTTGCGTGGCTCGCTCCCGGCCCCGGTGCGCGCGATGCGCTCGGGTGCGCGTTCCTGCGCCACCCCCACACGTACGAGGCCGACCGTGCGCGGGCGACGTACCTCGGCGCTATCGAGGCGGTCGCGGTGAACGCGCTGTTTGCCGGCGACCCGGTGTTCGGGCTGCCCGCGATCGAGGCGGGCACGCGCTCGAACCGCACGAGGGCTGCGCAGCGGCGGATCCCCGCCACCTTGCTCAAGGCGATCGCATGGGTCGAGTCGAACATGACGATGGCCTCGCGGTCCGTGACCTATGAGTCGTCGGGCGACACGCTGGTCTCGTTCGACTGCGGGCACGGCATGATGCAGGTGACAACGGGGATGACGGTGCCCCTCGGCGCCGACCGGCAGCCGAGCACGGCGCAGGTCCGGGTCGCCACGCACTACGCGTACAACATCGCGCGCGGAGCGGTGATCCTGGCCGACAAGTGGAACCGCGCGCCGGAGATGCGGCCCATTGCCGGGACGGACACGAACGGCAACCCCGACATCATCGAGAACTGGTACTACGCCGTGTGGTCGTACAACGGGTTCACCGGGCCCGGCGACCGCATGTCGAACCACCCGGCGGATCCGGGGTTCAGCAGCTGGCCGCGCCCCGCGTACCGCTGCGACGGCCAGCAGTCGCGCAATCGATACCCGTACCAGGAACTCGTGTGGGGATGCATGGCCTCGCCCCCGAGCATCGAGGGCAGCGCGCTCTGGGACGCCGTGCCGGCGACGCTGCCGGACCTGACCGATCCCCGGTACTTCCAGGCCCTGTCGCCCTCGACGTTCACGTTCCCCTACGAGGGCATGGACTTCCCGACGCCGCAGCCGTCGCACACGGGCACTGTGCCAGGCATCTCCTCGAGCTACCGAGCGCAGGCCCTGGGCTCGCCCGTGATGCGGGTCGACTCAGGGCGCATCGTCCTGCGCACCGACGGGCCACCCACCGCGGCGCGCGCGACGATACCGGTGCGCAACACCGGGACGGGCGTCCTCACCTGGGTGGCGCAGCCCTCCGACAGCTGGCTGGTGGTGGACCCGCCTGCGGGCGTGGCACTCGGCGTCGGCGTGCCCTGCACGGGGGAGTGCGTCCGCGACGCGGAGATCACGATCACCGTGAACCCAACGCTGCTGCCCGCCGCGGCCGCCAGCGGCACGCTGCGGATCAGTTCGCCGAACGCGGGTGGCCGGCCCATCGAGATCCGCGTCGACGTCGAGGCCGACTTCGAGGTGGGCGCGCCGGGCACGAGCCGGGCGAACTGACGGGCGCCCTCGGCGGTTCCGCCCGCCGCGCACCTATACTCGGTGCAGCCCGTCTGGGCGCGACTCAAGCCGGAAGGAACCGCCAGTGATCCGAGGATGGCTCGACGCGATCCGGCGCAATCACGCGCTCGAACACGCCACTGTGGCGGTATTGCTCGCACAGGCCGGGCCGCGCCGCCTCGCCGGGCGAGCCGGCGTAGACGGCTTCGTGATCGTCGGCGAGGTGGACACGGATACGCTCGACCGGGCCGCGAAGGAGGCGCTGCAGCGCCTGCAAGCCGGTCAGGCGAGCCTTGCCGTCTCACCGCTGTGCGGGACGAACATCGTGGTGACCGCCGCGCTCGCAGCGCTCGGCGCGACGCTCATGCTGGCGTTCGGCCGGGGTGGCCAGCGCCTGCCGAACGCGTTCATGGCCGCCATGGTCTGCGCCGTCGCCGGCCAGCCGGGAGGGCGCATCGTGCAGCGCCACCTCACGACGCTCGCCGACCACGGCGAGGTCGAGATCGTCGGCACGCACTCGCTCTTCGGGCGCATGCACAAGGTGGAGACACGCCGCACTCCGGGCGCGGCGACGCAAGGCGAGCTGTCCCGGCTCGTCCGTCGCGTGGGCGCGGTCTGGCCGTGGCGTTGAGACGGGCTAGCGCTCGGCGGCGGCCTGGCGGCGCTGCCAGTCCAGCACGAACGGGTTGTGCTCGCGCTCGAACCCGATCTGGGTTTCCTGCATGTGGCCGGGCAGCACGAGGGTCTCGTCCGGGAGGGCGAGCAGCTTCTCGGTGATGCTCTGCATCTCCTGGTCGTACGACCCGCCGGGGAAGTCCGTGCGGCCGATCGAGCCACGGAACAGCGTGTCGCCGCTGAAGAGCAGCCCCGCGCTCTCCTCGTAGTAGCTCACCGAGCCGGTGGTGTGACCGGGCGTCACGATCACGCGCAGGCGGAGCCCATCGACCTCTACGACGTCGTCCTCGGTCACATAGCCCTGGGGCTCCGGTGCGCCCTGCTCGAGGTCGAAGCCCATCTGGCGTGCGCCGTCGGGCCAGCCGTTGCGGAGCAGGTCGAGATCTTCCTGGTGGAGGAGGAACCGCGCGTCTGTAGCACTCTGCACGCCGTGGACGCCCATGATGTGGTCGACGTGGGCGTGCGAGTTGGCGATGGTCTTGATGGTGACGCCCATGTCGGCCGCCAGTGCGAGCACCTCGTCGTGGTCGCCGCCGGGGTCGATGCAGATCGCCTCGCCGGTGCGGCGGTTGCCGACGACCCAGCAGTTCTCCATGAACACGCCGACGACGATGCCGCGCACCATGAGTTCGTTTGCTACTTCCATGACAGCCATTCTAGGCCAGCGCCCGCGCAGCCGCCCGCGCTGGGCCTCAGCGCTACGGCGGTGGTTGAGTGAGCGCCTCCACGAGGAACCCGTGGGTGGTCAGGCGCACGTGCGGCGGCGTCTCGGCGTGGCCGCCGGGGTTGGCCACGAGCCGCTTGTCGGCCGACCCGAGCGCGTCGTACAGCGCGAGCACCGAGTCCCGCTCGAACAGCTCGTCATCCCACTGCATGACGAACAGCACGGGGCGGTCGAGGCGAGGCGCGTCCCTGGCGAGGCGCCCGTAGAGCCCGTCGTCCACCTCGCCGTCGCCGCGCAGTCCGCACAGGCCGAGCACCGCCGCGCCAACGCGGTCGTCGGCGACGATGAACGGGAGCCCGAACATCGTCCCCATCGACACGCCGCCGTAGCCGACGCGCTCGCCGTCGATGGCGTCGAGCGCCACCAGTGCGTCGAGGGTCGCGCGCCAGTCGGTGACCATCGAGTCGACGAGGGCCTCGTCGTAGGTTCGTTCGCCCGGCTCGGCGGGGGCGCGGTCGCCGTGGAACGGCCCGTCGATCGCCGCGGCCGCGAGCCCGCTTGCGACGTAGCTGTGTGCGTAGTCGAGGCGGCTGTCGTCGCGCTTGTGGCCGGCGCCGCCGTGACCGATCAGCACGAGCGGCACGGGCCCCGAGGCTCCCGCCGGCGTCCAGAGCACGCCCGGCACGCGTGTCTCCGCGCCGTCAGGCCCCTCGGCATGCACGATGTCGAAGCGCCGTTCGAGGACTGCGCCGTCCTGCGTTGCCTGGCCGATCCACTCCAGCATGCCCCTGACGTACCCGATCGGCGCGAGTTACGCAACGAAGCGGCGGGTGGGGCCGCCGGACCGACGCGATCCTGTATCCTCGAAGTGGCGGGGTTAGTCCGTTCGGAGCTGCTCAGACGTGAGCCGTCTCGTCCTGCTGCTGACCCTTGTTTCCCTCACGCTCGGGCCGCTCGCCGCGTTCCCGGGATCGCACACCCGTGCCGCCTCCACCCCGCTGCTCGATACCCAGGCGCCGTTCGCTGCTCGGCTGCAACCGGGGTCGACCGCGATCGTCAGCGCCGAGGGTGACTGCCTGCGCGTCCGCGCCGAGCCCTCGCTCGAGGGCGAGCAAGTCGGCTGCGCCGAGCACGGCTCCGAGGTGCGCGTCCTCGAGGGGGCCGTCGACGCCGATGGGTTCACGTGGCAGCGCATCGAGCAAGGCGGGATACGCGGCTGGGCGGCCGACATGTACCTCGTGCCGTCCGAGACGACGCCTGTGTGCGACACGCGGTCCACCCCACCGGGCCTCTACGGCTCCCTGCCGATGCAGGGCGGGCCGGGCCTGGTCACATGGGGCGGCGGGACGGTTACCGGCATCGTCTCCGCAGCAGCCGAACGAGGCGTCACGCTGCGGACCATCTGGGTGACCAGCGAGGAGCGCTGGATCGGCTACGTCGTCGGGGCGCCGTCGTTCGTGAACCGTGCGTGGTACGCGCACTTCCCCGGCGGGCGCATCCCGGCGAGCACCGCGCTCCTCGTGTACACAGCGCCGCCGTCCGCACAGGCCACACGCCTCAACAACGTCGGTGTCCTGCCGCCGCCGCGCGCGGGAGCGCCGACGCTCGTCGGCGGGCCCGCGCCGGCGATCGACGCGGTGAGCGCGATCGTGGTGGACGAGGCGTCGGGTACGGTGTTGTACAGCCACAACCCCGATACGCGGCTGGCGCTGGCGAGCCTCACCAAGATCGTCACCACCATCCTCGCCATCGAGGGCAGCGACATCGAAGCCTGGGTCCGGACGAACGTCGACCTCGCGACCCTGGATGCGGACAGCAGCCTGATGGGCCTGGAGCCCGGGGACTGCTTCACCATGCGCGACCTGCTGTACGGCCTGATGCTGCGCTCCGGCAACGACGCGGCGCTGGCCATCGCCCGCCATGTCGCCGGTTCCGACGAGGCGTTCGTCGGGGCGATGAACGCACTCATGCGTCGGCTCGGCCTCACCGACACGCAATTCGCGAACCCGCACGGCCTGCACGACGAGGCGCAGTACAGCACCGCCCGCGACCTCGCGATGCTCACGCGCTACGCGATGACGCTGCCCGCGTTCGTCGAAGTCTCGCGCACCCACGCGTGGACCGCCGAGGGCTCACGTGTCATCGACATGCGCACGCTCAACGCCTTCCTCTCGACCTACGAGGGCGCCGACGGCGTGAAGACGGGCTGGACCGAGGAGGCGGGCCTCACGCTCGTGGCCTCGGCGACACAGGACGGGCGGCGCGTATACGTCGTCCTGCTCAACGCCCCGGACCGCGTCACGGACGCGGCGGCCCTGCTCGACTGGGCGTTCACACAACACACCTGGCCCGAGTAGCGAGGCCACCGAGGCCGCGCTCAGGCTCACCGATCCCTTGCCCGGCAACGCAGTCCAGCGATTCCCGACCCAGCCAACGGCTTGACAAATCCTGCCGGATCGCTAGAGTCCCCGTTTTCCTCTCGGGGCGCACGGCTCCCGCGGGACGCGGAACCGGCAGACGCCTCGATCGAAGGCCCGAGCGTCGGCTGCTGTGTCTTCGTGTGCAAGATCAGATTAAGCGCGTAGGTGACTTGACAAATCCTGCCAGATCGCTAGAGTCCCCGTTTTCCCCTCGCGGACATGTCGGGGGGACGGCGGGGCCACGGAGCCCCGCCGGGTAGCACGGACGACCCGCCGCGAGGCGCCGGCCGTGAGCGCGGCGTCGATGCCGCGGGCGCCCGGGACAGGGGACTCACCATGGGTTCGTACATCACTCGCAGGCTGCTGATCGCGATACCGTCACTCATCATCGTGACCATCCTCATCGCCGGCCTGATCCGTCTCCAGCCCGGCGACGTCGTCATGGCCATGCTCTCCGAGGCGGGTTACCTCACCGACGACGAGATCAAAGTGATGCGCGAGGAACTCGGGCTGCACCGGAGCTTCCCGGTGCAGTACGCAGACTGGATCACCGGCGTACTGCGCGGCGACCTCGGTGAATCGCTGTGGACCAGGCGTGACGTGCTCGAGACGCTCGCCACGAGGTCGCGGGTCTCCGTGCAGCTGGCGCTGATGGCAATGACCGTCGCGGTGCTGGCCGCGGTTCCCCTCGGCATCCTGTCGGCGGTGAGACAGAACACCTGGATGGACTATGTGGCGAGGATGTTCTCCATCACGGGGCTGTCCGTGCCGGACTTCTTCCTCGCCACCATGCTCCTCTACGTGCTCTCGGTGTGGGTGGGGTGGC
Source organism: Dehalococcoidia bacterium (assembly GCA_965208885.1). Taxonomy (GTDB): domain Bacteria; phylum Chloroflexota; class Dehalococcoidia; order UBA2979; family UBA2979; genus VXMT01. The sequence continues at coordinate 875,849 of CBDBPS010000001.1, forward strand.
TGCCGAACTTCGGCTACACGCCGCCGTGGGAAGACCCGTGGGCCAACGTGCAGGCCTTCATCTTCCCCGCGCTCATCGTCGGATACCGCTTCAGCGCCATCAGCGCACGCATGACGCGCTCGGCAATGCTCGAGGTGCTCCAGCAGGACTACGTACGCACGGCGCGGTCCAAGGGACTGCTGGAGCGCGTGATCATCGTCAAGCACGCGCTGCGCAACGCACTCATCCCCGTGGTCACGATCATGGGGAGCCAGCTCAGCTTCCTCCTCGGCGGCCTCGTCATCATCGAGGTGGTGTTCTCGCTGCCGGGCGTGGGGACGATGGGGTTCGAGGCGATCCAGGTGCGCGACTACCCGGTGGTGCAGGGCGTGGTGCTGTTCACGGCGCTGCTGTTCATCGGCACGAACCTGCTGGTCGACCTCTCCTACGCGGTGATCGACCCGCGGATCCGCTACTCGTAGGGAGCCCCGGGCGCGCGCCGGCAACCCCCTCGGCGCGCGCCCGCTTCATCGCCGGGGGACTGGAACGTGGATCCGAGGCTTGGTCGGGAGCGTGTCTCCAGTGAGAGCGCCGGACCAGGATGGAGCCGACCATGGGTCGCTACATCGTCCGCAGACTACTCCTCGCACTGCCGGCGCTGCTCGTCGTGTCCACGGTGACGGTGGGTCTCCGGGAACTCATCTCCGATGAACGGTTGCTCGGGGGAGATGTCTTTGGCGACGAGGAGATGGCGGAGCTTCGCACCATGCTCGGGATCGGGCAGAGCTTCTCACAGCGTTACGTCGAGTGGGTCGGAGGCGCACTCCGAGGCGATTTCGGAACATCGTGGTGGACCGAACGAGGTGTGATGGACGAGATTGGGGCACGCTCGCGCGTCTCGGTCGGCTTGATGCTCATCGCGCTTATGGTCGCACTCACCATCGCCATGGCACACGGCGTAGGCGCAGCCATGAGGCCGGGCGGCCGACTCGATCGTTGGTCCGCCTCGATCTTGCGGATAGGAGCAGCGACGCCCGAATTCATCATCACGATCATGGGCGCATACACGCTCTACGCCCTGATGGGCTGGACGCCGGCGGATCACACGCGCTGGGGTGCGCCCGAATCGCCGATCGCGGCTCTTGTCGTTGGGGGATTCGCAGCCGGGTGGTATACCGGCGCGCGCACGGCGATCGGGGCGAGATCAGCCCAGGGCGATGAACCCGATCACCACTACGTGCTAGCTGCTCGGGCGAAGGGCCTCAGCGACACGGCGATCGCGACCAAGCACGTGCTTCGCAACGCGGCGGTGAGCGCGCTGCGCGCAGCAGTCGGTACGTTTCCCCTGCTGCTAGGGAGCGTACTGATGGTCGAGGTCGCACTGGGACTACCTGGAGTCGGATACCTTGCTCTGCAGCGAGCGCTCATCGTCGACTACCCCGTCATGGGGGCGGTACTGTTCCTCACCGCAGTGACGGTGATCGGAGTGAATCTGGTGGTCGATATCGCCTGCGCGGCACTGGATCCGAGGATCCGCTACACATGAGGGAGACGAAAGGCGCGGTTGCACACTATGATTCAGCCTCGCCTATGATGGTGCACCCCCGCTCCGGGGCGTGCACAGGGAGAAGGGCCTGACCTATGGGTCGCTACATCATCCGAAGGCTCGTAGTCGCGATGCCTTCGTTGCTCATCGTGACCATCCTCATTGCCGGCTTGCTGCGCCTGCAGCCCGGTGACGTGGTCATGGCGCGACTCTCCGAGTCGGGCTACCTCACACAGGAGGACGTCGACGAGATGCGCGCCGAGCTGGGGCTCGATAAGAGCTTCCCGGTGCAGTACGTGGACTGGGTCACCGGCGTGCTTCAGGGCGACCTCGGTGTCTCGCTGTGGACCGGCCGCGATGTCCTTGAGACGCTCGCGACGCGCTCACGCGTCTCGATCCAGCTCGCCATGATGGCGATGATCGTGGCGGTGGTCACGGCCATTCCCTTAGGCATCATCTCGGCTGTGAGACAGGACAGCTGGATGGATTATGCCGCCAGGATGTTCTCCATCACGGGGCTATCCGTCCCGGACTTCTTCCTGGCGACCATGCTCCTGTACATCCTGTCCGTGTGGGTGGGATGGTTACCAGACTTCGGCTACACACCCCCGTGGGAGGACCCGTGGGCCAACATGCAGGCCTTCGTCTTCCCCGCGCTCATCGTCGGCTATCGCTCCAGTGCGATTAACGCCCGCATGACGCGCTCGGCGATGCTCGAGGTGCTGCGGCAGGACTACGTGCGCACGGCCCGCGCGAAGGGGCTGATCGAGCGCGTGATCATCTTCAAGCACGCGCTACGGAACGCGCTGATCCCCGTGATCACCATCATGGGCAGCCAGCTCACGTTCCTCCTCGGTGGTCTCGTCATCGTCGAGGTGGTGTTCTCGCTGCCGGGCGTCGGGACGCTGGGATTCGAGGCAATCCAGGTGCGCGACTACCCGGTGGTGCAGGGCGTGGTGTTCTTCACCGCCATCCTGTTCATCGTGTCGAACCTGCTGATCGACCTGTCGTACGCAGTGATCGACCCGCGGATCCGGTACTCGTAGGCACACGCGCATACAAGCGTAGAGAGCGGAGCGAACGATGGCTTCAGCCGCACAAGTTGAAGACACCACTTTTCAAGACCTTGCCGCCAGCCAGCGGCATCCGGCGATCGACGCGGTCATCAAGATCGCCCGAACGCCGGTAGGCGCCGGCTCGGGTGTCGTCATCATCATCCTGATCGTGGTCGCACTGTCGGCGCCCTACGTATCGCCCTTCGACCCGCAGGCGATCTCGCGCGACAAGTTCGTCGCGCCGGGCGAAGCGGGTCACTGGCTCGGGTCGGACGGCATCGGCCGCGACATCCTCACGCGCGTCATGTACGGCGCGAGGATCTCCCTGTACGTCGGGTTCCTGACGGTGGGCTTCGGCACCCTGGCCGGCGCGGTCATCGGACTCATCTCCGGGTTCGCAGGCGGCTGGGTTGACCTGGTGGTCCAGCGTGTCGTGGACGCCATCCAGTCGTTCCCCGCCATCCTGCTGGCGATGGCCATCGTGAGTGTGATCGGGCCCTCCACGACGAACGGAGTGCTCGCCATCGCTCTCATTGTGGCGGTGAACAACTCGCGTGTGATCCGCAGCGCCGTGCTCTCGGTGAAGGAGAACACCTACATCGAGGCGGCACGATCGATTGGAGCTAGCCCGGTTCGCGTGCTGTTGCAGCACATCTTGCCGAACGTGGTGGCGCCAATCCTCATCCTTGTCTCGGCGGGGTTCGGGTCGGCCATTCTGATCGAAGGCGCGCTCAGCTTCCTCGGCCTGGCGACGCAGCCGCCCGACGCCTCGTGGGGCCTGATGCTCAGCCGTGGCCGTGAGTCGATCGAGACATCACCGTGGCTGGCACTGTTCCCCGGCCTCGCGATCGCCATCACGGTGCTGAGCTTCAACCTGCTCGGCGACGTGGTCCGCGACATCCTGGACCCGCGCCTGCGAGGCTCACGCTAGCAGCCGCGCTTCAGTTGCAATGCGCAGACGCCCGCCATCCGGCGGGCGTCTTGCTGTGTGCGGCGGCGGGCCGCGTCTCCCTCGTGACGCCGCTGTCGGCGTTGCGTATCTTGCTTCGCGCGGCGGAGGACTACTTCATGCCCAACGAGTTGATCTTCACGGTCCAGCCAGGCGCGGCTCAGGCCGCACAACTGATCAGCCTCGCCGAGGCAAGCCTCGAGGAACGCGCCGACTTGCAGGAATGGGTGCGCAACAACCCTCAGATCCTCGGTGACGATGTCCTGATTGTGACCCTCGAGTTCGACCGCTGGCAGGCGCGTGGCGGCCGCGCGGCAGATCGCCTCGATCTGCTCGGGCTGGACGGCGACGGGCGGCCTGTAGTGGTCGAGTTGAAGCGCGGGCCCGCGCCCGACACCGTCGAGATGCAGGCGATCAAGTACGCGGCGTTCGTCAGCCGCTTCACGCCCGAGACGCTCGTGGAGCGTCACGCCGAGTACCTGTCGCGAGTCAGCAACCAGGAGGTCTCGCGAGAGGACGCCCTCGCCCAACTGGAGGAACATGTCGACGGTGAGTTCGGCTCGGATCTCCTCCGCGAACCGCGGATCGTGCTGATGGCTGCGAGCTTCCCGCCGCAGGTCACGGCGAGCGCTGTGTGGCTGACCGAGATGGGCATCGATGTTGCGCTGATCGAGTTCAACGCCTACCGCACAGCGAACGACATCGTGCTCGCCGTCTCTCAGGTCTGGCCCGTGCGCGACGTCGAGGACTTCACGGTCTCGCCCCGACAGATGGAGAGGCGGGACGCGCAGGAGCGTGCGCGAACGAGGCGCGAGACGAACGCCGTGATCACGCTGGTCGGCGAGGGCACCCTCGATGATGGCGCGCCACTCGAACTCGCCGTCGACGCCCTTCGGCCCGCGACTGCACGCGAGCCCGTCGCAAACTGGATAGCTGCTGATCCGAGGCGCGGCCGCGCGATCTGGCGCAACGTCCGGGGCCAGCCTCTCACCTGGGAAAGCGACGGTGAGACGTACAGCCCGACCGGCCTGGCGAAAGAGATCGTGGAACGTGCGACAGGCGAGCGCCCCGGCACATTGGCAGGTCCTTCCCTGTGGCGAACGGAGTCCGACGACACGCTTGCGTCGCTTGCGGGGTTCCGGCGCAGCCGCTCGTCGGCGCGGTTCCGGGCCGACCTCCACGCCTTGCTGGGACACGTACATGCGGGCAAGTGGACTACGTACGGCGATCTCGCAGATGCCATCGGCAGTTCCGCGCAGGCCGTGGGCCAGCATATTACCCGCTGCCCGGAGGACGGCTGTCGGCTCGGGTACCGCGTGCTTGACGCGAATGGCCGGGTCTCAGAGGGCTTTCAGTGGGGGGACCCCGAAGACAAGCGCGATCCGGCCAAGGTGCTAGCGGAGGAAGGCATCGGTTTCATCGACGGGCGCGCCGATCCCGACGCTCGCCTCGACGCCGCGGCCCTCGGCGACCGACTATAGCCGCCTGCCGCAGGCCTATCGTCACGCCACGGACGTGTTGTTGGCGAAGCGTGGCTCCTCCTCCAGCAACTCGAGGATCGCGCCGGAGCAGTAGACGCGGTTGCGCTGAGCGTCCCCCACCTGGGCGGCCACCTCGATTGCGACGAGGCGGTCGATGGCTCGCTGGGCGGTCGTGAACGCCACGCCGAGTCGCTCGGCCACGCCGCCGACGGTCCAGAACGGATTCTCGGCAAAGAGGTCGAGCGCCAACTCCGGCTGTCGCGACCTGCCACCGGCCAGCTCGCGCCTCCATCCGGCGAGGAGGTCGTCGAGGCGCTGGATCCGGCCGACCGCATCCTCCGACAGCCGCACGACGCCTCGGAGGAAGTAGGTCAGCCACTCCTCCCACTCACCGCGCCGCGTCACGCCCAGCAGCCGCGCGTAGTACTCGTCGCGCGTGGCCTCGAACCACGCGCTCAGGTACAGCAGCGGCGAGGGCATGACCCCTCGCGCGACGAGCGAGAGGGTGATGAGCAGCCGCCCGACGCGCCCGTTGCCGTCGAGGAACGGGTGGACCGCCTCGAACTGGGCATGGGCGATGGCGGCATGCGCCAGCGCCGGCAACGTCTCGTCGTGCATGAAGCGCTCCCACGCGTCCAGACACGCCATCAGTTCCAGAGGCGGCGGAGGCACGTAGGTCGCGCCGTTCAACGTGCTACCCGGCGGCCCGATCCAGTTCTGGCTGCGCCGAAACTCGCCGGGAGTGGCGACCTCGCCCCGCACGCCGCGCATCAGACGCTCGTGCAGCTCGCGGACGAGACGCAACGACACCGGCAACGACTCGAGGCGAGCAAGCCCGTATTCGAGCGCGACGACGTAGTTCCCGACCTCGCGCAGGTCGTCCCGGCTGCGCTCGACGGACGCGCCTGCCTCGGCGGCGAGTAGCTCGCCCAGCGTGGCCTGGGTCCCCTCGATGCGGCTGGACAGGACGGCTTCCTTGCGGACGAACGGCCGGATCAGGATGTGCGGGTTCGGGAGGCGCCTTCCTTCGCCGGCGAGTCTCCCGACAGCCAGGTCGGCCGCTGAGAGGCTCATGGCGAGGTCGACGTTCCAGGTCAGGGGCGGTGGGGCCGGGGCGGGCACGTAGGCTCGATAGCCGCCGGGGGCATCCACCCACCGACCATGCGGCTCACGGGTCTGCTGGGTCGGCGATGTCACGGCACTCGTCTCCTCGCCACGCGCGGACCAACATTATTATCGGAATCGCCGTGATCCACAAATAACACTCGCGGAGCCGTCCCGTTATTAGCGGTAGCGAGAGAGACTCTGGCTCTTATTTTTGCTTCATGCCTGAATCGCTAACTCTGGGAGCAATGCGGCCTGCTTGTTAGCGGCAGCGAAACCAGACGCCGCCGTTATTATCGATTCAGCTCTGAGACGCTCATGACGCCTCATCCGTACCTCCCACCCTCGTCCCGCACACCCCCGCGAGCTACCCTCCCCTCGCAACACCGAGGAGGCACCCGATGACCATGGCGCTGGAGGGCGTGCGCGTCCTCGACCTCTCCCGCACTCCGCCCGGCCAGTACGCCTCCATGCTTCTCGCCGACTTCGGCGCCGACGTGCTCATGGTCGAGGTGCCCCCCGGGGCCGTCGCGCGGTTCAACGTGCGCTCCGGTGCACCGAGGAGCGAGGCGGGGGCGCGCGTGCTGGCCCACGACGCGATCCGGCGCAACAAGCGCGGCACCGCCATCAACCTTCGCGACGAGGACGGCCGGCGCATCTTCCGCTCGCTCGTCGAGCGCTCCGACGTGGTCATCGACGGCTTCCGGCCGGGCGTGACGACCCGGCTCGGCATCGACTACGCGAGCCTCGAGGCAATCAACCCGCGCATCATCACCTGCTCGGTTTCGGGCTTCGGGCGCACCGGACCGTACGAGCCGCGCGCCGGGCACGACATCAACTACATCTCGGTCGGGGGGGCGCTGGGGTCGATCGGGACCACCGACGGCGACCCGGTGATCCCGCTCAACATCATCGCCGACTTCGCCGGCGGCGGACTGATGGCCGCCTTCGGCATCCTGCTGGCGCTACAGGCGCGCGAACGCACCGGCCACGGCCAGGACGTCGACGCCGCGATGTCGGACGGCGTCGCCTCGCTGATGATCTCGCACGTCGCGACGATGCTGGCGGGCGCGGGGCCGCCGCGCCGCGGCGACCACACGCTCTCAGGCGCGCGCTGCTACTACCAGGTCTACGAGTGCGCCGACGGGCGCTGGGTCAGCGTCGGCGCGATCGAGCCGTACTTCTTCGAAGAGCTCTGCAACGCCCTCGGCTTCGAGGAGTTCGTCCCCCACCAGAACGACCCCGGACGGCAGGCCGAGATGCAGGCCGCGTTCGCCGCGCGATTCCGTGAGCGACCGCGCGATGAGTGGTTCGCCGACCTCGGCCACCTCGACGCGTGCCTGACGCCGGTGCTCGACCTCGACGAGATGCTCGACGACCCCCACCAGCAGGAGCGGGAGATGGCGCTCGACGTGGAGGTCGAGGGCGCGGGCACGGCACGCCACGTCGGCGTCGCGCCGAAGCTGCTCGGCACACCAGGCGACGTGCGCGGCGCGCCGGCATACCTCGGCCAACACACCGACGAGGTGCTCGCGGAACTCGGCGAGTCGCCCGAGTCGATCGCAGCGCTCAAAGAGCGGGGCGTCGTCGCCTGACGATGCCCCCGACTGAGGTCGTGCCGCGGAGCCTCCGCGCGCTATGCGAAGGCGGTGTCCACGACGACGTTCATCGTCTCGCGGGCCGAGCCCCAGCGCAGCGAGGCTTCCTTGCCGCGGCGGGTGAAGAAGTGCAGGTCGTACTCCTGCATGTAGCCGATGCCGCCGTGCAGCATGTGGCAGTCCTGGAGCACCTGCGGCGCCATCTTCGAGGTGATCGCCTTGACCATCGCCACGTCGCGGCGCGTCGCCTGGCCCTGGTCGATCTTCCACAACAGCTCCTGCGAGAGGAACCGCGAGCCTTCGACGAGCGTCGCCATGTCGGCGCAGCGCATCTGCACCGCCTGGAACGCGCCGAGAGGCTGGCCGAACTGCACGCGTAGCTGCACGTAGTCGACGGTGAGGTCGAGCGCCTTCTGCGCGTACGCGTAGGCCTCGAACGCCGTGAGCGCCGTGCCGAGATCGCGCAGGCCGTCGACGGCGTCCGCGCCCTCGATCCAGCCGTCGACGGAGGCGCCGTCGTAGCGGACGTGGGTCTGGGGAATCGCGCCGATGGTCTGGACGGGCGTGAGCTCCACGCCGGCCTGGTCGCGCGAGACGACGGCGATGCCCTGCGATCCGTTGCGCGTCGCCGTGACGAGGTGCACGTCGCTGGTCGCGCCGAACTCGACGAAGCGCTTCTCGCCGCTCACGGTCGAGCCGTCCGAGGTGGTCTGCGGGTCGCCGTAGATCGCGTCGTCGGCCTCGAGCACGGCCGAGGAGATCGCGAGGCCCTCGGCCAGGCGCGGCAGCAGCGTGCTCTTCACGTCCTCGGAGCCGTGCGCCTGCACTGCGGTGGCGCCGATGAGCGTCGACGTGAATGGGCTGGGCAGTGCCACGCGGCATGCCTCGTTGACGAGGATCGAGGTGTCGAGCAGGGTGCCGCCCTGGCCGCCGTACTCCTCGGCGATGGGCAGCGAGGTCCAGCCGAGCTGGACCATCTGCTCCCACAGCTGCACGTCGGGCGTGTCGGCCGCCTCGATTTCACGGATGCGTTCGAAGGTGACCTCTCGTTCGAAGAACTCCTGCGCGTTGGCGCGGAGCAACTCCTGCAGCTCGCTGAGACGGATATCCATGTCGTCCTCCCTGGGACAGCGCTCGCCGCGCCCCTCTCCCGCCGGGGAGAGGGGACGGCGGCTAGCGAGGCAGCCCGAGGCCGCGGTTGGCGATGATGCGCCGCTGGATGTCGTTGGTGCCGCCGCCGAAGCGTCCCACCGGGGAACTGCGCCACGCGCCGTCGAGCGCGCCTCCGAGCGGGGCGTCCTCGTTACCGGCCTGCATGCCGCCGGAGCGCCCGAGGAGGTCCATGAAGGCGTCGTTGACGCGCTCGCGGGAGTCGGTCGTCCACACCTTGCCCATCGAGGCTTCCATCGTCGGGATGAGGTCGCTGTGCACCATCGCGGCGTTGTTCGTCGCGAGCGCGCGGGCGACCTCGACGCGCATCAGCGCGTCCGCCACGGACTGGCGGGCGAAGGCGTCCCCCTCCAGCTCGGGTCGCTGGTCCTTGATGTACGCCACCATGTCCTCGACGGTCTTCTCGAGCGGGCGGTAGGTGCCGATCGCCACACGCTCGAGGTCGAGCGCGCCGCTGACGATGTACCAGCCGCGGTTCTCCTCGCCGATCAGCGAGTCGGCGGGGATGCGCACGTCCTCCCAGAACGTCTCGTTGGTGCGGCCCTCGCCCATGACCCACAGCGGGCGGACGGTGATGCCGGGGGTGTTGAGCGGCAGCACGAAGGTCGAGATGCCGCGGTGCTTCGGCGCGTCGGGCTCCGTGCGCGCGGCGAGCCAGACGTGCGTCGCGAGGTGGGCGGACGAGGTGTAGATCTTCTGTCCGTTGATCACCCACTCGTCGCCGTCGCGGGTGGCGCGTGTCTGCAGCGAGGCGAGGTCGGTGCCGGCGTTCGGCTCGGTGTAGCCGAGGGCGAAGTTGATCTCGCCGGTCAGCACCTTGGGGAGGATCGCCTGCTTCTGCTCCTCGGTGCCGTTGCGCATGATGCTGGGCCCGACGGAGATGAAGGTAAGGTTGTCGAACGGCACGCCCTCACGCGCGCACTCCTCGGCGAGGGTCCACAGGAAGAGCGCGCCCTTGCCCTGTCCGCCGTACTCCTCTGGCCACGCGACGGCGGCGAGGCCTTCCTGCGCCATCGCCTTCATGAAGGCGCTCGAGGCGGGGCCGTAGCCGTGGATGTGGTGCTCGGCGATCTCGGCGTCGAGCTCGGGTGTGCGGTGCGAGACGATGAAGTCCTGCACCTGCTGGCGGAAGTCGAGCACCTCCGCGGGCATCTCGAAGTCCATGTCCTCATCCTTCCCCGCGCCCCGAGGTATGCCGGGGAGCGGCCTGGGCGCTCAGGCCTGGGCCGGCGCGTCTGCGTTGCTCCGTTGCGTGGCCCCTACTTCCGGGACCATTGCACGAGAGTGTAGGGCGGATCGTGATCGGGGTGGTGCTCGAACACCGCCTCGACCTCCGTCCCGATGACGATCTCCTCCTCCGGGTCGCCGAGGAGGTTGCCGACCATCCGGATGTCGTCGGCGTGCGGGAGCTCGATCAGCACGACCACGTAGGGCACGGCCTCGGCGAGGTCGGGGTGGACCGGGTGCCAGATCCGCTCCCACGAGAAGATCCGGCCCTCGGGCGCCACCTGCCGCCACTCGATGTCCGAGCCGAGGCAGCCGTGGCAGATCCACTCCGGCCCCCACTGGTGCGCGTCACAGCCGGTGCAGTACTGCACCCACAGCTCGTCGCGCTCCTTGCCCTCGTAGTACGGGGTGTCGAGCCCGTCGACCATTGCGACGGGCGTGGCGACGGGCGTCGGGAGGTAGCTGCCGCCGGCTTCGACGTCGGCCCTGGTTGCGTTCGCCATCGTGAGCCTCCGCCCTACACCTGCGCGCCGAGGAGCAGGTTGCTCGTCGGCTCCACCATCGGCCCGCCGGCGACGAGCGAGATGTCGGGGTCCTCGACCTGCGCGGTCGACTCGCCCCGGACCTGGCGCGCTGCCTCGATGACCAGCTCGAAGCCGTGCATGTAGCACTCGGCGAGGTTGCCGCCGGAGGTGTTGAGGGGCAGCTTCCCGCCGTCGAAGCGGAAGTTGTCGAGCGTGAACTCCTCGTTGGCCTGCTCCACGGGGATGAGGCCGTGCTCGACGATGCTCATCACGACGCCGCCCGTGAAGTTTTCGTAGACCTGCGCGACATCGACCTCCTCCGGCTTGACCTGCGCCATGTCGAACAGCGACTTCGCGTTGTTCTTGAAGTTCGACGTGCCGTAGTCCGGGGCGTTGTGCGCCCACGCCGACTGCCGGTACTGCGAGCCCTGCCCGCCGGCGAGGATGTAGACGGGCTTGTTCTTCATGTCGCGGGCGCGCTCGGCCGTGGTGACGATGACTGCGGCCGCGCCGTCGTTCTCCTGGCAGCAGTCGTAGAGGTGGAATGGCTCGACGATCCAGCGCGAGTTGTCGTATCGCTCCTCGTCGAGCGGGCGGCCGTACATGACGGCTCGAGGGTTGCGCTGGGCGTGGTAGTAGCTCGCGAGCGAGACGGCGCGCAGCGCGGTCTGCTGCACGCCGTGGTCGTGCATGAAGCGCGTGACCTTCATCGCGTACGACTGTGCCGGCGACATCTGCCCGTACGGCTGCGTGTATGCCGGTGCACCCTGCAGCGCGCCGGTCGCGCTCGCCGCTCCGAAGCGCCCGAACTGACCCTGCGCCAGCGCCCGGAACACCACCACGTTCGTCGCGATCCCGGCGTGCACCGCCGCCGCGGCCATCGCCACCGCCCCGGCACAGCCGCCGCCGCCCCCGCCCCAGACCATCGACGACCACTTGAGGTCGCGGAGGCCGAGCGCGGTGTGGAAACGCGTCGGATCGTTGCGGTCGTTGCTGTACGAGCAGAAGCCGTCGATGTCGCGCACGTCGATGCCCGCGTCCTCGGCGGCCGCCTGCACGGCCTGGAGGCCGAGCTTGAACTCGGCGTCCTCGGCGCCGCCCCGCTTGTAGTAGGTGGTCTCGGCAAGACCAACGATGGCCGTCTTCCCTCGCATCGTCTCCGCCATGGATCCTCCCTGCATGCCGTCGCCCCGATGCCAGTCGGAACGCCTGCTCCGCGATTCTAGGAGAGTGCGCCGCTCTCGGCGTAGCGCACCACATCTTCCGGGGATGCTCGCAGGAACTCGGTCAGGACGTAGTTGGTGTCCTCGCCCAGGAGCGGCGCGGCCTTGCTGAGCCTGCCGGGCGAGCCCGAGTACTGCGTAGCGAGGCCGTCATAGGGCGTTGGACCCATGGCCGGATGGTCGAGCGTGACAAAGAACGCACGATGCGCGAGCTGGGGGTCCTCATAGAGGTCGCTCGGCCGCTGCACCGCGGAGGCGGGAACGCCCGCTTCCGCCAGCTGCGACGCGATCTCCTGTCCGTCCTGGTCGGCGCACCACGCCGCCAGCGCAGCGTCGATCCGCGTGCGGTCGGCGCGGCGGCCCTCGTACGTCTCGTACGTGGGGCTGTCAAATCCCTCGATGGCGGTGACGCGGCGCAGGGCGTGCCACTGCTCCGTCGTCGCGCACGAGATGGCGACGTAGCGCTCGGTGCCGCGACACGCGTAGACACCGTTGGGCGCGTCGGTCATGGAGTCGTGACCGGCTGGGCCGGCGACGCGTCCGTTCGCCGCGTAGTCGAGCACGAGCGGGGCCGTGAAGTGGATCGCGGCCTCGCCCTGCGCGAGGTCGATCAGCTGCCCCGTGCCGCTGCGGCGGCGCTCGAACAGCGCCGACGCCACCGCCAGGAGCCCGAAGCGAGGATTCAGGAAGTCGGTGTAGGCCCCGTAGGGGCCGATGGGCGGCCGGTCCGGCCACCCGGTCACGGCGTGGAGTCCAGCGAGGGCCGAGCCCTGCGTACCGAAGCCCGTGTAGCGGCGCTCCGGCCCCGTCTGCCCTCGCAGGCAGGTCCGTACCATCACGAGGTCGGGGTGGTCGGGACTGAGCGTGGCCCAGTCGAGACCGTGACGCTCCATGGTCCCCGGCACGAAACTCTCCACGACCACGTCCGCCCACTGCGTCAGCTCGCGGGCGATCTCGCGGCCGTCCTCGGTCGCCAGGTTGATGGCGGCGCCGAGCTTCGAGGAGTTGAAGTTGGCGAAGAACTGCGCCTTGTTGATGTCGCGCTCGCCGTCCTTGAACGGCGGAGCCATGCGCAGGCCGTCGATGCGCTGCTCGGACTCGACATGCACCACGGTCGCCCCATGGTCGGCGAGCCCCTTCGCGATCAGGGGTCCCACTCCGTACCACGCAAAGTCGACCACCTTCAGTCCCTCGAAGGTCCTGGAGCGGTGCCCGTTCGAGCCGTTCCCGGAAGCCGTGCCGTTCGCGGAGGGTGCGCGCAGGTCGTCGAGCAGCGCCGCGCCTTCGTTGAGCGCCGGGGGCGGCTCCACCGAGCCGATCGGCGTCCGCGAGAAGCGCGCGAACGGGCCGGGCACCGTGTGCCCTCCGACCTGCCGCCAGTACTCGCGCGCCTCGAGTTGCGGATCCTCGATCAGATCCTGCGCATTCGAGATCTTCGCGACGAGGGCCTTGGTCTCGATCGACCAGGGGTGCAGCTCGGCCTTCGTCTTACTCTGGAGGAAGGCGAGCACGTGCTGGAAGGCCTCGTTCATGAGCGGCGCACTGTCGGGCTCCACACCCGGCACGGCCCAGCCCTCGTGCCAGTGCTCCCAGTCGATGTCCTTGAGGTGCCCGGGCCACTCGTAGCCCTCCTGCTGCATCCAGGCGACGGCGTAGTTCACGGTGTTCAGCGCGGGCGGCGGCGCGACGCCCATCGTGTTCGTCGTGTAGCCATCGGCCACCTCAAGCAGGATCGGCAGGTCGAGGCCGGGCATCCGCTGCGGGATGGGCTCGGCGCGGTCATCGCCGTGACCTGGCTTGTCGCCACCCTCGTTCGGCGGGAAGCCGGTGGCCTCCATCAGCGTCCAGACGATGCACGCCTGCATGGACGTGTCGAGGTGCTGGCCGCGCCCGGAGTCGTCTCGCTCGTTCAACGCGACGACGATGTCGGCGGCGGCCTGCGTCCCCGCGTGCAGCCCCGCCTGCGGGAAGCCGACGGGGATCGGCGGCCGGTCGCCGTCGCCCTGAAGCGAGACGAGCCCGCCCGCCGCCTGCAGGGTGAGGTCGGTGGCCGGCCGGTGCGCGTGCGGGCCGGTCCGCCCGAACGGCGAGATCGAGGCGTAGACGAGCGCGGGGTTGAGCACGCTCAGGTCCTCGTAGCCCAGCCCCATCGCAGCGAGCGCGCCCGGCTCGAGCGACTCGACGAGCACGTCTGCGCCGCGCGCCAGATCGCGTAGTCGGGCGCGGCCGCCCTCGTCATCGAGGTCGAGCACAACGCTGCGCTTGCCGATGGCGTAGGCGGCCCAGTGCAGCGAGCCGTCGAGCTCGCCCTCGCGGCCATCGACGAACGGCGGGTGCCGTCGCGAGGGATGGCCGCCGGGCGGCTCGATCTTGATCACCTCGGCGCCCATGTCGGCGAGCAGCCGCCCCGCGATCTCGCAGTAGCCGGTCGCGAGGTCGATGACGCGGATGCCCGCGAGGGGCTTCGCCTGTCCGTTGCCGGTGGGTGATGCGGTCATGGTGCTGTCCTCAGTCGCTGTCGAGTTCGGCGAGCACCTCTTCGGTGTGCTCACCCGGCAGTGGCGGGCGGCGCGTGATCGCCCATGGCGAGCCGCGGAAGGCGTACGGCGCACCGGGATAGACGAACGAGCGGCCCAGCTCGGGGTGTTCCACCTCCGTGCGGAAGCCTCGGGCGATGAAGTGCGGGTCTTCGATCACGTCCTCGGGCGCGTAGATGATGCCGACCTGGAAACCGCGTTCCTGCGCTCCGTAGAAGTAGTCGTAGGCGTCCATGCGTTCCACGAGGAAGATCATGGCCTCACGCCCCGCGCTGAGCAGCGCCGCCTCCTCGGGGTCCTCGGCAGCGCGGCCCATGTCGAGCATGCGGTCCATGCCGGCGGCGACCTCGAGCAGCGGCGACTGCTCGTATGCGTCGAAGAGCTCGAGCTCCTGCATCCAGTCGATGAGGATGCGGAACTCGTGCGGGCGCCGCGGGAAGAGGCCGGTGTTCATCCACACCCCGTCCTTCGCCTGGACTTGCGTCGGCCCCGAAGGCCGCACGCCGGCGTGGCGGCCGGTCTGTCGCTGCACGGTCTCGCCCGCCACGAGCCACTGGTAGCTGCCCGCCTCGGTCGTGACGTTCGACGCGGCATGCAGGTTCACGTCGATGAACTGGCCGCCGCCGCCGCCGTCGCGGTAGAGCACAGCGGTAAGGATGCTGATCAGCGCCCAGTGGCACCCGGTCTGGTAGCCCTGGTTGCCGCCGCCGCGCACGGGTGGGATCGAGTGGTCGTCGTAGCCACACGACCACACAGGCCCGCCGCCGGCGAGGATCGTGAGGTCCGTCACGGGTTCGTCGGCGCGCGGGCCGGAGCGCCCGAATGGCGTGATCGCGCAGTGGATGAGGCCCGGGTTGTCGCCTCGCAGGTCGTCGTAGTCCAGGCCGCGCTCGGCCATCCAGCCGGGCGCGCGGTCCTCGACGAGCACGTCGGCGCCGGCGACGAGCTTGCGGAACGCCTCGCGCCCTTCCTCGCCGTCGAGGTCGAGCGCGACGGAGCGCTTGCTCGTGTTGTAGTGCCAGAAGAAGAGGCTGCGGTCCGGGTGCGGCACGTCGTCCAGGAACGGTGCGTAGGAGCGCGTCTGCGAGCCGCCGGGCGGCTCGACCTTGACGACATCGGCGCCCATGTCGGCGAGGAGCTTGCCGGCGAACTCGCCGATCTCCTCGCACAGCTCGACGACACGCAGGCCGTGCATCGGACCGTGGGGGGCAGATGGGGCAGTCAAATCACACCCTCCTCGCGCAGGCTCGCGATCTCGTCGCCGTCGAGGCCGAGTAGTCCGCCGTAGACCTCCTCGTTGTGCTCGCCCAGGTTCGGCGCGCCGTGCTCGAGCTCCCACTCGGTCTCGCTCAGGTGCGCGGGCACGCCGTCTACGCGCACGTCGCCCATGTCGGTCTGCTGCACCGTGGGCCACAGCCCCCACGCGCTCGTGTTCTCGTCGTGGTCGATGCGCTCCTCGGGGCGCTGCACCGCCGAGGCGGGGACGCCCGCAGCGCGCAGGCGTTCCGCCGTGGCGAACGCCTCGCGCGACCCGGTCCACGAGCCGAGCGCCGCGTCGAGCGCGCCTTCGTGCTCGATGCGGCCATCGAGGGTGGCGAATCGTGGGTCGGCGGTCCACGGCTCGGCGACCACGGCGGCGAGTGAGTGCCAGTCCGCTTCATCGCGACAGGCGATGGCGATCCAGTGGTCCTCGCCGTCCGCGGGGTAGACGGCGTGCGGGGCCATCGCGGGCCAGCGGTTGTGGTTCGAGTCGGGCAGGCCGTCGCGGCGCGTCGGACGGCCGTTCACGGTGTAGTCGAGGATGGCCGGGCCGGTGAGTGTGGCGCCTGCGTCGGTGCAGGACATGTCGACCCACTGGCCCTCGCCGGTCATGTTGCGGTGATGCAGCGCGGCGAGGATGGCGATGCACATGTAGTAGCCGCCGGTGTGGTCCATGTAGGAGTAGCCCCAGCCCGCGGGCTCGCGGTCGTGCAGCTTCGAGGTCCACGTGAGCCCGGACACGGCCTGCACGATGGGACCCCACGTCTTGTACGTGCCGTACGGCCCCTGCTTCCCGAAGCCGCTGTTCGAGACGTAGATGATGTCCTGCTTGATCGCCTCGAGCTGGTCGTAGCCGAATCCGAGGCGGTCCATCACGCCGGCCGAGAAGTTCTCCGAGACCACGTCGGACACCTTCACCAGCTCGGTCAGCAACTCCTTGCCGCGCTCGGTGCGGAGGTTGAGCGTGATCCCGCGCTTGCCGACGTTGTGGTTGTTGAACGAGCCGCCGAGGTTGATGCCGCGCCGCTCGTCCCTGTACGGCGGCTGACCGCGCAGGATGTCCCAGCGGCCCTCGTTGACGGGGTCCTCGATGCGGATCACTTCGGCGCCGAACGCCGCGAGGTGGCGCGTCGCACCGGCGCCGGCGAGCTGGCCGGTGAAGTCGCAGATGCGGTAGCCCTCGAGGGCCTTCGGCATCGGGCTCCTCGCTACTCGCGGGAGGCGCGGATCGCCGCGCCCCACTTGTGCTCGATAGCGTACGCGGTGGCGACGTCGTCGACGCCGCGCAGCATCTCGAGCGAGATCTTGTTGTTGCGCACCACAACGGGGTCGTACGTCGTGATCTCGCGCGCGATCGCCATCGTCTCCTCCTCGAGCTGGTCGTCGTCGACGACGAGCGCGATGGCGCCGCACTGCTGGAGGTACTCGGGCGTGACGCGACGGCCGGTCAGCATCATGTAGCGCAGCACCGGCTCGGGCAGGATGCGGCGCGCGTGTCCGGCGCCGCCGATCGCGCCGATCTGGATCTCGGGCAGGCCGAAGCGCGCACTGCGCCCCGCCACCACGATGTCGCAGAGCGCCGGCATGAGCAGGCCGAGGCCGACCGCCGGCCCGTTCACCGCGACGATGATCGGGATCGGGATGTCGAGCAGCGCCGTCTGCGCGTTGCGCACGCGCACCGTGCGCTCGCCCGGCATGTGATGGGCAATCGGCGGCCCCGACTCGTCGTTGAGGTCGAAGCCCGCGCTGAAGATGTTGGGCAAGCCGCTGCGCCACACCGCCACGACGACCTCCGGATCCTCGGCGGCGCGCTGGAGCTCCTCGGTGAGGGACTCCAGAAGGTCCAGGCTGAGCGCGTTGACGCGCGGGCGCGTGATCGTGAAGGTCGCGATCCCGCCATCCTTCTCCACCGTGAGCGCCTCGTGCATCGCGTCCGCCCTCCTGGCTGCTCCCCGGCTTCGCCCGTGGGGAGCTCCCTGAGCGCATCGTAGCGGCGCGGGCTGGGCCTTGCACCGCGCGTGGCGACGCCTTGACGCCGGACGCGCGCGCTCCATACGTTCCTCGCGACGCGAACGGAGGCGTGATGCAGGTAGGAGTGCAACTGCCACAGCTCGGTGAAGCGGCCTCGCGTGACCTGGTGATGCGGCACGCGCGTGCCGCCGAGGACGCCGGCTTCGACGCGCTATGGGTCAACGACCACGTCATGTTCCCGCGCGAGTGGCGCTCGCCCTACCCCTACGCGCCCGACGGCGTGGTGCCGCCCCGCACCTACGTCGACCACTCGATCATCGAGCCGCTGACGGAGCTGACGTTCGTCGCCGGCGTGACGAGCACGATCGGGCTCGGCACCTCGGTGCTCGTGCTCAACTACCGCTCGGCGGCGTACACGGCGAAGCTCGTCGCCAGCATCGACCACCTCGCGGGCGGCCGCTTCCTGCTCGGCGCGGGAATGGGGTGGGCGCGCGAGGAGATGGAAGTCCTCGGCATGCCCACGAATCGCCGCGGCGATCGCTTCGAGGCGAGCGTGCGCGTCATCCGCGCGCTGCTCGACGAGGAGTGGGTGGACGGCGTCGAGACCGAGTTCCACACGGTCGACGGTTGGACGGCGCGCCCGCTGCCGCCCCGCCACGTGCCGATCTGGATCGGTGGCGACAGCCCGCAGCAGATGCGGCGGATCGGCGAGCTCGGCGACGGCTGGCTCGCCCACGCCGGCTACCTCAACCGCGCCGAGGAGGCGATGACGCCCGCCCGCGAGGCCGCCGAGCAGGCCGGCCGCGATCCGGCTGCACTCAAGATCGCGATGAACAACGTCGGCGCCCTCGCGGCCGACCGGCTGGAGCAGGCCGCCGAGCGGCTGCACGCCGCGCGCGACTCCGGCGTGAACCACGCGATCGTCGGGCTGCATCCGCGCCAGCTCGAGGATGCCCCGGAGCTCGCGCAGCGCTTTGCGTCGGACTACCTCGCGGAGCTGCAGGCGGACTGACCGCCGGGGACTGAATCAGCGCCCGGCGCGCGCTACCCTGAGCGCGCGCGAGGGAGGGGAACGATGACCACCGGAGCCGTGCTCGAAGCCACCGACGCGAACTTCACCGATGTCGTCGTGCAGCGCTCGCACCAGATGCCGGTGATCGTCGACTTCTGGGCGGCGTGGTGCGAGCCATGCCACATGCTGAGCCCGATCCTCGAGCGGATCGCGAGCGAGTACGCCGGGCGCGTCCAGCTCGTGAAGGTCAACATCGACCAGAACCCGATGGTGACCCAGCAGTACGGCATCCAGAGCATCCCGGCCGTGAAGGCGTTCGAGGGCGGCGGCGTCACCAGCGAGTTCGCCGGCGCGCAGCCCGAGGACCAGGTGCGCGCCTTCTTCGACATCCTCGTGCCCTCGCAGACGGACCACGCCATGACCGCCGCGCAGCGCTTCCGCGCCCTCGGCGACGACGCGGCCGCACGCGAGCAACTCGAGCTCGTGCTCGCCGACGACCCGAACCAGGCAGACGCTGCGCTCGAACTCGCCGACATCCTCTCCGCCAGCGGTGACGCAGCCGACACGGCGCGCGCCCGCGAGCTGGCCGGACCCTACGAGCACGACCCTCGCGCCCGGAGAGCGATCGGCCGCATCGGCCTCGCGGAGCTCGCGGTGGGCAAGGACCGCGCCGCACTCGAGGCGCGCGTGGCCGCCGACGAGAACGACGCGGAGGCGCGCTACCACCTCGGGGCGGTGCTGGCGGTCGCCGGTGAGTGGCAGGACGCGCTTGAGCACCTGCTCGCGACGGTGCGCCTGGACCGCGAGCTCGACGAGGACGGCGGCCGACTGCGCATGCTCGACGCCTTCGCGGTGCTCGGCGACACCCACGAGCTCGCGGTGCGCTACCGCGGGCGGCTGATGAACGTCATCTTCTAGCGTCGGCCTCGACGGCACACCTCGGCAGGACGGGCGGGCGGGAGACGATGGCGGAACAGGCTCCGGACACGATCGACTGGCCGTCTGTGCACCGCGAGGCGCTCGACATCCTGCAGCGCTACATCCAGATCGACACCTCGAACCCGCCGGGCAACGAGGCCCCCGCGGCGCGATTCCTCGGCGCGATCTTCGAAGCCGAGGGCCTGGAGTGCGACTACATCGAGACGCACCCCAACCGCGAGCTGGTCATGACGCGGCTCAGGGGCGACGGCAGCGGGGGCGGCGCATTGCTGCTCGGCAACCACCTCGATGTCGTACCCGTCGAGGAGGAGTCCTGGGACGTGCCGGCGTTCGAGGGTGTCGTGCGGGACGGCCGCATCTACGGCCGCGGCGCGCTCGACATGAAGGGCTGCGGGGTGATGCAGCTGATCACGGTGCTGCTCCTGCACCGCCTCGGCGTCCCGTTGCGTCGCGACGTGATATTCCTCGCCGTGCCCGACGAGGAGGCCGGCAGCATCCGCGGCATCCGCTGGGTGATCCGCCACCGTCCCGAGCTCCTCGACGGCGTCGAGTTCGCGCTCAACGAGGGTGTCGGCGGCGTCACCGAGTTCGCCGGGCGCGAGGGCCGCATCTTCATGCCAACCATCGACGAGAAGGGCGTCGCCTGGCTGCGGCTGCGCGCCACCGGCCCCGGCGGCCACGGCAGTCTGCCGACGACCGAGAACCCGGCGGTGCGTCTGCTGGGCGCGCTGCTGCGCCTCGCGGAGTGGGACCGCGGCCTGACGTTCACACCCGGCACGACTGCGCTCGTCGAACGGCTCGCGGACGCGGACATCCTGCCCGACCCAGCCGACCGTGACGCCCTCGCCGCCGCGCTCCGCTCGCGTCCCGGCTCGCACGCGATGTTCATGCACACCCTCAACGTCACGATGGTTGACGCGGGCATCAAGGCGAACGTGATCCCGCCCCGCGCCGAGGCCGTGCTCGACTGTCGCCTCCTCCCCGGCGAGGACATCGAGGGCTGGATGGAGGCGGTGCGCGAGCAGATCGGCGACCCGCTGGTGGAGGTCGAACCGGAGGCGCTTGATGTTTACGGCACGAACCCGTCCGAGTGGGACAGCGAGCTGTTCCTCGCCATCCGCGACACCATGACCTCGGCCGTCGAGGACGCCATCGTCGTCCCCGGCCTCGCCACGTTCGCCACCGACAATCGCTTCCTGCGCGAATTCGGCATCCCGGCGTACGGGTTCATCCCCTGCCTGCTCAGCCCCGAGGAGCTCGCCGGGCTCCACGCCCACAACGAGTTCCTGACCCTCGACAACCTGGAGATGGGGACAGAGCTCACCTACGAGATCGTCCGCCGGGTCAGCACGTAGGACGGCTCCCCTGACCACCCCAACCATCCGCGACCCGCACCCGTTTGCCGACGCCTGGCCGCCCATCGAGACGACCGTCTTCGAGTTCTGGGGGCTCGCCCGCCCGGCCATGAACGCGCTCGCCGCAGAGCGAGGGCGATCCCTCGCTCTGCACAACTACGCCGAACTCGGCCTCGACACCCTCTCGGTCGCCGAGGCGCTGCGTCGTGACCCCTACTCACGACCCGAGGGCTTCGGTGAGGAGTTCGCCCGCCTGGCCGCCGCCGGATGGCTCGAGGCCAGCGAAGGCGGCGAGGATCCACTGACCACTCGTTACGTCGTGTTGCCGCACGCACGGGAGGCTGTGCGGGCTATCGACGGGGCGGGCGATGCGCTCCTCGGCGAGACCGTGACGGCACAGGACGACGAGCTCGCGCGCATCCACGAGCTGCTCGCAACGATCCACGCGGCCAACCTCGCCGCCCCCGAGCCGCCCGGTCGCTGGGCGGCGGTGCGGCGTTTCCGCTCGGCCGACGAAGCAACGCCGTTGCCCGGCCGCATCCGTGAGGCGGCACTGGACCTGCTCGCCTACCGCGACGACGTGCATCTCGAGGCGTGGAGCGCCCATGCCGATCCGGTGACCGAGGGCGGCCTCTGGAACGCCTTCTCGCACGTCTGGTCCGGTGCGGCCCGCACGGCCGAGGGGATCGCGTTGGCGGCCGCGTTCCGGGGGTACGACGCGGCGTTCTACGCGAGCGCCCTCGCCGACCTCGAAGCACGAGGGTGGGTCGAGTCCGCCGATGGTGACGCGTACCGCACGACCGCCGAAGGGCAGGCGCTACGCGATGAGGTCGAGCGGCAGACGGACGAGTGGTTCTTCGCGCCGTGGTCCGTGATCGGCGACGACGGTGTCGAGGAGCTGCGCGTGCGCGTCGAGGGACTGTTGCGGGGGCTCCCGCTGCTGTCGTAGCGGCTGGTCCGCTACACCATGCGCAGCAGCTCCATCGTGCTCCGCACGACCAGCTGATGTAACTCGATGCGTCGCTCGATCGGTTGCTGGCGCTGTCCCATCTCGACGAGCACGGGCAGCACCCCCGGCACGAAGCTCCCGAGGGAGAGCGAGCTACGGCCCCTCCCGGGACGCCAGCGGGTCCGCGCAAACGCGGAGGCGGTGGCGGACTCCGGAATGCCCTCCCCGATTTCGTCGTCCGTGACCACGGCGGGCCACTGTGTCCAGTCGCGCGCGATCAGCAGGTCGCGTTCCACCTCGATCTGCCCGTTCACGTAGTCGGCGATGATGCGCGCGAGGGGCGTGCGGTCCAGCGACGGGCCGGTTGTGATGGTCTGGCCGAGGAACGCGGTGCCCTGGCTGTCGCCGCGCTCGGCGTAGAACGCCCAGGACTCGTGGAGGTCGAGCACCACGTCGGCGCCGTAGCGTTGGGCAATCCCGACGATCTCCGCCGCCATGCGAGCCATCGGCAGTTCCGCGTCGGGCGAGCCGGGGTAGAGGCGGTTGAGGTCACCGAGCGCCTCGGTGGTGCGCTCGAAGAGCTCGATCGCCTGCACGTTCGCACGAGGGGCGACGAGCAGGCTGCCGCGCGCCGGCCGCCACTCGACCATCTCGTCGGCGGCCAGCCAGCCGCCGGGCTCGTTACCGTGCACGCCGCCGAGGACGAGCAGCGTGGGGCCCTCGACGCCGCTGTGCGTGACGACCAGCGGCGTCTCCCACTCCGTGCCCTGCATGAGCGCGACCTCCTCGTGGCCCGCAGGCGGGGGTGGCGCTGGCGTCGGTTCCGGTGTGGGTGTGGCGGTTGGGGACGCCGCCGGCGTGGGAGTCGGCGTCGGGGTGGGGATCGGTGTCGCGGCGACGGCTGGCGCCTCGGTCGGATCGGGTACGGCCGTCTGAGCTTCGTTGCTCGCGGGTGTGGTGGACCGCGAGCAGGCAGCGATCAGCGCGACACCACTCAGGGCGCCGAGGCGCAGCGCCTCGCGACGCGAACGCAACCGGAACCGCTGTTCTGCCATCTCCATCACCCCGTGGAGCAGGTCGGTACGATCTTACAGGAGCCGTCCCTGTCCTGACGGGGCAGGCTGCTCGGCAGGCGCGGGGTCGAAGCCCGGAGTGGTGTCGAGGCCGACCTCCGCGAGGCGCTCTGAAAGCAGCCGGGCGTTGACCGGTCCCTGGTCGAAGTTGTTGGTGTTGACCACCAGGTGCACCTCGCTCGCCTCCTCGGCGAGCGAGCGGATGCGCGGTGTCCACTCGTCCAGCTCCGCCGGGGCGTAGTAGTAGTCGAAGCGCTCCGAGGACGTGCGCGTGCTCGCCTCCCACATCGCGGCGTTGCGTCCGTGGAACCGCACGAACGCGAGCTCGGTGGTAGCCGCAGCCACCGGCGGTACCGAACTCTCGAACCCCTGTGGCTCGTCGACACAGATGAATGCCAACTCGAGGTCCCCGAGCAGCTCCAGCGTCGCTTCGCGGTGCTCGGCGTCGAGCCAGCGGTGGTTGCGGAACTCGACCGCGCCGCGGTAGTGGCCCAGCCGCTCGCGCACCTCCTCGAGGTAGGCGTGGGTGCGGCGGTTCGGCGTCACCCAGCGCGGGAACTGCAGCACGATCACCCCGAGCTTGCCCGCATCGTGCAGCGGCAATAGCGCGTCCAGGTAGGTCGCCCAGCACAGGTCGACGAGGTCGGTCGGAGCGTCGCGGCGGTAGAACTGGCGCTTCAAGCGCAGGTCGGGTGGGAGCTCGGCCTGGATCGCCTTCGGGAGCCGTGCGACGGGCGTCGGGTGCTCGGTGAACAGCGAGTACGCCTTCACGTCGAACGTGAACTCGGGCGGGGTGCGCTCCACCCAGCGCTCGGCCTGCGCGACGGTCGGGAGCCCATAGTACGGCGCGTCGATCTCGACGAGCGGGAACTGGGTGGCGTAGTAACGGAGGCGGGCCTCGGCGGACTTCGCCTCGGGCGGATAGAAGCGCCCACCCTCGATCAGCGGCTTGTCGGTCCAGGATGCGGTGCCGGGTAGCAGCTTCGTCACGCCCCCAGCTTAGCGGGGAGCGGGGTGAGTGGGTGTCAGCCGATGAGGCTCGCGAGGGTGGCGGCAGCGACCATCCCAGCGAGTATGGTCCCTACCATCCAGCGCGTGAGGCGCGCTTCCATCTGGTGAATCTCCGCCCGCAGCGCATCGATCTCTTCCTTGAGCTCGGCCTTCGTCACGAAGAGATCCGCCTTCGTTGCGAAGACATCGCGCGCGTTGAAGGCGTCGGTGGTCACGCCGCGTGGCCTGCTCTCACTTGCCATTCGGGCACAGTATCCACGTGATCCGGAACTATGTTGCCATATCCAAGCATCACGTTACGTATGGCCTGGGGACGCACAACAACCCGCTTTCGCGGGCTGTTGAGGTGAGCACGAACCAGCCGTCAGGACGTGGTGTGCAGGCCGCACTCGAGCTTGTCGAAGCCGGACCAGCGGCCGGCCCGAGGGTCCTCGCCCGGCTGCACGGCGCGCGTGCAGTTCGTGCAGCCGATGCTCGGGAAGCCGCGGTCGAGGAGCAGGTTGTACGGGAGCCCACGCTCGAAGATGTACGACCAGAGCAGCTTCTCGCTCCAGTTGATGAGCGGGTTCACCTTGACCAGGCCGAACTTCTCGTCCCACTGCACCGCCGGTGTCTCCTCGCGGCCGGTCTGGTCGCGGCGAAGGCCGGAGACCCAAGCGCGCTTGCCGCGCAGCGCCTCACGGTTCGGCTCGACCTTGCGGATGTCGCAGCAGAGGTCCGGGTCGCGATCCCAGAGCGCGGGGCCGTGCAGCTCGATCTGCCCTTCCGTGGTCAGCTCCGGGCCGTAGCCGACGATGTTGACGCCGGGCCAGTGCAGCCGCGCGGAGCGGATCGTGTCGTGCGTCTCCGGGAACAGGTAGTCGGTGTCGATGTAGAACACCTCGGTCGAGGGCTGGAGGCGCTGCACCATGTCGACCAGCACCATCCCGGACGTCCCGCCGAACGAGCATGCGAGGGTCAGCCCCTCGCCGTAGCGGTCCACGGCCCAACTGAGGATGTCGCCGGGGCCGGCGCGGTCGAGTTCCTCGTTGGCGACACGGATGACCTCCGCCTCGCCGTAGTCGATGGGCACTGCGAGGCGGCCGGTCGGCGTCACGCCGTCGCGGCTGCCCCGCACCACCTGGTGCTCGTCCGTTGAAGTCGTCACTCTGCCGCCCTTCCCGCCTTGCCCCGTGATCGCGTTAGACCGCGCACTCGCCCTCGCCTCGTTCGAGGACGTAGATGCGGTCGCGCTCCCAGTCGATGAACTCGTTCATGGTGTCGAGCGAGAACTCCGGCGGCAGGGTGAGGTCGCGCAGTGCCGCCTCGAAGTGCTGCTTGCCGACGCGCTCGAAGTACCCGTTGAACTCCTCGCCGTCCGCGCGCTCGGCCTCGTAGAGCTGCACGAGGCGCTCAACGGCGTCGGGGACCCGCTTGGCGGGGAGGCGCACCTTGAGCAGCGTGCCGAGCTCGAGGTCCGCGCCGGGCCGGCGGTTGCCGCCGACGAAGACGTGGTAAGCGGGCACCTGGCGCTCGCCGGACTTGATGGCGGCGCCGTGGAACCCGATGTTCGCGATGTGGTGCTGCCCGCACGAGTTGGGGCAGCCGCTGGCGTTGATGAGGATGCGACGCGTCAGCGGGTCGGTCACCGCCATCTCGCGGACGCGGTCCGCGATCGCGCGGTTGAGCCCCATCGAGCTGGTGATGCCGAGCTTGCAGCTGTCCGTGCCGGGGCAGCTCACGACATCCTCGATCTCGAGGATGCCCGAGTCGGCGAGGCCGAGCTCGGCGAGCCCCTTCCAGACGGCATAGACGCTGCCGTCCGGGATCCAGCGCAGCACGATGTTCTGCCACGGCGTCGTGCGCGCACGGCCGGAGCCGTACTCACGCAGCAGCGAGGCGAGACCGCGGAACTGCCGGGGGTCCAGGTCGCCCTGCGGCACCTTCACCTCGATGGCCGAGTAGCCGGCCTGGCGCTGCGCGCTCACCGCGGTGCGCGCCCACTCCTCGAACGTCTCGCGGTCGGCGTCGGTCGGCTGCTCGGGGTTGTCCGGCGCCGGCGGGGCGTCCCCCTCCTCGTCGTCGAGGAACAGCAGCGGGTCGGGCGAGGCATCGCGGTCCTGCGCCCACTCCTTCGCGAGCTCCTCGTCGACCATGCGGCAGAACTCCTCCTCGCCCACACGGTGGACCAGGAACTTGAGGCGCGCCTTGGCGATGTTCTTCCGCAGCTCATCGGCGGCGTCGAAGATGCGCAGCACGGCCTCGGAGACCAGGAGGTAGTCGTCGACGGACACCCACTCGCGCAGCACGATGGCGTGGCGGGCCATGATCGAGAGGCCACCGCCGGTGACCATCTTGAATCCCCGGGTGGGCACGCCGTCGACCTCGCGGATCTCGGGGATGAATCCAATGTCGTGGATCTGGGTGAGCGCGGCGTCCTCGTCGCTGCCGGAGAAGGCGACCTTGAACTTGCGAGGCAGGAGCTGCGTGAGGTCGCTGCGCACGAAGTAGCGCACGAAGGCGCCCGCGTAGGGGCTCACGTCGAACGGCTCGTCGGTACGGATGCCGGCCCAGGCGTCGCCGGTGACGTTACGCACGGTGTTGCCGCAGGCCTCGCGGGTCGAGAGCCCGGCGTCGCCGAGGACCTGCATGACGTCGAGCGTGCGCTCGAGGGGGATGTGATGCAGCTGGATCGCCTCGCGCGTCGTGAGGTGTCCCTTGCGCAGCGGGGTGTAGTCCTCGGCGACCGTGGCGAAGGCGTCGAGTTGTTCCGACGTGGTGCCGCCGAAGGGCAGCTTCACGCGCATCATCTGACGGTCCGGCTGGCGCTGGCCGTAGACGCCCTGGCGTAGGCGGAACTTGGTGAAGTCGTCGGCCTCGCGGTTCTCCTGGAGGAACTCCGTGGCTTCCGTGCGGAAGTCCTCGAACTCCTCCTCGAGGATCGCGATCACGCGGCCGGGGCGGTCGGTTCGTGTGGCTGTGGTCATAGGGCTCTCCATCCTCGGCGTGGCGGCGCGGGGGGCCGTCACCCTCGCACCAGTATCGCCCGGCCCTGTCCGGCTCATTGTCGAGTAACTTGCTCAACTTTATCGACAATGGAGGGAAATCGTAGCACTCCCCGCCGTCGTGTCAACGCGTCGAGCCCCACGCACGGCCAGGCGTTGGCACATAATGGGCGAGTCATGACCAACACTGCTCCGACCACACCCGAACCAGAGCCGAACGAGCGCTTCGAGCGCGCAGTGGCGGCCATCGACGCAGCCAACGCCGAAGACCCGAACCGCATCGAAGTCGACGGGCAGCCGCAGCCGAAGGAGCTCGCGCACGCGCGCATGATGAGCGCGTGGGTCCGTCACCTCGATCCCGACGCGAGCGAGGCGCTGCTGCTTGCTGCGCGCGCGCACCACGTGCGGCGCTGGACGATCCCTCGGGACTCGTACCCGGCAGGGCGCAGCGGCTACCTGCGCTGGCGCGCGCGCCTGCGCGCGTTCCACGCCGACGAGGCCGAGCGCCTGCTGCGCGGCGCAGGGTACGACGACGTGACCATCGAGCGAGTCCGCCAGATCGTGCTGAAGCAGGGCCTCACTCGCGACGAAACGACCACGGACCCGGACGTGCAGACGTTCGAGGACGGGCTCGGCCTCGTCTTCCTCGAAGCCCAGTTCGCGGAGCTGACGGATCGCCTCGACGACGAGGAGAAGATGGCCCGGATCATCGCCCGGACGCTGCGGAAGATGAGTGGGCGGGGCCGGGAGGCGGCGCAGGCACTGGCCTACGGTGAGGCGGAACGCGCGATCCTCGAACGTGCCGCGACGCTCACGGGAAGGTGAGGGGGCAGTACACTGCCCAGATGCGGACGTACATCGCCGAGCGCCACCCGTCGCTGCTGTACGCGGACTTCCGCCGTGTTTTCTGGAATGCGTTCTTCGCGTCGGCGTCGTTCTGGACCATGCTGCTCGCTCGTGGCTGGCTGGTCTATGAGCTGACCGGGCAGGGCCTGTGGGTCGGCCTGGTGACGTTCGCCGGCATGATCCAGATGACGGTCTTCGGTCCTATCGGCGGTGCGCTCGCCGACCGGGCGGACCGCCGTCTCATGGCCATCGCCGCAGACTCGGTCGGCATCTTCGCCGCCATCGCCCTCGCCGCCATCACCTTCGCAGGGTGGGTGGAGCCGTGGCACGTCCTCGCATTCGCGATCATCGGTGGGCTCGGTCGCGCCTTCGGCACGCCCGCGGAGCAGGCGATCATCCCGAACGTCGTGCCGCAGGAACACCTCCTCAACGCCGTGGCGCTGTCGGGTATCACCCGCCACGGCTCGCGCATCGCGGGGCCGCTGATCGGCGGCGCGCTGCTCACGACGCTCGGGGCGGGCTCGGTCTTCGTGCTCTCCGGCGCGTTCCTCGTGCTCGCCCTCCACCAGCTCGTACGCCTCGAGTACCGCAGCCCGCCGCGGCCCAGCAGCGCCGAGGGGGTCTTTGCGGTCGCGGGCGTGTACCGCGACATCCTGGACGGCGTGCGCTACGTCGAGCGCGACCCGCGCGTGCTGATCATGCTCGTGCTGGTCGGGTTCCACTGCGGCGCCACCATGGCGTTCGACTCCATGATGCCGACGCTCGCGACGATCGTCGGCGGAGCGGACGCGACGTACAGCGGCATCATCGTGGGCATCGGTGCGGGCTCCATCATCGGGACGCTGATCGTCTCGATGCTGCAGAGCGACGCGGCGATGGGGCGCATGTTCTTCATCATCGGCGTCGGCAGCGGGCTCTCGATGTTCGTGATCGGCTTCGCCACCACGCCCTACCTGGCGGTCACCGGCGGCGTGCTGGCAGGCGCGACGCAGGCGAGCTACATGGCGATGTCGGCGACCTTCGTGCAGCGCATCACGCCCGACGAGTTCCGCGGGCGAGTGATGTCGCTGTACGTCGTGCTCGCGGCCGGACACATGGCCTTCGTGAACTTCGGATTCGGGTGGCTGTCGGACGGCATGGGCGTGCGGCTGCTGCTGATCGTGCCGGGCGTCGTCTGGACCGTCGGCTTCATCGCAGCCTCAATGCTGCTGCCTGAGGTGCGCGCGCTGGTACGTACCGGGAATTTCCGCGAGCGCCCCGAGCCCGTAGCCGTCGCCGCCGAAGCCTAGCCCGAGGCTCCGTCTGCCCCTGCGCCCGCCTCGGCCGTACCGTCCGCGCGCGCGAGCGTGAAGCACAGCGTCGCGCCGGGGAAGCGGTCCGAGACCCAGATGCGCCCGCCCTGCTGCTGCACCAGCCGTCTCGCGATCGCGAGTCCGAGGCCGGTATGCGAGCCCGCCTCGCGCGCGATGTCGCCGGTGTAGAACCGCTCGAACACGCGGTCCCGCTCCTGTAGCAGGATGCCGGGGCCTTCGTCGGTCACCTCGAAGCGCACCGCGCCGGCGTCCGATCCGTCGCCGGTCAGGGCCGAGAGTGTGATGCGCGAGCCCGCCGGGCTGTGCCGCAGTGCGTTGTCCAGGAGGCTCGCCAGCACCTCGCCGGCCCGGGCCGGGTTGGCGTGCACCGCCTCCGGAGCGGCCTCCTCCACCTCGATACGCACGTCCTGGCGTCCCGCGACCGGGCCGAAGCGCTCCGCGGCGGCCTCGAGGAGCGAGTCAGGCATGACCACCTCGAGGTCGAGCGGCTCCAACTCCGACTCGATCTGCGCGAGCCGCAGCATGCGCTGCACCAGGTCGCTCATGCGCTCGAGTTCTTCGTTGAGCAGGCCGAGGAATCGCTCGCGCCCCGCGGCGTCCTCCGCAGCCGACTCCAACGTCTCCGCGATGGCGCGCGCACCCGCGATGGGGGTGCGCAGCTCGTGCGAGAGGTTCGCGACCAGGTCCGTGCGGGCGCGCTGCGCGTCGCGTAGCGCCGTTACATCCTCGATGCAAAGCAGGAGCGTCGCGCGTCCGCCGAGGAGCGGCGGCGAGAGCGGCACGACGCGGACGTGCACGCGGCGCCCGCCGGTGAGCTGCACCTCGCGCTCCTCGGCGGGCCGTTCCCGGACCGCCGCCGTGAGGTCGTATTCGCGCGTGGCGCGGATCAGCGAGGCGTCGATCATGCCCTCGATCGGGTGTCCGACCAGCCCGGCGAACGCAGGGTTCGCGTCGAGCACGGTCAGCTTGTTGTCGAGCAGCGCGATGCCGACGGGCACCATCTCCAGCACGGCACGCCACGACTCGACCGGGGGAGACTCGGGCGCGGGTTCCGGCTCGAGGTCGGCGGGGGCGTCGGGCGCCTGCGGTCGGCGCGCTCCGGTCCGCAGCGCGACGCCGAGCAGCGCGAGCACGGCGACGAGGGCTATCGCGGCTGCCCAGCCCTGGGGCAGCGCAAAGGTCGCCACGACGGCCGCCGTGGCAAACGTCAGGGCCAGCCAGCGCGCGGTACTCACGCGACGAACTTGTAGCCGACCCCGCGTACGGTCTGGAGCCGCTCCGGGCTCGATGGGTCCGCTTCGATCTTCTCGCGCAGCCAGCGGATGTGTACGTCGACGGTGCGCGTGCCGCCGCCGAACTCGTAGCCCCACACGCGCTCGAGGATGGTGTCGCGGGGCAGCGCCTGACCGGGATGGCGCATGAGGTACTCGAGCAGCTCGAACTCCTTGGGGCGAAGCGCGACGGGTGCGCCGTCGCGGGTCACCTCGCGCGCGCCGGAGTCCAGCTCGATGCCCCCGCCACTCAGCACGGCACCGCGGACCGTTCCGTCGCCCGCGGCACGCGAGAGCTCGTCGCGGCGCAGCGCGGCGCCCACGCGGGCGAGCAGCTCGCGCATGGAGAACGGCTTGGTGATGTAGTCGTCGGCGCCGAGGTCGAGCCCCGCCACCGTGTCGGCATCGGTGTCGCGGGCGGTGAGCATGACGATGGGCACGGGGCGCTCTTCGCGCACCACGCGGCACACGTCGAGCCCCGACATCCGCGGGAGCATGAGGTCCAGCACGATCAGGTCCGGCTCGATCGAGCGTGAGAGCTCGAGCGCCGAGACACCGTCCTCGGCGCGCACGACCTCATGCCCCTGCCGTTCGAGGTTGTAAACGACCGCTTCGAGGATCGCCGTGTCGTCCTCGACCACCAGCAATCGCGCCATGAGGTCAGTGTGGGCTCCGCCCACCCGCGCCGCAAGGCGGCGTTGTTAAACGCCGTTAACGCCTAGATCACGTTGATCTGCGCGAGACGCAGCAGATCCGCGTCGCCGAGGCCGAGCTCACCGACGTAGACCTCGTGGTTGTGCTCGCCGAGCATCGGGGCGCGGCGGCGCACCTGGCGTGTCACGCCTTCAAAGCGGTACGGCGCGGTCGGTACGCGCACCGGCTCCGGGTGACCCGGCACCTCGACCTCCGCCCACGTGCCGCGGTCGGTCCAGTGCGGGTCGTCCAGGTTGGCCTCGGGTGCACGGACCACGGCCCACGGCTGGTGCAGGCCCTGCCCGCCGCGGTAGCTGTCCTCCGCATCGAGGGACCCGATGAAGCGCTGGATCACCTCCGCGAAGTGGCGACGGTCCGGGTTCGGCGACATCGGCGACGCATGGATGGCCTCTGCGTACTTCGGGTCGCGCAGGTCCTCGACCGCGCCGTGCGACTCCATCCAGTCGAGCACGTCAGCGAGCCCCTGATCGGAGCGGGGGAGCCCGCCGCCGATGACGTTCATGAATTGCCCGTCGGCGCTCGGGAACTGCCACTCGGGCGTCGGGTCCGGCGAGGAATGCCGCCCCGTCTGGCGCTGCACCAGGCGACCGTCGTACTCCCAGTTCGGGAAGGCGCCCTCGACGGTGCAGCTCACGCACTCGTGCATCGAGAGGTCGGCGAGCTCCGGCCCGTCGGCAAACCCGGCTTCGAAGCCCGCGGTCGCGCCGAGGATGGCGATAGTGGCGTACTCCCCGGCCATCCACAGCGAGTGGTCGTACCCGCCTCGAATCGGCGGCAGCTCGTGATCGTCGTAGCCGGTGCTCATCATCGGCCCGCCGAGCGCGATCTGGACCAGGTCGTTGGAGGCCCACTCCGCCCATGGCCCCTCGCGGCCGAACGGCGTGACCGAGCACCAAACGAGCGACTTGCCGTCGCAGCGGCGTGCGGCTTCCTCCCAGCCCGCGCCCGCGGCGTCGAGCACGCCGTGACCGGCGGCGTCGATGACCGCGTCGGCGCCCTCGACGAGCTGCCACCACAGCGCGAGGCCGTCGGCGGTGTTGATGTCGAGCGTGATACCGCGCTTGCTGGTGTTGAAGTGCGCCCAGTGCAACGAGCTGTTCGTGCCCGGGCGGTCGCCGGGGAACGGCCCGACGCGCCGCGAGGGCGTGCCGGCGGGCGGCTCGACGCGGATCACGTCCGCGCCGGCGTCGGCCAGCAGCTTCCCGGCGACCTCACCGAGGTCGCCGATCTCGAGGATGCGGAGTCCTTCGGCGCCGGTGCTCATATCGCCAGCTCCTCGTGCAGCCGCGCGATCTCTTCCTCGTCGCAGCCGAGTGCAGCGAGCACCTCATCGCTGTGTTCGCTGAGCAGCGGCGCGCCGCGACGCACCTCCCAGCCGAAGCGCTGGGTGTGGAACGGCAGTCCTTCGTAGCGGTGTTCGCCGAGGATCGGGTGGTCGGCGCGGTGGTAGAAGCCGCGCGCCGCGAGCTGCGGGTCCAGCTCCATCTTGTCCTCGCTGGTCTGGGCCACACCGGCCGGCACGCCGCGCGCCTGGAGCGCATACATCAGCTCACGCGTGTCCCAGCCACGCGTCAGGGCGTCGATGGCCGCGTCCAGCTCCTCGCGCGCCTCGACGCGGCCGCTGTTCGTGCCGAAGCGAGGGTCGGAGGCGAGGGCGTCGGCGTCGAGGACGTCGCAGAGCGCCGCCCAGTGGTCGTCGGTCTCGACGGCGAGCGCGATCCAGCGGTCGTCGCCGGCGCAGCGGTAGACGTTATGTGGGGCGATCTCCGGGTACGGGAGGAGGTTGCCGGAGCGCTGCGAGGGCCGGTTGTTGACCTGCGCGTCCAGCATCTGCGTGCCCGTCATGACCATGCCGGTCTCGGCCTGCGAGAGGTCGACGCGCAGCGGGCCGCCCTCGCGCGACCGCTTGCGCAGGGCGAGCAGCAGGGCGATCGCGCCGTAGTAGCCGCCCGAGTGGTCCAGGTAGGAGTAGCCCCACCCGGCGGGTGGCTGGTCCGGCAGACCGGACAGGTACGTGAGCCCGGAGATGGCCTGTGCTGTCGGCCCCCACGTCACGAACGAGGAGTCGCGCCCGACGTGGCCGTAGCCGGACAGCGACATGTAGATGATGTTCGGGTTGAGCTCGCGCAGGTGGTCCCAGCCGAAGCCCATGCGCTCGAACGCGCCCGGGCTGAAGTTCTCCGTGACGGCGTCGGCGCCCCTGATGAGCTCTTCGAGGAGCTCGCGACCGCGCGGATGGAAGAGATTGATGGTGATGCTGCGCTTGTTGCGGTTGAGGTTGTTGAAGAGCCCGGAGACGTTGTAGCGCTCCCGATCGTCCGCGGGGCGGCCGCCCTGGCGCACTGAGTCCAGGTGACTCTCGTTCTCCACCCGGATCACGTCGGCGCCGAAGTCGGCGATGATCCGTGTCGCCTGCGGCCCGGCGACGATCCACGTGAAGTCGACGACGCGGACGCCCGCAAGTGGCAGCGGTCGTCCGTCCGCGGTGGTGGTTGGCAGCGCCGAGGTTCGCTCGGTCGAGATGGTCATGTACCCCTCCTCGCGCGCGGGAACGCGCCTCGGCGGAGACTCAACTGCGAGGGCGAGAACTGTCAAGCGCCAGACCGTGGTTCGCGAGGGTGCTGGGGCCGTGAGAGTGCCTCAAGGCAGGCGGACCGTCTAACGAGCCGTTAACGCCCAGCGACCACCCTGCGCATGTCCGGCGCGAGCACCGCGCCGGACCCGCGCACTCCGTGCCTCCCCCGGTGCGGCCCAGCGCGGGGATGCGGAGCGTACGCCCCTGTCGCGCCGCATCCCGACCCCGTGGTGGACGGCGGGGCCGAGCCCCTTCGGTCCCGCCGTCCCAAGCCGGATGGCAGCACGCTCACCACACCACGACAGCGCCCCGGCGCCGACGACCCCCGGGCGGCGGCTACTCCTCCTCGGGCTCGTCGACTTCGTCGGCGGGCTCCTCCTCGGCTTCCGCGGACTGCTCCGTCACGCGGTCGAGGATGTGCGCGGGCAGCTCCGCGAAGAAGTCGCGCTGGGCGCGCTGGTCGGCCTTGTGCTCGTTGACGACGAGCACGGCGTGGAGCACGCCGGGCAGCCAGCCGGCCAGGGTGAGCGGGATATTCAGGATCGCCGCGGTCTTGCGGCCGGTGAAGAGCACGGCCAGCGGCGGTAGCACCATCGCGACGAAGTACAGCACCGCGCACTCCTCGTCCGGGGCGCCGATCGTACCACTGCTCCGCGGGTGCGACGGCCTACGAGACGCGCGAGCCGTAGCCGACGACGCGGAACGCCAGCGCCCGCGCGATCGCGGCGCGGCGGCGGCGCGGCTGGCGGCCCAGGTACGCGCCGTAGTCCGCCTCGATGCGCTGCGCGACGCCCGCCTCGGCGGCGGCCCCGAGTGCGATGTGCAGCTCGAGGATCACCTGCGTCGGTGGCACGCCGGGGTCGTCACCCGCCGCGGGTTGGGCGGCGTCCTCGACGCGGTCGCGGTACCCGAAGGCGAGCGCCGTGCCGCTGCGGTCGCGGGGCAGTGCCTGTTCGACGCTCGCGACGAGCTGCTCGAGCGCGGCCCAGCCACCCGGCACCTCGAACAACAGGTCGACGGCGCGGGGGTCGGCGGGGATCTCGAGGCTCGGCGGCGCGGCGATGCGACGGTCCTCGGTGTACCAGCGGCGGAACAGCGCCCCGAGCGCGGCCACGACCATGAGGCTGCCGATCACCCACAGCACGAAGCCCGCGGCGTGCTGGTCCTGCATGGCCGAGACGTCGTCGAACATGCGCGGCGCGTTGGTGTAGACCTCGTACAGCGGCCGGTCGGCGAAGACGAAGAACGCACCGGCGATCTTGGGGAACACGAACGGGACGGCGAGGAACACCAGCGCGCCGAAGTACGGCAGGCGGTGCCGGCCCGCGAGCGGCCCCGCCAGGGGTGTCCACAGCACGACCGCCGACAGCAGCCACGCCGAGGTGATCGCGAACGATCCCAGCATGTGCGGCCGGAGCGCGTCCACCACGCCGGGCAGGTGCGTGACCATCAGGATCACGCCGAACACGACGGCCGCGATGATCGGCTGCCCGAGCAGGCTCCGGGCGCGGCCGGCGAGGCTGAGCGGCTGGCGCGGTCGATCCCTCGACGGCGGCAGGCCGAGCAGCATGAGGGGCGCCGCGCCGAGCGTGACGAGCAGGTCTTGCGCCGCGTTCGCGGTGGCGAGGTAGCCCGCGGCCATCGGCCCGAGCGGCCAGTCGAGCGAGACCCAGAGCAGGGCGAGCCCGCTCGCGAAGAGACCGATGCGCCAGCCCTCGACGCCCGCTTCGCCACGCCGCCGGGCGCGCTCCTGTTCGGCCCGCACAAGGAGCACGTAGGCGCCGCCGAGCGCGGCGATGAACAGCCAGACTGCGGGGTAGGCGCGCCACGCCCACGTCCACGTCTCGCCGTTCGCGACCGGCCACCACTCCACGGCGCGCGCCTCCTTCGAGGTGTGCGAGGGCTAGGGTAGCGGGATCGGCGGGGCGTCGCGGGCTTCGGACCACGCGCGCACGCGCGTATGCTCGCGTGCGCGTCAGAGTTGTGATGGCGTCCGCAGAGCACCATACTTGCCACATCGGGGCCGCATTCGCCTCGTTCCCCAGTGCGAGGAGCCAGGGAGGACGATCATGGGAGTGCTCCAATCGGTAGGTCGGGCGTTGGGGGGTCACGGCTGGAAGGTCGCTGACCAGGCGGCCGCGCAGGCCGCCCAGAAGCTCGAATATCCTGCCGTTCTCAACCTCGACGGGACCGAGATCACACTGAGGTTCTTCGCGCCCGGCGACCGCGACGCGATGGTCAAGTTCGCGCGGGCCCAGCCCGTGCACGACCTGCTGTTCCTGCGCCGTGACATCACCCAGCCGGTTGTCGTAGACGCCTGGTTGAAGGACATCGAGGACGGCTTCAACACCACTGTCATCGCGACGCACGAAGACGAGATCGTCGGCTACGCCGGCGTCAACTCGGACCGCATGAGCTGGACGCGGCACATCGCCGAATTGCGCGTGCTCGTCGACTCCTCGATGCGCACGAAGCGGCTCGGACGGCTGCTGGTCGAGCAGGCATTCGCGATCGCGCGGGAGCGCGACGTGAAGAAGATGCTCGCGCAGATGACCACGGACCAGGGAGCCGCCATCAAGGTATTCACGCGCATGGGATTCCAGCGCGAGGCACGCCTGCGGAACCAGGTCATGGACCGTGACTCAGTGCTCCACGACCTGCAGATCATGAGTCTGGACGTGGACGAGTTCCAGGCGAAGATCGACGTGATGATGCTGAGCGCGCAAAGCGAGTTCATGGGCATCTAGCCCACGTCCATCGGCAACCCGCCCCGGCCGCGCCGGGGCCATCACCGACGAAGCCGCTGCCAATATGGCAGCGGCTTTGTGTTGTGCCTCGTGGAGCGGGTCGAGACCGCTACGTCACCGTCAACGGGACGCCGTCGCGGCACAGTGGGCAGTCGTCCGGCTGGTAGGTGGCGAGGTCGAGCACCATCGACGCGTGGAGGGGCAGCCCCTCGAACGTGACGCGCCCGGCTGACCGGTCCACGAGCACGCCGACCGCGATCGGTTCGCCGCCGGCGATGCGGACCGCCTCGATCGTTTCGCGTACCGAGCCGCCGCTGGTCAGCACGTCGTCGATGACGAAGACACGCTCCCCCGGCTCGAGCCGGAAGTCCCGCTGGATGCGTCGACCCTCGCCTTCCGGGTTGCGTTCGGCGATGATGCCGCGCACCCCGAGCTGGCGCGCGAGCTCGTAGGAGAGGATCACGCCACCGGTGGTCGGGCCGACGACCGTCGTCGGCGCGAACTCCCGCGCGGCGTCCGCGATCGGCCGGCATGCGTCCTCGGTGTGATCGGGCCACTGGAGCAGGTTGAACTTCTCCAGGTAGCGATCCGAATGCACGCCCGAGGCGAGCTGGAAGTGGCCCTCCAGCAGCGCGCCCGTCTCACGGACGGCCTCGAGCACGGACGGGTTCGGCGTGTTCTCGCTCACGGCTGTCAGCTCCCCTGCGCGGTTCACTCGATCGAGGGGGTCTCGCGGCCCACGAGACCGGCACGGTCGACGGGCCAGTAGCGCACGTCGACGCGGCCGATGATGAATGACTGGTCCAGCATCCCCCATGAGTGCGAGTCGTATGAGTTGTTGCGCGCGTCACCCAGCACGAAGACGTGGCCCGGCGGGACGGTCTCCGGTCCGTACTGGTAACGGGGGAGGTCGGTGAGGTAGGGCTCGACGAGCGCGACGCCCTCGATCCGCACCTGCCCGTCGCGCACCTCGACGGTCTGTCCGGGGAGCCCCATCACGCGCTTCACGAAGTCCCGACCCTGCCCGTGCGGGAACTCGAAGACGATGACGTCGCCCACATCGAGTTCGCCGAAGGGGCGCCAGTCGTCGGAGCCGACGGCCGGAACCCACCCGAGATCGAACTCGGAGTAGGCCAGCTTGTTGACGATCAGCATCTGTCCGCTGCTGAACGTGGGCTCCATCGATCCGCCGTCGACGACGAAGTTCTGCGCCACGCCGCGCACGAGGATGAACATCAGCAACGCCAGCGCGACCACCTCGAGCGTGTCGGCGAGGCCACGCAGGCCCCACGGCCAGAGCGTGGCCAGTGCCGACGGCTGGCGGCGCGCGGCGTCGCCGGGACGCGGGAGCCACGGGTCGATGTCCTCGATGCCGACGTGGGAGAGGTCGTAGAGGGGCGGTACGAGGCGTCTGGCCGCCGGGGGAACCCCGGCGGCGCTATCGCGTTCTGACGCGTCGGCGAAGCCGCGCTGGGGTCCGGACGTGCTGGCCATCCGTTCGAGTATAGCCGCGCGCCCCCCTGCCGGAACCTGCTGGCCGGGTCAGCCGCGCAGCGCCGAGCCGAGCGCGTCGATCCGCAGCGATGCCGCAGCGGCCACGGCGTTGCGGGCCGCGCGCAGCGCGGGCCGCGGGTCCGAGCCGCTCGTCCCCGCGACCGCCTGCGCGAAGGCCGTGTGGATCTCGGTGCTGACATTGAGCTTGCGCACCCCTGCGCGGACCGCGTCGCGCAGCGCTTCGGGCGGAACGCCCGAGCCACAGTGCAACACGAGCGGCAGACCGCGCGCCGCCGCGCGCAGCTCGCGCACGAGCGCCACGTCGACGGTGCCCGCAAGCCCGTGCGCCGTGCCGACCGAGATCGCGAGCGAGTCGACCTGCGTCTCGTCGACGAAGCGGCGGGCCGCGGCGGGGTCGGTCAGGATCGACTCGGACGTGGCGACGCCGGGCTCACGGCCCCCGACGTGGCCAAGCTCGGCCTCCAACGCCACGCCGTACTCGATGGCGAGCGTGGCCGCGGTGAGCGTGTCGCGAATGTTGCGGTCGATGGGCGTGGTGGAGCCGTCGAACATGAACGAAGTGAATCCGGCCTGACCCGCCGCACGCAGCAGCGTGATGTCGGGGCCGTGGTCGAGGTGGACCGCCACGGGCGCCTCGCTGCGTCGCGCGAGGGCGCGCGCCGCGGCCCCCGCGATCTCGATGCCTCCGAAGTGCTCGATGTTCGAGGGGTTGAACTGCAGCAGGATCGGCGCACGACGCGCCTCGGCGGCGTCGATCACGCCGAGGGCGAGCTCGATGTTGGAGACGTTGAAGCCGGCGACGGCGTAGCCGCCGCGCTCAGCCCGATCGAGCAGCTCCTTGCCTCCGACGAGTGGCATGTCGCGATCCTCGCACGGGTCAGGCTGGAGCCGCGAGCCTCAGCGGCGCGTTCGAGCGGTGGTGGGCCGGCGGCCGTGCGAAGCAGCGGTCGCGAGGAGCCCTCAATAGACGCCGGGCATGATCCGGTACGGCACCCGCGCCTGGTACTCGGCCCACTTCTCGGCGCCGTACTTCTCGGCGCAGAAGGCGTCGTCGCTCCGCTGGCGCCACGTGAAGAGCGTGACGATGAAGACGAAGTAGGTCCAGGCCCACGGATTCGTGAAGTGCCCGAATACCATCGCAATCGAGAAGGACAGGAACCCCTCGCCCATGTAGTTGAAGTGGCGGGCGACACCCCACAGTCCGCTGGTCAGGATCTTGCGGTCGCCGGCCTCGATGTACTCGGGTTCGATGAGCCCGAGGAACTTGCGGTCGGGCCAGCGCTTGAACGTGTACTTCTGCAGGTTGGCGCCGCGCGAGATCGACCACCCGACCAGGAACAGCGTGGCCGCGCCGATCAGCCAGACGTACGTCCACGCCGTCGAGAATCCGGGGTCGGGGTAGGCCGCCATGCCCCACAGCGGGAGGATGAACAGCCAGCCGTAGACCACCAGTCCCCCCCAGAACAGCTTGAAGCCGACGTTCTCGTGGATCAGGTCGTAGGTGTAGAGCTGGACGCGCTCGAAGATGAAGTAGTCCAACACGTAGAAGGTGAAGAACGCCGCGTACAGGTAGACCCCTGGGTTGGCGTCGTCGCCGAAGCGGTCGTAGTGGTACGCCGCCCCGGACAGGGCGTTGAGCGACAGCATCGCCCCGCCGACGACGTAGAACCACATCTTGACGTCGAACCGCTCGTTGAAGAACGACAGCTCCTGGGCCCGCCCGGTCCACAGGTCCCAGATCAGGCGCTCGCCCTCGCGTCGCGGCTGCGTGAACACCCCCACGAGGGTGAAGAGGACGGTGAAGACCGTCCCCCCGGCCACCGCGTAGATCGAGGAGCGGTAGAACCAGTCGCGAGGCATCCCGGTGAGCTCGAACGCCCACACCACCAGCGCGATGACAAAGACGAGCAGCCCGTTGAGCCGGTAGTTTCGAGGCTCGCCGGTGGCCGGATTGATGACGTAGCCGGGCACCCGCCGCGCCGGCAGGATGATCTGCGCGATCGCGAAGACGGCAAAGATGGCCAGTGGAGTGAAGAACCCCGCGATCGCCTCGGTCCGGGACAGCTCGAAGAGGTGCTCGATCCCAACCCAGTCAATCATCGCCAGTCCCCCGTCCCCATGCGGCCCAGCCATTCTACGCGTGATTGATTGAGCGTCTCAAAGATCCGTCGCGGCGACGGGCCGGGCCTGCCTCCCTCCATCTACGCTCCCTGTGCCCTGGCGAACGATGCGAGGTCGCGCGGTATGCTCGCCCGGAGCGCCTGCATCCTCTCGCCGGGCGCTCGATTCACTCTCGACCCACCACGACGCCGGTGGTCCACTCACCGCGCCGGAGGCCGCCATGAAGCTCAACAGCAGCGATGTCGACATCCCTGCAAGCGCCGTCAGCGTGTACGAGGCGATCTTCCGCAGGCGCCACGTCAAGGAGTTCACGGGCGACCCCGTCTCGCGAGCAGTCCTCGAGCGCCTGTTCTCGGCGGCGATCTGGGCGCCCAATCACCGGCTCACCGAGCCCACGCGGTTCTTCGTGGTCGAGAAGGACAGCCCCATGCGCACGAGGATTGCCGAGGCCGCGTGGCAGGCGGCGTACGACGAGGCGGCCAACCCGAGCCCCGAGCGGAGGCGCCGCGCGGCGGACGGCAAGCGGGACCGCGCCCTGAACGCCCCCGCGATGGTCTACGTCTACAGCCTTCCCGGCGACAACGGCGAGGTCACGCGGGAGAACTACGCCACCGCCTGCTGCGCCATCCAGAACATGGCGCTCGCCGCCGTAGCCGAGGGCCTCGGCGTCGACTGGAGCACGGGCGGCCTCACGCGCATCCCCGGCCTGGCCGGGATCCTGGGTGCGGACGAGGCGTGGACGATGGTGGGCGTAGTGTGCCTCGGCCGGGCCGCGGCGCTCCCGACGGCGGAGCGTACCCCGCACTCCGAGGTCGTGACCTGGTTGGAGTGACGCCGCCGTAGGCCGCGTCCAGTGTTTGAGCGAGGGCACGAGCCCGGTGGGGCCGCGAGGTATCCTCGCCACCGAGGGAGGCCGACCGTGCCTGCATCGGACTTCATGACCGGCGCGCTTGCAGAGGCGCGGGGCGCCCTGGGCTGGACCTCGCCGAACCCGGCGGTGGGCGCGGTCGTGGTGCGCGACGGTGAGGTCGTGGGGGCCGGGCACACGCAGCCGCCGGGCGGCAACCACGCCGAGGTCGAGGCGCTCGCCGACGCCGGCGAGCGCGCACGCGGTGCTACCGTTTATGTCACGCTCGAGCCGTGCTCCCACCACGGCCGCACGCCGCCCTGCACCGACGCGCTGATCGAGGCCGGCGTCGCGGCCGTCCGCTACGCCGTCGCCGACCCCGACCCTCACGTCTCCGGCTCCGGCCACCGGCTACTCGAAGAGGCCGGTATCGACGTGGAGGCGGGCGACGGGACCGAGGAGTCCTCGGCTCTGCTGGAGGGCTACCTGCACCACCGCCGGATCCGGCGGCCGTTCGTGATCGTGAAGTACGCGGCGTCCCTGGACGGGCGCATCGCGGCGGCCTCGGGCGACTCACGCTGGGTAACCGGGCCTGAGGCGCTCGAGTGGGCGCACCGCCACCGCCCGCACCTCGACGCCATCGTCGTCGGCTCCAACACCGTCGTCGTCGACGACCCACAGCTCACGGCGCGGCCGGGCGGGACCACCGAGGGCGTGCCGCAGCCACTGCGTGTCGTCGTCGACTCGCGCGGGCGCGTGCCGGACGCCGCGCGCATCCTCGCAGGCCCCTCACCCACGCTCATCGCGACGACCCAGGCATCCGACGCGGCGTGGCGAGAGCGCATGGCGGCGCGCGGGGCGGAGGTCACCGTGCTGCCCGAGGACGGAGGCCGCGTCGACCTCGCCGCGCTGCTCGACGCGCTCGAAGCACGCGGCGTGCTCACGGTGCTGTTCGAGGGCGGAGGGGTGCTGCTCGGCTCGCTCTTCGACCGGCGGCTCGTGGACAAAGTGCACGCCGTGATCGCTCCGCTCGTCATCGGCGCGTTCGACGCGCCCGCCGCCGTCGCAGGACGCGGCGTGGACCGCATGGCGCAGGCACCCCGCCTGCGCGACGTGACGGTCGAGCGCCTGGGCGAGGACACGTTGATCACCGGCTACCCGGTCTGGCCCGAGGACTGAAGGGCGCACAACTGAGCCGAGTAGCGGTACGCTTGTCCGCACGGCGGCGAAGGGGCGCGCATGTTCACTGGCATCATCGAAGAAGTCGGCACCGTACGCTCACGCGTGGGCGGCGAGCTTGTCATCGAGTGTTCCGAGATCAATGAGGACACACAGCTCGGCGACTCGATCGCCATCAACGGCGTCGACCTCACCGTGCGCACCATGGGCGAAGACTCGATGACGTTCGACGTGATGCCGGAGACCTTCCGGCGCTCCAACCTCGGGGACTGCGAGGCCGGCGACCGCGTCAACCTCGAACGCTCCGTGCGGCCGATGGATCGCCTCTCGGGCCACATCGTCCGAGGCGTCGTGGAGACGAGGTGCGAACTCGTGAGCCTCACGCCCGAGGAGGACGCGGTGATCGCGCGCTACCGGCCCGATCCGGACTACATGCCGTACGTGCTGATGAAGGGGCCGGTCTGCCTTGACGGCGCATCACTCACGGTGATGGCCAGGGACGACGAGACGTTCTCCGTCTCGCTCGTGCAGTACACACAGAAGCACACGAACCTGACGACCCGAAAGCCGGGTGATAGCATCAACCTCGAGACCGACATCATCGCCCGGTATATCGAGCAAATCCTCGATGCCCGCTCGGGCGGGAGCGCCACGTGACCGATCAGCCCGCCGCTCCAGCCGACCAGACGACCGACGCCGCAACCCTCGGCGCACGGGACGTGGTCGAGGTGCCCGAGGCTATCGAGGAGTTCCGGCTCGGCCGCCCGATCATCATCGTCGACGACGAGGACCGCGAGAACGAGGGCGACGTCTGCTACCCGGCTGACGTCGTGGACGCCGACGCGATCAACTTCATGGCGATGCATGCCCGCGGCCTGATCTGCATGGCCATGACCGGAGCGCGCCTCGACGCGCTCGGGATCCCGCAGATGACGACAGACAACACGGCCCCCCTCGGCACCGCCTTCACCGTGAGCGTCGAGGCAGCGACGGGCGTAACGACGGGTATCTCGGCGGCCGACCGCGCACGCACCGTGCAGGTCCTCGCCGACCCCAACTCGCGGCCCGAGGACCTCACGCAGCCGGGGCACATGTTCCCGCTGCGTGCGCGCGAGGGCGGTGTGCTGGTGCGCGCCGGGCAGACCGAGGCTTCGGTCGACCTCGCCAAGCTCGCCGGCCGCGTGCCTGCTTCGGTGATCTGCGAGGTCATGGCCGAGGACGGCACGATGGCCCGGATGCCGAGCCTCATCGAGTTCGCAAGCGAGCACAACCTGAAGATCGTCACGGTTAACGACCTGATCAAGTATCGCCTCCGCGTCGATTCGCTCATCGAGCGCGCGAGCGAGACGGAGCTGCCGACCGCACACGGGGGCTTCCGCGCGATCCACTTCAGCACCCTGATCGACGAGAAGGTGCACGTCGCGCTCGTCATGGGCGACGTGGAGACTGACGAGCCCGTGCTCGTCCGCGTCCACGACCAGTGCGTGACCGGCGACGTGTTCGGCTCGCAGCGTTGCGACTGCGGCGAGCAGCTCGACGAGGCCATCCGCCGCGTCGCCGTCGAGGGCCGGGGCATCGTGCTCTACATGGACCAGGAGGGGCGCGGCATCGGCCTGCACAACAAGATCCGCGCCTACCAGTTGCAGGACCGCGGCATGGACACCGTCGAGGCCAACGAGGCGCTCGGCCTCCCCGCCGACAACCGCGAGTACGGGATCGGGATGCAAATCCTCGTGAACCTCGGGGTGCAGCGGATGCGGCTGATGACGAACAACCCGATCAAGCGCTCCGGCCTCGAAGGCTTCGGCCTGGAGATCGTGGAGCGCGTGCCGATCGAGGTGCCCCCGAACCCTCACAACGCCGGCTATCTGCGCACGAAGCGCCAGCGGATGGGTCACCTCCTCGAGTCCGAGGAGTTGGACTAAGTGCCCGAGATCACCGGAGGCCTCGACGGAGCCGGGCTGCGCGTCGCGGTCGCGGTCGCCCGCTTCAACGAGATCGTGACGGAACCACTGCTGAACGGCGCACGCGCCACGGCAACGGACCTGGGCATCGCCGACGACGCCCTCGACGTCGTGCGCGTGCCGGGAGCGTTCGAGCTGCCGCAGGCAGCGCGACGGCTCGCCGGCAACGGGGGGTACGATGCGATCGTGCTGCTCGGCGCGGTGGTGCGCGGGGAGACGCCGCACTTCGATTACGTCTGTAGCGAGGCCGCCCGTGGCGCTACACTGGTGTCCCAGGAGTACAACCTCCCGGTGGCCTTCGGCGTCCTGACCTGCGACACCATGGCGCAGGCACGAGCCCGCTCCGGCGGCTCGGCCGGCAACAAGGGCGACGAGGCGATGCGAGCCGCCATCGAGATGGCGAACCTGTTCCGCGCGCTCGCAGAGCGCGCATAAGGGAAGGCCCTCCCAGCCGGGCCGCAGCAGGGGCGAGTAGCAGTGAACCTCATACCGGAAGACCTCAAGCATCCCAGCGGGGGTGAACGCGTCACGAACACCGCGGGCGACGCGATCCGC
The DNA here is from genome assembly GCA_965208885.1 of Dehalococcoidia bacterium. GTDB lineage: Bacteria > Chloroflexota > Dehalococcoidia > UBA2979 > UBA2979 > VXMT01. The sequence continues at coordinate 920,443 of CBDBPS010000001.1, forward strand.
CTGGCGCACAAGGCACTGGAGCGCTTCCCGGACGTAGTGCGGCGCCACAAGTTCATCGCCGGGGGCGCCGCGATCTCCACCTCGCTCGTCGCGCTTGCGGGCGTCGCGATCACGCGGCGCGTGCGCAGCGGCCAGACCGAGGAGGAGGCGATCGCCTCACTCACCGAGGACGAGCTGCACGGCCACCGCGTCGAACTCCCCAGCGAGGCGACCGAGGACCTCGCCGATGAGCAGTCGACGAACGGCGTCGGCCCCCACGACGAGGAGGCCACCGAAGACGGCGGCGTCACCGTCGAGGCCGTCGCGCCGGCTGCCGAGGGCACGTCGAGTGAGGGCGCCGCGGCCGACTCAACGGACGGCAACGGCCGGTCGCCGGGGGAGCCGGGACCGTAGCGACGCGAGCGCAATGGTGAGCATCACGGACATCCAGGAAGCGATTCTCGACCTACCCGAGACGGAGTACACCGCGCTCCGGAAGTGGCTCAGCGACCTCGACTGGGAGCGGTGGGACGCGCAGATCGAGGCCGACTCCAACGCGGGGAAGCTCGATCACCTGCTCGACGACGCACGCGAGGCCAGGCCGACCGACTGAGTCGCTCCTGAAGAGATCGTGGTTCCAGTACACTTGTTCCCGACTCGCACCTCCCCTCCCGCGGAGCGCGCGTATGACGCGCCCATCACCGGCAGACGAACCTCGGCCCGCGGCGCGCGACGCGGCTGACCGCCTCGCGCCGACGCTGCCGAGACGCATCGCGCACTTCGACCTCGATACCTTCTTCGTCTCCGTCGAGCGCGCGCTCGACCCGGCGCTGATCGGGAAGCCCGTGCTCGTCGGCGGGACGGGCGGGCGAGGGGTCGTTGCGTCCGCCTCGTACGAGTCGAGGGAGTTCGGGTGCCACTCGGCGCAGCCGATGTCGCAGGCGCTGCGGCTCTGCCCCGAGGCCGTCGTCGTGGCGCCGCATTTCGACCGGTACCAGGAGTCCTCGCGGGCGTTCCACGCGATCCTGCGCGACGAGAGCCCGATCGTGGAGCCGGGCGGCATCGACGAGGCCTACGCCGACCTCACCGGCCTCGGCGAGGGCGGTACGGGCGCACGCCACGCCGCCGAGCGCGTGCGCACCCGGACGCGCGAGGAGCTCAGCCTGCCCGTCTCGGTCTGCATCGCCGGGTCACGCACGACCGCCAAGGTCGGCAGCGACCGCGCCAAGCCCGACGGGCTGCTCGAGGTGCCCGTGGGCGAGGACGCGGCGTTCCTCGCGCCGCTGCCGCTGCGCGAGTTGCCGCTCGTGGGGCCCCGCTTCGGCGAGCAGCTTGCGGCGCTCGACGTGCGCACCATCGGCGAGGCGGCCGCGCTCGACGCGCGCTGGCTGGAGCAGCGCTTCGGCCGCGCCGGCGTCGTGCTGTCCGAGCGCGCTCGCGGGCTCGACCCCACCCCGGTGCGGGCCGGCGGGCGCGGCGCGCGCTCCATCTCGCGCGAGGTGACGTTCGGCGAGGACGTCACGGACCTCGAACGGCTCCGCCGCACGCTGCGCGACCACGCAGAGCGGGTCGGCACGGACCTGCGCCGCCAGCAGCGGCGCGCGCGTACCGTCACGCTCAAGCTCCGGTGGTCGGACTTCACCACGCTCAGCCGCAGCCGCACCCTCGACCGCCCCGTGCAGAGCACCGAGGACCTCGCCGCTGCGGGCAGGGCGCTGCTCGACGAGCTGCTGGCACGCGAGTCGCTGCGGCCGGTGCGGCTCATCGGCCTCGGAGCGACGAACCTGGTCGAGGACGCAGTGCAACTCGGCTTCGACGACGCGTCAACGCGCCGAGCGGAGCAGGTCGACCGCGCAGTCGACGCGATCCGGGGGCGGTACGGCGATGGGTCGGTGACGCGGGGCCTGTAGGCCGACGCAATTGTGCTACTCTCCGCGCTTCCCCTCGGGGGTGGCGGAGGTCCACACCATGCGCCCGACTCCCAACCGACTCGGCCTGCTCGCCTCGATCGTGATAGCGCTGCTGGCGGCTGTCTGGGCCGGCTGCAGCACCGGTTCGCCGTCCACCCCGCCGCGCCCGACGGCGTCACCCCCGCCGAACCCCACCACGCTGAGCGGCATCACCATCTCAAGTCCCGAACTCGTGCTGGAGGAGGGTGAGGCCGCCAGCATCGTCATCACCCTCGACTCCGACCCCGGCATGGACATCGAGGTACGGTTCCGCCGGGGCAGGACCGGTGCGGAAGACATCACCTTCGCGCCCGACCGCATCGCCTGGGCAGCGGCCGACTGGCAGGAGCCGCGCACGCTCGCGCTGACGGCGTCCATCGACGAGCTCGGGGAGCGATTGGAGACACACGAGCTCCAGGTCTGGACGTACCGCCGCGGCGAGGTCGGCGCCGGCCGGCACATCCTCCGGAAGGCGCCGATCCATGTCTGGGTCAAGGACCCGATCGAGCCCAGGGCCTTTACCGGGGGTGGTGCAGGCGAGGTTGTGCTGGAGTGGCCGGGGTGGGGCGGGCCGGACATCCAGAGCTGGCAGTACCGCTACCGGAGCGACCCCAGACACGACTGGGGCCCCTGGACGGACATGCCGAACAGCGACGCCGACACCCGGAGCTTCCGCGTCACGGGACTCATGATGCGCGACTGGACCTACTACGACTTCCAGATACGGCCATGGGGCACCCGCGGTCCCGGAGCGGCCTCAGCGGTGATCGAGGGCTATGTGGCACTGGTTGGCCCTGACGGCATCCCCCAGGATCAGGGCCTCTCCTTGCTCGAGCCTGGCCGCAGGTTCCGCCTCAGCACCCATACCTTCGTTGTACCTGACGGGATGCTCCTGTCGACGAGCACCACAGGGGACACCCGGACCAGGGAGATCTACGTCATCATGTATGACGAGACGACGACAGCTCGGATGGTGGTGCGCGCGTCAACAGCAGAGGTGGTTCAAGAGACGTTCTGGGACGCTAGGACTGAGACATACCAGGTCATCTGGACGGAGACCGGCGGGATCGCTTACAGCTTCCGCCGCGCCCCGCCGCCGCCAGGCCACAACCTCGGCGAGCTCTGGGACGAGATCAAGCAGTCGATCCGCGAGGAGCCGCTGCCATAGGACCAACGCGTGGCTACGCCCCCGGCTGGCCCACGCGCACGGTGATGATGTCCGTGTCCTGGAACTGCTGGTGCTGGACTGACTGGGCGTAGCTGCGGAGCAGCCGGAGTGAGAGTTCCTGCTCGACCGGCGTCTCCTCGTCGTGCTGCTGGAGCTGGCGCAGCCGGTCCTCGAGGTTGTCGTCGTCGCCGCCCCCAATGAACTCGAGGTCGGCCACCGGCCCGTCGCTCGATGCGAGCACGATGAGCTGGCGCTCGGGGCCGTCGTCCTCGTCGCCGTCGTCGGACATGAGCGCCTCGAGGTCGAGCGGGGCGAGGGTGAGCAGCGTCTCCTCGGCGACGGCGCTGAGGCGGTCCTTCATCGCGTCGTCCCACCCACGGCGCTCCGCGAAGCGGGCGATGAAATCGTTGAGTTCGGGGAGCGAGTCGATGTGTAGCTGCGACTGGAAGCGCATCCGCCGAGGGTTGGTGAACTCGAGGTAGAGGATCATGACGATCGCCGCGAGTCCGCCCGTCGTGATGCCGCTGTCGAGGAGGGCGTTCCCCACCGCGCCGATGTCGGGCCTGGTGAAGAGATCGAACTGGAAGGCAGCGGCGATCCAGAAGCAGACACCCGCGACGGCAACCCGCTGGCTGTCGCGCTCGTTCTGGATCACCGTCCTCGCACCGTCGACGAACAGGCCCCCCGTCACCATCATCAGGTAGCCCGTCATCACCGGGCCGGGGATGCTGCCAAGCAGCCCCGACACCTTCGGCAGGAACGCCACGGCGATGAGGATGAGGCCGATGGCGTACCCGACGCGCCTCGCGGCGACCCCGGTGATCTGGATGAACGAGACCATCGCCGGGTTGATGGCGTTCGGCACCGAACCCGCGAGCCCGGCGAGGAGGTTGCTGGCGCCGCCACCGGCGATCGCGCCCTGCACCTGCCGGAAGTCGACGGCTCGTTGGTCGCGCCACGCGACGCGCTGCATCGCGATCGCCGCTCCGTTCGCCTGGATCGAGATGATCACGCCGAGCGCGACAAACGACGGTACGAGCGTCCAGAACGACAACCCGAAGTCGAGTGCGAACCCCGGCGAGCCACTCGGTAGCCTCACCCAGGCCGCGTCGGTGATGCGTTCCGTGTCGTAGATCCCGAGCAGCCCGGCAACGATGCAGCCGCCGACGATGCCGACCACGGGCCCCCACAGTCGCGCCACCGCCGAGCCGCGCAGGATCAGCGCCGCGGCGATGACCATGGTTGCCAGCGCGGTGAGCGATGCCTCCTCGGGATCCTCCCTCGTCGCCCGGTCGAGCAGGTCGAAGACCACGGAGGCGAGGGTGATCGAGAGGATCATGATCACGGTGCCGCCCACGGTCGGCGTGACGATGCGTCGCACGAGGAACAGCCAGCGCGAGACCGCGAACTGCGTGACCGCCGCGACCACGAGTAGCGAGGCGAGCGTCGCCGGACCGCCGTCGCCCTCGAGCGCGTTGATGCAGAACGGGATGGCGAACGCGGCGGTGAACATCGGCAACACGGCGCCCGCGCCGACCGTGCCGACGCGCCGTACCTGCAGGAGCGTCGAGAGGCCGACGACGATGAGGGCGACGAAGATCATCCACGTCACGTAGTCGTCGCCTCGCCCCGAGGCGTTGGCGACAATGACGGGAGTCACGAGGAGCGTCGCACCCGCGATCACGCTGAACTGTGCGCCGAGCGCGAGCGAGGTGAGGAGCGGTGGGTGCTCGTCGGCCTCGAAGCGCGGGTTCCGGACGGCTTGGGCGGTCAGAGCTGCCTCCCGGGGTGGTCGAACCGACAAGTGAACCGCCGGCCGATGGTTGGTCGCGACCGCTCGGCGTACGTCAGCGGCAACCGTAGTGGCGGCAGCCGAGCGTTTCAACCGCACGGCGCCGATCTGCTCATCACGTGGTCGACTCCGCCGGGCGCCGCCTGTGGCGCGTTACGGTGGCTCGCGGCACTGTGTGCGGGCCCGGCGCGCGGTCGCCCTATTGATTGCATTGACGGGGGCGCTCGCCACAACAGCCGGGCGTTGGTACACTCCTCGCAATCTCGCACCGTACTCACAGATTTAGGCAGGTTTTGTGGCGAACAGCAGCTTCCGAACGGCTCGCGGTGGTGCTCCCGCACGCGACGCCACCGATGGCGGCGACAACCCGCGCTGGGTCAACCTCGGCCGCGCGTGCGAGATCCTCGGGGTCAACGAGTCGACCGTGCGTCGATGGGCGGACTCGGGCGAGATCCGCTGCTTCCGGACACCGGGCGGCCACCGCCGCTTCGCCGAGGAGGACCTGCTCAACCTGATCCGCGGTGAGCACGACCACGCGCTCGAAGCAGCGGCAGTGCGGCGCATCCGCCGCCGCCTCCACTCCGGCAGCAAGGACTCCGGCTGGTACGGCTCCCTGGACGCCGACGAGCGCGAGGCGCTCCGCCCGCTCGGGCGCCGGTTGGTCGAGCTCGTCGGCGACTACATCTCGCGACGCCGGCCGCACGGGGAGATCGAGGCGGAGGTCGACGCGATCGGCAACAGCTATGGTGACCTGCTCGTGAACCGGGAGACGCCGTTGCTGCGCGCGATGGAGGCGTTCACGTTCTTCCGCCGCTCGCTCGATGAGACCGCGAAGCAGCTGGCCGAGCGTGACCAGATGGATGCCGAGCAGGCCGCGACGGCACGCGAGCAGATCGGCGGCCTCGCAGACCGCGTGCTGCTCGGCGTCACCGCCGCGTACGACGACAGCTAACGAGGACTACCCGTGGGCTACTACCCGATCTTCGTCGAGATGCAGGGGCGGCCCGTGCTGCTCGTCGGCGGCGGTCACGTCGCTCACCAGAAGATCGGCAAGCTCGTCGACGCCTCGGCCGACGTCACCGTCGTCGCCGCAGAGTTGATCGAGCCCGTCCGTGCGGTCGTCGAGGAGCATGGCTGCGAGTGGATCGAGCGCTCGTACGAGTCGGGCGACGTCGAGGGCTACGAGGTGGTCATGGTCGCCACCGACGACGGAGCCGTGAACGCGCAGGTCGCCTCCGAGGCGCGCGCGCTCGGCATCTGGGTGAACGCCGCGGACGATGTCGCGAACTGCGACTTCATCCTGCCCTCGCTCACGAAGCGCGGCCGCATCGCCCTCGCCGCTTCGACCGGCGGCGCGAGCCCCGCGCTCGCGCGATGGCTGCGCGAGCGGCTCGAGGAGTTCCTGGACGACGAGGTGGTCGCGCTGGGCGACCTGCTGGCCGAGGTGCGCGTGCTCGCGCGTGAGCGCGACCGTGAGTGTGCTTCGGACTGCGACCGCACCCGCACGCCGCCACCGCTGCTGTGCGCGGAGTGCCCGAATCGCATCGCGGCCGACACCTGGCAGCAGGCCATCGACGCGGAACTCCGCGCGCTGCTACGTAACGGCGAGTACGAGGCCGCCCGTCAGCGCATCGTCGCAAGCCTCGAACTCGACCAGCCCCGCGCGGTCCCCGCGTGGCAGCGGCAGCCCGCGTGACCCGCCCGCCGGTGCATCGCATCCCGCACGACCCGATCGGGGCGCTGCGCGAGCGCGTTGACCGCGACGTGTACCTTGACCCCGCGCGCGAGCCGTACCGGCTCGAGAATCAAGCGAGCCTGAACGGCGACGCCGACGGTGGCTCATAGGCGCACGCCCGGGAGTACATCGATGCCCTCGCTGAGGCTCGCTACTCGTGGTTCGCGACTGTCACGGGCACAGAGCGACATCGCCGCCGGCGCCCTGCGCGAGGCCGATCCCACCCTCGACGTCGACTATGTATTCGTGCGCACCGAGGGTGACGCGGACCGCACATCACCACTCCATGTGATCGGCGGCCGGGGCGTGTTCGTCCGCGCGGTCGAACAGGCGCTCCTCGACGGCCGCGCCGACATCGCCATGCACTCGCTCAAGGACGTGCCGACCACACCCGTCGAGGGGCTGACGCTGGCGGCGATCCTCACGCGGGGAGACCCGCGCGACGTGCTCGTGGCATCAGGGGGCCGCCGCCTCGCCCAGCTGCCCGCTGGCGCGCGCGTTGGCACCGGCTCGGTGCGGCGCAAGCTGCTCCTGCATGCCCTGCGCCCCGACCTGGACGTGGTCGATATCCGCGGCAACGTCGACACACGCATGGGCAAGGTCGCGAGCGGCGAGTACGACGCCGTCGTGATCGCCGCCGCCGGGCTCGACCGTCTCGGCCGACTCGACGAGGCCACCCAGGTGTTCGAGGCGCTCGAGTTCCTCCCCTCGCCCGGCCAGGGCGCGATCGCCGTGCAGTGCCGTGAGGACGACACCGCCACGGTCGAGCGCTTGCTCGCCGTGGACGACGCCGGCACGCGGGCGGCCGTCGAAGCGGAACGGGGCTTCCTTGCCGGCCTGGGGGCCGGCTGCTCACTGCCCGTCGGGGCCTACGCGCAGGTCGACGGCGACCTCATCGCGCTACGCGCGATGCTCGGCAACGATGCCGCGGAGCACGCGCGGTTCGCCGACGCGGCCGGCCCGGCGACCGCGGGGGCCGAGCTCGGCAGGGGGCTGGCGCGGCAACTGCTCATACCGCCGCCCACCAACAGTGCCCCATGACCGACGCGGCACCCGGCCACGTATGGCTCGTCGGCGCGGGGCCGGGCGACCCGGGCCTCGTGACGCAGGCGGGATTACGCGCCCTGCGCGACGCCGACGTCGTGCTCTACGACCGCCTCGCGCCGCCTGAGCTCCTCGACGCGTGCGCCGAGCAGGCCGAGCGCATCGATGTCGGCAAGGCGCCGGGGCGCGTTGCGATGACGCAGGAGCAGATCAACGCCGCGCTCGTCGGGCACGCGCGCGCCGGCAGGCGCGTAGTGCGGCTCAAGGGCGGCGACCCCCTCGTCTTCGGCCGCGGCGGCGAGGAGCTCGAGGCGCTTGCCGAAGCCGGCATCGAGGCGACCATCGTGCCCGGCGTCACCTCGGCGATCGGGGGGCTGGCCGCAGCCGGCATCCCGGTCACACACCGCGGCGTCGCGGCGAGCTTCGCCGTGGTGACCGGCCACGAGGATCCCTCGAAGCCCTCGGCACAGGTGAGATGGGCCCAGCTCGCTGCCGCCACCGACACGCTCGTCGTGCTGATGGGCGTGGGTCGCCTCGACGCCATCGCGCGCGCGCTCATCGACGGCGGGCGTGCGCCGTCGTCGCCGGCAGCGTTGGTCGTCGACGCGACAACGCCGCGCCAGCGCGTGGTGGAGGCCACACTCGACAGCATCGCGGAGGCAGCGCGCGAGGCGGGCGTCGAGCCGCCCACGCTACTCGTCGTCGGGGACGTGGTCACGTTGCGTGGGCGCATCGCCCCGGCGCTTCGGCGTCCGCTCGCCGGGTGGCGCGTCCTGGTGACGCGCACGCGCCAGCAGTCCTCGACGCTCGCCGAGGCGCTGCGCGCCGAGGGCGCGCAGCCCGTCCTGCTCCCGGCCATCGAGATCGCGCGCCGAGCCGAGCCGGACGCCGTGCGCGCGGCCATCGAGGCGCTCCGCGCAGCCGCCTACCAGTGGGTCGCCTTCACCTCCGCGAACGCCGTCGAGGCGTGGTTCGACCTCGTACGCGACGAGGGCGAGGATGCCCGGCTCTTCGCCGGCGCGGGTATCGCGGCCGTCGGCACCGCGACCGAACGCACGCTCGAAGCGCGCGGGCTGTCCGCCGACCTCGTGCCGTCGCGCGCCAGCGGGGACGGCGTGGCCGACGCGCTGATTGCGGACAGCGTCGAGCGCGCACGCATCCTCGTCCCCCGCGCCGAGCGCGCCGACCCGGCGCTCGTCGAGCGCCTGCGAGCCGCCGGCGCAACAGTCGACGAGGTCACGCTCTACCTCGCCGCGCCGCCCGCCGCGCCACCGCCCGAGGTGCTCGCGGCCGTCCGCGCCGGCGAGATCGACGCCGTGACGTTCACCTCGTCCTCGACGGTGCGGAACCTCGCCGCCCTGCTCGCTGGGGACCTCGAGGCACTGAGCGGTGCGGTGGTGGCGTGCATCGGGCCGCAGACGGCGGAGGCGGCGGTCGAAGCGGGGCTGGCGCCGCACGTGGTGGCGGATGAGCCCTCGGTCGACGGGCTGGTGGGGGCGCTGCGAAGATACGCGGCGAGGGAGGCGTGATGGCGGTGCGGTTCTACCCGGATTCCGTCCTCAGCCGCGCCATGTCTTCCGTCTCGCGGATGACCTCGTCCATGTAGGGCAGTCGATCGTGAGGCACGGGCGAGCGTTGTTCCTCAGTCCCGTCGGGTCGGAAGTCATGGCGGTGAAGCGTCGAGAGATCCTCGCCATAGTTGTCGTACCGGAAGAGCGGGTAGCTAGCCCGACCGGGCGGCTGCCAGAGCGCCATGTACCGATAGACGACGGTGCGGACGCGCGGATCTCCGTCGTCTGGGGCGCCGATAGGTCGCAGGTCCTTGCGTACATCCAGCACGCCGCCGCTCTGGGTCAGCACGCGGCCTCGCAGCCGGATCATGTCCCGGTAGCCGACGAATTCGAGTGTGTCCGAGACGACAACGTTCTCCGCCCGGAGGAGGTCCATCTGGCTGTCGTGGACTAGGACGTAGTTCCCGTACCGTTGAGGGCGGCGTACTCGTCGCTCGCCATGATCTGCTTCAGGCGGTGGTAGTCCATCAGCCACAGGCAGATCTCATCCGTTTCACGCTCGGTGCCGGCCAGCACCGCACCCTGCATGTATTCGGACGTACGCTCGTAGCGGACTTCCATCTTCTTGATGTTCGTCCGCAGTTCGTCAAGTTCCGTTTCCAGCGGGACGACCGGCAGATCTTCGTAGGCTGTACCCATGACGCGCTCCCGCGTTCCTCAGTAATCACTATCATACCCACGGTGCCCTCGCCGCCACCAACGAGGAGGCCGCGCCATGACCATCGCCACCCGGGCGACAGGGTTCGCCCGGACTCGACTGAACGGCCCGTCGCGGCGTACAACGTGTCGGGCGAGTACGCGGCGCCGCAAGGCGCACCACGCGAAGGAGGCGGCACGCTGGTTACGTCAAACCTGATCGACGTTCCCCTCGAGCCCGAGCCGTTCGACCCCGGCGCGATCCGCGCCGTGGCGTTCGACGCCTATGGCACGCTCTTCTACTGGGACTTCCGCGAAGTCCTCCAGCAGGCTCTCAACGACCAGGGCCTCGAAGTCGACGATATCAAGCAGGCGGCCCGGAGCTTCGAGTCCGCGTGGAACCGCGTCAGCCCATGGGCCACTCGCGAGGACGGCAAGCTGGACCGCGACGAGATGTTCGCCGGTCCTCCGCCCGAGTTCATCACTACGTGGGAGATCTGGCGCCGCCAGTTCACCGGACTGTTCGAGGACAGCGAACTCGACGGCGACCCCACGCTCGGCGCGAACCTGTTCCGCGAGGTCCTCAGCCACGCACCGGCGTTCGACGACGCACATGACGTAGTAGATGCCCTCGATGCGGCCGGGTACCGCCTCGGACTGCTCTCGAACGCGGACGAGGACTTCCTGCAGAGCGCGGTCTCGCACAACCGGCTGCGCTTCTCCGTCATCCAGTCGTCGGAGTCGTTGCGGGTCTACAAGCCCAACCGCGTCGCCTTCGAGGAGCTCTGCCACCGCCTCGGCTGCGCGCCGCACGAGGTGCTCTACGTCGGCGATTCGGCGCAGGCCGACGTCGCCGGCGCGCGACACGCCGGGCTGCGTGTCGCGTGGCTGAGCGAGCGCGCCGGCCACGAGCTGCCAGAGGGCTACCCGCGACCCGACTTCGCGGTCGCCTCGCTGACCGCCGCCGCCGAAGCACTCGGTGTCACCGTGCCGGCCGCGTCGCCGAGCTAGCCGTCAACGGCACGCGCCCCCCGAGCCTCGGCAGCGACCCTATCGCGACGACGCGCGGCGAGGGTGCGAGCGCAGCGTTGCGCCGCGAGCGACGAACCGCTGCTCGACGGCACGGTTGAGGCTGTCGGCGAGGCGCTGGAGGTAGGCGTGGCGGCCGACTGACCGGGACTCGGACACGCGGACCCGGCCCGGGTTTCCCACAGCCGAACGATATGAGGCTCCTTCACGGAGACACGGTCGCACTCAGCACCTTATTCTTCCCCGTGGTTCGCGCCTGTTATGCGAGGCTCGCGATGCTCCCGCCGTTCCGCCCCGTTGCCGCCGTGGTCCTCGTCGCCGTCCTGCTCGGCATCGTGCTGGCGAGCGCACCGCCGCGTGCCTCGGCTGCGGCGGACGAGGCCGCGGAGCCGGACACCGTCACGACCGTCCTGGAGCCGGGCTGGAACATGGTCGCGTGGCTCGGGCCCGACGCTCCCGCCACCGACCTCTTCGAGGCGATCCCGGCACTGATCCGCGCCTCCGCCTGGGACGCTGACAACCAGCGCTACCAGCGCAGGACGCGCAACAGCGTGAGTCGCTACGGCCTGAGGGACCTCGAACCCGGCATGGGGCTCTGGCTCGAGCTCGGCGGCGACGTGCCGTTCGAGTGGACCCGCGCGGCCCCGGAGGGCGGGGTGCTGCTGTCGCTGCGGGCCGGGCGGAACCTCGTGGGCTGGGCCGGCAGTGATGGCATGGAGACGGAGCACGCATTCGAGCGCTTCGGCGGGTCGCTTGTATCGGCCTCGAAGTGGGATGCGCAGTCGCGCGGTTACGACCGCTATAGCCCGGGTGCCGTGAGCACCTCGAATACGCTCGCCGAGCTGGGTCGGGACGAGGGGCTCTGGGTCGAACTGACCGAGGACGCGCGGTGGTGGCAGTCCGGCACGGTCGGCATCGAGTTCACGTTCCCGGACAGCGTCCCAGCCGAGAAACAGGCCGCGATCCGCGACGACATGGAGGACGTCGTCACGTTCTTCGCCGAGCGCTACGGAATCGTGCCACCACCGTTCACAGTGATCGTCGACCTCAACCTCGACATCTTCGCCGGGGCACGCTCCCGGGAGATCCTTATCAGCCGCCGCGCCCTGAACTACTCGCTCCTGCCCGCGACGATCGCGCACGAGTACTTCCACGTCCTGCAGCGCCGCCTCGGTGCGTACCCCCCGTCGGTCCGCGACCCGTCGCCACGATGGATGACGGAAGGCGCGGCGACGTACGCGGGCGGCCTCTACCGGCAGGAGCGCTGGCGCAAGTCGGCCGAGGAGCTGCGCCACGACCGGCTGCGCCACTCCCTGACCGTGGCCCAGGAGCTCGACGAGCTCGAACTCTCGCGGCTCTTCTACGCCGGCGCCGGTCCGGCTTATAGCCTCGCAGCCATGGCCGTCGAGTGGCTGTCCGGCTACGCGGTCGCGGGTTCACCGGAAGACTTCGCGCCGGAAGTCCCCGGCTGGACGAGCGAGTGGGCGGACGCCGCGACGTACGTCGCGTACTACCAGAGGCTGTCGGCCGTCTCCGACTGGGAGGACGCGTTCGAGCGGGTATTCGGACTCTCCCCGGATGACTTCTACGACGCCTTCGAGTCGTATCGCAGCGCACTGACCGCCTCGCGCTTCCCGCATCTGGCGGACGACACCGACGAGCCGCTGCTCGTCTTCGTCGGAGATGCGGAGGACGAGACAGAAGCGGCCGTGCGCGGGGCCTTCCAGGACGTCCTGACATTCTTCGGGGACCGCTTCGGCGCCGGGTCCTTCGACTACACCGTGTTCGCCGCTGTCGATGCAGAGTCGGCGGCGGAGGCGCACATACGAGCCTTCGGGAGCGATCCACCCGCCTCATTCTGCAGCCGCGCATCCGGCGGCACGACGGCGCTGGCGGTGATCGATCTGAGCTGCCGCGCATCAGCCCCCCACTACATGGACCGCTATCACTTCGACCGCGTCCGGGAGCGCCTCGCTCCGTGGTCCTCGCTGCCGGACGCTGCGGACGGACTCGACCGGCGCGGCCCCTGGTGGCTGCGCCTCGCGACGAGGAGCTATACGGAGCACGCGTACGAGGCGACCGGCGACGAGGTGACGATCGAGGCGATCCGGGCCCAACAGGTCACGCTCGCCAGACGCGTGACTCCCTCGCTCGCCAGCCTCGAACTCTGGGACGACGTGGCCGATGTCGGGTACTGGGAGGCCAGGGCGTTGGCCTTCCTGGCGGGCGCGTGGCTGGCCGAGCACGTCGGCGAGCCGGCATTGTTCGAGTACTACCGTCAGCTCCCTGCCTCGACGAGCTGGGAAGACGCGTTCGAGGTCGCATTCGGGATGACCGTTGCCGACTTCCACACAGCCTTCGAGGCGCATCGCGCCGACATCGCACCGCCAACGGCGACCGAGAACGAGGCCTGAGCCGCGCGACCCCACACCACCCGGACGGCGTAACCCCCGTCCGCCCGCCCGAGGCTGACACCTCGAAACATTGCTCGCGGTGCAAGCGGGCTCGTATACTCGCGGCGATGAGGGCTCAAAAGCGCAGCGCTTGAGCGATTCTTCCCCGGGGGCCACTGTGCAACTGAACGTGCAGCAAGAGGACCTGAATCGAGGCCTCAGCGCCGTGGCCAGGGCCGTACCGACCCGATCCACGCTGCCCATCACCAACAACATCCTGCTCGAGGCTGACGATGACCAGCTGACCCTCTCGGCCACGGACGCCGAGACCATCGCCATCACCTACCGGATCGCATCCGGCATCACCGAGCCGGGAACCATCACGCTGCCCTCGCGGCTGCTGTCGGACTTCGTCGCCACACTGCCGCCGCAGCCGATTGCCATCTCGCTCGCCGAGCGCTCCCGGCAGGTCAGCCTCTCGTGTGCGCGCAACGAGGCATCCATCGGCGGTCAGGCCGCCGACGAGTTCCCGCCTATCCCGCCCGTCGAGGACGGAGACACGATCCAGCTCGACGCCGCAGCACTCCGCCACTCCATCAACCAGGTCGCGTTCGCGGCGGCCACGGACGACTCGCGGCCCGTCCTCACAGGCGTGCACTTCGCCCTGCGAGACGGTTCGCTCCGGCTCGCCGCGGCCGACGGGTTCCGCCTCGCCGTGAACACCATCGAGGTGGGCGAGGATGGCGCTGACCGCGAAGCGATCGTCCCGGCGCGCGCCCTCAACGAGCTGGCACGGCTGCTCCCCGAGGTGAGCGAGCAGATCTCCGTCACGTTCAATCCGGCAGGCACCCAGGTGCTGTTCGACCTGGGGCACGCCACACTCATCGCGCAACTCATCCAGGGCACGTTCCCGAACTACGAGCAGCTCATCCCCAGCGGCCACGCGACACGCACCGAGGTGACGGTGGGCGAGTTCATGCGCGAGACACGGATCGCCTCGATCTTCGCGCGCGACGGCTCCGGGATCGTGCGACTCGTCGCCAGCCCCGGCGACGGTTCGACGGGACGGCTGACGGTGACGGCGCGTGCCGAAGAGGTGGGCAACAACGAGGGCGAGATCGACGCGTTGGTGGAAGGCGAGGAAGCGCGCATCGCCTTCAACAGCCGCTACCTGATCGAGGTGCTGGGCGCGCTGGACTCCGATCGTGTCGCCATCGAGACATCCTCACCCTCGAGCCCCGGTGTCCTCCGCCCCGTCCCCGACGACGGCTACGTCCACGTCGTCATGCCGATGTTTGTTCAATGGTCTTAAACTCAGTGCAGGATTGAGCAGATTCTGGGGGTTTGAGCGGCAGAATCCCCTCGATCGTCACTTCTTCGCGGGTCGCGGTGGCGTTCACCTGCATCGCCTCGAGCACGATCTGTTGATTCGCCGGTCCGGCTTCATCGAGTCGCGCGGCAATGGCTGCACACGCTTCGTGGAGGAGTCCCTCATCAACATCCTCACCCAGCGGCGTTCGGGCGCTTGTGAGTGAGGCCAACTCGCCGTTGAGCAGCGCCCGCCGCTGCTGCACCTCGCGAAACTGCGCGCGGACCAGGTCGCCGTCGACCTCGTCGTAGCCGAAGAGCCGCACAAGCCGCTCCTCGCGCCTCTGGAGCGCCGCCAGTTCCGCCTCAAGGCCTTCGCGCGCTTCACCGTCGGCGTCCGATCCGCCCTGCTGTCGTAGTTCGCTCAGGACCACTTCCGGGGCGGTGAGCACCTTGCGCACCTCGGCCTGGATCTCTTGCTCCAGCGCCTCCGCCGGGACGTAGCGAGCCGTACAGTGGTGGCCCGTGTTGCGAGCGTAGGCGTGACGGCAGCGATAGTACGCGTAGCTCTTGCCCTTGGCGCTGAGCGTGTGTCCCACCATGGCGCTGCGACAGGTGCCGCAGCGCAGGCGGCCGCGCAGCAGGTAGTCCCGCTTCGGCGTGGAACGCCGTTTCGTGCGCTCCGGGTCGTTCAGGATCGCCTGGACGCGCTCCCACAGGTCGTGATCGATGATCGCTGGCGTGGCGCCGGGAATCTCGATCCGCTCCTCCTCGGGCCGCTCGACGACACGCGTCCGGCTGCGCCTCCCGGCGGCCGGCACCCGAACGCGCTTCGTCCGCCGGTACACCGTGCGGCCGATGTAGGCCTCGTTGAGTAGCGACCGACGTACCGTGATCGGGTACCAGCGCCCCCCTGAGAACGCGGGGATGCCGGCCTCGTTGAGCTCGTTGGAGACGGCCGAGAAGCTGCGGGTTGCGGCGTAGCGCTCGAAGATGCGCCGGACGACCGTGGCCTGGAACGGCTCGACCTCGCGGCGGCCGGTACCGGGGTTGTAGGTGTATCCGTAGCAGCCGCGCCCGAACGCCTGCGGGAGGCGCCCGCTGCGCGCCCGCTCCTCCTTGCCGCGCATCGTGCGCTCGGCGATCTTCTCCCGCTCGACCTCGGCGATGAAGGCGCGCGCGGCGAGGATGAAGCGCCCCACGGCCGTGTCCTCGAAGCGCTCGGTCACGAACTCCAGGCGCACGCCGGCCCGCTCGAACTCGTCGAAGAGGATGCCGATGTGGTTCTGGCTGCGTGAGAGGCGGTCAACGGCGAAGGCGACGACCACCTCCGCTTCTCCCCTTCGCAGCGCCTCCCGCAACTCGTCGAGGCCGTCACGTTCCAGCATCCCGCCGCTCGCGGCTTCGCGGATGCGGCGCGCCACGCGCCAGCCGCGGTCGGCCGCCACCTCCTCGCAGGCGCGCTCCTGCGTGTCGAGCGAGGTTCCGTCGCGTTCCTGGGCGTCGGTCGAGACGCGGGTGTAGATGATCGCTCGCATGGCAGTCTCCATCAGGTCGGGGATATGAGTCATCGGCATCGCTCGTTCCAGCCTACCGGTCGAGGCAAGCGAAACGGTCGGGGGGAGGCGGCAGCCGAGGAGAGGGGCGCTGGTCAGCGTCCTCGCCGCCGTTCCCGCTCACCGCTTGCGGACGCTCCCTCGGAGCGAGGGGGATGGGGTTCGTCGGGGGCAAGCAGCCAGCGCCACAGTTCGTCCCAGGCGCGCGTCCGCGGTCCGGCCTTCCACATGACCCGCATCCGGGACGGCGTGGGGTCATCGTCGGTGGCCGGGGCGGCCGGTGGGTGCTCGTTGCTGCTCGACACGGGCCACTCCCGTTGCGTTCGCGCGCGGAACGCGTGCTGCTGCTTCGATCGTGGCCGGACGGGAGGGGGTTCCGTAATCCCCCGAAGGGCACTGCACGGATGCAGTGGTGCGGGACGTCGGCGTTGGCGGGCATGGCGACCGGTTCTACAGGCGCTCGCGGGCGCTCGCCGTGGGCAGCAGATGTTCGAGGCCGAGGCGTCGCGCGAGGTCCTGGAGGGCGAGGAAGTTGCGCGTGCCGGGGAGCACGCCGTTGCGCCAGCGCCACAGGTTGGATTCGGTCGTGCCCAGCCGGCGGGCCAGCTCCGCCCACGTCAGGCCGGACGCCTCCTTGAGGCGCTCCAGCGCTCCGCCGAAGTCGCCGGGCACGTCGTAGACGGCCCGCGGGGAGCGTGGGCGCTGGCGCGGCACCGCCTCAGCCCTCCCCGCGTCCGGGGAGGAAGTCCTCGCCCATGAGGATGTCGAGCCCGCCCGGGATCCAGCGCGCCAGCCTGACGAGGGCGTGGTGGGCGCCGCCGCACGGCTCCGTCCCCCGGCGCCAGCGCAGCACCTGCTTGACGTCGGCCCCCAGCGCCTCGGCGAAGGCGTCCCAGGTGAGGCCGCTGGCCCCCTTGAGACGGTCGAGCCGCGCCGAGAAGTCCGGCGGCAACGCGCCGTTGCCAAACGGCACAGGCTGGCCACCGATCACGGGGCCGCCGGGGTAGTGCGACAGGCGCGGAGCGGCCTCATGCCTCGTCTGGCGGTGGCCTGAAGAAGAACAGCTCATGTACGTCCTCCACCTCGAGGATTCGCATCAGCCCGCGCCTGACGCGACCGGACGCCGCGCGCTTGCCGTTGGCGAGCATGGACAGGTAGCCGCGACTGATGCCGACCTCGCGCGCGACCCAGTTCTGCGAGCGCCCGAGCACGTCCAGGCGCTGCCAGAACGCCTCCTGCCTGAGCATGGCCACGGGTCGTGCCGGGTGTCGCATGGGCTGCGGGAACTCCTCGTTGGCGTTCTCTGCTTAGAGGTGTATACTCTATGTACTCACAGAATCGGCGTCAAGACGGTACGACGCCGGAGATCCGCAGCAATGAACAGGAGTTGCGTGCCATGGCCGATGACCAGGGCTACCGCTGGAAGGCACTCGGCGCCCGCATCCGCGAGGCGCGCATGGGCGCGGGCCTGACCCAGAAAGAACTGGCCGGCCTCGTCGGGGTCGCCTCGAACACCGTCTGGGCCTGGGAGGCGGGCCGCATGAAGCCGGTCCACGACAACCTCGTCGAGATCGCCTTCCGCTGCGGCACCGGCGTGCGCGAGCTGGAGGGGCGGGACGTCGTCATCTCGGAGTTGCGCAAGGAGGCGGAGGTCTCGTTCCGCGACGCCGTCGACGACCTGCCCGACGAGGATGTGGAGTCGATCCAGGAGTTCATCGACTTCGTGCGCCGGCGGCGCCACAGGCGCAAGCGAGGCGAGCGGTGAGCCGGGCGCGGCGCCGGGCGGGGTCGCTGCGCCAGAAGCTGGGCCTGCGCGGGCGCGTAGACGCCGTGGCGGTCGCCAACGAGCTCGGGTTGGAGGTCTGGCCGTGGCACTTCGAGGTGCAGAAGGAGATGCAGATCGACGGCCAGATCGCGGTGGCGAAGCGACTGGAACCAGAGTGGCGGCGCTGGGTGATCGCACACGCCATCGCCCACCGGCTCATGCACCCGGGCAATCACATCGAGCAGCGCGAGCACTCAGACCTGCCGCGCCCATGGGAGCGCGAGGCGGAGGAGTTCGCCCACGCGCTCCTCGTCGACGAGGAGGAGGCGCTGGCCGAGGGCTTCACCTACGCATGGGAGGTGGCCGAGCACTTCGGCGTGCCCGGCGAGGTGGTGCGGGTGCAGGCGCGGCTCCCAGAAAACGGAGGTAACCGATGAGAGTCGAGGAATCCACCACGGAACGATTGCGAGCCCTGGTCGAGGCGATCGCCGAGCACGGGGCCGAGCACGGCTACCCGCCGACGATCCGCGACCTGGTGGAGCGGACCGGGGCCAGTTCGACCTCGGTCGTGGCGTACCGGCTGGCGGCGTGCGAGCGCGCCGGCCTCATCAGGCGCGTTCCCGGACGGGCGCGCGCGATCACGCTGACGGCCGAGGGACGGGCGCTGGCGGGGTCGTCGTCGGAGCCGGCGAGTAGGTCTTCCGCCGGCGAGCGAGCTGCGTGAGGAGAGCACGGCTTCCGCGCGCTGCCGAGAAACCGGTCGGGGTTGCAGAGCCCTGAGTTCTGCTAGCGTGCCGGGGTCTCGGCGGGAACAGGCGTGAGCGTGGGCCGAGTGCCACGGGGTATCCTGTAGGTGCACGGAGGGGACTGAGGAGTGGGCGTTTTTCATTGGCCCGTACGGCTCGATAGTATGGACGGTGCGCGCTCGATCGATCTCGATGCGATGGTCGACACGGGAGCCAGCTATACGATCGTGCCCGCCAGCCAGCTCAGGGAACTCGGCATCGTGCCGATGGACACGATCGGGTTGGTACTGGCCGACGGACGCTCGGTTGAGTACGAGATCGGCGAGGTACGCGCCACGATCGACGGGCGCACCATTCCCACGCTCGTTGTGTTCGGGGACGACCGAGCGCGAGCGCTGCTCGGCGCGTACACGCTGGAGGGGCTCAGGCTCGCGGTGAACCCAACGCATCGCAGGCTGATCCCGGCGACCACCGCCTGGGCCTAGGTGGGAATCCTGAGATGACAGCCAGGGCGTCGGCGATGTCTACGACGTCAGGCGGGAGGCTGCGACTCCCATCCTGCAGTGCGAGTTCGGTCCGCCGCATTTTGCCACATGTGGCTCCTTACCCCCATCGCGATCGTGGTCGCCGGGTGCGTTGATCGCAGTGGCGGTCCGACGGCAGCCCTGAACTCGGGCGGTCGCGGCCACCCGCTTGCCATCGGGTCCGAAGGAGGCGATGCGGCCGAACAGCCAGCGCCCCCCGGGTTGGGCGAGATTACGCGACCGGCACCCGCCGGCGCTTCAGGCGAACGTCCACGTCGTAACCGAGCACGCGGGCCACGGCGTGCAGGGTCTCGAGGCGCGGGCTGTGCTCGGCTGACTCGAGACGGGCAATTGCGCTTCTCGGCACGCCTACGGCATCGGCGAGTTGTTGCTGGGTCCAGCTTCGTTGTTCGCGCAGCGCGCGCAACTGGCCGACGATCGCGCGGCGCAGGCGCAGGGTCTCGTACTCCGCCTGGACTTCGGGATCGGCGGTGACGATCTGTTCAATGTGTGGTCTGGCGCTCCGGGCCATGACGGTTCCTCCAGTCTGCAAGCCGCCGCTGGGCGGTCGCGAGCGCTCTTCGATCGAGGCGTTGCGATTGCTTCCGCCACGCGTGGAGGAGGACGTAGCGACCTCCATGCTCGGCGTAGGCGATCCGGTGCGAGCGCGGGCGCAACTCGAAGATGCGCGCGTTGCGGTCGATGATGCGGGCATCGGGCATGCGCAAGGCACTCCCCCGTTCCTTCTAGCTCCACGATCAGGTCGAGGATCGCCGCCACGTCGCGTTTGTCCCCCGAGCGCCCAAGTCGTTCGACGTACACAGCAACGGGTTCGTCCCCCCTCGCTGTCTCGTAGTAGACGACCTCCGGCATGCACGGAGCGTATCATATATGTGACGGGCGAGCGGGTCCCGGGACGCCAGCTGGCGGGGGCTTCGCGGGCCCGCATGGGGGCATGGACGCAACCTCCCATGAACGTGAAGCGGCACGCCCGATGGAAGACCGCCGTCCGCCGTCTCTCAGGCGGATTGACGCCAGGGGCGCGACGGTTCAACGGCGGTCACCGTGCGCCAGGCAGCTCCCAGCGGCCCTTCGCGTCCGAGCAGGGCGCGGTGCGAGACGTGCAGTGGGACTTCGACGCGGGCGCGTTTCATCTGCTCGCGGGCGACGCCCAGGAAGTGGTGAGCGGCGAGTTCGTCCTCGAAGACGACGAGCACGGCCGGGCGGACACCGTGGTCGTCGGTAGGGCGTTGCGAAGCGTAGTAGCGCAAGTAGGGCGTGAGGCGCGCGGTCATCGTCGAGGGCCTCACGGCGCGGCGCTCCCACTCAAGGAAGAACGGCCACGGCTTCCCGTCGATCCGCAGGACGCCGAAGGCGTCCGGGTGGACGGAGTGCAGCCGTTCGTCGTGGCGGAAGTAGCGCGAGGAGCGGTGCGGCGGGTCGAGTTGCACGACCTCCCAGCCGTATACCAGTGCCTGCTCTGCCAGCGCCGCGACAAACCAGTGGACGGCGGCCGTGTGCTGGATCATGCGCAGGAGCTGGCGGCTCCGCCTGCCGGAGACGTTGCGCCACGCGAGCGGCGCTGAGGGGTCCAGCGGCCTGGCGCTCCAGCGCGCGCGGGCGAGATGGACGGCGGAGCGGTCGCGGCGCGCGAGCAGTTCCAGCCCGCGGTCGCCGAGCACGAGCCTCCCGGAGACGCGGTGCGCGAGGGCGGCCTCCTCGAGCGGCTGCAGGAGTTGCGAGACGCGCCGCGGCGAGACGCCGAGCAGCCCGCCCAGGTGCGCGGGCGCGATCCACGGCCAGTCGGCGATGAGGCCGAGGACGCGCTTCTCCGCCGGCCTGAGCAAGGCGGGGAGCAGCCAGACCGGCGCACGGTGCAACTCCGCCACGTGGAGGTCGCGTGGGACCGTCGCCCGGGCGAGCGGCTCCTCCTGCGGCCAGGCGCGACTATCCCCCACGTGCGTGAGCACCTCGCCGAGCGAGAGCCACGGCGAGCCGGCAGCCGTGCGCCAGACGCGCGCCCCAGCCCCGGAAGCGACCACATCCCGTTCGAGGCCAAGGAAGGCGGGGGCGGACGCCCGCGCCATCAGCCGCGCCGTGTGGCGCAGCCGCACGGGGTCCGGGACGAGCAGCAGGTAGGCGCCCGGGCGCGGCCCCTCGCGCAGCCGCCAGAGGCGCTTGGCGAAGGACGTGCGGTCGGCCGTCTCGCCCTGCCGCACGACGAACAGTGTGCGCCCGTCGGGGAGCGCGACCGCGGCGTCCATCGGCTGCGCCCGGTACCAGCGGAAGCGCAGCGGCCAGGACTGGCCGGTGATCGCCGAAGCGAGCCGGTAGACGACGCCCACGGCGTCGAGGCGCTCCAGCAGGAGCCGCCGCCAGTGCGCCGTGAGCGGCCGCGAGCGCAGCAACTCGTCCAGGCCCATTCCCTGCTCTTCGGCGAGCCGCTGCAGCCCGGCGAGCGTGAGCGAGTAGCGCTGCGTCGGAGCGACGAGCTCGGAGGCGTGGGGAAGGGAGGCGACGAGCCCGGCCTCCTCCAGCTTCTGCACTGCGGCGTAGACCGCGCCCCTCGACCAGCCGGAGAGCGCGGCCATCTCCAGCCGGTCGAGGAAGGGCGCTTCTCCGAGCAGCCGCAACAGGTCGCGCTCGACCCTCACGCCGCGTCCTCGGCGGAGGCGCCGTCCGGCGTCTGGTTGCGCTTGCTGCGCGACCGCTTCCCGCGCGACTCCTCCCCGGACGCGTCGGCCGTGTCCGGAGCGGGATCGGCTCCGGCGTCGCCGGTCCCGTCCTCGGCCTTGCCGGCCTTCTCGCGCTCTTCGAGCAAGCGCTCGACGCGCCTGCGCCCCTCGGCCCGCTGCGCCGCGATCTCCTCCTCCGTGAGCAGGTAGGCGGACGCCTCCGAGCGGATGCGCGCCGCCGTCTCCGCACTTCCCTCGTTGGGCTTGAGCACCTCCATCGAGAAGGCGGGCGTGCGCTCCGTCCCAACCGTCGCGCGCACGTAGGCGTGGTGCACGGGCAGCGAGACGATGTCCTCCTCGGAGACGCGCTCGCGGTCCAGCTCCCAGACGAGCTGGCGCGCGTCGGAGCCCGCCACCTGGAAGACGGCGAGGCAGCCGATGTTGGCGAGCAGCGTGTCGCGCATCGTCGGCGAGAGCTCGTCGAGCTTGGCCAGGCTCTGCGTGGCGAGCACGAGCGACGCCCCGAACTTCCCCAGCTCGCTCAGCATCGACTCGTAGTCGACGCCGGGCATCGACTGCATCTCGTCCACGACCACGAGCGCGCCGCGGCGCCGCTCCGGCGGCAGCTCGCCCTGCTCGCGGATGACGGCGTCGACGAGGTTGAGGACGGAGGCGCCGACGAGCGCAGCGACGTCGCGCCCGGCCGCGCCCTGCGCCGTCGAGACGAGCAGCACGCCGCCGTCAAGGATCGTCCTGCGTAGGTCGATGGTGGAGCGGGGCTGACCGAGGATCGCTCGCGCCCGCCTCGAGGAGGCGTAGTAGGAGAGCCGCGTTTGCACGGGCGCGAGCGCGTCGGCCTGGTACTGGCGCGTCCACGAGGCGAAGTCGCGCGCCCACCAGTCGAGCAGGAACTCGTCAGTCACCCGCTCCCGCACGAGCGAGCGGAACCTGTCGTGCGAGAGCAGCCGCAGCCCGTCGAGGATCGTGAGCTGCTCGTCGGCAGGCGTGTCCGGGTGGGCGTTGTACTCGTGCAGGGTCTTCACGACCTGCTCGAGGATCGACTGCATGCGCGGCCCCCACTGCTCCCAGAGCCCGCGCGCCACGCGCACGACCGAGTCGGCGGTGCGGTCGCGGTCGCTGAAGACGCGCGTGTCGAGCAGGTTGACGCCGGGGTAGCCGCCACTGCCCGCGAGGTCGACGAGCCGCACCTGCCCCGCCAGGGACTCGGGCACCTGATCGAGGATGCTCTCCACGAGGTCGGCATGGGGGTCGACGACGACGATCGCGTCGCCGTCCCGTCCCGCCGCCTTCTCCTCGAGCTTGTGGACGACGAGATGCTGCATGAGCGTCGACTTGCCCATGCGCGTGCGCGCCACGTAGAGGTGGTGGCGGCGCAGCAGGTCGTGGGAGAAGTGGATCGGGCGGGGATCGCCAGTTGTGGTCGTACCCACGAGCGCTCCGCCGGCGACGCCGCTCGCCGGGGGGAGCAGTACACGCGCGCCCGAGCGTGCCACGAGCGGCGTCTCATCCTTCGCCCCCGGTGGGTGCCAGAGCGCGGCGACCTCGCGCACGCCGAGCACGCTGCGGGCGCCGAACAGGCCGGGGCCGGCCGGATGCAGCGCCGCCGGATCGGGCAGGGCGGGCCGCATCCGGCCCATCCGGAAGCGCGCCCCCGCGGGGTGGTCGTAGTTGCCGTACGCGGCCGCCACCTCCCCGAGCAGCGCCTCGGCCCGCGCCCGGCCCTCGTCCTGCTTCGTCCCGCGGACGATGGCGACGACCTCGATGTCGGCCTCGAAGGCGACGCGCGAGACCTTCTCACGGATCAGCAGCGGGTCGTGGACGCGGTTGCGCGCGCGCTGCCAGCGCGCCCACGCCCAGCCGGCAACGCCGAGCGCGAGGGCGACCCCCGTCCCGAGGGCGACCGTCTTCCACTCCTCCCCCGCCTGCCACCAGCGGTAGCCCTGAAGGAGCCCCGCGCCGGCGACCGCCAGCAGCGCGGCGCCCGTGAGCTCGACGCGGTGCCGCCGCGACTCACTGATCTGGTACGAGTCGGCCCGGTCCCGCACGGCTGGCTGGTGCGCCCTGGCCTGGTGGCCCTGCGACCAGTCGGGGCCGAGCGAGCGCAGCCGCAGCCGCGCCACGACGCGTTCGCCCGCGCCCACGTCCGAGAGGGCGCCGAGGAGGGCCAGCAGCGGGTCAGAGCCGGCGTCCAGCAGGTCGTCGTCGCCAAAGACCCGCAGCGGCACATACTCCGGCCCGCTCGCGCGCAGCGTCATCGCCCACGCCTGCTCGCCCGCCTCCAGTCGCAGCGGGTCCTCGGCCGGCTCCAGTCGGTCGACGCGGGCCTGCGGGTAACGGGCGGAAAGCTGCTGCCGAACCACCTGCTGATCCAGGCAGCGCGCCATCAGCGTGACCCCGTCGGCGTCGCCCGCGAGCTCAAGGGAGAAGGGCTCGGGCACGGCGATCGACGCCAGAAGATTCTCGACGGCGAGGAGCGTGCGCTCGCCCGTGCGCGGCGGTGTCACCGCCAGCAGCACGGGCTCCTTCGGGGTGGTCTGGAAGGGGTTGAGTCGCATGGTGTGGTTCCTTTCGGTGTTGTGGTTGGCGTTCGATCGGTTGAACGGGTTGCGTCGCATGTGGCGACTCCTTTCCTGGGTGGTGGTCTGGCGGGGTGGTCATGGGCGCGCGGTCGTGGTCATCGGTCCGGCTCCTCTGTGTCCCTACCGGTCGTCGCGGTCGGCGGCGCGCTCGCGCTGCGAGGCCGTCCGCCACTCGATCAGGTCCGTCTCCTCGGGGGTGGCCTCGATGCGGATGGGGAAGCGGTTGCCGCGCGCGAGCAGCAGTCCATCGCCGCGCGGGCAGGAGAGCAGCCAGCGCTGCAGGTCCGCGGGCAGGTCGAAGGCGTCGCCGACCGTCGAGATGGCAGCGGCGTCCTGCTGGAGCAGCAGCTTGAAGGCGGCGTTCTGGAGGAGGGCGCGCCCCGAGTGCCCGGTGATCGCGCGCGAGGGGTCTTCCGAGAGCAGGTCCTGGACGTCCTGGGTGATGAACTGCAGCCCGAGGCGGTGCTTTCGCGCGCGCTTCGCCATGCTCACCATGAAGGCCGCGCCCTCGGGGTGCTGCATGATCGACCAGACCTCGTCGACGACGAGCAGGCGCGGCCTCGGGTCGCGCGCGGCGGCGGCCCAGACCGTCTCGGTGCAGACCATCGTGGCGGCCGGGCGCAGCTCCGGCTCCAGCAGGTGCAGGTCGAAGACCGTCACCAGCGCCTCGTTCGCGAGCAGGTCGTCGCCCTCGTCGGAGAGCAGGTGCCGCAACGAGCCGGTGGCGAAGGGCCGCAGCAGCCTCGCGAGCGCCGGATCGCCGTCGGCCTCGTCGCCCTTGAGGAACGCGAAGAAGTCGGCGAAGCCGGTGCGCCCGCGCTCCTGCGCGTAGTAGGCGGCGAGGGCGTGGTCGAGCGCTGCGCGGCGCTCGGCTCCCAGCGGCTCCCCGACCATTACCTCGATCAGGCGGCGGAGGCTGCCGATGCGCTGGAGCAGCTCCTCGGCGTCGCCCGAGTCGATGACGAAGGGGTTCATGCCCTGGCCCTCGACGCCGGGGGAGAGCACGCGCCCGCCCGCCGCTCGGGCCATGTCCGCGTACTCGCCCTCGGGGTCGATCACGTAGGCGACGACGCCGCGGCAGAGCCCGCGCAGCACGCCCAGCTTGGTCGCGAACGACTTCCCCGAGCCCGACCGCGCGAGCACGGCGGTGTTGGCGTTGAGGTGAGTGCCGTCCCAGGGGTCGTAGACGACCGGCGACGAGGCGCGCAGGTCGATCCCGCGCAGGTCGCCGCCGCGCGTGTCCAGGTCGGGCGGCGAGAAGGGGTAGAGCAGCGCCAGCGAGGTGGTGTCGAGCGTGCGCCAGGCGGCGACGGCGTTGAAGCCGAGCGGGAGCGTGGAGAGCAGCCCCTCGCGCTGGCGGAAGGGGAGCGCCTCGAGCTTGCCCAGCGTCGAGGCGAAGTGCGCCTTCGCGGTCTGCGTGACTTCGGCGAGGGAGTCCTCGTCCTGTGCGTGCAGGGTGAGAGAGAGCGAGGCGTGGAAAAGGCGCTCGCGCCCGCGCTGCACCTCGTCGCGCAGCCGCATCACGTCCTCAAGCGCGATCTCGGCCTCCGAGGAGAGGCTCTTGCCCTTTCGCATGGAGAGGCTCTGTGCCGACTCGAAGCGAACCTTCTGCCACTCCAGCGTGCGCGCGGCCACGGAGGTCGGGATCGGGCCGAGATGGAGCGAGAGGTCCATGGGCGCGCCCGCCGCCAGCAGCCCCTGCAGGAAGCCGGGGCTGAGCGAGCGCGGCCAGTTGCCCAGGTGCAGCGAGCGTGTGAGGTGGTCGCCGATACGGATCTCGCGGCGGTTGAACTCGACCTCGACCGGCGTCTCCTCGTCGATCTCGCGCGGGGAGCCGCCGAGGGCGGAGGCGAGCACGAGCATGCGCAACTGGCGCCCGCTGAGCGGGTGGATGGAGAGGCCGGCGCGCACCAGCAGCGAGCGCAGTTCGTCCATGCGCTCGTGCTCGCAGACGGCGTAGAAGCGGCGGTCGAGGATGCCCTCGCGCGTCTCCAGCTCGCCCAGCAGCCGCCTGAGCGACTCCGCCGCCGCCTTCGTGCGGGGTGGCAGGTCTTCTGGCTGTGCTGCCTCAAGATCGTCGCGCAGCTTGCCGAGGCCGGGCGGGTGCTGGCGCATGAGCAGTTGCAGGGGGAAGTCGCAGGCGTTGAGCGCGCCGGCGAAGGCCCCGAGCTTCGGCTCGTCCAGCTCCAGCCCGAGCACCTCGCAGACGCCGAGCTTCTGTCCGTCGAGGCGTACCGGTCCGTCGTCCTCCAGGTGCGAGAGCATGAAGGCAAGGGGAAGCCCCGGCGGGAGCTTCGGTTCCGGGGGCCTTGTCTGAGGCACGGAATCCACGCCCTCCGCCGGTGGTGCGGAAGCGGCAGCCCTGCCGGGCAGGATCCCCGCCGCGCGCTTCGTGATCTGAAGTAGCTGTCTCATCGTGATCGTCCTTTGCGTGAGGGTCAGGGCGTGAAGAAGGGGAGGACGCCCGCACGCAGCAGGGCGGCGACGCCCTTCGCGGAGAGCACGAGCGCGAGTCCGGCCACCGCCAGGAAGACGGCGCTGCGAGCGCGCCCGAGGCCGCGCTCCTCGGCGCCGTCGGCCATGAGCAGGAAGCCCGCCCAGACCAGCGAGAAGAGGCACAGTCCCGAGGCGGCGTAGGCCATCGCCGTGAGCGCCTCGTCAAAGGCGTCGAGCATGGCCCGCTCCTCCTCCGGGGCCGCGCCGGCCGTGACCAACGCGACCCCGGCAAGCAGCAGGACGGTCGTGAGCCGCCTCACCAGACCCACTCCCAGCCCAGTTCCTCGAACCACTCGCGCAGGTCATCGCTGCCGGCGGGTACCGGCGTGACGGGATCCGGCTCCGGCTCGGGCTCCGGCACGGCGAGCGCCACGTAGGCGCCATCGGCCCAGACGCTCGAGATGAGCGTCAGCGTCTCCGCGCGGGTGCGCGTGAGCGCCTCCCGCTGGGTGACCGCTGCCTCGACGCGCTCGGCATGGACGACGGTGAAGACGACGTCCTGGGAGACGGTCGAGGCCGGGACGGAGCAACTCGCCGTGGCAGTGTGCTCCGTGAAGGTGCCGTCCTCGTTGGGGATGCTGACCGTCTCGGTCACGGTGTCGCCGTAGGCCGGGATGCTTACCACCGCCGTCTCCGTGAGCCGCTCGGTGCGCTCGGGACGGTGGGTGAGCTGCACCAGAGGCGGCAGGGCGACGCGCAGCGTTGCTTGCAGCGCCGCCTCGACGGCGAGGGCGTGGACACCCTCGCCCGCCGCGACCGCCAGCCGGAAGCGCGTCTCGCCGCCCGCGACAAGGGCCACGGTGGTCTGCCGCACGCCGGACGTGACCGTGACGGTCCCGGTGATGGCGGTGACCTCGGCCTGGAGCCGAGTCGCGGTCGTGACGCTGGCGTGCCCCGCGACCATCTCGAGGTCGAGGACCTCGTCGACGCCGGCCACGCAGTCCGAGGCGACCGCTCCTTCGACAACGCCCGGCGTCCAGCCGAGCGAGACCACGCGCAGGGAGCACAGCTCCCCCGCAGCGGCCGGCAGCGGCCAGGGGAGCCGCTCGCCGTCGAGGCTCACGGCTCCGGCCTGCCCGAGTTCGTCCCGCCATGAGAAGACCAGCGACGGGCTCGGACCGTCGAGCGGCAGGTCGTACGTCATCGGTTCGCCTGCGGCGAGGGATGCGGTCGCGTAGTAGCGCGCCGTCTCCCCATCGGGGCCGCCGTAGGCGCGCACCGTGAGCCGCAGGTCCGTGGCAGCCCGCAGGGCGACCTCCGCCTGTTGTCCCGTGACGGTGAGCCCCTCGAGGAAGAGCCGCCGTCCGGAAACCGGGGGCGGGGGCTGGAACTCGATCTCCTCGGAGCTCCATCCCTCGTCCGCCGGGCTGTCCGCCAGCGCCACCGCGAGCGGCAGCGTGGCGAGCACGACCAGCGCCAGGAGGGACGCCGCGAGAAAACTCTTCCAGAAGCCGCGCCGCCCCTGCCGCCGGTCGCCGAGGCGTTGCTCGCGGTCCTCGCGGGCAGCCGGTTGGGAGCCGTCCGGCTCCTCGCCGCTCCTTCGCCTGCCGAAGAGGCGCTGCGGGCGGAAGGGCAGGCGACCGGTGCGGCGCTCGCCCTCCTTCCGCTTCTGGAAGGCGCGTCGGGTGCGGCGCAGGGCACGGCGCGCCAGCAGGCGCAGCGGGTCGCCCTCGCGGGCCCCGGGCTGCGCCGGCGCGGGCGGCTCAGCCCGCGCCAGCTCGGCCGGCGGCCCCGCGTAGCGCCGTGCTCCGAAGCGGTAGCGGAGCAGGTCGGCGGTCACCAGCGGCAGCCGCCTCCCTCCGATCCGCCCCGCGATCACCGCCAGCCCGGCCAGCCCGAAGAGCACGGCCGCCGCCACGCGCACCCCGGCGGGACCAACGGGGGCGTAGTGGTAGATGCCGTAGGCGAGGGCGGCGACCGCCGTCATCGCCACGATCTGGGGAAAGGTGAACCACAGCAGGACGCGGTCCTCGGCCTGCACGTGGGTCGGTACCTCGTGTGCTCGCATCGCTAGCTCCCGTCCCCGTCGGACGACGAGCCGGTGGGGTCGGGCACGTCGCCGATCTCGACGGCGGGGTTGACGACGGCGTCCATCACCAGCTCGACGATGCCGAAGGCGACCATCGCCAGCACGATGCCAGCCAGCGCCGTCATCATCGCGCTCTTGCCGCGCTCCATCTGGTGGGGCGCGCCCGAGGCGGTGAGGTAGAGGTAGGACCCGTAGATGAAGAAGCCGACGCCGATCGCGCCGACGACCCCGAGCAGGATGCCCACCAGGTTGGAGATCGTTTGAACCAGGTCTTCCATTTGTTTCGCTCCTTGCAGTTGGTCTGTGTTGGTTCTCGGTGCTGTTGTTCGTTCGCCTACCGGCACATCGCGCTCCTCCTCGGTCGTTCTCTCGTTGTCGTCCGTCGTTACTCGCCGCTGCTGCGCGGCAGGCCCGAGCCGGGCGCGGCATTGCCGCCGCCCGCCGAGGGGGTTGAGGACTGGGCCGCTGAGCCCACGCCAGAGGCGGCGGCGGAGGCGCCAGCGCCCGCAGCGGCCCCGGCAGCCCCGGCGGCAAGTGCGGCCCCGGCGGGACCGCCCGCCGCGCCGCCGCCGGCGAGCAGGCCGACGGAGCGCGCCGAGCGCGCCAGCGAGCCGGGCAGGGACATGCCGAAGTAGAGGGTGTGCAGCCAGGCGTCGAAGGTGCCGGCGTTGCCCAGCATCGAGGGCACCCGAGTCGCCAGGTAGATGAAGGCGAGCGACATGAGCAGCTTCCAGGCGAGGTCCTGCATCGCATCGGCACCCCCAATGGCGGCGTACTGGTTGAGGAAGCCGATGCCCAGCGCCAGCGCCACGAGCTGGATCGCCTGCTGGAAGACGGTCGTCATGAAGAGCCGCAGCCAGTGCCGGCCCCAGCCCGCCGTGTGCGGCAGGATCCAGAGCCCCAGGGCGATCGGCGCGAGCGCCAGCAGGATGTCGATCAGCGCCAGGCGCAGCACCATCTGCACGACGAGGTAGAGCACGAAGAAGGCGTAGACGAGGTAGATCAGCGCCAGCAGCAGGGCCATGCCCACGCTGCCCACCTGCACCGCCCGCAGCAGCGTCTCCAGCGTGCTACGGAGCATGTCGCCGGCGGTGACGCCCAGCTCGGCCGCGATGAAGCCCGACACCGCGTCGGCCACGTCGATGACGAGCGCGCACCACCACAGCGAGGCGGCGGCGGCGATGAGCCCGAGCGCGAGGCGCGGCACCAGCTCGCGCCACCCCGCCTGCGCCCGACCGAGGTGGTCGCCGACGATCAGGCTGATGCCCATCCAGCCGACGATCACGACCAGCGCGCCGGAGGTGACGACCCAGACGGCCATCCACGCCTGGCGCACGATCTCGTGGTCGTAGGTGAGGCCTGCGGGGGTGCCCGTGAAGATGTCGCTCATGGCGAGACCTCGCAGGTCTCCGCCTCGGCGTCCGAGGCGCGCTCGACGACGCCGCAGAGCATCCCGTGCGCGCCCTCGATCAGCCAGCCGGCGATCGACCTGCCCCAGCGCGGGGGGTCGAGCGCGCGCAGCACCTTGTTCCAGATGCCGCCGGGCTCGTGGATCGGGATGACCGCGTAGAAGTGCCCGCTCTCCTCGGCCCAGCTCTTTGCGAGCATCACGAGCAGGTAGGGGCGCTCGGGGTCGAGCTGCGTCTGGCCGTCCTCGAAGGGGTACTCGAAGCTGTATTCCCAGCCGTCGCGGCGCTCCTTCTCGCCGCCGCGCAGGCGGTACATGGGCACGACCCACTCGCCCGTGTCGCCGTCGCGCACGCCGAAGTAGACGATCGGCAGCTCGCGGTCGAAGACGGGTCTCGCGATGAAGCGCCCGTCGCCCTTGCGCTCGACGAGGTCCTGGTCGTCCGCGTTGACGAGCACGATGGGCGAGTAGGGGTCGGGCGGCTGCTGGGCGAGGGCCGTCCCGCTCGAGGGGACGGCCGCCAGCGCCGCCAGCAGCAGCGCCGCGCCCAGCGCCCGCAGGCGCTTCCACCTATTGGATGTGGCTCCTGGTTGCCGCCTCATGGATGCCTCCGCGCGCAGCGTGTGGTGGCAGCGGAGTGTCGAGGGCCGGGCGCCGGAACGGAGTCCCCCGTAGGGGGTTGCATCCGTGCAGTGGCTTTCAGGGGGGTGCGCCCCCGGCGGAGGCCGGTTCTGATGTCAGCGGGCTGTACAGGGAAAAGACGTTGGTGACAGTTTGTCAGTCGTCCCTGAGAACCAAGGCAGACCAACGGAAACCACGCCCTACAGGACGTGTCCGGTGAACACCTGGGGGGAAGGCCCCGTTCCACGGCGAGTGACAATCTGTCAGCCGGGATGGACGGCATGAACGAGCGCGAGACCGACGAAGCAACGAGCAAGGAGGCCGGGGACGGACCGCTGCTGGCGGCGCTCCGGGAGCTGATCCGCACGGACGGCCACGAGGAGGTCGCGGAACTGCTGGGCGTCAGCGAGCGTACGCTGTTCCGGGCGCGGAAAGAGGGCCGGCTCACCGCGGGCATGCGGAACGCTCTTGCGCTGCACCTGGTGGCCGAGGGCGGAGTGGAGGCGGTCGCGCCGGACACGCGCGGTGCGGCTCTGAAGCGGCGCATCGATGCGCTGGAGGACCGCGTCGACGCGCTGGCGGAGGAGATGCGGACGGGCCTCGCGGCCATCCGCGGAGAGGTCCGGGGACTGCGGGAAAGGCGTTCCGGGCAGGGTTCCGGCGACGCATCGCCGGCGCCCGCTCCTTCCACGAAGGGCGAACCGCGCGAGGTGATCGGCCAGCGGGGACGGCAACGTCCCCGGCGGCCCTGGCCCGAGCTCGTGACGGCGGAGCCCGAGGACGGCGAGGAGCTCGTCTACGGCAAGGCCATGGCCGTCATCACCGAGTGGCGGGAGGCGATGACCGAGCTCCGCGGGGCGCGCCGCCGGCTCGAGCAACTGGACGCGGAGCGGCGCGTGCTGGAGCTGGAGGTCGTGCTCGTCGAGGAGCACGGGCTGACCCTGCCGCCGGCCACGTACCCCTGGAACCGCTTCGAGCGGCGGGACGAGGTCCTGCGCAAGCGGCGCGTCATCGCGAACATCCGCAGAGCGCGCCGCCGGGCGCTCCTGCCGCACTGGCTGCGGCGCCTGCCCACGCTCGGCCTCCGGCGGCGCTAGCCGCCCGCGCAGCGCCCGTTGTTTACCTCTTGTCGAACGGAAGTGATCACTTTCGCCGCAGAGGCGCGAAAGCCCTTCCCATCCGGCGCTCGTCCGGCGACACTCGGGTGGATTTCCGGCTTTTGCCAGCGTTTCCAGCCTGAGAAACCTGGAGGGTCCATCCCGGACCCGGACCGCCCGACGGATCGAGCCTTGCTCTCCCGAGGAACGTCCAGTGAGGGAGACACCGCTTCCCGCGGCGGGAGGCGACTGAAGGGTCGAGCCTTGCTCCCCGGAAGCCGCTTCGAACGCCGGGAGACCGCGTGGCGAGCGCGTTTCGCGCC
>CBDBPS010000002.1:0-2012002 GCA_965208885.1 Dehalococcoidia bacterium
CCGAGGCGCAGCGCCTTCAAGACTGCTTCGACCCGCTCATCGCAGAGTTGGTGGGATCAAGGTTCGCCGATCGCGCCCGGCAAGGCTTCGACCACGCGGACCGGCTCTTTCCATCGGGCCTTCACCGCAGCATCGACTATGCAGCGGGGTTCTGGAAGGGTGCCGCCTCTGTCGGCCTGCGCATCCAGACGGACGGTAACGCCCGTACCAAGTACACCTTCGACGAGCTCTACGCCGACCGCGCAAGCATCGAGGCCGAGCTTGCCGATGTGCCCCACGGTGCGGTGGACGTGGCGCAGGAACCCCCGCTTCACCTACTCAGCATCAACCTCGTCCGCGACGGCGCGATCCACGACCCGCCCGAGCGCCTCGCCGAGACGCGGGCATGGATGACCGATGCCCTGCTGCGGCTTCGCGCCGTGTTCGACCCGCGACTCGCAGTCATCCTTGAAGGCCTGGACGCGACGGACGGCGCGTAGGGCCGCTGGCGAGGCGGGCGCCTGCGGCGGACTCCGATGTATCACACCCGCCTGTCGGGGCGGTCGCCCCACAGCTGCCCTACCGCCACCAGAGCCCGAGCGTGAGGACGCGGCGCAGCAGGCGCAGGCGTTCGGCTCGCACGCGGGTGGCGCGTACGCGCCCGAGCGTCACCCTGCGCCAGCGCAGCTGGTCGTCGCGGCGCGAGGGGTGGAGCGGCACGGTCTCGGGCGGCAGCGCGAGTCCGTGCTCGGCAATCAGCTCGATCTCGATCTCCCAGCGGCGCTCCTCGGCGCGCGCACGCTCGACGGCGCTCCTGTGCCGCTCGCCCTGGCTCCGCAGCCGTCGCCACTCGGCCACAAGCTCGACGGCTTCGCCGAGGGCGGCCTGCTCGCCCTCGAGCGGCTCCAGCGTGACCACGCCGGCCCGGTGCGCACCGCGGCTCACGAGCGTGGCCGCTGGCGCCGCCGAGCCGTCAGTAGCCGCCCCCTGCTCGGTGCCGGGCGCTCGGTGCTACAGCTCCACCTCGGGTGTTCTGGACAGCGTCTCCGTCCCGGCTCGGCGGCCAGCCCCCTCCAGCAGCTCGCAGCCGGTGCTCCAGCGCATCCGCCCCGCGCGCGCTCCTGTTCGAGCGCGTCCAACGCGTCCTTCAGCTTCGTAGCGACCTCGACCCACCGCGCCAGGTCAGTTACCTCCGCGGCAGACGCGACCACCGTGCGGACACTGCCGGGCGGACTACTCGGTTGTGGTTGTGGAGGTGGGCTGAGGTTCCGGATCGTTCGGCGGAGTCTTCGGGGCGGGTCCGCTCGTGGCCTCGGATGCCGGCAGGCTCGCTAGGCTGGTAACTACCACGTTGGTAACCAGTCGACCGTTCACCGATTCAGTGAACCCCATCACGATGCCGCTCGCGGGATCCCTCTTGTACGAGGTAGTTATCTGCTTTCCAGCCACGTCCTCAGTTCTTGCGAACTGCTCATAGCCGTCCGCCCCGACACCTCGCACCTGCCAGCCGTTGCTTGCTGCGAACGAGCGCGGGATGAGCCACTTATCGGGCACCACCCCAACGGAATCCGTGCCGTCGGCGTTGAACGTGTCCACGCCAAGAAGCGGGTCGTCGATGGTCAAGGTTGCGCCATCGTACGTTACTGTGCGCCCAACGTGGCCCGAGTCCCCCGAGGTAGCCGTTAGCTCAGCTGTCCACGAACTCCTACTCCGCCAGGTCAACTTAATGGTGGCGGTGGCGCCCCCAGCCTCCTCCAGGGTGTACGTCATCTGGAAGGGCGAGTAAGGCTCATCCGTCGTGGTTGGTCCAGGCTGACCAGCGCCGGTGTCCAGTACGACCACCGCAGCGAGCGCAAGCAGAGTTGCGATGGTGGCTGCTGCGCGACGTAGCGGCGAGTGCAAGAGAGTCGAGGACATCAGCTACGTCCGTCCGTTACGGTGTGATCACGTGCTTGATCGGGAGCGCATCCCCGATATACCAATAGTAGCATTCATTGGGGATGCACTCGTAGTACTTGAAGAGATAGGAGACGGTCACAGTCGATGAGTATGTTGTCCACCCCTCGCTGGAATAGGAGTACCATGAACTGAGCGGGACGTTGAAAGCCCATGATCCCGGTCCATATGTGGCCGTGGTCGAACCACCCGAAACTTCCTTGATCTGTTCCTGACGCCACTTCTGGGCCCCGCCGTTACGGCCACCCTTGAACTGGCGGCTTGTGAGTGTAACGGTCTCTCCGTTGTCGCTGTAGCTCACCCGTGAGTTGTAGTACTTCAGATCGGCGTCGTGCTTCTCTGACGTATACTTCGCCTTGGCAGTTCCAACCAGCGAAGCCGCGAGGGCTAACGCCAAGCCCGTGATCAGCACGCGCGTCCCCACATGATCGGCCCTCAATGCCCTGCGTAGTCGGCGAAGCATCATGCGTACATCTCCTACTGGGGCGGCCTGAAAGGCACCCGCGCCTCTGGCAAGGGGGAAGTCCACGTGTGACCCTACCACATGCGTGTAGCACCTCGTCGGCGCGCGGGCGGTAGCTCTTGAGCGATGCCCACGCCTCGATCAACGTCCGGTCGACGGTGAAGTGTTCGGCCGAGAGCAGCCGTCGGCCCCGATCGTCGGCGACCACCTCAGCGAGGAAGGCGCGCGCGGCATCGGCCGCGAGCAGGCGCTCACGGTGGTGATCGCGACATCAGACCTCGTGTTCGAGGGCCGCCACAACATCGACCGCGTCGCGCTCAGTGCCGACCTGGTGGCCGAGTCCGTGGACGCGATTGGCAACACGTACGACGGGAAGGCGCGCTCTGACCACTTCGGCGTGGTTGCAGAAGTGTCCACCCGCAGAGTCAGCTAGCGTGTCCTATGGAGCGGCACTCCGCCCGCGCCTTATGGCGCGCCGTCTCCGCGGGCTCGCTCTCCGGTCGGGTGGGGACGCCCGCTCCGCGGCGAAACATGGCCCTTCGCCGGTGGGCGGCCGGCACCGGGCCCGGGGTGAACGAGCGCGCGACGAGCGATGATGCGCGCCAGGATGCGCAACCCCACGAGGCGCACTCGCTCGTGCTCGTCGCTCGGTGCTCGCCGCATCGTCACGCTCGTCTTCCAAGAGGACGCTCCGCGCCGTACGTCGACCGAGGAGCGCCCTGCTCCACGGACCCCAGCGTGGGCGGGCGAGGGGCGGAACGTAACCCCTCGGAAGCCACTGCATCCGTGCAATGTCTCGGGCGTCGAGAGCGGATGATGCCGGCGACGATCGGCTCCCGACCGCTGAGCAGTTGGTCGTTGCAGCTCGCGGCCAGCTCAGCACCTACGCGACAGGCAGCGACGCCCCCACTGCCGTGTGGGTAGCGACCGGGTTCGGCGCGTATTGGCCGATGCGCTGCACCGCCTGAACGCATGGACGCGCGACGGCATCCGCTTCTACGCCGTAGGTGGAGGTCGTGAGGCGGACCGAGGACGCCGATCCAGAGCCAGGGTTCCGCAGGGTCGTCTGGCCGGGCGGACGCGACGATTCGCTCGTACTGGCCGGGCCTCAGTTGTCGCCCGAGGCGCAGCGCCTTCAGGACTTCTTCGACCCGCTCATCGCAGAGTTGGTGAGATCAAGGTTCGCCGATCGCGCCCGCAAGGCTCGACCACACGGAACGGCTCTTCCCTTCACGCCTTCACCGCGGCATCGACTATGCAGCGGGGTTCTGGAAGCGCGCCGCCTCTGTCGGCCTGCGCATCCAGACGGACGGTATCGCCCGTACCAAGTACATCTTCGACGAGCTCCACCTCGAACGCGGGAGCATCGAGGCGGAGCTTGGCGACGAGGGTGATGCACGTTGGACATGGAACAAGCACCCCCCGCTTCACGTACTCCAGCATCAACCTCGTACGCGACGGCGCGATTCACGACCGCGAGCGCCTCGCCGAGACGCAGGCATGGATGCTCGACGCCCTGCCACGGCTTCGCGCCGTGTTCGACCCGGGACTCGCAGCCATCCTTGAAGGCCTGCGTGGGCCGGACAGCGCGCAGAGCCGCTGGCGAGACGGCCGCCCGCGGCGGCAACTGCTCGGGGCCTGTGAGGGATCACACCCGCCTGTCGGGACGGTCGGCCCGCTGCTGCCCTACCGCCACCAGAGCCCGAGCGTGAGGACGCGGCGCAGCAGGCGCAGGCGTTCGGCGCGCACGCGGGCGGCGCGTACGCGCCCGAGGGTCACCCGGCGCCAGCGCAACTGGTCGTCGCGGCGTGAGGGATGGACAGGCTCGGTCTCCGGGGGCAATGCGAGCCCGTGCTCGCCGATCAGCGCGAGCTCCAGCTCCCAGCGGCGCTCCTCAGCCCGCGCCCGGTCGACGGCGCTCCCGCGCCGCGCCTCCTCGCCCCGCAGCCGCCGCCACTCGGACACAAGCTCAACGGCTTCACCGAGCGCGGCCTCTTCGCCCTCAAGCGGCTCCAGCGTGACCACGCCGGCCCGGTGCGCGCCGCGGCTCACAATCGCCGCCGCAGGTGCCGCTGAGCCTACGGCGTCCGCCTCCTGCTCGGTGCTCGGCTCGTGGCCCCGCTGCTCTGTATCAGGTCTTTCGGCTGGCGGTTCTGTGCTCGGTGCTCTGGCTGGCCGCTCAATGCTCGGCTCGCCAGCCTGCTGCTCCTCCAGCCGCTCCAGCCTGCGCTCCAGCGCATCCGCCCGCTCTCGCTTGTGGTCGAGCGCGTCGAGCGCATCCGCGAGCTGCGCCTCGGCCGCCTCGAGTCTCCGTGCCAGCTCCTCGTCCGCCTCTCCCTCGGCCTGGGCGTCCTGGGCGGACTCGGCGCGGTGCGCCGCCAGCAGCGCCTCCCGCACGACTCGCGAGACCGTCTGTTCGTCGAGGGCCCGC
The DNA here is from genome assembly GCA_965208885.1 of Dehalococcoidia bacterium. Classification (GTDB taxonomy): domain Bacteria; phylum Chloroflexota; class Dehalococcoidia; order UBA2979; family UBA2979; genus VXMT01. Next base: position 4,830 of record CBDBPS010000002.1, read on the forward strand.
GCCAGGGTGCGGTAGTTGAGGCCGACGTCCCGCGCCGCCTGCACCCGCCCGCGCGCCTTCGCGATCTCGCCGGTCCAGCGCAGCAGCTCCTCGTCGGAGACGCGCTCGCCACCGTCCTCCGCACTACCGCCAGCCTGCTCACCGGGCTCCATGTCGCCCCCCACACTCCCTCCATTGTGCAATAAGTACAATGCAATTCCTGCAATCAGAGTGACACGGAGGCGCAACTCGCCCCGGCTGGTATTGCTTCACGGCAACCGGCGAATGCCCTTGCCACACAAGGCGTTTCAACCCCGATTGCACTTTTCACCAACGTCTGATCTCTCTTACAGGCCACCGGCCTCGAAACGCGCCCCCGGCGATTGCACTTTCAGATCCGCCCCGCACGCCCGCCGACGCCGGGCGCTGCCCTGATCCGGGCTCTCCGCTAGGTGCGGCACGGTCCGCCGCGCGGCGCCCGACCGCCGAATCGCTGACCATCGACAAGGTCAGCGTCCGGATGTTGATCCACTCCGGTGCCACGATCCCTGCGCACGTTCTTGGTGGCGGGTCTTCGTGGATCAGGTCAGGTCTGTGCTCTGTGACGTGTCCGGTAGGAGGGGGGCCACGCGTGGCCCCCCTTATAGGGCATTCCGTCGCCATGCCCGCCCCCGCACACTCGACCGCGGTCGCCGGCACCAGTTTGCGTACGACGGGCGAGCGAAGGCGGCACATTTCATCGACTCAGCAACCGACGAAAGGCGCCCGTTTGGGTAACAGAAGGATCCGATGCCATGCCCCCTTGCGCCGCCCAGTGGAGGCGTGGCAGAGTATTTAGAATGTACGTTCTCATCCCTTGGAGGTTCCAACCATGCAACTCAACCCCCTCAAGAAGCTCTTCGGACGGCGCGAGCCGCCCGCCGTCAAGCTGCTCGCCGTGACGCCGCCGCGCACCGGCGAGCGCACGCTCGTCGCCGTCGAAAACCTGCTCGGCTCGATCGCGCTGCCCGAGCCCTTCTCGCTCGAGATCGCAGGCGACTCAGGCGGCGTCTCCGTGCTGACCCGCTGCGGCGAGCGCTCGCTCGCGCGCCAGCAACTCGAGGCGCACTACCCGCAGGCGCGCATCGCCGAACTCACCGAGGACGAGGACCCGCTGCGCCTGGAGGAGGGCGAGCGCGCCTGGTCGCGGCGGCTGCGCGTGGAGGGACCGGAGTTCCTGCCGCTGCGCACCTTCGAGGACGACGACACGCTCGACACCGGCTCCGACCCGTTGATCTCCGTCGTCGGCGCGCTCTCGGGGCTGGAGCGGGGCGAGCGGCTGGTGTCGCGGCTGCGGCTGCGCTCGCTCGGCCCGAACTGGTCGAAGGCGCACCTCCAGAAGGCGCTTCAGCCGCCGCAGCCGCAGCCCGCGCCGTCCTCCCCCGGCTCCGGGCCGCGCGCGAACCCCGCCGAGATGATGCCGATCGTCTTCCTCGTCCTCGCGGGCGCCGTGGTCTTCACGGGCTGGCGCTGGTGGCAGGCGGGCGAGTGGTGGAAGACCGTGCTGCTCGGCCTCGGCATCGCCGCCGTGCTCGGCGTCGGCGGCTGGGCGCTGGCGCGCTGGAACCGCAAGCGCTACGCCGTCCACGACACCCGGCTGATGAAGGAGAAGGCGTCCAGGACCGCCTTCGAGGCGGAGCTGGAGCTGATCGCGATCCTCTCCGAGCACGGCTCCGAGGACCGCGCGCACGAGCTGCTCGACGGCGTCGCCTCGGCCTACGCGCACTACGACAACGTCGCGGGCGCGCGCTTCAAGGCCGGGAAAGTGCGCGAGGCCGTCCCCGACCGCACGCTCGCCCCGCCGCGGCGCGGCTTCCTGCGCTCGCGCGAGGTGCTCGACGTGCGCGAGCTGGCCGGGCTCTGGCACCCGCCGGGCGCGCGCGACGAGCTGCCGCTCGTGGAGCGCTCCGGCGCGAAGGTGCTGCTGCCCTCGGCGGGCGGAACGGGCGCGGGCGCGCTCGTCGGCCAGACGACGGCCGGCAAGCGCCGCGAGATCCGCTTCTCCGAGGACCTGCTGCACCGCCACCACCTCTACGTGGCGCGCACGCGCATGGGCAAGTCGACGCTCATGCAGCACATCATCACCCACAAGCTCCAGGAGAAGGCGGCCGGGCGCGACGGCGACGCGATCGTCGTGATCGACCCGCACGCCGACCTGGTGTCCGACCTGCTGGAGCGTGTGCCGCCGGAGCTGGCCGGCCGGGTGCGGCTGATCGACCTCGCCGACGAGGAGCGCGCGCCCGGCATCAACCTGCTCGACGCGCGCGTCTTCCGTGACCGCGACCGCACCGCCGATGCGGTCGTGCGGGTGGCGAAGGGGCTCTGGGAGCAGTGGGGGCCGCGCATGCAGTCGATCCTCGAGTACACCGTGAAGAGCCTGCACGAGGCCAACCAGCGCCGCGAGCCCGAGGAGCAGTACACGATCCTCGACGGGCTGCGGCTGCTCTCCGACCGCGAGTTCCGCAGGACGGTGCTGCGCGAGGTGCGCGACCCGCACCTGCTCGCCTGGTGGGCCGGGCCGTTTGCGTCCTGGACCGGGAACTACCGCGCCGACGCGCTCGCGCCCGTGCAGACCCGCCTCGCCTACTACGCGGGCTCAAAGCGCGCGCGGGCGATCCTTGGGCAGCGCCGCTCGACCCTCGACCTCAGGCAGTTGATCGCCGAGGGCGGCGTGCTCTTCGTCTCGACCGCGCAGGCAACGGCCGGCAAGGAGGTCTCGGCGCTCGTCGGGGCCTCGATCCTCAACCTCGTGGACGCGGTGATCCGCGAGCAGGGGAGCCTGCCGCCGGAGCAGCGCCGCGGCGCGCTGGTCGTGGTGGACGAGATGCAGGCGCTGCCCGGCGTCGACTACGAGTCGATGCTCTCGGAGCTGGGCAAGTTCGGGGGGTCGTTCGTGCTGGCGACGCAGAGCCTCTCGCGGCTCTCCGAGCTCTCGCCGACGCTGCGCGACACGCTGCTCGCCAACGCCGGCTGCCTCGCCGTCTTCCAGGTGGCGGCCTCAGACGCGCGCGAGCTCGTCTGGGAGCTGAGCAAGGAGCGGCTCTCCGAGGAGGACATCACCTCGCTGCCCGTGCACCACGCCTACGTGCGCGCCACGGTCGGAGGCGAGCGGCAGCCGCCGTTCTCGATGGAGGTGATGAAGCCCGGCCCCGGCGACCCCGCCGTGGCCGCGAGCATCCGCGAGGGGACCGCCTCGTACACCACGCCCATGGCGGAGCTGGAGAGCGAGGACGAGGCGCTGCTGGCGGAGTTCCAGGAAGGTCTGGAGGCGCTCGACGACGAGGCTGCGAAGCAGCAGCAAGACGGCGCGCCGCCCCCCGCGAAGGGCAAGAAGAAGCGGCCGCGCACGCGCAGGCGGAGCGGACCGGAGGCGGCGTAGAGCCGCAGGGAGCGGAGCCAGTGTCCGAGGCTACCGCCGGGCGCGCGCTGCGGCTGCTGGCGGCGATGCCGCTGCTCGACCGGCTGGATCTGACGGCCGTCGGCGGGATGTCCGAGGGCGCGGCGCACGTGGCGCTGCGGCGCCTGGAGCGCGAGGGGCTGGCCACGGCTATCCGCCATGCGGGGACGCTCACCGCCTCGACGCGGCGCTGGCTGCTCACCGCCGACGGCCTGCTGCGGCTGATGCGGGACGAGGGCCTGGGCGAGCGAGAGCTGCTGCGCCGGTATCCCGTCTCCGCGCGCTGGCGGCGCGTGCTGCTGGAGCGCCTCGACGCTGTCGCGGTCGTTTACCGGCTCGCCTCGGCGATCTCGGGCGCGAGCGCGATCGGGCGCTTCCGCTGGTACCGCGGCCATCCGCTCGACGCCGCGATCGAGCTCGCGGACGGGCGCACGGTCGGGGTGATCCGGCTGGGCGCGACGGCGGAGTGGACCGCCTTCAGTGAGCGCGTGGGGCGGTTCGCGGAGGCGAGGCGCAACGGCGAGGCGACGCCGCGCGCGCTCCTGGTGCTGGTCCCGGACGGAGTGCGCCTGCACCGTACGGCCGCGCTGCTGGCGCGCCTGCCCGGTCCCGCCTTCCTCGCGCTCGAGGCCGACGCGGTAGCGGCGGACTGGCGCGTTGCCGTCTGGCGGGCGGCTTCCTCGCCCGCCCTGGTCGGCCTTGGTGCGGCGCTCGCCGCCATGCGCCCGGGCGGCGGGCTGCCCGCCGAACGGCCCGAGGCGCGGCCCGTCCTGCCGGGCGACGTGGATGTTGACGGTTCCGCCGACCCGTTGCTCCCCGTGGTGCTGAAGCCTGCGGAGAAGCGCGCGCTCGATCTCCTCGCCGACTGGCCGTGGATCGCGCCCGGCGATCTCGCGGCGCTGCTCGGCGTCTCCGCCTCGCGGCTGTCGCGTGTCCTGTCGCGGTTGGAGGAACTGGGGCTGGTCGTCAGCGCCCCGCTCGCCGGCCGGCGGCTCGCGCTCAGCGACCGCGCGCTCGCGTTGCTGGCGCGCCATGACCGCGCCTCCGTGGCGCTCGCACGTAGGCGCTGGAGCGCGGAGGTCATCGACGGCGCCGAACCGATCGACTGGCGGGCGATCCGCGGGACGCGCAGCCGCCAGCTCGCGCGCCACATCGAGCACACCACCGGCGTGCACTGGTTCCTGGCGCGGCTCGCCACGCAGGCGCGGGCCGAGGACGGCTGGGAAGTCGTGCAGTTGGACCCGCCGCATCGTGCCGCGCGCTACTTCCGGTACGGCGGGGCGATGCGCTCGATCCATCCCGACGCGTTCGGGGTGCTGCGGTGCGGGGACGATGCGCGGCCGTTCTTCCTGGAGTGGGAGCGGCGGGCGCTCCACGCTTCCACGATGGCCGACCGGCTCGCTCCCTACCTGCGCTACTACGCCACGGGCCGGCCGGTCGCCGATCATGGTGCCGAGCCTGCGGTGCTGGTCGTGTTCGAGGACGCCGTCGCCCCTGCGCACTTCCTGCGCGTCGCCCGCGAGGCGATCAGACGGAGTGGTGTGGACGTGACGCTGTGGGTGGCCTCACGTGACGATCTTCATTCCGAGGGGTCGCTCGGCAGCGCTTGGCGCAGTCCTTACGGTCGCGGATTGGAGCGGGCCATGCTGTAGCTTCATCCGGGGCAGCGGATCGAGCCATCGCGCAATCTACGCATGATCGCAGTCAGATAGCGAAAGCCTCTCGAATTAGCGATCAACGGGATGGCAAATGCCCAGATCGAAAAAAAAATGCTGGCTACCTCACCAAGAGGGACACGACCACGGCGACCAGGACAGCAGCGAACAACCCTGCCCGCCAGCGACTCCGCCGGTCCAGCAGCAGGCTCGCAAGGCTGGCCACCGCACTGATCATCAGCGGCACCGTCCACCCGCCGTACCATCCGATGAGCAAACAACAGCCGGACGCAAACATGAAGTAGTCGGCGATCAGGTGCGGCGTCACTCGTAGTCGGGGCCACACGAACCTCCAGACAACAAGGCCAATCAGGATCACGAGGCCAGCCTGCATCCATGACATTGAGATGCCCACGAAGGCGCCCGCCCGCCAGCGGCTCGGCGCAACCGCCAGTCCGAGGAGCGCGGTGCCGATCCCGGCGTAGATCAGGGGCGGTATGAGGTACCACGCGAGGCCGAACGGGCTGCCCACCACGACGGCGCAGGCACCGCTCAGCATGAGTAGATCCGCGAGCCACAACCGCATCTGTCATCGCCTTTGGGCGGGGCGGGACCGTGTGGTCCCGCCCCGCAGTACTGGTGGCGCGTTCGCCGCACCGCTCGATCGCTACCGCGTACGGAGGCAGCTCATGTGCACGTGCAGATTCGGGTAGGCCCACGCCCCTTCCCAGTTGTAGGACATCGAGCACGAGTGCCCTCCGGTCGCGTACCCGTACGCGTACGCGATCTGCGTGTGATCGACGTCAGGCATGATGGAGTGCGGGAAGCCGTCGGAGTGCCACTCCCCCAGTGCCCACGAGTAGTACGAATCGACGATGCCGCCTGTGCGGTGCACAAGCCCGTCCGAGTGGGAGACGAGGTCGTCCCAGAACGGCGAGTGCTTCCTGTAGAACGACCGGTGGCTGCCTCCCCACACGCGACTTGATCGGTCGAACTGCCACGACAATCTGGACTCGGTTTCGACGAGGGCCGCGTGGACTACGTCCTCGGCCCAGACGATCGTGCGAGCCTCGCCGGCACCCGCGGTACTGCTCGCTTGAGCCAGCGGAAGCTGCTCGCCACCATCCCCAGCGGTCACGATGAATGCGCCGGTCGGGCGATTGAGCGCGTGCCCACGGTCGCGGGCCGGGTGAGTGAATGCGGGAAGCGTCGGTCGTGGCATGGGCTCGGGCTCGAGAGTGGCCAGTTTGGCGACCCCGAAGCGCATCGCCGGCGCGCTGCCGGACACACGGCCCGCCGCCCTGTTCGCCCATCGCTGGTCGTAGACATCCACACGGACGGTCACGCCATCGCAGTCGCCGTCCGGGGCGACTGCCACAGAGATCGAAGTAGCGGTTACTGTGGGCTCCGCCACGACCCGGCATGCAATGGCAACGGGCGCGTCATCAGGCCCGATGGGCATACCGTCACCGACATCGCCCACCGAGCCTACGCTGCCGATCTCCCGATCGATGGAGACTTGTAGTTCACATTTCGCCGTCTGCGAACTGCCGACGGCTCCAGCATCCTCTGGTTCAACTACGACTGCCACCGCCCCGAAGGACTCGCCGCACCCAAGCGAAACGCCCCCGTCAGTCTCGCCCTGTTCATGTGCCGACACGGTTGGCACAGGGGCGACTACGGAGGCGGTGACAAGAGCGAGCACGCTCACGAACACTGCTGCTAATCTGCGGCCATCGTTCTCCTCCCTTCTGCGGTGCATGCCCAAGGATGGACCCTGCACCTTGCTGATAGGGGCACCATACATCATCCGCATGCGGCGCGTCGTCAAGTAGCGCCTCAGACGATGGTGTCACGACGATGGGGAGGGTTCGCCACGCTGACTGGCGGAGCCGTGATGCCCTGTCGCGACCGGAGAGTTACCGATCGAGGACGACGTGGCGCCAAACTTCCCTCAACTGCGGGTGCTGCACCACTCGCGCCTTCGTACCAAAGGAGTCCGTCTGCCCGTAGGATGGCTGCTGCGCAGGATAACCACCACGACGACAACCGAGGCGAAGCTGCTGACCGCCCCCGACCTGCTCAGGCTCGACGGCGAGGGGCGCGCATAGCGAGTTGATCCAGGGGCACTGTGCGAGACCATCTGAGGTCCCCCGCAGACGACGCATGCCGCTGACCGATCAAGAGTCGCGTTGCGCTGAATTGCTCTGTCGCCATCTCGGTGGGGAGCGCGGGGGCCGGTGGCGCGTCGCGGCACTGTTCGACGACGAGTATCCGTCCGAACCGAGCCCGGACATGCTACTCAGCAACGGCGTCGACGAAATCGCGGTGGAGATCAAACGGCTCACCGACGGCGAATACCTCACGGCCTTCTTCACTAAGCTCCACTGGCTCCAGGATCGTCTCGCAGCTGGCGTGGATGGCCGCTTCTGGCTGATACCGCAGCGGGGAGTCGAGTTCCCGTTGTCCGGGGAGCTGGTGTCGCGGCTGATAGACATCGTCCCTGGCATCGCTGCATCACTCGCCGTCGGTGAGTCCGCGCCTGTTCCCGTGGCACAACGACACGCGGTCCTGCATCGCCTGCGGGACGATGGCAGCGCCATCCATTGCTCGCACGGCGCGATCGCGGTCGATGCTGAAGGTGTGTTCTACCTCGATGATGACGACCTGCCGCAGCATCGGCCCGTCACGGACCGGAGCGAGCGGGCCTTCCACGCGGAGCTGCGACGCGCGTCCGCCGCTGCCAGGCTGCACGACAGGGCCGAGGCCTCGTGGTGCGAGGAGTGGGAACTCAGGAAGGTTGCGGATGGTCGAGACGGCGGAGCGGGCGGCGTAGCGATTCTCAAGGGTGCCGTCGGCGATGTTCGTGATGCCGCGGCCGAGGCCGTCAGGAAGGCGGTCATGGATGCACGGAACAAGTTCTCGGGCCGGAAGTGGGCGCCCGGAGCAGCCGTCGCACTTCACGTCGGCGAGGCTGGCTGGGTGTTGGACGCAGAAGCGTTCGACGATGCAGTGTCCGACTTTCCTGCATCCGACGTCGGGCTTCTGGACGTAGTGTTCGTGGTCGCCGCAGACCACGTCCATGCGTTCCGGTTCCACGACACGGCCGAGGCGGCCGGGTAGTCAAACCCCGTTTCGAATCGGTAGAAGGTCCTGGCAAGTGTCACCTCCCAGCAGCGAGCCCCACCTCGAGGCCGGTGATGGTCTGAACTGGCCCCACCCATCCAGCGCGCACGGGGTGTCGCTACGGAAATAGCATCGGAACAGAGTAGCGAGTCGAAGGCGACGCCGTACTGATCCGCGTGACAGCCCTGATCGGGCACGTGCGTAGCAGCTCCGAACGCAGGCCGCCTGACTCAAGGGCACAGCCCCCTCACAGACTCGACAATCCGATTGAACAGCTCACTCGCGCGCTGACGGCCGACCGGTTTCAGGTAGCGGGCCACCTCCGTGCCATCACCCGTGAAATGTAAGTAAGAGCCGGAGGCAGGGTCCGTCAGGGTTGCGTTGCTCACAAACTCATCGCACGGGTCGTCGCCGCCGTACGACGTTGGCTCCACTCGCACTCCTTCGGGGATGGTGATCACAAAGTGTCCCAGACGCCACTCCGTGCGTCCGTCTCCCACCACCATCTGGTACCCGTAGAGAATGGGGTACTCGCCCTCGGCGTGCGTGTGAACCTGCACAGGATCGGATGGTGCGCCACCCACACCGTCGACAACCGCACGAACCTGGACGTCGTAGCGCGCTCCCGAGCCCAGGCCGGTCACGCGATAGCTGCGAGGCGTAGCTCCACTGTTCGGAACATCCCTCCATGCGCCCCACCCTTCCCACCGGAAGTTGACGGATCTTGCCGTGCGGTACTGCCAGTGCCGAGCGCCTTCCGGTCCACCAGACCACTCCATGATGAAGCTATCCGTGGCGCCGTCCGAGATAACAGCCAACTCCGGCGGCGGGCCAACAGGTGGCTGGCCGCAAGACTCCCAACCCGGAGTAAGCCTCACGGACGCGACAATCCGATCGAGCAGGGCGCTTATGTTAAAGGACTCTCCCTCGGCCGCCACTGGAAAGGTCTCGGTCTCGCGGCCCATCTCTAACCCGGACCACCCATCGAGGGTCAGGGAGCCAACACTGCCAGGGCCGGGATAGCTGAGGATCGCCAGCGGGTACGTGCGAAAGTGATCCATGAACGTTTGCGTGTAGCTCAGATTGATCCCGCGGGGAATGGTGATGATGAAATTGGACTCACCAGGCCGCCAGCGGGTCTGGCCATCACTGGTCACTACCTCGCCCACCCCCATTTGGGGCACATGGCGCGTACATTCGTCGAGCGCCTGTGGCCGGTTAAGCGTCGGCCGTTGCTGCCCGTCTGCGGGCGCTTCAGGCTCAGGGGTTTCGAGGGAGAGAATGATGTCGGCGAAGCGGTACGTACGGGCGGTGTTCTCCTTGTCCAGCGACAGGGGGATGGTGCCCAGCGTGTCCCAGGCACCCCCTTCTTGGCGGGCACTCAAGAAGATGCCCCGCGGATCCTCAATCCCCTGCCAGACACGCACCTCAACGGTGGTGGTGCTGCGATCGTGCGCCGCGACTGAGAGCGCTAAAGCAAGAGTGAACGCAACAGCCAGCACTGCCGCAAGGACTTTGCGAACCATAGCCTCACCCCCGAGTCGTCACGTAGTTTGGCTTTGGCGACCTGTCAATGTACATGGTGAAGCCGGTCATCGACGAGCCTGACACAGATCCAGGAACCCCCACCTGCGGCTCGGCCAGCGATCCGGAAGCCTGGTTCATCTTGCACATCGCCATCGGGCTCATGATCCGATCGCGGTCTCGGTGCTGCTGGAGGCTGCCGACGGCGCCCTGATACTGCTCCGCCAGCACCAGGCCCGGCGGCATACCCACGCTGGATAGCTCCTGGCAGCCAGTCGCCGCCAATCTTGATGAGGCCTACCGCCTTCGAAGGCAGCGTCCTGAGCCTGCTCTGGCGCGTCGGCTATGCCGCCGGCGCTGGATCAGGCGGACGCCGCCTCGCTGGATGAACTCGTGCCTATCAAGGAGTCCGCCGGGCCCGTGCCATCGCGTTCGCGTTGACGCGTTCGCCGAGCACTGCGCGAAGTGGCTCAGGCGCTGCGGTCGCGTTGCGTCCCGTCCCTCCAGGTCGTCGGTATCGGGAGTCGGCAGAATGCAGGGGGCGGTGAGCGGGCGGGGTGCGATGATACACGCGAGGGCGCGCAGGTCCTCGATGCGGAGCGCCCCCTGCTCCTCGTTCAGTATTCGCTGCGTCTTCACCGTCGTCGTCTCCCGCCGACCGCCAAGTGGCACGCGCAGCGGCGATCCTGCACCTGGTGGACGCTCCTTGCGAGGTGAGCGCCGTCTTCGGCCCGCGCCCCGAGCCCGAACAAGGCACAACAGAGGGTTGGCGCGGTTCGACCGAGCCAAACTGAACGGAGTCCAGTATGGCGCGGGGTCAAGGGCCTGTCTTCGAGCGTCTCGTTTCCTTCGAGCAGGCATTCCCGGACATTGAGGTCGCCGAGTTTCGGTACACTGAGTGGCCCGTTGAGCATCCCAACGCCGACGACGGCCATCGCTATCGGCGCAATCCGGGTGAGTTCATCCGTTGCGGCAATCCACGCTGTCGAAACGAATGGGGAAGTGGACTGCCTGCCGGACGCATCCTACGCGAGATGGCCGAGGGCAGGGCGATAACGTTGCAGACATCGGAGACTTGCCACGGAGTGGAGAAGGGAGAAGCCATGCCGTACAATTGTTCTGACAAGAGACGCCTCCCGCGCCGTCCTGTAGTAGGCGAACAGGGCGGGATGCAGAGTTCCGTCGAGAGCCCAAGGAGCCAGACCATGACCGACCGCACCGATCCCACGCCCGTCGCGCTCTACGCGCGTGTCTCCAGCGATCGCCAGGACGTCGACCTCTCCGTCGCCGCCCAACTGCGGGCGCTCCGCGAGCACGCCGAGCGCAATAACTACCGCGTCGTGCGCGAGTACGTCGACGAGGCCGAGAGCGGACGCGTCGCCGACCGGCCGCAGTTCAGGAAGATGCTCGACGAGGCCGGCGAGTCCGACGCGCCCTTCGAGGAGATCCTCGTCTGGAAGTTCAGCCGCTTCACGCGCAAGCGCGAGCACGCCGTCGCCTTCAAGTCGATGCTGCGCAGACGCGGCATCCGCGTCGTCTCCATCACGGAGCACGCCGACGACTCCCCCACCGGCAAGCTCATGGAGGCGATCATCGAGAGCGTCGATGAATTTTACTCGGAGAATCTCGCGCAGGACGTTGTCCGGGGCATGCGCGAGTCCGCATCACGAGGCTTCTTCCTCGCCTCGCGCGCACCCTTCGGCTACAGGCGCGTGAAGGTCTCAGACGGCGGCAAGGAGCGCCCCACGCTCGAGGTCGACCCCGACGCCGCGCCGGTCGTGAAGGAGGTCTTCGAGCGCGCGCTGCGCGGGCAGGGCCTGAAGGAGATCTGCCGCGACCTCAACGAGCGCGGCGTCACCAACCGGGGGCGGCGCTGGCAGAAGAACTCCATCCACTACCTGCTCACCAACGAGGCCTACACGGGCACGGCCGTCTGGGGCAAGACGAGCAGGGTCGGCAAGACCCCGAATCCGGTACGGGTGGAAGGCGCCTGGGAGCCGCTCGTCACGAAGGAGCTGTTCGAGGGCGTGCGCGAGGCGCTGCGCAGCCGCGCGCCGAACGTCCAGCGCCCGGCGCGCGTGGGCAGCAGGTTCCTGCTGAGCGGGCTCTTGCGCTGCGGGCTGTGCGGGAAGGCCTACGTCGGACAGGGGGCGAAGGGCGGCAGGTACGGCTACTACGTCTGCGCGACGCTGCAGCGCGAGGGCGCGGGCATGTGCGAGGCGCGCTACCTCAACGCCGAGAAGGCGGAAGGCTTCGTCGTTGAGAAGATCCGCGAGCGCATCCTCACCGACGAAACGATCACCGAGCTGGTGACGCTGGTGGCCGAGGAGATCGACACGCTGGCGGGCGAGCTCGACGGGAAACTGCAGACGGTCGATGCGGAACTGGCGGACGTGCGCAGCAGGCTGGGGAAGCTCTACGAGGCGCTGGAGACGAGCGAGTTGACGCTGGAGGCACTGTCGCCGCGCATCCTCTCGCTGAGGCAGCGCGAGGATCAGCTGGCGGCGGCGCGCGAGGACGCGGCGCGGCAGCTGGAGGAGCGGCGCATCGAGCTGCCGACCTCGGAGGAGATCAAGGAGTACGTGGCCGACTTCCGCAGCTTCCTGGCAGAAGGAACAATCCCGGAGCAGAAGGCACTGATCCGCCACTTCGTGCAGGGTATCGAGGTCTCGGGCGACGAGGCCGAGCTGACGTATACAATCCCGATGCCGGCGGGTGCTGTGAGGAGCGAGCGGGCCGGAGTTCTTGATTTTGTCCAGTCCGGCCCACCGTGGTGGACGCAAATCCCGGAGAGGCGCCCCTTATGGCTCTTGACGCTCCTCAGAAAGGCCAGGGCCACCTGGAACCGAGCGCAGCCCTTTTGGCACGAGCGCGCAATCGCGGCCGGGTGTTTCCGCTAGAGCTGGTTGGCGGTCAGCGGTCGTAGCGCTCGCCCAGCCGGTCGCTCATCCCCATGAAGCCGGAGCGGAGCATGTCGTCGATCACGTCGAGCACGCGCCTCCGGAGATCGGGATCTTCTGTCTCATCATGGAGCTGCATGATGAGTGGTCCGAGATCGTGGCCTGCTGCGCCCTCCCTCAGTCTGATGTCCCCGGCCTTCGGCCCGTATGCGCTGACGGCGCGCTCGGCCAATTCGCAGACCACGGGTGGAAGCGGCTCGTGCGCACGCCGGAGCTTGTGGGTCAGTACAGTGACGTTGGCGTCTGGACCGATGGACTGGACGTAGGCAGTGAGCAGCGAGCCGCGCTTCGCCAGCTCATCGGACTCCAGCGCATTCCAGCAGCGGGCCGCGGCGCGGCGGACGACCTCGCTCTCATCCGCGAAGAGCGGCCTCAAGCGCCTCTCGCACTCCGCGCCGATCGTCGGATCAGCAACGTTGTCAGCGTAGATGATCGCTGCGCCCACTTTGGCTTCCTCGCTGCCGCCGAGGACGATGTCGCCGTCCTCCCTTGCCTCATCAAGCACGAGGCTGGCGAGCGTGATCTGCCTGGCGCCAGCTCTCGCCGCCGCTGGGTTGCGGGAGTCCACCATCGCCAGCAGCATCGGCCGGACTGCCGCGTAGTCGCGGTACATCGCGAAGTGGAGGAACCTCTCAATGAGGTTACTCCCGAGGATCGGCTCCCCTCCGTCGATCAACTGTCCGAATCCGGTGAGAGCCTCGTCACGATGAGTGTCCAGGACGGCCAGAAGGCACTCTACGGCTACCGACCGCACGGCTAGCACGGGGTCGGCGATGAGCTTCTCGACCGCCAGCTTGAGCATGAACCAGCGATCCCTGTCCGCGAAGAGCAGCACAGCCATCGATTGCGCGGCCCTTCCTCGATCTGAGTTGATGGCCTGATTGATCGGGGCCATCTCTGGATCGCCCTCCCCGCGATTGAGCCAATCATCCTGTTGTGGATCGGCTGCGTTCTCTGCAACGTCGCAAAGCAACCGGATGATGTCCGCGGGAATATCCTCGTCCGCTAGGGATGCGATCGCATCTGCGACCGTGCGCTCGACTCCCCTGACGCCGATGTCAGCGATGCGCCGCAGGACGCTACACATCTGCTCGTACGTCCCAGGCCGCGCTGCCCCCCGCGAACCCGTCAGCCCGCGCAGGATCGCTGCAAAGTAGACAGGGTTCTGCGAGCCATCCATCAGTTCAGCAAGGCGTGCGAAGCGATCGGGATCCTCGCCGACACGTTGCTCAAGCGCCCGAGACAGTGCATACGCCCCGCTGACGACCTCACTGGCGCGAGCCTGATCTTCGCGCTCTGTCCGATAACGAGACATCGCTGCGAGCCACTGAGCATCCGTCATGCGTAGTTGATCGGCCGACGAGATCGGCGAGCCGACCCACTCGGGTGCGTAGTCATCGGGGGACGGCGGGTGAGGAGGCCCCCGTTCCGGGGCTTCGGGGAAGCGTCGCTCGAGCTCTTGGATGCGCCGGCGTGCACTCTTGCTCAGCCTGCGCTCGTCCAGCGCTCGGAGCAATGCCAATGCCGTGCGGCCCATAAGCCTGTGCTGCCGCTCCCACTCGGGAGTGAAGGCCAGAATGGCGGACTCCAGGTCGGCGAATGACTCATCGGAGCACCGAGGCGAGGCCGCCGCAACCGCCTGGCGGCTGATCGCCGCGAGCATGTCTGTTCCACCAGGAGCGCTGCTGTATCCGATGTCGAGCCGCTTGTCTGAGTCGAGCAGGAACCCCACGATGCGCTCGGCGTAAGCTCGTGAGTTGGCGCTCCAAGCTTGTAGGAGCAGCGCTGTCATCCACTTACTCTCTCCGTGCGGTTCCCCCTCGATGAGGCTATCGAGGGCGGTTGGAGCATCGCGAGCCACCGTGCGCATCGCATCCGCGAGAGCGTCGCGGAGTTGTTCGTCGGGATCACCCCACCGGCTAGGTGCGGCGATCCACTCCTTCGGCACACTCAAGTCGAAGCGCGCCAACCTCGGGAATAGCTCGCTCACGAACTCAAGAGGGGTCGCCTCTGCGCATTCGCGGATGATGTCTCCGCTGTACTCGCTATGTGTCACGAGCCCCAGGCCGAACTCGAATGGATCGTCCTTGCCGAGAGCGGCAGCGCGAACAATCTGCCGGTCGAACCACGCGCCGAGCACCCTGACGGCGAACGAAGGTTGTTCCGTACCGAGCCCGTACCACATGAACCACCAATCACCATTGACGGCGATGCCTGGATGGGCTTCGTCGAGCGTGCCATCGGCGATGAGTTCGACTACAAGGTCTCGCATGTCGGCGCTCGTAGAACCGTGCCCCACCCTTACGAGCCTGCGCAGGCGCACATCCCAGTCCCCGGAGAATCCGCGGAAGCCGCGGACGAGCGCTGCGATGGCAGTCGACCTGAGGCTCAGCAGGTCTGGCATGCTGAGCAGCCAAACGGCGCGATCGGTCCGTTCGTCATCGGCCTCAAGCCACGCCCGCCAGCGTCCCATGGCCTGCAGGACGTCGAACCAGGGCACCGAGTTGCGTACAACTGCCCATGCGTGCTCGCCGAGTTCGTCAGCGAGTCTCTCGACGATGGTCCATTCGTCCTGTGTCGGGTGAGGCAATGCCCCAAGCCAGTCGAGAACGAGCTTCTTGATGTGGAAGCGGATCTCCTCATGTCCAAGAAGGCCCGCCAGCGTCCTCAGGTAGCGAGCACGGTTGGGTTCATGCCCGCGCAGGAACTGAAGCACCTGTCGGACTTGAGAGCGCCTGAACAGGTGCTGGTCATCGTCGAGGAGCCACTGGGCGAGATCCCTGTTCGAGCGCACAAAGGCTCTCGCGAACGCGTAGTCGAAGAATGATTCGTGGAAGAAGCGGACTCTGCCATCGTCGACAGACGTGACGCCCTCGGACGCCAGAACGTCGAGCGCTCCAGCGTACTCGTCGAGTACAAGGGCCGGCGCGGCTAGTGTCTCTCGCTCGCTCAGCTCATTGCACAAGCGCCCGACCGCAGCAGCCCACACGCTCGAGTCGGCGCGCATCTGCTGGGACACAACAGCCGCCTTGTGGTTCCAGAATGCATCGAAGAGGTCCTGGGCACTCGTGAATTCCAAGGCCCCCGACTTCGCTGACTCGATGAGAAGGTGTAGGTGCAGCGGAGTCGAGAGAATCTCCACCTGGCGCTGGGTCAGCGACGACGGGTCGAGCGCAGCTGCCGTAATCGCTGATCTGATTACCTCCTCGTCGAGCGGCTGCAGCGGGATGCGTTCTGCTTGATTCTGATCCTCCACGAGAGCGCGCAGCCGCGGATCGCGTTCCAGGTCGAAAGAGCGACACGCGAACAGGATCCGCATATTCGGATAGCTTCGCGCCTCGTCGAGTAATTCGTTGAAGGCACCCCAGACAGCCTGGTTGCGGGCGGACACAACCCCGATGGCGTCGAGCTGGTCCACGATCAGCACCGATGGCTCGCCACTCGCGAACTCACCCAGTGTGATCGCAGGTGACTTCGGCAACCCGAGCCGCGTCCCGATCGCCTGAGCGCGCTGGTCGCCGCTGTCGAGCCGGTCCAGACGCATCACGAGACACGCGACGCCTCGCTCTTCGAGGCACTCCAGCACCTGCGCGAGCACGCAACTCTTTCCGCCGCCAGCTATTCCCTCGAGCATGACGGACTTCCGGCCGTCAAGTAGCGTCGCGACTGCACTCCGGCTCTCTTCACGGCTGATCTCTGCGCGATTGATGAGGCGAGCGTGCACCTCCTTGAGGTGCGCGCGATTCAGCCTCCGGATCTGCTCGGCGACGGTGGCCTCGCCCGCCAGGCGGGATCGGACGAGCCCATGATCGCCAAGGGCGTCAAGAAGCGAGGTCGCGGTGTAGCGCTTGCCCATGGGATAGGTCAGGAGATCCCCTATCAGCAGCCTGACTGCCTGTGGGTCGATGGGCGCCCCACTCGCGGTGCGAAGCATGGAGTCCGCACGCCGCTCAACCTCCGTGACCAGCCTCGACTCGTTCGTAGTCCTGACACTGAGACACCGTAGTGCGATCCACGCTGAGTGTTCATCGTCGCAGAGCGGAACGACATGCTTTTGGAACTGTCCCGAGACTCGGCCGCTCCCTGCAATTCGTCGCTGGAACTCCTCTAATGACTCACTCGCGCAGGCGCGCTCAATCAACTCCTGCAAGTCAGCCGCGCTTGTACCCGAGCTGAAGACTGCGGTGTGGCCGAGCCTGACCTTCTCGATCAGGTCGCCGAGGATGCTCTTCCCTGTGGGGCCCATCCTGGAGAGGAGGCTCAGCGTCCAGTTGCCGCGAGCATGCTGGCGCTTGATGGAGTGGTACTCGCGAATGCCGGATGCACTCGTCTTGACGAACTCCACTCCCGCGGCCTCGTCCCCGACGGCTTCGACTGTCAGGTCGGTGTAGCTGCCGTCGAGGAGATCTAGGGCGGCATCGACCGTCCACAGGCCCTCGTACCTGTTTCCGAGCTTGTCGGCCTCGCCGCCGGGTCTAGGCATCGAAGACGGGCCCCATCCTGCTGGGTCATTGAGCCCTCGACGGAGGGCGTTGCGTAGGTTGGTGGGGAGGCCCGTATCGTACCGCAAGGCGTGCTCCCAATAGAGTGCCCCCTCGTATGAAATCGCGCGCAAGTGCTGGAAGATATTCCGGGTGACAGGGTGTCCCTCGGTGTACTGACCACAGAGGGACATTCCTGCGTGGCCGCAGTAACGCCCCGATGCCTGAACATCAAGCCGCGCGCAACCACAACAAGGCTAGGGCGGCGCGGCTAGCCCTCGGCTCTTGAGGCGCGTGATCCGAACGGTCACGACCAGCGGAACGCGATCGATCTTGTCGGTTCTTAACGCAGGAGCCCCTGTGCTTCAGGGGCCGACGACGACGAGATTCGATACCTCTCTACGCACTGTCGACCGTTCCGGTTCGCCTCTTCATGAGCGGCCCGGTCCAAGCGAAGCTCCCGCAAAGGAACCTGACAGGGTCCCTATCGCCTACTTCACCGACGCGGAGGAACGCCGGGCGATCGTCGAAGTACTCGGCGCGCTCGACGACAAGATCGAGCTGAACCGGTGCATGAGCGAGACGCTCGAGCTGCAGTCCCTTACGCAGTAACGTGAAGCGGGATTCGACGGCCTTGGTCTGGAAGGGGCAGCGCCAACTCAATTGACTAAGGGTCGCGGCGAGAAAATAGGCTGCCATACCTGCTAGCCCAGAGATAACGAGCGGACCCGCTGGCGCGCGAGCAGCCACCTTGGACTGTTGGTCCATCCCTTGGTGCCGCCACACTGGACTTGCTGATGTCGGCCCTCGCGGAAACAGCATTGGCTAGAACGCCCCACTGCTGCCAACAGCTTCCGCTCCTCGCCTGTGTTCCAGGATCGGACTCGTATGCCAACTCCGGGCTGGCCTGCTCGTCCGCCCACTTGAGTATTCGGGGCGCTGACGTCAGCATCTATCGCGCGTCGGCGACCCGGGACCTCCCGACGCCCAATCCGGTGGGGTTACCAATTCCTGAGGCTGCCTGCTCCAGCCGCTGACGGTGCTCTCTGTGTTGGCATCACACCGCATACCGGACTTCGGGCAGCGGGTCTTCGCTCGCGAGGTCCAACCAAGTCGCGACCGCCGGTTCATGTGCAAGGTCCCGTGCAGCCATTGACCCTGCAAGGCGAGCACACAGGAACCTCAGCAACGGAACGTCGATGTCGTCGCCTGGAGCACCGCTGCGCTCGTACGACAACTGCTCTGCTAGGTAGGCGAGCCCGTGTAGCACAAGTGGCTTCAGGATGGACTGTGCGTTCGTCGTACCCTTCTCGAAGACCCAGGTTCCCAACTGCAGCGCTTGTGGCAAGGCTGAAGCTCTCCTGTCCGCGATAATGAGCCCGACTTCGCGAAGTAGGTCGTCAGGTGGAGGAGACAGAGGTTGTTCCGCGGCGGCGGTCGCCTCCATCCACAAGCGAAGACCATCGACGGCGTTCCAAGCGACACGCGCTTCGCCGGAGACCATTCCGCCTCTCAGCCACCCTGCAACGTCATCGATTCGGTCAGGCAGCACCCGTGCGAGCGCGCCGGCAAGGATAAACCCGTGCAGGCCAAGACCGGCCAACTCGCGTGCTCGATCGTAGATGCTCTCACCGAGGTCGCCAGGAATGGCGAGTTCAGGGACGACGCCGGGCAGTCCGGCTAACGCGCCGCTCTCCGTATCACCTCCAAAGGAGGCGATGAACTCCGGTGGGAGGGTCGGGGTGGGTGCCTCAGCCCAGAGCCGCACAAGACGAAGAAGCAGTTCCTTCTCTTCATTGGCCAACTCTAGTGGGCGCCGCTGCTTGCGCAGTCCCTCCATGGCGTTGCCAACCTGGGCGAGGACATTGAAGGTGTCAACGGACTCAACATCCACACTCGCAGCAAGAAGCCACCTGCGCCGAAACCGCTCTTCCGCAAGTCCTCGCGACGGTTCAGGAAGAAGGAGTAGCACGAAGTCGTACAGGTCCCCGGGGAGTGACGGTAGGTCTGCGCCTGTCAACTGCCCCTCGCTCCAGAGTGCCTCGCTTATCGCTTGGTTCTCCGCGTCGGTCAGGACGCCGGAGAGCGCCAGCGGGACAAGTCGGTGCAATGCGAAGGCGCGGGGCTTATCGCCGGACCTGAGTCCTCGGATCAGGAGACTGACGGCGTTCTGCCACAGGTGTTCATTCTCAGTGGTACTGGGTCGAGCGATGTCATCCTGCCGCAAGACATCACCTGGATCCCTGTACAGCTCCGTTTGAACGTCGGACTGCTCCCCAAGTCCCGCAATCGGCACGCACAAGATGTCAATGGCACGGATGGCGCGCCGATCGCTTGGCAGGGCTTCCCACGACCTCTTCAAGAGATCCGCAAGGGCCCTATGCAGCATCATTTCGTTGAGAACAGGATCGCTTCGGTAGCACTCAAGGCTGAGGTCGAGCATCTCCTCGGCTTGCTCTGGCTCCATTCGGATGACCAGCCGGGAAAGTACCTCCATGGCGACGCTCGCCCGGGGAGCCCAATGAACGCGGCGCCGAACGGGATCTGTCGAGACGAGCTTGGCCCGTACCTCCCGGATGGCGGCGGTGCAGCTCTTGACCAAAGCGGCGAGGGGACGAGGCGGTAAGGCCGCAATACGTGAGCGGGAAACGACACGATCGAGGCTCTTGTCTGTCTCGGTATTGCACGCCCGTAGAACGAGCCGGATGGCGAGTTCTGGTTGAGTTACCGCGAGCTGTTCGGCGGCCGACCGCATGAGCGAACCTGCAACATCCATTCCGATGGAATCCTCGTGCCGACTGACCGGCGGCAATCCCGCAACCTCTGTAACTCGGACGGCCCGGTATGCCGCTTGGTCGCCGGGCGCGTTGGAGAAGTACAGCGTGGACTTCTGGACGCCCAGATCGAAGGACGGTGCTTCCGCCGCCTTATCGGCGCGGCGCATCGCGTCTTCGATGAGGCTCCTCTCAGAAGCTGCGTCTCCCTTTAGGCGGGCGAGTGCGTGCCAACGCTTCCAGATCGCGTCCCTGTCATCCACTTCAAAGTCGGACAACAAGGCCCAGCCCTCACGAGATGCACCGGCAGGAGTCGGCTCGTGGGAGTCCCCTTGCCCGATCACTACAAGGGCCCGCTTGACTAAGCTCGTGGCCTCCGCAGCGTGGTCCGTCTCCCAGAGCAAAGCTGCCTTTCGAACCATCCAAGCTGGGTCGCAGTCCTCCACTCGCCACTCCTCCAACAGCGCGTCCAATGTCGCATAATCCAACTGATTCGCCGCCCACAGGCATCGTTCATGTCGGATGCGATGCCCGACATCAGCGTCGTCGTTGGCAAAGGGCGCTAAGGCCTCGGTGCGACGAACGAACAAGTCATAGTCAAAGTGGAAGCGCCCAGCCGTTACTAGCGCGAGCGCTACCTCCCGCCAAGCCTCCCGCGCGGCGGCCCAGTCGACCTCTAGCGCGACGCCGCCGATTGTGCGCTTTTCGCAGTCGACCGACTCCAGCGCCTCTTCCGCTGCGGACTCGATAGCGGAGGAGATCGGCTCCACCAGAATCCCCCTTCGCCAAACGACCTCGCGAATCGCCCTGAGGCGCTCCAACGGGTCAAGTTCTGGGAGTGCGGCGAGAATGGACCCCTCCCATTGGTTGGTGCGGTCTTGGACACCTCTTCGTCGCTCGCCCTCGGGCAGCAACAGCCAGCCAGGGTACATCTGCCGGTTGTGCTCCCACACGTCGAGTACGGCGTTGACTTGTTCGGCGGGACTTCCCGAGTCGTCCGGAGAGCTCCCCTCGGCCTCCTTTCTTGGCAGCGTGGAGGTGACCTCCGCGACTGGTTGAAGCTCTTCGGGGATCACGGACATTGGCTGCATGGGCGGCTCTGGCCAGTCGGTGGTGTCATAGGGGCTTCCCCTCGCCAAGGTATGCAACACCCACTCGATCGCGTAACGGTGGCGAAGCGGCTCGGGCCACTCCCGAGCCTTCGGGTGATGAGCGACATCTATCGGGACGACACCGCGATCTTCCAGCATGCGTCGTCGCGGAGGGGAAAGATCGAGCCATCCCATGAGGTAGATCCGAGGCGCCAAGGCACCGAGGCGGTCCCGGACCCACCCGGACCAGTGCAGGAAATTCGGGTCGTCGCCAGAGAATCCAACAAGGCAGAATATGGTCTCCATCATGGCCTGTTGAACGGTGTTGACGAAGGGGGCGAACCTATCTGGGTAAGTCCGATAGTCTTCTTCAGTAAGAATGAGCGGGAACTGCGCGGGCAGCGATCCGTGCAGCTTGATGACGCGAGGCTGCCGCGCCAGGGGTATCTCGTCGGTATTGACGACGACACTGTAGGCGCGTCTTGGCAACTGAATGAGAGCACGCTCCAACACCGTATCCCAGTTGGTCGTAAACACGTCGCGCCAAGGGAGCTCGAGGAGTTGCGTGTGGACTTCTGAAGGGCTGACCTCATCGTCGCGGACTTGGCTGCGCAGAAGTTCGTGTAAATCGGACCGACCGAAGGCGGTTTCATACTCCTGGGCAAGACGCTCGACAGAGGCAGCGCTGCTCGTCGGGGGATGCCCAGCACCCCAGACCTGCCCTTCGGCGCCCCCATCCGGGTACAGCTTGGCAAGCAAGGTGTCGGCGAGATCAGCCAGCAGAGGAGGCTCGGCTGCGCCGGCGCGCAGGAGAGCAGCTCCCTTGGTCAAGCCACTTCCCACCATGACGCAGGCGTTGCCGCCCGAGGGTGCCCAAAGGGCGTCTCGAACTCGCTCGATGTAGCTCTGGTCAGGGAATGGCATCGGCTACTCGCTGCGGTCATCGGCGATCAGCCAGGCGCAGTACGACGTACAGCCCACACTGGTCGCGGCGTGTGCATACTCCCACGCCGATCTGGCTTGGGCCAGCCGTTCGCCTCGTTAGGGCGTGCCCACAGCGCGGTTCCGGAGCCCTACGAACGGCTGGCGGACGCCCGCGGAGCGCCATTGATCGAGGGCATGGGCATCGGCGCCCACTGAGGCGAGTGGTAACTGTCGAGGCCATTCCATGCGCCAGCGTTGGCGACCGGCCGGACTAGCTGTGCTGACTACACACCTGCGAGACACCTGATCGCAAGGGGGCCTCCGACGAGACTTGGGGATGCAAAGCACCCAGGTTCCGATGCATGATGTCTCCACACAGCCGAAGCGGATGCTCTATTCGTTCGAGGCGCGCTGCCGCGCGGTCTCCGCGATTGCCTCGATCACCATGGCTCAGTGAGGGCTGGTCAAGTGAGAGCACCGGACATCATCGAGACAGTTTTGGTCGAGGCGAAAGGCTTCTCAAGACCAGCCTTCCGTGGCCAGGCCAACGCCGACTGGCACCTGCGTTCGGGAGCTGTACACCGCATCGTGGAGGCAACGGAGATTCTGTCCTTCACGACGACGCGCACCTCGGGGAGTTGGTGTCGGACTACCACCGGGACATCAGCACGGCAATGGAGACCATCGACGGAGACCGTGTGATGTCGCGCCTGCAGCGCCTGTCGGTCCTCCAGCACTTGGGAGCGGCAACTGGGTTCTTGGACTTCACGGAGAGCGCCCTCGTTGCCCTTTGGTTTTGCGAGTGAAGGCGTGCCTGAAACGGATGGAAAGGTGTTCATCCTGGACATCGGAAGCCCACAGGTTGCCGTCGACGGTCGCGGGCTAAGCGAGGAGGTTTTCTTCGGCACAGAGCGGGTCGTGTACTACGAGCCGGATCGTTCTCTAGGGGCTCGGATCGTCGCGCAGCAGAGCGTGTTCGTGATCTGCAACCCGCCTCGGATACCGGACCCGTACGTGCGATCTGTCGTCGTACCGCGGAAATGCAAGGAGGACCTTCGGGAACACTTGAGACACCTTGGCGTGTCCGAACGCGCGCTGTTCGGGGACGTGCCGGGCTTGGCGCGCGCGAACGCTAGGCACAGTCCGCTCCTGCTCAAGAGCACGCTCACCCCAGAACAGCACAGAAACCGAGGATCCCGAGCCTACCAGGCTCAAGGATACGTCGACGCCCTCGCGCACTACGAGTCCTACGCTGCGGCGCTCCCCGACGTAGCCCAGCCGCATTGCTTGGTCGGTGACACACTCTCGGCACTCGCGAGGTTCGGAGAGGCCATCGACTCGTATACGCGAGCGATCGAGAGGATCGCCCGACCGATCGACTTTGGGCAAGGGGTCATCGTGCAATCGGAGGCCATTGGTCGAATGATGCTGCACACGCTCTACTACAACCGTGGTAACGCATATGCGTCGACTCACGAGCACGCCCTGGCTATTGCCGACTTTGACAGTGCCCTGGAACACGGCGATGCAGTGAGAAGGAATGTGCTGTTCAACCGCGGGAACTCAAAGTACGTGCTGGAGCAGTTTGAGGAGGCTTCGGCCGACTTCGAGGCGGTGTGGTCGGAGCGGCAAGGTAGCGATGCTGCACTTGCAATGGGCAACTGCAAGATGATGACAGGAGAATTCCTCGAAGGCTTGAGGCGGTATTCGGACGGCGTTGGGCTCGGGCAGCCAGAAAACTCGGCTGCCCACTGTCGTGAGAACGCCGAACGTTGCCGCGACCTTCTTGACGCGCTAGAGGGGCGCGACTACGAAGTGCGACATCAGGGGCACACCGTCTACGTGGACGCAGCATCAGTCGACGTGGAGCCAACACTTCGGCTGGCGATATTCCCATTCGCTGGCAATCGTGGGAACGCTGGTAACACACCATCGGGCATGGTGAGTGCGCCCGGTGGGGAAGGCTACGAGGGCGGGTCCGGGTTCGCAGTCATTATCCTGCCAACACAGAATTGAGTGGTGGGCCCTCCGCGCGTGCATCAAGAAACTCTGCGAGATGAAGCACCGGACATGCCCCCGCAGTTCCTTCGTGCGGGTACGGGCGTTCTCCGTTGCCGAGGTGGCGTGATTGGGAACAGCCCGGGGCACATGGATGAGGGAGTTGATCGGGCGGAGTCGGTCGCCTGCTATACAGGGGCCGTGAATCGAGTCAACGCGTTGCACCATGTGGGCGGATCCGGGCTGTTTGGGGCTCGGTGCTCGCCCGGGCGGTGATGGACGCCGAGGTCTCCGAGCAGATGGGCGCCGCCCACGGCGAGCGCAGCGAGACGCGCCTGACCCGCCGCAACGGCTACCGGCCCAGGCGCTGGGACACGCGCGTGGGCACGATCGAACTGGGCATCCCGAAGCTGCGCGAGGGCAGCTACTTCCCTCGTTGCTGGAGCCGCGACGGCGCTCGGAGCGCGCCCTCCTCTCCGTGGTCACGCAGGCCTACGTCGAGGGCGTCTCGACGCGGCGCGTCGACGACCTCGTGCGCTCGCTCGGCTGCGACGGCATCTCGAAGAGCCAGGTCTCGCGCATCTGCTCCGAGCTCGAGGAGGTCGTCTCGAGCTTCCTCGAGCGGCCCCTCGACTCAGGTAGAGGCCTCCAGCTCAAATTCCACGAAGGGACTCCAGCGCTGCTTCGCGGTGGTGATAATGCCGGCGAGAGGAAGATTGTGCACCTTCTCTTGGACGCACTGCGTCTTCACGGCCTACCGGAACATCCTGCTGGCGGACGCCCTCACGCCGTCGGCCCGCCGTCGGCGCGCGCGGGATAGGCAACAAGAGGCCCTTCGATACCCGCCTTGTAGGTGTACTGGAGGCTCTCTATCTCCACGGCGATGTCCAGGGCGTTGCCGTCGATCGCCTTCAGCACCAGTGTCTCCCGGACTGGCCAGCGTATGGGCTGCGAGTCCACGCCCTGGTAACTGCGCGAGTTCAGCACCGAGAGCGCCCAGGTTCCCCCTACCTTGGGTGGAACCCCGGGGAAGGTCACGAAGACTCCCCTTTTCTTCAGCTTCTGTTGGGAATATTCCCCAAGCTCGTGCCTGATCTCGAAATCGGTGCGGATAAGCGTAGCGACATCACCAATCAGCCGAATCCAGAACCCGAGGAACCCCTCCGTTGCGGGAGCCTCCCCATCCGGGTCGGTGCGTTCGGCGTATGCGGATTCCATCTCTTCCGGGAACGCCCGAGGGTCGCGGGGGGAACGGCTCCGAGAACTCGCCATGGCAGCAACCGCTTCTTCCCTGCGATCGGCGTACCAGTACGAGATGCCGTGGAAGTATTGCAAGTCCAACGCCGGTGTATCGACGAGCTGTTCGTACCGGGCGAAGAAGTCGAGGGCGCTTTCGTACTGGCCAGCCTCGCAGGCTCGAACGCCCGCGTGCCACTCGGCATCGGGATCACGGAGTCGGTCTTGGTCGCGGATGAACCCCGACAGGTCGTTGTAGACAGTCGATGCCTCGATGCCGAACACCACTCGCAGGTGCGACAGGATTACAGGCTTGAGCGCGCTCGGGATCTCGATGATGGTGACGTCTTTCTCGTCGATGTAGCCACTCCCCGACTCGACCCAGACGCTCTTCTGCACGTCTGTCATGCTAGCCCGGGTCCCGCGCGGTACGAGCTTGTACAAAGCGAACACGTCGCGCTGGTCGCGACGGGCGGGCGGCTCTTCCATGAGGATGACCCGGCCGTCCTCGTCGTGTGAGTGATAGGAGCTGAGGAACAGCGCGATGTTGAGGTCGCGGGTGAAGTCGATCAGGTTCGTCTTGCCACCCAGGTGCTGGAGGTGCGTCAGAACATCGTCGTCGCTGAGGTGCGGCGCGTCCTGCTGTGCGAGCCCGATTCGGCGTTGCTGGGCGGAGCCGATGTCAAGTCCTCGTCGTCGATCTCGTGGAGCTGGCGGTAGAGGCCCGACGAACTCCGCCGGAAGCGCTCCGGCTCGCCGCGATAGATGCCTCGAGTGCCTAATTCGCCGGCCCGGCTGATCAGTCGGGTCAGCAGCTTTGGAACTCGTCGCTTGGTGCGTTCATGCCAACCCCTCTCACGCCGAGCGGCCGGCGAGGCGCCAGATGCTCGTCCACGCCAGTCACAGGGGCACGCGCAACACTATCGGGACGGACGGAGGAGTTCCTAGGCTCCGCCGCAGTTGCGGGGTCGCGGTCATGAAGACCGACGCCGTGCCGCCCGACCGCAGGAGCCATGGGTAGCGAAGGACCGGGCTCAGGATTGGCCATGTTTCACGCGAAGCTCCTCGAGTTGGGCCGCTGCGCATTCGGAGAGCTCAAGAGTCGAGAGCTTCTCCACAAGAGCCTGCGCATGGAACCAGAACGCCCTGGATGCATCGTGCTCGGCAACATAGACCAGTAGCCGTACCGTTGCATCGGGGTAACTCGACCATTGGTCGCCTTCGTCCATCTCACGAAGGGCAGACCATCCATGAAGTGGGGCACTGGGCATCGCGACTGCAAGGTCAACAGCCTTGGGGAAGAGGCTTTCAAAGCGGCGTGGCCACGCGGCCATCGCATCCACTTCCGCCTTGCTGAGGGGCGTAGGGACGCCCTGAAGGCGGTCTCCCAATACTGCTTGAGCCAGCGGTCCCACAACTCTCGCTGGACTGCGTCGTCCATTTCGCCGATACGTTCGCCAAGGCTCCACGCAAAGAGACGCTTGTCCGAGTCGTCGTCGGTCTTGAGGAACTCGGGTATCCAGGCGTCCAGCGGATCGTCCACGAGGTACGTGACCACGGCCGTGCACAGCGCGATGAACGTCTGGCGGTGCTGGCTCTGACTCGGAAATAGATCGCTCATGTGAGGGATCGCTGCGAAGATCGCATCCTCCATCGCAGTGATCACGTTGCGATCCAACCGCCCGTGCAGTAGGCCGTCCCAGACAGCCTGGTAGTCGCCGCCGTCGGCGTGTTCAAAGAGTGGGACGAGGTGCTCCCTTGTCCACGCTTCATCGGCAGCCAGCAGGAATCCCAGGGACTGTGCCAGAACGGTCCGTCCCAATCTCCCGGCCACTGTCTGTTCATTGATCACTTGCAGCAGCGCCGAGGAGTGCTCTTCGTCCATGGCCTCCGGTCGCGTCTCGTGGCGGTTCCTCCACAGTGAGAGGCTCCATATCCAGTACTCGGTGATCGCGCCCGCTGGGTGGTTGATCGCCACAGTGAGCCAGCTCCCCGACTCCGGCTCCCCATCGTCCTGACCGCAGTGCGCCCAGAGGCTGCGAGCGAGGTGATTCGACTCCTCGAGCAACTCTGGCGCGTAGGGAAGTCCCCCATCCTTGACCAGGGAGAGGAGCATCGCGGCGATGGCCCGAACCTGGCGCCGATGGAGCTCGATGTCGCTCAGCCGGGCAAGGGCGAGACGGTGCTTGCCTTCATCCAGTTCACCAGACCATGAGCGCAGCAGCGCCGTCCACAGGTCGCTGTCCCAGTCCTCAGACTCGGCCAGCGCGTCGGTCAGTGCGAGTCCCCACTTGAAGTCTCGCTTGGCGGCTTCTCCGACACTGCGCAGGAGCCCGCCGCGATTCGGCCCGAAGGGGCTGTCGCCCCGGAACGTGAGAAGTTGTTCGAGGGTCTCGCCGGCGGGCCGCGAAAGCAGCTCCTCGACGCCCCAGGGACTCTCAGGACCCTCGTAGCTCCAGCTTGAGTGGTAGTGGGTGAATTCCGGGTGCTCGCTCGGGCCAAAGTCTGGGTGCCGCTGCCGGATGCCCTCAAGGGCCTCCCTGGCGAGGTCACAGCCTGGGTCCGAATCACTCAGCCACGCGAGCCATTCGAAGTGTCGATGGGCCGTGTAGCGCTCCCCTTCGTCGTCGTGAGCTCGCCATTCGTACTCCCTGATGGCATCGATGATCGCCTGGCGTTGCTCCGTACTTGTATCGGGGTAGCTGGCGCCCATGGCCAGGAACGTTTCGTGATGCGTTGCCCTGTCATGCAGGCCGGTACGGGACATCAGCCACCCGACCTTCTCGTCGGCGCTGAGGTCGCTCCGGCTCGACAACGCATGCACGGCGAGGCGGCGCAACAGCGGCGCCTCCTCCACCACCAGACGATCGCACCAGCCGGCCCCGGCTTTCGGGCGCGCTGCAACGAGGTAGTCGAGTGCGTCACGAGCTGCGTCTATCAGCGCATCGATCGACTGTAGATACCGGTCCTGGTCCTGTTCATGGGGTTCGATCGCGCTCCGGTGAAAGCTCATCTCGTCATCATCGCGGGTGGCCTGCTGCCACGAACGGAGGGTGCGGCTCCGCTCCGCTAGGCGCCGAACTGCCCGCTCCAGCAGGGATTCGGCCACCTCGTGGAGGTTGGGCTTCAGGTGGTCCTCGTACAACCTCTCCAGGGCGAACTGCGCCATCTGGTCGTGCTGCCGGTCTGTCTGAACTCTCACCGCCGATCCATCGTCGTCCTCGTTCATCAGGGCGAACCCGGGTTCGATCACGAGTCCGCCGGTGGCCATCGCGTCGAACACGTCGAGAAGGGCGTCCTTTAGCCCGGCCTCGGCGCAGCGTTCACCCAGGGACAGCAGGAGATTGGTGTCGCGTATGCGGGGGTCGGTCGCAAGGAGCAGCGAGACCCATCGAGCCAGGATGGCCGCGCTCAGAGGACGCTCTTGGTCTTGTACGACCCGCGCCAGTTGCCACCAGAGTGACGGATGGACCCGCGAGTCGTTGCGTCCAATCAGCAGGAAGAGAGCGCTGGCATGGTCTCCGCCGAAGCGCTCGGCCAGCCATCGTGCCAGTCGCTCGTCACGTTCAGTGAGCTCTGCGGTCCCGAACAGCGCGGCCAAGTGCCCACGTCGTTCGAGCCATTCGATCCAATCGACGTGTGATGCAGCATCGGTGAAGAAGCGGCATCGCTCGGGGTCTGACACGGCGTCGTCGATCAAGTCCACCGCCTCATCGTCGAGCGGGGGCCGGTCCTTGGCGATCTCCGCGATGTGTCGCTGCCAGTCGATGAGACCCTGTCGGCTGTAGTTGGCGAGACGCCGGATACCCTCTGCGAGAGCACTGTGGTCGTCTTCCGCTGACTTCACGTACCCGATCGGCTCGACGCCGAGCAGTTGCCATTCCTCGTTGTCAGGCTGGTCGGTGAGCGCGAAGCGGTCGCCAGCGCCCGGAGTCAGGGCTCGCGACAGGTAGTTCATGACCGTGTCGCCGTGGCTGTAGCCGACGAACAGGACCGTGTGGGTGCGAAACAGGTCCACCAGGAAGCGTCTCGCCCAGCCCCCGGTCAGGTACGCCTTGCCGAAATCGGCGTCCGTGAGCACCATGCCCCGAGGGTCGTCGAGGTCGCCGTGCACATGCACGATTCCACTGAAGCCGTTGCCCAGTGGCAGAGCGGGAGCCGTGAACACGGAGGGGGCGGAATCGAAGACATGCGAGGCAGCCTGCTCGAACAGTGCATCGAAGTTCGTTGTCACGACACGCACGGATTGCGGTGTCCGATAAAGCCGTAGCAGGTCGCCGTGCAGCGCGGTTGGTTCGGGGTTACCTCTGCGGAGCACTTCGGCGGCTCGTTCGTGAACGTCCGTGCCCTTGCCCTTCAGCCGGCCTAGGAAGCGATCCACTGGTTCGCCCTCGTCCTGAGCTTCACCTGTTCCCGCGGCAATCGCCGTCGCGAGGCTTTCAAAGTTCGGGAGGCTTGCCGGCGTCCCCATCGAGACCCCCGCGCCGGCGAATACAACAAGTTCGCCTCTCTTCAGCGCATCGGTCAGGCGCCGGGGGAAGTCAACACCAGCAAGCCTCACCGCCTACCTCGTGTCTGGCTCGCTCGGCGAACGAGGGACACTGGCTGCGCGCGGATCCCCGCCGAGCACGAGCTTCCCCCAGTCCGGCTCGTCAGCCTCGTCGAGTCTCTTCAGAATCGCGCTCCGGACGAGGCTCTGAGCGGCCCCAAGTAGCTCCCTATGATCCTCCGCATTCTTGACGGCGCCAGTATGAACGGCGCGCGAAGCAACGTCGTAAGCTGCAGAAATCGTCTTCTGATGCCCGATCCTCTCCTCAAGGCTCTGTCCCAGGTACCAGGCAGCGCGACTCGCAACGCGGAAGCGAGACTCACCACTCGAGTCCTTGAGGAATAGCGCTTCGAGCGCGATGCGCAGCTCGATGAACTGGTCGGCGATGTCGGTCTGCGCCTTGGACCTGACCCACCGCCTGATCGCCATCGCGAGGTCCGCACTCTCGTGAGCCTGCCGCTTCTGCAGAAGGCCCTCGACTTCGGCGGCCTGACCTGTTGACAGGGGACTGCTCATACCAAGGGAGAGGAGGTCCGGCGCGGTATGCCACGACATGCCCATCGTAAGGTTGAACCCTTGGATTTCGTCGCACTCCGACCATGACAGCCTCCGCGTCACAGAGTCGTCGAGTGCCAGTGAGAGTGCCCCACACAACGCGTCGATCAAGGGTTCGGGTCTGCCTCCCCACGCGCCTTCACGTTCTGGCTTGCTCTCTGGGTTGTAGAAGGGAGGTCCACCCTCGCGCTCGACCGTAAGCTTCACTTCCTTTGGTCCAGGGGCATGGGCTCCAATCTGTAGGGGGGTCAGCAGCACTGGCAGGGTCTCAAGACGCATGCCTCCGCCGAGGTCTAGTGGCCCATCAATGTCGATTCCCGACAGCGTAGCGCAAGTACGGAAGGGGATCGCATCTCCCCGGGCCCACTTGTTGAGGCGATGCACCACTTGCTCAGACCCGAGAAGGGCCGTCGCTGTGACGCAGGCTCGGGCGAGATCGGAAACTGGGATTACGGAATAGCCTGTGACGAGATAGGAAAACCCATTCCCAACGAGGTCGTCGGCGATGTACTGGTCGAGCAGCGACCTCAACAGGCTCGTAAGCGCAGCTTGGTGACCAGCGCTGAAGTGCGCTTCCGCACCTGCAAGCCCCATCCTCTCGCGGTGGTCCTCACTCTGCTCGTACATGTGTCGGATGCGCGTTGCCGTCAAGCCCTTGATGGGCCTCATGTCGAACCGCGCGGTCTGCGCCGCTTCACCCAGCAGGGTTGTCAGTTCTGTCGTCATGCACCCTCACGACGGACTTGCTCACGGCCCGTTGGCCACTTGCGACGCCGGTATCCTACTTCGCGTCTGTCCTTACGGGGTCGCTGCCCGAGCCGGGCAACGTCCGCCTCCGAGGTCCGAGACTCAGTCATAGCGCCCCCATTGACACCCCTATAGCGCCCCCATGACGCCCCCTATCGGGAGTGGTCAACATGGTTCAGCCCGTCTATCCCCCAGCGCGCTTCCAGCGCCCCGCTCGGCCACGCCCCTCGGACACAATCAGGCCCTGGTCCCTCAACTCCTCCAGTGCCCTTCGCAGCTGCCGCTCGCTGACCTGCGAGCCCAACTGCGCGTGGATCCCGCGCCGCGTCAGGCCGCCTTCTTCGTCGTCCTGAGAATCAGCTCCCGGCGCGCAGTGGGACTGCTTCCTCTATCGGCGGACGGCGGTAGGGGGCGTCCGTGGCGGAAGCGCACCGTGACCTCGCTACCGCTGTCCTCGATCTCTGGGACCGGAAGGCCTGCGTCACTGACGAGTTCCGCCATCTTGAGCGTCCCGCTTCCCCACTCCTCGATGACGTCGCGCCGGTAGAAGGTACGGGCAATCAGCGGGTTCCGCGGGCGCGACGGATGGGGAGCGAACAGCTGCGCCGGCGTCAGGCCGAAGTGCAGCGAGCCGGAAGATGTCATCTCCAGGCGGTCGTCGTATACAGCGACACCGGCGGACCCTCCGCCGATCGAGTAGTCGCGGTGGCACAGGGCGTTGGCCAGAGCCTCGCGCGAGGCCAGCGGCGGGTAGAGCGGCTCGTCGATGCGCTCGAAGCGGTCCGGCTCGAGGCGGCCCGCGATAGGCAGGGTGTCGCGCAGGAAGCGCTCGGCGTCCGCGAGGAGCGTGAAGGCGTTGCCATTGAACTGGCGGTTATCGAGGAACTCCATGCGGTCGGTCCCACGAAAGCGGGCGACCCGAAGCACGCACTGCGGCATCTCGAATTCAAGGCGCTCCGCCTTCCCAAACAGCACGGCCGCTGCCCGCAGCAGCACGCCATCGCGCAACAGACCCAGTCCGCGCAGGAGGTCGGACGGGTCCCCACTCGGTGGCTCCTCCAGGCGGCCGCGGCGGACTGCCTCAGTAACGGTCCGCCGAACCTCGGTAACGTCGAGGTCGCCGATCGTCCTCAACTCGGCTGCGTCGCCCTCAAGGTCACGTTCGCCCGCCTGCAAGTCCTCGAAGAAGGTGTCGACGCTCGGACTCGCTGACCAGTCCCGGAGAGCGGGTTCCACCTCCACATCCGGGAACTGACCGCGGGTCTCGCCGATCGCGGCACTGACGACATTCGGCCTCTTGGCGAGGTAGGCGCGGATCCCGCCGTCAACTGCAGCCTGCAAGGCCACGGAAGACAGGATTGTGAGAAGGACCGGATCCACGGGAACCACCAGCCAGCGGGGGTACTGTTCGCTTACATAAGCATGTTACCTGAAGGGAGCCCGGGCGCGATGTTGAGCCGACGACCGCTGGCCCAGGGGCCGCCTAGCGCCGTCGCCCCCCGGGGGGCGGCTCTTCACGGCGGCCCGTCCGATCCGTTACCGCTTCCGGCGCTGCATCACCGTGCGCGAAGCCGCCCGGCTGCAAGTCATTGCCCGACTGGTTCCCCGGTCGACTCGACGCAGTGGCGCGGGGATATGCCGGTCGGCAACAGCGTGCCCGCTCGCCTCGGGCGCGTCAGAGCGCGTAGCATCCGCACGGCCCCTCGCCAACGGCGCTGTGGCCATCTTGTGGCCATTCCGTGGCCATGTCGTCCGGTATTGCAGCTGTCGGGACGCCACCAACCGGGACGTCCCCGAGCCGAACTCCCTTACGCAGCAACGTGAACCGGGACTCGACGGCCTTGGTCGGGAAGGAGCAGCGCAAACTCAAACACCGTTGGGGTTCACGCCCCGTGTGGGTTCGAGTCCCACCTTCGGCACCAATGTTTCCAACGGTTTCCCGGAACGGGCCCCCGGCGATATGTACTGAGCAAGGTGATCAGTTATCTGCCTGTCGGCCGTCCAGCGCCGGCCGCTCGCGCGACACGGTGGAGATCGGCCTGAAGAAACGCCGCGCGCACGCGCGCTCTGGCGGAGTCCGGATCGGAAAGGACGACTCGAGCCCGGTCAGCCTGAACGCACACTTTCACGAGTTGTTCCCGGACGGGGTCCCGGGGGCGACGCCTCTCACCGTCAGGGGCGAGGGGCCGTAGGCACCAGGCTCGAACCCCGGGAGACACCAAAGAGGCCGTCGCGCACGTCGCGGCGCTAGAATCCGGCCGGACCTACGATCCGCAGCCTGGGGGCCACGATGGATATCAAGGCGGCAGTGCTCTACGAGGCGAACACCCCGCTCGTCGTCGAGCCGGTACAACTCGACGACCCCAAGGACGGCGAGGTGCTCGTGCGCATCGCCGCCTCGGGCGTGTGCCACTCCGACTACCACGTGATGAAGGGCGAGTGGACACCGCCGCTGCCGATGGTGCTCGGCCACGAGGCCGCGGGTGTCGTGGAGCGGGTGGGCGCGGGGGTTGCGCGAGTGCGGCCGGGCGACCACGTCATCCTGAACTTCCGTCCGAACTGCGGCTGGTGCGATTACTGCACCCGCGGCGAACCTGTGCTCTGCAACGGAGCGGACAGCGATCGCTGGCTGCTCTTCGACGGCACCACGCGGCTCCACACCCGCGAGGGCCAGGACCTCCATCACTTCGCGCGCGTTGCCTCCTTCGCCGAGTACGCGGTCGTTCCGGAGTCGGGCGCGGTGCCCGTGCGCCACGACGTGCCGCTCGACCGGGCGGCGCTGATCGGCTGCGCGGTGATGACCGGGGTCGGTGCGGTGATCAACACCGCACGCGTCGAGGCGGGCAGTTCCGTGCTGGTGATCGGCTGTGGCGGGGTCGGCCTGAACTGCATCCAGGGCGCCGTGCTGGCCGGGGCGGAACGGATCATCGCCGTCGACGTGAAGGCCAACAAGCTGGAGTACGCGCAGCAGTTCGGCGCCACCGACGTCCTCGACGCGACTGAGGGCGACACCGCGGCTCGCGTGCTCGAGATGACGAGCGGCGGGGTGGACTACGCGTTCGAGGCGATCGGCTTCTCGCAGACGATCGTCGACTGCTACGAGTCGACGCGGCCCGGTGGCACCACCGTAGTCGTGGGCATGGCTGCCGAGGACGACATGATGACCATTCCGGCGCTCTCGCTGCCGCGCACGGAGAAGGTGCTGCGCGGCTCGTGGTACGGATCCGCCCGCCCGTGGATCGACCTCCCGAAGATGGTCGACCTCTACATGGGAGGCCGCCTGCAGGTCGATCCGCTGGTCAGCCGCACCTACCCGCTCGATGAGATCAACGAGGCGTACGCAGCCCTCGATCGCGGCGACGTGGCGCGCAGCGTGCTCGTGATGGACTGAGCCTCGGCGACTGCAAGGATGTACCTCCTGGCCCCTACTTGAGGGGCCAGGCACGTGTCGTTACGACTCGATAGCAGGCTGAGCTACGCCGCCGCGTCGTCCCCCACGAACTCGCGCCGCCCCTGCATGATGCCCACCGCAATGACCACGATGCAGAGGGAGGCGAAGAGCAGCAGGAGGTTGCTGGCAACCGCAACTCCGTGCAGGTCCACGTCCGGCATGTGCTCGGCAATCATCAGCAAGGCGAAGGTGACCACGCCGGTGAGCGCCATCCCCCATGAGGCGAGCTGGAAGATGTCCATGCCCGCGCTCCGCCGCGCCAGGGCATACCCGAAGATGGCCGAGCCGATCGCGGAGACGTAGAGGAAGGCGAAGTGCAGGCCGGCAGCTGCCGCGAAGAGCGTGACTGCCATCGCCTCTTCCTGGGTGGGACTGCTCCCCACGCCGTGCGCGAGCACGTGCGTCAGGATGTGCCGGAGACTCAGCTCGACGATCAGGAACGCATACCCGACCAGGAAGATGTTCAGGGCGAAGCGGGACACGACGTCCATGGCTGAGTCGCCGCTGAACGCTCGGCGCAGGCTACTGAGCCCGAACCAGTACAGCACGATGCTCACGACGAACGCGAACGTCGAGAACTGGGCCAGCTCTGAATTGTCGCCCAGCACGCGGGCCGCCTCCGCAAAGCGGGCAGAGTCCGCACTATCGACCAGCAGTCCGCCAGGCGTGAGTAACGATGAAACGAACCCGATGATCACCGCAAGAATCAGGGCCCGACCAGCCAGCACGTTTGTCGCCATCTCGTTACCTCCCACCCACGCGATTCCCTTCCGGTGATGCTAGCACGGGCGGTGGGAATCGGAATCGAGCGACCCCAACCACCACTTCACTTCGCCCAGGTCAATTCGACCGCTCGCTACCTTGACATCGTGAAGGTCATCTCCGCACGATCTCGCGGCTCCGGGCGATGCTCCAGCCCGTTCGCGAGGTACTGATAACCCTGGTGATGGTTATGTTGTCTCGGTACCTCGGCCTGGTCACGAGGACGAGATACCGAGGGGGGATGCGTAGCGTTGGAAATACACGATGCCCTGTTCTCGATTGGGCTGTTGATCGTCACCGCCAAACTCCTCGAAGGCATCTTCAGGCGCTTCGGGCTGAATGCCATCATTGCTTACGCGACCAGTGGCGTGTTACTCGGACCTGTCACGGGGTTGGTCGAGACAGGATCCGAGGTGGAGATCGTCCTCGGGATCGGAATCTTTCTCTTCTTCTTCCTGATCGGTCTGGACGAGCTCGATATCAGGGCCTTCGTCGCTGCTATCCGCCGCCGCCTCTTCTTCGCTTCCGTGTTGTCGGTATTGATCTCATTAGCCGTGTCGCTCGCGGTCACCACGGAGCGGTTCTTCGACCTGCAACTGGATCTCACGTTCACGGAGGCGCTGGCGCTGGCGGGCGTACTCTCGCTCTCCAGCCTGGGGGTGGTGGCGACTGTCCTGATCGACGAGGGACGGCTGAGGGACGCCGTGGGGGTCCAGATCTTCACGGCGGTGGTGATCGCCGAGCTCATCGCGCTGTTCGTCGTGGGCTTCGCCATCAGCGAGCACCTGACGGAAGGGCACGGGACCGGGCTGGGGTGGACGAGCGTTGTCAGCATCACGGCGCAGATCGCCGGCTTCGCCATCGTGACGTGGGTCGTCTCGACACGGGTGCTGCCGAGGGTCATCGAGCTCCTGCACCACCTCCTGCAAGTGCCGCAGCTGTCATTTGGGCTGCTCCTCGGTGGGCTCTTCCTCGTCGTTGTGGGCGCCGAAAACGTCGGTCTCCACGGGTCGCTGGGGGCCCTGCTGTTTGGTGCGGCGCTCTCCACCCTGCCGTACCAGGTGCGGCGCGACATCATGCCCGGTATGCGAGGGACCGCCGAAGGGTTCTTCGTCCCGCTCTTCTTCGCGTCAGCGGGCCTGCACCTGAGCCTGGACTTCACCAGGCTGGCTCCCGAGACCGTGGTCGGCCTCACGCTGGTGCCGCTGGTAGGCAAGCTCGCGGGCGCGTTCATCAGTGTCTACGTCAGCCGGCTGGAAGCGCCGGGCGCAACGGCCGCCGGACTGATGGCAAAGGGCGTGGCGGAGATCGCCCTGCTCCTCCTGATGCTTCACGCCGGCGCCATCGACAAGGGCGTGTTCTCGCTGCTCGTGATGGTGATGTTCGGCTACATCATGCTCACGCCGCTCGGCGTCAGCTTCGCTCTGAGAAGGGGCGGCGAAGCCGGGCCCGACATCCCTGACGAGGATCTCCCTCCGACCCTGGACCGCTTCGCCCTCGAGGGGCTCAGAGTGGAGGAGATCCTGGACGAGTCCCGCACGCACCCTCAGCAGACACTCACGGTGAAGGCATTTACGGCCACCTGGCTCCTCCCGGAACAGCATGACTACGTGGTTGCCGACCGGGACGGACTTGCCGGCATCGTGTCGCTCAGCATGCTGCGCTATCTCCCCCGCGGGGACTGGGAGCGGACCACGCTCGAGCAGGTGCTGCGACACGACACCCCGTCTGCCTACCCTGACGAGCCGGTGGAGGACGCGTTACAGCGGATGGTGGAGACCTCACTCACCGTGCTTCCCGTCGCCCACCGTGACACAGGCGAGTTCATCGGCTCGATAGCGAGCCATGAAATCCTCGAGTTGATCGCGCTCGCCGCACACGGCCACGACGTCTGACCTGCTTCCGTGCCCGAAGGCGACCCCACCTCGACGCGGCATGATCGCCGGGTCCGGGCTGCGATGGTCCGCTCGTCACCCCCGGGTCGGGGCGGCCGCGCGTAGCGCCTCGACAAGGGCGTCTCGCAGGTCCTCGCCAGTGCGGAACCGCGAGGGGTCGGCGTCGTGCCGCTCCGCCGGCGCCTCCGGCTCCTCGGCGGTCGCGATCTCACCGCCGCCTGTCTGCTCCCGCGGCTCACCGTCGTTGAGCTGGTGAAACCAGCTCTCCGTAGCCGGCAACTGTGTGGCGGTCCACGACTCCGCCGCGCGGTAGACCACGAAGATGTCCCAGGCGACGTGCCGCTGCCAGCCCAGCCGGCGCGCCATCGCCCGGCCGAGCCGCTTGTCGGGGTCGTGGAACGCGGTCATCCGATCATCCGAGACGCGCGCGGCTTCTGCACGCGCAACCTCAAGGTTGTCGTCCGGCAGCATGTCGATAAAGACCCGCGCCATGCGGAAGTCCAGCCCCGGCTCGTCGAAGAGGGGTTCGAGTGCCTCACGGGCACCACTCACGCAGAGCTCTCAGGTAGCCGAGTTGATCGCGACGAGACGCGCCAGGCCCTGGTGATCGTTGAACCACCGTTGCAGCGGTGCCAGGCCTTGCGACAGGTCGTGGATGAGCATCGGGACGCCTCCGCCCCGCACTCTAACAACGCCCGGGCGCAGGCGGCACGCGCCTGCCGTGGCAGGGCTGCCCGATGGCGCGAGCCGCCTCAACCCAGTTCACATGGAGTTCATGTGTATGCAAGAAGGCCGCAATCGCGCGGATACGCTGCGTATCTATACCTGATTGTATGCCAACGACGACCGGTACCCGGGAACGCCGCTCGACGTCGACACGCACTGCCGATGTAGTCGGAAGGATCCGCGCGGACCTGATCCGCGGCGTCTACGGCGCTCGTGCCCGCCTCAAGGAGGGGGAGCTCGCCGAGCGCTACGGCACCAGCCGCACCCCCGTCCGCGAGGCGCTGCGCACGCTCGCGCGCGGCGGGCTCCTCGATCACCGCCCGCAGGCAGGTTATGTCGTTGCGACACTCTCGCTCGGCGATATGGACGACCTCTACTCGATCCGTGTCGCGATCGAGGAGCAGGTGGCGAGCCGCATCGTCGAGCTCGCGGACCTGTCCGCGCTCGAGCCGCTCGAGGCGTTCTGGGCTGCGGAACCGCCACCGCCTGACACCCTGGACGATCCCGAAGCATCGCTCGTGTTCGCTGACGAGCAGTACCACGAGGCACTCGCCGATATCTCGGGCAGCAGCGTGTTCCCGGGCCTGCTCCGTGACATCAACACGCGCATCCACCTGCTGCGCTCCCGTGACTTCCTGGACACCACGCGAGTGCAGCGAACGTTCGACCAGCACTCGGCGGTGCTGCGAGCGCTGCGCGCACGTGATCGCCGTCTCGCACGAGCCCTCCTGCGCTCGCACATCTGGGAGAGCCACGGCTACGTCCGCGACGCCGCCCTTGGTGCGGGCACGGTGCAGCCGTGAGCATCGCCGCCCCGTCTCCGCAGACGCCGCCCGCGTATGAGCCGCGGCGCAGGGGCCGCGGCGAGGCGCCCGCGCTCGCCGTCCATAACCTGACGAAGCGCTTCGGCCCCGTCACTGCGCTGTCCGATGCCCACCTCGAGGTCTTCAGCGGCGAGATCCACGCCGTGCTGGGTGAGAACGGCGCCGGCAAGTCCACCCTCGTGAAGCTGGTCTACGGGTACTACCGCCCGGACTCCGGAACCATGCTGATGCACGGCGAGCCGAGGCAGGTCGACTCCCCGGGCGAGGGCCGCCGGGCCGGCATCGGCATGGTCTTCCAGAACTTCACGCTGGTGCCTGCCTTCACCGTGATCGAGAACATCGCGCTGGCCGAACCCGAGCGTGGGCCCCGCCTCAAGCGCAGTGAGCTCAGGGCCAGGATCCTCGAACTGAGTGAGCAGTACGGGCTGGCGGTGGACCCCGACGCGCGCGTCCGCGACCTCTCGGTCGGCGAGCGCCAGCGCGTCGAGATCCTCAAGGTGCTCTCGATCTCACCGCAGGTGCTGATCCTCGACGAGCCGACCAGCGTGCTGACACCCGCCGAGGTGCAGGGCCTGCTCGAGGTGCTGCGTCGCCTCCGTGACGACGGCTTCGCGTTGATCCTGATCTCGCACAAGCTCCAGGAGGTCTTCGCCTGCGCCGACTGGGTGACGGTGCTGCGAGGTGGCACGGTCGCCGGCAGCGGGCCGACCTCGGATCTCGACCATGACGCCGTCGTGCGGCTGATGCTTGGCGAACGCGCCGAACTGGCGGCCGAGCTGCAGGTCGAACCCCACGAGCCCGGCGCGCTGGCCATCGAGCTCGAGGGCGTGACCCTGCGCAGCGCCGACGGCCGGTTGCCGCTCGATGGCGTCAGCCTCGAGGTGCATGAGGGCGAGATCACCGGCATCGCGGCCGTGGCTGGAAACGGACAGGCCGAACTCGCGAACGCGATCCTCGGCGTTGCCGAGCTCGAGGCCGGTGCGGTCCGCCTCGGAGGCCGCGACTACACACACGCCTCGACGGCCGACCGGCTCCAGCAAGGGCTCGTCGCGGTGATCCCCGAGGACCCGCTGGAGCAGGGCACCGTTCCCTCGATGTCGGTCGCCGACAACCTGCTGCTGACCACACGTCGTATCCCCGGCAAGGGCCGGTTCTTCCTGCGGTCTCAGCAGCTGCGCGACGAAGCGGAGGCACTGGCGACGGCCGCACCGTTCGAGATGCCCGCGCCGCAGCGCGAACTCGCCGGACTCTCGGGCGGCAACGTGCAGCGCGTGCTCACGGCGCGCGAGCTCACCGAGCACGCCCGCCAGATCGTCGCGTACTACCCCTCGCGCGGCCTCGACATCGCATCGGCGCGCTCGGTGCAGCGCCTGCTGGTAGCCGCGCGCGACCGCGGCTCGGCGGTGCTGCTGGTGTCCGAAGACCTCGACGAGCTGCTCGCCCTCGCCGACCGCGTGCTGGTGATGCGCAGCGGGCAGATCGTCGGCGGCTTCGATCGGGGCGCGACCGACCCGATTCGCATCGGGGGACTGATGACGGGCGCGACCGGCGCCGACGACGAGGTCGAGGCCGCACCGGACGAGCTGCCCTCGTGAGCATCATCGGTTCGCAGCCGTGGCGCGTCGGTGCGCTGGTCCCGGGGTGGGCACGCGACCCGCGGGTCGTGACGACCGCGCGCTTCACGGTCGCCGGTGTCATCGCGTTCGCGGTCTTCTCCGTCGTGCTGCTGCTGGATCGAGCGAACCCGATCACCGCGGTGTGGGAGATGTTGGAGAGCGCGCTCGGTGGCGAGTTCGGGCGCTCCGAGGTGCTGGTGAAGCTGGTGCCGATCGGGCTCTGCGCAGCCGCAACAGCAGTACCGGCGCGGGCGGGACTCATCAACGTCGGCGGCGAGGGTCAGTTCCACATCGGGGCGCTGTTCGCCGGCGGACTGGTGCTCTACAGCGGCGCGCCGGACCTGCTCCTGTTGCCGCTGGCCGTCATCGGCGGCGCGGTGGGCGGGGCGCTGTGGGCCGGGCTCGCCGGAGGCCTGCGGGTGCGCTTCAACCTCAACGAGGCGATCAGCACGCTGCTCCTCAACTACGTCGCGATCCAGCTCGTCAACTACTTCGTCTTTGGCCCGTGGCGAGATCCCGACGCGTTCAACTGGCCGTTCACCGCCGACTTTCCGAGCGCGGCGATCCCGCCGGGGTTCTGGGCGGGCCGGGTGCACGCGGGCCTGATCCTCGTCCCGATCGTCCTCGGCGTACTCTTCTTCGTCTTCCGCTACACACGCGCCGGGTACGAGATGCGTGCCGTGGGCGGGAACGCGCTCGCGGCCGCGCGCACCGGCATCCCGACCGGGCGCTACCTCTTCTGGTCGCTCGTCGCCGGCGGGGCCATCGCAGGCCTCGCCGGGATGGCCGAGGTGACCGCGATCCAGGGGCGCCTCCGCCCCGGCATCTCGATCGGCTACGGCTTCATCGGCTTCCTCGCTTCGTGGCTGGGCGGGCACCGCCCTGTGGGCGTGCTCTTCGCGGCGGCGCTGTTCAGCGTGCTGGTCGTGGGTGGAGACAGCCTCCAGATCAGCGCGGGACTGCCGGGCTCGTCCGTGAACATCCTCATGGCCCTGATGCTCTTCGCGCTGCTCGCAGGCCGTCGCAACACGGCCGCGGTGAGGAGCTGACGTGATGTCGTTCATCCCCGACGTCGCGACGGGCTCCCTGCGCTCCGGCTCGCCCGTGCTCTACGCGACCCTCGGCGAGCTCATCAGCGAGCGCGCCGGCATCATCAACCTCGGCATCGAGGGCAGCATGCTCGCCGGCGCCTGCGCCGGCATCATCGCGACCGCCGAGACGGGCAACGCGTACCTCGGCATCCTGGCCGGCTGCGCTGCCGGTGGAGCGTTTGCCCTGGTACACGCCTTCATGGCGGTCACACGCGGGGCGAACCAGCTCGCCTCGGGTCTGGCGCTGTGGTTCCTGGGCCTCGGGCTCACCGCGTTCTTCGGACGACCCTACGTGAGCGCGAACATCGACGGGCTCGACCGCATCGCGATTCCCGGCCTCTCCGATCTGCCGGTGATCGGCTCCGTGCTGTTCGAGCACGACGTGCTGACGTACGCGGTCATCCCCCTCGCCATTGGGATCTGGCTCGTGCTGTTCCGCACGCGCTGGGGCATCCACCTGCGCGCTGTCGGCGAATACCCCGAGGCGGCCTTCGCAGCGGGCATCAACCCGCAGCTCGTCCAGTACCTCGCCGTCTGCGCCGGTGGAGCACTCGCCGGCATCGGTGGCGCGCAGCTCTCGCTCGGCCTCGCGCAGACCTGGGTCGAGGGCATGACGAACGGGCGCGGCTTCATCGCCGTCGCGCTCGTGATCTTCGCGATGTGGAACCCGCTGCGGGCGGTGGCGGGCGCGCTGCTCTTCGGCGGCGTGCTGGCGATGCAGCTGCAGTTACAGGCGCGAGGGGTCGCGGTATCGCCGTTCCTCCTCGAGATGACGCCGTACCTCGTGACGCTCGCGGTCCTGCTGTTCTGGAACCGCGCGAGCCGCCACGCGATGCCCGAGGGGCTGCGCGCGGTGTTCCGGGGCACGGGCTAGAGACGCGCACGGCGCGAAATCGTTTGGCTTTCACGGGCCGGATCGGCCGGCCTGAGAGCAAGGAAGTACGGAAGCGGATGGAAGGGGCAGAGATGACGAACAGAAGCTGGATGGGAGCGGGAGGCGGCGTGATCCACTCGGCGCGCCGTCTCGCAAGCTGGACGGTGCTGGTCGCCGCGCTCGCCGTAGCGGCGCTGGCGATCGCGTGCGGTGACGACGATGACGACGAGGTGGCCGCTCCGGCGGCGACCACGGCTCCCGAGGCGGCCGCGCCCGAGCCGATCAAGGTCGGGTTCCTCTACGTCGGCACCGTGGACGACGGCGGGTACAACCAGGCTGCCTACCTCGGTGAGGTCGCGGTCAACGCCGACCCGATGTTCGAGACGATCAACGCAGAGAACGTGCCGGAGAGCGCCGAGGCCGAGCGCGTGATGCAGCAGATGATCGCCGACGGCGCGACCATCATCTTCCCGACCTCGTTCGGGCACCTCGACCCGGCAATCCGCGTCGCAGAGCAGCACCCGGACGTCACGTTCCTGCACCAGGGCGGGCTCCGCACCACGGAGAACGTGGGCACCTACTTCGGCACGATCTGGGAGGTCGAATACCTCGCGGGTATCGCTGCCGGACGCATGACGGAGACCGACAAGCTCGGGTTCGTCGTGGCGTTCCCGATCCCGCAGACGCTGCTCAACATCAACGCGTTCCACCTGGGCGCGCGCTCGGTGAACCCGGACGTGACCACGACCGTCGTGTTCACGGCCAACTGGTGTGACCCCGCGAAGAACGTCGAGGCGACCGAGAGCCTCGCCACGCAGGGCATCGACCTGATCACGCAGCACCAGGACTGCCCGGTGCCCGTCATCGAAGCCGCCGAGCGGCTCGGCATCTGGTCCGTCGGCTACCACGCGGATGACAAGGAGTTCGCACCGAACGGCTGGGTCACGGCCGCGATCTGGGACTGGACTGAGCTCTTCCCGCGGCTCGCGAAGCAGGTCGCCGAGGGCACCTACGTCTCCGGCTCGCTGCGCCAGGGCCTCGCCGATGGCGTGGTCACGCTCGCCGAGTTCGGCGACAACGTGCCCTCCGGTGTGGCCGAGGAAGTCGGCGCGGCGATGGAGGACATGCTCAGCGGCGCGCTGTTCGCCTTCGAGGGTCCGATCGCCGACCAGGACGGCACTGTCCGCATCGCCGCAGGCGAGCGCCCGGACGTCGAGTCGCTCGAGACGACCGACTGGCTCGCCGAGGGCGTGATCGGCACGATTCCCAACTAGCAGCCGCACACAGCGGCCGGGCCGTGATGGCCCGGCCGCTGTGCAATGCAGCAAGCGATTGGTGGACGAGACGCAGTGAGCCCACAGGTAGCCTCGCAGCCCTACGCCTGGCCCTACGACGGCCCCGTCGTGCCCCGCCGCACGGCGTTGCTCGTCTGCGGCGACAGTGACGGGCTCTCGCAGATAGACGAGGAAGCACAGCGCCGCCTCGATGAGATCGTCGAGGCGGCGCGAGCGGCAGGCGTCGCGGTGATCGCATCGGCGGGAGCGGACATGGCCCCGCAGCTCGCCGGGCGCTGCGAGGCCGACCTGTACGTCGAGCGGCCCGGGTTCGGTGCGTTCACCGCCACACCGCTCGAGAGCCTGCTGCGCACGCACGGCTGGAGCGACCTGGTACTCGTCGGCTTCCCGTTCGAGCTTGGGGCCGACTGCACGATGCGCGAGGCAAACGACCTCGGCTTCGAGTGCCTGGCCATCGAGGACTGCGGCAGCGGGCTGTCTTCCTCGACATTGACGGGGGCGCTGGACAGCATCCGCATGTCCGGTGGCATCTTCGGGGCGACCGCGAAGGCCGAGGCGTTCATCGCGGCCCTGCAGGCCGACACGTGCACCGAGACGGAGAGGAACGAACCATGACCGGAAGTGTTGCCTCACGGCCGTACGCGTGGCCGTACGACGGGGCTATCGACCCCGCGCGCACCGCGCTGATGATGGTCGACTGGCAGACCGACTTCTGCGGGCCCGGTGGCTACGTCGACTCGATGGGGTACGACCTGAACCTCACGCGAGTGGGCGTCGAGCCCTCGCGGCGCGTGCTGGAGCTGGTGCGCCGTATCCCGGAGATGCACGTCATCCACACGCGCGAGGGTCACAAGCCGGACCTCTCCGACTGCCCGCCCAACAAGCTGTGGCGATCGAAGCAGATCGGCGCCGGCATCGGCGACCCCGGCCCGTGCGGCCGCATCCTCGTACGTGGCGAGCCTGGCTGGGAGATCGTCGAGGAGCTCGCGCCGGCCGAAGGCGAGCCAGTAATCGACAAGCCCACCAAGGGCGCATTCGGCAGCACCGATATCGACCTCGTGCTGCGCAACCGCGGGATCACGCACCTCATCTTCACCGGCATCACGACAGACGTCTGCGTGCACACGATCATGCGCGAGGCCAACGACCGCGGCTACG
This sequence comes from Dehalococcoidia bacterium, assembly GCA_965208885.1. Classification (GTDB taxonomy): domain Bacteria; phylum Chloroflexota; class Dehalococcoidia; order UBA2979; family UBA2979; genus VXMT01. Next base: position 49,557 of record CBDBPS010000002.1, read on the forward strand.
AGTGCCTGCTGCTCGAGGACTGCACAGGCGCGACGAAGTACGAGAACTACGAGGCCGCCGTCGAGATGGTCACGATGCAGGGTGGCGTCTTCGGTGCGGTCGCCTCCTCGGACGCCCTGATCGAGACACTCACGCCGCTGGCCGCGGCGGCCGCACGATGACCGAGGAGGGCCCCGACGGGGACAGCGCCATCGCTGCCGCGGCCCCGGCAGCCGCGCGGTCCGACGCCGAGCGGCTGTTCGCCGAGGCGGTCGCACTCGTGCGCTCCTTCGCGTTGTCCGCGCCGTCGTACGCACCCGACTTCGCGTCGCCGGCAGCGCCCGCCGTCCCCGATGCGACACCGGGAGGCGGTCCTGTGCTCGGCCTGCCGGGGGACCTGTGGGCCACGGCCGAGGACCTGCGAGCCGGCCGGAGCTCGGTCGCGGCACTCGCCGAACGCTCCGCGGAGCGCATCACCCGTTACGGTGAGCGCTTCCACACGTTCGAGTACCTCGCGGACCTCCAAGCCGCGAGCGAGCCGCTCGACCAGGCAGCCCGCGAGGGCCAGTGGCAGGGGCCGTTGCACGGCATCCCACTGAGCATCAAGGACATCATCGACGTCGCCGGCATGCCGACCACCGGGTCTTCGCGCGCGCTGCCACCTCGTGTAGCCGCCGAGGACGCGACGGCGGTGGCGCGCCTGCGCGCCGCGGGCGCCGTGATCACCGGCAAGGCCGTCACCCACGAGTTCGCCCTCGGTGTGACGACCGAGCAGTCGCACAACCCGTGGGATGAGTCGCGCATTCCCGGCGGCTCCTCCGGCGGGTCGGCCATCTCGGTCGTGACTGGCATGGCACTGGGCTCGCTCGGCACCGACACGCGCGCCTCGATCCGTGTGCCGCCCGCGCTCAGCGGGGGCGTCGGTGTGCGGTCCTCGCGCGGCGTCGTGCCCGTCGACGCGTGGTGCACGCTCTCGTGGACGATGGACCGCTTCGGCCCGATCACACGCAGCGTGCGTGACGCCGCGCTGCTGCTCGATGTGCTCAGTGGCGGGGACCGGTTCCGCGCGGCACTGCCGGGCGACCTGCGCGGCCGTACGGTGGGCTACACCGATGCCTTCGTCGATGGCGCCGACGCGGGTGTTCGCGAGCGCTTCGAGGAGGCGCTCGGCGTGTTCGAGCGCGGCGGCGCGTCCGTTGTCCGCCTGGCAGGACTCGACCCGGATCTCCTCGACCTCGCGAACGCAGCGGGCATGCTGCTCTCTCGCGCCGAGGCCGCGCAGTACCACGCGCAGGCCGGTACCGTGCTCGACCGCTGCTCGGTCGAGGTGCGCGACCAGCTCACCGCTGCCAGCGGGATGCTCGCCACCGACTACCTCCACTCCCTCCAGATCCGGGGCGAGGTCAACGTCCGCCTCCTCGAGTCGATGGCAGACGTCGACGTGCTCGCGATGCCGACGACGAAGGTGGTTGCGCCGCCGCGCGAGGAGGCCGAGCGCTACCTCCTGCGGCTCTCGGAGAACTGCATCCCGTGGTCGCTCGGCGAGTTCTGCGCGGTCTCGGCCTTCATGGGGATGAGCGACGGCCTGCCGACCGGGCTGCAGCTCGTGGGACGGCCCGGCGCCGACGCCGAGGTGCTGGCTATCGCGCACGGTTTCGAGCAGGCCGGGCCCAAGCTGCCGGAGTGGAGCGCGCCATGAGCGGCCCCGTAGAGGGCGAAGAGGCCATCGCGCGCATCATGGGCCTGACCGTCGAGGAGGCCCGCGCCACGCTCGAGGAGTGGTACGGGGCTGCAGGCGCCGAGGAGGTGCTGCGCATCGGCCGCATCTGGGAGCGCGAGGTGCTCACGCGCCGGGAGCGCTCATTCGTCGCCGTCGCGGTGCTCGCCTCGGTGGGCGCGCTGTCGCGGCTGCCGATCCACGTCCGCGGCGCTCTGCACCACGGCGCGACCCGCGAGGAGGTCGAGGAGGTGCTGCTCACCGTGATGGGGTACGCAGGCCACGGCCTGGGCACCTCAGCCCTCGCGGTCACTCGCGAGGTACTCGACGCCGCCGAGGACGAGGCCCAGGCCAGCGGCAGCTGACACGTCCGCTCTACCAGCACGTATCGAATCCGGAGACGCACGCGGAGAGCGCGCGCCTCCCGCTCGGCATGGCATGATGCGCGGGATCGCCGCAGGCAAGGAGGGAGCCCATCGTGTCTGACTGGGAATTCATCGAGGTAGAGCGCGAGGGACGCGTCGGGATCGTGCGCTTCAACCGGCCCGACCGGATGAACGCGATGGGCGCCGAGCTGGGCTCCGAGGTCTACTACGCCCTCGAGGAGTTCAACGCCGACCCCGCTATCGGCGCGATCGTGACGACCGGCAACGGTCGTGCGTACAGCTCCGGCGCGGACTTGAGCGCGCGTATGGGCGGCGACTTCGACACGACAGATCGGCGGCCGACGAAGTCCCCGTGGGTGCCGGAGTACCTCGCGCTCGAGTGCAAGCCACTCATCGCCGCGGTCAACGGGGTCGCGCTGGGCGTCGGGATCACGTCGCTGCTCTGGTACGACTCGATCATCGCTTCCACGGAGGCGCGCTTCTCGATGCGCTTCGCGGCCATTGGGCTGACGCCGGAGCTCGGTTCGGCGTGGGCGCTGCCCCGGCTCATCGGCCTCCACAACGCCAAGCAGATGATGCTCACGGGCAAGATCTACAGCGCGCAGGAGGCGTTGGAGTTCGGCCTCGTGCGCCGGCTGGTCGAGCCCGACCAGTTGATGCCCGAGGCGATCGCGCTCGCTGAGGAAATCGCCTCGAACCCCTCCTCCACACTCCGCACCATCAAGGAGATGACCTACCGCGAGCTGTACTCGCCGAGCTACGAGACGACGGACCGGCGGTCCACCGAGACCTTCAACGCCGCACTCCAGACCCCCGAGCACCGCGAGGCGATCCGCGCGTTCGCTGAGAAGCGCACGCCCCGGTTCCACGACGCGGAGCGCATGCGCGAGGTCCTCGAGGAGATGCAGCAGGGGTAGCCGTTGACGGGGCTGCCCGGCTCGACACTCACGCACCTCGAGTGCTCCATCTGCGGCGCGCGCCACGAGTACGACGAGCTGCAGACCGTCTGCCGCGCGTGCGGCCGCGCGCTCTTCGCGCGCTATGACCTCGATGCAGCACGCGAGACGCTGACCCGCGAGGCGCTGGGCGGGCGGGTCGCGTCGATGTGGCGCTACGCCGAGGTGCTGCCGGGAAGCGAGCTGGCGGGCTCAGTGTCGCTCGGCGAGGGTATGACGCCGCTGCTCGCCGCGCCGCGGCTCGGTGCGGAGCTTGGCTGCAGCGACCTGCTGGTGAAGGACGAGGGCGGTAACCCGACCGGGTCGTTCAAGGCGCGCGGCATCGCCGCCGCGATGGCCATGGCGACGCGCCTCGACGTGACGGACATCGGCATGCCCACCGCCGGCAACGCCGGCTCTGCCGCCGCTGCCTACGCCGCGCACAGCGGCATCACCGCCCACGTCGCCATGCCCGCCGACACCCCGCCGGCGATCATCCAGGAAGTCCTGCACCTCGGCGCTGACCTCGAGCTCGTCGACGGCCTGATCAGCGACGCTGGGCGCCGCATCGCCGAGGGCTGCCGCGAGCACGGCTGGTTCGAGATGTCGACGCTGAAGGAGCCGTACCGCGTCGAGGGCAAGAAGACGATGGGGTACGAGCTCTGGGAGCAGCTCGATGGCGAGCTGCCGGATGTGGTGCTCTACCCGACCGGCGGCGGGACCGGGCTGATCGGGATGTGGAAGGCGTTCGAGGAATTGGAGGCGATGGGGCTGATCGGCAGCGAGCGACCTCGCATGTGCGTGGTGCAGTCCGACGGCTGCGCACCGATCGTGCGCGCCTGGCGCAACGGCGACGAGCGCGCCGAGGCGTGGCAGGACGCATCGACGGTCGCGCCCGGCATCCGCGTGCCTGCCCCCTTCGCCGACGACCTGATCCTGCGCACCCTGCGCGAGAGCGGCGGCGCCGCGGTTGCCGTCCCCGACGCGTCGATCGTGCCCGCGATGCGCCGCCTTGGCCGCACCGAGGGTATCGACGCCTGCCCCGAGGGCGCCTCGACGCTCGTCGGCCTCGAGATGTTGCTCGCCGACGGCGCGGTGCGGCCCGACGAGCGGATCGTGCTGTTCAACACCGGCACGGGGCTCAAGCACCCGGAACTGCGCCCGGAGGTCTGATGGGCGACAGCAGCAGGCCCGGGTCGGGGACCCGGGCCTGCGTTGAGGCTTCGGCCGCGCCGCTCGCGAGCTAGCCGCGCGGGAGCTGCAGGCCGCGCGTCGCGATGATGTTGCGCTGGATCTCGGACGAGCCGCCCGCGATCGTCATCACCACCGAGTGCACGTTGGTCTGCGTGAACTCCGAGTACTGCGCTGCGTGCGGGCTGTCGGGGTCCCAGACGTTCGAGTAGAGCCCGTACGTCTTGATGCCCGTCCGCGAGACGCGCTGCATCAGCTCGGTGTTGAACATCTTCGTCGTCGATGCCTCGTAGTTCGGGATGAGGCCGCGCGACTGCAGCGAGATGACGCGGAACGAGAAGTTGAACATCACTTCCGTGTCGATGTAGTGCTGCGCGATGTCCAGGCGCTGCCGCTCCAGCCCGCCGTGCTGGATCTGCGACATGCCGTGCTCACTCTGCACGTTCTCGCGCAGGCGGTCGAGCTGCTTGCGGATCGCGATCGCGCCGTCCACGAACGAGCGCTCGTAGTCCAGCAGCGTCACGCCGACGTACCAGCCGCGGTTCTCCTCGCCGATGAGGTTCCCGGCCGGGACGCGGACATCTTCGTAGAACGTCTCGTTGGTGGCGTGCTCCCAGCCCATCGAGATGATCGGGCGCACGTTGATGCCCGGCGTGGTCATGTCCATCACGAGGAAGGAGATGCCGCGGTGCTTCGGGGCCGAGGGGTCGGTCCGGAACATGCCGAAGATCCAGTTCGACTTGTGCGCCGTCGACGTCCACATCTTCTGGCCGTTGATGACGTAGTCGTCACCGTCGCGCACCGCGCGCGTCTGGAGCGACGCGAGGTCTGAGCCTGCGCCCGGCTCCGAGAAGCCCTGCGCCCAGAGGATCTCGCCCGCGAGCGTCGGCGCGAGCAGCTTCTCCTTCTGCTCGTCGGTGCCGTGCACGAGCACGGTCGGCCCGAGCAGGCTGAGACCGGAGCCGCCGACCTTGGGCGCCTCGAGCTCGGCCATCTCCTGGTTGAAGATGAACTGCTCCATGGTGCTCATGCCGCCGCCGCCGTACTCCTTCGGCCAGTGCGGGGCGGACCAGCCCTGGTCGAGCAGCGCGTCGGCCCACTCCTTGGCGGCTACCTTCGCCTCGTCCGAGCCGTGGACGATGTCTTCCTGCCAGTCACCCTCGAGGCCGGCCGGACGAGGATCGTCGCCCCTGGCCCGATAGAACTGCGGCAGGTTCCCCTGGATGAACGTCCGCACGCTGTCTCGGAAGTCTGCCTGCTCCTGAGAGTCGGCCCACTCCATGGTTGGTCTCCTTCGATACCGACGCCGAGCCTGTCTCGCTGGCGTCGTGCTGCACTATGCCAGACGCGGGCCCGCTCGTGTGAACGTCGACGCTCTGCGCGGCGCCGGGAGGCACATGGGCTACGATGCAGCCTCCCGCCCACCCCGGAGCGTGCGCCTGCGCACGGGAAGCCGGCCGGGGGCTGTTGGAAGGCCGACCAGTGGTAGCGGGTGTCCGCGACCCCATCGAGATCGCCGTCCTCTCGCACGACGGTATGCAGGACATCGCGCCGGGCGTGGCAGCCCTCGCGGGCGTCGAGCCGTCGGCTGTAGCGTCGGCGCACAAGCGCCCCCGTGTCTTCTACGGGTACTACATGCTCGCCTCGATGATGGGCATCCACTGGTACATGAGCGCGGCGTTCGTCTACGGCTTTGGCGTGCTCTTCGTGCCGATCCTCGAGACGTTCGGGTGGAGCCGGGGGCTCGGCTCGTTCGCGGCGTCGTTCCGGCAGCCGGTGGGCGGGGCGATGGGGCCGCTCGTCGGGATGTTCGTCGACCGCTACGGAGCGCGGCCGGTGGTCATCTCGGGTGTGCTGATCACGTCGTTCGGGCTGGCGTCTCTGAGCTGGATGCAGTCGCTCTGGATGCTCTTCGCGTCGTTCGGGATCATCTCGCTCGGCATGAGCGCGACGCTCGGCGTCGGCTTCAACTCGGCGATCGTCAACTGGTTCGTGCGCAATCGAGGACGGGCGCTCGGGATCGGCTACTCGGGTGCGATTCTCAGCGGGCCCTTCGTCGGCGTCGTGGTGTGGATGGAGGCGACCTACGGCTGGCGCGACACGGCATTCATGACGGGCGTCGGCATGCTCGTGCTCGGCCTGCCGCTCGCCCTGATCGTGCGCACGCGCCCCTCCGACATCGGCCAGCTCCCCGACGGCGACGACCCCGACGACCCCGTGGCGGTCGAGGCACAGCGCGTGGCCCAGTCCGGCCCCCAGTCGAGCGCGGGCGCCGCACTCCGCAACGCGAACCTGTGGCTCCTCGGGCTCGTCTTCGGGCTGCTGTCGATGGGCATCTCGGGCTTCATGCTGCACCAGATCCCGTACTTCGAGAGCCTGGGATTCACTCGCGGCGAGGCGGCGAGCACGCTCGCGTACTTCACGATCCTCAGCGTCGTCGGGCGCATCGGCGCGGGCTTCGTCATGGACTGGATGGGGCGACGCGGCCTCGATCTGCGGCTCGTGCCTGCGGGGCTGCTCGCGACCCAGGCAGTGGCGCTCTTCTACGCGCCGTACATCCAGACCTACTGGCAGATCATCCCCTTCACGCTGCTGTTCGGCATCTCGTTCGGCGGCAGTATCCCGGCGCGGCCGATCCTCATCACCCGCGTCTTCGGTCTGCGCCAGTACGGGACGATCCAGGGGACGCTCAACTTCCTCATCATCCCGTTCGCGGTCGTCTCACCCATGCTGCTCGGGCTGTTCTATGACTGGCGAGGCGACTACCACGCAGCGGTGCTGCTACTGGCCGTGCTCACGACGGTCGGCATCGCCTCGGCGTTCCTGCTGCGGCTCCCGCCCTCACCGGGCGAAGCGAGCGAGGCCGAGCAGCCCGCAGACTCGAGGGCTGCCTGAACACGGTAGGGCATGCGTTGCCGCCTACCGGCGCCACTCCGCGATGTTCCACAGCTCGCTGTCCCACCCGTTGATGCGCACGCCCTGCAGCGTGTCGAGGCGGGCCGAGACGAAGCCTCGTGTGACCAGCGGGAGCTCAGCGTAGCCCTGCACGAGCAGGTCGTTGAGCTGCTTGATCAGCGCCTCGCGAGTCGCGTCGTCGGTGGTCTGGGTGAGCTCCTCGAAGAGCCGGTCGTAGGCGGGGTCGCACCAGCGCGGGATGTTGCCGTCGGACCAGTTGTCCTCGCGCGAGGGGATGTGGTCGCAGCGCTGGCTGGAGAGGTACTCCTGCGGATCGATGCCCGGACCCGTGGTGTACATCTGCACGTCGGCGAAGAACCGCCGGTACGTGAACTCCGCGTCGGCGACCGGGTCGCCGCCGAAGAACACGCCGGCGTCGTGGTGGACGAGTTCGGCCTCGATGCCGATCTCGGCCCACCAGTCGCGCACCAACTCCTGCGTGGCCTGCCGGACGGCATTCGTCGATGTCTGGTAGACGATGCGTAGCGGGACGCCTTCGTACTCGCGGACGCCGTCGCCGTCGGTGTCGACGACTCCCTGCTCGTCGAGTAACGCGTTGGCACCCTCGATGTCCTGCACGAGGCACGCGTCGTTCGCCGTTGAGGCGAACCGTGGCGGTCCGGGCACGAGGTTGCACGCGGGACCGGCCGCCGAGCCGTACAGCTCCTCGGCGATGCGTGCGCGGTCGATGGCCATCGACATCGCCTGCGTGATCGGCGCGAAGTTCAGGAATGGGTGCGGGTTGTTGCCGTCGAGGTACTCCGAGCGATCCTCGCCGAGCGCCGGGTCCGGGTTCGTGTGGTTGATGACGATGCGCTCGGTGTCGCCCGCGAAGGCCGTGACGATCGTGCCGTGACCCGCCGCCTCCATCGTGGCCAGCCTCTCCGGCGGCGCCTGCAGGTTCCAGGCGTAGTCCGCCTCGCCGCGCTCCAGCACGGCGCTCGCCGCCTGCTCCGCAGTGCCACCGCCGACGATCACGACGCGGTCGAAGTACGGCGTCTCGCCGCGGTAGTACTCGTTGCGTTCGTACGAGGCGCCCTCGTTGGGGCTGAAGCTCGCAATGCGGTACGGGCCGGTGCCGAGCGGGGCCATGTTCTGTGTCTCACAGGTCGCGGCTGCCGCGCCGACGCAGCCCGCGAACTGCGTGGCGCTGATGATCGGTGTGCCCGCGCCGACGAATGCGTTGTAGGGGTACGGCGTCGGAGCTTCGAAGGTGATGCGGACCGTGAGCGCGTCGACAGCCTCTACCGACGTAATGCCCGCGAAAGAGTCCGCAGACGTGCAGCCCGTCGCCTCGTCCACGCAGTAGCGCCACGTGAATACGACGTCGTCCGCGGTCACGTCGCCACCGTCGGACCACTTGAGCCCCTCGCGCAGCGTCCAGGTGATCGAGGTCAGGTCCTCGGCGACACCCCCGTTCGCGAGGGTTGGGACCTCGACGGCGAGCTTCGCGACGAGCTCCCCCTCGGGGTTGTAGCTCGCGAGCGGTTCGAGGGTGACCGCGGCGGCGTCGCGATCCTTGTACCCGCCGGAGAGGTAGGCGCTCGGTAGCGACGGCGCCTGCCAGTACAGGATCGTGAGCACCTGCTCGGGCTCGGCGGGAGGCGCTTCGGCCGTGTCCTCGCACGCACCGAGGAGCGCGGCGGCTGCAAGGGTGAGACCGATGACGATAATCGTGCGCACGGGGACTCCTCCGCAGTCTGCGCGCGCCGGGATGCGGGCTCGGCGGCGGGCGTGATGATAGCGCGACTCGCGCTGGCGGTCGGCCCCTCATACGATTGGCGCGGCGGCGCCGAGCGGCGTCGTCGCAATTCGAGGAGATCGATCACCCTATGGCCACACCGGACGAAATCCGCGCCGAGCTCGCAGCCGCCCGCAGCGAACTGGCAGCCGCGCTCAGCGCCGCCCCCGCCGACACCTGGGAACGCAAGCCCGAGAGCGGCGAGGGCGAGGACGCCTGGTCCGCCCGCGAGGCCGCCCAGCACGTGGTCGGCGCGGAGCTCTACTACACCAACGCCGTCTGTGAGGCCTGCGGCTACGACGGCCCCGAGAGCCCATTTGCGGGTGGCCTCGAGTTCTCCAGTCCAGCGGATGCCGGCACGGCCCTGGCGCAGGCCATCGCCGCGGCCGACTCGAAGATCCAGCACGTCAGCGAGGGCGACCTCGGGAAGTCGCACGAGCGCATGGGCCCGCTGCCCGACGTCTTCGAGTCGTGGACCGGCCACCTGCGCGACCACGCTGCGCAGATCACCGCAGCCGGCTCGTAGCGCTCGGCAGCATGCCGGGTTGGCGAGGGCACGCGTCGCTAGTGTGTCACCCTCGCCAGCCTGTTGAGGCTCGTCGTTCAGCTTCGGCGCGTGCGGTTTCTGGCACGGACTAAGGCGGACCCGGCGAGGGCGAGAGCTACGGCTGCCATCACTCCGGCGATCACGAGGACGGGCGTGGCACTCGTGGCCCGGCCATCCGCCGGGGACTGTGCAGACTCCGCACCGGCGCCTGTCTCGGGCGGGCCCGGCGAGCCGGGCAGCCGCCCCTCGCCCAGGAACGCCAGGTCTTCCTCCGCCCACTCCAGGGGGTAGGTTCGGGTGCAGAACCAGGCGGCGAGCAACTCGTGCTCATCGGTCTCATAGGCGTAGACGAGGAACTCCTCGCCCGGGTACAGCGGGGCGCCGCAGTCCCCCGCACCCAGCGACCTCGTCATCATGACGAAGGTCGGAGTGACGGACCCCTTCCACACTCTGTAGACCTGAAACGTCAGGATCACTGGGCCGTAGCCCTCTGCCGTTAGCACCTTACCCGAGAAGACTGCAGCGGCCTCCTCCAACGCCACCGACGGGGGATCGATCTCGCCGCAGCTACACGCCAGAGCCCGCTCCGGACGGACGGACGGCGGAAGGGCGAGGAGTGCGGCCAGGGCGACGAGTAGCAGCAGTCGCGAACGCATACGGGGAGGGTAGCAGGCCGGTGCTCCGACACGCCTATACTGGCGCCCGCCATGCCAGACCAGCCCAGGACCATCTACCTCGCCAACCCGTACGGGTTCTCGGCCCAGCAGAAGGCCACGCTGCTCCCGCCCATCGTGGAAGCCCTCGAGTCGCTCGGGCTCGAGGTGTGGGAGCCCTTCTCGCGTAACAACCAGATCGACTTCCTCGATCCCGGGTGGGCGTACCGGATCGGGCAGGCGGACCTCCGCGACGTTGAGGAGTCCGACGCCATCTTCGCCGTCGTCAACGGCGTCCCACCCGACGAAGGCGTGATGGTCGAGCTGGGCGCGGCGATCGCGCTGCGCAAGCCGACGTTCCTGTTCCGCGACGACCACCGACGCGCCACCGAGAGCGAGGAGTACCCGCTCAACCTCATGCTCTTCACCGGCCTGCCGCAGGACACCTGGCGCGACTCGTTCTACGCCTCGGTCGAGGAGATCACGGCGCCGGACAAGGCGCTCGCGCGCTGGGCGCGGGGTGAGTAGCCGCCGCTAGCCGATCACGCCGTCGGCACAGAGCCGCTCGTACTCCTCCTCGGGGACGCCGAGGAGGTCGCGAAACACCTCGCGGTTGTGCTCCCCGAGCATCGGCGCGGGGCCGTAAGCGAGCTCGGGCATGGCGCTGAAGCGGCCCGGGATACCGGCCACCTCGCGCGGTCCGACCTCAGTGTGGCCCACCTGGGTCAGGTAGCCGCGCTCACGCAGCATGCCGTCCTCGGAAAGGTCGCGAGGGCCCCATGACGGTGCAGCCGGGATGCCGTGCGACTGGAGCTCCGTGGCGAGCGCGAGCGTGTCCTGCTCGCGCGTCCACGCGGTGACGCCCTCGTCGATCGCGTCGTGGCGCTCACGCCGACCGCGGGCAGTCGCGAGGTTCGCGTCGCGCGTCCACTCCGGGCGCCCCATCGCGTCGACGAGCGCGCCCCACTGCTCGTCTGTCTCGACGGAGATTGCGATCCAAGTGTCGTCGCCCGCGGTGCGGTAGACACCCTGCGGCGCGGAGACGGGGTGGCGGTTGCCGTCGCGCGTCGCGTCGCGGCCGTTGAACTCGTGGTCGAGCAGCGGCTCTGGTGTCATCGCCGCGACGGTCTCGGCCATCGAGAGGTCGATGTGCTGGCCCTTGCCGGTGCGCTCGCGCTCATGCAGAGCAACGAGGATGGAAAACACCATCTGCACGCCGATCATGAAGTCGGGGTAGGCCCCGCCGTAGGCAGCGGGCGGGCCGCCTCGGTAGCCCGTGATCCCGGGCAGGCCGGTGTAGGCGAGGGTCGTCGGGCCCCAGCCCGTGGCGGCGGCCTCGGGGCCCGTCAGCCCGACGGGCGACCCGGAGAGCATGATCAGGTCCGGGCGCACCTTGCACAGTTCCTCGTAGCCGAGGCCGAGACGGTCGATGACCCCGGTCGAGAAGTTCTCCGTGACCACGTCGCTCTGCTCGACGAGCCTGAGCGCGAGGTCGCGGCCCTCGGGCTTCTGGAGGTTCAGCGTGACGCCGCGCTTGCTGTAGTTGAGGCCGTTGAAGGCCCCCGAGCGATTGAGTCCCACCACCCCGTCGACGCCGCGGTTCATGCCCTGCACGCGGATCAGGTCGAGCCGCACCTCAGTCTCGATGCGGATCACGTCGGCCCCGAGCGTGCCGAGGAACGCCGTCGCGTGCGGGATTGAGAGGATCCAGCCGAAGTCAGTGACGCGGATGCCGTCGAGCGGTCTGTTCTGCATCTTGCGCCTCTCCTCCTACCCGATCGCTCCGTCGCGGAACAGCGCGAGGATGGTGTCGCGGCCGTATCCGAGCTCGGCCAGCACCTCCTCGGTGTGCTCGCCGAGCCGAGGCGCGGGCCGATCGATCGCCCACTGCGACTCCGTCTGCTGGACGGGCGCGCCGGGCTGCACGAAGCGGCCCGCCTCGGGATGCTCGACCTCGATGAAGAAGCCGCGCGCCTTGAGTTGCGGGGAGGCGCGCATCTCGCTGGCCGAGTAGACCGGGAAGCACGGCACCTTGTTCTCGATCGACATCCAGTAGAGCTCGTCGCGCGTGTGGTTCAGCGCCCACGTGCGGACGGGCGGCTCAATGTCGTCGACGTGCGCGGTGCGGCCGGGGCCGGTGAGGTAGACCTCGTCGCGGGCCCACTCCGGGTCACCCATCATGCGCCGCAGCGACATCCACCAGTGGTCGAGGCCGTACGGGGCGAAGAAGATGTGGCCGTCCCTGCACTCGATCACCTGGCCGAACGCCGCCTTCTCCCGCCCGCCGAGCAGGTCGGGGTTGTACGCGAGCATGTTCCAGTTCATGCGCACGTGGTTCGTGTTCGCCTCGACGCCCGACACGTCGACGAGCTGACCGGCGCCGTACACGCGCCGGTAGGTGATCGCGACCATCGTGTCGGTGGCCGCGGTGACGCCGGTGAGGTAGTCCGCCTGCGGGTTGCCGGGGCTCAGCGGCGGCTCGCGCTCCGGGTCGGTCACGAACCCCGAGGGCGTCTCGCGGCCCATCCCGCTCATCTGGTACACGGTGTGCGCGTTCCCCACCCAGTCCTTGTACGGCCCCGTGAAGCCGTACGGCGTCACGACCGTGACGACGAGCCTCTCGTTCGCCGCCAGTAACGCGTCCACGTCGATCCCCAGCGACTCCAGTTGCACGCGCGGCCGGTCGAGGATGAGGACGTCGGCGTCCGAGGCGAGCCGAGTGAGCGCCTCGACGCCGTCTGCGTGCGTGAGGTCGAGCGTGATGCCGCGCTTGTTGGCGTTGAGATACAGGAACTGGCCGCTGCGCTCGCGGTGAGGGCGGTCATCCGGGAACGGGCCGAAGCGCCGCGAGGAGTCACCGACCGGCGGCTCGACCTTGATCACGTCGGCGCCGAGGTCGGCGAGCATCTTGCCGCAATACGGACCGGCGACGCCTTCGGCGCACTCGATCACACGCAAGTCCGAGAGCGTCGACGAGCCGGCCACGGCGCCTGCCTTGCTGCCGCCTGAGCGGCGCCGTCAGCCTACGCGCGCGGCATCGAGGCTTACAAGCCGGGGCATCTCAGACCGCGAGAGCCCCTGTCGCCCGGAGCTCGGCCAGTTCCTCGGGTGTGACGCCGATGTCGCTGAGCACTTCGTCGGCGTGGACGCCGAATGCCGGTGCGGCGCGCTCGGCGCCCGTCGGGTTGTAGCGCATCTTCACGATCGGCCCGACCATCCGCTCCGGGCCGGACACCTCGTGCTCGACCTCGACCAGGTACTCCATCGCCTCGACCTGGGGGTCGTGCGTCAGGTCCTCCGGAATCTGGACCTTCGAGACCGGTGCGCCCTCCTTGTCGAAGATCTCGATCCACTCGTCCATGGTCCTGGTGAGCATGATCGAGCGGATGCGCTCGCCGAGCTCCTCGATGATCGGGTCGTTGGCCGGGTCGAGGGCGTTGAAGTCGGGATCGGCACTGGGGTCGTCGTCGATGCCGATGGCGCGTCGCATCTGCTCGCGGTTGGCCGGCGTGAGGGAGCCGAGGATGAGCGCGCCGTCCTTGACGCGGTAGCCGGTGTAGTAGAGCCGGAACGCCTTCCCCGTCGCGTTCGTACTCTTGCGGACGTTGATGACCTCCTCGTAGGACCCACCGCGCTCGCGGACGGCGGCAATCTCATCCATGATCGGCCGCTTCAACAGCTCGTCGGAGACGGGCAACTCGCTGATATGCCCACCCTGGAGCACGAGCGCCGATTGCAGCAGCGAGGTCTGGATAAACTCGCCGTTGCCCGTGATCGAGCGCCGGTACAGCGCGGCGCAGACGCCCATCGCCGCCCCGAGCGCGGTCGCGAAGTCCGCGACGGCGCTGCACGAGATCGACTGCGGCGCGCCGTATTCGTCGATCTTGCCCTCGCCGGCCATGAGGCCGGAGTAGGCCTGCGCGACGATGTCCGAGCCCGAGCGCCGCGCGTTCGGCCCCGAGGAGCCGTAGCCGGTGCTCTCGACGTAGATGAGGTCCGGCCGGAACTGCTTCAGCGTCTCGTAGTCGAGCCGCAGCCGGTCGGTCACACCCGCTCGGGCGTTCACGAGGAACACGTCGAAGTGCGGGATCATGCGGTGGACCAGCTCCTGTGCGTCGGGCTGCTTGAGGTCCAGGCAGATGCTGCGCTTGCCGCGGTTGAGGACGTGGAAGCCCTTGCTCTCCATCGGCGCGAACGCGCCGATGACGCGCGTGCCGTCACCCTGGGGCGGTTCGATCTTGACCACGTCGGCGCCGAGGTCGGCGAGGTTCACCCCCGCGAATGGCCCGGCCACGATCTGCGTCAGCTCCAGCACTCTCACCCCGTCGAGCGGTCCCGGCATGGTCGTCCCCTCCCCTGTCGCGCATTCAGCGGCGCGCGTGCGGGGATGCTACCGGAAATGGGGCCGGATGGTGCAGGTTCGTGCCGACGAAGCAGGTGGGCCTATACCGACTCGATGGGGAGACCGGCGATGCGCTCAAAGTGACGTCGGTTGTTGGTGAGCAGCGTCAGGCCATGTCGGGCAGCCGTGGCCCCGATCAGCAGATCGAGGTCGCCGATGAGATTGCCTTCGGCTCGTAGCCGCGCACGCTCGCGCCCGAATATCCGACATGTCTCCTCGTCGAGGTCCACAACCGTCACGCCGAGAAGGAAGTCGTCCAATCGACGTTAGTCAGCCTGTCGATCCCTCGATCTGACGAGTCCTTCGTGCAGCTCCGCGAGCGACACGATGCTGAGTCCGAGGTCATCCCGTGTGAGTCGGACCAGGCGCTCGATCACCGGATCGATGTCGTTCAGGTAGTGGATGACCCAATCCGTGTCGATCAGAAAGCGCACGCGATTAGAGGTTTGGCGGCTCGCGCGAACCCGTGATGCGTGCCTCGTAGAGCATGCGGATCAACTCGTCAGGGTCGTCGTGATGGCCCTTCCAGCCCCCCGCCGATGCGAGGAATCTAGCGCGCGCCTCCTCGGGCGTGAGAGGGGCGGAAGCCTCCTCGTCGCTCCTGCCCTCGACTGTCAGGTCTTCCCCGGTCACTGGGGCGAGGCCGGCGTCTTCCGTCTCGTCTGACGCGTGCACGTGCTCGTCCACGGTGACCTCGACATCGACCACCGCACCCTCTTCGAGGCCGAGTGGTTCCTGCGGCTCGAGGACGCCGTTGGTGTAGCGGGCCTTGATGCGCTTGAGCACCATGAGTTGTCTCCGCGTTACGCAGGTCCATCATCGCATACGCGAGGTGTGACAAGCCGACGGACGCGTGAAATCCGGAAGTTGATAAGAGGACGCGACGGCTACCTCGTGGCGACCGGCACGCGGGCGGGCGGCTCGTCGGCTGCGGGCGGCTCGGGCTGGAAGCGGCGCGCGTCCGGGTGCACCGGCTTCTTCGTGAACATGAAGATGAACGCGCCGAAGGAGGCGATGAGCGCCAGGCTCGCGAACCCGAGTGTGTAGCTGCCGAGGTAGTCGTAGCTGAACCCCGCCGCGAGCGGTCCGATGATGATGCCGACGGTGACCACCATCGACGAGAAGCCGGTGATCGTCCCGTAGTACTTCCCGCCGAAGTAGTCGGCCCGCAGCGCCGTCGTCAACGGGATGCGGGCGCCGAAGCCGATGCCGTTGAGGATCGCGAAGGCCACCACCATCCACAGGCTCCCCGCGAATGCCAGCAGCCCGAGCGCTCCCGCGTTGAACAGCATCGCGATCACGATCAGGAAACGCTTGTCGTAGCGGTCGCCGAGGTACCCGCCGGCCATCTGCCCGACCACCTGTGTGAGGGTCATGATCGTCAGCATCGATGCCGCGATGGTCACCGAGAAGCCGAGGCTCTCGTGCACGTGTGCGATGAAGTGGACGTTGACGGCGCCGATGACGACGAGCGAGAGCCCGTGGCCGATACCGATCAGCCAGAAGGCCTGCGTCCTGAGCGCCTGCCGGGCGTTGAAGCTGTACTCCTGCACTGGCGCGGCCGGGGGCGCACCCTCGGCATCGATGACATCCATGCCCGAGTGCGAGACGCCGGCGTGGGGCGTCGTCTCACCGTCGGGCTTCCAGCCGTAGTCCTCGGGGTGGTGCCGAAGCAGCGCGGCGAGCGGGAGCCCGACGACCATGATGATGATGCCGGAGGCGAACGAGAATGCGCGCCAGCCAAACGTCTCCATCCCCGCCGCGACGAGCGGCGCGGCGAGTCCGCCACCTGCGAGGCCGAGCATCATCCACGCGAGCGCCGTGGCTCGCCTCTTGATGAACCAGTTCACGACCGCGACCGAGGCTGGCATGAACGACCCCAGCGCCGCGCCTACCGCGAGCACCAGGAACGCGACGTAGAACATGGGGAGGCCGTTGGTGAAGCTCAACAGGATGAAGCCGACGCCGAAGATCACGATGCCGACGAACATCATCTTGCGCGGCCCGAAGTGGTCGACGAGCCAGCCGTCGATGGGTCCCAGCAGGCCGCTCTCGACGCGTTGGAGTGCGAAGGCCACGGCGAGGGTCGTCCGGCTCCAGCCGAACTCATCCTGCAGGAAGACCACGTAGACACCAAAGGCGTGGAACATGAGTGCGCCGCTCAGAGCCATGGAGCCGAAGCCGGCAGTGACGATCCACCAGCCGTAGAAGAACGGCGAGAGGTGGCGCTTCGGCGCCGCGGCGCCTGCCCCATTGAGGCTGACGGGCGTCGCGCCGTTGCGCGCCATCGATCCGCCCGGGCGGCCGTTCATGCTCACGCTGTCCCCCAGCTCACGTCACGCCGGCGGCAGTGAGCGCGACGGCGCGCGCCACCCTTCCGCGGACGTGAGTGTGCGCCGCAGTGTACCCCGATGCGGGGGTAAGCGGTCGCGTACGCCGGGCCCTGCCGGGTGCAGGTGCCCGGCTGCGGGCTAGTTCGAGACGAACTCGTCCGGGTTCGAGACGAACTGCATCCGGCACGCGAGGCTGTCGAAGTAGTACCACGTGCCCTCGTGGAACCGCTTCGTCCCCTTCGACGGGTCCGACTCTGGCGCACCGGACGTGGTCTGGTCCACGTGCGAGTTGATGGCGTCCGTGTCGACATCGCGACCGCAGACGGGGTCCTTCACGATAGGCACAGGCTCCTCCTTCGTTGCGTACTACGTCCGGGTCTCTACGCGAGGGCGGCGTCGGCGATGGCAGTGACGGCCTCGCGCATGCCGCCCCAGCGCAGCGCGGCTTCCTTGCCGCGCCGGGTGTGGAACTGCAGGTCGTACTCCTTCATGAATCCGATGCCGCCGTGCAGCACGTGCGACCACATGGTCACGTCGGTAGCGGCGCGCGCGGTGATGCCGCGCACCAGCGGCACCTGAGCGGGATCCACCACGCCCTCGCCGATCTGCCAGATCAGCTCGTGCGTGAGGAAACGCGAGGCCTCCACCTGGATCGCCATGTCAGCCACGCGCTGCTGCACCGGCTCGAACGCGCCGATGGGACGCCCGAACTGGACGCGCATCTGCGTGTAGTCCACCGCCATGTCCAGCGACTTCTGTGCGTGCGCGTAGCACTCGAACGACGCGATCGCCGACCCCAGCCGGTGCAGGTAGTCCACTGCGTCCTGGCCGGCGATGAACGCACTCGCCTCGGCGTCGTCGTACGCGACGACGCTCTGCGGGGTGTCGCCGATGCTCTTCAGGTCGCGCTCGACCTGGACGCCCGGCTGTCCCGCCTCGACCACGGCGATACCGGGCTCTCCGCCCTGCACGGCCGTCACGAGGTGTACCTCGGCGGCTCCCGCGTACTCAACCAGGAACTTCGCCCCGTTCACGCGGCCGCCGGCATACGCGGTCCGGGGCACGTCTGTCGTGTTGCCGCCACGCTCGATCGCGGCAGCGGCGACGATCGCGCCGTTCGCTATGCGTGGCAGCAGGCTTTGCTTGAGCTCCTCGTCGCCGTGCGCCTGCACCGTCGAAGCGCCAAGGACGACGTTCTGGTACGGCGAGATCATCGCTGCCCGGCAGAGCTGCTCAACCAGGATCGCGCAGTCGATGAGCGTCCCGCCCTGGCCGCCGTAGGCCTCGGCGATGGGCAGACCCGTCCAGCCGATGCCTACCATCTCCGCCCACAGCTCGGCGTCGTGCTCCCCGGCGGCCTCGATCTCCCGGATGCGCGTGAGCGGGACCTCGCGCGCGAGGAACTCCTCGGCGTTGCTCTGGAGCAGCTCCTGGAACTCGGTAAGTCGCAGGTCCATGGTTCGCTCCCGCCTACCCGCGCGGCAGCCCGAGGCCGCGCGTGGCGATGATGCGACGCTGGACATCGTTGGTGCCGCCGCCAAAGCGGATGATCGGCGTGGCGCGGAACTCGGCCTCGAAGCGCCCCTCGGCGATGGCGTCGTCCTCGCTCTCGCGCTGGATGCCGCCGAAGCCGCCGAAGAGGTCCATGCCGAGGCTCGTCATGCGGTGCGCGGCCTCGGAGACCCACACCTTCCCCGCCGAGGCCTGCATCGTCGGGACACCGCCATTGGCGATGATCGTCGCGTTCGTCAGCGCGAGCGCGCGGGTGATCTCGAGGTCCATCCTCGTCTCGGCCACCTGCGTGCGTACGTACGGATCGTCGAGCAGCTCGTCGTGCTCGCCCTTGAGCGAGTCGATCAGCCGGTCCCAGCGCCGCCGCGAGGGCGCGACAGGGCCGATCACGACACGTTCGAGGTCGAGCGCGTTGGCGGCCATGTACCAGCCACGGTTCTCCTCGCCGACGAGCGAGTCGGCTGGGATGCGGACGTCCTCCCAGAAGGTCTCGTTGGTGCGCCCGTCGCCCATCGTCCACAGCGGGCGGACGGTGATGCCGGGCGTCGTCATCGGCACCACGAACATCGAGATGCCGCGGTGCTTGGGGGCGTCCGGGTCGGTGCGGGCAGCCAGCCACACATGCGTCGAGACGTGGGCGCTGGAGGTGTAGATCTTCTGCCCGTTGAGCACCCAGTCGTCGCCGTCACGGACGGCGCGCGTCTGGAGCGAGGCGAGGTCCGTGCCGGCGTTCGGCTCGGTGTAGCCGAGTGCGAAGGTCATCTCGCCGCTCTGGATCTTCGGGAGCCAATCCTGCTTTTGCTGCTCGGTGCCGAACGACATGATCGTGGCGCCCACGGACATGATGGACATCGTGTCGAAGGGCAGGCCCCAGTAGCCCAGCTCCTCGACCAGGAGGTACGTGAAGAAGGCGCCCTTGCCCTGGCCGCCGTACTCCTCGGGCCAGGCCATGGTGGTGTAGCCGGCCTCGTTCAGCGCCTGCCGGAACTTCTGCGCCTCGGGCCCGCGGCCGCCGCCCTCGGCTCCGGGCGCCTCGAGTTCGCCTACAAGCGCCGGGGTGCGATGTTCAGCGACGAAGGCACGCACCTCGTGGCGGAAGTCGTCGTGTTCCTGTTCCCAGCCGAACTCCATGTCCGGCCTCCTCACTACCGAAGCGCGCACAGCGGCACCGGCGCCGGTATGCTAGCACGCGACCGGGTGCGTCTACGGCACGCGAGGAGGACACAGCATGTTCATCGGCCACTTCACCGAGCGGCCCTACCAGGACCCCAAGTCCGGCGTCTTCGGCACCACTTCGGCGCCCGCCGACCTCGAACTCAGCAACGAGGTCTATGACCCGAAGGTCGGCGCCGACCTCTACCACCGCTACCTCGACGAGAAGCTCTATATCGAGGAGATGGGCTTCGACGGCATCATGCTGAACGAGCACCACTCCACGCCGTTCTGCATGGGCGGCGTCATGAACGTCGAGGCGGCGATCCTCGCCCGCATCACGCAGCGCGCCAAGATCGTGCTGCTGGGCAACGTGCTGCCAATCTGGGACGACCCCCTGTTCCTGGCCGAGGAGCTCGCGGAGATCGACATGATCTCGCGTGGCCGCCTCGTGACCGGCTGGGTGCGCGGCACGGGCCGCGAGAGCGTCTCGCACAACGCGCAACCGCCCTACAACTGGGAGCGCTTCCAGGAGGCCCACGACTTCGTCGTGAAGGCGTGGACCACGCCCGGCCCGTACCGGTGGGAGGGCAAGCACTACAACTTCCGTTACGTCAACCCGTGGGCCAGGCCGTACCAGGATCCGCACCCCCAGATCTGGATCCCCGGCGTCATGAGTCGGAACACGGTGAAGTGGACGGCCGAGCACCGCTACCCGTACGTCATGCTCGCCACGGACCTCGAACCGACGCGCGCGTCGTTCGAGTACTACGCCGAGGTCGCGAAGGAGAACGGCTACGAGGCGCAGTCGCAGCACCGCGGCTACCTCTTCAAGGTCCACGTCGACGAAACCGAGGAGCTGGCCTACGACACGGCACGCAAGTACGTGTCCGGCCCGCCCAACCCGTTCCTGGAGGGCAACCAGGGCGAGGTCCGGCCGTTCATCCAGAACCTGCCCGGCATGACCTCGCGCACCAACGTGCTGCCGACCGCCGGCAACCTCGCCGCCTTGCGTGCGCGCGGCCGCGTCCAGGCGCAGCCGACGCTCGACAAGCCGCCTGAGTTCACCGACGAGGAAGGCGAGCCGGATCTGGACGCCTTCGGGAGCTACGAGGACCAGCTCAAGCGCTTCACGATCATCACCGGCACGCCGGACACGGTGATCGAGAAGGTCAAGCACGTCCTCGACTACCTGCGCCCGGGCAGCATCTTCTTCTGGGACGGCGACGGGTCGATGACCCACGACGACACGATGCGCAGCCTCAAGCTGATGGGTGAAGAGGTCCTGCCGGCGATCCGCGAGTACAGCGCCGAGCTCGGCCTCAAGAGCCCGTTCGAGGTCTCGACCTACACGAACGAGCCGATCCCGCAGGACGAGTAACCTCCCGCGCTGCCTCGACGCTCAGGAACAACGCTCGGCGCCACCCATCGGTGGCGCCGAGTTGCGTCCGCAGTTCGATCCTTACCGTTCACCGGCCTCGAGGCCCGCAATCAGGTCTAGCAGGCCTTCGGCCTCCCAAGCCCGGTTGCGCCTCGATGTCCCGAGCGGGATAAGCACACCCGCATCCTCAAGTGCGACGATTGCGTTGTTCACGGCCGGACGAGTGCGCCCGGTCGCGGCGGCCCCGACCGCCACGGTGACGATCGGGTGTGCCGGCAGAACGTCGATCACTGCCCACGGCGTGGCGTCCGCTCGCGGATTCGAGTGGGCGCCGAGACGTTCGCGCCATGCATCCTGCAGGTCGGCTACTCGGCCTCGGTAGTCGTCAGCAAGCGCGGCAGCCCCGGCTGCGGCACTCGCGAAGATCGTTACCCATTCCGTCAGGCGATCCTCGCGGAACAGTGTGAGTCCTTCGATGTAGCGGTCTCGCTGTCGTGCCAGGACGACACTGATGGGCGGGACGAACGCCGGCGCGAGTCTACGTCTGCGGAGCAACACCTGCACAAACGCCCGCCCGGTCCTACCGTTCCCGTCGCCGAACGGGTGGATGGTTTCGAACTGTGCATGCGCGATCGCGGCCTGCAGGAGCGGAGGTAGCTCGTCGTCGTTGCAGAATGCGCACAGGTCGTCGATGAGTGAGGGAACCTCCTCAGGCGGTGGCGGCACGAAGTCTGCTCCACAGGGGCTGTAGTCGTTACCGCCGATCCAGTTCTGTTCGTTCCGCAACTCGCCAGGTTTCTGCCACTCATCGTTGGCAAGAAGGATGCGGTGAATCTCTTGGAGTCCGCTGGGAGTGACCCACTCCGCGCCGGCGGCCTCCTCGACAGCCCACTCCATCGCATCGATGTTCGCGATGATCTCCGCAGCTTGCCGGCCGATGTTGCGCCCGGTGTCCCGGTTCGCTTCGGCGCGGGCGAGCGTGCGCGCGTCGGACTGCACGCCCTCGACCTTCGAGGAAGCTATCGACTCCGTGCGAAGCAACAGTCGAGCAAGCGGAGCGAGTTCGGGGCCAGCCCTGCCATTGAGATCGGCTATTGCGTTCTCGGCATCGGAGAGTATCCCGGCCACGTCGCCGGACAGATCGACGGCAAGTTCCGCCAGACGTCCGGGGACGAACGCGTCGTAGCCGCACGCCCTGCGATAGCGGGCGGGGGCGTAGAGGGCCGGGTCGTGCCGCCAGATCTTGCGAATGTAGGCTCCCGGCATGCAGAACCTTTCGTACGCTCCCCGGTTAGTAAAGGTTAGCGGCTATCCTTTACTAACGGAGACCCATACGCAAGGTTACGCGGGCGGGCCCTACGCCGACGGACGCACCGGGGAGATGCGGTCCGGGGTGGCGGGCCCCTCATCGAGGGCGTCCATCAGCGGCGTGATCAGGGGCACGGCGTCGTTGACGGCCGCGCGCAGTGCGTTGCCCCAGTACTCGCGCAGCACCGCCAGGTCGTCCGCCTCGAAGCGCCGCTCGCTCACGTGGTAGCTGTTGTTGCGATACAGGACGCAGTCCACCGGCGGGTCGACGTCCGAGGCGCTCGTGAACGTCGCATCGAACGCGAGCAGCCCGTCCCGCAGTGCGTTCACGAGCGGCTGCTCATGGCTCCACGCGCGGTCCAGAATGGGCTTGCCGTACCGCGACTCGCCGATGATCACGTAGGGCGTGCCCGACTGGACCTCGACCCAGTTGCCCTCCGGGTATAGCAGGTAGAGGTGGGCTTCCTCGTCGTCCTGGAGCTGGCCGCCGATCACGCAGTGCAGGTCGAATGAGAGGCCGCTCTCGACGAGCCATCGCTCATCCTCGTTGCGCACCCGCCGCATCTCACCGGCGAGGGCGTTCGCGGCCCGGTACAGCCGCGTCAGGTCGGATTCGTCCTCTTCGAGTCGCTCTTCAAAGTACGTCAGCGCCTTGTCGCGGATCGAGCGCAGGCCGCTCGTCAGGATGAACATTGAGTGCTCTTCGTGCTGATGGATCGAGATCTTCTTCGCGAGCGATGTCTCGGTGCCGCTGGTGATGCGCGTGTCGGCGATCGCCAGCAGGCCTTCTTCGCACTTCATGCCCAGGCAGAACGTCATGCTCGGGCCTCTTCGGCGGTCACTGCTGATCCTGCGTCGAGGGCGCCGAGGGCGTCGAGCGCACCCGGACCACGGCGCTCCAGTGCTCGTTGGCGACGCCACTGAACGCCCCTCGCAGCGGCGAGATGTCATCGTAATCGCGGCCCACGGCGGTGACCACGTAACGCCCGTCCTGTTGTGCATTGTTCGAGGGGTCGAAGCCGTGCCAGCCGTCCGGCGCGAGTAGCTGCACCCACGCGTGCCCGGCCTCGCCGACCTCCTCGCCCTCGTGCGGCGCGAGGTAACCGCTGACGTAGCGCGAGGGGATCCCGTGCATGCGCAGCATCGCGAGCATGAGGTGCGTGAAGTCCTGGCAGACGCCGCTGCCCAGCCGGACGAGGTCGAGCGCCGTCGAGTCGACGTCGGTAGGGCCGAGCTCGAATTGGAACTCGTCGTTCAGGAACGAGGAGATCGCCTCACCGGTTCCAACGGGATCGAGGCTGTCCGGGATTGCCTCGGCGAGCGGCACGATGGCAGGGTCGAACGGGGACCGCGAGGTCTTGCCCAGGAGCAGATGGCGCATGAGCGGCGAGATCCCGGGCTCCTCGATCGGCGCCTCTGCGGTCTCGACCTCGGCATCCACGGATACGTGGATCTCCTCGATCTCATCGACGAAGTCGACGTGGTGGTACTCGTTGCCGAATGCATCGACGAGGCGTTGTGCGTGCGCCTGGGGTGCGAGCTGCAGCGAGGCGTTCAGGCGGCGCTGGCCGAAGGCGTCAGCGGGCAGCACACGCAGCTCCGTGTGGAGCAACCGCACTGCTTGCGAGTAGCGGTAGAGCGAATCCCAGCGAACCCCGACCAACACCCCGTGAGCTTACGCGACTGCGGGCAGAACGCGAAATATGTGCTCGTGGACGAGGCGGTCGACGTCGGCCAGCCGCGCCTGGAAGTTGGCCATGAACTCGTGGAGTCCCACCCGCACGAGCGTCGCCTCGTCGACGGAGGCGAGGTCCAGGTCGAGCAGCGCGAGCTCGCGTGCGACGTGGACGGTCTGGCTGGCGGGGGTGCGGTCCGAGGCCGCCTCGAAGTGCCGGCGGAAGGCGCGGATGCAGAAGTAGAGGCTCCGCGGGAACTGCTCGCTGCGCACCAGCATGGTGGCGACGCGCGGGCCGGTGATCGCGCCTCGATGCGTGATGCGGAACGCCTGCCAGGCGCTCGCCGAGCGCAGTACGGACACCCACTGCGCGCGGTCGATCGCACCGCCCACATCCTGCTCAGACGGCAGCAGCACGAAGTACTTCGTGTCGATGATGCGGCTCGTCATGTCGGCACGCTCGAGGTACACGCCGCATCGGAACCAGTCACGCCCCTCGTCCATGAGCACCGTGTTGTCGAAGAGCCCGAGGATGGAGGCGACTCCGCTGCGCACGGAGTCGCAGAAGGCGTGCATCCCGTCCTGGAAGTCACGGAAGTCGGTGCGCGTCGCGTGGACATCGAGGTAGATCCGGTTGATCTCCTCCCACACTTCGCGCGAGAGCTGCTCGCGCAGCTCGCGGGCCAGCGAGCGCGCCATGACGAGGGTCCGACGCAGCGAGTGGGGGTTCGCCGAAGAGAGCAGCAGGAACTCGGCCGGCGTGAGCAGCGCATCCTCGGCGTGCGCCTCGGCGTACAGCTCGCGCGAGCCGGTCGCGGCGAGCACGGCGTCCCACGCCTGCTGCTCGCCGTCGGCGCCGCCCGCCTCGATCGCCACCGCGTGCGAGACCTCGGCCATGCGCGCGATGTTCTCAACGCGCTCAAGGTCGCGGCCCAGCCAGAACAGGTTCTCGGCAACTCGGCTCAGCATGCTAGGTCTCCGAGGCGCGCGGGGGCCGCAGCACCCACGTGTCCTTGCTGCCGCCACCCTGCGAGGAGTTGACGACGTACGAGCCTTCGACGAGCGCGACGCGCGTCAGCCCGCCGGGCAGCACCCAGGTGTCGCGGCCCGTCAGCGCGAACGGGCGGAGGTCGGCGCGCCGCGCACGGAGCGCCCCGTCGAGGAGCGTGGGGATCGAGCTGAACTCCTGGAGCGGCTGCGCGATCCAGTTGCGCGGGTTGTCGCGGATCCGCTCTTCGAGCGCTCGCAGCTCGGCATCGGAGGCCTGCGGACCGACGACCAGGCCGTACCCGCCGGACTCGCCCGCGGGCTTCACGACGAGCTCGTCGAGGTGCGCGCACATCTCCTCGAGGTCATCGGGGAGCACCGCCGCCAGCGTGTCGATGTTGCGCAGGATCGGCTCCTCGCCGAGGTAGTAGCGGATGAAGTCAGGCACGAAGCGGTAGACGACCTTGTCGTCAGCGACGCCCACTCCCATCGCGTTGGCGAGCGTGACGTTGCCGGCGCGGTACGCGTCGGCCAGTCCCGCGACGCCGAGCACTGAGTCCGGGCGGAACGCGAGCGGGTCGATGAATTCGTCGTCGACGCGCTTGTAGATCACGTCGACGCGTTCGAGGCCGGTCGTGGAGCGGAGGAACACAGTTTGGTCGTGGACGATGAGATCGCGCCCCTCGACGAGGTCGATGCCCATCTGCTGCGCGAGGAAGGTGTGCTCGAAGTACGCCGAGTTGAAGCTCCCGGGGGTCAGGATCACGATGCGTGCTTCCTCGGCGGCGACACCCTCGGGTCGCACCTCGATGAGCATCTCGAGCAGGCGTTCGGGGTAGTCGGTAACAGGCGAGACGCCATCGGGGAACAGCTCCGGCACTGCCTCGAGCATCACCCGGCGGTTCTCCAGCACGTACGAGACGCCCGAGGGCGTGCGCACGTTGTCCTCGAGGATGCGAAACTCGCCGTGCCGGTCACGGATCAGATCGCTGCCGGCGATATGCGTGTAGACGCCCTGCGGAGGCTCGAAGCCGACCATGCGCAGGTTGAAGGCGGCGGCGCCGAAGAGCACCTCGCCGGGGATGACGCCATCCGTGACGCAGCGCTGGTCGTGGTAGACGTCGTGGAGGAAGGCGTTCAGCGCCTTGACCCGCTGCTGGAGGCCCGTCTCGATCGTGGTCCACTCATCGTGCGCGACGATGCGAGGGATGATCGAGAACGGGAAGATGCGGTCTACTTCGGCCTCGTCCTGGTAGACGGTGAAGGTGATGCCGCTGGCGAGCAGGTCCATCTCCGAGCGCCGCTGGCGGCCGTCGATGTGGTCGATAGACCACGCCCCCAGGCGGGACGCGAACTCGCCGTATGCGGGGCGCGGGCTGCCATCGGGAGCGAACATCTCGTCGGGCCCGGCGAGCTGCTCATAGCCGCTGAAGGGGTCGGACACGAGGGGCTACTCCGTGGCGTGCGCGACTCGCCGTGGAGCCTGTCGCGCCGTTAGCGAGCCTGTGGTCGGCGGAACCCGCCGGCGCGTGCCTGCTGGGTCGGCCGTGACCCGGCTCGCATCTGCTGGCTCACGACTCGCAGCCGCGGCCTCGTGGCGATGACGCTGCCCTGGCCGGTTGCCGTGGTGCGCGGCTGCCGCATGGGGGTTTCCTCCCGGTGCGGCCATAGCATCGCTATCACGCATGACCGTCATGTTCCCATGATGTTGCGTTCATGTGAATCACGAATCGAGGCCCCCGTGCGACCCCTGCGCCTGCAGCCTCGCGGGCTCGAAGCGCAGCCGCGGCAGCCGCAGGATCACGACGAACAGCAGCGCCGAGGCTGCGAAGGATCCGATGAACAACATGAGCGCGATGTCGTAGCTGCCGGTTACGTCGTAGATCCAGCCGACGACCGTCGGGCTCGTCACGAGCCCGACCTCCTCGATCACCACGATCGCGCCGAGGAGCGTGCCGAAGTGGGCGAGGCCGAACATCCGCGTGAGCAACATCGCCTCCATGATCGGCCCGCCCCCCGTGCCGACCACCCAGAAGGCGATGTAGACGCCGATGCCGAGGTACCCCGGGATGAGGAGCAGGGACGCCATCGCGAAGATGAGCGAGATGCTCATCGCGATCACCACGAACTCGAAGCGCTCCACCCGGTCGCCGATGAAGCCGAAGGCGACACGCGAGCAGGCTCCCAGCAGCGCGGCCGTGGAGACGATCAGCGCGGCCGTGCCCCTCGGTATGCCGATCGACTCGTAGAGGGGGATCTGGTGGACCAGCATCCCGAAGAGCCCGAAGAAGAAGCACGTCAGCGCGATCCCGATCAACCAGAAGTGCGGCGTCCTGAGCGCGGCACGCAGTGGCAGCCCGGTGAGTCGCGAGGGTGCCACGCCACCCTCGGGGATCGCGGCGCCGTCGGGCTGCGCGCCCACGTCGGACGGGTCGTTGCGCACCAGCAGCGCCCCGATCGGGACGAACACGACGAGGATCGCGATCGCGGAGAAGACGAACGACGCCTCCCACCCGATGTTGTCGACCACGAGCCGCATCGGCGGCACGACCACGACGCCCCCGAGCGAGAACCCGGTCCCGAGGATGCTCAGCGCGACCCCTCGCCGCCGGTCGAACCACCTGGAGATCAGTGCCTGGAACGGGATGAAGAACATCATCTGGCGGAACACGCCATTGATGGCGGAGTAGACGTACCACTGCCACAGCTCGGTTGTCGTCGCGAGCAGGATGTACGTCGCGGCGGTGGTGACCGCGCCGAAGAGGATGACCTTGCGCGCCCCACGCGTGTCGACCCAGCGACCGACGAACGGGCCCGCCGCCCCGCCCGTGAGCAGGACGATCGAGATGGCGCCGGATACCTCGCCGCGCGACCACCCGAAGTCGCTCTCGAGGGGTTCGATGTAGAGGCCGACGGACCAGAACGAGACCCCGCTGCCGAGCGTCATCGCGACGATCGACCCCGCGAGGAGCCACCACCCGTAGTAGACGCCTCTCAGCCCGCGGGCGCGTGTCGGAATCGCCATCGAGGCGGGCCGAGGCTCGCCGGAGCCGCTCGGCCTAGTCCATCACGAGGATCGAACGGCCCGAGATCTGGCCCGCCTCGAGCGCGTCGGTCGCGTCGTTGATGCCGTCGAGCGGGTAGCGCGCCGTGACGAGCGCGTCGAGGTCCAGGTCACCTTCGTTGAACCAGCGCAGGAACATCGGGAAGTCCGTGTCGGGACTGCACGAGCCGCCGATGCTGCCGATGTACTTCTTCTCGGTGACCAGCAGGTCGCGCGCGTCGAGCTCGACGGGCGTCTGCGGGACGCCGACGAGCACCGCCGTGCCGCCGCTGCTGTGGCCGAGCACGCCGCCGCGCACGGCCGGCAGGATCTGTTCCATCGTCACGCGCAGGCCGATGCAGTCGAAGGCGTAGTCGGCGCCGGAGACCGGGGTGCCGTCGCGCTTGAGGGCGGTCGGGTGCTGCGTGAGCTCGTGGATGCGGGCGACGGGGTCGACCTCGGAGGCGTTGACGCCGATGGTCGCGCCGAACTCCTTCGCGAAGTCCAGCTTCTCCTCGCTCAGGTCGACGGCGATGATCGGGTCTGCGCCGACGACCGCTGCCGCCGTGATCGCCGAGAGCCCAACGCCGCCCACGCCGAACACCGCGACGCTCTCGCCGCGCTTGACGCCCGCCGTGTGGTACACGGCGCCGGCGCCGGTCATGACGGCGCAGCCGATGATCGACGTGACATCGACGGGCGCGTCGGCCGGCATGGGCACGACGTATTGCTCGTCGGCGATAGTCGCGTCGGCCCACGTGAAGCAGCCGGGCGTAGTGGCGACGCTGCCGTCGCCGAGCGTCAGGCTCACGCCCTCGGCGATGCGGGTTGCCTCGCGGTCGCGCGGCACCCACGTGACCATCACGCGGTCGCCCTCCTTGACGTGGTCCACCTCGGAGCCGGCGGCCACAACCACGCCAGTCGACTCGTGGCCGAGGAGTGCCTGCGAGGGACGCGGGCCGTGCATCTGGTGGAGCTGCGAGTGGCACACGCCGCTCGCGAACTGCTTCACGACCACCTGATACGGCCCGGGATCGGGGAGGTCGACCTCCTCGATGCGCAGACGGCCGGGGCCCTCGGGGACGACGACGACGCGGGCTGGTGTGGGCATGGGTACCTCCGTGCTCTCTCTGGTCGAACGCTAGTCGAAGTTGAAGACGGACAGGGCGTTCTCGCGCATATAGCGACGCATGATGCCTTCGCGCAAGGGTAGCGCGAGTCCGTCGGCGACGGCGCGCTCGAACGTCAGGATCGCGTAGTCCGACGCCCACATCACGCGCTCGCGGCCGCGCGTGTTGATGTAATGCACCACCTCGTCGGGGATGTAGCGCGGTGAAAAGCCCGACGTCATCAGGTAGAAGTTCGCGTGCTTCTGCAGCAGCGCCACCGTCTCGACGTGCCACGGGTGCCCGATGTGCGTCGCCACGATGTTCAACTCGGGGTAGGTCACGAGCACTTCGTCGAGGTCCATCGGCCGCTGGTACTTCGCGAAGCGGAGCGGTCCGGGCACCCCGACGTTGATCACGATTGGCACGCCGAGCTCGATGCACTTCGTGTAGATCGGGTACATCAGCGGGTGGTTGGGCGGCATGTTCACGAGCGCGCCCATGACGCGCACCGTGCGGAAGTCGAACTCGTTGACCGCCATCTCGACCATCCGCACGGCGTTCATCCCCTGCGTCGGGTCGATGTTGCAGCTGCCGCGGAAGCGGTCCGGGTACGCGTTGACCGCGTCGACCACGCGCTGGCACGACGCGCGGAAGTCGTCGATCGCCATCACACCGCCGTATCCGCCGACGTGCGGGTTCTCGAGGCTCCCGCCGAGCGAGACGTTGAGCAGCCCCATCTGCACGCCAGCGTTGTCCATGCGGTCGACGACCCGGTCGGGGCCCACCCCACCGAGCAGGTCCGGCGACTT
Organism: Dehalococcoidia bacterium; assembly: GCA_965208885.1. Lineage (GTDB taxonomy): Bacteria > Chloroflexota > Dehalococcoidia > UBA2979 > UBA2979 > VXMT01. Next base: position 79,372 of record CBDBPS010000002.1, read on the forward strand.
CCCGCCGAACCAGCGCGCGATGTTGGGGTCCAGGTCCTCGCGACGCTCCTCCGCGGGCAGGTTGATGTACGTGTCGACGATCTCGCCGAGCGCGACCTCGTTGCTGGGGTTGTCGATGACCATGTCTGTGCTCCTTACGCCATCGCTGCCGCGGGGATGCGTGGCGGCTCGAGGAACCGCGAGCTGATCGGCGCGTCTGCCTCGAACGGCCCCGCGAGACCGAGTTCATCGCTGATCTCCCGCAGCGCGGGTAGCACCTCGCTGCCGAGCAGCTCGATGCAGCGCTTCGAGTCCTCGTGGCTCACGTGACCGTCGTTCCCCCACAGCGCCATGATGCCCGGCCGGGTCTCCTCGATGAGTACGCGCAGCTGCTGGACGACCTGGTCCGGAGTGCCCGCGATGAGCAGCCGGTCCTGGAGCTGGTCCTCGAACGGCGTTGCTCGCCTCGTGGTCTCGATCGGCGCGTTGGCGCGCTTCACGGCGCCCTCGCGGTTCGTCGGCGAGCTGTACCCGGTGGGCGCCGACCACACAGCGTGGCCGAGGCCGGTGAACTCGCCCTGCATCCACATGTACTGGCGGGCGTTCTCCAGCGCGTGCTCCTCGGTGTCCTGGACGTGGACACGGATGAGGTAGCCGCGGTGCTCGGGCCCCGACGTGTAGCCTGCCTCCTGCGCGGCGTCCTCGTAGACCTGCCAGATCTGCTTCGTCTGCTCGATGGGTGTGTTGAGGCAGATGTATGGGTAGCGGTTCTTCGCGCACCAGACGATCGTCTCGGGACTGGCCGTGCCGGGCACCCAGATGCGCGGGTGCGGCTTCTGCAGCGGCAGCGCCCACGGGTTCACGACGCGGAACTGGTAGTGGTCGCCTTCCCAGCGCCACGGGCCGGGCTCCGTCCACGTCTTCACGAGCAACTCGTGCGCCTCATAGAAGCGCTCGCGGTTGTAGGCCGGGTTGACGTTGTTCGCGAACTGCTCGGTGCCCGCGCCGCGCACGATGCCGGCGACGAGCCTGCCCTTAGAGATCATGTCGACCATCGAGAGCGACTCGGAGATGGCAATCGGGTTGTCGATGGTCGGCAGCGGCGCGCCGAGCAGCACGATCTTGATCCGCTCCGTGGCGGCGGCGAGGATGCTCGCCCACACGGTGATCTGCGCCTGCATGCAGAAGGGCGCGTTGTGGTGCTCGTTGAGCATGATGCCGTCGAAGCCCACCTCCTCGGCGAGCTGGTACTCGACGAGGCGCTCGTTGTAGAGCTGGCTGCCCGCCACGGGGTCGAAGTTGCTGTTGGAGAACATGAGCGCCGTGACGCCCTCGTCGCCGACGGCGTCCTCGGGGTAGGCCGACATCGGCTGCTCGGTGAAGTACATCAGGTGCACGGTCGGTCTCCTCGATGGTTCCCGGGGCCGGAGCGCAGCATAGCGGGTACGCGGCGGGCGTCGCATCGCCCGGGGTGCGGCAGGTCAGTCGACTTCGATGAAACCGAAGAGCTGCGACCACCGCCCCTCCACGATGACCTCGCCGTCGCGCAGGATCTCGCAGGGCTTCGCCGGGGTGCTCGGTTGCTGCAGCCAGCGTTTCATCGTCACTCCCAACCAGACCAGGCAATACTCTCGATGAGGATCATGAGGAGGGCGGCGAGGATGCCGATGAGGCCACCGAGGCCACCGAGGACCCACGGGTTCCACGTCGGCCAGGTTTGCGCGTGCTCCCACCAACTATGGCCATATAGCGGCCAGCGGTCGCCGTACCGCCGCCTGTACCACTCCGCGACCGCCGCCAGATAGGTGAGGCTGATCGGGCCTGCCACGAACCAGGGCCACGGGGAGACCATCATGAACACGAGGCCACCTCCGACGCTCACGCCGAACACGACCAGGACACGGATCAGGTCGTCCTTCGGCGGCATCGTCAGTAGCCAGCCTCTCGTAGGTCAGTCGTGGTACGAGGAAGCTGCGCCGCGACGCATCGAAGCGTAACAACGCCTAGTGCTGGACCATCATCCCGCCGTCGACGTTGATGGCCTGGCCGCTCACCCACGAGCCCTGCTCGCTGCACAGGTACAGCGTCATGTTCGGGATGTCCTCGCCGGCGCTCGGGCGTCGCAGCGGGATGCGCTCGACGGTCTGCGCCCACTGCTCGCTGTCGCGCGGGATGTCGTCGAGACGGTTGTTGTCGATGACCCCGGGGCAGATCGTGTTGACGCGGATGCCGTACATGCCGACCTCCTGCGCCATCCCTGCGGACAGCGCCTGGATCGCCGCCTTGCTCGACGAGTACGCCGTCGCGTTCGGCGGCAGCAGCTTCCCAGCGACCGAGGAGATGTTGACGATCGCGCCGCCCTCGCCCTGGTCGATGAGGTGCTGGCCGAAGCGCTTGCTCATCAGGAACGTGCCGCGCACGTTCACGCGGAGCACGAGGTCCCACCAGTCGATCGGCATGTCGACGACCGGCACGCGGTCTGCGCCGCGCGCCGCTGCTGCGTTGTTGATGACGAAGTCGACGCGGCCGAACGTGTCGAGGGTCTGCGCGAGCAGCGCCTGTACCGCCTCGTCGTCCGAGACGTCGCTCACGACGGGGAGCGCGCGGCTCCCCATCGCCTCGATCTCCTCGGCGACGGAGTCGATGTCCCGCCAGCCGGCGGCCTGCTCGTCGTCGGGGTAGCGGTCGGGGGAGCGCCCCGTGCCGGTGATGACGACGTTCGCGCCGGCCGCGCCAAACGCCTTCGCGATCTCGCGGCCAATGGCGCGCATGCGCCCGGCGCCGGTAACGACCGCGACCTTACCCTCGATGCCCGTCAGTTCCATGTCTCGCACCTCCCGCGCGCAGGGTACGCGAGCGAGGACGTGCGAGGGGGCCGACGGCTGGAGGCTAGGTCTCGAAGGGGTTGAGCACAGGTACGCCGAGCTGCTCGAAATCGCGGACGTTCCGAGTCACGACAGTCAGGCGGTTCACGACAGCAATCGAGGCGATCATGGCGTCGTAGATCAGCGTGTTGGATCGGCCGTGCATCAGTCGGGCCCACTCGCGGAACGCGTCCGCATCCATGCTGAGGATGTCGAACGGAGCGAGCACGTGCGCCTCGAGCCACTCCTCGAGCTCGTCCGCTTTGTCAGGATCCTGGGCCCGAGTTGTCTCGATGCCGGCCTGGATCTCGCCGATTGTGACGGCGGACAGGTAGAGCCGCTCAAGCGGCATTGCGCGGATCCATGCGAGCACGACGGGATGGGGGCGCGGGCGGCGCAGCTCGGACACGACGTTGGTGTCGAGCAGGTACACGCCAGTGCTAGTCGTCAAACGTGAGTGGCGGGCGCATCCGGAGCTCGCGGCGCGGCGGAACCAGCGTCTCCGTGCGCGCTTCAGGCGCGAGCAACCACTCCTTCAGGTTCAGCCTCCCTGACCGCTCGATACGCCGCCATTGCTCGATGGGGACCACCACGGCGGTCTCGACGCCACGACGCGTCACGATCTGTGGCCCCTCGGCGAGCGTCGTCTCGATCAGTTCGCTGAAGCGGGCCTTTGCTTCCTGTACCTGCCACGTGCGGCTCATCGACGCCTCCGGCTCTCTGGGAACAGACTAGTCAGCAGTCTAGTCTGTTAGCCGTGAGGGTGTCGATCTCGTCGCGCGCTACACGACCGGCTGCGAACGTCCTTCGACGCGTGTCCCGTCGGCGTCGAGGGAGACGACGGCGATCATGCCGCCGTGCGTGAGCGTGGGCGTCCCACCGTTCGTGAGCGAGGCGCCGTTCGACGCATGCACGGGAGTCGCAGCCGACGCGGCCTCGAGGTCCTCGTCGCCCTCGCCGCGCATCTCGCGGTCGGCTTCCTCGCGTGTCATGCGGCCCTCGGCCACGGCCGTCGCGGCCTGCGCCGGCGACAGCCGGGCAGCGCGGCCCGGTGTGACGCGGAGCTGGCGGATCTGCTTGCTGAAGATGAAGAACGCGAGCAGCGTCAGGATCATGAGTGCCGACGCGCCCGCCACGGCGGCCGGCGCGCCGATCATGTCGGCGACGATCGTCATCGGCAGCACGCCGAGCGGCATCATCCCGAACGACATCATGAGCATCGAGAGCACGCGTCCGCGGTAGCGTTCCGGGACGCGCGCCTGGATAACCGAGTTGTTCGTCGTCATGAAGAGCATGCCGCCGACGTTCCCGAGCGCGAAGAAGACGGCTGCCGCGGCGAAGAACGGCGTGAGCGCGAATGCGATGAAGAACAGGCCCTGGATGACCGCGCCGGCGAGCATGATGCGGCCCTTGAGCGGCATCGTGTCCATGCTCGTCGAGATCAGTGCGCCGATGAGCCCGCCCACGCCGGCCGAGGCCATGAGGATGCCGAGCGCCGTCGGCCCCATCGCGAAGACCTCCTCGGCGAACACGGGCAGCACGAGCTGCACGGGGAACGCGAAGAGCGGCATGACCAGGCCGGTGAGGATCAGCAGCCGGATCAGCGGGTTGGACATCGAGTAGCGGAAGCCCTCGGCCATCTCGCTCATGAAGCCGGCGTTGTCGGCCTTCGAGACCATGCCGTGACGCGGCAGCAGCAGCGTCGTGGCGATGGCGACGACGTAGAGCAGGACGGAGAAGGTCCACACCGGCCCGAGGCCGAGCGGGACGAGCAGCACACCGGCGATGGCGGGGCCGATGATGCGCGTGAAGTTCATCCCGCCCATCTGCAGCGAGACGGCGTTCATCATCTTGTGCTGCGGGATGAGCTGCGGGACGAGCGCGTTCCTCGCCGGCATCGCGAGCGAGATCGTGAGGCCGAGGAACACGGAGCCGGCGAGCAGGTGCCAGAACTCGATCATGTCGGCAAAGATCAGCACCGCGAGCACCGTGTTCGCCACGGCCACGATCGACTGCGTGAAAAGAAGCAGCGTGCGCTTGTTGTAGCGGTCCGCGATCACCCCACCGAACGGAGAGACGAAGAGCATGGGTAGCGCGATACCAAGCGCAACGAGGCCGAGCGCGGAGGCGGCATTGGTCAACTCGAACGCGAGGTACCCGCGCAGGAGCTGGTTCATCTGCATCGCCATGAAGAAGGCGAGGTTGCCGCCGAAGTAGATGGCGTAGTCGCGCTCGCTGAGCGCGGTGAAGGTGCGTTTCCACTCGCTGAAGCCGCGCGGCGCCTTCGCGCTGGCGCGCGCCTCCATCATCGACATCGGGCGGGCGGCAGGCTGTGCGCCGTTCGAAGTAGTCGCGCCGTTCGAGCCGTTGGGGGCGTGAGAGCCGTTCGAGCCGGGGGCTCCGTTGGTCATGCAACTCCAGTCGGTACGCGCCAGTCCGCGGCGGTGGGCCGGGCGGGCTCGAATAAGGTGAGCCGCTCGCCGGGGCGCGTGACGTTTCGTGAGGGTTCCAACTTACGTGAGGTTTCACGTTGTTTCCAGCCCGGGCGACCCCGGACCCTTACATACCTCGAGCGCGGCCGCGAGGCCGCGCTCGTGTGTCTCAACCCCTGTGAGAGGTCCCCGCCTGAGCGCCGCCCTACTCGGAGGCGATCTCTCCCAGCAGCTCCAGCGTGCGCCGCCGCGCCTCCGAGCCACCCTCGGGCAGCTGCACGATCGCGGCGAGCATCTCGTCGACGCCGTACTCGCCGATCGACCGCACGCGGTCGCCGACTTCGTTGGCGGAGCCCGAGATGATCAGGCCGTCGGCCATGCGGTCGGTGAACTCCTCGTCGGCCGCTTCCTCGTAGCCCGCGGCCTGCAGCATGCGCGAGTAGAACGGGAGCCGCTGGTAGAAGCCGAACTGCTGCCGCGCCGCCGCACGGACCGCGTCGCGGTCCTCGCTGACGACGATGGGCGTGTGCACGATCATCGCCGGCTTCGGGCGGCCTGCGGCGTCGGCGCCCTCCTGCTGGGCTGGCATGGCGACATCGCGGATGTACGGCAGCGGGCACATCCAGGAGATGCCGCCCTCGGTCAGCTCGCCGCTGAGGCGGAACGAGCCAGTGCGTAGGGCTGAAATCATCACCCGCACCTGCGTCGGCTGCGCGAGGCGCGCGTGCGCGCTGATCTGCTCGCCGTCGAAGTCGATCGAGCCCTCGTTGAGCAGCCCGTTGAGCACCGTCACGTACTCGCGAAGGTGGCTCAGCGGCTTGTTGAACGGCAGGCCCCACGTGCCCTCGATGGCCGGTCGATGGCTCGGCCCCACGCCGAGCTTGAGCCGGCCGGGGGCGAGCTGGTCCACCGTCATCGCGCCCTGCGCCATCGTGATCGGGTGGCGCGGGAACGTCGGGACGATCGAGGTGCCGAACGTGATCCGCTCGGCGTCGTGGGCAGCCGAGGCGAACACCGCGAACGGATCCGGAGCCGCGCCACCCACCGTGAGCCACGCGGTGTCGAGGCCGAGCCGGTCGGCCTCGACGATGCGTGCGATCAGCCCCGGCGCGTCGGCCGCGACGATGTGGACGCTGAGCGGGACGGTCACGCTAGCGGCCCACGTAGTTCGGCTGGCGCTTCTCTGCGAAGGCGAGCTTCGCCTCCTGCGCGTCCTCGGTCTCCTTCAGGATGGCCGTTCGCGTCTGCTCGAAGCGGTAGCCGTTGCGGAGGTCCATGTCCTCGATGACGTTCAGGTTCTCCTTCGCGAGCCGGATGCCGATCGGCATCTTCGAGGCGATCAACTCCGCCTCTTCCATCGCCACGTCGAGCAGGTCCTCGACGGCCGCGACGCGGTCGACGGCGCCCAGGCGGTACGCCTCCTGCGCGTCCAGGCGGCGCGCGGTGTAGTGCATCATCCGCACGACGTGCTGCGGGAACAGCCGCATCGCGTGGCGAGCGCCGCCCAGCAATCCGACATCGATCTCCGGCAGGCCGAAGACCGCGCGCTCCGACGCGATCAGGTAGTCGCACGAGGCGGCGATGGCGAGCCCCGCGCCGAGCGCGGGACCGTTGATCGCACCGATCACCGGCACCTCGCACTCCATGATCGAGTAGAAGTTCTCGCGACCTTCGCGCGAGCCGGTGCGCTCGGGACGGTCCACCATGTCGCCTCGCGCGGCGGCCTTCACGTCGGCGCCGGCGCAGAAGACGCGGTCACCCTGGCCCGTGATGACGATCACGCGCGCATCCTTGTCCGCGCTGATGGCATCGAAGGTGCCCTGGATGTCCCAGTGGGGCGACATCGCGTTGACGGGCGGGTTGTCGAAGACGACCAGCCGGACGTGACCGTGCTCCTCGACTCGTAGTTCGGACATAGCATGCTCCTCTCGTGCGGCCCAGTGCCGCGTTTGACTCTGCTAGCGACCGACGAAGACGGGGTCGCGACGCTCCAGGAAGGAGTTGACGCCCTCGATGCCGTCCTCGCTGGTGAACATGATGTTGACGAAGGGGCTGGTCAGGTCCTGCACGCGCGCGAGGTCGTTCTCCTCGAGCATGTACACCATGCGCTTGATCGCGGCCATGCTCAGCGGCGGCCCCTTGGCGATCTCGGCCGCCAGCTCGATGGAGCGGTCCATCAGCTCCTCGCGCGGCACGACCTCGAGCACGAGGCCGAGTTCGAGCGCCTCCTGCGCGTTGATGCGGCGGCCCGTGAACATCAGCTCGAGACCGCGCTGCGAGCCGACGACCTTCGGCAGCAAGTAGCCCAGGCCGAAGTCGGCGATGATGCCGCGCTTGGTCTGCGCGACCTGGAAGATCGCGTCGTCAGCCGCGATGCGCAGGTCGGTCGCCAGCGCGAGCCCGAAGCCCATGCCGACGCAGAAGCCGTTGATAGCCGCGATGATCGGGACGTCGCAGTCGCGGAGGTGGCGAATGGCGTAGGACTCGCCGTGCGCTCGGCGCCACGGCGGCCGCTTCTGGTCGAGGTTTGCGCCCGGGAATCCCGTCACGTCGCCGCCCGCGCAGAACGCCCGCCCCTCGCCGCTGAGGACGATGGCGCGCACGTCGTACTCGCCTTCGTTGAGGTCATCGACGAAGTCGTTGATCTCGGTCTGCATGGCGGGCGCCCATGCGTTGAGCTTCTCCGGCCGGTTGAGCTTGACGATCGCGACCTGGTCGCGCATCTCGACGCTGATCGCCTCGTACTTCGTGGCAGTCGTGGTCATGGTTCCTCCTCAGGCCGATCCAGGTCGGCCTCGTTCGCGCGTGTGCATGCTACCGCGTGCGAGGGTTGTCGGGGCGCCCTCGTGGTCGCGCCGGTACGTCGCCCGCCGGTACGCCGGCACGACGATCAGGAGCAGCGCGCCGAGCAGCCCGGCCAAGCCAAACACGCCGAACGCAGCCCCGGCGATGGCGCCTACGGCACGGTGCCGCATCCCGTCACTGAGCCTCGCCGCGCCGAACGCGAGCAGCATCGAGGCGCCGAAGGCAACCACCAGCACTTCCACGAGTTCGCTCCCCGGCCTCGGCGTCTGTCCACGCAGTGTACGGCGGCTCGCCGAGCGTCCCGCACGTGTCGACGTATCGCGGGATGCGTACTGCCGCGTGCTCAAGCAAGATGGCGCGGTGTCGATGATCTGGGTTCGTCGGATACTAGCGGTCTTCGTGGGCGCCGCGTTCGCGGTGGTGCTCGCCGTCCTGCTGACCCTGCAGGCGGTGACTTCGACCGTCGCGAGCCCGGGCTTCTACCCCGACCAGCTCGCGGAGGTCGACGCGTACAGCTTCATCACCGGTGACCTCCTCGACGCACTGATCGAAGACACGCGGCAGCTGGATGCCGACGAGTTCAACGAGGACTTCTCGGACAACCCGATCGCCAGCTCGGGCCTGACCACGCAGCAGATCGCGGACGCCGTCCGCCGCGCGCTGCCGCCCGAGGACCTCGATGCCGCCGTCGCGCCCGCCCTCGAACAACTGGCGGAGTACCTGGCCGGGGAACGCGACTCACTCACGATCACCATCGCCCTCGGGGAGAACGTCGAAGGAGCAGTAGCAGAACTGACGACGTTGATGCGCGAGTCCGGGGCGTACGAGCTGCTCCTCGAGCGCGAGTTGGAGCCCATGTTCGACACGTGGGCGAGCGAGGCGCTGCGGGCCGACGAGGGCGACGAGGGGTGGGTGACTTTCCTCGGTGGGAGCAGCGGGAACACACGCCACAGCCTCGTGCGCGTCTTCACGAGCATCGTCACGCCGGAGTGGCTGGCCGCCCAGGTCGAGGAGACTACCGGCCAGCTCACCGCGTACCTCGTCGGCCGCTCCGACGCCTTCGAGCTTCGCGTGGCGATCGACGACGCCCAGGCCGCGGCGGCGGCGGATGAGGTCGAGGCCATCATCACCGAGGCGGACGCGTACGACCTCGCACAGGACACGGTGATCGGGCCGGCCGTCGAGGAACACGTCGACCCTGTCGTCGAGTTGCCGTACGGCCTCGCGGTGCCGAGGGATGAAGTCCGAGCAGCCCTGCGTGAGGCGATGCCCCGGGAGTGGGTCGACCAGCAGGTCGCGGTGCTCGCTTCCGGCGTCGCCCGGTACATCACGGGCCAGTCCGAGGGCTTCACGGCCGAGTTCGACGTCGCCGGCGCGAAGGACTCGGCGGCGGCCGCGCTGACGGCCGCAGCGGGCGCCTCGCTCACCGGCGAGCTGGAACGTCTGCCCGCGTGCACGAGCGCCGCGGAGATCGCAGCGGCCCGCGAGGTGCTCCGGAGCGAACTGCCCGCGTGTCTGCCGCCCGGCTTCACGGTGGGCGGGGTCGTCGAGGAGGCTCTTCCCGTGATCCGGGCGGCCATCGACGACGCCATCGTCGCTCGCGTGCCGGACACCGTGCGATACACGGAGCAGGACCTGCGCGCCGACCTCGAACGCGACGCCGGTCGCGACGGTCTCGTCGCGCTCGACGATGTCCGGGCGCTGTTCACGACGGACTGGACGTACACCGATGCCGACCTGCGGGCCGACCTGTCCGAGGACGACGCAGCCTCGCTCGACGACGTCCGGGCGTTCCTCGGCGACGGCTACGTGTTCGAGGTCGCTGCCGAGGATCGCGAGGACTTCGAGAAGGCGCTCGACGGCGCGCGCGAGGCCGCGGATGAGGTGCGGTCCGGTCGCTGGGTCGCGCTCGTAGTCGCAGTCATCCTGCTGGCAGGGGTCGGCGCGCTCGGCGGCACGAGGTGGCGCGGGCGCGTCGCGTGGTCTGCCGCAACGCTACTCGCTGCGGCTGTGCCCATCGCCCTCGTGTCCGGGCCCATCTACCAGGGTGCCTCGAGCGCGGTGTTCGAGGCGCTGCGCGACGAGATCGCCATCGACGCCGGCACGACGTTTGCGCTCACTTCCGAGCTCCTGACCGACAAGCTCCTCGACCTCGCGGAGGTGAGCGCGGACGACTTCGCCGGCGGTATCGCACGCAACAGCCTCGCGCTGGCGGTCATCGGCACGGGTGCGCTTGCCGTGTCGCTATCGTGGAACCTCATCACCGAGGCCACGGGCCGCCGGAGGAGCTGACCGCGCACCTCGACGGGCCCGTGACTCCAGGCCAGGGACATGGCTCTGAGCATGGCGCGACGTATCATGACGCGCCATGTCGAACGGTCCTGCCCAGGCTTCGGGCGACGGCGCAGTAGGCGCAGCCGTAACAGGCGCGCCGCCGGCGCGTCGCCGCGCGCCCTCGTGGTGGCCAGACATCTACTACGGCTGGTACATGGCCACGGCCGGCGCGGCCAGCAACTTCCTCGTGCTGGGCATCACGGTCTTCGGGTTCGGCGTGTTCATCCCGCCGCTGCGCGACGAGATGGGCTGGACGATCGCGCAGATCTCGATCGCCTTCTCGCTGCGGAGCTTCGAGAACGGGCTGCTCGCTCCCTTCACCGGCTTCATGGTCGACAGGCTTGGCGCGCGTCGCATGGCGTTCACCGGGCTCTTCGCGCTCGTGGTCGGACTGTTGCTGTTCTCGCAGTCGCGGACCATCTGGGCGTTCTACGGCGCGAGCCTCGTCATGGCGTTCGGGCAGAGCCTCGGCTCCTTCATCCCGTTCAGCGCAGCGCTGATGAACTGGTTCACGCGTCAGCGCGGCCGCGCGATGGGCCTGGTGTCGACAGGCAACGGCGCGGGCGGCCTCGCGGCGCCGGTCCTCGCGGCGATGATCGTGTTCATGGGCTGGCGCGAGACGGCAATCGTCGCCGCGCTGACCATCGGGATCGTCGGCTTCCCGCTCGCGATGACGCTCCGCGACCGCCCCGAGCCCTACGGGACCGGCCCGGACGGCGTGCCGCTCGACGAGGCCGCGCGGCAGCGAGTCGCGCGCGGCGCACCGGCCGCCCTCGCCACGGGGATGAGCGTCGGCGAGGTGCTGCGCACGCCCGCGTTCTACCTGCTCGCGATGTCCTCCGGGCTGGGCGGCGCGATCCTCGGCACGTGGATCGTGCACCAGATTCCCCACCTCGAGTCGACCGGGTTCTCACTCCCGGCGGCCGCGTCCATCGCCGGCTTCTACGCGGTGTTCCAGATCGCGATGCGCTACGCGCTGGGCTGGGTCGGCGACATGGTCGGGCGGCGTCCGATGTTCGTCGTGTCCTTCGTGCTCATCGGCATCGGATTGCTGATCTTCAGCAGGCTCAACCCCGCCCAGTTGTGGCTCATCCCGGTCTACTACCTCACGTTCGCGACCGGGCACGCGACATTCGTGGTGATGAGCCAGACGGTCGTCGCCGACTACTTCGGCACGAGGCGCTTCGCCACGATCCGAGGGCTTTCGCACAGCGCCGCAATGCCGCTCGGGGTCATCGGCCCGGTGTTCGCCGGGTGGATGTTCGACCGCACCGGCAGCTACGAGATCGCGCTCACGGTCCTGTCGAGCTGCTCGATCTTCGCGGCGATCTGCATCCTGCTCATCCGCCGCCCACAGTGGGGCGAGATCTCGGCAGGCGCGGCGCCCTCGGCGCCGACGCCACCTGTGGTGCCCTCGGCGGTTGCGGTACCGGCGGTACCAGTCGCGACGGTGGCTCCGGGAGTAGCCGCGGCGGTGCAACAGTCGACGCATCAGGGGATGGGGGACGACGGTGCGCTCGTCCCGGCAGGACCGCAGACGTCGGACGACGCGTTGACTCGCCCACCCACGACTCACCAGAATGACTCATAGTGAGTCACAATGAGTCACGAAGGGACGGCCATGCACCAACTCACCGTCCGTGGGTTTGACGACGAGCTCAGCGCCCGGCTCCGGGGCCTTGCGCAGCGCGAAGGTATCTCCCTCAACCAGGCCGCGCTGCGGCTGCTCCGCAAAGGCGCGGGCCTTGACGACGATGGGCGTAGCCCGGGCCCCATCGGTAACAGCCTCGACCACCTGTTCGGCGTGTGGACGCAGGCGGAGTACGAAGAGTTCAACAAGGCGATCGAGGAATTCGAGACGATCGATGAGGAAATGTGGAAGTGAGGCTGTTGCTCGATTCCAATGCCTATTCCCGGTACATGGCGGGCGATGCCGCACTGGGAGATCTGGTTCACGCGGCTGACGAAGTCTTCCTCTCGGCCATCGTGATCGGGGAACAGCTCTTTGGCTTCAGGCGCGGATCGCGCTATGAGGAGAACCTCGCCCAGCTACGGACATTCCTGGACCACCCTCAGGTGCGCTTCCTTCCGGTCGGGCAGACCACCGCCGACCGCTACTCGCGGATCATGTCCGCGCTCCGGGCGAAGGGTCGCCCCGTACCGACCAACGATGCCTGGATCGCCGCGCACGCGATGGAAACCGGCGCCGAACTGGCGTCCGCCGATCGCCATTTTGAGCACATCGAGGGCATCGCCTTGCTCCCGCTGACGCCGCGCTAGTCGCCTCTACCGGCTCCTGGCCTCGCCCCACAGGTAGCGCCCAGTCGCCAGCGTGATGACTACGAACAGCGCGTCGACGAACGGGAAGTAGACGATGTGCGACGTCACCGCTTCCCCGGTCTCGCTGTCCGGGTTGAGCGTCCAGATCCAGCCCCAGAAGAAGAGCATAGCCAGCACGACCGCCCCGTAAAACGCGAAGCTCACGCGCACGTACTCGACGACTGCGGGCTCCTCCCCGGCTTGCGCGCGCTTGCGCATGTAACCCACGACCAGCGCGATGAGTGTTGCGGGGGCCATGAACCAGTTGATGGCCTCCCACACCGGGTAGTCCGCCCCGCCATCGTGGTAGACGGGCGTGAGAATCAGGTTGGCGAACACCGCGACCGTCGTCGCGATCAGCAGTACCGCCAGACCTTGCTTCACCGCGTCCACGTCGACACCTCCTTGCCTGATACTCGGAATCATCCCCGATCCGCAACATACGCTGCTGAGGCGCTCGGCTGCCGTTCAGCGCGAACCCGTTCAAGGCACGCTGGCCCTATAGTTAACGTTCGGTGCCACTTCAGGAGACGCACGTGAGCGTGACGCAGGAACGCCCGGCCGGCTCGGCAGCCCCGGTCACCGTGACGCCGCTCACCCACGACGGGCTCAACGACTCGTCGAACGGTGCGCCGCCCCTCGCGATGCCCGCACCGCCCGCGACCAACGGCGACATGATGGCGCCCGCAGCGCCCGGACCTGCCGCGGTCGCGTCGACGAGGCGGCCGCGCATCTTCTACGGCTGGTGGATGGTGGGCGGGGCCTTCCTCGCAGCCTTCACCACAGCAGCCGCCCAGGGCTACATCGCCGGGGCGTTCCTCGTGCCGATGAGCGACGAGCTGGGGTGGACGCGAGCGGAGTTCCTGTACGGGCAGACCGTCGGCCAGTTCTTCATGGCCTTCGCCGGCTTCTTCGTCGGCGCGTACGTGGACCGCTACGGCGCGCGGCCGCTGATGTTCATCGGCGCGACGTTCCTGGCGGGCGCGCTCTTCGCGCTGTCCGAGGTGCAGGAGCTGTGGCAGTGGGTGATCCTGCGCGGCATCTTCAGCATGCTCGGGTCGGCGCTACTCGGGTTCCTCGCCGTCAACGTCACGCTCTCCAAGTGGTTCGTGGAGCAGCGCGGACGCGCCATCGGGCTCGCCTCCATCGGCGTCTCGATGGCTGGCATCCTCCTGCCCGTGGTCGCCACCTGGTACGTCGACGAGTTCGGGTGGCGCGCAACGTGGCGCGTCATGGCGCTGGGCGTTGTGGTGCTGGGATACCCGGCCGCGGCGATCATGCGCCGCACGCCCGAGGACTACGGCATGCACCCCGACGGCAAGAGCGAGCGCCAGATGGCGAGCGGCGGCGGCGCGCGCGCGATCGCTGACTTTGCCAACTCGTTCACGCGCGCGCAGGCGATCCGCACGCAGGCGCTGTACGTGCTGATCGTGACGTTCGGACTCGGGAGCCTCGGGCTGATGACGATCATCATCCTGAGCATCCCGTACCTGAGCGACTCCGGGTTCAGCCGCGGTACCGCCGCGATCATGCTCTCCATCCTCGCGATCCCCGCCGGCCTCTCGAAGCCTGTGTGGGGCTGGATGGCCGACGTGTGGTCCGAGCGGCTTTCCACGTCCCTGAGCTTCGTAATGAACGCCGTCGCGATGGTCATCATCGTGCTGGCTGCGCAGACGCAGGCGACACTCATGCTCGCTATCGGGTTCTTCGTCGTTGGGTGGGGCATCGGCGGGCAGATCCCGCTCCAGGAGACGATCTGGGCCACCTACTTCGGTCGCCGCTACATCGGCGCCGTGCGATCGGTGGCGATGCCCTTCACGATGCTCATCTCGGCGTCCGGGCCGATCCTCGTGGCCACCTACTTCGACACCTTCGGCAACTACGACCTCGCGATGTTCGGCGTCGCCGGCGCGTGGGCGGTGGCGTCGTTGCTCATCCTGGTCGCGCGGCGGCCCCGCCTGCCCGGCGCCGTCGAGGAGCCCGCCGCAGCCTGAGCCCGCCCGGCGTTCTGTCAGCGCACCCTTCGGGCTATCATGGCCGCTGCCGAGCGCCCACAACTCCGCGTCCGGCGCCAACTGCGAAAGGAACCAACGTGTCGTACGAGCACCTCACCATCGAGCGCAAGGACCACATCGCCACCGTCACGATGAACCGCCCCGAGGCGCTGAACGCCCTCGACCGCGCGCTCACGCGAGACATGCACATGGCCCTCGACGAGCTGTCGGGCGAGTTCCCCGACATCCGCGTCGTGATCCTCACCGGCGCCGGCCGCGGCTTCTGCTCCGGCGCAGACGTCATGTCGCAGGCGCGGGGCCTGACGCCGAGCGAACCCGAGCCCTTCGACCCAATGACCAGCATCCCGCCGCTCGCTCCCAAGCTGCAGGCGATGCCGCAGCCCGTCATCGCGGCGGTGAACGGTGTCGCCGCCGGCGCGGGCTTCTCGCTGGCGATGGCGTCGGACATCCGCGTCGCCGCGGAGAGCTCGCGCTACTCGGTGATCTTCGTAAAGCGATCGCTCGTACCAGACACCGGCTCGTCGCACTCGCTGCCGGCGGTCGTCGGGCGCGGGACGGCGATGGAGATGGCGCTCACCGGGCGCGTCTACGACGCGGCGTGGGCGTTTGAGCGCGGGCTCGTGAACTACGTCCTGCCAGACGACCAGGTCATGGCCGAGGCGCGCGTGCTGGCGTCCGAGATCGCGAACAACCCGCCACTGTGCGTGCGCTCGATCAAGCAGCTCATGCACCGCACGGACCGGCTGGCCGAGGTGCTCCCGTACGAGCACGACGCGAACACGCCGTCGCTGAACACGCAGGACCGCCGCGAGGCGGTGATGTCGTTCGTCGAGAAGCGCGACCCGGTATTCATCGGGCGGTAGTGATGAGTCAGAACGAGCTGACGGCGCGTGTCACAAGCGGTGGCCGGATCACGGTCCCGAAGGAGCTTCGGGATCGGCTCGGCCTCCAACCTGGCGACCGGATCGAGTTCACGGAGAGCGGCGACAAGTGGCGGATCAGTCGGAGGAACCCGGTAGCCGACCATGGCGCGGCCGAAGTGGCTGAGTAACTACCCGGCCTCTCAGAGTCCCTCGCTCCGTCACTCCAGCGTGTGACCGAGTTGAGGGGTGCGCTCACCGCACTGTGTCGCCAGGCTCCTCCACCCACGCCCGGATCAGCTGGTGCGCGATCGTGAACGGCGGGGGCACGCCGAACCCGACGTCCGGCGAGGGGCCCGCGCCTTCCCCGGCAGACGCGAGGGCTACCCGGACGTCGTCGCGGGTGAACCACTGGGCATCACCGATCTCGTCGTGGTCGACCTCGATCTCGGCGCTCGCGGCGTCGGCGTGGCAGCCGATCATGAGTGACGACGGGAACGGCCACGGCTGCGTGGAGTGGTAGCGCACCGCGCCCACCCGCACACCGGTCTCCTCGAACACCTCACGGCGCACCGCCTCCTCGATGTTCTCGCCCGGCTCCAGGAAGCCGGCGACACAGGTGTACATCGGCGCGCGACGCGCGGTGGGGTTGGCGAGCAGTGCGCGGTCGCCGCGCGCGACGAGCACGATCACCACGGGGTTCACGCGCGGGAAGTGGTCGGCCCCACAGGCGTGGCAGTGGCGCATGTCGCCGCCGAGGCGCGGCGCGGTCTCGCCCCCGCAGGCGGCGCAAAACCCGTTGCGCGCGTGCCAGTCCAGCATCGAGCGCGCCTGCGCAAGGATGCCCGTCTCCTGCTGCGCCAGCGCCGCCCCCGCGTCGCGCGCGCCCATGAACGCATCGTCGCCTGCGAGCACGTCGAGGGCTGATGGCTCGGCCGAGCTCACGTCCACGGCGACGTGCGGCGACCCATCGAGGACGCCGAGCAGTACCTGTTCGCCGCCGACACCCGGGAGTGCGCCGCGGCCGCGCCAGGCGAGCGCTGGTGACGCCTCGGCGCCGCTCACGAGCGGGTCGAGGTCGCGGAACGCGAGGTACCGCGCGCCCGGGTCGGCGAGTGCGGCCTCGAGCCAGGCGCGGTCGCGGCGCTCGTTCGAGGAGCGGTTGAGCGGGTTGCCCGCGAAGGTGTTGAGGGCGGGGGTCATGCCGCCTTCGGCTCCGACGGCCCCTCGGTCTGCAGGAACGGGTTCCCCGCGCCGCGGGGGAGCCGCAGCAGGAGGGAGAGCGGGATAGCGGCGGCGCTGAGCGCTGCCAGGAAGAGCACGCCCGTGAAGTAGGTGCCCTGGAGGTCGAAAAACAGCCCGAGCACCATCGGCGCGAGCACGGCGAAGGGCACCGACGTGAAGTTCGTCAGGCCCTGGATGGTGCCGAAAGAGGGCAGTCCGAAGAGCCGCCCGACCAGCACCGGGCGCGAGGGGATCATCCCGCCGAAGCTGATTCCGAAGAGCGATGCGAAGATCACGATCTGCCAGTAGCTCGTCGCGTACGCAACCACGATCAGCGACGACGTCTGGATGGCCAGCAGCAGCGCGGGCACGATCCGCAGGTCGAAGTCGCGGCGCGTCAGGTAGTCCATCAGCATCCCGCCGAGCACCCGTCCCAGCAGGCTCACCAGCGTCATCACGGCGAGGCTGAGCGCGCCTGCCTCGCGCGAGAAACCGAGGCTCACCAGGTATGGGATCTGATGCAGCATGAAGCCGGAGATGCCCGTCATGAGCACGCCGTAGATGAGCGCGAGCATCCAGAAGTTGCGGTCCCGCAGCGCCTGTCCGGAGGTCATGCCGCCCTCGACGGGGTTGCCCATCGCGGCGACCTCCGCGTCGCTGTCACCGTCCGGGTTGAGGCCTTTGTCGGAAGGGTTGGAGCGGATAAGCATCGCGCACGGGATGCCGAACAGCAGCATGCCGAGTCCAAGGATGAACGCCGTCTCGCGCCAGCCGTAGGTCGCCTCGAGCCACACGACAATCACGACGAACGGCCCGCTCAGCGCCCCGCCCGAGAAGCCGATGCCGAGCGCCTTGCCGCGCTGGCGACGGAACCAGTTCACGATCGCGGTGTTGAAGCCCACACCCATCGTCGAGCTCATCCCGATCGAGACGAGCGAGAACGACAGGAACAGCATCCAGAGCGCCTGCATGAACGCCAGCGACATGATCCCGAGGCCGATACACACCACGCCGCCGATCGCGGCCGGCCGTGCCCCGTATCGGTCGACGAATGCGCCGATCAGCGGCCCCACGGCGCCGCCGACGGGCTGCATGAACAGCGCCGTCAGCGAGCCCACGCTGCGGCTCCAACCGAAGGTCTCGAGGATGGGGACGAAGAGCACGCCGAAGCCGTAGACGAAGGACGCGCTGACGTACCAGTGGATCCCCATCATCCCGGCGATCATGTACCAGCCGTAGAACAGCCCTCGACGGCGCTGTGGCTCGGCGGCCACGGCAGCAGCCGCCATGGGTGGTGCTCCGTTCGCGGCAGCCGTGGCGGACACTGTCGACGGCGCGAGCGCGGCCGTCCCGGGCGCGAGGTCGTGCATGCCGTCGTGGGTGAGCGCGGCGAGCCTTGCTGCGGCCGCCGGATCCTGGGCTGGAATGGCCACGGGCGTCCCGTTTCGTACCGCACGACGATACCAGCCGCGCGCGCATGGCGCGCTCACGAGGAGCGGTGGGCGCACCCGCGCAAGCCGGGTCAACGCAGCCACTACACTGCGCTCGTGCACCGATCCGGGCGTGCCCCGGGGGATGAGTCCCCCTTTTGCGGGCGCTCCGCGAGACAGCGGCAAGAAGCAGCGAGGAGCCTCCCATGACCACCGAGACCGAGAGCACCATGCCCACCGACATCGACATCGTCGACACGCTCCTCGGCATCCCGTCTGCCGAGAAGGGCGGCGCGTACGACTGGCTACGCCCGCTGCTGCGCGACGCGGAGTCGCTGGACGCGTTCGACTTCCCGGTGCAGTACCAGTACCACGCCCTGCCCGACGTGCCGAAGGACGGCACCGTCGACGACATGATCGACTTCACCGTGGAGCAGATGGACAGGCACCGCATCTGGAAGGCCCTGCTCGGCGTCGGGCTCGAGACGGAAGACCCGGGGCGGCGAGCGATGGAGCGCTACCCGGACCGCTTCTTCGGCAGCGTCAGCGTCGACCCCAACCGCGGCGTCCCGGCGCTGCGCGAGCTACAGCACGCCGTGGAGGACCTGGGCGTGAAGGCCGCGAGCGTCACGCCTGCGTTCGTGCACCCGCAGTGCCCGATCAACGACAAGCGGATGTACCCCGTGTACGCGAAGTGCGTGGAGCTCGACATCCCGATCCTCTGCACGACGGGCGTACCCGGCCCGCGCGTGCCGATGGCGCCGCAGGACGTCTCGCTCATCGACGAGGTGTGCTGGTTCTTCCCGGAGCTGAAGTTCGTGATGCGGCACGGCGGGGAGCCGTGGACGTGGCTGGCCGCGAAGCTGCTGCTGAAGTGGCCGAACCTCTACTACTCGACCAGCGCGTTCGCCCCGAACCACTACCCCGACGACATCGTGCAGTTCGCGAACACGCGAGGTGCGGACAAGGTGATGTACGCCGGCTACTTCCCGGCCGGGCTCTCGCTCGACCGCATCTTCCGCGACATGCCATACGTGCCGTTCCGCGAGCACGTCTGGCCGAAGTTCCTCCGCGACAACGCCGTGCGCGTCTTCGGCCTCGACGAGTAGTTACCGGGGCGTCCCGGCTCACTCTCCGCGAGGGAGGAAGCTGCGGCGAGCGAGTGTCGCGCAGGCGGCACTCCCGTGGCCCCCCTCACCCTTACCCTCTCCCCCCGGCGGGGGGAGAGGGGATCAGAGGCTCAGACCGGCTTAGCGGCCCTGGAACTGCGGCTCGCGCCTCTCGAGGAACGAGTTGATGCCCTCGGCGCCGTCCTCGGTCGCGCCGAGCTGGCGGTTGTAGCCGATGCTGAGCTCCTGCACGCGCGAGAGGTCGTCTTCCTCGACCACCGAGACCATGCGCTTGGTCGCCGACATGCCGAGCGGCGGGCCGCTGGCGATCTCCTGTGCGAACTCGACGGCACGCGCCTCGAGCTCCTCACGCGGCACGACCTCCAGCACAAGGCCGAGGTCAAGCGCCTCCTGCGCGTCGATGCGGCGCGCACTGAGCATCAGTTCGAGGGCGCGCTGGCGGCCGAGCTGCTCCTGCAGGAAGTAGCTGAGCCCGTACTCGGCCACGATGCCGCGCTTCATCTGGGCGACCTGGAAGACCGCGTCATCGGCTGCGATGCGCAGGTCGGTGGCCATGGCGAGCGAGAAGCCCCCGCCCATCGCGTAGCCATTGAGGGCGCCGATGATGGGTGCGTCGCAGTCGCGCATGGCGCGGATCGGCTCGGCCTCGGGATGGCCGCGACGCCACGGGTCGGGCTCGGCGTCGGGGTCCTTGGGCGAGAAGTCGCCGCCGGCGCAGAAGGCGCGGCCGGCGCCGGTGAAGACAATGGCACGGGTCTGGTAGGAGCCGGCCTTGAAGGCGGCGAAGTAGTCGTTGAGGCCCTGGATGAGCGCGGGGTTGAGTGCGTTGAGCCGCTCCGGCCGGTTCATGCGCACCACGGCCACGCCGCCGTCGCGCGCCTCAACCTCCACTACGCTCTCGACCGTCGTCGTCATCGCCCACCTCCGTCGATGTGTCGTGTTCGTGGCGTGCAGGGTACCGCGACGAGGGTCACGCATGCGCGCCGCGGCGGACGGGATCAGTCACATGCGCGCCACAGGTCGGGCCAGACCGGAACGTAGTCAGTGAACGAGACGTGCGGCAGATCTCCGCGGAGCTCGTCGTTGCCCGTGAATATGAACGCGTAGCTGAGTTGCCACAGACTGGCGAGTTCAGGCGGAACGATCCCGGACAGTCGGTTGCCGCAGACAGAAAGTGACCAGAGCAGCGTGAGATTCCCGAGTGCGGCCGGAATCCCTCCGCTCAGGTCATTGTTGTCCAGAGACAGGTGCCTCAGCCTCCACAGCTCACCGAGTTCAGGGGGGATCCGTCCGCTGAGCGCGTTGTCGGCGAGCGACAGGGACCGGAGGTTCTGCAGGTTGCTGAGCTCCCGGGGAATCGTTCCCCGCAGGTTGTTACGCTCCAGATCCAACGCGATGACGCGGCCATCGGGACCAGTCTCGACCCCGCGCCACGACGACACGGGGCGATCCGTCAGCCAGCCCCAGCGCTCGAACCAGTACCTGCCGTTTGTTGCGTGGTACAGCGCGGCGAGAGCGTCACGCTCACGCTGCAGGACGGCTGGCGACGCGCGCGTGGAGCTTGCTGCAGGATCGGGGAGCAAACAATCGCGGTATATGTCATCGCCGCATGGAACGTCGAGCCAGATGTGCGGAGTGAGTCGGAAAGACTCGTCCCACGCGCAGGGAAGCGGCCTGTCCAGGGCATTCCCCCCGAGCCACACCGAGCCGTCCTTGGCGGCCCTCATCCAGGCCGGGACAGCCCCCACCAGTTGATTGTGACACAGGTCGAGGAACGTCAGGGCTGGCAGTTCACCAAGTTCGTCCGGGATTTCGCCCGTCAATCGCATCCCCCCGAGGGCCAACTCTTCGAGGCGAGAGAGGCCGCTGATCCATTCGGGGACGGGCCCGGCCAACCGGTTCCCCGACAGGTACAGCCCACGCAGTTCTGTCAGGCGACTGAAGGTCTCCGGGATCGCCCCACCCAGGTCGTTGTACTCGAGTCCGAGCAGGCCGACGTGAACGAGGTTCCCGAGTTCCGGTGGAATAGTCGCTCTCAACTGGTTATGTCCGAGATGGAGCTCCCTGATCCCCGTCAGCCGCCCGAGCTCGGAGGGGATCGGTCCGCTCAAGTAGTTGTCGGCGAGGCTCAACACGCGCAGTTCCCTCAGCTGCCCGAGCTCAGGTGGAATCTGCCCGGTGAGTCCATTCGAGGAGAGGTTCAGGACGCGCAACCTGGTAAGGCTGCCGAGTTCGGGTGGGATCGGGCCCGTCAGGCCGCGCCCAACAAGTTGCAGCGCTCGAAGATGCCCGAGGCCACTCAGCTCAGGCGGAAGCGTGCCGACGAGCCGCTGCCGACTCCGCCAGAGTTCGATTACGATGACGCGTCCGCGATGGTCCGTGACGATGCCCTGCCACTCGCCCACGGGCTCGTCGCTCAGCCAGTTCTCGCCGTCTGACCAGTTCTCACCCTCAGTCGCCTCGTACAGCGAGACGAGTGCGGCGCGCTCGCGAGCCAGCTCTGCACGCTGGGCCCCTCGATTGAGGAGGTCGCACGCGACGATCCCCAACGCCAGCAGCGTCACGAGGAAGACCTCCACCCCCACCCCTCGTACACGCATGCCGACGCTCCCGCTCTCCCGGCTCCCGTCGGGGAAACCCGAAGACTACAGGCTTGGTGGAGGTTTACAAGCCACGAGGGGTAAGCGAAGGGCCGCCCGCGGGCGGCCCTTCGTCGGTCGACTGTGGGTGCCAGCGTCAGCGCCCCTGCCAGACGGGGTCGCGCTTCTCGGCGAACGCCGTCGGGCCCTCGACCGCGTCCTGCGAGGACAGCACGTGCTTGCCAACCCAGTCGTAGAGCCGGTACGAGTCGTCCATCTTGGCAAGGCGCCAGCCCTGGATCACGGCCTTGGTGCCTTGCACCGAGAGCGGCGCGTTGGCGGCGATCATCTCCGCGATCTCGACCGCGCGGGGCAGCAGCCGGTCCGGCTCGACTACCTCGGTGACCAGGCCCCACGCCAGCGCCTGCTCGGGCTCGATGCGGTCGGCGGTGAGCAGCGCGTAGGCCGCGGCCGAGTGGCCGATCACGCGCGGCATGTGGTGGATGGCGTAGCCGGCGAGGATGCCGCGCTTCGGCTCGAACAGCCCGAAGAAGGCGTCGGTCGAGCAGATGCGGATATCGCAGTCGAGCGCCGTCTCGCAGCCGCCGCCGATGGCGAGCCCGTTGACAGCGGCGATGAACGGCTTCTCGTTCTGCGAGTACGGGAACGTATCGGCCAGCGTCCGCGCGCCATCGTCGCGACGCTCCCCGGCCTGTGCGGACTCGGCCATCTCCTTGAGGTCGCCACCCGCCGAGAAGGCCCGGCCGGCGCCGGTCACGATGCCGACGCGCATGTTGGGGTCGTTGCTGAAATCGTCGACTGCCTCGGCCAGCAGGCGTGTGAGCTCCCCGCCGAGGGCGTTGAGCCGCTCGGGGCGGTTGTAGGTGAAGATCGCGTAGACGTCGTGCTTGTCGTACATCAGGTCGGGCAAGGTGCTCCCTCTTCCTTCGCTCACACCACCACGCGCCTCTCGATGCCGGGGCGGTGCGCCGCGAACGTATCGGCGGGCGGTGAGGCTGGCAAGCGAACGGGGACTTCGAGGGGCTGCCTCCGACCGGGCCGCCTCGCCTACTCGGCGAAGTCGAACAGCACGGGGGCGTGGTCCGAGGGCTTCTTGCCCTTGCGAAAGTCGCGGTCGAACCCCGCCGCACGCAGCCTCGACGCGAGGTCCGGGCTCACCAGCGCGAGGTCGATGCGCAGGCCCAGGCCGCGGTGGAAGTTGCCGCCGCGGTAGTCCCACCACGAGTGCTGCACTGTCTCCGGCTCGACGACGCGGAAGGCGTCCGCCAGCCCGGCGTGGAGGATCGTGCGCAGGCGCTCGCGCTCGGGCTCGCTGGTGTGGGTGCTGCCCTCGAACGCCGCGGGGTCGTACACGTCGATGTCCGCGGGCGCGATGTTGAAGTCGCCGGCGATGGCGAGTGGCTGTCCGGCGAGCGCTCGCGCGCGGTCTGCCATGGCGTCGAGGAAGTCGAGCTTGGCTTCGTACATCGGGTCGTCGAGCGAGCGGCCGTTGACGACGTAGACGCTGGCGACGCGGACGCCGTGGACCGTCGCCTCGACCCAGCGGGCCTCCTCGGGCAGCGGGTTGCCTGGCAGGTCCGTCGAGACATCGTCGAGGGGGACGCCGTTGCGGGCGAGGACGGCGACGCCGGCCCACTGCCCGGCCGAGTGGTGGGCGGCGTGGTAGCCGGCGGCGGCAAGTTCGTCGTGCGGGAACGTGTCCGGCGCGACCTTCGTCTCCTGGAGGCAGACGGCGTCGGGCGCGTGGAGATCGAGGAACTCGAGCAGGCGCGGCAGGCGCGCCCGCACCGAGTTCACGTTCCAGGTGGCGAGCAGCACGACGACGTCACCCGCTTCCGCGAGCGACGTCGTGAGGTGTCGCGCCGACTGCTATGCGCTCAGGCAGCTCAGGCCTGGAACAGCAGCTCGAAGACCACGTAGAACACGATCGTCAGGACGAGTCCCGCGATGATCACGCCCCGGATGGTGTCGTACGCCGCCTTGGACCAGTGCCCCGCCGCGTGGCCGAACGGCCAGCCCAGCGCGTTGATCTCGATGGCCCCGACCAGCACGGCGAAGACGATCCAGTACCCGAGCAGCGCGTCGTTGGCGACGTCGCCGACGAAGTGGCTCGAGCCGAACAGGTGGGACGTGCCGCCCATGAAGAGCAGCATCGGGATCGAGAACAGCGTGTTCGTGCGCGATGCGAGGGCCGCGCGGCGGGCTGCCGCCGGCGCCTCCGGGTTCGCGTCGCCGCCCTCGGCGACCGTGACGGCCGAGCCGATGGCGACCTGCTGCGCGGGCCAGATCACGAGCCAGACGTTGCTGAACATGATGATGCCGAGGATCGCGCCGGCGGCGATCGCCGTGCCCTGCACCGTGGTGAAGTAGTCACGGGTGAGCTGCTCGTTGAAGGCGAGGATCAGGATGCCCGTGAGCAACGTGAACATCGCACCCCAGCGGAACCACCACAGCGCGCGCCAGGTGACGCGTCGCATCGCCTCGGATCGGCCTTCACCGCTCATCTCGGCAAATGCGGGCACCTGCACGAAGTTGAAGTAGTAGAGCAGGCCGATCCATGTGATCCCGGCGAGGAAGTGCGCCCATCGTGATAGGAAGGCGTAGCCCTCCTGGGTCAGAATTTCCATCTCCCCCACCTCTCGCTAACGCGCCGATTTGGGCGCGAGCGTATCACACAGGGAGTCCCGCCGTTGGGCGTACTGAAGCCTGATCCACGCTGCTCGAAGGGTATCTTGATAAGTATGGGGAGTGAGGGTTACTCGATAACGAGTACGCCCTCCATGCCGACCTCGCGGTGTCCGGCCACGCTGCAGAAGAACGCGATCGTGCCCGACTCGGGGACGCGCAGCAGCAGCGTCCCGGACTTGCCTCGCTTGAGCAGCACATGCACGTCGAAGCGCTCGTCGCCGAGCGCGATGTCCGAGGCGTCACCCGAGTACTCCTCGATCGTGAAGTCGTGCTCGATGACGCCGCGGTTCCGGAACTCGAGGGCGAACACCGAGCCGGCGGGCGCGCGTAGCTCCTCGGCGCCGTAGGCGATGTCGCGCATGTCCAGCTTGAGCGTGACGACGGGCGGCTCCCCGCCAAGGGTCTCGGTGGGTGTTGGCGTAGGTGTATCCGCCGGCTGGCCCCCGGAGCTGCCGTTCTCGCTCGCGCTGGGACACGCCGTCAGCGCCATCGCGAGCACGACCATGACCACAGGCAGAGTCGCGCCCCGCACCAACCCCCGCACCGACCGCATGACCACTCCCGCCCCACGCTCGACTCGGCGTCGCCTTTCAAGTTTCGGCGCGCGGTCGGTTGAGCGGAAGCCGGATATTGCGGGCTGTGCAGGCGCGATCCTGTGCCTGTTATGGAATGCGTGGGGGTCGGTTATGTAGCTAGTCGATGGTTACGTCCGCGTGGGAACCCTGTTATGGTGTTCGCAGGTTACGACCTACTGCGGGGTCGGCCGGGCGAGTGGTGCCGGCCGACCTCGCGCTCTTCTGGCACTCGGCGTGCAGCATGCGGCGATCCTCGATACAGGCCTTCGGCTTCGCGACCTCATCCCCCACTGCATCCGACCGAACACGGACGCGCCCGCGCGACTCCCGTCACCCCAGCGGGTCGACGACAGTCAGGAACGGGAACCGCCGAAACCCCGAGTCGAGCGTGCAGATCCGGCTGATGCCGTGCTCGCGCATCAAGACGACGGTGTGCAGGTCGTGCATGCCGTTCGCCCGTGTATCCGGGAACTCCTCGATGGTCCTCGCCAGGACGTCCATGTGGCGCTCCGTCGCGACCAGAAGGCCGAACCCCGCACCAACAAGGAGTGCACCAAGGAACTCCCGGGCCTGCTCGGCGGTGAGCGGCGAGTGCAGCACGCGAGGGTGTGTGCTCGTGCGTAAGAACTCGTAGCAGACGCTCCACGTCAGGTAGGCCGGCGACGGATCAACGCGCGCCTGTTCGAGCGCCCGCCGCGACGCTTCGTAGTACGAGGATCGGCTGCTCGCCGCGTAGACCAAGATGTTCGTATCGAAGACGAGCAGCTGCTTACGCCCCAGCCGTCAGGTTGAAGTCGTCTTCATCGAGCACCGCGTACAGCTCTTCCCGGTTGGCGATGTCGACCAGCTCGGGGCCCGCATTCCATGACGGGAGCGGCGGCAAGGCTCGCTCGGCGGACCGGCCCGCATCCTCGTCGAGGATCAGGCGCAGGCCGGCCTCGACGAGGGCGGACATGGTGGTCTGGCGACGCGCCGCCTCTTCCCTGAGGCGCTGCATCACCGTGTCATCGATGTTCAGGGTCGTCTTCATATGGAAAACCATACACCTGACTCGGGCGACGTCACAACGGCTGGACGACCTCGACAAACGCCGGACAGGGCTGCTCAAGCCAGGGTGTGGTGAGCGGGTTCGCAGAACGGTATTGGGGAGAAAAGAACGGACCTCGGGATCGTGGGAGATCCCGAGGTCCGCTGTGCTTGCCAGGAGTGACCGCGGCTCGGGCGATGCGCGCACCGCCCGGGCCGTGCCGGACGAGGGCTAGCCCTCGTCCGGGTGCAGCTCGTCGAGGATGACGCCGGGGCTCGCCGGCAGGTGGTTCATGCGAGCACCGACGGCGTCCTTGATGGCGTTCGCGACCGCCGCCAGCGGCGGGATGATCGGCACTTCGCCGACTCCCCGCACGCCGTACGGGTGGCCGGGGTTCGCCTTCTCGACCAGGACGATATCGATCATCGGAACGTCGAGCGCGGTCGGCATGCGGTAGTCGAGCAGGCTCGAGTTCTCCATGCGGCCGGTCTCGTCGAAGACGTACTCCTCCGTCAGCGCCATGCCGATGCCCTGGGCGACGCCGCCCTGGATCTGGCTCTCGACGTACGACGGGTGCACGGCCGTGCCGACATCCTGGACCGCCGTGTAGCGGAGGATATCGACCTTGCCGGTCTCCGGATCCACCTCGACGTCGACGATGTTGCCGGCGAAGGCCGGGCCGACGGTCGTCGGCTTGGCGCTCGCCTTGCCCTGCACGAGCCCGCCGGTGGCGGACAACTGGGCGGCGATCTCCTTGAAGGTGAATGTGCGCTCGTTGCCGTCGTCGTCGGCGGGACCACGGATCACGGCGTCGTCGCCGTAGCTCACGTCGTCGCGGTCGACTTCCCAGATCATCGCGGCCCGCTCCTCGAGCTGGGCGCGGATGTCGAGGGCGGCGTCGTGCACGGCCCAGCCGGTGGCGAAGGTCGTGCGGCTGCCGCCGGTCGTGCCGGTCCAGCCGATGGAGTCGGTGTCGACGATGGAGGGCTTCACGTCCTCGTACGGGATGCCCAGCGACTCGGCGTGGGTCATTGCCATCGAGGCGCGCTGGCCACCGATGTCGACCGAGCCCATCACGAGGCTGACGGTGCCGTCGGCGTTGACGTTCGCGTAGGCAGCGGACTCGTTGCCGCCGTTGAACCAGAAGCCCATGGCAACGCCGCGGCCGCGGTTCTCACCCTGCAACTCGGAGCGGTAGTGGTCGCTCTGCTTGATGGCCTCGATGACTTCCTCGTTGCCGACGACGCCGAAGGCAGCACCGTCGACGCGACGGGTGCCCTCCTTCGAGGCGTTCATCATCCGCAGGTCCATCGGGTCCATCTCGAGTCGCTCGGCGAGCTCGTCGATGAGGGACTCGACGGCGAACTCGGACGCTGGCGCGCCGGGTGCGCGGTACGCGGCCACCTGCGGCTTGTTGAGCACGACGTCCCACGCCTCGACGCGCTGGTTCGGCACGTCGTACGGGCCGAACGCGCAGCGCGCGCCGGCGACGTACGGGGAGCCGGGGTAGGCGCCGGCCTCGTAGGCGAAGCTGCCTTCGAGGGCGACGATGGTGCCATCGGACTTCGCGCCGATGCGGGCGCGCGAGTACGTGCCGGAGGTGGGGCCACTGGCCTCCATCACCTCGGTGCGCGTCATGTTGACCTTGACCGGGCGGCGCAGCTTGCGCGACAGCAGCGCGGCGACCGGCTCGAGGTAGAGCTTGGTCTTGCCACCGAAGCCGCCGCCGATCTCGGTCGGGATGACCTTGATGCGCGACACCGGCAGTTCAAGCTGCTCGGCGAGCAGGTCGCGGATGCCGAAGGCGCCCTGCGTGGTGGTCCAGACGATGAGCTCGCCGTCACGGTTCCACAGCGCGGTGGAGACGTGCGGCTCGATGTAGCCCTGGTGGGCCATCGCCGTACTGAACTCGCCCTCGACGATCACGTCGGCGTCGGCGAAGCCGGCCTCGACGTCGCCGATCGCCAGCTCAACGTGCTTGGCGACGTTGGTGGGCCGGTCCATGTTCGTCTCACCGGCCGCGCCCATCACGGCGGTGACCAGGTCCTCGGTGCGCATGTCCTCGTGCAGCACCGGGGCTGCCTCGGTCATGGCCTCCTGCACATCGAGCACCGGGGGCAGCTCGTCGTACTCGACCTCGATGAGGTCGAGGGCGTCCTCGGCGATGTGCTGGTCGGTGGCCGCGACGGCGGCGACCGGGTGGCCGCGGTAGAGCACCTTGTCCTGCGCGATGATGGCGCCGCGGATCCACTTCAGCGGCGTGAGCCCGCGCATCGTCGGGATGATGCGGTCACCGGGGTCGGGCAGGTCCTTGCCCGTGACCACCGCGAGCACGCCCGGCAGCGCCTCGGCCTTCGAGGTGTCGATGCTCTTGATGACACCGTGGGCGATGGGGCTGCGCAGCATGCGGCCAAACGCCATGCGCGGGAAATTGACGTCCGCGCCGTACTCGGCGCGGCCCGTGACCTTGTCGGCGCCGTCCGGGCGGACGGGCCGGGTGCCGATGACCTGATACGGCTTGTCGGTAGCGACCATGCAGGTGCACTCCTTCGCGTGTGATTGTTCGCGTCGTTCGCGGCATTGTAGCGGAAACGCCGCCTACCGCCGTGACGACCTCATTAACTCGCGTTCGGCAACACCTGCACCCGCAGCGCCGAGGGATGATCGGCGTCGTGCAGCACCTGCTGCACAGCCGGGCGCGTCTCGACCGCGCTCCACCCCGGCTCGCCCGTGTTCGGGTTCGCGTCGAAGCGCGGGAAGTTCGAGCTCGACACCTCGACGCGCAGGCGGTGCCCTGCCTGGAAGCGGTGGGCGATGCTCGACAGCTCGATCTCGTAGCGCGTCGGCTCGCCCGGTGTGACCGGCGCGGGTTCGACGAGCGAGTCGCGGAAGCTCGCGCGGCGGATGCCGTCGCACAGCCCGATGGCCGTCGCGTCCGGGCGCACGTCGACGAGCTTCGCCGTCCAGTCCGTGTCCGGCGCGTCGGTGACCGCCCACAGCTCGACGACGACCGGGCCGGCGATGTCGAGTGGCTCGGCGAGGAGCTCGCTCGTGTAGCACAGCACGTCGTCGCGCATCTCCACCTCGCGCTGGTCGCGGGGGCCGGGCTGGCCGACGGGGAGCTGGAGCAGGCAGCCGCCCTCGGTCGGTACGGGGCGCTCGGGGTCGTAGACGTAGCGGTCGGCGGGCTCGCCCGTGTCCGGCGTGCCCTCGGTCAGCGCGCCGTCGCCGCGCGAGCTGTTCGCGGCGCCCTGCGAGCGCAGGTGCAGGCGCAGCTCGGTCGCCTCCGGCGGCGGCCACGCGTCGGCGTCGCGCCACTCGTTGGCGCCCATCAGGAAGTAGCGCACGGCGGGGTCGTGCGCGGGCGCGTCCGCGCCCATGAGGTGCTGGTCGAAGAAGCGCTTGTACGCCTCGACGACACCGGAGAAGAGCGCCGGACCCGTCGGACCGAAGTCGACCTCGCCGTGGTAGCGCTCGTAGGCGGTGTGCGACCACGGCCCCATCCACAGCCGCTGTGGCGTCTTGCCGAGCTCGTGCAGACCGACGAAGTTGCGGATCGTGCCGATCGCGAACAGGTCGAACCACCCGCCGACGTGCATGATCGGCACGTCGAAGTCCGCGTAGTCGCGCGACAGCCGCAGGCCGTCCCAGAAGTCGTCGAGCGTGTCGTGCTCCAGCCACTCGGCCCACCACGGCGCGACGCCGGGCGCCGACAGCCCGGGCATCTGCACGAGCGGTCGCTGCGCGATCGCCGCGACCGGGTTGCCCGCCGCCGCGAGGAGTTCTGCGCGGGCTTCGTCGCTGAAGCCGTGGTCCGCGCGCAGCAGCTGCGCGGCGGCGAGCCCCAGGCCCCAAGAGGCGCTGAAGCCGAGCTGGAACGCGCCGCCGTAGTGCGTCCAGTCGTCGTAGTAGTCGCTCGCCGTAATGATCGAGGCGGCGCAGCGCAGCGACGGCGGCCGCTCGCGCGTCGCCAGCATCGTCGTCGCGCCGAAGTACGAGGCGCCGAAGATGCCGACGTTGCCGTCGCAGAAGTCCTGCGCGGCGAGCCACTCGACGGTGTCGTAGCCGTCGGCGCCCTCGTGCACGAAGGGGTGGAACTCGCCCTGCGAGGAGAAGCGCCCGCGCGTGTCGGTGACGAGGACCGCGTAGCCGCCCTCGGCGAGCTTGAGCGGCAGCGGCATGGAGCGCAGGCCGCCGAAGCCCTCCTTGTCGTACGGGGTGCGGCTCACGATGCCCGGGGCGGGCGCGCCGTCGGCGGGACGGTAGAGGTCGCCGTAGGTCTCGACGCCGTCGCGCATGGGGACGGTCACGTTCTTTTCGACGAGTACGTTGGCAGGCGTCATCGCGGGCTCCGTTCGGTGGTGCTGCGCCGGGTCGCGCCGGGAGCATAGCGCGCAGCCTCTGCCGCCACATTGCCGGGCTCGCTCGCGCTGCGGTAGCGTGCGCGCCACCAGCACCAAAGGAGCATCGAGATGGCCTACGAGGCAGACTTCGTCAACTACAGCGTGGAGGGTCACGTCGCGACCATCGCGATGAACCGCCCCGAGCGGCTCAACGCCTACGGCTCACAGATGCGCGAGGACATGACCGGCGCGTGGGCGGAGGCGGTGGGCGATGACAACGTGCGGGTCATCATCCTCACCGGCGAGGGCCGCATCTTCTGCGCTGGCCGCGACATTCGCGAGCAGGCTGAGCGCGGCAGCACGCTGCCGCCTCCGGCGTCGGCGGCGGCCGCGAGCCTCAACTACTTCGGCGTGCCGGACACCGACAAGCCGATCATCGCCGCCGTGCGCGGCGGCGCGTGGGGCCAGGGCTGGTTCATGGCCTGCGGCTCCGACATCGTCATCTCGGCCGACGACGCGCGCTTCGCGATGTCTGAGATCCCGACGGGCATCATCGGTCCGGCGTTCATCCCGCTGAAGATGAACATCCCGTGGCTCGTCGGCTCGGAGATCGTGCTGCGCGGCCATCAGATCTCGGCGCAGGAAGCCTACGACGCCGGACTGCTCAACCACGTGGTGCCGAGCGACCAGGTCATGACCCTCGCGCGCGACATCGCACAGGAGATCGCGGCGCTGCCGCCGCGCCACGTGCAGGTCACGAAGCGCCAGCTCGCGATGGCACGACCCGAGCCCTCGTACTACCAGTCCGAGGTGGCGTTCGCGCGCGGCCGCGATGAACTCATGGCCCTGGACGACACGCGCGAGGCGGCGCAGGCCTTCGCCGAGAAGCGCACGCCCGTCTTCCACGGCCGCTAACCAGACCCCGACTCTTCGCGGCCTACGCTGGCCGCTGGCGGGGGGCGGCGTAGAATCGGCAATTGCGCGCCCACACGGTGCATCGAGCGATGCGCCCGCTGCCCGCGCGTCCCCATAGCCGGACACACGCGGCCTCGGCGGCCGCACAGAGGTAACAACGATGAGCGACGCAGCCGCGAATGAGCACCCACTGGAGCCGATCTTCCACCCACGCTCGATCGCCATCGCCGGGGTGCCGCGCGACAACAGCGGACGCCAGCGTAGCGGCTTCCTCGCCTCGCTCATGGAGCACGGCTACCACGAGGACCGCCCGCTCTACCCCGTCAACCCCAAGGCCGACACCATCGCCGGCCTCCGCGCCTACCCCTCGGTGCGCGAGATCGAGGGGCCGGTCGACCACGTCATCTCGTCGGTGCCAGCGTCGATCACCCCACAGCTCGTCGACGACGCGATCGCCAAGGGCGTGCGCTCGATCCACTTCTACACGGCCGGCTTCGCCGAGAGCGGCGACCCGGACCTGGCGCGTCAGCAGCGCGAGATGATCGGCCGCGCGACGGCCGCCGGCATCCGCGTCTTCGGGCCGAACTGCATGGGCCTCTACGTCCCGGGCGAGCGCATCACCTTCCAGGGCGAGTTCCCGACCGAGCCGGGCAACGTGATGGTGATCTCGCAGTCCGGCGGCAACTCCATGGACATCGTCCACGGCCTCGCCAAGCGCGGCGTGCGCTTCTCGCGCGGCGTCTCCTTCGGCAACGGCGAGGACGTCGACGCCGCCGACCTCTTCGACTACGCCGCGAACGACCCGACCAGTGAGTACGTGGTCGCCTACCTCGAGAGCTCGGCGCGCGGGCGCGCGACGTTCGAGGCGCTGCGGCGCTGCGCGCGCGTCAAGCCGACGATCGTGCTCAAGGGCGGCATGACGGGCGCCGGCGGCCGCGCCGCCAACTCGCACACCGGCGCGCTCGCCGGCTCGCGCGAGGTCTTCGAGGCGATGTGCCGCCAGGCCGGCGCCGCGCTGGCCGAGACGATGGAGGAGATGCACGACCTGCTCATCGGCGTCACCACCAACACGCACCTCGTGCGCGGCGAGCGCGCGCTGCTGGTCGGCGGTGGCGGCGGCTTCTCCGTGCTCGCCGCCGACACCATCGCGCGCGTCGGGCTCGACCTCCCACCGCTCGACGAGGAGACGACCGAGCGGCTGCGCGAGCTGATGCCGGTGGCCGGCAACTCGATCCGCAATCCCATCGACGCCAGCCACTTCCAGGCCGGCGCCGAGCGCCGCGACGCCTACCGCACGCTGCTCGAGATCGGCGCACACGCGCGCGACCTCGACGTGATGCTCGTGATGGCCGGCGGCCCCCCGGACTTCGCGCCGCGCTCGCTGGAGGAGCAGCGCGACCCGGACTACGCGCGCGCCCGCGACGAGCGCCGCCGCGCGGCCGACCGCCGCGCGATCGAGCAGCTGATCGAGCTGCAGGAGTCCAGCCATCACCCGGTGGTCGCGCTGCGCCGCGACCGCATGGGCATGCCCGCGCTCGACGACGAGGTGCTGGCCGAGGCCTACGCACACGGCCTCGGCGTCTTCCACACCGTGGGGCGTGCCGCCCGCACGGTCTCGCGGCTGCTGCAGTGGCGCCGGGACCGCGAGGGCTTGCCCGAGCTGTTCTAGCGTCGCGACGCCCCCGGCGCCTCACTCGCAGAACGGCAGCAATGCACGGTCGAAGTCGTGCGACGGCACCCGGCGCAGCGCGGGCGGGATGCACCCGCCGAGGTCGTTCCCGGCGAGGTTGATGGCCTCGAGGGCGGTGAGGTTACCGAGTTCGGGCGGGACCGGCCCGTACAGGTAGTTGTCGTTGAGGTAGAGCTCTCGGAGAGACGCGAGGTTCCCGAGTTCGGCGGGAATCCAGCCGCTCAGCTCGTTCCCGGCAAGCACCAGGAATTGCAGCGCGGCAAGGTCCCCGAGTTCGGGCGGGAGCGGGCCGCTCAGTCCGTTGCCCGGGAGCCACAGGCTCGTCACCCGTCCGGTGTGGTCGGTCGACACGCCGTACCACTCGTC
Organism: Dehalococcoidia bacterium; assembly: GCA_965208885.1. Taxonomy (GTDB): domain Bacteria; phylum Chloroflexota; class Dehalococcoidia; order UBA2979; family UBA2979; genus VXMT01. The sequence continues at coordinate 112,968 of CBDBPS010000002.1, forward strand.
GAGCGGCCGGTCGGACAGCCAGAGCGGCGCATCCACCCAGCCGTCCCCACCGGTTGCCGCGTACAACGCGACCAGCACGGCCCGGTCCGGCGAGGGGCGACGATCGGCCGTCGACGGCGTCGCCGCGCCGTTGGCGTACCCGCTGGCCGGCGTTGCCGCCGGCGCCGGTTCGACGACGAACGCCCCGCCGCCTCCGCGACCGTCTCCTTCGCGCGCGTCCCACGCCGCGATCGCGATGATCACCACGGCGGCGAGCGCCGCGAGGACCGTTGCCGCACCCACAACCCGCGTTGACATCGTCCCGCCCGCAATCCCGCCCGGCCCGTCCGGGACGGACCGTCGTTGCGATGGTACCCCCCGACAGGGGGCGCCTCAGCGGCGTCCGAAGCTGCGCCGCACCTGCTCGCTGCTGAGCCGCAGCAGCGTCGGGCGGCCGTGCGGGCAGGTCTGCGGGTGCTCGCACGCCTCGAGCGAGCGCAGCAACTCGCGCTGCTGCTCCCCGGCGAGCTGGTCCCCGGCACGCACCGAGGAGCGGCACGCGAGGCTCGCCGCCGCGCGCTCGGGCCCGGACAGTCGCTCCTCCGCCTCCATGCGGTCCAGCAGGTCGCGCAGCGCCGCAGCCGGGTCGCGCCCGGCGAGCGCGGCCGGCACGGCGCGCACGATCAGCGCCGCGCCGTCCGTCGGCTCCAGCACGAACCCGAGCGCCGCCAGCGCCTCGGCCTCCTCGGCGGCGAGCGCCGCCTGCGCCGCGCCGAGCGTCGCCAGCTCCGCCTCGAGCAGCGGCTGCGAGGCAACCTCGCCGCGCGCAAGCCGGGCCCGCACCTCCTCGTAGCGCACGCGCTCGTGCGCGGCGTGCTGGTCCACCAGGTAGAGCCCGTCGGGCGCCTCGGCCACCAGAAACGCCTCGTCAAACTGCCCGAGCGGCCGCAGCGCCGGCAGCCGCTCGCCCCGTCGCCGCTCATCGGGCGGCAGCGCGGCCGCCTCGCGCGTCGCGTCCCGCGCCGGGCCCCACTTCGAGGCGCCGGCGAATGGCGAAGCCGGCTGCGCCGAGGCCAGCACCGCGCGCGCCTCGGGTGATGCGCCGGGAGCGCTGGGCGGCGCGAGCACTGGTGGCGCGAAGGCCGGCGCCGCCGCCCCGGCGAGCGCTCCGCGCGCCGCGGCCGTCACGGCCTGGGCGACCGCGCGCGGCTCGCGGAACCGGACCTCGGCCTTCGCCGGGTGCACGTTGACGTCGACCGCCGCCGGGTCCACCTCGATGCGCACGAGGCCGACCGGGTGGCGCGCCGACGGCAGCAGCCCCTCGTAGGCGCGCTCGACGGCGAACGCGAGCGCGCGGTCGCTCACCGCGCGCCCGTTCACGACGAGGTGCAGCGCGGTGCGGTTGCCGCGGTGCCGCTCCGGCGGCCCGACAAGTCCATGCACGGCGATCGTCCCGTGCTCTCCTGTTGCCTCGTGCCCGAACGCGATCAGCGACGCCGCGAGGTCGTCGTCGTAGATCGCCGCCCACGCGGCGCGCTCCCCGCCCGCGCCGGGCGAGGCGAGCACCACGCGGCCCTCGCTCTCCAGCCGCAGCGCCACCTCCGGCCGCGCCAGCGCGTAGTCCGCCACCACCAGCGTCACCGCGCGCGCCTCGGCCCGCGCGCTGCGCAGGAAGCGCCGCCTCGCCGGCAGCGCCCCGAACAGCCCGCGCACCTCGAACGTCGTCCCGGGCGCAGCCGCCGCCGATCCCTGCGGCAGCGGCCGCCCGCCGGCGAAGCGCGCCACGGCCGCCGCCGACTCCCCGGCCGTGCGCGTCGTGCAGGTCACGTCGGCCGCGGCGGCGATCGCCGCCAGGGCCTCGCCGCGGAAGCCCAGCGTGCGCACCACGAACAGCTCCTCGGCAGCCCGCAGCTTCGAGGTCGCGTGGCGCTCGAAGGCGTCGGCGAGCTGCCCCGGCGCGATCCCGCGGCCGTCGTCGCGCACGCGGATGCGCTCCGCCCCGCCGCCCTCGACCGCCACCTCGATGCGCCCCGCGCCTGCGTCGAGCGCGTTCTCAAGCAGCTCCTTCACCACCGACGCCGGCCGCTCGATCACCTCGCCGGCCGCGATCCGCGCCGCCACCTCCGGCGGCAGCACGCGGATGCGGGCCTCCCCGCCCGTCGCGGCCGCGGCGGTCGTCACGGTCAGCCCTCGCGCCCGAGCCCGCGCCGGGCTTCGGCACGCAGCTCATAGAGGCGCTGCAGCGCCTCCAGCGGGCTCAGCTCATCGGGCTCGAGCCCCGCGACGGTCTCCGCGAGCGCGCGCTCGGCGGGCGCAGCGGCCACCGGCAGCGCGAGCTGCGCGGGCGCGCCGGCCTCGGTCCATGCCGCGACCCCCGCCGCGCCCTCGCCCGCTTCTAGCTGGGCGAGCAGCTCGCGTGCGCGCGCCACCACTGCGCGCGGCAGCCCTGCCAGCGCAGCGACGTGCACGCCGTAGGCGCGGTCTGCTGCGCCCTCGGTGATGCGGTGCAGGAAGACCACCTCGCCACCCCGCTCGGCGACGGCCACCGAGCGGTTCGCGACGCGCGGCAGCATCCCGGCCAGCGCCGTCAGCTCGCGGTAGTGCGTCGCGAAGAGCGTGCGCGGCGTCCCGCCGGGGCGGTGGTGCAGCGCCTCCACCACCGCGCGCGCGATCGCCAGCCCATCGCCCGTCGACGTGCCCCGTCCGACCTCGTCGAGCACCACCAGCGAGTGCTCCGTCGCGCGGCGCAGGATCTCCGCGGTCTCCACCATCTCGCGCATGAACGTCGAACGCCCCGCAGCCAGCTCGTCTGAGGCCCCCACGCGCGTGAAGACGCGGTCGCACATCCCGATCCCGGCCGAGTCCGCCGGCACGTACGAGCCCGCCTGCGCCATGAGCACGATCAGCGCCGTCTGCCGCAGGTACGTGGACTTCCCGCCCATGTTCGGGCCCGTCAGCACGACGACGTCCGGGGCCGCCCCGCCCAGCTCGGTGTCGTTCGGCACGAACGCGCCCGGCTCCATGCGCCGCTCGAGCACCGGGTGGCGCCCCCCGCTGATGGCGATCGGCCCCGCCGGGAGCACCACCGGCCGCACGTAGCCCTGCTCCGAGGCGACCTCGGCCAGCCCCGCCGCGACGTCCAGCCGCGCCAGCGCGGCCGCGGCGCGCTCGATCGCCGCGCCGCACGCCGCCACCTGCGCGCACAGTCGCTCGAGCGCCGCGCGCTCGGCCTCGGCGAGCCGGTCACGCGCGCCCAGGATGCGGTCCTCCAGCTCCGAGAGCGGCGCATGGCGGTAGCGCTGCGCCCCCGCCAGCGTCTGCCGCGGCTCGTACTCCTCCGGCGCGCGCTCGGCCTGCGATCGCGGCAGCTCGAGGTAGTACCCGAACACGCGGTGATACCCCACCTTGAGCGCGCCGAGCCCGGTACGCTCGCGCTCCGCCGCCTCGAGCGCAGTGAGCGCCCCGCGTGCGTCCTCGGCGAGCGCGCGCAGCTCATCCACCTCGGGCGCGAACCCCGCGCGCAGCGAGGCGCCGTCGCCGGGCTCGGCCGGCGGCTCCTCCGCGAGCCCTGCCTCCAGCGCCGCGTGCGCCTCGCCCGCGCCCTCGAGGTCCCCCGCGAGCGCCTCAAGCGCCTCGGCACCCGTAGCGCGCGCCTGCTCCGCTGCCTCCGGCAGCGCGCCCAGCGCCGACCGCAGCTGCGCCAGCTGGCGCGGCCCCGCGCTGCCCGCGCGCACCCGCCCCAGCAGCCGCTCGGGGTCCGGCAGCCCGCGCAGCACCCGCCTCAGCGCCGCCCGCTCCAGCGGGGCCTCGACCCACGCCTGCACCTCGTCGAGCCGCCGCTCCGCCTCGGCGGCGTCGCGCACCGGGCGCGCCAGCCGCGCGCGCAGCAGACGCCCGCCCGGCCCCGTGCGCGTGCGGTCCAGCACCGCCACCAGCGAGGCGTCGGGCCCCGCGGGCGACTCGAACAGCTCCAGCGTGCGCACGGTCTGCGGGTCCAGCTCGAGGTGGTCGCGTGCGGCGATCACGCGCGGCTCGCGGAGGTTGCGCAGCGCCTGTGGCCAGCCCTCGCCGAGGTACGCCAGCAGCGCCCCCGCCGCCGCCACGGCCGGCTCCATCCCGCGCAGCCCGAAGCCGTCTGTGTCCGCGACCCCGTACTGCTCGCGCAGCACCCGCGCCGCCTCGCCCGCGGCGAACTGCCGGGCCGGCCGCTCGGTGCGCCGCGCGGACCCGCCGGCGCCCTCCGGCAACACGTCATTGCCGTCGCGCGCCGCCTCGGGCACGAGCAGCTCTCGCGGCGCGCGCCGCGCGAGCTCCCCGGCGAGCGCACTCGCCTCCACCACCATGCACTCCAGCTCGCCCGTGGTGACGTCGCACGCCGCGAGCCCGAAGCGCTCGCCGTTCGTGTCGTGCGGCGGGCCTGCGGGCGCGACCGCGACGAGCCAGTTATGTCCGCCCGCAGGGAGCAGCGCGCCCTCCTCGACGGTCCCGGGCGTGACGACGCGGGTCACGCGCCGCTCGACGAGGCTGCGGCCGTCGGGCTCCGAGGTCTGTTCGGCGAGCGCGACGCGGTGGCCGGCCCCAACGAGCTGGTCCAGGTAGCGTTCGAGCGCGTGGTGCGGCACCCCGGCCATCGGGATGCGGCCCTCGGCCTTGCCGAGCGGCCGCGACGTCAGCGCGATCCCGAGCGTCTCCGCCAGCACCCCGGCGTCCTCATCGAACGCCTCATAGAAGTCGCCCATGCGGAACAGCAGCAGCGCATCGGCATGCTGCGCCTTGAGCGCGAGGTACTGCCTGCGGACGGGGGTGGACACGGAGCGGCGCGCGTCTTCCCGGGGAGGCCGTCAGTGTAGCGCACCCGTTCGCCGCTCCCAAGCAGCCGTGCACACGCCGTCCACAGCGCGACTGATCGTCGGCCGCTACGCCTCGCGGCAATCGAGCGCGTCCCCCACGAGCGAAGCGATCCATGGGGCGATGGGCATCAGGAACGGAGCCACCTGCACGAGGATCCACTCGACCCCTGAAGTGAGTAGTCGCGTGCAGACAGTGCCTGCGTCGAGGCCGAGCTGGGGCATTACGTCGAGCAGGATCGAGATGAAGCCGTCTTCGCCCTCGGTCGCGCTCATGCTGAAGTCAGAGCAGCCGGAGGTACTGCAGGCCCGGACCTTGTACGAGTCGGGTCCAAGGAAGACCGCATCCTCGTCGAGGTAGCCGGGAGCCGCCACGCTGGCCTCGAAGCTGAACACCTCGTCAGACGAGTGGTAGACCTCGTACGAGGTCGCTCCCGGCGCGTGGTTCCAGCTCACCCAGATGTCGTCGGGCGCGAGGGGGATGTCGACCTTGGTTGCCCTGAGGCCGCTCGGCGGGGGCGGCGGGCCCGAGGGGTCTGCGATCACCCACCGCGTCCCGAACGAGCGGTTGACGATGTCGGGTGCGCCAATCACGTAGGACGAGAACCTGCGCCACTCGTCCAGCACGTAGACCGCGCGGACCCCGTCGAGACGGAGCGCGACCAGCGGCCAGTCCGCGTCGGTGATCCAGCGTCTGACGAACTCGGTGTTGACCAGGTCCGGGGCGCCGATGACCAGCGACGTGAACGCGCCGTGCTCGTCGAGCACGTAGACGGCCCGCGCACCCGCGAGGTCGAGCGCAACGTCAGACGACGGCGGAGCCTGAGCACTGACGCGATCGGCCTGGGTCGAAATGAGAACGAGAGCAGCGAGCAGCGCGAGTGCGGTCCGTCTAGGCGTCACCTGCGCGCTACGTCACCGCCCGAGCGGTCGCGAGCTCCACCAGGTCGTCGCGGGCGATGCCGCGCGGGGCCAGGTCGTGGCAGGCGCCGCAGCGCACGCACGTGGTCTCGTCGAGCGTGTAGCCGCCGCGCGGGGAGCCGCGGATCGCGTCGACGGGGCAGATCAGCCGCGCCGATTCCAGCCGTGGGTCGTCCTGGTCCTGAACGCGGTAGCGCACGAACCCGCGGCCCTCGAGGCGCGCGTCGGCGGCCTGCACGTGGGCCTCGAACTCGTCGGAGAAGAAGCGCAGCGTGTTGCGCATGATCGTCGGGCTGGCCGAGCCGTGCACGCAGTTCGAGTACTGCAGCGCGTCGCCCACCATCTCCAGGTTGTGCCGGTCCTCCGGCCGCCCGCCCCCGGCGAGCACGCGACGGAAGACCTCGGTCATGCGCTGGTTGCCGTGGTGGCAGGTGGTGCAGCGCCCGCACGACTCGTCCTCGAGGAACTCGGCGAACATCAGGTTGAGCTCGATCGAGTTGGCGTCCTCGCCGACGAAGACGATGCCGCCCGCGCCGATCAGCGCGCCGTGCTCCGCGAACGCCTCGCGCTCGAGCGTGAGCGAGTCGGCGAGGCTGGCCGGCAGGTACCCCGCGAGCGGCCCGCCGGGCTGGATCGCCTTGAGCGCGCCCGGGGCGCCCGACCGCGTCGTCGCGCCGCCGAGGGCGTCGATGACGTCGTTCATTGCGACGCCGTAGGGGAGCTCCATGAAGCCGGTGCGCGCGATGTCGCCGGAGAACGAGAAGATCTTCGTCCCGGCGTTCGTCGGCGTGCCGACTTCGCGGTACCACTCCGCGCCGTGCTCCAGCACGAGCGTCGCGCTCGCGTAGGTCTCGACGTTGTTGACGTTGGTCGGCTTGTAGAAGACGCCCGACTGCGCGGGGAACGGCGGCTTGATGCGCGGCATCCCGCGGTCGTCCTGGATCGAGGCGATCAGCCCGGTCTCCTCGCCGCAGACGTACGCCCCGGCCCCGGCGATCACCTCGAGCGTGCACGAGAAGTCGCTGCCGAGGATGTGCTCGCCGAGCAGCCCGTCGGCCTCGGCGGCCACGATCGCGGCGCGCATGCGCTCGATCGCCAGCGGGTACTCGTTGCGGATGTAGAGGAAGCCGTGGATCGCGCCCGTGGCGTGCGCGGCGATCAGCATGCCCTCGATCACGGCGTGCGGGTCGCCCTCCAGCAGCACGCGGTTCACCCACGCGCCGGGGTCGCCCTCGTCGGCGTTGCAGACCAGGTAGCGCTCGCTGTCGGCCGCGCCTGCGAGGAAGTTCCACTTCACGCCCGCCGGGAAGAACGCCCCGCCCTTGCCGAGCAGCTGCGCGTCCTGCTGGAGCTGCCGCACGGCGTCGGGGCCGTGGTGGCGGTCCAGCATCCGCGACAGCGCGTGGTAGCCGCCGGTCGCGACGTAGTGGTCGATCTCGTCGGGGTCCGAGTGGCCGATGCGCGCGAGCAGCCGGCGCTCGTCCTCGCAGGCGAGGAACGGGTGCTCCTCGATGGCCGGGATGCCCGGCCGCGAGCCTGACAGCACGCCGATCGCCAGCTCGGCGGCCGCGCCGACGAGCCCCGCGGCCTCGTCGAGCAGCAGCCCGACGCGGTCCGACGTGACCGGCCCGTAGAGCACGCGCGTGCCGTCGGGCCAGGCGACCGTCGCGAGCGGCTGCAGCCACTGCAGCCCGTAGCCGTGCACGATGCCGGTGTCGACCGCCGCCGCGCGCTCGGTGATCGCGGCCTCCAGCGCGTCGCGCGTGCGCCCCGCGCCCGCGGCCAGCGAAGAGGTGTCCCAGGCGAGGTCGATGCGCGGCCGCTCGGGGTGGCGCCACGCCTCCCAGGAGGCATCGGCCCGCTCACGCAGCGCGTCGTACGGTCCGGCCACAGCTAGCCTCCAGATCCCGTCGAAGCTGCCCCGCCGGCGCCGTCGTCCGGCCAGCCGAGCGTGTCGGGGTCGGCGCCGTCGCGCAGTGCGCGGGCGATCTCGACGGCGCGCGCGGCGGTCAGCTTGCCGACGACGCGCTCCTGCAGCCACACCTGCGGCGCCTGCTCGCAGGTGCCGTTGCACTGCCCGAGCGTGAACGCGACGCGCCCGTCCGGGCTGTCCTCGCCGAGTGAGCAGTCGAAGACCGCCTCGAAGGCGGCGCGGATGCCGCTTGAGTTACGCAGGCGGCACGCAGGTCCCGAGCACCACGCCACGGTCACGGGCGGCGGAGGCGTGGTGCGGAAGTCCGAGTAGTACGTGGTCGCGCCGTAGACGTGCGCCGCCGTCAGCCTGAGCTGCTCGGCGACGACCTCCATGGCCTCGCGCGAGATGTAGCCGTAGCGGTGGTGGATGCGGTGCAGCGCCTCCAGGAGGTCGCCGTCGTCCAGCTTGAGCCCGTCGAGCAGTGCGCGCAACTCGGCTCGCGCCTCGGTTTCGAGCGGCATGCGTCGACCCGTCCTCCGCGCGCCCCGCAGTCGGCCCCGATGATAGGCAGGCGGCCCCGCGCGAACAAGAACGCCCCGCGAGCGAGACCCGTGCCGTGGGCCGCGGCTACTCGTCGTCGGACTCGGCCGCCTCCTCGCGCAGCATCTCGACCAGCGCCTCGGCGCTGCGGGCCGCGAGGAACGCGACCGTGTTGGTGGGATCGAGCGCCTCGCCGCGCAGGTACGCCGAGCGCTCGTCGACGCGTGTGGCCACCCGCAGCATGACCTCGGCGTCGTAGGCGTGCTCCGGTGCGTCTTCCGTGTCCTCGTCCGCATGGTCCACGGACAGGTCACCGAGCCGCGCGTACAACCCGGAGAGCCACAGGGTCAGGTCGGCGGCGGCCGCGTCGCCCGCCTCCTCGGACTCCCGGGCGAGGTCGAGCAGCACCTCGGCGAGTGCGGTCGACGCGGCCGCCTCGATGATCGCGAGGCCGCCCGCTCCGCTGCCGGGCACCTCGGCTGTCACGACGCCACCACGCTCGCCGCGCAGCTAGAAGACGATCACGCAGCGGCCGCGCGTGCCGCCGGCCTCGAGCCGCGCGTGCGCCGCCGGGGCCTGCTCGGCCTCGTATGTCTGGGCGACGCGCAGCGTCAGCGTGCCGTCCTCGGCCTGCGCGCGCAGGCGGTCCAGCAGGTCCGCACGGTGGTCGTAGCTCATCACCATCGTGCGGTGGAACGCGATCCCGCGCTCACCCGTGCCGCCCCAGCCGCGCACCGAGGTGTACGCCCCGCCGTCGCGGATCGCCGGCACGACCAGTTCGGACTGCACCGCCCCATCGGCGAGGCCGTCGACGCCGTCCGGCGCGGCTTCGCGGAAGCGCTCGGCGACGTCGTCGCCGCGCCGCACGACCACGTCGGCGCCGAGGTCGGCAACGAGCTGCTCGTCGGCCTCGGAGGCGTCGGCGATGACGCGCAGGCCCTCGGCCTTCGCGAGCTGCACGACGTAGCCGCCGTAGCAGCCCGCCGCGCCGGTCACCGCGATGGTCTGGCCCGGCTGCAGCGCGAGCTGGTCCAGCGATTGCCGCGCCGTGAGCCCGTTCATCGGCAGCGTGCACGCCTCGACGTGGCTCGCGCCGGCGGGCGCGCGCACGACGGCGTCCGCGGAGAGCACGATGCTCTCGCGGTACGCGCCGTGGCTGGCGTTCGGCACGACCATCGCCATCACTGCGTCGCCGACGGCGAGGTCGGTCTCAGTGCCCGGCCCGACCTCGTCAATGACGCCGGCGAGGTCCATGCCGGGGATGTACGGCGGTGGCACGTCGGCCAGCGCGGCGGCCCGGCCGCCGTTGCGCAGCATGGTGTCGGTGGGATTCACCGCGACGGCGTGGACGCGGATGCGCACCTCGCCGGCCCCCGCGTGCACCTCCGGCAGGTCCACCACCTGTAGCGCCTCCGGCCCCCCGAACTCAATCACCCCTACTCCACGCATGGCCCTGCCTCCTCGATCTGCTCGACGCGGCGACCAAGGTACATCGCCGCGCGCTTGTGGCGATGTCGGGGTCACGGCTCCGTGCGTCGAACCTCGGCAATGCGGTCGAAGTCGCGGTCGTAGCTCAGGATCTCCGTCAGTCCACGCTGCTCCATGTGTGCTACCGCGAGCGCATCCTCGAAGTCGAGAAATGGTGACGACCCGTAGAGGTCGAGCGCGGTGAGGCACACGCCCTTCTGCGGCAGCCGCAGCCCGCGGAGCGCGAGGAGGGGAAGCAGGCGGTCCCGGATGGCGTCGTGACCGAGCTGGTACGGTCCGCGTCGCGACGAGAGCACGTAGGTCAACTCGGCTACCACGGACTCGGTCGTAAAGAGTTCTTCGTGGCCGCGTTGGACACGCTGGAACAGCTCGTAGCAGGCGCGCGCCTTGTCTTCGTCGTCACCCGTCAGGTAGCGAATGAAGACGTTGGTGTCGACGAACCTCACGCGTCCCGCAACTCCCGCACCGTCCGCTCCGCCCTCTCATCCTTCGCATCGCGGATCAGCGCGTCGACGTCCCGCACCTCGTCGACCGGCTCCACCGAACCAAACACGGACTCGAGGGTGAACCGCGACGGCGAGAGACGCACGGTCCCGCCGTCCTCGATGGTGAACGTGACCTTGTCGCGAGGCCTCAGGCCGAGCAGCCGCCTGACCTCTGCCGGGATCGTGACCTGGTTTCGTTGCGTCGTCGCCGCAGTGATCTCTTTCATACGCCTCTCAAGGCTACCGCCTCAGTACAATGCAACATTCCGCTTGCATTGTAGCAGAGAGCCTGGCAGCACGCGGCTCGATGTTGTTGCACCACGGCTACGAGCGACCTTCCTGCGTAACCCAGTCCTCCACCGCCATCCGCGCCACCTCGATGCCCATTCGCATCGTGTAGTTCTGGCCGCGGTCCTCGGGGTAGAGCTGCGTGTTGTTCGCCAGGTACAGGCCCTCGACGGGCGTGCGGTGGGGGGCGATCGTCTCGCGGTAGCGGTGGTGGACGATGGGCTGGCCGGAGCGGTCCTTGAATATCCACATCTCGTCGATCCACGAGCGGTCGAACGCGGGGTTGATGCGGCGGATGTAGGGCTCGTAGCGGTCGAGCACCTCGGGGGCGTCCTCCTCGGTGACCGGGTCGCCGGGGTCGGCGTAGTTCGAGAAGTAGACGATGTGCCTGCCGCCGTACTCGGCGGGGTCGCGGAAGTTCGTCTGCTCGACCGCCACGACGAACGGACAGTCGGCGTCGGTGGCCGTCAGCCAGTAGATCTCCGACAGCGGCCGGTCCAGGGCGAGCATCAGCACCGTCGCCCACTGGTAGTCGACGCCGTCGAGGAGCGCCCGGTAGTCGTCGCCGAGCTCCGGGGCGAGCCGCGCGAGGATCGGCGACGCGACGGTCGCGAGCACCACGTCGGCGGGGAGCAACTCGGGCTCGCCGCCCGGGTCGGCGGGCTCGAGTTCGACGCCCGTCGCGCGGCCATCCTCGACGACGATGCGGCGGACCGGGCGGCCGGGGAGCACCGTGCCGCCGCGCTCCTCGATGGCCGCCGTCAGGGCGTCGACCATGCGGCCGAAGGAGCCGCTGAGGTAGCCGAGCTGCTCCTTCGCTAGCGGGCCGCCCTCCCGCGAGGCGAAACGGAGGTAGATCTTGCTCCAGAACCAGGGCATCGCGACATCGGGTGCATGGCAGCCGAACTTGGCGCGGAGCAGCGGGCCCCATACGCGCTCGTAGCCCTCGCGGCCCGCGGCGCGCGTGATCCACTCAGCCGCGCGCTGCCCCTCGTAGCGCTGCCAGTCGGCGACGCGACGCAGCCACAGCGCGCTCAGCCCGAGGCGCAGTCGCGTCAGGAGCGAGACCGGCGTGAAGCGCAGCAGGTCGAGCGCGCCGGTGAAGCGAAAGATGCGGTCGCCGACGAGCATCCCCACCTTCGACTCGCGCCACTCGAGGTCCTCGCCGAGGCCGAGCTCCTCGATGAGCGCGGCGACGACGGTGTCGGAGCGGAAGAGGTGATGGTAGAAGTTCTCGATTCGCCCGCCGCCGATCTCGAACGTGCGCACCTGCCCGCCGAGCACCGGTGAGGCCTCGACGAGATGCACCTCGTGACCCTGCTTCGCCAGCTCGTGGGCGGCGGCGAGGCCGCCTACGCCGGCGCCGATGACGACGGCGCGCACTAGCCGGGGTTCCGCATCGACTCGGCGGCGAGGGGTTCGCGAGGGGCCAACTCGTCGTCCGCGGCAGCGGCATCGCCGGCGTGGAGGACGGTGGCGACGGCGATGTGGCGACGCCACAGCAGCAGCAGGCCGAGCAGCACGACGGGGATGAGCAGCAGCGCGTGCAGCGCGATCGCGTAGGCCGTCCCGACGACCATCGTCGTGCCGAACACCACGGTGGTCTCGCGCGCGAGCAGCTCGAACGGCCCGATGCCGCCGGAGGTCCACGGCACGGCGATGGCGAGGTTTGCCGCCCCGCAGACCGCGAGGTAGAGCGCCGGGTCGAGCTCCAGGCCCATCCCGACGCCGACGAGCCAGTACATGGCCGCCTCGAGCGCCCACGAAGCGGCGCTCACGACGGAGATGACGGTCCAGTCGCGCGCGCTACGCACGGCGGTGAGCCCTTCGAGCAGGCGAGCGAGCCGCGGTGCGAGGAGCCCTTGCAGGCGCCCGGGCGCGAAGGCGAGCAGGCGCGTCGCGAGCTGTGGATCGCGCGCGAGGCGCGGGCCGAGCAGCATCAGGCCGAGCGTGACCACGACGAACCCAACACCAGTCGCCGCTGCGAGCGCCTGCAACGTCGTGTTACCGCCCGCGAGCGCGATGGTGCCCGCGAGGAACAGCGCGAGCACGAGTCCGTCGAGGATGCGTTCGAGGCCGATGGTGCCGAGGGTGCGCGCGCGGTCGGCGCCGTGGCGGTCGTGCAGGAGTTGCACGCGCACGAGCTCGCCGACGCGCATCGGCAGTACGTTGTTGGCGGCGTAGCCGATCACCACGAGCGCCGTCGCGTCGTTCGTCGAGATCCGCGCCGTGCCGCGCAGCGCGAGCCGCCAGCGTGCGCCGCGCACCCACAGCGCCACGAGGTAGACGCCGAACGCGAGGACGAGCCACGCGGGCTGGGCGTCGGCGAAGGCATCGCCGAGCTCGGCGAAGTCCACGCGCCACAGCAGGAGCGCGACGAACAGGAGGCTGACCGCGAGTCCAATCGCGGCGCGGCGCTTGCCCACGCCCACTCCTGTCCAGCCGGCGAGACGGACATCGCCTCGCCTCGTTCCATCTTCGAGCACATGCCCCCCTCCGGCCAGCGCGCGCGGCACGAGGGGCATCGACGGTGGCTACGGCGGGAAGAGCACCTCGCCGCGCAGCGCGCCGATCGTCTCCTCGGGCACGCCATTCGCGATGAAGTCGGCCCAGTCGGCGATGAGTTCGCCGGACGCCAGCCCGTCGACGAAGCTGTCGAACGATACGGCCCGGTAGCCGGCCTCCGGGAACCACCAGCGGTGCGCGTACGGACGCGTGTAGGCGAAGCGCGTGCGCAGCGGCGCGTCGTACGAGAGCGTGATGTTCGATGAGATGACGATGGCGGATTCGGGGTACTGGCCCGCCTGGACGGACTCGGCAGGCAGGTAGCGCACGTCGGGGTGGTCGCGCAGGTACCAGGCCCATGGCCACGTCAGCGAGGAGGTCGTGTCGACCACGATCGGGACGGCGCCGCCGCGGGCCGCCACGTGCTCCTCGATCTCGCGGCTCAGCCGCGGCACGTCGGGCGAGGTCTGCGTGTAGATGAGCGGCTCGATGGGCGTGTCGGGATGCGCGAACGAGACGCCGAACCCGGCGCGCACCGAGAGTGCCACGAGGAGCACGACTGCGGCGGCGCCCGCTCCCGCCGCCGCCCAGCTCACCACAGTCGCCTCCTCGTCGCGCAGCCGTCGCCACAGCGGCGGCGCGGCGGCGCCGATCGCGTGGCCGGCGAGGAACGCGAGCGGGACCGCGAGGTGGACGTTGAGCCACGGCATCTTCTCGCCCGCGAACGAGAGCGCGAGGAGCGTCGAGACGAACCACCACGCGAGCAGGCTCGCGAGGCGGTCCCCGCGCCGCAGTAGCCACGCGCCGCCGAGGAGCCCCGGGATCAGCACCAGGAACTCGTAGAGCGGGAGCATCATCAGGTAGTAGAACCACGGCTGGTTGCCACGCCGCACGTCCTGCTGGTCGAGCCAGTAGTCGAGCTGCCCCCAGAACGCGCCGAGGAACCCGTCGGGGCTCGTGAACCACGTCGTGTACAGCGGCACGGTGATGCCCAGCACGACCAGCGCGAGCAGCGGCCAGCGTCGGGCGTCCCACGCCAGCCCTACCACGGCGGCGGCCGCCATCGTGGCCAGGACGGCGACGGTGACGCCGTGCCGCGCGCCGAGGAAGCCCTCATCACCTGCCTCGCCGAGCACGAGCTGACTCGCGGCGACCAGGAACGGCAGCGTGAGCGTGCCGAGCACGACGAGCAGGTCCGCCTCGCGCGGACGCTCGTGCCAGCCGACGCGCTGGCGCAGCCGCCCGAGGGGGGTCCACAGCGCCGCGACCACCCAGGCGACCGGGAACAGCGCGACGGCAAGACCGGCACGGCGCACCCCTCTCGTGCCCGCCTGCTCGAGCAGCGCGACGGTGAGCGTCGCGTTGAGGTAGAGCAGCACGCTCGCGAGCGCGATGTACGCCGTCTCCTTCGTCGCGAACCCCAGCGCGAGGGCGGCCGCTGCGAGCACGAGCCAGCGCGACCGGCCGTCGGCGCGGTAGCGCCAGACGGCGGCCACGATCAGCACCGTCCACAGCACCGCGATCACGTCGTTGCGGGAGAAGCGCGAGAAGTAGAGCAGGACCGGAGAGAGCGCGAGCAACGTCGCGGCAACCGTGGTCGCGACCGGCCCGAGGGAGCGCCGGAACAGCAGCGGCGTGGCTACGAGCGCCGCGCCGGCGAGCGCCATCGGCAGGCGCGATGCCACGTCGCCGTCGCCGGCGAGCTTGAAGACGCCGGCGACCGTGTGGAACAGCAACGGGCCGTGCATGAGCGGGTTGTGCTCGTAACCGCGGCCCTCGGCCAGGTACCACGCGAACGTCGCGTGCAACGACTCGTCGTGGTGCATAGCGCGTGCGCCGAGGTCGACCACGCGCAGCACGAGCGCGCCCACGGCGATCAGCAGCACAGGGACCACGACCCCCTCGCGCGCGAGCAGGCCGCGGAGCAGCGGCAGCGCCGTGATCCCCCCGTGGGGCCTCGCGAGTGGATCGGGCGCGCTCATGGCGAAGCTCCCGTCGGGACGGCGACGATCCGCACGCCGGGCGCCTCGAACGCCACGGGCCAGCCCTCGAAGCGGTCGGCGACGTCCGCGCCGTACTGCCGCCGCTCCTCGCCGCCGATGTAGACGTGCGTGACCCCGAGGTGTGTGAGGAAGCCGTGTATGCGTGGCGTGGCGCCCTCGCGGTATGCCTCGTCGACGGTGGAACGGCGCGCCGAGACCGGCGCGCGGGCGCGCCACTGCACCTGGTGCCCGGGCCAGCCGAGCAGCGTCGGCACGCCGCTCGCGGCCGAGACGGCGTTACCCGCGCCGTACGACGCTCCGACCGCCTCGACGAGCCTGTGCTCCTCGACGTCAAGATTCGCGCGCACCCAGCGGAGCGCCGCCGCGGCGCCCGGATTGCGGACATCGAGGTACGCGAGCGCGTCGAGCGTGCGCTCCTGTCCCTCGCGTGCGCGGCTGACGGCCGCGGCGGGCGCGTACAGCAGCGAGCCCGCCCACAGCAGCACCGCCGCGCTGAGCACCGTGCCGAGGGCGAGCGCGCGGGGGCGTGGGGGCGCTGCACCGATCGCGAGTCGTGGCCTCGGCGCGCGGTCCCACGCCAGCGCGACCCCGGCCGCCCCGGCGACCGCGAGCAGCGGCCAGACCGGCCACCAGAACTTGAAGACGCTGTTCAGGCGGCCGTGTCCGAGCACGTCCGTCACGTGGAACAGCTCGGTTGCAAGCACGATCGTCGCTGCCCCTGCCGCCATCGCGAGCCACGCGGCGCGGTCGCGCGCTGCGTCGCGGTACGCGCTCGACGCCGCCGCGCCCGCCCACCCGGCGGCGAGGACGAGCCCCGCGAGGGTGAGCCACCCAGAGCCGCGCTCCCCGATCGCCGCAGCCTGGCCGCTAGCGACAACCGCGACGGCCCAGGCGGCGACCGGCGTCGCCGCGAGCAGCAGCCATCGCGCGAGGTCACCGCGGCCGATGTGCCCGCGCACGAGCGTAGCCGCAACGATGAGCGGGACCAGCAGCACGCCCCAGAACAGCAGGAACCGCACGGGGTCGCTCCCCCCGTCGGTGACGAGGGCGAGGCCGGGGCGTTCGCCCTCGAACGTCGCGAGCATCGGCCAGGAGATGAGCAGGCCCACGCCGGCGGGCAGCGCGAGGTAGCGCGCGGCCCCGAAGATCGCGCCCGCGAGCGGCCAGCCGACCGACGCAAACACCCACGTCGCCGCCGCGAGCCAGATCAGCCCGTACGTGACCACGTCCCAGGCGTTCGTCATCACGAGCCCGGCGTAGAGCGCTCCGGCGAGCAAGAGCGCCCCCGGCTGCGCGGTCCAGCGACGCCACGTCAGCGCCGTCGCGCCCTCGAAGGTGTCGAGGGCGAGCGCGACGGCGGCGAGGCCGAGCGGGAGCGCGAGCACGTGTGCGTGGAGGTCGCCGAGGATGTACGAGAAGGCCGGGAACTCGCTGATCGTGCCGGGCACGACGCGCGATGCGCGCCACCACCACCAGAAGGCGTCGGGCACCCCGTGCGTCACCTCGGCCGGTCCGGGCAGGCCGCGGACGCCGAGCGTGCCCCAGAACCCCGCCCCGCCGAGGCCATTCGCCGCGGCGAGCTCGGCGAGGCCTTCGAGTGGGGCGAGCCAGAGGAGGCCCGCCACCGCGAGCGCCGCGGCGACCCAGATCGTCGAGCGGCGGCGCGGGCGCGCCAGCCCGACAACGTCGGTGGCGAGGCCAGCTACGGCGGCGGTCGCCATCGCGGCTGCCGCCGCGAGGCCGAGGTTGAAGCCGTACGCCGGCGCGATGCCGGTGAGTTGCTGGGAGACGTCCACCATCACGTGGCCGAGGTGGTAGTAGGAGACCTCGAAGCCCGCGAGCCACGCGTCCGGGGGCGGCATGGCGGTTGCGTTGTGGACCACGGTGAGCAGCATCAGGTCCATCGGCTTCTCGGTCGCGGTGGCGGCGGGCGCCTGCGAGCGGACGAACGCGACCAGCACGAACACCGCGAGGAACAGCACCTCGCCCGCTACGAGCGTGCCCCACCGGTCGCGGAGGATGCGCAGCCGCGTCGCGTCGCGCCACACGAGCCACGCGGACCAGCCATAGAGCACGGCAAGCGCCGTCGCGACCACGCCGATGCCATACGGGATCGAGGTCAGTGCGGTCGTCAGCCAGGCCGCCTGCGCGACCATGACCAGCGCGAGCGGCCGCGCGTAGAGGAGACCGCGCGACCGCAGCCGCGGGAACAGCAGCGTTGCCGGTAGCAGGCCCGCACCACCGACGGCGAGCAGCGCGAGGTACCAGGCGAGCACCTCGAACATGGCGCCCGGGCGTCAGGCGTCCGCGGACTGGGGGACGGCTTCGGGCGTCGCCAGCAGCGCGTCGACGAACGCCGTTGGGTCGAACGGCGCCAGGTCGCCCGGCCCATCGCCCGTGCCGATGAACCGCACCGGCAGCCCGAGCTGTGAGGCCACGGCGAAGACGATGCCGCCCTTCGCGCTGCCGTCGAGCTTGGTGAGGATGACCGAGGTGACCTCGACGGCCTCGGTGAAGGCGCGCGCCTGCGAGAGGCCGTTCTGCCCGGTCGTCGCGTCGAGGACGAGCGCGACCTCGTCCGGGCCGCGTCCGAGCTGACGCTCGATGACGCGGCGCATCTTCGAGAGCTCGTCGAGGAGGTGCTGTTTGTTATGTAGCCGCCCGGCTGTGTCGACGAGGACGATGTCATGGCCGCGAGCCTGCGCAGCCTCGGCGGCGTCGAACGCGACGGCCGCCGCGTCGGCGCCTTGCTGGTGCGAGACGATGTCGAACCCGATCCGTTCGCTCCACGTCTGGAGCTGATCGATGGCCGCAGCGCGGAACGTGTCGCCGGCAGCGGCGAGCACACGCTTGCCGTCCTCGCCGTAGGCGTACGCAAGGCGCGCGATCGCGGTGGTCTTCCCGGTGCCGTTCACCCCGACTACGAGCACCACCGCCGGCTGCGGCGGTGGGTCGACCGCCGCGGGCCCCCACAGCCGGCCGGCGCCGTCCGGTGCATCGAGGATGGCGACCAGCTCCCGGCGCAGACCGTCCCGCACATCCTCGGCGCTCGACGGGTCCGTGGCGCGGATGCGGTCGAGCACCTCGAAGGTGGTCTCGACGCCCGTGTCGGCGCCGATCAGCACCTCCTCAAGCGACTCCCACAGCTCGGGGCCGACGTCGTTACCGAGCAGCGCATCGCTGATGCGGCCGAACCACGAGCGGCGCGTGCGTGCGAGGGCCTCGCCGGTCGCTGCCTCGGACTCGTTGCTCCGGCCGAAGAGTCTCACGCGCCGTCTCCGTTCCGCGGTGCGGTACGCACCGATCGTATGGCCAAGCAGTGGCCGTGGCTATGGACAGGCGCTGGAACGGATCGCTACGAGGCCTGTGGCAGGTCCGCCAGGCGCAACGAGAGCACGCGAGAGGTCGAATCGTCACCCATGGAGACGCCGTAGATCGTGTCGGCCGCCTCGACGGTGCCGCGGTTGTGCGTGATCACGATGAACTGCGAGCGGTCGGACATCTCGCGGAGCGTCTGCACGAAGCGCTCGACGTTCGAGTCGTCGAGCGCCGCGTCCACCTCGTCGAGGATGCAGACCGGCGCCGGGTTTACCGAGAGCAGCGCGAAGAGCAGCGCCACCGAGGTCAGCGCGCGCTCGCCGCCTGACAGCATTGCCAACGACGAGATGCGCTTGCCGGGGGGTTGCGCCCGCACGTCGACTCCGGCGTCGCCGGGCTCATCCGTATCGTCGTCTGAGGCGGCCTCGACAAGCGTCAACTCGGCCGCGCCGCCGCCGAAGAAGCGCTGGAAGTAGTCACTGAACGCCGTGTTGACGAGCTCGAACGTCTCGTCGAAGCGCTCACGGATGCGGTGCTCAAGCTCCCCGATCGCCTGGCGGAGCTGCTGCTCGGCCGTCTCGAGGTCTGCGACCTGTTCGACCAGGAAGTCGTGCCGCTCGCGCTCCTCGGAGAGGTCCTCGATGGCCTCGAGGTTGACGGGGCCGAGCGCGCGGATCTCGCCCCGCAACTCCGCGATGCGGTTGCGCAGCTCCTCCGGCGCGACGTCCGCGCCCCCGCTCGGGGGTGGGGGCGCGCCGTTGGTCTGGTGCACGAGGACGGGCTCGGGTGCGCCCTCCGCGTCGGGTTCCGTCGCCGCGGCTGGCGGCGCGCGGCGCACGGCGCCGTGGTCGTCGACGACCATGCCGTCGTCGTCGAGCTGCTGCTCAAGCGTCTGGACGCGGGCGGCACACTCGCGGAGCGTCGCCTCGGCTTCGAGCAGGTCACGCTCAGCTGCAAAGAGGCGCGCCTGGCTGTCACCCCGCGTGGCGGTGAGGGTCCGGGCTGCCGCTTCGGCGTCGGCGAGGGTGGCGTGCGCGGGCGAGACGGCGGCCTCGGCGGCGCCGCGCGCCGCCTGCACGTTCGAGCGCTGCTCGCTCAGGTCCTGCACGGCAAGCACGAGGTCATCGAGCTCGTGCCGAATGGCCTGCGCCTGCTCACGCCGCTCGACGAGGCGCTCCCGCGCGAGGCGTCGTTCCGCCTCGGCGGCCTCGCGGCGTGAGGCTGCCGCATCACGCTCACCGCGAGCGGTGGCCAGCGCGCTGGTCGCGGTGGCCATGGCTTCTGCAGCCGTGTCGCGCTCCGTGCCCACCGCCTCCGAGCGGTCCCGCAGCGCGTAGAGTTGCTCGTCAATGCGCGCGAGTTCGTCTCGCAGCGGTGCGTCGTCGTCGGTGGTGTCGTCACGTTCGGCGTCGTCCGCGGCGAGGGCGGCGTGGATGAGGCGTAGCTCGCCGCCCAGCGCCACCAGGCGCCCTCGCAGCAGCGCCGCGGCGCGCTCGTGGTCGCGCAGCCGCAGCTCGCCGTCCTCGGCGTCGCGGCGAGCCTTGCGCACGCCCTCGCGCATCTCCGCCACGTCGCCGTCGAGGCGCTCGATGCGCCTCGACGCGTCAACGACGGCGCGCTCCGCGGCCTCTATCTGCTCCGGCAGCCCCTCGGCCTCGTCCTGGAGTTCGAAGTGGTCGGCGGTGGCGCCGCGCGAGCCACCGTACACGGCGCCGTTGGGCCGCAACAGGGTGCCGTCGCGCGTCACAACCGAGCCGAGGCCGCGGCCGATGTGCTTTAGCGCGGTCTGCAGGTTGTCGACGACGATCGTGCGGCCGAGCAGCGAGTCGACGAGCGGTCGGTATTCCTTGTCGGTGCGGACGAGCCGCGCCGCAACGCCGACGACGCCGCGCTCCCCGAACAGGTTGAGCGGGGACTGGTGTGAGACACCCTTGAGCGGGAGCAGTGTCACCGCCCCTGTCTCGTGTTGACGGAGATGCTCGATCGCCGCGAGGGCGTCTTCCTGCCGTTCGACGACGACCGCGCCGATCTGGTCGGCGAGCGCTGCCTCGATGGCGCGTTCCAGGCCGGACGGGACGCGGATGATGCGCGTCAGCAGCCCGACCACGCCCTGCAACCGCTCCTCGCCTTCCTCGGGCTCTTCGGCGGCTCGGAGTAGCTCGGTCCCCGCCGCCCCGCGCTCGGTGACACGAGCTGCGAGCGTGGCGATCAGCTCGCGGCGTGCTATCAGGCCGTCGCGCTCCGCCGTGCGTTCACGCAGCGTGTCGCGCGCCTCGGCCGCGGACGCCTGCGCGTGCTCCAGGCGCTCCTCGGCGGCCATGCGGCGGCGCTGTAGCTCGCCCGATGCCTGCGTGAGTCGCTCCCGTTCGCGCCGCGCGCTCAGCGCTTCTCGCCCGTACTCCTCGACATCGGCGAGGAGTTCCAGGCGGCGGCCCTTCGCCAGCTCGCGCTGGCGGGCGCGCTCGGCGCGCCGCACAGCTTCTTGCTCGCGACTCCGCGCGATCCCGGCGATGTCAGCCTCCACGCGCGCGCGACGGGTCTCGAGCGTGGCCAGTTCGCGCAGCGCCTCGCGCACGGTCTCGTCGGCGTCGCGTAGCGCGTCGCGCGCTATCCCCAGCGCCGTCTCGGTCTCGGCCACGCGGGCGTCGAGCGCGACGGTCGCGGGAGTGGCGTCCTCGTCGTCGAGAGGCAGCGCCTGCAGGTCGGCGATGCTGGCCGCAATCTCCTCGCTGCGCACGTCGAGCAGCTCGCGTCGCTGCTCGCTCAGCGCGAGCTGCTGGTTGAGGGCAAGCGCCTGTTCGGTGAGCTCGCGCTCGTGGCGTTGTGTGCGCTCGAGTTCGGCGCGAGCGGCCGTGACCGCCTGCTCGGCGGCGGCGATGCGTGGGGCGAGCACCTCTGAGGCTCGTTGCGCCTCGCCGAAGGCCTCCGTGCGCTGGTCGTGCCGGGCCTGCGCCGCGGTGTGCTCCTCGCGCGCGCGGCGCAGCTCGACCTCGTAGTAGGCCTCGAGCGAGGCGCCGAGCTCGGCATCGAGCTCGCGGTAGCGCGCCGCGCGCTGCGACTGGCGTTCCAGCTGGCGGAGGCGCGGCGCGAGCTCGCGCACGAGCACACGAACGTGACCGAGGTTGTCGCGCGTCTGGCCCAGGCGGCGCTCGGCGCGCGTCAGCTCGATGCGGTGGCGGTGGACGTCGGCCGCCTCCTCGATGAGCCGCCGGCGCTCCAGCGGCCGCAGGCCGAGCACCTCATCGACCAGGCCCTGCGACATCATCGCGTAGGAGTTCTGGCCGACCTGGGCGCGGCGGAAGAGGTCCTGGACGTCCAGCAGCCGTACCTTCTGGTTGTTGATGCGGTACTCGCTATCGCCCGAGCGGTAGGTGCGACGCGTAACGGTCACCTCGTCGTAGTCGATGGGCATCCAGTGTTCGGAGTTATCGAGGGAGAGCGTGACCTCGGCCATGCCCTGCGGGTTGCGGGTGTCGGAGCCGGAGAAGATGAAGTCCTCGCTGCGGCGCGCACGGATCGCGCGCGCCGACTGCTCGCCGAGCGCCCAGCGCAGAGCGTCGGAGACGTTGGACTTGCCTGACCCGTTGGGGCCGACAACTGCCGTAATGCCGGGGCCAAACTCGAAGACCTGCCGGTCCGCGAATGACTTGAACCCGTGCGCTTCGACGCGGCGCAGGTACACGCGCTACTCCGATTCGCTCGCGGCGTCGATGTTCGACGCTTCGGCTACTTCGACGTCCTCGCGGAGGCGCCGGACCGCTTCGCGCGCGGCTTGCTTCTCCGCCTGCTGCTTGCTGCCCCCGCACCCGGTCCCGAAGACCTCGCCGCCGAGACGGACCTCAACGGTGAACTCGCGCGCGTGGTCGGGCCCTCGCTCCTCGGTGGTGACGTACTGCGGACGGCCGAGGTCCAACTCGGTGAGTTGCTGGAGCGCGCCCTTGGGGTTGAGCTCGGCGGGGTCGGTCTGCAGCCCGTTGATCTCCGGTTCCAGCGAGTGCTCGATGAAGCGCCTGGCCCCGTCCATTCCGCCGTCCGGCCCCTCGTCGAGGCGGATCGCCCCGATCAGAGACTCGTAGACGTGCGCGAGGTTGCCCTCGCGGGCGCGGCCGCCCGTTGCGTCCTCACCACGGCCGAGCAGGAGCCAGCGACCGAGGTCAAGTCGCGCGGCGACGCGTGCGAGGGTTGGCCCCTGCACCAGGTGGGCTCGCCACTGAGTCAGTTGCCCCTCCTCTATGTCGGGGAAGTCGGCATAGAGTCGTTCCGCAACGACGAGGCCGAGCACTGCATCACCGAGGAATTCCAGGCGTTCATTCGACCCGGGCGCCTCAGCATGCTCGTTTGCATAGGACGAATGCGTCAGCGCGAGCCGTAGCAACGACTCGTCGGCAAAGCGGACGTCGATCTGCCCCTGCAGCTCATCGAGCGAAGCGGACGCGGGAAGCACGAATTCGCCCCCTCGGGACGTTCACTACGACGCCAACCCGTAGGATGACCAACGAGCAGGCGACGCACCCCCGCGACCCGTGCCCATCGTAGGAACGGACGGCACTCGCCGTCAATAACCGCTAACGTGAATACACCGCATAAACCGGAACCGTTCCAGATCGCCGTCCTTCGACCGGTCCGGCAGCTCCTGGACGCCGCCTGCGCGGCAGCTAACGAGACCGGCGTCGAGCTGTGGGGGGTCGGTGGCGCGGTCCGCGACTCTGCGGCCGGGCGGCCCGTCCGTGACGTCGATCTCGCGCTCGCCTCCCCCGACCCGGACACCGCGGCTCGCATCGCGCAGTTGGTGGTCGATCGGTGCGGTCAAGGTGAGGTGACGGCGGAGCCCAGGTTCGGCACGGCCACCGTCCGCGTCGAGGGTGCACGGCTCGAGATCGCCACGCTCCGCACCGAGCAGTACGCGCGGCCCGGTGCGCTGCCCGAGGTGCACTTCGGGGCGTCGATCGAGGCGGACCTCCCGCGACGCGACTTCAGCGTGAACGCCATCGCGCTCGCCCTTACCGGACCGCGCCGTGGTGAGTTGGTCGACCCGTTCGGTGGCCTCGATGACCTCGCCGCCCGGCGGCTGCGCGCGTTGCACGACCGCACCTTCGCCGACGACGCGACACGGCTGTGGCGCGGCGCGCGCTACGCCGCCGCGCTCGACCTGCGTCCGGAGCCCGCGACGGCGCGATGGATCGCCGACGGCGCACGCTGGCTGCAGCCGATTTCGGGCGCGCGCCTGTGGGCGGAGTGGGAGCGCACCGCATCGCAACGCCGCGTTGGACGCACCGTCGGCCTGCTCGAACGGTGGGGCGTGCTGCGCGGCGTCGACGCGGCGTGGAGCCTCCCCGAGGCGGCGAGGCGCGCCCTGCGCCACCGGCCGGGCCCTCACTCCCCGGAGCTCCTGCTCGCAGTACTGCTCGCCACACTCCCGGCGCGTGACGCGATAGCCGCGCGGCTCACGGCACCGCGGGGTGCGCGCGCGGCGGTCGAAGACGCCGCACGACTACTCGCTGTCGCGGACACGTCGCCGGAGTCGCTCGCAGCCCTCGAGGGCACCGGGCCGGACGGACGACTGGCGGCTCGATGGCTCGACCCGGGGCGGCAGGCGAGCGTACAGCGAGAGCTGCGGCGCTGGGAGCGGACGCACCCGCACCTGGACGCGGCGGCGCTGCGGCGGCTTGGCGTGCCCACGGGCCCGAGCCTCGGTGGATGGCTGCGACGGTTGCGTCGTGAGCGCTATCTCGGCACTCTGGGCAGCGCCGCCGCGGCTCGACGGCTCGTCCGATCGGAGCCGGCCGGCGGGGACGGCGACCGGGAGTCACGATGAGCGAGCCGATGCGTTGCGCCGTTTGCGGCGACCCGGGGACTCCACCGGACCTCGCCGAGTGTGCCGACTGTGGCGGGTGGTTCCACCTGGTGCTGGACGTACGGAGCTCGGACCCCGGCTGCGGGGCCGCGACCTTCGGCGGCAACTGCGGCTTCAGCTTCGCCTGCAATCCATGCATCGAGGTCGCCGAGGCCGCGGCCGACACCGGTGGCCGCTGGCGCTCCGCGGTCCGCTAGCGGGGACGTCGATGGCCGACGAGATGACGTGCGCCGTGTGCGGCGAGGCCGTGACCGACACCGGCCTGTTGTCCGAGTGCCGCTCGTGCGGCTCGCTGTTCCACCTCAACCCGCGCGCGGACATCGAGGGCATCGACTGCGGCGATGTCTGGACCGGCGACGCCGAGGCCCCCGCGCTGCAGTTCCATTGCCAGCCGTGCATCGACCGCTCGCGTGCAGCCGCACCGACGCAGGCAGCGCCTGCCGAGGCGCCGCCAACGCCACCCGGCATCCCGCCGCTCCCGCCCGGCGCACCGCCCGAGATGCTGGCGGCGATGGCCGGTTGGCCCACGCCAGTCGATCCCGGCGCACCGCCGGCCGCCGCCGATGCGCCTCCGCCCGTCCGCCCACGACCGCAACGCAGGCGGCGTTTCCGCCGCATCGACGTGGACTGACGGCCGCGTGGCTGCTCGCGAGCGACGCCGCCGCACGCTCCGCCGCGAGGGGCGACGCGGCTCGGGGCTGCCCGCGCCCACCACGCGGGTGCTGCAAGGCATCCCCGTCACCCGGCTCGGGCTGCTCGTGCTCCTGCTGCTCGGCTTCTGGATCGGCCGCGTTGCGGCGATCGTCCCGGGCGATGGTGTCGAGCTCATCGTGGCCGGCATCAGCGCGGTCACGCTCGCGCTGTGGTACCGCCGCCGCGCCCGCGAGTACATGCGCCTGCGCGCCGAGTCGAAGCGACGTGACTCAAGCCGAGAGGATCGCGGTGCTGGAGGGTAGCGTGGGTCGTCGATCTGCCGCGCATCACGTCGCCCGATTGCCGCGCTCTACGCCTCGCAGTAGCCTCCCGCGGAAGGCGTCGGCCCGAGGCGCACCCTGAGGGCGCACGATAGTCGAGGTTGCGGTGCCCGGACGTCCCACGCACCGGCTCTCGAGGCATCTACTGCCGCGAGGCGCCGTGGTCGGTGGTAGCGGACTCGCCGCCGCCGCACTACTCGGCTGCGATGACGAGGAACTGGACGGGGGCGATGGCGCGATGACATCGACAACGGCCGAGTGGGCATACGAGGGCGCACGCGGGCCGGAACACTGGGCCACGCTCGCCGAGGCCTACTCGGACTGCGGTGGCCCGGAGCAGTCACCGGTCGACATCGCGGGGCACGTCGAGGGCAGGTTGGAACCACTCGTGTTCTCGTACGCAACGCCTGCGAACGTCGCGCGCGCCAGTGGCCCGTTCATCTACGCCGACTACCCGGCCGGGAACACGCTGGTCAGTGCCGGCCGTACGTACGGGTTGGTGCAGATGCACATGCACGCTCCCTCCGAGCACACGGTCGAGGGCGAGCAGTTTGCGGCCGAGCTCCACCTCGTTCACGCGGACGACACCGGCGCACTCGCGGTGGTGGGGCTGCTGTTCGCGCTGGGCGAGGCGAGCGACGCCGTGCAGGCGTTCCTCGACGCCGCCCCGCCGTCGGGCGAGGCGGTCGAGGACGGCGTCGCTATCGATCCCGGCGCGTATGTGCCGGCTGACGCCGCGTGCTTCCGCTACGCCGGTTCGCTGACGACGCCACCCTGCAGCGAGGGCGTCGCCTGGCACGTCCTGCGCGAGACGCGGACCGTGTCTCAGGCACAGGTAGACGCACTGCTCGAGATCGGCGGTGGCCCGACGAACCGCCCGGTCCAGCCCATCCACGGTCGCGTGATCACGCTCGCCTGACTGCCGCTCACGTCTGACTGGGCGTCACGCCTGCTGCGGCCTCCGCCTGCGGCGGCGCTTCGGCAGCTCGAACCACGTCGCGCCATCGCCGCGGTCGACGCCGCGCAACGGGACGTAGCCGACGCGCAGCCAGAAGTACATCCCGTGTCCGTTGGTGCGAGGCGCGGACGCCTGGAACGCGCGCGTCCCCTCGCGGCGCAGCCGGCGCTCCGCGGTGAAGATCGCGCGGATGCCGAGGCTGCGGCCTCGCTGTTCCGGCACGATGGCCACGCCGAGCGTGGCCGCGCCGGACACCGGGTGGTCACGTTCGACGGTCAGTAGCCCTGCGTGGTGTCCATCGGCGCGGACGAGAAAGCACTCGGCGTCGGGCGGGACGGCAGGCAGCGGCCCCTCATGGCGTCGCCCGATGCCGTCGCGCAGGGCCTGCTCGATGGTGGGGCACACGGTGAGCGCGGCCTCGAGCGTGGTCTGGCGCAGCACGACGCCGAAGCCGCGCGCCCAGAGCTTCCCGGTCGCGGGCTCAGGCATCGGCGGATGCGAGCCAGTCCGCGATGTTGTTCGCCAGATCGCACGTCGGCAGCACGCGACGCTCGGAGTCAGGCAGCGCGTCGAGGAACGTCTCGCCGTAGTCCCGGCTGAGCACGCGGCGGTCGAGGACGAGGAAGACGCCACGGTCCTCGGAGGACCGGATGAGCCGTCCGAAGCCCTGGCGGAAGCGCAGCACGGCCTGTGGCAGCGTGTACTCGGCGAACGGGTCCTCGTACTGGGCGGAGCGCGCGGCGTGGATCGGGTCGGTGGGCACGGGGAACGGGAGCCGCGCCACCGCGATCTGTGAGAGCGCCGGTCCGCGCACGTCCACGCCTTCCCAGAACGACGCCGTGCCCAGCACGAGCGATCGAGGTCGCGTCGCGAGCGCGCGCAGCAGTCGCGCCGGGCCACCGTCGACGTCATGTGCGAGCACCGCGATGTCGTCGACGGAGAGCCTGCCGCGCAGCGCGTCGGCCGCGGCGCGCACCCCGCCGTGCGAGGTGAAGAGCGAGAGCGTGCGACCGCCGACGGCGCGTGTCGCGGCAGCGAGCGCGTCGTGCGCCGCCATCGCGTACCCGGGGGCCTCGGGCTCCGGCACATCCTCCACGACGATCACCAGCGCCGCGCGCCGGTAGTCGAACGGTGAGCCCACATCGAGCGTGTCGGGCTCGAACAGCCCGAGGCCTCGCACGGAGTAGTCGAACGACCCCCCGCTCGTGAGCGTTGCGCTCGTCGCCAGCACCGAGTCGCGGCGCGCGTACAGCTCATCAGTCAGCCGCGGGCCGACGTCGAGCGGCGCGACGCGTACACGCGGGCCGCGTCGGTCGGCGCTGAGCCACACGATCTGCCCGGGGTCGGCGCGCTGCACCCCCTCGCGCAGCGTGGCCGCGGCGAGCGCGGCATCGTCGCGCGCGCGCGTCAGCCCCGTGCGGAGGCCGTCGAGCGTGGTCGCGCTCCCGGCCGGCTGGGCCTCGACCGCCTCGCGGGCATGGTCGAGGCGACGCGCCAGCTCGTCGACGGCGAGCTCGGCGTGCAGCGCCGCCTCTTCGACGTCCCCCCAGAGCGGCTGCGCGCGACGGCCCGGCGTGATCGAGACACGCTGCTCCGTGTCCCGCTCCGCGAACTCTTCGATGTAGCCGAGCAGCGCTGCCTCCAGGTCCGGGATGCGGGCCTCGACGCGGGCCGCTGCCGTGGCGACGTCGTCGGCGAGGGCGGCGAGGCCTGCCGCGGGCGAGAGCGGCATCGGGTCGAGCATCGCGGCCGTGCGCAGCGCACCGGCGAGGCTGCCCGATCCCCGCCCGCTCGTACCGGCTTCCTCGACGATCTCGTTCAGCTCGGGGACACCAACAGCGCCGCTGAACTGGCTCGTCGCGACGGCCTCCAGGCGGTGCGCCTCGTCGACGACGAGGTGGTGGAAGGGCGGGAGCACCTGGTCGTCGCTGGCTGCGTTGGCGAGCAGCAGCGCGTGGTTCACGACGACGACGTGCGCGGCCGCCGCCTCGGCGCGGGCGCGCTGGAGGAAGCAGCTACCGTCCTGGACGAACGCGCAGCGCCGCGCGAGGCAGTCGTTCGAGTCGGCCGAGAGCGCCTGCCAGCTCGGGCGCTCGTCGTTGCGCAGGTACAGCTCGGAGACCTCGCCGCG
Source organism: Dehalococcoidia bacterium (assembly GCA_965208885.1). Lineage (GTDB taxonomy): Bacteria > Chloroflexota > Dehalococcoidia > UBA2979 > UBA2979 > VXMT01. The sequence goes on from CBDBPS010000002.1 coordinate 141,174, forward strand.
CTCGGTATCGTCGAGCCAGACGGCGACGCGGCCGAGCACGCGTGCAGACGCGGGCGTCAGCTCGTCGTTCGCCTCGATCGTCTGCGTCCAGCGTTCCAGGCAGAGGTAGTTCGTGCGCCCCTTGAGCACGGCGGCTCGCAGCGCGCCCGGCTCGACCTCCTCGGCGCGCTCGACGACCGCTGCAGCGGCCGGCAGGTCGCGGGCGGCGAGTTGCTCCTGGAGGTTGAGGGTCTGCGTCGAGACGACGACGCGGTCGTCGTTGCGCAGCGCGTGCAGTAGCGCCGGGAGCAGGTACGCCAGCGACTTGCCGGTGCCGGTGCCCGCCTCGACGGCGAGATGGCCGCTGTGGCCGATGTTCGCTGCGACGGCCCGCGCCATCGCCGCCTGCCCCGTGCGCGCCTCGAAGTGCGGCAGCAGGTCGGGCGACCGTCCAGCCTCGGCGAAGAGCCGCTCGACGTCCTCGCCGGTGACGGGGCGCGGCTCTTCGTCCGCGCCGAGGTGCAGCGGCGGCGGAAGTGGAGCCGGCGCGGGCCGTCCGAGCGTGGCCGTCGCGCCGATCCCAGCCTGAGGCGCCTGGGTCGACCGCGCTGCGAGTGCGTCCTCGAACAGCGGGGCGAGCGCCCATTGCGCACGCACTGCGAGTGCGGCGAGGTCGCGCAGCGCACGCGAGGAGAGCGCGTCGAGGCGGTCCAGGAGCGCGAGCATCACCTCGGCGGTCGCCTCGGCGTCCGGCAGCGCACGGTGGTGCTGGTCGAGCACGACGCCGAGTGCAGCTGCCAGCGAGGCGAGGTCGAGCCGGTCCGAGGTCGGCAGCAGCACCGAGGCCAACTCGTAGGTGTCGAGGCTCGGGCCGGGCATCGGCGCGCCCGCCTCCATCAGGAAGCCGAGGTCGAATGAGACGTTGTGACCGACCAGCGGGCGGCCGGCGGCGAACACGGCGAACTCGGACGCCGCACGCGCGGGCGGTGGAGCATCGCGTACGTCCTCGTCGGTGATGGAGGTCATGAGCCGGATGCCGGGCGGGATCGGGATGCCGGGCCGCACGAGGGTCTGGAAGCGGTCGGTGACGCCGCTGCGGCCGAAGCGCACCGCGCCGATCTCGATGATACGGTCGGTCGAGGCGTCGAGACCCGTGGTCTCGAGGTCGACAGCGACGAACTCGGGGCCGAGGCCTGCTTGCATCAGAACACCGGTTGGGGCGGGGAGTGGTCGAGGCCGGTCAGCCCGAGGGTCACACGGTGACGGCGGCGATCGCCTCGATGGCGCCGATCTCGAAGGTCTTGAACTGCTCGCCCTGCGGATCGCCGGGCTTGCGCAGGACTGCATGGAAGCGGCCGGCGTGGAGCTCGGTCAACAGGTCGGCGGCGTTGGTGACCTCGCGCTCGAAGCCGGTGGCGTAGTAGCCAATGCCGCTCTCGGAGTGGGCATCGCTGCCGCCGGTGGTGGGCTTGCCGAGGATGCGCGCGACCTGGAGGGCGAAGTAGTTCTCGCGCGGCGTGTTGCAGCCGTTGGCGACCTCGATGGCATCGGCGATCTGGAACGCCGGGAGTTCGGCGGCCTGCTCGGGTGTGAGGTCGAAGGGCTTGCCGTCGGTGCGCATCGCCGTGACTTCGTCGAAGACATGGCGGAACGGGTGGTTCACCACGAGGAAGCCGCCGACGTTGTCGAGGGCCGCCCGCAGCGACTCGGCGCGGCGGATCCCGCCGAGGTACGACTGGAGGCCGATGGCCGTCATGTGGCCGAGGTCCGTGGAGACCTCCATGCCGAAGTTGATGAAGAAGGGCACATCCGCGTGGCGCTCGAGGAACTGCGACCGCTCGTACGGGTCCCACATCTTGTCGTGTTCGGTGATGTTGGCGCCGGTGAGCCCCGCCGCGGGCCCGAGCACCATGAGCTTCTCGGGCTTCAGCGTGCTGTCGGACGAAGCCACTGCCGAGTGCAGGTGCATGTCGAGCACGCTGGCCTGGGGTGCAATGGTGAGTTCCAGAGTGGGCCCCCGTGCGTATGAAGTCCGGCGCGGAGGCCGGCAACGCGAGTCTACGGGATGCCATACGTCCGGGCTATACCCCCGGCTCAGCCCGCGAGCAGCGGCAGCAGCACGCCGTAGGCGAGCGCAGCCACCAGCGCGGTCACCCACATCATTCGCGTCATGCGCCCTCGCACGAAGCCAGCCGCGATGAGGGCCGCGAGGACAGCGATGTTCAGGAAGAACCGGAACCGCGCCGGATCGTCGAGCGACAGGTAGGCGGCGCCGAGCACGAGCCCGAGCAGCGTCCACGCCAGCATCATCGCGTTGACCACCACGATGCCGAGCAGCGGCAGTGGCACGCTCCTTGCGCCGGCGACGCGCTCGCGAGCCCGCACCCACCACTCGGCGTTGCGGCTCATGCTGAACAGCGCGATCCCCGTCGTGGCGAGGGCGGCTGCCGCGCCCGCGATGAAGCCTGCGACGAGCGCGCGCGCCGCCTCGGCGTCCACTTACGCGCCCTCGCCCGCGGGGTCCTCCTCGATGGCGAGCGCCGCGGCGCGCGGCAGGGTACTCGCCGGGAGGACTGTCGCCCCCTCGCCCTCCAGGTCGCGGCGCAGCTCGGCGACCTTCGCGCGCTCGTGCGCGAGCAGGAACACCGAGGGGCCGGCGCCTGTGAGGTGCAGCGGCGCGCCGCCCACGACCGCCGCGTAGGCGCCGTAGTGCGCCAGCAGCTCGGACTCGGTGCGCTCCACGATGCCCTCGAAGGCGTTCCACAGGTCGGCCGTGGGCGGCGGCGCGCCCCGCTCGAGGCGGTGCGCGATGCGGTGCGAGCGCGTGCCGTGGCTGAGGTCTCGAGGCTGCACGGCACCGAAGCGTCGCGCGGTCTTGTTGGGCGGCGAGGGCACTGGCGGCACGAGCACGAGCAGTCGCAGCGGCCGCAGGTCCCGTAGCGGCTCGACGATCTCGCCGCGCCCGAGGCACCGTGCCGAGCCGCCGTGGATGAAGAACGGCACGTCCGAGCCCAGCTCCGCGGCGACCGCGGACAGTCGCTCCGCCGGCCAGTCCAGGCCCCACAGGCGGTCGAGCCCGCGCAGCACGGCGGCCGCGTCGGACGAGCCGCCGCCGAGCCCCGCCGCGACAGGGATGGCCTTGTCGACCTCGATCGCCACATCGGGCTCGCGGCCGGCGGCCGCGGCGAGCGCTTTCGCTGCCTCGGCGGCGAGCTCGCGGTCGCCCACGACGGCTGCGGCGTAGCGGCCCGCGAGCCGCACGTCGAGCGCGTCGGCGGGGCGCAGGCGCACCGTGTCGGCGAGGTCGATGGTCGTCATCACCGTGTCGAGGTCGTGGTAGCCGTCGTCGCGGCGGCCGAGGATTTCGAGCGTGAGGTTGATCTTCGCCGGGGCGAGCACTCGCAGTCCCGCGAGGTATCCTCGCGTACCGGAAGAATGGTCTGGCCCGGGACGTTGGTCAGCCAAGGTCGAGTGCCTCCGGGTGGGTCTCCTCGACGTGCGCGAAGAGCCGCTGCCAGTCGTCCAGGTCCAGGTGTTGCGCGCGCAGCGCCGGGTCGATGCCCGCTGCGTCGAGGACAGCGTGTGTCTGGTCGCGGCTGAGGTCGAGCGCCGAGCGCAGCCCGTTGTGGAGCTGCTTGCGCGGCTCGACGAAGCCCGCACGCACGAGCACGAAGAAACGCGGCATCTGCTCGGGCGGCAAGCTCACCGCCGGCGCGGGTCGCCGGTCGATGCGGACCACTGCCGACTGAACGTCGGGCTCGGGCCAGAAGGCCGACGAGGGCACATCGAACAGCAGCTCCGGCTCGCCGTATGCGCCGATCGAGAGGGAGAGCACAGACTCCTTGCCGGGCCCGCCGACCATGCGACGCGCGACCTCACGCTGCACCATCACCACCAGCCGCCGCGGCGCGGGGTCGGACTCAAGGAAGCGGCGAATGACGGGCTGCGTGATGTAGTACGGCAGGTTGCCGGTCATCACGTACGGCGCTGCCGCACCGCACTCCTCGAGGAGCTCCTCCGGAGTCACGTCGAGGATGTCGGCGGGGACGATGCACACCCCGCTCCCGGCGAGTTGCCGCCGCGCGATCGCCGCCAGCTCCTCGTCGATCTCGACGCCGACGACGCTGCTGGTGCGTTCGACCAGCTCGCGCGTGAGCCCACCCGGCCCCACGCCGACCTCGATCACGGTCTCCTCGGGGCCGAGTTCACAGGCGTCGGCGATGCGGGCCAGCAGCAGCTCATCGGTGAGGAAGTGCTGTCCCAGCGCCTTGCGAGGCGAGACGCCGAGGCGGCGCAGGAAGTCAGGCGGATCCTCGGGGCGGGCGCCGCGACGCGAGCGAGCGGGGCTCACGAGGCGGCTCCGGGCCGGGCGCGAAGGCCGTGAGGCCTTGCGCGACCAGGTCGAGCGTGTAAGTGGTCGTGCCCCGCCGTTGAGTTGCACAGCGAGCTTGCGTTCATGAGCCAGCTCAAGCCCGGCGCCCCTGCGGCGCCCGATGTGACCGACGTACCGCTGCTGCCTTCCGACCCTGACGGGGTTGGCCGGGCATCGCCGCGCAGGACCAGGCTCTCAACACCGCTTTATGTCGGCAGTCCTCGTGTAACAACCCTCGGGCGGGCATTCAGCCCCGCTGAGCGGATTGCGGGTAACAGGGCACCGCTAGCTCCCCGCCTAGCACGACCGTCACTGATCGTAGGGACGTGGCACGCTCGGCGTCAAAGCGTGTCACTCGAACGAGACGTCCCGGGGCCGGAACGGAAGCCGCTCGAACTCCCCGTCGTCCCGCGGCGCCTCGAGCAGCAGATCTGCGAACGTGGGCGCCGAGGCGGTATCGAGCTTGCACAGCCGCCCGTACTCGTCCGCGGGCAGCACGACGACTACGCGGCGACCCTCGCGGACGACGTACTGCGGCTCGCCCGACAGCGCCGCGTCTACCACGGAGCCAAAGTCGCTCGACGCATCCTGCAGTTGCCATTCGCCCACGAGCTGTTCTCACCTATCGAGCCTGCGTAGATCGTACACGGCTCCGCGCTCGCCTCGCCCCCAATGCCGCAACGCGCCGCCCTGCTACCATCTTCCGAGGAAGGAGCCGCCCGTGCGCTTGCTCTCCATCGGACGCGCCCTGCCGCACCGCCGCGTCGACAACCACTCGGTCTTCAACGCGCCCGCCGCGTTCGACTACGACGCCATCGCCATCGACACCGAGGGCGTGTTCACCGCCATCCGTGAGCTCCTCGATGCCTCCGCCGACCACACCACCCACGCCGATGCGCAGGTCGTGAATGGCGGGGCGAGCGACGGCACCACTGCCTCCCAGGTGCTGCGCCGCCGCCATGATGAGGTGGTGCGCGCGCTGGAGCGAGGCACGCTCGTCATCGTGTTCGCGCACTCGCAGGCGATGATCACGGGCATCGCCGGCTTCCCCGGCATCGACCGCTACTTCTTCCTCCCCGCCCCGCCCGGGCTCGCCTGGGACGCCGAACTGATCCGCTGGGGCGAGGGCACGGGCGTCGCAGTGTCCGACCACGGCCACCCCTTCGCGCGCTACATCGACGCCGTCCGCGACGACATGCTGTACCGCGCGTGGTTCGAGGAGCGCGTGCGTGGCTTCGCCGACGCTGCCCACGTCTTCGCGCGCAGCGCCGGAGGCGCGCCGGTCGGCGTCGAGTTCCGCGTGCTCGGCGGCTCGGTCGTGTTCCTGCCCGCGCCGCGCAGCCGCGGCGGCGACGCCGGGCGAGCGCAGGCCACGGCGATCGTTGCAGCCGTCGAGGAGCACCTCGGACGTTCTCCCGGCGACCGCCCGATGTGGGCGACGCGCGAGCCCGTGCCCGGCCTCGACGAGCACGAGGCGGAGCTGGAACGCGCCCAGGAACTCGTACGACGCGCCGAGGAGCAGCGCGACGCCGCCAACGCGGAGTCCGAGCCGCTGCGCCGCGTGCGCGACGTGCTCTGGACCGAGGGCTCCCATGCCCTGCTGCCCGCCGCACGGCGCTGCCTCGAACTGCTCGGCTTCGCCTCACGTGAGATCGACGACCTTCCCATGCTGCAGGCCGACGGCATCCGCATCGAGCTGGAAGTCGAGGGCTCCGAGGTGCAGGTGGGGATGGCCCCGCACTACCGTCTCCGCCGACGCCTCGACGCACGCATCGAGCACGAAGGCAACGCACCGCGCGGGCTCATCGTCGTCAACGGTGAGCGCATGCAGGCGCCCGACCGGCGCGAACAGCCGTACGCCGAGGCGCTGCGCGTCGCCGCCGAGGCGACCTCCTACGCTCTGCTCCCGGCGCCTGAGCTGTTCAGCGCGGCCCGCGCCGCCCTCGCGGGAGCCGACGACGACACGCTCGCGGCGATCCGCGCACGCATCGCCGAGACCAACGGCCTCGTGGACCTGTCCGACCTGCTGGGCGAGGGCGCGTCGTAGCCCTCGATCCCCTGCCCTCTTCTGGTCCCTGCCGTCTTCTGGCTACGCCAGCGTGCGGTGGATCTCCGTCGGGGCGTCGTAGTCGATCCCGCTGACGGAGAAGCCGAAGAGCTGCTCGAAGTAGCGCTGGTAGCCGGCGAAGTCCGTCAGTTCGTCGAGCGACTCGGTGGTGACCGCAGCCCAGCGGCGAGCGACCTCGGCCTGCACGTCGTCACGCATCTCGAGGTCGTCGAGGCGGATGCGGCCCTCGTCATCGGTCGACGGCGTCAGGCCCGGCCGGAGGTGGTCGCGGAACATGCGCCCGATCTGCTCGATCGGGCCCTCGTGGGTGTCCTGCGCCTTCATCACGTCGAAGAGCATGCTCATGTAGAGCGGGACGCCGGGGATGGCCGCCGATGCCTGCGTGACCACGGCCTTGTTGATGCTCACCCACGCCCCGCCGCCGCTTGCCGACAGCTCGGCGCGCAGCCCGGCGGCCGAGGCCTCCAGGTCCTCCTTGGCGTGGCCGATGGTGCCGTGGCGGTAGATGGCGTGTGAGACCTCGGGGCCGATGTAGCTGAAGGCGACCGTGCGCGCGCCATCGGCGAGTACACCGCCGCCGCGGAGCGCCTCGATCCACAGTCGCCAGTCCTCGCCGCCCATGACGCGCACGGTCGAGGCGATCTCGTCCTCGTCGGCGGGTTCGATGTGCGCGTCGACCACCTGGCCGCGACGCAGGTCGATGCTCTTCCCGGTGTAGGTCTCGCCGATGGGCTTGAGCACGCTGCGCCACGTCGTTTCGCTGTCGGGGTCCTGCCGCACGGGCGACGCGAGGCTGTAGACGACGAGGTCGAGCTGCGCGTCGCGCGCCCGCAGGTGGTCGACCACCTGCTGCTTTACGCCGTGCGAGAAGGCGTCGCCGTTGATGGTGTGCAGCGACCGGCCCTCCGCGGCGGCGAGCCGGTGGGCCTCGGCGAGGTTGTACCAGCCCGCCGAGCCGGCCTTCTCCTCCTCGGACGGCCGTTCGAGGCAGACGCCGACGGTCTCCGCGCCGTAGCCGAAGCACGCGCAGAGCGTGCTCGCCAACCCATAGCCGGTGCTCGACCCGACGACGAGGACGTGCCGGAGACTGTCGCCGCCAGCGTCGCCTGCCATGGCGCGGGCGACGTCGATCTGCTTGCGCACGTTGGCGGCGCACCCGTCGGGGTGGGCGGTCAGCGAGATGAAGCCGCGGATGCGCGGCTGAACGACCTGCTCGGACATGGTGGGCCTCCTGCGCGTCGGCGGTCATCGTACGGGGGTGCGGCGGGGTGGGCGAGATCGAACGAGGGTCAGGCGGCGGGCGGCGTCAGGATCTCGCACCTCGGTCCGCTCGCACGGCTGAGCCGCATATCGAGCGTTACTACCGGGCAGTCGAGCCACTCCGCGAGAGCAACATACGTGGCGTCGTAGCTCGAGAGATTGTGGCGCAACTCCCACACGCGATCGGTGAAGGGCGCGAAGTCGTACAGCTCCAAGTTGACGCGGAGCACATCCCGCCGACCTGCGTCGGCCTGCGAACTCGAAAGCTCGCCCGCGAGCTCAAGCCTCCGCAGCGAGTTGGTTGCCTCGGCCAATACGAACTCGGGCGCGACCAGATTCTCGGCAGTGATGATGGACTCCGCCCATCGGCCCTCCGGTCGCGACTCAGCGAGTCCCGCAACCAACGCAGATGCGTCAAGGACGACCGTCACCGCCGATCGGCATTCCGGGCGCGTAGGATCTTCTCGACCCCGATATAGGCGGGATCCGCCGCCTTCCGTGCACGCACCTCATTCATGAGCTCCTCGGTGGAGGGCCGGGAGGCGAGCCGCTCGAGCTCGCCATGCAAGTACTCCTGCATCGACTGGCGCCTGCCTGCGGCGCGATCCTTGAGGATGTCGCGCACTTCCGGGTCGACGTTTCGGATGGTGATCTGAACTCCCATGACAGCAATATGCATGCACCGACAGCATTCTGCAAGCAGTGTCCACGGGCGCGGTCGAGGTTTCGAATCGGCCGGCTACGCTTCGACCGGCTCGGCGGGAACATCGACGGACTCGGCCGACGTGACGGGTGGCGGGAGCGGTTCCCCATCCTCGCGCAAACCATCGAGGTGCAGCGCAATCGCTTCGCGGATCAGTGCACGCACCTCGTCCTCGCTGTCTGCCACAGCCACGCAGCCTGGCAGGTCAGGCACGTACGCGCCGTAGCTCGTGGGACCACGCTCGATAAGCACTGTGTACTTCATGAGGCATCGCCTCCTCGAAGGCCCGCCTGTCTGAGGATGTTGTACCACGTCCCGTCAGGGATGTCGGAGTTCAGGTTGCCGGCGATCGTGACCCTCCCAGACTTCACGGGGTGCTTGAACTGACGGTGACTCCCTCGCATTCGCACCTGTTGCCAGCCGTCGCGCTCAACGAGGCGGATCGCTTCGCGTACCTTGGGCATGCGAGGACCATGCGCGCCAGGAGCTTCGGGTGCAAACAACAAAACGGATGCCCGAAGCAGCTTGCGCTTTGGACCGGGCCGGCTACTCGCGCAGCTTCAGCACCGCCATGAACGCCTCCTGCGGCACCTCCACCGAGCCGAGCATCTTCATCCGCTTCTTGCCCGCCTTCTGGCGCTCGAGGAGTTTGCGCTTGCGCGTCACGTCGCCGCCGTAGCACTTCGCCAGCACGTTCTTGCGCATCGCCCGCACCGTCTCGCGCGCCACGATGCGGCCGCCCACGGCCGCCTGGATCGGCACGTCGAAGAGCTGGCGCGGGATCAGCTCCTTGAGCGCGGTGCTCAGCTGCCGGCCCTTCGACGCCGCGCCCTCGGACTGCACGATCGTCGAGAGGGCGTCGACGGGGTCGCCGTTGACGAGGATCTCGAGGCGCAGCACCTTCGTCGGCTCGTAGCCCTCGAACTGGTAGTCGAGCGAGGCGTAACCCTGCGTGCGCGCCTTCAGCTGGTCGTAGAAGTCGACGACGATCTCGGACAGTGGCGCGAGGAACTCGGCGAGCACGCGCGCCTCGCCCTCCTCGGCGGCCTGGTCGAGGTACTGGAGCTGCTGATAGCGCCCGCGCCGCGAGGTGACGAGCTCCATGATCTGGCCGAGGTAGCGCGAGGGCACGGTGATCGCGAGCCGCATCCACGGCTCGCGGACCTCGCTGATCTCGTTCGGTACGGGCAACTCCGCCGGGCTGTCGACCACGATCTCGCGACCGTCGGTGCGGGTCACTTCGTACTCGACGGACGGCGCCGTGGCCACGAGCTCGAGGCCGAACTCGCGCTCCAGGCGTTCCTGGACGATGTCCATGTGCAGCAGGCCGAGGAATCCCGCGCGGAACCCGAAGCCGAGTGCCGCCGAGCTCTCGGGCTGCCACACGAGTGCGGCGTCGTTGAGCGTGAGCCGTTCGAGGGCGTCACGTAGCAACTCGTAGTCGTTGGGGTCGGTCGGGTAGATGCCGGCAAAGACCATCGGCTTGGCGGGGCGGTAGCCCGGCAGCGCCTCAGTCGCGCCGTTGCGCTCCGAGGTGACCGTGTCGCCGACGCGGCTCTCGCCCACGCTCTTGAGGCCGGTCGCCAGGTAACCGACCTGGCCTGCGGACAGCCTCGGCGCGACCTCGAGGTCCGGGCGGAAGACGCCGACCTCGAGCGGCTCGAAGCGCGTGCCCTGCTGCACCAGCCGCAGCCGCTGGCCGCCGCGGACGGTGCCGTCGACGACGCGGACGTAGGCCATCACGCCCTTGTAGGAGTCGTACTTGGAGTCGAAGACGAGCGCGCGCAGCGGCGCGTCGGGGTCGCCGCTCGGCGGCGGGATGCGCTCCACGATGGCGTCGAGGATGTCGTCGATGCCATCGCCGCTCTTCGCCGAGGCGTACAGGATCTGGTCCTGGCCGAAGCCGACGACGTCGACGAGTTGGCGGGCGACGCGCTCGGGCTCGGCGGCGGGCAGATCGATCTTGTTGACGACCGGGATCAGCTCGAGGTCGAGGTCCAACGCGGCGTAGACGTTGGCGAGTGTCTGCGCCTGGATGCCCTGGGCAGCGTCGACGACCAGCACGGCGCCCTCGCACGCGGCAAGCGCGCGCGAGACCTCGTACGCGAAGTCGACGTGGCCCGGGGTGTCGATGAGGTTGAGCTCGTACTCGCGGCCGTCGGCGGCGCGGTGCTCCATGCGCACGGCCTGGGCCTTGATGGTGATGCCCTTCTCGCGCTCCAGATCCATCGAGTCGAGCAACTGCTCGCGCATCTCGCGGCTGGTGACCGCGCCGGTGCGCTCGAGCATGCGGTCGGCAAGCGTCGACTTGCCGTGGTCGATGTGGGCGATGATCGAGAAGTTGCGGATGTGCTGCACGAAGTCATCGTAGCTGCGCGGTACCCGCACGCGCGAACGACGGCCAGTAATGAGGGTGGGCAGCAACGAGGGCGGGTTGCCCCGCCCTCGTGGTGTGCGATACCGGAATGCCGCGCTAGACGCGGTGGCAGGCCACCCAGTGGTCGGGCTCGGCCTCTCGGAACTCCGGGATGACCTCGCGGCACTCGTCGATCGCGATCGGGCAGCGCGTCTGGAAGACGCAGCCCGGAGGCGGCCGCAGCGGCGACGGCACGTCGCCGACGAGGATGATGCGCTCACGCGTGCGCTCGATCTCCGGGTCGGTGATCGGGACGGCGGAGAGCAGCGCCCGCGTGTACGGGTGCAGCGGGTTCTCGTACAGCTCGTTGGAGTCGGCGAGTTCCATGATCTTGCCGAGGTACATCACCGCCACGCGGTCGGAGATGTGCCGCACGACCGCGAGGTCGTGGGCGATGAACAGGTACGTCAGGTCGTACTCGGCCTGCAGGTCCTCGAGCAGGTTGATGATCTGCGCCTGAATCGACACGTCGAGCGCCGACACCGGCTCGTCGAGGACGATGAACTCCGGCTCCACCGCGAGCGCGCGGGCCACGCCGATGCGCTGGCGCTGACCGCCCGAGAACTCGTGCGGGTAGCGCTTGGCGAAGTAGGGGTTGAGGCCGACCTGGTCGAGGATCGCCTCGACACGCTCGTTGCGCTCGTTCCCCTTGTAGAGGCCGTGGATGACCATCGGCTCGGAGATGATGCTGGCCACGCTCATGCGCGGGTTCAGGGACGAGTACGGGTCCTGGAAGATCATCTGCATGCGCCGGCGGTAGGCGCGCAGTGCCCGTCCCTTGACCTCGTTGAGCTCGTCACCGGCGAACCGCACCTTGCCGGAAGTCGGCCGGTAGAGCTGGAGCAGGGCGCGCCCGGTGGTGGACTTGCCACAGCCGGACTCGCCCACGAGGCCGAGCGTCTCGCCCTTGCGCACCGTGAACGAGATGCCGTCGACGGCCTTCACGTCCGCGATCTTGCGCTGGAACAGAATCCCCGAGGTGACGGGGAAGTACATGTGCAGGTCGTCGACCTCGACGAGGTCCTCGCCCATCGCGACGGTATCAGATGTCATCTCAGTCCCCTCGTCCCGTGCGTTCGCGGGTCAGGCTAGCCAGATGGTCCTCGTCTATGCCGACAGCATCCCGACGATGCCCTCGTTCTCGCCGCGCGTGCGCGCGTCCACGGACGGGTTGCGCCAGCAGCGCGCCCAGTGGCGCTCTTCCTTGAGATCGAGCCCGGGCTGCTCCGTGCGGCACTGGTCGACCGCCCAGTCGCAGCGGGGCTCGAACGGGCAACCCGGAATCGGGTTGATGAGCAGCGGCGGCTGCCCCTCGATCGCGTCGAGGCGGATGTGCTCGGTTGCGTCGAGACGCGGGACCGAGGCCATCAGGCCGACGGTATAGGGGTGCCTGGGGTTCTTGAAGATGTCGATGGTCGAGCCGGACTCGACGATCTGGCCGGCGTACATGACGTTCACGCGGTCGGCGTAGCGCGAAACCACGCCGAGGTTGTGCGTGATGATCACGACCGCCGTACCGAGGTCGCGCGACAACTGGGCCATCAGCTCCAGGATCTGTGCCTGAATCGTGACGTCCAGCGCCGTCGTCGGCTCGTCGGCGAGCAGGAGCTTCGGGTTGCAGGACAGCGCCATCGCGATCATGACGCGCTGGCGCATACCGCCCGAGAACTGGTGCGGGTAGTCGTCGAGGCGGGCGCCCGCCTCCGGGATACCGACGAGCTCGAGCAGCTCGACCGCGCGAGCGCGCGCCTCCGGCCTGTCGAGGCCGAGGTGCAACGTGATCGCCTCGGTCAGCTGGTTCCCGATCGTGAGGACCGGGTTGAGCGACGTCATCGGCTCCTGGAAGACCATGGCGATGCGGTTGCCGCGGATGTCACGCATCTCGGCATCGCTGACCTCGAGGAGGTCCTCGCCTTCGAACAGGATCTCGCCTTCGACGATGCGTCCCGGCGGGCGCGGGATCAGGCGCAGGATCGAGAGCGCCGACACCGACTTGCCGCACCCGGACTCACCGACCAGGCCGAGCGTCTCGCCTTCTTCGAGGTCCCACGAGACCCCGTCGACGGCGCGGACGACACCTTCTTCGGTGTAGAAGTAGGTACGGAGGTTCTTGATCTCAAGCAGTTTCTCGCTCACTTGCGGCGGCCCTCCTGCGGCCGAGGAGACAGGGCTCTACGTGCCCTCCTGGTGGGGAAGAGGAGACTCGAACTCCTACGCCTTGCGGCACATGATCCTAAATCATGCTCGTCTACCAGTTCCGACACTTCCCCTCGGCGGCGTATGGCGCGGGATTATATCCCATCCCGCCAGCGGGAACGAAATCGCCCCCGCCATCTTCGCGATTACTGGTGAGCCCCCAGGGATTCGAACCCTGAACCGGCTGATTAAGAGTCAGCTGCTCTGCCATTGAGCTAGAGGCCCGGCACAACATACCAGACCCCGGCCCGGCGCGAACGCTGATTGCAGGCGTTGTTCAGCCCGGACGCAGCCGCCATGCGCCACGACCCGTAGCGACTCCGAGGGCCCTCGAGGCCCGGCGGCGCGTTGACGCCCGGATCAGGCCAGCGCTACGCTCGATTCCCGGCCCGTGCCCCGCGCGGCGCGGCCGTGACCTGGTTCGGGCGGTTAGCTCAGATGGCTAGAGCGCTGCGTTGACATCGCAGAGGTCACTGGTTCGAATCCAGTATCGCCCACCATTCTCGACCAAACCCGACGGTAGACCGTACCCGAGCGGGGAGCGCACTCAACGTTCGCTACCCCGGCCCAAGTCACGACTTGCCAGATCCACTCTCGGCCGCCGGCGATGCGAGGGCTCGGTACCAGACGTGGTCGACGTGTGGAGCGTCCGGGTTGGCCACCTGGCGCTGCGTCACTCTGGGGGTCGGCCCCTGCCGCAGCGACCGGCTACCGTAGCGCCCACAAGAGCGCTGCCCGGCTGACGGAGCCCCTACTTGCCCAACCGGTAGCCAACGCGCGGGACCGTGAAGATGTAGCGCGGCTGGTTCGCGCTGTCGCCCAGCTTGTGGCGCAACCGCTTGATGGCGGTGCGCAGGGCGCCCGCCCCCCCGTGATGCGGTGCACCCCACACCTGGCTCAGCAACTGCTTGTGGGTCAGCACATGGCCGGCGCGGCTGGAGAGCTCGTGCAGCAGGTCATACTCGATCGCCGTCAGGTCCACCGGTCGCCCGCCCACGCTGACAGCGCGGTCACGGTAGCTCACTCGCAGTTCGCCGAGCACGAACGGCTCCACCGACAAAGAGCCGCTCGCAGCCACGGGCTTCCGCAATGACGCGCCGATTCGTGCGACAAGCTCCCTGGGGGAAAACGGCTTGACCACGTAGTCGTCCGCGCCCGCCTCGAGCGCCCGGGAGATGATCTCGTTCCTCCCATACCCGGACAGGAAGATGACGGGCACCTCCGCGACCTCGAGAATGCCATGCATGAGATCGATGCCGTCTCCGCACGATCGAGGGTAGGCAGCGACTCCAGCAGGGTGGTCGTGGAACCCTTAATCGAGGTCAGCGGGGCTCGCAGTTCGTGGCTGACCATGCCCAGAAACTCTGCACGCAGCCGTTCGATCTCATCCAGCGGTGTCATGTCCTGCAGCGTGATCACGAGCGACTCGACGGTGCCGTCCGGGGCGCAGATCGGCGTCGCGTTCATCAGCGCCACGAGGCTGGCCCCGCTCGATCCCCGTATGACGACCTCCTCGAGGCGGACGGTCCCTGCCCCTCGGAGCGACTGGGCATGGGAGAGATCGCGCAGGGAAGTACCCGGCTCGCCGTCGCGCTCCACGGTCGTCACCCGCAAGAGTTCGCTGAGCGTTCGGCCGGGCTCTCCGAGGTGGCTCGCGAGGCGCGCGATCTCCTCGTTGTGCGACACCAGCTCCCCGCCTGCCACGTCGAATACCAGGACCCCCACGGGCAGGGTCTCTACCAGGGTCTCGAGGTCCGCCCGGGCGCGCTGCTGGTCGCGGTGCGTCCGAGCGGTAGAGATCACGAGCGCCGCATGAGCGGCGAACGTGACCAGGGCTTCTTCTTCGTCACGCCCGAACTCCGCATCGCCGGGCGCGCGCGCCACGTAGAGGCTGCCCACCACATTGCCGCGGTTCCGCAGGGGTGTCGCCAGGTAAGGGCCCATGTCCACCGGCAGGCGGAAGTCCGGATGTCCAAGCGATGCCATCAGGGCGGCGAAGTCGGCGACGCGCAGCGGTTCCACAATCCCGTTGAGAGCCTCGAATACCCTGAATCGCTCCGGCATCTCGTGGGAGGATTGAAGCTCCCCGGCAGTAAGCCTGTCGCAACGAATTCCTCGAGCTGTCCCGCGTCATCCACCACGGTGATGGCCGCGAGCCCGGCGTCGGTCAGGTCACGCGCGCTCTCTGCCACTACCCGCGGGACATCCTGGGAGTCCAGCTCTCGTTGATGCGTCGGCTTGCTTCGCTCAACCTTGAGAGGCGCCCTCGTGATGCCACGCTGTCCTGCACACCTCCGGCGGGCTCGATCACCATTGCACCCCAACCGCACCGCTGCCCGCCGGCGCTCTCGGCCCGTTGCGCGGTTCCGAGGCGACACAAGCAGGGCGTCAGGCTATCAGTGCTCCCAGCACAAACACTCCAGCAGGGTGCCAGAAGGGGCGGTCGTCTGGCAGGATGGGGTAGGCGGCGGTGGTCTAGCCTGGAGGCTGCCCCATGCGCGGTGACGCCGAGCGTCCGGCCAACATCATGCTCGCGGTCACGCCAGACGCGTTTGTCCCTGCCGACCACCCGATCCGGCGCGTCAAGCCGATCGTCGACGGAGGGCGCGGAACCACCGGGTGAACCACCAGAACCGGCTCGGAGGCGACGATCGCCACCGCCCCAGAGCCACTGACTGTCCCTCAGGACCGGTTCTTCAGTACCCTGCTAGCGAGGTGCAACGTGACACACTACAGTCACGAAGGACGGTTCGTTTGTCACCGGACTGTCACGTGGTCGCGGCTACAATACCGCAAACCGGGGAGCCGACAGGGAGATTCGATTGAGCCAGGAACCGGTGCGTCGTGGTGACAGTGCCAGCGAGCAGTTGGCCTCGCGGGCTATCGAGGTCATTGACCAGTTGAATCGTCAGATGCATGACGACCGCCTGAACCAGTGGCAGAACTCCGAGATGACGATTCCCCAGGTCAAGACGCTATTGTTCCTCGATGAGGCCGGGCCAGTCCGTATGGGAGGCATCGCCCGTCACCTCGGCACCGCCCTTTCCGCGACGACGGGCATCGTCGACCGTCTTGTCGAACGCTCCCTGGTCGATCGCCACTCGGATCCGGCCGACCGCCGCGCCGTCGTCTGTAGCCTGACCCGTCAGGGGCGCGACGCTGCCCGGGACTTCTGGAGCATCGCGCCGGAGCGCATCCGCCCTGTCATCGAACTGCTGAGCCCGGAGCAACTCGCGAGCGTCGTGCAGGGGCTGGAAGCGATCCTCGCGGCAGACCAGGAACTCCGTCGTGGGGCGGAGACGGAACAGGGCGCCGAGTAGCGGCACCAGGTCCCTGCGATAACGATCGTGCGCGCCGTCTTCTAGCCCAACGTCACACGTGGCGTCTGGCCTGGACGCATCGCGTCATTCGCCACGTGGCCAATCGCCGGCGGCGCTGTCGTTGTCCTTCACCACCACCTGCTGATAGACGGGCGACTCCGCGTAGTAGGGCTGCGGGTAGCCGGGGTCCGGTGAGAAGTAGCGCAGCTGCAGGTGTACACCGATGTAACCATCGGCCTCCGCGGTGCTGTCGTCTTCCGTCGGGATCGACAGGACCGTCTCCGCCTCGCCTGCTGCGAACCACACCTCATCGATCTCATCGTCCAGCAGGAATTCGCCGTCGAAGAAGAAGTCCAGGTTCAGCGCGAGCGCGTCCGACGGATCTCCGACACGCGTGAACGTGAACACGGCGGGCTCACCCTCGGTGATGGAGTCCGGCGCCGTGAAGGAGACGATGGCGGCGTCGGTGGGCGTCGTGGGACTTTCCGCGGAGATGGGCGCGGCGAAGGCCGCGATGGCGATCACAGCCGACACCAGTAGTGCCCCAGGTCCGGTCATGAGAGCGAACATTCGGAGCCTCCCTCCACCCAGAAGCTACGGGTGCAGCCCTGAGAGACGATTCACAACGGTTCGAAGCAGTCCGCGAAGCAGTCGCTGGTAGTGCCTCACTTGACCCTTCTCACCTCACAACCAGTGTCCTGCGCAGTGGGATCCCTGGTGTTCGCGAGAGGTTCGGAAACCGTCAGGCGGGAATCGAGCGAGGCGACGCGCATGACGCTGACTCGAGTGATGGCAGTGAGTCCCCAGCCCTCGCCGGTGGATCCGGCCATCTGGCCGCGCCATCGGCCCCCGGTGCGGCCACAGCCCGCTCTCGCCTGTCCCCATGAACGCAGGTGCGGCATGCTGTATCGGGCGCCCCACAGCGAGAGTTGCGCCCCTGGGAGGCGAGATGACAACGGCGAGCCGCGAGGCGGGTCAGGACGAACGCCGCGACGAGGCTCCACTCGACTCGTTGACCCCGGGAGAGCGCCTCTTCCGCATGCGCCACTCCGCCGCGCACGTGCTTGCCGAGGCCGTCCTCGAGATGTTCCCGGACGCCAAGTACGCCATTGGCCCGCCGATCGAGCACGGCTTCTACTACGACTTCGAGCTGCCGCGCCCGCTCACCCCGGAGGACCTCACGCGCCTGGAGCGCCGCATGCGCGGGACCGTGCATCGCGACGTGCCGATCGAGGGGCAGTGGATCCCCAAGGACGAGGCGCGGGCGATCTTCGCCGACCAGCCCTACAAGCTCGAGATGATCGACGAGATCGAGGACGAGACCGTCGGGCACTTCCGCCACGCCGAGTTCGACGACCTCTGCCGCGGCGGGCACACCGAGCGGACGGGCCAGATCGGCTCCTTCGCGCTCACCCACTCGGCCGGCGCGTACTGGCGCGGCGACGAGCACCGCCCGATGCTCCAGCGCATCTACGGCGCGCTCTTCCCCACGCAGGAGGAGCTGGACGCGTGGCTTGAGGCGCGCGAGGAGGCGGAGCGGCGCGACCACCGCCGCCTCGGCCGCGAGCTGGAGCTGTTCACATCCAGCGACCTTGTCGGCCAGGGTCTGCCGACGCTACTGCCGAAGGGCGCCACCGTTCGCCGGCTCCTCGAAGACTGGGTAGTCGGCCTCGAACGCCAGGCCGGATACCAGCACGTCTACTCACCGGTGCTCGGCAAGGTCGACCTTTACAAGCGCTCGGGGCACTGGGACCACTACCAGGACGACATGTTCCCGCCGATGCAGCTGGAGCACGACGAGCTGGTGCTGCGGCCGATGAACTGTCCACACCACATCCTCGCGTACGAGACGCAGCTCCACTCCTACCGCGACCTGCCGTTGCGCATCGCCGAGTTCGGCACGATGTATCGCTACGAGCGCTCGGGTGTCGTCGGCGGGCTCAGCCGCGTGCGCGCGATGTCGCTCAACGACGCGCACATCTTCTGCACGCCCGACGAGATCAAGTCCGAGTTCGCGGGCGTGATGCGGCTCGTCGAGGACGTCTACGCGGTGCTGGGCATCACCGGGTACTCGTACCGCCTCTCGCTGCGAGACCCCGCCGACAAGGAGAAGTACGTCGACAACGACGCGATGTGGGAGCTCGGCCAGCGCGTGCTCCGTGAGGCGATGGACGAGCTCGGCCTCGACTACAGCACCGCCGAGGGCGAGGCGGCGTTCTACGGCCCCAAGCTGGACATCCAGATCCGCGACATGCTCGGCCGCGAGGAGACGATGTCGACGATCCAGGTCGACTTCCACCTGCCGGAGCAGTTCGAGCTGCGCTACATCGGCGAGGACGGTGCGGAGCACCGCCCGGTGATCGTGCATCGAGGGGTGCTTGGCACGGCCGAGCGGATGATGGCGTACCTCATCGAGCTCTACGCCGGCGCCTTCCCGGTCTGGCTCGCGCCGGTACAGGCGACGATTATCCCCATCGCCGACCGCCACCTCGACTACGCGCGCGAGGTGCGCGACGCGCTGCTCGCGCTCGACCTGCGCGTCGAGGTCGACGACGGCGGCGACCGGATGGGCGCGAAGATCCGCAAGGCGCAGCTCCAGAAGGTGCCGTACATGCTCGTCGTCGGGGACCGCGAGGCGGAGGCCGGGACCGTCTCAATGCGCCATCGCGTGCTCGGGGACCTCGGCGCCATGCCGCTCGACCATGCGGTCGGGCGCATCGCGGGCGAGCGCGACGCGCAGTCGCTGGACCCGGAACCTGAGGCGGAGTAGCGGTCACTTACATTGTGGGCGGAGTGGGTGCTCTCTACGCTGAGCCGTCCACCCCATCGAGCAAGCCTCTGATGTATTCCTCACCTTGGCGGCTCACGCGATAAGCCCGACCAATCTTGAAGACCTTCTTGGCGGACAGGTTGCGCTGCACACTCTGCGAAGCGTTCGCGACCTTTACCCGTTGCTCCTTGAGGAGTTCGTTGGCCTCATTCGTGGTGAAGACATCCTCCTCGCTGACCGCCATCTGGTGATAGTAGCCAGCGACCAACACCTCGTCCGTTCCCGACAAATCCTCGAATAGGTTGAAGTACTCGCCGAAAGTCTCCGGCACACCGTCTGACTGACTAGCCGCGGGAATGGGTGCCGCTGACGGTTCGGAAGCCTCAACCTCATCGTGTTGTACGGGAACTCGAGCGACGAGCGAATGCAACTCGTTCCAGTACCTGTCGACAAACTCTTCGGTACCTTCAATCTCTATCTCGCCCAAAGTGGGATTGACACGAAAGCGATACCGTTCACCTGACATTTCGGTTTATCCTTTCTCGGCGTTGGATAGTAGCAGAGGGAGAGGAGCGCCCGCAAATGGAGAACGCACGCTTACGGCTCCAGACGCTACTGGTCCAAGCGGACCAAGTTCTCGTAATCGCGCACATCACCGCGTTGCGCTCAGGAAATGTTCGCGTCACCAGATCCGAGATTGCGAACACCTATGCTGACCTGCGCATCCCGCAGCCACGTAACACAGGTTCGGTGCTCTCTCGCCTGGGGCGACGCGGGCTTCTGGTTCAGCCGGAGCCCGGCCTGTGGGCGCTCACCCCGGTAGGAGACGCCCGCGTGGCGGAACTGGGACTTACCATCGGAGCGGGAGACTTCCAGACGGAGTACCACTCTGAACTGGCGGCGAGCGTCCATCACACGATTGGTGCCGAGTTTGCTCCGCTCCCGCTCGCCGGCCCGATCGGTACGTTCCTGAAGGATCACCCATTCGACCGGAACGTGTTCGGGATTAGCCGCTACCCTCGCGCCGAGGGCGAGCAAGATCCTCTCAGTACTGCCTTCGAGACCGCTCGGAGCACCCTCGGTGACTACTCGCTCGACTTCCACCTTGCATCTGATCGCAGCGTATCGGATGAGCTGTGGCCTAACGTCGCCGCCTCGATGTGGGCATGTCGCTACGGCGTGGCACTCATCGAGACCCGCGTGGAACCTGACGTGAACAGGAACGTCCTGATTGAGGTGGGGGCCATGCTCATGACAGGGCGCCGATGCGTCCTGTTGCGTGACGTCAGCGTGTCGACAATGCCAACGGACCTTGTCGGGCACATCTACAAGCCTGTCGACCTGGACGATGTGAAGAGCGTCGAAGCAGCAATACGGGAGTGGTGTGAGGCCGATCTCCGCCTTGCGTAGCGGCGACCGTCTTGCCGCCTCGCCGCTGTCGTGACAGGCTAGCGCGCGCCAAGCCGACGAGTTGAGTGGTCGAGGCCTGACGATGCCCAAGCGCGTGTTGTTGGCGAACCGTGGCGAGATCGCGCTGCGCGTGCAGCGCACGTGCCGTGAACTCGGCATCGAGACCGTCGCTGTCTTCTCCGAGCCCGACCGCAACGCGCTGCACGTCCGTCAGGCCGATGCAGCAGTCGCGATCGGCCCGGGTCCGGCGACCGAGTCCTACCTCGTCATCGACAACATCATCGAGGCCGCGAAGCAGACGGGCGCCGACGCGGTGCATCCCGGCTACGGCTTCCTCTCCGAGAACGCCGCCTTCGCGGAGGCGTGCGAGGCCAACGGCATCACCTTCATCGGCCCGCCCGCATCGGCGATGCAGGCGATGGGCGACAAGGTGGCCGCGCGCCGGCTCATGGCCGACGCCGGCGTGCCCATCATCCCGGGCGCCAACGACGTGGACGCCTCGGATCCCGCTGCTGCCCACGCCGAGGCCGAGCGCGTCGGCTTCCCGCTCATGGTGAAGGCCGCCGGGGGCGGAGGCGGGCGCGGCATCCGTGTCGTCGAGACTATCGACGGCCTCGACGGCGCCATGCAGCTCTCGAGCTCCGAGGCCGCGGCTGCGTTCGGCAATGCGACAGTCTTCCTCGAACGGTACGTCTCCCCCGCCCGGCACATCGAGGTGCAGGTGATGGCGGACGCGCACGGCACCGCGCGCGCCTTCGGCGAGCGCGAGTGCTCGGTGCAGCGCCGCCACCAGAAGCTCCTCGAGGAGGCCCCGTCCATCGCCGTCGACCCCGACCTGCGGGCGCGACTCTGCGATGCAGCGACAGCGGCGGCGCTGAGCTGCGGCTACCGCAACGCGGGCACGGTCGAGTTCCTGCTGGACGACCGCACCGGCGAGTTCTTCTTCCTCGAGATGAACGCCCGCCTCCAGGTGGAGCACCCGGTGACCGAGCTCGTCTACGGCGTCGACCTCGTCGCGCTGCAGCTCGCCATCGCCGACGGCGAGCCGTTGCCGGCGGGACCCGCCGGCCCACCCGAGCCGAACGGCTGGGCGATCGAGTGCCGCATCAACGCCGAGGACCCCCACGCCAACTTCGCCCCCTCGTTCGGCCTCGTCGAGCACGTCGACATGCCGCAGGGGCCGGGCGTGCGCTTCGACACCATGCTCTACGCGGGCCTCGATGTGCCCGTGTTCTACGACTCGCTGCTCGGCAAGCTGATTGTGTGGGCCGAGGACCGGCCGCTGGCGATCGCGCGCATGCGCCGCGCCCTGGAGGACCTGCTGGTCGCCGGCATCGACACCAACAGCGCCTTCCACCTCGCACTGCTCGATGACCCGGACTTCGTCGCCGGCAACGTCGACACCGGCTGGCTCGAGCGCGAGTTCACCATGCCCGCACCGGCCGACGACGGCCGCGAGACGACGGCGCTCATCGTCGCCGCACTCGCCGCCGAGTTGGGCGGCCGCAGCGACGGGGCGAGACCGGCAGCCGGGCCCTCGGCGGCCGACATGTGGGCGCGCGTCGCGCGCGCCGACGCCATGCACACCAGGACGCAGCACACGGCAGAGCGCGGATGGCGAAGCGGCATCGGTTCGTAGTCGGAGAAGACGAACACTCCGTCGAGGTCGACCAGACCTCCGACGGCGTGACGGTCACCCTCGACGAGGGTGATGCGCTGGGCCTCGACGTCCTCGAGGTCCAGGTTCCGGGCACGGTGTCGTTCTTCGCGGGCGGCCGCCAGCAGCGCGCGTATGTATCTCGCAGCGGCGGCGGCTATGAGGTGACGATCGGCGAGCGCCGCTTCGTCATCGAGACGGCGAGCGCGCGTCGAGGCCGTCACGTGGTGGGCGGCGCCGACGACGCGCCGGGCCAGATCACGGCGCCTCTCGCCGGCGTGGTGGTGGAAGTGCGAGTGGCCGTCGGCGATGCCCTCGAGGCCGGCTCCACAGTGCTGGTGCTCGAGGCGATGAAGATGCAGAACGAGGTCCAGATCCCGCGCGACGGCACGATCACCGCGATCCATGCGGCGCAGGGCGAGAACGTCGACAAAGGCGTACTGCTCGTCGAGTACGACGCCGCCGAAGAGGAGTAGGCGCCCGGTCCTCCTCGTTGTGAGGGCTGATCGGGCGGTGCTACAATCATTTCGCCAGCGCGGACGCGCTGAACGGGAGACGACGAGGAGCGAATACCGATCGCCAAAGAACTGCGCACCAACGAGCAGATACTCGTGCCGCGAGTTCGCGTCGTCCAGGACACCGAACAACTGGGGATCATGGAAACACGCGAGGCGCAACGCCTCGCCGATGAAGCCGATCTCGACCTCGTCGAGGTCGCGCCGGGCGCCGATCCCCCGGTGGTCCGGATCATGGACTACGGGAAGTACCGCTACGAGCAGTCGAAGCGAGAACGCGAGTCACGCAAGAGCTCAAAGCAGTCCTCGTTGCGCGAGGTGCGGATGCGCGTCAAGATCGATGAGCACGACATCGCGTTCAAGGCGCGGACGGCGCGCAAGCTGTTGGGCGGGGGCGACAAGGTCAAGATCTCGGTGATGTTCCGCGCTCGCGAGATCACCCACCCGGAGGTCGGCCGCTCGCTCCTCGACCGCTTCTACGAGCGCATCAGCGATGTCGCCAGCGTGGAGCGACAGCCGCACATGGAAGGGCGCACACTCTCGATGGTGGTGATGCCCGACCCGAAGGCGGCGCAGCGCGAAGAAGAGGCCGCAGCTGCAGGGGGAGACGCCTAACCGTGCCGAAGATGAAGACCCACAAGGGGGCGGCCAAGCGCGTCAAGGTCTCCGGCAGCGGCAAGCTGCAGATTCGCGCCCACCACCTCAACAACAAGCGCATGAAGAAGCGCCGCACCAAGCTCGCCGCACTGCGCGACATGCACGAGGTGCATCCGACGCAGCGCAAGCGCATCCGCCGCATGCTGGCCATCTAGGCCCAGCCAGGCACACCGAAGGACCCACGATGCCCCGCACCCGCAACCGCGTACAGACACGCAACCGGCACAAGAAGATCATCGCGCGCGCCAGCGGGCACCGCGGCAAGCGCCACAAGAACTTCAAGGTCGCCAACGAGTCCGTCCTGCACGCGCTGCGCTACGCGACCGAGCACCGGCGCGACCGCAAGGGCGACTTCCGGCGGCTCTGGATCGTCCGCATCAACGCCGCCGCACGGCTGCACGGCACCACCTACTCACGGATGGTGAACGGCCTCAAGCGCGCCGGCGTCGAGGTCGACCGCAAGATGCTCGCGGACCTCGCCGTGCGCGAGCCGGACGCCTTCGGCGCCCTCGCCGAGCAGTCCAAGGCAGCGCTCGCCGCCTGACGCCCCCGCCATCTGGAGCCTACGCCCGCCCTCTCCCACGCGAGAGGGCACCTCTGATCCCCTCGCCCCCGTCCGCGGGGGAGAGGGTGAGGGTGAGGCGTCCGCTCTGCTCCCCTCGCCCCCGTCTGCTGGGGAGAGGGTGAGGGTAAGGGGGTCCGGTCTGATCCCCTCGCCCCCGTCCGCGGGGAGCAAATGAGCACGCGAGCACTGTAGGACCCTCACCCCCCGCCCTCTCCCGCAAGCGGGCGAGGGAGCCAGACCCCCGGACGAGGGTGCGTGGGGGTGGCGTTCGGGGAGCGCGCAGCGTCGAGGAGCGTTCCGAGCGCTCCCCGGGGCCGGACTACGCGAAGCGCCGCGCGTCGTCGGCCGCGTAGCCCGCAACCAGGAGGTCGGCCTGCCCAGCCGCCTCGATGCGCTCGACCACGTCGGCGAGCTGGCCCGCCGGGATGGCGCACGTCATCTCCGAGTTGGGCATGCCGGTGCGCACGCGGCTCAGCTGACAACCGACGCTCGCCGCGGCGACGCCATGCTCCTTCGCCATCGCGACGATGTGGCACTGCGGCTTGCCCTGCATGCTCAGCTCGGGCAGGCCGTCAGAGAGCACCATGAGCTGTCGTCCGGTAACGCGCAGCAGCACCACGTCCGGGTCAATTGGCGTCTCACCGAGCGGGCCGTAGGTCACCGCGCCCGGCTGCTCGGTGACGACCGGGATCTGCGGCACGACCTCCAGCGTCACCCAGCCCGACTCGAGGAGCGCCGCGACGTCCGAGTTGCCCGCGACATCGTCGAGGGTCTTGAAGCCGTGCGTCATGCTGCCAACGCTGCAATTGGCGTGGTCCTCGGCGACGGTCGAGAAGGTCTGGTCCGCGGACTTCATCCAGAACACGCAGCCTGCCGGCACGCGGCCGGTGCGGCCATCCGGCATGGCGTCGGGCATCGGCTCGTCGAACGCGCCGACGCCCTCGGGGCGCTCGGCGCTGAACGTGATCGCGATCGGCGCGATGTCCGTGCCGACACCCGCCATCAGCCGCTGCGACAACGCCTGCCAGTCTTGCGTCGTGGCCATCAGACTCCCTTTCAGAGTACGCGGCGCTCGCTGGGCCGCGTGTGCGTCGATGTTGCCCCCGACTATACGGGCTGCACTGCTGTGGATCGCGCGTATTGAGACTCAGGCTCGTATCTCGGCGCCCAGTTCGCGCGAGAGGCGGTTCACGAGGCGGCCCTGCTCGCGGTTCGCGTCCTCGGTGGTGAGGGTGCGGTCGACGGCCTGGTAGCGGATCGCGAACGCGATCGACTTCTTGCCGTCCGGGAGCTGGTCGCCGCGGTAGACATCGAACACGCGCGCCTCGGCGACGAGCCGCGACTGCTCGATGCGCGACTGCAGCTCGCCCGCCGCGACGTCCTCATCCACGACGAGCGCGAGGTCCTGCTCGACCGCCGGGAAGCGCGAGACGGGCTCCGCGCCGCGGCGCTCAGGCATCGCGTCTAGGAGCGCCGCGAGGTCGATCTCGAACAGCGCGACGGGCCGCTCCACACCGAACGCCTCGAGGGTGTCTGGCTGCACCTCGCCGAGCACGCCGACGGGCGCACCGCCGACGCTCAGACTCGCGCAGCGCCCGGCCTGCAGGCCGTGCTCCTCGTGCGGGGCGTACTCGAAGTCGATCGCCAGTCGCGCGGCGAGTTCCTCGACCACGCCCTTGGCGTCGAAGAAGTCGAGGGGGCGGTCGAGGGGTGTCCCCCAACGGTCGCGGTCACCGCCACAGAGCGCGCCCGTGACGACCTCGCGCTCCGCGGGGAGCGGGCCGTCGTCGCCGCGGCGCGGCGTGTAGGCGCGTCCCACCTCGAAGATCGCGATCTCGTCGGCCCCCGCGCGCAGGTTGCGGTCGACGGCCTCGAGCAGCGAGTGGCGCAGCGAGGTGCGCAGCACCTCGTGGTCCGAGGAGAGCGTGTTGCGCAGCCGCAGTGGCGGGCTCGCATCGAGGTCGTCCGAGGGCTGCACGCGGCGCAGCACGTCCTCGGTGGTGAGCGAGTAGCTGATGGTCTCCTGCAGGCCCGCGGCGGCGAGGGCGCGTCGAACGCCTTCGCGCAGCTCGTGCTCGGGCGCGGGCTCGTGCGGCGGGACGCGGCCGCGCACCGTGGTGGCCGGCAGCCGGTCGTAGCCGGCGATGCGCACGACCTCCTCGGCCAGGTCGTCGGCGATGGCGATGTCGGTGCGCCACCAGGGCGCGGTGACCTCGAAGTCCGCGCCGTCGCGGGCCACCTCGAAGCCGAGCGTGCCGAGGGCGGCCTCGACCTCGTCGTCGGGGACGTGGAAGCCGAGCAGCGTGTCGAGGCGGGCGCGGGTCAGCGCCACGCGCGACTCGGCCTGCGGCCGTGGGTAGACGTCGACCATGCCGCGACGGGCCGTGCCACCGCAGACCTCGACGAGCAGCTGCGTCGCGCGACGCGAGGCACGGGCGGCCAGCTCGGGCGCGAGGCCGCGCTCGAAGCGCGACGACGCCTCGCTGCGCAGCCGCAGCCGCGTCGAGGTCCGGCGGATGCTCGACGGGTCGAACTGCGCGGCCTCCAGCAGCACGCGCGTGGTGCCCTCGGCGACCTCGCTGTCGAGGCCGCCCATCACGCCCGCGAGGGCGATCGGGCCGCTGTCGTCGGTGATGAGTAGCGTGTCGGCGGCCAGCTCGCGGTCCTCGCCGTCGAGGGTCGTGAGCCGCTCACCCTCGCGCGCGAGCCGCACGACGATCGTGCCGATGATCTCGTCGGCGTCGAAGGCGTGGAGCGGGTTGCCGAGTTCGAGCATCACGTAGTTCGTCACGTCCACGACGTTGTTGATCGGGCGCTGCCCGGCGGCGCGCAGGCGCTCCTGCATCCACTGCGGTGACGGCCCCACCGTGATGCCCTCGACGACCGTTGCGGTGTAGCGCGCGCACAGGTCGGGGGCGTCGATGGCGACCGAGGCGACCTCGTGCACGTCGCCGTCGCCCTCGGTGTAGTCGCTGTCGTGCGGCCGCACTGACGCGCCAGTGATGGCGGCGGTTTCGCGCGCGACGCCGATCATGTTCATCATGTCGGCCCGGTTCGGCCAGGTGTGCACGTCGAGCACCACGTCGCCGAGGTAGTCGGCGAGCGGGCGGCCGACGGGCGCGTCCGCGGGCAGCTCGAGGATGCCCTCGTGCTCGTCGGAGAGGCCGAGCTCGCGCTCGGACAGCACCATCCCCGCCGACTCGACGCCGCGAATCGTCGCGGGCTTGAGCGTCGACCGCTCGCCGTTGCGGGGGTCGATGAGGTCCGCGCCCTCGCGCGCGAACGCGACGCGCTGGCCGGCGGCGACGTTCGGGGCGCCGCACACGACGGTGCGCGGCTCGCCCGCGCCGTACTCGACGGTCGCGAGCTTGAGGCGGTCGGCGTTGGGGTGCGGGTCGATCGAGAGCACCTCGGCGACCGTCACCAGCTCTCGGCTCCAGTCGCCGATGCGCTCGATGCCCTCGACCTCGGCCGAGGCCATCGTCAGCCGCTCGGCGAACGCCTCGACATCGAGGTCGTCGGGGAGGTCGACGTAGTCGCGCAGCCACTTGAGGGAGACGAGCATGTGCGTGGGCTCCGGTCAGACTCCGGCTAGAACTGGTCGATGAGGATGGCGTTGCCGTCGGGGTCCTCGAGGACGATGTGCGCGGGGCCCTCGTCCGATTCGGCGGGGAGCGCCACGGCGGGGTCCTGCCCCTCGGGCATCTCGTGCAGCAGCTCGGTCTCGACGCCGCGCTCGGCGAAGCGCGCCTGGACGGCGCGCACGTCGGGCGGGTTGAAGGTCAGGATGTTGCCCTCGAACATCCCCTCGAAGAGGCCGATCATCGCGCCGCCCTGGCCCATCATCATCCACCCCTCGCCGCCCCCGAGCGGCTGGAAGCCGAGCTGCTCGTAGAAGGCCTGCGAGACCGCGAGGTCGCTCACGGAGAGGCTCACCGAGAAGTAGCCGAGGTTCGGGTCGCCTGCCGGCGGCGGCTCGGGGGGCGGCGCGACGTCGCCTCCGGGCTCTGCGTCGGTCATCGTCACACCCCCTGGAACTGGCGCAGGAAGCGCAGGTCGTTGGCGTAGAAGTTGCGGATGTCGTCGATGCCGTAGCGCAGCATCGCGATGCGCTCGACGCCCATGCCGGCGGCGAAGCCGGTGTAGCGCTCGGGGTCGACGCCGGCCTGCTCCAGCACCTCGGGGTGCACCATCCCCGCGCCGAGGATCTCCAGCCACCCGCTGCCGCGACAGACCGCGCACGACGCGTCGTCGCCGGGGCAGGCGAAGCAGTCCACGGCCACCTCGACGCCGGGCTCGACGAAGGGGAAGTAGGAGTGGCGCAGCATCACGCGGCGCTCCGCGCCGAAGAGCTGGCGCGCGAACTCCCAGAGCGTGCCCTTGAGGTCGGCGAGCGAGACGCCCTCGTCGACGGCGAGCAGCTCGACCTGCGTCATCATCCACTCGTGCGTGGCGTCGGTGGCTTCGTAGCGGTAGCAGCGTCCCGGCACGGCGATGCGCACCGGCGGCTCGTGCTCGTCCAGGTAGCGGATCTGCATCGGCGAGGTGTGCGTGCGCAGCAGCAGCGGCTGCCGCCCGTCGACGTCCTCGTCGAGCCAGAACGTGTCCCACATGTCGCGCGCGGGGTGGTCCTCCGGGATGCGCAGGCGCGTGAAGTTGTAGTCGTCGAGCTCCACCTCGGGGCCCTCGATGGTGGCGAAGCCCATGCGGGTGAAGGCGTCGAGGATGTCGTGCAAGGTCTGCGTGACGGGATGGAGCCCGCCGCTGCGGCGGCGCCGCCCCGGCAGCGTCACGTCGACGGCCCCGGTCGCAAGCGCAGCCGCGCGCGCCGCGGCCCGCAGCTCCTCGCGCCGGTCCTCGAGCGCCGTCTCCAGGTCGCGCTTCAGCTCATTCGCCGCGCGCCCGGCGGCGCGACGCTCCTCGGGCGCGAGCTCGGAGAGCCCTCGCAGCACCGCGGTCAGCGACCCCGACCGCCCCAGCGTCGCCACCCGCCACGCCTCGACGGCGTCCTCGTCCGCAGCCGCGGCAAGCGCGGCGCGCGCGTCAGCCGCGAGGGCGTCGAGGTTGGGGGTGGGGGTCATGGGGGGAGTGTCGCGCGGGTGGCGGGCGAGGGCAACGCGGCGAGCGTGCCGCTATCAGTCCTCGAACTTCAGCGGGCGGGCGAGCCCTTCAGCCGCCGTCGCCGGCGGAATGGGCCGACCCTGCTCGAACTCGGACTCGATCCACAGGGCCATGGCGTCCTCGATGTTCGACGCAGCCTCCGCGGCAGTGGCGCCGCCGGAGAAGCACCCGGGGAACTCAAGGACCTGCGCTGAGTACGTGCCCTCGGGGTCGCGTGTGACGATGAGCGTATAAGCGCCACGCATGATCTCGTCCACGCGCTGATCCCGGACGGCGGCGGTCATTGCGCGGGCGTCGCGCGGGCTGTCGGTGTGGGCAGAGCGATCCGAAGCCACTTCAAGTGATCTCAGCGACCAAGCGGGACGCATCCACGACTGCCTCCGTCGTGACGAGGCAGAGCGCAGCCTCGTTCTCTGTGGCGTTCCGATCGTGCTGCAAAGAAACGGCGAAGTCCACACTGGCACGGACCGACTTTCGAGCTTCCTTTCGGCTTGATCCAGCTAGTTCTACTGCGATGTACGCCTGCAAGCGCCGTTTTGCATCGGTAGCGGATGGCTCGATCCCGTCTAGCGGCGGGTGACGTTCTCTTACGTACACCGCCTCCGCTAGAGAAATCAGAATCTCGCGACAAAGATGGCCGACGGACTGGAAGTCCTCCTCTGCGTTCGCGTCGGCAAGGCGCTCGCGCGCCCGCCCCACTTGCCGATCAACCTTCAACCATTGACCATCGTCGTTCTCGGTATCACATTCTTCGGGATCACATTCATTATCCCCCACATACCGAGGTTCCAAGAGTTGCGGCGGTGCGGGTTGGATTGTGAGTGGCGGCAGAGTGGACGCCGCAGTGAGAGCGCTTGGTAGCGTCGTTCCGGCCATAGCATCCAATAGAATCTTGTATGGCCGGGATCGAGGTATGAGAAGGGACCGCGACTCCAGCAGATTCTGCCATACAGATTGGTAGTCCTGAATGCGTGAGATGGCCGGCGAGAGCTCTTGCAGCGATACTCCAAGACCCTTCGTCATGTCTTGAATGCTCTTGACCGCGGGCGCAATAGACTTGTTGAGTCGTTTCAGAGAGTCTTCGACTTCGGAGCTCAAGGTGTCCCGGAAGGTCGTGTAAACGGCGCTCCCCGTGACATCATCCACGTCTGGATATGCAGAGGCCAGATAGAGTCTTACCACTCGTTGCAGCACACGTTCGGATAGTTTGTCGAAGTCTTCAAGATCTAGGCTTGGTGCCAAAGTGAATCTGTGAAGAATTCTAATCGCGTAGTCGCGGTCCGGAACTGCTGCCGCGTCCCTCCCGGTCTCTTCTAAGAACTGCAGATCTCCGATCGTCAAGTATGAGCGGAATTCAAGCGCTCCGAGCCGGCGCGTAACGATTCTCACCGGCTCACGCGCCTTCCGGACGGTCGGCGGCCTACCCTGTGGGTCCCGATCAGAGCTAGACCGTGTCTCCTGCACTGGCAACTCCCAATCAGGTTCTCACCATTTCGAACACGATACCTGCGTGCGAACGAGAACGCACGTTCCGCTGCGCAGGCCCCTACCTCGTCCCCTACAATCCCTACACACCGCACCCCGAAAGGACCCCACCACATGAGCGTTCGCGGTTACATCCTCGTCGAGACCGAGGTCGGGAGGACTCAGGCGGTCGGGCGGGCTATGCGCGACCTGGAGTCGACGCTGGCGACGGTCTCCGCCGTCGACACCGTCACCGGCCCCTACGACGTCATCGTCCAGCTCGACGCCGAGGACCTCGACCAGCTCGGCAAGTGCATCACCGAGGAGCTCCAGTCCGTCGCCGGCGTCCAGCGCACCACCACGTGCCTGGCCGTCTCGCTCGGCTGACCCGCCGGACCGGTCGGACCCCTCGGACCCCTCACCCCGGCCCTCTCCCTCAGGGAGAGGGGGTCGGAGGAGAGGGAGCGTGCTGAGCGGAGCGATGCGCGCAGATCGCGGTAGGATCGACGTATGACGACCACTGAAGCTCGCTCCACGCCCGCCGCCATGATCTCCGTCGAGGAGGCGCGGGCGCGCATCCTCGAACACTTCGCGGCCCTCGAGGTCGCCGAGACGCCACTGCTCGAGGCGGCCGGGCAGGTGCTCGCCGTCGACGTGCGCGGCGGCTTCGACATTCCGCCGCTGCCGAACACCTCGATGGACGGTTACGCGGTGCGCGCCGCCGACACGGCGGGTGCCACGCCCGGCAGCCCGCTGCGGCTGCGCGTGACCGGCTACCTGCCCGCCGGCTCCGTCTACGACGGCTCGGTCGGCGCGGGCGAGGCGGTGCGCATCATGACCGGCGCGCCCATCCCCGACGGCGCCGACGCCATCGTCCCCTTCGAGGAGACCGACGAGGAGGAGCAGACCGCCCGCTGGGAGGATGGCCCCCGCCCCGACGTACGCATCGACGTGGAGGCGAAGCACGGCGCGAACATCCGGCCTGCCGGCGAGGACGTCCGCGCCGGCGAGCTCGTGCTGCCCGCCGGGACGATCCTCGGGCCCGCGCAGATCGGGGTGCTCGCCTCGCTCGGGCTCGGCTCGGCGCAGGCCATCCGCCGCCCGCGTGTCGCGATCCTGTCGACGGGCGACGAGCTGCTGCGGCCGGGCGAGCCGCTGCGACCGGGCGCGATCTACGACGCCAACGGCTTCTCGCTGGCCTCGATGGCTCGCGAGATGGGCGCCGAGCCGCGCGTGCTCGACATCGCGGGCGACACTGTCGAGGCGCTGACCGCCCGCGTCCACGAGGGCCTGGCCGACGCCGACCTGCTCGTGACCTCGGCGGGTGTCTCGCGCGGCGACTTCGACGTGGTCAAGGAGGTCCTCGCGCGCGAGGGCTCGGTCGGCTTCTGGACGGTGCGGATGCGTCCCGGCAAGCCCCTCGCCTTCGGCACCTTCCAGACTGGTGGCGAAGCCGGCGACGGGGAAGCTCGACGCGTCGTGCCGCACCTCGGGCTGCCCGGCAACCCGGTCTCCGCGATGATGACGTTCGAGTTGTTCGGCCGCCCCGCCGTGTTCACCATGCTCGGCAAGCCGCAGGCCTGGGAGCGCGAGCGCGTGCGCGCGGTCTCCGAGGAGCACATCGCGCGCCCCGACGACCGACGCTTCTACGCGCGCGCCATCGTCGAGCGTCGCGACGGCCGCTACCACGCGCGGCTGACGGGCCCGCAGGGCTCCGGCGTGCTCACCTCGATGGCGCTCGCGAACGGCATCGTCGTGGTGCCGGAGGACGGCGGCCCGATCGAGCCCGGCGACGAGTGCGACGTGATGCTCATCGGCCGCGTCCCCGACGTCGAGGCGTGACCGAGCCGTCCGAGGAACCCACTGGAGAGCGCTCCGTGGAGCCCTCGATCCCGCCCGTCGTGCGCCTCGACGCCCCACCCGACTCCGCCGCCTCGCTGCTCACCGCGACGCTCGTCGAGGCGCTGCGCGAGCGCGGCTACCGCACGGCCAGTGCGGAGCGCCGCCCCGGCGGCCGGCTCGCCGTGACGCTGCCGAGCGGCGGCCGTGTCGGCGTCGAACGCGAGGTGGCCGAGGCCGACCTCGGCGCCTTCGTCGCCACCCTCGACCCCCGCGCCGACCTCGTGCTCGCCTTCGGCTTCGAGGACCCCTCGACGCCCCCACCCACCTCGATCGTGCTGATGTCAGGCGGCGTCCACCTCGCCACCATCGACGCCGACGAGTTGGCACCAAGCCTGCAGACGGGCGGCCCCTCCCCCGTCGTCGAGCGCCTCGCATCCCTCCTCGACGCGCGCGTGCTCGGCGGCGAACCGCCGAGCGAAGTCGGTGGCGACGAGGAGCCCTCGGGGCGTGGGTTGGGGGCGAGGGTGTGGGGGTGGTTGCGGCCGCGAGGGTAACGGGATTCGCTCATATAGCACATATGCTACAGTAGGTAAGCCTCATGGCTGACGTCCTCAACTACGTGGATCACCGCGGTCGCGAACCAGTCGAGGAATACGTGGTTGAACTGCTGAGGACTGGAGAGCGTACCTCCGCCGCGACGCTGGCCCGACATGTGGCGCTACTGGAAGAGCATGGAGCAAACCTCGGCATGCCTCACGCGCGTCTCATCGATCGCGGAACGCGACTCTGGGAATTGCGTCCAGGCGACCACCGAGTGGCGTACGCCGAGCACAGGGACCACATCGTCCTGCTGCACGCATGGCGGAAGCGATCCCAACGGCTCGATATGCGAGAGCTGCGACGAGCACAGAACAGGCTCGATGATTGGAAGGAGCGTAACTGATGGCCCGATTCATGGAGCGCTTCGAACAGCACATGGAGGAAGACCCTGAACTCCGAGCGGAGTACGAGCGCCTCGAGCCGCGCTTTCGAGCGATCAGTGAACTCATCAGGGCTCGCGGGACTGTCTCGCAAAGTGAACTCGCCCGACGGATGCACGTCAGTCCAGGCGTGATCAGCAGGCTCGAATCCGCGCAACACGACCCCAGGCTTGGCACGCTCGCAAGCGCAGCGAGCGCACTCGGTTACGACCTGGAGATCACGTTCCGCCGTCGAGGCGAGCAGCGCGGCTAGATCACCGCCTCGAAGCCGAGGAACTCGCCCGTCGGCTCCTCCCAGCGGAAGTCGAGGTCGTGCACCATCGCCAGCGGCGGGCCCTCGCGCAGGCGCTCGATGAAGCGACGCAGCGTCGGCTCGTCTGCCTCGGCCTGCACCTCGACGGTGCGGCCGTCGGGCAGGTTGCGCGCGTAGCCGTCGACCTGGAGGCGCTGCGCCTCGTAGACGCAGAACGCGCGGTAGCTCACGCCCTGCACCCTTCCGACAGCCTTCGCCACGAGCCGCCTCGGTCGGCGCGGGTCGACGACGGCGCGAGGCTCCTCGGCGGCGCCGTCGTCGTAGACCGTCACGAGGTGGCGAGGCCGCGCACGATCTCGCGCACGAGGTCTTCAGGCACGTCGTTGCGGACGACGGGGCGCCCGATCTCCTCGAGCAGCACGAAGCGCAGCCGGCCACGTTCGACCTTCTTGTCGAGGCGCATCGCGCCGAGCACCGCCTCGGGGTCGACGCCGGGCGCCGACAGCGGCAGGCCGAGCGCGCGCAGCACGTCGGCCTGGCGGGCGATGATCTCGCGGTCGTGGAGCCCGAGGCGCTCACCGATGCGGGCGGCGCCCATCATCCCGGCGGAGATCGCCTCGCCGTGCAGGAAGTCGGTGTAGCCGGTAGCCGCCTCGATGCCGTGTCCGATGGTGTGGCCGTAGTTGAGAATGGCGCGTAGCCCCTGCTCGCGCGGGTCGGCGGAGACGACGAGCGACTTGAGGCGCGCCGAGCGCGCCGTCACGCGCGTCAGCAGCTCAGTGTCGAGTGGCGGTGTGACCAGCGCGCCGGCGTGGCGCTCGATCTCGTCCATCAGGCCCGGGTCGAGGATGAGCGCGTGCTTGACCACCTCGGCGAGGCCTTCGGCGAGCGCGCGTCGCGGCAGCGTGTGCAGCAGCTCCACGTCCGAGATCACGGCGCGCGGCTGGTGGAACGCGCCGACGAGGTTCTTGCCCTCGGGCAAGTCGACGGCGACCTTGCCGCCGATGGCGGCGTCGTTCATCGCGAGCACGGTGGTCGGCACCTGCACGAACGGCATGCCGCGCAGATACGTCGCCGCCACGTGGCCTGCGAGGTCACCCACGACGCCGCCACCGAACGCCACGATGGTGTCGCGGCGTTCCGCTCGCGACTCGGCGAGCCACGCGTACAGCTCCTGGACGACACCCAACCGCTTCGAAGGCTCGCCCGAGGGGACCACGTACGAGGCCCCGCGGAACCCGCCCGCGTCGAGTGACTCGACGAGGCCCTCGCCGTGCGCGTTCATCACGTTCTCGTCGGCGATGAGGTAGACCGTGCCGTCGAGGCCCAGCTGGTGCAGGCGATCCGGCAGGCGCGCGAGTTCGCCCGCGCCGACCCAGATCGGGTAGCGGTCCTCGCCGGTGTCGACGATGGCGGCCGGCCCGACTGCCGGCGGGTGCATGCCGAGGCGTTCCAGGCGGCGGTCGCCGCCCGCGAGGACGGACGCGCCTCCGGACCACGCGCGCAGGATCCGCTCGGCGGCTTCGGCGGGCGTCAGGCCCTGCGTCGGCACCCACAGGTCGGCGTGTGAGTAGGCGACCCGGCGCTCGTCGTCGAGCTCTTGCAGGCGCGCTTCGAGGTCGCCGGCGAGGAGCGGTCGCTCGCTGCCGTCGACCGCGTCGCGGACGCGACGCGCGATCTCAGTCGGGGTGGCGTCGAGCCAGCACAGCAGCCCACGCTCGCCGAGCACGCGGCGCGCGCGAGCGCTCAGGAACGCGCCCCCGCCCGTCGCGATCACGGCCGGTACGCGCTTCGCTGCCTCGGCGACCACACGCTCCTCGATCTTGCGGAACGCGGGCTCGCCGTCCTCGGTGATGAGCTCGGCGGGCGTGCGACCCTCGGACTCCGCGACGAGGTCGTCGGTGTCGATCAGCGGCCAGCCGAGCCGGTCGGCGAGGATCGCGCCAGTCGAGGACTTCCCGACGCCGCTGAGCCCCACGAGCACGATCTGGTGCACGGCGGCGCCTCCCGCCTCGTTGGCTGGGCTCACGGCTGCGGCTCCCGCGGGCCGACGGTCTCGGCGTATGCAGCCGCGTTGCGCCTGAACTCGTCGATGTGGTCGCCCCCGAACTTCTCCAGCGCTGCATCGGCGAGCGTGATGCACAGCACGGCCTCGCCGATCACGCCTGCGGCGGGCACGACGCACTGGTCGGCGCGCTCGTAGAAGGCATCGGCGGCCTCGCCGGTCAGCAGGTCGGCGGTCGGGAGGCGGCGTGGCAGCGTGGAGATCGGCTTGAGCGCGGCGCGCACGACGATCTCCTCGCCGTTGCTCATACCGGCCTCGATGCCGCCCGCGCGGTTGGTCGTGCGCTCCCACTTGCGCTCCTGCCACTGGCTGGCGGGCAGGAGCGGGTCGTGGACCTCGGAGCCCGGCATGTGCGCGTTCTCGAACGCGGGGCCGATCTCCACACCCTTCACGGCGTTGATACCGAGGAACGCCGCAGCGATGCGCGCGTCCAGGCGTCGGTCCCACTGCACGTGCGCCCCGAGGCCGATCGGCGCCCCGCTCGCGCGCACCTCGAAGATGCCGCCGAGGCTGTCCAGTGCCTCCTTCGCGGCATCGATGGCCGCGATCATGTGGCGCTCGGCCTCCGCATCGGCGACACGCACGGGCGAGCGGTCGATCGCGCCCCAGTCGACCTCGTTGCTGCCGTTGATGGACGGTGCGATGACATCGCCGATGGCGACGGTGTGCGAGTGGACCTCGATGCCGATCTCGGCGAGCAGCGCCCGCGCCACCGCTCCCGCGGCCACGCGTGCAGCGGTCTCGCGCGCGCTCGAGCGCTCGAGGATCTGGCGCACGTCGTCGAGCCCGTACTTCTGCGTGCCGGCGAGGTCGGCGTGACCCGGGCGCAGGAGCGTGACGCGCTCGACCTCCTGGTCGACGGGTTCGACGGACATGCGGACACGCCAGTTGGCGTTGTTGTGGTCCTTGTTCTCCAGCCACAGCGCGATCGGCGAGCCGATGGTGAGCCCGTGGCGGACGCCCGAGGTGATCTCGGCGCGGTCCTTCTCGATCTGCTGTCGCCTGCCACGACCGTAGCCGCCCTGGCGCCGCCCAAGGTCCACAGCGATCCAGTCTTCGCTGAGTTCGAGCCCGGCCGGGACGCCCTCGATCACCGTCGTGAGGCCCTTGCCGTGCGATTCGCCTGCGGTCAGGAACCTGAAGTTGCTCACTGTTCCGCCTCTCCTGCGGGAGTCGCGCCGTTGCGCGTCGCGGCCTCCGCTTCGGCAGCTACGATCAGCGCGCCCACGCCGGGGTCGAGGTCACGGCTCGCTGCCGCCTCGCGCGTTGACCACGACTTCAGGATCGCAGGTGCGGCGTCATCGTCCCAGTCTGTCATGACGGCCTGGTTACGGCTGACCTGGGTGGTCAGCAGGCACTCCGACTCGACATCGCCCGCCGCGCTGCGGTACTCGGCGTAGACATCGACCTGCACAGCCTCGAAACGCGCGAGGGGGATGTCGTAGAGCAGCCGCTCGGCCATGCGCACCGCCGCGCGTCGCGCCACGTCGCTCGGGGGACCCACCTGCTCGCGCACGCCGTCGACGACGCGGATATCGGGCTCGGCGAGTATGGAGACGCGGCAGCGCTCCGTGTCTGCCGCGATCAGCTCAGCCGACATGAGCGCGCGCCAGTCGGCGGGCGGCACCTCAGCCGGCGGCCGGATCCGCCGCCAGCTCTCGAACGCCTCGAGCACCGAGGCGCGCAGCGCGTCGAGGTCCCCCTCGGCGATGATGCGACGCCAGTGGCGCTGCGAGAAGAACGACTGCGTGATGATGAATCCGAGGAATGCGGCGATGGGCAGCATCAGCAGCAAGCCGAACTCGATCACGACGCTGTCCCCTCCGCGGTCCTGCGCGCGAGCGTGGCTCGAGCGGCCGCGAACATCACCTCGACGGGCGGTTCGAGGCCCGTCCACAGGCGGAACGACTCGGCGCCCTGGTGCACCAGCATCCCGAGCCCACCGATGGGCTGAGCGCCCGCGGCCTCGGCCGCCCGCAGGAAGGGCGTGCGCTCCGGGATGTAGACCAGGTCCAGAGCGGCCTGCCCCGCGACGAACAGTTCGGCCGGGATGGGCGTCGCCGATTCGTCCGGGCCGTGCCGCATCCCCAGCGTCGTCGAGTGTATCACCAGCCGTGCCCGCTCCATCGCCTCGCGCAGCAGTGCTGAGCCAGGGTCGAGCGGGGCGATCCGCACCTCCAACGCGTCGCCGCCGAGGCCCGTGAGCGACTCGGCGTTGGCGGCCGTGCGATTCGCGATCGTGAGGCGCGTCGAGCCTTCTGAACGCATCGCCACTACGACGGCGCGCGCCGCGCCCCCGGCGCCGATGAGCACCACCTCCCCGCCTGCCACGTCGACGCCTGCGTCGGCAAGCGTGCGCAGCACGCCCGCGACATCGGTGTTTGCGCCGTGCAGCCGCCCCTCGCGCGGCACGATCGTGTTGACCGCGCCCACGTCGGCGGCGAGTTCGTCGACCGCGTCGGCGCGGCGGAGCAGCTCGACCTTATGCGGCACGGTCACGTTCGCGCCGAGCATGTCCGTCGCGCGGAGGCGCTCGACGGCCTGCGCGACCTCGCCGGGCGAGACGTCCCATGCCTCGTAGCGCGCGTCGACGCCGAGCGCGTCGAGCGCGGCCTGCTGCATGGGCGGCGAGATGGAGTGCGCCACGGGATGCCCGAGCAGCGCGATCGTGGGAGTCACCGTACGGCCCGCCCGTTCACGGCTGGATGTAGCGTTCGACGTTCGCCTCGTGCTCGGCGAGCGTCTCGGCGAAGGCGTGTGAGCCGTCGCCCTTCGCCACGAAGTACAGGTAGTCGGTGCTCGTCGGCCGCAGCACTGCGAGGATGGCGCCGAGGCCAGGGTTCGCGATCGGACCGGGCGGCAGTCCGGCGACGATGTACGTGTTGTACGACGAGTCGAACGCGAGGTCCTCGACGGTCAGCTCGCGCTTCCACCACCCGTCGGCGGGGCGCTCGTCGAGCCCCTCCGTGATAGCGAACTGCACCGTGGGGTCGGCGTAGAGCGCGATGCCCGCCTCGAGGCGGTTCAGGAACACCGACGCGATCAGTGGGCGTTCGTCGGCGAGCAGCGCCTCGCGTTCGATGATCGAGGCGAGCGTGACCACCTCGTGCAGCGTCATGTTGCTGGCCTCGATCTGCGAGCGGACTGCCGGGCTGACGGCGCGTCCGAACGCGTCGACCATCGCCTCGACGAGGGTCTCGGCGGTCTCGTCCTCGCTCAGCGGGTAGGTGGCAGGGAACAGGTAGCCCGTGAGGTCCGCGCCTGCTGGGCGCGACCGTAGCAGCGGCTCCAGGCGCGGCAGCTCCAGCGCCTCCGCCCACTCCTCGGCGCTCGCGACACCGAGGCCCACGACGAGCTCGCCGACCTCCTCGACGCGCAGCCCCTCGGGCACGACGAGGACTACCTCGCGCGTCAGTCCCAGTCGCATCTTGCGGATGACCTCGGCGGCAGGCGTGTTGGTCGTGAACTCGTAGCGTCCGGCGCGCAGCTGTGCGCCGGCGCCGGTGTAGTCGAGTAGGGCCTGGAACCGCCCCGTCTCGGTCAGCACGCCGCGCGCGAGCAACAGCGTCGCGATCGCCTCGGCGCCCGATCCCGGCACGACCTCGACGGCGACAGGCCCTTCGCGCTCGACGGATGCGGTGCTGATGGTCACGTCACCGCCGATCCCGGCGGCGTCGGCCGCGATCACCGCCTGTGTGCCATCAACCCTCGACGAAACCGTCGACGCCACGAAGAGCACCCAGACGGCGAGGAACAGGTAGACGAGGGCGATCGGGTCAAGAAACCGCATCGTGCGTCCCCTCGCCCGCAGCGCCCGCCCGCAGGTTGCGGCGGCGGTCGATGAACTGCTGGAGCAGCAACGCCGCGGCGATGTCGTCGGCCGACTCACCGCGAGGCATGCCGCGCTCGGCGGCTACCGACGTCAGGCGCTCGTCCTCGTACTCGACGGGGAGTCCGAGGCGGGTCAGGCGTTCGCCGAGCTTCCGTGCCGCCCGAGCCGCCTCGCCTTCGACGCCCTCAAGCGTACGCGGCAGGCCGATCACGATGCCGCCGATCTCCTCACGCCTGACGATGGCGCGAATGGCGGGGAATGCCGCGGAAGCCGGCACAATCTCGATCGGCACGGCAACGCGCTCCTCGGGATCGCAGGCCGCGACGCCCACGCGGACGCTGCCCGGGTCCACGCCGAGCCAGCGCATCGCTTCGGTTCCTGCTTCACTCACTGTCGGCATCATCGCTGCCATCGGCCTCGTCGTCCTCGTCGTCCGGCAGGCCGGCGATCTCGGCCGCGAGGTCTTCCGCGCTCAGGAAGACGACCGAGATGCGGTCCTCGCGCTGTGGCATCCGCACGGCCGGCAGCCAGCCGGGATGCACCCGGATCAGCGGCTCGACCTCGAGTCCGAGTTGGTCGCGGAGCCGCGTCGCCGCCTCGGACGGGGCGATGCCGGTCAGGATGTCTCGGAGTTGCACCGGGTCGAACAGCGGCGTTACGAGCCCAGTCGCCCGCAGCGTCGCCACCAGGCGGCTGCCATCGTAGGCTGCCTCGTCGGCGACCACCTCGGTGGTGCCGGGCAACAGCGCCATGCCTTCCGACAAGACACTCACGAGGATCTGCTCGCCGGCGCGGCGTGCGGCGTCATCGGTCAGCACGAGGCCGGACACGACGGCGGTGTACTCCATCAGGAACGCCTCGGCGGGCTCGCCCGGCTGCACGAGCGGTTCCTGGCTGAGGATCGCGACGGACACGGTCTCCGGGAACACCGTCCCATCCTCAACGATCCGCAGCAACGCACGCGTGCCCGCCCGCCTCAGCACGTCCTCGGCAATCTCGCCCACGCGCACTGCATCCTCGGCCGTGGCGGCGGGCACCTCGATGTCCTCACCGCCGGTCGCAGCCACCGGGTTGGTGACCGTCAGCGTGGGCGGGAAGCCAATGAGGAAGCGCAGCTCGCCAGGCCCCAGGTTGCCGGTGGTGCCCGGCCGGATCGAGGTCGCCCCGATGTACGCGGGCTCACCCGCCGGGATCGTCACCGCTTCGTCGGTGGTGAAGGTGAAGCCGGAGTCGTCGTCGACGGCGGTGCCGACGGGCAACCGGATGTCCGCGGCCCCGGTGTTGGTGAACTCCAGCTCGGTCGTCGCACGTACGTCTCCCACAGTCGTGGTGCCGGTCGAGATCGTCGAGACCACCGCGACGATGGTCTCGCTGACCGAAGAGGCGGTCACGACGCCCTCGGCGATGTTGGTCTCCTCGACGGGATTGAGGTGTACGCGGGCGGAGCTGGAGAGCGGCTCGCCCGGCGGCGCGATGAAAATGTCCGCCGAGGGCACGTAGTAGGCGGCGGCGCCGAAGACCAGGATCGGGATCGCCGCGAAGGCAGCCAGCCGCAGCAGCGGCGCGACGGACGGCAGTCGCAGCGACAGCTCGCGCGGCCCGAGTGGCAGCCGCAGCGTGGGCCTCGGACGCAGCCCTCGTGGCGTGCGCGCGGTGC
The DNA here is from genome assembly GCA_965208885.1 of Dehalococcoidia bacterium. Lineage (GTDB taxonomy): Bacteria > Chloroflexota > Dehalococcoidia > UBA2979 > UBA2979 > VXMT01. Next base: position 182,276 of record CBDBPS010000002.1, read on the forward strand.
TGAGCCCCGCGTTCAGCGCATGTTCGCGCACGTCGCGACGGCTCGCGAGGACGTGCACGGTGATCCCTCGTTGGCGTGCGTAGGCGGCGATCCGCGGCCACGACATCGCGTCGCGCAAGCCGCGCGCGCGTCGCGGCACCACCAGCAACACCTCGACCTCGCTGGCGGTCTCGATACGGCCGACGACCGAGTTGGCATCGTCCTCACGACGCGCAACGACGGTGGCTGCGCCGGACATGTACGGCACGCTGCGCGGGACGTTGCGAGGCCGTCTGCGCCTCCGCCGTCGCGGGGGCGCCTCGCCGGACTCGCGGCGTCGGCGCTCCTCGGCGCGGGTGGCGCGGCGGTCGGCGATGAACTGCCGCCACTCGTCTCGCACGCGGCCGGGGAACCCGCGCGCCGAGGCTACCCAGTGGTCGAGCAGTGAGCCTCGGGCTGACGCGCCCGAGCGACGGCCCTCGTGTTCCGCTTCGCGCGTACTGTCGTCTGGTTCGCGGGGCGTCACTGCCGGCTAGGCCTCGCCCAGGCGCTCCCGGGCCGCCGCGCGCGCCACATCCAATGCCTCGTCCAGCCGCGACGCGTCGCGCCCGCCGGCCTGCGCCATCACCGGGCGGCCGCCACCTCCGCCGCCGACGACCGCGCCCGCTTCCCGCACGACCTCGTCCGCGCGCAGGCCGCGCTCCACGACGTCGTCGGTGGCCAGCGCGAGCAGCATCGGCCGGCCGTCGATCGCCGCGCCGAGCAGCACGAACGCGCTGTCGAGCCGCTCGCGGAGCCGGTCGCCCATGCCGCGCAGCGAGTCCTGGGACTCCGCCTCCACGCGCGCCACGACGACGCTCACGCCGGCAATCTCCTCGGCCTGTCCCGCGAGGTCGTCGGCCGCCCCGAGCGAGCGGCTCGCGGACTGCTGCCGCGCGCGTCGACGCTCCTCGGCCAGCTGCTCCTCCAGCGCGTCGATGCGTCCCGGGAGCTCCTCGGGCGGCGCCTTGAAGCGCTGTGAGAGCTCCGTGACGAGGTCCAGTCGCTCCTCGATGTAGCGCTCGGCTTCGGGCCCGCTCAGCGCCTCGATGCGCCGCAGCCCCGCGCCGATGCTCGAGTCGGCAACGATCACGAAGTTGCCGAGCCCGCCCGTGGAGTGGAGGTGGGTACCGCCGCAGAGCTCGCGGCTGAAGCACTCCGCCGTGTGTTCGTGGCCGTGCCCTCGTGCCTCGCAGTACTCGACCATGCGCACGTCGGCGGAGTAGCGGTCCTCGAAGAACGCGATCGCGCCGCGCCCAATCGCCTCCTCGTAGGGGAGGATGAACGTCTCCTGCGCGATGTCTTCGCGCACCCTGGCGTTGACGATGCGCTGCGCCTCGCGCAGCTCCTCGGCCGAGGGCGCGTGCGGGTGCGAGTAGTCGAATCGCAGCCGGTCCGGCGCGACCAGCGAGCCCGCCTGTCGCACGTGCTGGCCGAGCACCTGGCGCAGAGCCGCGTGCAGCAGGTGCGTCGCCGTGTGGTTGCGACGGCAGCCCGCACGCCACGCCGCGTCGACGCGCGCCTCGGCGGCCTCGCCCACGGCGATGGCGCCTTCGGCCACCTCGCCGCGATGCACGATGGCCCCGCCCAGCTCCTGCGTGTCCTCGACGACGAAGCGCCCCGAGGGCGTCACGATCTCGCCACGGTCGCCGAGCTGCCCGCCGCTCTCGGCGTAGAACGGCGTGCGCGGCAACACCACCTCGCCACCCTGGCCGGCCCCGAGTCGCTCGACGGCGTCACCGTCGCTGACGATCGCCGCCACCGCGGAGTCGGCCGTGAGCGCGTCGTAGCCGACGAACTCGCTGGAGATTCCGAGCTCGGCGTAGCGGCCGGCCTCCTCGTCGCCGTAGACGGCGAACGTGCCCTCGCCCTTGGAGCGCTCGCGCTGGGCCGCCATCTCGGCGTCGAAGCCGTCCTGGTCGACCTCGTAGCCGCGCGCCCCGGCCACCTCGATGGTCAGCTCCGGCGGGAGGCCGTGGGTGTCGTAGAGCACGAACATCTCACGACCCGGGACGCGGCGGCCCGACGCCTCGCGGTCGATGACCTGCTCGAGCAGCTCGAGGCCGCGTGCGAGTGTGCCCTGGAAGCGCCGCTCCTCCTCCGCGATGACGCCGGCGACGAAGTCGTGGTGCTCGCCGAGGGCGGGGTGTGCGGCCTGCGCGGACGCGACCGCAGCGTCGACGACGCCGCGCAGGAACGCCTCGCGGACCCCCAGCATGTGGCCGAAGTAGACGGCGCGCCTCAGGACGCGACGCAGCACGTAGCCGCGCCCCTCGTTGCCGGGCAACACGCCATCTTCGATCAGGAACGTGGCGGCGCGCGTGTGCTCGGTGATCACGCGCAGCGCGCGCGCTTCGTCGGGCGATCCGTCCGGGTCGTAGGCGCGGCCGGTGGCCTCCTCGGCGGCCGCGAGGATGCCTCGGAGCTGGTCGGTCTCGTAGGCCGAGCGCGCGCCCTGCAGTACCCACGCGACGCGCTCGAGGCCGGCGCCGGTGTCGATGTTCTGTGCGGGCAGCGGCTCCATCGTGCCGTCCGGCTTGAGGTCGAACGCCATGAACACGAGGTTCCAGATCTCGAGGAAGTTCGGCGCATCGAGGTCGACCTGCCCGTCGGGCAGGAGCGGTTCGCTCGCGACGTCGTCGCCGAAGTAGTAGTGCAGCTCGGAGCAGGGGCCGCACGGCCCCGTCTCACCCGAGTACCAGAAGTTCCCCTGGTCCGAGGTGTAGCGCAGGATGCGCTCGTCCGGCACGCCACGGTCGAGCCAGAGGTCGTACGCCTCGTCGTCGTCGGTGTAGACGGTGACCCACAGCCGGTCGGGATCGATGCCGAGCTCGCCGGTGAGGAACGCCCACGCCCACTCGATGGCGTCTGCCTTGAAGTAGTCGCCGAGCGAGAAGTTGCCCAGCATCTCGAAGAACGTGAGGTGCGACTCGTCACCCACCTCCTCGATGTCCGTGGCGCGGAAGCACTTCTGGACCGAGGTCAGCCGGTTCGCCGGCGGTTGGTCGAGGCCGAGGAAGTACGGCTTGAACTGCACCATCCCCGCCGAGGTGAACAGCAACGACGGGTCGCCGTACGGGATCAGCGACGACGACGGAATGCGGCGATGCCGACGCTCCTCGAAGTACTGGAGGAACGCGGCGCGGAGTTCTTCGACGGTCAATCTGACGCCCTTGCTGCGGAGTCTGGCCGCTGTGGATCGAGGGCCTTCCAGTGGAGACAGGGCCGAGGGCGAGTGTAGAATGAGCGCTGGCAGGGGGTCAATTTTCAGAGCCTCTGAACACGCGCCGAACGGGCCGACGCCCGCCAGGCTGCTGCCCTGGAGCGCCACGATCGAGACATCCGACGCTCAGCCGTCCGCGGAAAGCGACCAACCTCCGTCGCCCAGCCGGCACAGCCCGGCGCGCACGACACACGTGCGCGCCACCCCGACCGCGCCCGAACGCTCCGCCGACGGCTGGACCGCGGTGGTCCTCGCCGCCGGCCGCGGCACGCGCATGCGCTCGCGGACCCCGAAGGTGCTGCATCCCGTCGCGGGACGCCCGATGCTGCACCTCGTGTGCGACGCCCTCGCCGCAGCAGGCTTCGACCGCCAGGTCGTTGTCGTGGCTGACGCGGAAGACGAGGTTGCCGGGGCGGCCACCCCACACGCTGCCATCGCCGTGCAAGACGCGCCGCTCGGCACGGGCCACGCCGTCCTCGCCGCGCGCGAGGCCGCGGACGACGCTGCGCGCGTCCTGATCGTGAACGGCGACCTGCCGCTGCTGACACCCGATACCCTCGCGACCCTCGCCGACGCGCACTGCGCGCGGCAGGCCGCGCTCTCCTTCCTCACCGTCGAGGTCGACGACCCGGCGGGTTACGGACGCGTCGTGCGAACCGGGGCGCCGGACGGCCCCGTCGCCGGCATCGTCGAAGAGTCCGACGCCGACGACGGGACGCGGGCCATCCGCGAGGTCAACGCGGGCGTGTACGCCGCCGAGGCGTCCTGGCTGTGGGGCGTCCTCGACTCCCTGCCGCCCTCGCCCGGTGGCGAGATCTACCTCACGGACGCCGTCCGGGCCGCCGTCGCCTCGGGGTGCGGGGTGCATGCGCAGCGCCTGGCGGACGCCACCGAAGCACAGCAGGTCAACACCCGCGCCGAGCTCGCCGCGGCCGACTCAGGGATGCGCGACCGCGTCCGCTCCGAGCTCATGGCGAGCGGGGTCACGCTCGTCGGCCCGGAGTCGATTTATGTCGACGCAGGCGTCGAGGTTGGTGCGGACACGACGCTGCTGCCCGGCACCCATCTCATGGGCGATACCGTGATCGGCGGTGAGTGCGAGCTCGGCCCCAACGCCATCCTCCGCGACATGCGCGTCGGTGACCGCTGCAACATCGGCGGCTCCACCCTCGAAGGGTCCACGGTCGCCGACGGCGTCGAAATCGGCCCGTACTGCCGCGTCCGCCCGGGCTCGACGATCGAGGCTGACGTGCACCTCGGGACGTACGCCGAGGTGAAGGCGTCACGCATCGGCGCACGCACGCAGATCGGCCACTTCTCGTACACCGGCGACGCCGACGTGGGCGAGGACGTGAACATCGGCGCGGGCGCGATCACGGCGAACTACGACGGAACATCCAAGCACCGCACCGAGATCGGCGACGGGGCGTTCATCGGTAGCGACACGATGCTGATCGCGCCGGTCCGCGTCGGCGCGGGAGCGCATACCGCCGCGGGCGCCGTCGTCACGCACGACGTCCCGGACGGCGCGCAGGTCATCGGCGCACCCGCCCGCATCCGCGAGCGCGGCGCGCCTGACCCGGAACAGATCGAAGCGTCATCGCAGCGAGAGGAGCGATAGGGCCGCCGGGCCCTGCAGGTTTGAGTACCGACACCATCATCGGCCTGGTTGTTGCGGTTGGCGCCGGCGCCCTGCTGCTGCTCGTATCGGCAGCGGAGGCGGGCGTGACGGCCATCAGCCGCCGTCGGACCCACGCCCGCGCCGCCAATGGGGTTGCCGGGCTGCTCGACAGCTACATCCGCCAGCGCCAGCGGCTGCTGCGCGCGCTGAGCGCCGCCGCCACCTTCGCCACCGTCTCGCTCACACTCGGCCTCACCGTCCTGTTCCTCAACGGCCGCGAGGTCGGCGTCGCCGCCGCCGTGTTCGCGGGATTCGTCGTGCTCATCGTGGCCGGCGTGCTGCGCGAGAATGCTCGCGCGATCGCGCTCGTGAGCCCCGAGACCACCGGGCTACGCCTCGCCAGCATCATCGCCCTGCTGCACCTGGCGCTTGAACCGCTCGCATGGGTCTTCAGCGCGCCCTCGCGCGCCCTGCTGCGCCTCATCGGGCGGAGCCCGGAGCCCGGCGAGGAAGACCCGGCGAGCGAGCTCCTCGGCGTCCTCGAAGCCCCCGCCGACCCCGAGGCGCAAGAGTCGCTGTCCGAGGAACGCCGCATGATGCGGGGCATCCTCGATATGTCGGACCAGACCGTGCGCGAGGTGATGTCACCGCGCATCGACATCGTGGCCGTCTCGGTCGAGGCGTCGATCGGCGACGTGCTCAAGCTGATCATCAGCTCCGGCTTCAGCCGCATCCCGCTCTACGAGGACTCCATCGACAAGATCGTCGGCGTGCTCTACGCCAAGGACCTGCTCGCGTACCTGCAGACCGGCGCGTCCGCGCCGAGCCTGGAGAACATCGCCCGCCCGCCCTACTTCGTCCCCGAGACGAAGCGCGCCGACCAGCTGCTGGCCGACCTGCGCCGCGACCAGACGCACGTCGCCATCGTCGTGGACGAGTACGGCGGCACTGCCGGACTCGTCACCGTCGAGGACGTGCTCGAGGAGATCGTCGGCGAGATCGTCGACGAGTACGACACCGACGAGGTGGAGGTCGAGCGCATTTCACCCGACGAGGCCATCGTCGACGCCCGCCTCGCCATCGACGATCTCAACGAGATGTTCGACACGGATATTGAGAACGAGGACTTCGACACCGTCGGCGGGCTCGTGTTCTCGCTGCTCGGCCGCCTCGCGACGCCAGGTGACCGCGTCGAGAGCGAGGAGCACGGGCTGGCGCTGCAGGTGCTGTCGGTGCAGGGCCGCCGCATCCGCCGCGTGCGCATCTCCAGCCGGCATGCAGCGAGCGAGGCAGCCGCGGTCTGACGCTACGTGTGGCGAGGGCGTTGGGGCGCTCTATCCTGAACCGGACCAGGCTGACGAGGAGCGCAGGCCATGGATATTGCTGCCCGGTTACGCTCAGACGGCCGAGTCACGATCCCTCGCGAGGTACGTGAGGCACTCGCGATCGAGGAAGGTGATCAGGTCGTCTTCCGGGTCGACGGTGGCCGGGTGGTGATGTCGAGCAAGCCGGACCTCCTCGATCTCGCCGGCTCAGTGGACGTCCCCCCGTCCCGGCGCGGGAAGTCGTGGGACGAGATCCTGCGCGAGACACACCGCATCAACTCAGAGCGTCTTATCGCCGACGGCGCGGAATTCTGGCATCCCTTGACGCCCGACGAGCTCATCCGCGCCTCCGGTGTCCCACCCTTCACGTCTCAACCAGGTCCCGACGGTGGCAGCTCGGATACAGAAGAATTCCTCGATTCGATCTTCGGTGACGGGGAGGCCAGGTAGCCCAGCCAGCCCCCCGCGTGATCAGCGAGTCTGAGGCGCGGTGACGACTTGCCCCCTTGCATCGGGCTGGTACGCTTGTGGCCGTGACCGAAATACGAACACATGAGCTTCCTTACTGGGTCGGGCTGCACCGCATCAGCCGCCTGGGCGCAGCGCGCTTCGCGCTCCTCGAGGCCGCCTTCGACTCCATGGAGGAGGCCTGGCTCGCCGGCAGCGAGGAGCTCGTCGCGGCGGGCCTCGACCTGCGCACCGCCGAGGAGGTCGTGCGTCGACGCCCGGAGATCGACGTGCGCGCCGAGTGCGAGCGGCTCGCCGAGGCGGGCGTGCGTGCGCTGCACCGCCCGCATCCGGCCTACCCCGCGCGCCTGCGCGAGATCGACGACGCGCCACCCGTCATCTATATCCGTGGCGCCTGGGAGGCGCAGGACGACTGGTCCGTGTCCGTCGTCGGGACGCGGCGCGCGACGGCGTACGGACGGCAGGCGGCCGATGAGCTCGCACGCGACCTCGCCGCCCACGGCGTAACCGTCGTCTCTGGCCTCGCCCGAGGTGTCGACACCGTCGCCCACCGGGCGGCCCTCGACGCCGGCGGCCGCACGGTAGCCGTGCTCGCGAACGGGCTGGACACCATCTACCCGCCGGAGAACCGCGGCCTCGCCGCCGACATCGCCGAACAGGGCGCGCTCATCACGGACTACCCGCTGGGCACGAAACCGCGCGCCGAGTTCTTCCCTCGACGCAATCGTATTATGTCCGGGCTCTCGCTCGGCACCTTGATCGTCGAGGCCGACGTGAAGAGCGGGGCGATGATCACTGCGCGCCTCGCCGGTGAGCAGAACCGCGAGGTCTTCGCCGTCCCCGGCTCGATCTTCTCACCTCAGTCTCGCGGTCCCCTCGCGCTCCTGCGGGATGGCGCGACGCCGGTCACGGGCGTCGAGGATGTCCTCGAGGCGCTCAACCTCACGATGATCGGGGCACAGATGGACTTCGGTCGCGCGGCGCCCGCCACGACTCCCGCGGAGCAGTCGCTGATGGACGCGCTGAGCCGTGAACCGCGGCACATCGACGAGGTCGCGCGGGGTGCGGGTTTGGCGGCAGCCGAGGTGTCGGCTACGCTCGCCTTGCTGGAATTGAAGGGTCTGGTCCGCGATGTCGGCGGCATGCACTACGTGCGTGTCCGCGAACAGCCCGGACGATATGACCCCGACACCGAGGCGGAACCGTCCGCCCAACCAACCGAAGAAAGCGAGCTGCGTTGACCACTGACGCCGCCACGAGCCGAGGCCGTAACGGCGAGGGTTCCCGCCTCGTCATCGTCGAGTCGCCCGCGAAGGCACGCACCATCGAGCGCTTCCTCAACCGCTCGGGCGGCGGGCCGAAGTACGTCGTCGAGTCCTCGATCGGGCACATCCGCGACCTGCCGGAGCGGGCGGCGCAGGCACCCGACGACTTGAAGGCGCTGGCCAAGGAGCGCAACGAGCCGTGGTTCCGCATCGCCGCGGGCGTCGAGAGCGACTTCCAGCCGCTCTACATCGTCCCCGCAGACAAGCGGCAGCAGGTGAGCAAGCTACGCAAGCTCTCCCGGCAGGCCAGCGAGATCTACCTCGCGACGGATGAGGACCGCGAGGGCGAGGCGATCGCCTGGCACCTCAAGGAGGTGCTGAAGCCGCGCGTCCCCGTGCGCCGCATGGTCTTCCACGAGATCACCGAGCAGGCCATCAACGACGCGCTCGCCAACCCGCGTGAGATCGACGACGACCTCGTCTCCGCGCAGGAGGCCAGGCGCGTCCTGGACTACCTCTACGGCTACGAGGTCTCCCCCGTGCTGTGGAAGAAGGTGCGCCCGCGGCTCTCCGCCGGGCGCGTGCAGTCCGTCGCCATCCGGCTCATCGTCGAACGCGAGCGGGAGCGCATGCGCTTCGTCAGCTCCTCGTTCTGGGACGTCCGCTCGCTCGTCCGCAGCGACGAGGACGACGCGCCGCCGGAGCCGTTCGCCGCTCGCCTCGTCGAACTCGACGGCGCACGCGTCGCCACAGGCCGCGACTTCGACCCCGAGACGGGACAGCTCACCGGACGCGGCAACGTCGTGCCGCTCGGCGAGGACCGCGCGACGGCCGTCGCGACCGCGGTGGCTGAGGCCGACTACACGGTGGCCGAGGTCAACGAGCGGCCGTACACCCAGCGCCCGCCCGCGCCCTTCATCACCTCGAGCCTGCAGCAGGAGGCGGCGCGCAAGCTGCGCTTCACCGCGCAGCGCACGATGGGCGTGGCGCAGAACCTGTACCAGAACGGCTACATCACGTACATGCGGACGGACTCGACGAACCTGTCACAGCAGGCGCTCGACGCAGCCCGCCGCCAGGCTCGCGACCTGTACGGCGCCGAGTACGTCCCCGACAAGCCTCGCTTCTACCGTTCGCGCGCCAAGGGGGCGCAGGAGGCGCACGAGGCGATCCGGCCGGCCGGCGACATCTTCCGCACGCCCGACAGCCTGCGCGGTCAGCTCACCACCGACGAGCAGCGCCTGTACGACCTCGTCTGGAAGCGCACTGTCGCCTCGCAGATGAATGACGCGCGCGGGCTGCGCACCAACGCGCGCCTCGAGGCCTCCGCCGGGGCAGAGGGCAAGGCGGCGTTCGCCGTCTCCGGGAAGGTCATCACCTTCCCCGGCTTCCTGCGCGCCTACGTCGAGGGTTCCGATGACCCCGACGCCGAGCTCGAGGACCAGGAGCGGATCCTCCCGCCGCTACGCGAAGGCCAGGTGGTACGCGGGGTCTCCGCCGAGGCCGAGGGCCACGAGACCAGGCCGCCCGCCCGCTACACCGAGGCGAGCCTGGTGCGAGAGCTGGAGCAGCGCGGCATCGGCCGCCCCTCGACGTACGCGACCATCCTCCAGAAGGTGCAGGAGCGGGACTACGTCTGGAAGAACGGCACCGCGCTGACGCCAACGCTGACCGCGTTCGCCGTCGTGAACCTGCTCGAACAGCACTTCCCCAACCACGTGGACTTCGATTTCACCGCCCGCATGGAGGGCGACCTCGACCGTGTCGCCGAGGGCGAGATGGAGGCTCACCCGTGGCTGCGGCGCTTCTACTTCGGCGACGACGGGGAGGCCTCGGCCGACCGCGCCGATGGGGGGCTGGTACGGCTCATCGAGTCGGCGCTGGAGGACACGGACGCCCGAGCGATCTCCTCGATCGCGCTCGGCGAGGACCCGGACGGCACCACCGTGATGGCGCGTGTCGGGCGCTACGGCGCCTACGTGCAGGTCGGTGACGACGGACCACGGGCGTCGCTCCCAGACGAGTTCCCGCCCGACGAGCTCACCATCGAGCACGCCCTCGCGCTGCTGGCCGAGGCTGCACTCGGCGACCGTGAGGTGATGCGCGACGAGGAAACCGACCGGCCCGTCTACGTGAAGACCGGCCCCAACGGTCCATACGTGCAGGTCGGCGAGAACGACGATGACGGCGGCAAGCCGAAGCGCGCCAGCCTCTGGCCGGGCATGACCATCGAGGCGCTCTCCGCCGAGCAGGCCGCTGAGCTGCTTTCGTACCCGCGCATCCTCGGCGCGCACCCCGACAGCGGCGACGAGATCGTGGTGCAGGATGGGCGCTACGGCCCGTACGTGAAGGCCGGCAAGGAGACGCGCAGTCTCCGCGACCACGAGCACCTGCGCGGCATCGAACTCGACGAGGCGGTCACGCTGCTCAAGGCGCCGAAGCGCCGCGGACGCGCCGCCCAGGCCGCCCTCGCGACGCTCGGCAACCACCCGGATAGCGAAGCTCCGGTCGAGGTGCGCAACGGCCGCTACGGCCCGTACGTCACCGACGGCGTCGTGAATGCATCGCTGCCACGGGGCCGCGACCCCTCGACCGTCACGCTCGACGAGGCGGTCGACCTCATCGCGGCGCGCGAGGTGCGGATGCGCGAGCAGGGCAAGGACCCACGCGCACCGAAGCCGGCGCGCGGCGGCCGGTCGCGGGGTGGATCGGGTGGCCGGTCTGGCTCATCCGGAGGCCGCTCGACGCGGCGCCGCTCCGCCTGACGCACACTCACCAGCGCGGCCGTGCTACGCTCGAACCGGCGGGAGAACAGGCGGACGCGCGTGCCCAGGACGCGCACTGAGCCGCGCCCCACGGTCGACGACCGCGCAGCGCAGGCCCTCGACGACTACCTCGGTCACGTTGCGACGGTGAAGCGGCGCTCTGCGCACACCGTCCGCAACTACCGCAACGACATCGAGGGATTCCTCGCCTTCCTCGCCGCCCGATCCGTGGAGTTCGACCACGCCGGTCGCGAGCTGGCGCGCGAGTACCTCGGCGTGCTCCGCATCGAGCAGGAGCGGGCGCCCGCGTCGGTGAAACGCATCGCCTCGACCATCCGCACGTTCTACGCGTGGCTGGACGACGAGGATCGCCTGCCGCCGGCGAAGCCCGGTGACTCGATCCTGCGGCTGCGTTACCCGAAGGCCCCGAAGCGCCTCCCCCACTTCCTCACCGAGGAGGAGGCCGACGCGCTGATGCGCGCGCCCGAAGCGACCGAGGCCGAGTCGGACGCCGATCGTGCGCGCGCGCTGCGCGACACGGCGCTGCTGGAGCTGCTGTACGGCGCCGGGCTGCGCGTGAGCGAGGTCGCCTCGCTCGACAGCCGCGACCTCGACCTCACGAACCGCCAGGTCTCCCTCATCGGCAAGGGGAGCAAGCCGCGTGTCGCGCTCTTCGGGCTGCCGGCGCGCGACGCCCTCCGCGCCTGGCTCGACGATGGCCGCCCGGAGATGGCGAAGGGCGCCGAGAAGGCGTTGTTCCTCAACCGCTCCGGCGGGCGCCTCTCGGCGCGGTCGGTGCAGCGCATTGTGCGCGACGCCGGCACGGCGGCGGCGATCCGCCAGCGCGTGCACCCGCACCGGCTGCGCCACAGCTTCGCGACACATATGCTGGAACACGACGCCGATCTGCGGATCGTGCAGCAGCTGCTCGGGCACGCCTCCGCCGACACGACGCAGATCTACACGGCGGTGACGAACTCGCGCCAGCACGCACTCGTCTCGACGGCGCTCGAGCGCTCCCGCGAGGTCGAGCGCGACCGCGACCGCGACCGCGACCGCGACAACGACTAACGCAGCGACGAGGCTCCCGGGGAACCGCATGCGCATCCTGATCCTGAACGGGCCGAACCTGAACCTCCTCGGGCAGCGCGAGCCAGAGATCTACGGCCGCGAGACGCTGCGCGACATCGAGTTGCTGTGCGAGCAGCGAGCCGAGGAACTCGGCATCGAGATCGCATGCGTCCAGTCCAACTCCGAGGGCGCCCTCGTCGACGCGTTGCACGCCCACCGCGACTGGGACGGCGTCGTGCTCAACGCCGCCGCCTACACCCACACCTCGCTCGCCCTCGCTGATGCCATCGCGGCCACCCAGCTCCCGACGGTCGAGGTGCATCTGAGCAACATCCACGCGCGCGAGGAGATCCGACACACCTCGCTCATCGCCCCCGTGGTCTGGGGACAGGTGAGTGGCTTCGGGTACCGGGGGTACCTCGCCGCGCTCGACCTCCTGCACAGCCGGCTCGCCGAGATGGAGTAGCGCGTGGCCGACGCCTCCCCCATTGGTGCCCGCCTTACGCGGCTCCGCGAGCGCCTCGATGTGCTCGAGGTCGACGCCCTACTCGTCACCGCGCCGTCGAACCGGCGCTGGCTGTCGGGCTTCACCGGCTCAGCCGGCGTGCTCGTCGTCGACGCACAGCACGCCCGCATCGCCACCGACGGGCGCTACCACGAGCAGGCACAGTTGCAGGCGCCCGCGTTCGATCTCATCCCGGCGCCGCTCCGCAGCGTGGCGAGTTTCGTCGCTCCGCTCCTCAACGGCCTCGGCGGTGCGCGGCTCGGCTTCGAGCCGGGCGGGCTGACGGTCGCCGAGCACATGGAGTGGGTCGCAGCCATCGAGGAGCTGCCGATGGGCGACCGCCCGCGGCTTACCCCCGCACCGGCGGCCGTCGAGCCGCTGCGCGCGATCAAGGACGCCGACGAAGTCGAGGCGCTGACCGCCGCCGTACACCTCGGCGACGAGGTCTGGGCGCACGCCGCCTCGTGCCTGCGGCCCGGCGTCACCGAGCGTGAGGTCGCGTGGGAGGCGCAGCGCTACGCGTACGAGCACGGCGCGGACGGCATGGCGTTCGAGACGATCATCGCCGCCGGCCCGCACGGCGCGATGGCGCACCATCGCCCGAGCGACGCGACCATCACGGCTGGCCAGTCCGTCGTCATGGACCTCGGCGTCATCGTCGGCGGGTATCGGTCGGACCTGACGCGCACGGTGTGCGCCGGTGAGCCGGACGAGACGTTCCCGCGCGTCTACGACGCGGTCCTGACCGCGCAGGAGATGGCCGAGGAGCGCATCGAGGTGGGTATGACCGGCGGGCAAGCGCACGCGATCGCTGCTACTGTGCTGGCCGAGGCCGGCTACGGCGACCGCTTCACGCACGGGCTGGGCCACGGCGTCGGCCTCGACATCCACGAGGCGCCGCGGCTGTCGGCGGACTCGGAGGACCTGCTCGCCGACGGGCAGGTCGTCACGGTCGAGCCGGGGGTCTACATTCCGGGGTGGGGAGGCGTGCGCATCGAGGATCAATGCGTGATGGAGGACGGACGGCTGCGGGTGATCTCGCGCGCGGCCAAACTGGACCTGGAAGTCGGGGGTGGCTTGTGATCGGAACCGGAGACATCAAGCGCGGCGTGTCGGTGGAAGTCGACGGCTCGCTGTACCGGGTCGTCGACGTCCACCACGTCAAGACCAAGAAGTCCGCCGTCTACCGCGTCAAGATGCGCGACCTGCGCGGCGGCCACATCATCGAACGCACCTTCAACGCCGGCGAGAAGCTCACCGCGGCCCGCGTCGAGCGCCGCGAGATGCAGTACCTCTACGCCGACGGTGACGCCTTCACCTTCATGAACACCGAAACGTACGACCAGATCATGGTGCCGCGCGACGCCGTCGCGGAGGCGTTGCCGTACCTCAAGGAGGGCGACCTGGTGCAGGTGCAGCTCTACGGCGAGGAAGCCCTCGGCGTCGAATTGGCTGCGGCGGTCCACCTCGAGATCGTGCAGGCCGACCCGGGCGTCAAGGGCGACACCGCGACCGGCGCGACGAAGCCGGCGACCCTCGAGACCGGGCTGATCGTCGATGTGCCGCTCTTCATCAACCCCGGCGACACGATCAAGGTCTCGACCTCGACCGGCGCCTACATCGAGCGGTCCTCAACCGGCTAGGGCCGGCGCCCGACGGCCGCAGCGGAGCACGATGCCGCCCGAGGTCTACCCGGTCCACCAGGTCACCCGCTACCTGCGGGAGTTGATCGAGTCCAACCGGCACCTCGCCGACATCTGGGTGTCGGGCGAGGTCGCCAATCTCACGCGCGCGTCGTCGGGGCACGTCTACTTCACGCTGGGCGACGGTGGCGGCGCGCTGCGCTGTGTGCTCTTCCGCAGCCGCGGCGTCGGGCAGGGGCAGCGGCTGGCCGAGGGCACCTCGGTCGTCGTCTACGGCTCGCTGTCGCTCTACGAGCAGCGCGGCGACCTCTCGTTCATCGTCGACTTCGTGCAGCCCGAAGGCATCGGCGCGCTCGCCGCTGAGTTCGAGCGGCTACGCGCCAGGTTCGAGGAGGAAGGCCTGCTCGCCCCCGAGCGCAAACGGCCCCTGCCCCCCTTCCCGCAACGGATCGGCCTTGTCACTTCACCGACCGGCGCTGTCCTGCACGACGTGACCGACGTGCTCGGGCGGCGCTGGCCCCTCACACGGCTCATCGTCGCGCCGGCGCGCGTGCAGGGCGACGGCGCCGCCGCGCTCATCGCCGAGGCGGTGCGGCGGCTCGGCGAGGAACGCCTCGACGCGATCATCGTGGCGCGTGGTGGCGGTGCGGCCGAGGACCTCTGGCCGTTCAACGAGGAACCCGTGAGCCGCGCCATCTACGCCTCGCCCGTGCCGGTCATCTCGGCGGTCGGCCACGAGACCGACACCACGCTCGCCGACCTCGTCGCAGACGTGCGTGCGCCCACTCCCTCGGCGGCCGCCGAACTCGTCGCGCCCGACCGCGCCGAGGTCTCGCAGCGCGTCGGCACGCTCGCACGCCACGCCGATGTGGCGGTGACGAGGCGGCTCGAAGCGGCCCGCGACCGCGCCGGAGCGAGCGCGACCGCACTCACCATGGCGCTGCCCGACCTCGCGGCCACCTCGCGCCGCATCGACGAACGCACGGCTACCGGGGCCCGCTCGCTCGAAGTAGTGCTGGCCCGCGCGGGCGAACGCACCGCCGCGCTCGGCGGCCGGCTCGCTGCGCTTTCGCCCCTCGCGACGCTCGACCGCGGCTACGCCGTCGTGACGCGCGAGGACGGCTCGGTGGTCACCTCGGCGGCCGCCCTGCGGCCCGACGACGCGGTACAGTTGCGTCTGCGCGACGGCACTCGCCCCGCGCGCGTCACCGGCTAGCCCCGCCGCGAGGAGCATCGATGCCCGACGCCACGCCCGAACCGCCCGCAGGCGACTCTGACGACTCGTTCGAGGCGCTGTTCTCGCGGCTAGAGGCGATCACCGCGCAACTCGAGGCGGGCGACCTGCCCCTCGAACGCTCCGTCGAGCTCTACGCCGAGGGCATGCGCATCGCCGAGCGCTGCCAGCGGATGCTCGCCGACGCCTCGCAGCGCGTCGACCGGCTGCGCGAGGCGTACGACGAGGCGGCGCAGAACTCGCTGCTGTGACCCTCCGCATCGGCTGGTTCACCACGGCCCGTGGCCCCGGCTCGCGGGGCATGTTCGAGTACGTTTACCGCTCGATCCGTGACGGCGACCTCGACGCCGAGTTCGCGTTCGTCTTCTCCAACCGCGAGCGCGGCGAGTCCGAGACCACCGACTCGTTCTTCGACCTCGTCGAGGGCGCCGGGATCCCGCTCGTGACGTGCTCGTCGGTCGCCTTCCGGCGGTCGGTCGGCGGCGAGCGCTCGCGACCCGGCGAGCCGCTGCCGGAGTGGCGGCTGGCGTATGACCGCCACGTCGCCGAGGTGATCGAGGAGCACTCGTTCGACCTCGGCGTGCTGGCCGGCTACATGCTCATCGTCGAGCGGGAGCTGGTGGAGCGGCACACCCTGCTGAACCTCCACCCCGCATTGCCCGACGGACCCGCGGGCGTGTGGCAGGCCGTGATCCGGCAGCTCATCCGCGAGGGCGCGGGGGAGAGCGGTGTGATGGTCCACCTCGCTATCCCCGAGGTCGACGCGGGCCCGGCCGTGGCCTACTGCCGCTACCCCCTGCGCGACGCCGAGTTGGAGGCCCTGCGCGACGCGCTCCCCCGCGCGCCGGGCGACCTCGACGACGACACCATCGATGCGAGCCCGCTGTTCGCCGCCATCCGCGAGCGTGGCGTCGAGCGCGAGGCGCCGCTGCTGGCGGCTGCGATCGGCGAGTTCGCGAGTGGCTCGCTGCGCGTTGAGGGTGCTCGCATCGTCGACGCCGAGGGCCGCACCGCACCGCCCGCCGACGTGACGGATCGCGTCGAGGCGCAGCTCGCGGCGCGCTGACAGACCTCGGCGGCTGGCCGGGCCGCTACCCACCCGCTAGTCTGTCCGCACTCCCCCCGAGACGAGGATCGCGCGTGCCGGAACCGACACGACCCGCCGGCGCCCCCATACCTCGCGAACGCGCGCTCGCGCGCATCGAGCAACGGCTCCCGATGCCGATCGCCGTGCGTACCCGCGCGCTCACCCTCGTCGGGTCACGCGCGCTCGTGGCCACCGTGGAGTCGGCGCTGCCGGTGATCGCGCGCTCGGTCGCCGTCGCGGTCGTCGCCTACGCCGCCGAGCAGGCACTGAGAGCGAGCCTTGGCAGCGTCATCGAGCGGTTCGCCGGTCGCCTGGGCCGGGGCGGGCCGGCCACGCGCGTCGACATCACCGAGTGGATCATGATCGAGCGGATCCGCCGCCGCTGAGGCGGCGACACCCGTGCCCACCGATACCCCTCCCCGCCCTCCCGGCGAACGCCTCCAGAAGATCATGGCGCGACGCGGCTACGGCAGCCGCCGCAAGGCCGAGGAGATGATCCGCGCCGGCCGCGTCCAGGTCGACGGCCGTCCCGCCACCATCGGCGAGCGCGCCGACCCCTCGGCGCACATCACCGTCGACGGCACACCGCTCGACGCCGAAGGAGTCTCGCTCACGCTGATATTGCACAAGCCGCCCGACGTCATCGTCGCCGCCTCGGACAACCGGGGACGCCCCACCGTCTTCGACCTGCTCACGGACGTGCCACCCGGACTACGTCACGTTGGCCGCCTTGACCGCGACAGCGAGGGGCTCCTCCTGCTCACCACGGACGGCGAGCTGGCGCACCGCGTCGCGCACCCCCGGTTCGAGGTCGCGAAGACGTACGAGGCGCTCGTCGACGGCCGCCCGGGCGACGATTCGCTCGCGCGCCTGCGCGCCGGTATCGAGCTCGACGACGGTCCGACGCACCACGCGGAGGCAGAGCGGCTGCATCGCGCCGACGGCGGCTGGTGGGTCCGGCTCGTGCTGCACGAGGGCCGGAAGCGGCAGGTGCGGCGCATGCTCGCCGCGGTCGGCCACCCCGTGCGCCGTCTGGTCCGCACGCGCCTCGGCCCGCTGGAGCTCGGCGACCTGCCCGCGGGTGTCTCGCGGACGCTCACCGACGATGAGCTGGCGGAGTTGCGCGCGCTGTGCGGCCTCGACGCGCCCTCGGTAGACGCCGCCGAGCAGGCGTTCCTATGATCGTCTCGCCAAGAGGGGACGGCGCGGCGTTGGATCAAACGACCCCGACCGGCGCGCCGCAGTCCGAGGCGCCCTTGGACTCGATTGCACGCAGCGTCGCCATTGACGGCCCCACCGCCTCGGGCAAGAGCGCCGTCGGCCGTGCGCTGGCGAGCCGCCTCGGCTACGGCTTTCTCGACACCGGCCTCATGTACCGCGCCTGCACGCTCGCCGTCCTCGAGGCACCCGTCGACCCCGAGGACGAGCAGGCCGTCGCCGCGCTCGTGCGCGCGCTCGACCTCGACGTCCAGTGGCCGGATCCGGAGACGCCTCGCGTCGTCGTCGCGGGCAACGACGTGAGCGACAGGCTGCGCGAGCCCGCGATCGAGGCGACCGTGTCGCTCATCTCGCGCGTACCCGCCGTTCGCGACGAGCTCGTGCGGCGGCAGCGCGCCTTCGCCGAGCGCACCCCGATCGTCATGGCCGGCCGCGACATCGGGACGCGCGTGCTCACCGAGGCGCGGACCAAGCTGTTCCTGGACGCCTCGCTCGATGTGCGCGCCGCGCGCCGCCTCGCCGAGGAGCAGGCCGCGGGCCGCGGCAGCGACCTCGGCCGCGTGAGCCAGGAGACGGACCGCCGCGACCAACTCGACTCGACCGGGCATCGCGCGATCCGGCCTGAGCAGGCCGCGCCCGACGCGGTCGTGATCCTCACCGACAACCTCGACGTGGACGGGGTCGTCGCCCGCGCCATCGAGGCGTACGAGCGGTCGAACGCGTGAGGCGGATCTGGGACTTCTGGTCGACTGCCTTTTACGGCTTCAGCGGGGTGGTGGTGCCGCTGCTGTTGCGGCTCCTCGGGAGCGTCGAGATCGCCCACGCCGACCGCGTCCCCCGCGACGGCGGCGTGATGATCGTCGCCAACCATGTCGCCCTCGTAGACCCGTTGCTGGTATGCGCCGGCGCCCCACGGCGACTGCGACCGATCGCAAAGCGCGAGCTGTTCGAGACACCGCTGATCGGATGGACGGTGTGGCTCTTCGGCGCGTTCCCGGTGCGCCGCCACTCCGGCGACCTCGGCGCGCTCCGCGCCGGCCGAAACCACTTGCGGGCCGGCCGCGCGGTGCTTGTGCACCCCGAGGGCACGCGCTCACGATCGGGGCAGCTGCAGCCGGGGCTTCCCGGGTCGGCGGTGATGGCTCTCCTCGGTGGGGCGCCGATTGTGCCGTGCGCGGTCATCGGCACGCACCCCGTCCAGGGCCCTCGATCGATGCTGCGCGCGATGCTCGGGCGCCGCACGTCGGTCCGTGTCGTCTTCGGCGAGCCTTTCACGCTTGACGAGGGCAGGCCGACGGCCGAGCGCGCCGAGGCCGCGACCGACCTGATCATGCGCCGCATCGCGGAACTGATGCCCGAGGAGTACCGGGGCGCGTACGGCGCAGGCTCCGAAGGCCAACTCGTCGTCGCCCGCCACCGCGACGACGACCGCTCCGAGTAGCCGCCCACCCCTCGCCGGCGATACGCTAGGTGCGGCGGGGCCGACGCGAGGACTGGTTATGTGCGGCATCATCGGCTATACCGGCTCGCGGCCTGCCGGTCCCCTGCTTCTCGAATGCCTGCGGCGCCTTGAGTACCGCGGCTACGACTCGGCGGGGATCGCGCTCTTCGACGAAGGGCAGCAGCTCTACCTCGCCCGCGCCGAGGGCAAGCTCGACAACTTGGCGAACCGCGTCGAGGGGCAGTTGCCGCCGGCAGCCGCCGGGATCGGCCACACGCGCTGGGCGACGCACGGCGCGCCATCCGACCGCAACGCCCACCCGCAACTCGACCCCTCGGGCCGCGTCGCGGTAGTGCACAACGGCATCATCGAGAACTTCGAGGCGTTGCGGAGGCGCTTCACCGACCGCGGCGACACGTTCGCGTCCGACACCGACACCGAGGTGCTCGCCCACCTCATCGCCGACGCACTCGCGCGCGGGGCCGACCTCGCCGACGCCATGCGCGGCGTGATCGACGAGACCGAGGGCGCCTACTCGCTCGTGGCGATCAACGTCGACGAGCCCGGGAGGCTGGTCACTGCCCGCGTCGGAAACGCGGGCGGCATCGTCGTCGGGCACGGCGAGGGTGGCGTGGCCGAGCAGTTCGTGTCTTCGGACCTCGCGGCGATCCTGCCACTCACGCGCTCGGTCACGTTCCTCGGGCCAGGCGAGATCGCCGACGTGCGCGCCGAGGGCGTCGCGCTGACGGACGCCGAGGGCCGCGCCATCGAGCGCGCGCCGGAGCAGCAACCGTTCGACCCGGTCGCGGCCGTGAAGGGGCGCTACCGGCACTTCATGCTGAAGGAGATCCACGAGCAGCCCGACGCCGCCCTGGACGCGATGCGCGGGCGCTACCTCCTCGACCCCCCACGCGTGGAGATCGAGGGCTTCGCGCTCAACGAGCAGCGCGTGCGCGACCTCAATCGCGTCGTGCTCGTCGGTATGGGCACCTCGCTCTACGCCGCGATGATTGGCCGTCACTTCATCGAGCGCTTCGCGCGCATCCCGGCCGAGGTCGACAACGCATCGGAGTTTCGCTACCGGCGCCCCGTGCTCGACGAGCGCACGCTCGTGATCTCGGTGGGCCAGTCGGGCGAGACCGTCGACACGCTCGCGGCGATGGAAGAGGCGCAGCGCGCAGGGTGCGCGCAGCTCACGATCTGCAACACGCCCGGCTCGCAGGCGACGCGGCTCGCCGACAGCACCGTGCTGATCCGCGTCGGCCCGGAGATCGCGGTGGCGAGTACGAAGTGCCTCGTGGGATCGATCATCGCGCTGCACGCTGCGGCGCTGCAGCTCGGCGCCATGCGCGGCGTCCTCGACGAGGCGACCGAGCACGCGGAGATCGAGAGCGCGCTGCACCTGCCGGCAGCGCTCGGCGAGGCGCTGCTGCTCGAGGAGCGCGTGCGCGAGCTCGCAGCCCGCTACGCGCACTTCGACGACTTCCTGTTCCTCGGCCGCGGGCTCTCGTACCCCGTCGCGCTGGAGGGGGCGCTCAAGCTCAAGGAGGTCTCCTACATCCACGCCGAGGGGTACGCCGCCGGCGAGATGAAGCACGGCCCGATCGCGCTCATCGACGAGGGCCTGGCCACCGTCGCCATCGCCGTCCAGGACGAGGTCCACGAGAAGATGCGGTCGAACATCGAGCAGGTGAAGGCGCGTCGAGGTCCGGTGCTCGCGCTCACCTCGGCGGGCGACGACAGCCTCGACGGTGTCGCCGACGATGTGCTCGCCATCCCGGCGTTCGACGGCGCACTCGCCCCCGCGGTCTCGCTGATCCCGCTTCAGCTTCTGGCGTACCACATCGCCCTCGAACGCGGCGCCGACGTCGACCAGCCGAGGAACCTCGCGAAGACGGTGACAGTCGAGTAGCGGCCCGACCCGCACCGGTCGCTCAGAGCATTCGACGTACCAGGGACAGATCCGCCGCCCCTCGGACTACACGGGCAGCGACACGTATCGTGGTCGGCGGCGGGGGGCGTAGCCCGTGACGGGACCCGATCTGACGCTCGCGAACTGGCTGCTCGCGGCCGTGCCTGTCGTCGTCCTGATGGTCACAATCTTCTTTCTCAACTGGAGCGCTCCACGAGCCGGCGCTACCGCTTGGGCGCTCGCGCTCGCGCTCGCCTTCCTCGTGTTCGGTGCGGCCAGCGACCACGTCGCGATCGCGAGCGCGAAGGGGCTGAGCCTCTCTGTCTTCGTGCTCAGCATCGTCTGGA
Organism: Dehalococcoidia bacterium; assembly: GCA_965208885.1. Lineage (GTDB taxonomy): Bacteria > Chloroflexota > Dehalococcoidia > UBA2979 > UBA2979 > VXMT01. The sequence continues at coordinate 203,419 of CBDBPS010000002.1, forward strand.
TGTCCGTCTACATGTTCAATCTCGTCGACCGGCTCGACGGCATCGACGCGATCGGGCGGGCGATGGCGAGGCTGTCCGAGGACCGGCTCGCGCAGGCGCTGCTCATCGGGTGGGGCTTCGCGAGCTTCGTGCAGGGGGTGACGGGCTTCGGCGTTCCGATCGCCGTCGCCGCGCCGATCCTGATCATGCTCGGCTTCTCCCCGGCGCGCGCCGCGGCGATGGCGCTTGTCGGCCACGGCTGGGCCGTCACGTTCGGCTCGATGGGCTCCTCGTACTACACGATCCAGCTCGTCACCGGCATCGAGGGCGGCGTGATCGCGCCGCACATGGCGCTGCTGTTCGCTCCGGTGATCGTCGTGAGCGGCGCGCTCGTGGCGCACATCTACGGTGGTCTCGCCGCGGTACGACGCAGCCTGCCGCTCGTGCTCGTCGCGGGAGCGGTCATGGCCGCCGGGATGTACGCGCTCGCCGAGGCGGGCGCGCCCCAGATCGCGTCGAGCGTGCCCGCCGTGCTCGGCATGGCCGCGATGGCGCTCGTCGCTCGCACTCCGCTGCTGCGCCCCGAACGGCCGGCGCCTGTCCCACCGGCGCCCGAGGACGACGATGGCGCCACGCCGATGCCGTTCTGGCTCGCGTTCATGCCCTACATCCTGCTGATCTCGCTCAGCGTGATCGGGCAGATCGGACCGATCAAGGAGGCCGCGTCGGGCCTGCGCTGGGCGCTGGACTACCCGGGCTTCGTCACAGGCGAGGGCTTCGACGTGGCCGCCGTGAGCGACTACGCGCCCATCCGGCTGCTCAACCATCCGGCCCCGCTCATCGTCATGTCGCTCCTGGTCAGCACGGGGCTGTACGTCGCGACGGCACGGTGGCGTCGTGGCGTCGCGTGGGAGGCGTTGCGGCTCACCTACTCGCAGTGCCTCGGGACGAGCATCGGTGTGGCAACCATGGCGATGATGGCGGTGATCATGGCCGACACGGGCATGACCGTGTTGCTCGCGCGTGGGCTCGCGGATGCGTCCGGGCCGGTGTTTCCGATCGTCTCGCCGTTTATCGGGATGCTCGGGGCGTTCATGAGCGGCAGCAACACCAACTCGAACGTCATGTTCGGCCTGCTGCAGCTCGAGACCGCGCGAGCGCTGGACATCGGGCCCGTCACGATCGCGAGCATCCAGTCGGTCGGCGCCTCGGTCGGCAGCGCCATGGCGCCCGCGAAGGTGCTTGTCGGAGCGGCGGTCGTGGGGTTCTCCGGCAGCGAACGCGCTATCTTCCGCATCGTCATCCCCTACATCCTGCTGCTCGTGCTGCTCGCGGGGATCGAGGCGTTCATCGTGGTCGAGCTGCTTACGGGGCTATCGAGATGATCCCGCTGCGCGACAGGACGCGTCGTTGGCTGCAGACCGCCGCCCTCGCCGGCATGGCGGTAAGCTTCCCGCTGCTCTACGCCGGTGCGGTGAGCATCGAGAGCGCCTCGCTGACCGTCGCGGGCCTCGTGGTTGCCGGGGTGGCAGCCGCCATCTCCTGGCTGGCCTTCTGACATCGGTACGTCTCAGTCGCCCGCCGTCACCGCGAGGATCGCGAGTACCGGCGCGAGCGGCGTGAGCAGGGCGGCCACAGGGGTCTCGTCGGCAGCGTGGGCATCGAGGAGCGCGTCCTGCCGCCAGCGGCGCTGCAGCCGCGCGCGGCTGCGGTCCCACCACTCGCGCTGCAGCAGCAGGGTGAGCCCCACGCCCAGCAGGACGAAGCCAGCCACAGCGAGCATCACCCAGTAGGGCACCACGTCGGTGTCGCGGTTCACCCACAGGAAGCGCAGCGCCACCCCGGACAGCGTCGCGACCGCCGTCACCGCCAGCCAGCGGGTGTTCAGCGCGATCGCCACGCCGAGGAGCGCGAGTCCCTCGACGAGCAGCACGAGGCCCCACCGGGCGCCACCCGGCTCGAAGCCCTGCTCGGCCTGCGGGATCACGAGCAGCCCCGCGCCGGCGATCTGGAGCACCTCGTGCCAACCGAGGTTCGGACTGAGCCGTTCCGCCGGACGCATCGTGAGCCCGATGAGGGCGAGGTAGATCGCCGCGGGGATCGTGTAGGCCTGCACGTTCCCGGGCTGGAGCGTCGCGATGGCGAGCTCGAGCGCCACCATGACGAGCGCCGAAGCCGGCAAGTACGCCCAGCGCGCATTCAGCCGGTATCCCTCGAACGCCGCGGCCGCGGCGAGCGGCAGGAAGAGCAGAGCGAGCACCCTGAACTCGACGAGCGTCGCAGGCTCCGCATCGAACCCCTCGAGGCGATTGCCGAGCACCGAGAGCGCGACCAGCGGCCCGAGCACCAGGCCACCCCAGGAGATGAGCTGCACCGACACCTCGGGCCCTGCAGTCCCGGGCTGACGCCACCTCGTGAGCGCCGCAAAGACGCCGGCGCCCGCCACCGAGTAGGTCATGGCGAGCGTCCATCCGGCCCAGCCAAAGAGGGGCCACGACGCACCAACCACGGCCAGCAGGACCACGTACGCGGCAAGTGCCGGCTCCCACCGGTCGAGTCGCCTCGCCTCGATCGCGATGAGCGCCCCCATCGCGAGCACGACGAGGAGCAGCACGCGGTACTCGGCGGTGTCGACCACCTCCATGCCGGGGGCGTCGATGTGTGGGCGGAGAGCCTCGTACGCCACGCCGATGGCGGCCAGGACGGGAGCCCACGACAGCACCTGCACGCCCAGCAGCGTCTCGGCGTCGGCGTCGAACGCTCCCCGTTCGTAGCGCCGCAAGGGCGCGAGGAGGCCGAAGAGCACGATGCCGAGGGCCGCGAAGGTGGCCGCGAGATGCCACCACTGCCAATCCTGCAGGTACCAGAGCACTGCCAGGGCGGACATCGCCGCCGCCGTGCCCGCTACCGCGAGGCTCCAGCGCCGCAGCAGGACGAAGGCGCCGAGCACGTGGCCGGCAGCCAACGCGAGCAGGACGGCATCGTGTCCGATGTGCTCGTCGAGGGGTTGCAGCGACACACCAATCGCGAGGAGCAACGGCGGCAGGATCGCCCACACCATGCCCGGCCGCTCGCGGGCGGTGAGCACCATTGCTGCCGAAGCTCCCGCAGCGATCGCAGCGGGCACCCAGCCGGTGTCGGGCGGGCTCAGCCCTTGCGCTCGCTGCGCGAAGCCGAGGGCGACGAACGCCGCCGCGAACGCGAGCCAGCCGAACACGACGCGCTCGCTGGGTGGGGTGGGTCGCAGGCGCCCGCGCGGCCCACGGCTGTTCTCGATCCACGGTGAGAAACCCTCGGCGGTGTTGAGCCACGCCATGGCAGCGAGGAGCATGCCGGAGCCGAGGAACGCGACCGCGGCGATCATGCTGTCGCCTTCGAGATGCACCTCGAGGAACAACAAGGGCCAGAGCCCGGCGGCAGTCGCCAGCAGGAGCGCACCGAACCCGAGCTGCGGGTCCGACATCAGCCAACTCCGCCTCACGGCGAGGAAGAGCGCGCCGGCCACCAGCGGCGGGAAGCCGTACCACTCCCACTCGAACCCGGCCGCCCACAGGCTTGCGACGGCGGCGGCAATTGCGAGCACGGTGGCCACCAGCGTCGCGCTCGCCTCGCGTCGCGCCGCACCGGCCACGCTGACCAGCGCGACGAGCAGCCCGAGCGTCACGGCGAGCTGCCAGCGGTGCTCGTCGGTGACGAGGGCGATGACGGCCGCGTAGAGCGCAGCGAGCGTGGCGACTACGGATATCGCGGCCCGTACACGGTCGTCCCAGCGGCGCGTCGCGGAGACCAGGTCCGTGCCGACGAGTGCGAACACCATCCACCACGCGCCTCCCCACTCGATGGGAATGCCGATGATGATCGCCAGTGATCCCCAGGCGCTCAGGACCGCGGCGCCGGCGGGAATGGCGTACAGCCGGCCCGCGCCCGCAGCGAACAGGAGCCCGTAGAACGCCGCGCTGTAGAGGGACGCGATGAACCACACGAGTTCGCCCGCAACCTCACGGTCGCTCAGCACTTCGTTGTGCAGCAGGAGGAAGTTGAGCGGCGTCATCAGGGCGCCGATCGCGAGGAAGGCCGGGCCCGCCTCGCGCACCCTCGGCCAGCGCTGGAGCAGCAGCCCGCCGAGCATGAACGCGACGGTGTAGACCGCGAGGATCGCGACGCGCCACGCGCCGCCGAGCGCCTCGTCCTGGCTCGACACGAAGATGAGCGCCGAGATCACGAGCAGGAACGCGCCGACGTACAGCAGCACATCGGCCTGCCGCCGCGCCGCCCACTCGCCGACGCTCGTCGTCTGCCGCGGAGCTGGCGGAGGCGTGGGATCAGGCCCGCCGAGGGGGCGCGCGGGGGCGGGCGCCGGCGCGCTCGATGTCGGCTCGGCCGTCGCGGCAGGTCGCTGGCCGGCTGGGGTCAGGAGCCCGGCGCGGCGCTCCTCGTACTGCTCACGCAGCCTGCGGGCGGAGGCGTTGTCGATCAGACCGTCGGCGCGCCAGCCCTCGATGGCGTTGAGCAGCGCCGCGATGGACGCAGGGTCATCATCGAGGCCCGCGGGCTCCCAGCTCGCGCCGCAGTTCGGGCACTGCTCGGCGTCGCGCTGACGGACAGCGCCACACACGGCGCAGTACTGCGGCGGGGAGCCCCTCGGAGCGGTGATCGGTCACCTCCGGGCGGGGCGAGGCCTCCTAGACGTCGCCCCGCAGCGCCGCCTGCGCCGCCGCGAGGCGGGCGATGGGGACGCGATACGGGGAACACGAGACGTAGTTGAGCCCGACGCCGTGGAAGAACTCGACTGAGGCCGGGTCGCCGCCGTGCTCGCCGCAGATCCCGATCTTCAGCCCCGGCTTCGTCGACCGCCCGCGCTCCACGCCCATCTTCACGAGGCCGCCGACGCCATCGACGTCGACCTCGACGAACGGGTTGCGCGGCAGCAGGCCCTCGCTGACGTACGCCGGGAGGAAGCGCCCCGCGTCGTCGCGAGACAGCCCGAATGTCGTCTGGGTGAGGTCGTTGGTGCCGAACGAGAAGAAGTCGGCGTGCGAGGCGATGCGGTCCGCCACGACACACGCGCGAGGCAACTCGATCATCGTGCCGATGAGGTACGGAGGCCGCACGCCGCGCTCCTCGATGACCTGCTCGGCGACCGCTGAGGTCTGCGCGCGCAGGCGCTCCAGCTCCGACTCGGCCCCGACGAGCGGGATCATGATCTCCGGCTCCACCTCGACGCCCTCGGCAGCGAGGTTGCATGCGGCCTCCATGATGGCGCGCGTCTGCACCTCGTAGATCTCGGGGAAGGTGATGGCGAGCCGCACCCCCCGGTGGCCGAGCATCGGGTTGAACTCGTGCAACTGCTCGACACGGCGCTGGGCCTCTTCGAGCGTGACGCCGAGGGCGGAGGCCACGTCGGCGAGCTCGGCCTCGCCCTGCGGGAGGAACTCGTGCAGCGGTGGGTCGAGGAGGCGGATGGTGACCGGGTAGCCGGCCATCGCGCGCAGGATGCCCTCGAAGTCCGAGCGCTGCATCGGCAGGATCAGCGCCAGCGCCTCGCGGCGTCCGGCCTCGTCGGCGGCGAGGATCATCCGGCGCACCGCGAGGATGCGGTCCTCGCCAAAGAACATGTGCTCCGTCCGGCACAGCCCGATGCCCTCCGCGCCGAACGAGCGGGCGCGTGCGGCGTCCTCGGGCGTGTCGGCGTTGGTGCGGACGTTGAGGTGGCGGGCGGCGTCGGCCCAGTCCATCAGGCGGTCGTACTCCTCGGGCAGCCCGCCCTCGGTGAGCTCGACCGCGCCGAGGAAGACCTCGCCGGTGGTGCCGTCGATGGAGATCGTGTCGCCGGTGCGCACCGTGACGGTCTCCCCGTCCGGCGCCTCGACGGCGAAGAGGCCCGCGTCGTAGTCGACCTGCAGCTCGCCGCAGCCTGCGACGCAGCACGTGCCCATGCCGCGCGCGACGACCGCCGCGTGCGAGGTCATGCCGCCACGAGCCGTCAGCACGCCCTCGGCCACCTGCATCCCTGCGACATCCTCGGGGCTCGTCTCGACGCGCACGAGCACTACGGGCTCGCCGCGGGCCGCCCACTCCTCGGCCTCGCCAGCCGAGAAGACCACGCGGCCGACGGCCGCACCAGGTGACGCGCCGAGGCCGGTCGCGATGACACGGCGGTCGGCGTTCGGGTCGAAGTTGGGGTGGAGCAGTTCATCGAGCTTCTCGGGCTCCTGGCGCAGCAGCGCCTCGCGCTCATCGATGACGCCCTCGCCGACGAGATCCGCGGCAATCGTCACCATCGCGCGGCCGGTGCGCTTCCCGGAACGCGTCTGGAGCACCCAGAGCCTGTGCTGCTGGATCGTGAACTCGATGTCCTGCATGTCGCCGAAGTGCTGCTCGAGGCGGTTGCACGCCTCGACGAGCTCGCGGTGCGCGTCGGGCATGATCTCCTCGAGCGAGGTGCTCGGAGCGCCGTCGCCGACACTGAGACCCTGCGGCGTGCGGATGCCGGCGACCACGTCCTCGCCCTGCGCGTTGAGCAGGTACTCACCGCTGAGGCGGCGCTCGCCGGTAGCCGGGTCGCGCGTGAACACGACGCCCGTGGCGCAGTCCTCGCCGAGGTTGCCGAACACCATCGCCTGCACGTTGACGGCGGTACCCCAGCTGGCGGGGTAGCCGTACATCTCGCGGTACACGGCGGCACGAGGGTTCTCCCATGAGCTGAAGACCGCGCCGATCGCGCCCCACAGCTGCTCCCACGGGTCCTCGGGGAACTCGATGCCGAGTCCGGAGCGGATCGCGTCCTTGAACTCGGCAACGAGTTCGCGCAGCGCGTCGGCGTCGAGCTCCGTGTCGAGCTCGACGCCTCGTGCCTCCTTCTTGCGCTCCAGGAGCGCCTCGAAGGGATCGGTCGCGATGTCGCTCTCGGGCCGGAGGCCGAGCACGACGTCGCCGTACATCTGCACGAAGCGTCGGTAGGAGTCGTAGGCGAAGCGAGGGCTGCCGGAGTGACGGGCGAGGCCCTCGGCGGTCTCGTCGTTGAGGCCGAGGTTGAGGACGGTGTCCATCATGCCGGGCATGGAGACGCGCGCACCGGAGCGCACGGAGAGCAGGAGCGGGTTCTCAGGGTCGCCGAAGCGGGTACCAGTGATCGCCTCGGTCGCTTCGAGTGCGCCGCGCACGGCGGGGTCGAGGGCGTCAGGGTACGTGCGGCCGAGGGCGTAGTAGGCGTTGCAGACCTCGGTCGTGATGGTGAAGCCGGGTGGGACGGGGATGCCCAGGCTGCTCATCTCGGCAAGTCCGGCGCCCTTGCCGCCGAGCAGGTTGCCCATCGAGGCGTCGCCGGCCGTCGCGGTGCCGCCGAAGCGGAAGACGGGCGACGCCTCAAGGGCTACGGCCGCAGGCGTGTCGGGTGCAGTCGTGGTCATGGTCGGGTCTCCCGCCGCTCGCCGCGCGCGAGTTCCACTCTCTGCCGAAACCCCTGGGGAGAGGGCGGTCGAGACCGCACTGGCGATAGGCCGGAGCGCGCGCTGCGGCGATTATACGGCAGCCGGGTTATCGCCCCACCGCCACGCGCCGAAGTCATCGAATCGCAGCGCCCTCGCTCAGCCCTTCGAGACGCCGAGGACCGTCAGTTCACATTCGGGAGGCCCGACCACTCCGCCTGTCGCTCGAACAGCAGGTCGTGCATCTCCCAGAACTTGCCTTCGTTCCCGGCGCACTCGGCGGCGGCGTGTGCAGCGACCGCGTTCGCGTGGATCTGCGTGAGCGGGAAGTGCAGGAACGCGAGGGCGACATCGTCGCCGATCAGTGCACGGATCTCGGGCAGTGTCTCGTCGTACCAGCGCTGGCAGAACGGACACTCGAAGTCGCTGAACTCGGCGATCACGACGCGAGCGTCGGGGTTGCCCTCGATGGGTGCACCGCTCACATCGGGGCGCTCGGGGAGGATCGCGAAGGCGGGCCGGTCTCGCTCGGCGAGTTGCTGGATGGCCGCCGGGTACTCGTCGAGGCTGGTCGGGCTGCCCTCCAGTTCGGCGGCAATCACCAGGGCGAACAGCGCTGCCGGCTGGGCACCCGAGATCAGCTTGTTGTTGACGAAGAACGTCGGGGTGCCGCTCACACCGAGGTCGACACCGCGCTGGAGCTGCTCTCCAATGACGTCGTACGTCGCGGCATCCTCGATGCACGCGCCGAAGCGGTCGACGTCGAGGTCGAGAGACGCGGCGTAGCCATGCAGTGCCTCGCGGAGCGTCGGCCCGGACGGCGTGGCAGGCGCCGTGGGCGTGGACGGGGTGCCGGGCGCCGCAGCCGGGATCCGCTCGACATCGTCCGCGAGGGATTCGACATCGTCGGTGAGAGATTCGATCGCCTCAGCCAGTGCGGCGAGGGTCGGGCCGAGAGGCTCGGCGGGAACGGGGTCCTCGGCGGTCATGAAGATGGCGCCGACGATGATCGCGGCGCCGATCAGGACCGAGCCCGGGATCAGGAAGTGGGTCCAGAGGGGCTGGCGCGCACGTTGCTCCGCCGGCTCGGGCGCGGCTGGATCGCCGTCACCCGCTGTCGGGTCCGGTTCGGCGTCTGGCTCCTGCGGGGCTGTGTCCTGAGTCACCGGGCGATGCTAGGGCGCGGATCATGGCTGGGCAAACGGCGCGTCCTGCGTCCGCTCGTCAGCAACCCCACGGCACGACAGCCCGCGGAGCGCTTGCCGCACTCGTCCCCTCGGCGGACACTCCCCACATGGTCTCCGCCGCCACCGCTCGCGTCCGAGCCGCCCTCGAGGCGCGCGAGGCGCTGCTCGCGCCGGGCGCGGCGAGGGAGGCAGGCTCGCCCGGGCGCGACCGCCCGGAGCCGCCCGACCCGCTGCGCCTCGCCTGGCAGGTCGACCGCGACCGCATCATCCACACCCGCGCCTTCCGGCGGCTCAAGCACAAGACCCAGGTCTTCGTCGCGCCCGACTCGGACCACGTCGTCACGCGCATGACCCACACCATCGAGGTGCAGCAGATCGCGCGCACCATCGCGCGCGCTCTCAACCTCAACGAGGACCTCACCGAGGCGATCGCGCTCGGCCACGACCTCGGGCACACGCCTTTCGGCCACGCCGGCGAGGAGCAGCTCGCAGAGCTGCTCCCCGTGGGCTTCCGGCACAACGCGCAGTCGCTGCGCATCGTCGAGGTGCTCGAACGCGATGGGCGAGGGCTCAACCTCATGCCCGAGACGCGCGAGGGCATCTACATGCACTCGAAGGAGCTCTCCTCGGTCGCCGCGGCGGGGTGGGGCGTCGCCTCGACGCTCGAGGGCCAGATCGTGAAGCTCGCCGACTCGATCGCGTACCTCAACCACGATATCGACGACGCCGTGCGCGCGGGGCTGCTGCGCGAGGCCGACCTGCCCGACGCCGTCCTCGAGACGCTCGGCACGACACACTCGCGGCGCATCGGCCGGCTCGTGACGGACTGCGTCGAGGCGTCGCAGGCAGCAGCAGACGAGGCGTCCCCCTCGGAGGAACGCCGCGTCGAGCTCAGCGCGGAGGTGCTGCAAGCGACCGACGAGCTGCGGGCGTTCCTGTTCGAGCGCGTCTACCTGGCCCCTCCGGTGATGGAGGCGGCCGAGCGAGGGCAGCGCGTGATCGAGGCGCTGTTCATGTACTACGAGCGACACCTCGACCAGATCGAGGGATTCTCGCTGCCCGACGACCCGCCGTGGCGTCGTGCGGCAGACTACGTCGCGGGCATGACGGACGGATTCGCGCTGCGTCGCGCCGCCGAGCTGGGCCTCGCGACAGCGTGACCGCACGGCCTGCCGGGCCCCCTCGGTTACAATCGCCGCGCGCCGCTGGCGTGGGCGCTGAGCCCGCGCGAGCCCGCTGCTCATCCAGCTTCCCAGCGGGATCGGGGATCGTGCGCACTACCCTTCTCGCGATCGGACGGCCCGCACCCTGTGACACAGCCGCCTGACACCCGGTCGAGCATCTGGCGCTCCCGCCCCGCGCGCGTGGCGGCCGCGCTTGGCGCGTTCGCCGTCGCCGCGGCGCTCACCACCGGCGCAGCGATCCTGCTCCTGGACGCCAACGAGGACGACATCGTGCCGCCGGCTCCCGACCCCACGGCCACGGCCGCGGCCACCGCGGCGCAACCCCAGACGTCGGGTGCCGCGAACGTGCTGGACGCTCCGGGAAGCGGTGGTCTGCTCCGCGGGACGCTCCCCGCCGGCACGCCGCTGCGCATCGAGGGGCGATCGACGGACGGCGAATGGCTGGCCATCGCCCAGCTCGGCGCCGACGGCCGCGCGGTGCCCTCGCCGGTGACGGGCTGGCTGCCCATCGACGCCGTCGCCGGAGCGCCCGACGTCGGTGCGCTCCCCGTCGTGGACGCCCGCGCATTCCGCAGCGCCATCCCCTCGGCCAGCCCCGCCACGGACACCGAGGCGCGTCCGACACTCACGCCCGACCTCCCGGACCTCCTCGTAGCCGACGCATTCGCTCGCCAGAACCAGCTCGTCGTCGTGGTATCGAACAACGGAAACGGAGATGCCGATGGGGCGATCGAGGTCAGCGTCGACGGTGGCCCGTTCGTGCGCGTCGATACGGGCAAGGCACTCCGGCCCGGCGACGAGCTCGAGCGCGCCGTCGCGGGCCAGTACGTGCAGCGCCGCTCGCGCGTCTCCATCGCACTGCGTGCGCCGGGCATCGAGGAGGAGGACGTCGACAACAACACCTCCTCCCTCGTGGTCGCCCCAGACATGTACAACGACATCGAGGTGCTCAGCGTCGAGGTCGACCCCGATGGGGGCCACCTCGTCGTGCAGGTGCGCAACAACAGCCCGATCCCGCTCAGCGGCGAGCTGACACTCGGGGTGCGCGGCGCGGCGGCGGACGGCAGCCTGCTCTTGCGCGACGACTTCCACCTCGACGTGGAGGCGGGAGGGACGAGCCGCTACGATCTGCGCGCACTCACGGGCGTCGAGGCAGCCTCGGTGCTCGTCATCGTCTCGACCGACGCCATTAGCGACGCCGACAGCCAGAACAACACGTACCCGCGATGACCGCGCACACGGACCCCGCTGCCCTGCGCGACCGCCTCGAGGCATCGCGCGCGTCGCTCCTAGCGGCTATTGCGCGGCTCACCGAGCAGGACTTCGCGTCGGAGGTCGACGACGGGCAGAGCGTCGTGGACATCCTGGCCGCGCTCGCCGCCGATGAGCGCGAAGCGGCGGCCGAGGTCGGTGGCGAAGCCGTGGTCCTGCCGGGCCGCGAGTCCACCGCCTCGCTCGCCCCGCAGGCCATCCACGACCTCGCAGGCTCACGGTTCGAGACGCTGCGAGTCCTCGACGCGATCGATGGTGCTGCCGAGGCCGAGGAGGCGGCGCTCGCGGCTGTCACGGCCGCCGCGGAGCGCGAGGAGGCCGCGGCAGCACGGATTCGCGCGAGATTCTCGAATGGGTGACGCCAACCCGTAACGATCTGGCCGTATTGGTGTCTTAACAGACAGAGCATGAGCACCATCGAAGACGTCAAGACGCGACTCGACATCGTCGAGACCGTCGGTAGCTACGTCCCCAACCTCAAGCGCAGCGGGCGCACGTGGAAGGCGAACTGCCCCTTCCACAACGAGCGCACGCCCTCGTTCATCGTCGACCCCTCGCGCGGCACCTGGCACTGCTTCGGAGCCTGCTCAACCGGCGGGGACGTGATCGAGTTCGTGCGGCGTATCGAGGGGCTGGACTTCCGCGAGGCCCTCGGGCGTTGCGCGGAGCGCGCCGGCGTCGAGCTGCGCCCGCCCACGCGCCGCGAGGTCGAGCGCCGCGAGGAGCATGAGCGGCTGCTGGCGGCGAACGAAGCGGCCACGCTGTTCTTCCAGGCACAGCTCGCCGGACCGCGGGGCGCCGCGGCCCTCGCGTACGCCGAGCGCCGTGGCCTCGACGCCGCTGCGCGTCGCGACTGGCAGCTCGGCTACGCCCCGGACGAGTGGAGTGCGCTCACTGACCACCTCGCCGCGCGCGGCTTCCGCGACCAGGAGCTCGTCGCCGCCGGCCTCGCGATCGAGGGCGATCGAGGGCTCTACGACCGCTTCCGTGGGCGGCTGATCTTCCCCACGCGCGATGTGCGAGGGCGCATGGTCGGCTTCGGCGGTCGCGCGCTCGGCGCGGACCAGGAACCGAAGTACCTCAACACGCCGCGCACACCGTTGTTCGACAAGAGCGGCACGCTCTATGGCCTCGACCGTGGCGGCATCGAGGCGCGCCGCGAGGACCGGCTGATCGTCGTCGAGGGCTACATGGACGTGATCGGCTGCCACCAGGCGGGCATCGAGAACGTCGCCGCCTCGATGGGGACGGCCATCACCGAGGCGCAGATGCAGCTCATCAAGCGCTTCACGCCCAACGTCGTGCTCGCGCTGGACGCCGACAACGCAGGCTCCGAGGCGACTATCCGGGCCGTCGAGGTGGCCTCCGGCGCAGCCGACCAGGACACCGTCGCCACCATCGACTGGCGCGGGCTCGTCTCCTACCAGAACGTGCTGCAGGCCGACATCCGCATCGCCGCGCTACCCGAGGGTGAGGACCCGGACTCCCTCGTGCGCTCCGACCCTGCGCGGCTGCGCACGCTCATCGACGGCGCGAAGCCCGTCGCCGACCACCTCTTCGAGGCGATCGCCGAGCGCACCGACCTCGACAACGCCCGGGCGCGCTCACAGGCCGTTGAGGCGATCGTGCCGACGGTGGCGGCGATGGCGGACCCGATCGTGCGGGCCGAGTATGTGCAGCGCCTCGCGCGGCTCGGCCGTGTCGACGAGCGCACCGTGCTCGGGCTCCTCGCGCGCCACGCCCCCACGCAGCGGCGCGCGCGCCGCGCCGACGAGGCGCCGCCGCCCCCCGAGCCCGACGGCGGTCCCGCGCGCCCGGTGCCCGTGCCGTCGCAGCGCGAGCTCGCGCAGGCGGCGCGCCGCACCACGAGCCGCGTGGCTGCGGAACCCACGCCCGGCGACGCGCACCCGGGCGAGGTGCAGTTGCTGCGCCTGCTGCTGCTCAGGCCGGAATGCCGCGAGGCAGGCCTCGAGCTGGACGCCGACACGTTCGAGCACACCCTCAACCGCAGCCTCTTCGAGGTGTGGTGCGAGACGGGCGGCCTCGACGACGACGCGCTCGAGGATGACGAGGACCTGCGCGTACACCGCGCGGCCATCGAAGAGCCGGGGCTGTCGGAGGCGTACAGCACGATGACCGGGCCGCAGTTGTCGGACTTGCTGCGCAGCACCGCGTGGAACCTGCGCGCGCGTCGCCGCCAGGAGCGGTTACGCACGGAAGCCGCGGCCGTCGCGCACGAGGTCGCCGAGGGACGACGCAGCGGCGAGACGAGCGACGAGAGCGAGTTGGCCACGAGCCTCGCCGGTCTGGCGGTACGCCAGCGCGAGCTGGCGCAGGTGTTCACCAACGGCGGCGAGGTCGCGGACGGTGTGGATAGCGGTGATAATGGGTCCACCGAATGGACCAACGAAACAGAGCACGAACGGGCGAGCGTCGGCGCGCCGTCACGGGCCGCGCCGGCAACAGGAGCGATGGAGGAACCAGATGACGCAGACGTTTGAACCCGCGGGTATCGAGGAGCTGTTGCGGAAGGGTCGGCGTTCCGGCCAGGTCACCGCAGAAGACGTGCTCGCCGCCATCCCCGAGGCGGAGACGAGCCGCGAGCGGCTCTCCGCGATCGTCGCGCAGCTCTCCGAGAACGGGATCACGGTCCGCATCGACTCCGACTCCGGGCGCGGCGCCAGCGCCGCCGTCGAGGAGGCGCGACGCATCGTCGACGAGGCCGTCGGTATCGACGACCCGGTACGCATGTACCTCCGCGAGATCGGCAAGGTGCCGCTGCTGACCGCCGCCGACGAGAAGCGCCTCGCGCGCGCGATGGAGGAGTGGCTCCGCATCGACGCGATCCAGAAGCGGTTCGAGGAGGAGCACGAGCGCGAGCCGAACTCCGGTGAGATCCTCGTCGAGCTGCTGCGGGAGTTCCACCGCGAGCGGCCGGTGTACCAGGCCGTCAGCCGCCACCTCAAGCTGGCTCGCCAGGCCATCTCCGAGCGCATCATCGACCCCACGTTCCGCGCCACCGTGGACTACGAACTCGACGAGGGCGCGCATGTCGCCCTGCAGGCGGACATGGAACTGGAGGAGGATGTCGCCCACAAGGCGCTGATCGACATCTCGATCATCACCCACATCATGCGTCCGGAGCACGTGCGCTGGGCCGCCGCATTCACCGGCAGCGAGGCCAAGGTGTTCCCGCCCAAGCCCGGCCTCGCCGAACACCTGCAGGAGACCCACGGCGGGGCGATCAAGTACTACCTCGATAAGATCATCTACGACGGCATCCGCTCCGAGCGGCAGCTCACCGAGGCGAACCTGCGCCTCGTCGTGTCCGTCGCGAAGAAGTACATCGGCCGTGGCATGTCGCTGCTGGACCTCATCCAGGAAGGCAACATCGGCCTCATCCGCGCCGTCGAGAAGTTCGACTACCGCAAGGGCTACAAGTTCTCGACCTACGCGACGTGGTGGATCCGGCAGGCCATCACCCGCGCCATCGCCGACCAGGCACGGACGATCCGCATCCCCGTGCACATGGTCGAGACCATCAACAAGCTCGTCCGCGTCTCGCGCCGCCTCGTGCAGGAGTTCGGCCGCGAGCCCACCTCCGAGGAGATCGGACGCGAGCTGGAGCTGCCGCCGGAGCGCGTGCGCGAGATCATGAAGGTCTCGCAGGAGCCCGTCTCGCTGGAGACGCCGATCGGCGAGGAGGAGGACTCCCACCTCGGCGACTTCCTGCCGGACGAGTCCGCGCTCGCCCCGGCCGACGCGGCGTCGCACCAGCTGCTCAAGGAGCAGGTGATCGACGTGCTCTCGTCGCTCACGCCGCGCGAGCGCAAGGTGCTGGAGCTGCGCTTCGGGCTCGGCGACGGCCGCTCGAGGACCCTCGAGGAGGTCGGTCGCGAGTTCAACGTGACGCGTGAGCGCATCCGCCAGATCGAGGCGAAGGCGCTGCGCAAGCTGCGCCACCCCACGCGCTCGCGGAAGCTCAAGGACTACCTCGACTAGCTCAGGTACACTCCCCGCGAACGCGGGACCGGAAAGGAGCCACCGTGCCGATCTACGAGTACCGCTGCCTCGAGGAGACGTGCAAGGTCGAGTACGAGGACCGCCGCTCGATGTCCGCCATGGACGAGAAGCGCGCCTGCCCGACCTGTGGCTCAAGCCACACTGAGCGCAAGGTCAGCATGAGCTTCGCCTACGTCGGTAGCTACAACAGCACGGACATGGGTCCGCCGCTCGATGACGACTTCGACGAGGCCGGGCTCCCCGACGACTTCGAGTTCGACGACTTCTAGCGGGCCGCACGAGCGGCACGGAGGCCGACGATGCCGATCTACGAGTACCGCTGCAACGACTGCGAAAGCGAGTACGACCAGCTCCGGTCGATGCGCACCATGGATGATCTGCGCGCCTGCCCCGAGTGTGGCTCCATGGCGACCGAGCGCCGGCTGCCCTCGCGGTTCGCGCTCTCCACGGGCGCCATCCGCGATGACCGCGGCGCCTACGACCCGGGCGTGGCCGCCGAGTACGCGCGCATCCAGCAACAGCCCGACCCGGACCAGATGACCACCGAGGAGTGGTTCCACGACCCGTAGGCCGCTGGAGCACGCCCCAACCCGGCCTCGCGAGTCAGCCTAGCCCCGCGAGTCAGCCTCGATATCAGAGTCCACCACCGGCGCTTCGCCCACGGCGAGCGCCGGTTGCGTGCGCCCCGCGTACCACTCGTAGCCGAATCCGGCGAGCCACAGCACCGCGCCGCACGCGGCTGCGAACAGCCCGACGGCCAGCGTGACCTCGAACCAGAAGCCCTGCGGGTACATCTGCACGAGGTGGTCGCGCCTTGGGTCGAGCTGCCAGAAGTCGTTCGCAAACGACAGCAAGTGGAACTGGCGGAACAGCGAGTCGAACCCGACCACCACCGCCGACGCGGCCGCGCCCAGGAGCGCGACAGTCACGATCCCCGCCACGCGCAGGCGTCTCGCCAGCTCCTCGACCGGCCGCTCGCGGTTCCACACGAGCACCGCGATGACGTAGCCGACGACGTACACGAAGGCAGCCTCGTGCACGCGGAACGTGAGGCCCATCAGCGCCTTCACGTCCTTCATGTGCAGCACCTCGCGCTCGGTGAAGAGCGCCTGCTCCTCGCCCTCGACGGTCACCCGGATGGCGAGCAGCTCATCGTCGTTGCGGAAGTAGCGGATGATCTCGCGCGCCGCCCCGTCGAGCTGGGCGCGGTCGATGCCCGTCCGGCCCACGGAGTCGTGGCGCGAGAAGCCGAGTTCGTGCACGGCCGGCTCCACCGCGGCGATGCGGACGAACGTCAGCACGAGGAAGACGGGCACCGCGACGAAGAACAGCAAGGTCGCGGTGTAACGGAGTACCAGCACCCGCCGAGTATACTGCCGGGCATGGCCGGGAGCCCGACAACGAGGTGTGCCGCGTGACCGCTCCCGGCGGGCCTCACCCCTCCCTCGACACCGTCATTGACGCCTTCGGCCTCGCACCCAGCGAGGTTCAGGCGTTCGACCCCGCACATCCGCGCGTGGACGCGCAGCGCCCGCTCCTGGTCCTGGCGCCGCAGTGGGAGCCGGTCATGCCTGTCATCGCCGATCGATACCCGCTCGGGCATCGCGTTATGTCGCTCACTGCAGGCCGCCTCACGGAGACGACGACAGACGCCCTCGACCCCGGCGCGGCCGCCGACGCCTGGCTCGTCGCTCCCCTCGCGCCGGAGCAGGACGCCCGCTCGCTGGAGGGCCTGCGGGGCGTCATGGAGCAGCTCTACAGCCCGGACGGCTGCCCCTGGGACTACGACCAGACCCACGAGTCCCTGCGGAGCTACCTCATCGAGGAGTCATACGAGGCCATTGAGGCGATCGACCGCGGCGACCTCGATGGACTGCGAGAGGAACTGGGCGACATCCTGCTGCAGGTGTTCTTCCACGCCGTCGTCGCCCAGACGAGCGGCGCGTTCACCCTCGACGACGTGGCGGAAACGATCGTCCGCAAGATGGTGCGTCGCCACCCCCACGTCTTCGGCGACGCCGATCGCGGCTCGACGGCCGAGGAGCAGTGGACGCGCTGGGACCAGATCAAGGCCGCCGAGCGTGCCGAGGCCGGCAAGAGTGGCGAGGATGACTCGCCGTTCGCATCGCTCCCCGTCGCCCTGCCGGCGCTGCAGCGCGCGCAGTCCGTGCTGGGCCGCGCCGCCCGTGCGGGGCTCGGCGAGGCGCCCTCGGCTGGCTCCGGCCTCGCAGCGCTGGCCGCGGCCCTCGAGGCACTCGCGGAGGCGGACACCGCCGAGCGCGGTGAGCGCCTGGGCGCGCTGCTCTGGGCGGCGGCCGCCTGGGCCCGGGCCGAGGACGTGGATGCCGAGAGCGCGCTCCGCGAGCGGACCGCGCGATTCATCGCCGAGGCGACCGTCGAGGCCTCGAGAGGTGAAGAGTCGTAAGGAGTTGGATACCGGGGGGTGGTACACTGCCCTCCAGCAGTAACGGCACGCGCCGCGCACCGCGCGGACCCCGACAGAGAGGACCTGATCAATGGCCAGTGAGACCTCCGTGGTCACCCCCGAGCGCTTCGCAGAGGGCATGCAGACGTTCGAGGAGTGGATGGGCGCCATCGAGGTGCGCAAGACCGAGTTCCTGCGCCACTACGAAGAGTTCGACCCCAACGCCGACGACATGGCGGCGATCAAGAAGATGGTCGACGAGCGCGGTGTGAAGGCGCTGTGCCTCGGCGAGGACTGGTGCCCGGACGTGTGGCGCGGCCTCCCGGTCATCGCCAAGGTCTCCGAGCAGACCGGCATGGAGCTGCGGCTCTTCTTCCGCGACAAGAACAAGGACATCATGTCCGAGTTCCTGAACCAGGGTGAGTTCGAGTCGATCCCGACCATCGTCTTCTACGACGGGGACCACAACTACCTCGGCCACTGGATCGAGCGACCGACACTCGCCAACGACGAGATGGAAGGCCTGCGCGACATCCTCAGCGGCGTCGAGCGTGGCACGCCGCAGTTCGACGAGGCGCGCGCCCGCTACAACGAGGAGACATGGAAGCTCGCGCCGAACTGGCGTCACGCCTCGGTCAGCGAGTTCCGCTCGATGCTCGAGGAGGCGCTGGGCTAGGTCGCGCGGCGCGGGCGGGAGAGCGACGATGACGCTCGGACCTATCGGCCCCATGTCGGACCAGCACGCGAACGCCGAGGCGGACCGCGTGAGCGAGCGCGCGCAAATGCGAGGGCAGGGGCGCACGTTCGGACACGACATCCTGAACGCGGTGCTCCTGGTGCGTGGGCTGGCCCGGCGCCTGCGGCGGCTCCTCCGGCGCTGAGTACCTTCAGCGGCAATGAAACCAGCGAGGCGGCCCGGCGGGCCGCCTCCTGCTATGCGTACCTCCCGGCGGTGCGGGAGCGGCTAGCGTGAGCGCGGTTCAGAGCGGGCGCGGCCAGGCCGAGCGGGAATCGGTACGGCCTCAGTAGAACGCGAGGGGCGCGCGCGCTCCGGCGCGTCACCCACCGCGGGCGCCTGATCCGTCTCCGTGCCCATGGGATCGGCAGCGGCGCGCTCGGCCTGCTCCTCGCGACCGCGCTGGCGGGGGGCGGAGCAGTACGGGCAGTGCCGCCAGGCGTTTTGCAGCAGCCGGGTGCAGGACGGGCAGGGCTCCTTCAGTTCGTGGCTGCAGAAGGCGCAGATGGCCCAGTCCCCATCAACCGGCCGCCGACACTGCGGGCACGTGGGTACGGCGTGGAGGTCGGAGAGGATGGCTTCCTGCTCGAGCTGGCGGTCGTACGCCTCGCGCAGCGTCTCGCGGGGGCGTGCGATGAGGTACGCGGGGACGCCGACCAGCGGCAGCAGCACGATCAGCGACATGGCTATCACCTGCGAGGCGATGTCGCGCGTGCGACCGCGGATGTCGCGGTACGCCCAGAGGACCGAGGCGATCCAGATCAGGAAGACGTACGAGCCAACGATGAGGCCGACAATCCTGGCGGTAGCCTGCCAGTCCCCGCCGGGCCAGCCGAACGGAAGGTCCACGTCCGCCTCGCAGTTCGCTTGGGGGAGCTCGTCGGTTGGGGGAGCTCGCGAGTCAGCGTACCATGAGCCCTCGGGACGGTCGCCGAAGCCGTCCCGCCGTGCTCCCCGCACTGCCGGACGCCCATGACCGCCACGCCTGACGTACTGCAAGGGCTGAACGACGCGCAGCGGCGCGCCGTCGAGGTGCCCGACGGGGCGCTGCTCATCCTCGCAGGCCCGGGCTCGGGCAAGACGCGCGTCATCGCGCACCGCATCGCCTACCTGGTGCGCGAACGCGATGTCGCACCGTGGCGCGTGCTGGCCGTGACCTTCACCAACAAGGCCGCCAACGAGATGCGCGACCGCGTCGAGGACCTCCTCGGCACCGAGGGGCTCGACGTCTCGATGGGCACCTTCCACTCGTTCTGCGCGCGCGTGCTGCGCCGCGACGGCGAGGCCATCGGTATCCCCTCGGACTACGCGATCTACGCGACCGACGACCAGATGGCCGTCGTGCGGGAGGCCCTCGAGGTGCTGAACATCGACCCGAAGCGATGGACGCCGCGCGCCGTGCTGTCCGCCATCTCGCGTGCGAAGAACGAGCGACGCGACGCCTCGGCGACGCTGCGCGACGCCGGGTCGTACTTCGAGGAGATCGTCGGGCGGGTCTTCGAGCAGTACCAGGCCAGGCTGCGCGAGTACGGCGCGCTCGACTTCGACGACCTGCTCGGCGAGGCGTTGCGGCTGTTCGAGGAGCATCCCGACGTCCGCGAGCGCTACGGTGACCGCTACCGCCACGTCCTCATCGACGAGTTCCAGGACACGAACCTCACGCAGTACCAGCTCTCCGGCCTGCTAGCCGAGGTGCACGGCAACATCACCGCCGTGGGTGACCCGGACCAGTCGATCTACTCGTGGCGCGCAGCCGACCTGCGCAACCTGCTCCACTTCGAGCACGACTTCCCGGACGCACAGGTCATCCTCCTGGAGCAGAACTACCGCTCCACCGGCCGCATCCTGCGCTCCGCCCACGCGGTGATCTCGGAGGCGAAGGACCGCCGCGAGCGCTCGCTGTGGACCAGCAACCCGGACGGCGAGCCCGTGGTCGTCGAGGAGCTCTTCGACGCCGACGAGGAGGGGCACTTCGTCGCGCTCGAGATCGGGCGCCAGATGCGCGAACAGCACCGCGAGTTCGCCGACTTCGCCGTGATGTACCGCACGAACGCCCAGTCGCGCGCCATCGAGGAAGCGTGCATCCAGCAGGGCATCCGCTACCGCATCGTGGGCGGCACGCGCTTCTACGACCGCCGCGAGGTGCGCGACCTGCTGGCGTACCTGCGGCTGATCCGCAACCACGCCGACGCCGTCGCGTTCCGTCGCATCGTCAACGTCCCCGGCCGTGGTATCGGCGATCGCAGCATGGAGCGCTTGCGCGCGTCGGCCGAGGATCTCGAGCTGCCGCTCCTCGCGGTCGCGGCGCGCGTCGCGCGTGGCGACGACGACCCGGCGCTGCCAGCGCTGCGCGGCGACATCCGCCTCGCGCTGCGCGACTTCGTCGCGCTCATCGACCGCCTCACCGCAGCGAGCGAGGAGCAGCCGGTCGCGACCCTGCTCGAGACCGTGCTCACCGAGACGCGCTACCGCCAGCACCTGGAACGCAACGACGAGGACCACGCCGAGGTGCGCTGGGAGAACGTGCAGGAGCTCGTCAACGTCGCCTCGCAGTACCAGGACCTCGACCCCACGGCCTCGCTCGCCTCGTTCCTCGAGGAGGTAGCGCTCGTCGCCGATGTCGACGACCCCTCGGCGGAGGCTCCGGACGCGGTGACGCTCACGACGCTGCACGCGGCGAAGGGCCTCGAGTTCCCCGTGGTGTTCATGCCCGGCATGGAGGAGGGCCTGCTGCCGCACTCGCTGTCGCTGGACGACCCGGCACAGATGGAGGAGGAGCGCCGTGTCTGCTACGTCGGCATGACACGCGCGCGCGAGCGCCTGTACCTCACCCACGCACGACGGCGCATGCGCCAGGGCCGCTACTCCGGAGCGATCGCCTCGCGGTTCCTCGATGACCTTCCGTCCGAGGAGACTGCCCGTGCGCGCACCACTCGCGGCTCCCGCCCCGTCGAGACGGCTCGCGAGCGCCGGGCGGCCTATGCAGCGCGGCAGGCCGAGGGCTGGGAGAGCAGTGACCCCGGCGGCGACGGCGGCGAGGTGGACGAGCCCCGCTACGCGCCCGGCGACCGCGTGCAGCACACGCACTTCGGCGTCGGAGTCGTCGTCTCGTGCGAGGTCGAGCGCGGCGACCAGCGCGTCACCGTCGCGTTCGAGGGGCAGGGTGTGAAGAAGCTGCTGCTGTCGCTCGCGCCGCTCGAGCCCGCGCCGTAGCGGGCCGGACGCCTATCCCTCGATCAGGGTCGCCAACGCGTCGTCGTCGACGGCTGCGGCCATCAGCTCCCCGATGCGCTCGACCTTCGACTCGTGGCCGAACGGTGAGCTGCCGAAGCTGCCCTCGATGTCGCGCACGGTCTCGACCGTGCCCTCGGGAGCAACGAGCAACGTCGTGCCGCGCGAGGCGGCGACGCGGTCCAGCAGGTACGGGCTCGGCTCGGAGCCGCCGCTGAGGATCAGACACACCGGGTCCGTGCCCATCGCCGAGAGCGCCACGTCGACCTTCTCGCCACGCGTGACGATCGCGCTGTCGGGGTAGCGCCCGAAGTAGTCGTCGCCCCAGACGGGCGCGATGGGCCCGACGACGATGTGCTGGCAGATGGCCGCGTCCCCCTCGGTGGAGCGCACGATCACGCGCGCCCGGCTCGCCTCGACCAGTTGCCCGACCATCGGCGCCGCGAGCATGCGGTCCTCGGGGATCTGTAGCGGGCCGCGGCTCGTCGCGTGCGTGGTGAGGTGCAACGCGCCGCCCTCGGGCGCATCGGAGCCCTCGCGACCCACCGTGACGAGCTGCGCGTCGTACTGCGCGGCGAGGGCGCCTGCGTCGGCGCCCGCGGGCGCCTCGACGACCGTCACAGCGTCGTCGGACGCTCCGACACTTGCAGCGTCGATCACGTCCGCGAAGTCGAGCATGCCAAGCGTGGTGGCGTCGCCCCCTGCCCGATCGTCGCCATCGAGGCGCGCGACGCGCACGGTGCGGCCCGAGTGTGCAAGGCGGTGTGCGAGGCCGACGGCGACGGTGGTCGCTCCCGCGCCGGGCTCACCTGCGACGACGATCACTGGCATGTCACCGTCCGATCGAAATGGTTGGTGCCGAGGGGCAGAGTCGAACTGCCGACACCACGATTTTCAGTCGTGTGCTCTACCAACTGAGCTACCTCGGCGCCTGTTCCGAGGGCCGCGACGCTGCGCGTCGGCGACATCTCGAACGCCCCTGCCGGGGCGTGGATAGCGTAGTTTACGGCGATCTCGCGGACAACAGCAGGGGCCCCGGAAGGCGTACCATAGATGGGCCGCCGTACCCCGCTTGCTCCCGCCGGGCCGGGCGGCCGTAAGGAGTCCCGAGATGGTGTGGTTCTACCAGAAGCAGATCGAGATGCCCTCGCCCGAGGAGGCACTGCAAGGCCGCGAGGCGCGCATCCCGGTGCCCGAGATGCACTTCGTGAACGGCAACCCGCTCGAGCCGCCGTTCCCCGAAGGGATGGAGATGGCGCTCTTCGGTATGGGCTGCTTCTGGGGCGCCGAGCGCGTCTTCTGGCAGGCCCCCGGGGTCTACACCACCGCCGTGGGCTACGCCGCCGGCTACACACCGAACCCGACGTACGAGGAGGTCTGTAGCGGCCGCACCGGCCACAACGAGGTCGTCCTCGCGGTCTTCGACCCCTCGCAGATCAGCTATGACGAGATGCTGAAGCTCTTCTGGGAGAACCACGACCCGACGCAGGGCATGCGCCAGGGCGCGGACACCGGCACGCAGTACCGCTCCGGTATCTACTGCTACTCGCCCGAGCAGTTCGAGGCGGCCGAGCGCACGCGCGACATGTTCCAGCCCGTCCTGAGCGGCAACCGCTACGGCCCCATCACGACGGAGATCATCGACGCACCCGAGTTCTACTACGCCGAGGACTACCATCAGCAGTACCTGGCGAAGGTGCCGAACGGCTACTGCGGCCTCGGCGGCACCGGGCTGAGCTGCCCGGTCGGCGTGGCCGAGATGGGGTAGCCGGGCCTCACCTCTCGGCGCGCCGCTGCTATACTCTCCTCAGTGATTGCATTGCAATCACGAACGTGGGGAGGCGCGCGTGGCCAGCATCACTATCCGCAATCTCGACGACGACCTGAAGAAGCGCCTGCGCGTGCGTGCTGCGGAACACGGGCACTCCATGGAGCAGGAGGCGCGCCACATCCTGCGGGTCGCGCTCGCCCAGACGCCACAGACCGGCGAGGAGCTGTACCGTTCCATTCGCGCCAGGTTCGAGGCTATTGGTTTCGTAGAGCCGGACGAGTTGCAGATCCCGCCTCGCGAGCCGATGCGTGACCCACCTCGATTCGATTGACGGCACGCCGACTGATCATCCTCGACACCAACGTCGTTTCCGAGCTGATGCGGCAGCCTTCAGCGCCCAGCGTTGCGCGATGGTTCGCCGAGCAGCGAGCGTCAGACGTGTTCTTGTCCGCCGTGACTGAGGCGGAATTGCGATATGGGGTGGCGACCATGCCGCAAGGGCGCAGGCGGCAGGCCTTGGCGACCAGCCTGGAGCAGTTCCTGGAACGAGACTTCGCTGGCCGCATCTACCCGTTCGACACCTTCGCTGCCCAGGCGTACGCGACCATTGCCGCCGAGCGAAGGGCCGCCGGGCGTCCAATCGCCCCGTTCGACGCACAGATCGCCGCCATCGCTCGCTCCCTCGGCGCGTCGGTGGCGACGCGCGACGCCAGAGGCTTCGAGGGCACGGGCGTCGACTTAATCAATCCCTGGGCCGACTGAGCTACGGCGCGAGCGCCTCGGCGACGCGCTCGAAGTCCGGCAGGCGTGGCAGCAACAGCGCGTGGTCGACGCCCGCCTCCACATACTCCTCAACGCGCTCACGGACGCGGCTCGCGTCGCCAACGAGCGTGCACGCCTCAGCCACGTCGCCGCTGACGAGGCGGGCACCCGCCTCACGGTCGCCCGAGGCGTCTGCCGCGCGCAGCGCGTCGAGGTCTCCGAGGTCGACGCCGCCGCGGTCGACCATCAGCTCGCCCACGTAGGGCTCTGCCATGATGCCGGCGAGGCGTGCGCGCAGCTGCGGGAGCATCGAAGAACGGTCGTCAGTGAGCCGCACCACGAGCATGCAGGCGATGTCGACAGCATCCGGGTCACGGCCAGCCTCCTCGGCGCCCCTGCGCACCTCGGACACCGCGTAGCGCACGTACTCCGCCGGGACGTAGGCGTTGAGCAGCACGCCGTCTGCGACGGCGCCCGCGAGGCGTAACGCGCGAGGGCCGATGGCCGCGAGGTAGATTGGCGGCCTCCGCATGGGAGTGACGGCCAGTCGCGCATCCCGGAGCGTGAAGCGGCTGTGGGGCTCATCAACGGTCTCGCCGGAGAGCAGGCGGCGGATCACGTCAACCGCCTCGGCGAGCGTCTCGCGCGGGCGGTCGTAGGGGAGGCCGAACGTGCCCTCGATCACGCCTGGGTCACTGCGGCCGAGGCCGAGCAGGAGCCGGCCCCCCGAGAGCCGGTCGGCGGTCGCCGCAGCCATCGCCGTCAGGCCGGGGTGCCGCGTGTAGGGGTTCACGACGCCGACGCCGAGCTCGATGCGCTGGGTCGCGGCGGCGAGGAAGCCAAGGAGCGAGAACGTCTCCTCCTGGAAGTAGCGCTCCGTCACCCACAGCGAGTCGTACCCGCTCCACTCGGCGAGCCGCGCGCGACGCGCGAGCGCCGTGCCGCCCTCGATGCCGTGATGCAGGACCATCCCGAGCCGCGCCATGTCGCCTCCCGTCGAGCGCACGCAGCGTCGGGCAGGCGGGCGTGCGCGTCAACGCAGCGCCGCCTCGACGCGTCAGCGGCGGATGAGGCTGCCGCCGATGTCCGGCGATGGCCGGTCGAACGGCTCGTAGTCCGCACGAGGGCGGCCGAGCGCGACGAGCGCCTGTGGCCGCCAGCCCTCGGGCAGGTTGAGTGCGTCGCGCACCGGGTCCTGCGCGTAGAGCGGGGCCGCCATCCAGTACGCGCCGAGACCGCGCGCGCTCGCCTCCAGCAGCAGGTTCTGCAACGCCGCCCCGAACGAGTGCGCCGCCATCGTCCACTCCGCGCGGTCGCGCCGCTCGTCGGGGTACGAGGCGAGCCCGTCGCCCACGATGCAGCCGAGTAGCAGTGTCGGGGCGCCCTCGACACGGCTGCGCGAGCGTTCGAGGGCGCGAGCCTGCTGCGCCTTGGGGACGCCGTCGCCGGTCATGTCAGCGCGCCACACCTCACCCATCGCTTCGGCGAGCGTCGCCCGCCGCGCGAGCGTGACCTCGGCGAACCGCCACGGCCGCGTGTGGTGCGGCGCGGGCGCGAGCAGCGCGAGCTCGACCAGCGCTTCGACCTCCTCGGCTGTCAGCGGCGGCCCGTCGAGGCCGCGGATCGAGCGACGCGCGCGGATGCCGTCGGCGAGGCTCACGACGGCGCCCCGGTGGTTGCGAGCTTCGTGGTGTGCATGCGCCGAATCTACACCGCCCGTGAGTCCTCGACCCGCCCGGCTGGTACGATGCGCGCCGTCGCGATCACACGCACCGAGGAGGGCGCGTGCCCGTACCCGACCTGCAGGAGTGGCGCAGCAACTGGGAGAAGCCCGAACACCGCAATCTCGGACTGCGGGGCGACCACATCGAGTCCGGCTACGCACGCTTCATCGTCGAACGGCCCGAGGGCGCCGACGACCTGCTGCTGCGCAGCGCGATCGTGACCGCCGCTGACATCGCGGCTATCTCGGCCGTACGCGCGCGCCTCGACGACACGCAGGTGTCGAACGGCTCTGCGGAGCTGCACTTCTCCTTCATCGGCCCGCCACCCGACATGTGCACGGTCGACGCGCGCGTCATCCAGTGGTCGGACTTCGCGGCCCACCTCCAGATGGAGGCTCGCACCTCGGACGGCGAACTCGCCGCGACCGCTTTGACCACCATGTCGCTGCGCCCGGTGCCGCCGGGCGGGACGCCCGATACAGGCAGGTGGTAAGCGTCGTGCCGCCCGAACCTCGTTGGCCCGCCGAGCCGCTCGAAGCTGTCGCTGCGTACTGGGAGCAGCAGCCCCTGTACGCGATGTTCGGCATCGAGGTCGAGGCGATCGAGGAGGGCTACGCGCGCATCGGCGTCGACCGCGAGCGGGTGCCGCTGCGCGGTGTGCGCGACTCGCTCAACGGCGGCGTCGTGGCCTCGCTCGGCGAGGCCGCCGCGCAGCTGTGCCTCACCAGCCAGCTCAACCCGAACGAAGTCCTCGGCGTGACGCACGAGGTGAGCGTCTCCTACCTCACCTCGGCGCGCGGCGAGCACACCGTCGCCGAGGCACGCCTGCTGCGCCGCGGCGGGCGCGTCGCCGTCGCGGACGTCGAGCTGCGCGACACGACGGACGGCGCCATCAACGCCAAGATCCGCGTCTCGATGGGCATCGAACGCGTGGAGGCTGCGCCGTAGCCCCCTCGGACCGACGTACCCCACGCGCGGTCGCGGCGGCCATGCGGTACGCTTTGCGCATAACGTGGAAGGTGGGCGCATGCCCCGCTACCTGATCGTGGCCGACCAGACCGTGACGAGCCCGGACCTCGTCGCGCGCGCCTCGCAGCTCGCGCGCGCCGAGCCCGACTCCACGTTCTCGCTCCTGCTCCCCGCCCTCCTGCCCTCGCACATCCGCGGCGGGCCGTTCGACGCCGTCACGAGGGGCCGCGCCGAGCAGGCGAAGCGGCTGCTCGGCGCTGCCGGTATCGACGTGGCCCGCACGGCTGTCGGCGACGCTGCGCCGCTCCTCGCGATCGAGGACGAGCTGACCGAGCACCCCGACGCCTACGACACGATCATCCTCTGCACGCTGCCGGAAGGCATTTCGCGCTGGCTGCGCATGAACGTCCACGGCGACGCCGCCGAACGCTTCGGCCTACCGCTCATCCACGTCGAGGCGCGGATGGCGACGCGGCTCGAGTTCCGCCGCGCCACGCTCCACGACCACGAGCGCATCCAGGCGCTGTGGGACGAGTCGCGGCTCGACACCGTCGACGAGCACGAGTGGGACACGCTCATCACCAGCCCGGGCGCAATCGTGCTCGTGGCCGAGGAAGAGGGCGCGCTCGTTGGCGCGATCGTCGGCACCTTCGACGGGTGGCGGGCGTACGTCTACCACGTCTCAGTCGTGCCCGGCCGGCGTCGGCGAGGCGTTGCCAAGGCGCTGTTCGACGAGGCCCAGGCGCACCTCGCGCGCGAGGGGAACCGCATCGTCTACGTGATGGTGAACGAGGAGAACGAGGGCGGCATGGCACTGCTGCACTCGCTCGGCTACCGCCAGCAGGGCGACATCGTCATGGTCAACGAGATCGGCGACGGCTCCGACGCCGACTGACCGCCACACGGCCCGCTCGGCGGCTTACTGGCGCGCCAGCGTCTGCCCCACCCACACCGCCGCGAGGGCGCCCATCACGCTCAGCACGACGTTGAGCGCCGCGTAGGTCCACTCGCCGTCCTGCGCGAGCCGCAGCGTCTCCAGGCTGAACGTCGAGAACGTCGTGTACGAGCCGAGTAGCCCGACGAGCAGCGCGGTGCGCAGCTCGGCGGGCATCCCCGTGCGCTCGGCGAGGAAGGTGGCGAGGAAGCCGATGGCGAAGGAGCCGGTGACGTTCACGGTGAGCGTCGCAGCCGGGAACGTCTCGGGCTGCACGGCGCGGCCGACGCCGTAGCGCAGGAGCGCCCCGGCCGCACCGGCCACCGCGATCAGCGCAAGTTGCATCCTCGCCACGCTACGAGGCGCGTGGCGTCTTGGCCAGCCGGGGAGGGGCGTGTGGACGACAGCAGGACGATTCGGTCCGCGCCTCCGCGCGTCGCGTAGCATCTGCCTGCCAGACTCAGGAGCCGCGGCGGGAGCCAGACCGAATGCCAGACAGCACGAGCGGCCCGGCTGACGTCCACATCGCACTGCTGCGCGGGATCAACGTGGGAGGCAAGAACCGACTGCCCATGAAGGACCTCGCCGCGATGTTCGTCGACGCGGGCTGCGAGGAAGTTCGCACCTACATCCAGAGCGGCAACGTGGTCTTCCGAGCGGACCACACGCTTGCCGAAGACATCCCGTCCCGGATCGGCGCGTCGATCACCGATCGCTTCGGCTACGAGGTTCCGGTCGTCACCCGCCGCGCGGGGGACCTCGAGGCGATCGTGGAGGCCAATCCCTTCATGGAAGCCGGGGCTGAGATAGACAAGCTGCACGTCGTCTTCCTGGCCGACGCGCCCGACGCTGAGCACCTCGAAGCACTCGACCCGGACCGCTCGCCACCCGACGAGTTCGCGGTGCGGGGCCGCGAGATCTATCTCCACTGCCCGAACGGGCTCGCGCGTAGCAAGCTCACGAACGCCTGGTTCGACTCCAGGCTCTCGACCGTGAGCACGATGCGGAACTGGAAGACCGTGCGGAAGCTGCTCGAACTGGCCGCCGACATCGGCTGAGCGACCGGCACGTCCGTCGCGGCGGTCGGCCGCCGACGAGGCGACTCGGGCGTGGCTATCATGCCTCCAGGGGCGCGGGACTCGCGCGTGAGGAGGACACCATGAGCACTGGACGCGTCGTCGTCTTCAAGGACCACGGTCTGCCGTTTGAGATCGAGGAGTACCCCGTCCCCGACCCGGAGCCGGGCGGCATCCTGCTCCGCATCACCCAGGCCGGCATCTGCGGCTCCGACCTCCACACCTGGCGCGGCGACCAGCGCAGGGTCCAGATCCCGCCCTCCGGCCGCAACATGGGTCACGAGGGCGCAGGTGTCGTCCACGCCCTCGGCGCGGGCCGCACCACTGACTCGCTCGGACGCCCCATCCAGGAGGGCGACCGCCTGATGTACGCCGCGATCATGCCCTGCAACGCCTGCTACCACTGCGGGCGTGGCGAGAAGAACTGGTGCTCCAACCGCCAGACCGGCATCGGCGCACGCATCGCCGGCGAGTTCCCGTACTTCACCGGCACCTACGCCGACTACTTCTGGATCCCCGCGGGTCACCCCGTCTACAAGGTCCCCGACGAGCTCCCCGACTCCGTGCTCGGCTGGGTCAACTGCGCGATGGGCACGGTCACCGAGGGCCTGCTGCGAGCCGGCTGCACCGCAGGCGACTACGTCGTGATCCAGGGCGCGGGCGGCCTCGGGCTCAACGCGACAGCGCTGGCCAAGGACATGGGCGCGAACAAGGTAATCGTGCTCGACCGCCTCGCCAACCGGCTCGAGCTCGCCGAGGAGTTCGGCGCCGACCACACCATCAACATCGAGGAGTTCAATACCCACCGGACGCGTCGCGACCACATCTTCGACCTCACCGAGGGCCGGGGCGCGAACATCGTGATGGAGCTCGTGGGCCGCGCCGAGTTGCTCGTCGAGGGCCTCGACTACCTCACCAACGGCGGCACCTTCATGGAGATCGGCGACATCGTGCCGGGCCGCACGGTCGAGCTCGACCCGTCGACGATCCTGCGCGGCAAACGGATCATCGGCTCCTCGATGTACCGGCCGGAGCTGCTGCCGGTGATGATGGAGACGCTGGTCAAGAAGCAGGCCGAGATCCCGTACGAGAAGATCGTCTCGGACTTCTACCCGCTCGACGAGGTCAACGACGCGTTCGCCAGGGCCGAGTGGAACGAGACCCAGACCCAGATCTCACGCGCGATGCTGGTCCCGTAGCGCCCCGCTACCCCGCGCCTTCTGGTCCGCTCGCCCCCCGGCGGGGGGAGAGGGTAAGGGTGAGGGGGGCGCAGGGTGCGACCAGCCATTGAGGAGCCCCCCGGACCCTCATCCGACTCTTCTGGTCCCCTCGCCCCCCGGCGGGGGGAGAGGGCGAGGGTGAGGGGGGCTCCCCTGTCGCCCGACGCTACTCGGAGCGGAACCCCCTCACCCCAGCCCTCTCCCTTTCAGGGAGAGGGGGCCGGAGGATGAGAGGGGAACGGGAGCGAGCGGTGGCTCAGCGCGCGCCGGCGGTCACGCCGGCACGCTGCGCGACGAGGTCACGGACGAACGCGAGCGCCGCGCGGACGCCGAGCACCTGCGTCTCGAGGGTCATCGAGGGTGTGCCGGCGCGCTTCTCGACCGTCTGCTCGGGCAGGTACGGCAGGTGGATGAAGCCGCCGAGCGCGCGCGCGTCGGTCGTTTCGAGGTGGTTGCCCATCGCGTAGAGCGTCTCGTTGCAGATGTAGGTGCCGGCGGTCTCGGAGACCTGCGCGGGCGCACCGGCCTCGCGCATCGCCGCCGCGACCTCGCCGACCGGTAGGCGTGCGAAGTAGCCCGCCGGTCCACCTACAACGAGCGTCTGGTCCGGCATCACGCGGCCCTCGGCGTCGCGGTCGATGAGCACGTTGACGCCGGTGCGCTCGACCGAGAGGTGAGAGCGGCCGCCCGCCTCGCCGAGGCCGATCCACGCGTCGAATCCGCCTGCCTCGAACGCCGGGATGAGCCGGTCGAACGAGATGCGGCCGCGCACCGGGAGGCGCAGCAGTTCGAGGTCGACGCCATCCGGTGGTGCGTCGCCGATGGCGCTCGCAACCTCCCACGAGGGGTTCAGGCGCTCTCCCCCGAACGGTTCGAAGCCTGACAGCAGCAGCCGCATGACGCCCTCCTCGTGTGGCCCGTCGCGTGCAGTGTAGCGAGCCGCGATGGCGTAGGCTGCACGCATGGAAGTGTTCCTCCTCGACGGGACCTACGAGCTGTTCCGCCACTACTTCGGCGCGCCCCCTCACCGCGACGCAGACGGCAACGACCGCGGCGCGGTGGTCGGCGTGCTGGGCTCGGTGCTGCGGCTGTTCGAGGAGGGCGTGACACACCTCGGCGTTGCGACGGACCACGTGGTTGAGTCGTTCCGCAATGACCTGTGGCCCGGGTACAAGACCAGCTCGGAGATGGACGAGGCGATCCTCGCGCAGTTCGTGCCGCTTGAGGACACGCTCACGGCGATGGGTGTGCCCGTCTGGCCGATGACGGACCTCGAGGCCGACGACGCCCTTGCCTCCGCTGCCATCCAGGCCGCCGAGGACTCAGACGTCACCCGCGTCGTGATCGCGACGCCGGACAAGGACCTCGGGCAGTGCGTGGGCGGGAAGGTGGTGCAGTTCGACCGCCAGCGCCGCGAGGTGCGCGACGCCGCGGCCGTCGAGGCGCGCTTCGGCGTGCCGCCCACCTCGATCCCGGACTACCTCGCGCTCACCGGCGACAGCGCCGACGGCTTCCCCGGTCTCAAGGGCTGGGGCGCGAAGTCGAGCGCCACGGTCCTCGCCCGCTACGGGCACATCGAGGCGATCCCGCCCGACCCGGCTGACTGGGACATCACGGTACGCGGCGCGGCGCGTCTTGCGACCGCGCTCGTCGAGGGGTACGACGAGGCGATGCTGTTCCGAGACCTCGCCACGCTGCGCACCTCGGAGCCCCTCTTCGAGTCGGTCGAGGAGCTGCGGTGGACCGGGCCGACGCCGGAGTTCGAAGCGGTGGCGGAGCAGCTGCGCTCGCCGGGGCTGCTGACGCGCGCGCTCGCGGCTGCACCGTGAGCCGCCTCGGCGATAGCATCCGCGCAACCGCCGCCCGAGGTGTGGAGGCCAGCTCGTGACGCTCGATGTGCAGCCCGCCGGCATCCCGCTGCCTCGCCCGTGGTCGCTCACCGAGCCGCACTGGGAGGGCTGCAAGCGCGGCGAGCTGCTCGTGCAGCGCTGCGAGGACTGCGGCCACCACGTCTTCATCCCCCAGCACGCATGCACGGCCTGCCTGAGTGAGCGCCTCGAGTGGGTGCCCAGCAGCGGTGCGGGAGTCGTCTACAGCTACACGACCGTGTACCGCCCGCAGCAGCCCGCCTTCGAGACACCCTACGTCTGCGCCATCGTGGAGCTCGACGAGGGGTGGCACATGCTCACGAACCTCGTCGGCGTCGAGATCGAGGACGTGCGCATAGGGATGCGGGTCGGGGTCGCGTTCCATGCGGTCTCGGACGAGGTAACGCTGCCGTACTTCCGCCCCGCGGAGTAGGCGCCGAGCTGCTTCGCGACTCCCAACGCCCCTCACCGTCGCGTTACCATGGATTGAGACCCAAGAGCCCGAGGTGAGGAGCAATCGATGTCCGATCAGCGATCCACGGACGAAGGCATCACGGTCCTCGACGCGCTCCCGGTGCACCCCGGCGACGCGCCCGACCCCACCACGTGGCGGCTGCGCGTCGACGGCCTCGTCGACCAGCCGCTCGACCTCGACATCGACGACCTGCTGGAGATGACGCAGCAGCTCGTGGTCGATGACTTCGCCTGCCTCGAGGGCTGGACCGTTCCCGGCATTCGCTGGCGCGGCGTCGCCGTCGCGGACCTGCTCGACCGCGCGGGCGCGCCCCCCGACGCAGCGTGGGTGCAGGTCACCGCCGACGACTTCAGCATCCCACTCCCCGTCGCTGAGGCGCGCGCGGCCCTGCTCGCCGTCGAGGCGAACGACGAGGCCCTGCCCGGCCCGCATGGTGGACCCGCCCGGCTGGTCGTGCCCGGCGGCGAGTGCTTTACCAGCATCAAATGGACCGACCACATCGAGGTGGTCTCCGAGCCGCGGGAGAACAGCGCCCGACGCATCGCCCTCGACCGTCTGGGGAGCGCCAACGAGTAGGCCTCGCTACGCCGGCTCCTCGACGAACTCGATCGCCTCAGGGTCGAGGAGCACGCCCGCGTCGACACGCTCACGAGCCTCGGCGAGGGCCGCGTCGAGCGCGTCGCGGTCCGGCTCGACGAGTTCGCCGTTGCGCAGGAACAGCAGCCCGGCCGCGAGCTCCTGGCCGACTGCGGCCTCCACCGCACGCTGATAGAGGCCGATCTGCACGAGGTAGCGCCGAGCGACCCCTGCCGCCGTCGTGCCGTCGAGCCGGTCCGTCTTGAAGTCGACCACGTGCCAGCCGCCCGCGTCGCGGTACACGAGGTCGATCGCGCCGTGGACGGGCAGGCCGTCCCAGTCCCATGCGAACGGCAGCTCGAACCAGCGCTCGACGCCGGGGTCGGCCAGCGCCGCAGCAACGGACGAGCGCGCGAACTCCGCGAGCATCACGGCTGCCTCGGCCGCCACTGTCTCGACCGTCGATGCATCGAGCGCGCGGTCGCTCTCCTCGCGTACCAGCGTCGCGAGGGCAGCCGCATCCATTGTCGTCACGTCCCCGGCCGACTCCTCGATCGCGCGGTGCACCACGCTGCCTCGCAGCGCCCCGTGGCCGTCGCCGCGCAAGGCGTAAGTGGGCGCGTCGGCGGGCGCTCGCAGGGCGGTGACCGGCGTGCTGGCGCGCACCGGGATGACGGGCGGCCGCGCGAGCAGCGGCGCAACGTAGTCGACCTCCTCGTCCTCGTCCACCGGGCGCAGCAGGCGCGGGGCGGAGCGGCCCACGAGAGCATCGAGGTCCACGGGCACGGGATCGCGCGCATCGACGCTCTCGACGGCGCCGCCCGCGCACACTGCGAGGGCGGCCTGCAGCCACCCGTCCTTGTCCGCATCGTCGCCCGAGATGTAGAGGTAGTCGGCGGCGCGCGTGGCGGCAACATAGAACAGCCGACGATGCTCCGCCTCGTCCTCCAGGCGGTCGCGTGCGCGCAGGTAGTCGTAGAAGCCGGGCCGAGGGCGGGCCGTGTCATCTTCATCACGCACGAGCGTGGCCGAAACACCGGCGTCACGGCGCCAGCGGATGACCTCGGGCATGCCACGTGATTCGGCGTGCGCCTCCGGGATCCACACGATAGGGAACTCGAGGCCCTTCGCGGCGTGCACGGTCATCACCTGGACCGCGTCGGGCCGGTCGAGCACCGCCGGACCCTCGCGAACATCGAGGTCCTCGCGGCGCTGTTCGAGGTACTCGACCACCTCTGGCAGCGTGTACCCGGCGAGCGTGCGCACGATGCGCACGAGCTTGCGGATGTTGGCGCGGGCCTGCTCGCCGCCCTCGATCGGGGCCCACGCCGCCTCCACCCCCGAGCGGTCGAGCGCGCGTTCGAGGAGCGCGTCGGCGGGGAGCGCTCCGGCGACGTCACGCAGATCGTCGAGCACTCGACGAGCGTGAGCGCAGCGCTCCCGCTCGCGGCCCGTGATCGCCTCGGGCAGGTGACCGAGGGCGCCAAAGAGCGAGCGCCGATGTTCGTGCAACGTCAGCAGCGTGTCGTCGCCCACCGCGAAGAACGGCGAACGCAGCACGCCCACGAGCGCGATCTCGTCGTCGGGTTCAGCGAGCCATCGGAGGAGGTGACCGCAGTCGAGCACCTCTTGCCGGGTGAAGAACCCGGTGCCGCTCGGTGTCGAGTAGGGCACCCCACGCGCCTCGAGCGCCTGCTCGAAGGTGTGGAC
Source organism: Dehalococcoidia bacterium (assembly GCA_965208885.1). Classification (GTDB taxonomy): domain Bacteria; phylum Chloroflexota; class Dehalococcoidia; order UBA2979; family UBA2979; genus VXMT01. The sequence goes on from CBDBPS010000002.1 coordinate 237,968, forward strand.
GTTCGAGAAGCGCCGCAGCAGCACGGCAACGTCTCCTGCCCGCGCGGGACGAGTCCGCTGCTCGGCGGCGTCCCAGACCTCGCGGCCCTCTGCGAGCAACGACTCGATCTCCGCCGCGCCGGCGTCCGCTTCGACGCGACGCCGGTCGCCGTCCACTGTCGTCGCGCCGTCCGGGGTGCGCCGGCCGATCGGCATCAGCGTGACGTGCGGACCGTTGCCGGGCGCGGCCGCCGGGCGCCCGGTCATCGTCTCCATGACCGCCTCGTAGGGCTCCGAGGCGTCTACGAAGACCTCGGTGAAGACATCGTTGAGCGCGCCGACCAGGAGGTCGTGGCTGCGGAAGGACCGGCTCAGCGGGAACGTCGGACCGCCGAGGCCCGTGACGAGCCCCCTCAGATCGGCGAACCGCGCCACGTCCGCGCCGCGGAAGCGGTAGATCGACTGCTTCGAGTCGCCGACGAGGAACAGGTGCGGCCGCGGTCCACCGTTGCCCGGACCGGCCATAAGCCGGACGAGATCGGCCTGCGTCGGGTTGATGTCCTGAGCCTCGTCCACCATCAGGTGGCGGAAGCCTGCGCGGACCTCGGCGGCGACCGCTGCGTGATCGCGCAGCAGCGCGACAGCGCCCACCTCGAGGTCGAGGAAGTCGAGGGCGTGCTGTTCGCGCTTCGCGGCTGTGTAGCGGGCGACCGCATCCTGGAACAGGTCACGCAGCCCCGCGAGAGCGGGCAGCGCGCGATCGTCCAGATCGGTCCACGCGGGAAGGCGCGAGGCCACGTCGTCGAGGTCGCGCAGGTCCTGGAAAGCGTCCTTGACGTCCACGTCCGGCGACAGTTTGCGGCTGCCGGGCCGCCGATCCGTGCGTGAACATGCCTCGGAGAGGGCGGGCGCGAATGCTCCCCAGTCGCTCGCCTCGTCAATGCCTCGCAGTGCCTCAAGCACGCTGTGCGCCACTTCGGCAAGCCGGCCAGTCACGCCTGGGACGTTGCGTTCGAGGTCGCGAGTGACGGCGGCGACGGCAGTGCGGATGGAGCGCTGCTCCTCCGCGTACCGGGCGTCGAGGGTGGCGCGGCCGCGGTCGGCCCACTCCGGGGGGTCATCGCCCATCGCGTCGAACGCGGCCTCGACGTCATCGCGATTCGCGACCATGCGGGGGAGGTGCTGACCGACCTGGTAGACGTCGATTTCCCGCAAGGCGACCGTGCGCTGGTCGCCCGCTTCGGCCGCCGCATCGATCGCGTCGACGGCTGCCTCGCGACGGAGCAGCTCCGCCTCGTCCTCGCCAAGGACAGCGGCCGAGGGGTCGATGGCTGCCTCGAACGGATGCTCGCGGAGCAGCCGCAACGCGAGCGAGTGGACCGTCCCGATCACGGCGTCGTCGAGGTCACGCTGGTGATGGGCGAGCGAAGGGTCGGCCATCACGGCGCGTCGGACACGGTCGCGCATCTCGGTAGCCGCCGCCTCGGTGAAGGTGACGGCGGCGATCTCCGAGACGGCCGATGTCTGCAGCAGGCGCAGGTAGCGCTCGACGAGCACATGCGTCTTGCCGCTGCCCGCTCCTGCGGCCACCGCGAGATCGGTGGTGTCCGCATCGATGATGTTGCCCTGCTCGGTAGTCGGCTTCACTGCTTCTGCCGGGTGAACTGGTTGACGCGGCAGACATGGCGGAAGTCGCACCAGCGCGGGCACGGCACCTGTGGGTTCACCCGGAAGTCGCCGCTCCCGACATCCCGTCGGACCTCCGCGGCCTGCGCCGCGACTCGGTTGATCGCCTCGGCATCGGCGGTCTTCGAGGTGTCGAGGGCCCATGGCTTCCCGCGGGGTCGGGTGTACGCGTAGCGCGCGACGAGCCGTTCTGCGCCGAGCTGTCCGCGCGCGGCGATCGCGTAGAGCTGGAGTTGCAGCCGCCGACCCTCATCCACGTCTTTCCGGCTGATTACGCTCCCGCTCTTGTAGTCGACGATCTGCGCGAACCCCGGCCCGGTATCGGCGCGGTCGATCTGGCCGTTGAGGTGCATCGGCGGCTCGACACCCGGCATCGAGGTAGCGATCTGGAGTTCGAGGCCGGCCACCCGTTCCACACCCAGGCGCGCGTTCTCCGCCGCCTCCCGTGCGAGCAGATTCACGATCTCCTCGACAATCGTCTCCCACTCGAAGCTCCACAGTGCGGCGCGACCGAACGTGTGGCGCTCCGGTGCGGACTCCCACAGCCGACGGCCCTCGTCGCGCACGCGCTGGACTGCCGCGTCGAGGCTCTCCGGCAGCAAAGCGCGGCCCGCGGCCTCGAGGGGCTTGAGGGCGGCCTCGAGGATCTCGTGGACGACTGTCCCACGCGTCGCTGCGTCGGCCTGCACGTGCTCGTCCTCAACCTCGTAGAGCTGGAGCGCGTAGCGGCCGAAGAACTGGAACGAGCATGTGCGGTACGACTCCAGCCGGCTCGCGCTCCAGTACGCCGACTCGCCCGTGAGGCGCTCGACCGCCGACTGCGCGGCGACGCCCCGGAGGTCGCCCTCGTGGGTGCCCGCGGCGGCGTAGGAACGCCGGAGCTGCTCGATCGGCGCCTCGCGTACGACGAGCGGCCACGCATCCAGGTCCCGTGGCCGCCGCCGCTCGCCCTCGCGCCAGTGCGACGACAGCGAGACGGCGAGCTCGCGGAGTGAGGCCGCGGCCTCGGGCAGCACCGCCGCCGGTTCGTCGACCGCCGAAGATGCGGCGTCCTGCCAGTACCAGGAGGTGGCGCGTGGCCGGCCCCGCTCGTCGAACCGCGGCCGCCACAACGAGGTGCCGGTGTCGGCGCGCGAGGAGACGGTGGCCCACAGCTCGTCCTCGGCGGCCCGTGGCTCGGGAGGCAAGTCGAGCCCGCCATCGAGCAGCACCGCGCGCCCCCGGCGGTCGAGCAGCGCCCCGGTCCGGCGAGGCGCCGGGAACTCACCCTCGGTGAGTCCACCGACGAAGACGTGGGCGAAGCGCAGGCCGTGCAGCGTGTGCATCGGCGCGAACAGCACGCCGCCGGCCTCGCGCAGGAGCGTCGCCGGTCGCTGCATGCGGGCCTCGATCTCGTCGGTGAACTGATCGAGCACGACCGGCGTCGCACCGAGCCGTTCGTCGATGGCGCGCAGCGCATCGAGGATCGAGCGCAGCGCCGCCACCTCCACGTCAAGGCTCTCGTAGCCATCGACCGCCGCGGGCACGAGGCCGTCGGCGCCGAAGAGTGCTGCGTCCAGCGTCGCGGCCCACGCCCCCGGCGTGCGCGGCTCGCCGCCGAGGAGTTCCTCGAGGCCCGCGGCAACGCGCTCGACGGCTCCCGAGGCGGCGCGCAGCCGGGTTGCGTAGGCGTCGTTTTCGCGTCCAGCCTGCTCGTCGCCCTCGCGGAGCAGCGCCTCGGGCAGCTGTCGCAGCGCGTCGAGGCCCGCGAACAGGCGGCTCCTGCGTCCCACACGCAGCGCGTGATCGACCGTGTCGCCGTCGAGGGCCCACACGCCGTGCTCGAGGAACGAGGAGCGCAGCAGCGCGGCGACTCGCGTCAGGCGCCACTCATGCGCGGGCAGGCGTAGCAATGCGAGCACCCACGTGCCGAACGGGCGCGACGCCAGCCGTTCACCGGCGGCGGGGTCGAACGGCAGCTCGTACTCGGCGAACACGCGCCGGGCCAGCGTGAGGTGGGGCGTGGCCTGCCGGAACACCACCGCGAAGTCCGAAGGGCGGAGCGAGGCATCGCGTGCGAGCGTCTGCTTGATAGCCCGAGCGATCTCACGGATCTGCGCCTCTGCGTCGAATGCGGAGCGTGCCTCGACGCCGGCCGTCAGCGATCGCGCCGCCAGCTCCTCGTGCGCAGCGTCCGGGACCAGCGCATCGAGGCGGCCCGCGGTCCATCCGGAGCGCTCGCTGCCGTCCCGATCGAGCGTGAGCGCGACGTCCGTGTGCCGCGCGAGCGCGGCCACAAGCGCGAGCTCGCGCGGGTTGAGGAACTCGAAGGAGTCGACGAGCACGAGCCCGGGAAGGTCACGGGCCTCCTCGACGGCCTCGGCGGCGAGCGTCGGCGTCTCGCGCGGGTCGCGCGGGTCGCGCCACGAGTGTTCATCGAGGGTGCGACGGTACGCGCCGTAGACAGCGGCGAGCGCCTCGTGGTCGACGCTGCGGGCGCGCTGGGCTGCGTCCTCGAGGTCACGAGGTGACACGTCGGCGCCGATGAGTTCGTCGACGGCTTGCCTGACCAGTGCGTGCAGGCCGGGGGTGTCGGCGACCGGAGCGAAGCGCGCGGCTCCACCCGACTCGATCGCCTCGGATGTGGCGCGCTGCAGCAGCTCGGTCGCCACGTCCGTTGACAGCACCGCGCCGCCACTGGCGATCCGTCGGGCAAAGAGGTTGAGCGTGGTCACCTCGAGGTTGAGTGCGACGCCACAGCGCTCGACCACGCGCCGCCGGAACTGGTCGCCGTGGCGCGCCGTCGGGACGAGGACGAGCGTCGAGGAGAACCGGTCCGCCTCGACACGCTCCGCGGCGAGCGCGACCTGCCGCTCGGTCTTCCCAGACCCGGGAGGTCCGTCGATGATCGTCAACCCGCTCACGCGCCATAGCGTATCGCGGTCCGGCTTGTAATGGCGCTACAAACGATGCGGATTTCCGGGATGACTAACGCTTACGGCTGGGTGCGTGCGTCATCCGCATGTAGACGCCGCCCTGCTCCAGTTCGTCCAGCATCTGCGCGAGTCGGCGCGCGCGGGTGTCGGCACGCTTCGCGCGGGCGATCCATGCGAGGTAGTCGTTGCGCTGGTACCAGGGTCGCGCGTCGTAGTCCGCGCTCACGCCCCGCTCATCGAGGGCGAGGCGCACGTCCTCGGGCATCCGCTGCGGCGGCCGGGTCGCCATCGAGTATCGCCCGCGCCTACTCGCCGCGGGCGAAGCGCGAGAGCCGGTCCAGTGCCTCCTCGAGACGGTCATCGGCGAGGGTGAGCGAGATGCGGATGTAGCCCTCGCCGGCGTCGCCGTAGCTCACGCCCGGCGTGACCACCACCCCGGTCTCCTCGACCAGCCGCCCCGCGAAGTCCGCCGAGGAGCGTTCGCCCTCGGGCAGCCGTGCCCACACGTACAGTGATGCGCTCGGCGGGTCGACGTGCAGGCCGAGCTCGCGGAGCACCTCGACGGCGCGGTCGCGGCGAGCCTGGTAGATCGCGTTATGTCCGTCGATGGCGTCGCGCGGGCCGTCGAGGGCAGCGATCGCCATCTGCTGCACCGCCTGCGCCACGCCGCTGTCGAGGTTCGACTTCACGCGCCGCAGCGCGCCGACGAGCTCGACGTTGCCGACCGCCATCGCGATCCGCCAGCCAGTCATGTTGAACGTCTTCGACAGCGAGTTGAACTCGATCGCCACGTCGCGAGCACCGTCGACCTCGAGGATCGAGGGTGCCTCGTAGCCGTCGAAGCAGACGTCGGAGTAGGCGAGGTCGTGCGCGATCGCCACGTCGTGCTGCTTCGCCCACGCGACCGCGCGCTCGAAGAAGTCGAGGTCCGCGATCGCTCCGGTGGGGTTGTTCGGGTAGTTCAGCCAGAGGAGCTGCGCGCGAGCGGCGTCGGCGTCGGAGATCTCGTCGAGGCGAGGCAGCCAGCCGTCCTCCTCACGCAGCGGGACCGCGAGCGTGTCGCCGCCGGCGAACATCGTCGCCACCTCGTACACGGGGTAGCCGGGCGACGTGCTGATCGCGAGGTCGCCGGGGTCGATGAGGCAGAGCGGGAGGTGCCCGATGCCCTCCTTGGAGCCGATCAGCGAGACCACCTCGGTCTCGGGGTCGAGCGATACGCCGTGGCGTTGCTCGTACCAGCGCGCGACCGCCTCGCGGAACTCGGGCAGGCCTTCCGTCTCCGGGTAGCGGTGGTTGGCGGGGTCCTCGGCTGCGCGCTGCAGCTCCTCGATGATGTGCGGCGGGGTCGGCAGGTCCGGGTCGCCGATGCCGAGCGAGATGACGTCGACGCCCTCGGCACGCTTCTCGGCGATGAGCTCGGAGATGCGAGCGAAGAGATACGGGGGGAGCTGTTGGACGCGCGTCGCTAGCCTCATGCCGACCTCCCGTGCCGCCGCGTTATCGCCAGCCGCCGAAGCGGACGCGCATGTTGCGGATGCGCTGCTCCTCGCGGTGCTGCTCCAGCACCTCCTCGTCGCTGTCGCGGCGCATCTCGATGCCGCGCCGGCCGACGCGGTACCCGATCGCCTGTGCGATGCGCGCGCCCCTCGGAATCTCGGGCCACACGCGCACCGTCGCCGTGCGCGCCCCGGCACTGGCGAGCTGGTACGTAGCCGCGCCGAGGATCACCTTGCCGATGCCGCGGTTCTGCTCGCGAGGCTGCACCGCGCACGAGATCACGGTTCCGGCGCCTTCCTCGACCCCGCTGTTCAGCGCGTAGGCGATGAGTTCGCCGTCGCGCTCGAGCACCCCGAGCCACGCCGCGTCGGCGAGGCGGTTGCGTGTCGCGGTCGCGCCGTCCGTGAAGTCGCCGTAGGCCCTGCCCTCGAGGTCGATCACCGCCTCGTGGTCGTCCTCCTTGCCGCGCCGCATCGTGAGGCCCGTGGGGATCTCCGGCGGGTCGAGGTCGCGGATGTCGTTGTGCGTGAACTCCAGCCAGTCGCCGAGTTCCTCGAAGTCATTCTCGTCGAGCAGGCCCTCGATCCAACGCCGATTCGGGTGCTCGATGAGGTCGATGACGAGGTACGGGTAGCCAAGCTCGAGGATGCGCGGTCGCAAGACCTCGAACATCGAGTGCCAGACCTGCTTCATCGCCTCGAGGGTGTCGAACGCGTAGTGCAGGTGCAGCTGGCCACCGTCTTCGACGAAGGCCATCTCGCCCACCTCGGTCTCGACGGCGTGGGAGCCGTCACTGTCCAGCAACTCCTCCCACTCGTCGACCGTCCGGGGCATGTTGCGCGTCTGCAGCGCGTCGTCCAGCGTCTTCGGTTGTGTCATGGGGTTACCTCCGGCTGATGTGCAGGTGCGGGCAGCGATCGCTGCTGCCCGGAGCGCGTGGGCGTCACGTCGGATCCTCCCACGTCGAGGCGAATACGAGCGTCGCGGGCCCCTCGAGCGAGACCTGACCGGCGCCGTCCCACCCGATGCCGAGCGTGCCGCCCGGCACGTGGACGTCGACACGGTCGTCGACGAAGCCATGCAGCCTCGACGCGACGGCCGCCGCGCAGGCGCCCGAGCCGCAGGCGAGGGTCTCCCCCACGCCACGCTCCCAGACGCGCATGTCGATCGCGCCGCGGTCACGCACGCGCACGATCTCGAAGTTTGTGCGGTTCGCGAACACGGGGTGGTGCTCGATTGCCGGCCCGATGCGTTCGAGCTCGAACGCATCGACCGGCACGTCGATGAACGTGACGGCGTGCGGGTTCCCCATCGAGACGAGCGTGACGGTCTGCTCCGTGCCGGCTGCCTCCAACGGCAGCCCGAGCACCGGCGGCGCCTGCTCCACGAGCGCGCCGAGGTCCTCGGGAGCGAAGTGCGGCTCGCCCATGCTCACGCGTACGCGCTCGACCGTGCCGTCGGCGCCGGGCGTCGCCACGGCATCGAGCACACCCGCGAGCGTCTCGACGCGGAGCGCGCCGCGCGCGCGCAGCTCGTCGTCCTGGTCGAGCACGAACTTCACGAGGCAGCGGATGCCGTTCCCGCACATCTCGGACTCGGAGCCGTCGGCGTTGAAGATGCGCATGCGCCGGTCGCCCGCCTCGGACGGCAGGACGGCGATGAGCCCGTCGGCCCCGACGCCGAAGTGCCGGTCGCAGACGCGCTCAGCGAGCGACGTCCACTCCTCGTCGGAGCGTCCGAGGTGCGACGGATGGTCCCCGTCGGTGAGGACGAAGTCGTTGCCGGCGCCGTGCATCTTCCAGAACGGCCATGCAGTCATGGCGATCATCGTACGTGCGGGCTGGTCGCAGCCTCAACCGAGACGCGCATCGCACCGGGTTCGATCCCCCCTTGCCCGAGCCTGCGCTATGTTCTCGTCAACGGCTCCCACCGTTCAGCGCGATGCGAATACGAAGGCGCATTGTGCTCTGGAGTGACTGTGGAGCCTGTGCTGCCTCCGGGCGGAACCATCGCCTACGAACCACACGCACTGGACCGCATGGTTGAGTTCGCCGTCTCAGAGCAAGACGTGCGCACTACGTTGGAGCGTCCCGAATCGATCCGGCCCGCACTCAAACGCCCGCCAACGGACCCGCGTAACATCTACACACGCTCAATCGGCTTGCGGCGCTGCAAGGTCTATGTCCGCGTCGGCTCCACGCCGATGCTCGTTCCTACGGTGGCGTGGCACGGTGAGTAGACCAAAGGACTGAGGGACGACGACATGCCCGACGGTATAGAGGTCCGCGTCAACGGTGTCGGCGACATCCTGTACCTGCGCTTCCTGCGAGCAAAGATCGCGACATCCCGCGAGTTCGGCGACTGGAGAAACCTCGACTACGACACCGAGGGGCGCCTGATCGGCGTCGAGCTCATCGGCCTGCCCGGGGGCGTGAGTCTGGACGGGCTTCCGGAAGCCGACCGCATCCGCGACGCCCTGATCGCTCACGGTCCGCCGAAGCTGCGCGTCGAGGGTGACGAGGTGTTCCACCCCATCAACGAGCCCGCAGCCACGTCCTGACCCCGGGCTACGCCTCCGGCTCCTGCGCCGCCGCCTCGACGGCGGTCACCACACTCTCAACGTCGGCCCCCGGCACCCACTCGATCCGAGGGTCGACCGGCCGGAACCACGCCCCCTGGCGGCGGATGAGGCGGCGTGTCGCGGCCTGTGTGCGCTTGACCGCCTCCGCCTGGCCCCACCGACCGTGGAGCACGCCCAGCGCCTCCGCGTAGCCAATCGAGCGCAGCGCCTCAAAGTCCTCGCCACAGCGGGCGACGACCTCGCGGGTCTCCTCGACGAGGCCGGCGGCGTACATCGCCTCCGCGCGCCGGTCCGCGCGGCGGCTCAGCGCCGACCGCGACCACTGCAGGCCGACGACGCGCCACGGCCACGAGGGCGGCACTCGTGGCAGCGGAGCGATGGGCTCACCCGTCGCCTCGACGATCTCGAGTGCGCGGATGAGGCGGCGCTCGTTCGTGGTGCCGATACGCTCGGCGGATGCAGGGTCGAGCGCGACGAGTCGCGCGTGCACCGCCTCGACGCCGTGGTCGCTCGCCTCGGCCTCGAGCTCCGCGCGCAGCTCCCAGTTCGGCGGGACTGCGGGCGGTTGCCAGCCTTCGAGAAGCGCCCACACGTATTGCCCCGCACCCCCGACCAGCAACGGCAGGCGCCCGCGTGCGTGAATCGCGGCGATCGCCTCGTGGGCACGTTCGAGGAAGTCGGCGAGCGTCCACGGCTCGTCGGGCTCGACGATGCCGACGAGGTGGTGCGGGACGGCCGCAAGTTCCCCGTCGTTGGGGGCCGCGGTGCCGATGCGCATGCCGCGCCGGATCTGGCGCGAGTCGGCCGAGACGACCTCGACGGGCAGCCGCTGGGCGACGGCGATCGCCGCCGTCGTCTTGCCCGACGCCGTGGGCCCGACGAGCGCGACGACCCCCGGCCCGCTCAGTTCGCGTCCTCCGCGGCTGCGGCGACGGCGCGGCAGATCGTCGCGAACGCCTCGGCGTCGAGCGATGCGCCACCGACGAGTGCGCCGTCGATGTCGGGCTGGGCTGCGAGGTCGGCGACGTTGCCGGCGTTGACCGAGCCGCCGTACTGGATACGGCAGGCGTCGGCGCTCGCCTCGCCAAAGCGGTCGGCCACCATCGCGCGCACGTCGGCGATGGTCGACTGCGCGATCTCGGGTGTCGCCGTCAGTCCGGTGCCGATCGCCCACACCGGCTCGTAGGCAACGACGAAGCCGTCCGGGAGCCGGTCAACGTCGACGAACGCGGCGTCGAGCTGGGCGCGTAGCACCTCGCGGGTCGTGCCCGCCTCGCGCTCGGCCTGTAGCTCGCCGATGGCGAGGATGGGATCGAGGCCGAGTTCGAGGACCGCCGCCAGTTTGCGGCCGGTCTCCTCGTTGGTCTCGCCGAAGACGTGGCGGCGCTCGGAGTGGCCGACGAGGACGTACCGTGCGGTCCCAATGAGCATCGCCGCGCCGACTTCGCCCGTGTACGCACCGCTGGGCAGCCAGTGCGCGTTCTGCGCGCCGACGTGCAGCGAGGTGCCGTCGAGCGCGTCGGCGGCGTCGCCGAGCCACGGCGCGGGCGGGCAGATGACGACATCGACGCCCTCGACGCCCTCGAGTTGGGCACGGAGCGCGCGCAGCAGATTGCGTGCGCCGGCGCGATCGAGGTGCATCTTCCAGTTACCGCCGACGATGGGTCTGCGAGTGGAAGCCATCAGGCGCCGAACTTCGCGAGCCGCCCTGCGTGGGCAAACGCGATCGGCAGCAGCTCCTTCGCTGGGATCGTGCCGAGCCCGCCTCGGGCGCACTCGCGCTCGCCGAAGCGGTGCGAGTCGTCGGGGCGCACGTAGTCACCCCACACGAGCGCGGGCACCGGGTGCCAGGAGTGCGCCGCCATCAACGCGGGTGTCGAGTGGTCTCCGGTCACCACCATCACGTTCGGTTCCAGGGCAAGCAGTTCCGGCACACAGTCGTCGAAGTCGGCGATCGCCTGCTGCTTGCGTGCGAAGTCGCCGTCCTCGCCGGCTGCATCCGTCGGCTTGTAGTGGACGAAGAAGAAGTCGTAGTCGTCCCAGTGCTCCCGCACCGTCGCGACCTGCGTAGCGATCGAGTCGCCGGCGTCAAGCACGTCCATGCCGACGAGGCGCGCGAGCCCTCGGTACATCGGATAGGTCGCGATGGCGGCGGCGCGCAGCTTCCAGAGATCGGGGAGCTGGGGCAGGTCCGGGAGGCGGGACCAGCCGCGCAGCAGCACCTGGTTGGCCGTCTCGCGCTCGGCGATGCGGACGCGCGCCTCGCTCGCGAACGCGTTCACGACCCCGGCGGCGTCGGCGGCCTCCGGTGCGAGCGCCTCTGCCGGCAGCGCCGGAGCACCCTCGAGTTGTGGATCAGTCTCGGAAAGCGCCGCGCTCAGCGGCGCGTTGCCGTCGAGGGGACGCAGCACCAGCACGAAGCGGTGCTCGCGCACCTCGCGGACGAGCGCCTCGTACCCGGGCAGCTCGATGCCGGAGAGGCGCTCGGCGATCTCGGCGGTGATCTCGGTCGCCACACGGCCGGCCCGGCGGTCGGTGATGTTGCCGTGGGCGTCGACGGTGCAGAGGTTGCCTCGCGCCGCGAGGTCGTTCGCGCCCAGCGCGAAGTCGATGCCCGTGGCTTCGAGCACACCGCGGCCGACCTCGATCTCCAGTGGGTCGTATCCGAAGAGGCCGAGGTGGCCCGGCCCCGAGCCGGGCGTGATGCCATGCCCGACCGGGATCGTCTGCCCGATCATCCCCTCCTCGGCCAGCCGGTCGAGGTACAGGCAATCGGCCGCCTCGAGCTCGGTCCGGCTGCGGGGGCCGGGGAGGCCCCCGAGGCCGTCGAGGACGCACAGCACGACCTTGGTGTCGGCCGGGATCGAGAGTCGCCGGATCAGTTCGGGATCCATGGGCTACATGCTATGCGAGCCGCACGCCTAGCGCCTGTACGGGTGCCCGTGCCCGTCGAGGTCCACGCGCCGTGGGGGCTATTCGAGCCAGTTCTCGACGGCGAGTCCCGGAACGCGCTCGAAGTGGCGGACGTTGGCAGTCACGACAGTGAGGTCGTTCGCGAGCGCTATAGCCGCGATCTGTGTGTCTGCCTGGCCAATCGGTATGCCTTCTGCTTCAAGGTGGGCGCGCAGCTGGGCGTATTCCTCGGCGGCCTCGCCGTCGAAGGGCAACACCCAGATGTCGTTGGCGACGAGCTGCCGGGCCTGCTCCAGGAGTTCCCGCGATCGCACGCCGGCACGGTGCGCCCCGAAGAGCAGCTCGCCCACCGTCACGCTCGATGTCGCCCGATCGTCGGGGGCCGTCATCGCCAGACGGAGCAGCAAGCTCGGTGATGTCGTGTCCTTCATCAACTCGCTGAGCGTATTTGTGTCGAGGAGGAACCTCACACGCCCCAGTCGCTCGTGTCGACCTCACGCGGGACGTCGTTCTCGCGGTCGGCGTAGATGGCGTCGACCATGTCGTCGATGTCTGCGTCAGTGAGGATGCCTCGCCACATGCCAATCAAGCCGAGGCCGCCCGTCATGCCTTGCCGAGCCCGGCGCTGGGACTCGAGGCGGTCAAGTTCCTCCAGGCTCACCAGCGCCGCAGCCGGCTTCCCGTGGCGCTCGATGACGTAGCGCTCGCCGCGATGCTGCACGCCCTCGATGAGGGCCGAGAAGGTCGCCTTCGCCTCGGAGACGCCGAGGTGCTTCGCCGCTGATTCGCTCGGGCCGGCGTGAGCCTCCCGTGCGCGTGCACCGATCCGTTCGCTCGTCTCGTTCATCGTGCCCACCGCCCATCGAGGGTCGCAGGGTCGGCCATGCGGCGCTGTGCCGCGACCTGACTCGCGTATCTGACCAGTCTGACCTATCTGACCTGGTTGGTCAAAATGACCTGGAGGCGACCCTACGTGTCGTCGAGGGCGTCCACCGCGGGGAGCGCGTGGCCCTGCAGCATCGCTAGCGAGGCGCCTCCTCCCGTCGAGATGTGCGAGATGCGGCTCTCGATGCCGGCCCGATGCACGGCGGCCGCGGTCTCGCCGCCGCCGATCACCACCTGCGCGTCGAGGTCTGCAAGCATCTCGGCCATCGCCAGTGAGCCGTAGTCGAACGGCTCGCGCTCGAAGAGGCCGAGTGGACCGTTCCAGACCACGGTGCGCATCGGGTGCAGCACGGTGCGGAACAGTTCGACCGTCGCCGGGCCAATGTCGAGGATGCGCCAGTCCGGCGGCACGCTGTCCACGGGCACCTTGCGGATGTGGCCGGCGTCCGCTGCTCCGAAGCCCACGACGGCGTCCACCGGGAGGTACAGCCTGAGGTCGCGCCGCTCGCCCGCCTGCCGGAGCACCTCGCGCGCGGCATCCAGGCCGTCCCGCTCCCAGAGCGAGTCGGCCACATCGGCGCCCTGCTCCACCAGGAACGTGTTGGCGACCGCACCCCCGACACAGACCACGTCCGCGCGGGCGACAAGGTGGCTGAGGATCGCGATCTTGTCGGCCACCTTGGCGCCACCGATCACGATGGCGAATGGGCGCTCCGGCTCGGTCAGGCCGCCGAGCGCGTTCAATTCTCGCTCGAGCAGCAATCCGGCAACCGCGGGCAGGTACTCCGGGACCCCGACGATCGAGGCGTGGGCGCGGTGCGCGGTCCCAAAGGCGTCGCTCACGTAGACATCGGCAAGCCGCGCGAGCTGCTGGGCAAACGCGGGGTCGTTCGCCTCCTCGCCGGGGTGAAAGCGCACGTTCTCCAGCATCAGCAGCTCGCCGGGAGCGAGCGATGCTGCGGCCGCCTCGGCCTCCGGGCCGATGCAGTCGCCCACCGAGCGCACGGGCGTCTCGATGAGCCTCGACAGGTGTGTCGCGACAGGGACGTTGCGGAGGTTCTCGACCACCTGCCCTCGCGGGCGGCCGCGGTGCGAGCAGAGGATCACGCTCGCGCCGGCCTTGCGCAGGTACGCAATGGTCGGCAGCGATTCGCGCAGTCGCATGTCGTCGATGACCATGCCGTCCTCGACCTGCACGTTGTAGTCGACGCGGAGGAAGACGCGACGGCCTGCGAGGTCGATGTCGCGGATGCTGCGCTTGGCGGGAAGGCTGTTCACGAGTCGATGATATGCACGTCGGCGTGCCGGGGGCTATGCCTCACGAGCAGTCGCCAGGTCCGCGTACTCCTCGAACGGTGCGCGTTCCGCGGCGCCGAGTCCCGAGGCAGCGAGGGCGTCGTCCGCACGCGCGCGGTGCTCGCGCACGAGAGCCTCCGTAGTCGAGCGTGCGCCCGATGCCTCGATCTCCGAGGTCAGTGCTGCGACGTCCAGCTCGGCGACGACCGGTTCGCCGTCGGGTGTCCTGCGGTAGGCAGCCTCGAGGCTCGGCGCGTTGCCGGAGGCGAGCGCGGCGATGACGGGGAATGTCTGCTTCCGGACGGCGACATCGTCGCCGACGGGCTTGCCCGTCACCGCGGGGTCGCCCCAGATGCCGAGCAGGTCGTCGACTGCCTGGAACGCGAGGCCGATCTGCCTCCCCCACTCGCGCAGCGCGTCGACGCGCTCACGCGGCGCGCCCGCGATCAGCGCGCCCATGGCGGCGCATGCCGCAAACAGTGCCGAAGTCTTGCCCTCGACCATCGCGAGGTACTCGTCGCGGTCGACGCTCGCACGCGTCTCAAAGGCGATGTCGCGGTACTGGCCCTCGATGAGCCGCATACAGGCGCGGTCGAGTTCCTCGGTGGTCGCGAACGCGACGGCCGGCTCGACGCCGGCATCGGGGAGCCGGTGCATCGCGACGCGCGCGAGGGTGAACATGCCGTCGCCGGTGTTGATGCCCTGCGCCAGACCCACCAGTTTCCACAGCGCGGTCTGCCCGCGGCGTGTGTCGCTGTCGTCCTCGATGTCGTCGTGGACGAGTGAGAAGTTGTGGAGGAGTTCGACGGCGGCCGCCGCCGGGATCGCGCGCTCAACTGCCCCGCCACACGCCTCGGCGGAGAGCAGCAGTGCCGTCGAGCGCAGCATCTTGCCCGGGCCGCGGCCGGTGGGTGTCCCTTCGCGGTCCTCCCAGCCGAGGTGGTAGCGCATCCACGCGTAGAGCCCAGCCGGACTGTCGCCGACGACTGCGCGCATCTCTGCGTCGACGCGAGGGCGGTACTCGCGCATCCGCGTCTCCAGGCCCGCCGGCGACGTGGTCATGGCCGCACCCCGATCGGTTCGAGCACCAGCGTACCCTCCGCGTTCGCCGCGATCGCCTCGCGCGAGTAGAGCAGCGGTCGCTGCCGCCCCTCGAAGAACTCGGGGGCGCAGTCGTCGTAGTGCGGGTGGCCGGGGATCCCGGAGTTGCCGGCCGGCATCTGGAACGTCGAGCGGTCCCAGTTCGCGAGGTCGATGACCTGCCGGTACCCCGGCGCGAATCCCGCAGCCGCAGCGGGCCCATGGTGCACCGAGTAGCCCCCCTGCCACACCGTGTTCACGTCGCCCGGCCTCTCGACCGGACCGACGGCGAACGCGCGGCCGAGTCCCGGCACGCCCCCCAGCGGGTGGGGCTGCCGCGAGGGGCGCAGCGCGCCCCAGCGCCAACCGGCCGTGCGAGTGCCGAGGCGTTCGCGGAGTTCGCCGAGGGCTCGCTCCATCGACGCCCGAAGCACGCGGTCGCGGTCCTCGTCGCCGTCGCACCACGGCGGGTCGGCCGCGACGAGCGCCGCGACGATGCGGCCCTGGAGACGGTAGTGGAACCGCGAGTCTTCCCCGGCCGGTCCGCCGAGCCCGCGCCCGAGCGCCATGTCCGACATCGTGCCGGCAACACGCGCGGTGAGGCTGCGCGCGGCCTCCTGGTAGACGGTCTCCATGATCGCGGCGCCCGCACTGGCTGCGGTCACCTGCCCGTCCCAGCCCGCGAGCACGGCGCGCGTCTCCTCGTCCGTGACGACCTCGCGCGCGAGCAGCAGGTCGCGCAGCGTGACGAGTGCGGCGTTGTGGAGGTCCGCCTGGATCGCCTGGCATGAGGCGACCGTGTGGTCGTCCCGACCCGCGAGAAGCTCCGAGATGCGCTCGGCGCGGTAGCTCTCCATCCACTCCTCGCCCAGCTCCAGGGGGCCGCCCGGCGCCTGGTTCGCCGAGACGATGACGCCGGCGGGTGGGTCGCTGAGGTGCGGCATCTCGTCCGCCTGGAGCAGCTCCGGCGGCCCTGGAGACGTCGCCCCGTGCTGGGGCACCAGCCCCTGCCCCTCGGTGCGTCGAGGGATCGACCCGGCCAGGCGGTAGCCGATCGCTCCGTCGCGATCGGCGAAGACAAAGTTGAACGTCGCGCCGGGCCAGCGCGCGATAGCTGCGTCGAACCCCGGTGCGTCGCGCGCCCGGTTCGCGTCGAGGAGCGGCCCGACCGTCTCGCCGGGCTCGAGGGCCGTCGAACGCAGCGCGATCGCGCGGTCCTCGTCCGGCAGCGCGGGTCCGACCACGGGGCCATGGCGTGTCTGGAGCATCGTCTCCTCGACCGGCGGGCCGCCGCGCACCTCGAGGCGCTCGGTGCGTGCGCGGGCGCGCTCCCATCCATCCGGTGTGCGGTAGCGCTCCGGGTCAGCAGGGTCGAACTCCTCGATGTAGCAGTCACTCACGTCGGCGAGTCCGGCCGTCATGCCCCACGCCACGTCCTGGTTGTGGCCAATCACCACGCCCGGCACCCCGGGCACGCCGGCCCCGATCACGTCGAGGTTCCCCCCGCGGATGTGCGCGACGTGGAACAGGCTGGGCACGCCGAAGCGCACGTGCGGGTCGCTCGCGAGCAGCGGCGCGCCACTGCGGGTGTGTGCTCCCGTGAGCGCCCACGCGTTCGAGGCGCCCCCGGTGGGCACTCCGGCCGCGTCGATCCCCTGGTATGCGCCGAGCAGTCGTTCGATGGTGCCCTCGTACGCCTCGCCGGTCGTTGTCGGCGCGGCGGCCGGGTACGGGATGTCGACCAACGCGGCGCGTTCGGGGCCCAGCGCCGCGACCATCCGGTCGCGTTGTAGTTCGGCGTCCCAGTTGGGCGAGAAGCCCAGCAGCAGCAGCCGGCCGACGAGCAGCGAGTGCTCGGCGTGCCACGGCTCCGGTGGCGCGTTCGTAATGGCGAACTCCGGCGGGAGCGCGGGGAGCGAGTCGACCGCGGCGTTCACGCCGTCGGCGAACGCCTCGAGGAGCGTGCGAGCCTCGTCGTCGGCCGCCGCCAGGTCGCCCTTCGCGAGACCCGCGAGCGCCAGTCGCCGCGCGAAGCGGTCCGCGTCGAGCGCGCGCGGCCCGAACACCTCCGCGAGCCGGCCCGATGCCGCACGCCGGAACAGTTCGAGCTGGAACAGCCGGTCGTGGGCCTGGACGAAGCCCTGTCCGAAGACCGCGCCAGCGTCGGTGGATGCCTCGACGTGGGGGATGCCGAAGCGGTCGCGCGTGACCGTGATGCGCTCATCGAGGCCGCCGACGCGCAACCGACCGGAGACGGGCGGGTTGGCGCGCCCGCTCTTCGCGATGGCGAGCGCGCGCATCGCCCCGGCGGCGAGGCCGGTGAGCGAGCGCAGTTGCGTCAGGGCGGCTATCACAACCCGGTGATCGTACTCCACACGGGAGTAGCGCTCGCGCCGCGCGCGATCGACGTTGGTCCGGCCTACGCGCCGCGCGGCGCGGCGTTCGTGAACGTCCCGCCGTCGTCCACCACGAGCGTGTGGCCCGTGATCCAGCTCGCGAGGTCCGACGCGAGGTACACCGCGGCCGCGGCGACGTTCTCGATGTACTCGGCGTCCCCACCGCCGGCGAGTTGGCCTTCGCGCGGCGCGGCGCCTGCGCGAGCCGTCCGGCCACCAGGCGCCAGCGCGTTGACGCGAATGCCGTGCTCGGCCCACTCGGCCGCGACGGAGCGCGTGAGGCCCAGGATGCCGGCCTTCGCGGCCCCGTAGTGCGGGCCGTTGAGCGCACCGTAGAGCGCGTTCTGCGAGGACATGTTCACGATGCTGCCCCCGCGCCCGCCCTCGATCATCGCTCGCGCGGCAGCCGTATCGCAGAGCCACGTGCCGATGAGGTTGAGGTCGATGACGGCCTCGAAGCCGCGCTTCGAGATATCGAGCGCGGGCGCCTGGAACATGCCGCCAGCGTTCGCGACCATCACGTCGAGCCGTCCGAACTGCTCGACGGTGCCCGCGATCAGCGCCTCGACAGAGTCGGCGTCGCGGACATTGGTGCGGATGAAGAGCGCCTCGTGCCCGGCATCGCGCAGCTCCTGTTCCATCGCAGGTCCCGTGTCCTCGTCGATCTCCGCGATGACGACCGTCGCTCCCGCGTCGGCGAGGCCGAGCACGATGCCGCGTCCGAGGTTGCGCCCGCCGCCGGTGACGATGGCGACGCGGCCGGACATGTCGAGGCGGTCGTGGATGAAGCCCATAGTGCGCCGATGATAGCGGAGCGCTCGCCGCTCCGAGCGGTCAGGCCTGAGCGACCCGCGCGTCCTCCTCGGCGGCGACACGAGCGCCCTCTGCGACATCGACCCAGCGCAGCACGATGGTCCCGGCGACGATGATGATGAGGATCGACATCACCGCCACGCGCGTGTCGAACAGGGCCGTCGCTGCGATGTAGAGCGTCGGGCCGAACACGGACGACGCGCGACCGATGAACCCGAAGAACGCGAAGAACTCGCCGCTGCGGCGCTCCGGCGTGATCTGCGCGAAGAGGCTACGCGCCAGTGCCTGGCTCCCGCCGATCACCCATCCCACCATCGCGCCCAGCAGCAGCCACTGCGGCCCCACGGCCAGGCCCAGCGGCTGCCATACCCGGTCGCGTACGAGCGACGGCCACCAATCGACCGGCCCGGCGCCCAGCATCGAAGGGTGCCCCTCGCCGACACCCGAGTCCCCGTCCAGCGGACCCCCGCGGATAGACACGGCGTACTCGACGTGGCTGGTGTCCCGGAACGCCTCGGCCAGACCCTCGACGGCGGACGCGCGGAACGAGTAACCCTCCTCGATCCGCCAGTACTGGTCGCGCCCGCGCAGCTCGTACCCGTCGTCGAGGTCCGGTGCGACCCCCACGACGTAGTCCCGGGACGCGTCGCGGTACTCGAGCTGGATGTCGAAGTCGCCGTGGTCGGCAGGTGGCAGCGGCGCGAGCGAGACTCCCATCAGCACGATGCCGACCCACCCCACCAGCGCAACGATGAGCGCGGGCTTCGTCGTGATGCGGTCCGCGAGCCACGCGAACGCGAGCGCGCCGGGGACGGCGACGAACTGGATGGTGGCGATCGTGCCCATGTTGAACACGAGGGGGATCGCGAGTGTGTCGGCGGCGTACGCGCCCGCGATCGCGGTCACGGTCGAGATCCCGTCGTTGAACAGCAGGTACGCAACCAGGAACACGACCGTCACACGGAACTTCGTGATCTCGCCGAACGTCCGCCGCAACTCGCGGAACCCGATCGCGATCGCGGAGAGCGGTGGCAGTCGCTCCTCGGAACCTTGCACGGGTGGCTCGGGCACCACTCGCAGCGTCCAGAGCGCAAACCCGAACCACCACACGCCGACCGACGCCATTGCGAGGCGCGTCGCGAGGTCGGCGAAGTCGGTGTCACGCGTTGCGAGGATGAACGCGAGATGCACCACCAGCAGCAGCCCGCCGCCGAGATACCCGTACGCGTAGCCGCGGCTGCTGATGTCGTCGAGCAGGTGCCTCGGGCCGAGGTGCGGGAGGAACGAGTTGTAGAACACGAGGCTGCCGACGAACCCGACGTTCGCCACGGAGAACGTGACGAACATCCACATCCATGGCTCGGGCGCGTACGGGGCGAAGAACGCCAGCAGCGTGAACACCGAGCCGATTGTCGTGTACGTGGCCAGCAGCGCGCGCCGTATCGGCACGCGGTCCGCGATGACGCCAATGACCGGGCTCGATAACGCCACGAACCCCGTCGACAGCGCGACGCCGAGGCTCCACATCGAGCTGCCGGTGAAGATGCCGAGAAAGGTCCCGCCCTCGCCGACGGCTTCCTTGAACAGGAAGACGAAGTAGATAGGCACAATGGCCGCGAGGCTCGTCGCGAACGCCGAGTTGGCCCAGTCGTACATGCACCAGGCGCGGATGATGCGCCGCTGCTGGAGCGGGAGGTCACCAATCGACGGCAGGCTCATGCACGGCCTCTCGGCGGCGGGCCGTGGCGCTGCACGGCCCCGCGCACGGTAGCATCCAGAGCGTCGGTGCGGCTCAAGGCCTCGGGCCCGGCCCGGTCTCCGAAGCGTCCGACTGTCTCACCGTCGCGCTGCTGTCCCCGGCGGACGTGACCAGGCGGTCGGAGTCGTGGCGTTATGTCGGTGGTACCCTCGGCAGGACTCGAACCTGCGCCCCCGGCTCCGGAGGCCGGTGCTCTATCCACTGAGCTACGAGGGCATGGCCTTCAGTGTAGGGACGCCCGCTCGCGCGGAGCAACCGAGGGCGCTACGCACGCGTTGAGAAGAACGCTGCCACGTCGTCCGAGAAGAGCTCGGGCTGCTCCAGCGCCGCGAAGTGCCCGCCCCGGTCCAACTCGGTCCACCGCACGAGGTTGTACGAGCGCTCAACCGCCGATCGGGGCGCCGCCCACGGCTCGGCCGGGTAGCGCGCGTAGGCCGTCGGCGTCTCGATCCGGCCGCCCGGCTGCTCAGGGGGCTCCTGGCGCGCCTCGTAGTAGGTGCGCGCGGCCGACAGCACCTTCCCTGTCAGCCAGTAGAGCGTAACGTTCGCCAACACGGCGTCGCGGTCGAACGTCTCCCACAGGTCATCGCCGTGGTCGCTCCACGCCCAGAACTTCTCGAGTACCCACGCGAGCAGTCCGACGGGCGAGTCGTTGAGCGCGTAGGCGAGCGTCTGCGGCTTCGTGCCCTGGATGGCGCCGTAGGCGCCCTCGCGGGCACGCCACTCGGCCTGGCGGCTCCACCACTCGGACTCCTCGGGTGACAGCTCCGTGCCCTCGGCCACCGGTGGCAGCGGCGGGAAGTTGAGGTGCAGGCCCGCCACGGCCTCCGGGTGCGCCCGAGCGAGGCGCGCGCCGATCACGGCGCCCCAGTCCCCGCCCTGCACCCCGTAGCGCTCGTAGCCGAGCGCGCCCATGAGCGCGTGCATGCGCTCCGCGATGCGGCCCGGGTGCATGCCCGGCTCAGGCGGCACGTCGGAGAACCCATAGCCCGGCAGCGACGGGACGATCACCTCGAACGCCGGGCCGCCACCGGCGCCCCGTGAGAGCAGCTCTGCCGCCGGGATGAGCTCGATGAACGAGCCGGGCCAGCCGTGCAGCAGCAGCAGCGGGATCGGCGCGACCTCACTCGCTTCGGGGCCGGGCGCGAACAGGAAGCAGTGCAACTCGCCCTCGGGATCGCCGAGGGGACCGCGCAGCTGGGCATAGCGATTGAGCCGCTCCTGCACCTCGAACCAGTCGAACTCGGTGCGCCAGTAGCGCACCAGAGAGCGCAGCACAGCGTCGTCCGTGCCCGCCGACCAGCCCGTAGCGAACGGCATGGTGGGCCAGCGCGTCGCGTCGATGCGGCGATGCAGGTCCGCGACCGCCCGCGCGCTGAACGCGATGCGAAACGGCAGCATCCGCATCTGCGCGGGGTTCATGGAGCGTTGCCCGTGGCGTGCACGAGGCTGCTAGCGGCCGCGGTAGACGGGCGTGCGCTTCTCGGCGAAGGCGTCCGCGGCCTCCTTGGTGTCCTCGAGCGCGTACAGGTAGTCCTGCGCCTGCTGCAGCTCGACGGCGCTCTGGTACTGCGAGAGTCGAGGACGCGCCATCAGCAGCTGCTCCTTCGTGACCTGCACGTGCCGAGGCGGCAGTGCTGCGATCTCCTCGGCGATCCCGCGTGCGACCTGCATCACCTGGTCGCTCGGCACGACGTGGTTGGCGAGGCCGATCTCGTAGCAGCGCTGGGCGCTGATCTGGTGGCCGCGGATGAGGATCTCGGACGCCGCGAGCCACGGGATGTTGTTGATGACGCCGAAGTTGGTCGGTCCGATCGTCCCCGTGGGCACCTCGGACATGGCGAATACGGCGTCGTCCGCCGCGACCACGATGTCCGAGTTGTACGCGAGGGCCCAGCCCGCGCCCCATGCACCGCCCCGCACCGCGCAGACGACGGGCTTCGTGGTGTACGGCGAGGTGTTGCGGCCGCGCGCGCCGGTGGTGTGGCCACCGAGCGCCGCCTGCTCCTTGATGTCGCGGCCGGCGCAGAAGATGCGCCCCGCGCCGGTCAGGAGGATGACCCGCACGTCGTCGTCGTGGATCGCGACATCCCACGCGGCGATGAGGTCATCGGCGAGCTCGCTCCCGACAGCGTTCAGGCGCTCGGGCCGGTTGAGCGTGATGGTGGCGACGTGGCCATCCATCTCGTACTGCACGAACTGCAACTCACCTGCCATGACGGGCTCCCCTCGCGGTCGCCCGCACACTAGCCGCCCGCCGCCCTGCGCCGCAACGCGCAGGCCGGCGCTCAGTCGGGGCCGCGTCGCCGGTACTGGATCGCCTCGGCGAGGTGGGCGGCGCTGATCGACTCGCTGCCCGCGAGGTCCGCGATGGTCCGCGCCACCCGCAGCACGCGGTGGAACGCGCGCGCCGAGAGCCCGATCTGTTCCATCGCCGCCGAGAGGAGCGGCTCGGCGTCGGGCTCGAGCTGCTGCTGGCAGAACTCGCGCACCGCGACGGGGCCCATCTCCGCGTTCGTCAGGTGCTCAGTCCCTGTGAGTCGTTCGCGCTGGAGCGTGCGTGCGGCCTCGACACGTTCTCGTACGGCTGCGCTCGGCTCGCCCGACGGCGCGCCCGACAGCTCGTGGTACTCGACGCGCGGCACGTCCATGAACAGGTCGAAGCGGTCGAGGAGCGGGCCGGAGACGCGCCGCTGGTAGCGCGAGACAGTCGAGTCGTTGCAGGAGCAGGTGCGGCGCGCGTCGCCGTAGTAGCCGCAGGGACACGGGTTCATGGCCGCGATCAGCAGGATGCGCGCGGGGAACGTGAGCGACCCGCGCGCCCGCGAGATGGTCACCGAGCCGCTCTCGAGCGGCTCGCGCAGCGCCTCGAGGGCCGCGCCCGGGTACTCCGGGAACTCGTCCAGGAACAGCACGCCCCGATGCGCCAGCGAGATCTCGCCGGGCCGGATCGTGCTCCCGCCGCCGACGAGGCCGGCGTGCGAGATCGTGTGGTGGGGCGCCCGGAACGGCCGCTGCCGCACGAGCGCACGGTCCTGACCAACGAGCCCTGCGACCGAGTAGATCTTCGTCACGTCGAGCGCCTCGGACGCGCTCAACTCGGGGAGGATGCCCGGCACCGCGCGCGCGAGGAGCGTCTTCCCGGCCCCGGGCGGCCCCTGCAGCATCACGTTGTGACTGCCCGCGGCGGCCACCTCGAGTGCGCGCTTCACGTGCTCCTGGCCACGGACCACCGCAAGGTCGACCGCGGCCCGATGCTCCTCACGCTCGCCGTCGGGCGCACACTCGGCGAGCCACGTGTCGGGCTCTTCGCGCACCTTCGACAGCGTCTCGAGCGCGCGCACCTCGATGGTCTCGGCGAGCTGTGCCTCGGCGACATCCTCGGGCGGCACGACGGCGGTGGCGATGCCCTCATCGGCGCACATCGACACGAGGGGGAGCACACCGTTGACGTGGCGCAGGTGGCCGTCGAGCGAGAGTTCGCCGAGCATCGCCATCTCGCCGAAGTGGTCAGGCACCTGCTTTGACGCCACGAGGATGGCGACGGCGATCGGCAGGTCGTAGAGCGGCCCCTGCTTGCGCACGTCGGCGGGGGCGAGGTTGACGGTGATGCGTCGGAGCGGGAACTCGAAGCCCGCGTTGCGGATCGCGGCGCGCACGCGCTCGCGAGCCTCCTGCACGGCCGTGTCCGGTAGTCCGACGATGTTGAATGCCGGCAGCCCGCTGCCGATGTCGACCTCGACGTCGACGGGGATGCCTTCGACCCCGACGACCGCGCCGCTACGAACCTTTGCGAGCGTCATGCGCACCCTCCGTCACCACTCGTACGGCACATCGGGCCGTCGTGGCGCGGAGTCTAGCACATCCGTTCGTTCAGGAGAACAATCGTTCAGTACGTACGTTGTTAGCCCTCGGAACGTGCGACCGAGATGACGCCCCGGATGCCGTCGAGGCGTCCCATCAGGCGGGAGACCTGGATGCGGCCCTCGGTCTCAAGGGTGAGGTGGATCGTGATGGAGCGGTCGCCGTGGTCTTGCGTGCTCACGTTCACCATGTTGACGCGCTCGGACGCCACGAAGGTACTGATGTCCCGCAGCAGGCCGACGCGATCCCACGCGTGCACCTCCACCGCGGCCGAGTAGAGCGCCCCACTGTGGCCCCAGTCACACTCGACGTATCGCTCGGACTCCGCGGCGTTGCGCGCGTTGTGACAGCTACGGCGGTGGACGGTGACCCCTCGCGCCCTCGTGATGTATCCGATGATGTCGTCACCAGGGAGCGGTCCACAGCATCGCGCGAGGGTCACGTGCAGGCCGGCCGACCCGAGCACGCGCACGCTCGGGGCGCCGCGGGTAGCGCTGGCGGTGGGGGCGGCGAGCTGCGGCGCCGGCACGGGCTCAACGCCGCGGTCGGCGAGCTTGTTGCTCAGGTTCTGCAGCGAGACATCGCCGTAGCCGATCGCCGCGAGCAGGTCCTCGTGGCTCTCGTAGTTGAAGTCGCGGTGCAGGTTCTCCGGCACCTCGTCGATGCCCATCCGCCTGCGCTCGCGCTCCAGCAACTCGCGTCCGCGCGCGACATTGTCGCCGCGCTCCTGGCGACGGAACCACTGGCGGACCTTCTGGCGGGAGTGGCTCGAACCGAGGTAGCCGAGCTCCGTGCTCAACCAGTCGCGCGAGGGCCCGTTCGAGCGTCTGCTGCTCAGGATCTCGACGATGTCGCCGTTCTGGAGTGGCGTGTTGAGCTGCGTGATGCGTCCGTTGACGCGGGCGCCGGTGCAGTGGTGCCCGAGGTCGGTGTGGATGCGATACGCGAAGTCGATCGGCGTCGAGCCGGCGGGCATGACGCGCACGTCGCCGCGCGGCGTGAAGACGAAGACCTGGTCGCGGAACACGTCCGTCTTCACGGACTCGAGGAAGTCCTCGGTGCCCGACGCCTCCTGCTGCCACTCGATGAGGTGACGCAGCCAGGCCATGCGCTCCTCGTACTGGCGGTCACTGGCGCTCGCGTCCTCCTTGTAGCGCCAGTGCGCCGCGACGCCGTACTCGGCGACCTCGTGCATCTCGTTGGTGCGGATCTGCACCTCGAACGTCCGAGCGCCCGGCCCCATGACGCTCGTGTGCAATGACTGGTACAGCGACTCCTTCGGGCTCGCGATGTAGTCGTCGAACGCGCCGGGGATCGGGTGCCACGTCTGGTGCACCACGCCGAGCGCGTGGTAGCAGTCGCCGACGTTGTTCACGAGCACGCGCAGCGCGACGAGGTCGTGGATCTGGTCGAACGACTTACCCTCGGCGGCGTAGCGCTGCATCTTCTCGTGCGTCGAGTAGAGGTGCTTCACGCGCCCCGTCACGTTGGCGTCGACGCCGGCGGTGGTGAGCGCCTCGCGTAGTTGCCGCTCGATGCGCCGCACGAACCGCTCGCGCTGGGTCCGCCGCGATGAGATCGCCGTGGCGGCGCGGCGGTACTGATCGGGTTCGAGCAGGCGGAACGCCATGTCCTCGAGCTGCCACTTCATCTGCCAGATGCCGAGCCGGCCCGCGAGCGGCGCGTAGATGTCCATGGTCTCGCGCGCGATCTCGCGCTGCCGGTGCGGGTCGAGGTGCTCGATGGTGCGCATGTTGTGGAGCCGGTCCGCGATCTTCACGATCACGACCCGCACGTCCTCGGCCATCGCGAGCAGCATCTTGCGCAGGGTCTCGGCGTCGACGGCGCCCTTGCCGCCGGGCGCGGCCGTCGAGGGGATGTGGTCGATCTTCGTCGCGCCCTCGACCAGGTTGGCGACGTCGACGCTGAAGCGGCTGACCAGCTGCTCACGGCTGACATCACAGTCCTCCATGACGTCGTGGAGGAGCGCCGCCTGCACGGTATGGGCGTCCATGTGCAGCTCACCGACGAGCTGGGCTACGGCGACCGGGTGCGTGATGTAGGGCTCGCCCGAGCGGCGCAGCTGCTCACGGTGGCACTCGGCGGCGAACTCGTAGGCGTGCCGGACTTCTTCGAGGCGATCGTCGGGGAGGTACCCGCGCAGCGATTCAAGCAGCTCCGAGGAGCCGTCGCCGTAGGTCGTCCCGGTGCGTTCGTCCAGGCCGGACGTGGTCATGATCAGGCAGATTAGCACTTCGTGGCTCCCGGAGACAGCGCGTGATGAACGCGAGAGGCGCAGCGCGTACCCTCGTTCGAGGCGGTCACAACCTGGATGGGACACCGATGGCGGACCTGCAGGCTCCTCGCGGCATGAGCGACGTCCTCCCTGAGGACGAGCCGCTCTGGCGCTTCGTCCGCGACACGGCGGAGCGCGTCGCGCGCTCCTTCGACTACCGCCTGATCAGCACTCCGATCGTCGAGGACATGCGCGTCTTCGCGCGGACCGCCGGCGACGAGTCCGACATCGTCTCGAAGGAGATGTACGTCTTCGAGGACCGCGGCGGCGGCGAGCTCGCCCTCAGGCCCGAGGGCACCGCGGCTGTCTGCCGCGCCTACATCGAGCACGGCATGGGCAGCCGCCCCCAGCCCGTGCGCCTCTACTACTTCGGCCCGATGTTCCGCTACGACCGCCCGCAGGCGGGCCGCTACCGCCAGCTCTGGCAATTCGGCGTCGAGTGCATCGGCGACCCGTCGCCCGCCGCCGACGCCGAGATCATCGAACTCCAGTACACGCTCTTCCGAGAGATCGGGCTGGATGACCTGACGCTCAGCATCAACTCGATCGGCACGGCTGAGACGCGCCGCACGTACGTCGACGTGCTCCGGGAGCACCTGCGTCCGCACCTCGACGGCCTCTCACACGACTCGCAGCGCCGCTTCGAGACGAACGTGCTGCGCATCCTCGACTCGAAGGAGGACGCCAGCCATCCCGCGCTCCAGAGCGCCCCGAACATCCTCGACTACCTCACGGACGACGACGCCCAGCACTTCGAGGAAGTGAAGACGCTCCTCGACGCCTCGGGCGTGCCCTACGTGGTCGCGCCGAACATCGTGCGCGGCCTGGACTACTACGCACGCACGGTCTGGGAGTTCGAGCCGCCGGTGGTCAACAACCCAGCGGGGGGCCAGCAGGGCACGGTCAGCGCCGGCGGCCGATACGACGGCCTGATCGAGCTCCTCGGCGGCCCTCCGACGCCGGGCACGGGCACTGCGATGGGCGTCGAGCGCACGGTGCTCAACCTCCGCGCCCGCGGCATCGAGCCCCCCTCGGACGCCGCGGTCGACGTGGTCACGATCCCGCTCGGCGAGCACGGCCCGGCGGCAGCACTGCGCCTCGCGCAGTCGCTACGCTCGGCGGGCCTCGTCGTGCGCGCCGGCATCCCCGGCCGCTCGATGCGCGCCCAGCTCCGCAGCGCCGGCGCCTCCGGCGCCCGCTACGCCGCCATCCTCGGCGACAACGAGGCAGAACGCGGCGTGGTGCAACTCAAGCACCTCGCGGGCGACGGTGAGCAGCGCGAGGTAGGAGTGGGCGACGCGGCAGGCGTTGTCGGAGGCGACGAGTAGGCGCCGACTTCAGTCGACCGGCGTCAGCCAGTGCTCGCCCTCGATCGTCTGGCCGGAACGTAGCAGCGCGTCGAGCGCGCGCACGAGGCGACCGACTGTGCGCGGATGCGCACGCGGCCAGCGCCGGTTGCTGGTCAGGATGAGCCCGGGATGCTGCCCTCCGGACCGCACCTCGACGGCGACTAGCCGGCGGTAGTCGCCTCGATCCTCCGTCACGACCACGCGATCGTCCGCACGCGCAACAGCGAGAATCCCGTGGTCTGGAAGGCCGCGCAGTGTGCGTACATCACTCACAGCGACGACATCGTGGCCGCGCGCTTGCAGCCCTGCCGCTACGGCCGGGTCCATCATTTCGTCGAGAAGGAGCCTCAAGCGCGCTGGAGCTCGCGCTTACGCAGCCACTCCGCCTCAGCCTGTTCCGACTCTTCGTCGAGGATGCGCATCCACTCATCGATCTCGTCGTGGTAGTCGATGTAGTACCCGATGGCGGCCAGCATCATGTGCCGCGGCACGCTGCTGAGGAGCGCGACCGCGTGGTCAGCGGCGCGCTCAATCGCTTCATCGCCATCGAGCGGGAGGTCGCGGAAGAGACGCGCCACCATCCACACGTCGGGGCCCCCCATGAGTACCGGGCGTCGGCCTGCGGGCTCCGTACGGAAGAAGACCCACGGGTGCTTCGCCATCCGCAGGCCCTCTTCGAGGAGCCGCGCCGCGGCGTCCTCGCGCGACTCGCCCTCCTCGCGGACGTGCTCGTCGAGCGCCTCAAGCACTGCATCTTCGAGCTCGATAGACAGGTGCTTCTTCGTCACCCTCAGTGCCTCCACCGCGTGGGAGCGGTCGACACATCGTAGCACCGACGCCAGCACGGGCTCCCGAGTCCCATGCGCGGTTCGAGGAACTCACTCGCGCGCACCAACAAGCGTCGGTCGATCGGAGTCAGCCAGTGCTCACCCTCGATCGTCACGCCGGAGCCCAGTAGCGCGTCGAGTGCGCGCACGAGGCGGCCCAGCGTTCGAGGGTTTCCACGCGGCCACCTGTTATTGCTGGTGACGATGAACGCTGGGTACCCACGGCCCGCACGCGCCTCGGCCAGCGCGAGGTCGCGGTAGTCATCAGCATCCTCCGTCACGACGATACGGTTCTCCTTCAGAGCAGCCGCCAGGATCACTTCGTCTGACTTCGTGCGGAGGGCTCGTCGTTCCGCCACCGCCACCACGTCGTGCCCGCGCGCACGCAGCTGCCTGGCCACCGCTGGTGACCACATCTCGTCGAGAAGTAGCTTCAACTACGAAGCCAGACCCTGCTTGACCCGCCAGGCTGCTTCTGCTCGATCCGAGTGCTCGTCGAGGTTGCGGATCCAGTCGTCGATCTCGTCACGGTAGTCGACGTAGTAGCGGACAGCCGCGAGCACGGACCGGAACGGCAACTCCATCCATGTCGCGGTTTCGGTGGCGGCGCGCTTCCTGGCCACCTCGCTGTCGAGCGGGTGCTCGCGAAAGAGCCTCGCCAACACCCACACCTGGGGGCCGTCCTCAAGCGCAGGACGACGCCCGGTCGCCCCATCACGAAACACGATGCCGGGATGCCGGTTCATGCGGCGCTGTTCTTCGGCCAGTGAGATGGCCATGTCGTCGATGCCTCCACCGCGTGGGAGCGGTCGACACATCGTAGCACTGGGGCCGGCCCGGGCTCCCGACCACACCCCCTGCTACCCTAGTCCCATGCTCGAACGCATTGCCGAGATCGAAGCGCGGTTCGAGGAGCTCACGGCGCTCCTCGGCGACCCGGAGGTGATGGCCGACCATCGCCGCATGGCCGAGATCGCCCGTGAACGCTCACAACTCGAACGCGTCGTCGACCTCGGGCGTCGCTACCGCGACACCGGCGAGGCCCTCGACGACGCGCACGAACTGCTCCGCTCCAACGACGAGGACGAGCGAGAGCTCGCCCGCGAGGAGGAGGAGCGGCTCTCTCCTCTGTTCGCGGAGCTCGAGGAGGACATGAAGGTCGCCCTGCTCCCGCGCGACCCGGCCGACGAGAAGGACGCGATCATCGAGATCCGCGGCGGCGCCGGTGGCGACGAGGCCGCCCTGTTCGCCGCCGACCTGTTCCGCATGTACTCGCGTTACGCCGAGCGCCAGGGCTGGCGGCTCGACGTGCTGAACACGTCGGAGTCCGGGCCCGGCGGGTACCGCGAGATCACGTTCGAGGTCAGCGGACAGGACGCGTACCGCCGGATGAAGCACGAGTCCGGCGTCCACCGCGTGCAGCGCGTGCCCGAGACCGAGTCGCAGGGGCGCATTCACACCTCGACGGCCACGGTCGCCGTGCTGCCCGAGGTCGACGAGGTCGAGGTGGACATCGACTGGTCCGAGGTGCGCATTGACATCTTCCACGCCAGCAGCGCGGGCGGGCAGAACGTGAACAAGGTGGCCACGGCGGTGCGCTTCACGCACGAGCCGTCGGGCATCGTCGTGATCTGCCAGGACGAGCGCTCGCAGGCGAAGAACCGCGCGAAGGCGGCGAGCGTGCTGCGTGCCCGCCTCTACGAGATGGAGCGCGCGAAGGCCGATGCCGAGGTCGCCGACGCCCGCCGCACGCAGGTCGGTACTGGCGACCGCTCGGAGAAGATCCGCACCTACAACTTCCCCCAGGACCGAGTCACCGACCATCGCGTGAACATCACGCTGCACAGCCTCCCGCGCATCCTCGACGGCGAGATCGAGGCCCTCATCGACGCCGTCCAGCTCGATGAGCAGTCGCGCCTGCTCGCCGCCACCACCGCCTAGCCGCCCTCGACGTGACCAGCAGCGAGCCCGCCCTGTCGCTCGGTGCGCGGCTGCACGCAGCCGCCGGGGAGCTGCTCACGGCCAACGCCTCCAGTGACCTCGATGAGGCACGGCTCGAGGTCGAGCTGCTGTACGGCGAGGCCGCCGGCCTGACGCGTGTGCAGGTCATCGCGGCTTCCCGCGAGCCCGCCGACGCCGAGCATCTGGCGTCGTTCGAGGTGCTGATGGAGCGCCGACGCGGGCGCGAGCCGCTCGCGTACATCCTCGGGCGTCGTGAGTTCTACGGGCTGACATTCGAGGTCGGTCCAGGTGCGCTCATTCCGCGCCCCGAGACCGAGACGCTCGTCGAGGCGACGCTCGCGGCGATCCGCGAGCACCCCAACGCGCGCCGCCTCGTGCGCGTCGCCGACGCGGGCACGGGCAGCGGCGCGGTCGCGCTCGCCGTGTCGCGCCACGCGCCTACGGCGAAGGTCTTCGCCACCGACTCGTCGACCGAGGCGCTGGCATGGGCGGGCCGCAACCGCACGCGCTTCGGCCTCCTCGACCGCGTCGTGCTGCTCACCGGCGACCTGCTCGAACCCATCAGCGAGCCGCTCGACGTGGTCGCCGCCAACCTCCCGTACATCCCCACCGACGAGTACGAGCGCCTCCCCGACGAGATCCGCGCGGCCGAGCCTCGCCTCGCCGTCGACGGCGGCGACACCGGCGTGGACATTGTCCGCGCCTTCGTCGACCAGCTCCCCGACCACATCGCCGACGGCCCGGTCGCCGTCCTGCTCGAGCTCGGAGGCGGCCAGTCAGGCCTCGTCGGCGACTGGGTGGTGGAGGTGCTGGGGGGCGGGGACATCGAGGTGCATCGGGACCTGGCGGGGAACCGTAGGGTGTTGGAGGTGCGGCGGGGGTATTGAGGGGTGGAGCTAGAGTTCACTCAACACGCTACGGCGAGCCATAAGCGTATTCTTTGACCGCAGGATACGGAGGACGTTGTGAGGCTGCTCGTGGACCAGAAGGCCGACGCTCTGTACCTGCGCCTCGACAACTCCGCCATCGTCGAATCCGACGAGGTCTCGCCCGGCATCGTCCTCGATTACAACGAGGAGAACGAGGTCGTCGGCGTCGAGATGCTTGGCCTCTCCAGGCGCTCGCCTGACGTCGACCTCACCGCGCTCGACTTCGAGACCGCCTGAGTGCGATCCGCCGACGCGAGCTCCTTCGTCACCCGTAAGATCCTGCGTGCCGAGCTAGACCGCTCCGCGGCGCGTCTCATCAGGTGGATGTTCGGGATCGTGTCGAGCGGCCTAGGTGCCAGCGCAGCACTCTTGACTACCATTATCAGCTTGCTCGGGTAGCGAGCACTCAACTCCCGTTCGCAGTGAACCCGCCCTGTTGAGCGAGGTGCACAAGGGTGGTTGCCAGGGCGACGGCGTCCCGAGCCTCATCGATGCTCACGTTGAGTGGCACCGCATCATCGTCTGTCCCGTGTCGATCGAATTGGGACTTCCAGAGCATCTGCAGCATCCCGAGCAGCCGCTCGACGTTCGCGTCATCCTCGTCCGCTCGAAGCCTCACTGAGAACTTCGATGGCTTGTTCCGGATGTCGGCGATGATTGTCCCTAACGTCGCTGAGTCGTTCTTCGGCGACACGATGGGTGCATAGGCAGCCTCGACTGCGCGGACGGCCTCCCGATAGGCGGCCGTAGCATCGGTGCTCCGACCCCAAGCCACTCGCCAAGCGTCTCTGAGGTGCCGAGCTGGACGTTCTGGCCGTGACACTACCGAGTCGGCGACACTCTGCATCGTCTCGTCGACTCGGCGCACCAATCCGTTGCGATCGACACGCCAAACCGATCCTCCAGTGGCGAGCAGCTTCTCCAGCGCTTCAAGGTCTCGAGAACGCCCTGTGGGTATGAGGTAGTCAATAACGTCGAGATAATGCTCTACGGGCAAGTCTGGAATGTACTCAGGTATTGTTAGATGGAGCGCTGCCTGAGCGCTGAGTCTCGTTTCGGCGTGCCAATGATAATTGAGGCCGTCACCAACCCAGACACGCCGTCGAATCCACTCCGCCAGCGGCTCCTGTAGCCAGTCAGGAACGTCCTCCCGCAGTATCTGGAAGTCCTCGGCGCGTCCCGGATCGTCGCGCACCCGCAGAGGCAAGCGCTGCGTGTCAGGAGGCACGGGACACACCCTACCCCGGCATCCGCTGCGCCATCTGGTAGATCTTCCCCTCCGTCTTGATCGACGGGGCAATCACCATGCGTGCCGCGTGGAACTCCGGGATGGTGAGCGCGCCGCATGTCGCCATCGCGGTGCGGAGCGCGCCGACGAGGTTCTCGGTGCCGTCCGTGCGGGACGTCGGGCCGAAGAGCAGCGTGTCGAGCGTGCGCGGCTGGCCGACGTGGACACGGACGCCGCGCGGCAGCTCGGCGTGCGGAGTCGCCATGCCCCAGTGGTAGCCGCGGCCCGGCGCCTCCTTCGTCGCCGCGAACGGCGAGCCGATCATGACGGCGTCGGCGCCCGCGCAGATCGACTTCGAGAGGTCGCCGCCGGTCCGGATGCCGCCGTCGGTGATGATCGGGACGTAGCGGCCCGTCTCCTCGAAGTACAGGTCGCGCGCGTAGGCGGTGTCGAGGGTGGCGCTGACCTGCGGGATGCCGATGCCGAGCACCTCGCGCGAGGTGCACGCCGCGCCCGGCCCCACGCCGACGAGGATGGCGTGGATGCCCGTCTCCATCAGCTCGACCGCCGCCCCGGTGTCGACCGTGTTGCCGACCAGCACCGGGAGCGGGTCGAGCTGCGCGACGAGTTCGTCGAGCTGGAGCCCGCGTAGCGAGCGCGAGACGTGGCGAGCGGTCGTGACGGTGGACTGGACGGCGAAGAAGCTGGCGCCCGCGTCCTTCGCGATGGGCGCAAAGCGCTTCGTGTTGGCAGGGGTCGCGCTCACGGCGGCGACGCCGCCGCGCTCGCGGATCTCCTCGACGCGCTGGCCGACGAGGTCGTCGCGGATGGGCTGGGAGTAGACGTGCTGGATGATCTCGGTCGCGTGATCGAGGGTGGCGGCGGCGATCTCGTCGAGTACCGCGCCCGTATCCTCGTAGCGCGTCTGGAGGCCCTCGAGGTTGAGGACGGCGAGGCCCCCGGCCCGGGTGAGGTCGGCGGCGAACGAGGGGTCGACCACGGCGTCCATCGCCGAGGCGAGGATCGGGACATCGAAGCTGTGCTCGCCCAGCGTGAAGGCCGGCTCGACGAGATCGGGGTTGGTGGTCACGGCGCCGGGGACGATGGCGACATCGTCGAACCCCCACGCGCGCTCGAGGCTCTTGCGTTCGGCCGTCATCTCCGGATCCCCTCTTCCGTCGTGGTCACACGTGGTCCATCGGCGCGAGGCGGCGAGTACGGCGTCGGGGAATGGCAGATACACAAAGACCCCGCCACGAGGGAGGGGTCATGCCCGGGATACGCCCCGGGGCTGTTCTGTTGCCAGGCTGTCGCATTGGGGTCCCGCCACGGTCACCCTGCTTTTGTGAATGGTAGAACCAGCCGGATCGGGGGTCAACGGCCGGGGCCACGCCGGAGGGCGGATCCCCTGTCTGATGCTTACCGCACCGGGTCCGAGTACCAGCCGCTCCAGGCTCGCTTCCAGCGTCGCAGCAGCGCGATCACGACCGGGTTCGTCCAGACCAGCACGCGCCACAACGGCCAGTGGTCGAACCGGCGCGTCGAGGGCTGGACGCGCGGCTGGCGGATGAAGCGCGTGAGGCCGTTCGAGCGTTTCGCCAGCCGCTTCAGGCTCCAGTAGAAGTCGACGTCCTCGCCGATCCAGACCTGCTCGTCGTAGCCGCCGACATCCTCAAACGCGTCCTTGCGACAGAACTGCGCCGCACCCTGCGCCATTCCGGTGAGGCGTGCGAGGAGTCCCCACGCACGCAGGTAGAGCTGCATCGACCGCCGTCGCGGGCGGTAGTCCACGTCGACTGCCCCGCCGACGCACGACGGGTCGCGCATTGCGTTGTGGATGGCGGAGAGCAGCGTGCGCGGGACGATCACGTCGGCGTCGATGAAGACGAGTACCTCGCCGCGAGCGGCGCGTGCGCCGGCGTTGCGTGAGCGGCCGATGCCCTGCACCGGCTCCGCGATGACCCTCGCGCCCCTGCCCGCGGCGATGGCAGCAGTCGCGTCATCGCTGTTGTTGTCGACGACGATCGTCTCGACCTCCGCGCCGGCGCGCCCGCCGAGGTGCGCGGCCGCAATCTCGATGGCGTCGAGGGTGGAGGGCAGGTAGGCCTCCTCGTTGTAGGCGGGGATGATGATCGTCAGGTCCACAGGCGACCAGCGTACCGCATGGAGGGGGCCGCCTCGCGTGGCCGTGCGGGGCGCAGGTGCTACGATCCCGCCGATGCCCGAAACCGTCCTCGCCGCCGTCGCCTGGCCGTACGCAAACAGCGCGCTGCACGCGGGCCAGATCGCCGGCGCCTACCTCCCCGCCGACATCTTCTCCCGCTACCACCGCATGCGCGGTGACCGCACGCTCATGGTCTCCGGTTCCGACGTGCACGGCACGCCCGTCACGATCAGCGCGGAGCAGCAGGGCGTGACGCCCGAGGAAGTCATCGCGGTCAACCACGCGTCGTTCCTCGACACCTTCGAGCGCTTCG
The DNA here is from genome assembly GCA_965208885.1 of Dehalococcoidia bacterium. GTDB lineage: Bacteria > Chloroflexota > Dehalococcoidia > UBA2979 > UBA2979 > VXMT01. The sequence goes on from CBDBPS010000002.1 coordinate 272,700, forward strand.
GCATCTCCTTCGACCTGTTCACGTCGACCGGCACGCAGAACCACGCCGACGTGACGCAGGACATCTTCCTGCGCCTCCACGAGCGCGGCCACATCTACGAGGCCGAGATGACGATGCTGTTCGACCCGGAGGCCGAACGCTTCCTGCCGGACCGCTACGTCGAGGGCACGTGCCCCTACTGCGACTACGACGGCGCGCGCGGCGACCAGTGCGATGAGTGCGGCCGCACGATGGACGCCCTCGAACTCATCAACCCTCGTTCGCGGCTGTCGGACGCGACGCCAGAGGCGCGGCGAACGAACCACTGCTTCCTGCGCCTGAGCGCCTTCAACGACGAGCTCCTCAAGTGGATCGACCCACAGGAGCACTGGCGTCCCGCGGTGCGGAACTTCGCGCTGGGGATGCTGCGCGAGGGTCTCCACGACCGCGCGATCACGCGCGACATCGAGTGGGGCGTCCCGGTACCCCTCGACGGCTGGGACGAGAAGCGCATCTACGTGTGGTTCGAGGCGGTCATCGGCTACCTCTCGGCGACCAGGGAGTGGGCGCAGCACTCCGGCGAGACCGATGCGTGGGAGGCGTGGTGGAAGGACCCGGCGGCGCGCACCGTCTACTTCCAGGGCAAGGACAACGTCCCGTTCCACACGCTGATCTGGCCCGCGATGCTGCTCGGCTACGGCGACCTCAACCTGCCCTACGACGTGCCCGCCAACCAGTACGTGACCATTTCCGGCTCGAAGGCCTCGTCCTCGCGCAACTGGGCGATCTGGATGCCGGACTACCTGGACCGCCACGACCCCGACCCGCTGCGCTACGCGCTGACGGCGATGATGCCCGAGACCTCCGACACCGACTTCACGTGGGCCGAATACGTGCGCCGCAACAACGACGAACTCGTCGCGCGCTGGGGCAACCTGGTCCACCGCGTGATGACGCTCACCCGACGCCACTTCGACGCCGGCATGCCCGAGGCGCCCGCGACGCTCGCTCCTGAGTCGGCGGCGCTGCTCGCGCGCGTCGACGCCGCATTCGACGAGGTCGGCGGGCACATCGACGCGCTCCGGCTGCGTGCGGGCATCCAGGCCGTGATGGGCGTCGCGCAGGAGGCGAACCGCTACCTCGACGAGCGCGCACCGTGGGCGGCCGTGCGCGAGGACCGCGAGTCGGCGGCGGAGACGCTGTCGACCGCCATCCAGACGATCGCCGGACTGGCGACGCTCTTCCAGCCGTTCCTGCCGTTCACCTCGCCGCGAGCGTGGGCCCTCGCCGGCTGCGAGGGCGATATACAGGCCGCGGGCTGGCAGCGCACGCCAATCGCGGCCGGCACACCGCTCCCGGAGCCCTCGCCCCTGTTCCGCAAGCTCGACGACTCGCTCGTCGACGAGGAGGAGGCGAGGCTCGGCCAGTGACGGTCGCGCCGTGGAGGACGACGCCATGAGTCCCCTCGATGCACCCATCGTCGACGCCCACTCGCACACGTGGTCGCGCGCGTTTCGCAAGGACTACGACGAAGCCATGGCGCGCGCGTGGGGCTCGGGCCTCGTCGCCATCGTCGAGGTCGGCGGCAGCGCCGAGAGCAGCGAGGAGGCGTATGCCGTCGCCGCGCGCGACGAGCGCATCCACGCCGTCGCCGGCCTGCACCCGCACAGCGCGAAGGACCTGCCGGAACAGCGCGAGCAGCTCCGCGACCAGGCGCTGAGCGGCCGCTTCGTCGGCCTCGGCGAGATGGGGCTCGACTTCTACCGCAACCTCTCGCCGCAGGACGTCCAGTACGAGGCGTTCCGCTTCCAGCTCGAGCTCGCCCGCGAGGCCGAGCTCCCCGTCGTCATCCACAGCCGCGACGCCGACGAGGAGTCGTACGAGGTCATTGCCGAGTGGGCGGGCCGCGTCGGGCGCTACCTGGGGCCGGACCGCGAGATCGGGATGATGCACTGCTACGCCGGCGACACGGAGCTCGGCGAGCGCTACCGCGCGCTCGGCTTCCTGCTCTCCATCCCCGGCCCCGTCACCTATCCCGGCGCCACGATTCGCCAGGACGTCGCCCGCACCGCGCCGCTGGAGTCGCTGCTCGTGGAGACCGACGCGCCGGCGCTGACGCCGCAGTCGAACCTCGGCAGCCGCAACGAGCCGGCCTACATCCTCGAGACCATCGCGTTCGTCGCCCAGCTCCGGGGGGACACGCCGGAGCACGTCTCGCGCGTGACCGCGGAGAACGCCGCACGCCTCTTCAACTTCGAGCTGCCATCGTGACGACGCGCGTCGACCAGTTTGCGCTGTACGGGCCCGTAGCCGACGACCTCCCGGCCGTCGACGAACTGCTCGCCTCGCTCTACGAGGTCGACTTCCCGTGGCTGCGCGAGATGCTCGAGGTGGCGCTTGGTGGGAGCGGCAAACGTATGCGTCCCGCCGTCAGCCTGCTCGCGGGCCGCCTCGGCAACTACGACCTCGACCTGCTCGTGCCGATGGCGGCGAGCGTCGAGCTGCTGCACACCGCAACGCTGGTCCACGACGACGTGATCGACATGGCCGAGGAGCGGCGCGGGCGTCCGACGGCGGCCTCGCAGTTCAACAACGCGCCGAGCGTGATGCTGGGCGACTACATGTTCGCGCACGCCGCGGAGTTCGTCGCGCGCACCGGGAACATCCGTGTGATCCGCAACTTCGCCGACACGTTGCGCGTCATGGCGACCGGCGAGCTCAGCCAGGACGTCTCCGCCTACGAGTACTCGCGCGACGTGCAGCGCTACCTCGACCGCATCTACGGCAAGACCGCCTCCCTCTTCGCGACCGCGAGCGAGGGTGGTGCGATCGTCTGCGGGGCGCCCGAGCCGCATGTCGAGGCCGCGCGTCGCTACGGCGCGCAGCTCGGGATGGCGTTCCAGATCGTCGACGACGTGCTCGACTTCAGCGCGACGTCGGAGGAGCTCGGCAAGCCGGCCGGCTCGGACCTCCTCGCCGGCACCCTCACGCTCCCGGCGCTGCTCTACATGGAGCGCTACCCCGACGACAACCCGATCCGCCGCGCGTTCGACGGCGTGCGCCGCCGCGCCAACCTCCAGCGCGCCATCGAGGAGATCCGCGCCTCGGGCCTCCTCGAGGAGTCCCTTGAGACGGGCCGCCGCTTCGCCACGGAGGCGGCCGAGGCCCTCGACGCGCTACCTGCCGGCGAGCCGCGCAGCACCCTGCAGGGGCTCGCCGAGTTCGTCGTGGAGCGCCGCTCCTAAGAGATCACGCTTCGTTACCCTTTCCAAACCCTTCCCGCCACCACAAACGCGTTACGCTGGATCTGTGGCTGATCGACATGCAGTCGCAACCATAGAGGGGAGCCGAGGATGGCCGTGACCACAGTGCTACCTCCAGACCGCGCCGACAGCTTCCGGCGCCTGTTACTCATCCTTGCCGGACTGGTCGGGCTCGCGACCGCAGCCTTCCTGCTGAACAGCCAGCCCACAGTCGACTTCTTGCGCGAGGGACCCGCGCGCCTGCTGCCCTTCGAGGGCGACGCAGCACGCCTGGTACTCGGGATCGGCGCGGGCATCGCGGCGATGGTTGCGGTGGCCGCGCTCTGGCGCGGCGTGACCGTCGGCGCGCTCGTCGTCGCCGCGATCGCTGTGGGCGGCGGGTTCTCGCTCGTCCACGTCGTGTTCACGCCGACGCTCGGGCTCGTCGTGCTCGCGGTCGTCGCGGACCTCGCCGGCAGCGTCCAGCGCAGCCAGCTGGCCGAGCTGGGGCCACGTCGATACCCCGCACGCTGGGCCGCCGGCGCGGTCGCGGGCGTCGTCGGGCTGGTGGTCTTCGCCGCGATCTCGTGGTGGCTCGCCTCGCCGCTGTTCGACGAGGGCGAGCGCGTCGAGGAAGGCCTCGGCTTCGCGGTCGCGGGAATGCCCGCCACCGCGACACCAACCCAGGCGCCCGCCAGCGCCACGGCGACGGCCGAGGCGAGCGACGACGCGACAGCGACTCCTGCGCCCGCCACGACCACACCGGCCGCGACGGGGGCGACCGGGACCGGCGAGCTAATCGCGATGGGCCCCCTCGAGGGATCCGACACGTTCCACACGGCGAGCGGACAGGTACTCCTGGTCCGCAGCCCCGAGGGCGACGTGATCCTGCGCTTCCAGGACTTCGAGGTGCGCAACGGGCCCGACCTGTTCATCTACCTCACGCCCGACCCGGACGGCGACGTCCACGTCGACGGCGCCATCAACCTGAGCGAGATCAAGGCGACGAGCGGGTCCGTCAACTACGACGTACCTCTCGACGTCGACGCGGAGTCGTTCCGATCCGCTGTCGTCTACTGCCGTGCGTTCTCGGTGGTCTTCGCCACCGCCCAGTTCGAGTAGCGGCCAGGGCGCAGCCGAGACAAGCATCGAGGCGGGCCTGGAGCCCGCCTCGATTGCTTGTGTACCGGGGTGGTGGAGGCTATTCCGCCTTGGTCGCCGAGCCTTCCTGCAGCCGGCGACCGCGCGACTTCGAGCCCTTGACGCGTTCGCGGACCTCGAGCGGGGGTGGTGCGCCGGCCTCGATCTCCTCCTGCGACATCACGGTGCTGGCGCGCCGCACCTTGTCCTCCTTGACGAGGAACGGCTCGATCTTCGAGAGGTCGCTGCTGGTCATAGGCTTCGTCGACTGGCCCTTGGTGGTCCAGTACAGGCCCTTGTCGGGGATACGGCGCGGCATGCCGCCGCGGATCGTGAAGGCGTGGACCTGCGTCGGCATGAGGCGCTCGCCGTCGCCGTCGCAGACGGGGCACGGTTGTGGGTCCGAGGACCGGCTCACCGGCCGGATCAACTCGAAGATGCCGTCGCAGGCTTCGCAGTAGTACTCGTACAGCGGCATGTCGTATCAGCTCCCCGTGTGCCCCGAAGTCCCCAGTGGCTCCTGCGAAGTATACGTTACGTCGTCCGCAACGGATTCCGTCGCCCCTGCCGCCTCCTCGCTGTCCTCCGGGCGCGTGTGCCGCACCGCGGCGAGGAAGCGCGCGCTCCCCAGGTCGCGCTCGGCCATGGCGCGCACGAGGTCGTGCATGACGCCCTCCATGCCGGCGGCCACGCGCTCGTTGAGCCGCACGCGAGCGGCCTCCTCGTACGGCGCGTCCTGGATCAGTCGTAGCACCTTCACCACCGGCACCGCGATGGCCTCGGCCTCGGGGTGCGACTCGCGGCAACGCTCGCAGAGCAGCCCGCCGGCCAGCGGTGACCACACGAGGCCGTCCGCGGTCACGTCGCTCCGGCATGCCGCGCAGCGCTGCCACTCGGGCCGGAACCCCGTCGCCTCCAGCAACGCGAGCTCGACGCTCCGCACCACGAGTTGCTGGCCGTCACCACGCAGCAGGCGCAGCAGCGCGGTCAGCAGCAGCACGTACGCCGCGTCCGCCTCGGCCTCCTCGACGGTGAATCGATCTGCGAGTTCGAGCAGGTAGAGCCCGGCGCTGAGCCGTTCGAGGTCGTCGCGCATCGCCGCGAACGGCTCGATCGTCTGCGCCTGCGTCACGATGCCCAGGGTCCGGCCGTGCGCCAGCAGCACCTCGACGTGCGTCATCGGCTCGAGGTGGCCCGCGAGCTTGCTGCGGGGCCGCAGTGTGCCCTTCGCGACTGCGTCCAGCTTGCCGCGCGCCGGCGTGAGCAGCGTCACGATGCGGTCCGCGTCACCGAAGCGGCGACGCTTCAACACAACCGCCTCGGTCTTCGTTACGCGCGGGACGCGGGCGGGCATCGTGGTCTACTCGACTGACTGCCGGAACGCGAGCGCCCGTTCGAGCGTGACGTTGTCGACGTACTCGAGGTCCGCGCCTGCGGGCAGCCCACGCGCGAGGCGCGTCACGCGCACACCGAGCGGCTCCAGCAGCCGCGCGAGGTACATCGCCGTCGCCTCGCCCTCGAGGTTGGGGTTGGTGGCGACGATGATCTCCGTGACGGCGTCCGCGTCATCGCCATTCGAGGCGCGCAGGCGGGCGAGCAACTCGGAGATCTTGAGGTCCTCGGGGCCGACGCCGTCGGCAGGCGAGATGGCGCCGTGGAGCACGTGGTAGAGCCCGTGGTAGCCGTTTGTGCGCTCGATGGCGACGAGGTCGAGTGGCTCCTCGACGACGCAGATCATGGTGCGGTCGCGCCGCGAGTCGTCGCAGACGGCACACGGGTCGGTGTCGCTGACCTGCTGGCAGGAAGCGCACAGGACGGCGCGCTGTTTCACGTCGAGCAACGCCTCGGCGAGCGCGCGCGCCTCCTCCTCGGGCGCCCGCAGCACGTGATATGCGAGCCGCTGCGCCGACTTCGGTCCGATCCCCGGCAGGCGGTGGAACGACTCGACGAGACGCGTGATGGCCGAGGACCCGTGCGGCGACTCGTTCATGGAGAAGACCCCAGGGGCCGGGCGGCGCGCAGCGGTCTACTCCTCGGCCAGGACGGCGCCCTGCTTCAACGCCTCCTCGACCAGGTGGCCGCCGCTCTGCGCAGGCTGGGCGGCAGCCGCGGCCGGAGGCGCGTCAGCAGGGGGTGCAGGGGGCGTGTCGTCACGGCGTTGCTGCGGCGCCGGCGCGGTGCGTTGCAGCGCCTCCCACATCACGGGCACCACCTCGACCGGTCGCCCGGCGGCTTCGCCGACGGCCTCGCTCAGCGTCTGGAGCACCTCCGCGTCCCCGAGCGCTTTCTCGACGAGCAATTGCGACTGAAAGCCGATCTCGACCTTGTCTCCCTCGAAGCTCTTGATCTCGCAGCGCGAACTCAGGAGCGCGCCCGCCACTCGGTGCCGGGAGCGCGCCGCCTCGCGAATGTCTTCGTGGCGCTCGCGCAGCGCTGCCAGCTCCTCGGACACCGGGCCCTCGTCGGGCGCGGGAGGACGGCGTGTGCGGGAGCGGACCGTGCCACCTGAGGCGGCTCGTGTTGGGGCGGCGGCGGTTGGAGCGGGCTCGGCGCGGGGTTGCGGGGGCTGGGGTTGGCGTCGAGGCTGGCGCGCGCGCTGCTGTCGCTCCGGCTGCGCCTCGCGCGCGGGTGCTGGTGCGGGTGCCACGGCCGCCGGAGCCGGCTGCGTGAGCGCGTCTCGCTCGGCGGGCAGCCCGACGGCGTGCATGGCGAACGCAATCTCGGCGGGCAGCGCGTCGTAGTTGTCTCCCGCGAAGTCGATCTCACCGAGCGCGCTCAGCGCGGCGACGATGTCCGATGCGCTCGCCGACTCCGCGAGAGCTGAGAGCTCGCTCAACTGCGCCTCGGACAGCTCAAGCTCCTCGCGCGCCCCGGCGCGCAGCATGAGCAACGCCCGCAGCGTCTGCACGACCTCGCGGACGAACGCTCGCACCTCGATACCGTCGTCGCGGACGGCTGCGAGCAGCGCGAGGCCCGCAGGCAGGTCGCGCTCGACCGCCGCTCGCGCGAGCTGCCCCGCTCGGTCGTCGACGACCAGGCCCAGCCCCCGCTGAACCGCCTCGATGTCGAGCGAGCGGCCATGGTAGGCAGCCAACTGGTCCAGCAGGTTCACTGCGTCGCGGAGCGAGCCGCCTGCCTGGCGCGCGATCAGCTCCATGCCGCCATCGGCCACCTCGATGCCCTCGCGAGCGGCGATCATGTGCAGTTGCTCGACCGTGGGCGACAGCGCGATGCGGCGGAAGTCGAAGCGCTGGCACCGCGAGGTGATCGTGGGCGGGATGCGGTGCGGCTCGGTGGTGGCGAGCACGAAGATCACGTGCCCCGGCGGCTCCTCGAGCGTCTTCAGCAGCGCGTTGAACGCTGCGTCGGTCAGCATGTGTACCTCGTCGACGAGATACACCTTGTAGGTCGCAGCGTTCGGCGCGTAGCCCACGCTCTCGCGCAGCGCGCGCACCTCGTCGATACCGCGGTTCGACGCGGCGTCGAGCTCGATGAGGTCGAGCGCGCGGCCCTCACCGAAGGTGCGGCACGACTCGCACGTGCCGTCGGGCTCGCCTTCGACGGGTGCGAGGCAGTTCACGGCCTTCGCGAGGATGCGACCGGTGCTCGTCTTGCCGGTGCCGCGCGGGCCGGTGAAGAGGTAGGCGTGCGCGGGCGTGCCGGCGTCGACGGCGTTACGCAGCGTGCTGGTAATCGGGTCCTGCCCGGCGACGTCGTTGAACGTCGTGGGCCGCCACTTGCGGTAGAGGACTTCCTGGCTCACGGACACCCCAAGCCCGCCGGGGGAGCGCGACGGGGCCGCATGGCGCAGTGTACCAGCGGCGCGACGCGCCCGCGCCCTCGGGGGTGTAGCGGCTGCGAGGTGGTCCGGTCTAGCTCGAAGGGATGACGGCAGTCGAGGCGGCCAGAGCCGCGAGGATCAGCGCGGTCGCCGTCGCGATCATGGCCCGGACCCGCACATCCACGTAGTGCTTCAATCGCTCCTCGAGCTGCTCGAAGCGCCCAGCGATCTGCTCGAAACGCTCGTCGACTTGATCGAGGCGCCCGAGGAGCCTTGCTTCGAAGCGATCGAGGTCATCTTTGGAGACGAGGTGCAATTACCGAACGTGATCTTCCTGACCGTGGCCGCCCGCGGCGTGGATGCCGGGGCCGAGCATCGCCTCCTCCCGCTCGCCCATGACGAGCGCGTCCGAGGGGTCCTCGTGGTCGTAGCCGAGGAGGTGGAGTAGCGCGTGCAGCACCACGTGTTGGAGCTCCTCCTCGAACGGCAGGCCGGCATCCCCGGCCTGCCGGCGGACGCTCCCGACCGAGACCGCGATATCGCCGAGGTACGGCAGCTCCTCGTCGTCACCGATCGGGAATACGTCGCCCACGTTGGCGGGGAAGGCGAGGACGTCGGTCGGTATGTCGAGGCCGCGGTGTTCGCGGTTGAGGCGGAACAACATCTCGTCGCCGGCGAGCAGCAGTGACACCGCGGCATCCTCGACGCCATCGGCGACAAGGGCCCGCTCGACGAAGGCGACGAGCGGCTCCGGGTCCACGGTACGCGCGATGCCGTCCAGCTCGACCGAGATCTCGTAGGTCATGGGGTCAGCGTAAGCGATGAATTGCTCAGTGAGCGCCTAGAGCAGGTTCTCGGCTGCCCGCTGTGCCGCCTGCAGCAGCGACGACGGCGCGAGGCCGAAGAACAGCACGGCGAGAGCCGCGAGGCCGAGCAAGCCCTGGACGGGCGCCGACGCGCGGAACGGCGTCTCGTCGACCGGCTCATCGAGCACCATCGTGCGCGCCCAGCGCAGGTAGTAGAACGCTGATATGGCCGAGTTGAGGACCGCGACCGCGACGAGCACGACCATCCAGTCGAGGCCCGTCTGCACCGCGCTGTTGAACACGTACAGCTTCGCGAGGAACCCCGCGGTCGGCGGGATGCCCGTCAGCGACAGCAGGCAGATGAGCAGCACCACCGCCACCCCCGGCGAGCGGCGCAGCAGCCCCGCGTAGTCGGCCAGCCGCTCGGAGCCGATGCGCTCCGAGACGACGATCACGCAGAAGAACGCGCCGAGGTTCGTCGCTGCGTAGGTGGCGAGGAAGAACAGCACCGCCGACGGACCGGCCGCGCCACTCGCCGCCACCGCAGCGAGACCGACCGCGACGTTCCCGGCCTGCGCGATCGAGGAGTAGGCGAGCAGCCGCTTCACGTTCGTCTGGAGAATCGCGGCGGCGTTCCCGAACGTCATCGAGGCACCCGCGAGCACGGCGAAGAGCGCCGCCCAGTGCTCGGCGATGAACGTGCCGTCGCCGCCCAGGCCCACGTAGAAGAGGCGTAGCGCGACGGCGAAGCCCGCGGCCTTCGAGGCGACCGACAGGAAGCTCGTCACCGTCGTTGGTGCGCCCTCGTAGACGTCGGGGACCCATGCCTGGAACGGGGCGATCGACATCTTGAAGCCGAGCCCCGCGGCCACCAGCACGAAGCCGAGGATGAGCGCGAGCTCGGTGCCCTGCGCGCCCGAGGAGACGAAGGTGGCGATGCCGTCCAACGAGGTGGTGCCGGACAGGCCGAACAGGAACGCGAAGCCGTAGAGCAGCACGGCGGCGGCCACTGCGCCCGAGAGCAGGTACTTGAGCCCTGCCTCGGACGATCGGTCGTCGCGGGCGATACCGGCGAGCACGAACTGCGAGACCGAGGTGGTTTCGAGGAACACGAAGATCGCGATCAGGTCCTGCGCCTGCGCCAGCAGCACCATCGAGCCCGCCGAGGTGAGCAAGAGGGCGAAGAACTCGGGGCGAGGCTCTTCTCGCGAGAGCCCCTCGGCGGTCGCGATCACGACCGCGGTGGTGACGCCGATCAGCAGGAACGTGAAGAACAGCGCGAACTCGTCGACGACGACGGCGCCGGCGACCGCCGGGCCGCTCGTGCCGGTGATGACCTGCAGGATCGCCCACAGGAACCCGACGAGGAGCGCGAGTAGCGTGAGCGCCATGACCGGTGCGCGGCCCGGCCGCAGGAGATCGGCGCCCATGACCACGCCCGCGCCGAGCAGCAGCGCGAACGCCGGGCCGATGTGGTGGATCTGATCGAACCAGTTCATACGGCCGCCTGCACCAGCAGCGCGATGGGCTCGACGCCGCTCTCAACCACGTCGGTGAGCAGTCTCGGGTAGACGCCGACGCCAATGATGAAGATCAGCATGGCGGCCATCGCCGCGTACTCCCACCACTGGTCGGCGTCGGTGAGCCCGGTCCAGCGCTCGTCGGGTGGGCCGGTGAAGACGCGCTGGACGGCCCAGAGGATGTAACCCGCGGCCAGCACCACTCCGAAAACAGAGACGATCGTCGCGGCCGGGTGCACCTGCAGCGCGCCGGCGAACACGGTGAACTCGGCGACGAAGCCGCTGAGCGCCGGCAGGCCGAGCGACGCGAGGCCAGCGATGATCAAGACCACGCCGAGGATCGGCATGCGGTGCAACATCCCGCTCATGTCGGCGATCTGCCGCGTGTGCGTGCGGTCGTAGATGAGCCCGACGACGATGAAGAGCAGGCCCGTGATGGTGCCGTGCGTGAACATCTGGAGCGCCGCGCCCGAGAGCCCGACGGCGCCCAGCGCCGAGACGCCGAGCAGCACGTACCCCATGTGCGACACAGACGAGTACGCCACGAGCCGTTTCAGGTCGCGCTGCTGGAGCGTGAGGATCGCGCCCCAGATCACCGACGCGGCCGCGATGATCGCGAGGATGACCCCGAAGTCGCGCGCCTGGTCTGGCATGATCGGCAGCGCGATGCGCAGGATGCCGTAGCCGCCCATCTTCAGCAGCACGCCGGCCAGCATCACCGACACCGCTGTCGGCGCGTCGGTGTGGGCGTCGGGCAGCCAGGTGTGGACAGGGATGACGGGCAGCTTCACCAGGAACGCCGCCATCACCGCCCAGAACACGATCGAGAGCGGGATCACGGCATCGGCCGGCCGTCCGGCCTCTGTGGCGAGCACCTCGATGTCGAAGGTCCCGGCGGTAAGTCCCAGCACGAGGAAGCCGACGAGCATGAAGGCCGACCCACCCATGGTGAAGAGCAGGAACTTCATGGCGCTGTAGCGCGGCCGTCCCGATCCCCAGATCGAGATGAGCATGTACATGGGGAGCAGCTCGAGCTCCCAGAAGAAGAAGAACTGGACGAGGTCGAGCGAGAGGAAGACACCGGCGACGGCCGTCTCGAGGACGAGCAGCCACGCGAAGTACTGCTTGGGCCGCAGGTCGATGTTCCACGAGACGAGCACCGCAGCCAACGAGAGCAGACCAGTCAGCAGCACCAGCGGCGCCGACAGGCCGTCGACGCCGAGCGCGTACTGCACCGTAAACCCGGTGTCGCCGCCCTGGATCCACTCGAAGCGGTCGACGAACTGGTAGCCGGGGTTGTCCGGGTCGAAGCGGATGAAGATCGCGATCGACATGATGAACGTGAGCACGCTGTAGAACAGCGCGACCCAGCGGGCGTTGCCCTCGCTGCCACGTGGGAGCGTGAGCACCGTGAGGGCCCCAACGAGCGGCAGCAGCAGGAACACTGACAGCATCTAGCGCTCCAGTACGTCCGTGCCGAGGACCGCGATCACCACGACCGCGATCACGACGCCCGCGAGGAAGAGTGACGTGTAGCCCTGCACGTAGCCGGCCTCGACGCGCCGCATGGCGTCACCCGCGCGGCGCACACTCTCGGCCAGCTGGTCCACGGCGAAGTCGATGATGTAGGTGTCGACGAGCTGCGCCGCGCGCTGGAGCACACCGTTCAGGATCCAGCGCACGATCACCGTCTCTGCAATGAAGTCCAGGTAGTACTTCGCCTCGAGGACCCTCGGCAGCGGGCCGAGCTTCGCTCGGATCTCGGCGGGCGACGGGCGTCCGGCATAGTAGATGGCGCCCGCCACGCCGATGCCACCCAGGGCCATGACGAGCGAGACCGCGACGATGCCGCCGTAGATGTCGGGCGCGCCGTGGCGCAGCTCCTCCGGCAGCGCCCCCTCGACGAGGTGTGAGAAGCCGCCACCGATGTTGAAGAAACCGGCGATTACAGCAGGGACGGCGAGGATGAGCAGCGGGAGCGCCATCGAGCGCGGCGACTCGTGCGGCTCGCCGTGGATCTCGGCGTTGGCGTCGTCGGGCTCTCCGCCGCCCTGGTACTGGCCCCAGAAGGTGAGGAAGATCGCGCGGAACATGTAGAGCGCGGTCATCCCGGCGACGAGCGCTGCGATGACGAACAGCACCTTCTCGTGTTTCCAGGCGTCGAGCAGGATCTCGTCCTTGCTCCAGAAGCCCGCCAGCGGGAACACCCCGGCCAGCGAGAGCGAGCCGATCAGGAACGTCCAGTACGTGATCGGCATGTAGCTGCGAAGCCCGCCCATGCGCCGCATGTCGAAGGTGCCCGTCGCGTGGTTCACCGAGCCCGCGCCCAGGAACAGCAGCGCCTTGAAGAAGGCGTGCGTGAAGAGGTGGAAGATCGCCGCGACGAACCCGAACACGCCCAGCGCCAACACCATGTACCCGATCTGGGAGATCGTCGAGTACGCCAGCACCCGCTTGATGTCGGTCTGCACGAGGCCGAGCGAGGCCGCGAGCAGCGCCGTGAATCCGCCGGTGTACGCCACGAGGTCGAGCACCTGCGCCGGTGCGGCCTCGAAGCTGGGGAAGAAGCGCGCGATCAGGTAGACGCCGGCGACGACCATCGTCGCGGCGTGGATGAGTGCGGAGACCGGGGTGGGGCCCTCCATCGCGTCGGGGAGCCAGATGTGCAGGGGGAACTGCGCGGACTTGCCGATGGCCCCGGAGAACAGGCCGAGCGTGAAGCCGGTGAGCACCGCGGCGCCGATGCCGCCCGCGACCGCGAGTTCGTTGATCGCCGCGATGTCGAGCAGGCCTGTCTTCGACCAGATGAGCAGCACCGCGAGCAGGAACGCGAAGTCCCCGAAGCGCGTGACGATGAACGCCTTCTTCGCCGCCGCGGCCGCCGAGGGCCGGTCGAACCAGAACCCGATCAGCAGGTACGAGGCGAGACCGACCAGCTCCCAGTGCACGAACAGCTGGAGCAGGCTCGAGGCGAGCACCAGCCCGAGCATCGCCGCCGTGAACAGCGACATCGACGCGAAGTAGCGCGCGTACCCTCGGTCGCCATGCATGTAGCCGACCGAGTAGATCTGCACGAGCAGCGAGACGCTCGTGACCACGAAGACCATGATCCCGCTCAGGCCGTCGATGTGGACGCCCATGGTCACGTCGAGGTTGAAGAGCGTCACCCACGTGTGGGGCGCGAAGGCGAGCGACTCGCCGTCGTTGCCGATGGCGCTGTCGAGCGCCCACAGCGAGGCGAGCCAGGCGATGCCGATGGCCGCGATCGTGATGCGGCCGGCCCATTCGTCCTGGAATTGCGGAGCGCGGTGCAGCGCCGCGATCAGCACGAACGAAGCGACCGGGGCGAAGTAGATCGCCCAGACGACTGCTTCCGGGATCGTGCCGAGGATCATGCGGCCTCACTCGCGTGCATGCGCATCCGGCGGCTCAAATCTTGTTCAGCACTTCGCGCGCCACGTGGGTCTTGCCATCCGGCACCCACAGCTCGCGCGGGTCAGACATCGCACCCACCTCGAGCGGCGGGACGACGCGTATGGAGATGGCCTCGGTCTGGAACAGCTCCCACCACGTCGAGGCGGCGTAGCCGTCGGGCACGTCCATGAACTTCACCCACATCGTGCGCGCCCCCCTACCACCGCAGCAGGTTGATGCGATCGAGGTCTACAGTCTCGCGGCGGCGGTAGATCAACACCGACAGCGCCAGCGCCACAGCCGCCTCGGCGGCCGCGACGGTGAGTACGAACACCACGAACACGTGCCCGTCGAGCGGGTTGTCCTTGACCGCGAACGCGGCGGAGAACCTGGAGAACGACAGGAACGAGAGGTTGACCGCGTTCAGCATCAGCTCGATGCCCATGAGCACGGCGATCGCGTTGCGCTTCGCCAGCGCGATGGCGATGCCGACCCCGAACAGCAGACCCGAGACGGTCAGGTAGTGGACCAGGTCGACGCTCATGCGGACTCGTCCTCACGCACGAGCACGATCGCGCCGATCAGCGCGGCGAGCAGCAGCACCGAGGCAATCTCGAACGCGAGCACGTGGCGTCCGACGAGCGCGTCGCCGATGACGTCGGCCGTGGTCGCGAAGTCGCGCTGCTCGAGGAGGCGGGCCGAGAGCTGGTTCCACTCGACGTCGATGGCCACGAACGCGACGGTCACGGCGACTGCGGCGCCGATCGCCAGGCCGGGCACGAGGAAGAGACCATTGCCGTTGTTGCGGCCGGCGAGGGGCGCGAGCATGACCGCGAACACGAAGAGCACGGGGATCGCGCCGGCGTAGATCAGGATCTGCGCGATCGCGATGAAGTCACCCGACAGCGTCACGAACAGCCCCGCGGTCGCGACGAACGAGAGCACGAGGAACGCCAGCGCCCGGATCAGGTCGCTCGCGAGGAACACGCCGATGGCCCCACCAACCGCGATCGCGGAGAGCAGGTAGAAGGCGACGATGATGCCCAGGGATTCCATCTAGGTCGCGGTTCCCATCCGCTCGGCCGCCTCGAGGCCGCCGACCTGTTGCGTCAGCTCAGCACGGCGCGGTCCGCCCGCTTCGGGTTGGTAGCCGATGCGGCGCGCCCAGTCCCGGAACAGCACGATGGCGGCGCCCCAGTTCACGAGGGTGAACAGGCCCAGCGTGACCAGCCCGGGAGTGTCGTCGAGGCGCGCCAGCAGCGACGCCTCGACCGCGACGATGAGCAGGTTGAACAGCGAGAGCGGGATGAGGTACTGCCACGCGAAACGCATGAGTTGATCGAGGCGGAAGCGCGGCAGCGTGCCTCGCAGCCACACGAGCACGAAGTACGCCGCAGACAGCTTCACGAACAGGATGAGGTAGCCGGGGATCCACTCCTCGAGGCCGAACAGCGACCATCCGCCGAGGAAGAACGTGGCGACGAGCGTCGCGACGAGCAGCGCGTTGCCGAGCTCGACGGCGTAGAAGAGCCCGAACTTCATCCCCGAGTACTCGGTGTGGAAGCCGGCGACGATCTCCGACTCCGCCTCGGCGATGTCGTTGGGCGTGCGATTCAACTCGGCGGTCGAGGAGAAGAAGTACGTCAGCATCGCGATCGGGAGAAGTGCGGCGAGCCACAGGTTGTGGTCGGCCTGCCACTGCACGATCTCGGAGAGCTGCATGGACCCGGTGATGAGCACCACCGAGAGCAGCGCGATCGAGAGCGGGATCTCGTAGGAGATCATCATCGCCACGGTCCGCATCGAGCCGAGCAGCGCGTAGTGATTGTTGGACGACCACCCCGCGAGGAAGATCGCGAGTGTCGTCAGTGAGCTGACGGCGATGAGGTAGAGCACCCCGACATGGATGTCGAGGTACGCCATCTTCGGACTCCACGGGACGGGACCCCACGCGGCCATCATCGGGATGAAGATGATCGCCGGGGGCAGCAGGAAGAGGATGCGGTCTGCGCCGTCGGGCATCAGCACCTCCTTCTGGATGAGCTTGATTGCGTCGGCGAGCGGCTGCAGCAGCCCGAACGGGCCGACGCGGTTCGGCCCGCGCCGGATCTGCATGCGCCCGATCAGCCGTCGCTCGACCCAGATCAGGACGAGCAGCGCGCCGCCGATGAACGACAGGATGCCGATCGCCCCGAGCAGCGCGCCCACGGCGTACGAGATCCAGTGCTGGCCGACGATGTCGTCGAGGAACGCCGGCTGGTCGTCGTTGATGTTGTCGAGCTGCAACTTCAGCTCCTCGACGGCGATGCCGAGGTCGCGGATGTCGTACCACTGGCCGTCGAGCCGGCCGTCGATCACGACGTAGCCGATGGCGGCATTCACGGCGAGGAACCCGAGCGCGAAGACCGCGCCCACGATCATCAGCGGCAGCGGGATGCGCGTCGCCGGTAGCCTGCGGCCCTGCCGCAGCGTCGTGTTCACCGGTCGATCTCCCCGACGACGATGTCGACAGAGCCGAGCGCGACGATGGCGTCCGGCAGCGACGAGCCGACGGCCATCTCGCGCAGCAGCGAGAGGTTGATCAGCGAGGGCGCGCGGATGTGGAAGCGGAACGGCGCCGATCCCCCGTCGGACACCACGTAGAACCCGAGCTCACCGCGCGGGCCCTCGACGCGTCCGTAGGCCTCACCGGGCTCGGGCCGCAGCGCGAGCGGCGTATCGGTCTTGTGCGCGCCCGACGGCAGGGCGTCGAGCGCCTGGCGGATGATCTTCGTGGACTGGCGTACCTCCTCGAGGCGTACGAGGAAGCGGTCGTAAGCGTCGCCGTTGCGGCCCACGGGGATGTCGAAATCCATGCGGTCGTAGACGCAGTACGGCTCCGCCTTGCGAAGGTCCCACGGTACGCCCGAGCCGCGCAGCATCGGCCCCGCGAGCGAGCCGTTGATGGCGTCCTCGGCGGTGATCACGCCGACGCCGCGGCTGCGCGCGAGCAGGATCTCGTTGTCGATCAGCAGCTCGGCGTACTCGTCGATGCGCTCCGGCATCTCGTCGATGAGCGCGTTGATGGCCGGGAAGAACTCCGGCGGCGGGTCGAACGCGACACCGCCGATGCGCATGTAGTTCGTCGTCAGGCGCGCGCCGCCGGTCATCTCGAAGAGGTCGAGGATGCGTTCACGCTCGCGGAACATGTACATCAGCGGCGTCTGCCAGGCGCCGGCGTCGTTGACGAACGTGCCGTTCGCCATCGAGTGGCTGGCGATGCGCTGCAGCTCCGCGAAGATCACGCGCAGGTATGACGCACGCTCCGGCACCTCGACGCCCGCGAGGCGCTCGACGGCGAGGCAGTAGCCGAGGTTGCCGCTCATCGCCGCGAGGTAGTCGGCGCGGTCGGTGAACGGGATGTTCTGGGTGTACGTGCGCTCCTCGGCCAGCTTCTCCATCGAGCGATGGAGGTAGCCGACGACCATGTCCATGTCCTGGATGCGCTCGCCGTCCATGACGACGCGCAGGCGGAACACGCCGTGCGTCGAGGGGTGCTGGGGCCCGATGTTGAGGACGTATGGCTCGGTGGCGGTGGTCATCGCGCCTGCACCCCCGGCTCCTCGAACGGGAACTTGGGCAGCCCGGGGTGGTGGTCCGGTATCTGGAGAAAGTCCTTGCGCAGCGGGAAGCCGGGGTAGCCCTCCCACAGGAACATGCGACGCAGGTCCGGGTGGCCCTCGAAATGGATGCCCATCAGGTCGTAGACCTCGCGCTCCTGCAGCAGCGCGCCCTTGTAGACGGGATACGAGCTCGGCAGCGCCGGCTCCTCGTGGTCACCGAGGATTGCCTTGACGACTATCTGGTGGTTCCGGTCCATCGACTGGAGGTGGTAGACGACCTCGAAGCGGTCGTGGCGGTCCACGGCGCAGAGGTTGGAGAGCTGCTTGGCGTCGAACTCGGCGTCGTCGTGCAGCCAGCGCAGGGCCTCGAGGACGCGTTGCGGCTCGACCTCGACCCACTCGGCCGTGGCGCTTGCGACGACGCCGGGCAGGGCGCCCGTGAGCGCCGAGGCGACGGTGTCGCCGGTCAGCTGCGTAGGTCCGGCGGGCACGCTAGCGCCAGTCCAGTGCGCGGCGACGCCACGCGTAGGCGAGTCCGAAGGCGAGCACGCCGACGAAGATGCCCGCCTTGAACAGTGCGTCGGTGTTGAGGTTCAGGTGCTCGACGGCCCACGGGTAGAGGAACACCACCTCGACGTCGAAGATGACGAAGCCGAGCGCGAAGAGGTAGTAGCGCGCGTTGAACTGGCCCCAGGCGTTGCCCTCGGCCTCGACGCCGCACTCGTAGGTGGCGCTCTTGACGGGGTCGGGGTTCTCAGGCCGCAACCGGAGCTTGTAGAAGGCGTACGAAGCGGCGAGCGGGATCGCGGGGAAGACGATGCCGAACAAGACAAGTACGCCGACGCGGCCGTACAGCTCAGGAATCACCCGGTGAGCTCCTCAGCATCCGTCGAGGCGGCCCGCCGCGCTTGCGGCCCGGCGTCGCGCCTCTGCGTGGGCGATGCGAGCTACGCCACCGCCGGGCCCGATCGAGCCGGAATGTAGCACGGGCCTATACCCCGGACAATGCGACAACCGCCGTGCCGGTGCGAGAGCCGCTCGCGGGCCACTCGCTTCACCGTAGCCTGGACCGACGCCACCGCCACAGCAGCACGCCACCCAGCAGCATCAGCGAGCTCAGCCCCGCGTCCTCCGGCTCCCCGCGCACGAACGCGGCGATCACCGACACGATGCCCACGAAGACCAGGGCGACCCCCAGCGTCAGCAGGAGATCGCGCGGACGCCGGTCCGGTCCGCCCCCGCTCACGCGCCCTGCTCCGTCGTGCCATGACGCTCGGCCGCGAGCAGCACATCGAGCTCCTCGCGCGAGATCTCCATGCGTTCGAACTGGTACCCATCGCGCCGCACTTCGCGCGTGCGGCGGAACCCCGCGTTCGCGAACGCGTGCTGCGCCCGGACGTTGGACGTGAGCGTGTGCAGGTACATGCGCCGCAGCTCGAGCTCCTCGAACGCGAACTCGAGGAGGGTGCGTACGGCGTCGGTGCCGTAGCCGCGGCCCCAGTACCCGCGGACGCCGATCGTGATGCCGAGCTCCGCTTCGCGTAGCAGGGCGTCGTAGCCGTAATACATGACGTTGCCGATGTGCGTCCCGCCCTCCATCTCCTCGATGGCGTACGTGCGGCGGTACTTCGAGGGACGGCGGACCTCCTCCGACATGCTCTTGAGGAATGTCTTGTAGCTCATCGTGATGGGGCGCGTGGCGTCGTAGGCGGCAAGCTCCGGGTCCTTGCGCCACTCGTAGTCGCGCGGCGCGTCCCCCGCCTGCTTCTCGCGCAGCCGCACAAGCCGACCCACGGCTACCACCCGGGGGGCCGTTGCGGTCATGGGGCCGCGACGCCCTGCGTGATCAGCGCCTCCGCGCGCTCGAGGATCGAGCGCTCGTTCGAGTAGGTCATGCGCTTCACCGCCTCGTGGATGTCGTACCAGTCCACGAGGTCGTGCTCCGCGTCGTGACGCGAGGTGTCACCGCCGTGGGCGCGCATCAGGAAGTGATGCACCTCCTTGTGGACGCGCCCGGGCCCGTCCGCGGAGCCGCCGTAGCGGTAATGGATCGAGCCGATACGGCCTTCGTCGCCGGTCTCGGTGGCTATCGCGACTTCGAGCCCTGTCTCCTCGGCGACCTCGCGCAGCGCTGTCTCTTCGACCGACTCACCCTCGTGCGGCTTGCCTTTCGGCAGGGCCCACAGCCCGGCGTCGGGCCGTGCGACCAGCACGACATCGATGCGGCTGCCAACGTGCCGGTACACGACGCCGCCCGCGGCCCAGACCTTGCGCTGGCCTTTCGGCGGGCTCACTTACAGCGCCTCCGACTGGAAATCGACGGACATCATCTGCAGCTCCTCGATGGCGAGTTCCGCTGCCTCGGCAATGTGCGGCTCGTCGCTTTCCAGGAGCCGCACGAGGATCGCCTCGGCCTCCTCGCCGGCAATCTCCCCCATCGCGCGGATGGCGGCCACCTGCACCTCCGGCGCCTGCTCCTCGTCCAGGAGCAGCGTGAGCGGCTGGATCGCCGCTTCGAGGAGCAACTGACCCGCCGAAGTCGCGGAGGCAGCGCGCACCTCGTCGTCCTCGTCCTCAAATGACTGGATGAGGATCGGCAGCCAGTCGTCCGAGCCGTGGCGGCCCATCGCCACCACCGAGGCCGTTCGCATGCGCGTGTTGCCTGTCTCGTACTGCTCCGCGATCAGCTCGGCGACCCACTCCTCCGAGGACGCACCCGCGGCCTCCAGCGCCGCGCCGCGCACCTCGTCCTCCTCAGTCACATCCTCGATGCGGTCTCGCAGAGCCTCAGCGATGCGTTCGGCCAGCTCGGTCGGGACCACCCCGAACTCAATACCGACCACGAAGCTGCCAAGGCTCGCCGCCGCCTCCGTGCGCACGGCCGACACAGGGTCATCGGCGACGATGCCGGTGAGCAGCTCGGCGTACTCGAGACGGTCGTGCTCGCGCAGGCCATGCATCGCGAGGATGCGAGTGGCCACGTCGCCGTCGAGCAGCGCGGCGAGGTGGATGCGGTCGAAATCGAGCGTGACGTTGTCCTCGGTATGTTGCTGCAACGCGGCGAGGAGGTCGCGGCGGCGCTGCGGCTCAAGCTGCGGCAGGAGTGCCATCACGCGCCCGACCGTGCGGTCGTCGGGCCCGCTCAGCGCCGGGAGATCGGCGAACGGCAGCCCGAACGCCTCGTCGGCGACGGCGTCCAGCACCTCGCCCGGCGGTGGCAGCCGGTCCGTCTCCTCAAGGCCCTCGTCGTCTGCCACGAGGTCGTCCGAGGCGTCGCCGGGCAAGTCGCCGTTCCCGCCTTCGGGCATATCAGCATCGTTGGTGTCTGAGGCGTGGGGCATCGCGCGTGAGTGTAGCAGGGGAGCCGGGCGAGGCGATCAGTCGATGCCGTGCGAAGAAGACAGCTCGGTCGTGGGGTCGCGCTCCAGCAGCGCCTCGGCCGCCTTGCGCGGCTGCACCCCGTGGTGCAGGACCTGGTCCAGTGCCTCCGCGATGGGCATCTCGACGCCGACACGCGCGGCGAGGCGAAGCGCTGCGGGTGTCGTCGTGGCTCCCTCGGCCGTCTCCCCGATCTCCGCGAGCGCCTCGTCCAGCGAGCGCCCGCGCGCGAGCAACTCGCCGAGGCGACGGTTGCGCGAGAGCGGGCTGATCGCCGTGGCGATCAGGTCGCCGACGCCGGCAAGACCCTGGAAGGTCAGCGGGTCCGCCCCGACCGCCACGCCGAGCCTGGACATCTCGGCGAGCCCACGCGTGATGATCGCGCCCTTCGCGTTGTCCCCGTAGCCGAAGCCGTCGACGAACCCGGCCGCGATGGCGACGATGTTCTTGAGTGCCCCGCCGAACTCGACACCCACGACATCGCGGCTCGTGTAGACGCGCAGCGTGGGGCTGTGGAACGCCTCACGCAGCGCCTCGACCGGGGCATCGCGCGAGGCGATCACCGTCGTGCCGGGGAGCCCCGCGGCCACCTCGCGCGACAGGTTCGGGCCCGAGAGCGCAGCCGTCGGGCGGCCGGGTAGCTCCGCGGCCAGCACCTCGGTCATCCGCCGCCCGGTTGCGTCCTCGATGCCTTTCGAGCCGCTGAGCACGACCGCGTCGGCGCGGACCATGCCGGCGACAGCGCGTGCGTTCGCGGCCATCGTCTGTGAGGGCACCACGAAACACACGAGTTGTGCGTCGCCGAGTTGCACGGGGTCGGCGCTCGCCTCGAGCCCTGGTGGGAACGCGATGTCTGGCAGCCGGCGGCGGTTCGCGTGGTCGGCCTCGAGCTGCGCTGCCTCGTCGCCGTCACGTGCGAGGAGCGTTACGCGCACGCCGTTGCGCGCGAGCAGCACGGCGAGGGTCGTACCCCACGCGGTCGTTCCGACGACCGCTGCCGTCTCGATCGCGTTGCTGCTCATGGGATGGGTTAGCTTCCGGCGCCGGACGCGCCGCCCTGCCCGAGCTTCGGCTCGACGCCGCGCAGCAGCCTGCGCATGTTCGGGAGGTGGTTCAGCTCGATGGCGAGCGTGGCGAGGCCGCCAAACAGCAGGTAGTGGGGCGCGAGCCATCCGATGGCGACCGAGAATGCGATGAGCACGAACGCCACGGCAGTCGCAGTCATCGACATGACGGAGACGTAACGCGTGATAGCGAGGGCCGTGCCCCCGGCGAGCAGTACCACGAGCGCCAGCCACAGCGACGGCCACAGCGCGATCGCCAGCAGACCGCCGAACGCCGTCGCCACTCCGCGGCCGCCGCGGAAGTTGGCGAACACCGGGAACGTGTGCCCGATGACGGCGGCGACCCCGGTCAGCGTCGCCGCCCACGGGTCGTCGAAGACGGCCCGCGCGATCAGCACGGGCACGGCGCCCTTGGCGACGTCGGCCACGAGCACCACAATCGCCGCCCCCAGACCCAGCGATCGCAGCGTGTTCGTGAAGCCCGTCTTGCCCGATCCCTGGTCGCGCACATCCACCCCGCGGTAGACACGGCTGACGATCAGGCCCGACGGTATCGAGCCCAGCAGGTAGCCACCGACGAGCATCAGCGCGGCGATCATGCGGGTGCCCCTACCCCCTCGGCCGCCTCAAGAGCGGCATCTTCCGCTCCGCGAGCGCGGAAACGCAGCCGGATCGCGGCACCCTCGAACCCGAAGGCATCGCGAATGCGATTTTCCAGGTACCGACGATACGCGAAATGGAGGAGTTCGGGATCGTTCACGAAGAAGACGAAGGTCGGCGGCTGCACCTCGGCCTGCGTGACGTAGAGCAGCTTGAGCCGCCGCCGCCCGACCGAGCGTGGCGGATGCTGCACGAACGCGCGTTGGAGCACGCGGTTGAGCTCCGAGGTCTGCACGCGACGGCGCCTCACCTCGTCTACGTGGACGGCGAGCTGCAACAGGTCCGGGATGCCCTGGCCGGTCAGCGCCGACGTGAAGTGCACGGGCGCCCACGGCGCGAAGCGGTAGCGGCCGTCGATCTCGCGCGCGTACGCGCCACGCTCGGTGCCGGGCTCGGCGAGGTCCCACTTGTTGACGACCAGCACCATGCCCTTCCCAAACTCCACGATGCGGCTCGCGATGTGCATGTCCTGCGCCGCCGTGGGTTCGGATGGCTCGATGAGCAGGAATACGACGTCGGAGCGCGCGATCGCGCGCTCCGCCTGCTGCACTGAGTGCCGCTCCACGCCCCGCCCGATCTTGCCGCGCCGCCGGATCCCGGCGGTGTCGACGAGCACCATGTCGTTGCCCTCGAACGCGAACGGGCTGTCGATGGCATCGCGGGTCGTGCCAGGAATGTCGGAGACGATCGTGCGCTCCTCGCCGAGGATGGCGTTGGCCAGCGAGGACTTACCGACGTTCGGCCGCCCGACGATCGCGATCCGGATCGGATGCTCGCGCTCGGAGTCCTCGCTCTCGACAGGCTCGGGCAGCCGTTCGACGACATCGTCGAGGAGTTCGCCGGTCCCGAGGCCGTGGTATGCCGAGATCAGGATCGGCTCGCCGAGGCCGAGCGCGTGCAGCTCGTGCACGTTGGAGCTCGCCTCGCGGCGGTCGGCCTTGTTGGCGATGAGCAAGACCTGCCGATCCGAACGTCGCAACTGGTCGGCAAGCGCCTCGTCCGAGGCGGTGAGTCCCGCAGCGGCGTCAACGACGAACAGCAACAGGTCGGCTTCGTCCAGCGCGAGCTCCACCTGCTCGCGGATAGGGTCGGCGAAGGGTGCGCCGGGGAAGTCATCGGGGCCCTCGAGCCCGCCGGTGTCGACGACGCGGAAGCGGCGGCCGGCCCAGTTGCACCAGCCGTACTGGCGGTCGCGCGTGGTGCCGGCCAGACGCTCGACGAGCGCGCGACGAGACCGCGTCATGCGGTTGAACAACGCCGACTTGCCGACGTTGGGACGCCCAACGATGGCGACGAGCGGAGGTGGGGCGCTCATCCTTCATCCCCTGTCGGTAGAGGCGTGAGGGTAACCGAGAGCAGCGCCGGTCGCCATTCGCGAATGGTCACGTTGCGGGGTGCCACGACGACAACCTCGGCAAACCCGGACTCGTCACCGTCGAGCGCGCCAACGTCTACCTCGGCGCGCACGTCGCCGGCCTCCAGGCCGTTCAGGACGGGCAACGGTCCCTCCAGCACCACGGTGACCACCTGGTCGCCGAAATCCGCCACCATCCCGTCGGGCACACCGTCCGGCGCGGGGACGACGGTGACGACGGTCGAGCCGAGCACCGGCTCCACTGACACCACGACGCGCGCGCCCGATCCCTCGGGCGCACTGACACCCGTGGGCACCGACGCGACGAGCGAGAGCTGGATGTCGCCGTCGGCGCCGTCGAGCCGCACGAAGCCGAGCCGCAACTCCTCCAGGTCCTGGAGGAGCTCCAGCGTGCCCTCGATGCGGGCGGCCGCGGGAGTCACGGTCACGCCGGCCACGCGGTAGCCCTGCGAGGGCTCGCCGAGCAGTTCGACAGTGAGCGGAACGGTCTTCGAGACCGTGCTCTTCTGCACCTCGACTCGCACGCTCACCGAAGAGGGCTGCACGGACAGCCCCCGGATGCGGCCGTCGCTCGTGCCGCGCGGGACGAGTTCGGCGACCTGCTGGAAGCCGACCGTAAGGCCCGTCACGTTGATCTCGGCCACGGCGTGTTCGGCGAGTTCGACGAGCGACTCAGGGCCCGAGATCTCGACGGTGAGCCGCTCCGGCACGGTCTGCGTGATCTCGAACCCGCTCGGCGGTGCGCCGAGCAGCCGCGGCTCGACCGGGATGATCCTCGACACGACCTGTTCGAGGTTCACTGTGATGGCCGGCGGCTCGACGGCAATGATCCGCACGCCACGCGTCCCCGTGACGTCGACCCGTACCGGCACCAGCTGCTCGCGGGCGGTGAGCCCGGCGAGGTCCACGCTGGCCTCGAAGTTCGCGGCGGTGAGGGTCTCCCAGCGCTCTTCAGACGCCTCGAGGCGCAGGTCGACGGAGCCGAGGTTGTTGCCGACGGCGAGGTCGTGGCCGACGTTCACGAAGGTCACGGGGATCTGGCTGGGAAACACCCCGGCAAGGGACGGATCCTCGTCCTCCGTGACGAACACCCACAGCGCAATGCCCAGCACAATCGACAGCGCGAGCAGGCGCGGTGTGCGTCGTACCGTGCCGATCGTGCGGGCCCACAGGGCCGTGACCAGGTCGAACGTGTTACCCGCCGTGCTGCTCCCCAGCCTCGATCGGGACATCAGGGCATCTGCCGCTCAGCGCCGGTTTCGCCGGGAGTCGGCTGGGCGGCCATCGGGGCCGGGTCGCCTTCGCGTAGGCCGTCGCCGAACGCGAACATGCGCTGTAGCCGCGCGCGCACCTCGGTCTCGTCGAGGTTCGGGCGCATCCGCCCCTGAGCGGCCACGGCCAGCGTGCCGCGCTCCTCGGAGACAACGACTACGATCGCGTCGGTCCCCTCCGTGATCCCGACTGCAGCCCGGTGGCGCATGCCGAGGTCGGCCTGAAGCGGCGAGTCCGTGAGCGGCAGCGTGCACCCGGCCGCGACGATCTGGTCGCCGCGCACGATCACCGCGCCATCGTGGAGCGGGGTGTTCGGCATGAAGATGCTGCCGAGGAGTTCCGAAGACAGCTCGGCATTCAGCTCGATGCCGGTGTCGATGACTTCCTGCAGCCCCGTCTCGCGCTCGAAGACGATGAGCGCGCCGTAGCGCTGTCGCGCCAACCGCATCACGGCTCGCACGGTTACATCGATGGTGTAGTCCTGGTCCTGGCGCACGAGCGCGAGCTGCCAGCCGGTGCGCCCCAGGCGGTCGAGCACCCGGCGGATCTCCGGTCGGAAGACCACGATCACGCCGATGACCAGACCGGTGACCATGTTCCCCAGCATCCAGTTCACGACCTGCAGGTCGAAGATGCGCGCCAGCAGGAACGCCCCGACAAGGAGCAACGCGATGCCTCGCAGCACCGTCCACGCGCTCGTGCCGCGCAGCAGCAGGAGCAGCCAGTAGATCGCGAGGGAGATCAAGAGGATGTCGAGCACCGCGACGGCGTCGATGCGATCCAGGACGTCCCGCACTACATCCGGCACTTGCACCGGATCCTGCCCTTCAGGCCGCCGCCGGACGCGCCGGCGCCAGCTGCGCGCTCACCCTACCCGAGGAGGCTGAGCAACACCGCCTGCTGCGTGTGCAGCCGGTTCTCTGCCTGGTCAAACACGACCGACCGTGGCGACTCCATAACTTCGTCGGTGATCTCTTCGCCGCGGTGGGCCGGCAGGTCATGCATGATCAGTGCGTCCGCCGGGGCCGATGCCAGCAGGTCGGCGTCGAGGCGGAACGGCCCAAAGTCCTCGAGCCGGCTCTCGAGCATGTGCTCATCGCCCATCGACGCCCATACGTCCGTGTACACAGCCGAGGCATCGCGGAGCGCCTCGCGTGGGTCGTCGGTCTGCGTTACGGAGCCCGCGCCACCGGCCGCGCGCGCAACATCGAGGTCCGCCTCGCTCAACCCGTAGCCGTCAGGCGAGGCGCAGCGGAAGTCGATGCCCGCAAGCACCGAGGCGATCGCCAGCGCGCGTGCCACGTTGTTGCCCTCGCCGAGGTAGGCGAGCCGCACGCCGTGCAGCGAGCCGAAGCGCTCGCGCAGCGTCAGCAGGTCCGCGAGTGCCTGGCACGGGTGTTCCGCTTCGCTGAGTCCGTTGATGACGGGCACCTCGGACCACGCGGCGAACTCATCGACCGTCTCGTGCTTGAAGGTGCGCACGGCGATGCCATGCGCCATGCGCGAGACCACGCGCGCGACGTCCTTGATCGGCTCACGCGACCCCGCGCCGACCTCCTGCGGCCCGAGGTAGACGGCGCGCCCACCGAGGCGGTGCATCGCCACCTCGAACGCGAGGCGCGTGCGGAGCGAAGGCTTCTCGAACACGAGCGCGAGCACCTGCCCGGCCAGCTCCGGCCCGCACCCGTCCCGCTTAATCGCGAGCGCGGAGTCGAGGAGCCCATCGAGTTCCTCGGACGAGAGGTCGAGCATCGAACGGAAGTGACGAGGCGGCACGGCTGGGGACTCCGCTGCGTTGTGGACTACTCGGTGTGCTGCTGGACAGCACATCCAGTATAGCTGCCTGACGCCCCAGCCTGCGCCCGGCGGTGCTACCGCTCCGGCCCCGCCATCGAGCGCTCCACAAACGCCGCCACCTCAAGCAACGACTGATCCCCGCCATGCCGCCCCACGAGCTGCACGGCCAGCGGCAGCCCCGACGCGTCGAGGCCGGCGGGGACGGCGAGGCAGGGGAGGCGCAGCAGCGTCCAGCTGCGGTTGAAGAGCGGGTCGCCGGTGGAGTCGAGGCGTTCCGGGGCGACGTCGCCTGTGGCGGGGGTCAGGAACGCGTCGTAGCCCTCGAAGAGCTCGGAGACGAGCGCCCGGCAGCGCAGGGCGAGGGCCTCGGCGGCGGCGCGCTCCGAGGGGGTCAGCGCCTGGCCCTGCTCGATGAGGTTGCGGATGTGGTCGCCCATGCGGTCGCGGTGCTGCTCGTACTCCGGGGCGAGGGCGCTTGCTGCGCCGGCGGCGATCACCGCCTCCCACGCCGTGCCGAGGCCGTTGCACTCCTCGGGCCACTCGACCTCGCTCACCGTGCAGCCAGCGTTGGCGAGGGCGTCGGTGACGCCTTCGATGGTGCCTCGGACGTCCGTCGTCGTGCGCTCCCAGTCAGCGGTGCGCACGACGCCAATGCGCGGCGGGGCCGCGAGCGGCCGCAGCTCGGCGTCGATGAGCGGGTGGATCGCCGAACCGAGCAGCGCGAGGTCTTCGACGTGGCGCGCGAACCAGCCTCCGGTATCCAGCGCCATCGCGAGCGGGCGCACGCCGTCGATGTTCACGAAGCCGAACGTGGGCTTGAAGCCGTAGACGCCGCAGTAGGCGGCGGGGCGGATCGTCGAGCCACCGGTCTGCGATCCCATGGCGAGCGGCACGTGGTAGTCGCCGACGCCCGCGGCCGAGCCGCTCGAGGAGCCCCCGGGGCTGCGGCCGAGGTCGTACGGATTCCGCGTCGGGCCCGGCGTGAGGTACGCGAACTCGGTCGTGACGGTCTTGCCGGGGACGATCGCACCGGCAGCGCGCAGCGCTGCCACCGGCGCCGAGTCGGCAGCGGGCCGATGCCCCTCGTACAGCACCGAGCCATATGCGGTGGGCATGTCTGCGGTGTCGTAGATGTCCTTGATGCCGACGGGGATGCCGTGCAGCGGCCCCCTCGCGGGCTCCGAGTCGCGGGAGCGCGCCTCCGCGAGCGCCGCGTCGGCATCGCGGTGTACCCAGGCGCGGACGTCGGAGTCGCGCTCGGCGATGCGTTCGAGGCATGCCGTGACGAGCGCCTCCGAGGTGAGTGTGCCCGCAGCGATGCGGCGTGCGGCCTCGGCGGCGCCGAGGGCGGCAGGGCTGTCGGGTGCGCTCGGTTCGTTGCTCACGGTGGCTCCATCCGTTGCTTGTACAGGCCGGTGGAGAGGATAGCCGTCGCGGCGTCGCGGCGGGCGCTATGCTAGGGATGCACGGGGGTCGGCCGTCGGCCCTCGCGCGACCCCGGTCCTGCCGGGTAGAGGGAGGCTCCCTATGCCCCTCCGACGCATTCCGCGCCCGTTCAACCTGCTCTGGGGCAGCGGCAAGATCATCGAGGAAGCCGCGGTCGAGGGCGGCCTGCACGCACCCTCGATCCAGCTAATGCGCTACGAGAAGGGTGAGAAGCGTGGCCAGATGGCCATCCGCTTCGCCGCTTACGGCCAGCAGAACGACCTCGAGCGCCGCCCCCTCATCATCAACGAACGAGAACTGCGCCCACTCAAACGAGAAATTGACCGCTCCCCCCGGCTCAAGGCGCTGCTGCGCAAGCTCGTCGAAGAGGAGGACGACGACTAGCACAGCCCCAACGACAGCGTGTCGCGCATGCCGCTCCGGGCGCTCCGCCCGAGCCGGGCTATCACGCTCCGAGTCATCCTCGGCGCGGCAGCAGCGCTCGCCCTCGCCATCCTCGTGCTCCGCGCCACCGACGACCCCGGCATCGAGGTGCGGCGGCTCGACCCTCCGCCCGGCGTCGACGAGATCCGAGTGGAGGTCGCGGGCGCCGTCGCCGAGCCCGGCGTCGTCACCGTGCAGCCCGGCGACCGCGTCAGCGACGCGATCGCACTCGCGGGCGGCCTTGCTCCCGACGCCGACGCGAGCGCGCTGAACCTCGCGCTGCGGCTGCGCGATGAGGATCGCGTGGTCGTCCCTCGCACCGGCGAGGGGTCGCCCTTGCTCGACATCAACACGGCGACCACCGAGGAGCTTGAGGGGCTGCCGGGCATCGGCCCCGTCTACGCGGCGGCCATCGTCGATGCACGCGAGCGCGGCGGCCCGTTCGTCACCACCGACGATCTCGTCGAGCGCGACGTGATCCCGGAGCACGTCTACGACGGCATCCGCACGTTGATCACGGCCCGGTGATGGCGACACCGAGGTCGGAGGCACGTCCGCTGCTACCGGCGCTCCCGCTGGTGGCCGCCAGTTTCATCGCGGGGACGGTGAGCGGCGCGCTGCTTGGCGGGCCATGGTGGGCGATGCTGGTCGTGGCGGGGCTCGCGGCGCTCGTCGTTGCCGGCGTGGGCGGGCGGCGTGTCCTCGGCGCACCGCTGCTGCTCCTGGTGGCGCTCGTGGCAGTGGCCGCGGCCGGGCACGCGCGGGTCGAGGAGGCAGAGTCACGCCCGCCGCCGCCCCTCGCAAGCCTCGAGGGGACGCACGACGTCGTCGGTGTCGTTCGGTCCGACCCGCGGCTGTCCGGGACGCTGGCGCGCCTCGACCTGCGCGTCGAGACCATCGGCGGGGTCGCGCACGAAGGTGGGCTGCGGCTGACGATGCCCGCGCCGCGCGAGCCGCTGCGCGAGGGCGACCGCATCGCGCTGACCGCGGAGATCGAGCGCGCGCCGCGCTTCGACGACTTCGACTACGCGGCGTTCCTGCGCTCGCGCGGCATCCACGCCGTCGCGGCGTTCCCGGAGCGCTCGGAGCTCCTCGAACGCGACGCCGGCAACGATGTCGCCGACACGCTCCGCCGACTGCGCGGCTGGGCGCTCGACAACGTCGAGCGCGCGCTACCGGAGCCGGAGGCTTCGCTGGCAGCCGGGATGCTGCTCGGGCGCCAGCGCACGATGCCGGCGGGCCTCGAGGAGGACCTGCGGCGCACTGGCACCACGCACCTGCTGGTGGTGTCCGGACAGAACGTCGCGCTGCTCCTCGGCACGGCGGTGGCGCTGCTCACCATGGTCATGTCGAGGCGTCGTGCGGCGCTACTCGTGCTCGCCCTGCTGCCGGGGTACGTCGTGCTCGTCGGGGCCGAGCCGCCGGTGGTGCGGGCCGCGATCATGGCCGTGGGTATCGCGCTCGCGGCGGTGACCGGGCGGCGCACGCCGGGCTGGATCTACCTCGCGTACGCTCTCGCGATCATGCTCGCGCTGCGGCCGCTGCTCGTGAGCGACGTGGCGTTCCAGCTCAGCGCCACCGCGACCGCGGGCGTGATGCTGATCGCGCCGCCGCTGCGTGACTGGGCCGTCGGCCGGCTGCGCGTCACGACCGAGGGAGCCACCTCGGCAGTCGTCGAGGCGGGCGCGATCGCGCTTGGCGCCGCGCTCGCCGTGCTCCCGGTGCAGGCGGCGAGCTTCGGCACGGTCTCACTGGTGCAGGTGCCCGCGAACGTGGTCGTCGCGCCGCTCTACGAGGCGACCCTGCTCGCCGCCGTCGCGGCGGCGCTGCTCGGATGGCTCGAGCCGGTCGCTGCCATCGTCCATCTCGGCGGGGCGTACGCGCCCGCGGCGTTCGTGGCGGTCGTCGGCATGATGGCCGAGCTGCCCGCCGCGGTCGTCGACGTGCGCGCGCCGCTCGCGGTGGGAGCGGCGTGGTACGCCGCGCTCGCTGCTGGCGCATGGGCGCTCGGTCGCCGCGAGCCGGCACAGATCCAGGCGGGATCAGGGCGCTCAGGCTTCGCAGGCGATATCGCCCTGCGCCTCGCAGCCGCGGGGCTGTGGTTCGCCGTGCTCGCGCCGAGCGACGACCTCGCGAGCGTGACGGTCCTCGACGTGGGTCAGGGGCAGGCGGTGCTCGTGCGCGACGGCGGCTCAGCAGTGCTCATCGACGCCGGTCCGCCCGACGGCGCCGTACTGCGCGCGCTCGCGCGCGTCACCGACGCGCGGGGACTCGACGCCGTCGTGCTCAGCCACGACGACGCCGACCACGCGGGTGGGCTGCGCGAGCTGGAGCGCCGCGTGCGCGTCGGCGTGGTGCTCGGCGACGGGATACCGGACGCGGCGCCGCTCGACATCGGCGACCGCATCCGCCTGACCGCACGTACCTCGATCGAGGTGCTCTCGCCTCCCGTGGCGACGGCCGGACGGGTGCACCGCAGCGACAACAACCGCTCGCTCGTGCTCCTCGTGCGCATCGGCGAGGTGCGGGTGCTCGTACCCGCCGACATCGAGGACAAGGCCGAGGAGTGGCTCGTCGGCAGCGGACTCGACCTGCGCGCCGACGCGCTAGTGCTGCCGCACCACGGCTCGAAGAGCTCGTCGTCGCCCGCGTTCGTCGCGGCGATTGGGCCGCGCGTGGCGGTCGCATCGGCGGGCGCGGGCAACCGCCACGGGCACCCGCACCCCGACGTGCTCGCGCGCTACTCGGACACGTTGCTGTTCCGCACCGACGTGCATGGCGATGTGACGTTGCGCTCGGACGGCGAGCGTCTGTGGGTGCGGAGCGCGCGCTGACCTCGTGCTACGGTGATCTGAGGCAAGGAGGCGCGATGGTTGCGCGAGCGCGCGGACGCCAGACGAACGAGTTGCGACCGGTCGAGATCGAGGCCGGGACGCTGCGCCACGCCGAGGGGTCGGCGCTGATCACGGCGGGCGACACGCAGGTGCTCTGCGCCGCCTCCGTCGAGGTCGGTGTGCCGCGGTTCCTGCGCGGGACCGGCTCGGGCTGGGTCACTGCTGAGTACGGCATGCTCCCTCGCTCGACCCACACGCGCTCCAACCGCGAGGCGCGCCAGGGCCGCCAGAGTGGCCGCTCGCAGGAGATCCAGCGCCTGATCGGGCGCTCGCTGCGCGCCGCCATGAACCTCGACGCGCTCGGTGAGCAGACCATCACCGTGGACTGCGACGTGATCCAGGCCGACGGCGGCACGCGCACGGCCGCCGTCACCGGCGGCTGGGTGGCGCTCGCCATGGCGATCGACTGGCTGCAGCGTGGCGGAGCGCTCGCGAGCGACCCGCTGCGCACGCAGGTGGCGGCGATCTCGGTCGGCATCAGCGAGGGCGAGGCGCTGCTGGACCTCGACTACACCGAGGACTCGCAGGCCGAGGCCGACTTCAACGTCGTGCAGCTCGGTACCGGTCAGCTCGTCGAGGTGCAGGGCACGGCCGAGCGTGCGCCCTACTCGCGACGCGACCTCGATCGGGTGCTGAGTCTCGCCGAGGCGGGCATCGGGGAGCTGATCGAGCTCCAGCGCGAGGCGATCGGCGAGTGGCGGTCGGGCCAGCGGTAGCGGGCGGGGCCGCCTACCAGCCCTTCGGGTTCACGTAGTCGCCGAGGAACGTGCCACCGAGGATGTGGATGTGGGCGTGCTCCTGGGACTGCTTCGCGTCCCATCCGAGGTTCGAGGCGAGCCGGTAGCCGTTGGGGCAGTGCGCGCGCCCGACCTCCGAGGCGATCCGTCCGACCTCGGCGATCAGCTCGCCCTCCCACAGCTTGTCTTGCGTCATGTGCTCCTTGGGGCTCGCGAGGAGCATGATCGGCACCCAGCGCAACTGGTTGCGGAACACGATGACGTTGTCGTCCTCGTAACGGATGTCTGCGGGCGAGCGCTTGGCGATGATCTCGCAGAAAATGCAGTAGCGCTGCTGCTCCATCGCGGCCATGCGCGCCTTCCCTTACTCGCGGCCCCCGGCGCCGCTGTCGCAGCCTAAACGCACGCCGCCGCAAGCGGCTAGCCGAGGAGCACTCCCATCGTCACGATTGCCCCGTTCCGCGGCCTTCGTTACAACCCCGCCCGAGTCGATCCCAGCGCCGTGATCGCGCCCCCCTACGACGTTGTGGGCGAGGAGGCCGTCGCCGCACTGCATGCTCGCTCGCCGCACAACGTCGGACACATCGAGTCACCCCGCGCCGCCGGCGACGGCGACCCCTACGCCCACGCCGCAGCGCTCCTCGATGCATGGCAGCGCGAGGGCGTGCTGATCCGCGACGCGACACCCGCGTACTACGTGTACGAGCAGCGCACCGCCATCGGCGGCGCGCGCATCGGGCGGCGCTGCTGCTTCGCGCGCATGCAGCTCTCGCCGTTCGAGGACGGCGTCGTGCGACCGCACGAGCACACGATGTCCGGCCCGAAGGCGGACCGGCTCGCGCTACTGAGCGCCACGCGCGTCAACATCAGCCCGCTGCTCGTGATGTACCAGGACACCTCGGGGGCCGCTGCCGCGGTCATCGAGCGGGCGACCCAGGACGAGCCGGTCTACACCGCCACCGACGACCGTGGCGACGAGCACCGCCTGTGGATCGTCGACGACCCAGCAGCCGTCGAGGCGATCACCGCTGCGGCAGCCGGCTCGACCGCGACGATCGCCGACGGCCACCACCGCTACGAGACCGCCCTCAACTACCGCGCCGCGCGCGCCAGCTCGGGCGGCGGCGACGAGGGCGCGCGCTGGGTGCTCGCCGGCCTCGTGGCCGAGGATGAGCCGGGGCTCGTCGTGCTGCCCACCCACCGGTTGCTGCCCGACGCCGACCCCTCTGCCGACTTCGCCGACCGCCTCGGCGAGCTCTACGAGATCGAGGCCGTCGATGGCATCGAGGAGCTGTGGTCGCGGGTGCAGGCGGGTGCATCGAGCCCGGGTACATTCGGCATGCTCGGTCTCGGCGACGAGGGTCTGCACCTGCTGCGCGCCCGGTCGGCCGCGGCGCTCGACGCGCGCATGCCCGCCGAGTGGTCGCCCGCGTCACGCGCGCTCGATGTGCTGATCCTCAACGAGACGATCCTCGGCCCCCTGCTCGCTCTCGACGACGCCGCGTTCACCGCGGGCCGCGTCGAGTTCAGCGAGGATGTCGCGGAGGCGTGGGAGTGGACGCAGGCCGAGCCGGGGCGGCTGACGTTCCTCGTCAACTCGACACGCGTCGACCAGGTAGTCTCCGTCGCCGACGCGGGCGAGGTGATGCCGCAGAAGTCGACGTTCTTCTACCCGAAGCTCGCGACGGGGATGGTGCTGAACCCGCTCGACGAGTAGCCGTCGGCGTTACGTCAAGTCGATCAGGCGGGCCGTGAAGATGTCCTCGATGGCGGCGAGCTGCGCCCGTTCCTCGACAGTGAGTGCTCGCGTGATGCCGAGCGCCATCAAGGCGCGGCCCTCGACGCTGCCGGGGACCGAGGACATCGAGTTGACGTTCACGCCCCACTCTCCGAGCAGGCTGCCGACGCGCCCGATCATGCCCGGGCGGTCGACGTTCTCGATCGCCAGGACGAACGGGGCCACGCTCGGCGCGATCTCCACCTCGTAGTCGTCGATGCCGACGATGCGCACGCCCTGCAGCGTGTGCGTGGCAGCAATGCTCGTCTCGCCCGAGTCCGAGCGCACGTGCACCACGACGAGGTTCGCGTACGGCTCGCGGGCCATGCCGCGGTCCTCGTCGACGGGGAGCCCGTGCTCCTCCGCGACCTGGTCCGCGTTGACGATCGTGACTTTCGCGACGGACACGGGCTCGAGCACGCCGACGATGGCGGCGGCCCGCAGCGGACCGGCCTCGTGGTTGCCGATCTCGCCGAGGTACTCGATGCGCATGCCCTGGAGCTGCCCGCCCTCGAGCTGCGACGCCACCCGCGCGGCAACCTCGACGGCCTCGATGTACGGGCCGATCACCATCATCGTCTCGGCGTCGACCAGCGGCGCATTGACGGCGAACTGTGGCTGCCGGCCATTCAGCACGTCCACCACCTGCGCGACGGTGTCCGTCGCCGCCCGGTCCTGCGCCTCGGCTGTCGAGGCGGCGAGGTGCGGCGTGACGACGATGTGGTCCGAGGTCGTGAGGATGTTGCCGATGGCCGGCTCCTCGCTGAACACGTCGATGGCCGCGCCGGCGAGGCGACCGTCGCTGACCGCGTCGTACAGCGCCTGCTCGTCGACGAGCGCGCCGCGGGCGGTGTTCACGAGGTACGCCGTCGGCTTCATGAGCGCGAACTGCTCGGCGCTGATCAGGCCGCGCGTGCCTTCGTGCAGCGCGGTGTGCAGCGTGACGAAGTCTGACTGGGCGAGGAGTTCATCGAGTGAGCACAGCTCGACGCCGATCGAGTTGGCGCGCTCCGTCGAGACGAACGGGTCGTAGGCGACGACGCGCATCTCGAACGCCCGCGCGCGGATCGCGACGCCGGAGCCGATGCGCCCGAGGCCGACCACGCCGAGCGTGCGCCCGGCCAGCTCGACGCCCTGCAGGCGGCCTCGCTCCCATCGCCCGTCGCGGAGCGAGGAGTCGCCGCGCGGGATGTTTCGGGCGGCGGCGAGCATGAGCGCGAACGCATGCTCGGTCGCCGACATGGTGTTGGCGAGCGGCGCGTTGACGACGACGACGCCGCGCGCCGTGGCGGCTGCGAGGTCGATGTTGTCCACGCCGACGCCCGCCCGCCCGACGACCTCGAGTTGAGGAGCGGCCTCGATCACGCGCGCAGTGACCTGCGTCTGGCTGCGCACGACGAGGGCCGAGATGTCTGCGACGGCCTCGACGAGATCGTCCTCGGACATGCCCGTCTGGACGGTGACGTCGTGGTCCTCGCGGAGCATGGCGATGCCCTGCTCGGCGATCTGGTCGGCGATGAGGATGCGGGCCATGAGTACCCTCCGCCCGCGCGTCGGTCGCGCTAGCCGCGTGCGGGCACGGCGTGCCCGAGCCTGGCGAGTGCGCCTTCGATGGCGCCGAGCGCTCCGTTGATGTCCTCGTCGGTCGTGTAGCCGAGGTGGCCGAAGCGGAAGATCTTGCCGCCCAGGTCACGCTGGCCGCCGGCGAAGACCGTGTCAAACTCCTCGCGCGCGATCTTGCGCAGCTCGTCGGCGGCGATGCTGTCCGGCGGGAGGATCGACGTCACGGTGTCCGACCGCACGGATGCGTCCGCGAACAACTCGAGGCCGAGGTCCGTCACGGCGGCGCGCACGCGCGCAGCCGTCGCGGCGTGGCGCTCCCAGACCTGCTCGACGCCCTCTTCGCGCAGCAGCGCGAGCGCTCGGTCGAGCTGGTAGAAGAGCGAGGCGGCGGGGGTCCACGGCGTCTGGCCGTTGGCGGAGCTGTTCTTCGCGCGGCGCAGGTCCAGGTAGGCGCGCGGCGTGGTGCACTGCTCCTGCACCTCCCACGCGCGGTCGCTGACGCTCACGAACGCGAGGCCCGGCGGCAGCATCCAGCCCTTCTGCGAGCCGGACACGACCACGTCGAGCCCCCACGCGTCGGTCTCGACAGGGATCGAGGAGAGCGAGGAGATGGCGTCGACGATCAGGAGCCGGTCGCGGCCCTTCACGACGCTCGCAATCTCCTCGAGCGGGTTGGTCGCACCGGTCGAGGTCTCGTTGTGGGTGACGAAGACGGTGCGGATGTCGTCGTTGGCGGCGAGCGCCTCGTCGATCGCGTTCGGGTCGGCGCCGGTGCCGTACTCGAAGGCGAGGTGGACCGGGTCACCGCCGTAGATGCGGATGAGGTCCAGGAAGCGCTCGCCGAAGACGCCGATGGTGACGACGAGCACGCGCTCGCCGGGGTTGACGTGGTTGACGACCGCGGACTCCATGCCGCCGGTCCCCGAGGCAGTGAGGATCGCGACGTGGTTCGTGGTGCGGTAGACCTCCTGGAGGCCCTCCTCGCAGCGGGCAAGCATGGCCGCGAATTCCGGGCCGCGATGGTTGATCATCGGGGCGGCGCCGGCCTCGGCGACCTCTTGCGGAACCGGGATCGGGCCGGGCGTGCGCAGGTTCAAGTGCTCCTCCTGGGCATGGAATACGCCTGCGGTCGCAGGCGATTCGGATCGTAGGGTTAGCAATTCCGTAGCGTCAATGAATCGGCGCTGGATTCGGCCCTCGATCCACCGGTTCGAGGTGCTTCCGAGGGTCTCCGTACCGGCTCGGCTCCCGGGCGGCCTCCCACGTACAATCGACGCACGATGCCCGACGACACGAACCCCTACCGCGCGCTGCCCGCGATCGACCGCCTGCTCGCCGACGAGCGGGTCGCCCCGCTCGCCGAGCGGCACGGCCACGACGCGCTCGTGCGCATCAGCCGCGCCGTCCTCGACGAGTACCGCGCCGCGATCGACCACGCCGGCGAGGCGCCCGAGCGCCCGCCCGCTGAGGCGGTCGCCGAGCGTGCGCGGGCCCTCGAACCATCGCTGCGGCGGGTGATCAACGCGACCGGCGTGGTGATCCACACCAACCTCGGCCGTGCCCCGCTCTCGCAGGCAACCATCGAGGTGATGGCTGCGGCGTCCGAGGGCTACTCGAACCTCGAGTTCGACCTCGAGAGCGGCGGACGTGGGTCGCGCTTCAGCCACCTCGCCGAGCTGCTGTCGCGCGTGACGGGCGCCGAAGCGGGGATCGCGGTCAACAACAACGCGGCGGCGCTGCTGCTCGCCCTCTCCGCGCTGTGCGCGGGACGCGAGGTGATCATCTCGCGCGGGCAACTCGTCGAGATCGGCGGCGGGTTCCGCATCCCCGACGTGATGCGTCAGTCCGGCGCGCGCCTCGTCGAGGTCGGGACGACGAACCGCACCTACCTGCGTGACTACGCCGAGGCGATCACGGACGACACCGCCGCACTGCTGCGCGTACACGCCTCGAACTTCCAGGTCGTCGGCTTCACCGAGTCCGCACCGCTCGAGGGGCTCGCCGCGCTCGCGCGCCAGCGCGGGCTGCTGCTCATCGACGACCTCGGCAGCGGCGCGCTGCTCGACACGCGCCCGTACGGGCTCGCGCCTGAACCCATCGTGCAGGACTCGGTCGCCGTTGGCGCCGACGTGACGCTGTTCTCCGGCGACAAGCTCCTCGGCGGCCCGCAAGCGGGCATCGCCGTCGGCTCCGCCGACGCAGTCGCGACGATGCAGCGCCACCCGCTGGCGCGCGCGATGCGGCTCGACAAGGCCGCGATCGCCGGCCTCGCCGCTACGATCGAGCACTACGCGCGCGGCGACGCGACCGAGACGGTCCCCGTGTGGCGCATGATCGCCGCGCCACTGGACGGCGTGCGCCGTCGTGCGCGCCGTTGGGCGCGTGCTTGCGGCGACCTCGGCGCGGTCGTCACCGGGCGGTCGATGGTCGGCGGCGGCTCGCTGCCGGGCGAGGGCGTAGAGACGGCCCTGTGCTCGATCGCCGAGCCGCCCGGCGGCGCCGACGCGTTCACGACTACGCTCCGCGCCCACGACCCACCGATCATCGCGCGCATCGAGCGTGACCACGTCTTGCTCGACCCGCGCACCGTCGAGCCGTCCCACGACCGCCTCGTCGAGGAGGCGCTGCGCGCGGCCTGCGCGCCGGGAGGCTCCGCTGGACGATAAGGCCCTTGCCGTCATCGAGTTCCCCGCGGTGCGCGAGCGTCTCGCGCGTCACACGTCGTTCTCGGCCGGGCGTCAGGCGGCGCTCTCCCTACTGCCTTCCTCGGACCGCCAGACCGTCGTGCAGCGCCAGCGCGAAACCGCCGAGGCGGTACACCTCGCCGACTCTCGCGTACAACTGCCGATGGGTGGCATCCACGACGTGCGCCCGATGTCGCGCGCCGCGGAACGCGGGCACACGCTCACCGCCTCCGAGCTGCTCGAGGTCGCCTCGGTGGCGCGCGCGGTGGGGCGCGTACGGCGCGCGTTCGCGCGCATCGAGGACGAGACACCGCTGCTCGCGACGCTCGCTCGCGGCCTCGCCGACCTCGACCCTCTGCACGGCTTGATCCGCACCGTGCTCAACGACCGCGGCGAGGTGCTCGACAGCGCGAGCCCGACGCTGCAGTCGATCCGTCGCGAGCGGAACGAGGTGCACGGTCGCCTCCAGCAGCGGATGGAGTCGCTGCTGCGCTCGCCCGGCATCCGCGGCGCGCTACAGGACGCCATCGTGACGCTGCGCGAGGGCCGTTACGTGCTGCCCGTTCGCTCCGAGGCGCGCAGCGCCGTGCCCGGCATCGTCCACGACTCGTCTGCATCGGGCGCGACGGTGTACGTCGAGCCGATGGCCGTCGTCGACCTCGGCAACCGCTGGCGAGAGCTGGAGGCACAGGAGCGCCACGAGATCGAGCGCATCCTGCGCGAGATCACCGAGGCCGTCGGCGACGCCGCCGAGGACCTCGCCGATGCCGTCGACCGCCTTGCGCAGCTCGACCTCGCGCTGGCGAAGGCGCAGCTCGCCGCGGAGCTCGACGCGACGGAGCTGGCGGAGCGCGGACGCGACGTGCCATGGCTCGTCTCCACGCCCGCCGAGCTGCGGCTGGTCGAGGCGCGGCACCCGCTCCTCGAAGGCGAGGTGGTGCCGGTCACCATCGAGGTGGGCGGCTCGGCGCGGGCGCTGCTCATCACGGGGCCGAACACCGGCGGCAAGACGGTAGCGCTGAAGACAGCCGGGCTGCTGTGCGTGATGGCCCTGGCGGGCCTGCCCGTGCCCGCCGACAAGGGGTCGCGCATCCCGGTCTACGACGCCGTCTTCGCCGACATCGGCGACGAGCAGTCCATCGAGCAGTCGCTCTCGACGTTCTCCGGGCACATCACCGCCATCATCGACATCCTCGAACGCGCGGACGCCGGCTCGCTCGTGCTCCTCGACGAGCTGGGAGCGGGGACCGACCCCGCCGAGGGCGCCGTGCTCGCGATCGCGATCGTCGAGCAGCTCGTCGCGGCAGGCGTGACGCTCATCGCGACGACCCACCACAGCGAGCTCAAGCTCTACGCCCACAACCACGACGAGGTCGCGAACGCATCCGTCGAGTTCGACCTTGAGACGCTCGCGCCGACGTATCACCTGCGCATCGGCATCCCCGGCCAGTCGAACGCGCTCGCGATCGCCACACGGCTCGGGATGCCCGAGGACGTCATCGAGGCGGCCGGGGCAGGGCTGTCGAGCGAGCAGCGCGACCTCGAGACGGTGCTCGCCGACCTCCGCAACCAGCTCGCCGCCGCCGAGGACCGCGCCGAGCGCGCGGCCGCCGACCGTGACGCCGCCGAGGCGCTGCGGCTCGACCTGCAGCAGCAACTCGCCAGCCTCGCCGCGGAGAGCGCGCAGCTGCGCTCGGACGCGCGCGACCGCGTGCGCGAGGAGGTGCGCGACGCCGAGCGGCTGCTGCAGCGCGTGCGCCGAGAGGTGGAGTCGGCGCGGCTGGAACAGGCCGCCGAGGACCTCGAACGCGCGCGCCAGGCCGCGGCGGCCCTCGCACCGGAACCGCCGCCCGCTGTCGAGGAGGACTCGCCCGCCGTGCGCACGGCGGAGGCGCTGCCGGCGCCCGAGGTGGGCGCGAAGGTGTGGCTCCGCGGCGTCTCGGTGCCGGGCGAGGCGTTGAGCGTGCCGAACGAGACCGGCGAGTTCGAGGTGCAGCTCGGCGCACTGCGGACGCGCGTGCGGCTGCCGCAGGTCGAGCGCATGGAGACCGCCGACGGGGAGATCGCGCTGCCAATCGCGACGCCGCCCGTACCGGAGGCGCCCGAGGAGGTCGAAGTGCGCGGTCGTCGCATCGAGGAGGGCCTCGTCACCGTCGAGGGCTTCATCGACGATGCGTCGCGCGCCGGCCGCGAGCGCGTGCGGATCATCCACGGCCGAGGCACGGGCGCGATGCGCCAGGCGGTCCGCGGCCTCCTCGACGACCACCCGCTGGTCACGAAGTACGAGGGTGGCGGCCCCCGCGAGGGCGGCGAGGGCGTCACCATCGCCTACCTCGCGGGCGCCCCATAAGACCTCAGGGCGCTCAGTCCTCGCTCGCCTGTCCCGGGTTGGCGCGGCCGAGGAACACGTCGGTGAGGATGGTGCTGTCGCGGACGGACTGCGGCGTGCCCTCGTGAGCAATGTTGCCCTTGTCGAGCACGTAGGCGCGGTCGGCGATGTCGAGCACGCCCTTGATGTTATGCTCGACCACCATGATCGTCGTGCTCAGTCGCTCGCTGATCTCGTGCACCTTCTCGAACACCTCGGTGACGATGATCGGCGCGAGGCCAAGCGTGGGTTCGTCGAGGAGCAACAGGTCGGGGTCCGCCATCAGGCCACGACCGAGCGCGAGCATCTGCTGCTGGCCGCCGGACATGGCGCTGGCCGGGTCGTTGCGCTTCGGATACAGGATCGGGAAGAGCTCCATGACTGCATCGAGGCGGCGCGCCTGCTCCGCCTCGTCGTGCAGGTAGAGGCACCCCATCTCGAGGTTCTCGGCGATGCTGAGGTGCGTGAAGACACGCCGGCCCTGCGGCACGAACGCGATGCCCTCCTGCACGATCTCGTGCGTCGCCGCCGACAGCCGGCTGCCGCGCCAGTGGACCTCGCCGGCCACTACCGGCGCGAGGCCCATGATCGCCTTGAGCACTGTCGACTTCCCGGCGCCGTTGGGCCCCATCAGCGCGACGACCTCGCCACGCTGCACGTCGAGGGAGACGCCGTTGAGCGCCACCACCGCGCCGTAGTGCACCGCGATGTCGGTCAGCCCGAGCAGGGCACCATTCGTCGGTTGGTCCGAGGGCTCCACCATGCGCTCCCCTACGTCCCGAGGTATGCCTCGATCACCTCGGCGCGGCTCAGCACGTCCTGCACGTCGCCCTCGGTGAGCAGCGTGCCGCTGTCGAGCACGATGAGGTGATCCGGCAACTCGCGGACGATGTCCATGTTGTGCGAGATGAAGATGATGGTGCGGCCGCGGTCGCGCAGGTCACGCACGAGGTCCTTCACGGGCTCGATCATCTGCGGGAAGAGCCCCGCGAACGGCTCGTCGAACATGTAGATCTGCACGTCGAGGGAGAGCGCGCGGCCGATCTCGAGGAGCTTGCGCTGGCCGTACGAGAGGTCCATCGCGAGGGAGTCGCGCTTCTCCCACATCCCGACGAGCTTGAGGATGCGCTCTGCCTCCTCGCGGTGCTCCTGCTTCGTCCGCTCGAGCAGCGCGGGGACCAGCTTCCGGCTGGTGAGCACGACCATGATGTTGTCCCACACGCTGATCTGGTCGAAGAGCCGCACCTCCTGGAACGTGCGGGTGGCGCCGTGGGTCGGCCCTTCGTGCGCCTTCACCACCTGCAGCCTGACGCCGTCGAGGATCACCATGCCGCCGTCGAGGGGCAGCACGCCGCTCAGCAGGTTCACGAACGTCGACTTCCCGGAGCCGTTCGGCCCGACGATGCTCGTGATCCCCTGACGTGGGATCGAGACGCTGAGCTCGTCCACCGCCCGCACGGCGCCGAAGTGCTTCGAGATGTCGATCGTCTCGACGGCGTAGTCCTCGCCGCTGTCGGGGCGGTCGCGGTGTTCGGTGGTCATAGCCGGTACTTCCCCACCAGGCCCTGTGGCCTGAACAGCATGAGCAGCACGAGGAGCACGCCGAGCACGATCTGCCGCGCCTGCCCCACGTACTCGGGCGGGATGAACGGCAGGAACCGCATCCCCTCCTCCATCAGGACGAACGTCATCGCGCCAAGCAACGATCCCCAGATGGTCGCGAGGCCGCCGAGGATCACGATCGCCACGAGCAGCATGGACTCCAGCAGGAT
This sequence comes from Dehalococcoidia bacterium, assembly GCA_965208885.1. GTDB lineage: Bacteria > Chloroflexota > Dehalococcoidia > UBA2979 > UBA2979 > VXMT01. The sequence goes on from CBDBPS010000002.1 coordinate 315,394, forward strand.
GAACGAGTTGGGGTCGATGAAGCTGGTCCAGCTCGCGAACAGTCCGCCCGCCAGGCCCGCCATCATCGCGGAGATGACCCAGATCGCCAGCTTGTAGTGCGTCACCTGGTAGCCAAAGACCGCGATCGCCTCCTCGTCCTCCCGGATCGCGGTCAGCACCCGGCCGAACGAGGAGCTGACGACCAGCCACGAGACGAGCACAACGAAGGCGAGCACGGCGAGCGAGAACAGCAGGAACTCCAGCTCCCCGTCGATCACCCACCCACCGATAGCAGGTCGCTCGATCTCGTGGATACCGAAGGCTCCTCGAGTGAGTTCGCGCAGGTTGAGGAAAGTGTTGAACGCGATGATCGCGAAGCCGAACGAGACGAGCACGAAGATGTCGTCGCGGAACCGGTTGAACGCGACGCCTACGACGATCGCCACAACCCCGGCGATCAAGACAGCGACCGGCAGTGCGGCGAAGAACGGCCAGCCGTAGGTCGGGATCGCGTCGGTGCGCGCCGCCTCGTACGAGGCGTTCGAGGTGAGGATCGCCACGGTGTAAGCGCCGATGCCGAAGAACCCGATGTGACCAACCGAGAGCAAGCCGGTGAAGCCGACGACGAGGTTGAGGCTGACGGCGAGGATGGCCCAGATCGCGAACACGGTGCCGACCGTGATCGCGAAGCCGGTGCCCTGCCACAGCATGAACACGATCGCCCACGTGATGACGAGCAGGTTCGCCCACAACTCGATGTTGCCGCGGGCCAGTGCGGCCAGGTCCGTCCTGCTGCGAGGGAGCGCCGACATCGCTAGCTCCTCGGCAGCAGGCCCTTGGGCCAGAACGACAGGAAGAGGATCAGCACGACGAACGACACCACATCGCGCCACTCACCGGCGAGGTCCCAGATCCCGAACTGCTCGATCATGCCGAGCACGAACCCGCCGACGATCGCCCCGTAGAGGTTGCCGATGCCCCCCACCACCGAGGCGATCCAGCCCTTGAGGAGGAGCAACAGGCCCATCCTCGGCTGAATCGCGGTGTCGTGTCCGCTCAGGATGCCCGCGAACGCGGCGTAGACCGCGCCGATGAAGAACACGGCCGCGATGATCACCGTGGTGTTGATGCCGACGACCTTCGAGACCTCCTCGTCGTCACCGACGGCGCGCACGGCTTTGCCGAACGAGGACCGCCGGAGCAGCAACCAGAGGCCCGCGAACCCCACGAACGCCATCGCGATGGCGAAGACGTTGAAGCCCTTGATGGTCGCGCCGCCGATGGTCCACGGCTCGCTCCCGAACGCGTCGGGCAGCGGGCGCGGTGTGGCCTCGAACACGATGGTGGTTGCGGCGGTCAGCGCCAGCAGCACGCCGAGTGTCGCGACGAGCATGATGAGCGGCGACCGTGCCCGCTCCAGCATGTAGATGTAGAGCCCTCGGTAGAGCGCGAGCCCGACTGCGCCCGCGAGCAGGCACGACACGCCCCAGCTCAGGTAGAGCCTGCTGCCCGCCGAGTCGGCCAGGAGGAGCGCGACGTACCCACCGGCTGCAGCCCCGATGACGGCCGCGATGACGACCACGGGCAAGGGCGCCATCGTGCCGAGGGTGCCCCGGTAGCCGCGACGCACCGCCCAGATCACTGCGAGGGCTACCGCCAGACCGAGCACGGGGCTGAGCAGCACCTCGAGGTCGGTCGGGTAGGTCAGCAGCGCGGCCGTGTAGACGCCAGCCGCCGCGGACAGCGCCCCGGTCGCGACGGTCACCGCGCGGTCTCCGTAGCGGCGGCTCAGCGCTCGGTGGTACCTCGCGTGGAGCGCCCACCACAGCACGCCCGCGGCGATGATCGCGAACGCGATGTTGAGGGACGGGTGGTTGACCTCGTACTGCCCACCGAGCGCCTCCTGCGAGCGCAGGTAGAACACGCCGTAGGCACCGATGGCCGCCGCCGCGCCGTAGTAGAGATCGAAGAACCACACGGTGCTGTAGACGAGCGTGAAGCCCATCGCCAGCAGCGCGTAGACAGCGCCCACGGACGCGCCGTTGAACGCGAACTGGAGCGCCTGCTCGGGTGACTCGGAGATCTTCCAGCCGAGGTAGGCAACCGTCGCCACGCCCAATGCGATCGCCAGCAGCGTGTTCTGGCGATCACGAAGTTCAAGCACTGAGCCACCTCCGAGCCGCCACGGAGTGGGCACGCCGACTCCGCTCGCGAACGGTCCGTCCCGGCCGATCGGCCGGGACGGACAGAGTGCTTGCTACTCGGTCGGTGCCGCTCCAAGTACGCGGTAGCCGTGGTTCGCCTCGGTCCGCTCGCCGGTCGCCAGCACCTCGATGACGACGTTCGCAAGGCCAACGACTTCGCCGTTCTCGTCGAAGCTGTAGTTGTCGCCAATGGCGCCGCTCCACGTGATGCCGTAGAGGCAGTCGCGGAACCCGTCGGCGTCCTGGTCATCACCCGTCTGCTTGAGGCATTCGGCGGTGATGTAGACATCGTCGTACGCCGAGCCGAGGTACCACGGCAACGTGACGTAGCCGTAGTTCTGCCGGAACCGCGTCAACACGTCCTGCCCGAGGGTGTTGGCCGGGTCGAGGTCCGTGATGATCGCCTTCACGCCCGTCGCGGCGTCGCCCGCGATCTCAAGCGCGGTGGTGCCGACAACGACGATCTCACCGTAGATGGGCCCGTCGTAGCCGAGTTCGCGCGCCTGCTTCACGATGGTGCCGCCCGCGAACTCGGACTGCGCCGCGACGTGCAGCGCGTCCGGGTTCGCCTCGAGCAGCTTCGTGAGCGGCGTGCGGAAGTCCGTCACGTCAGACGGGTAGCGCTCCTCGCCGACCACTAAGCCGCCGCGCTTCTCGAACTGCGCGACCGAGGTCCGGCGCACGCCTTCTGCGTAGTCCGTCGCCTCGGTGATGGTGGCGAGGGTGCGGATGCCGTCCGCCCACAACACGTTGCCGGTGTCGATGCCGACCTGCGCGTCGCTCAGCGAGGTGCGGAAGATGTAGTCGCCTGCGTCGGCGATGTCCGGGTTCGTGGCGAGCGCGGAGAACAGCACGACGCCGTCACGCTCGGCGAGCGGAGCCGCCCCGAGCATCGCGCCGCTGCACGACGTGCCGAGGATGATCTTCACGCCATCGACATCCGTGAGCTTGTTGTACGCCGTGATCGAGTCCTGGGCGTTGCACTTCGAGTCCTCGACGATGAGTTCGAGCATGCGCCCGTTGATGCCGCCCGCGGCGTTGATCTCGTTGACGGCCATCTGCTTGGCCTGGATCGCGACGCGACCGTAGGTCTCACCCGGCCCTGTCGCTGACTCCATCACGCCGATGCGGAACGGAGCCTGTGCGTCGTCCCCGGTGGCCTCTTCCTCGTCGCTCGGGCAGGCAACCGCAAGCGGGATGAGGAGTGCCGCCAGTCCGAGCAGGAGTACCCGCTTCCAATAGCTGGTCCGCATGGCCTACCTCCTAGCTGGATTAGCCGTGTGCAGTAGTCAATCTGTGGTCACGCTGCACTGGTGCGACATGGTACCGCAAGTAGTCGCTCAGACGTACGTACGTAATGACTGTCAGACGTACGTACGTAATGACTGGCGGTGTGGTGGAAAGGTACCACGGAGTGGTCATCCTGCCGCACAAATGGACGGGAGCGTTCAGAAAGGGCCCGACAATCCAGTCCGGAGCCACGTCGACCTCGCGCCCGAACGAGAACCGCGCGTGCCATCAGGCGGCCTCCTCCCGCGCGCCCTGGACCTCAACCGTGACGATGTCGATGCCGTGGTACTTCTGATGCTGCACCGACGAAGCGTGGTGTCGGAGCAGCCGGAGCGAGATCTCGTCCTCATCCGGGATTGGTGGGAGTTCGGCGAGGTACGCAAGGCGATCCTCGATGTTGTCACCCTCGGACGCCGTGACGAATTCGAGCTGCGCCGATGATCCTTCCATACGGGCAACAACGGAGAGTCTCCTCGAGCCACCGTCGCCGGCGCGGCCATCGGTCTGCAGCAGCACGGCCAGCGTCTCCTCGCCGGCTGAAGCGAGACGGTCTGTCGACGCTGCGTTCCAGCCACTGCCCGACGCGAAGCGGCGGAGGAAGGCGTCGATGTCGGGTAGCGCGTCCATCTCCAGCGGGATCCGTACCCGATGCCGACGAGGGCCGGTGAGCTCCATGAACAGGATCATGATCACTGCGGCGATTGCGCCAGACGTCATGCCGTTGCCGAGCAGCACCCCTCCGAACGACCCGAGCAGATCAGGAAAGATCGCACCGTTCTGGAAGCCGACGCCGACCCAGAACGCGATCCCGGCGATCGCCGCCTTGCGGTGGTCCAGCCCGTCCTGCACGACCATGCGCATGCCCTGCACGAAGAGCAGCGCCAGCAGCACCGTCACGTAGGCGGCGACCACCGGCCCCGGGATCGCGACCAGCAGCGCCGCGAACTTGGGGAGGAACGCCAGGAGCACCGTAATCGCGCCGATGGCGATACCGGCTCGCCTCGCGGCCACGCCCGTCACCTCGGCCAGCGAGATGCTCGATGAGTACGTCGTGTTCGGCAGCGTCCCGGCCAGGCCGGAGAGCAGGTTGCCTACCCCGTCGGCGTTGAGCGCCCCCTGGACCACGCGGAAGTCGGTGGCCCGCGGTGAGCGTCGTGAGACACGCTGGATGGCAATGCCGTCGCCGACCGTCTCCACCGCGCCAACGAGCGTCACGACGACGAACGCGGGAAGCAGCGCCCAGAACTCCTGGCCCGGTGTCACGTCGAAGCCGGGCCAGCCTCCGCTCGGCACGCCCACCCAGGCGGCGTCGAGCACGGGTTGCAGGTCGTAGATCCCGAATGGAGCCGCGACGGCGCAACCCACGACGATGCCGACCAGCGGAGACCACAGCCGCCAGGCGGCCGGCCCGCGCAGGACGAGCCCGAGGACCACGCCCAGCGTGACCGCAGCGGTCACGGGTGCGGCCACGTCCGTTGCGTCGTCGGGAACGTCGACGAGCGTGTCGAAGACGATCGGCATCACGGTGGCCGCGATCAGCATGATCACCGTGCCCGCCATGACGGGCGTGAAGATCCGGCGCAGCAGCGAGAGGCGCGAAGCCATGGCGAACTGGAACAGCGACGACACGACGACGAGGCTCGCCATTGTCGACGGTCCACCTTCGACCAGCGCCGCGACGCAGACCGCGATGAACGCGCCCGAGGTGCCCATGATCAGGACGTGGCCCGCGCCCACTCGACCGACGCGGGCCGCCTGCAGTGCCGTGGTGACGCCGCTCACGAGCATGGCCGCGAAGACGGCCCATGCGATGTAGGACGCGGGCTGCTCGGCGATCCGGGCGACGATCACCACGGTGATCACCACGCCCGGTACGGTGACGAGGGCAGCCTGGGCGCCGACGCCGATCGCCACCAGCCGTGGGGGCTGCTCGTCGGGTTCGTAGCGAACGTGCTCGTTGGTCTGCGCTGCCACCCGGTGCCTTCAATCCCGCGCGAATAGACTACTGATACCGCGTCGCCCCGAGGCACCTGTAACCCTAGCGACGCACGTAATACGAATCAAATCAGAGGGTGCAGGCCCCGCGGCAGGCTCCCGCTACTCGCGCGCAAGCCAGGGCTCCTTCGCGATCTCGCCCAGCGCGCGCAGGTGACAGACGTCGTTGAGTCCGACGACAGCCGTACGGTCGTCCATGCCCTGCCGGAGCGTCGTGATACCGCAGTTCGCGCCGTAGATCTGCGCGTACTCACTGTCGTCGAGGCCCATCAGCCTCGAGACGTACGCGCCCAGCACGCCCCCGTGGATGACCGCGATCGCTACGTCCGAGGTGTGTCGCTGAGCGAGCTCATCGATCTGCCGCTGCACACGATCCCGGAAGGCAGGCGTGCCCTCCTCGCCGGGGATCCCGCCCGCGCCCCAGTCACGACCGACCAGCCCGAAGCGCTCCTCGGCCTCGGACCAGCGCATGCCTTGCGCCTCGCCGAAGCGGTACTCGCGAAGGTCCGGCAGGTCGACGATCTCGAGGCCAGTGACTTCGGCGACGGCCACGGCGGTGTCGCGCGCTCGGCGCAATGGGCTGCTGTAGAGCGCGACAGCGCCTGCGTCGGCGAGGTGCCGTGCGGCCGCCTCTGCCTGCTGCCCGCCGAACTCGGTCAGGCCGAAGTCGGCCCACCCCTGGATGCGCCCGGTCGAGTTGCCCTCGGACTCGGCGTGCCGGAGCAGCAGCAGCGTCACCGGGCAGGCCAGGCGTCGCCGGTCGGGAGCGGCTCGGCGCCCACGGCCGGACCGATGAGCCGCACGAAGCTATCGATGACCCGCGCAGTCGCGCCGAAGATCAGGTGCTCGCCGTGGCGGAACGCGGGCATCCGCATCCCTGGGCGTGGCTCGGTCCACTCGAGCGCTTCGCCCGAGAGCAGGCGGCTCAAGGGCACCTCGAGCAGTTCGGCGACCTCGATCTCGGCAAACTCGAAGGGGTACGGGCCTGGTGTGGTGATCGCGCCCACGAACGGGCTCATCACGAAGTTCGACCGCGTCGGTGTGTCGTCGAGCTGGCCGTAGATCTCGATGTGGTCGGTGGAGACGCCGATCTCCTCCTCGGTCTCGCGCAGCGCGGTCACGAGCAGCGTGCCGTCCTCGGGGTCCTGGGCGCCGCCGGGGAGGCTGATCTCGCCCTTGTGGTGTTCGACGTGGTGCGTGCGGACCTGGAAGAGCAGGTGCTCCTCGCCGTCGCGCTCGTAGAGCAGCACCATGACAGCGGCGGGCACCAGCTTGTCACCCTCCAGGCGCTGGGGCTCGTACCCCTCGATCGCTTCACGAACGCTCTCACGCATGGGACACCGCCTCTGGTCGGGTTCGGATCGTCGCGAAGCCTACCGCAAACGCGCGTACGCGCCGCCAGGGACGGTGCGATGGCGTCCGTTCGGCGCGAGGATCGTGGACAACGTGCACAACCTGCGGACAACGATGTGCGCAACTGCCCCACAGGCCCGTCGGGAGTCCCTAGAGTCCTAATCAGCCGAGCGGGGGTGCCCCAGAAGCCAAGTCCGGTCCGCTGGACGGCTTCGCGGGGTGAGCGGAAACCTGAGCGAGGCGAGAGACCGCGCAGTTCCGGGCAACCGGGAATGCGCGGTTTCGTTTTGTCCGGCACGTTGGGGCCGCGCATGTGCGATTCGTCCTGATCTGGCAGGCTCAACGCCGATGGCCTATCCTGCATCCCATGAGAGTGCGAACAGATATCTCGCTCGAACGCTACTACCCAGCGGGCCGCCGCAGCGCGTCATGGATTCCGCTGAGTCGCCGTCGAATGCCCGGACCTGAGTCGGACCTGGGGGCGCTGCGCGGGGATCTTGAATGCATCGCCGGCGACTTCCGGGAGGCCATGCGTACGCTGGATGATGAGATAGCAGCCGGTGACAGACAGCCCCGAAGACGCTGAGGCCACTGACCCGGAGATTGTTGATGCTGCCTCGGCGGACGACCGGGTAACCCGGATCGAGCAACGCTCGTTCGAGGCGACGTTCGCGTCGCCCCTTCCCCCACCTCAGTTCCTTGACGCCTACGAGTCCACCTTACCGGGCGCGGCGGACCGCATCCTGTCCCTGACGGAGCGCGAGGCCCGGCACCGTCATGAGATGGTCTCGCAGCTCGTCAGCGCCGAGGCGCACCAGACGAAGTGGATACCCCGGTACATCCTCGCGCTCGCCCTGGCGACGATGGCGTTCGCGATGGTCGCGGTGCTCGCCGGCTACCCGGTCGCAGGGACGCTCATTGCCGTGCTGGATCTCGGCGGCGTCGCGGGCTCGTACCTCTACGGTATCTGGAAGAGCATGCGCGACGACGACCGCAGCGCCAACACCTAAGCCCGATTCACTCGGCCCGTGTCACCGACCCTCGATCGGCTCGTAGTCGCGGTCCAGGGGGCCGACGTAGTGGAGCAGCGGGCGGAGCAGGATGTTGTTCTCCATCTGCTCCAGCACCTGCACCGTCCACCCCGGCACCCGACCGACCGCGAAGATCGGCACGAAGAGGTCCTGCGGGATGCCGTGCAGGTAGTAGATCACGCCCGCGAAGAAGTCGACGTTCACGTTCACGCCGAGGCGACCGTACGGGCGCATCGCCTCCTGCACGGCCTCCAGGATGGCGTACCACCTCGGCTCGCCCTTCTCGGCGCTGAGCCGCTGTACGCCCTCGCGGAGGTGGCGCGCGCGCGGGTCCTCGGCGCGGTAGACGCGGTGGCCGAAGCCCATGATCGGCCGGCCCTCCGAGCGCAGCCCCTTCACGTAGTCGGCGGCGCGCTCCGGCTCCTCGATCTCGCGCGCCATCTGCATCACGTTCTCCGCCGCCCCGCCGTGCGAGGGGCCGGACAGCGCCGCGATCGCAGCGGTGATCGAGCTGTGCAAGTCGGCCTGCGTCCCGGTGACGACGCGCGCCGTGAACGACGAGGCGTTCGAGCCGTGCTCGGCGTGGAGGATGAAGTCCTTGTCCATGAGCGCCGCCGCGTCGTCGCTCGGCTCGTTGCCGTCGAGCATGTAGAGGAAGTTCGCGGCGTGCGAGAGCGTCGGGCTCGGCTCGATGGGGTCGCGGCCCTCGCGGATCGCGTGGTGCGCCATGACGATGGTCGGCACCTGCGAGGTGAGCCGCATGCCCTTGCGCAGGGTAGCGTCGTGGGACTTGTCGGCGGTCTCCGGGTCGGTCGCGGCGAGAGCCGAGACCGCGGTGCGCAGGACGTCCATCGGGTGGGCGTCCTTCACCAGCCGGATCACGTCGATGATCTCGCCCGACAGCGTGCGGGCGGACTTGAGTTCAGCATCGAACGCATCGAGTTCGGCCTGCGAGGGCAGCTCGCCGCGGAGGAGCAGGTACGCGGTCTCTTCGAACGTTGAGCGCGTGGCGAGGTCGTCGATGGAGTAGCCGCGATACTGGAGCTTTCCCGCGCGGCCGTCGATGAAGCAGGTCTCGCTGCGGTCGAAGTAGACCTCCTTGAGCCCCCGGTGGATCGCGATCTCGGCAGTGTCGGTGGTCATCGGCTCTCTCCTCGATGCGGGCGGCCGCGGCGAGCGCCGCGCGTGGATCGAGGCCGCCCGTGAGAGCGGCCCCGGTGAATCTCCAGCCTCGTTCCGCAGCGGGGCGCCGCGCCGCAGGCGCAGCGCCGCGCGCTAGTCGTCCTCAAGCGTCGACGTGTCCCCTTCGGGCAGGCCGAGCTCGCGCGCCTTCAGCAGACGGCGCATGATCTTGCCCGATCGCGTCTTCGGTAGCGAGTCGAGGAAGTCGATCTCGCGCGGCGCGACGCCGGGCCCCAGCCGTTGGCGCGCGTGGCCGATGAGCTCACGACGCAGCTGTGGCGTCTGCTCGTAGCCTTCCTTGAGCGAGACGAACGCCTTCACGATCTCCATCGCGACCGCGTCCGGCTTGCCGATCACGCCGGCCTCGGCCACAGCCTCGTGCTCGATGAGCACACTCTCGACCTCGAACGGGCCGACGAGGTGGCCGGCGGTGTTGATCACGTCGTCGTCGCGGCCGACGAACCAGTAGTAGCCGTCGGCGTCGCGCCTGGCGCGGTCGCCGGTGAGGTACCAGCCGCCCTGGAAGCGCGAGTCGTAGCGCTCCTGGTCGTTCCAGTACGTACGGAACATCGAGGGCCAGCCCGGCTTGATGGCGAGCTGCCCCTCCTGGTCTGGCTCGGTGATCTCGTTGAACTGGTCGTCGATGATGGCCGGCTCGATGCCCGGGAACGGGCGGCCCATCGAGCCCGGGCGAATCGGCATCGAGGGGTAGTTCGCGATCATGATCGCGCCGGTTTCGGTCTGCCACCAGTTGTCGTGGATCGGCAGGTCGAACGCGTCCTGGCCCCACAGCACGCCCTCGGGGTTGAGCGGCTCGCCGACGGACATGACGTAGCGCAGCGAGGAGAGGTCACGCGAACGCGCGGAGTCGACGCCCGCCTTCATGAGCATGCGGATCGCCGTCGGCGCGGTGTACCAGACGGTGACATTGTGGCGCTGGATCGCCTCGTACCAGCGGCCGGCGCCGAAGCCACCCTCGTAGACCAGGTTCGTCACCCCGTTCGTCCAGGGGGCGAACATGTGATAGCTCGTGCCGGTCACCCAGCCCGGGTCCGCGGTGCACCAGTAGATGTCGTCGGGGTGCAGGTCGATGACGTGCTTGCCGGTGGCGTAGTGCCCGATCACGGCGTTGTGGACGTGGGCCGCGCCCTTGGGCAGGCCCGTGGTGCCTGAGGTGAAGTGCATCACGGACCAGTCCTCGGGGCCGGTCGGCTCGTTCTCGAACTCCTCGGACGCGCCCTCGGTCATCTCCATGTAGTCGAGGTTGCCCTCGCCGGCCTCGACGCCCTGGCGGTGGCCGATGACCACGACGTGCTCGAGCGAGGGCAGGTCGTCGCGGATGGCGTCGATCTTGGACAGCAGGTTCGGGGTGGTGACCACCATCACGCCCTCGGCGCGGCGGATGCGCTCCATGACGGCCTCGGGGCCGAACGCCGAGAACAGCGGGGCGATGATCGCGCCGCGCTTGAGCGTGCCGAAGATGGCGAAGTAGAGCTCCGGGATGCGGTCGGTGAAGAAGAAGACGCGGTCGGCCTTCTGGATGCCGAGGTCGGTGATCGCGTTGGCCCACTTGTTGGCCTCGCGCTGCATGTCCTTGAACGTGTAGTTCGTGACCTCGCCGTCGGTCGCCTCGTAGATCATCGCGATCTTGTCGCCGAGTGCGCCATTGGCGTGGCGGTCGATGCACTCGTGCGCGAGGTTGTAGGAGCCGCCGGGCAGGTCGAGCTCGGCGACGATGTCGTCCCAGTTCCAGTTGGCGCGCAGGTCGTCGTAGTCAGCCAGGTTCGGCGGCGCGCCATGTGCCGCGGCGTCCTTCGCGATCTCGGCGTAATCCGTGACCATAACGGGTCTCCCTCCGCTGACCGACGCTCCGGAAACAGGTGCGCCGAGTATATCGCAGCCCCGCCCCCATCGAGACGTGCCGGCAGATCGTGGGAGCGCTTCGCGCCGGAATCGGCTACCCTGAGCCCGCAAACGGGGACTCACGATGACATACGAATCAGACATCGAAGAGCGCGGCCCCGAGGTCTCCATGACGGAGCCCGCCATCGACCGCCTCAAGAACCTCATCGCCAACGCCGGCGACCCGCCCGTCTCGGGCATCCGCCTCCAGATCACCAAGCGCAGTGCGCACGGCTTCGAGCACCTGCTCTCCATGGTCGACGCCGGACGCGAGCCCGAGGAGGACTACGAGCTCGACTTCGACGGGCTCGCCCTCTTTGTCGAGGGCGCAAACGCGGAGTACCTCGATGGCATCTCGGTGCACTGGGAGTACAAGGGCGAGGGCGTCAACGGCTTCGACTTCGACAACCCGAACCCGCCCTGGCGCGACCCGCTGGCGATGCAGATCCAGCACCTCTTCGACACGAGCATCAACCCCGGCATCGCCTCCCACGGGGGCTTCGTCGACCTGCTCGGTGTCGAGGGCAAGGTGGCCTACATCCAGCTTGGCGGCGGCTGCCAGGGCTGCGGCCTCGCCGACGTGACGCTCAAGCAGGGCATCGCCGTCGCCATCAAGGAAGCTGTGCCCGAGATCGAGGAGGTCGCCGACGCGACCGACCACGAGGCCGGCACGAACCCCTACTTCCAGCCCTCGAAGAAGTAGTGCCCGACGGCCCCGCGGCATCCCCGCACGCCCCGGCGGCGCGTGTCCTGCTGCTCTCGACGTATGAGATGGGGCACCAGCCGCTCAGCCTGGCCGCACCCGCAGCAGCGCTGCGCGCACGCGGCCACAACGTCGACGTGCTCGACCTCGCCGTCGACCCGCTCGACGAGGCGCGCGTGCGAGCGGCCGACCTGATCGCGCTGTCGATCCCGATGCACACCGCCTCGAGGCTCGCGCTGCAGCTCGTGCCGCGGCTGCGAGCGTTGCGGCCGGATGCCACGATCGTGCTCTACGGCCTGTACGCCGGGCTGCTCGGCGACCTCCGCATGAGCGGCGTCGTCGATGCGGTCGCGGGTGGCGAGTACGAGCCGGCCCTGTGCGACCTCGCCGACCGCGTCGCGGCCGACAGCGGCATCGATGGTCCGCTCTTGCCCGACGCCGCATTCGCGCGACAGGACTACCCCGTCCCCGACCGCGCCGGCCTGCCGTCCCTCGACCGCTACGCGCAGCTCCAGACCGCGGACGGGTTCGCCATTGCGGGCTACGTCGAGGCGACGCGGGGTTGCGCACACCAGTGCCTGCACTGTCCCGTCACCGCCGCCTATGACGGGCGGCTGCGCCTCGTCGCCCCCGAGACGGTGCTCGCCGACATCGACCAGCAGGTGGAGGGCGGCGCCGAGCACATCACGTTCGGCGATCCCGACTTCCTCAACGCCGTGCCACACTCGCTCGCGATCACCGAGGGGCTGCACGAGCGTCACCCGTCGCTGAGCTTCGACATCACGACGAAGGTCGAACACCTCCTCGAGCACGCCGACGTGCTCCCGCGGCTGCGCGAGCTCGGATGCCTGTTCGTGACCTCGGCGTTCGAGGCGACGAGCGACGAGGTGCTCCGTGAACTCGACAAGGGCCACACCGCCGCAGACCTCGTCCCCGCCATCGAGGCGTGCGAGGCCGCCGACCTCGCGATGCGCCCGACGTGGATGACGTTCACGCCGTGGACCACGGCCGAGGACCTCGCCGACATGCTCGCGTTCATCGAGGCGCATGGGCTCGTCGAGCGCGTGCCGCCGGTGCAGTACGGGCTCAGGCTGCTGCTGCCGCCGGGCTCGCCGCTGATCGCGCCGATCCACGCGCAGGGCCTCCTCGGCGACTACGACGCCGAGACGCTCACGTACGAGTGGCGCCCACTCGACGAGCGCGTCGACCCGCTACAGCGCACCATCGCCGACCTCGTGGCCGAGCAGCACACCGACATCCACGCGGGCCACGCCCGCACGTTCAGCCTCGTGCGCGATGCGATCCTCGAGGTCACCGGGCAGCCGGCTCCCGCGACGGCCGCGCCGCCACGCGTCCTCCCGGCAACGCCGGGGCTCACGGAGAGCTGGTTCTGCTGAGCGGAGCCCACCGCGAAGCAGTCTGCTTCGCTCGACCTCATCACCCTCTAGCCAGGCGACGCAACCAGCCCCAGCTACTCCGCCGGCGGCGTCTCCTCGTGGACGATGCCGACGACGTTGCCCGCGGGGTCCGCGAAGAGCGCCATAGTGACCATGCCGGGGATCGTCGTGATCTCCTGTACGACCTGGCCGCCGAGCGCCGTCACGCGGTCGAGGTATGCCTGCAGGTCGTTGACCTCGATGTAGATGGTGACGCCGGACTGCTCGGCGGCCGTGATGCCGCCGCCGATGCTCGTCTCCGTCTGCGGTTCGACGAGGCCGTACGCCATCGGGTTCTCGGCGTTGACCTCCCAGTCGAAGGCCTGGGCGTAGAACTGCTGCAGCGCGCCGCCGTCCTCGCCTGCGATATCAAAGTGCACGATGGGATTGGGCATGCGTGGCCCCTCTCGGTGAATGGGTGGGAACGATGTGCCGGCGGACGAGCCGCCTCGATCAAGCTAGCACGGGACGAGGCTGCAAGCGCGTCCACCGCTGGCCCGAATCAATATAACTATCGTGCTGTGACGACTATTGTCATGGACGAGTGCATGGCGTAGGGTCGGTAGACTGGCAAGAGGGTGAGGCGAGATGGCCACGCGCGATCTGGTTGAAGTCGCTGACCACGCCGCCCAGGCGCGGGAGTTCCTGGCGAAGTCCCGGGAGTACCTGGCCGAGGGTGCCCTGCATCAGGCCTCCGAGAAGGGCTGGGGCGCGGCCGCACATATGGCCAAGGCTGTCGCAGTGGCACAGGGCTGGGAGTACGCGACCCACGCCGACTTCAGCGTCGTCTTGAACCGCGCGTGGCAGTTGACCAACGAGGACCGGCTTCGGGCTCTGCGAGGCATCGCCAACGACCTGCACGGCAACTACTACCGACGCAAGAGGCACCTCGACTCCGCAGTGATTGGCGAGGACATCGAGAGCGTCGCCGAGTTGGTGGAGATCCTCGCGCCGCTCACCGACTCGCCCGCGGACGATTAGGCACCGCCGCTCGAACCCCTCGGCTGCTACGAGAGCGCGCGCGGCGCCTCCGCTCCCTGCTCGAACGCGAGTGCCGCAGCCCCATCGCGATCGTCGACGATGTCGATGCGCAGCAGCGCGTGAGCCTCGCGCAGCACTGCCTCGACGTCCCCGGGCTGTCCGCCTCGCGCGAAGATGAAGCCGAGGTACTCGCTGCCCTCGGGGAGTGGCGTCACAGCGTGACCCAGCGGGATCGTGATAGCGATGCCGGCGACGCCCGTGACGGCGCGCGCCGCAGCGAGTCCCTCGACGCGCCGCAGACGGCCCGCGCGCGGAATCGGGATCATCATCACGCCGGACGCCGCGCTCGTCCGCTCGATGCTGGTCGCGGGGGCGCCCACCGCGTGACTCAGCAGCAGTTCTTCGAGGCTGACCCCGGCGCCGAACCGCAGCGTCCGCGAACACAGGCCGCCGATGCTCCTCGCGGCGATGTCGACCGGCCAGACGCCCTCGTCGTTGATGCGCACCTCGGCGTGCAGGGGTCCATCGCGCAGCCCGAGCGCGCGTGCCGCGTCGGCGGCGGTCCGGCGGACCTCCTTCTGCCGCTCGGGCGAGAGCCGCGAGGGCGTCACGTAGATCGTCTCCTCGAAGTACGGGCCCACGAGTGGGTCGGGCTTGTCGAAGATGGCGAGCACATCGAGCTCGCCGTCGGTGAGCAGGCCTTCGACGGAGACCTCCTCGCCGGGAATGTAGCCCTCGATGAGCACGCGGTCGTCAGTGCCCATGCACTCGCCTGCGACCGCGGGGTCGCTGAGGAGCGCACGCAGCCGCTCGAACGCTGCGACGAACTCGGTCTCGTCGTTAGCTCGGATCACGCCGCGGCTGGCGGACAGCGAGAGCGGCTTCACAACGCAAGGGAGCGGCGCCTCGGCGGCTATGGCGCGCGGATCCGCGTCGACCGGTGCGACCATCCACGGCGGCGAGAGCACCCCGCCTGCCTCGAGCCGTTCACGCAGCAGCGACTTGTCGCGGGTCCCCGCCACGGCGTCGACGGTGTTGTGCGGCAGGCCCAGGCGCTCGGATGCGCGCGCAGCTGCCAGCGTTCCGGCGTCGTCGACCGCGACGATAGCGGCGAGGGGTCGCTCGGTCGCGAACGCCTCGATGGCGTCGGCAGCGGCGTCCGCATTGCCGAGCGGCAGCGCGACCGTGGCGCCGGGCAGGAATGACTCGACGGCCGACCGCTCATCCGAGCCCACCACCACGTCCACGTCGAGTTGCGCAGCAGCGGCCATGAAGTCGGGCGCGCGGTAGCTGGCGCTGGGGATCAGCAGGAGCACGCGTGCCATCGGGCCTCCGGTAGTGGTTGTCGGCCTCGGTAGCATCGATTGTAGCCGCACGGTCGAGGGAGCACCGCGATGCTGCAGGCCCGCACCCACATTGGGCTCGTGCGCGCGACGAACCAGGACATCGCGCTCGCCGAGCGGCTGCCCGACGGCAGCAGCTTGCTGGTGGCCGCCGACGGCGTCGGTGGCATCCCGGGCGGCGCGGTCGCCTCGCGCACCGCCGTCGACGCGCTCGCCGAGGCGCTGCGCGCGGCCGGCGACGAACCACCCGACGCGGCGCTGCGGCGGGCGTCCGCGGCAGCGAACGACGCGGTGCGCGCGAGGCAGCAAGGCGACCTCGCCCGCATGAGTACGACGCTGGTCGCCGCACTCATCCACGACGCCACCGCGTGGGTCGCCAACATCGGGGACAGCCGTGCGTACCTCGTGGCCGACGGCGGGGCGCGCCAACTGACGCTCGACCACTCGTGGGTAGAGGAAGGGATCCGCTCGGGTGAGCTCGCGCCGGACGACCCGTTGGTCGCGCTCAACCGCCACGTGATCACGCGCGCTATCGGCCTCGACGCCGACGCGCAGATCGACGTCTTCGGACCCATCGACGTGGCTCCCGGCAGCGTGCTGGTGCTGTGCACCGACGGCCTTCACGGCGTCCTCGACGACCGGGCTATCGCCGATGTGATCGCCGCGTCCGGGGGCGACTACGCGAGCGACCTGATCGACGTGCTGCTGGCGGCGGGCGCGCCGGACAACATCGGAGTTGCCGTCCTCGCAACGCGGCCAGGTAGGCGGACGTGATCCACGGGCTTGTCGTAGTACAGTGCCGACAATCGATTTCACCCAGACACCCGCACGAGGAGAAGAGATGCCCAAGTACCTGGTCAAGGCTTCGTACAATCCTGCCGGAGCGCAGGGACTGCTCGCGGAAGGCGGCTCAGCGCGCCGCGACGCCCTCACCGCCTCGATCGAGTCGGTCGGCGGGTCCGTCGACACGTTCCTGTACGCCTTCGGCGGCGACGACCTCTACATCGTCATGGACGTGCCCGACAACGCATCGGCCGCGGCGCTTGGCCTCGCTATCGGCGCGGCGGGCGCGATCACCTGGAACACCACGGTGATGCTGACGCCCGAGGAGATCGACGAAGCCGCCGGGAAGTCCATCACCTACCGCGCGCCCGGCGCGTAGGCCGTTCACGGCCGGCCCGCTAGAAGACCACGAGGGGGTTGACCGGGCTGCCGGTGCCCCCCGGCACGCGCAGCGGCGCGACGACGAGCAGGAACTCGTAGCGGCCCTCCTCGGCGCACGCCTCGGCGAGCGGCTGTAGCAGCGCGTTGTCGACAAGCGCGACGCCGAAGGCGTAGATGACCGGGTGCACGGCCCAGCCGAGCTCATACTCGTTGGGGCGCGCGTCCATCATGTCCCACACGAGCATCGCGACGTCGCGGTCGCGGATGTAGCCCATGCAGCTCGAGTGCAGGCCGGGCGCGGGCTCCTCGCGGTTGCCGAAGAAGAAGTCGGGGTTGGCGTCCTGGAACGCCTCGCGTCCGCTGTAGACGACGAGGGCGTCACCCGGGCGGACCTCGACGCCCTGCGCGTCGGCGATCTCCGCGAGCTCTGAGCCATGCACGGGCCGGTCGACGGTCACGTGCGGCTCGCCGCGGTGGCGCGGCACGTCGAGCAGGACGCCGCGAGTGATGATGCCGGTCTCCCAGGCCGTGACGTCGCCGAACGTGACGCCCTCGCCCGTGACAAAGTCGTCGGGGTTGCGGCCCTGCCAGCCGCCTCGGTGGTCCCAGACGTGGCTCAGCGCGTCGAGGTGCGTGTGGTTGTGGCCGTGGTAGATGAAGCCGTAGTAGTCGACCACGGCTCCGCTCCGGTACGGGCGCTCAGCGCGGCGCATGAAGTGCTGCGCGGGCGTCGGGTTCGTCGGGCCCGGCTCCTTCGGGTACGGCCGGCTGATGGAGACGACACGCCCCGTGCGCGCTAGCCCGAGCGCCTCCACCCGCTTCTGCGCATCGATGAGGTTGACCGCACCGACCTGGTCATCGTCGCCCCAGCGGCCCCAGTTGTTGCGGTTCTCGAGCCAGCCGTGCACCTCGTCCATCGAGGGCGTCGCGCGCCCGTCCTGCTCGTCGGCCATGGTGCCCCCTCGTCGCGTATGCAGGTTGCCGGGCGCGATGGTAGCGCGAGCCACGCGCTACCCCCACCACGGCGGTACGATGGGCCCGACGACCACGCCACGCAGCCAAGGCCCGCCCATGCCCGAGCAGTACGCCGCCACCGACACGCGCACCGGCCTCGAGGTGGTCGTGACGGGCGACTTCCCCGAGGACCCCGACGACCGCGTCCGCATCGCCCGCACGACGACGCTCTTCACGCGCCTCATGTCGACCATCCTCGCGATGGACAACAAGACGGAGCAGCGCGAGGGCTTCCGGGCGATCGAGACGCAGCTCGAGGTCGCCGAGGCGCTGCTGCGCCGGGACCTCGAGGAGGTGCAGAGCCTGATCCGCACGACCCTCGAAACCATGGGGATGACGGAGGAGCGGCTCGAGGAGATCGAGGCGGAGCTGCGTCGCCACCTGGAGGAGTTCGGCGGCTTCGACCTGCCACCGTCCGAGCCTCGGCCGTAGCAGGCGAGCGCTGCTACCGTCACGATTCCTGTGGTACACTGATCTCGTGAGAAATGTGACCATCGCGCTCGACGATGAGACTGCGCGCTGGGCCCGCGTCGAGGCGGCCCGGCAAGATACAAGCCTGTCACGATTGGTTGCCGGGCTGCTCCGGGAACACATGGCCCGCGACGATCGCTATGAACAAGCTCGCCAGGCATACCTCGCGCGGCCCCCCAGGGACCTCAGCTCCGAGTCCGGACCATATCCCTCCCGCGACGACCTGTACCGGCGGTGAGTGTCTTCGTCGACACGAACGTGCTCGTCTATCTACAGGACAATCGCGATCCGCTCAAGCAGCGTCAGGCCCGTGCCTGGATTGATCATCTGTGGTCGTCACGCGATGGGCGTGTCAACGCTCAGGTATTGAACGAGTACTACGTGACGGTGACAGGCCGCCTCCGGCCCGGCCTCACACGGGCGGAGGCGCGCGCCGACATTGAGTGGCTGACGGCCTGGAACCCACTACCGATCGACGCGGATCTCATCATCCACGCCCTTGATATTGGGTACGCCGCGTCGTTGTCCCACTGGGACGCGTTGATCGTCGCGGGAGCACACCGCGCCGGCTGCGAACTCCTGCTCACGGAAGACCTCAACGACGGCCAGCAGATTGGAACTGTCACCGTGATCAACCCCTTCACACACGATCCCCCGGCGAGCTGACCGACTGGCGCCGCGTAGGCCCGCTGCGGCCACTGGCAGAGCCCGCCCGCCCCGGCTACGATGATCCCGAACGCCCATTCGACCGTCGCGGACTCCCCCTCGCCGCAATCGAGGTGACCCCCTGCCCACCGACCGTATCGCCGTCACCGGCGCCCGCGAGCACAACCTCAAGAACATCTCGGTCGAGATCCCGCGCGACCGCCTCGTCGTCATCACGGGGCTGAGCGGCTCCGGCAAGTCCTCGCTCGCCTTCGACACCATCTACGCCGAGGGGCAGCGTCGTTACGTCGAGTCGCTCTCCGCCTACGCCCGCCAGTTCCTCGGCCTCATGGAGAAGCCCGACGTCGACTACATCGACGGTCTCTCGCCGGCGATCTCGATCGACCAGAAGGGCGTCTCGAAGAACCCTCGCTCGACTGTCGCCACCGTGACCGAGATCTACGACTACCTGCGCCTGCTCTACGCCCGCGCCGGAGTCCCGCACTGCCTGCACTGCGGGCAGGTGATCCGCAGCCAGACCGTGCAGCAGATCGTCGACGCCGTCCTCGCCGAGCCGCCCGGCACGCGCGCGATGCTGCTCTCGCCCGTGGTCCGGCACCGCCGAGGCGAGCACAAGCAGGTCTTCGAGGCCGTCCAGCGGCTCGGCTTCGTGCGCGTCCGCGTTGACGGCGCCATCCGCGACATCGACGAGGAGTTCGACCTCGACCGCTACGAGTGGCACGACATCGACGTGGTGGTCGACCGCCTCATCATCCCGGAGCTCTCCGACGAGACGACGGGCGAGGACTACGACGCGACCCGCCAGCGCATCGCCGACTCGGTGGAGCAGGCGCTGCGCCTGGGCGAGGGCATGCTGGTCTTCGCGCCGCAGGCAGGCGAGGGCGAGGCAGAGCGGCCCGAGGAGACCTTCAGCGAGCACTTCGCGTGCCCGAACCCGGACCATCCGCCCTACTCGGTGGGCGAGATCGAGCCGCGCAACTTCTCGTTCAACAGCCCGCACGGCGCGTGCCCGACGTGCACGGGCCTCGGTGTGCAGATGGAGCTCGACCCCGGCCTCGTGGTGCCGAACCGCAAGCTCTCAATCGCCGAGGGCGCGATCATCCCCTACCAGCGCATGAGCACGAGCATCACCTGGTACCGCCGACGCCTCGACGCGCTGGGGCAGGCGTACGGGTTCGACCTCGACACGCCGCTGGAGCAGCTCACCGAACAGCAGTGGCACGCCGTCATGCACGGGACCGGCGAGGAGTCGATCACCCTCGAGTACCGCACGAAGCGCGGGCGCGACCGCCGCTTCGACGTGTCCTGGGAGGGTGTGCTGCCCTCGCTCGAACGACGCTACAAGGAGACCGAGTCGGACTGGGTCCGCAACGACATCGAGCGCTACATGGTGTCGGTGCCGTGCCCGGACTGCGAGGGCGCGCGGCTCAAGCCGGAGATGCTCGCCGTCACGGTCGACGGGCGGTCAATCGCTGAGGTGGCCAGCGCCGCGGTCGCCGACGGCGTCGCCTGGATCGAGCGCCTGCGCAGCGAGGCCTCACCGCTGGGTGCGCGGGAGCGCCAGATCGCGCGCCAGATCCTGCAGGAGATCGGCAACCGCCTGACGTTCCTGTCCGATGTCGGGCTCGACTACCTGACGCTCGACCGTGCCTCGGCGACGCTGTCGGGAGGCGAGGGGCAGCGCATCCGGCTGGCGACGCAGATCGGCTCGGCGCTGATGGGCGTGCTGTATGTCTGCGATGAGCCGTCGGTCGGCCTCCACGCGGTCGACAACGAGCGTTTGATCCGCACGCTCACGCGCCTCCGCGACCTCGGTAACACCGTACTCGTCGTCGAGCACGACGAGGCGATGATGCGCGCCGCGGACCACCTCATCGACCTCGGCCCCGGGGCCGGCGAGCACGGCGGCCACGTCGTCGCGACCGGTACGCCGAAGCAGGTCATGCGCAACCGCGAGTCGCTGACCGGTCGCTACCTGGCCGGCAAGCACACCATCCCGATGCCGGAGAGCCGCCGCGAGGGGAGCGGCGAGGCGCTCACCGTGCGCAGGGCCGCCGAGAACAACCTCAAGCAGATCGACGTCGCGTTCCCCCTCGGACGCTTCATCTGCGTGACCGGCGTCTCGGGCTCCGGCAAGTCGACGCTCGTCAACGAGATCCTCGCCAAGCGGCTCGCGCACGACCTGCAGCGCGCCCGCGAACGCCCGGGCGCGCACGACGACCTCGAGGGCATCGAGCACGTCGACAAGGCCGTCGTCATCGACCAGTCGCCGATCGGGCGCACGCCGCGCTCGAACCCCGCGACGTACACGGGGCTGTTCACCATCGTCCGCGAGCTGTTCGCGACGGTGCCCGAGGCGCGTGCGCGCGGCTACAAGCCGGGGCGCTTCTCGTTCAACGTGAAGGGCGGGCGCTGCGAGGCGTGCAAGGGCGACGGCTACAACCAGATCGAGATGCAGTTCCTCCCCGACGTCACCGTCCCGTGCGAGGTCTGCCGCGGCGATCGCTACAACCGCGAGGCGCTCGAGATCCAGTTCCGCGGCAAACACATCGCCGAGGTCCTCGACATGACGGTGACCGAGGCGCTCGAGTTCTTCGACGCGTTCCCGCGTGCGAAGCGCAAGCTGGAGACGCTGAACGACGTCGGCCTTGGCTACATCCGCCTTGGGCAGCCGGCGACCACGCTGTCGGGCGGCGAGGCGCAGCGCGTGAAGCTCGCGACCGAGCTGTCACGCCGCGCAACGGGACGAACGGTTTACATCCTCGACGAACCGACGACGGGCCTCGCCTTCGCGGACATCGAGGCGCTGCTCGGCGTGTTGCAGCGGCTGGTGGGTCAGGGCAACACGGTCATCGTCATCGAGCACCAGCTCGACGTGATCAAGAACGCGGACTGGATCGTGGACCTCGGGCCGCACGGAGGTGCGCGCGGCGGACTCGTCATCGCCGAGGGCACGCCTGAGCACGTCGCCACCGTCGAGACCTCGGCGACGGGACAGTTCCTGCGCGAGGCGCTCGGCCTCGGTGCGCCGGGCGCCAACGGCGCAGCGCCTTCGAGCAACGGCACGAAGCGCCCTCGCCGCAAGCGCGCGACGAAGGCGAAGCGGGCGGCCAAGGCGTAGGTCGCGCCCGCCCGGACGTTCCGGCAACCGCTGGGATCACCGCGGACCAGTTCAAGTCACGGACCGCGCACGCGGCCCGCTCAAACTGGTCGGGAGATAGGGCGAGGGGATCAGCGAAGGCGCGCCGCGCCCCGCAACCTCTCTACCAGAACTTCCACCACGGCTTGCCGCCGCCCGCCGACACCATGCCCGCCGTCAGGCGCGCCGTGCCGACGGAGTGCTCCACGGCTTCCTGGCTGGCCCGGGGCACGTTCTCGACGTGCCGCGGGATGAGCTCGTAGAGCACGTCCATGTCTTCGGGGGTGAAGCGGTCGCGTGCGACGGTCTGGACGAGCGCCGCGTGGTGCATCGCCATCCCGCCGGGTACGCGCTCGAACGCCTTGTCGTAGGCGTTCGCCGCGTCCTGCGCCCGGCTCAGGTTGTCGCCGGCCATGCTCATCCACGACCGCAGGCGAGCCTCCGTGAAGTCGGCCAGCGGTTCGTCGTCGAGGGTGTACTCGGCACGGATCATCGATTCGGCCTGCTGCTCACGAGCGGCCTGGTCGAGCCCGGCAAGCGCCTCGAAGCGCTGTTGCATCTCAGTGATCTGAGCGTCGCCCTCCGTGTCGTTGATCTCCGACCACGTCATGTCCGGTTGCGGTTCGTTCGTCATGGCCTTCTTCCTTCCCGCGCGGGCAGAACACGGTACGCTCCACGGGAGCGCGAGCCAACCCTGCTGCGGGAAGGTATCAAATGGCGACCTTCCATCTCCACCTCCCCGAGGCCCGCATCGTCTCGCTCGCCGTCACCTACCACCTCGGCCGGCCCGGATCGGAGACCGACGCGGCCACGCTGCAGCGCCACTCGCTCGGCCTCGGGCCCGTCCTCGACGCGCTGGAGCCTCAGCTCGACGCCGACTCCGCGGGGTCCGAGGTCATCGAGCTGGAGCTGTCCGCCTACCAGGTCACGCGCCTGGGCGCGGCGCTGCACGGGACGGTCAACGAGCTCAAGCAGTTCGGCATGGCCGACGGACGCTCGGCCGTGCCGGGCTTCGCCGAGGCGTTCGAGCACCTCTTCCCCGATGCGACCGAGGACGGACGGGGAGCCGACGCACTGGACCTGGTGCCTCACGCCGTGGGCCTGCGTCGCCGCCTCGCGGCGGCCGTCCGCGAGGCGGAAACAGAGGTCGAGGCCGCACGCGAGGCGGACCGCATCGAGGCGGAGCGACAGCAGCGAGGGCGCCTGGCGCGGCTCTGGAGGCGTGTCGCGGGATGGTTCGCGTTGCGTGGCCGATAGCGGGGCGTCGGTGCTTGTTCGCCAGTCCGCCCGTACCTAGACTGGCAGCGCGCGGATTCGCGCTGCGGATCGTGGATGAGAAGGGACGCCCAGCCGGATGACCTACTACATCACCCAGCCGTGCATTGACGTGATGGACCAGTCGTGCGTGGACGTCTGTCCCGTCGACTGCATCCACTTCGAGGAGGGGGTCGACCGCATGCTCTATATCGACCCCGACGAGTGCATCGACTGCGGCGCCTGTGAGCCCGCTTGCCCGGTGAACGCCATCTACGCCGAGGACGACCTCCCCGACGACCAGAACGCCTTCGCCGAGATCAACGTCGTCTGGTTCCAGAACCGCGACGACGCCCGCTCGAAGGTGCCTGCCTAGCCACTGACCCCTCTCGGGCCAACAGTGCAGAAGCGCCGCATGAGCGGCGCTTCTTGTTGTCCCTCACGGTTCGCGCGCAGGCGAACGTACCGGGTCAGGGAGACGGCTGGCCGTCCAGCATGGGCAAGTCGTCGTGGTGCATGAAGTCGCGGTGCTCCTGGACGGGGTGCGACTCCAGCCGCACGCCACCGTGTGGCTCCAGGTAGACGAGCAGCACCGCGCCGCCGGTCTTGCCCGCAAGGCCGTCCGGAGCCCCCGAATACGCCGCGACCGTGTTGTCACCGGCAGCGACGCGCGTCTGCTGCTCCCAGTGCCCAAGCGCGATGTAGTCATGGTCGAGCACCGCGAGGTGCTCCTCGTAGATGTGGTACGAGCTATGCGACCCGGCCTGCGGATGCAGGAAGTGGCCGTGGCCGATGCCGATATGCCAGTCGGCGTCACCCCGGAGCGGGGCGTCGCCGAACGGGCTGAAGTCCGCATCGAGGTGGCTACGTCCCCACAGCTCGACACTGAGCTCGGGGAGCGTGACGGTCTCGCCCTCGGCCTCGCGCATCAGGATCAGGTTCGGCGCGGCGTGCGTCAGGTCGAGCCGGTCGTACACGGAGCCGGGTCCGACGTGGTCGTGGTTGCCGGGCAGCAACACCACGGGGCCCGGGACGCGTCGGAGCTGCTCGGCCGCGAAGTCCATCGTCTCGTCGCGCACACGCGCGTTGTCGAAGAAGTCGCCCGCGATGATCATGAAGTCGACCTCGAACTGGATCGTCAGGTCGACCACTGCCGAGAAGGTGTCGTGCATCTCCTGGCGGCGTCGCACGGAGCGTTCCTGGTGACTGTGGTCGTACGCACCGAGGTGTACGTCCGAGGTGTGCAGGAATCGCAGCGCACGCCGTTCGTTGCTGTTGCTCATGCAACCTCCCCCTCCGGTTGCAGCTCGTCGATGCGCTGTTGCAGCGCCTCCACCAGCCCGCTGATGGGCACTCGAATCTGCGACATAGTATCGCGATCACGGATGGTAGCGGCATCGTCCTCGAGACTGTCGAAGTCGACCGTCACGCAGAGGGGTGTGCCGACTTCGTCCTGCCGTCGGTAGCGGCGGCCGATCGACTGCGCGTCGTCGAACTGCGTGCGGAAGTGCGGGCGCAGCGCGTCCCACACCCGGCGAGCGGTGGGTGCGAGGCGCTCGTTGCGGGACAGCGGCAATACGGCGACCGTCACGGGCGCCACGTGTGGTGCGAGCCGCAGCAGCACGCGCTTCTCGCCGCGGTCGTCGGTCTCCTCGTCGTAGGCATCGACGAGCAGCGTCAGCAGGATGCGGTCGACGCCCGCCGCCGGCTCGACGACGTGCGGCACGATGTGCTCTTCGCGTTGCGGGTCGAAGTACGACAGCGTCTTGCCGGACGCCTCGGCGTGCGCGCTGAGGTCGAAGTCGCCGCGGTGTGCGATGCCCTCAAGCTCGCCCCAGCCCCACGGGTAGAGGTACTCGACGTCCGAGGTCGCGCTCGAGTAGTGCGAGAGCTCCTCGGGATCGTGGTCGCGCAGCCGCAGCCGGTCCGGCCGCACGCCGAGCGAGTGGTACCAGGCGAGGCGCTCCTGCTTCCAGTACTCGTGCTGCGCGATCGAGTCCGCGGGGTCGCAGAAGTACTCCATCTCCATCTGCTCGAACTCGAGCATCCGGAACGTGAAGTGCCCCGTTGTGATCTCGTTGCGGAACGACTTGCCGACCTGCGCGATGCCGAACGGCAGCCGCCGTCGCGTGCTCTGGAGCACGTTGTCGAAGTTCACGAACATGCCCTGCGCAGTCTCGGGTCGCAGGTACGCCACGGATGCGTCGTCCTGCACCGCGCCGACGAACGTGCGGAACAGCAGGTTGAACTGGCGCTCCTCGGTGAACCGTCCGACCGTGCCGCAGACCGGACACGTGTCGTCCTCGATGTGGTCGGCGCGCACGCGCGAGCGGCAATCGAGGCAGTCGACGAGCGGGTCGGAGAATCCGTCGACGTGACCCGATGCCTTCCAGACCGCCGGGTTCGTGATCATCGCCGCCTCGATGCCGACGACGTCGCTGCGCTCCTGCACCATCCGGCGCCACCACAGCTCGCGGATGTTGCGCTTCATCTCGACGCCGAGCGGGCCGTAGTCGTAGGTGGACGCGAAGCCGCCATAGATCTCGGCCGAGGGGAAGACGAAGCCTCGCCGCTTGGCGAGCGAAATCAGCGTCTCCAACTCGACATTGGCGGCCACAGTCTCCACGGGAGCCTCAGTCACGCCTCACCTCGCGCTATCGCCCCGGCACGCGCTGACGCGCGCCGCGGGCTGCACCGCACCGAACCGGAATGGCTCCGCGCGATCATACGTGGAGCGGAGGGTAGCCGCCGGTGCTAGCATGATCGATAGCAACCACTCCCCGGTACCCGGAGTCCTGCCATGGCACGCTTGATGATGTTCCTCGTGCTCGGCATCGCCGTCGGCCTCGCGGCCGCGCTCTACATCTCCGCCCGCGACGAGCTCGAGGCGGAGGGAGCAAGCGAGGCGGGCGACTAACCCGCCTCGCTCCTCTGTAGCTTCGCTACCGGCCCGGTCCCCGCACTGAGCGGGGCGCCGGTCCGGTTCGCCGGACGCTCTTGCGCTAGATGAAGAGCGGTCCGAACACCACCGCCACGATCGCCATCAGCTTGAGCAGGATGTTCAGCGACGGCCCCGAGGTGTCCTTGAACGGGTCGCCCACGGTGTCGCCGATGACCGCCGCGGCGTGCGCCTCGGAGCCCTTGCCGCCGTGCGCGCCTGCCTCGATGTACTTCTTCGCGTTGTCCCAGGCGCCGCCTGCGTTCGCCATCATCAGCGCCAGCAGCGCACCCGCGGCGATCGAGCCGGCCAGCAGCCCGCCGAGCGCCTCGGGGCCAATGAAGACGCCGACCCCGACCGGGACCACCACGGCGATGGTGCCGGGGATGACCATCTCGCGGAGCGCACCCCGCGTCGCGATGTCGACCGCGCCCGCCGAGTCCGGATCCTCCGTGCCGTCCATGATGCCGGGGTGCTCGCGGAACTGCCGCCGCACCTCGTTGACCATCGCCATCGCTGCGCGGCCGACCGCCGCCATGGTGAGGGCGGCGAACAGGAACGGCATCAGCGCGCCGAGCAGCGTGCCGATCAGCACACTCACGTCGAGCAGGTCGAAGACGAGCGTCTCACCGTCGCTGATCACCTGCTGGTAGGTGAACATCAGCGCCATCGCCGTCAGTACGGCGGAGCCGATGGCGAAGCCCTTGCCTGTCGCCGCCGTCGTGTTGCCGAGGCTGTCGAGCGCGTCCGTGCGCTCGCGCACCTCGGGCGGCAGGGCGGCCTGCTCGGCGATACCGCCGGCGTTGTCGGCCACAGGCCCGTACGCGTCGCTGGCGAGCGTCACACCGAGGGTCGAGAGCATGCCGACCGCAGCGAGCGCGATGCCGTAGAGCCCGGCCAGTTCGTAGGTGATGGCGATCGCGACCACGATGGTGATCAGCGGGATCGCCGTCGAGAGCATGCCGAGCCCGAGGCCGCCGATGATCACGGTGCCCGCGCCGGTCTCGGCCTGCTCGGCGAGCTTCTTCGTGGGTGAGAACTCGAACGCGGTGTAGTACTCCGTCGCCGTGCCGATGATCTGGCCGGCGACGAGCCCGACGAGCACGACCCAGAACAGGTCGTACTTGAGTTCCATCACCGTTACCGCGATGGCCGTGCCGATGAGCACGAGGCCGCCTGCCGAGAAGATGCCGGTGCGCAGCGCCCAGAGCAGCCGCCCCATCGTCGCGTCCTCGCTCGTCCGCACGAGGAAGGTGCCGATGATCGAGGAGGCGATACCGATCGCCATCACGAGGAACGGCAGCACGAAGGCGTCGCCGTCGTAGTCGGCCGTCGCGCCGTCGGCGAAGACGATGGCGACCGTTGCCAGCGACATCGTCGCGACGACCGAGCCGGTGTAGGACTCGAAGAGGTCGGCGCCCATGCCCGCCACGTCGCCGACGTTGTCGCCGACGTTGTCGGCGATGGTCGCCGGGTTGCGCGGGTCGTCCTCGGGGATGCCCGCCTCGACCTTGCCGACGAGGTCGGCGCCGACGTCGGCGGCCTTCGTGTAGATGCCGCCGCCGACGCGCGCGAAGAGCGCGATGGACGATGCGCCAAACGCGAAGCCGGTGAGCGGCCCCACGTCCTGGAAGATGAGGTACAGCACGGCAAGGCAGCCGAGGCTGATGCCCACGACCGTCATGCCCATGACCGAGCCCGACGAGAACGCCACGCGCAGCGCCGGGTTGAGGCCCTCGCGCGCCTTGGCCGTCGTGCGCACGTTCGCGCGCACCGCCACGTACATCCCGATGTACCCGGCCGTCGCCGACGCGATGGCGCCTACGACGTAGGCGATGGCGAAGCGTGGCAGGTCGGTCAGGTTCCCCGTGCCGCTGTCGAGCTTGTCGAGCACGTCGAGGTCACGGAACAGCAGCAGCACCACCGCCACCACCACCACAAAGACGGCGATGAAGGTGTATTCGCGGCGCAGGAACGCCGCCGCTCCGATCTGGATCTGCTCGGCGATCGAGCGCATGGTCTCGTCGCCCTCGTCTTCGCCCAGGAGCCGTTGCGTAGCCACTACGGCGAACGCGAGCGCGACGAGCGCAGCTACGATTGCGACCCAGAGGATCTCCATGATTCGTTCCCCCCGTGCACAGGATTCCCGCGGAAATCTGCGAGCAACACTGACGCCGCGATACTAAACGCGCGCGCCCGCGTGCGCGAGCGCACAATCGACGTGACACTCCCTTATCGGACGCACTTGCGCGGATCGTGCATAGGTGAGCGTGCGAGGGCTCAGTCAGAGACGGAGTCCGGGAGTTCCCCGTCCCGCGCGGCGTCGATCATCTCGCGCGTGTCGTCGGGGATGTCGAGGCCGTACTCCGCGAAGCGCTGCTCGACCCACTGGCCGATCTGGCGCGGGTCGCGGTACCCACCGCCCTCGGCCGGCGACCCGTACTCGTCGACGACGTCCTGCGTGGTCTTGAGTCGCGCGACCTGCGATACCACGCGGCTGATCTCCGCCGAGCCGCAGTGCTCGCAGCGCTGGTCAGGCGAGACTTCCTGGCGGATCGAGCGCAGGAACACGCTCGTCACCTGCTCACAGTCGTCGCAGCGGTACTCGTAGATCGGCATCGGCGGGTGCGAGGCGCGGCCGCGGCGGCCTACGCCCCCTCCTTCGCCTGGCGCTCACGCTCGGCCCGCATGCGGCCGTGCTGCAGGTTGTGCTCGAAGGAGTGCCCCGCGCCGAAGCGGTCGACGGGGTCTTCGCCGGCCTCGGTCTGCTCGGCGAGCTCGCGGTAGTTGGTGCCGAGCGCTTCGTCGTACTCGGCGCCCGCGCGACGCGCCCAGCGCGCGAAGCTCCGCTCGTCGCCGTCCTGGAGCGCTGCCTGCTGCGCCTCGATGTCGACTTCCTCGAGGCGCTGCGCGCCGGTGCGCGCCCGCGCGAACGTCGACATCACGCGTGTGAGCTCAGCGTTCCCGCACTGCGGGCACGACGCGTTGTCGATGCTCGCCGCCGAGCGGTGGAGGACCTCAACGCGGTCGCCGCAGCCGGCGCAGTCGTACTGGTAGATCGGCATGGTCGGAGTGTAGCCCCGCGCACCACGTCTTGCAGCCCCATCGTTCAACCCTCGACGGCGTTCACCACGTGCTCGAACGACGCCACCGAGCCGTCGTCGCCGAGGTCGATCGCGACCACGTCGATGCGCTGCTGCTCGGGCAGCTCGGGGTGCTCGGCGGCGTAGGCGAGTGCGAGGTTGCGGAGTCGGCGCTGCTTCGCCGGGCTCAACGCCTCGATCGCCCGCCCTGCCTGCCGCGGTCGCCTCAGCTTCACCTCGACGAACACGAGCGTGCCGCCCTCGCGGGTCCCGTCCAGCGCGATGAGGTCGACCTCGCCCTCGCGACGCCGCACGTTGCGCGCGATCAGCTCGTAGCCATGCCGCGCGAGGTAGTCCGCGGCCAGCCGCTCACCCGAGCGGCCGAGGCGGTCCGTCGGCCTCGTCACGGCCGAGTCAGGCTGCGCGCCCCGCGGCGCTGCCTGTGATCCTGGCTGAACGCGCGCGCAGCGCGTGAAGTACGGGGGCGAAGAGCAGGCGGTGGACACTCGAAGGCCCGATCTCGTGGAGTGCCCGGCGGTGGTCGGGCGTGGCATAGCCCTTGTTGCTCGCGAAGCCGTAGCCAGCGAAGCGGGCGTCGAGGCCGTCCATCATCGCGTCGCGCGCGACCTTCGCCACGATGCTCGCCGCGGCCACGGAAGGGCAGAGCGCGTCGCCGTCGATGACGGCGCGCTGCGGGGCGTCGCACTCCACGACCTCGCGCCCGTCGACGATGAGCGCGTCGGGCGGCTCGGGCAGCGCGAGCACCGCGCGACGCATCGCGAGGCGCGTCGCGCGGGTCATGCCGAGCTGGTCGATGACGGGTGGCGAGACAACGCCGATGGCCCAGTCGCAACGCTCACGGATCTCGGCCGCGAGCTCCTCGCGCGTGGGCGCGTCGAGGAGCTTCGAGTCGCGCAGCCGCCCCACCCACCGCGCACGCGAGTACGGCAGCACCACCGCGCCCGCGACGACCGGCCCGGCAAGCGGCCCCCGTCCGACCTCGTCGACGCCGGCGACGCGCGCGAAGCCCTCGCGCCAGATCGCGTTCTCGACCTGCCACGTGGGTTTGGCGGTGCGTCGGGGCTTGAGTTGGGGTAATAGCTTCGTCGTGGTGGCCACGCGGCATCCTAGGCATCGCTATACCGATCGGGCAAGTAAGCCGTTGTACACGCCGGGATCCCGACGCTGCCTACCACGATGAGAATGGAAGCCTCGTGTACTCGACGTCCCCCCAGCACACGACCTCGCCCGCGGCCGTGACCGCGCAGAACCGATCCGCGCCCGCGCTGATGGCGGTGTACCGGCCTGCGGGTGCGTCGGTCTGTCCAGCCCAGTTTACCCCTCCCCAGCAGACTGCCTCTCGCCGATCCGTGAGGGCGCACGTATACCCGAAGCCGACGCTGATGGCCGTGTATCGACCCGGCGGCACTTCGGTTTCACCCCGTATGTTTGTACCCCAACAGACCACCCTGCCATCGTGTCCGAGGGCACAGGTGTGGAGGCGGCCCCCGCTGATCGCGGCGTACCCGCCTTCGGGGACTTCGTAGTACGCGTCCATGCTCGCCCACTCCCATCCCCAACAGGCCACCTCACCGACATCCGTGAGGCCGCAGGCCCGCACACCAGCCGATGTGATCACGCTGTACGGACCGGATAGCACGTCGAGATCACCACGATCCCAGCACGCCGCGTCGTGATTCCAGGTAAGCGCACAGGTCATGAAGCCGCCCGACTGCGTGTCGATCTGTCGGTAGCGTTCCGGGAGGACGCGCGTCTCGCCGGGACTCCGGTAGCCCCAGCAGACGGCTTCACCTTCGAGCGTGAGTGCGCAACTGTGCCTCGCGCCTGCGGTGATCGCTCGGTAGAGGCCGGGTGGCGCATCCGCCTGACCGGAGGAGTTCCAACCCCAGCACGCGACCTCGCCCACGTCCGTCAGGGCGCAGGTGTGGTGAGCGCCGTCTGCTACCTGCACGTAGCGATTCGAGTCGGGATCGGGCCGCTCCACACGGATGTCCGTCGCTTCCCAGCAGATGGCTTCGCCACTGTCTGTGAGCGCGCAGGCGAACGCACGGTGGCGATCACCGATACCGACGCTCCGGGGGGTGACGCCCACGCTGATCGCGGTGTATCCAGCGGGTGACGGATCGGGGGGCGTGAGTCGTGTGTAGTACGGGGTCCAACAGACCGCTTCGCCTGCGTCGCTCAGGGCACAGGCGTGATGGGGGGTCGCGTCCACGGTGGTGTACACCCCCTGGGGTGTATGCCGGGCCGCGGCGCCACTGCACACAGCCGCACCGGCTTCGGTCAGGACGCAGACGCCGCCACCCATCACACTGATCTCCGCGTAGCGGCCTGGCGGCAGCCCCAGCCCACCAGAGCCCCAGCAGACCAGATCCCCATCCTCGGTCAGCCCGCAACTGGTGGAGTGAGACGAGTCAATGTATGCCTGGTATCCAACACTCACCGCCACGAATGGACCCGAGGCGGCGTCGTGAAACGCGGATGGCCCCGAGTCATCCCAGCAGACCACGCCTTTGCTCTCCGTGACCGCGCAAGTGTGCGACGCCGTCGTACTGACCGAGACATAGTGTCTCGGGGGCGGCCAGCCCCAGAGCCCGCCACGCCCCCAGCAGGCAACGTCGCCCTCAACAGTCACCGCACAGGTGTGAGCCGGCCCGGCGTCGATCGACTCATAGCGAGCCTGCGGCACCTCCAGTTGCCCATGCTCGTTCGATCCCTAGCAGACCACCTGCTCGTCACTCGCAAGCGCACACGCATGTAGCGCTCCTACAGTGATCGCTACGTACCTGCCGGGTGGCACATCGAGCGGCGTGCCCGCAGCTCCCGGGGGCGCGGGCGGCCTCGAGCGGACCTCGTTCCCGTCGCTACATGCGAAGGCCAGCGCGATGGCAGCGAGCACCGAGCCAAGCATGGAGGAAGCGAGCAGTGTCCGACCTGTCCCACCCCACACCTCGAGCCTCCAGACCCTCCCGCAGGAGGAAGCGCGAAGCGTACACAACCCCGTCAAGGGCCACCCGGCACAAACGGGCCCGGTGCTACACTGGTCGCGAACCCGGTGGGGGTATGCCACGGCGGACTCGGGGAGGGCCCCGCCGCCGCATGGGAACGACGGAGCGCGATGAACTCACGCTGGATGCGTAACTCCTTCATCTACCTGATCATCCTCGTCGCCGTCGTGCTCGTGGTGGTCATGTTCTTCCGCCCATCCACGACCGCTCGCGACATCTCCATCACCGAGGTCGTCCACGCCGCACAGCAGGGCGAGGTCGAGCGCATCGTCGCCCGAGGCACGAGCCTCACCGTCCACCTGCGCACGCAGCAAGAGCCCCTCGCCTCGCGCATCGAGGAGAGCGCGACAGTCGAGGAGATCCTGCGCGAGAACGGCGTGCCCATCGGCGCTGCCGAGGGTGCGGTCGAGGTCGTCGTGGAGGGCCCGAGCCAGTTCGGCAACATCTTCGGGCTGCTCTTCAACTTCCTCCCCCTGATCATCTTCGGCGCGATCCTGATCTTCATGATGCGCCAGGCGCAGGGCTCCAACTCGCAGGCCATGTCCTTCGGACGCAGCAAGGCGCGCATGTTCACCGGCCAGAAGCCGACCGTCACGTTCCTCGACGTGGCCGGTCAGGAAGAGGCCAAGCAGGAGCTCGCGGAGATCGTCGAGTTCCTGAAGTTCCCGGAGAAGTTCGCCGCCCTCGGCGCGCGCATCCCGCACGGCGTGCTGCTGGTCGGCAACCCGGGCACGGGCAAGACGCTGCTCGCGCGCGCCGTCTCCGGCGAGGCGGGCGTGCCGTTCTTCTCTATCTCGGGCTCCGAGTTCGTCGAGATGTTCGTCGGCGTCGGCGCCAGCCGCGTCCGCGACCTGTTCGAGCAGGCCAAGCGCAACTCGCCCGCGATCGTGTTCGTCGACGAGATCGACGCCGTCGGCCGCCAGCGTGGCGCCGGCCTCGGTGGCTCGCACGACGAGCGCGAGCAGACCCTGAACCAGATCCTCGTCGAGATGGACGGCTTCGACTCCAACTCGAACGTTATCGTGGTCGCCGCCACCAACCGCCCCGACATCCTCGACCCGGCGCTGCTGCGGCCCGGCCGCTTCGACCGCCAGGTCACGCTCGACCTGCCGGACGTGAAGGGCCGGCGCGCGGTGCTCGACGTGCACGTGAAGGGCAAGCCGCTCGACACCGACGTCAACCTCGAGGACGTTGCGAGGCAGACGCCGGGCTTCTCGGGCGCGGACCTCGCCAACCTCGTCAACGAGGGCGCGATCCTCGCAGCCCGACGCAACAAGAAGCGCATCAGCATGCCCGAGTTGAACGAGGCGGTGGACCGCGTGATCGCCGGTCCGGAACGCAAGTCGCGCGTCATCACACCGATCGAGAAGCAGATCATCGCCTACCACGAGGGCGGACACGCCGTCGCCGGGCACTTCCTGCCCAAGGCCGACCCGGTCTTCAAGGTCACCATCGTCGCGCGCGGGATGGCCGGTGGCTTCACACGCTCCCTGCCCGCCGACGACCGCCGCCTGCAGGACCGCTCCTACTACGAAGCGATGATGGCGCAGGCCCTCGGCGGCCACGTCGCCGAGGAGATGGTGTTCGGCGAGCCGACCACGGGCGCCCACGACGACATCGGCAAGGTCACGCACATCGCCCGCGAGATGGTCACGCAGTGGGGCATGAGCGAACGGCTCGGCCCGCGCACCTTCGGCCGACGCGACTCGATGGTGTTCCTCGGCCGCGACATCGCCGAGCAGCGCGACTACTCGGAGCGCACCGCCGAGGAGATCGATGACGAGGTGCGCCGCATCGTCGAGGAAGCCCACGAGGTCTGCCGGGAGGTGCTCGGCAAGCACCGCGAGAAGCTGAACGAGCTTGCCGACGCCCTGGTGGAACTTGAGACGATCGAGGGCGACGACCTCACCCGCCTGCTCGGCCCCGCCGAGGGCCGCGAGATGCCGCCCGAGCCCACCGAGGCGCCCCCGCCGGCGGAGCCTCCCGCCGCTGCTGCCGGCGAGGACGAGTCGCGCGACGAGCCGCGCGGCCGCCCTGGCCTCGCATGGGGGCAGTCCTCGGCGGCGCCACCCGCCGACGGCTCCTGACCAACGTCACGCGCCATCCGGCTCCCTCGCCCGCCTGCGGGCGAGGGTTGGCGTGAGGGTCCGAGGGTGCTACGCGCCTCGCTCGCTCGGCGTGGGCTCCCGAGTGGAGTCCTCGGCAGCTTCTTCGGCGGCACGGGCGCGGCCGTAGGCGCGCGAGTACTCGCGGCGGAAGACCACGTACAGCGCGACCGCGATGGCCGCGAGGCCGAGCCGGAGCACGGGATGCGACTCCAGCGTGCCGTCCTCGGTCAGGACCGCCTGGCCGAGCAGCCAGCCGGCGCCCACCCAGCCGGTGTTCGAGATGACCGCGCCCAGGTAGTCGAGGGGCACCCACACGCGCAGCGGCAGCCGCAGTGCGCCCGCGCCCACCGCACCGATCGCGCGCGTCCACGGACTGAAATGGTAGAAGGGGATCAGCCAGCGCGCGCGCCCCTCCATGACCGAGCGGCCGGCCAGCAGGTGGGTACCGAAGCGGGACGCCTCGAGCCGTGCGCCACCCCAGCGCCCGATCGCGTACGAGATCGTGTCGCCGGTGATGGTGCCGGCGATCGCCAGCAACCAGACGACGCCAAGGGACGTGCCCTGCTCGCCCGCAAACGCGCCGCCGAGGAAGATGAGCACCGTGCCCGGGAACACCCACCCAAGCCCGACCGTCGCCTCGATCAACGCGGCGAGGTACACCATCGGCGATCCGTAGCGGTCGTAGAGCGCCTTCATCGCGAGGAAGCCCTGGTCGGCGATCCAGTTGAAGAAGTCGTAGGGAGCGGTGATGACGTCGACGAATTCCACGATCGCCCTTCGGCACTGCGGGGGTGTGCGCGTCTGTTCGTTGACGCTGCGCGACAGCCCCCACTAGGATCGATCGGTAGCCCGACTGACGGAAGGCCGTATGTACGCAATCGTCCGCACCGGCGGTAAGCAGTTCCGCGTCTCGGCAGGCGATCACATCGCCGTCGAGCGGCTCGAAGCCGACGAGGGCGCCGAGGTCACGCTCGACGACGTCCTGCTCGTCGGCGGCGACGACGGCGTCGCGGTCGGCAACCCGACGGTCGAGGGCGCCTCGGTCGCCGCGCGGGTGGACGAGCACTACCGTGACCGCAAGGTGACGGTCTTCAAGTACAAGAACAAGACGCGGCGACGCGTGCTGCGCGGTCATCGCCAGCAGCGCACGCGCCTCACCATCACCGGCATCACGTCCGGCAGCTAGCGAGCGGGGGCAACGCCATGGCACACAAGAAGTCCGGTGGCTCCAGCCGTAACGGCCGGGACTCCAACGCCCAGCGGCTCGGCGTGAAGCGCTACGACGGGCAGGTCGTCACGGCCGGCTCGATCATCGTGCGCCAGCGCGGGACCCGCATTCACGCGGGCGAGAACGTCGGCGTCGGCCGGGACCACACCCTGTGGGCGCGGGTCGACGGCACCGTGAAGTTCGCCCCGTACGCCAAGAACCGCCGCAAGCAGGTCTCGATCATCCCGATCGAGGCCGGGACGGTCTGACGAGGGCCCCTCCATGAAGTCCGAAATCCACCCCGACTACCACCCCGTCGTCTTCGTCGACATCTCGACGGGTGAGGAGTTCCTCACCCGTTCCACGCTCACCTCCGAGGAGCGCCGCGAGGTCGACGGCGTCGAGGCGTACGTGGTGCGCGTCGAGGTGAGCTCCAGCTCGCACCCGTACTTCACCGGCGAGCAGCGCATCGTCGACAGCGCCGGCCAGGTCGAGCGCTTCCGACGCCGCTACGCGCAGCACCTCGATGACTCGGAGGGCGACGACTAGCCCGCTCCCCGTCTCCAGCGCTCCTGCTCTCTCGACGACACTGACGACACCTCGTCGTACGCTGCGCGCGATGCCCACTGAGCAGCCCGCAGCGCACCCCGCGTCCAACAGCTTCGGCGGCCAGGCCGTCGTCGAGGGCGTCATGATCCGCGGCCCACGCTCGATCGCCGTCGCTGTGCGCACGCCGGACGGCGAGATCATGATCCGCACCCGCGGGCTCGGCGGCCGCCTCACCAACCTCGTGCGTCGCATCCCGCTGGTCCGCGGGATGCTCGTGCTGTGGGAGACGCTCGCGATCGGCATCTGGGCGCTGGCCTGGGCCAGTGCCGTCCACAACGAGGAAGTCGACGAGCATGGCGAGGCCAGGCCGTTCGGCGTCGCCGGGTGGCTGATGCTGCTCGTCGTGCTGGGGTTCGCCGTGAGCGTGTTCTTCGCGGGGCCAGTGCTGGTCACGGCGTGGCTCAGCGCGCTCCTGCCGGATCTGCTCGTGATCGGCATCGAGGGCGCCGTGCGTCTCGGGCTGCTGCTCGGCTACATCCGGCTCATCGGGCGCTCGCCCGAGGTGCGTCGCGTGTTCCAGTACCACGCCGCCGAGCACAAGGCCGTGCAGGCCCTGGAGCAGGGCCGTGAGCTCTCCGTGCAGGCCGTGCGTCGACTCCCGAAGGAGCACCCGCGCTGCGGCACCTCGTTCCTGCTCACCGTCGCGGTCGTCGCCGCGATCGTGTTCATGTTCGCGGGCACCGAGCCCCTGTGGTGGCGGTTCGTCTCGCGCCTCGTGCTGATCCCGGTGATCACCGCCGTCTCGTACGAGGCGATCCGCTTCGGGGGCCTGCACCTCGGCAACGCGATCGTGCGGACGCTGTTCTCCGCGAATCTCGCGCTCCAGAAGCTGACGACGAGCGAGCCCGACGACGAGCAGATACAGGTCGCCATCGCCTCACTCAACGCGGCGCTCGAGGTGGAACGCGAGGCCGCCGAGGCCGCGAGCAGCTAGCTCGAGAGTGTGACGAGCGGGAGCAGCTCGTCGAGCGCACCGACGCTCACGACGTCCAACCCCTCGGAGCGGTCGAAGCGGTCGACGAGCACGGCGTGGAGGCCTGCGGCGCGCGCCGGTTCGTAGTCGTTGTCGTAGCGGTCGCCGACCGCGAGCGTGCGAGCGGGGTCGGCGCCGCCCTGCTCCGCGGCGAGCCGGAAGAAGCCCGGATCGGGCTTCCGCACTCCCACGTCCCGCGAGTACTGCATCGCGCTGAAGTAGCGGTCGAGGCCGACGCGGGCCAGCGGGAACGTGCCGTTCGATGCCGTGGTGAGGGTGAAACCTCGATCCCGCAGCTCATCGAGCGTCCCTTCGACCTCCGGGAAGACGACCATCGTCGCGTCGCGGGTGCGGTAGTAGACCTCCGCCACCTCGTCGACTGTGACACCATCGGGGTTCCCGAACGCCTCGATCACCCGCCGGAACGACTCGCGGCGAATCTCCTGGAGCGTGCGCTCGTGCCACGCCGGGTCGGCGGCCACGCCGTTCCGCAGCACGCCGAGGTCGTCGACGGTCATCTCGAACCCGTCGGCGCGCTCGGAGAGGTGCGAGGCGACGGCCTCGAGGCCCGCGAAGATCGCCGCGCGGTAGTCCGTCAGCGTGCCGTCGATGTCGAAGACGATGTGGGAGACCTCGAAGCGCGGACCGCTCACGCCACCTCCGTCCCGACGCGCCGCGGCTCGGCGCTCTCGGGGTCGAGGAAGCAGGACCGCGCGCCGGTGTGGCAGACGGCGCCGCCGACGAGTTCGACCTGCACCAGGAGCACGTCGGCGTCGCAGTCGGTGTGGATGTCGAGGACGTTCACGTAGTCGCCGGAGGTCGCGCCCTTGTGCCAGATCTCCTGGCGGCTGCGCGACCAGAACACTGCCTGGCTGATCTCCAGCGTCTGCGCCAGCGACTCCTCGTTCATGTAGCCGACCATGAGCACCTCGCCGGTGTCGGCGTGCTGGAGAACGGCGGGGATGAGGCCCTGCGCGTCGAAGCGCAGCGCGGCGGGGTCGATCACGATGTGGTCCCTTCGATGCTGGCGCCCTCGTGCGCGGCGTCCAGCCGCATCGGCACGCCACGGTCGGC
Organism: Dehalococcoidia bacterium; assembly: GCA_965208885.1. Taxonomy (GTDB): domain Bacteria; phylum Chloroflexota; class Dehalococcoidia; order UBA2979; family UBA2979; genus VXMT01. The sequence goes on from CBDBPS010000002.1 coordinate 353,523, forward strand.
GAGGTACTGCTTGAGTGCGGCGATGTCGTACGTGCCGAAGTGGAAGATCGAGGCGGCGAGCACGGCGTCCGCGCCACCGGTCGTGAGCGCCTCGTAGAGGTGGTCGGGCGTCCCCGCACCGCCCGAGGCGATGACCGGCGCGGTCGCCGCCTCGCGGATCGCGCGCAGCAGTTCGAGGTCGTAGCCGGTCTGGTGCCCGTCACGGTCCATCGAGGTGACGAGCAGCTCACCCGCCCCTCGCTCGACGGCCTCGCGCGCCCAGCCGACGGCGTCGATGCCGGTCGGTGTGCGGCCACCGTGGGTGTAGACCTCCCACCCGGCCGAGGAGTCGTCCGGGTCGCGGCGCTTCGCGTCGACGGCGACGACGATGCACTGCGAGCCGAAGCCGCGTGCCCCCTCCGTGATCAGCTCGGGCCGCTCGACGGCGGCGGTGTTGATCGACACTTTGTCTGCGCCGTGCTCGAGCATCACGCGCACATCCTCGGGGCTGCGGATGCCGCCGCCCACGGTGAACGGGATAAACACCTGGTCGGCCGTCCTCGCCACCATGTCGTAGACCGTCGGGCGGTTATCCGAGGAGGCGGTGATGTCGAGGAAGACCAGCTCGTCGGCGCCGCGCTCCTCGTACTGCGAGGCCAGCTCGACGGGGTCGCCGGCGTCGCGGAGCTCGACGAAAGAGATTCCCTTCACGACACGGCCGTTGTCGACGTCGAAGCAGGGGATGATGCGCTTGGTCAGCACGGTGCTCGATGCCTCCTCGGGCCTGCTACGCCACTGCCGCGAGGGCGTCCGGCAGGCGGATGTCCCCGGTGTAGAGCGCGCGGCCGATGATTGCCGCCTCGACGCCGCAGCGCGCCAGTTCGCGCAGGTCGTCGAGCGCCGACACGCCGCCGGCCGCGATGACGGCCATCGAGGTCTCGTCGACCAGTGACGCGTACGCCTCGAAGTTGGGGGAGCCGCGCACGCCGTCGCGGTCGATGTCCGTGTAGACGATGCGCTCGACGCCAATCGACGCGAGCTCACGCACGAACGAGGCTGCCTCCACGTCGCTGCCCTCGGTCCACCCCTCGACGCGCACGATCCCGTCGCGCGCGTCGACGGAGACGATGAGCCGCTCGCGCGCGAGCGCGACGGCCTCGCGCAGCAGCTTCGGGTCACGCACGGCCGCGGTGCCGAGCACGACGCGCGCCGCGCCGAGGTCGAGCGTGGCGCGCAGCGTATCGAGGTCGCGGACGCCGCCGCCGATCTGCACGGCCGCGTCGACACCTTCGACGATCGCGCGGGTCACGTCGGCGTTCGCCTGCCGGCCCTCGCGCGCGCCGTCGAGGTCGACGACGTGCACGCGGCTCGCGCCCTGCTCGACCCAGCGGGCCGCTGCGGCGACGGGGTCGTCCTCGAACACGGTCTCGCGGTCGTAGTCACCCTGGTGGAGGCGGACGGCGCGGCCACCGCGCACGTCGACGGCGGGGATGACCTCCATCACGCGCCCCCTGCGGTCCCCGCCTCGGCGGGTGCGGGCGCGATCGAGCCGGTCTCGAGGGCGAGGCGCAGGAAGTTCGCGTAGAGCCGCAGCCCCGATGCACCGGACTTCTCCGGGTGGAACTGCGTCGCGATCAGGTTCCCGCGCCCCACGATCGAGGGGAACACGTCGGCGTACTCGGTCTCGGCGATCACGAGCGCCGGGTCGTCGGGTTGCGGGTGGTAGGAGTGCACGAAGTAGGCGTAGGTCCCGTCCTCGATGCCTTCGAGGACCGGGTGCGGCCGCACCATGCGCAGCGTATTCCAGCCCATGTGCGGGATCACGAGGCCGTCCGGGAAGCGCACGATGCGCCCCGGCAGCACGCCGAGGCAGACGTGCTCGCCGCCCTCCTCGGAGACGTCGAACAGCGCTTGCATGCCCATGCACACGCCGAGGAACGGCCGGTCGGCGGCGATGTATTCACGCAGTGGGTCGACAAGGTTGGCCGCGCGCAGGTTCGCCATCGTGTCGGCGGCCGCGCCGACGCCCGGCACGATCAGCGCCTTCGCGCCCTCGATCGCCTCGGGGTCGGAGCGGATCTCGGCGTCGTAGCCGGCGTGCGCGACGGCGCGCGCGACGCTGCGCAGGTTGCCGGCGCCGTAGTCGATGATCACCGTGTCGGCCATGCCGCCCCCCGTGCGATCGATGGTAGCAAGGGCCGCCGATACGCTCCGCGCGCGGGCTCGCGAGGGTACTGCGGCGTATAATGGAGTAGATGGCGACGGATGCAGCGGCCCTCGAAGCAGCGCGCCTGAAGGTCGAGGAACTGCGTTCCCTCGTCCGCTATCACGAGCATCGTTACCACGTCCTCAACGAGCCCGAGATCGGCGACAGCGAGTTCGACGCGCTCTACCGCGAGCTCGTCGACCTCGAGGAGCGCTACCCGGAACTGGTCACCCCCGACTCGCCGACACAGCGTGTCGGCGGCGCCGTCGCCGAGGCGTTCGACGTCGTCGAGCACCGTGAGCCGATGCTCTCGCTCGGCAACGTCTTCGACGGCGACGAGCTCCGCGCCTGGTACGAGCGCGTGCAGCGCTTCACCGAGGTCGAGCAGTTCGCGGTCGTCTGCGAGCCGAAGATCGACGGCCTGGCGATCTCGCTCGTGTACGAGCAGGGCCGCCTCGCCGTCGGCGCGACACGCGGCGACGGGCTGCGCGGCGAGGACATCACCACCAACCTGCGCACGATCCGCGCGATCCCCCTCGCCGTGACCGGCGACGACGCGCCACCCGCGTTCGAGGTACGCGGCGAGGTGTTCATGCCGCAGGCCGAGTTCGAGCGCCTCAACGCAGAGCGCGGCGAGGCCGGCGAGCAGCTCTACATGAACGCCCGCAACACCGCGGCCGGCTCGCTGCGCCAACTCGACCCCTCGGTCACCGCGAGCCGGCGGCTCGACCTGGTGCTGTACCAGATCGGGTGGATGGAGCAGGCCGAGCGGCCTGCGAGCCAGTCGGCGGCCCTGGAGTGGATGCGTGCCGCAGGGTTCCCGACCAGCCCTTATGTCGAACGGTTCGAGGACATCGAGGAGGCCGTCGCGTTCTGCGAGGCGTGGGTGCGCCGCCGCGACGAGCTGCCCTATGCCATCGACGGCGTGGTGGTGAAGGTCGACGACGTGGGCCTGCAACGCCAGCTCGGCGTCGTCGGGCGCGAGCCGCGATGGGCGACGGCGTTCAAGTTCCCTGCCGAGCAGGCCGTGACGCGGCTGCGCGACATCCAGGTCTCAGTGGGCCGGACAGGCGTGCTCACGCCGTTCGCGATCCTCGAACCGGTCGTGGTCGGCGGGGCGAGGGTGAGCATCGCCACGCTGCACAACGCCGAGCAGGTCGCCGCGAAGGACGTGCGCATCGGCGACGACGTGATCGTGCAGCGCGCGGGCGAGGTGATCCCGGAGGTCGTCGGCCCTGTGCGCTCACGCCGCGAGGGTCGCAGGGCGGAGATCGACAGGTTCGAGATGCCTGACACATGCCCGGTCTGCGCCACGCCGGTGGTCCAGGAGGGCGACGGGCCCGCGCACTACTGCCCCAACCTGCGTTGCCCACCGCGCGTCGCGCGCAGCGTCGAGCACTTCGCCTCGCGCGGCGCGATGGACATCGAGAGCTTCGGCGAGAAGATCGCCGCGCGCCTCACGGAGCTCGAGTTCGTGCGCGGGGTCGCCGACATCTACGCTCTGCCCGAGCGCCGAGAGGAGCTGCTCGGACTCAAGGGCATCGGCGAGAAGACCCTCGACCGGCTCTTCGAGCAGATCGAGGCAAGCAAGACACGCCCGCTGCGCCAGCTCCTCGTCGCGCTCGGCATCCGCCACGTCGGCGGTGAGACGGCGCGCGATGTCGCCGTGCACTTCGGCTCGATGGACGCGTTGCGCGCTGCGACGCTCGAGGAGATCGAGGCGATCGACGGCATCGGCCCGATCGTCGCGCAGGCGCTCCGCGACTACCTGGACGACGACGCAAACGTCGCCGAGATCGATCGCCTCGCGGCCTACGGCGTGCGCATGGACGACGAGGTGACCGCGCGCGGCGGGCTGCTGGACGGCGAGATCATCGTGGTCACGGGCCGGATCGAACGCTGGTCGCGCAACGAGGTGGAGCGGCTGATCAAGGAGCTCGGCGGGCGCGTGACCGGGAGCATCTCGAAGCAGACGAGCTACCTCGTGGCCGGCGAGGGCGGCGGCTCCAAGCGCGCCCGCGCCGAGGAGGTGGGGACGGAGATCCTCAGCGAGGACGAGTTCGTCGAGCACCTCCGCGAGCGTGGCTGGGACGGCGAGTAAGACTCCATGTCGGGAACCCTCGGGGCGTTCCGGCTGCGCTATACTCAGGGTGCGGCGGCGAAGTGCGGGGGCCGGTCTCTCCCCAGCGATGGAACCCCCTCGTGCCCCGCCGGCGTCCGAACATTTCGGGCCGCGGATGTGGCATGCACGCCCGAAGGGCGGATGATGGCGTTCAATCCCCTCTCGTCATTCCTCGGCATGTTCTCGCACGACATCGGCATCGATCTCGGGACGGCGAACACGCTGGTGAGCGTGCGCGGGCGCGGCATCGTCATCGACGAGCCGTCCGTGGTCGCCATCGACACCGTCTCGAAGCGCGTACTCGCCATCGGCAACGAGGCGAAGCTCATGGTGGGCCGCACCCCCTCGACCATCGTCGCGGTACGGCCGCTCCGAGACGGGGTCATCTCCGACTTCGCCGTCACCGAGCGCATGCTCCAGTACTTCATCCGATCCGTGCACGAGCGCTTCGGCCTCGGCGTGCCCAAGCCGCGCGTCGTGATCGGTATCCCCTCGGGCGCCACCGAGGTGGAGAAGCGCGCGGTCCACGACGCCGCAGTCGCCGCCGGGGCGCGCTCCTCGTACCTGATCGAGGAGCCGATGGCCGGCGCGATCGGCGCCGGGCTGCCCGTCATGGACGCGACCGGCACGATGATCGTCGACATCGGTGGTGGCACGACCGAGATCGCGGTGATCGCCCTCGGCGGCATCGTGGTGTCGAGCTCGTCGCGCGCCGCGGGTGACGCGATGGACCAGGCGCTCATGGTGTACGCGCGCCAGGTCCACAACATGCTGATCGGTGAGCGCAGCGCGGAGCACATCAAGATGGAGGCCGGCTCGGCCTACCCCCTCGACGAGGAAGAGACCGTCGAGATGCGTGGCCGCGACCTGGCGACCGGCCTGCCGAAGGTCGTCGAACTCTCGACGGTCGAGGTCCGGGACTCGCTGCTGCCGGTCACGAACGAGATCGTGCAGGCGGTGCGCTCCGCCATCGAGCGGACGCCGCCGGAGCTGGTGGCGGACCTGATGATGCACGGCATCGCGATGGCGGGCGGCGGCGCGTTGCTGCGCGGCCTCGATCGCCGCATCGCCGCCGAGACTCGCTTCCCCACCTACGTAGCCGATGACCCACTGCGAGCCGTCGTACGCGGCTGTGCAGAGGCCCTCGAGGAGGCCACGACGCTGCAGAAGGTGCAGGCGGCCGTTGCCATGCGACGCCCACCCCGGTAGTCGCGAGCCTCCGAGCAATCCTCCGCTCGCAAGATTCCTCAGATTTTCACACCGTTGGCGCGCTTCTGGCTGCGCGAGGGGCCCCACCCGCGCGTTAGACTAGGCATAACGAAGCGCTCAGGCGCATGAACGAATACATCGCCGCGAGGGCACAGTGGTCCGCACGCAACAGGTCGGTTGGTTGATTGCGATGCTGGCGATTGGCCTCGCGCTGCTCGCCGGCTCCGCCCTGCGCAACTTCGGGACCGTCGAGCTGGATGCGGCGGGCATCATCGGCTCCGCCACCCAGGCCGTCGCAGTCCCCGCCCGCCCGATCGCGGACTTCGCGCACCACGTTGGCCAGACGCAGACCCTGAGCGAGGAGAACGCCGCACTCCGCCAGCAGATCGCGCGACTGGAGGCGAACCTCGCCGCGCTGCGCGAGCAGCAGATCCGCTCCACGCAGGTCTCCGAGCTGATCGCCGCCGTCGGCACCGACGCAGCCGACCGCTACGTCTCCGCGTCGGTGCTCTTCCGCGATCCGGCGCCCGCCCGCGAGGCACTGACGATCGACCGCGGCCTCAGCGACGGTGTGCGCGTGGGGCAGCCCGTCCTCGGGCCGGGCGCGACGCTGGTCGGGCTCGTCTCGGCAGTCGACGACCACCAGTCGCGAGTGCGCCTGCTCATCGACATCGATTCCGCCATCCCGACGGTTGTGCAGTCCTCCCGCACGCAGGCGGCGCTGACCGCTACGCCCGAGGGGCTCCGGCTGGAGTTCGTGCCCTCAGAGACGCTCGTCACCATCGGCGACACCGTGCTCAGTTCCGCCCTCGGCGGCGAGCTGCCGGGCGGGCTCCTCGTCGGCCAGGTGAGCGCCTTCGAGTCCGACCCGCGCGAGCTCTTCGCGTTCGCCACCGTGGAGCCACTGGCGGACTACGCCCGGCTCGAGCAGGTGCTCGTGCTCACCGACTTCCTCCCGTCCGAACCCGAACAGGCCACGTCACCATGAGCGCGCTGGTGGGCTTCGTCGTGGGTGTGGGCCTGGGGCTGGTGCAACTCGGTGCCGCCCCGGTGCTGTTCGGCGAACCACGTGCCGCGCCGCTCATCCCCATCGCCGTGCTCGCGGGGTGGAGCGCGACACGCGGCTTCGGCGGTGTCGCGGCGGCCCTGCTGGGTGCGGCGCTCGTACTCGGCGTGGCCTCCGAGGATCGAGTCGGCTGGTTCGTCCTCGCGATGGTTCCGGCCGCCGCCCTGCTCGCGGCGGCCGACCTGGTGCCGCCTCGGCGGCGGATCCTGCTGGCGCCGGCCGCGGCCAGCCTGGGCGCCGGCGCGTATACCGCACTGCTGTACGCCACCGGGGGGCGATTCGAGCTGCTGAGCGTGCACGCTGAGCCCGCGATCGGGCTCGTGCTGTGGACGGGCGCGCTCGCTGCCGCGTGCGCGGTCCTTGCATGGCCGTTGAGGCCGCGCCAGCCGCAGACGGGCCTGTTCCCGTGAGCGACGGCCGGCTGTGGGCGCTCCAACTCACCGTCGTCGTGGCGCTCGCCGCGCTCGCGGTGCAGCTCGTCCGCATGCAGCTCGTCGAGCTCCCCATCCCGCCCGAGGGCTCAGACGCGCTCAGCGTCCGCGACATCCCGCTGGAGGCGCCACGCGGCCTCGTGCTCGACCGCGACGGCGAGGTCCTCGCCCGCAACGTCCCGCTGTTCACCGTTGCCGTGGTGCCGGGCGAACTCCCGCGCGAGGGCGCTGCACGGCACGCGGCGCTCATGGCAGTCGAGGAGCACACCGGCGTCCCGCTGCGCACGCTTGAGCGCGCGATCAGCACGGGCCTCGCGACGATCGACCCGCTGGTACCGGTCGAAGTCCACCACGGTTTCGACCTGCAGGAGGCGATCGCGCTGCGGGCCTCCCTCGCTGGGACCCCGGGCGTGCTCGTGCAGACACGCGCGATGCGGCGCTACTCGGGCGGGGCCCTGCTGGGGCACGTGCTCGGGCACGTCGGGCCAATTCCGGCGGAGAGTGCCGAGGACTACCTCGGCGAGGGGTACCGGCTCGACGAACGCGTCGGCCAGTCCGGCGTCGAGGCGGTGTACGAGGCCGAGCTGCGCGGCGAACTCGGCCGGCGCGTGATCCTCGCCGACCCGACCGGGCGCGAGGTCGAACAGCTGACGCAGGTCGACCCGATCGCCGGCGCCGACCTCGTGCTCAGCATCGACCTCGACCTCCAACGGGCCACCGCTGAGGCGCTCGAGCGGGGGCTCGACGCGGGCATGGAGGAGGCGCTCAGCCGGGAGGTCCGCCACGACCAGCCCCTCGATCGCATCGGCGCGGCGGTGGTGATGGACGTGCGCACGGGCGAGCTGCTCGCGCTCGTCTCCTCGCCGTCGTACGACGCCAACGCGTTCTCCGGCCTCGATGGGGGTGTCGACGCTGTCGCGCTGCTGACCGGCGAGGAGCGCCCGTTGGTACATCGCGCCTACCAGGAAGTGCGCTCGCCGGGGTCGATCTTCAAGCCGCTGGTGGGCGCGGCTGCCCTGCAGGAGGGCATTGCGACGCCATCGACGAAGATCCGCAGCACCGGCGCGATCACCGTCCAGAGCATCTACGACCCGAGCGTGACGTACACGTTCCGTGACTGGACCGCGCACGGTGTGCTCGACTTCTACGGCGGCCTCGTCCGCTCCTCGGACGTCTACTACTACTACCTGGCCGGCGGATACGAGGGGCCGGACGGGAGCTCCTTCGAGGGGCTCGGCGTGGAGCGCATCGCCCAGTACGTGCGGCAGTTCGGGCTCGGCGGGCCCACGGGGCTGGACCTCCCAGGTGAGGCCGGCGGCCTCGTGCCGGACAGCGAGTGGAAGGAAGACACGTACGGCGAGCCGTGGGTGCTGGGCGACACGTACACCCTCGGTATCGGCCAGGGCTACCTGACGGTCACGCCGCTGCAGATGGTGGTCGCCACCGCAGCCATCGCCAACGGGGGCGATGTGCTCGTCCCGCGAGTCGCGCGCGGATTCCGCGTGGGCGATGACATCGAGTTTCTGCCGCGCCACCTCGCGGGATCCCTCCCGATCGAGCCGGAGCACCTCGACGTGGTACGTGAGGCGTTGAAGCAGACAGCCGACGGGCCGCTCGGCACCGCGAGGCGCGGCGAGCCCGAGGGCATCACCATTGGCGGAAAGACGGGCACCGCGGAGTTCGGGCCACAACACCCCGACGCCGAGTACGACACGCACGGCTGGTTCATCGCCTTCGCACCGTACGAGGAGCCGGAGGTCGCGGTGGTGGTCTACCTGAACCACGGCTCGGGCGCGATCCACGCCGCGCCGGTAGCGCACGACATCTTCGAGGCGTATTTCAACGGGTCGACGGCACAAGTCGGCTCCCTGTCAGCACCGGGGGCCGAGGGGGACGCCCAATGATCGCTCCTCCGGCCGGGGCGCGCGCAGCAGCTGCATCCTTCCATGTGCTCGCGCGCAGCGATCGCGTGCTGTGGCTGGTGGTCGCCGCGCTCGCCGCGCTCGGGCTGCTCATGGTGTATTCGGCCTCGCTCGACACGCCGCCACACCCGAGTGTCACGGCCGAGGCAGTCCGGCACGCGGTCCTCGGCTCACTCGGGATCGTCGCGATGCTCGTGGCGGCTCGGATCGACTACCGGCTGCTGCTGCGCTTCAGTGCGCTCGCCTACCTGGGCGCCGCAGCGCTGCTGGTCGCGGTGGTCGTGGTGGGTGAGTCCGAGTACGGCGCGCGACGCTGGCTCGCGGTCGGCGGCTCCACGGTCCAGCCGGCTGAAGCAGCGAAGCTCGCGCTCGTGATCGCGCTCGCCGCCTACGCCGCATCCAGGCCACCACGCGCTGCCGCACTGGTCGTCACGGGCCTACTCCTCGCGGTCCTGGCGGCGCCCGTCCTGGCGCAGCCGGACACCGGGACCACGATCGTGCTCGTTGGCACGTGGGTGGGGATCGTTATCGCCTGGGGCGTCCCGTGGCGCACGCTGGGAGTGCTCTTCGCGGCCGGAGGCGCCGCGGTGCCGCTCGGCTACGCGCTGCTCGTGCCCGACTACCAGCGCGAGCGCCTGGCCGTATTCCTCGATCCCACGCGCGACCCGCTCGGCAGTGGCTTCAGCCTGCGACAGGTCGAGACGGCGCTCGCCGCGGGCGGCGTCACCGGCGAGGGGCTCTTCGGCGGCGCCGAGTCACACCTGGCCAGCATCAGTGGCCGCTCCAGCGACTTCATCTTCGCCCTCGTCGGCGAGGAGCTGGGCATCGCCGGCGGGCTGGCCGTGATCGTGCTCTTCGGACTCGTCGCGTGGCGCGGCTTCGAAGCATCGAGGCATGCACCCGACACATTCGGCCGGCTGCTCGCCGCTGGACTGACCACGCTCATCGTCCTGCAGGCCTTCGTGAACGTCGCCGTCAACCTGCGGCTGTTCCCGGCCACAGGGCTGCCGCTGCCATTCGTGTCGGCCGGTGGTTCCGCGCTGCTCGTGATGTTCGTGGCCATCGGGCTCATCCAGAGCGTCCACAGCCAGCGCCCGCCGGGCCAGGGCATGCAGGCCGCCGTGGACCGCGAGGGCTGACGCAGCCCACTCCGCCTCGCGCCTGATCGCCCTAACCGGATCCCAGTGCCGGGGTAAGACAGGGGCCGCCTCACGGCGACCCCTGGAAGTAACTGACATGCGCGCCGATGGCGCGCTGCGCTACGGCGCGAGGACGGGCTCCTGCTCCTCCTCGGCCGGTGGCTCCGGTGCGGCAGGCTTGATCTCCTCGGCCGTGACCATGCCGTCGACGTAGTCGAGGCGGATGGTGCTGCCTTCCTCGAAGTCGCCCTCGAGGAGTGCATCGGAGAGTCGGTCCTCGACCTCGTTCTGGATGACGCGGCGCAGTGGCCGCGCACCGAACACCGGGTCGAAGCCCTTCTCGCCGAGGTAGTCGAGGAGCGCCTGCGACACCTCCAGCGACATGTCCTTTTCCTTGAGGTTCTCGCGCACGTCGCGCAGTTCGAGGTCCACGATCTCGCGGATGTGGCCCTGCGCCAGCGCGTGGAAGACCACGGACTGGTCGATGCGGTTCAGGAACTCAGGCCGGAAGACGCGCTTCATCTCCTCGGTGACCTGGTCCTTCATGCGCGTGTACTGCTGCTCGGCCGTCTTGACGTCGTCGCCACGGGTGGTGAACCCGAAGCGCGAGTCCTTGCGGATCAGGTCCGAGCCGACGTTCGAGGTCATGATGATGATGGTGTTCCGGAAGTCGACCTTGCGGCCCTTCGCGTCGGACAGGTGCCCGTCATCGAAGATCTGGAGCAGCATGTTGAAGACGTCCGGGTGCGCCTTCTCGATCTCGTCCAGCAGGATCAGGCAGTAGCTGCGCCGCCGCACGAGGTCCGTGAGCTGCCCGCCGTCGTCGTAGCCGACGTAGCCCGGAGGCGAGCCAACGAGCCGCGAGACGGTGTGCTTCTCCATGAACTCGGACATGTCGAGCCGGACGATGTTGTCCTTGGACCCGAACATGAATTCCGAGAGCGTCTCGGCAAGGTAGGTCTTCCCGACCCCCGTGGGTCCGAGGAACATGAACACGCCGATGGGGCGCTTCGGGTTCTTGAGGCCGGCGCGCGCGCGGCGGACCGCCTTCGCGACCGCCCCGATCGCCTCGTCCTGCCCGATCACGCGGTCGCGCAGGAACTGTTCCATCTCCAGCAGCCGCGCCATCTCCTCCGAGGCGATCCGGGACAGCGGGATGCCCGTCCACATCGAGACGACATCGCGGATGTCCTCGTCGGTCACCATCACCTGGTCGCTGGCGCGCTCGGTCTGGACCTCTTCCTCAAGCTCTTCGAGCTTCGACTGGAGGCGCACCTCGCGCTCGCGCAACTCGGCGGCGTACTCGTACTGCTGGTTGGCGATCGCCTGGTCCTTCTCGCGACGCAGGGCCTCGATGCCCTTCGTTGCCTCGCGCACGGACGGCGGCGTCGAGTGGCGGCGGATGCGCACGCGCGCGGACGCCTCGTCGATGAGGTCGATCGCCTTGTCGGGCAGGAAGCGGTCGGAGACGTAGCGGGCGGACAGCTCGGCGGCCGCCTTGAGCGCCTCGTCGGAGATCTGGAGCTTGTGGTGGTCCTCGTAGGCCCCACGCACGCCCTTCAGGATCTCGACGGTCTCCTCGACGCTCGGCTCCTCGACACGCACCGGCTGGAAGCGGCGCTCGAGCGCGGCGTCGCGCTCGATGTGCTTGCGGTACTCGTCCAGGGTCGTGGCGCCGATCGCCTGCAGCTCGCCGCGGGCGAGCGCGGGCTTGAGGATGTTCGCCGCGTCGACGGCGCCTTCGGCGGCGCCCGCGCCGACGAGCATGTGCAGCTCGTCGATGAAGAGGATGCAGTTCTTGGCGGAGCGGATCTCCTCGATGACCTTCTTGAGGCGCTCCTCGAACTCGCCGCGGTACTTCGTGCCGGCGACGAGGGAACCGATGTCGAGCGTCAGCATGCGCTTGCCCAGCAGCGTGTCGGGCGTACTGCCCTGCACGATGCGGTGCGCGAGGCCCTCGGCGATCGAGGTCTTGCCAACGCCCGGCTCACCGATGAGCACGGGGTTGTTCTTGGTGCGCCGCGACAGGATCTGCACAACGCGCTCGATCTCGTTCTCACGACCGATCACGGGGTCGAGCTGGCCGCTGCGCGCGGCAGCGGTGAGGTCCACGCCGAGCTGGTCGAGCGTGGGGGTGCGGGCCGTCTGGCGGCCGCCGGCGCCCGATGCGGCAGCCTGCGGCTGGGTCTGCGCCAGGATGCGCGTGGTCTCGCCACGCACACGCTCCAGGTTCACGCCAAGGCTCTCGAGCACGCCGGCCGCGATGCCCTCGCCCTCACGGACGAGGCCCAGCAGCAGGTGCTCGGTGCCGATGTAGGAGTGGTTGAGGCGGCGCGCCTCGTCCACGGCAAGCTCGATGACGCGCTTGGCGCGCGGCGTGAGCCCGATCTCCCCGCTGGTCGTGCGCTCGCCCCGGCCGATGATGAACTCAACGGCCGAACGGACCTTGTTGAGCTCTACACCCAGGTTCGAGAGGACCTTGGCGGCTACGCCGTCACCCTCCCGCACCAGCCCGAGCAGCAGGTGCTCGGTGCCGATGTAGTTGTGGTTGAAGCGTTGAGCTTCTTCCTGCGCGAGCGTCAGGACCCGGCGGGCCCGTTCCGTGAACTTGTCAAAGCGATCAGCCATCGCGGACTCCCGTCCGTGCTGTCGTCTAGGCTACCACGGCCTGATTTTGAGCACGATCAGCGTTCGTCATAACGGTTGGCCGAACGCGTCGTGCCGCGTCCCGTCGCCTACCCCGAAACAGAGCCCCGCCAGAGGCGTGCGCGATGGGCCCAGCAACCTGATGGCGGGGCGAATCGAGGCTACTCCGGCTCGTCGTCCGGTTCCTTCGCGTCGGCGAGCTCGGCCTGCGCCTGCTGCATCGCGGCGGCCATTGCGGTGAGCGGTGGCGCATCGTCGCGGTGTGTACTCTGCTGCCGGCCCCCGCCGCTGCCGCGCGAGCTCTCGCGCGCCTGGCGCCGGGCATCCAGCTCTTCGCGGCGCTGTGCGTAGCGCTCGTCGGCTGCTGCGGCTTCTTCCGGGAAGGCTTCACGCGCCTCGTCCGGGACCTGGACCACGCGGCCCTGGTCGTCGAAGTTCCACCCGAGGATCTCGGCCTGCGACCGCGCTTCGCGCAGCGACAGGCCCAGGCGGTGCCGGTCCTGCTCGATGCGCACGATCTTCAGCGGCAGCACGTCGCCCTCGGCGAGCACTTCCTCCGGGTGGTTGATGCGCCGGTCGACGATCTCCGAGACGTGGGCCAGCCCCTCGACGGGCCCGGGCAGCCGCGTGAAGGCGCCGAAGGCGACGAGCTTGGTGACCACGCCCGGTACCACATCGCCGACGTGGTACTTGGAGATGAGGTCCTGCCACTGCTCGGGGGCCGCCCGGCGGATGGAGAGCGCGATCTTCTTGTTCTCGCGGTCGACCCGCATGACGAAGACTTCGATCTCCTGCCCGACCTTGAAGAGCTCCTCCGGGTCGCTGTTGCGGTCCCAGGAGAGCTCGGAGAGGTGGGCGAGGCCGTCGGCCCCGCCGAGGTCGACGAAGACCCCGAAGTTGCGGATCGAGGTGACCTTGCCCGTGCGCACCTCGCCCTCGGTGAGCTCCTCCAGGAGGCGCTCCTTCTGGGCGGCGCGCCACTCCTGCATGGCCGCGCGCTCGGAGAGGATGGCGCGGTTGCGGCGCCGGTTGATCTCGATCACCTTCATGCGGAGGCTGCGGCCCACCATCTCGGATAGCGGGTTCGCGCCCTCGGTGCCCGGCTTGGCGCCCACCACCTGGGACATCGGGATGAAGGCGTTGACGCCCTCGACGTTCGCGAGCAGTCCGCCCTTGTTGAAGCCGGTGATCTCCGCGTCGAAGATCTCGCCGCTCTCGAAGCGCTCCTGCAGCACCCGCCAGCCCTGCTCGCCGCGTGCGCGGTCGATCGAGAGCAGTACCTGGCCCTCTTCGGTCTCCGCCTGCAGCACGTATACGAGCAGCTTGTCGCCGATGTGGATGCGCGACAGCGGGTCGGCGCCCATCGAGTGCATCTCGTGCGTCGGCACCACGCCTTCGGACTTGGATCCGATGTCGACGAGGTCGACGAGCACGCCCTCGCGCTCAACGCCCATCACCAGGCCTTCGACGACCTCGCCGCGGCGGAGCTGTCGCGGCTCTGGGGCCTCGCCCGAGGCGAGGAGCTCGGCCATGTCGACGATCTCGGGCTCAGCAACGGCCGTAGCGGCCGGCGCCGGGGCTTCGGCAACGGCCGTGGCGGCCGGCGCCGCCGGCTCGGGAGCGGGAGGCGGAGCTTCGGTGGGTGGTGCTTCGGAAGCGCCGGACTCGGCGCTGGTCGGCGGTTCGGTCTGCTCGGACGTGGGCGAAGTAGTCAAGACTGGTTGGGCCTCCTGTGCTCGGTTTCTACCGCCGTCCCGCGAGGGCACGACAGCCCGCGGATCATACCACGCATGCGCGGACGGTCTCGTGAGGGGCGCACGGGTCATGACGCAGGTCCGGTCCGGGCGCCAACGAGCGTCCGGGATCACGCAGGCCGGCCCCTCGCGAGGCCGGCCTGTGTAAGTCCTGGCGGTGGCCTATTTTCCGCGCCCGGTTGCCCGGGGAGTATCGTCGGCGCTGCGGCGTTTCACTTCCGTGTTCGGGATGGGAACGGGTGGTGCCACCGCGCTCTAACCACCAGGACTACCTACTATCGAGCGTCCCCTCGCGAGCCGCAAGTCCGCGCCCGCGCGAGCGCCCGTGGCGCCTCGAGCAGCTGTCGAGTAGCCCTCCGTGCGAGGTGCCGGCACGGAGCGGCGGCGTGCGGATGGCCTGGGACGCGAAACGGGCGGAGCAGGTGCTCCGCCCGGTCATTTGTTTGGTAGCGGGAGAGGGATTCGAACCCCCGACCTTCGGGTTATGAGCCCGATGAGCTACCGCTGCTCCATCCCGCGACGCTGTGCAACCAGTATAGCACGGGCCGCCGCCCTTCCGGGGTCCGCGGCCGGCGTTGTACCGGCGCCTGCACACGGAAGAGCGCACGAGCGGGGTAGCTACGACAGTTGGGGCACCGGCGAGGGATCACGGATGCGCCTGATGAAGGGTCAAGCCCTCGACCATTAGTACCACTCAGCTCCGCGCATTGCTGCGCTTCCACCTGTGGCCTATCAAGCGGGTAGTCTTCCCGCGGTCTTACCCGGTTAACCCGGTGGGAGGCCTCATCTTGAAGATGGCTTCGCGCTTAGATGCTTTCAGCGCTTATCCATTCCGGACTTGGCTACCCGGCGATGCCCTTGGCAGGACAACCGGCACACCAGAGGTCCGTCCACCCCGGTCCTCTCGTACTAGGGGCAGCACTCCTCAAGCCTCCTGCGCCCACAGCGGATAGAGACCGAACTGTCTCACGACGTTCTGAACCCAGCTCGCGTACCGCTTTAATGGGCGAACAGCCCAACCCTTGGGACCTGATTCAGCCCCAGGATGCGACGAGCCGACATCGAGGTGCCAAACCCTGCCGTCGATGTGAACTCTTGGGCAGGATCAGCCTGTTATCCCCGGGGTAGCTTTTATCCGATAAGCCACGGCCCTTCCACTCGGGACCGTAGGATCACTTTGGCCGACTTTCGTCCCTGCTCGACATGTCCGTCTCGCAGTCAAGCCCCCTTCTGCCAATGCACGCGACGGGTGATTGCCATCCACCCTGAGGGGACCATTGCGCGCCTCCGTTACCTTTTGGGAGGCGACCGCCCCAGTCAAACTGCCCACCAGGCGCTGTTCCCACGCTTGCTCGCAGGTTAGGAGGACAAACAAGGAAGAGTGGTATTTCACTGATGGCTCCACGCCCCCCGAAAGGAACGCTTCAAAGCCTCCCACCTATCCTACGCATCCGTGCCCGGCCTCCAGCGCCAAGCTACAGTAAAGCTCCACGGGGTCTTTTTGTCCGGCTGCGGGTAGGCCGCATCTTCACGGCCAGTTCAATTTCGCCGAGTCCTTCGTTGAGACAGCGCCCAGATCGTTACGCCATTCGTGCGGGTCGGAACTTACCCGACAAGGAATTTCGCTACCTTAGGACCGTTATAGTTACGGCCGCCGTTCACCGGGGCTTCGGTTTGCGGCTTGCACCGCGCTCCTTAACCTTCCGGCACTGGGCAGGCGTCAGCCCCTATACGTCCGCTTACGCGTTTGCAGAGACCTGTGTTTTTGTTAAACAGTCGCCTGGGCCCGCTCACTGCGGCCCCAGCCGGCTCAGGACGCGAAGTCCTTCACCGTCCGGGGCGCTCCTTCTCCCGAAGTTACGGAGCTAGATTGCCGAGTTCCTTAACGAAGGTTCTCTCGATCACCTGACGGTACTTACCGCCGCCCACCAGTGTCGGTTTGCGGTACGGGCGCCGCAGTTACTCGACAGCGAGGCTTTTCTTGCCGGCATGGACTCGGCTGGGTTGCTTTGACTGACGTCTCCGCTTCAGTTCAGCCCTCCGCTTGACCTGGTGGTGGATTTTCCTGCCACCAGACGCCTACGGCTGAACAACGGACCATGTCCATTAGGTCCGCCCAACCTATCCTTCCGGGTCACCCCTCCTGTCTCGAACGCACCTGCGGCGGGGCAGGAATACTAACCTGCTGTCCATCGCCTACGACTCTCGTCCTCGGCTTAGGCCCGCCTAACCCTACGCGGATTAACCTTGCGTAGGAACCCTTGGGCTTACGGTGTCCCGGTTTCTCACCGGGATTGCGCTACTCATGCCGACATTCTCACTTCCGCGCGCTCCACCACCGGTCACCCGGTCGGCTTCACTGCTGCGCGGAACGCTCCCCTACCGACCGCCCGAAGGCGATCCCCTGGCTTCGGTACCATGCTTAGCCCCGTTACATTGTCGGCGCCCGATCA
Organism: Dehalococcoidia bacterium; assembly: GCA_965208885.1. Taxonomy (GTDB): domain Bacteria; phylum Chloroflexota; class Dehalococcoidia; order UBA2979; family UBA2979; genus VXMT01. The sequence continues at coordinate 370,450 of CBDBPS010000002.1, forward strand.
CTCGACCAGTGAGCTGTTACGCACTCTTTCAATGATGGCTGCTTCTGAGCCAACATCCTGGCTGTCTTTGCAGTCGGACTTCCTTTAACACTGAGCATGGATTTAGGGACCTTAGCCGAGGGTCTGGGCTGTTTCCCTTTCGACAACGAAGCTTAGCCCCCGCTGTCTCACTCCCGGGTTCTTATGCACTGGCATTCGCGGTTTGGATGGGGTTGGTAAGCGGTGAGCCCCCGGACCCAACCAGAGCCCTACCTCCAGCGCACATCACCCGAGGCTGCGCCTAAACGCATTTCGGGGAGAACCAGCTATCTCCTGGTTCGATTAGCATTTCACCCCTACCCACAGGTCATCCAGTCACTTTGCAACGTAAAAAGGTTCGCGCCTCCACGAGGTCTTACCCTCGCTTCACGCTGCCCATGGGTAGCTCACCAGGTTTCGGGTCTACACCCCGCGACTCTAAACGCCCTGTTCAGACTCGCTTTCGCTCCGGCTCCGCGACTCCCGTCGCTTAACCTCGCCACGAAGCGTAACTCGTCGGCTCATTCTTCAATAGGCACGCCGTCACCCGACCGAGGCCGGGCTCCGACTGCTTGTAGGCACATGGTTTCAGGGACTATTTCACTCCCCTTCCGGGGTGCTTTTCACCTTTCCCTCACGGTACTGGTTCACTATCGGTCGCCACGGGTATTTAGCCTTGGAGAGTGGTCTCCCCAGCTTCCCACGGGATTTCTCGTGTCCCGTGGTACTCAGGATACCGGCCTGGGCCGGATGGATTTCGCCTACGGGACTCTCACCCCCTGCGGCGGGCCGTTCCAGGCCCTTCGGCTATCCATACCGTGCTCCGTTATGCCGGTCCTGCAACCCCGCCCCCCGGAGGGGACGGTTTGGGCTTTTCCCCGTTCGCTCGCCGCTACTAGGAGAATTGTTTCTTTTCCTCGGGGTACTGAGATGTTTCAGTTCCCCCGGTTCCCTCGATCCGGCCTATGTGTTCAGCCGGTCGTGACCCGCGATGAAGCGGGCCGGGTTGCCCCATTCGGAGATCTCCGGTTGAGCTTGCTAGACAGCTAGCCGGAGCTTTTCGCAGTCTTGCCACGTCCTTCATCGGCCCGTGACGCCTAGGCATCCGCCATGCGCCCTTTGTAGCTTGACCCTTCGTCAGGCACTCCCGCGATCGTAGTTGCCACCGCGCCCGCCCGGAACCTCCAGGGTCCCGCGCCGGCCGGCGGTTTCCCGCTCGCCGTAGTACTCCAACTGTGTATTTGTAGCTTGTATGCTCGTGTGCTCTTCCGTTGTGAAGGCGCCGGCCGGGAGCCACTTGCTCCCGCCGAGGACGCTGCCGGCGACTTTCGCCGCGGCTGCGTTTCCCGCTGATGTAGTGTGCCTGGCCCGTCCCGTGGACAGCTGCCGGTAGCCAGTTGGTGGAGCCGGGGGGACTCGAACCCCCGACTTCCGCCTTGCAAAGGCGGCGCTCTCCCAGCTGAGCTACGGCCCCACGCCTGAACGGCGCCACGCCGCTCAAGGCGGCACTCGGCCGTTTCAGGTGCTGGTGGGCCATCCTGGATTCGAACCAGGGACCTCAGTCTTATCAGGACTGCGCTCTAACCAACTGAGCTAATGGCCCGGCGCTGCCCGGAGACCGCCGCCCCGTTGTCCTGGGGACCTGAGTCCCTCAGGGACTCAACCGAGGCGGCGAGGGCGCGGGCACATCAACCGTTGGATAGCAGTCAGAAGCGGCGCGCCGATTCCACGCGCGGTGCGCATCACCAACTCCGGTCAACCGGGGCGCGCACGACCCCGAACTCCGCACGCCCCGAGGAATCCTCGTGGCGTCCGAAGCGACCGGCAGCTGATCGACCTGGGTACTGTACCGGGCCCGACCGCACACCGTGCGGCCAGACAACATCCGGCAGTGGTATCCCTAGAAAGGAGGTGATCCAGCCGCAGCTTCCGCTACGGCTACCTTGTTACGACTTCGTCCCAGTCGCCGGTCCCACCCTGGGCACCTGCGTCCCGAAGGTTCGCGCAGTGACTTTAGGTGTTACCGACTCCCATGACGTGACGGGCGGTGTGTACAAGGCCCGGGAACGTATTCACCGCAGTATGGCTGACCTGCGGTTACTAGCAACTCCGGCTTCATGCAGGCGAGTTTCAGCCTGCAATCCGAACTGAGGACAGCTTTATCCGATTGGCTTCACCTCGCGGTTTCGCGACGGTCTGTACTGCCCATTGTAGCGTGCGAGTAGCCCAGGGTGTAAGAGCCATGCTGACTTGACGTCATCCCCGCCTTCCTCCCGGTTGCTCCGGGCAGTCTCGCTAGAAATATCCAACTAACGACAAGGGTTGCGCTCGTTGCGGGACTTAACCCAACACCTCACGGCACGAGCTGACGACAGCCATGCAGCATCTGTGAAGAGGCCCCGAAGGGAAGCCGGGTTTCGCCGGCGGTCCTCAACATGTCAAACCCTGGTAAGGTTCTTCGCGTAGCTTCGAATTAAACCGCACGCTCCGCTGCTTGTGCGGGCCCCCGTCAATTCCTTTGAGTTTTAGCCTTGCGGCCGTAGTCCCCAGGCGGAGCACTTATCGCGTTAGCTTCGCTACCGAGGGGGTCGATACCCCCGACAGCTAGTGCTCATCGTTTACGGCGTGGACTACCCGGGTATCTAATCCGGTTCGCTCCCCACGCTTTCGCGCCTCAGCGTCAGGTCACCCCCAGAGAGCCGCTTTCGCCACTGGTGTTCCTCCCGATATCTACGCATTCCACCACTACACCGGGAATTCCGCTCTCCTCTAGGTGCCTCAAGACTGGCAGTATCCGGGGACCTCTCACAGTTGAGCCGTGAGTTTTCACCCCGGACTGACCGATCCGCCTGCGCGCGCTTTACGCCCAGTAAATCCGGACAACGCTTGCCACCTACGTATTACCGCGGCTGCTGGCACGTAGTTAGCCGTGGCTTATTCGCGAGGTACCGTCAGATCTTCGTCCCTCGCAAAAGGGGTTTACGACCCGAAGGCCTTCTTCCCCCACGCGGCGTTGCTGCGTCAGGCTTTCGCCCATTGCGCAAAATTCCTTGCTGCTGCCTCCCGCAGGAGTCTGGGCCGTGTCTCAGTCCCAATGTGGCTGACCACCCTCTCAGGCCAGCTATGGATCGTCGCCTTGGTAGGCCGTTACCCCACCAACCAGCTAATCCACCGCAGGTCCCTCCGAAAGCGCCCGAAGGCTTTGGTCCATAGACCGTATGCGGTATTAGCACCGGTTTCCCGATGTTATCCCCCACTTCCGGGCAGGTCCCTACGTGTTACTCACCCGTTCGCCGCTCTCAGCCGGCCGAAGCCGGTTTCGTCGCGCGACTTGCATGCATAAGGCACGCCGCCAGCGTTTATCCTGAGCCAGGATCAAACTCTCCATTAGATTCGCTTCTGTGAAACTTGGTTCCGTGGAAGCTCGGCCTGCCCCCACCGGGTCCGCGTAAACGCGTTCCCGCCGGGCACCGGCCAGAGAGTCGTCCTATGCACTAGCACCCGACGTACACCCGCACGTCCCCGAAGGGGCGCCGGCGCCGCCAGGCGCAGGTCATGACGGGAATCTGTGTTCCCGCTTCTGGCTGCTATCCAAGTGTTAATGTGCCTCGGTCGCCCTCGGGCAGGCCGTCGAATGATCGTAACTCTCTCACGGCGTGAGTCAAGACCCCCAGAGCAGAACTTGCCGTGAGTTCGCCCCCCAATCCCCTCGATCTGCCCACAATCGCGCGTTATGTGGCGCGCCACGGCCCCTGCCCGCCGCCGACCGCGACGATCCATACCGCCTCCCCGTCCGTCGACGCCGCTCCCCCGCGCAGGTCGACGTGTGCACCACGCCGGGCCGCGATCGCCAGCACGCCCGCCACCTGCTCACCGTCGACGCTGACTCCCACCGCCGACGCCGCGCGGCGGATCACTCGCAGCGCCACCGCCTCCGGCAGCGCGGTCAGCGCCCGGCGCTCGATACGCGCCCTGTCGCCCTCGACCCGCAGCAGCTCGCCTGCCTCGCGCTCCGCCCATGCCTCCAGCGCCTCGCCATCGCGGCGGGCGTGGCCGGCGAACCGTGCGAGGGCCTCCGCAGCGCGGTGGTTGAGCGCTTCCAGCTCCGGCATCACGCGATGCCGGATCCGGTTGCGGCTGAACGCGACGTTTTCGTTCGAGGCGTCGTGGCGGGGGGAGCGCTCCTCGCCCGCGAGCCCCAGCGCTTCGAGGTAGACGGCCACATCGACACGCCCGATGGGGAGCAGCGGGCGCAGCACCCGCAGCGGCGCGTCTCCCGCCGACACCTCGCATGCGACGGGCCACGGCGCCTCGAGGTGCATCCCGGCGGCCCCGGCGAGCCCCGTGCCCCGCGCCAGACGCAGCAGGACGGTCTCCGCCTGGTCGTCGAGTGTGTGGCCGGTGACGCATGCACGCGCGCCAACCTCACGGGCTGCCTCCGCCAGCCAGAGGTAGCGCGCTTCCCGCGCTGCCGCCTCGGACGTCGGCGGAGCGCCGGCCTCCCCCACGCTGCCCGCCACCGCCGACACGCCGAGACAACCCGCGAGCCACTCGAGGTATGCGAGGTCGGCTGCCGCCTCAGGCTCGGGCCGCATCCCGTGGTCGAAGTACGCGGCGACGACGCGGCCTCCGGCGGCCTGCATGAGGCGGGCGACCGCGACGAGGGCTGCGGTGGAGTCCGGGCCGCCGGAGCACGCCACGAGGAGCGTCGAGTCGCTCGCGACGTGTTCGCCGAGCGCCGAGGCGACGCGGCGCTCGAACGCCGCCGTCGAGCGGGTGCGTCGCGGGAAGACATCGGGGTGGCTGGTCATGCGGGCAGCGTAGCGCAGCGGGGACCGGTCAGCGGCCGAAGAGTGCTTCCCACCAGCGCTCGCCGGGTTCGCGATCGGGCTGGCCGCTCACCAGCGGCTCCTCAATGGCGAGGTGGTCCTCGACGATGATCGCCGTCTCGCCAGGCCGTACCAGCCCGAAGCGGCTCCGCCCGACGGCCTCGATGTACTCGTCGGACGCGAGGTACTCACGCAGGCCGTCGAGTTCGGCGATCTGCTGCTGCAGGCCGGCGATCTGATGCTCGACCTCGCGCTGTTGCTCCGCCAGGCGATGCTGCTGGCGCGCGGTCTGCACGCCCGCGTATGCGAAGAGGACGAGCAGGAGCGCGGCGATCGCGATCACCATCTGCAGCGGGCCGAAGCGCGGGAGACGTGGTCTGGGGAGAGTGGGCACGTCCGTCCTCGAGAGTGCCCCGCCGCGTTCCACCGTAGCAGCGCGGAGCGCCGCCTACAAACAATGTCAGGCCGGCTCCTCGCCGGGCAGGTGGCACTGCTCGTTCAGACCCACGACCGACCACCTCGATGGTCCGCCATCCTCGCCCGGCCGCCGCTCGACCACCGACAGGGAGGCGAGCCCGAGCTGGAAGCGCCGCTGAGCCGCCATCGAGACGCCGAGTGCGTGTGTGAGCAGGGACTTCAGCGCCATGTTGTGCGAGACCACGACGACATCTGCCTCGCCGTGCCGCTCAGCCGCCTCGTCGAGAGCTTCGAGCATGCGCACGCGCGCCTCGCCCATCGACTCGCCACCGGGGAAACGCAGGTCCGCGAAGGTCTCGTCGCGCCACTGCTCCAGGAAGTCAGCGAAGTGGTCGCGGATCTCGTCGAACGCCATCCCGTCGAGGTCGCCGTGGTCGACCTCGTGCAGGCGCTCGTCGACGACGGGCTCCAGACCGTACGCCTCCGCGACGGGGGCGGCCGTGCTGCGCGCCCGAGATGCCGGGCTGACGTAGAGCGCCACCGGTCGGTACGGAGCAATCGAGGCGGGAACGGTGGCGGCCTGCCGGTGGCCACGCTCGGTGAGCTGGTTGTCGATACGGCCCTGCGTCTGGCCGCCCAGATTGCCGGTCGCCTCGGCGTGTCGCAGCAGGAGGAAACGGGTCGTCAAGGTTGTAGCCCCAGGAATGCCCGGATCACGGGATGCTCGCGTATCTCGGCCCGACTGTTCGGTGGCGACCCGGGGTCAACCTCGGAGCCGTAGAACCCGACGAACCATATCAGCAGGCCCCGGTTGAAGTAGACATATGGGGTCGGCGGGTCGCAGCCGTCTAGAAGGGGCTGGGCTCGGCCTCGCTCGTTGATGACCCACTGCTCCCAGAACGCCTCCCGGCTGGGGTACGGCCAGAGCACCCAGACCGCGAAGCGGTCGCCGTCCCCGACGTCCGGTCCGGCGAACACGATCGGCTCGACGGACGCGCCGGGGCACATGGGGTCGTAAGCGTTCGTGAGTATCAGCCCGGGCTCCGGGAGCGCCGCAGCGAGCTGAGTGAACGAGGGAGGTAATACCTGGTTCGACGTTGGAGCGGGGGTCGGCGTCGGAGTCGCAGGCACGGGGGATGGCGTCGGAGCCGGGGTGCTGGTCGGCGCTGGAGGCGCAGCGGTGGCGGTCGCCGTCGGTGTGGCCGTGGGGGTCGCCGGGGTTGCGGTGGGTGGCGCCGGAGTCGCAGTAGGCACCGTTCCCGGCCCCTCTTCGTCATCGCCGCGGCTGAACAGCGCGAGGACGGCGAGGACCACGACCACCGCGGCGGCGGTATACGCCAGGCGTTTCACGGCAACGACTCCCGGAGGCGCGTCACTGCCATGTCAACCCAAGGAAGGTGCGTACCACGGGGTGACCCCGGATCTCGTCGCCCGTTGCTGGAAGCGTGCCGGGCGCCACTTCGGAGCCGTAGTACCCGGCGAACCACAGCAGGAGGTTCTCGTGCCAGTAGACGAACCCGTTAGGCGGCTCGCAGCCATCGAGGAGCGAACGCACGCGGAAGTCCTCGCCCACGGCCCAGTCAGCCTCGAAGGCCTCACGGCCGGGATAGACCCACAGCACCCACACGGCGTGCTTCTCGCTCGATGCGCCATCGGGCCCGGTGAACACGACCGACGGCGCAGAGGCGCCTGGGCACTCGGGCTCGAACTCATCAGAAAGCGCCATCCCCGGTGACGGCAGTGCGGCCTCGAGATCCCCGGAGGAGAAGGGATCGCCCTCGATTTCCGTGCCGCCGACGGTTCCCTGGGCTCGAGTTGGCGCCGGAGCCACGGTCGAAGTCGCGCTCGGCTGGCCGGTAGGCGAAGCCGCGGGTGCCGGCGTCGTCGCTGGGCGCGCTGCGGTGGTTGCGGTCGGGGTCGGCTCCTCGTCGTTCGAGCCGTCGCCGAAACACCCGAGGGTGACCGCTGCGCCGAGCATGAGCACAGCGGCCACGGCCCGGCGCCTCACGGCAGCGGCTCCTCGACGATCTCCTCGAACTCCAGCATCGACTGCGTGCGCGGCGGCTCGTTCAGCCTGAGGCCGGTCCGGCGACGCTCGCGCGGCCTGGCGCGCTCGCCCAGCGCGTCGAGGACGGAGAGCGGCCGACCGGTGAGCCCGTCGCGTGCCTCGAGATGCATCGCCACGACGACACGGTTACGCTCGGTGCGCACGCCGAGGTCACGGATGGTGGCGCGCAGGTCGTAGATGCGGGTCTTCTGGCCGCGCTGATCCTCCCACTCCAGCTCATGCGTGGCGAGCAGTCCGTCGATGCGCCACTGCAGCTCGGTGGCGTCGATGTCCGCACGGTCGAAGACCAGCTCGAACGTCGCCGACGTGATGGCGGACTGCAGCGAGGGCTCCTCGTGCGCTATCTCCTCGACGGCGACGACGGAGAGGCCGTCGGGCAGCTCGCCACTGAGCGCCTTGACCACGTCGAGCGGCGCGACCGGCGGAGACATCCACGCGTCAAGCAACTCGGCGTCACCCTCGAAGCCGACGGCGAGCGGCGCGCCGAGCGCGAGGCGCGCGTGGGGGGAGAAGCCCTGCGTGTACGCGAGTGGCAGGCTCGCGCGGCGCAGCGAGCGCTCCCATGTGCGCATGAGGTCGAGGTGCCCGACGTAGCGCAGGGCGTCCGCCTTGCGGTAGGTCACGCGCAGCCGTTGCGGCCGTTCATCAGTCATCGTGAGGCTGAGTGTACGCGAGCCCCGCGTGACCTCGCAGAGGACGAAAGCGCCCGATCCAGCGGGTCAGTCGCTCGCCCACCCCGCGCGAACCGCCGCCAGCAGCGCGCCCGCAGCCGAGCGAGGATCGCGGCGGCGCGCCGCGACCTCATCGACGAGGCCGCTGAGCACGCCGATGCCACCCGCGGCCTCCAGCGACTCGCGCTGCATCGCCGCGCGGGCCAGCGAGACGATCTGCTCTCGCACGTGCTCCCGGCGCTCCTCGTCGGCGTGCTCGGACGTGCGGAGGTGCTCCTGGTGGTCGTCGATCGCCGTCACGAGTTCTTCGAGGCCTTCCTGCTCGCGGGCGACCGCCTTGAGGATCGGCGGCCTCCATGCGCGCTCGGGAGCGATGGCGAGCAGGCCGCGGAGCTGGCCGACGGCGGTGTCGGCGCCGGCGAGGTCGGACTTGTTCACGACCATGACCTGCGCGACCTCCATCAGGCCGGCCTTCATCGACTGCACATCGTCGCCGCCCGCGGGCATCGTCACGAGGACCGTCGTCTGCGTCGCCGCGGCGACCTCGACCTCGTCCTGCCCCGCCCCAACGGTCTCGACGATGACCACGTCGTAGCCCGCCGCGTCCATCACGTCGACGACGCCCGACGCGGTCTCGGCGAGGCCGCCGAGGCTACCCCTCGACGCCATCGAGCGCAGGAACACGCCCGAGTCCGATGTCAGGTCCTGCATGCGGATGCGGTCGCCGAGGATCGCGCCGTGCGAGAACGGCGAGGAGGGGTCGACCGCCACGATCCCGACCGTGCGGCCGAGTGCGCGCTCGGCGCGCGCAAGTCCCCCGACCAGCGTCGATTTGCCGACGCCGGCCGAGCCGGTCACGCCGATGGTCTGGGCGCGTCCCGTGCGTGGGTACAGCGAGGCGAGGACCGTGCGGCCCGTCTCGGTATCGGCCTCGACATGCGTGATGGTGCGTGACAGCGCGCGGCGATCACCCGCGAGGACGCGTTCGCCCAGCTCGCTCGCGTCCACGGGGCTGCGCGCTCGCCGGCTAGTTCGCGTACGTCGGCGCGTGCTCGCGGACGAACTCGATGATGTCCTGCGTGCTGGTGCCGGGTCCGAAGACGCCCTGGAAGCCCATCTCCTGCACCGCGGGGATGTCCGCCTCGGGGATAATGCCGCCGCAGAACAGCAGCACGTCGCTCACCTCGCGCTCCTCGAGCGCGGCGATGACACGCGGGAACAGCTCGAGGTGCGCGCCGGACAGGATCGACAACCCGACGACCTGCGCGTCCTCCTGGAGCGCCGCCTCGGCGATCATGTCGGGCGTCTGGCGGATGCCGGTGTAGATGACCTCCATGCCGGCGTCGCGCAGCGCGCGAGCGACCACCTTGGCGCCACGGTCGTGGCCATCGAGGCCCGGCTTCGCGATCAGCACGCGAATCGATTGGTCGTCGGCCATGGGGAGCCTCCTCGTTGCGCTGCTCGCGCGGTTACCGCTCGCGAGTCTAGCCAGCCTCGCGCACGTGCGCGAGGGTCGAACGCTATACGTACTCCAGCAGCTGGATGCCGATGCCGAATGCCTGCTCGGCGCTGATCGTCGAGCGCCGCGTGCCCGGCAGCGTGCCCACCTCGCCGTCCGGGACGTCGAGTCCGGCTGCGCGGTAACGCGCGATCTCGCTGTCGAGGTCGGGGACTTCGATCGCGGCGACCGGGAACGCGCCCTCGCGCTGCTCCTCGATCACCTGCGCCAACGGCGCGTTGGGGCTCGCCGGTGCGATCAGTTCGAGGATGGTGCGGCTGATCGGGAACTGCCCGATCACGATCTGCGCCTCCTCGACGTCGAAGCGGTGCTGCTCCTCGAGGCCGATGACCTCGTTCCAGCGCTGCTTCGCCGCGTCGTAGTCCGCGACCCGGGCCGCGAGGTGGTCGATGCCCTTCGAGTCGGAGTGGTGCGCACCGGGGCGCGGCTGCGCGAGCTCGACGAGGACGCCGAACATCGAGCGCGGGTGCAGGAACGCGATCTCCCCGGCCAGCCCGTAGCGCGGCTCCTGGTCGATCAGCTCGACGCCGAGGTCACTGACCCGCGCGAGCTCGGCGCGGATGTCGTCCGTGCTGAAGCAGAAGTGGTGCAGCGTCTGCCCGCGCGTCTCGAGGTAGCGCGCGACGCCGGTGCCCTCCCGGACGGGCTCCAGTAGCTCGATCTCGTTCTCGCCGAGCGGCAGCAGGACGCCGCGCACGCCCTGCTCCTCGACGACCTCATCGACGGCCACCTCGAGGCCCATGATGTCGCGGTAGAAGCCGAGCGCATCGTCGGCGCTGTGGACGACGATGCCGATGTGATGCAGCCGGTCGATCATGCGTCTCTACACTCCCTGCTCGCCACGCCAGGCGAGGATTGCTTCCGCGTGTTCCCGGTCGTGCTCCGCCGCGTCGGCGAGCCGGTACGGCGTACGCCCCTCGGCGTAGCGGTCGGGCTCGAGGGCGGCGAGGCCCCGGATCGCCTCGTTGTGCTGCTCGCGCGCGTCGCGCAGGTTCGCGAGGACCTGCTCCCAGCTGAGCTCGCCTGAGCGGGCAACCGACTCGGCGTTGAACGCGTTGTCCGCCGCCTCGGGGTCCTCGCGGTTCGGCTCGAACTCGGGGATCGCCGGGCGCTCGCCGCTCGCGACAAGGCCGAGCGCGTGCGCCCAGCCGGACTGCCACCGCGCGAGGTGGGCGAGGATGTCCTTCGCCGACCACGCCTCCGGGCCGAACCAGCCCTGCACGCGTCGCTCCGCCGGAAGCGCATCTAGTGCGTCCAGCAGCTCGGCGCGCGCCCGTTCGTTCTCCTCGATGAGGGCGTCGAGCGCCTCGGTCATGCGGGATGCTCCGTTCGCGCGCGCGGTGCGGTCGCGCGCACTAGATGGTGACTGCTTCCTGGTACTCGCCCCACTCCTCGCGGAGCACGCCGCAGATCTCACCGATGGTGGCGTACGCCTCCACGGCCTCGATAAGCAGCGGCATCATGTTCTCGTCGGTGCTCGACGCGGCGCGGATCCGGGCCAGCGCGGCGTCGACGGCCCCGCTGTCGCGCTCAGCGCGCAGCGCCGCCAGGCGCTCGGCCTGCCGCGTCTCGACTGTGCGGTCGTGCCCGGCGATCGGGGGCACCTCGAGCTGCTCGGTCTCGAAGCGGTTCACACCGACGACGATGCGCTCCTCGGTCTCCTGCATGCGCTGGAGGCGGTACGCGCTCTCCTGGATCTCGCGCTGCTGGAAGCCCTGCTCGATGCCCGTGAGCGCCCCGCCGATGTCCTCGATGCGCGCGAGGTAGGCGTTCGCCTCCTCCTCGACGCGGTCAGTGAGCGCCTCAATGTAGTACGAGCCGGCGAGCGGGTCGATCACATCGGCCGCGCCGGACTCGTAGCCGATCACTTGCTGGGTGCGCAGCGCGACCTCCACCGACTCCTCGGTCGGCAGCGCGAGCGCCTCGTCCCACGAGTTGGTGTGCAGCGACTGCGTGCCGCCGAGCACGCCAGAGAGCGCCTGCAGCGTGGTGCGGATGATGTTGTTGATCGGCTGCTGCGCCGTGAGCGTCGCGCCGCCGGTCTGGGTGTGGAAGCGCAGCATCTGCGAGCGCGGGTTCGTCGAGCCGTAACGCTCGGTCGCGATCTTCGCCCACATCCGGCGCGACGCCCGGAACTTGGCGATCTCCTCGAGGAAGTTCGAGTGGCACGCCCAGAAGAACGACAGCCGCGGCGCGAAGTCATCGAACTGCAGCCCCGCCTCGATCGCCGCGTCGACGTACTCGATGGCGTCGGCGAACGTGAAGGCGAGCTCCTGCGCGGCGGTGCAGCCGGCCTCGCGCATGTGGTAGCCGGAGATCGAGATCGTGTTCCACGAGGGCAGCTCGTCGGTGCACCACGCGAAGGTGTCCGTGATCAGCCGCAGCGAGGGGCGCGGCGGGAAGATGTAGGTCCCGCGCGCGATGTACTCCTTGAGGATGTCGTTCTGCGTCGTGCCGCCGATCTTCGACAGATCGGCGCCCTGCTTCTTGGCCGCGGCGACGTAGAGCGCGAGCAGGATTGGGCCCGTCGAGTTGATGGTCATCGACGTCGTGACCTGCTCCAGCGGGATGCCGTCGGTCAGCGTCTCCATGTCCTGCAGCGACGAGATCGCGACGCCGACCTTGCCCACCTCGCCGGTGACGACGGGGTCGTCCGAGTCGTAGCCGATCTGGGTCGGCAGGTCGAAGGCGACGGAGAGGCCGGTCTGGCCCTGCTCCAGCAGGAACTTGTAGCGGCGGTTGGACTCCTCGGCGTCGGCGAAGCCGGCGTACTGCCGCATCGTCCACAGGCGGCCGCGGTACATCGTCGGCTGGACGCCGCGGGTGTACGGGTACTCACCCGGGTAGCCGAGCTTCTCGTGGTAGTTCCACTCGGCCATGTGCTCGGGCGTGTAGAGCGGGTCGACCTCGGCGCCCGAGGACGACTCGAAGCGCGGCTGACGCTCCTTGTTGCGCGCGGTCGCGCGCCCATACGTGCTCTCTCGCCACTCGTGTTCGCTGTTGCTGGCCACGGCGACCCCCCGGCTGCCCGCACATGCCCGGCGCCCAGTCCTCGGGCGCTCCAGCGAGCCGCATCGCGAGTGTAGGCAGCGGCCTGTCGGGAATCAACGCGCGAGGCCCGTCGCGCGTGCTCTCGCCGCGCAGCACACTGGCCGAACCCGATGGATGAGATCAGTACTCAGCGCGCGCGGGACGCCGGAAGGAAGGCACGAGGATGGTCGAGTCAGGGCAGCGAGTCGTCATCGTCACCGGCAGCACCGTCGGCATTGGCCGCACGATCGCCGAGGAGTTCGCGTCGAACGGCTGGGCGGTAGTCGTCAACGCCCGCAACGCCCGCGACGTGGACACGGTCAGCGCGGAGATCGCTGCCGGGGGCGGCACCGTCGTCGGCATCCCCACCGACGTCACCGACCCCGACGCCGTGCAGGCGATGGTGGAGCGGACGACTACAGAGCTCGGGCCTATCCATACCCTCGTGAGCAACGCCGGCATCCCGGGCCCGCGTGTCTTCGCCCAGGACGTCGAAGCGCACGAGTTCCTCGAGGTCCTGCGCGTGAACCTCTGGGGCGCGTTCCTCTGCGCGAAGTACGTGCTGCCGGGGATGATCGAGCGAGCCGAGGGCGGGCACATCATCAACATGACCGGCGGCGGCGCGGCCTCCGACCGCCCGCTCCGTGGTGGCATCTCCTACGCATCGTCGAAAGCAGGCGTCGAGGGCATGACGCGCAATCTCGCCCTCGAGGTGTCGCGCTTCGGCATCACCGTCAACGCGATCCAGCCCGGCCGCATCGCATCGCGCGGCTTCCCGCAACTCGACGACGACGTGCGCCGCGGCGTGCCCTTCGTGAGCGCGGAGCCCGCGGGTCGCCTCGCCGTATGGCTCACCTCGGAGGAGGCCGCCGAGATCACCGGCGAGACGATCGACGCGCAGGCATGGGACGCCGGGCGCCGGGCGGGGTAAGCGACTCGGCGGCCCTCGCGCGGTTGTCAGGCGAGGAAGCGGGCTGGTACAAGGCGACCGGAGCTGGTCGGCTCCAATCATCGGGCGAGGTGAATATGTCCTACATCAGGTTCCTGGGCGCGTTCGTTGTCTACACGGTCATCGATGTCGGGTGGAACATCTCGCCCATCGCGGTGGGCATGTACGAGCGCCTGTACGAAGCGAGTGGCAACGACGTACTCCTCGACGAATTCGGCCGGGAGATGGAGATGTGGGGCGGCGGGCAGATGCTCGCGCTGCTCGCCTTCCTCGTGCTCATCGCGCTCGCAAACACCTACCTGGCGATCGAGCCGGCGTTAAGGGAGAACAGCCTCGTCAGGGCGATGAAGAACAGCTTCGTGCTGGGCTGCGCCGCGTACGCCACCTACATCGTGCCGATCTACCTGATCCTGTCGACGTGGCCCGGCGTCCTCGTGCCCATCGACATCCTGATCGGCGGTCTGCTCAGCCTGATCACGTCGACGGTCGTGACCTACGTGACGCAGCGCCGCAGGGCGGCGTAGCGCCCGGCGCACGACGACACTGACCACGCCCGGGAGGTCACGGGAGCAGTGACGCTTAAGTTCTGCCTCGTTGAGGTCGAGTCGCCATCGTGGGTCGCCGCTTCGCTACGACTACCCCCGATGACGACCCTGAGGCCGGCCGCCGGCCTCGAGAGCGGAGCGAGCGCTGCTCCAGGCCTATGAAGTGGTGAGCTGCGTGAGAAGAGCCGCCAATGAGGCGGCGCGCCGCCCCCGGGGCGCCGAACCTGGCTTGAGAATCCGCAGTCCCGGAATCGTAACCATGACCGACCTTCTCCAACAGGCCTTCGACAGGGCAGCGGAGTTGCCTCGAGACGAACAGAATGCGTTCGCCCGCTTCCTGCTGGCCGAGCTCGATGCGGAGCGGCGATGGGATGAGTTGTTCGACCGCCCCGACTCGCAGGACATGCTGGAGCAGATGGCGGACGAGGCGATCAGGGCTCACCGGGCGGGGCGGACGGAGCCTCTGGATCTGAGCCGCCTGTAGGCGTGCGTTCCACACGCTGCCAGGCTCCTGGAGCGCCTATCGCCGGCTCCCGGACGCCGTGAAGCAGCAGGCGCGCGACGCGTACCGGTTCTTCCTGCTGGATCCGCAGCACCCCGGCCTCCACTTCAAGCGTGTGGGGAAGCGGCGCCCGGTGTATTCGGTGCGCGTGAGCAGGAACTATCGCGCCCTGGGCGTACTTGAGGACGGTGATGTCGTCTGGTCTGGATTGGCCCACACGACGAATATGGCCGGGTTGCTGAGGCGCGCCTGAGGCGACCGTCGGCGCCCGATCCTGCCTACCGTCGCGTTCGGTGCGAAATGGTGGGCCTACGCGTACTGTACTGCGAACTTTCTCGTGGGCGATCTCGCTAAAGAGGCCCGGTGCAGCGAGCTGGGCAAGGTTTGCGCGGTACGAGCGGGCGCCCTCCCGAAGCTCGCATGGGATGCTGCGATTATCAGTGCTCTACCGAAGTCGGCCGCCGGAGAATGCCAGCAGATGGTACCCGAGCGTTGCGAGGAGTCAGGTCGCCTCGTCTTGCTGGACGGGCCGACTGCGCAGGCTGCGAGACTGTAGGTCGATGAGGTCGTCGTGTAAATGTGTCCATGGAATACACGATCAGCGCGGCACACCTTCGCAAAGTAGACACGTGGGATTCGGGTTGCGGAGTGGAACTCGACATCCTTGAGCTGGAGGACGGCACGGTGCTCGTCGTCGCCGATGATACGGTGACCTTCTACCGCTCTGCAGACGAGTTCTGGGCCGAGGCCGAGGACGGAGACGAGGACCATCGAACGGTCACAATTCTCCGTGAGACGGGGAGTCCGTTCGAGTTGGCGGGAGCGCGGTAGGCGTCGCCTGCCCGCCTCGCCATACCCCTGCCGAACATTCTCCGGCCTCCCTGCCACGGGCCTGCTGGTCTGCGCACACGCCGCGAGGAACGCCCTCGGTCGTCGCTTGTCAGGGCCTGTTTGCGACGGCGCCTGCCTGCATCCATTTGGCCCGGCGTCGCGCAGGAGTGACTGACCCGTAGTCCACTGAGGCCAGGGCGCTGCCGCGGTTGGCGCTCCGACACCCCGTGTGCGAGTCTCCGAATGTAATGACGGATTTCGATCTGGTACCCCCGCGAGCCGATGCTCTCATGGAGTCATTGAGAGCCACGGGCTATTCCCTGCCTGACGCTCCCGCAGGAACTACGCCGGCACCTCGCCGCTCACCGTAGCATCGGGCCGCAAGCGCAGCGTGCGCGCCCGCTTTGTGCGCAACCGCCGGCTCGCCGACGCTGTGGACCGCTGGGCGCTCTGCTCGCTGCGGGCAAGTCCGGGCTGCCACGACTTCTACCGGCGGCGGCGCGCTGCGGGCGACCTCCACCACCAGGCGCTGCGCGCTCTCGGCAACGCCGCTTGACCCCTTAGCACACTGGGGTGTCTCTCCCCCAGGAGAGACAGGACGGAGGGGGACGGAGGGGGCCGGAGCGGCGCGCAGCGCCCCTCCGACGCCCGCCGCGCACGAGCCTCCGGCGGCGCAGCACCCCATCGAGGGTGGGTCCCGTTGCGACGGTCGCCCGAAGCGCGTCCCGTCGATCGGTCGCCCTGCCTGAGGCCGCTGCGCCTCTCATGCCTCCAGGAGCCCGCTGACAAGTCTGCGAAGACCCTCGAAGTTGGCGAAGTACTGCGCCGCCCCAAGCAGCGTCCGGCGACGGGCCAACGACCACTCGTCCTACGTAATGCTGCTTCCGGTAGGCCGCAAGGTTCGCTTCACCCCATCTGTCACGGGCATTTGCCCATGGCAGATGGGGTGAAGCGAACCTTGCGGTGAGGCTACGTCACTTCCGATGATCTTCAGTGTCGGATCGCTCTCCGGTGCTGCCCGGTGAGCCGCGAACAACGCTCTGATTGATACATCTCACGAGGAGGGTGCTGGCTTGAGCAGTGGCGCTCGCGGGAAAGGCCGCTCAGTCGGACGACACGGGCCTTCCCCACTCCTGCCGTCTTGCCGGGTTCGGGTCGGAACGACCGCAAGGCTGGAGAAGCCGCGTACGTGGCCCGCTCCCGGCACGGATCGGCGGTGGCGACAGGGTTGGAGTCAAGCGGTGCATAACTGCAGGTATAGACCCCATTCGAAAGTCGCCCTTGGTTTAGGGTCGGCAGCCCGTGCATGTGGGGGCGAGGTCGCACGACCCAGTGTTCCGACGCTCATCGCAATCCTAGCTGAGCCCCTGCCCAGCATCCGCTGCCATCTACCGCCGACGTGCTAACAGGAAGGTCCGCACCGCACGATATCTTTAGGGACAACCTGGCGGATGCCGAAGCCCTCTTGTGGCACGGACGCGCCCCCGACGATGTGGGCAGGCCAAATGTCCGCCGCGGACTTCGCGATCGCATTGGCGCGGGCCTGCGGAGACGGTCTACGCGGCCTTTGCGCTTGGGGCCGCTCGATGTCCCACTCGTGTCTTGGATTCCTCGGCAGAACGTCGCAGGTCTTCACTCCTGCGAATTCCAGCCCTTCCTGCGGCAGTCGCTGGTAGTGGCTTGTTCGGCGCTCGAAGCGTACGTGGTCGGTAAGGCGCTGGAGTGCGTAGCGACACGCTTCGCCGCCGGAGAGTTTCCCCACGAAAGGGAACCCACGGCCGGCGTAGGGGGAATCACTGAAGGCCGACACGAGAGACGAGGAAGCCAGAGTCAGCCTTCCATCGACGCCTACCTCCGAGCAACGAGGAGCATCACCGCAGACCGCATCGGCCACATCTTCTCGTCAATTGGGGTAGAGGACTGGACCGTCTACGTCGACCGGTCGCGGGGCGTTCCAAAGGGGTCGACGGCGAGGGAGCTTCACGAGATCACCGAGCGCCGGAACCGCATCACACACGGTGCCGGCTGGAACGGGCGAGGCCGAACGAACATCAAGCCGGAGGAGTTGGCGCGCTATCTCCACAGCGCCTCTTCAATCGTCGAAGCGATGGAGGCATTGCTGAAGGAACACTGCGAGTCGCTAGAAGCCCGGGAACGGCGGACCCGATGACTCCGTCAGTGCTGTGCTTGTGGGCGCGCCCGCAAGCTCACCACACCTTGAGACTCAGTTCCACCGTTCGCTCCCTCCCGCGCCCCTACGACCCTCCCCCCACTCCCTTCATCTTGCCCAGCACCGGGGTCCAACTTTGAGGAGGGCAGAGGCACTCAAGTCCCTGATAGCGGCTGGCACGCTCGTGCTCCTGAGCGTAGTCGCGTCCGCCGGCGGCCGGGGTCACGCACAGGAACCCGACACCACGCCGCCGGCCTTCGTGAGCGCCAGCACCGACGGCGTCACGGTGGTCATAACGTTTAGCGAAGATGTCTACGTGAGTCCCCTGGTCGCATATGGGAGGGACTTGGTCGACGTTCCGCTATCTCTCTTCTTGAAGGCATCTTTCAATGTGACGATCGAAGGTCACGATGTTTTTCTGAATGACGATACTTTTATTTCGGGCAGGACCCTCACCCTGGACCTTGCGTTCGCCGCAGGACCAGACGACGATGTCGAGGTCTCATACAACAATATCTTCGCCACGAGTGTGGGCGGGATCCTTACTGATGCTGCGGGAAATTACGTGCCGCTCTTCTCCTCTGAGAGTGTGCAAAACAATGCTTCTGTAGAAGGCTCCAATTTAATATCAGGTCCAAAGCTGACGCCACTTGAGATGACGATACAAGAAGGGGCTACCGGGAGGTACACCGTAGAGCTCGAATCGGAGCCATCAGAGTCGGTTACGGTAAAGATACTCCCTTACCAGACTGTCCAGGTAAGTTCCTCCGAACTAACGTTCACAACTGAGAACTGGGATGAACCGCAGGAAGTGACCGTTACCCCATACGGCGACAATGACTCCATTGACGCCTGGGCGGCAGTGCTGCATTACACGGACGGGGTAGCCAACGGCAACTGGACGTTTGTGCGCATCGTGGTGGACGATCAGGACACCCCGCTCGTGGTCGCCGGGAACTCCGCGGTCAGCTATGCGGAGAATGGCGCCACGGGGGTAGCAACGTACTCGGTGACCGGGGAGAGCTCCATCAGGTGGTCGCTCCTCGGGGAAGACAAGGACCGCTTTTCCATCAGCGCTGGCGGCGTCCTCTCATTTCATTCGCCGCCCGACTTCGAACACCCCGCAGACCATGACGACGACAACATTTATCGGGTGTTCATCCACGCGGCGAGTGGGTCATCCACGGGCTTCCTGCCTGTCGCTATCGCTGTCACGAACTTGGCGGAGCCCCCGAAGTTCCCGAGCGCGACCACGACACGCGAGCTGCCAGAAAACTCGGGCACGGGCGTGAGCGTCGGTGAAGCCGTCGAGGCGACCGACGACGCTGGTGACACCGTCACCTACACGCTCGAGGGCACGGACGCTGACAGCTTCGACGTCGACTCGACCACCGGTCAGATACGAACGAAGTCCGGGGTGTCATACGACCACGAGACGAAGTCGACCTATTCGGTGACGGTGAAGGCCACCGACGGCAATGACCCCCCGCAGACCGGAACCACTGTCGTAGCCATTGCTGTCACCGACGTGAACGACGCTCCCGCATTCCCGACTACCGAGGACGGACTCCGAAGCGTAAACGAGAACTCGATCGTAGTGACCAACGTGGGGAACGCAGTCGCCGCCACCGACCAGGACAGCGGCACCGTTCTGAGCTACGCCCTCACGGGGACCGATGCGACTCAGTTTGCGATCGTCGGGGCGACCGGTCAGATCCAGACCAAGCCGGGCGTCACCTATGACCGCGAAACGAAGTCGAGCTACTCCGTGACCGTGAACGTGAGCGACGGCAAGGACCTCGACGGCAACGCAGAGAACCCTCGGGTTACGGACGCATCCCTTCCGGTGACGATCACGATCGACGACGTCGACGAGAAGCCCGATCTGACCGGACCCGTTAGCGCGACCTACCTGGAGAATGGCTCAGACGTCGTTGCTCGCTATTCCGCCCGAGACCCGGAGGGCGCCACCATCACGTGGTCGCTGTCGGGAGCACAGGGCACCTCGTTCAGCATCGACAATGGCGTCGTCGACTTCAACACGCCGCCCGACTTTGAGACTCGCAGGACCTACAGCGTCACCGTGGAAGCCTCCGATAGCGACATAGCCCCGAGGCTCACCGCCCGCCGCAACCTCGTGGTCACTGTGACGGACGAGAACGAACCGCCGGTTATCACCAGCAACGTGCCCAGCACCCTTTCGCACGACGAGAATCGCGCGGGAACGGTCGCTGGCGCCCGCTTCGCGGCCAACGACCCCGATGCTGGAGACACGATCAGGTGGTCCCTCGGCGGGAGCGACCGCTCCGCCTTCACCATCACGAACGGCGTACTCGCCTTCGACAGCGCGAAGCCGGCGCCCGATCACGAAGCCCAGCACACGTACCAGATGACTGTGGAGGCTACGGGTGGAGCTGACACCGTGGCCCAGTCCGTCACTGTCACCATCAATGACCTGGAGGAGAATGGCAGCCTCAGACTTCCACCCCAGCCCCAGGTCGACGCCATCTACGAGGCCACCTTCATCGAGGGCGACGACATCACCAGCGAGTCATGGCAGTGGGCGCGCTCAACGAGTCGCAGCGGGGGCTGGAACGACATCACGGGAGCCACAGGTTCGAGCTACACCCCCGTTGAAGCCGACGTGAACCACTACCTGCGCGTCACCATCGAGTACGACGACGGGCATGGCCAGAAGGATCTAGAGGCAGTGTCCCGGAACCGCGTACAGGCGAGGGAGGGGGACAACACACCGCCGACCTTCCCCAACACCACCGAGACCCGGTCCGTCAACGAGAACGCCAGGGCGGGCGCCAACGTCGGCAACCCCGTGACTGCCACTGACATCGACCCCGGTGACTTCCTGAACTATGAGATCTCGGGCAGCTCCCTGTTCACGATCCACTCCCTGGGCCAGGTCCGGGTTGCACCGGGCGCGATCCTCAATCACGAGGCGCTGGGCGGCGACTCGCACATCGTCACCGTCACTGCAACGGATCCCTCCGGCGCCAGCGCCAGCGCCAGCGTCACGATCGAGGTTGCCGACGTGAACGAAGCGCCGGTGGCGGAGGATCACGACGTGACGACGAGCGAGGACACGGCGACCAGCCCGATTGCCGTGCTCTTCAACGACAGCGATCCCGACGAGGACGATATCCTCGATACGCTGACCGCGTTGCTGCACCGCGGACCCACGAACGGGAACGTAACGCTCAACACCGACAAGACCTTCACCTACACCCCGAACGATGACTACGCCAAACACGACAGCTTCACCTACCGGATCCGGGACGACGGTAACCTGCTCAGCAACATCGCCACGGTGACCGTGACCATCGATCCGGTGAACGACCCCCCAACCTTCCCGGCCGGCCCTCTGGTGCGCACCGTGGGTTCGAGCGCAGTGGCGGGGGCGAATGTGGGCGCGCCCGTCACAGCTGCCGACGTCGATGAAGAGCCGCTCGAGTACAGCCTGTCGGGAGGGAGCGGGGCCTTTGAGATCGACCGGCACACGGGCCAGATCAAGGTCACCGGGAACGCCCCTCTCGATACCGAGAATCCCTACACGGCCAGGGTGACCGCCGATGACCAGAACGGTGGCGTCGTCGATGTCGACGTGACCATCACGGTGATGGCGCGTCCGGTCGCGCGCCCTGTCATCTTCATCGGTGGTGGTAGCGGCGGCGGGGGCGGTTCGAGCGGCCCGACCCCGAGCGAAGTCGACTTCGAGTG
The DNA here is from genome assembly GCA_965208885.1 of Dehalococcoidia bacterium. Lineage (GTDB taxonomy): Bacteria > Chloroflexota > Dehalococcoidia > UBA2979 > UBA2979 > VXMT01. Next base: position 391,731 of record CBDBPS010000002.1, read on the forward strand.
GACCGTCGAGCACGACATCGAGGAGCTCGCCGGCGGCCACGACACGCCCAGCGGGATGTGGTCCGACGGCGTGCGGGTCTGGCTGCTGCAGAACGGCTCCGGCGCCGACGACGCCGTCTACGCCTACGACCTCGCGACCGGCGAGCGCGTCACCGACCGCGAGTTCGAGCTCGACGATACGAACCGCGCCCCGCGCGGCGTCTGGTCCGACCGCACCACTGTCTGGGTCTCGGACAGCGGTCAGGACAAGCTCTTCGCCCACGACATTGTGACCGGAGAGCGCACGCCGGCGCGCGACATCGAGCTCGGCGATCGCAACGCCGACCCGCGCGGCATCTGGTCCGACGGCGAGACGATGTGGGTGCTGGACGGCGGCAAGGACAGCGTCTTCGCCTACGACCTCGAGACAGGCGCACTGCTGAGCGAGTATGAGCTCGCGGAGGCGAATAGCGACCCGCGCGGCGTCTGGTCGGACGGCGTCACGGTCTGGGTCTCCAACCACGACCCGAAGCGCCTCTTCGCCTACCGGCTGCCCGTGCCGCCGGACGAGCCTCCCGAAGGGCCGCCCGCCCTCGAGCGGGTGCAGGACGAGGAGTTCGCCGAGTTGAGCGGCGCCGGCAACAACAGCCCGCGCGGGCTCTGGTCGGACGGCGCGGTGATGTACGTCGCCGACGAGAACGACGGCCGCGTATACAGCTACAACATGCCCGACGCGATCGACGCCCGCCTCGCCTCGCTCACCCTCAGCGGCGTGGAGTTTGGGGAGTTCGACCCCGGCACGACCGACTACGAGGGCGTCATCGCCGAGGGCGTGACGGAGACGGTCGTCACGGCGGCAGCGGTGCAACGTCGCACGGATGTCGAGGTCACGCCCGACGATGCCGACGGCGACGACACCAACGGCCACCAGATCACCCTGGCCGGCCTCACCGAGATCACCGTCACCGTCACCTCGGCGGACGGCAGCCGCGAACGGGTCTATCGCGTGGGCCTGGAGGGTGCCCCGGAAGAGCCCTGGCCTCACTGCCTGCGCGGCGACCTCGCCGTTGGCTTCAACCTCGTCGTATTCGAGGGCGGGACCATGGAGGAGCTGGCAGCCTGTGCGGAGAGCCGGGACGTGGTCGCGCTCTACGCCCTGCACGAGGGCGTCTACGTCTCGTTCATCCTCGGCGCCCCGAACTTCGTCAATGAGCGCTTTAGGGAGTTGTACGCCGGCGGCGTGCCGGCTCTCACACCCCTGATCGTCGGGAGCAATGGGCCTCCGAGTGCGGACCCGGTCGGCGACATCGGCGTGCCGCGGTCCTGGCCTGCTTGCCTGCGCGGCGACGTGGTCGAGGGCTTCAGCCTCATGATTTACGAGGGGGGCAGCGTCGAAGAACTGGAGTCCTGTGCGGTGGGCCACGGCGTCACGGCTGTCTATGCCCTCGCCGAGGGGGAGTGGCTGTCCTACATCCCCGGTGCCCCGGACTTCGTGAACCAGCCGTTCCGGCAGCTGTTCTCCGAGGGCCTGCCTGCCCTTACGCCGTTGGTGGCGAAGGGTGAGGACCGACCCTCGACTGAAGCCGATAGTGACGGCGCTGTGGGAAACTGAGTCGGAATGCCGGTCCGGGGGAGCGTCCAGCGTGGCGGTGAGCGACCGGCTGAGGGATCGACGAGCGCACGAGGCGGTAGCTGACTACATCGAGCATCACCGGGAATGCGCGGCCCGCGAGCTGGACTTCTACCGGTCGACACGGACGATCAGAGCCACGATCAGCAAGGCGGCTCGCGCCCGCACCGCCCACGGCGGCAAGCACCCACACCAGTGGCGGATCCCGTGCGCCGCCCTCCGTAACTTCGGAGCGCAGCTCCTGGGCAGGAAGACCTCCTGCGCGAAGCGGAGTCCTTCGCCGATCTCCATCGAGTAGTCGAGGAGGTCGGCAAACCTATTCCCAGCATTGGCGAGCTCGCGATCTACGACACGGCGCTTCGCATCGGCGCGAGGCTCTCGCTCGCCCCGAGGGAGGTCTACCCGCACCGGGGCACCCGGAGTGGAGCCGAGGCCGTCGGCGTCGACCCCGGCCGTTCGATAGTCGCCGTCTCCGCACTACCCGCAGCGTTCGCAGCGCTCGAGCCACACGAGATTGAGGATTGCCTCTGTATCTTCAAGCGCCTCCTCGCCGGCGACCCGGCTCTACCGCGCACGGGCTGCCGGTGCAGCGGCCGGGGGTGCGCTCGCCCACGCCGCAGGACAGCGCGCACACGCTGCTGACCGGACCGACCTGCGCCAGGGTCTGAGCATCAGGGGCTCGTCCTGGCCCGGTTCATCTTCCGCCGGTCGAGAGCACACTCCCTGCCCACCTTCCCCGCCTAGCTAGCGGCCTCGCACGCGAGCCCGACCCGTGCGGAAGCCTCCTCACGGCCCATGAACAAACGCTCGCCAGCGCCCCACACTCGATTGCCGTCACTGCCACCGACCAAGAGGAGGCGACGGCGTGAGACGGCAATCGACCACAACGACATCCGGTAAGGGGAAGCGCCTGCGGGCGCTGGCGGCGGCGCTGCTGCTGGCGGCGCTGGCGGCCGTCCCCGCGAGCGGGACGGTGCTCGCCCAGCAGCCCCCCGACCCCTATTCGGCGATCGTGCTCGTCAACGAGGACGACCAGGACCTCGTCGAGCGCAAGGGCGACGGGCGCTTCATCGCGCGGCCCGTCTTCGACCGCGAGCTGCCGATCGTCTATTTCGGCGTCCGCGACGGCGACACGGGCGAGTGGGTCGTGCCCATGTACCGCCTGCGCGGCGGCGAGAAGGAGCGCCTCGACGGCTGGGAGTACAGCTTCGAGTACCCCTTCGAAAACGGCCAGACGCAGCTCGACCCGGAGCGCCCCTACCTGCTCGTGATCCTCGCCAAGAGCTGGGCGGAGGTGAACGGGCACTTCTACGCGGTCATCCCCATCCACGAGCCGGGCGGCATCTGGAACAAGGTGCTGGGCGCGCTCGACCCCCCGCGCTGGGGCAGGTCGATCGCCGCCTGGCTGATCGAGGGCGCGCACGGGACGCTCTGCGGCGTCGTCGAGCGCGCCTCGGACGCCGACGCCGACACCTGCGAGGCGACCCCGTGAGCGACATCTTCACGGGCACGCCCGCAGGCCTCACCTACGACCACGAGATCGTGCGCCAGGCCTGGATGGCCGTCTGGGTCATCACCTCGGGCGCGCTCGTCATGATCGTCGGCTGGATGGGCATCAGCCTGATCGTCGGCGACCACCTCGGGAGGGCGCAGGCAGGCTGGCGCGAGCTGATCCCCCGTCTCGCGCTCGGGCTCGTGGCCGCTGCCGCTTCGCTGTGGTGGTGCGCGCTCGTCATCGACATCGCCGACGCCGTCTCCGGCTTCATCGCCGCTGAGCTGGGCGTCACCGCCGGCGACATGCTCCGCTCGACGCTCGAGACGCTGCTGCGGGCGGTGCAGGTGGGCAGCGTCGGTATGGCCCTGCTGCTCGCGCTGATCTACCTCGTCTACGCCTTCTTCGTGCTCTACCTCGTCGTGCAGATGGTGCTGCGCCTGGCGCTGATCGACATCTTGCTGGCGCTCGCGCCGATCGCGCTCGGGCTCTGGATCCTGCCGCACACGGCGGGCTGGGGCCGGCACTGGCTGCGGCTCTTCATGACGACCGTCTTCCAGCAGGCGATCCAGCTCGTCGCCCTCGCCCTCGGCATCGGCTTCCTCAACGAGTACGCCGCGATCGGCGGGGCCGACGCCATGCAGGACCTCGCCTGGAAGCTGCTGATGTCGCTGGCCTTCATCTACCTGGCGACCCGGGTGCCCGCGATGCTGGGCCAGGCCGGCACCTTCGACGCCTGGCTGCACACCCTCTACTTCGGCATGTCCCTGCCCGGCTCGATGGCGCGCTCGGCGCGCTCCCTGGGAATGCTCGCGGGCGGCGGCGCGGCGGGCGGTCCCGCCGGGGCCGTCGCGGCCGGCGCGCTGACCGGGGGCGCGGGCGCCGCGGCCTCGGCTGCCGCTTCCGGCGTCGCCTCGGCGGCCCAGTCCTCCACGCCCTCGGCGGGCGGCGGCAACGCCGCGCCCGGCTCGGGCCTGCCCCGCAGCAGCGGCGAGTAGCGGCGACCCAACGAGAAACGGAACGGCGCACTGGCGCGCCGTTCGGAGAGACGACGGAGGTGGGACATGTGCCGGTAGGCGAACGACAGCACGGAGAGACGAACGAACACCCACAACACGCGAAGGAGCGAAACCTGCTCGGAGTCGTCGGCGCGATCGGCGTCGGCTACTTCATCTACGGGTCCTACCTCTACCTCACCGCCTCGGGCGCGCCCCACCAGATGGAGCGCGGCAAGAGCGCGATGATGACCTCCCTCGCCGGCATCGTGCTGGCGATGGTGGCCTTCGGCGTCGTCGAGCTGGTGATGGACGCCGTCTCCAACCCCGTTGTCGACATCGACGACGTCCCCGAGCCCGAGTAGGCGCTCGGGGTGAGAGGAGGCGTTGTCATGCGAGCACACGAGGTACCCACCCACGTGCAGGCCGAGGACCGCGTCCTGCTGTGGTTCACCTTTCCCCAGATCGTGGCGATGACGGCCGTCTGCGCCCTCGCCTACGGTCTCTACCACTACGCCCCCGTCGGTCCCTCCGGGGTGCGCATGGCCGCGGCCGTGCTCTTCGGGCTGGCCGGGCTGGCCGTGATCGCGGGGCGCATCGGAGGGAGGCGGCTGCCGCTCGTGGTGGCCGACCCCCTGAGGTACGCGCTGGGGGCGCGGCGCTACGCCGGGCCCCCAGCCGAGCTGGCGAGGAGCGAGCCGCCCGCACCGGTGCAGTCACCGGACGGCGACGGCGATCCCCTGCGCCTCCTGGCGAGGCGGATGCTGCGCAGGACGCGGCGCGCCGCGCAGAAGCGCAAGGAGGGCGAGCGCCGCAACGGGCGCCTGCCCCTCCGCCCGCAGCGCCTCTTCGGCAAGCGGCGGGGAGGCGAGGAGCCGGACGGCGCGCAGCCCGGCGCCCAGGAGGACCGCGAGCAGCGGCTCGGTCAGCAGCGGCGCGGGAAGCGCGGCTTCTGGAAGAGCTTCCTGGTCGCGGCCGTCGTGGCGCTGGTCGCGCTCAGCACGCTGCCCCTGGCGGCGGCGCTCGCCCAGGAGCCCGGAGACGAGGGCTGGACCTCCGAGGAGATCGAGTTCCAGCCCCCGCCGGGAAGGCGGCTCTTCCTCGAGGGGCTGACCGTCTCCGGCGAGCGGGCGGAGGTCGTCCTGCGGGCGGCCACGGACCTGCAACTCACGGTGCGCGCCTACGGCGGCCCGCAGGGGCGCTCCACCCGCTTCTACGCCGTGGCATCCCTGGCGCCGGGCGCGCGCGCCGGCTACGACCTGCCCCTGCACGGCCCGAGTCCCTCGCTCGTCTTCTCCTGGCGGGACGGGCTCGGGCAGGCGGGGGCGCTCAGCCTCGACGGCGAGCGCCTGCCCCACCCGCTGCCCACTGCCACAGGAGAGCTGTGCGACCTGCGAGTGGTCTCGCTCGGCTGGAGTCCGGGCGTCGTCGAGGGCGTGGTCGCCTCGACGTGCGCGAGCACGATCGAGGAGGCCGTCTCCCTGCAGGTGGTGGCCGGACACGCCGACGTCACGACGACGGCGCTGATCGAGGCCGGGGTCACAGCCATCAGCGGAACCGTCACGGTCACGAGCGGCGTCCGCGAGACCAGCGTGGCCCTCGTGGCCGGCGGCGAGACCCGCTTCCGGCTGCCCGTCGCGGCGGGCGAGGGCGTCCACGCAGTCGCCCTCGAGGCGGCGCTGGAGGCGTCGCTGCGCGTCGCGCTGCCGCCGCTGGTAGAGCTCACCCACCACCCCGAACGAACCGAGCGGCTCACGGAGACCGCATCGGTGAGCATCCCCGCCTTCGGCGACATCGTGACCGAGACGGTGACCATCCCCAACGAGGACGGCACCTTCTCGGAGCACACCGTCGCCGCCAGTTGCTACGTGCCCGCCTCGACCGTCAGTCAGGACGTGGTCTTCACCGTCGTCCACGTCGAGCGCGTCGAGGCCGCGGTCACGGAGCGCGCGCCGATCACGCGGACGCGGGCGGAGACGCTGGCGCTCGCATCGAGCGTCCGGGCGGACGACCCCTACCGGGCGCTCTCCGTCCCGGAGCCGGAGCCCGAGCCGGAGCCCGTCACGCCAACGCCCGCCGGCAGCGGCGAGCTGGCCGACTGGTTCGAGCAGCTCGGCTGGGAGTGGCCCTGGTGAGGCGGCTCACGACCGTCCTGCTCCTCACCGGGGTCGCGCTGGTCACGACCGGCGCGGCCCCGGAGGAGGAGCGGGCCATGCTCGACGCCTTCGACGCGGCGCTCACGGCGATGGCCTACGCCGCCGCCGGCCTTTGCGTCTTCTCCCTCGTGTGGGCGGGCTTCCTGCTCATGGCCGACGGCGCCGAGGAGCGCGGCGGCGGCCGCGCCAGGAGCGCCGTCTTCCTCGCCGTGGCCGGGCTCGCGCTCGTGCTCTCGGCCAAGGGCGTCGCCGCCCTGCTGCGCGCGGGCGTCCTTCCCTTCCTCACCCCCTGACACCAACAAGGAGCGCATCCCGATGAGACGGCTACTCGAACTGATGAAGCGCGGAGCGGCGGTTCTGCCCGGCGGGGCCGCCGCCACCGCACCATCCCCGGAGGGCGCGGACCCCACGCCGCAACCCACCAGCCCCGCTGAGCCGGAAGCGAAGGCCCCGCCGGGCCTCCCGCTCGCCTTCATGCTCTCCCACCTCGAGGACGACGGCCCCGTGCGCCTCGACCGCCAGAAGCTCGGGGTCTGCGAGGTGCTCGGCCTGGAGCTGGACGAGCCGAGGCTCGGAGCCTTCGCCGGCGCCCTCAACGCCTGCGACTTCCCCCTGCAACTGCTCGTGCGCCAGCACCCGCCCGGTCTCGGCAAGCTCCGCGACGACCTCGAACGAGCGCAGCCGGAGGGCCTGCCCTCGCGAACGAAGGCGGCCGCAGAGTCGCTGCGCCGGCTGCTCGGCGAGCTGGAGCGGCGCGAGGGCATCCTCGACCGCCGCTTCTACGCCGTCTGCGAGCACGAGCGCATGGGCGAGCTGCGCTCCCTGCTCGTGCGCGCCGGCCTCTCCATCCACCCCCTCACCGGCCGCCAGCTGCGCATGCTCGTGCTCGCCGCCGCCCTCGGCGGCTCCCCGCGCGAGTTCGACGAGGAGACCGCCGTCGAGGTCGAGTTCAACCGCCGCGAGGTCAAGATCGGCGACCACCTTGCGCGTTCGCTGCACCTCGGCAACTGGCCGCGCTCGCTGTCGCCCGGCTTCCTGCAGGGGCTGCTGGCGGCGGGCGCGCCCATGGACCTCTCCATCCACCTGGGCCCGATCCCGGCCGCTGTGGCGGCGCGCACGCTGGAGTGGCAGAAGGTGCGCTTCGAGTCGGCGCGCAGCCTCTCCCTGCGAAAGGGCAAGAGCCTCTCCTCGGAGGCCGAGATCGCGCTCGAGGACGTGATGCGGCTGCGCGACGAGGTGCAGCGCGGGCGCGAGCGTCTCTTTCACGCTTCGCTTTCCCTGACCCTGCACGCGCCCGACGAGGAGTCGCTGGCAGAGATCACCCAGACCGCGAAGGCGCACTTCGCCTCGACGCTCGGCAAGCTCGACGCGCTCCCCTTCCGCCAGCGCGAGGGCCTGCTCTCCACCCTCCCCCTCGGCCTCAACGCCGTCGCCGTCTGGCGCACGCTCGACACCTCGTCGCTGGCACGGCTCTTCCCCTTCTCGCCACCCGACCTCGACACGCGCGGCGGCAGCCTCTACGGCATCGACATGCGGGCGTCGTCGCCCGTGGTCTACGACCCCTGGGACGGCACGCACCTCAACGCCAACACCGCCGTGCTCGCGCGGTCGGGCTCGGGGAAGTCGTTCGCGACGAAGCTCGGCGTGCTGCGCTGCATCTGCCGTGGCGTCACCGCCTACGTGATCGACCCCGAGGGCGAGTACGCGGACATGGCCCGCGCCGCGGGCGGACGCGTGCTCTCCCCGGGCGTGGCGGGCGAGGGCATGAACCCCTTCGTCATCGAGTCCGGCGATGCGGGAGGAACTGCTGCTGCGCATCGGCAGCCTGCGGCGACTGATCGAGGTGATGATCGGGGAGTCGCTCGGCGCCGAGCGCCGGGCCGCCCTCGACCACGCTCTCGCCTCCTACTACGCGCAGCCGCGCGAGCGCACCGGCTTCGCCGACTTCTTCGCCTACCTCAAGGATGGCGCGGAGGGCGACCCCGGCCTCGCGCGGCTGCTGCGGCCCTTCGCCACCGGCAGCCTGCGGCACCTGCTCACCGACGAGGGCGACGACCTGCTCGCAAACGAGGCGCTCGTCACCGTCTTCGACCTGCGGCTGCTGGAGCCGGAACTGCGCCCGGCGGCCACGATGGTCTGCACGGAGACGGTCTGGGCGGCGGCTGCGCGCGACCCGAGGCCGCGGCTGCTGGTCGTCGACGAGGTCTGGTCGATCATGCAGCACCCCGAGGGCGCGGCCTTCATGGTCTCGATGGCGAAGCGCGCCAGGAAGCACCGCCTGGGATTGCAGTTCATCACCCAGGACGTGCAGGACCTGCTCTCCGAGGACTCCTCGCGCGCCATCACCGGCCACTCGGGGCGCGCCCTGCTCCAGAACGCCGCCTTCAAGCTGCTGCTCCAGCAGGACGCCGCCGCCATCTCGACGGTCGGCGACGCCTTCGACCTCCCCGAGGACCTCCAGCGCTGGCTGCTCTCCTGCCCGCGCGGCGACGGGCTCCTGCTCGCCCGCGGCAACCGCTTCCCCATCCGCATCGAGGCCACGCCCGAGGAGGCGGAGCTGATCGAGTGGCGGCCGGGCTCCCACCGGCGGGACGCGGCGGCGGCGACGCCCCAGCAAGACGCCCAGTAGCAACCGGGCCCGGAGGACGCGCCGATGACCGCGAACGGGTGCCACCGAGCGACAGCCAACGACACCACCACGAGAAGAGGAGTACCCGCCATGCGATTCAACCCCTTCAAGTCCACTCCCGAGACCCCCGTGCTGCTGGCGATCACGCCGCCGCGCAACGCCGAGCGCACGGTGCTCGGCGTCGAGAACCTGCTCGGCTCGATCGCCGTGCCCGAGCCCTTCTCGCTGGAGCTCTGCGGCGACGCCGACGGCGTCACGCTGATGGCGCGCTGCCTCGACCAGGAGGTCGTGCGCCAGCAGCTCTCCGCGCACTACCCACAGGCCCGCATCCACCAGCTGGAGCCCGCGGACGACCCGCTCTTCCTCGCCGAGGGGGAGCAGGCGTGGCAGCTGCGCCTGCGCGCGAGCGGCCCCGAGTACGTGCCGCTGCGCGTCTTCCGCGACGACGACCTGCTCGACCCCGGTTCCGACCCGCTGATCGCCCTGCTCGGGGCGCTCTCGTCGCTGCGCCCGGGCGAGCGTGTCGTGACGCGGCGCTGCTGCGCTCGCTCGGCCCCGACTGGTCGCAGAGCCACCAGGAGCGGGCGCACCGCCCGGCCGTGCAGGAGACGCGCGAGTCCACCGCCGTCAGCCAGATGCGCCAGCACCGCACCGACGGCGTGGCCATGGCCGCCCTGGCCCTGGGCGGTCTCGCCTTCTTCCAGGGCTACCAGTGGTGGCAGGCGGGCGAGACCGGGAAAGCGATCGCGCTCGTCGCCGGCATTGCCCTCGGGCTGGGCGTGGCGGGCTGGGCCTGGGCGCGCTGGAACCGCTCGCGCAACCGCGTCCACGACCCGCTCCTGATCAAGGAGAAGGTCTCGCGCATCGCCTTCGAGGCCGAGTTGCAGGTCACCGCCATCCTTCCCGCGGGCGACCGGCGGCAGCGCGCGAAGGAGCTGCTCGGCCAGGTGGCGGCCGCCTACCGTCACTACGACCATCCCGCGGGCGCCCGCTTCCGCGTCGGCAAGGTGCGAGCCGGCCTCCCCGACCCCGCGGCCATGCAGCCGCCCGGCCCCGGCCTCTTCGGCGCCCGCAGCGTGTTGGGCGTGCGCGAGGCGGCCTGCCTCTGGCACCCGCCCGGGGCCAGGGACGAGACGCCGCTCGTGGTCCGCTCCGGCGCGCGGGTGCTCATGCCGTCGGCGCGCGACGTGCGTGGAGGTGCGGTCGTCGGTCACACGACCACGGGCGCCCCGCGCGAGATCCGCTTCCCGGACGACCTCACGCGCCGCCATCACCTCTACACGGCGCGCACGCGCATGGGGAAGTCGACGCTCATGCAGCACCTCGTCGTCCACCGGCTGCAGGAGAAGGCGTCCGGACGGGACCGCGACGCGATCGTCGTCATCGACCCCCACGCCGATCTCGTGGAGAGCATCCTCGCGCACGTACCCGAGTCCCTCGTCGGCTCGGTGCGGCTTGTCGACCTCGCAGACCACCGTGGCGCGCCCGGCATCAACCTGCTCGACACGCGCGTCTTCGCCGACCGCGACCGCACGGCCGATTCGGTCGTGCGCGTGGCGCGCGGCCTCTGGGAGCAGTGGGGGCCGCGCATGCAGTCCATCCTCGAGCAGACGGTGAAGACCCTGCACGAGGCCAACGCGACCCTCGACGCGGACGAGCAGCACACGATCCTCGACGGGCTGCGCCGCTCGGGAGCCAGATGGAGGGCGCTGCACGCTCGCCGTCCCCGTCCAGCAGCAGCCGGATGCCGCCGGGCCGGCGGTCGGCCAGCAGGAACAGCGCGTACATGGAGTCGCCGCAGGGCTTGGTGCCCTCGCGCCAGCGCTGCAGCTGCCGCAGGTCGGCGCCGATGCACGCCGCGAGCACGTCCCAGGAGACGCCCAGCTCCTCCTTGAAGCGCCGCAGCCGCCGCAGGAAGTCCTCGGGCAGGAACGGCTCGTCCAGCAGGAGCTCCGGGGGCGGCGCGCTGCGCATCATGCGACCGCCTCCTCGATGAAGAAGAGCTCGTCGAAGTCGGTGATCCCGAGCCCCGCCATTAGCCGCGCCCGCATCGACAGCGACGGGCAGCGCCGTCCGTTCACCATCTGTGAGAGGTAGCCCGGGTCGATGTCGAGCCGCCGCGCGAACGCGTTCTGGCTCAGGTTGTGACGGGTCAGGTACTCCCACACCACCTCCGCCCGGAGCCTCGTCCGCTTCATGCCGCGCCCTCCTTGCGGTCCCCCTCGTCGCTCGCCGGCGTCCTCCGCGCTGCGCCCTCCCCGCCCCCGTAGCGGTCGGGATGGGCGAGGGCGTGGCGGGCGATGATGCGCGCCAGGGTCCGCAGACCGCCCCGAACCCACACCCGCCGCTCTCTACGCGCGCGTCTCCAGCGACCGCCAGGACGTCGACCTCTCCGTCGCCGCCCAGCTGCGCGCCCTGCGCGACTACGCCGAGAAGAACAACTACCTCGTCGTCCGCGAGTACATCGACGAGGCGGAGAGCGGCCGCGTCGCCGACCGGCCCCAGTTCCAGCAGATGTTGGATGCAGCGACCGCGCCCGACGCGCCCTTCGAGCAGATCCTCGTCTGGAAGTTCAGCCGCTTCACCCGCAAGCGCGAGCACGCCGTCGCCTTCAAGTCGATGCTGCGGCGCCGCGGCGTCCGCGTCGTCTACATCACCGAGCACGCCGACGACTCGCCCACGGGCAAGCTCATTGAGGCGATCATCGAGAGCGTCGACGAGTTCTACAGCGCCAACCTGGCCGAGGAGGTCACGCGCGGGATGCGCGAGGCCGCCTCGCGCGGCTTCTGGGTCTCCACCTACGCCCCCTATGGCTACAAGAAGGTGCGCGTGGAAGGGGCCAAGGAGCGCCCGAAGCTGGAGCTCGACCCGCCCGCAGACGCCGTCGTGCGCCGCATCTTCGACATGACGCTCGCGGGCAAGAGCGTGCTCGACATCGTGCGCATCCTCAACGAGGAGGGCATCCCCACTCGCAACGGCGGGCGCTGGCTGAAGAACACCGTGCACGGGATGCTCACCAACGAGAGCTACGCCGGCACGTTGGTCTGGGGCAAGCGGACCAAGAGCAAGGCGCCGCCGGTGCGCGTAGACGGCGCGGTACCCGCGATCGTGAGCCGGGCGGAGTTCGAGCGGGTGCAGCAGCTCCTCAAGGAGCGCGCACCCAAGGTCGTCCACCCGCGCCGCGCCTCCAGCCCCTACCTGCTGAGCGGGCTGGTCAAGTGCGAGAGCTGCGGGCGCTCGCTCACGGCCGCCGAGGCGAAGAGCGGCAAGTACACCTACTACGTCTGCCAGTCCCTCATCAAGACGGGCAAGGAGGCCTGCTCGACCCCGCGGCTCAACGCGCAGCGCTTCGAGGAGACGATCATCGGCCAGCTCCGCGACCAAATCCTCACCGAGTCCAACATCCGCGACCTCGTGCGCATGCTCGACGAGGAGATGGACGGGGTCGCCCGCGAGCAGCACCAGAAGCTGGAGAGCATCGAGGCCGAGCTGGAGGACGTGCGTCGCCGGATGAGCCGCGTCTGGCAGATCGTCGAGAACACCGACCTCGACATGGCCGACGCCTCCGAGCGCATCAGGGAGCACCGCGAGCGTCAGCAGCTCCTGGAGGTCGCCGCCGACGAGGCGCGCGCCATGCTGGCCGAGCGTCGCGTGCTGCTGGAAAGCGCCGAGACCGTGTCGGCCTTCGCCGAGGAGATGAGCGAGTTCCTGCGGACGAGCGAGATCACGGAGACGCGGTCGTTCGTGCGCTCCTTCGTGAAGGCGATCCTGGTCGCGCCCGGGCGGGCCACGATCCACTACACGATCCCGACGCCGCCGGACAGCCCCATCGGGGGCGGGGACATCGCCGATGTCGCTTTGCCAGGCCGAGTTATGAGTACGGTATGTGTTGGTGGGCGATGAAGGACTCGAACCTTCGGCCTCCCGGGTGTAAACCGGACGCTCTAGCCAGCTGAGCTAATCGCCCCCGCGCCTGCCGCGAGCACCTCGCGGCAGCTTCTCGATGCTAGGCACTGTGGGATCGAGGGGTCAACGCGGCCGGTCTTCGGGTCGCGTGTCGTCGGGCTCACCGCGCAGCGGCCGCCCCAGGCCGATCACGAACCACAGGTAGCCGAGGATCAGGAGCGCTTCGAACCCCACGCGCGCCATGTCGCCGGCAAACGCCTGCACGATGTCGCCACCGACCCAGAGGTTGACGACGAGCGCGCCAAAGACGAGAAGATGACTCCACAGCCCCACGGCGGCCTCCGGGACGCCTCGTCAGCCTACAGGACGCCATGCCCCCGAACGATCCAGCGCCCCGTGCGGTTTCCCCGCGTGAAGACAGCCTCGACGCGCTGACCCTCGCCGAGATCGAGGAGGCGGCGGGGGAACTGCATCGCCGCGTCGCGGCCGCCCTGCGCGCGATCGGCGAGGCACGCGCCGACTCGCCCGATGAGAACGGACTCGCCCCGCGGCGCGAGGTGGCCTCGCTGGCCGCGACCCTCGAACTGGCCGGGCTGGTCCTCGCGGCTGTCGTGGCGGGCGGCAGCGCAGAGGTGCCGCGCATCGACCGGCATCCCGCGCTCGTCGCGGCCGTGATGTACGCCGCGCCGTCGATCCCGGCGCTGCTCGGTCGCCTGGACCAGGACCGCCGCCTCGTCGCGTCGGTCGCGCGCACCCTCGAGTCGAGGCTCGACGAGGAGCACGAGACGCCGTGGGGGCACGTCGAGCTGCGGCGGCTGCTCGTCGACGTGCTGCTCGGCGCGGGAGCGCGGTGTGCGATGGCCCTCGAAGACCGAGCCGGCGAGGCGCCGGCCTGAGTGCGCCTCTCCTGCTGAGGGCCTACTCGGTGTCCGGGAGCACCGCGGATACGAAGTACGAGGAGAATCCCTGTCGTACTGCGCGGCGCAAGTCCTCGCGCTCGCGCAGCGGACCGAATTCCACCTCGGCGGCGCGCAGCATCGGTGCGTCCACCTCGACGGGGATCCCAGGCAGGCGCTCGGTGACCTGGTCCACCTGGTCCGGGTACGCCTCGCTCAGCCACAGCTCGCAGTAGCGCGTGCCGAAGGTGCGCGCCCGCTCCTCCTCGGAGGCATCCCAGTCCACCTCGTCGTCGTCCGTGGGCGGCACGAACGGACGCGGCATGTGCTGCACGGGGCTGAAGTGCGGCTCCCAGAACTCCTCGTCAAGCACGATGTGCTCATCGCACTCGTCGATGAGCGCGAACGACTGCCGGCTGCCCTCGATGGGCGGAGTACCGAGCAGCACCACCTGGATGCCGAGCGACTGGGCGGCGACCACCGCCTCACGCAAGTCCTCGTCGCCGGTCAGGAGGTAGGCCGTCGCGATCGCGCGCTCGCGCGCGAGCGTGAGCAGGTCGAGTGTGATGAGTGTGTCGACGCCCTTCTGCTGGCCCTGGATGACGCGGCCCAGTCGCAGCTTCAGCCGAGGCAGAGAGCCGATACGGCGGTGGTCGGCTGTAGGCTCGCCGTGGGGGCCCGGGGCGCCGTCGTACCAGTAGGTGCGGAGCTTGGGGAGACCCGAGTGATCCTCGACGTAGTCGCTCAGCGCCTCATGCAGCCCATGGTAATCGCAGTCAACGTCCTCCCGGTGGTCCGCGCCGAGCACGACGCCCCCGGCTCCGAGGAGCAAGTACCCTGCATCAATCAAGAGCGCCGAACGATCCATAAGGCAATCATACTATGCCGTGGAAGGGGCGCCACGCACACGAGCTCAGCGGAGGTGGCAGCCAGGACCGCGCACACTCTGCACCGGGGAGTGGACAGCGCGCGCGCGCTCGTTTGAAATAGCAGGTGGCAGGGTAGCTCAGAGGCAGAGCAGCGGACTCATAAGCCGTCGGTCGCCGGTTCGAATCCGGCCCCTGCTACCAACACCCCCGCACCGTCGCCCTCACGTCACCTCGGCGACCACCACGCGGTAGCCGAGGTCCAGTGCCTCGCGCTCGCGCAGTGCGCCGTACCTGCGTTCCCACTCGCCGCTCCGGATGTCCGCGTCGAGGAGCGCGACACCGCGGTCAAGCTCACCGTCGGGGAGCAGGACGAAGCCGGACATGGCGGCCCGCACGCCCGCGTCCAGGTACGCCGCGGGCTCGCGCCACCACGCGCCCAGGAAGCCATCGCTGCAGTCGTGCGGCACCGGCAAGACATGGGCTCGCCCGCCTGTCTCAGCACGGAGCGCGTGGAGTGGCGGGAAGCGGCGACGGTCGAGTTCGAGGATGCCCGGGAAGTACTGGAGCAGCCAGAACCCCTCGCCTGCTTCGGGATCCCACGTCAGGAAGACTACCCGCGAGGCGGTGACGCGCTGCATCTCGGCGACTCCGGCGCGCCAGTCGCCCCAGTGGTGGATGGTCAGTACCGCCATCGCGGCGTCGAACGATCGCGGAGCGAACGGGAGCGCCTCGGCGGTGGCGCGCACCACAGGCGCGCGGGACGTGCGCTGCGCGATCATCTCGCCAGATGGCTCGACCGCGACGATGCTGGCGTCCTCGGGCTCGTACGAGCCCGCCCCCGCGCCGACATTGAGCACGCGCTCCGCCTCGCCGAGGGCGTCGAGGAGCCTTCGAGCGATGCGAGGGTCGGGCCGCCGCGTGGTCGAGTAGCCGCGGCCGATGCGGTCGTAGATCGGCGAGGTCACGCCACCCGGGCCGTCGCGATCCGGTCCTCGACGCGGCGCAGCGCGGCCTCGGCCGTCGTGATGCCCAGCCGTTCCGAGAGCTCCAGGATCTCGAGCGTCGTCGGGTAGACGCGGGCGGCGATGGTGCGCGCGCGCTCCTCGCTGTAGCCATCGAGCTCGACCGCGACGTTGATCACGCCTCCCGCGCTCACGACGTAGTCGGGCGCGTAGAGGATGCCGCGTTCGGCGAGCAGCTTGGCGTCGTCGGGGTCGCGCAGCAACTGGTTGTTGGCGGCGCCGCAGACCACGCGGCAGCGCAGATCCGGGATCGAATCCGGGTTGAGCACGCCGCCGAGGGCGTTGGGCGAGAGCACGTCACACGGCTCGCTGTATACGCCCTCGACATCGAGCACGTCGGCGCCGATCTCGG
Organism: Dehalococcoidia bacterium; assembly: GCA_965208885.1. Taxonomy (GTDB): domain Bacteria; phylum Chloroflexota; class Dehalococcoidia; order UBA2979; family UBA2979; genus VXMT01. The sequence goes on from CBDBPS010000002.1 coordinate 407,657, forward strand.
CCGCGAGACGCTCGGCCCCGTCTTGCCACACGTCGGCAACGGCGACGCTCGCGCCACCCTCGGCACAAGCGCGCGCGACGCGTCCGCCGACCTTACCGACGCCCACGACGACGATCCGTCGGCCCTCGAGCGACTCCTCGCCGAACGCGACGCGGAGTGCGGCGCGCATGCCGAGCATCACCGTCTCTGCCGTGAGCGTCGAGGTGTCGCCGCTGCCGCCGCGCTCCGGCGAAGCACCCACGACGTGGCGCGTCAGCTCCGAGAGTGCGTCGAGGTCAGCGGTCGTCGTGCCGACGTCGGTGGTCGTGATGTAGCGGCCTTCAAGGCGGTCGATAGCCCGGGCGTAGGCGGCGAGCTGCTCCGGTGTGCGGTCCGCGGGGTTCCCCATGACCGCAGCCTTGCCACCGCCGAGGTCGAGGCCGGCGACCGCGGACTTCGCCGTCATCGCCATGGAGAGGCGCAGCACGTCGCGCAGCGCCGCCTCGGCGTCCGCGTACGGATACCAGCGCGTGCCGCCGAGCGCGGGCCCGAGGGCGGTCGAGTGGACGGCGATGATGGTGCGCAGGCCGGAGGCCGCGTCGTGGTGGTACAGGACCTCTTCGTGGTGGACCGTGTCGTACGCGGAAGCGGTCGCAGCGCCGCCGCTCCCGTCCTGGAGTTCCACGTCGATCCAGCGCACGAAACCGGCGTCCGCCTCGTGCGGCGCGCCGAGCAGGCGTCGGAGGATGGCGATGTCAGTGTCGAGCACTGAGCTGTCTGTCGTCATGCGTTAAGGATAGCTCAGAGCGGCTCTAGATCCCCCGTTGACGAGGCCCTAAATCCCGAGTGACGCCACCTCCGGTGGGTCCGCCGAGTAGTCGTAGAACCCGAGGCCGGACTTCCGCCCGTACATCCCCGCGAGGACCATGCGCTTGAGCAGCGGCGGCGACCCGTAGCGCGGCTCGTGGTGCTCGGCGTGCAGGTTCTCGGCGATGCTGTTCAGCGTGTCGAGGCCGATGAAATCGGCCAGCGTGAGCGGCCCCATCGGGTGCGCCGCGCCCAGCCGCATCCCCGCGTCGATGTCCTCCACGCTCGCCACGCCGCGCTCGACGGCGCGGATGGCGTCGAGCAGGTACGGGATGAGCAGGAAGTTCACGATGAAGCCCGAGTGATCCTTCGCCGCGATCGGTTCCTTTCCGATCGCACGTGCGAAGTCCATCGTCGCCTCGAACGTCTCGTCCGAGGTCGTCACGGTGCGCACCACCTCCACGAGCCGCATCGCGGGCGCGGGGTTGAAGAAGTGCAGTCCGACGAAGCTGTCGGCACGCCCTGTCGAGCTCGCCATCGCGGCGATCGTGAGGCTCGACGTGTTCGACGCGAAGATCGCGCCGGGCTGCACGATGCCGTCGACCTCGCCCCACACCTGCTGCTTCAACTCGAGGTCTTCCGTGACAGCCTCGATGACAATGTCGCACTCGGCGAGGTCCTCGAGGTTCGTCGTCGGGTGCAGCCGCGCGCCAATCGCCTCGCGGTCCTCGGCGGTGATGCGCTCCCTGCGGAGTGCGCCGTCGAGCGAGCGGTTGATACCCGCCATGCCGCGATCGAGGGGTTCCTGTGTGGCCTCGCGAACGACCGTCTCGAAGCCCGCGGTCGCGCAGACCTGGGCAATGCCGCCGCCCATCAGTCCGCACCCCAGCACCCCGACCTTGCGCACCTCGGACATCGCTCGACCTCCCGCTTCACGTCACCTGCTCGCCGCGCGCCAGCGTAGCACCGCGACGCCGCGAGATGGCCGGTGGCACGCGAGCGTTATCCGGCGAGAAGCGAGCGCCGCGCGGCGACGAACGCCGCCGTGCGTGGACCGAGCGGCGGCTCCGCGTCCGCGAGGTCCTCGACCGTATCGATGTCGCGCTCCAGCGACGCGAGTCGCAGCACGGCCAGTGATCGGCCCGCCGCGCGGGCCGCCTGCCCGTGCACCACAGCCGAGTCGGGCCCGTAGGCCGGCGCGATGGCATCCGGCGGCCGCAGCCCGAGGAGCCCCGTCCCGCGGTCGAGCGACGGCGCCACGACGACCTCGTGCGCGTCGAGCGCGTCGAGGGCCGCACGCAAGTCGGCGGGCTGCGCGCGCGCCTGGTCGGCGGGGACCACGACGGCCGCGCCCGCGGCCTCGACCTCGGACGAGGCGAGCGCAAGGCGTACGGCCTCGTTGTAGCCCGTGCCCGTGTCGATGAGCAGCGTGGCGCCCGCCACGGCCGCAGTCGGCTCGTACTGCTCGTCTGGCGTCACGAGGAGCAGCGGGCCGTCGTGCGCCGCGCGCACGGCTTCCAGTACGTCGCCCAGCATCGACAGCACGAGTTCGGCGCGGTCGCGGTCGGGCAGCAGCTCGGCGAGCCGTGACTTGGCGCCGGCAAGCGCCTGCACCGGCACGATGAAGCATGGCTCGGACAACTCGGCGCCTGCCATCAGCGCGAGCCTGCCGTGTCGAGCACCGCCGAGGCGAGCGCGAGCCGTCGATCGGGGCCGGTCATCATCGTGTCGGTGACGACCGCCCGCATGCCGAGCTCCTCGACCGCCGGAGCGAGCGCGCGGTCGACCTCATCGAGCACGAATACGTGGACGAGCCCCGCGTACAGCCGCGCGACGCCGAGCGCTGACACGTCGTGGCCGAGCGACCGCATCATGGCCGCAGCCGGCCCCTTCACCGCCTCGCCCCCGACGATGGGGCTCACCGCCACCACCGGAGCCGAGGTGTCGCGGAGCGCCTCACTGACGCCCTGCACGACGAGGATCGGTTCGATGGAAACGAACGGGTTGCTCGGCGCCACGACGACCACGTCGGGCGTGGCGAGGGCATCCAGGACGCTGGGCGCGGCGCTCGCCGATGCCGCGCCGGGGAACTCGACCCCGACGACCTCGGCCGAGGCACGGCCGCGCACGAAGTAGTCCTGGAAGTCGAGCGGCCCGTCGGGCGTGACGACGACGGTCGGGTGCGGCTCGTCGGTCACCGGGAGCAGCGCGAGTCCGAGCCCTCGACGCCGCGCGAGGTCGGCGGTCACTTCGCTCAGCGGGCGTCCCGCGCGCAGGCGCTCCGTTCGCCACACGTGCGTCGCGAGGTCGCGGTCGCCGATCTGGAACCACGGCTCCTCGCCCAGCTCGGCAAGCTCGCCGAGCGTGGCGAGGGTGTCCCCGCGGACGCCCCAGCCGAACTCACCCTCAAGCCCGGCGAGCGTGTAGATGACCGTGTCGATGTCGGGCGAGACGTGCAGGCCGTGCCACTCGAAGTCGTCGCCGACGTTGCAGATCGCGGTCACGTCCGCCGGGTCGGCGGCGCGGCACAGCCCATCGAGGAACCTCGCGGCGCCAACGCCGCCGGCCAGCACGGTGATGCCCATCGTCACACCTCGCAACTCCGAGCGTAGGCCGGGGATCGAGCGAGCGACAATCGGCGAGGCCCGCGCGTCCAGACGGCTGTATCCTGCCCTCGTGCCGGACACCCCAATCGACCCCGCTGCCGCGCTGCACGAGCGCCTCGATGCCTTCGCCGCGGCGCGCCGTGCGCTGCTCGACGCGGTCGACGGCGTGGAGCAAGCGCAGTTCGTGCGCCGCCCGCCCGAGCCGGACGAGGGACACGACGCGCGCTGGTCGATCCGCGAGGTGCTCTGGCACGTCGCCGACAGCGAGCGCTGCTGGCGCGAGTGGGCCGAGGCCGCGGTGCGCGGCGAGGCGATGACGCGTTTCAACGGCCGTCGACGCCCCGCCGAGCTCAGCCGCCCGCAGCACCTCCTCGACAGCCTCGATGAGCAGCGCGCCACCACGCTCGCGCTCCTGGGCAGTCTTGGCGACGATGTCGACGTGGCGGCGTCACACCCGTCGCCGGGGCGTGCGCTCTCGGTCCTCGGGATGCTCGAACACCTCACGAACCATGACCGCGACCACGCCACGCAGGTCGCCGCGCTGCGCGCACTGCCGCCACTGGAGGAACGCTGATGGGAACTCGACAGCGCCCCGAGGGGACCATGCCGTGGATGCCGGGCTTCCGCTACGGCGCGCTCCTGCCTCCGCTCGCCCTCAACCTCATCGTGCGCGACACCGAGCGTGCCGCCGCCTTCTACCGCGACGTGCTCGACGCCGAGGTGCACTACCAGGATGTCGACTTCGCCGCCGTCCGCGTCGGTCCCGCCGAGGTGATGCTGCACGCCGACCACACCCACGACGACCACCCGTGGAGCAGCGACCTCGCCGGCGGCGCAGCACGCGGCGTCGGCGCACAGGTGCGCCTGCTCGGCATCGATCCAGACGCCGTCGAGGCGCGCACCCGGCAGCACGGCGGGCACCTCGTCGCCGGCGCCGCCGACAAGGGCCACGGCTGGCGCGAGACGCTGGTGCGCGACCCCGACGGCTACGAGTGGGCGGTGGGCGTGCTCATCGAGCCCGCGAAGGGACCCCTTGGACCACACGAGGTCGCTACCCCGTGACCGGCAACGAGCCCGCCCGCTACCCCTCGCTAGCCGGCAAGCGCGCCGTCGTGGTGGGTGGGTCGCGCGGGATCGGCCGCGCGATCACGCTGCGCCTCGCCGCCGAGGGCTGTCACGTGCTCGTGAACTACGCCCGCAGCGCCGACGCCGCCGAGGCGACCGCCGCCGAGTGCCGCGCTCTCGGCGTCGAGTCCGAGGCCGTGCGCGCCGACGCCGGTGACCGCAACGACCTCGCGGCCCTCTTCAGGCACGCCGACGCCTGGGGCGGCGTCGACGTGCTGGTGAACAACGCAGCGCGTGGCCTCGAACGCCCGAGGCCGGCGATGACGCAGCGCCCGAACCACCTGCACGCGACGATGGACGTGAACCTGTTCGGGCCGTGGCAGGCTGCGCAGGCGGCCGTGCCGCTCATGGAGCAGCGCGGCGGCGGCGCGATCGTGAACCTGCTCTCGCCCGGCGCGTGGCAGTACATGCCGGACTACTCGGCGGTGGCGGTGAGCAAGGCCGCGCTCGCCTCGCTGACGCGCTACCTCGCGGTCGAACTGGCGCCGCGCGGCATCCGTGTCAACGCCGTCTCGGCCGGGTGGGTCGAGGCGTCCGAGGGTGAGCACTCCTACCGCGGCAACGTCTCCGATGCCGTCCGCCCGAACGTACCGGCAGGCCGCAACGTGTCACCCGACGACGTAGCGGCGGCGGTCGCGTGGATCTGCTCCGACGAGGCCCCGATGCTCGTCGGCCAGACAATCCACCTCGACGGTGGCTTCGGCCTCGCCGCCTGGAACGCGATCCTCGACCCGGCATCCGCCGAGGAGAATTGAGACTCGGAGCAGACTCCTACGTGTCCACCACAGTCATCAGTTGGAATATCGCAAGACGCCGAAAGCCATGGCGGCAACTCGCGGCGATGGACGCTGACGTTGCCCTGCTACAGGAGGCGAGCCTCCCTCCTGACGACGTGGCTGCGAAGGTCGACACGGGGCCGCGGGAGCACTGGGACTCCGCCTGGTACAGGGGCGGCGTCGATCCGGCTGTTGACCGCTGGCCGATGGTAGTGCGCCTGTCAGACCGCGTGGAGGTGGAGTGGTTCCGGCAAGTCGGCCCCATCCGCGAGGCGGCGGAGGACGAAATCGCCGTCAGCGGACTCGGCACGATCGCTGCCGCCCGTGTGATCCCGCTCGATGCGCCGCCGTTCATCGTGGCATCGATGTACGCGCGCTGGACGAAGCCCCACCCGTCCACCTCCGGGCAGTCGGCGGAATTCTCAGATGCCTCGACTCATCGCATAATCTCGGACCTATCAGCCTTTGTTGGCAACGCCGATTCCGGCACGCTACGCGTGCTAGCAGCAGGCGACCTCAACCTGATACACGGAATGACAGCTGCTCAGCGGACCGTCCACCCCTTCCGCGACCGCACGGTTCTGGAGCGCATGGACGCGCTCGGGCTGGAGTTCCTCGGGCCTCGCTACCCCGCCGGCAGGCGCGCCAACTCCGTGCCACAGGGCCTCCCCGCGGACTCGCTCAACGTGCCGACGTTCCACCACAGCCTCGAGTCGCCGGAGACGGCCTCGCTCCAGCTCGACTACGTCTTCGCGTCAGCTGGCTTCCGAGAGGGCGTCCACGTGCGCGCTCTGAACACTGCCGAGGAGTGGGGCGCGAGCGACCACTGTCGCCTGTTGATAGAAGTCATGGATGGGAAGGCGCCGGCCGCTACCCCGTAACGGCGCCCTCCGCTGCGCTCGACACCGAGCGCGCGTACTTCGCGAACACGCCACGCTCCCAGCGCGGGGGGCGTGGCGTCCACGCCTCGAGGCGACGCGCGATCTCCGCCTCGTCGACTTCGAGGTTGAGTGTGCGGCCGTCAATGTCGAAGGCGATCATGTCGCCCTCGTGGACGGCGGCGATGGGGCCACTCGCGGCGGCCTCGGGCGCGACGTGGCCCGCCATGAGCCCGCGCGTGGCGCCGCTGAAGCGACCGTCGGTGAGCAGCGCGACCGTCTCGCCGAGGCCCGCCCCCACCAGCGCCGCCGTCACGCCGAGCATCTCGCGCATACCGGGTCCACCGACCGGGCCCTCGTTGCGGATCACCACCACGTCGCCCTCGTTGATGGAGCCCTCGAGGACTGCCTCGAGCGCGTCCTCCTCCTGCTCGAAGACGCGCGCCGGGCCGCGGTGCTGCGTCCGCTCGTAGCCCGCGACCTTCACGACCGCTCCGTCGGGAGCGAGGCTGCCGTGCAGGATCACGAGGCCGCCCGTCTCCTTGAGCGCGTCATCGAGCTCGCGCACGACGTCCTGGCCGGGCGCCTCGACGGCCTCGGCGGCCTCCTCGGCGAGCGTACGGCCGGTCACCGTCGGGACGTCGCCGTGCACCTTGCCGCCCTCGACCAGCCGCTTCGCGACGAGCTGGATCCCGCCCGCGCGGTCGAGGTCGAGCGCGACGTACTGGCCGCCCGGCCGCAGGTCGCCGATCAGCGGCGTCTGCTCGCTGATGTCGTCAAAGTCGTCGATCTCGAGCGGCACGCCCGCCTCGCGCGCGAGCGCGAGCAGGTGCAGCACGACGTTCGTTGAGCCGCCGGTGGCGGCGGCGCAGGCGATGCCGTTCTCGATCGCCTCGCGCGTGAAGATGTCGCTCGGCCGCTGGCCGCGACGCAGCACGTCCATCACGAGCTGCCCCGCCTCGAAGCCGACACGGTCCTTGCGCGGGTCCGTTGCGCCCACGGACCCGGAGCCCATCGGCGCGATGCCGAGGAACTCGAGCACCATCGCCATGGTGTTGGCCGTGTACTGCGCGCCACACGCGCCCGCGCCGGGGCACGCCGCGTCCTCGATCGCCGTCAGCTGCTCCTCGGTGATCGTGCCGGCGGCGTGCTGGCCGACGCCCTCGAAGACGTCCTGGATCGTCAGGTCCTGCCCATCGAGGCGACCCGGGTCGATCGAGCCGCTGTAGAGCACGAGGCTCGGGATGTCGAGGCGCGCGAGCGCGAGCGTCGCGGCCGGGATCGTCTTGTCGCAGCCGACGAGCACCACGGCCGCGTCGAACCCGTAGCCGACTCCGCAGAGCTCGATGGAGTCGGCGATGAGCTCGCGGCTGATCAGCGAAGCCTTCATGCCCTGCGTGCCCATCGAGATGCCGTCGCTGATGGAGACGGTGTTGACCTCCATCGGCGTCCCGCCGGCGGCGCGCACGCCGGCCATGACGTGCTGCGCCAGCTCGCGCTGGCTGTAGTTGCACGGCATGGTGCCGATCCAGCTGTGCGCCACCATCACGAGCGGTCGCTGCAAGTCCTCGCCGCTCAGCCCCACCGACTTCAGGTACGAGCGCGCGGGCGCGCGGTCCGGCCCGTCGACGAGCGTGCGGCTGCGGTGCCGGGTGTCGAACGTCATGTGTGTGCCTCCGTCGGTGCTCGCGGCGTGATGTGGTCTGTCCAGTGCGGGGGTGATCCTACCGCCGTCGCGCGCGAGGCGCGCGTGAGTGGGCGTCAGGCCTGCTCGGGCTCGTCGGTGGGGATCTCGAGTTCCTTCGAGTGGCCGTTCGAGCCCGGGCAGAAGTGCTGGCCGTCGCCCTCGAGCGGCTGACCGCAGAGAGGGCAGCGAGGCCGCCCCGCCGAGACCACCTCGGTGATCTGCGTGACCAGCGCGCGCGCGTGACCGCGGCCCACCTCCATGCGAAACGCGGGGGTGTTGCCGCCGGACAGCGCCTCCTCGTCGTCGGCCAGGATGAGCAGTCGCTCCCCCTCGTTCTCGAAGTCGAGCCCGAGCCGGGCGACGCGGAGGTCGACATCGGGCTGGTCGCCGAAGGCACTGAGGTCGCCGCTCGTCGGCGCGGGCTCCTCGCGCCGCACCGAGCGCTCGGCGAGCAGCCGCGAGACCGCACGGCCGAGGGCGGCGAGCTGCTCCTTCTCCATCCACAGCGCGGCGCGGTTCGTGCCGGCGATGGCGCGGAGCCGGAAGGTCCGCTCCCCTGGCGCGCCGATGGCCTCGGCGTCGACGGCGTCTACGAGCCCGAAGTCGATCATCTCGCGTGCGGCCTCGTCAGTTGGTACGTGATCCGGGTGGCAGTCAGGCGAGCGTAGGCAGCGCGCGATCGGCGGTCAACCGGCAGCGCCTCTGCGGTCTGGCGCGTTGGTCACTCGTTTCGCGTCCGGACGGACGCGACCAGCGCGTCGAACACCTCGTTCGCTCGACGGGCCAGATCGGCCGCTCCCTCGTCGCTTCGTGACGATGCAGCCGACGGGGCGACGTCGCGGTCGATCTCGGCACCGTCCGGCCCGAGCCGCAGCAACGAGCGAGAGCCGACGTGCCTGATTTCCGCAGTGTCCCCGACGCCCGAGACGTGGACTACAGACTCTACACGCAGACGTTCTCCATTCGGGATGGTGAACACAAAGTCCAGCCTCTGGATCACCCACTCAGTTCTCCCGTCTCCCTGCGCGATCATCCCGGCATACAGAGTAGGCAGGCCCTCGGAGAGGACGACCGCTCCGAGCGTGGTTTCCGACGGCGGCCCCCCGACCGCCCCCATTAGGGCGCGCAGCTCGAAACCATGTGCGGCATCGCTGCGGAGTTCGGTAACACGGACACTGCGCGCCTCGACCGCGTCCTCTTCGATGTCTTCCCACGGCAGCCACTGCCCGCCCCTGGCCGTCCCCGGGTTCGTTCGCCGATATTGCCATCGGGCCGCCACGTGGTCTGGACCGCCCGTCCACTCAAGGATCAGGCTGTTCGGCGCGCCGTCCCAGACAACCGCGAGAGTTGCCGGGGAAAACCCGCGCGTGAACCACAGCGACGCAGCAAGCCTGTCAAACGCCGAAGCGATGTCCGAGGCGGGTGCAGCCGCCGAGAGGTCGATGAAGCGCCGATGTTCGAGGCCCGTGTCGTGGCCCACCGCGAGCCACGAGTCGCTATCCGTGTGCTCGAAGACCAGCACGTGCTCGCCACTACCGCCAAGTTGCACGTCCAATCCCTCGAAGCGCATGCCCTGAGGCACATCAAAGACGACGGGCGTCGTCCGGCTGTTCATTCGCCAGAGATACGTCTCCCCCTCGAGCACGACGGGGTACGCGAACGATACGTCTTCGGGTGCCTTGCATACGGTGAGGCCAAGCAAAGCAAGATCGTTGTTGGCAACCTCGCTCAGCCAGATTGGTATGCAGCCGGTCAGGGCGTTCCCGCGGAGGTAGAGTCGCGTCAGATCCGTCAATTGGGTGAGCTTCGACGGCAGTGATCCGGTCAGCGAGTTCCCTTCCAATCGCAACTCCATCAGGCTCGTCAGGTTCCCGATCCACCCCCAGACCTCGCCAGACAGGCCACGGTCCGCGAGCTTGAGCCGCGTGACTCTGGGCGGTGATCCCTCGATCGTCACACCTTCCCAGTCCGCTACGGGACGGCCGGCATGCCAGTCCAGCGTGTCTGAGCCCGCGAGCGGGTCGCGGAGCGCCAGCAGCCACTCGCATTCCCGCACGAGGTCGGGGTTGGATTCCGGATCAGGCACCGCGGCCCCGTCGTCACATGATTGCGGGGCTGGCGCCGTGGCCTCGGGAGCGGCTGTAGACGTTGCGGCAGGTGTCCGTGTCGCGACTGCGGTGGGCGCCGGCGTGGCTAAGGGGGTGGCCGTCACACCGGGCGTCGCGGGCGCGGCCTGACCGGTGGTCGCGATTGGAGCCAGCGTCACGGTCGGCTCAGGCTCCGCGGTACGCACGTCGTCCTCCGTCGACGCTGCCGCGGTCGCCGGAGTCGAAGTCGCCGCCGGACCGACGCTCGACGAGCCCGTGCACGCCCCGGCGGCACCCGCCACCGCGAGTGCGATGACCAGCGAGATCAGCGGTATGCGTGGTACGCGCGCGAGCATTCGGGTGCCCCCTTGCCTGGATACTACGCACCCGCGCTCCGCGCGGATTGCGTCCGCGACGCAGCGCAGCCTCCAACCCAGCTCTCGCCTACCATTGGATACATGACCGCACCCCCGCCCGAAGGCATCGAGGTACACGAAGATGTCCCGCTCGCGCGGCACACCTACCTGCGCATCGGCGGGCCCGCCCGCTACCTCGCCATTCCCGAGAGCGTCGAGGAGTTGCAGCAGCTGCTCGGGTGGGCGCGCGCCGAGTCGCTGTCGGTGCGGGTGCTCGGCGGCGGGTCGAATCTGCTCGTTGCCGACGACGGTATCGACGCGCTCGTGGTGTCGCTGAGGCGCGCGGCGGGGTCGTTCACGTTCATCGGTGAGCGGGTGGTGGCCGGGGCGGCCGTCATGCTGCCCGCGCTGAGCCGCGCGGCCGCCGAGCGCGGCCTTGGCGGACTCGAGTTCGCGATCGGCATCCCCGGCGCGGTCGGCGGGGCGCTCAACAGCAACGCGGGCATCGGCGACGGCCGCTCGATCGGGCTGCTCGTCGAGGAGGTCGAGGTCGTCGGTGGGCGCGGTCGCGCGACCATCCCGCGCAGCGAGCTGTTCTTCGGCTACCGGCGCTCCTCGCTGCGTGGTGCGGGCGTGATGGTGCTCGGCGCGACGCTGCGGCTCCAGCCGCGACCGCCTGAGGAGATCGAGGCCGAGCTGCGCACGCTCCTCGAACAACGCCAGGCCACGCAGCCGACCGCCGGCCCGAACGCCGGCTCGATCTTCCGCAACCCCGAGGGCGATTACGCCGGTAGGCTCATCGAGGAGGCCGGGTGTAAGGGCATGACCGTTGGCGCCGCCACCGTGAGCGAGCTGCACGCCAACTTCTTCGTCCACGACGGCACGGCGACCGCCGCCGACCTCGTCGAACTCATGGCGCAGGTACAGCGCCGGGTGCTGGAACACGCGGGCGTGCGCCTCCAACCCGAGATCGAGTGGTGGGGCGACGGAACCGCCCCCGAGGTGTTCCGCGAGCCGATGGCCGCCGAGGACCTCGACAGCCGGACGATCCTCTAAGCCGGTCCGCCTACCAGGCCCAGGCGTCGTTGTCCTGCGCGAGCGCGCGCAGGTGGTTGATCTCGCCCGTGTGGTAGACCTCGTGGCGGGCGAGCTGGTCCAGCATCGCCTCGGCGTTCCCCATGCGGCCGAACGGCATACCGATCTCGGCGTCGAGAGCGGCGTCGTCGAGCGATGCGACGCCCGCGCGCAGCGTGGCGTGCGCCTCGCGCAGCCACGCGACGGCCAGCCCGACGGTGTCGAGCGACCCCTCACCCATGACAATGGGGTCGTCGAATCCCAGGTTGCCGTCGGCGAAGGCGGCGTCGGCGTACATCAGCTTCGAGCCGCCGATGTGCTGGACGAGGTCGCGGATCGAGCGCGCGCCGCCCGGTGGCAGCCACGTCCAGTCCTCCTCGCGGACCGTGGCGATATTCGCGATCGTCGACGCGGCGTCACCCTCGAACGCTGCATCGAGGCGCCTGACCCAGCGGTCTGCTCGCTGTCCCACGTTAGTCCTCGCTTCCGGCGAGCTGGAACGCCCGCGTCATGTTGCGTGCCACATCGGCGATGGCGGTCTCGGCGTCGTCGATGATCCCGAGGTTCATCACGTAGTCGTGGATGTGCCCTTCGGCGACCACCATGGTCACGTCGACGCCGGCCGCCTCCATGGCCTCGGCGTAGGCGACGGCCTCGTCGGCGAGCGGGTCGTACTCCGCGGCGATGACGTGCGCCGGCGGTAGGCCGGCGAGGTCCTCCGTGCGCATCGGGGCGACGCGAGGGTCGGTGCGGTCGCCATCGGGGCCCATGTACTGCGCCCAGAACCACTCCATCATCTCGGTGCTGAGCAGGAAGCCCTCGTTGTTCGCGATGTACGACTTGCGGGAGAAGTCCGAGTCGGTCACGGGGCACACGAGGAGCTGGAACGCCAGGTCCGGCCCGCCGTCACGCACCAGCTGCGCCACGACCGCCGCGAGGTTCCCGCCCGCGCTGTCGCCACCGACGGCGATGCGCGACGCATCCGCGCCGACCTCGGCGGCGTGATCGGCAACCCAGCGCGTCGCCGCCAGGCAGTCGTCGACGGCCGCGGGGAAGCGATGCTCGGGCGCGAGCCGGTAGTCGACGGAGACGATGACGCAGTTGGCGACGTTCGCGAGCAGGCGCAGCGCGTGGATGCCGCCGTCGAGGCCGCCGAGCACCCAGCCCCCACCGTGGAACCAGACCAGGACGGGGTAGTTATCGCCCGGCCCGGGCGTGAAGACACGCACCGGGATCTCGCCGGCCGGGCCGGGGATCGTGCGGTCGGTCTCGGCGTGGACAGGAGGGCTGAACGGCAGCTCGCGCGCCTGCTTCGCCAGGTCGAGGCCCTGCTGGCGCCAGGTCGCCGGGTCGCGTTCCTGGAGCGGCGGCAACAGGGCGTTGGCTTCCTCGACCACCTCGAGGAATGCCTGTGCCTGTGGGTGTAGCGGCATCGCGTCCTCCGTTCGCAGCTCGCCGCGCGGCGAGCCGGGGCGCAGTCTACATCGCGCCCGCTCAACAGCCCTCGCTGCGTCGCTACCCGGACGCGGCCTCGGGCTCCTCGACGCCGCGCACGTCGTCGTACAACGCGTAGCGGCGGAACGAGAACCAGCCGACGAGGAGCAGCACGCCGCCCACGGGGCCGACGAGGCGGATGCCGAGGGGGTCCTCGGCGGTGTCACCGGCCAGTAGCACGAGCGCGAAGATCAGCGGCGCGAACGCCGAGGCGCTCTTCTCCAGCAGGTTCTGCGTGCCATAGAACATCCCCTCGCGACGCGTCGAGGTGCGCTCTGCGTCGTGGTCGACGATGTCGGCGATGAGGATGTTGGGGAGCATGAAGACGCCGGCCATTGGGAAGGCGGCGAACAGCACCGTGGCGGCCGTCTGCGCCAGCTTCGGCACGCCCGGCACGAAGCCGACGAAGAACAGCAAGAACAGCGTCGCCGCGCCCCACAGCATCGACACGCGGAACGCGCGCGCCTTGCCGGCGCGGCGCGCCAGCGGCGCGAAGATCACGATGCCGGCCATCACACCGATGATGATCAGCGCCGTCATCGCCGACGTGAACACCCCCTCGTCCTCGGCGCCGTTGAACCCGAACGCCTCGACGTCTCCGAGCACGGCGGCGACGTAGAACGGGATCCAGGCAGTGATCAGGATCTGCGCGATGCGGAAGAAGATGAACCCCGGCAGGAACGCGATGAAGTGGGGGTTCGAGAGCGTCTCGCGCACCGACCGCACGAGGCCGGGCGTCGAGGGTTCGTCGTCCGTCCGCGCGTAGTCCCAGCATCCCGCCAGCGACGCGTAGCGCCCGACGAAGCCGACGACAGCGAGGATGCCCGCCATCCCGGCGAACCCCACCCAGTCGATCAGCAGCCCACTGATGGCAAGCCCGAGGAACGCCCCGAGGATGCCGAACACGAGCTGCATCGAGGCGACCGAGACGCGGTCCTCGTGGCTCTTCGCGATGTGCGGCATGAGCGCCTCGAGCGGCGCACCCGAGAGGTTGCTCGCAAGCCAGTAGCCCTCGAGGACGACAACCAGCCAGAGCAGGTTCGCGATGCTGCCGTCGCCGAACGGCGGCACGAACAGCAGGAAGAACAGGAGCGCCCACCAAGGCGTCGCCAGCACGACGTAGGGGATGCGACGTCCCCACCGCGACTTCGTGCGGTCCGTCAGGTACCCGATGATCGGGTCGTCAAACGCCTCGATGATGCCGGCGATGGTGAGCGTGAGGCCGAGCAGCACGCGCGGCGCGAGCTCGTCCGGGAACGCGAACAGCCCGAGGTCGAGGTCGGGCAGGCCGAGCGCGGGGATGAACGTCGGTGCGTCCTCGTCGGTGGGGGGCGTGTAGAAGAAGATCAACCACAGCGCGAACGCCTGCGAGATGACCTGGCCCGGCAGGTTGCCCGCCGAGTAGGCGAGCTTGACCCGCATCGGCCGCCACGTACTCGCTACGTCGCTCGCCACACGACCCTCCAACGCCCCGCGCAACCAGGCCCGACGATGCTACGGCAATCCGGTCACCCGCTGCCGTACGACCCGCGCAGCTCCGCTGGCAGCAGCGCGGCGATCGCGCCCATGACTGCCTCGGCGCCCTCGTCGTCGCGCGCACGATCGAGGGTGAATGGCTCGCCGACGCGGGCCAGGAGCCGCGCCTCGCCGTCCTCGAAGAACGCGACCGGGACGATCGGGATGGAGCCGCTCGACAGCCAGGCGAGGGCTGCTCCGGAGCCCGGCCAGGCGGTCGCAAGCTCGGGCCCCGAGCCGCTGGCCGCCTCGGGCGTCACGCCCACCACGCCGCCGTCGCGCAGCGCGCGCCGCGCCTCGCGCAGCACGAGCGCCCGCGGCGATGCGTCGCCCTCAGGCTTCGCGACGAGCATGTGCCCGTACGCCCACGCAATACGGCCGAGGAGCCACGCCATGATTGCGTCGGGCCAGCGGATGCCGGCCATGCGGAAACCCTCGAAGCGGTCGGTCATGAGCCAGCGCATCGGCGGGTCGCCGCGGTGCTGCCACACCGCCGCGTTCATCAGCGCAACGCCCCACCACACGCGCAGCCCCGGCCGCTCGTAGTGGTTCATCGCCAGCACGCACGGCCCCGACGCCGGGATCCGCTCGATACCCTCGACGCGCGGGCACGGCTTGCCCGCGAGCATCTTGAGGGCGTCGCGACCGGCGTGGCGGCGTCGTCGCATCGCCAGCACGGTCCACAGCCAGCGCACGAAGAACCCGGGCGGGAACTGGTAGTCGGGCAGCAGCACGGCGGGCGGCGTCATGAGCGCATCTTGCCGCACGCGGACGCGCGCAGCGACCGCCGCGAGCGCCCTCGACGCCACGCTGCCCGCAGGCCGGGGATGCTGCTACGGTGACGCGAGGAGGGCCGAGTCGCATGAAGATCTACACGCGCACCGGCGACGAGGGTGAGACGGGGCTCTTCGGCGGCCCGCGCGTGCGCAAGGACGCGCAACGCGTCGAGGCCTACGGCGCGGTCGACGAGCTCAACGCCGTGCTTGGCACCGCCGTCGCCGCCCTCGAGGAGACCGAGCTGCGCGCGATGCTTCTCGACGTGCAGTCGACGCTGTTCGACCTCGGCGGCGAACTCGCGACGCCCGAGGTGCGCGAGCGCGCAGCCGCTGGCCAGCTCGCCCCACAGGTGCCGGTCGAGTCCATCGAGCGGCTCGAGGGGTGGATTGACCAGCTAGAAGCGGACCTGGAGCCGCTGACGCAGTTCATCTTGCCCGGCGGCGCGCCTGCGGCGGCTTCGCTGCACCTCGCGCGAACGGTGTGCCGGCGCGCCGAGCGACGTGCGGTCACCCTCGCCGCGTCCGAGGAGGTCTCGGGCGCAGCGCTGCGCTACCTCAACCGGCTGTCGGACTTCCTGTTCGTGGCGGCACGCAGCGTCAACGCGCAGGCAGGCGTCGAGGAGCCGCGCTGGACGGCTCGGTGATCGTGGGTGGGGATGAGCAGCAGCGCGGCTACGCGGTGGCCTCTGCGGGCTCCAGGCTCAGGGCCGCGGCCTCGCGGAGCAGTTCGACGGTCTCGTCCCAGCCGATACAGGCATCGGTGATCGACACCCCGTAGCGCAACTCGCTCGGGTCGTCGCCCAGCGACTGCTTACCTTCGTGCAGGTGGCTCTCGACCATCAGGCCGATCACGCCGGTGTCGCCTCCGGCGCGCTGCGCGAGGACGTCGCGGAACGCGAGCGCCTGGCGTGTGTGGTCCTTGTTCGAGTTGGCGTGGCTGCAGTCAACGAGCACCTGGCGCGGCAGCCCGCCGCCCTCGAGGCGCTCGTAGACCGCCTGCACGTGCTCAGCAGCGTAGTTCGGCCCGTCAGCGCCGCCTCGCAGCACCATGTGGCCGTGGGGGTTGCCGTTCGTCAGCACCGTGCACGTGCGGCCGTCGCCGTCGATGCCCAGAAACGCGTGCGGCTCACGCGAGGACAGCATGGCGTCGACGGCGATCTGGATGTTGCCGTCGGTGCTGTTCTTGAAGCCCACCGGCATCGAGAGGCCGCTCGCCATCTGGCGGTGCGTCTGGCTCTCGGTCGTGCGGGCGCCGACGGCCGTCCACGAGATCAGGTCGGCGAGGTACTGCGGGGTGATGGGGTCCAGGAACTCGGTAGCCGTCGGCAGGCCCATCCCGGCGATGGTGAGCAGCAACCGGCGGGCGCGCCGCAGGCCGCTGGCGATGTCGAAGGAGCCGTCGAGGTCGGGGTCGTAGATCATCCCCTTCCAGCCGACGGTCGTGCGCGGCTTCTCGAAGTAGACACGCATGACGATGCATACCCGGTCCGAGAGTTCGGCGTTGAGCACGGCGAGCTTCTCTGCGTACTCGAGCGCAGCCTGCTCGTCGTGGATGGAGCAGGGGCCGGTGATGACGAGCAGCCGCGAGTCCCGGCCATCGAGGATGTCCTCTACAGCCTGGCGACCATGCACCACCGAGGCGCGCACGTCGTCGGGAATCGGCAGTTCCGCTTCGAGTTCGCGTGGCGTGGGCAGCGGCACGGTGTTTCGCACGTGGACGTCGGCAATCCGTTGAGCCATGTACATACTCCAGCGATCTGCGGCGGCCAGCGCCTGCCGGTACGCTCGACGTGCGGCATGGCGTCGCTGGGCCATGGCTAAGGCCTGGCGGCGGCCGCGCTGAGTCCGGCGTCGGGGCCGGAGCGAGGGGAGCCGTCCAACCGCGATGGGATCGTAGCATTATGGTCTGCTACCCGGAACAGTGCGCAGTGGTACCGGCTGCCGACCCCCGTGCAGACCCGCTATCTCGATTGTAAAGTAGCCAGTCGATGCAGACTCTCACGCGCCCGCCGCGCATTTCCGACTTCGACCCCACGAAGCGGGTCCGCAGCTCCGACTACAAGCTGGAGCGCACCCGCCTGCAACTCGACCTCGTCCACATCCAGTCGCACCTCCGCGACGAGGCGGAGTGCGGCATCGCCGTCGTGTTCGAGGGGCTCGACGCGTCGGGCAAGGGCGGCGCCATCGCGCGGCTGACGGGCCACCTCGACGCCCGCGGCTACCGGGTCTACTCCACGGGCCCGCCCACCGACCTGGAGGCGAGGCAGCACTACCTGCAGCGTTTCCACGCCAAGATGCCCGCCCGCGGCGACATGGTGATCTTCGACCGCTCCTGGTACGGGCGCCTCCTCGTCGAACGCGTCGAGGGCTTCGCCACGCCGGCGGAGTACGAGCGTGCATACCGCGAGATCCGCGAGTTCGAGCGCCACTACATGGATGACGGCATCGCCATCCTCAAGATCTGGCTGCACGTGAGCGCGGAGGAGCAGCTCCGCCGATTCAAGGAGCGCGCCGACGACCCGTTCAAGCGCTACAAGCTCACCGAAGAAGACTGGCGCAACCGCCAGCACTGGGACGACTACGTTGCGGCCGCCGACGAGATGTTCGAGCGCACTCACACCGAGGAGGCGCCGTGGGTCCTCGTTTCCGGTGAGAACAAGCGCCACGCACGCGTCGAGGTACTACGAGCCGTGCGCAATCACATGGTGCAGCGCTGCACCAGCCTGGCCGGCTGGTCCGTCCACGTCGACGGCCCCAACGTCAGCGCAGCGGCTGACGGCGCGTAGCCGCTGACCTCGGCTCGCTACGCTTCACGCACTGCGTGGCCGCCGAACTGCTGCCGCAGCGCAGCGAGCATGCGCAGCCCGAACGAGCCCTCATCGCGCGAGGCGAAGCGCGCGAACAGCGAACCAGTGATCACGCCCGCCGGCACGCCGCGCTCGACTGCCTCGATCGCCGTCCACCGGCCCTCACCCGAGTCCTCGACGTACGGCTGGAGCCGGTCGAGGCCCGGGTCGTCGGCGAGCGCACGCCCGGCAAGCTCGAGCAGCCACGACCGCACCACCGAGCCGTGCTGCCAGAGCTCCGCGATCTCGGCGAGGTCGAGGTCCTCGTCGTACGCGCCGAGGAGCTCGAAGCCCTCGGCGTAGGCCTGCATCAGCCCGTACTCGATGCCGTTGTGGATCATCTTCACGTAGTGGCCCGCGCCGCTCGGGCCGACGTGCAGGTAGCCGTCCTCCGGCGCGAGCGTCGCGATCGCGGGCTCGACGGCCTCGAAGGCGTCGCGGTCGCCGCCGACCATGACGCAGAAGCCGTTCTCCAGCCCCCAGATGCCGCCCGAGACCCCGGCGTCGAGGTAGCGGATGCCGCGTTCGGCCACCATCTCGCCGCGGCGGATCGAGTCCTTGTAGAGGCTGTTACCACCGTCGACGAGGACATCGCCCGCCGTCAGCAGTTCAGCTAGTTCCTCCACGAGCGCCTCGGTCGCCTCGCCCGCGGGGGCCATCAGCCACACCACGCGCGGCGCGTCGAGGCCGTCGACGAGCTCGGGCAGCGAAGCGACGTCGCTGACCTCCGCGTTGAGGTCGAAACCCGTCACCTCGTGGCCGCCGCGTCGCAGCCGCTCGCGCATCGCCGCGCCCATCCGGCCCAACCCCACGATGCCGAGCTGCATGGCCCAACCCTTCGACCCTCGATGCCGGCGAGTCCGGCGTCGCAGCGAGTGTATGCGGACTCGCCCGCTATACTCCGCCCGCCGAGGGGCGTCACGCCCCGCGAGGAGGTGCGCGATGCCCCAGGAGATCCTCTACGACGTCGACGGTCGCGTGGCGACCATCACCCTCAACGCGCCCGAGCGCCTGAACGCCATCAGCCGCCAGATGCAACGCGAGGTCATCGATGCGCTCGAGGAGGCCGAGCGCGACCACGGCGTGCACGTTGCGCTGATCCAGGGTGCGGGCCGCGCCTTCTCCACCGGCTACCAGCTCGGCGCCCCCGCCGACGCGGACACGGGCCGCCCCTACTCGCCCACCTCGGACCGCGACAACATCGAGGACGGGCTGCGGCTGTGGCTGCGCATCCCGGAGATGCGGCTGCCGGTCATCGCCAAGGTCCACGGCTACTGCATCGCCGGCGCCACGCAGCTCGCGGCGATCTGCGACGTGACGTTCGTCGCCGAGGACACCCGGGTCGGCAGCGGGCCGCAGTTACCCCTCGGGGCCGGTTATGTCACGGCGTTCTGGGCGTGGCACATGGGCCCGAAGCGCGCCAAGCAGTTCGCGTTCCCGTCCGGCGAGTTCATCACCGGCTCGCAGGCTGCCGAGTACGGCCTGTTCAACGAGGCGATCCATCCCGAGATCCTGGACGAGTACGTCGCCGACTACGTGGAGCGCATCTCGATGGTCCCGAAGGATGTGCTCGCCATCCACAAGCTCTCCGCCAACCGCGTGGACGAGCTGCGAGGTATGCGCACGGCCCTCCGTACCGGCGCGGAGCTCGACGCGATCGCGCACTTCTCCCCGGACGTGGAGGCGATGCGCGAGAGCGTGCGCGACATGGGCGTGCGCGGCGCGATCGACGCCTGGCGCTCACAGCTGCGGAGCTGACCGGGGCCGAGGGAGCCGGAGCGGCGTGATGGCGAAGGACGAGGTCTACGTCGACGCCGACGGTGAGCCCGTGCGCGTCTCCAGCCCCGGCAAGGTCATGTTCCCTGAGCAGGGCTGGACCAAGCTCGACGTCGTCGAGCACTACCTGCGCTGCGCTCCGGGCATCCTCAACGCCGTGCGTGGACGCCCATGCATGCTCAAGCGCTGGACCAAGGGCGTGGGGGAGCCGCCGTTCTACCAGAAGCGCGCCCCGAAGGATGCGCGCGAGACCACGCCCATCCGCTTCCCCGCCGCGCGTCCCGGCCGCATGGCCGTCGCGCGCGAGCTGCGCGACGTGATCTGGATGGCGCAGCTCAACTGCATCGACATCCACCCCTGGCCCGTCACCACCGACGACCTCGACCACCCGAACGAGCTGCGCATTGACCTCGACCCCGCCGAGGGCTCGACATTCGACGACGCGCGCGAGGTCGCCGAAGTGTGTCGCGAGTTGCTGGAGGAGCACGGCCTCACCGGATGGCCGAAGACATCGGGATCGCGCGGCATCCACATCTACGCGCGCATCGAGCCGCGCTGGGAGTTCAACGACGTGCGCCGCGCGGCGGTCGCCTTCGCGCGCGAGGTCGAGCGTCGCGCGCCGGGCCTCGCGACCACCTCGTGGTGGAAGGAGGAGCGCCGGGGCATCTTCCTCGACTACAACCAGAACGCGCGCGACAAGACCATCGCCAGCGCCTACAGCGTGCGCGAGACCGGGCGCGTCTCCGCCCCGTTCCGCTGGGACGAGCTGCGGAGCATCGACCCGCTCGTGCTCGACCTGCGCGGCTTCGCCGAACGCTGGGACCAGGTCGGCGACCTCGCGGCCGGCATGGACGACACCCCCGGCCGCCTCGACGGCCTGCTTGCCCTCGCCGATGCCGACGACGAGCGTGGGCTACCGGACCTACCGTGGCCGCCGCACTACGCGAAGCAGCCGAACGAACCCCCGCGCGTCGCGCCCTCGCGCCGCCGCAAGCCGCGGCCCGACACCGCCGGGTAGCGCGTCGAGGTGCGCTCAGGCGTCGGTGGCGCCAGTAGGCTCATCGGATTGGGTGGAGCGGCTGCCGAAGTAGAAACCGGTTACCGTCCCGGCCTCGAGCGCGAGCACGCTGAGCAGCCCAACGGCAGCCTCGATGTTCTCGACGCGCAGCAGCCACCCCGCCGCGAGCGCGTGCGTGACCAGGAAGGCCGCAAGGATCCCCAGCGCGAGGTATGCTCGAACACTCCCCGGCGGCTTGCCGAGTGGTCGCTCGGCGGGTGGGTTGGCTGTGGCCATCGTTCCTCCTCGTGTCGCACATCGGGGTCCGCCCTGCCTCAGATGCGAGGCGAGCCCGGACAGGGTGCGAGAGCCGGTGTGCCAGCTCAGACGTGGGAGTGGCACAGGTCCCCGGCTGGACACGCGAGCGGGCGAGTCGTCAAATTGCGATCGGGCCCGTAGCTCAGTGGCAGAGCAGCGGACTTTTAATCCGTCGCGCGTGGGTTCGAGTCCCACCGGGCCTACCATGCACACGACTTGCGACCTCCGCCGCGGGCGGCGACTGCGGCAGCATTCGATGAGCGACACAGGGGAACGGACATGTTGCTGAGGCGGACGGCACGGACGGCCATCGTGGCGCTGTCCCTCATCCTGGCTGCGTGCGGCGGCTCCGGTGACGAAGCGACCGAGGGCGAGGCCTCCACGACACCCGCTTCCACGCAGGCTCCTGCAGCGGCAGCGGCAGATGTCGCGGCCACCGCAACTCCCGCGCCCGCAGCGACGGCGTCCGAGACGCCCGAGCCGGATCCCACGCCTGCCGGGGGTGCATCCGACGAAGCTGCACCCGCCGATCCGGCAGCCGTGGCGGCACACCTCACTGAGCGCACCATGCAGATGTGGGACGTGTACAACACGCACGACCCCGACACGCTGAAGGCGTTCTACGAGCCGGGCTACTGGGCCGCGGAGGAGGAAGAGGTCCGGTCCAACATGAACCCCTTCCGGACCTTCGGCATCGAGATCAGAGCCGAGGAAACCTCGCCGCCCACCGAGATCGCCCCGGGCAAGTGGGAGACCAGGCATACCGGACACTTCCCACTGGGCTCCGTGAAGATGGTCTTCATCTGGGAAGAGTTCGATGGAGAGTGGCTGCTCACTTACGCAGAAGTCGAGTAGGCCAGCAGACCAGCTACACGAAATCTCATCATGCTCGGCGTGTCATCGGCTGACGCTGTAGGGAACCACGGCGCGACCCGGCGACGCCGCGTATCACGTTCGGTAACATGTGTGCGACCGGGTCTCGCCACCGTGCCCGCCCGGTGCTGCTGGCTGTAAGGAAGAGGGGTACTTCGATGGCAATCGCATCAACGAGAACGGCGGGACTCGCACTCGCCCTGGGCGTCGTACTGGCGCTGGTGGGATCCTTCCTCTTCCCCGG
Source organism: Dehalococcoidia bacterium (assembly GCA_965208885.1). GTDB lineage: Bacteria > Chloroflexota > Dehalococcoidia > UBA2979 > UBA2979 > VXMT01. The sequence goes on from CBDBPS010000002.1 coordinate 429,871, forward strand.
CGGGCCGCTGGTCGACGGTGTAGACCAGACGGACTTCGAAGCCGCGGTGGGGGCACTCGCCGCTAACCCTGAACTCAGTCACGCCACAACGCTGGTGGTCATTGTGGCGATGTTGCTCCACGGCTACGGGTTCCTGGCACTCTTTGCCCTGGGCCGCGGCAACGGGGGCCTGATGGGTCCTGGACTCCGATTCGGGCTCATCCTGAGCCTGTTCGCCTGGGCCGTCTTCGCCGTCTCGCAGGGCAAGCGGATCATGGTGATTCACCTCATGCAGCGCGCCGACGTGGCCGAGAGCGATGCCACCCGCGACGTGTTCGAGACGGCCGCACTCACTGGTCATACGGAAATGATCGGCCTGCTCATTGGGTTCATGGTCTTCTTCCCGTTCGCCACGATGCTCGTGGGGCTCGGCCTCGTGCCGCGCTTCGAGCGCATGGACCTGCTCAAGGCGGCTTGCTACGGGTTCGTCGGGGTCGGAGCACTGGCACTGGTGAACTTCGTCTACGCGATGTTCATTCCGGACACGAACCTCGAAGCGCACCTCGTCGTGCACAACCTTCTGTCCCTGGTCGGCTCACTGTGCCTGCTCATCCTCGGGATCGGCATGTACCAGGGCCGCCGCGAGCTCGTGCCAGACGACGGGATGTAGGATGCCGCTGCGCCCTGGAGGTGCACCGATGACCCTCGTCCCCACCGCCCGGGGCGACCTCGACACGGCCGACCTCGGCTTCACGCTCATGCACGAGCATGTCTTCCTGCTCTCGCATGACCTGTACGCCAGCTACCCACAGCTCTTCGACCGTGAAGCCGAGGTCGCGCAGGCCGCAGCCAGGCTCGACGAGGCGTACGACGCCGGGGTGCGCACGATCGTCGACCTGACCACGGTGGACCTCGGTCGCGACATCGGGCTCGTCGCCGAAGTGGCCGCGCGCACGCGGATGCAGATCGTCGTTGCGACCGGGGTGCACCTCAATCCGCCGGGCTACTTCCTGCGCCGCAACCCCGACCCGGTCCTCGACCTCTACCTGCATGACCTCAACGAAGGCATCGCCGGTACCGACATCCGCGCGGGCGCGATCAAGATCGCGACCGAGGAGTGCACCCCGGAGAACGAGTTTCAGCTCCGCATCGCCGCACGCGCGCACCGCGCAACGGGCACGCCGCTGATGACGCACAGCAACCCCATCATCGGATCGGGCGCGGACCAGCAACGTGTCTTCACCGAGGAAGGCGTTGACCTCGAACGCGTCGTGATCGGCCACTCCGGCGACACCACGGATGTCGAGTACCTGTCCGGGCTGATGGAACGGGGCAGCACGATCGGCATGGACCGCTTCGGCCTGTCGATGCGCGCGAACGTCGAGGAGCGCATCGCCACGATCGCGGAGTTATGCCGGCGCGGCTTCGCCTCGCAGATGGTCCTGTCGCACGACGCCGCGTGCCACTTCCTCGGCTTCCCGCTGGAGACCATCGCGCGCAACTCGCCGGAGTGGCACTTCCTCACGATCCCGAACCGCGTGCTGCCTGAACTCGAACAGCTCGGCGTCACCGAGGAGCAGATCACCGCGATGGTCGTCGAAAACCCTCGCCGCATCTTCGAGGCACAGGGGGCGTACTAACTTCACTACGCCGGCGCCGCACGGCGTCGAGTATCTGCCCTATACTTATTGCGACTTGCTCTCTCAGCTCGTCGCCGGAGGTGCCCGTGGCCCTGATTGTGCGCGCAAGCGAAATGGGCTTCTGCATGGGGGTGCGTCGCGCCGTCCAGATGATGGAGAGCCAGGCGACCCCGGAGCGCCCGATCTCCAGCGCCGGCGAGATCGTCCACAACCCACACGTCGTGGACCAACTCGAGCGCGCTGGCGTCCGCCAGCTCCCCGGCCCCGACGACATCGATGGGGACTTCGGCGCCATCACGGCGGAGCGCGTCGGCGCAGGCCGAGTCGCGGTGACGGCCCACGGCGTCGGCGAGCGTGTGCTCGTCGACCTCGAGCGCGCCGGCCTCGACATTGTCGACACGACGTGTCCGGTGGTGACGCGCGCGCAGCGCTACGCGCAGAAATTCGTGCGCGAGCAGTGGCACGTGCTGATCTTCGGCGACCCCGGTCACAAGGAGGTGCGAGGCATCACCGGCTGGGGGTTCGACTCGAAGGGGCGCTCGCAGGTTTCCGTGATCGAGCACGCCGACATCGACCACCTGCGCGACGTCATCGAGACGTTCCCGGGCGGCTTCCCGAACAAGATCGGCGTCATGGCGCAGACCACGCACCGTATGGACGACTTCGCGCGCTTCGTGAGCAATCTCATGCTCCTCCAGCGCGAGGCGAACTTCGAGATGCACGTGGTCAACACGCTCTGCCACGCGACCACCGGCCAGCAGGCCGCCGCCGCCGAGCTCGCGCACGAGGTCGACGTGATGGTCGTGGTCGGCGGGCGCAAGAGCGCGAACACGCGCCACCTCCGAGAGGTCTGCGAGAGCGAGGGGACGCGCACCTTCCAGGTCGAGAGCGCCCATGAGCTCGAACCTGAGTGGTTCGAGGATGCCGCCCGCATCGGACTGACCGCCGGCGCATCGACGCCGGACAGCTCGATCGACGAGGTCGAGGCGCGCCTCGCGGCGCTCACGGAGGCGAACTGAACGCCGCTCACCCGGACCGCCCGTGATGACGACGAGCCCAGGCGCAACGCTCCAGACTCCCGCTCCACAGCCCGTATCGCTCCGCGAGGCACACCGCGAGTGCGAACGCTACGCGCGGCGACACAGCGAGAACTTCTCGGTCGTCACGTTCCTGCTCCCTCGCAGGCTGCGACCGCACTTCTTCGCCGTCTACGCTTTCTGCCGGTTCACGGACGACCTCGGCGACGAGGCCGAGGGCGACCGCCTCGCCATGCTCGATGCGTGGGAACGCGAGCTCCGCGAGGCCGTGGCCGGCAGGCCGCAGCGCCCGCTCTTCGTCGCCCTCGCCCAGACCATCGAGGAGTGCTCGATCCCCCTCGATCCGTTCCTGCGGCTGATCGAGGCGAACCGCATCGACCAGCGCGTCTCGCGGTTCGAGACCTACGACGACGTGCTCGACTACTGCTCGTACTCCGCGACCCCCGTCGGGCAGATGGTGCTCGCCGTGCTCGGCTACCGCGACGCCGAACGCATCGCGCTCTCGGACCAGATCTGCATCGGCCTGCAGGTCGCGAACTTCTGGCAGGACGTCTCGGTCGACGTCCGGAAGGGGCGCGTCTACCTGCCGCAGGACGAGCTGCGGCGCTTCGGCTGCGACGACGCGCAGATCATCGAAGGCCGCTTCGACGAGCACTTCCGCGAGTTGATGCGCTTCCAGGTGGAGCGCGCGCGGTCGCACTTCTCCGCCGGCCAGCCCCTCGAGGGGCTCGTCTCACGCGCGGTGCGCACGGACATCCGGCTGTTCCGCCTCGGCGGCGAGGCGATCCTCGACGCGATCGAGGCGGCGGGGTATGACACGCTCACGGCACGTCCGCGCGTCACGCGCGCGGTGAAGGCGCGGCTCATGCTCGTGCAGGGCGCGCGCGTGCTGCTCGGGCGCTGACGGGAGGGGGCGAGCGTGGCGTTCGACGTGCTGGCCGAACTCGAAGCGCACGGGAGCGAGCCCTACACGCCCGAAGCAGCCTCGGCGTGGTGCCGGGCCTACACCAAAGATCGCGCGTCCAACTTCTACTACGCCTTTACGATCCTCCCCGCGCACAAGCGCAACGCCATCTACGCCGCATACGCGTTCAGCGGCTACGTCGACGACATCGCCGACGAGCTGACCGAGCGGGCACGCCAGGAGCGCGAGATCGCACAGGCGCGCAGACTCATCGAGGAGTGCTACTCGGGCCGGCGCCAGGGCCCGCTCTTCACGGCGCTCGGCGAAGCCGTAGACCGCTTCGCGATCCCGCACGAGTACTTCGAGCAGCTCATCAGCGGCGTCGAGATGGACTTCACCATCGACCGCTACGCGACCTGGCCGGACCTCTTGCAGTACTGCTACCGGGTCGCCTCGATCGTGGGACACATCTGCGTCGCGATCTTCGGGGCGAAGCCACACGCGCGCGCCGGCGAGTTCGCGACGAGCATGGGGCTGGGGCTGCAGATCGTGAACATCATGCGCGATGTGCGGGAGGACGCGAGCCGTGGCCGCGTCTACTTCCCCACCGACGAACTCGCAGCGCACGGACTCACCGCCGACGACATCCTCGCGTGCCACTACGACGAGCGATTCGCGGCGATGATGGCTGCGCAGGGCGCGCGCGCCCGCCACTACTTCGAGCTCGGCCGCAACCTGCTCCCGCTGCTCGACGTGCGCTCGCGGATGTGCGTGAACGTGCTGCAGGGCGTGTACTTCGAGCTGCTCAAGCGCATCGAAGCGCGGAACTACGACGTGCTCTCGGAGCGGGTACGCCTCAGCGGCCCCGAGAAGCTCACCGCCATTGCGCGGCTCTGGGCAGGCGCGGCACTCCTCGGCCCGGCCCGAGCTGGCTGACGCCGGCCGTCGTCGTGCGAGTCGGGATCATCGGTGCGGGCCTCGCCGGGCTCTCGGCGGGGGTCGAGCTCGCCGATCGCGGCCACGACGTCGAACTGCTCGAACGCCGCCCCTGGGCCGGCGGCGCGACCTACTCGTTCCGCGATGACGAGACAGGCGACGAGGTCGACAACGGCCAGCACGTCTTCATGGAGTGCACCACGGCCTACATCGCATTCCTCGAACGCATCGGCACGCTGGAACTCACTCGCCGCCAGCACCGACTGCACGTGCCGGTGTTTGACGAGGATGGACGGCGCTCGGACCTCCGCGCCGCGAACCTGCCGCTCGGCCTGCACCTCGCGCCCACGCTGCTGCGCTACCGCCACCTCACGTGGCGGCAGAAAGCGCAGATCGCGCGGGCGTTCCTCGCGCTCCGCCTGCTCCGCCCGGCCGCACGCGCCGGGCTCGACGACCTGACGTTCGAGGAGTGGCTGCGGGAGCGTGGCCAGTCACCCGCCACCATCCGCGAGTTCTGGGACTTCCTGGTGATCCCGACGCTCAACTGCCGCGCCGATCAGGCGAGCGCTCGACAGGCGCTGTTCGTGATCGAGGAGGGTTTCCAGCGCAACCCCACCGCGGCCGCGATAGGCATCGCGGCCGTCGGACTCTCGAAGCTGCACGTCGAGCCTGCGGTGCGCGCCATCGAGGCGCGCGGCGGGAGGATGACGACGCGCGCACCCGTCGAGCGCATCGATGTCGAGGACGGTCGCGTCTCCTCAGTCCAGCTGCGAGGCGGTGAGCGGCGCTCGTTCGACGCGTACGTGAGCGCGCTGTCCCCGTGGCGGCTGCTGCCGCTGCTGCCACGGGATGTGCGCGGCGCGGGAGCGTTCCGCGCACTCGCCAGCTTCGAGCCCGCATCGATCCTCAACGTCCACCTGTGGTTCGACCGGCCGGTCGCGGACTTTGCGTTCGCGGCGTTCGTCCGCTCCGAGCTGCAGTGGGTCTTCAACCATAGTCGCGCGGGTGGCGAGGACGAGGTGCGCGGCCAGCACCTCGTGGTCTCGATCAGCGCACCCGGGGAGCTCTTCGCGTTGGGCAAGGAGGAGCTCCGCGCGCGCCTGCTGCCCCAGCTGCATCGCGCGCTCCCCGCATCGAACGACGCCGTGCTGGAGCACTACGCCGTGGTGAAGGAGCCCGAGGCGACGTTCGTGCCGGCGCCCGGGCTACAACGGCCGGGTCCGCGCACGATGCTCGCCAACCTGTACCTGGCAGGCGCCTACACAGACACGGGCTGGCCGGCGACCATGGAGTCGGCAGTGCGCAGTGGCCTCGCGGCCGCCGAAGCCGTCGACGAGGTGAGCCGCCGGCGTCTGACTCCTCGCAGCCGCGCATCGAGTGGCGAGGGCTAGCCCGCCGGCACGCCTACCACTTCGTCGATCGTTCGGCGTGGACGTGATCGGGCAGGCCGTATGTGATGCCTTCCTCGTCGAACTGTGAGACGTCGAAGAGACCCGTGAACCTCGAGCAGTTGCTGTTCGCCCGAGCGTCATTCGCGAGCCGGCGACTGCTCAGGCGGGCACGTCTCTGACCGCGCGCTCATCGAGCAGCCGTTCCGCCACCTCTCGCGCCTCGTCAAGGGTGGAGACGAAGCGATCCTCGGGGACGCGATCGAGGACGTTGAGCGCCCGAAGTGTCACCGCGGGTAATCCTGCGAGTCCGAGCACGACGCACTCCGTGTCCTCGGCGATCGCGATGTCGATCATCTGCTCCACGACGAGGGCAGCGCTGTCATCGACGTACACCGTGTCCGTGAAGTCCAGGATGACCACCTCGTGATCCCGGATGTCGATCCCGAGCGTGCTGATGAGCTCGCTCGACGAGGCGACCGAGAATGTGCCGCGCAGCGCCACGAGTCCGACGCGCGCGGAGAACGTGTCTGCGTCGTCGCGGCTACCCCAGCCCTTCAGGAAGCTCTGATCCAGCAGCGGCACCGAGACCACGCTGTCCAGCTGTAGCCGTTCGAGCTGCCTCGCGCTGGCCATACCCGCGGCGATCAGCCCGATGGCGACCGCGGTCACCAGATCCAGGAAGACCGTGAGTCCGAGCGTGATGAACATCACCAGCAAGTGCTCACGCTGGACGCGGTGAATGCGCGTGATGAAGCGCCAATCGATGATGTCCCAACCGACCTTCATCAGGATCCCCGCCAGCGCGGCGTGCGGGATCGACTCGACGTACCTCCCCAGGCCGAGCACGAGCGCGAGCAGGATCGCGGCCCGCAGCGCACCGGAGACGGGGGTCTGCCCGCCGGCGCGGATGTTCACGACGGTGCCCATCGTGGCGCCGGCGCCGGGCGTCGCCCCGATGAGACCGGCGATGGTGTTGCCGATGCCCTGCCCGACCAGCTCGCGGTTGGGGTTGTGGCGCGTGCGCGTCATTGCGTCGGCCACCAGCGAAGTGAGCAGGCTGTCGATGGAGCCGAGCAGCGCGAGGATCAGCGCGGGCTCCACGGAGCGGGCGAGCAGCCCGGGCGCCACCTCCGGCAGATGCAAGCTCGGCAGACCCGTCGGCACCTCGCCGATGACCGGGGTGTTGCTCAGCCACAGGATGCTGAGCGTGCTCCCCGCAATGAGGGCGGCGAGCGCCGGAGGCAGGTACTTCCGCAACTGGGCGGGCCACAGTGTCCCGACGGCCAACGTGACAATCGCGATCGTCAGTGCGCTGAAGTTCAGACTCGCAAGCGTCTCCGGCCAGGCGCGGATCGCCTCTATTGGTCCTCCCGTACGGACCGGCCCGCCCATGAACGGCACCGTCTGCAACAGGATGATGATCACGCCGATGCCGGACATGAACCCCGACACCACCGAGTACGGCGTGTAGGCCACGAAGCGGCCGATGCGCATGAGGCCGAGCGCGATCTGGATCATCCCGGCCATGACCACGATCGTGAGCGCCTCGGAGAGCGACTCGGCATGGGTGGTGACGATGACCGCCATGGCGACGGCCATCGGTCCCGTTGGACCTGAGATCTGCGACCGGGTGCCGCCGAAGACGGCGGCGAAGAACCCGACGGCTATCGCGCCGTAGAGCCCGGCCACCGCACCGAGGCCAGAGGCCTCGCCAAACGCCAGTCCCACAGGCAGCCCCACGACGGCTGCGGTGACCCCTCCGAAGAGATCCCCGCGGAACGCCTGTGCGCTGTAGGCCATGCGCGGATGCTCCGTAACCAAACCGGACGTGCCGCGCCCCCCGTCCCTGTGGAGTGCGGGGGCCCCATCGCCCTGCCGCGCGCACTGTACCGCTTCCGCACCCACGAGCGGGCATACTTATGTGGGGTACAGATCTTTCTCTACAAACCTGCGGGAAGAGCAAGCATCTTCGGCCAAGCCGGGCTATCATTCCGGTCAGCAGTCGGGTTGCGGCGGTGCCTCCTACCCGGGATCTCCCGGGCCTCCCACCGAATGGGGGCGGCAAGGCTCCCGGTAGCGTGCGCTCGATTACGTTGTAGTACGATGCGCCGAGTGCCGAGCAAGGGTTCAGGAGACGGACCAATGGAAATCAGCACCGAGAACGATGGTGGAACCGTCGTGGCGACGCCGACCGGCCGTCTGGACGGTTCCAACGCCCGCGAGTTCCAGGACGCCCTGGATGCCGTGGTTCAGGAGGCCGAGCAGGCGCTGATCCTGGACTTCGAGCAAGTCTCCTACATCAGCAGCGCCGGTCTCCGGGTGCTGCTCGTCACCGCGAAGACCCTGCAGGGCAACGGGGCAGAGTTCGCGCTCTGTTCCCTGGACGACCCAATCCGCGAGGTCTTCGGTATCAGTGGCTTCGACAGCATCATCCCCATCCACAGCTCCCGGGCGGAAGCGCTCGCGGCCGTCAAGGGGTAGCGCTCCGTCCTGAACCGACGCTGAGTGCTGCCCTGGGGCGACGTTGATGCCGTACAGAATTCTGGTTGTAGACGACGAACCCGACCTCGAACCACTCATGCTCCAGCGCATGAGGCGGCAGATACGCGCGGGCCGCTACGAGTTCGTCTTCGCCGGTAACGGCGTGGAAGCCCTTGAGAAGCTCGCCGCCGACAGCACTATCGACATGGTGCTCTCGGACATCAACATGCCCCAGATGGACGGCCTGACCCTCCTGGAGCAGATCCCCGACGTCAACCCGAACCTCCGCGCCGTGATCATCTCCGCCTACGGCGACATGCAGAATATCCGCACCGCCATGAACCGCGGCGCGTTCGACTTCGTCACCAAGCCCGTGGACTTCGATGACCTGCAGGTCACCGTGGACCGCACCCTCCAGCACATCGAGGAATGGCGCGCTGCCCTGGACAGCCGAGACAAGCTCGTGGCGCTCCAGAACGAGCTCGATGTCGCTAGCAAGATGCAGCAGTCCATCCTCCCCACCAGCTTCCCCAGCAGTGACGCCTACGGGACCTTCGGCACGATGGTCCCGGCGCTCGATGTCGGCGGCGACTTCTTCGATGTCGTCCGTTTGCAGGACGAGCAGGTTGGATTGGCGATTGCCGACGTCTCGGGCAAGGGCGTGCCGGCGGCGCTCTTCATGATGTCCAGCCGCACCCTGCTCAAGGGCACCGCGATCAGCTTCCACGATCCGGGCCAGGTCCTCTCCGAAGTCAACGAGCTACTCCAGGAAGACGACACCGAGAGCATGTTCGTGACCATGCTCTACGCCGTCTACGACCCGCAGAGCGGCGTCTTTACCTACGCGAGCGGCGGTCACGACGCTCCGCTCCTCGTCCGGCCCGACGGCTCGTCCGAGCTGCTCCCACTCACGGGCGGTATCGCCCTGGGCGTGCTGCCGGGCTTTGAGTATCGACAGACGACCCACCAGCTCCAGCCGGGCGAGACCATCGTGATGTACACCGACGGTGTGACCGAGGCCATGGACCACGACGGCACGCTCTTCGGCATCGAGGGTCTGCGGCAGTACTTTGAGGCCGCGCCTCCCGGAGACTCCGAGGCCACCGGCATGCAGGTCATGCAGGCCGTATCCGCGTTCGCAGGAGATGCCCCACAGAGCGACGACATCACCTGTCTGACGCTGCGTAGGAGCTGACCTGTGGGTGCGACGCTGTCCCTCACCGTCCGGACCGCTCGCGATGAACTTGATCGCATCAACGCAGCCGTCGATAGCCTTGCGGAACAGGATGACTGGCCGGCCGACCTGGTCTTCCGCGTCCGGCTGGTCCTCGAGGAGTGGAACCTCAACGTGATGGATCACGGCCACGACGACGACACACACGAGATCGATATCGAACTGTCCTCCGACGCCGACGAGGTCACAATCGAAATCATCGACGGTGGTAAGCCCTTCGATCCGCTCCACGACGCCCCGCCGCCCGATCTCACATCCGCCGTCGGTGAGCGTCGCGTCGGCGGGCTCGGTGTCCACTTCATGCGCGAGCTCATGGACGAAGTGCTCTACAAGCGCGAGTCGGGCAAGAATCACCTGAAGCTGGTGACGCGCAAGGTCAGATGATCCGCAAGCCTCCCGTTCGGGTTCTCCGGCCGGCGTTATGGCTGGCCCTCGCCGCTGTTGCGCTACTCCTCGTCGCCTGCCCCGGTGACGACGGCGGCACGGATAGCGTCGTCACGACTGACACCCCGGAACCGACCGCCACTGCCGACACCGGAACACTTGGTGTCACGGAGAACCGGGTCCTGTTCGGCCAGTCCGCAGCCTTCGAGGGTCCCGCCGCCCAGCTCGGCCAGAACATGCGGCTCGGCATCCAGGCTGCCTTCCAGGAAGCCAACGAGGCGGGCGGCGTGCACGGCAGGCGCCTGGAGCTGGTCTCGATGAACGACTCGTACGAGCCCGAGGCGGCCATCGCCAACACCCGCCACCTGATCGAGGAGGACCAGGTCTTCGCGCTCATCGGCGCCGTCGGCACACCCACCTCGCGCTCTGCAACGCCGATCGCGGCCGACGCCGGCGTGCCGTACATCGCGCCCTTCACCGGCGCGGGGTTCCTGCGCGACCCCGTCTGGGAGAACATCATCAATCTGCGCGCCTCCTACAGCCAGGAGACCGAGGAGATGGTCGAGCGGCTGACGCAGGACCTCAACGTCACACGCATCGGCATCCTGTACCAGGACGACTCGTACGGACGGGCCGGCTACCAGGGAGTCATCCAGGCGCTCGACCGCCGCGGCATGCAGCCCGTCGCGCTCGCCATCTACCCCCGCAACACCACTGCCGTGAAGACCGCGCTGCTCGACCTTCGCGAGGGCGACCCGGAAGCCGTGATCATCATCGGCGCCTACGCGCCGGTCGCCGAGCTGATCCTCTGGGCGGAGCGCACGGACTGGAGCCCTGTCTTCCTCAACGTCTCGTTCGTCGGGAGCAACGCCCTGGCGCGGGCGCTCGGCTACCGCGGCGTCGGCATCTTCGTCACGCAGGTGGTGCCATTCCCCGAGGACACCGCCGAACCTGTCGTCGCGCGCTACCAGGCGGCGCTCGAGGCGGTCGACCCCGAAGCGATACCTGGATTCGTCTCGCTCGAGGGCTACCTTGCCGGCCGGCTCGCCATCATCGGGCTGGAGCGCTGCGGTGATGAACTCACCCGCGCCTGCTTCCTCTCCGAGCTGCGGGGATCGGAGCCATTCGACATCGACGGATTCACCCTGCAGTTCGGCGCCGACGACAACCAGGGGTCCGACGCGGTCTTCATGTCCGTGATCGGCTTTGACGGCCGCTACTATCCTGTGGAGACGCTGCGCGGCTTTGCGAGCCCGGAGTAAGACATGTCACACCTCAGACGCCTGCTGGCCAGTCGCAGCCGCATCTCGACACAGCTCTACCTCGCGTTCGCCGGCGCAGTGGTCCTGACCCTCGCCGCCAGCCTCGTCGGCTGGTTCTCGTTCAACCGCGTCGGCGAGGTGCAGAGCAACGTCAACGAGGGCAGCGTGCCGGAGATGGCGGCGGCGTTCGGCGTCGCCCGCTACAGCGGCATCCTCGTGGCTGCCGCCCCCAACCTCACCGTCGCCGCCACGCCCGAGGAGTTCTCCCAGATCAGCCTCGAGATCGACGATGCGTACGCCTCCTTCGAGGAGCAGGTGGCGGCACTGGAGGAGACGGAGAGCGACCCGGCCCGCGTGAGCCGCATCGGCTCATACGCCGACACACTCATCATGAACATCGAAGAGATCGAGAACGAGACCGCGGGCGTCTTCGCCCTGCGATCCCGGCGCGAACTGCTCGAAACGGAACTCGCCGATGTACGCTTCGAGCTCAATACGGCCCTCGCGCCGGCACTCGACAACCAGCTCTTCTACATCCTCACGGGGTACCGCACGCTCGCCGACTCCGCGGCCGCCCGCGAGGAGCACTTCTCCGAACTGGAGCTCGTCCACTACCGCCGGCTCTCCGAGCTGCTCGGCGACGTGAACATCGCCACTGAGCTGCTCGCCAATGCGTTCACGCTCTCCGAACCCTCGCTCATCGAGCCGTTGCGGGAGCGCTTCGAGGCGACCATCAACCGCATCAACCGCAACCTGCCGCCACTGGAAGGCACGGCATTCCACTACGAATCGGCCGCCGCGTTCGAGCGCCTGGTCGACCTCGGAGCGGGCGACGGGAACGTGTTCGACCTCTTCGCCTCCGAGCTGACGATCTCGCTGCGCCAGGAGGAGTTGCTCAACCAGAACCGCAACGTCTCGCTCGAGCTGAACGCGGAGGTCAACGAGCTCATCAACGCCGCGCAGGCGAGCGTCCAGGATGCCACCCAGGGCTCCTCGCAGGCCATGCGCACGGGCCTGATCCTGCTGCTCGCCATTAGCGTCGTCAGCGTTGCCAGCACGGTCATGATCGTGGTGGCGTTCGTGCGCCGCGTGCTCCTGCGCCGCATTGGCATGGTCTCCGACTGGATGCGCGGCATGGCCGGGGGCGACCTCGAGACCACCGTCGACGTCGGCGGGCAGGACGAGGTCGCCGAGATGGCCGCTGCGCTCGAGGTGTTCCGCCGCCACGCCCTGGAGGTGCAGCGCCTCAACCTCGTCGAGCAACTCGCCGAGGAACTGCAGGGCAAGAACGACGAGCTCGAGTCCGTGCTGGCCCAGCTGCAGACGGCGCAGGACCAGATCGTCATGCGCGAGAAACTCGCCGCCCTCGGCGAACTCACCGCCGGCGTGGCGCACGAGATCCGCAACCCGCTCAACTTCGTGAAGAACTTCTCCGAGGCGTCCGGCGACCTGGTCGAGGAGCTCAAGGAGGTCCTCGAAGAGGAGGGCGTGGAGCTCAGCGAGGAGCAACGAGGCCTCGTCGAGGACATCACCGGTGACCTGATCAGCAACGTCGAGCGCATCAGCTCGCACGGGCAGCGCGCGGATCGCATCGTCAACGACATGCTCCAGATGGGTCGCGGCGGGCAGGAGTTCCGCCCCACCGACATCAACGCGCTGCTGGAGGAGCACGCGCGGCTCGCGTACCACAGCGCGCGCGGCACCAACCAGGAGTTCCAGCTCGACATCAAGGAGGACTTCGACCCGGCAGTCGGGGAGCTCGACGTCATCCCGCAGGACCTCGGGCGGGTCTTCCTCAACATGGTGAGCAACGCCGGCTACGCGGCGCACGAGAAGCGGATGTCCATCGGGGACGGCACTATCGGCATCGGCAAGTACATGCCCACGCTCTCCCTCCACACGAAGCGGGAAGGCGACATCGTCGAGATCCGCATCGGTGACAACGGCACCGGCATGCCGCCTGACGTCGTCGAGAAGGTCTTCAACCCGTTCTTCACCACCAAGCCCACTGATCAGGGCACGGGGCTGGGCCTGGCGATCTCGGCCGACATCGTGCGCAGGCACGGCGGCAGCATCCGGGTCGAGTCGGAGCCGGGCGAGGGCACGGAGATGATCATCGACCTGCCGGTCGAGCGCCCCTCCGATGTTGAGCCCGTGGCCGAGGAAGTCCCCGCCTGACGCCCCCGGACATGGCGCGCCCGGGCGACACCGCCGACGAGCCTCGCATCGTCGAACTCGACTCCGAGCGCGGCGCGATCCGATGCGCCTGGCACCGGGTCGCAGGCGCCGACGCGGCCGTTGTCATGGTCGGCGGCGGTGACGGGGGCCTGGACGGGCCCGCGAACGCGCTCTACCCGGACCTTGCCGCCGACCTCGCCGCACGCGCTATCGCCGCGCTGCGGCTCGACTTCCGCATCCATACCTTCCCCGGCCCCATGGGTGATGGCGTCTTCGACGTGCTGCGGGGCTTGGAGTTCCTCGCGAGCGAGGGCGTCCGACGCGTCGGCCTCGCCGGACACTCCTTCGGCGGCGCCGTCGTGATCGAGGCGGGCGTGCAGTCTGTCCAGGTCGCGTCGGTGGCGACGCTTGCGACGCAGACCGCGGGCGCGCAACGCGTGGCCGAGCTCGCTCCGACGCCGCTGCTGCTCGTACACGGCCTCGCCGACGATCGGCTGCCGCCGGACTGCTCGCGGCTGCTACACGACATGGCGGGCGACCCGAAGCGCCTCGAGCTCTTCGAGGGCGCGACGCACAGCCTCCGCCAGCGCCGCGAGGAGGTCCGCACCCTCCTGGTCGACTGGTTCACCGAGACGCTGGCCGTACCAGAGCGCTGAGCGCGACGCCTCCGCGTCGACACATCGCACACCCGAAGGCCGCCGGCTTGCGCCGGCGGCCCTGTGGGTTCTGCCTGTGCCGAAGAGCTAGTCCTCGTCCATCTGGTCGAGCAGCCAGCGCGGCGAGGCCGGCAGCTGCGTGACGCGGATGTCGGTGGCGTCGTGGATGGCGCTGGCGACGGCAGCCAGTGGCGGCACGATCGGCACCTCACCCACGCCGCGCACGCCGTACGGGTGGCCGGGGTTCGGGACCTCGACGAGTACCGTCTCGATCTCCGGAAGGTCGAGCGCCGTCGGCATGCGGTAGTCGAGCAAGCTCGAGTTCGCCATGGCCCCGTCCTCGCGGTAGAAGTACTCCTCCGTCAGCGCCATGCCGACGCCCTGTGCGGCGCCGCCCTGGATCTGACCCTCGACGTACGAGGGGTGAATGGCCTTGCCCACGTCCTGGACGGCCGTGTAGCGGAGCACGTCGACCTTGCCGGTCTCCGGGTCCACTTCGACGTCCACGATGTGGCAGCCGAACGCCGCGCCGACGCCCGTCGGCAGCACGTCCGCGTGGCCCTGGATGAGGCCGCCGGTGAGCGGCAGCTGCGCGCTCATCTCCGCGAACGTGAGTGAGCGCTCGTTTCCGTCATCGTCGGCCGGGCCGCGCACAACGCCGTCGTCGCCGTAGCTGACCGCGTCGCGGTCGACCTCCCAGATCGTGGCGGCGCGCTCCTCGAACTGGCGACGGATGTCCATCGCCGCCTCGTAGACCGCCCAGCCGGTGGCGAACGTCGTGCGGCTGCCGCCGGTGACGTGCGTGAACCCCACCGAGTCGGTGTCGACGACGCGCGGGTGGACGTTCTCGTAGGTGATGCCCAGCGCCTCGGCCAGCTGCATCGCCAGCGAGGCGCGCTGCCCGCCGATGTCGACCGAGCCGAGCACGAGGCTCACGTCGCCATCCGCGCTCACGAGCGCGTACGCGCTCGACTCGAGGCCGGCGTTGCCCCAGTAGCCCATCGAGATGCCGCGGCCGCGGTTCTTGCCCGTGAGTTCGGAGCGGTAGTGCGGGGTCTCCTGCGCGGCGCGCATGACCTCCTCGGCGCCGATGCGGCCGTGCTGCATCCCGTCGGTGCGGCGCACGCCCTCGCTCGAGGAGTTCTGGAGCCGCAGCTCCATCTCGTCCATCTCGAGCCGCTCGGCCAGCTCGGTCATGAGCGACTCCATCGCGAACGTGCCCTGCGGCGAGCCGGGCGCGCGGTAGGCCGCGACCTTCGGCTTGTTCGTGACAACGTCGAACGCGTCCGTGCGCTGGTTGGGGATGTCGTACGAGCCGAACATGCAACTCGCGCCGGCGGCGACGGGCGAGCCAGGGAAGGCGCCGGCCTCGTAGGCCAGCTCCGCCTCGGCGGCCACGAGGGTACCGTCGCGCTTCGCGCCGATCTTGCAGCGCACGTAGGTGGCTGAGGTCGGGCCGGTGGCGGTGAGGACCTCTTCGCGGGTCATCAGCATCTTCACGGGCTGCGCGGTCATCTTGGACATGATCGCGGCCATGGGCTCCATGTAGACGGTGATCTTTCCGCCGAAGCCGCCGCCGATCTCCATCGGGATGACCTTCACCTGCCCAACAGGCAGGTCGAGCAGCGCCGCGACGGAGTCGCGCACGCTGAACGGCGCCTGCGAGCTGCACCACACGGTCACATCGCCGTCGGTGCTCCAGAACGCGGTGCCGTTGTGGTACTCGAGGTAGCCCTGGTGGGCCATCGAGGTCTCGAACTCACGCTCGAGGATGATGTCGGCCTCGGCGAAGCCGGCGTCGATGTCACCGACGTCAAAGCGCAGGTGGCTCGCGATGTTGCTCGCGTCCTCGGAGCGCTCGTCGCTTGGTACGAAGCGCGAAGCCATCTCGGTGGTGCGCATGTAGTCGTGCAACTGCGGCGCACCGTCGGCCATGGCCTGGTGCACGTTCAGCACGGGGTCGAGGACCTCGTACTCCACCTCGATGAGGTCGAGCGCGTCCTCGGCGATGTGCTGGTCGACGGCGCAGACCGCGGCCACGGCGTGGCCTGCGTAGAGCACCTTGTCGGAGGCGAGCACGTTGTCGCGCAGCCACTTGAACGGGGTGATCGTCTCGCCGAGGTCCACCATGTCACCGTCGGTGCGCGGGAAGTCCTCGTTGGTGATGACCGCCTTCACGCCCGGGAGGGCGAGCGCCTTCGAGGTGTCGATGCTGATGATGCGGGCGTGCGCGTGCGGGCTGCGCTTGACGCGGCCGTAGAGCATGCGGGGCAGCCGCACGTCTCCGCCGTACTCGGCACGGCCGGTCACCTTGTCGGCGCCATCCGGGCGCACGGGGCGGGTGCCGATGACCTGGTATTCCTGATCCGTCGTGACCACGCGTCACTCCTTCGCTGCGAACGAACGTCGGGACACCCGACCCGGCCGCGCGTGCGCCCGGCATCCGGCGTCGAGGGAATCATACCGGCTTCGGCGGCACGGGCGAGGCAGCAGCGGTAGTGCGCTCATGCTGCGAGCCCGCGCCACGATTGCAGAATCGCACCGAAAGGTGCGATATTGCGCGGGTGACCAGTCGCGAGTTCATCCGGCGAGCACGAGCATATGCGCGCCGGGAGGGACTGCCGTTCCGGTTCGACGCGGCGCGCGGCAAGGGGAGCCATGGGCGCGTCTACGTCGGTTCCCGGTTCACCACGGTGCGACAGGGTGAGCTGAGGCGAGGAGTCCTCGCAGCCATGCTGCGCCAGCTAGACATCGATCGCAGGGAGTTCTGAGCATGCTCTACGCGTACCCCTGTCAGATCACCCCGGACGAGGGCGGCGCGTTCATCGTGACCTTCCCGGACGTGCCCGAGGCCATTACCGGCGGCGACGACCGGGCCGAGGCTCTCGCTATGGCGGAAGACGCACTCGCGACCGCCCTTGCCGCCTACGTCCACGAGAAGCGCGACATCCCTGCTCCCAGCGACGTCGCCGCCGGACGGCAGCTTGTCGCCGTTCCCCCCGTCGTCGCGGCCAAGCTCGCCCTGTACTCGGCCATGCGCTCCGAGGGGATCACGAAGGTTGAACTTGCGCGCCGCCTGGGGGTCAGCGAGTCGGCCGTGCGGAAGCTGGCGAACCCCGACCATCGCTCTCATATGAGCCAGCTCCAGAAAGCACTCGCCGCGGTCAACCGCAGCGTGCGGGTCGAAGTGACTGCGTCCTGACCCATCGCCCCAATCCCCGAGGCGACAGCCGGACCGCCGACGCGGTAGCCTGTCGCCGCTGACGGCTCACCATGGAGGGCAGACACTCATGCGCGTGGATCGGGAGCGGCTGGACCGGGCACTCAACCCCAAGACCGTCGTCGTCGTCGGCGACGCCAAGGCTCGCAACAACCGCTGGCTCCGCAGCAACAAGACCGTCGAGGCCAGCGGCAACCTCTACTCCGTCCAGGTCGACCCCAACGAGCTTGCGGAGATCGAGGCGCTCGGCGTTGAGAACTTCTCGAGCCTCGCCGACGTCCCGGGTGACATCGACTACGTCCTCGTCGCCGTCCCCCGGCAGGTCGCCCCGCTCATCATGCGTCACTGCATCGCACGCGACGTGGCAGGCGCGGCGTTCTTCACCTCCGGGTTCGCCGAGACCGACACCGACGAGGGCCGCGAGCTGCAGGCCGCGCTCAAGTCCGCGGCCGAGGAGTCCGGCCTCGTGGTCATCGGCCCCAACTGCATGGGCCTCTACAACCCGGCTGCCGGCGTGCGCTTCGGCCCGAGCCAGCCCGCGGGCTTCGACGGGCCCGTGAGCTTCGTCTCGCAGAGCGGCGCGCACGCAATGGACTTCATCATGTCGGCTCACGACGCGGGCGTGCGCATCGGCAAGGCCGTGAGCTTCGGCAACGGCATCACCCTCGAGAACGCCGACTACCTCGAGTACTTCGCCGGCGACCCCGGCACCGAGTACCTCGCGATGTACGTCGAGGGCCTGCAGGACGGCCGTGCCTTCTTTGAGCAGCTGCGTGCCGCGACCCGTATCAAGCCCGTGGTGCTCTGGAAGGGCGGCCGCAGCTCGGACGGCTCCCGCGCCACCCGCTCCCACACCGCCTCGCTGGCCGGTTCGACCGAGGTCTGGAACGCGCTCTGTCAGCAGACCGGCGCCATCCAGGCTGACTCGCTGACGGAGGCGGTCGACATCCTCAAGACGCTCTCGCTCGTCCCGCCGTTCACGGGCACGGGCATCGGCGTGATGGGCGGCTCCGGCGGCCAGTCCGTCTCGATGACCGACGCCTTCGGCGACCACGGGATGCGTGTGCCGGAGCTCGGCGAGGCCTCCCTCACACAGCTCGGCGAGTGGTTCAGCCTCGTCGGCGCGAGCTTCCGCAACCCCATCGACATGGGCACGAACCGCACCGAGCTCGAGCAGATCCTCGGCATCCTCGACAGCGACGACAACATCGACGTGGTCAGCATGCAGCTCCGCCCACGACCGAAGGACGACCCCGAGCGCGAGCAGCTCGACGAGCCGGTCGCCGCGCTTGCCGCGGCCAACGCGCGCTCCTCGAAGCCACACATCGTGCTGCTGCACTCGCCTACCCCGATGGCGCACGGCGAGGCGATGCAGGAGCTGGACCAGGAGCTACAAGCGCTCGGCATCGCCGCATACCCCACGTACGACCGCGCAGCCCGAGCGCTCGCCAAGGTGAGCGCCTACTACAGCTGGCGCGCGGAGGTCGACGCCGAGGAGTAACCACCATGGCGACACAGGCACAGATCGACGACCTGTTCGAGAAGCTGGAGGAGGAGCGCGCGTCGCTGCTCGAAGCCTTGACGGAGGTCGATGAGGAGCAGGCCGAGGTGCAGCCCCCCGAGGGCGAAGGCGAGGAGGGCTGGTCCGTCAAGGAGCAGCTCACGCACCTCGCCGGCATGGACCGCAGCTACCGCCAGTGGGTGATCCGCGCCCTCGCCGAAGAGCGCCCCGACACCTCCGATGGCAACACGCCGAACGTCCCGCTCGACGTGCCGCAGGAGCAAGCTCACTCAGCCGACCTGCCGACGCTCATCTCGCAGATGAACGCCGAGCGGGCCGAGACGCTCGAGCTGGCCCGCGGCATCGAGGCCGAGCAGTACGAGCGCACCGCGTTCGTCCCCGCGTTCGGCGAGCTGACCGTGATGCAGTGGCTACGCTCGTACTACCGCCACGACCGCATGCACCGCGCCCAGATCCGCGGCGAGGAGTCGGACTACGTCCCCAACTTCGCCGAGGGCGCCTCAGAACCTCGCCCCAACCGCTAGCCCTCTGGTCCCCTCGCCCCCGTCCGCGGGGGAGAGGGCGAGGGTGAGGGGGTCTGCGCGCGCCAACCCCCACCCCCGCGCCTACTGCGGCTAGCGCATCTTCCAGTTCGGGGCGCGCTTCTCCGCGAAGGCCTTCGGGCCCTCCAGACGATCCTCTGTCGTGGCGATGAAGTCTGCGATCGGCTCGGCGAGCTTCTCGGAGTACTCGACCGGCAGCTGGCGGCCCGTCTTCACGATGCGCTTGATGGCCTGCACCGCCAGCGGGGCGCACTCGAGGATCTCGTCGGCGAGCTCGTGCGCGGCGGCCCACATCGCGTCGCGGTCCGGCACGCGGCGCTGGATGAGACCGATGTCGTAGGCGCGCTCGGAGCTCATGTGGCCGCCGGTGAGCTGGATCATCATCGCCTCGCGATACGGGATGATCCGCGCGAGGTTGTGCAGGCCGGGGCCCGCGAGCAGCGAGCGGCGCGGCTCCGGCAGGCCGAAGCGCGACTGCTCCGTCGCCACCACCATGTCACAGTAGATCGTCACCTCCAGGCCGCCCGCCAGGCAGTAGCCGTCGACGGCCGCGATGAGCGGCTTGCGGCACGCGTCGAGGTCATCGAACCCGTTGAAGCCAGGGCCCATGTCGGTGTCGTCGACGCCCTCTGCCTGGTCGCGCTGGGTCATCTCCTTGAGGTCGGCGCCGGCGGAGAAGGCGCGGCCGCCCTCGCCGGTGATGATGGCGACCAGCAGGTTGTCGTCGGCCTCGTACTCATGGATGGCCTCGCCGATCGCGTTCAGGATCTCGCGATTCAGCGCGTTCATCGCCTCGGGCCGAGTGAGGGTGATGATCGCCTTCCGGCCCTCGGTCTCGTATCGCAGCGTGTCGGTCGGTGTGATGGCCATGGATGTGCCTCCAGCTCTCCGGGGTGTCCGATGTGGTTCGCGCCGCATTGTAGGTCGCCGCGGCGTGATCCGACGACGCGAGTCGAGGTGCGTCGCGGCTACCGGGACGCTTCGACGCGCCTCAGAAACGTCGAGCTCCCAAGCACCTCGGCGCCCCACCGCTGCACGCGACGCCGCAGCGCCGCGTCCGAGGTGACCACGAGGATCGTCTCCGGTTCATCGTCACCCTCGACGAGTTCGACGATGCGGTCGTCGGCCGCGTCGCGCCCGCGCCTCGGCGCGTAGAGCACGCGCACGCCATCGTGTGAGCCCTCGGGCACGTCGGTGAGCGGCCGGCCGTCGAGGACGACGGTGACGGACGCGCGGGTAGCCGCGGCGAACTCCTGCAGTGTGGCGATGAGTCTGCGTTTCGCCCCGTCGCGGTCGCGCCACCAGCCCGTCGGGCGGCTCCCGATGACGTTCATCCCGTCGACGATCAGCCGCTCCATGGCATCGCTCGCTGCCCTCAACCGACGGCCGTCACCCGCCGCTCGCAAGCTCCTCGACTTCGACGGCTCCGCCGGCCAGCGCGTCGATAGTGATGCGACTGCCCCAGAGCAGGCTCATGCCCAGCAAAGGGGTGGTCTCAGACTGGACGATCAACACTCGGCTCGCCCGGCCATGCCACGAGACCCGTCCGTGGTAGACCTCGAAGCGGAATGGCTCCCCGTTCGCCAACCTGAAGACTCGCTCGCCTGCCCGAATAAGCTCCAGTCGCTGAACATCGGCCGCTGGCAACGTCAGGTATCCACTGAATCCGGTGTCCAGAATCGCTTCAAACGGGTAGACGGCCCCGTCGGGTTCCAGGACGCCAATGCTGGTCAGCGCCTGTCGGTCTGCGCTGACGCTACCCTTAAGCATCCTCGGAGATGGGGAATATGCCGACATGGCTGTAGGGCACGCTGTAACCCACACGAACCGCCCAGGTGTATCCGGACGGCCGCCGATCCAGCAGCCGACCCGTAGCCTCGGCATCGTCAGGGCCGATCTCGTAGTCACCCGACTCGATGTCGATGACGACGAACGTGCCCTTCTCGAGGTTCCCGAGCTTCGGCTTGATCTGCTCGTAGATGGCGTCTCCACGAGTGCCTACCTCGCCGGGCCGGTACTTGCCGCTCATCACACTCTCCTCATGGCTGCGGTGGGAGCAGTCATGCGCGGGCCGAGCATACCGCTTGAGACGCCGCCTCGCGTACCCGGGTATACCGCCGCATAACGCCGCAACCCCCGCCGGACGCGGCGGGGGCTGCGTGTTCGCGAGCTTGCGAGGCGACTAGCCGCGCGGCAGGCCGAGCCCGCGCGTGGCGATGATGTTGCGCTGAATCTCCGACGTACCACCCGCGATCGTGGCCGGGATGCGGTGGAAGTAGTTCTGCGTGAACCGGCTGCGGTACGGCGAGTACTCGCTCTCCTCGTCCCACACGTTCGAGTACAGCCCGAACATGCGCGTGCCCGTGCGGTGGACCCGCTGGCTCACCTCGGACGAGAACACCTTGCCCATCGAGGCTTCCATGTTCGGGATCAGCCCCGACGCCTGCATCGAGGCGATGCGGAACGACAGGTTGAAGCTGATCTGGATCTCGATGTAGCGGTCTGCGATCTCCGTACGCACCGAGGGCATCTCGCCGACGCGCGACTTCGCCGCTCCCTCGTCGCTCCCGATGTACTCGAGGGCCGCCATCAGCTGCCGCTCCATCTCGACGGCGCCACCGATCGAGGAGCGCTCGTAGTCCAGCAGCGTCATGCCGACGTACCAGCCACGGTTCACTTCGCCCACCACCTGCGTGGCCGGCACGCGGACGTCCTCGTAGAAGGTCTCGTTGGAGAAGTGCTTCCAGCCGCCACTGATGAGCGGTCGCACGCTGATACCGGGCGTCTCCATGTCCATGAGCATGAAGCTGATGCCGCGGTGCTTCGGTGCGTCCGGGTCTGTGCGGACGAGCGCGAAGATCCAGTCTGCGCGGTGGGCGTTGGAGGTCCAGATCTTCTGGCCGTTGATGACCCACTCGTCGCCGTCGCGGACGGCGCGCGTCTGCAGCGAGGCGAGGTCCGACCCGGCACTCGGCTCGGAGTAGCCCTGCGCCCAGTCGATCTCGCCGCTCAGGGTCTTGGTCAGGAACGTGCTCTTCTGCTCATCGGTGCCATGCACGATCAGCGTCGGCCCGAGCATCGCCACGCCCTGGCCACCGACCTGCGGCGCGCCCGCCTTCGACATCTCCTCGTTGAGGATGAAGTGCTCCATCGAGGACATGCCGGCGCCGCCGTACTCCTGCGGCCAGTGAGGGGCCACCCAGCCGCGCTCGGCGACGGCCTCTTCCCACTGCTTCGCGGCTGCCTTGGCCTCGTCGCTGCCCAGGTGGCGGTCCGTCTGCCAGTCTCCGGGGTCGCCCTGCTCGGCGAGCCGGCGGTAGTACTCGGGCAGCCGGGCCTGGATGAAGCCCGCCACATCGTCACGGAACGTCGCCTGCTCGGTGCTGTCTCCCCAGTCCATGTCATGTCCTCTCACGCGCGCGCACGCGCTTATTCGCCGTCATCGGCCCGCGGGCCACGAGGCATCCTAGCATCGGTTCATCGCAACGGCAGTCCTCAACGACCGGCCACGAGCGTCACCTGAGCTTCTAGATATCGAGAGCCACGGTGAGCGGCCGGTGGTCGCTCTGCGGCCAGTCCTCGAAGCTGCCGACCTCTACTCCCGTCAGGCGGTCAGTCCACGTCTCTGGGAGAAAGCAGTAGTCGATGTGGAAGGGGTCCGATTCCTTCCGCCGGTGGTAGTAGGTGGGGCGTGTCTCCTCGCCGAGAGCCTCGCCCGTGGAGTGGTGCCAGGCGCTGACCAATCCAAGCTTGTCGCGCATATCCTTGATGAACTGCGGCGCCCTGTGCCTCTGATCCACAACGCACTGCGAGATGTTGAAATCGCCAGCGGCTACGACCGGCAAGCCCCGCCGCTCCGCCTCTTCCGCGCACGCAGTCATCGCCTCCCACGCCACCTTGATGAATGGCTCGTGCGTCCAGACCCCGACGAACACAAACGGTTCGCGTCCCCGGACGACCACGGGTACGACCGTCGGGTGGAGGGATGGAATCTCGATAGGCTCGATCCGCAACGACGCGGAGGTGCTGACGACCGCCGTGCCCGGGTTATCGTTCTCGCCGCGAAAGATGATGGACGGGGCTTGAGCGTCGGGACGGTGGCATTCCTGCAAGGTGACAAGGTCGCAGTCGAGCCGCGACAGCAAGCCTAGGCAGCGGTCGATGTCCTTTCCGAGCCCGAATAGGTGCTGGCAGTTCCAGCTTGTGATCCGCATTGCACGCCTCCTTTCGGCTCCGCGCGGCGGCAGCGACTCCCTGCTACGTCAATCGCTCCATCAGTGTGTTGATGCGCGCACGCAGCCCCTCGTCGGCTGTCACCGCGAGCGCGCGCTCGAAGTCCGACCGTGCCTTCCACTGCGACCCAGCGCTCGCGTGCGCTCGGCCGCGGTTCACGAGCGCCGCCACCAGCAGGGGCTGCTGCTCCAGCACCTTGTCGAAGTCCTCGATCGCGCCCTGCGGCCGGCCGGCCCCGAGGAGCACGACGCCGCGGTTGTTGAGCGCTGTCACGCTGTTCGGCGCGATGCCGATCGCACGGTCCAGCTCCATGAGTGCACGGTCGAACTCCCCGACGTCGGCGAGGACGGCCGCGCGACCGGTCAGCGCCGCGACGCGGTCCGGATCGCTCCCGATCTCCATCGCCTGGTCGAAGTCGCTGAGCGCGCCGTCCAGGTCGCCTCGCATGCGACGCGTCTCGCCACGCCCGAGGAACGCGTTGACCTTCCCCGGCTGCAGCGCGAGTGCTCGCTCGTAGTCCTCGAGTGCCTCGTCGACGCGTCCGAGCGTGCGGCGAGCAGCCGCGCGACCGCAGTATGGGTCGACGTATGCCGGGTCGATCTCGAGCGCGTGGTTGTAGTCATCCTCGGCGCGCTGGGGCTGGCCGACATCGAGCAGGAGGTTGCCGCGGTTGTTGTACGGCTCCTTCGAGCCCGGCGAGGTCTCGATCGCGCGCGTGAACTCGGCGAGCGCGCGCTCCGTTTCGCCCGACTGCGCGAACCCAATGCCGCGCTCGTTGAGCTCGTTGGCGATGTCGCTCGGGGTGCGGTCGGGCGAGGGCTCCTCGGGGGCGGCCGCCTTCGGGATGCCCAATCCCGGGACGCTCGGCCCCGGGCCGCCCTGGCCTGGGTCGCCGGGGCCGGCCGTGCCCGGCTCCGGGGCGTCGCCCCTCGGGATACCCAGTCTTGGCACTCTTGGTGCTGGGGCGCCGTCTCCCGGCGTACCCTGGCCCGGCGTGCCCTCACCCTGGGTGCCCGGGTCGTCCGGGCTCTGCTCGCCCGCGTCCTGCTCGCTCGCGCTCACCTCGGTGCTCCTTCCCGGCGTTCCGTGCCGCCGAGGGCTCAGAACGAGACGACGATGATGATGCCGCTCACGCTCAGGGTAGTGCCAAGCACCACCCCGCGTGTCAACGGCTCCTTGAGAAACACGATCGCGAAGGGGATCGCGAACAGCGGAGCGCTTGCCGCGAGTACCGCCGTGCGCGCCGCGCCCGCCTCGATCAGTGCGTAGACGTAGAGCAGGTTGGCGACGGAGATGCCCGCGAGGCTCGCGATCGCGATGGTGATCACGTCGCGCCGCCGTGAGACGGCGAACCGCAGGTCCTTGCGGCGCACGGTGAGCAGCAGCGCCATCAGCAGGACCGTACCCGTCGTGATGCGCAGCGCCGCCGAGGGGATCGTGCCGAGGTCGCTCCCGGCGCCCGCGAGCCAGAGCGTCGCGGTCGTCCACAGGATCGGCGCCGCCACCAGCAGCGCGTAGCCCTCGAGGGTCCGCGTCGGCGCGGCGACCGCGACCGGGTCACCCGGCGCCCGTTCGCTACTCGCGCTCACCTGCCAGCGCGAGACGATGAGGTAGGTGCCGCCGACGATGAGCGCGCCGCCGATCGGCAGGCCGAGCGTGAAGCGCTCGCCGAGGATGACGACTCCACCGACCGTGGTGAGCAGGATGAAGAGCCCCGTCGTGACACCGTAGGTGCGCTGCATCCCGACCACGCGCAGTGCCCGGATGTAGACCGGCTCGGCGACCGCGAAGTCGATGACCCCGCTGCCGACCACCGCCAGCAGCGTGATCGCGCTGGCGCCGGCGATGTCCCCCGCCTGCCCGGACACGATCAGCGCGCCGAGGATGGCTACGGTCGCGAACGAGATCTCGAGGCCTGTCAGCGCCATCGTCGGGAGCCGCGCGCTGAGCGACGTGACGGCAGCGCCAGTGGCGGCCCAGCTCACCGCCATCGTCAGTGCCGCGGCTTCTCCCACGTCCTGCCCTCCGACTCACCTCGAGCCCGAGGGCTCAGAAGGTGACGACGATGATGATGCCCGCCACGCTCAGGGTCGTCCCCAGCAGCACATACCGCGTCAGCTGCTCGCCGAGGAATGCGACCGCGAGTGGCATCGCGAACAGCGGCGAACTCGCCGTCAGCACCGACGTCCGTGCCGCGCCCGCCTCGAAGAGCGCGAAGACGAAGAGCAGGCTCGCGATCGAGATACCCGCGACCCCTGCCCCTGCGATCGTCAGCACGTCCCGCCGACTCCGCAGGGCGTCGCCCAGATCGCGCGGCCGCACCAGCAGCAGGAACGCCGTCAGCAACATCGCGCCCGCGGGGACACGCAGTGCGGCAGCCGGGATCGGGCCGACCTCGTCGGCGGTGCGGGCGAGCACGAGCGTGGCCGTCGTCCACATCACGGGCACGAGCACCAGCATGCCGTGCGCCCGCAGGTGGCGGGAGCGCGCCTCGACCGCGGCCGGAGCCACGGCCGTCCGGCTACTGCCGTCGCCGGGGAGCGAGGGAGCGGCGTGGCCCCCGTGCGAAGGCTCGCGGCGGAATGCCGCGATGAGATACGCACCACCCACGATCAGCACCCCACCCATGACCAGCCCCGGGGTGAAGCGCTCGCCCAGCAACACGATGCCGCCGGTGCTCGAGAAGAGGATGAACAACCCCATCGCGACCGGGTAGGTGCGCTGCATGCCCAGGATGGAGAGCGTGCGCACGTAGATCGGCTCGCCGATCGCAAAACCGACGACCCCGCTCGTCACCAGCGCCAGCAGCGTGGCCGCGCTGGCCGCCGTCAGGTCGTCGTACTGTCCGGTGATCACGAGGGCCGTGACCAGGATGACGCTCGCAAACGACGCCATCAGCGCGCCGATCACGAGCGCCGGGACGCGTACGCTCACCGAGGTCATGGCGACGCTCGAGAAGGCCCAGCTCACGGCAGCCGCGACTGCGGCAGCCTCGCCCAATCTAGGCCCCCTGGACCAGCGGCGGCGTCGTGGCCGGCTGCTTGGGCTCCGGCCGGCGCGAGATGAGGATCAACGACGCGCCCAGCGCGATCACCACGGCGAGCGTGAAGAACGCGCCGGTGTAGTTGCCGACCGCGTCGTAGTAGTACCCGGTCAGGATCGGGCCCGTCACTGCGATGAGCACGCTGACCGGCAGCCCGGTGCTGCGCACCGAAGCGATGTAGCGGCGCCCGAAGTACCAGGCCCAGACGAAGTCGAACAGCGGGAACATTCCACCGACGCCGAACCCGAACAGCGAGAACACGACCACGAGCGCTATCAGCGACACGCCAGAGGCCAGCGGCATCAGCGCCACCGAGGTGCCCATCATCGCCATCGCGAGCACGGAGAGCCCTCGCGGCGAGCGCTTCTGCATCACCGATGCCCAGAAGAACTTCGAAAGCAGCGCGACGCCGCCCTGCACCGCGAACACGAACGCGGCCTGTGACCGCGTGTAACCGTCGTCGGTCATGAAGGGGATGACGTGCGCGTACATGGAGGCCACCACGGCGACGCCGAGCGCGAACCCGACCGCGACGAGCCACAAGGCGCTGGTCCGTACGGCCTCGCCGCGTGTGTAGGAACTCACGAAGTCGCGGCGGACCATCTCCATCTGGCGTCGCTCCTCGTCGGTGGGTTCCTCGTAGCCGGTCTTGCCGTCCGGCAAGAGCCCGTAGTCCTCCGGCTCCCGGCGCATGATGACCGCGCACGGGTACACGAGGATGAGCGTGGCGAAGCCGAGCACGACCCACCCGGTCTCCCAGCCGTAGTTGTCGACGATTGGTGTCAGCGCGAGCGGCGGGATGACGCCACCAAGCGATGGACCGATCGAGGCGAGGGCGATGACGCGCCCGCGGTTCACGACGAACCACTTCGAGAGCGTCGCGTTGACGACAAACGGGCCGACCATGAACAGGCCGAGTTGGCTGAGCGCCCCGCGCACGAGGATGAACTGCCACAGGGACTCGATCTGCGAGACGGCGATCAGGGAAAGCCCACCGAGCGTGCCGCCAACGAGCATGATCGGCCGCGCGCCGTAGCGGTCGATGAGCGGGCCGATGAAGAAGCCGCTGATGCCGCCGATGCCGAACCCGATCGAGGCGGCCAGCACGAACTCGGATCGCGACCATCCGAGCTCGTCGGTCATCGGCACGAGGAAGACGCCGGTGACCTGCGCCGCGAAGCCGATGGTCACGAACTGGGTGATGATCGCGCCGGTGAAGATCCACCAGCCCCAGAACACGCGCGGGCCGCGCTGAGTGACGTCCACCTCCGCCATCGCCCCGTGCGTCATAGGCGCCAATCAGGGCGGCTCGGGCCGCCCACATACCCCGCCGGGGTAGTGTACGGGCTCGACGCTCTACGGCACGGCGCACCCCTCGCGCCGAGCCGCCAGGTCGATCACCCATCCGTTATGTTCGAGTCGTCACTCGGGTGTCAGCGCCCCTGCCACCGTGCCTCGCGCTTCTCCGCGAAGGCGATCGGGCCCTCCTTCGCGTCCTCGCCAGTTCGTCCGTGAGCCGCGCCTCGACGCTTCCGACGTCGGCACCGCTACCCGCTCCGTTGCGGTGCAGTCTAGTGGAGCGACCAGACGCGGAACGGCCCGCACCTCTCGGCGCGGGCCGCCCGTTACGTTCGACGCGAAGGTCTGGGCGTTAGCGACCCTGCCAGCGCGGCTCGCGCTTCTCGGCGAAGGCGACCGGGCCTTCCTTCGAGTCCTCGGACGACAGGACCTTCTCGTTGACCAGCGCGCCCACCTGGAGCGAGTCGGTCATCTTGGCCTTGCGCCAGGTCTGCGCGACCTGCTTCGTGCCCTGGATGGACAGCGGCGCGTTGGTGGCGATCAGTTCCGCGATCTCGACCGCGCGCGGGATCAGCCGGTCGGGATCGAGCACCTCGGTCACGATCCCGAACTGCAGTGCCTGCTCCGGGCTGATGCGGTCGCCGGTGAGCAGCACGTAGTTCGAGGCCGCCGCACTGATGACGCGCGGGAGGTGGTAGATGCCGTAGCCGGCCAGGATGCCGCGCTTCACCTCGAACAGGCCGAAGTACGCATCCGTCGAGCAGATGCGGATGTCGCAGTCCAGCGAGGTTTCCATGCCGCCGCCGATGGCGAGGCCGTTGATCGCTGCGATGAACGGCTTGGGGCTACGCGAGTAGACCATGCCGTCCATCTGCGGCGCGCTGGTGTCGAACGCCCGGCCGCCGGGGCCGGAGACGCGCTCGGCCATCTCCTTGAGGTCGGCGCCAGCGCAGAAGGCGCGGCCAGAGCCGGTCACGATGCCGGCTCGCATGTTCGTGTCCTCGTTGAAGTCCGCGACGGCCTCGGCCATCTCGGCCATGAGCGTGCCGCCCAGGGCGTTGAGGCGCTCGGGGCGGTTCAGCGTGAACAGGGCATAGAAGTCACGCTTCTCGTAGATTACGTCCGGCATTCGCCAGCTCCTCTCGTGTGCAGCGCATCGCCCGCTCCGACGTTCGCGCCGGCCCGTCACTTCCGGGCGCCCGCAGTCTAGCGAACGCGCGGGCTCCGCGCCTCGCGGCGCGTAGTCAGCGCCCCTGCCAGCGCGCCTCGCGCTTCTCCGCGAACGCCGTCGGCCCCTCGATCGCGTCTTCCGACGCCATGATCCTGGCGAGCACCGGGCTGCCGACACGCGTCGAGTCGTCCAGTTCGGCCATGCGCCAGCTCCGGGCGACCTCCTTCGTGCCCTGCACCGACAGCGGGGCGTTGCTCGCGATCAGCCCGGCGATCTCGACCGCGCGCGGCATCAGGCGCTCGGGCTCGACGACCTCGGTCACGATGCCGAACTGCAACGCCTGCTCGGTGGAGATGCGGTCGCCGGTCAGCAGCACGTAGTTCGAGGCCGCGGCACTGATCACGCGCGGCAGGTGGTACCACGCGTAGCTCGCGGTGATCCCTCGCCGCACCTCGAACAGACCGAAGTACGCCTCGGTCGAGCAGATCCGGATGTCGCAGTCCAGCGCGGACTCCAGGCCGCCTCCGATGCAGAGCCC
Source organism: Dehalococcoidia bacterium (assembly GCA_965208885.1). Classification (GTDB taxonomy): domain Bacteria; phylum Chloroflexota; class Dehalococcoidia; order UBA2979; family UBA2979; genus VXMT01. Next base: position 459,521 of record CBDBPS010000002.1, read on the forward strand.
GTTGATAGCGGCGATGAACGGCTTGGAGCTCCGCGAGAACATCGTGTCGTCCCAGTTGTCCTCTTCGGCCCCCTCGCCCTCCGCCATCTCCTTGAGGTCGGCTCCCGCGGAGAAGGCCCGGCCCCCGCCAGTGAGGATGCCCACACGCATGTCCGCGTCCTGGTTGAAGTCGGCCACGGCCTCCCCCAACTCCGCCCCGAGGCGGACACTCTGGGCATTGAGGCTCTCCGGTCGATTCATCGTGAACACCGCATAGAAGTCGTGCTTCTCATAGATCACGTCCGGCATGCTTCACTCCTCCGCTCCGACGTATCGCGCCCGGTGCGGCGCAGTCTAGCGAACCGCTACGGCGCCACGGTCGCGCCCTTGGCGCTCCCCGTGCTTGAAAGGCTGGCTCGCGCCGCCTACCGTCAGGCCAGCGGCTCAGGGGGCCTCGATGGCCGGACCGCTGCTCGGCATCCGCGTACTGGACCTCACCCAGGGGGTCGCGGGTCCCTACGCGACCAAGCTGCTCTCCGACTACGGCGCCGACGTCGTCAAGATCGAGCGGCCCGACGGCGGCGACCCCTCGCGACGCATCGGACCGTTCCCCGGCGACCGGCCGCACCCCGACCGCAGCGGCCTGTTCTTCGAGCTCAACACCGGCAAGCGCAGCGTCACGCTGAACCTCGCCACCGCCACGGGACGACGCATCCTCCAGCGGCTCGCTACCAACGCCGACCTCGTCATCGAGTCGTTTCGGCCCGGCACGCTCGGCCGCCTCGGCCTCGACGCCGATCGGCTCGAGGCGATCCAGCCGGGGGCGGCGCTCGTCCAGCTCAGCAACTACGGGCAGGACGGCCCCTACCGCGACTTCGAGCTCGACGACCTCGGCGCGTACGCCATGGGCGGGGTGCTCTCGCTCACCGGCGCCGAGGGGCGCGAACCGGCGAGGATCGGGCTCTACGCGCCGCTCTTCCTCGCCGGTGGGGTGCTCGCGACGTACACCATCGGTGCCGTCTTCGGCTCGCGGCGCACCGGCCGCGGCGAGCGTGTCGACGCCTCGCTGATGGAGATCCTCGCGAGCTCCATGGACCGAGGTGGCCCGAACCTCGTCGCATACCAGTACGCGGGCGGCCTCTCGACGACGCGCTCGGCCTCACAGCTGCGCAACGCGATGCCGAACGGCGTGTTCCAGTGCACGGACGGCTACGTCTCGATCGCCGGGCAGGCGACGTTCTTCCCTCGCATGGCCCGCATGATCGAACGCCCCGACCTCGCCGAGGACGAGGCCTTCCTCGCACGCCTCGACGACCCCGACTTCCTGCCCGAGGTCGAGCCGCTGCTGACTGATTGGCTCGCCGCACACACCAAGCGCGAGGCGATGGAGCGGGGGCAGGCCGAGGGCCTCCCGATCAGCGCGCTCAACACGATGGAGGACGTCTTCAACGACCCGCACCTGCACGCTCGCGAGTTCTTCGAGCCGGTCGAGCAGCCGGCGATCGGCGAGGTGGTCATGCCGGGCCTGCCGCTGCGCATGTCCGACACGCCGGGCGAGATGCGCCCGGCGCCCACGCTCGGCCAGCACACGGTCGAGGTGCTCACCGGGGACCTCGGCTACACGACACAGGACGTCGCGGTGCTGCGGCAGCGGGACGTGGTCTGATGACTGCATTCGATCCCGGCGACGACCCTCGCCCGCTCGCGGGCGTGCGCATCCTCTCGCAGGCGATCGTGTGGGCGGGCCCGACCGGCACGCTCATGCTCTCGGACCTCGGCGCCGAGGTGATCGAGATCGAGTCGATCCAGCACTTCACGCCCACCCGGGGCAACGTGCGCCACGTCCCGCCCGAGCAGGCGCAAGGGCCACTCGGCACGAGCTTCGCCAACCGCGACGTCAGCGAGGGCTTCTGGAACCGCCGCAACTCGTTCAACTACGCCTCGCGCGGCCACAAGAGCATCACGCTCGACCTGCGCAGCGAGGCGGGCCGCGAGCTGTTCTTCGACCTCGTCCGCATCTCCGACGCCTACCTCGAGAACAGCGCGGCGGGCGTCGTCGACCGCCTCTTCGGCGGGTGGGAGGCCGTGTCGAAGGTGAACCCGATGCTCGTGATGGCGAGCTTCCCCGGCTTCGGACTGGACGGGCCGTACAGCCACTTCAAGGGCTACGGCGCGACCATGGAGGCCGTCGCCGGCCACACCATGCTGCGCGGCTACCGCGGCGAGTCTCCCGCCGAGGTCTCGGCCACGTTCCATGGCGACCCCAACGCCGGCGCGCACGCCGCCTTCTCGATCATCGCGGCGCTGATCGCGCGCGAGCGCACGGGGCGCGGCCAGTTCATCGAAATCTCGCAGTCCGAGGCCGTCGCCCACCACGTCTCGTACGGCTTCATGGACTACTCGCTCAACGGCCGCGTGCAGGAAGCGCCCGGCAACCGCGACCCCTCGATGGCGCCGTGCGGCCTCTTCCCGGCGCGCGGCGAGGATGCCTGGATCGCCATCGCGGTCCCGGGCGACGAGGCGTTCGGTGCGCTCGCTACGGAGCTGGGTCTGCCCGGCCTCGCCGAGGACCCACGCTTCGCCACCGTCGTCGCGCGCAAACGCAACGAGGACGCCCTCGAGGAGTTGGTGGCGGGCGCGACGGCGGACCGCACGCCCGCGGAGTGGATGACACGGCTGCAGGCGATCGGCGTGCCGGCCGCGATCGTCTACCACCAGCCCGACATGTTCGACGACCCACAGCTCCTCGCCCGCGAGTTCTTCGCCGAGATCGGCCACCCCGTGATCGGCCCGTACCTCTACCCCGGCGTGATGGCGAAGCTCGCGCGGGGCCCGGCCGACCTCGAGACGCCCGCCCCCACGCTGGGCCAGCACAACGAGGAGATCCTGCAGGGCCTCCTCGGCGTCGACGACGCGCGCTACCAGCAGCTCATCGACGACGAGGTGATCGGCACCGTCTACCTCGAAACCGCGCGCTGAATCTCTAGGGACAAAGTGGGCCTTCTGAAGCTCGGTGGGGCGTTGTCGGTAGGGTTGCTGCTGACACTCACGGCTGCTGCATGCACGTCTGAACATTCAGGTGAGGACGGCAGTCAGGTCGATGTCGTCACCGTTCACCTTCGCGTCTGGCAGCAGGTAGATGACCCAGAGGACATCTGGGTGAGTGCCCGCCAGGAAGGAGGCAGCGGCACCCGGATCGGGCCTGTCCCATTCCCGATCGTGGGTCACAACGGCGCGGATCGCGACCGCCGCCACCGCGATCTGAGCCTCGGAGGCGCACAGATCCGGATAACGCATCTTGTGTCCGACCAGGGCCGGGTGTGGGTTCATGCGTGCGGAGCGGCGTGCCGCGAAGCAACCGCGTGCCCCGTTTGGGGTCACAAGCTGCACCTCGACGACGGCACTAGCATGGGGAACTACCAGTACGGGGACATGACCCTCACATTCCCCCTGATCAATGAACAGCTCGAAACCGACGCCACTCACCTCCTTGAGCTGCGCGACACCCTTGCAGGAGCGGGGTCCCTCAACTGGAGCACTGGACGCGATATCTCGACCTGGACGGGCGTGACCCTGGAGGGCTCTCCGCTGCGCGTGACGAAGCTGGAGCTGTCCGACCTCGGGCTCAGCGGCGAACTCTCGGGGCTCCTCGGCAACCTCACGGCCCTCACGACGTTGCGTCTGGACGGTAACGATCTGACGGGTGGCATCCCTTCGAAGCTGACCCAGTTGCCGCGCCTGAGGCACCTACATCTCCGCGACAACCCCATAGGGAGCTGTGTACCGCCACCGCTGCGCGGCTTGCCGAATACCGACATCGACTCACTCGGACTCCCGGACTGCGGGTCGCCAATCGATATCACGTACGATGACCGCACGCTGACCCAGGGCACCTACCAGTTCGCGGTACGCGATGATGAGCCGTTTCTTTTGTTCGACGTGCCCGCAGGAGTCGAACTGAGTCTGGGAGGATTGATTCTCGGCGGCGGGATGGCGCTCGTCCTGGACTCCGCCGACGGTGCCTCGCTCGGTCTCAACGTGGACCCATGCCAGAGCTGGGGCCGCTGGCCTGATGACGTAGACCGAGCGCTCGGAGCCGGGTTCGATCGCATCGAAGAGTCGCGATGGCTTCGCGAACACGTGTGGCCGCCCCCTCCCGAACTGACCGTCCTCCGCGTGGCGGCACAGGATGTTCTGGTGCTCGGGTGGACTGACGAGCCGGCTCTCGCCGCAAGTTGGCAGCACCGCTGGCGCGCGAGCAGTGGTCCTGAGACCCGTCCGTGGGGCGCCTGGACGGACATCCCCGGCAGTGACGTCACCACGCGCCGCTATCGCGTCCGTGGGCTCACACCTGACCGAGAGTACGAGTTCCAGATCCGCCGCCACGGTGCGACGGGTGACACGCCCTCCAATAGCGCGTTCGGAACGAGGTACTCCCTCCCGCGTGACGGGATTCCGAACATCAGCGATGGCGAAGTAGTGATCGGCGACGGGTTCACGCAGTGGCGCCTGCTTGACTCGGACTACCTCGTCACGCTTCCGGCACGTGTGCGAGTGGCGGTCCACGAATATGCCGAAAATCAGGTCATCGTTTTGAGAGGCGACGCGACGCGCTATGTGTCCTTCGACCTATCCACCGGCCAACTGCTCTCATGGACAGTCGATTCGTTCTCCGAGGGGATTATCGCGTCCATTCGCGTAGTGCCCGCGGACAACTAGCCGCGGACGCCCCACCGGAAGCGCGCTGCCGTCCCCGAGCGTTCGGGTGAGCGGAGTCAGATCCCCTCCCCGCTGAGCGCCGTCGACAGGCCCGAAGTCGGCCGCGCTGAGCCCGCAACGCCCCGGCGCGCTATCATCGGCGGCAGCATGGTTACGTCGAGCACTACATACGCACGCTCGCGCCGCGAGGCGGGCCAGCCTCGATGACCGTCGCGCGCGATCAAGACGGGGCTCTGACCGCCGCCCCATACGCCGAGCCGCCCGCGCCGCCGAAGCGCAAGGGCATCTTCTTCGGCTGGTACATCGTCGCCGGTGGCTTCGTGCTCAACGCCATCCTCGGCGGGCTGATGTTCCACGCCTTCGGGCAGTACGTCGTGGTGTTCGTGGACGAGTTCGGCTGGAGCCGCACGGCGCTCTCGATCGCCTTCTCCATCCAGATGGTCGAGGCCGGCCTGCTCGGCCCCATCCAGGGCTTTATCCTCGACAAGTTCGGGCCGCGGCGGATCATGCTCGTCGGGATCACGATCTTCGGCATCGGCTTCTTCATGCTGAGCCAGATCAACACCCTCACTGAGTTCTACATCGCCTTCATCGTGATCGCGCTCGGCATGGGCGTCGGCTCGATGATGGGCGTCGCCGTGGCGGTCGTGAACTGGTTCAACCGCAAGCGGGCGTTCGCGACGGCGCTCATGGCCATCGGCTTCGCCTTCGGCGGGTTCCTGCAGCCCGGCGTCGCGTGGGCTCTCGAGAGCCTCGGGTGGCGCGAGACGTCCATCATCTCAGGCCTGCTCGTCCTGGGGGTTGGGCTGCCGCTCGCCATGCTCATGCGCCACCGCCCCGAGCAGTATGGCTACGGCGTCGACGGCGACCCACCGCGCCAGGGGCTTGGGGCCGGCGGCACGATGGACGAGTTCGACCCCGACGAGATCAACTTCACGTGGCAGGAGGCGATGCGCACGCGCTCGTTCTGGCTCATCTCGGTGGGCCACGCCGTCTCGCTGCTCGTCATCGGCGCGGTGATGGTGCACTTCGTCTCGTACGTGAACGACAGCCTCGGCTACTCGCTGACCGAGGCGGCGAACCTGCTGCTCGTGATCACCGTGTTCACGGTGATCGGGATGCTGCTCGGGGGCTACTTCGGCGACCGCATGCCGATGCGTCACATACTCGCGGTGGCGATGATCGGTCACATGGTGTCGCTGCTGATACTGACGCTCTGGACGACCCTCCCGGGAGCTCTCACATTCTCGGTCATCCACGGACTCTCGTTCGGCGCCCGAGGTCCGCTCACGATGGCGATCCGCGCCGAGTACTTCGGCCGCGCCGCCTTCGGCACGGTGATGGGGTTCTCGTCGATGATCATCCTGATCGGGATGGTGTTCGGCCCGATCGTGGCCGGACAGAGCTACGACCTCACCGGCTCGTACGAGATCGGCTTCATCATCCTTGCCGTCGTGGGCGGCCTTGGCTCGATCGCCTTCGTCTTCTCGACGCCTCCTGCCCCGCCGCCGTCATGGCTCGCACGGCAGGCCGCCGGGCTCGTACCGAGCATGGCCCCGGCAGGCGCGGCAGCCGCGCCGGTCGCCGCCGCAGCAGCGCCGGCGCCCGAGGCCGTCCCGGAACCAGTCGCCGCCACCACACCCGCACCGTCGATCGCGGTGAAGGCGCGTCGGTCGCGCAAGTCCTGGCTGGTCTGGGTCGCCGCGACGGTGCTCGTGGGAACCGCCGTCACCGGCGGGTTCGTCCTGGCGGGCGCCGGCGCGCTCGACTTCGCACTCGACGTCGGGTGGGCCGTCATCGTGGCGGTGAACGGATTCTTCCTGTCCCTCATGGACAGCTTCGGCGCGCTGCTGACCATGCTCATCAGCGCGGCGGCCGTCGTCGTGTTGGTCGCCTCGTGGGTGATCGTGAAGCGGATACGAAGGCGACGCGAGGAGGATCGCGCCTGGTCGGCGCCGGTCATGGTCATAGCCACAGGCGCAGAAGCCGCCGAACGCCTCGCCGCGAGGCAAGCGCGTGAACCCGTCGTCGCCGCCGACGTGGATCAGGCCGCTGAGCCCGCAGGAGTCGACGAGCCCCCCGTCGCTGAGGACGTGGACGAGGCGGCTGAGCCCGCGGGAGCAGCCGAGGCCCCCGTCGCCGAGTACATGGACGAACCGGCGGACCTCGTCGAGGCTGTCGAACCTGCCGCGACTGCCGAGCCGGTGCCGCCTACCGAGGAGCCTGAACCGGTCGTCGAGGCACCAGAGCCCGTCGCCACCACCGACGACGCCGAGCCGGCAGTTGAGGTGGAGGCGCGCGAGCCCGTCGCCGCAACAAACGATGTCGAGCCCTCGGCCCCGGTCGAAGCACCGGAGCCCGTCACCGCGACGAACGACGTCGAACCCGCTGCGGCAACCAACGACGTCGAGCCTGCGGCCACGATGGCGGTTCCCGATGCTGCCTCAGACCTCGATGCAGTGGAGCCGGAAGATGGCTCGGAGGTTCCCGAGCCAGTCGCGGCGATCGACATGCCGGAGCCCGGCGAGCTGGTCGTCGCTGCCGAGCCCGTCAACGGCGACGGGACGGCCGAGGCGGGCGCGCAGCGCCGCCGCCCCATCGCGACGCTCTCACACGGCGGGCTGGCTTGAGCCTGACGTCGGAACTCAACAAGAGGACGAAGTCTCCGATCGGGCGCTTCTTCCGGGACACGTTCCCGAATACTCGAGGCGTCCTCGCAGACTTCAAGGACGCGCTCTCCGAGCCGCGTATAGACCATCTGGCGGAGGGCGCATCGCCTGCCGCGTACGGGCAAGTCGGTAGGGCTATCGACTACCGCATCCGATACCACTTTGCGCACACTCCATCATCCGAGTTCGTTGCTGCACGCGCGGCCGACGACGTGGCGAGTTCCTACGTGCAGCCCCAGCTCACAGGCGAGTGCGTGTCGAGTTTCTTCGACGAGCTGGAGCAGACGATTGTGACCATCGCCCCGCACCGGCGAGGCCCCGCAGAGAGCGAGGAGCGCACGCTCGCACGCTTCTGCCTGATCCTTGCTGCCTTCGAAGGGGTGTTCAGGGCGGGACCGATCGCCTGGCCTCCGTCTTACTTCAGTGATGTGGCGCCCGATACCGCGGCACAGTTGTTAGCACTTGTCCCAGATGATTGGGTGGACGATGTGACAGCGCTCGGCTCCGCGTTCTCCAGGCGACATACGGCTTGGCGCGGCGCGGACGCGGTGCTCAATCCGAACTTCACGGGGAGCCTTGATATTGGTGGTGCGGACGCGGATCTCGTAGTGGAGAATTGCCTCTGGGAGATCAAGACGGAGCGCCGCGCCGGAAGGATGTGGTTCGATCAGCTGCTCGGCTACGTGTTGCTCGACTACGAAGGTGAGTACGCGATTGACAGTGTCGGCGTGCTACTGCCGAGGCAAGATGCACAGGTGAGCTGGCCTATCCACGAGTTGATAGCGCGCTTGTCCGGGCGCGATGACATCCAGCTCGCGAACCTGCGCGAGCAGTTCCGAGCGATCTGTGAGCCAATGGGCGACTCGCGGCGGGCCGCGATCCTCGAGAGAATCGCGCCGCTCGACTCGTAGTACGATCCGTCGCGGAAACGACCCTAGCCGCGCCCCATCATTCGCGTCACCGACACCTCGATGGCCACGCGGCCGTCGTTCTCGCCCGGCTGCTCGTAGCGCGCCGCGTACGCATCGACGGCGCGCGCGACGCCTTCGGCGTCGGTCACCACGCGCCTCGCCCTCCAGGGAGAGCCAGCGCCCGCCGTCGACCTGCGCGAGCACGGCACGGCCGCCATCACCCACGTTGCGGACCTTCTGCGAGGTGCCGAACGTGATGATGCGCGCCACGCGTTCCTCGGGGTCGTAGCCGAAGCCGACCGGCACCACGTGCGGGGTGCCATCGGCGCGGAGCGTTGTGAGTGTGGCGAGGTGTCGCTCCGCGAGGAACGCGAGCACCTCGTCGCCGAGGTTGGACAGGTCGAGGGCCACGATGCGCCTCCTCGTTAGTTGCTGAGCAGCCCGTGGTCGGCGAGGAACTCCAGCAGCAGCGGCCGGAACACCTCGCGTTTGTCGCGGTACACACCGTGTCCTGCGTCTTGCACGATCTCCGTGCGCGCGCCGGGGATGTTGCGACCGAGCACCACGGAGCCGCCCGCGCCTGCGACCACGTCCGCCCCGCCACCCACGACGAGCGTCGGGCACGCAATGCGGTGCAGTTCGCCGGTGAGTGGGTGCTCGCGCGTGCCCGCGATAGCGCGCGCCTGCGCCACGAAGGAGTCGACGTGACGCGGTTCGACGTCCGGCGCGTTCGAGGCGTCGAGGGCGCGGTGCCCGTCGAACGCGGCCTCGAAGTCGCGGCCTGCGAGGGCCGCCGCGCCCAGGCGGGCGAACTCACCTCGCTGGTACCAGTCCTGCGAGCTCATCGCGTTGACCTCGCTGGACGAGGAGTCGATGACGAGCGCAGCGCAGCGCTCGGGGTAGTCGAGCGCGAAGCGCTGGACGAGGTAGCCGCCCCACGAGACGCCGTAGACCACTGCCTGCTCGATCTCGAGGTGGTCGAGGAGCCTCGCGAGGTCGGCCGCGTACAGCGGAAGCGAGTATCGCGCGGCCTGGCCCGACTGGCCGAGCCCGCGCTGGTCCCAGGCGACCGTGCGGAAGTGCTGCGCGTACCACTCCAGGTCCTCTTCCACGAACATCGCGCCGTTCGAGCCGAGTCCGTGGCAGTAGACGTACGCGAGGGGCCCGTCGCCGGCCTCCTCGTAGTGAATCGTGACGCCGTCGAGGTCTACATCAGGCATCCCAGCCTCCTTCAAGCGGCCACACAGTAGCCGTGCCAGCGTGTCGAGTCGAGGATACGAGGGCTCGCGGCTCGGAGCCGCGTCCGAAGCTACTCGTCCGCGAGGATCTCGACCTGGGCCGTGTAGCCGACCTCGACGATCCAGCGGTAGCCGTCGTCGCTGTTGTCGAACCAGACGTCGCGGTGCTGGCCGTGTACGGCGCTGCCGGTGTCCTTGCAGGTGTAGGTCAGCCCGAGCGGGTCGTCGACGATGCGGAAGCGCTGCCCGAGGTGCTCGCGTGCACACGCGGCAGCGCCCTCGTGGACGATCTCCCCGTTGGCCATCGCGCCGCACCACCCGCCGCCGTCGCCAATCGACGCCGCCAACGAGCCCTGGTTGCAGTAGTAGTAGCTGAGCGTCGCCTCGACCGTCTCGACGACTGCCGGGCCCGCCCCGGCACGGATCCAGACCACCGAGTCCGCTTGCAACTGCCCGCGCCCCAGCGTCTGCACGATCGCGGGTGCGCCGGGGATGTACGAGAGCCACTGCTGCGACGGGATGTCGAGCACCAACATCGCCACCACGTGGAACCCCTGCGCGGCCGCGAGCGTCTCGGGGTCGTTGGTGCCGGATACGCCGATCGTCAGCCTGTCGCGCGGCGGGGCGGGGAACGGGTTGCCCTCGCCGGTCACGGGGCCGTCCGTCTCCGTCGGCGGCTCGGCCGCCTCGCCTTCCTCGCCCCCACGGCGGGACACGAGCAGGATGCTACCGCGGTCCATCGAGGAGCTGTCGAGCGTGTTCACGAAGGAGGGCGCTCCGGGGATGTAGCTCAGGTAGTCCTGGGTGGGCGGCCGGAACAGCCAGATCCCGGCAACGTCGAACGACTGCGCGTCCACGAAGGCCTCGAGGTCTGTCGTCCCCGCCGGGCCCATCGTGAATCCGCCCGGTGGGGGAACGGTCAGGAGGGTCGGCTCTTCGGGCGTGGTGTCTACCTCGTCGGCATCGGTCGCATCGTCCCCGCCTTCGGTCGTGTCGCCCACGACGGGCACGAGGTATATCGCGGCCATCCAGCCCCGGACGCCGTCGACATCGACGCGTTCCCACACGTAGCCGTCGGCCTGTCGCTGCTCGCCGAGGGCGGTCACGAGCGTGCCGTCGGCGACAGCCTCGATGAGCACGAGAGCGCTCGTCGTTGGGCCAGCGCGAAGGTTCAGGCCGTCGCCATCGGCGCTGACCACCACTTGCTCGCCCGCCTCGAATGCCTCCTGCGCGTTGGCCGTGCGCCCGGACCAGAGCGCGAGCGCGACGACGGCCGCGAACAGCACGAGGACTGCGAGTCGAAGGGACGTGCGAGGTACCTGGTTCGCTCGCTCGACAGGCGTGTCGCGCGGGCAGCGGATCCGTGCGTCGAGCGCGGTGGACATTGCGATATGTTAGAGTGCATACACGTTATAGGCGAGCGCTGGCGTTGCGGCGGCGCGGTGCCTTGATTGACCCCGCGAGGCCACATCGCTTGAATGGATCACCCGGGGCGGGAGTAGCTCAGGGGTAGAGCATCTGCCTTCCAAGCAGAGGGTCGTGGGTTCGAATCCCATCTCCCGCTCCAAACGAACCATCACGCCGGTCGCTCTCGCGGCACTTGAGGCGTGCGCGATCGCCCCGCCCCGGCCCGCTCACCCGCCGAAGAGCTTCGCGATGAGCTCGGAGCGGTCGACGTTCGCGACGTGCGTGATGAACTCGTCCTGCAGCTTGTACGCGACCACGAGCACCCAGATCACGACGGCGTAGCGTGCGAAGAACGCGGGCGCCTCCGACCCCTTGAAGAACAGGATCGTCGCGTAGACGAGAAACAGCGGCTCGAGGAAGTTCGGGAAGAAGAAGAAGACGATCTCGTTGCCCGTGATGAAGAACAGCGCCTGCCCGACCGTGCGCAGCGCGAACAGCGCGACGATGACCCGTCGCAGCGGCCAGCGCCACGCTGCGACGACCATGAAGGCATACGTGACGTAGTCGGCCGACTTGTCGATCTGCTGGTAGACCGGGTCGGACAGCCCGAGCGGTATGAGCAACTCGCCATCCGCGCTGTCGAGGACGAAGTTCGCCCACCCGGCGAGGAACGGGAACGGGATGAGCAGCAGGGGCAGCAGGTACTTGGCCGCAACCACCACGGCGATCAGTGCGACGTCGACGGTGGCCCCCTCGCCGGTTCCGGGGTCGCAGCATAGCCGCCGTCGAGGTGTGACCGCCGCCGCGGGTGCGATACAATGTTGCTGCAAAGATTCGCAGCAGCGAATCGGCGCAGCGGAGGGGGTGCGACCGTGAGTTGCGAACCCGAGATCGCCCAGGCGGTCCGTGACCGCGGCCGCCGGCTCACCATCCAGCGAGCCAAGATCTTGAGCGCGCTGCGCCACGCCGACGAGCACCAGAGCGCCGAGCAGATCCTCGACCGCGTGCGCGGCGACGACCCACTGGCCGATATCTCGCTCTCGACCGTCTACCGCACCCTCGAAACCTCCACGACGCTGCTGCTCACCTCCGAGCTGCGCGGCGCCTCCGGCACCACCGTCTACGAGTGGAACGAGCCCGGCACCACGCATCACCACATCGAATGCAGCTCCTGCGGCCGCACCGAAGTCGTCGAACTCTCCTCGCTACAGCTGGCCGAGGCCGAGATCCGCGAGCAGGCCGGGTTCGAGGCGGACATCCGTCACCTCGCGATTCCCGGCCTCTGCCCGGACTGCCGCCCGGCGAGTGGTTAGGACCGGATACGACCATGGCTGCCATCGACCCGGTCACCGCGATCACAGCCACCGAGGCGCCCGCGCTGCACATCCCGGACGGCTTCGTCAGCGCGCCTGTCGCGGCTGCGGGCTGGGTGATCGCCGCGGGCGTCATCGCGCTCGCCGCGCGCCGCGCGGACCGCAACCTCGATGAGCGCGCGGCGCCGCTGATGGGCGTGATGGCCGCCTTCATCTTCGCCGGGCAGATGGTCAACTTCCCGGTCGCGGGAGGCACCTCGGGGCACCTGCTCGGAGGGGCGCTCGCCGCGATCCTGCTGGGGCCGTGGGCGGCGATTATCGTGATGACCGCGGTCGTCGCGCTGCAGGCGCTGCTCTTCCAGGACGGCGGACTCGCGGCACTCGGCGTGAACACGCTCAACATGGCCATCATCACCGTGCTCATCGGCTGGGGCGTGTACCGCGTGCTCCACTCCGTCCGCGGCCTGCATCCGGCCGTGCCCGCCGTGGCGGCGTTCGCCGCCGCCTGGCTCTCCGTCGAGGCAGCCGCCCTTGCGACGACGTTCCAGCTCGCCGCCTCTGGCACATCGCCGCTCGCGGTCGCGCTGCCTGCGATGGTGGGCGTCCACGCACTCATCGGGGTCGGCGAGGGGCTCATCACCGTCGGCGCGCTCGGGCTCGTGCGGGCCGCCCGCCCGGACCTCCTGGCGCGACGCGCGCAGGCCGAGGTCTAGCGATGCGGCGGGGCAACCTCGCGCTGCTCGCAGGCGGCCTCATCGCCGCGCTGCTCGTGGTGCTCGTCCTCGCGCCGAATGCATCGAGCAGTCCCGACGGCCTCGAGCGCGTCGCCGAGGACGAAGGCTTCGCCGACCAGGCCGAGGGCGCCCGCTTCGAGTTGCTTCCCGACTACTCGATCCCCGGAGTGGACAACGAGGCTGCATCGACGATCCTCGCCGGCGTGATCGGCGTACTCGTGGTCGCCGGCATCGCGCTGCTCGCCGCGCGTGTCCTGCGTTCGCGCTCGGGCCGCAACCGGCGCGGGGACGCGCCCGCCTCGAGCGGGCCGCGGTAGCCCGGGCCTCGAGGGCGCACGTGGCCGCCCACGCGCTCATCGAGCGCTATCACGCCAGCGACAGCGCGATACACCGTGCCGACGCGCGCGTGAAACTCGTGGCCGCCTTGGCGTACATCTTCGCGATCACGTTCACGCGCGAGGGCGACTGGTCGGCGCTCGCGCTGCTCGCCCTCCCGGTCGGCGCCGTCGTGGTCACGTCGAAGCTGCCGCTGCGGCTCGTGTTCGGGCGAGCGTTGCTCGCCGTACCGTTCCTGCTCGTGGCGCTACCACTGCTGTTCACGCGGCCGGGCGAGGCGATCGCCGAGCTGCCAATACTCGGCTGGACCATCAGCGACGAGGGGACGACTGCCGTCCTCACGATCCTCGGGAAGTCGTGGCTCTCCGTGATCGTCGGCGTCGTGCTGATGGCGACGACCGAAGCGCCCACGCTCCTCCGTGCGTTGCGCGCACTGCGCCTGCCGAGGCTGCTCGTGGCCTCGATCGAGTTCGCGTATCGCTACCTGTTCGTCGTCACCGACGAGGCCTCACGGATGCTCCAGGCGCGCGCGAGCCGCAGCGCGGCGCTGCCCGGTCACCGCGCAGGTGGCGGCCTGCGCTGGCGTGCCAGGGTCGCCGGCAACCTGGTCGGGACGCTGTTCGTGAGATCCATCGAGCGCAGCGAGCGCGTGCATGCGGCGATGCTCGCGCGCGGCTACGACGGCGAGGCCCGCCACCTCACCGTGCCGCCGATTGGCCGCCTTGCGGTCGCCGTCGCTGTGGTGATGGTGGCCTACGGCGCTGCCGTGCAGGCGGCGGTGCGGCTGTGAGCGACAACGGCGCGCGACCACCCGGCGACGGCGACGCGCCCGCCCTGCGGCTGCGCGGCGTCCGCTACGACTACCCCGACGGCACGCATGGCCTCGCCGGCATCGACCTCGATATCGCCAGCGGTGAGCTCGTCGCGGTGCTCGGCCCGAACGGGGCGGGCAAGTCCACGCTGATGCGCCTGCTCAACGGGCTGATCCGGGGCGAGGGCTCCGTCGAGGTCTTCGGTGAACCGCTCACCGACGACTCGGTGCGGTCGATCCGCTCGCGCGTCGGGTTGCTGTTCTCCAACCCCGACGACCAGCTCTTCTCGCCGACCGTGCTCGACGACGTCGCCTACGGACCGCTTCACCAGGGGCTCGAGGCCGACGAGGTCCTCGCACGCTCGCGCGCCGCACTCGCCGAGGTGGGCATGGAGGCCTACGAGGACCGCACACCGCACCGCCTCAGCCTGGGCGAGAAGAAGCGTGTCGCCATCGCGACCGTGCTTTCGATGCGCCCCGACATCCTCGTGCTCGACGAGCCGACGGCCTCGCTCGCCCCTGCGGCACGCCACGAGTTGATCGAACTGCTCCGCGCGCTCCGGCTCACCCAGCTCATCGCCACGCACGACCTGGCGATGGCGCGCGCGCTCGCGACACGGGTGGTCGTGCTTTCCGGGGGGCGCGTCGTGGGCGACGGGCCGACTGAAGCGATCCTCGGGGACGGTGCGCTGCTCCGGGCGCATGGCCTGGAGCCAGCGCTGCACGGCGCCCGCGAGGCGCATGGAGACTCGGGCTAGTCCGCGACCCCGACGACGAGGCTGCCGTGCAACCCCTCGTGGCCCGGGATCGCGCAGAAGAAGCTGAGCGAGCCGTCCTGCGGCGCCTGCACCCGCACGATCACGTCGCCGTTCGGCGCAGCGCGTTGCTGGATCGCCGCACCCGTGAGGCCGGCGAGCACGAAGCGATGCCCCGACCCCCCGCTCCCATCGAGGACGAACTCCACGACCTCGCCCGGCGCGACGGCCACATCGGCAAGGTCGAGCTGCCCGGTCGAGGCATCGACGTGGATGACGCGCGAGACCTCGGCGCCCGACAGGTCTGCGGCGACCGGCTGCAGCGTGTCATGCGAGTGCGCGCCCTGCACGATCGCCCAACCAACGACCGCAGCGAGCACGGCGTAGCCGAGGAGGCGCCTCGGTATGGCGGGCGGAGGCCGCCGATGTATGAGCGGAGCCAGCGCATTGCTCATGTGTCGATGATACGTCGCAGCAGGTGGCGCGGGTGTGGCCGTCGGGTCAGACTGCGCGCGTGACCGTGCGCTCTCTCCTCCTCCACCCCCATGCCCTCACCTACAGCGCCGTCGCGGTCGTATTGTTCGTGACGATCGGCATCGCGCCGGCTGTTGGCGGGTTCGAGACCCCGCCGCTCAACCCCTTCGGCGCCGACTCCACGGAGGCCGAGGTGGTCGCCATCGAGGTGACGGCGCGGCAGCAGACCTCCGTCGGCACGATCCGCAGCGAGAGCGTCACAGTGCGGCTGAGTGGCGGCGAAGAGGTCGCGATCGAGCGCCAATTCGCCGAGGAGGACCCGGTCGGCATCATCGTCGAGGTGGGCGACCGCCTCCTGGTGACCGCGAACGAGACGCCCGACGGGACCACCTACTTCATCGCCGACCGCTCGCGGGCACTCGCGCTGTGGGTGCTGGTGATCACGTTCGCGGCGCTGGTGGCGCTCGTCGGACGGTGGCGAGGCGTGTGGTCGCTCGTGGGGCTGGCGGCGAGCTTCCTCGTGATCGTGCGCTTCATCATCCCCGCCATCCTGACGGGCTGGGATCCGGTTACCTCGACGGTGATCGGGGCGATCGTGATTGCACTCACCACCCTCATCCTCGCCCACGGGGCGAACTGGAAGACCGTGGCTGCCATCAGCGGCACCGCGCTCAGCCTCGGGCTCGTCTTCGCCTTCGCCAGCTTCGGTGTGGCGTTCACGGAGCTGACGGGGCTCGCCGACGAACATGCGATCGCGCTCAACATCCTCTCCGAGAACACGATCGACGCGCGCGGGCTGCTGCTTGCCAGCATCATCATCGGCTCGCTCGGCGTACTCGACGACGTCACCGCCACCCAGGCGTCGACGGTGTTCGAGCTGCGGCGCGCCAACGATCACCTCGGGCCGTCCGAGCTGTTCTCTCGCGCGCTCAACGTGGGGCGCGACCACATCGCGTCGACGGTGAACACGCTGGTGCTCGCCTACGTGAGCGCGTCGCTCCCGCTCGTCGTCTTGCTTACCGCGCAGCCCGAGCCGCTGGGGCTGCTGATCAGCCGTGACCTGTTCGCCACGGAGATCGTGCGCACGCTCATGGGCAGCACCGGCATCGTGGCGGCCGTACCCATCACCACGGCCATCGCGGCGTTCATCGTGTCCGCCGTCGGAGCAGGAGGCGAGGCGGACGCGCCGTGACGCCGCCGAACGACGCGGCGCGGTGCGTCTTCTGCGCCATCGCATCTGGCGACGCGGACGCGTCCGTGGTGTACGAGGACGAGGCAACGCTCGCCTTCCTCGACCACCGCCCGCTCTTCCCGGGCCACACACTCGTCATCCCGCGCGCGCACGTCGAGACCCTGCCCGAACTGCCGGCGGCGGCCCTCGGGGCGTTCTTCGAGGTGGTGCAGCGCGTCGCGCGGGTCATGCCCGAGGCGCTCGAGGCAGAGGGCACGTTCGTCGCGAACAACAACCGCGTCAGCCAGAGCGTCGCGCACCTCCACCTGCACGTCGTGCCGCGCAGCCGCGGGGACGGGCTGCGAGGCTTCTTCTGGCCGCGCCACCCGTACGAGGGTCCGGAGCAGATAAGGGAGGTCCAACGTCGTCTGCGCACCGCGTTGGAGGGAGAGGGCCCTTCGATGTAGCTCCGCACTGGCTGCGCAGAGACGCTAGAGCGACTCGCGGCGATCCGGGCGCCCCAAGTGTTCATCGAATGGCCTTTTTTCTGCCGTCCCGTATGTGATACTGCCGTTCCATCCCAACGTCCGAGGTCTGGAGATGAACTATGCGTGGAGTCCTCGCATCCTCGTCCCTGAGCGCCCGCCTCCTCGCGGCCGCAGCACTCGCAGTCGCGTTGATGGGAACAGCACTCGTGATGGACGGTCCCCGTCCCGCGGCGGCCGAGCATCCGAACGAGTGCGAGGTCATCGACCTCGGCGAACTCACCCGCGACGCCGCGCTGGTGGCCGAAGGCCGCTGGACGACCGAGGACTGCGACTCCGCATTCCTGCCCGATAGCGACGCGTATACGTACCGCTTCGAAGTCACCGAGACCGCGTGGGTCCACATCGACCTCGAGTCCGACGAGGGTGACTCATTCATCCACCTGATGACGGGCGAGCGCGGCCGCGTCGCGCACGACGACGACGGAGGTCCTGCCCTCGATTCCCGCATCGAGCTGGAGTTGGCCCCGGGCGTCTACCTGGTCGAGGCTGCAGGCGGCGGCGGACGGGGGCGCGGTGGGGCCGACTTCACGCTGACCATCTTCATCTCCGCGGCATGTGAGCCGGTTGAGCTGGGCGTCCTCGAGCCAGGCGTCACCCTGACGTCCGCGGCAACGTGGGCGCACGACGACTGCGGTGCCAGGTTCCGGGACGACACACCCGCGCACACGTACAGCTTCAAACTCGCCGAGGACAGTCTCGTACGCGTCGACCTCGTCTCTGACGACGGCGACCCATACCTGTTCCTGCTCGACGCCGATGGCGGCTACATCTACAGCGATGACGACGGCGGCAAGAAGTTCAACGCCCGCATCGAGAATGAGCTGCCCGCGGGCACGTACCTTGTCGAGGCGACGACGTACTTCGACCGCGACAGCGTGTTCACCGCGAGCCCGTTCACCGTGACCATCGCGCTGGTCGACGAGAGCAGGTTCAACCTCAAGGTCGAGGCGGTCGAGGTCCCCGAAACGGTCATCGCGGGGGTGCCATTCGACGTCCAGTACCGCGTCGGCAACCTCGGCGCGCTCGATCTGCCCGACGACGGTTGGGGCGCAATCGTCTACTCGGTGGGCTCGGGCCGTGCCTTCGACCGCGCGCCCTACATCGCTGGATCCGCCGAGCGTTGGGGGGCCGGCTCCTCGTACCACTCCAGCCCCGAGACCGCGAGCGCTGTGAGCACCTCGATCCGTGAACTGCCGCCGCTCTCGCTCACGTTGCGCAACCCCGGCGAGTCGTGGGTGTTCGTCGCCGTCCTGACGGAGGACCCCGACGGCGACGAGGACGGCTTCCATCGCGTCTGGCGCAACCTCACCGTCCTCAGCAACCCCACGTTCGACGTCGTCCGTGTGCGTGTGTACCGCGACGACTACTGGGTCGCGACCGAGACCGACGAGGACTCGATCGTGAGTGTCATCGCGGTGCCGGCCGCCTCGCCCGCCTATGAGGTGGAGGGACCCGAACGCGCGAAGGCCATCTTCACGGCGGGCACGCACGCACTGACGCTCGCCGGCATCCTCGACCGGCCCGCCATTGCGGCGCTGAGCGCGGCACTGCTGGTGCAGGACGGCCTGGAGCGGGAACCCGTCCTCATCCAGAGTCCCTCGTCGACCGCGCTGGTCGAGGGGTTCGCGTGGCACTACAGCGGCACGCTCGCCGACTCCGGCCTGGCCGACTCGGTGGCCGCAGGCAACGTGACTGTTCCCGCCGCCGTCGAGGCACTCGTACTCGCTTCGGCCGATGGTGTGCTCGCGCACTTCGCACCAATACACGCCTCGTGGACGGCGATCGTCGAGGGTCTGGCCGGCGGTGGAACGCTGTCCTTCGAGCGGGCACTCGCCGTTCAGTCCGAGCTCGCGTTCGCTGAGGTCCGCGTTGCCCCGCTCGTGACGGCGGGCCAGGCGGTACGGGCGGCCCGCGCTTCGGAGCACGGTTGGGCGGACCCTGCGGTCCGAGCGATGCTCGCCGGGCTCGCTGCGCAGGCGCGGTGCGACGGCGCACCGACGCTGGGCGACGCCCTCGACGCGATTGGCGTGGAGGATGTCGGCGCGACGCTCGCGCTGGATGCCCGGATGCGCGAGGCGCTGCCGGTCCACGGCCTGGCGACCGACGCCACGCTGTGCGCCATCGCGGGGATCGATGACTCGAATGCGGCGTTCCTGCAGAGCCTCGGCATCGCGCGCAGCGAGGTGGCGGGGCTCATCGCACCCGAGCCGCCAGCGGTGCCCGAGCCGGAGCCGCAGCCGGAGCCGCAGCCGCTGACGGTCCGCATCGTGGCGCGGTTGGCGGAGGACGGCCGCATCGAGCACGCTGCGGAGGTCGACGGCGCGCCGATCCTCCCGCAGCGGCGCTACTTCGACGCCCCCGCCGACGACGGCCGCTGGTACTACACCACCGACATCGAGGTCGACGGCTCCTCGATCGGCGTCATCCGGGCACGCCGCCTGGACGACGGCCGTGTCGAGCTCGGCTTCGAGGACCCGGAAGGCTCCGTCGTCTCGCCGGACATCCGCTACCTGCCCATGGAGCTGCCGCGCGGTGAGTGGCTCCCGAGTAGCGAGTTCGAGGTACCCCGGCCGGCCCCGCCGCCAGCACCCGAGGAGGCGATGGGCGGCTCGGCCGAGTAGTAGCGACGTGACGCGCGGCGCCCGGCCCGGATATGCCGGCCCGGCGCCGCGCCGGCCCTGTGACGCTCCACCGGATCCGAGGCCCTCCGGGGACAGACGGGCGTCGTCAGTGATCCCGTCGCTATCCGTGATGCCTGATACCACGAATCACTGATCACACCTATGATACCCGGCATCATCTGGCGCCCGAGCCTGGAGATTCGTATGCATCGCGCCTTCACTCGCATCGCGCTCGGAACACGCATCCTCGCGGTCGGCTTCCTGACCGTGGCGCTTGTGGCCGCGACGCTCGTGCTGGACGGCCCCCGCCCGGCGTCGGCCGAGCACCCCGCGGAGTGCGGGGTCATCGACCTCGGCGAGCTGTCCGGCGATGCCGAGTTGACCGCCGACGGGAGCTGGACGACCGAGGACTGCGACTCGCGCGTACGCCTGGACAGCGATGCCGTCACCTACCAGTTCTCCGTCGCCGAGGCCGGCCGCGTCAGGCTCGAACTCTCTTCCGCCGACGCCGATGCGTTCCTCTTCCTGATGGCCGAGGACGGCAGCCGCATCACCCAGAACGACGACGGTGGCCGCGGGCTCGACTCGCGCATCGAGCGCGACCTGGCGCCCGGCGTGTACCTGGTCGAGGCCACCACTACGGGTGGCCGCTCGCGCGGCAGCGGTGACTTCACGCTCACCGTCGATTACGTCGACGGCTGCGAGATCAACCACCTCGGAACCCTCACGTCGGGGGACGACCTGACCGCAACCGGCTCGTGGTCCCTGGACACTTGCGGCTCCCGCATCGTGTCGGCCCACCCTGCGCATGGTTACTCATTCGCCCTGCCGGAGGCAGGCCTCGTCCGTGTCGACCTCATCTCGGAGTACGGCGACCCGGTCCTGTCCCTCGCGTCGCCGACACTCGGCGTCATCGGGGCGAACGACGACGGCGGCGGAGCGCGCAACGCGCGCATCGAGCAGTTCCTGCCGGCGGGGCCGTACCTCATCGAGGCCACGACGTACCTGGAGCGCGACCTCCAGCCCTTCGAGGCGGACTTCGAGCTCATCGTCAGCCTGGTCGACGAGCAGGCGCGGCAAGGCGAATTCCAGCTCAAGATCGAGGACGCCCGGATCCCGGATGTCATCGTCGCGGGCCAGCCCTTCGACGTGCAGTACCGCGTGGGCAACCTCGGTGGGGGCGACCTCGCCGACGCGGGCGGCAGGGCGACCGTGTACGTGGTGGGGCGCCGCGTGTACGAGCGGACCGTATGGGTGCCGGGCTCCGCGGAGCGCTGGGAGGCCGGGGTCTCCTACCACTCGGGTGCCGAGACCGCGACCGGGTCGAGCGTCGCCGTGCCCGAACTGCATCCGCTCACCGCCACCTTCAACACACCCGGCCCTGCGTGGCTCTTCACCGCGGTCATTGCGTTCGACGAGGAAGACGACGAGATCGGCTGGCACGGTGTCTGGAAGAACCTCACCGTCCTGAGCGCCCCGGCCTTCGACGCCGTGCAGGTGCGCGTCGACGGCGACGACTACTGGGTCGCGACGGAGACCGATGAGGACTCGATCGTGAGTGTCATCGCCGTGCCTGCAGCCTCGCCCGTCCATGAGGTCGCGGGACCGCCGCGCGGGAAGGTGATCTACACCGCCGGGACGCGGGCGCTCACGCTCGGCGATATCATCGAGCGGCCCTCGATCGCCGCGCTCGGTGACGAGCCCGCGGCGCCGGACGCGGCCGACGTGACGCCCGTCGAGCTTTCGAACCCCTCATCCACCACCCTGCTCGCCGCGTTTGGCCGCCACTACGTGGACGCACTGCGTGCCTCCGGCATCGAGGAGGCGGTGGCTGCGGGCAACGTCATCACCCGTGGCGACGTCGACGGCATCGTTGCCTCGGCCGCCGGGGCTGCGGCGGCGCAGTACGCCCCGATCGCGGCCTCATGGGCCGAGGTCATCGAGGGTCTCGACGCCGGGGGGACGCTGACGTTCGAACAGGCGCTCACCATCCAATCCCAGCTCGCGTACGCCGAGGCCATCGCCTCGCCGCTCGTGACAGCGGGGCGGGCTGTGGAGGCCGAGGGCCCGGGTGCTCGTGCACTGGCCGGCGAGCTCTTCGCGCAGGCCTCCTGCGACCGCCCGGCCGTGCTCGCAGGCGCCCTCGGGGCTGCGGGAGTCGAGGACATCGCCCCGATGCTGGCGCTCGACGCCGAGTTGCGCGACGTGCAGCCGGTCTTCGGTCTCGCGACCGATGCCGCACTCTGCGCCATCGGCAGCATCGACGCACAGAACAGTGAGTACCTCGGGAGCCTCGGCATCGCGCGCAGCGAGGTGGCGACCCTGGTCGCGCCCGCGCTACCGCCCCCGCCGGACGTAGAGCCGGAGCCCGAGCCCGAGCCGGTGCGGCTGCGCGTGATCGCGCGCCTGGCCGAGGACGGCCGCATCGAGCACGGCGTCGAGCTCGCAACCGGTCACCAGGTCCTGCCGGAGCGCCGCTACTTCGTCGCCGATGCGGACGATCGTCGCTGGTTCGAGAGCACCGACATCGAGGTCGATGGCGGCTCGATCGGCATCGTGCGGGCACGCTGGGCGGCCGACGGGCGCATCGAGTTCGGCTTCGTGGACGCCAGTGGCAACACGATCGCGCCGGAGCAGCGCTACCTGCCGGCGGAGTTGCCGCAGGGCGAGTGGCTACGCAGCAGCGCGTTCGAGGTGCCGCCGCCGGCACCCCCCGAGCTGCCTGACCACTAGAGACTCGTGATGCGGTACGTAGCCGCGAACCCGGCTACGTACCGCATCGGCGGGCGACTCCCTCGCACGGCCCGTTGGTCATCGGGACGAACCGCCGCACGTGGCAATGCCCCGGGGAGCGCCGCGCCAGCGCGCGTGGCGTACACTCTGATCTCGCAGCCTGGGGGAGCACGTCGGATGGCGAGCGAGCAGTTGATAGTGATCGAGCTGCCCGAGGGCGGCAAGCCCCGCATCATCCTCGACCGCGATGAGCTCCCTCTGCTCCGCCGCGACGGCGACACCGAGTACCGCTGCGGCTCCTGCGACGCCGTGCTCGCCGAGCAGGTCTGGGCGTGGGAGGTGCGCAACGTCGTGTTCCTCTGCCCCTCCTGCGGCTCGCACAACGAGGTCCGCAAGTAGCAGCCGGACCAGACCAGGAACGCTTCTGAGCCAGCTCGCTCCACCCACCGCCCCCTCGGCCGCCACACCGGTCGCCGCATCCGGGCCACCTGCCACGAATGGCGCCGGGCAGCAGCATCCCGGAAACGGCGCCGGGCCCGGACCGCCCGGTGGCGGCCCACCCCGGTCGCGAGGCTTCTCGATCCGCACGTTCGAGTCGCTCAAGAACCGCGGCTTCCGCTGGTTCTTCCTCTCCTCGCTCGGCGCGATGGCCTCGCTCAACATGCAGATCCTCGTGCGCGGCTACCTCGCGTTCGAGCTCACCAACTCGTTCTCCGCCCTCGGCGCGATGGGCATCGCGAGCGCGGTGCCGATGTTCACGCTCTCCGTGTTCGGCGGCGTGCTCGCGGACCGCGTGTCCAAGAAACGAATCCTGCAGGTCTCCCAGGGGATCTCAGCGCTGCTCGCCATCGGCATCGGGTTCCTCGTCCTGTCTGGACAGCTGCGCTACGAGCACCTCTTTGCGACGTCTGTCGTGACGGGCGTGGTGCAGGCGATGATGCTGCCCGCCTCGCAGGCAATGGTGCCCGAGGTCATCGGCCGCAAGGGCATGATGAACGCGGTCTCGCTCAACGCCGCGGGCATGAACTTCGTGCGACTCCTCGCACCGGCCGCGGGCGGGTTCCTGATCGCGCTCATCGGGGCGGCGTCGGTCTACTTCCTCATGGCGGGCACCTACGGCCTGGCCGTCGCCGCGCTCATCCCCGTCTCCAGCGCCTCGGCGTTGCGACCCGCGAGGCTGGTCGCCCTGCTCTCGCACGGCGGCATGTCGCCCGAGGCCGCGCCGGCCAACGGCGCGGGCCCACCAGCGGGACCGCCGATGCGACGGCCTCCCACCGAGGGTGGCGTCTTCGCCGCCGCGAAGGCCGGCTTCGCCGACCTCGGCGCTGGCATGCGCTACATCGTGCAGGACCGCAACATCTTCCTGTTGCTCACCGTGAACTTCCTCACCGCCATGCTCGGCATGCCGTTCATGGTCATGCTGCCCGGCTACGTCAGCGAGGTGTACGCCGGCGGCGCCGAGGCACTGGGGCTCATCGTCGCCATCAGCGGTGGCGGCGCGCTCGCCGGCGCCCTCGTGATCGCTTCGCTGCCCGAGAAGCGGCGCGGCGTGCTGATGTTGCTCTCCGCGTTCCTGATCGGCGCTTCGCTCGTCGCGTTCTCGAGCACCGACTCGTACTTCCTCGGATGCGTGTTCATGGCGACGGCGGGTGTCGGCACGGCCGGCCGGCAGGCGCTGAGCGCCGTGCTCGTGCAGAGCTACGTGGAGGACGCATACCGGGGCCGCGTGATGGCCGTGTTCATGACGCAGATCAGCCTCATGCTCGGCGCGGCGTTCTTCGTCGGCCTGCTGGCCGAGTTCGTCGGCGTCCAGGTCGCTCTCGGCAGCCTCGGCGCTGCGCTGATGGTCATGATCCTGGCGTTCATCGCACTCTCGCCCACGCTCCGCCGGATGACGTAGGGCGCCTGCGAGGGGGGAACGCACCGTCGACACGAGCAGCGCCCCCCGCTGGTGCGGGGGGCGCATGGCGGGCATCACTCCCGGCGCCCGGCTCTCGGGCGCTCCGCGCTACTGGCTGTACCCCGTCGAGGGCGCCAGCTGGGCCACGGCTGCCGTGAGGTGGTCCAGCAGCATGCGGAAGTCGCGGTACGCATCGGCTGAGCCGAGCCGCTCGTCCAGTGACTCCAGCTCCCACTGCAGCGCCTCGAGGTCCGCGCGAATGCCGCCGCCGTCGACCTCGGCGTTCTCGACCTGGGGCGAGAGCGCGCTGTAACGGTCCGCCGAGAGCGCGACGATGGCGCCGAAGCGGAGGTAGCGGTCACCGGCGTCGAACGGCGTGGCGGTGTGCCCGGCAACGTCCAGCCGCTGGCCCAGCGTGTCGCCCGTACGCGGGTCGACCCAGCGCACCTCGACGTCGCCGAGTGACACGTTGCGGTTGCGAGCCTCGTTGTGAAGCGCCAGCTCGTAGAAGACCGTGGTGGCGGCCCCGGACGGCAGCTCCGCGAACTCCTTGCGGTTCTGCTCGAACGTGTGGTCCGGCGTCACGCGGTTCTCGTAGCCGACGATGCGCCATGCCTGCACGAGCCGCGGGTCCCAGGTCACCTGCGCGCGGGCCTGGTCCGCGAACGGCGTGGAGAGCGCGACCCAGCTCTCGCGGCTGAACGTCGACCGCGCCTGGTTCGTGTCGTCCAGGTACCGGTACCAGCCGTTGCCGTGCTGGGCGAGCTGCTCCAGCAGGTAGTCGTTGTAGTTCTCGACCCCGACGCCGATGGTGATCAGCCGCAACGGGTTGAGGTGGTCCACGTCGCGCGCCGAATCGAGGATGGCGAACGGGTTGGTCGCGTCGACATTTGCGACGCCGTCGGACATCAGGATGATGTAGTTGAACGCGTCCGGCCGCTCCCGGCGCGCTTCGTCGGCGAGTTGCACGGCGAGGTTGAGCCCGGCCTGCACGTTGGTGCTGGCGTGCGGTGCGAGCTGCCCGATCGAGCGCGCGACGTCCCGGTCGTCCGGCCGGGTGTGCTCGACGGTGTACTGGTCGAGCACGTCGGACGTGAAGTGCACGACGGCGATCCGGTCGCGCGAGCTCAGGCTCTGGCGGATGGTCTCCGCCGCGGTGCGCGCGATGTCGACGCGGTTGCCTTCGCGCATCGACCCGGAGGCGTCCAGCACGAGCGTCACGTTGAGCGGCGTGTTGTCGGGCACCTTCGGCGCCTGCAGTGCCACGCGGGCGAGGTGCAGGCCGCCGTCGAGCGGGTGGGCGACCACCTCGCTCGTCATCGCGAAGCTGCGGGTGTCGCGCGGCAGGTCGTAGTCGTAGAAGAAGGCATTGATCCACTCCTCGGCACGCACCGAGTCGGGCTCGACCTCGTAGCCGTGCTGCGCCCAGTTGAGCGCGAGGAAGTACGAGGTGCGGTCCGTGTCGAGACTGAACGTCGAGACGGCGTCCTGCGATGCATCGACGAACGGCGTGCGCCCGTAGTTCTTGAACGTCGTCGTGGACGGGCTCCGCAGCCGAGATCCCGAGGACGGGGCCGCGGTAGCCGGGGCCGGCGTCGCGGCCGAACTGGACGAGGCTTGCTGGACGATGGTCGCCGTGGGCGCGCTGCCGGCGCTGTCGTCATCGTCCCCTGCGCTCGCGGAGCTGTAGGCCTGCGTGCTCGAACCGCGCGACGACTGAGTCGTGGTGGTACTGGACGACTCCGCGCTGTCAGACGCGTCGTCCGAGGCGCTCGTCGAGCTGGAGGCCCCGGTCGTGGTTGTGCCTGACACGGCCGTGGCGGTGGTGGTCGTAAACGAGCTGCGGGACGCCGCATCGTCGTCGTCGCCGTCTCCGCTGCAGGCCATCAGTGCCAGCGTGAAGATCGCGACAGTGACGATAAGCAAGTACTTCCGTGGATCGAGGTGCATGTCAGCCTCCCGGCGAACGGCGTTTGCGCGGAGACCGGGTCGCGGCGCGACCGGGTCGCCATGCCGTTCATGATTAGGAATACGCGCCGACGGCCCAAATGGTTTCCTCGGCCCATGCGCGGCGTTGTTGGGAATCGGGAGCGTGCAGGAGCAGTGCGCCTGCACGCGGTGCCGAGGTGGACGGTGCAGCGAGAGGGTGGGGAAGGTTGGCTGCCGGGGGAGGAATCGAACCTCCATCAAGGGATCCAAAGTCCCCTGTGCTACCGTTACACCACCCGGCACCCGGTGCGGATCCAGTCTAGGCAACCGGCCCTTCCCGGCGATAGCCTGATAGGTGGAGACGGCGCGTACCAGCCGCCGTCACATCGCGCACTGGAGGCCTCACCATGACCGAGTTGCAGGCCGAGACCCGGCACCGCCTGGACGAGTTGGAGGCGAAGTTCGAGGGCCTGGCAGGGCACTTCCTCGGCTACCCCACCAACCAGGACTTTGACTACTCCGCGCTGCTGCCGTTCCTGAGCTACAACGTGAACAACGTCGGGGATCCGTTCCACGACAGTAACTTCGCGACCAACACGCACGACATCGAGCGCCGCGTCATCCGTCGCTTCTCGGACCTCCTGCACCTGCCGCCCGAGGAGGCGTGGGGCTACGTCACCAACGGCGGTACCGAGGGCAACATGTACGGCATGTTCCTCGCCCGTGAGCTCCACCCGGACGGCATCGTCTACTTCTCCGAGGACACCCACTACAGCATCCTCAAGATCACGCGCGTCCTCCGGACTCGCAACATCATGATCAAGAGCCAGAGCAGCGGCGAGATCGACTACGACGACCTCCACGAGTCGATCCGCATCAACCGCGACGTGCCGGTGATCTTCATGGCCAACATCGGCACCACCATGAAGGGCGCCGTCGACGACGTGGGCCGCGTGCGCGAGATCTTCGACGACCTCGCCATCACCCAGCACTACATCCACGGCGACGCGGCGCTCAGCGGGATGATCCTGCCGTTCGTCGACGACCCGCAGCCCCACACCTTCGCCGACGGCTTCGACAGCATCTCGATCAGCGGCCACAAGCTCATCGGCGCGCCGATCCCGTGCGGCGTGGCGCTCACCCGCAACCAGTACGTGGCCCGCATTGCGCGATCAGTGGAGTACGTGGGGGTGATGGACACCACGCTCACCGGCTCACGCAACGGCATCACGCCGCTGATGCTCTGGCTGGCCTGGGAACGCTACGGCATCGAGGGGTTCCGCAAGCTCGTCGCCGACATGCTCGACGTGGCCGCGTACGCAGTGGAGCGGTTCAACAGCCTGGGCATTCCGGCGTGGCGCAACAAGAACTCGGCGACCGTCGTGTTCCCACGCCCACCGGCCGACATCATCGAGAAGTGGCAACTCGCGCCCTACGAGTCCATCGCGCACCTGATCGCGATGGGCCACGTCACCCGCGAGCAGATCGATCAGCTCGCCGACGAGGTCGTGGCCGCGCGCCAGGTGGCGCGGCCCGCCTGAGCCGAATACACCCGCCGCGGCCCCGGAGCGGTTGCCGCTCGGAAAGGACGCCATGCAGCGCATCATCGTCAGCACGAAGAACGAGGTCGGCGTGATCGCCGGCATCACCGCCGCCCTCGCCGACCGCGGCATCAACCTGCGGTCCCTCGACACAGAGGGCGTCGGCGACCACGGCATGGTCGTCGTCACCACCGACGACGACGACCGCGCGCTGCTTGCGCTCTCCAGCGCGGGCTACCGCGCGGTGGCCGACGACGCGCTGATCGTGAGGCTCGTCGATGAGCCGGGCGCGCTCGCGCAGCTCTCGGCGCAGTTCCGCGACGCGGGGGTGAACATCCAGAGCATGCACATCCTGAACCGCCACGGCGGCCACGCCACCATCGCGCTCAGCGCCGACAACCTCGAACTCGCGCGCTCCATCGTCGACGACGACTCGATGCTCTGAGCCTACCTGCCCGGGCGGGCGAAGCGCGTGTCTATCCCTCCGTGCGCTGGCGGACGAGCACGATCTCGCCCTCGGGCATGTAGCCGCCGGCGGCCGCCAGGGCGAGGCCGCCCGTGTTCTCCTCGTTGACCATCACGTAGATGGCGCTGGCGCCCTCGCCGAAGAGGTGCTCAGCCGCCTCGTCCATGAGCGCCCGGGCCACTCCGTGGTGCCGCGCGCTCTCGGCAACGGCGACGTGGTAGATGTACGCCCGCCACCCATCGAACGAGGCGACGGCCGCGCCGAGCATGTCATCGCCGTCCTCGGCCACGAGGATGGCAGCCGCGGGGTGCGCGACGAGCACGTCCCACTCCGCCTCACCGAGGCGCCCGAGGCCGGTCTCGATCCACAGGTCGACAAGACTGTCGTGGTCGCTGCTGTTGGCTCGACGAATGTCCACCATCACGGGCCTCGCTTCCCGCCGCGATGCGCCCTCGCGGCTCACCACGAACGTGCACCGCGAGCCGCGAGGCCGTCAACACCCGCGCGGCCGCCGGAGGCGCCGGCGGCCGCATGTCGGGCGAACGAGGCGACCGCTAAGCGCTACCGCCCCTTGAACTGCGGTGCGCGGCGCTCGGAGAACGCAGCGACTGCCTCGCCCATGTCCTCGGTCTTCATCGAGAGCCCCTCGACGGCGAGGGAGAACGGCATCACGTCCTGCGAGATGCGCTCGAGCGTGCGGTTGATGGCGCGCTTCGTCGTGCGGATCGCGTAGGGCGCACCCGCCGCGATGCGCTGCGCCATCACGATCGCCTCGTCGAGCAGGTCCTCATCCTCGTAGACGCGGAACACGAGGCCCATGCGCTCGGCGGTCTCCGCGTCGACGTGCTCGCCGGTGAAGAGGTAGTACTTCGCGGCCTGCGGGCCGATGAGCTGCGGCCACAGCACCGCGCCGCCGTCCCCGGCCGTGATGCCGACCACGACGTGCGTGTCGCCGATGCGGATGCTGCGCCCGGCGAGCACGATGTCGCCGAGCAGCGCCACCGTCGCCCCGAGTCCGAGCGCGTAGCCCTTGACCGCCGTGATCACCGGCTTGTCGAGCCGCAGGAACCCGTCGACGATGTTGCGCGCCTCGCCCTCGATGCCGAGCGGCAGCGCCGGGTCGATCGCGTCGTCGCCGAAGCTGGCCTCGACATCGGCACCGGAGCAGAAGGAGCGCCCGGCGCCCGTAATGACCGCAACACGGACGTCGGGGTCGTCCTGGATATCGCCGGGCAGCTGCCAGAGCTCGGAGTGCATCGGACCGCCGACGGCGTTGTGACGCTCGGGACGGTTGAGCGTGATGACGGCGACGCCGTCGTCACGCTTGTCGATGAGGATGACCTCGTAGTTGCTCTGGTCGAGGGTGCGGGGTGGGCGAGCCATGGGCGTGTGTTTCCTTTCACGATCGCGTGCTGAATCGATGCTACATGCGTGAGGCGGTACGGCCAGCGTCGCGGGACCCTGGACCGTGTCCCACTATCCGCCGTCGGGGCCTATCGCGGCGTATCGCTCGAGGTGGTGCGCGTAGGCCTCGGGCGCGACGAGGGAGGGCGCGTCCGCGGTCTCGAATTGGTCTGTTGCTTCATCCCAGCGGTGGATCAATCGCGCGGCTACCCACCCGTCGCGGACGTGGTCGACTTCGTGGATGGTCTCGACCCTGCGGCGATCGGGGTTCTGCCACCTCCCGAAGCTGCGGATGTAGACGACCACGTCAATCAGCGAGGCCTGCTCGTCGGTGACGCCGTTCTCCGCGATCACCTCGAACGCGGAGTCGAGGCCATCGGCGTGCAGCGCCGTCGCGATCGCATGTCCGTGAGCGTGCGCGGCCGCGAAGATCTGCTGCACGTCGGGCCCCCACAGGTAGCTGTCCGTGACCGGGTGGGGTGCGATCTCGGACATCGTGAGGTAGCCGGGCGGCGTGCCCTCATCCGGTATCCCCAGCGAGTCGCCGCGTCGCGTCCCGAGCGCGTAGAGCGGGACCGACGCGGGGCGCTCCTCGAACACCGCCGACATGAGCGTCGTCTTCCCCGCGCTTCGGGGAATCGCGACCACCAGCAGCGACCGGGGCTCCGCGACGGCCGCGGCAAGAAACGCGGCCATCCCGGGGCCGAGCGTTCGGTTCGCAACCAGGTCGCTGAGCGTGAGTGCCATCGATCACTCGCATTCCCGCCGGGGGGCCAGCCGACTCCCGAGCGTACCGAGGGGGCCTGGAGGCTGATGCAGCCTAGCCGAGATCCGCAGCTGCCGCGGCGAGGATCTCGGCGCTGCCGAGCAGCCGCGCGACCTCACCCGGTGTCACGCCTGCACCCAGCCCGCGGACGGCGTCGACGACCCTCGTGCGGCCCTCGGGCGTCAGCGTGCGCTCGGTGAGGTCGGCGAACTTGGCTTCGAGCTCGGCGGGGGAGAGCGGGCGCTCCGGGTCGCCCTTCGCGCCTTCGACGTACTCGTGCAGCACACGCCCGTCGACGAGCTCGATCGCGACCTCGGCCGGCCAGTGTTGCGGGAAGATCGCCTCGAGGCGCTCCGAGCGGTAGCAGTCGACGCGGTCCATGAACGCGGCTGCATCCGGCGACGCGATCGCGTCGGGCCGGAACTGACGGGGCCCGGCGGCGCGGTGCAGCACGGCGACCGCCGCGGCGTACGGCATGCTGAACTGTGCATCGACGATCGAGGCTGGCCGGCGCTTCTCCGCCTCCGGCTCGGCGACGATGCTCCACCCCGCCTCGAGCACCCCGACGCGCACGCGAGCGATGGCGTCGGGCGCGATGTCGTGGGCGCGGACGAGCGTCAGGATCGCGTCGATCGGCGCCTGGTTGTACCGGCAGCACGCGTACGCCTTGATGCTCGTGGTGTGGATCGCGAGGTCCGCGGTGCCGAGGCCCGCGGTCAGCGCGCCCGGCTCGGACACATCGCTGTACGCCTGCAGGAACCCGGACCGCCCGGCGATGGGGTCGATCGGCCCGATGTAGCCGAGCGCGGCGAGCCGCGCGGCGATGATGCCCGCGTGCGCGGCCCAGCCTGGGTGCAGCCGCTTCGTCCATGCGCCACCGTCGAGGAACGCCATCGAGCCCGCGGACTGGCTGAGCGCGATCCCCAGCGCGGAACGCAGCTGCGCGGCGTCGAGGCCGAGCAAGCGCCCGGCCGTCACCGCCGCGCCGAAAACGCCCACCGTGCCTGTCGGGTGGAAGCCACGGTCGTACTGGCCCGCGGCGGTCGCGGCCTCGCCGATGCGCGCGATCACCTCGTACCCCGCGACGACGGCCTCGGCGAACGCGTCGAATTCGGCGTTGGTGGACTCGGCCAGCGCGAGGGCCGTCGGGAAGACAGCCGAGCCGGGATGTGAGGACGACGGCTGGTGTGTGTCGTCGGATTCCAGGGCGTGCGCGCTCACCCCGGCGACGAGCGCTGCGTACTCCTCGGGCGCGCGCAGCCCGCCCGGCGCGGGGCTCTCGCCCGGCCGCGAGCCGACGAACCGCCGCACGGTGCGTGTCGACTCGGCGTCGAGGCCACCGAGGGCGTTCGCGGCGTGGTCGAGCAGCAGGTAGCGCACCTGCGCCGCGTCGGCGTCATCGAGCCGGCATGAGGCGGCCCAGTCGAGCAGCGCGGCGGTGGCGGTCAGGTCGGTAGTCGTCATCGCGAGCAGTCCCGGGGGGTGATGTTGGGGTGTTGGAGGCCACGGTCGGAATCGAACCGACGATAAGGGTTTTGCAGACCCCTGCCTTACCACTTGGCTACGTGGCCCCGGACTTCGATTGTCGCGGTTGGGCGCTGCGGATTCCAGCGGCGTCGCCCGCGATACCCCACTCAGAAGCGGCGCGCCCCGCTGTGCGGGGCGCTGCGCGTGTGATTGCTGGTGCCGAGGATGAGACTCGAACTCATACGCCCTTGCGGGCACCGCCCCCTCAAGACGGCGTGTCTGCCAATTCCACCACCTCGGCGAGTGGTTCTGGCAGGAGTGGAGGGATTCGAACCCCCGACCTGCGGTTTTGGAGACCGCTGCTCTTCCAGCTGAGCTACACTCCTGCGCCCCATCGAGTCTAGCAACGGGCTCGCGGGGAGTGAAGCGGCCCTCCTTGCTCGCCACGCCGAGGGATCGAGACGCCCGGACATCGAACGGCACCGGTGCATGAAAGACGACGATACGTAGTACCAGTCAGTACGCCTGGATCGTCCACGCACTGGCGAGCTACTGAGTACCACCCAATGCGGCCAATTCACTATGTGATGAGGTGCAGGTATCCTCCTCCGAAGTATCGACTCAAACTGAGGGTGGTGTCATGGTGAACGTTCTGCGCGAGATGTTCGGTACCCGCTGGCTCGCAGCTCTCGTGCTGGCCCTTGCCGCGCTCACCTTGTTCCTCGCTGCCGCGTGCACGGGCGACGACGAGCCAGAACCGACGCCGACCGCCGTCGCGGCGACAGCAACCCCTACGCCAACGCAGCCCCCCACACCCGAACCGACCCCGACTCCGACTTCCACGCCCGAACCAACGCCGACCTCGACTCCAGACCCGACGCCCACCCCGACGCCCGAGCCGACTCCGGCGCCCTCGATGCGTGACTTCCGCATCACCCCGTCGACCACGGGAGGGGACCTGCTCGTTCGGCTCTCCGAAGAGGAGAACACGTGCATCAAGGAGGGTGTCGGCGACTTCGTGTACGAGTTCCTGCGCACCACGCCGCTGCTCGCTGCGGGCTCTGACCCTGCGGCTGCCGCGCCGCTTTTCAACTGTCTGACGGTCGAGAACGTCGTGCTGGCCGGCCTCGCGATGAGCGATGCGATGGATGGCGACCTCTATAGTGACGAGTCGTACGCGTGCATCGCGGACCTGTCCCTCGACCACCCCGAGATCATCTTCAGCAGACTCGGCATCCCCTGGGACGGTGACGCAGCCCATGCCAGCCAGATCCAGGACTTCATCCTGCAGCTGTACGAGTGCTGGACGGATGAGGAGCGAGTCGCGTACCTGGTCGGCGTCTTCGACGACCTCGCCATCGCCAGCCCCTTCAAGGGCAGCGAGTTGGTCGCCCTGATTCCCGAGTCAGAGGTCGCCTGCGTTCAGGAGCACCTCCCCGGTGAGCAATACGCGACATTCCTGGCTTCGAACCTCGAGCGGGGGCAGGGCTTCGGAGAGGTGCTGCACGAGTGCTTCTCTGACGAGTCGAACGTGCAGATCTTCATTGTGGCGACGAGGGCGCTCGCCGGAGGGTGGAGCGACGAGACGGCTGCCTGCCTGCTGGACTTTGCCCGCGAACACCCGCACTTCGTCGAGATCACCACCACGCGTGATCCGGAGTCTCTCGCGCCCGACGAGTTCGCTGAAGTGTCCCGCGATGGACTCCTGATGCTGGAGTGCATGAACGAGGAAGAGATCGGCAGGCTCCAGAACCTTGGAGCGCAGGGCCTCGGGGGCTCGTAGACCCGGTCCCGCCGCACGGGCACGCAGCCGACCGCCCGTCGTTGCGGCGTCGCGCGCCTGCCGTGCTGGCGGGCGCGCTCGCGACCGGGGATGGCCGCTGCGGGCCCACGGCTGGTGGGCGAGTCTCGCGCCCCCGGCGCTACCCGTCGTCGCGCTGCTGGTCGCGCAAGAAGCCTTCGAGGTCGCTGAGCAGGTCCTCGGCCGACGGCAGCTCGCCGCCCTCCTCGGGCGCTGCGGGCTGGCGGCTCTGGTTCTCGTCGTACTGCTCCTCGAGGTTCTTGATGTAGTCCGCCGCCTCGTTCGACTCCTCCAGTGCCTGGCGCACCTGGTCCTCGAAGTCCGTGGCCTGCGCCTCCACCGCCGCGAGCGAGGTCTGCAGCCCGAACCCTCGGTCGAGGACCTCGACCAGCGCCGTGATGGCGCCGGGGTTCGGCCCCGTCGAGAGGTAGTGCGGCGCCTGCGCCCACAGGCTCGCGTTGCGCCACCCGCGCGTGCGGTGCGAGAGGTTGATGACGCCGACGATCCCCGTTGGCCCCTCGTAGCGTGACTCGGGCACCTCGAGGCCGAACTGCTGCTCGAAGTCGTCGTGCGAGGCGGACAGCGTGACCGGCATCGGGCGCGTGTGCGGCGTGGCCGCCGCCTGCGCGGCGATGGTGATGCTGGTGGTCGCGCCCGTCGCCTCCATCACCTCGGCGATGATCTCCGTGAACGTGCGCCAGCGCAGGTGCGGCTCCGCGCTCGACAGCAGGACGAAGTCGCGGTCCGAGCCCTCGGGCGATGCGACGCTGAAGCGCGGGATCGGCCACTCGATACGGCGCTCGTCGCCTTCGAGGCGGACGGTCGGGCGCTGCACGGTGAAGTCGAAGAACGGCTCGGGCTCAATCTCGGCAAGGTCGCGCGCGCCCCAGGCCTCTTCCAGGTGCTCCATAGTCGCGACGGCGGCGCCGCCGAAGTCGTTGAGGCCGGAGAAGGCCGCAATCAGTACCGGATTGCGCAGTGGGCGCACCTCATCGAGCACGCGCAGGGCCTCATGCATCGTGTCCTCCTCCATCCGTCACCGCGGCGTTGGCGGCCGCCTCGCGTCGAGCCAGTTCGGCCGGCGAGGCGCTCTGGAGCTCGAGTTCCGGCAGCACGATCGCGGCTATCAGGGAGCATGCCACGATCGCCGCCGCTACGACGAACACCAGGGCGATCGCCTCGGAGAGCGAGACCCGGGCGGCCGCCAGGACCGTCTCGAATGCCGGGGCGCCCGCACCGGCGGCCGCCTCGTAGCGCAGCTGGAGCCCGGCCACCTCGTTCTCGTTGAGCAGCGCACTCGGGTTGTTGAGCACGGCAGGGGCCCCCGCCGCGACCTCGCTGAGGCCGTCCCGGAACCGCCCGACCATGATGCCCGTCAGCACCGCGACGCCGAGCGTACCGCCGATCTGTCGGAAGAACTGCACGCTCGCGGTCGCCACGCCGACGACGCTGAACGGCACGGCGTTCTGCACCACCACCTGGAGCAGCGGCAGCGTTACGCCGAGGCCGAGCGTCATGACGATCATGCGCGCGATCGCCTCGACGCGCCCCGTCGTCTCATCGACGGTGGCGAACGAGAGCATGCCTGCGGACATGATGACGATGCCACCGATCAGCAGGTACTTGTAGCGGCCGGTACGCGACATCATCTGGCCCGAGAAGGCGGCGGCGATCGGCACCGCGATCATCATCGGCGTCATGAGCGTGCCGGAGACGCGCGCAGACTCGCCCGCGACGCCCTGCAGGTAGAGCGGGATCAGCGTGAGCGAGCCGAACATCCCAACGCCGGTCAGCAACAGCAGCACCGCCGACACGGCGAACACCCGGTTACGGAACAGGAACAGCGGCACGAGCGGCTCCGGCACGCGCGCCTCGACGGCAACGAACCCGGCGAGCGCGACCAGCGAGAAGGCCACCAGGCCCAGCGTCTCCGGGCCGAGCCACTCGTAGCGGTCGCCGCCCCACACCATTGCGAGCAGGAACGGCACAACTGCCGCGCTCAGCAGGATCGCGCCGGCGAAGTCAATCTTTGCCTCGCCTGCGCGTGGCAGGCGCGTCCACGGCATGAGCACGAGGATCGCGGTGAACGCGATGACACCAATCGGCAGGTTGATGAGGAAGATCCACCGCCACGTCGATACGTCCGTGATCCAGCCGCCCAGCGTCGGGCCGATCACCGAGGCGATCCCGAACACACCGGCGACGGCACCCTGCACCCGCCCGCGTTCGAGCGGCGAGTAGAGGTCGGCGATGACGGCCATGGTGGTCGCGAAGATCAGCCCCGCACCAATGCCCTGGAGCGCTCGCCCACCGATCAGCGCCTCCATCGAGGGAGCGAGCCCCGCGGCCACCGAGGCGATGACGAAGATCACCACCGCGATGAGGAACAGGGGCTTGCGCCCGAACAGGTCGCCGAACTTCCCGGCGAGCGGCAGCGTCACCGTCGACGTGAGCAGGTACCCCGTGAACACCCACGCCAGCAGGTCGATGCCGCCGAGGTCGCCGACGATGCTCGGGACGGCGGTCCCCACTATCGTCGCATCGATGGCGGCCAGGAAGAGCGCGAGCATCGCACCCACGACGATCAGCCTGCGTGCTCGAGCGTCGATTTCGAGGGGCGCCGCCGACATGGAGGGTTGGGTGCTCAAAGGTCGATTCTCACGCTCGCGTCGTCATGCGTGCCCGACATCGCGCCCCCCTCGAAGCCGTGCCCACAGCAGCCAGCCCGCAGCTGCGACGACCAGCATCCCGGTCAGCGCGAGCATCACGACGTCGAACTGCTCCTCGATGAACGACTGCATGCGGTCGCCCCAGAAGAAGATCGCGACGCCGAAGGCACCGAAGCGCAGCCCCCGCCCCAGCAGCGAGGCGATCACGAACTGTACGCGTGGCAGGTCCAGCATACCTGCGGTGATCGTAAAGACTTTGTAAGGAATCGGCGTGAGTCCGGCGACGACTACCGCCCAGAAACCGTAGCGCGCGAACATCGCCTCGACGCGCTCAACGTGGTCGCCTCCGAAGCGCTGCAACAGCGGCCTCCCGAATCGGACGCCCAGCCAGTGTCCGAGGAGCCCGCCCGCCGTCGACGCCACAGTCGTGAGCCCGGCCAGGAACAAGGCGGAGTCAGGGTTGCGGAGGGCGAGGGCGATCAGGAGCGGGTCGGGTGGAATCGGGAAAAAGATCGCCTCGGAGGCACTGATCAGCGCGAGCGCGATCGGCCCCGCGGGGCTGTCCGCCCATGCCACGAGCCATTCGCGAAGGTCGTGCAGCACCGTGATCGCAGCGTGCAGCCTCGGGCGTCCCCGGACAAGGGGCGTTCACGATTGCGATAAGCGAGGCGCGATGGGCAACACAAACGGCCGCCTCGAGGCGGCCGTTCGGTGTTAGCGTCCGGAATGGCCGTGGGTGGGGCCTAGTGGCCGCCGCCCGCGCCGCAGCCGCAGCCGCCGCCCTCGGCGGCCTGGGCGTTCGGGGCATCGATGGTGAAGCCCTTCCGCATCAGGTCGTCTTCGGTGTAGTCGATCGAGGCGCCTTCGAGGTTCGGCGCGGTGACAGGGTCGACGATGAAGCGCACACCGTGGACATCGAGGACGTTGTCCTCGGACGTCGGCGCGTCAATGCCCATCGCGAACGAGGGGCCGCTGCAGCCACAGCCACCACCGCGAGCGAAGATACGCAGGCCCTGCGCGTCGTCCTCACGCTGCTGGTTGACGATCAGGCCGAGCCGCTGCGCGGCGTCCTCGGTGACTGTCATCGTGAAGTCCATCGAAACCTCCGTGATCCGGGCCGGTGCGCCAATGGCGCGACACGGCAGCGCCTGAGGGTTGTTCTCAGTGCGCCTCAAGCATGCCCGCCCGAAGCGGGCACCGCAAGTGGCATCTGTGCTTCGAGCGCCCGTTCGTCAGCATCGAGGGCCGGCTCGGTGGAGCCAGCGCCGCAATGGTCGCGGATCAGCGCCAGCAGGTCGTCGCCGAACGCCTCCACACGTGCGTCGCCGAGCCCCCACACGCCGAGGAGCGCCTCCCGACTGTCGGGCCGCCGCGCAGCGAGTTCACGTGCGCTGCGGTCGGTGAAGAACGTGTACGCCGGCACGCCCTCGCTGCGCGAACGCTCACGACGCCAATCGCGGAGGCGCTCGTACAGCGGATCGTCGAACGCCACCTCGGGACCGGCCTCCTGCGCCTCGGCCGCCCGGCGGCGCGACGATGACTTCGGCTCCGGGCGAGGCGGTGGCGAGGGCGCGTCGGGATGCTCGGCCTCCCACGCCCGTACGAGCGCGAGCAACTCCGCGCCGAACCAGCGGACGCGCGTCTCCCCCATGCCCCACGTGGCGAGGAGCTCCGGTTCGTCGCGAGGGCGGTACGTCGCGATCTCGCGCGCGGTGCGCTCCTCGAACACGGTGTACGGCGGGCGGCCGCTGTCGCGCGCGATGCGCGTGCGCAGGTCGAGGATGGTGTCGAACAGCTCGCCCGGGTACTCGGGCGCCTGGCGACGCGTCGTCTGTGTGCAGTTGTCGCAGCCGCCGCAGTCCGCCTCGCCCGGCTCTTCCCCGAAGTAGCGCAGCACGAGCGCGCGGCGGCACCCGGTCGTCTCCGCGTACTCGACCATCTGGGCGAGCCGTGACTCAGCGTAGCGTCGCCGCTCCTCGATGGCGCTGGTGTCGATCGGTGCCTGCGGGTCGAGGGCGGTGAGCCGGAGCGCACCCGGCTCGACGAGGCCGGAAGCGCGCAGCGCTGCAAGCGTGACGGGCCAGCCCTCGCCGCCACCCGCATCGGCGGCATCCGCGGACTGCATCGGCCGATCGCCGGCGAAGCGCTGCAACTCGACGAGGCGTTGCCACGCGCGACGCACCTGCTCGTCTTCCGGGTGCGCCTGGCTGATGAAGCGGCGCCGCAGGCCGACGTCACGGCGGGCGTAGAGCAGCGTGCACTCGGCGGGCTCACCGTCGCGGCCCGCGCGCCCCGCCTCCTGGTAGTACGACTCGAGGCGCCCCGGCATGCCGAGGTGCACGACGAAGCGCACGTCGGGCTTGTCGATGCCGAGCCCGAACGCGTTGGTGGCGACGATGATCGGTGTCTGGCCCGTGATGAAGCGTCGCTGCGTGGTGGCGCGGCGCCCGCCCGACATCCCGGCGTGGTAGGGCTCGGCGTCGATGCCCGCGGCGCGCAGTGCTTCCGCCGTCTCGTCGACATTACGGCGCGTGCGCGCGTACACGATGCCCGATTGGCCGGGGCGCTCGCGCGCGTAGCGCACCAGCCAGTCGAGGCGCTCACCCGCCGCGTCCATCTGCTGCGCGGCGAAGCGCAGATTGGGACGGTCGAAGCTCGTCAGCACCTCGTTCGCGCCGGTGATGCCGAGGCGCGCGAGGATGTCGCGGCGCACGGTCGCGTCGGCCGTGGCGGTGAGCGCAAGCGTGCGGGGTTCGCCGAGCTGTGCACGCGCCACGCCGATCGCGAGGTAGTCGGGGCGAAAGTCGTGCCCCCACTCGGAGATGCAGTGCGCCTCGTCGATGACGAGGAGCCGAACCCCGTGCCGCTGTAGCCCGGCTACAAAGCGCCGGTTCGCGAGCCGCTCCGGCGCGATGTAGAGCAGCGCCGTGCGCCCCTCGGTGAAGTCGACGTAGCGGCGATTCTGCTCGCGCGCCGAGAGCGTCGAGTTGATGAAGTCGGCGGCGACGCCGGCAGCCTGCTGCGCCTCCACCTGGTCCTGCATGAGCGCGATCAGCGGCGAGACCACCAGCGCGCGGCCGACCTCGAGCGCGGGCAGCACGTAGCACAGGCTCTTGCCGCCGCCAGTGGGCATCACACCCAGCACGTCGCCGTCCGCGAGCGATTCGAGCACCTCGGCCTGACCGGGACGGAAGTCCGGGTAGCCGAAGCGCTCCCGCAGCAGCTCGCGATAGCGATCGACGCCACGCGGCAGGTCCGCGGGCAGTCCGGGCGGGACTGTGGCGCGCTCGGTCGTGGTCTCGGGGCGGCGGGGTGGAGCCGCGACGGCACCGTTGAGCGCCAGTGCAGCGGGCTGCTCGGCCGGCCCGGCTACAGGCGGCGCGTCGAGGTCGAGCAGCGGCGGGGGCTCGTCAGCGAACGCGCCACAGCCGGGACAGTTGGGCGCGCCGGTGGGCCAGTCGGTGTCACATCGCGAGCACTGCACGGCCGCATCGTAGCGGAACGAACGCTCGTTCGTCTATCGGCGAGTGCATGTGGGCGAATAGGCGTGCTAGCGGATGACCACGACCTCCACACCCAGGTCGGGTCCGATGTCGCGCCACGCGCGGTCGCCCGTGAGCGCCGGTAGACCCGTGCTCAGTGCAAGCGCCAGACAGGCCCGGTCTCCAAGAGACAGCCCTGCGCCGCGCGTCGAAGGTCGGAGCAGGCCTGTTACGAATGCAGCTTCCTCATCGAATGGGGCGATCGCCAACTCGAACGAGCGAAGCGCCTCGCGTATGTCCTCCGCCGACATGGCGGCGTCGGTGAGGCGTGCCACGACTTCCGACAGATTCACCGAACTCATGACTGCGCCATCCAGCAACGCGCCCGTCACAACCTCTTCGCCGCGCTCGTGGTGCACGCAGGCAATGAGCGCCGAGGCATCCAACACCCAGCTACTCACGTGCGGCTTCGGCTCGACGTTCGGCGATCAGCTCATCAGCGAGCGAACGCCCCGGCCCAACATGGCGAGCGACAATCTCCTGGGCGCGGCGGATTCCCTCGAGCTGCGAGAGAATCCGCAGTTCGCCCTCGTGCAGTTCGACGAGGACCCGGTCGCCGGGCTTCAGTCCAAGCTCCCGACGGTAGTCGGCCGGTATGAAGACCCGCCCGTTCTTGTCGATCTTGGTGACAGGCACCATCAGCCTCCCTGTGACCGGTACCACAATACAAGACTTATACCATGGAGCGCAACCAATACCACAAACGGAGTGCCGTGTTACGAGCCGCCGTCTGGCTCCACTCCCGACAGCTCGCTCGCACGCTCGATCAGCGAGGGGATGTCCGCGATCTCGCCCTCGACGCTGATGTGCTCGCCGCCGCGCTCCACCAGCTTCCAGCGCACGTTGCCGAACGTCTCGACGCGCTCGATGCGCTCCAGCTCGCTCCAGCGCAGCTCGCGGCGCACGACGCCGCGATGCAGCGCCAGCGCGCCTTCCTCGGTCAGCACGATCGCCGTCGCAGTACCGCGCCACGTGAACCACACCACGGGCAGCTGGAGCACCAGCACCACACCGAGGAAGAGCCCGAACCCAATAGCCTCGGCCCACCCGAAGATCAGGCCGGGGATGGTGAGCAGGAGGAAGCCGATCAGCGGCAGCATGAACGACGCATGGTTCCACCAGTGCGACTCGTTGCCGTGCGCCTGCACCGCATCGGCGCGCGCGGCAACCGTCGCGGCATCGTCTCGGTGCAGCCCCCCGATACCCGCGATATCCTGCCCGGCACGCTCATCGGTCATGGCGCGAGGGTAGCTTCACACCATGACTGCCGCGAGCGGGTACATACGCCTATTGCGGATGCGATTTGACGCAACTGTGTCATATAGTCATAGGCCATCGGCACACCTTGATTCGATTGGGCGGAGGAGAAGATGAGCACGGTACGGTCACTAGTGCGATCCAGCGCGGCACTGCTACTCGTGGTGGTCGCCGCAATGAGTATGGCAATCGTCGCTTGCGGCGATGACGATGATGACGACGCGGCCCCGGCGCCGACCGCCACGCAGGCCGCAGCGACGCCCGCTCCGGAGTCTGGGGAGGCACTCAAGATCGGCTTCCTCGCCGACTTCTCGGGCCCGCTCGCCGAGTACGGCGCGGACATCCAGACGGGCATCGAACTCGCCATCAAGCACATCAACGATGCGGGCGGGGTGAACGGTGAGGAAGTCACCTTCGTGACCGGCGACACCCGTGTCGACCCGACGCAGTCGGTCGAGGAGGCGCGCCGCCTCGTCGACGTCGAGGGTGTACACGCGATCGTCGGGCCGCTGGCGAGTACGGCGACACTGGCCGTGGCCGACAGTGTGACGGGGCCGAGCGGTATCCCGCAGATCTCGCCGTCAGCCACCTCGCCAGCGCTCACCGACGCCTCGGACGGTGGCTACCTGTTCCGCACAACCGGTTCGGACGCGGTCCAGGGCGTGGTGCTCGCCTCTCTCGTAGAGAGCGAGGGCCACACAAACGTCGGCGTGATCTACCGCGACGACGCATGGGGCCAGGGGCTCTCAGACGTCTTCACCGCGAGCTTCAGCGGCACCGCCACGCTCGCCTCGTACGCGGCCGACGGTCAGCCCAGCTACCTGGCCGAGCTGCAGCAGGCGGCCAGCGGCGGCGCCGAGGTGCTGGTGGCGATGGGCTTCGCGGAGACCGAGGTCTTCATCCGCGAGTCGATCGAGAACGACATCTTCACGAGCTTCATCTTCACCGACGGCAACAAGAGCGAGGACCTGATCGCCCAGATCGGCGCCGAGTACCTCGACGGCGCCGTCGGCACCGCGCCGAGCAGCGACCCCGAGAACGCCTCGACGCAGGCCTGGGACGCTGCCTACGAGGCGGAGTACGGCCGGCTGCCGTCGCTCCCGTTCGTGCGCGAGGCGTATGACGCGGTGATCGCGATAGCGCTCGCCGCAGAGAGGGCAGGCTTCGTGGAAGGCTCGCATCTGCGCGAGATCCACCGCGCTGCCATTCGCGACCAGCTCGTGGCGATCTCCGGCCCGCCGGGTGAGGCGTACATCGCCGGCCCCGAGGGTGTCGCAGCGGCGCTCGCCGCCGCTCGCAACGGCGACGACATCAACTTCGAGGGCGCGGCGACGCCGATCGACTGGAACGACGCGGGCGACGTGACCTCCGGCTTCATGGAGATCTGGGGCTACCGCGACGGCGCACTCGTCACCATCGAGGTGCGCCCCTTCAATCTCGAGTAGCGCTGGCTCACCTGAGGGGTAAGCAGACAGCGGGCGGCCGATCGGCCGCCCGCTTGGTGTCTGTCGGCGGACTCCCCGAGCGGACGACCTACACGGGGCGGCGCACGAAGCGAGCGCCCAGAGGCGGTTCGCCTTCGGCTGGAGTCGAGAAGGCATTCCCGAACACATCCACGCAGGTGATGCGCAGGTGGAGGGGACCGGATGGTCGTGACCCCTCAGCCCGGCGGCTATTCGTGGCCCACAACAACACCTCGATGCTATCGCCCGGCCCCAGCATGTCCGGCCCGCTCCTGTGCGTCGGGGGAGCACCCTTGAGCCCGTCTTCGTCCCGTCCGAGAGGCGAGCCATCGTAGTTGTGGCGGTCCCACGCCAACACCCGAACATCCAGCGCAGGGCCAGCGCCGACGTTCCTCAACTGCAGGCTGAATTCGTCATCCTCGCCAGGACGGACGTTCAGGGAGCCACCCCGCAGGTCGGGGAAGATCAGGGCTGGCCGCAATAGCGCCTCGCGCGTGTGCTGGGCCTCCCGGAGCGCCGCCTCACTGAGGCGCGCTGCTTCCCGGACCTGGAGTCGCAGGTACCAGGCGGCGAGGAAGCTCCCTACCAGGAGCCCGATCGTCGCTCCCGCCATCGCCAGCGAAGCCCCCGCCGTGACGACCTGGGCCGACCGCCCACCGGTGAAGAAGTCCACCACAAGGACCACGACTCCGCCGCCGAGCATGACCAGCGCAACGCCGGCCACGACCAGTCCGGCCGCCGAGGCAAGCTTCATCCGCGCGAGCATATCGAGCCGTCAGCCCGCTCTCGGCGCTGACATCACGCCGTGCCGCCGCGGGGCTGCCCGCGGATGCGCGACCACAACCCGCCGGGCCATAAGCCGCCACCCCCGTCCCCTCGAGGTGCGAAGCGGCTCACGCGTGCCTCCTCCGCCAGCAGGCCCTGCGGCCGCGACAGCACGAAGCCGATGATCAGCAGCCCGATCGCGATCCGCCTGAGCATGAACACACGCGTACCGAGGAAGTCCGGCAGCTGCTCCTGGATCAGCGGCAGCCCGAACCACACGAACCCGACAACCAGCGCTCCGAGCATGACGCCGCGGTTGTTACCGCTGCCGCCGACGATCACCATCGTCCAGACGAGGAACGTGGTGAGGTTGTCGAACGAGTCCGGTGCGATGGTGCCGATGCGGTGCGCCCAGATCGCACCGGCGAGGCCCATCAGCGCTCCGCCGAGCACGAAGCTCTGCATGCGGTAGCTCGTCGTCATCTTGCCGACCGACTGCGTGGTCGCCTCGTTCTCGCGGATCGCACGCAACACACGCCCCCACGGCGACGCGGTCGCGCCGCGCACCACGAGGAACACGGCCAGCAGCACCACGCTGATGAGCACCAGCAACAGCCAGTCGTAGTCGACGCCCAGGTCTTTCGACAGGTCCTCGAACGGCCGAGGGATGCCGTTGAGGCCGCGCGCGCGGTTGACCAGGCCTTCCTGCGTGTTGGCGATGCTGCGCAGGATCGTCGCGATGCCGATCGTGGCAATCGCGAGGAAGTCGTCGCGCAGCCGCAGCGTCGGCAGACCAACGAGCAGCGCGAGCACGCCGCCTGCCACCATCCCGCCAATCCAGCCGACCGGGATCGGCAGCTCCCAGCCGCCGAGGTAGCTCTCGAAGTCCCCGGGGGCGTCGAGGGTGAGCAACGCGCTCGTGTACGCGCCGACGCCGAAGAAGGCGACGACGCCGAAGTTGATCGTGCCCGTGTAGCCCCACTGCACGTTCAGACCGAGCGCGACGATGGCGAAGATTGCCGCGGTCGTGAGGAA
Organism: Dehalococcoidia bacterium; assembly: GCA_965208885.1. Classification (GTDB taxonomy): domain Bacteria; phylum Chloroflexota; class Dehalococcoidia; order UBA2979; family UBA2979; genus VXMT01. The sequence continues at coordinate 503,945 of CBDBPS010000002.1, forward strand.
ACCGACCGTCCAGTTCACACCCCCGCTGAACGTGATCAGCGGCTGCAGCATGCCGGGCACGTCCCCCGTGAGCGGTGTGAGCACGTCGAGCGGCAGCATTACGTCGACCACTGCGTCTCGGACCCGAAGAGCCCGCGCGGGCGCACGATGAGGATGAGGATCAGCAGCGCGAACGGCACGCCCGGCTTGAATCCGGTGTTGATCCACTCGGTCGACAGCTCCTGCGAGATGCCTACGATGAGCCCGCCGGCGAGCGCGCCCCACGGGTTGCCGATACCGCCGAGGAGGACCGCAGCGAACATCGGCAGCAGCAGGAACTCGAAGCCGGCGTCGAAGCGCAGCTGCGATTGCAGCGCGAACATCACGCCCGCCACGGCCGTCATCGCGCCCGCGATGATCCACGTCGCAATCCGGACGCGCTCCGTGTCGATGCCGCTCGCCTCGGCCAGCGGTGCGTTGTCGGACGTCGCGCGCATGGCAGTGCCGAGCCGCGTGCGGTGGAGCAGCATGTAGAGCCCGACAGCCATGAGCAGCGTCAGCCCGATGATGAGGACCTGGTCGGGCTTGATCTTGAGTCCGCCGGCGAACGTCCACGCCGGGTGGATCTCGTTGTGATAGCGCAGCGGCGACGATCCCCATATCGCCTGCACCACGGCCTGCAGCGCAATCGCGATGCCGAGCGAAGCGATCCCGATGCTCAGGAAGTCCGTGCCCCGCCCTCGCAGCGGCCGGAAGACAAACCGGTCCGCGACGACGGAGAGGCCGGCAACCCCGGCCCACGCGAACAGCACCGCCGGGATCATCCCCCAGCCGAACGAGAATGGCTCGATGTGACCGCCCACGATGCCGAGATCGCCGATCACGAAGAACGCGAGGTACATCCCCAGCGTCATCAGGTCCGCATGCGCAAAGTTCGCGAACTTCAGCACCCCGAAGGTGAGCGTCAGCCCCATGGCGCCGAGCCCGATGATCGAGCCGACGACCATACCGATGATGACGAGCTGCAGGATCTCGGTCATGCGCGGTCGCCCGCGTCAGGACCGTCGCCGTCCTCGATGCTGTCGAGGCCGAGGAAGAGCCGTCCGACCTCGGGGTTCGCGAGCATCTCCGGCCCCGGCTGCTCGTGCGCGTTGCGGCCGTCGACGAGCACATATGCGCGGTCGGAGATCGCGAGCGCCTCGCGCGCGTTCTGCTCCACCATGAGCAGCGCGACCCCGCTCGAGCGGATCGCCATCAGCCGCCCGAAGATCTCCTGCCGCCGCACCGGCGACAGGGCCGCCGTCGGCTCGTCGAGGAGCAGCACCTTCGGGTCGAGCATCAGCGCGCGGGCAATGGCCAGCGCCTGGCGCTGTCCGCCTGAGAGCCGCGCGGCCTGCTCTCCTGTCCGCTCGTTGAGTTCCGGGAACAGCTCGAGCACCTCGTCCACGCGCTCGTCCACGCCACGGCTGCGCTGGTAGGCGCCCATCTCGAGGTTCTCGCGGATGGTGAGCGACGGAAACACGTTGTCCGTCTGCGGCACGAACGACGCGCCGAGCCGCACCATGCGCGAGGGCGCCTCGTCGGTCACGAGGTTCCCGCCCAGGCGCACGCTCCCGTCGCGGATGGGTAGCAGGCCGAAGATCGCCTTCAGCAACGTGGACTTGCCCGCCCCGTTCGGCCCGATGATCGTGACCAACTCGCCGGCTTCGAGCTGGATCGAGACCTCGTGGACAATCATCACGCTGCCGTAGCCGGCGGTGACCTGCTCCGCCTCGAGCAGCGGGCTCACCGCGTGACCGTCCCGAGGTAGGCGGCCTGCACGTTCTCGTCCTCGAGCACCGCGAGTGGCTCGCCCTCGACGAGCACGCGGCCGTCGGCCATCACGATCAGCCGCTCGCAGAGCCGCATCATGAAGTCCATGTCGTGGGCGATCACGAAGAAGGTGATGCCGAACCGCTCGCGCAGCCCTCGAATGTGGTCGACGAGGCGACGCGTGAGCGTCGGGTTCACGCCCGCGCTCGGCTCGTCGAGCAAGATCATGCCCGGGTCCGACATCAGCGCCCGCGCCAGCTCCAGCAGCTTGCGCTGCCCGCCCGAGAGGTTGCCCGCGTAGTTGTGCGCCTCGTGCGTGAGCTCGACCTCGTCGAGCACCTCGTACGCGCGCTCGGCGATCGCGCGCTCCTGCGCGCCGACGCGCCAGGGGCGCAGCCAGCTGTCGACGACGCGCTCGCCGGACTGCCCGGCCGGCACGACCATCAGGTTCTCGAGCACGGTCATCGCGCTCAGCTCCTGCGGGATCTGGAACGTGCGCGTCAGCCCGCGCCGGAAGACCCGGTACGACGGCAGGCCGGTGATGTCCTCGCCGTCGAAGACCACGCGCCCGCCGTCGGACGCCAGGGAGCCCGCGATGCAGTTGAAGCAAGTGGTCTTCCCCGCGCCGTTCGGCCCGATCATCCCGGTGATCGAGCCGCGCTCGACGTCGAACGTCGCGCCGTCGACGGCGTAGTGGCCGCCAAAGCGCTTGACCAGTCCCTCGACCTCGAGCAGCCCGCTCACATGGCTCCCCCTCGGTGGCGCCGATGCTATCTCCGCACGTGGTGCGGCGATAGCATGATCCGCGCCCGCCACGCGCAGACCTCGAAGGAGCCAGCATGCAGATTGGCGTCACGTACCCGCAGCTCGAGTTCGGCGCCGACCCCGCCGCCATCCGTGACTTCGCGCAGGCCGCCGAGGGCGCCGGGTTCGACTACCTCGTCGCCTACGACCACGTGCTCGGCGGCGACCCCACGAAGCACGAGCTCGGCGGCCCGTACACGCACGAGTCGATGTTCCACGAGCCGTTCGTGCTCTTCGGCTACCTGGCGGGGCTGACCGAGCGCATCGGGCTCGTGACGGCAATCATCATCCTGCCGCAGCGCCAGACGGCCCTCGTCGCGAAGCAGGCCGCCGAGGTCGACGTTCTGTCGGGCGGACGGCTCACGCTCGGCATCGGCATCGGCTGGAACCAGGTCGAGTACGAGGGGTTGGGGCAAGACTTCCGGACCCGCGGCCGCCGCTCCGAGGAGCAGGTGCAGCTCATCCGCCGCCTGTGGGAGGAGCCCCTGGTCACCTTCGAGGGTGAGTTCGACACCGTCCGCGACGCGGGCATCCTCCCTCGCCCGGAGCGCCGCATCCCGATCTGGTTCGGCGGCGGCGCCGACAGCGTGCTGCGCCGCATCGGGCAGCACGGCGACGGCTGGCTCACGAACGTCGGCGGCTCGCCCGAGGAGATCGGGGCTGAGGTCCTGCCACGCCTCGAACGCATCCGCGAGGCCGCCCGCCAGGCAGGCCGCGACCCGGACGCCATCGCGCTCATCGGCCGAGCCGGAGCCACGGCAGGGCCGCTCGAGGCGCAGGTGGCGGAGGCTCGCGGCTGGGAGTCGCTGGGCGCGACCCACGTGACCTTCAATGGCATGAGCGCCGGACTTCGCACACCCGGCGAGCACATCGACGCGATGACCGCGTTCGCCGAGGCGTACCGCCGGGAGCGCTGATGCCCGTGACCCACGACGCGAAACGATGAGCCGCCTCGGCGAAGCGCTCCGGCTCGCCCGCGCGGCGCCACGCCCGGTCGCGTCGTGGGTGCTGCTCGTCGCCGGTGCGCTGCTGCTCATCGCGGCCGAGTGGGTGCTGTGGGCCGACGAGGTGCTGTTCGACGCCGACGGCTTCAGCGAGCGCGCCGTGCGTGCCCTCGACGACGAGGACGTGCAAGCCTACGTCTCGGCCACCATCGTCGATGGGCTGATCGAGGAGGGCTCGCCGGACCTGATCGCCGCCCGACCGCTCATCGAGGCGGCAGTGCAGGCTGTCATCGGCAGTTCGGCGTTCGAGCAGCTCTACGAGACCGCGCTGCGCGAGACGCATCGCACGCTCTTCTCCCGCCAGCCGATCGTGCTGCAGATCGTCGACGCGTCGGTGGTCGTCAAGCCGACCCTCGCGAACTTCAACCCGGAGCTCGCCGAGTCTATCCCGGACCTCGACACCGAGGTGCTTGAGGTCGCCGACTCCGAGTACCTCCACGCCGCACTCACCATCTCCGAGCGCGTCCGCGTCCTCGCGGCCGTGCTGCCACTGCTCGCACTTGGTGCGTTTGCAGCCTCATGGGCCATAGCGCGGGGCCGGCGGCGCATGGCGATGCGGATCGGCATCGCGCTGGTCGTCGTCGCGCTGCTGATGATCGTGCTCCTGGACGTCACGAAGGCCGGGCTTGCGGCACTCGCCGGCGGCGACCGACCCGGCGCGGCCGTCGAGGGGGTCTGGGATGCGTTCCTCGGCGACCTGCGGTCGTGGAACATCACGCTCGGTGCCGGCGGCGCCGTGCTCGCCGCGGCGGCGAGCCCCTGGTTCGCCGGCTTCCGTCCCTCGCAGGCTCCCGAACGCGTGTGGCGTCTCCTGACCGCGCCGAGCTCGAACGCCGGTCGGCTCGCGCGCGCCACCGTCGCCGTCGTCGTTGGCTGGGTTGCGCTGGTGAATCCGCAGGACCTCGTCGAGGTCACCGTCACGCTCCTCGGCCTCGCGGCCATCTACCTCGGGCTGGCGGAACTGGTCCGCTTGCTCTGGGTCGAGCGCGCCACAACCGCCGATGACCTTGCCCGCGCGGCGGCGTCCGCCGCACCGAGGCCACGCCTCTCACCGGCGGTGCGCATCTCCGCTTTCGCAGCACTGATCGTCGTCGGCGTCGCGACGGTGGGTGTCCTGCTCTCAGGAACGGGTGCGCTCGGCGGCGGCAGCCCGCGCGACGGCGGTGCGCCCGTCGCGTGCAATGGCCACGCCGAGCTGTGCGACCGGCCACTCAACGAGGTCGCCTTCGCCGCCACTCACAACTCGATGTCCGCGGCCTCCGAGGGCTGGTTCTTCGCCACCCATCGCGACGGCATCGCCGAGCAGCTCGACCACGGCATCCGCGGGCTGCTGATCGACGTCTGGTACGGCGCGCCCGCGCCCAACGGCGTCTCCACCGAGCTGCTCGGCGGCGACCTTGACGTGATGGTCGAGCGCTACGGCCTCGAGGCAGTCGAGACGCGCGAGCGCATCGCAGCTCGACTCGGCCCGACGACCGGGCGCGAGCTCTACCTCTGCCACGGCTTCTGTGAGCTCGGCGCGACGCCGCTTCGCGACGGCCTCGATGCCATCCGCCGCTTCCTCGTGACCAACCCGTCCGAGGTGCTGATCGTGTTCATCCAGGACGAGGCGCCCGCCGCCGACATCGCCGCCGCGTTCGCCAACGCGGGCCTCGACCGCTACGCCTACGCGCACCCGGGTGTTGCCGCGCCGTGGCCGACCCTCGGCGAACTCATCGAGCGCAACGAGCGCCTGGTCGTGATGACGGAGAACGCGCCGGACATGCCCGTCCCCTGGATGCATCGAGGCTTCGAGGTCGCGCAGGAGACGCCGTTCCGCTTCCACGCCGTCGACGACCTCAGCTGCGAGCTGAACCGGGGGCCGGCCGACGCCGCGCTGTTCCTCGTGAACCACTGGATCGAGGACATCGCGCCCTCGCCTTCGGACGCCGAGTTGCTGAACGCCCGCGACGTGCTCTTGCCGCGCCTTCGCGCGTGCGAGGCGGAACGCGGCCAGATCCCGAACCTCGTCGCGGTGAACTTCTACCGCGTCGGGGACCTGCTGGCGGTGGTGGACGAGATCAACGGTGTGGGCGTCGTAGTTCAGTAATAGGCCATCCCGATGATGGTGTATACTCCTCATATGCGCCGTATACAGCTCTATGTAGACGACAACGTTGACCGGGCGCTTTCGGCCGAGGCCGCGCGCCGCGGCACGTCACGCTCCGCTGTAGTCCGCGACGCCGTCCGAACTTCGCTCCACGACTACTTCGAGGACGAGCCCGATCCTATCGACTCCCTGATTGGCTCCGTTGATATTGACCCGGTAGATGACATCGACGAAGTCATCTACGGATACAAGGGGTGAGGTTCGTCGATAGCTCGTTCTGGATCGGGTTGCTGGTTCCTCGTGACAGGCGACACTCAGAAGCGACCTTGCTATGGCAGCAGGACAAGAGCCCGGTGCGGACATCCAACCTTGTAGTCGGCGAAACCTGGACATTCCTCCAGCAGCGCGCCAGCCGCGCCCACGCACTGCGCTTTGTGAGCATGGTCGAGCGCTCCGTTCGAGTTTCGGTCGCCACGGTCGACCGAGCCATCGACGAGCGTGCATGGGAGTGGCTTCGCCAACGCGATGAACGAGCGTACTCCTATGTCGACGCCACGAGCTTCGAAATCATGCGCCGAGAACGCATCCTGGAGGCCTTCGCCTTCGACGCCGACTTCACGGCCGCTGGCTTCGTCGAGGTCCGCGATCATCGCTGACGGATCGCCCCAAAAGCGGTCGGGCTTGACCTATACGAACGCTCGTTCTATCGTTCCCGCATCATCGCCCCGCATGAAGGGACAGACCCCGTGGCCAAGCAGCCCAGCCGCAAGCAGTCCAAGGACCCCGAGCAGCGCCGCACCGACGACCTTACCCGCGCGCTCGACCAGATCACCAAGGACTTCGGCAAGGGCGCGATCATGCGCCTCGGCGACGACGGGGCCATCGCCAACGTCTCCGCCATCCCCACCGGCGCACTCGCGCTCGACATCGCCCTCGGCATCGGCGGCATCCCGCGCGGCCGCGTGACCGAGATCTTCGGGCCCGAGTCGGCCGGGAAGTCGACCCTCGCCCAGCACATCATCGCCGAGAGCCAGCGCCTCGGCGGCACCACCGCCTACATCGACGTCGAGCACGCCCTGGAACCCGAGTACGCGGCACAGTGCGGCATCAACGTCGACGACCTGCTCATCTCGCAGCCCGACACCGGCGAGCAGGCCCTTGAGATCTGCGAGGCGTTGATCCGCTCCAACGCCCTCGACATCGTCATCATCGACTCCGTCGCCGCCCTCGTGCCGCGCGCGGAGATCGAGGGTGACATGGGTGACTCGCTGCCCGGCCTGCAGGCGCGCCTCATGTCGCAGGCGCTGCGCAAGCTCACCGGCGCCGTCGCCCGCTCCAATACCGCTCTCGTCTTCATCAACCAGCTGCGCGAGAAGGTCGGCGTGGTCTTCGGCAACCCCGAGACGACCCCCGGCGGCCGCGCGCTCAAGTTCTACTCCTCGGTGCGCATCGACATCCGTCGCATCGAGTCGCTCAAGCAGGGGCAGAACGTCATCGGGAACCGCGTGCGCTGCAAGGTGGTCAAGAACAAGACCGCCCCGCCGTTCCGCCAGGCCGAGTTCGAGATCATGTTCACCCCCGAGGAGCACGGCATCAGCCGCACCGGCAACATCCTCGACCTCGGCGTCGAGCACGAGATCGTTAAGAAGCTGGGCGCCTACTACTCCCTCGGCGACCAGCGCCTCGGGCAGGGCCGCGAGGCCGCGAAGGCGTACCTGCGCGAGCACGTCGACGTCGCCGCGGACATCGAGGCGGCCGTGCGCGCCGCCGCCGGCGTCCCCGACCCGGGCGACGCGAGCCAGGCGGTCGCCGCGGCCGAGGCACTCACCACGGGCTCCAGCCCGTCCGGCGACGAGCCGTCCGCCTCCGGCGAACTCCCGCTCGACGCCTAGCGCATGCCTCGCTTCCGTCGCATGCGCCCGCCCGATCCAGCGAGGATCCTTGAGACGGATCCCTCGCAGGCCGTGCAGCGCGGCCTCGCCCTCATTGCGCAGCGCCCGCGCACCGAAGCCGACCTGCGCGATCGGCTCGGTGACCGCTTCGACGAAGTAGCCGTCGATGCGGCCGTCGCGCGACTCACCGAACTCGGTTATGTCGACGACACCGCGTGGGCCGCCGGCTACGTGGCACGCACCCGGTCCACGGAGCGCAGCGCGCGCATACTGCGCGCCGAGCTGCGTGAGCACGGCGTCGACGCCGATACCGTCGCCGAGGCGCTCCTCGCGCACGACGACGACGCGGCAGCCCTCGCTGCCGCGCGCCGTCTCGGGCGAAGCCACCGTCGACTTCCGCCGGACGCGCGGGATCGGCGCCTCTACGCCGCCCTTGCCCGCCGGGGGTTCGGACCGGACACCATCGGGCGGGCACTATCGCATTGGCGTGAAGAGCAGATTGCAGCCGTTCCCGCCGACTGACCGACAGCACCTCGGAGCACTCGTCTGCCTCTGGGCTGTCCCCGCGGCGGTCGCCCCCTCGCGTCGCGCAGTGCTAAGCTGTCGAACGGGAACCGGCGATCGAGGCTTGTAACCGGCTGCCGGCCATACAACGACTGAAACCCGCGACCCGCTTCGGCGGCGGCGCGGGTCCCGAATCGAGGCCCCAACATGGAGGCAATTGCGCTGAGCGCCCTCGTGGGCGTGATCGCGCTCGTCGTGGGCGCGTTCCTCGGTTACGCGGTGCTCGGTATCGCCGCGCGCGACATGCGTCGCCGCGCGAGCGAGGCCGCCGACCTCGTCCGCGAGCAGGCCGAGAGCCGCGCTCGGGAGATCGAGCTCGACGCCCAGCAGAGCGCCATCCGCTACCGCGAGGAGATCGACGACGAGCTGCGTGAGCAGCGCCAGGAGGCGACGCGCGTCGAGCGCCGCCTCGAGCAGCGCGAGGAGTCGCTGGAGCGCCGCGCCGAGGGGCTCGAGCGCAGCGAGCAGTCGCTCCGTGACCGCGCCGGCGACCTCGACCACCGCGAGGAAACCCACCGGCGGGAGACCGAGGACTTCCAGACCGAGCGCGGACGCCTGCGCGACGAGCTCGAACGCATCGCCGGCATGAGCGCCGAGGAGGCGCGCGACCTGCTCCTCGTGCGCCTCGACGACGAGTTGCGCGAGGAGTCGGCACGGCGAGTGCGGACCATGGAGGCCGCCACCCGCGCCGAGGCGGACATGCGCTCGCGCAAGATCCTCGCCACAGTCATGCAGCGCATGACCTCCGAGATCACGGCCGAGGCGACCGTCTCCGTCGTGCCTATCCCGTCCGACGACCTCAAGGGCCGCATCATCGGCCGTGAGGGCCGCAACATCCGCGCCTTCGAGGCCGCGACCGGCTGTGACCTGCTCATCGACGACACGCCCGAGGTAGTGACCGTGGTCGGCTTCGAGCCGGTGCGACGCGAGATCGCACGGGTCGCCCTCGCGCGCCTCGTGCAGGACGGGCGCATACAGCCGAGCCGCATCGAGGAGGCCGTCAGCAAGGCCCAGGACGAGGTCGAGCGCATGGTCCTCGAGGCCGGCGAGCAGGCGCTCGTCGACGCCGAGGTGGCGACGCTCCATCCGGAGGTCGTGAAGACGCTGGGCAAGCTGCGCTTCCGCTACTCGTACGGCCAGAACCAGTTGCGCCACTGCGTCGAGACGTCATGGCTGGCGGTCGCCCTCGCTCACGAGTTGGGCGCGGACGTGGAGACGGTGCGCATCGGCGGCCTGCTCCACGACCTCGGCAAGGCCGTAGACCGCGAGATGGAAGGCACGCACGCCGCGCTCGGCGCCGAGATCGCGCGCCGCTTCGGCGTCGACGGCGACATCGTCCACTGCATCGCCGCGCACCACGAGGAGATCCAGCCGGAGACCACCGAGGCGCTGATCGTCATCATCGCCGACGCGATGTCCGGTAGCCGCCCCGGCGCGCGCCGCGACTCCATCGAGCAGTACGTGAAGCGCCTCGAGGCGCTCGAGGACGTGGCCAACTCGTTCGAGGGCGTCGACCAGTCGTTCGCGATCCAGGCCGGTCGCGAGGTGCGTGTGCTCGTCCAACCCGAACGCGTCGACGACCTCGCCGCTACCCGCCTCGCCCGCGACGTCTCGAAGAGGATCGAGGAGACGCTGCAGTACCCGGGCCAGATCAAGGTCACCGTCGTGCGGGAGACACGCGCCACGTCGGTCGCGCGCTGATCATGCGCGTCCTGATGGTCGGCGACATTGTCGGCCGGCCGGGACGCGAGGCCGTCGGCTCCGTCCTGCCCGAGCTCCGCAACACGCTGCGCATCGACCACGTCATTGCCAACGGCGAGAACGCCGCGCGCGGCCGCGGCCTCACCGAGCGCACCGCCAACGAGCTGTTCGAGGCGGGCGTCGATGTCATCACGTCCGGAAACCACATCTTCGACATCCGCGAGTTCGTGCCCATGCTCGACCGCGACTGGCCAGTGCTGCGGCCCGCCAACTACCCCACCGAGGTGCCCGGCCGCGGCGTATTCCGGCATCGCGACCTGACGGTGATCAGCCTCATGGGCCGAGTCTTCATGCCGGCCCCCATCGACGACCCGTTCCGCGTCGCCGACGAGTTGCTCGAAGAGATCGCGCCCGGCACCTGCGTCGTCGTCGACTTCCACGCCGAGGCGTCCAGCGAGAAGCAGGCGCTCTCGTGGTACCTCGACGGCCGCGTCTCGGCGGTCGTCGGCACGCACACGCACGTGCCCACCGCCGACGCGCGCGTGCTGCCGGGCGGCACCGCCGCCGTCGGCGACCTCGGCATGGTCGGCGTGCTCAACTCGGTGATCGGCGACGACGTGGACTCGGTCATCCGCCGCTTCGTGACCGCCATGCCCACCCGACTCCCCGTCGCCGAGGGCGACACGGGCGTCTTCAACTCCGTACTCATCGAGATCGACGCCGAGACCGGCCTCGCCACCGGCGTTGAGCGCGTGGACCGGGAGATGCCACTGTGGTGACGTGGACACGAGGAGCGTGCACGTGAGCAAGGGCGACTTCCACACCCATTCGACGCACTCCGACGGCGTCCGCTCGCCCACCGAGCTCGTCGACGTCGCCTACTCGCGCGGCGTGCGGGTGATGGCGCTGACCGATCATGACACCCTCGACGGACTCGATGAGGCCGAGGCCGCGGCCGCGCGCCACCCGGGGTTCGTGCTCGTGCCCGGCGTCGAGCTGTCCTGCGACGTGCCCGGCACCGAGGTCCACATGCTGGGCTACTTCATCGACCGCAACGACGCCCGGCTGCAGGAGAAACTCGAGACGTTCCGCGCAGGCCGCATCGACCGCGCGCAGCGCATCATCAGCGCGCTCGAACGCCTGGGCGCACCGATCCAGTGGGAGCGCGTGCAAGAGATCGCGGGCGAGGCCTCCGTGGGCCGCCCGCACATCGCGCAAGCGCTACTTGAAGCGGGTCACATCGAGACATTCGGCGAGGCGTTCGACCGCTTCATCGGCCGCGACGGACCCGCCTACGCCGAGCGCTCCAAGCTCGAGCCGCCCGAGGCGATCGAGATGATCGGTAATGCCGGTGGCATCGCCGTCTTCGCGCATCCGGGCTTCACGAAAGAGTACGAGCACATGGCCGGCGAACTCGCCGACGCCGGCCTATTCGGCCTCGAGGCCTACTACAAGCACTACGACCCCGAGATGGTCACGAGCCTCGTCGAGCTGGCGGGGCGCCTCGGCGTCTTCGCGCTCGGTGGCTCCGACCACCACGGGATCGACCGCGAGGACGAGCGTCAGCCGGGCGAGATCCCGCTGCCCGACGCCGTCGTCGACGCCTTCCTCGATGCTGCCCGCGAGCGCGGGTGCCGCGTGCCCGAGCCCACTTCCTGACCACCCCACCGGAGCCGCCTCGCCAGGAACGAGGCGCGAGGAGCTGACCCATCGCCTACTGCGAGCGCCATCCGCGCACCGAGACCGAGCTCAGTTGCGGCCGCTGCGAGACGCCGATCTGCCCGCAGTGCATGGTCCACACCCCCGGCGGCATCCGTTGCCCCGACTGCGCACAGATGCGTCGGCCGCCGATGTACGAACTGGAGACGAAGCACTATCTCCGCGCCGCCGCGGTTGCGATCCCCGCCGCAGCGCTGTTCGGCGTCATCGGCGCGTTCCTGTTGCCGCCCTCGCCGTTCGCGGGCCTGCTTCGCCTGGTCCTGGGGCTCGTCGCGGGCGCCGCGGCCGGCTCGGCCGTCGCCGCCGCGCTCGACCGCGCGACGAACCGCAAGCGCGGTCTGACGATGCAGCTCTTCGCAGCGGCCGCCATGGCCGGAGCCTTCGCGATCCGGCTGGTGCTGTCGGGCGAGTACCAGCTGGTGATCGAGGATGCCGCGGGGGCCGTGATGCTGGGTGTCGGCGTGCTCGTCGCCTGGAACCGCCTCGCCTGACCCGGAACCCGCCGGCTTAGCCGAGCCGGTCGATCGCCACGAGCGCGAGCAGCAGTCCCATGCAGACCACGCTCACGAGGCCGATCCGGATCAGCTCGCCGCGCACGAACGGCGAGTCCCGCTCGACCTGCCGGGCAGGACGCTCGCTGGCCGCTGCCGCGCGCGCACTCTGCCGCTGGGGCGCGGCGGCTCCACCGGGCGCCGCGAGGGCCGCGGCGTCGGGGACGCGTGGCCGCTGGATGCGACGGCTGCGGGTGCGCCTGCTGCGTGGTCGTTGTGGCATCGTGGCTCCCCGGCGAGCGTACCAGCGCTGCCGGCGTGGGTGAACCGCCCACCGCGATTGACCCTCGCAGCCGACGGCCCCTACGATCGCTGTGTACGAGGCCCCGTAGTGTAGCGGTCTAACACGCCACCCTGTCACGGTGGAGAGCGTCGGTTCGAATCCGATCGGGGTCGCCAGCATTCCCTCGCGTAGGCTCGACGAATCACGCGCCCAACGGCGCGCCCGAGCAGGCGCTACTCCACCGGCAAGCGGCTCCACAGCGACGACGCGTACTCCATGCGCACGTCGATCGCCGTCGCGAGCGCATCCGGCGTCTCGTAGAAGAGCCGACGCGACAGCCACTCGAACTCCTGTGACCCGACCGGCGGGATGGTGAGATCCCGCGCGTTACCCCGCACAACACGCAACGCCCCGATCAGCCGCCGCAGGAACGAGTACGCCTCAGGCAGCTTCACCGCGTCGTCGTAGCTAATGTGACCGGTCTCCGCGAGCGCGGCGATGGCATCGACGGTGTTCGGCGTGCGCACCGACGGCTCCGTCGCGCCAGCGAGGATCTGGAGGGTCTGCACGTAGTACTCGATGTCGACGAGCCCGCCCGAGCTGTGCTTGGCGTTACGCACGCCCGCCGCGACCAACTCGTTCGCCTGCCGCTCGCGCATGTGGAGCAACTCGGCGATATCAAGCGGCGCGCCCGAGTACACGAAGGCGTCACGCAGCGCCTCGAGCGTGCGACCCAGCCCGACATCCCCCGCAACCCGGCGCAGCCGCACGAGCGCCATCCGCTCGAACTGCCGCGCATCGCCCCGGGTTGCGTAGTAGGCGCGGCACTGGTCGATCGAGTTGGCGAGGCTTCCACCGTCGCCGTGTGGACGGAGGCGCAGGTCGAGCTCGAAGATGCCCTCTCGCGGCGCGTGGATGGCGTCGCGCACCCCGCGCACGAACGCCTCGAACCAGGCCGCGTTGGGGATCGCCTCGACGCCGTCGCTCATCCCCGGCCCCTCGTAGACAGTGAGCAACTCGAGGTCCGACGCGAACCCGATCTCGCGCCCCCCAAACTTGCCGAGTGCCGCGATCGACCAGCGGCACGGCGCTCCCGAGGTGAGCCGAGGCGTGCCATGGCTGGCTCGTACGGCCCGCTCCGTCTGTTCGGCCGCCTCGCCGACCACCACCTCGGCGAGGTCGGACAGCTCGTGCGAGAAGTCGACGAACCCGGTGCGACCGCTGATATGTCGCAGGTCGATGCGGAACAGCTCGCGGTCCTTGAAGGCGTTGAGCGTGGCGACATCGGGAGGGCCGGCGGCGCGCAGCTCCTCCTGCAGCTCGTTCACCGTCTTGGCGGCGTCGAGCGCGGGACGGTCCGTGAGGACTGGAAAGAGGTTCTCGTGCTGGAAGCGGAGGAAGTCCTCCCACAGGTAGCGGCTGACGCCGAGCGCCGCCGCGAGCGTCTCCAGCACGCGCTCGTCGGCCAATGCCGCAACTGCATCACGACGCTCACGGAACGCGAGCATGCTGCGGGCGAGGGCTCCGAATTGCCGCAGTGCCTGCCCAGGGTCGGGCGCCAGCGGCAGGAGCTGGGTGAACTGCCGGATCAGCACCGCCGCGACGCGCAGCTCCTCGAGCCGCGCGGGGTCCTCAAGCTTCGAGCCGTCACGGGTGGTGACCCAGAACGTGTCGTGGCTCGCGCTGCCCTCGGTGCGGACCTCGGCTCGGCGGATCGAGACCTGGAGCATGGCGAGCGCGTTGGCGAACTGGAAGAGGAACCCGCGCTCGTCGACGCCGGCGATCGTGAGCAGTGTCGCCTCGGGCTCCGAGGCCGTATCGATCTCGATGGCGACCGGGTCGATGGCGCGCGCGGGCGCCGCGCCGCGCGGCAAGGTGCGGCTGATGCCCTCGATGATCAGGGTCTGCGCCGCCTCGGCGTCGCCACCGGCGAGCAGCGCGAACGCTCGCCCGAGGTCCTCGCGGATGACGTCCCACGGACCCGCATCGCTCGTTCCTCGCACGACGAAGCGGTCGAGGAGCAACTGGGTGGGCGCGGTCGGGCCGCGGGAGGGCGTCGGGCGACCCGCCGACATGCCGGGCCGCCCGCGCGGTGGGCCGAAGCGCCCGCCTCGTTGCGCCGCGGGCTGCGCGACTGGTCGGCGCAGCATGAACATGTCGCCCGTCTCGATGTCGAAGCCATGCGCCGTCAGCGCACCGGCGATCAGCGACAGCGCGCCCGGCACATCGGCGGCGACGACGGTGAGGGCGTGCTTGCCGCCCCCGAGGGGCGTCGACTCACCCTCCAGGTCGCCAGGCTGCCGGATCCGGGCAATCAAGTCCGGGTGTCGTGCACGCTCGCCGGCATCGATCGCCTCGTAGCTCGCGCCGAGCTGGGCGGCGATGCCATCGAGGTCGAGGGCGTCCGGAGAGGGCATCGGCGCACTCGCATTCGCGCGCGGCAGGCCCGGTAACACGTGGTCGCGGGCCGTAACGTCCGGCACCCTTCATGATAGCGTCAGGCCATGTGAGGAGTGCGCGGATGTCGGACGCCGCCGAACTGCTCGCCGCGTTCGACGCGGGCACACTCCTGCGCCCCGACCCCACCGCCCCCAACCTCGTCGATGTCGCGCGCGCGGTGGCGACTGCCAGTGGCGCCGGCGGCCTGGATCTCTCGCCCTTCGCGAGCGGCCTCGCCGACTCCCTCGCAGAGCGCGAACACCTCGTGCTCATCCTCGCCGACGGGCTCGGCCTGGAGATGCTCGAGCGCGAGGAGGCTGCCCGCACCCTGCGGGCCCACCTGCGCAACGAGGTCCGTACGGTGTTCCCCGCATCGACGGCCGTCGCGCTGACCTCGCTCGCGACGGGAGCGTGGCCCGCCAGCCACGCGGTCACGGGCTGGTGGACGCACGTCGAGGAGATCGGCGGCCCCGCCACGATCCTGCAGTACCGCCGCCGCTCCGATAACCGCTCGCTCACCGACCTCGGCGTGCGGCCCGAGGAGGCGTTCCCGGTGCCCAGTCTCGCTGCGCGGATGCGGCGGCGCTGCCACTTCCTGATGCCGCGCAACATCGCCGGCAGCGTCTATTCGCGCTACTGGACCGCCGGACCTCCTGCCGCCGGGTATCAGTCCCTGGCCGGCACGTTCAGCTCGGTCATGGAGACCGTGATGGGCGCCGACGAGCCCACGTTCGTCTACGTCTATGTGCCGCACATCGACAACGAGTCACACCACAGCGGTCCGGAGAGCATCGGCGCGCGCGCGGGCATCATCGCGATCGACCGCCTCGTCGCGGACCTCAAGGCCGAGCTCGGCGAGTCGACCGCGGTGGTCGTCACCGCCGACCACGGCCACCTCGCCGTCGACTCGGACGAGCGCTTCATGATCCGGAACTCCGACGGGATCCCCGAACTCCTCGCGAGTCCTCCGTCCGGCGACGCGAGGGTCATCGAGTTCCACGTGCGCCCGGGCGAGCAGGGGCGATTCGAGGAGCGGTTCCGCGCTGCGTTCGGCGAGCACTTCTCCCTGCTCACGACCGACGAGGTCGAAGAGCTGGGCCTGCTCGGCCCCGATCCGTTCGCCGCGCTGACCCGGCAACGCCTGGGCGACTTCATGGCAATCTCGCGGGGCACGCCGGTGCTCGGCTTCCACCCCTCGAAAGCCTCGCGCCAGGGACTGCAGCAACGCTCGCACCACGCCGGGCTGACGCCAGCCGAGATGCGCGTGCCGCTCGTGGTCGCCTGACCAACTCACCGGGCAGAGACGCCGGCTACCGCAGGACGACGATCCCTACCACCGGGCCGACGATGAATGTCCCGATGACGTACACCGCAACGAGCAGCGGGTGTACCGCCGCGATCGTCGAGACCCGCTCAGCGAGCCGCACCGGCACGTCTCGGAGCGGCCTGAACGGATAGATCAGCCCGATACCTGCAAGGTTGAACAACGTATGGGTGAGCGCCACCACCAGGCCCGCGCGCAGGTCGACCGCCAACGAGGCAAGGAGCGCGGTGACCGTGGTGCCGACGTTGGCGCCCAGCGTGATAGGGAATGCGTTGCGCAGGGTCAGGACCCCCGACCCCACCAGCGGGATCAGGATCGACGTCGTGATGCTCGACGACTGGACGGAAATCGTGGTCACCACTCCGATCGCCATCCCGACCAGCCCGCTGCCGCGAGCCACGGCCGAGTTCAGCGAGCGTTCCAGCCGTTCCGCGAACAGTCGCCGCATGTTGATCGTGATCAGTGCCAGGCTGATGAAGATCAGCACCAACCCCAGCGCGAGCAACAAGGCCCCCACCACCCGGTCGCTGTCGATAGCGCCTCCAAGCAAGTCCTGGACCTGGCGGACGGGCTCTTTGACGACCTCCTTGATGGGGCTGCGCGTCGTGCCCCCCGCGACGTTGCCGCCGAGCAAATCGGCGAGCCAGTACGCCGCGTCCGAGAGAAACCCGGTAGCAACCTGCAGAGGCAAGAAGATCAGTACGGCAAGGATGTTGAAGAAGTCGTGCTGGATCGCTGCGGCGAACGCGCGCCGGAACTCCCCGCTCCTCCCGATCGAAGCCAGCGACGCCAGCGTATTGGTGATGGTGGTGCCGATGTTCGCGCCGAGGATCATCGGCACTGCGGATTCCACGTTCAGCGTGCCCGCGCCTACCAGTCCGACGATGGTCGCCGTCGATACCGATGAGGACTGCACGAGCACCGTCGCCAGGACGCCCGCGCACAGTCCGGCTACCGGGTGGTCCACGCTTTCGAGCAATCCAGCCTGGAACTCCGCCCCGAGTCCCTTGATCCCTGCTTCAAGCGAAGAGACACCGACAAGGAACAGGTAGAGCAGTGCGGCGACGAGGACGGCCCGCAGCGGGCGCGGCAGCCTGTACCCGGAAGTCCGCGATGCGAGCGTACTCAACGGCGCTCCCCGTCACTCCACACTCGGAGGCCCTGTTGCACAGTTCCGCCGAAGCTGTGCGTTGCCGCGCGCCGCTGGAAATCAGGCGGTGGGTTGCCCTGCATCCCGCGCTACGCGACACGGCAGATGGCGCGGGGAGTCCGAGCGGAACCGTAGCCACCATGCACCCGCGTCGGCAACTCCGGGGGCGCCGACATCGCCTGAGATGGGCCCTCGCCGGGCGTCGCGACGGCTGCCGTCCGTGTGCGCGTGGGTGCACTGCTCCTGGGGAAGCGGCCCGTGGACGCTCCGCGACGCGCGCCGCGGCTGCCGCCTGTATCATCGCCGCGACCATGTGACGACAGTCAGGAGCATCCTATGCGCATCGGCGTCGGCCTCCATCGAAACGCGCCCGACGACTGGGAGAGCGCCCTTGCGTTCGCCCTCGAAGCCGAACGCCTCGGCGCCGACTCGATCTGGAGCGGCGAGGCCTGGGGCTTCGACGGCGCCACGCAGCTCGCCTACCTCGCCAGCCAGACCTCCACCATCCGCCTCGGCACGAGCATCATGAAGATCGGCGCGCGCAGCCCCGCCCTCACGGCCGGGACCGCCATGGCGCTCGCCTCGATGACCAACGACCGCTTCGTGCTCGGGCTCGGCACCAGCACACCGCAGATCATGGAGGCGTGGGATGGCGTCGCCTTCGACCGGCCGATCCGTCGCTCGCGCGAGCTGATCGAGATCATCCGCCTGGTCGAGAGCGGCGAGCGGGTGGTCTACGACGGCGAGATCCACCAGATCCCGCTGCGCGACGAGTTGCGCCCGATGCGCACGCGCGCCGGTGCCCGGCGCCTCCCGATCTATGTCGCCTCGGTCGGCCCGCAGAACCTGCGCATGACCGGCGAGTTGTGCGACGGGTGGATCGGCAACTGCTTCGTGCCCGAGACGGGCCACGCGTTCCTGGACCACCTCCGCGCCGGCGCCGAGTCCGTCGGCCGCTCGCTCGAGGACCTGGAGCTGCAGGTGCCGGTGACCCTCGAGTTCGACGACGACCTGGACGCGCTCGCCAAGCGGCACGCCGTGGGCTTCGCCTTCACGTTCGGGGCGATGGGCGAGCCCAACCGCAACTTCTACGTCGAGGCCTTCGCGCGACAGGGCTACGAGGAGGTGCGCGAGGTGCACCGGCTGTGGCTCGACGGCCAGCGCGCCGAGGCGCAGGACCTCGTACCTGTGGAGATCGCGCACCGCACTAACCTGCTGGGGGACGATGAGAACATCAAGGTGCGGCTCCGCGCATACCGCGACGCCGGCATCGACTCGCTCCGCGTCGGCCTGCGCGGCGACAACATCGACGAGATGCTCAACGACCTCGGCCGCCTGCTCGACCTGAACGCCGCGGTGGAAGCCGAGGTAGCCGCGTAGGCACCGTGCCCTGCGCGGACGCGCTCCGAGGTGTTTAGAATCGGAGCGCCATCACGGTAAGCGCAGCCGGCGCTCGCCCGGAGCGGCAATTGGAGACTCCCATGACGACGCAACAACTGACCGAAGATCAGCAGAACGTCCATAACTACCTGCGAGGCCAGGGCGAGAAGTACACCTGGCTCGAGCTGTGGCCACGCGTGGCGCGCCCGCGCCTGGACCTGGTCGCGCAGCTCGACGGCATCACGGCCCAGCAGGCCGAGGCACGAACGTCCGCCGACGAGTGGACGATCATGGAAGGCCTGCGCCACGAGATCGCCGTCACGCGCTCCACGCTGCACATCGTCGAGCGCCTCTCGGGCATCACGGTGTCGGACCCGGCCGATGAAGTCGACCCGGCCGAGCTCTCGTTCGAGGAGCTGCGTGACGAGCTGCTGCGCAATGGCACGCAGTTCGGGACCCTCGCGGCCGCGCTGCCCGAGGACGCCGACCTGGAGCCGACGCACCCGCACGGCAACTTCGGAGACCTCCACTGCCGCGCCTGGTACATCTTCCAGCGCATCCACGACGTCGACCACGTCAACCAGTTCCGGTCGATCCGGGAGTCCGACGAGTTCCCGGACGCATAGACACACGGCCGCGATGGCGCGTCCGCCCGCGGGACGCCAAGCTACCTGCGCGCGGACGGCCGCCTCGTGTGGCAGTAGAAGCCAACACGTCGGCGGCCCGGTAAGGAGCCACCGTGAAGACTGGCCTGATCTCCGACACGCACTCTCCGGCCATGGGCAAGCACCCGCCGGAGGAGGTCGCGCGAGCCTTCGCGGATGTCGACCTGATCCTGCACGCCGGCGACATCTACTCCTCGGCGTGCCTGGACTGGCTCGAGGAGATCGCACCGATCCTCGCGGTGGAAGTGCCGCCCGCGCCGTGCGTCGGTGACCCGCGCGTCGCCCGCAAGCGCGTCGTCGAGATCGGTGGCCGCCCGGTCGGCCTCGTACACGACCTGATCATCAAGAACCACGGCTTGGAGGTGGCGCCGGGCATGCTTGGCCGCCAGCTCCGCGAGGACGAGCCACTCGACGAGTACCTGACCGAGTTCTTCGGCGAGCACGTGGAGGCCGTCGTGTTCGGGGACACGCACATCCCGATGGTGGAGCGGCACCAGGGCATCCTGTTCGTGAACCCCGGCAGCCCGACGCTCCCGCGCCAGATCCGCAGGCTCGGCACCGTCGGCATCATGGAGACGGACGAGAACGGCCACGAGGCCCGGATCGTGGACCTTCCGGACTACCGCGAGTAGCCCACCGCTCGCCCCTCGATGGTGGCGGGCGCCGATCAGGAGCCATTGACGATGCCGACGCGAGCAAGTCCGCGCCCGATGCTGAGATACCACGAACTCGAAGGCCCGATCGCTTGACAGGGAAGATCTGGATCGCCCCCGACTTCGACGAGACACCCGAGGACATCGTCGCGGCCTTCGAGGGCGACCTCGATGTCCAGGGTGACGGGCATACCAGGAGCTGAGCCCCGACGGAGGCTTGCGGCGTTGCGTTACCCTCGCACGTAATAGCGAGCGAGGGGGACACCATGCCGCGACCAATCCCGGTTCCCGACGCCATCAGCAAGCCGTTCTGGGACGCCTGCAACGAGCGCCGGCTCATCATCCAGGTCTGCACGATGTGCGACCGCAAGCAGTTCCCGCCCGAAGCGGAGTGCCGCGAGTGCGGCTGGCAGTTCCACCTCGAATGGCTGGAGACCAGCGGCCGCGGCACCATCGTCGGCTACTCGATCACCTACGACTCGCGGATCATGGCGTGGCAGGAAGAGCAGCCGTTCAACAACGCCGTCGTGGCCCTCGAGGAAGACCCCGAGATCAACTTCTTCTCCAACCTCCCCGGCATCCCCGTCGGCGAGGTCCCCGTCGGAGCAACCGTCGAGGTCGACTTCATCGAGGTCTCGGACGACCAGCTGATCCCGGAGTGGAAGGTCGTCGAGAGCTAGCACCCGCGCAGCATTCCATCACGCTGAGCGCAGGGCAGGGAGGGACACACCATGGCACGCGCGATTCACTGGGAGCGCAACGAGGATCCGGTCGGCATCTGGGAGCATCGCGGCAAGGTCGTGCTCGCGGGGGCGGGCCACTCGAAGAACACGGATCGCCGCTGGGACGGCGTGAGCATGAACCAGACGCTGGGCGCCTACGTCATCGAGGCTGCCCGCGCCGCCATGGACGACGCCGGCATCACACCCGACGACGTCGACGGCATCGTCACGTCCGCGGGCGGGCAGCCCGCCCACATGAGCCTCGGCTCGCAGTGGGGACCCACACGGCCGTTCTTCGACCCGCCGTACGACAGCGAGGACGGACTGACGTACGTGACGGCGGAGTGGCTGCAGAAGCAGATGAACCTCGAGAACGTCACCTATACCAACTCGCACGGCGAGACCGTCTGGAACCTGATCGGCCTCGCCGCGCAGGTCGTCGGTGACGGCCGCTGCGAGGTCTGCCTGGTGCCCTACCCGAACGGGAACATCGAGGGCCGCTACCACCAGAACCCGAGCCTCGCCGCGCCGGGAGGGGCGCAGTGGACCGCGCCCTGGGGCTGGGGACTCTCCGGCCAGGGCTTCGTCTTCGAGCAGTACGCCCGCAAGTACGGGACGAACCACGAGCGCATGGCGCCGTTCATCGTGCAGGAGCACGCCAACGGCCTGCTCTGGCCGTACAGCTACTACGCCCAGCACGAGCCCGGCCCGTTCACGACCGAGGACTACCTCAACGGCCGCTGGATCGCTGAGAACCTGAGCATCTTCGACTGCGACCGTCCCGTGCAGGCCGGCGCCTGCTACATCGTCACCACCGCCGAGCGCGCGAAGGACATGAAGCAGCAGCCGGTCTACATCCTGGACCACACCGAGAGCTTGTTCACGCCGCGCAGCCTGGTGCAGACCCTGGACGACACCGAGTCGTGGACGGACATCCAGGCGCAGCGGTCGTACGCCGGCTCGGGGCTGCGCCCGGAGGACATCGACGTCTTCGCACCGTACGACGGCTTCGCGGTGTTCACGCAGTACTTCCTCGAGGCCTTCGGGTGGCGGGGGGTGCAGCGTGGCGAGGCGCACGACTTCTACGCGGACGACATCTCGCTCAAGGGGCCGAACCCGATCAACTCGGGCGGAGGCAACATGGGGACCGGCCGCATGCGTACGGTCTTCATCACCGACCCGATGGAACAGCTGCAGGGCCGCGCGGGGGACCGCCAGGTCGACATCAAGGCCGAGGTCGCCGTCACGATCGGCGTGCTGCCGAACAACGCCGCGGCGCTCGCGTTCAGCACCAGCGCCGACTAGCCGGGACCGACACGCGACGGGGTGACGCGGCAACGCGCCGAGTCGCCCCGTTGCGAACTACGGATTCCTTAGGGATACTCACTCGACGCGCGCAACGAGCGGGAGAGTGTTGAGTGGCGATCCTACTGAGCTTTGACATCGACGGTACGCTCGAGTTGGGTGACCCCCCGGGCGGCGTCACGGTCGATATGGTACGCAAGGCCATCGACCTCGGCTTTATCGTCGGCAGCTGCTCTGACCGCCCGCTCAGCAGCCAGCGCCGGATGTGGGCATCGCTCGACATCGAGCCCGACTTCGTCGCTTCCAAGCACCAGCTTGGCCTCGTCAAGGCACAGTTCGACGACGCCGAAGCCTACTACCACATGGGCGACCGCGACACGGACGAGAGCGCCGCGAGAGACAACGACTTCGGCTTCTGGTGGCACACCGAGGCCGAGCTCGAGCCCTGGTTGGAGCTCTCCAACTCCGACTAGCCGGGACACCCTCCGAAACCTCGTGAGGCCCGCCATCGGCGGGCCTCGGTTGTGGCGTGCCGCGCTCCACGGCACCGGGTAGCATCGGCCCATGGTCCATGAACGACTCGACGAGGAACCCTGGGAAGAGCTGCTCGACGAGCTACGCGCAATCTGCCTCGACCTGCCCGAGTCGAGCGAGACCATCAACTTCGGCAACCCGTGGTTCCGAGCGGGCAAGAAGCCGTTCGCCATCTTCGGCGTGCGCGATGACAAACCGGGCGTCTCGTTCCGCGCCGACCCGTTCGCACGCGAACTCCTGCTTGAAGACGAGCGCTACTTCCCCACCCCCTACATGCACCACCACGGCTGGCTCACGCTGCGCCTCGAGGAGCCCGTCGACTGGGACGAGGTCGAGGAGCACCTCCACGACAGCTACCGGATGCAGGCCCTGAAACGCATGCTCCGCGCCCTCGACGGCTGACCGCGCAGTCCGCTCACACGCGCGGCGCGACGCACTCCCCGTCCGGCGCCCGGGCTCCAGCCGAGCGTTAACGACCCTCAAACATCGCGCTGCTACGGTGCCGGCCATGAGGGACTCAACCAGGCGGTACCGCAAACGCGCCGGCGCATCCTCGACCATCGTGCGCTCACACCAGGACGACACGGCCCACCCGGACGCCCCGACGCGCGCCAACCCGCCGACGCCCCCGCCTGCGGGCATCTCGCGCGATCCCGCGCGACGACGGCGCCTCCTCAAGGAGCACGCGCGCAACGCCGCCGCGTCGAGCGCCCAGCCCGCGGTGTCGGCGCCCGCGGCCGACGCCTCCACCGCGCCGCAGCCCGGTCTCCTGCGCACACTGGCCGCGTGGGCCAGGCGCTATCTCGCGCTCTGGCGATACGCCTCCACCGACGAGCGTGGCGAGGCCATCGTGATCCTGCCCCCGCGCGACCGTCGCGGGCGCGACTCGGACTAGCTTCCGCCCTCGATCTCCGCCGCGCCGGATGACGCCCGGCGACCGGACGGGCATGCTGGTGCCCACGCGCTCCGGGCGCGCCGCGTCGCGGCGCCGCGCGGGCACCCGGGGCTTCGAGGGGGATCGATGCTGGCAGGCAAGTCCGCGCTGGTCACCGGCTCCACGAGCGGCATCGGACTCACCATCGCCCGGGCGCTGGCGGGCGAGGGCGCGAACGTGATGCTCCACGGCCTGGGCGACCCGCGCGCGATCCACGAGATCTGCGACGAGTTCGAGTCGAACTACGACGTCGATGTGGCCTTCAGCGGCGCCGACGTACGCGACCCGGCCGCCATCGAGGCGCTCGCGCGCGAGGCCACCGACCGCTTCGGATGCGTCGATATCCTGGTCAACAACGCGGGCATCCAGCACACCGCATCCATCGAGGAGTTCCCGGTCGAGCGCTGGGACGACATCCTCGCCGTGAACCTCTCGGCGGCGTTCCACACCACCCGGCTGCTGCTGCCCGGGATGCGCGAGGCGGGCTGGGGCCGCGTCATCAACACCGCCTCGGCTCACGGCCTCGTCGCCTCGGTCGAGAAGGTGGCGTACATCGCCGCCAAGCACGGCCTGATCGGCATGACGAGGGTCGTCGCCCTCGAGACGGCGCAGTCCGCGATCACGTGCAACGCGATCTGCCCGGGCTGGGTACGCACCGAGCTCATCGAGCAGCAGATCGAGGCGCGCGCGGACGAGCTCGGCGTATCGATCGAGGAGGGGGCGCGTGCGCTGCTCGCGGAGAAGCAGCCGTCGCTGGAGTTCGTCCAGCCCGAGCAGGTCGCGCAGATCGCCGTGTTCCTGTGCTCCGACGCCGCCAGTCAGATCACCGGCGCCGCCATCGCCGTCGATGGCGGCTGGACGGCGCAGTAGCGAGGCTCATCGGTGGTCGCGCAAGTCTTCGTGACGCCCGACGACGCCATCGCCGACGTGCCGGACGGCGCGTCGATCATGTTCGGGGGCTTCGTCTCGGCCGGGACGCCGAGCAACCTCATCCTCGCGCTGCGACGCCTGGGGACGCGCGCCCACACGGCGATCGCGAACAACATCGGGCTAGGCGACAAGCTCGACGAGCTCTGCGAGGACTACCAGCTCGCCCACGTCATCGCCACGTTCGCGATCCGCGCATCGTCCGGCCGAGGCAGTCGCTTCGAGGAGCAGTACCGAGCGGGCGACGTGACCCTCGAGCTCGTGCCGCAGGGCACGTTCGCCGAGCGCATCCGCGCGGGCGGCGCGGGCCTCGGTGGCGTGCTGACGCGCACCGGCGTGGGCACAGTGGTCGCCCAGGAGAAGCCGGAGATGGAGATCGACGGCGAACGCTACCTCCTCGAGCGCCCGCTCCGCGCCGACTACGCGTTCCTGAAGGCCCACCGCGCTGACCGGCTCGGCAACCTCGAGTACCGCGCCGCAGGCCGGAACTTCAACCCACTCATGGCGACCGCCGCCGACACCGTCATCGCCGAGGTCGAGGAGATCGTCGAGGTGGGTGAGATCGACCCGGAGCGCGTCGGGACGCCCGCGGTCTACGTCGACAGGCTTGTGCAGTGCGACCCGATACCGGTGCGCTGGGATGGTTGACGGCCCCGTCGGCATCCCGCGCGACCTGATCGCGCTGCGCGTCGCGCGCGAGTTGCGCGCGGGCATGGTCGTGAACCTTGGCATCGGGCTGCCGACGCAGGTGGCGAACCACCTCGAACGCGGCGTCGACGTGCTGTTCCAGGCCGAGAACGGCATCCTCGGCTACGGCGGCATCCTCGACGACGACTTCGACCCGGACGTCATCAACGCGGGTGGCCAGCCGGTCGCGCTGCGCGACGGCGCGAGCTTCTTCGACAGCGCCGACTCGTTCGCGATGATCCGCGGCGGGCACGTCGACGTCGCCGTGCTCGGTGGCCTGCAGGTCTCGGCGCGCGGCGACCTCGCGAATTGGTCTGTGCCCGAGCGCGGTGGTGGCAGCATCGGCGGCGCGATGGACCTCGCGGTCGGCGCGCGGCGGCTGATCGTGGCGATGGAGCACCGCACGCGCGACGGGTCGCCGAGGATCGTGCGGGACTGCGACTACCCGCTCACCGCCCCGGCGTGCGTCGACCTGGTCGTCACGGACCTCGCGGTGATCGCGGTGACGCCCGCAGGCCTCGAGCTACGCGAGGTCGCGCCAGGCGTCACACCGGAGCAGGTACAGGGCGCCACCGAGCCACGGCTGGCGATCTCGCCGGAGCTCACGGAGATGGCGCTGTAGGCGAGACCTCCGGCCCGCCGACGGATTATCGGCGAGAGCGGAATACTCATTGTCACGTTGACACGCCCCAGATGGAGAGTCAGACTTAATTCTTGGAGGCATGCGTCCGTACCCTCGGGGTTCTGGGCGATGCGCGGAGACCTCGGCCTATGACTCTCTCCCCAGCGGCTGTCGCGACCCATACGCTCAGTCTGCCCGAAGAACTCATCCTGATGCTCCTCAACGAGGAGAGCGGTTATTTCCACCAGGTTCCCGGCTGGGACCTGAACTGCACGGTCGTTGGCGCCGCACTGGCGGAACTCTCGCTGATGGGTCGCATCGATACCGATGTGGAATCCCTGTTCATCGTCGACGAGACAGAAACAGGGGACCCTGCTCTGGACCCCTTCCTGAACGAGATCGCGAGCGAAGCAGTCTCTCATAACGCTCAGTACTGGATCGAACGACTCGCCCCCCGCGCGGAGTCCGTCGTCGATCTGACACTGGACCGCCTGGTTGACCTGAAGATCCTGGAACACACTGAAGGCGAATTCTGGACCCTGTCCCGCGCCGTCATGCAGGCAGAGCTGTCCGATGCTCCCGTAGAGGATCACGCTACCCAGTTCGTCAGAAGGCGCATCAGCAAGGTCATCTTCAACAATGAGATCCCTGCGCCGAGAGACGTGATCATCGTCGCGCTGATCGATACGTGCGACGTCTTCCGGTTCATGTTCCAACTCGACGACGAGGCGGAGGAGCGCATCCAGGCGATCTGCCGGATGGACCTGATCGGTCGTTCCATCGCCGAGGCTGTCTCGCAGAACATCGCCGGTCCCCTGCTTCAGCGCTCTTCCCTCACCAAGGAGATCCCGAAGGTCTCGCTGCGCAAGTTGCTGTTCAATCGACACCTTCGCAGCGGCAATATCCCCGCGCTCCTCGCGGACCTCGGAGAGCAGTACGGGCCGGTGTACAAGATCAGCCCGCCTTTCAGGGAGTCGATGATCGTCCTCGCGGGGACAGGGCCGAACCACTGGACGCAACGGCACGGACGCATGTACCTGAGAGCCAAGGACTACTTCTCCGCCTTCGAGAACGTCTACGGAGCAAATGGCGTGATGCCCTCGATGGATGGCGCCGACCATTTCCGGCTTCGCAGGGCGATGTCGCCGGCGTACTCTCGCGGGAGGCTGGAAGGGCAGTTGAATGCCCTCTACCGCCATGGCCGGAACCACATGGCTGATTGGGAGGTCGGAGACTCGTACCGCGCCACAACCATGAGTCGGCGGATGGTCAACTCCCAGCTCTCGCCACTGTTCCTCAACATCGATACCCAGGACATCTTCGACGATCTGGCGAAGTACAAGGAGCGGGCGCTCCTCACGCACATCATGAAGGTCCTCCCCAGGTTCATGCTCCACACTCCGGGCATGAGGCGCCGGGCAAAGGCGGTGGATACGCTACTGGAGCGGGTCCAGAGCGTGCATACGACCGCGCAGCGGGCCGGCTCTGCGCGAGACCTTGCGGACGACTGGCTCAGCCTGCACGCAAGCGATCCGCAGTTCGTGCCGGAGACGACCCTGCGCTTCCAGCTCTCGGCAGCGCTGATCGCCAGCGTCTACCTGGGCGACGCGTTCAGTTTCGCGCTCTACGCCATGGCGTCGCAGCCCGATCTCTACCAGGAGATCCAGCGTGAAGCCGATGCGCTCTTCGACAACGGCGACCCCACCGGCGAAGACTTCTCCCTGGAGGCGATCGACGTCACGCACCGCTTCCTCATGGAGACCCTCCGCGTATACCCCGTCGTCCCCGGATCCATCCGGAACGTGATGAATCCGTGCGTGGTGGAGGACTACGAACTGCCCGTGGGGTCGCAGATCTTCATCGCCGCAACGGCGACGCACTACATGAGCGACGTCTTCCCCGATCCGTTCACCTTCGACATTGACCGCTACAAGCCTCCGCGCAGCGAGCACGTCGGCCCCGGGTACGCTCCCTACGGGCTCGGCACGCACACCTGCCTCGGGTCCCGGTGGATGGAACTCCACCTGGCCGTCAACCTGCTCATGGTCGCGCACTACTTCAACATCGAGGTCGAACCGGCAGACTACAAGATGAAGTTCAACGCGCTCCCGTCGATGAAGCCCAGCAAGAAGCTGAAGTTCCGCATCGCCGAGCGGCGGCGCGAGATGCCAGGGCTCGCCTGACGCCGCCCCGGAGTGACCGGAAGCCCGCAGGGCCTACAGGGGTTTGCGGGCCAGGAAGCAGTACAGCGGCGTGAAGATCCCGGTCCTGCCACCTGCGACGTAGGCCCTCGCGGTTCCATCCATCAGTCTCACGATGTCCGCGGACCCCGCGGGCAACACGCGCAGCACCTCGCCCAACCTGATTGCGCCCTGGGCGACCTTCCGGCCCGGCGGGGTCCTGCGCAGCGCGCCTGCCCAGCGTCCTGCCCCCACCCCCTCCATGGGCTGATACCACGGAGTAGTCGGACCGCTCTCCGGTACGCCCCGGTCGATGCCCTCGATCACCTCGAATCCCACCGACTCGAGGGCCTGGTTCACCTCGACCGTCGTCGCGATGTCCTTGAGCGCGATGCCGTGCATCAGGTCCCGCTTGAGCGCCTGGTGCCGACTGTCGCCGGCATCGAACCGGTCCGTCATGCACATCTCCTGGCCCCACAGGAGGGCTCCCGGTCTCAGCACACGGTAGATCTCCGCGAACGCGCCTGCCTTGTCCGGCGCATGGCACGTCGATTCGATCGCGTAGCCGCGGTCGAACGTCTCGTCCGCGATGGTCTCCATGTCCATGAAGCTACACGAGAGGAAGTCGGTCATGTGGCCGAGCCCCGCCTCGGCGCTCAGTGTTCGCGCCCGCTCCAGTTGAAGCTCACTGTTGTTGATCCCGAGGACCTTGACGCCGGCCTCCCGGGCGACACGACGCATCGGGCCGCCGATCCCACAACCGACGTCGATCACCGTCATGCCTTCTTGCAATTTCAGCTTGTCGATCATCAGCCGTTGGTGCCGTGCCTGGGAGTCCTCCAGGCTCTCGTGGGGCTGCAGCGGCGCGAAGTGAAGCGACTCGCTCCAACCGAAGACCATGAGCTCACCGCAGAGGTCGTAGTACTCCCGGACGGTCTCGGCGTGATCGTAGTCCGCCAGGTCGGCCTGCTCCGCTCCCGCTCTGTCCATCCAACCGTCGAAGTGTTCCAACCGCGGTAGGATGTCCGACCCACGGTGCGCTGTCCGCAGTCTCCCGGGTAGTTCACGAAGGCGCACGGACCATCCTTGCTGGGACAAGCTCTGTCCCTGTCAGTTCTCTCGACACCATTCACAACATACAACTCTACAGCTATCTCGATTCGATATAGGTCGCGGTCCGGCATGATTGGCACGGAGATGCGAACGGCGCCGGCCACCTCGAGGGTGACCGGCGCCGCCGGTGATTCGGAACTGGGCGGTTGAGTCTAGCTGCCGGTCCAGACCGGGTCGCGCTTCTCGGCGAAGGCGGCTGGGCCCTCCTTGGCGTCGGCGGACGACAGGACGACCTGGTTCATCCACTCGGCGATGCGGATCGAGTCCTCGATGCCGGCCTTGCGCCACGCCTGGATGATCGACTTCGTGCCCTGGATCGAGAGCGGCGCGTTCGAGGCGATCAGCTGGGCGATCTCCTCGGCGCGCGGCACCAGCTGGTCCGGCTCGGTGATCTCCGTGACCACGCCGAACTCCTTGGCCTGCTCGGGGCTGATGCGGTCAGCGGTGAGCAGGATGTAGTTGGCGGCGGAGAAGCCCACCACACGCGGAAGGTGGTGGATGCCGTAGCCGGCCATGATGCCGCGCTTCGGCTCGAAGAGGCCGAAGTAGGCGTCGGTCGAGCAGATGCGGATGTCGCAGTCGAGCGCCGTCTCCATGCCGCCACCGATCGCGAGGCCGTTGACCGCCGCGATGAAGGGCTTCGGGCTGTCCGAGTAGCCCCAGCCGCTCATCGAGCCGCCGCGCCGCGGGGAGTTCGTGCCGGCGGCGTTGCGCTCGGCCATCTCCTTGAGGTCGGCGCCGGCGGAGAAGGCGCGGCCCGTACCCGTGACGATGCCGACGCGCATGTTCGGGTCGGCGTTGAAGTCCTCAAGCGCCTCGTCGCGCAGCGCCGTGAGGTTGCCGCCGAGGGCGTTCAGCCGCTCGGGGCGGTTCATGGTGAAGATCGCGTAGAAGTCCTTCTTCTCGTAGTCGAGGTCTGCCATTCAGCCCTTTCCTCCTGAGCTCTCATGCCTGCCTGTGACATCGCGCGCGGTCGCCCGCGATTGCCTTATGCCTTGTAGGTGCTCTGCGATACAGCGTCAATCCGGGCGCGGCCAGCCCGCTCCCGCCGCGCGCTGCGCCCAACGACGGGCGCACTATCATGCGAACCGCAACGCTCGACGTGCCGTGCACACCGAAGGAGGCCCGACATGGGCGACTACGAGAACATCCTGTACGAGACCGACGACGACAAGATCGCGACCATCACCCTCAACCGCCCGGACCAGATGAACGCCATCTCCCCGGACCTGGAGCGCGAGCTCCATGAGGCGCTGGACGAGGCGGCCGCGGACGAGTCCGTGCGCACCATCATCCTCACGGGCACCGGCCGCGCCTTCTCCGCCGGCTACGACCTCGGACGCGACCGCGTGCCGCCCGCGACGCGCAGCGCCGCGCTCCAGCAGTGGATGCCCACCGATATGGCACACACCGACAACGTCATGCACATCATGGAGCTCGACAAGCCGGTCATCGCCGCCGTCAACGGTTGGGCGCTCGGTGGCGGGTTCTGGTACACCCTCGCCTGCGACATCACCATCGCATCGGAGCAGGCCGCCTTCGGGCAGCCCGAGGTGCGCATGGTGTCCAACACCTCGTTCCTGTTCCCCGCCCTCGTCGGCTGGAAGGTCGCGGCGCGCTACGCGCTCACCGGCGACCACTTCGGCCCCGAGGAGGCGGTCCGCATCGGCGCGATCAACGAGGTGGTCCCACACGACCAGCTCATGACGCGGGCGCGCGAGATGGCCATGCGGCTGACGATGGTCCCCTCGGACTCGGTGCGGCTCAACAAGAAGCTCACGACGCTCGGCTTCCACGCCATGGGCCTGCGCAACGCCCTCCAGACCGGCGGGCTGATCTCGATCCTCGCGCACGCCTCCACGGACGCCGAGGAGGTCGCGGACCTCTACGAAGTCCAGCGCGACGAGGGCCTGACGGCGTTCCTGCGGATGCGCGACAACAAGTTCATCCCCGAGCCCGGCGGCCCCCGCTCGCGGTAACCGAAGTAACGGCTCCGACGTGACGGAGCACGACGACACGGCGGCGGCGCCGGACATCGACGCGATCCGGCGCGCCGCCGACGCCCTCATGGGGCAGCTCTCGCTGCCCACGCCGCTGGTCTACTCGCCGGCGCTCTCGGAGCGCCTGGACGCGCACGTCTCGCTCAAGCTGGAGTTCGCCAATCCGATCGGCGCGTTCAAGCTGCGCGGCGGCGTCTTCATGGCCGGCGAGCTGGCTGCGAGTGGCGAAGCGTCGGGGCTCGTCACCGCCTCGACGGGCAACCACGGGCAGTCGATCGCCTACGGCGCGGGGCTGCATGGGCTCGACGCCGTGATCTTCGTCCCCGAGGGCGCAAACCCCGACAAGGTCGCCTCGATACGCCGGCTCGGCGCCGAGGTGCGTG
Organism: Dehalococcoidia bacterium; assembly: GCA_965208885.1. Classification (GTDB taxonomy): domain Bacteria; phylum Chloroflexota; class Dehalococcoidia; order UBA2979; family UBA2979; genus VXMT01. The sequence goes on from CBDBPS010000002.1 coordinate 535,301, forward strand.
AGGAGGGCGCGCGCTTCGACGACGCCAACGCCGCGGCGCGCGACTTCGCCGCTGAGCGGGGGATGCGCTACGTCGATGTCGACGCGCCGCCGCTCATCGCGGGCGTGGCAACCGCCGCGATCGAGGTGCTCGACCCCGACGGCGGCCAGCAGCCGGACACCGAGGTCGTGATCGTGCCCCTGGGCGGCGGCTCCGGCGCCAGCGGCTGGGTGCTCGCGCGTGATGGCCTCGGCGCGGCGTGTGAGGTCTGGGCGGTACAGTCGGCGCAGGCCCCCGCCGCCCACGACTCGTGGCGCGAGGGCCGCGTCGTCGAGCGCGAGAACACGACGATGGCCGAGGGCCTCGCGACGGCCACGGGCTTCGAGGGCACGCAGGCGATCCTGCGCGAACGCCTGGACGACTTCCTGCTCGTTGACGACACCGACATCGCGGCGGCCGTGGTCGAGTTGCTGGAGCGCGCGCATCTCCTCGTCGAGACGGCGGGCGCGTCCTCACTCGCGGGGGCGGTCCAGGGGCGCGAGCGCCTGCGCGACCGTCGCGTGGTGCTGGTGCTGACCGGGGCGAACATCACCACCGAACAGCTTCGAGGGTTCATCAACGCGTCCTGAGCCGGCGTCTCGCGCCTTACCCGGACTCCGCTTCCAGGAGCCGGCGGCCGCCGTCGGCGTAGTGTCGGCCCTTGGCGTGCAGGTGCTGGCCCGCGGCGCGCAGGTCGCGCCACGCACGCTCGAGTCGGTTCGAGCGGTACAGCGACTGCGCCCCGGCCGCCTCGAACAACAGGTCCGCGGCGCGCACGCACGCGTGCACGGTGTGCGCGACGGCGAGCTGGAGCGCGTTGAAGTCCTCGGGCGGCGCCGGTTCGCCCTTGAGGGCGTGTTGCCAGATGCCGTCAAGGATGCGGTCCAGCCAGGCCTCGGCCGAGGCGACGAGCGCCTCCGCCTCACCGCGCGCGTGGTGGGCCAGTGCGGCCTCGGAGGCGGGGCGCCGTTTCCACGCTTCGGCCGAGGTGATCTCGCCGAACGCCTCCATCGCCTGGCGCGCGACTCCGATAGCGTGCGCGCCGTGGCCCATCTGGAAGATCGGACCGATCGGCAGCGCTGAGCGCGGCCCGCTCGCCCATGGAGCGGCGAACTCGAACACGAACTCGGCTGGCACGTACACCTCGTGCAGGGCGTAGTCGAAGCTGCCGGTCCCCGCGAGGCCCGGTACCGACCACGTGTCGACGAGCTCGGCCTGCGCGGCGGGCACGGCGAACGCACGCATCTGTGGGTTGCCACGTTCGTCGAGCGCGGGCTCGCCGTCGGCGTCGAGGAGTCGTGCGCGGCTGATCAGCCAGTCGGCGTTGGGGAAGCCGCTGCCGAAGGGCCACTGCCCCTCGGCAACGTAGCCACCCTCGACCGGTCGGACGGTGCCGGCGGGCGGGTTGAGTGTGCCCACGCAGATCGGGCGTGCGTCGCCGCCGAAGATCTCCTCGGCGGTCGCGCGTGGCATCCACTGCGCGAGCGCGTTCGTCTCGGCCGCGATCATCACGACCCAGCCGGCCGCCGCGTCACCTTCGGAGAGCGTCCGCACGACCTCCATGAACGTCGCGACGTTCGCGTCGAGTCCGCCGTGCTCGCGCGGCACCCAGAGGTGGAACAGCCCGGCGTCGCGCAGTGCCTCGACGAGCGAGCCCGGCAGCCGCCGGTCCCGCTCGATCGCCTCGGCCTCGCCGCGAGCGACGCCCGCGAGAGTGGCCGCGCGCTCGACGAGGGCCGGGTCGGCCCCCGTGAAGCTCACGCCAGGGCCGCCTCGATGTCGTCGATGTGGCCGGACTCGTGGCTCGTCACCAGCATGCCCAGCAGGTCGCCGACGGCGATGTCGCCGGGGCGGAACCCGAGCGGGATCTCGACGGCGAAGATCGCCTCGTCCGCCGCTTCGAGCGCGGCGATCGAGGCCGCGTGGCCGGCCTTCACCTCGGCGATGAGGTCGGCCGGGCTCGTGTCGGAGCGCTCGGCGACCTGCTCGTCGTTGCTCGGCATCGCGCCACCCTCGCCGCCCTGCGCGCGCTCGAGGACGCGCGGGACGGGGTTCGAGCTGGCCGCGAGGTGGCTGAGCGCGTCGCGCACGCGCCACTCGCCCTCGGGGAGCGCCGCCTCGGGGTTGGCGATGATGGCGTCGCTCAGCCCGTCGATGCGTGCGTTCAGGCCCTGGAATCCCTGGATCAGTTCGTCTCGACTCGGCATGTGTCCTCCCGGTGTGTTCGCGGTGTTGGAGTCTACAGCCTCGGCCCCGCGGTGACGCGCTGAGGCCGCCACTGCATCACCTCGGCTCGACCGTAACTCCGGCCGCGTGCATCGCTACTCGGTACGCGACACAGCACTGCGACCCGTAGCGGCGAGCTCATGTGCTCGGATACAATGGATCTGGTGATTCATACAACGTACGGGATGGTGACCCATGCAAGGCAGCTACGTGATGAAGGTCTCGGCCAACGGTCAGGTCTCGATCCCGGCGGCGGCGCGAGCTCGCTGGAAGGCCGATCAGATGCTCGTGGTCGATCTCGGTGATCGCCTGGTGATGCGTCCGTACGAACCGGATCGCGCCGCTGCCCTCGACGCCCTCGTAGAGAAGTACGCCGGGCGAGGGCCAAGCAGTGATGAGGCTCGTCGAGAGGCCCGGGCCGAGGACGCCGATCGAGAGCTGTGATCATCCTCGACGCATACGCCGTGCTGGCGCTTCTGAAGAACGAGCCTGCGCGCCCGCAGGTCCAGGAGCTGCTGCTTGGCGACGAGGATCTGGCGCTGACGGTGGTCGGCATCGCCGAGGTGCTCGACCGTCTCGTGCGCGGCGCGAGCGTCGACGAAGATCAGGCGTGGCTCTATGTCGCAGAACTGGAGTTGGCTGCGTCGCCGGTGCTCGATCCTGAGTTGGCGGTGAGCGCCGGACTGCTGCGCGCGCGCCAATACCACCGCCGCACCCGCGCCATCAGCCTTGCGGACTGCGTCGCCGCCGAGACGGCCCGACGCCTCGACGCCTCACTGGCCACCGCCGATCCCGCGCTCCTCGCTACCTGCGACGACGAAGGGATTGCGATCATCCCGCTTCCAGACAGCACTGGCGCAACCTGGCCTCGCTCCTGACGGCCGGGGGAACAACCCACGGGCGCCTCGACGACGCTGGTACGCTGCGCCACACAGGGGGCACGAGATGGCACCAGCAGGCTCCGACCCGCCGCGCGCGCTCGAAGGGGTGCGCGTCGTCGAGTGTGGCGTGGCCATCGCCGGGCCGCTCGCCGGGCGCTACCTCGCACACCTCGGCGCCGACGTGATCAAGGTCGAGTCGCGCTCACGCAGCGCCGCGATGGGCGCGCGCATGCCGGCCTGGGCGCCGCCGGGGGTAGGGCTCGCGGGCGGCGACATGCTCGCCGGCAACAACACGTTCAACGCGCAGAAGCGTGGCGTCGGGCTCGAGCTCAAGTCGCCCGAGGGCCGGGACCTCCTCGATCAGATTATCGAGCAGAGCGACGTGTTCTTGACCAACTTCAGCGTGCCCGCCATCAACTCACTGCAGATCGACTATGAGCACGTGCGCGCCGTGAACCCGGACATCATCTACGTGAGCATGCCGGGCTACGGTAGCGGCGAGGGGCCGTACCGCGACTACAAGTCATGGGGCCCGAACCTCTCCTCGTTCTCCGGCCTCGACTACCTCACCGGGGATCCCGACCGCCAGCCGGCGATGACGCCCGTCCCACTGCCCGACTACATTGCGGGCTACCACGCAGTGACCGCGATCATCAGCGCGCTGCTCCACCGCAAACAAGGCGGCGACGGGCAGTGGATCGACATCTCGCAGTTCGAGTCCGCCGTCGCCTGCCTCGGGCCGTACATCGGGCAGGTCTCGCTCGGCGGCGAGGAGCCCAACCGCGACGGCAACCGCAGCCCCGGCGCCGCGCCGCGCGGCGTCTTCCCAACCATCGACGACGACCGCTGGGTCGCCATCTCCGCCCGCAACGGCGACGAGTGGCGCGCGCTCGCGCACGCCATCGGTCGCCCCGAGTGGGCGGACGATACGCGCCTCCAGACCTTCGAGGGCCGTCGCGCGCACGAGGACGCGATCGAGGCCGGCCTCGCCGAGTGGTGCGCAGGGCGCACGCGCGAGGAGGCGGCGTTCGTGCTGCAGGCCGCAGGCGTTCCCGCAGCGCCGGTACAGGACCATCTCGACCACCTCGCCGACCCGCAGTTGCGTGCGCGCGCCTTCTGGCGCCTCGTCCGCCACCGCTGGCTCGACGGCGACCTGATCGACGGCCTCCCGATCCACCTCGATGAGACACCAGCGGTGCACGAGCGCGCTTCACCGGCGCTCGGCGAGCACAACGGTGACATCCTGATCGACTTCGCGAACCTCAGCCTCGACCGCATCGACGAACTCGCCGAGGCCGGGGCGGTGAGCCCCGCCGCCGACGAGCCTCCGGGAAATGCAACGCTCGAGCGGCCCTACTTCGACTGGGCGTTGCCACTGCTCCGCAAGAGCCGCGACGCCGACTTGCCGCCCGCGCCTCCGAGGTGGGACTCGGGGCGGGCCATCCGCGACATGCGCGACGCCCGGACGCGTCACCTCATGGCGATCGGCGCGAGGGGCCGCGAGCCGCGCATCTCCGACCATGGTCCCCTGCAGGGGACGCGCGTCGTCGACATCAGCGACGGGATGAGTGCGTACGGCACGCGGCTGCTCGCGCACCTTGGGGCGGACGTCGTCCGCGTCGAGCCGCCCGAGGGGGCGTCGATCCGCTCGGACGGGCCGTTCGCCACCGGGCCGGCCTCGGGTGACCGCAGCCTGCTCCAGCTCTACATGGACGGGGGCAAGCGTTCGGTCACGCTCTCCCTCGACGACCCCGCCGACGCCGAAGCGTTCGCGGAGCTGTGCGCCTCGGCGGACCTCGTCTACACCGCCGACGAGGACGCGCTCGCGATCGCGGAGGGCGTACGCGCGGCCAACCCGGAGCTCTCGACGGTCGCCGTCACGCCCTTCGGGCTGACCGGGCCGTACCGCACCTGGGCTGCGGACGACCTCACGCTGTGGGCACTGAGCGGGATCCTGCAGCTCACCGGCTACCCCGACAGGCGACCGCTCATCCCCGGCGCGCTCCTCGCCGACTACTTCGTCGGCGAGGTCGGCGCGATCGCCGCACTCGCCGCGCTCTACGCCCGCACCCACACACGCCGCGGCCAGCTCGCCGATGTCTCGGCGCACGAGGTGCTGCTGTCGACAGCGCAGGGCGGGGCGGGCCTGCCGACGCTGATCGAGGACGCCAACCCGCGTCGCCGCACGGGCAGCAGCGCGCTCGGCTCCAGTCCCTACGGCTACTACACGTGCAGCGATCGCCTCGTCTGCCTGCTCGCCCTCACCGTCGGGCACTGGGACGCCCTCGCCGCGTGGATCGACGAGGAGACGGACGCCGAGGGCGTGCTCGACGAGCGCTTCCGCGCCTCCTCGATGGTCCGCAAGCAGTACGACGACGAGATCCAGGTGTACGTCGACGGCCTCGCCGGCCGTTATGACGCCGACACGTTCTGCAAGGAGGCGCAGCGTCGTGGCATCCCTGCCGCGCCGGTCAATCCGACGGGCGCGATGCTGCGCGACCCTCACCTCGAGGCGCTCGACTACTGGTCGGACGCCGAGCAGCCCGGCCTGGGCCGCATCCGCTGGCCAGGCGCGCCATTCCGCATGAGCGCCACCCCGTGGACGCCCGCGTCGCCGGCGCCGGAGGCCGGTCAGCACAACGCTGACCTCGACGGCGGGGTGTGGGGGCCTCGAGGCGACGAATCGGCGAACCCAGACTAGCGATCGCGGCCCCGCAAGCACTCCCGTTCACGTGAGGTGCTGGACACCAGTACCCCTGCTCGCGCATGCTTAGCGTCTCGGGCACCGAACGCACCTTCGTGTCCCGTGCCCATCACGCGGCGGGGTGATGATCCGGCAGCACCGGTCCGGGCGCTTTGGCGTACCCGGCATGACGAGGAACCATCCACAGCCATGACGGCGACGACGAACCTCCGCCAACAGCAACAGGCCGTGGCTGAGCGCGGCTCGCGTCTCTTCTACGGCTGGTGGATCGTCGGCTCCGGGTTCATCGTCAACACCTTCAACGGAGCGCTCGTCTTCCACTCGTTCGGCGCCTATGTGGTGCTGCTCGAGCAAGACTTCGGCTGGAGCCAGGCCACCTTCGGCCTGGCCTTTGCCCTGCAGCGCATCGAGAGCGGTCTGCTCGGTCCCATCGAGGGCTGGGCGATCGACCGCTTCGGGCCGCGCAGGGTGATGATGACGGGCCTCGTGATCTTCGCGCTCGGGTTCATCGCGCTGAGCCAGATCAACTCGATCCTGACGTTCTACCTGGCGTACCTGCTGATCGCCCTCGGATCGGTGCTCGGCTCGTTCCTGCCGGTGACCGTCGCGGTGGTGAACTGGTTCAACAAGCGGCGCGCGCTCGCGCTGGCGTTGGTCTCACTCGGCTTCGCCGCCGGTGGCCTGCTGCAGCCGGGCGTCGTTGCCCTGCTGGAGAGCCTCGGCTGGCGCGGCATGGCCGCCGCCTCGGGCATCTTCGTCCTCGTCATCGGCCTCCCGCTCGCCGCGCTCGTCCGGCACCGCCCGGAGGACCACGGCATGCTCCCGGACGGCGAGATACCCGTCCACGGCGAGCCACCACCGCCGCCCGAACGGGACTTCACGACAGGACAGGCGCTGCGCACCCGCGCCTTCTGGCTGATCGCGCTGGGTCACAGCTCTTCGCTACTCGTGATCGGCGCGGTGATGGTGTACTTCGCGTCGCACCTCACGCTGGGCCTCGGGTACTCGCTCGCGTTCTTCGGGCTGATGTCGGCGGTCATGACCTCGGCGATGGTCATCGGTCAGGTGTTCATCGGTGGCCTGCTGGGAGATCGACTCAACAAGCGCCTCGTCATCATCATCGCGATGTTCGGGCACACCGTTGCCATGCTGCTGCTGGCGTTCTCGGTCAACGTCGTGATGGTCCTCGGGTTTGCCATCATCAACGGCCTCGCGATGGGCACGCGCGGTCCGCTCATCCAGGCGATGCGCGCTGACTACTTCGGGCGCGCCTCCTTCGGCAAGATCATGGGCTTCTCATCGATGGTGATGATGGCCGGCATGATCATCGGCCCGGTCGTCGCAGGCATCTCATTCGACGTCACAGGGTCGTACCGGATCGGGTTCGTCATCCTCGCGATCCTCGCGCTGTCGGGCGGGGCCTTCTTCGCCTTCGCGAAGAAGCCCGAGCTCCCCGAGTCCGCCCCGGCGCCGATGCCCACACCCATGCCCGTCGCACCGCAGGCGCAGTTCGCCGTCGCCACGAACGGCGCAGGCACCAACGGCGCAGGGACCAACGGGGCGCACGGCAACGGCGTCACCCACGCCGGCATGGCCGAGACCGTCGAGTGGCGCGAGGGCGCCCGGCCTACCCCCGCCTCCGTCAACGGTGGCAACGGCGCCGGTGCTCCCGCGGTAGGCCAGAACCCCGCCGTTCCGACGCAGCAGCGCTAAACCCCCTCGCAACCCGCCTATACTCGGCACAGGCCGCGCGTGCGCCATGCGCTCGGCGCGCGTCAGGGTGAGCCGATGACCAACGCCGCAGCGGCCCGTCCGCGCCAGCGATTCTTCTACGGCTGGTACATCGCGTACGGCGGAGCGGTCAGCAACTTCGTCACGATCGGCATCGCCGCCTTCAGCCTGACCGTCTTCATTGGCCCCCTCCGCGACGAGATGGGCTGGACGGCCGCAGCCATCACGTTCGGCTTCTCGCTGGGGACCCTCGAGCAAGGGCTGCTGGCGCCGTTCACCGGCTTCCTGATCGACCGGCTGGGTCCCCGCAAGATGGCCGCCACCGGCGTCGTCGTTCTCGCCTGCGGACTGCTGCTCTTCTCGCAGGCGCGCAGCCTGGAGGTCTACTACCTCGCCAGTCTGCTCATGGCGACCGGGAACAGCATCGGTTCGCTGATGGCGTTCTCCGCCGCCGTCATGAACTGGTTCGAGCGCAAGCGCGCCCGAGCGATGGGCGTGCTCAACGCCGGCAACGGCGCGGGCTACTTCGTCGTCCCGATCGTGGCGCTGTTGGTGAGCTGGCTCGGCTGGCGCGAGACGCTGATGATCGCCGCCGCCATCGTCTTCATCGTCGGCTTGCCGCTCGCCCTCCTGCTCCGCGACCGCCCGCAGCCGTACGGCTACCTGCCCGATGGCGAGCAGCCCGAGGACCGCTCGGGTGGGCCGCTCGCGATGCCGGCCCTCACGGGCTTCACGGTGGGCGCCGGACTGCGCATCCCGGCCTTCTACCTGCTCGCGCTGGCCAACGCGTGCGGCACGTTCGCGATCGTGGCGTGGGTCATCCTCCAGGTCCCGCACCTCGAGCAAAACGGCTTCTCGACGGGCTTCGCCGCGCTCATCGTCGCGTTCTACGGGGCGTTCCAGGTGGCGATGCGCATCGTCGCCGGCTGGATCGCCGACACCCTGGGCCGCCGACGCGTCTACGCGCTGGGCTTCATCCTGCAGGGCATCGGGATGCTGCTGTTCGTCCAGCTCGAGCCGGGGCGGCTGTGGCTCATCCCCTTCTACTACGCAGCGTTCGGCCTCGGGCACGCCGCATGGCTCGTCGTGCAAATGACGCTGATCGGCGACTACTTCGGCACGCTGCGCTTCGCGACGTTGCGCGGCCTCGCGAGCATGTTCCAGACGCCGGTCACCATGATCGCCCCGGTGCTGGCCGGGTTCATCTTCGACCGCACCGGGACGTACGACGTGATCTTCAGCATCTACGCCGGCATCGCCGCGTGTGGCGCCATCTTCGTGCTGCTCGTGCGGCGCCCGATGTGGCGGGAGTTCGAGGCAGCGCGCGCCGCTGCTCTGGCTCCCGCACCGGTGGCGCCCGCGCTTGCCGCCCCCATGCCGAACGGGGCCCCCGCTGCCCGGGTGGCTCCCTCCATGGACGGGGCAGCCTCGATGGACGGCGCGCCCGCACCAGCCGCCAGCTCCACGCAAGCTCGACTCACCCATACCGGCATGGCAGATTCGGGCACCTAGCCGCGCAGTTCGAGGAGGCAACGATGGTGGACATCCAGACGGTGCTCGGGCCGGTGCCGAGCGACCAACTCGGCCTGACGTACGGGCACGAGCACCTCTTCGTGACCTCGGCGGGCCTGCGCGACTACTACGCGTGGCTTTTCGACACCGACGCGGAGCTCGACCACACCGCTGCCGAGCTCATCGAGGCTCGCGAGGCGGGCGTCACCACCATCGTCGATGTGACCACGCCGGACCTCGGCCGCATGCCCGAGCTGATGCGCACCGTCTCCGAGCGCTCGGGTGTCAACGTCGTGATCGCGACCGGCCTCTGGCTCGACCCGCCGCGCGCGATGCGCGGAGCCACTGCCGAGGAGTACGCGGACATCTTCCAGCACGAGATCGAGGTCGGCGTCGGCGGCACCGACATCCGCGCGGGCGTGATCAAGGTCGCCAACGCCGACCCGCCGGGCATCGGCGAGCAGGAGGAGGCGATCCTCCGCGGCGCAGCCGAGGCGTCGATGCGCACGAGCGTCCCGACCACCACGCACACCGGCCCCTACACCATCGGCCGCGAGCAGATGCGGGTCTTCGCCGATACGGGCGTCGCCCCGCACCTTATCGCGATCGGTCACTCGTACACCGACGACGTCGAGTACCTGCGCGAGGTGCTGGAGGCGGGCCACTACCTGTCGATCGACCGCTTCCGCTGGGAGCCGAACAACGAGCCGGACATCATCGCGGCCATCGCGACGCTGTGCGCCGAGGGCCGCGCCGATCACATCATGCTCTCCCACGACCACGCCCCCGAGCACAACTCGTTCCGCCCCCACGGCGCCCACGAGCCGCCGAGCGGATTCACGTACATCGTCAACCAGGTGCGCCCGCGCCTGACCGAGGCGGGCGTCTCGGACGCGGACATCGAGGCGATGCTGTTCGAGGCGCCGCGCACGTTCCTCGAGGGCGGGCGCGAGTAGACGGCTTCGAAGGCGAAAGACCGCGAGGCGGCTAGAGCGCAGCCACCATCGCGTTCGCCGGCGGCAGGCCGTCCGCGATGGGCAGCCAGCGCGTGCCCTTGTCGTGCGAGGCCCAGATGCTGCCGCCCGCGTGCGCGAAGAGCATGTCCATCCCGCCGACCACTGCACTCACGAGCGGCGGCATCGCCCACGCGTCCTCCTCGCCGAGCGTCACCCGGTCCCACATCAGGCCGCCGTTGACCGAGCGGAACAGGGCCGCGTCGGCCCCCTCGTCGGCGTCGGCGCCCCGCGCCGCTATCGAGAGCAGCAGCGCGTCGGGGGTGCCGGGGAGCACCGCGATGCCGTGTGCGTTGTTGCGGTCGAGGCCCTGCTGGGTGCGCTGCCAGGTGAAGCCGCCGTCGTCGGAGCGGAAGAACCCACTCCTCGACGCCGCGTAGAGGCGGTCGTTGCGTTCCTGGTGGTCCCAGATACCGTTGAGGTGCTCGCCCAGCGCCACGGCCTGGAGCGGCTCGGAGCGGGCGGAGAGCTCGATCTGGTCGCCGCGCATCCACGAGTGGCCGCCGTCGCGCGAAAGCCACGTGCCCATACCGCGCATCCCGAGCAGGAGTTGCCCTTGTGGGAACGCGATGCCGACGATGGAGATCTCGCGGCGCGGCGAGCCCGGACGGCGCGCGTTGTGGGCCCGCACGATGCTCGGCACGTTGACGAGCTCGTCCCACGTCTTGCCGCTGTCCCGCGAGCGGTGCAGCCGCGGCGGCGTCTCGGCGGCGTAGCACACCCCGTCGCCGGCAAGGCGCACGGCGTGGGCGTTGCCCTCCCACACCTGCTCCCAGCCATCGCCGTCGTTCATCCACACGCCGTGTCCGGGAGCGGCAGCGACCGCGACCCCGTCCCTATAGTCGAGCGAGGTGCAGACCACGCCGGGCAGCGCCACCTCGGCGTCCGAGCCGGGGAGGACGTGCAGCAGGCCTTGGTCGCTGGCGAGTACGATCCCGATCACGGCGACAGTTTGGCAAGGGATGGCGCTAACGCGCACCACCTCGCGGTGACTGCGTCGATCAATCGCCGTCGACGCCGGCCGCGGCGGGCCGCAGCGACTGGTCGGGATGAACGCTCTCGCTCATCCCGTCGTGCGTGACGCCCACCGGCTGCGCGCCATTGGGGCCGCCTGTGCCACCCGGGCCGCCATTGCCGCCCGCGGCGACCAGTGCAGCGGTCGGGCTCGAGGCGAAGCGCGTGCGCAGGTCCTCGGCCGCAGCTGCATCGAGGGCCGCGAAGTCGCGCCTGGCGCGGATCATGAGTAACCAGAACCCGAACCCGCCGAGGAACATCGCAAGTCCCGCGTAGCGGAACACGGCGTCCAGCCCCCAGATGCCCACGACGAGCGCACCGAACATCGAGCCGGCGAGGAAGCCGACACCACCCGCCGTCTGCGTGATGCCCATGATCGTGCCCATGCCCACCGTGCGCCCGGCATCGACGAAGATCGCCTGCTGCGCGGGGAACTCGATGGCCTCGCCCAGCCCCACGAAGAGGAAGAGCAGCAGCAGCCACGGCACGATCACGAGTTCGCCGCCGAAGATCCCGATCGTCGCGGTGACGCCGGGTATGTCGGGCACGATGAACTGCGCCACGCCGGCAATGCCGAAGCCGAGCACGGACAGGAACACGCGGTTCATCTTGTCGGCGAGCGGCCCCGTCACCAACTGTGCCGCGGCGGTCAGGAGCGCCCTCGACGCGAGCAGCACGCCCGCGAACGTCGCGCTGCCGGTCGCGAGGCCGTCGTCGCTGACCACGTAGACGGCGATGAACGTGAAGCCCGCGCCCCACCCAATCGAGACCACCATGTGTCCGCCGATGGCCGCGTGGACGATCGGGCGCTTCAGCACCTCGATCATCGGCAGCCCGGGCTCGAGGGCTTCCTCCTCATCGTCCTCGTGACCGGAGCCGCCCCCTGGTCGGCCCCTGGGCAGCAGCAGGAACACCGCAATGCCGACGGCGAAGAGCATCAGCGACATCGTCGCGAACGCGGCGTCCGAGGAGACGAAGTCGCGAATGGTGCCGCCGAACAGCGGGCCGATGCCGAAGCCCGCGATCCATGAAATCGAGAACGCGCCCATGTAGCGGCCCTCGTAGCCCGGGGGCGCGAGCCGGCCGACGTAGGCCATCGTCGTCGGGAACATCGATGCCGCGCCGACGCCCGAGAGGGCGCGGAAGAGGATCACCTGCTCCCACGTCTGGGCGAAGATGAAGCCGACCCCGCCCGCGCCGTACACGAAGAAGCCGAGCACGATGAACGGCTTCGGCCCGAACTTGTCCGCGAAGCGCCCAACGAATGGCGACGTGGCGATCTGCGTGATCGCGATCGCGGAGAACGAGAGCGCGACGGCGAACTCGGGGCCGTGCAGCTCCTCGCGCACGAAGACGGGAAGCAGCGGCGAGACCATCGCGATGCCCATGACCGCGACAGCCATCGCAATCCACAGCACCACGAACGAGCGAGAGAGCATGCAGGCTCCAGTTACTGGCGCGGCAGGCGGTCGTGCGACCTTGGGCTACAGGACGCGCGCCGGGGCGCTCGGAGGCCGGTCCGGGGCAGCTTCGCACCGGAGGCGTACAAGGCAGGATACGGCCTCACGTCGTCGGGCGGTTGAGAGGCGCCTCGCGACTCCCCACGCACGGTCCCGGTGCGGTACGGTGCGCGCGGCAAGCCAACACGACATCGAGGAGGGCAAGCATGGCTGGAGCGCTGGACGGACAGGTCGCACTGGTTACGGGTGGATCGAGGGGCATCGGGCGCGCGATCGCGCTCGAACTCGCGGGCCAGGGCGCGACGGTCGCGGTCAACTACCGCGCTAACGCCGAGGCCGCCGAGGGCGTCGTCGCAGAGATCCAGGGCGCGGGCGGTTCGGCGAGCGCCTACCAGGCCGACATCTCCGACCTCGCGCAGTGCCAGGCGATGGTCGACGCGGTCGTGAACGATCTCGGTCCCGTGCGCGTATTGATCAACAACGCGGGCACCACCGCCGACCGCACGGTCGCGCGCATGACGCCCGAGGAGTGGCACACGGTCATCGATACGAACGTCAACGGGCTCTACAACGTGACCAGCCCGGTCTGGCCCGTGATGGGCGAGGCAGGCGGTGGGCACGTGGTCTGCATCGCCTCCATCGTCGGCGAGACGGGTCGGCTGGGCCTGGTCAACTACGGCACCTCGAAGGAGGCGGCGATCGGCTTCGTGCGCGGGCTCGCGCGCGAGGGCGCCCGCTTCAACATCCACGTCAACGCGATCGCCCCGGGCTTCATCGAGACCGACATGCTGTCCGGTCTCAACGAGCAGCAGCGCGAGAACCTCAAGGGCGAGATCCTGCTCGGCCGCCTCGGCGAGCCGGAGGAGGTCGCAAGCCTCGTGCGCTACATCGTCACCGAGGGCACCTACATCACGGGCTCGGTGTTCAACGTCAACGGCGGCATGTTCATCCACTAGGCAGTCGCCCGGGTACGCTGGACGTACGACGACACGAGCGCGAGATGACCGGTCCGGACGTGCCCCTGGACCCGGAAGGCCTCGGCCTCCGAGCGACGCAGCGACCCTCCGAGTCCGAAGAGGAACTCGAAGCGTTCTTCCGCGAGTGCGACGCGATGCACGGCCCCGAGCGGGAGCCGGATTGGCATGAGCATCTGAGAGTGATCAACGAGTCCCGAACTTGCTGCACGTCGAGGACGTGAGCGTTCAGTCGAGGTACTCGTCTTCCTCGAACCGCGTCCACGAGCCGAACACTGGGAACGGGCTCGACAAGACGCCGTCAGGGTCGTCGATGCGGAATCGGATCGCGTCTGCGTCGAACACGTTGCGGACTGAGATTGAGACGCCCGGGGTGTCGATACAGTCCTCGCACTCGTCCGGGAACTGCTGGCGCGACGCAGGTTCGACGAAGGTGATGGTCACCTCCTCTCCCACATCACCCCGTGACTCGACGCGGTAGTCGGCTGCCCGGACCTCCCACTCGCTGACGACGCGACCGTCCTCGGCGTACTGCGCCCAGAGCGTGACGCCGTCGAAGAAGTCGAGGACGACGCCCTTGCGTTCGTCCGCGTCACGGTCGGGCTCGAACTGACGGAACGACCGGCCCACGAGCTCGGCCTGCACACGTTGGGAATCAGCCGCGCTCAGCGGCTCGAGCGGCGCGCTCTCGCCGTCGCCGAGGAGCAGCACGAATCGGACCGTGAGGCCGCCCGCGAGCACGACCAGGAACGCCAGCATCAGCAGGAGCGCTACTCGCAGCATCCGGCTCCCTCCGATCTTGCGAGGGACATCACCTGTCCAGCGTACTGCGTGGGGCCGGGGACTGAGTGCGGTAGCCGGGGGATGCTAGCCGAACGCCTGCCGCTCGCCTGTGTCCGAGGCACGCTGGATCGCGTCGAGGAGCTCGTGGCGGCGCACCGCGTGGGCGAAGTCGGGCAGGGCGGGCTCGCCGCCGCGGATCGACTCGCCGAGGCGGCGGAAGAGCTGCGCCACGTTGAGGCCGGGACCCACGAGGTCCCTGGGCACCCACCAGCAGTCGTCGGGGATGGGTAGCGCCTCGACGGCGGCATCGTCGTTGCGCGCCCCGCTGAGCGTGAGCGCGGCGATCTGCGACATACCGTCCGAGGTCAGCAGCAGCACGCCCTCGCTGCCATGCACCTCGAAGCGCAGCCCGGAGCCGTGCGACGGCACGCTGCTGATCGCGACGGAGATCGCCGCCCCCCGCTCCGTCTCGCCCGAGACGTGCACCGTGTCCGGCGAGGTCACCTCGACGTTGCGGCCGGTGTCCACGACCTCGACGGTGCCGACGCGCGTTGCCACCGTCCCGCTCACCGAGCGGAACTCGCCGAGGCAGAACGCGAGCGCGTCGAGCGCGTGTCCGGATGCGATCGAGAGCGTCGAGGCGCCCTTGGAGGCGTCGACGGCCCACGCGAACGACTCGCGGCGTGGGCCCGCGCCGGGGAGCGTCTGGCGCATGGTCGCCGAGAGCACCTCGCCGACGTAGCCCTCGGCGATGAGCTGCTGCATGCGCACGACCTGCGGGGCAGCGCGTGCCTGCAGGCCCACCATGTGGCGTACGCCGGCCGACTGGGCGAGGTCGAGCAGCTCGCGCGCCTCGGCCGTGTTCGCGCCCAGCGGCCACTCGGTGAAGACGTGCTTGCCCGCCCGTAGTGCCGTCGAGGTCAGCTCGTGGTGTCCCGGCACGCGTACGCAGACGAGCACGAGCTCGACGTCCGGGTGCTCGACGAGCGCCTCTGCGCTGTCGAACGCGTTCGGGATCGCGTGCTGCGCGGCGGTCTCGCGAGCCGTCTCCATGCGTGTCGTCGCGACCGCGACGACCTCGAACTCCGGCAGCGCGGCGAGCGCCGGCAGGTGGGCGCGCGTGCCCCACCCGTAGCGCACGTTGGCGCCGACGATGCCGACGCCGATGCGGTCATCCGGCATGGCGTCTCCCCGCTACGCGACGGTCGCCGGTTCGGGGAGCTCCATCGGCACCTCGGACCACACGACGTTGTCGGCGCGCAATGCGTCGATCTCCGCCGGGCTGTAGCCGGCCTCGGCCAGCAACTCGTCGGTGTGCTCGCCGGCGAGCACGCCCGCCCGCGGGTTGCCCGGCGTGGTGCCGAACGTCGAGGGCGGCGCCCAGCGCTGGTAGTCGCCCCAGAGCGCGTGCTGTGCGTCGGTGAGCAGGCCGTTCGCCTGCGCGTGCTCGTCGTGCACGAAGAACGCACCCGGGCTGTCGTACTCGCCCGCGTTCACGCAGCCGACGCCGGCAGCGATGAGGTCGCGCTCCCACTCGTCCGCGTCGCGCAGCGCGAACATCGACTCGAGCGCCGCCGCCAGCGCGGCGTCATGCTCACGACGGCCCTCGGCCGTGGCGAAGCGCTCATCGGAGCCGATCCCGTTCGCGCTGGCTGCCGCCAGCGCGTTCCAGGACGCGTCGTCCTCGGCGGCCAGGAACACCCAGCCGTCCTGCGAGCGGTACAGCCGGTTGAGCGCCGACGTGCCGTGCAGCGCCGGGTCGAGCGTCGGCCGCTCGGGCTTGCCCTCGTACGACAGGAAGTCCTCGGCGTTCGCGTAGCCGTTGGCCCCCAGCATGCTGAGGAAGACGCGCTGGCCCTTGCCCGTCTGGTGGCGGGCCATGAGGCCGAGCATCGCCGTGGTGGCCACGCACATCGAGGTGTTCGGGTCCGGGTTGCCTTCGTTCGCGCGCGAGAACCAGCGCGACGCCTCGCGGATGTCGTCGATCGAGCTGTACTCGTTGGGCGGCCAGTCGACGCCGGACTGCATGAGCGCGCCGCCGCAGACCGCGCCCGGGATCGGGTGCGCCGAGGGCCGGCGCGAGCCCGGCCCGTCGGGGCCGTAGCCGTTGACGCTCACCCAGACGATGTCGGGCTTGATCGCCTTCGCCTGTTCGTAGCCGATGCCGAGCCGGTCGGGTACGCCCGGCCGGTAGTTGTGGACGATCACGTCGGCCTGCTCGATGAGCCGGCTGACGATCTCCTGGCCGCGCTCCGACTTGAGGTCGATGCAGATGCTCTCCTTCGACGCCGTCGTCTTGGACGAGCCGAACATCGCGCCGAGGCCGACACCGAGCCCGCGGATCGGGTCGCCGCCGTCGACCGGCTCGACCTTGATCACGCGTGCACCCATGTCGCCGAGCAGCGAGGCGCCGAGTGGCGCGGCGATGATCGTCGCGAACTCCAGCACGGTGACGCCGTCGAGCGGGTGTTTGGGCGGCGAGCCGTTCGTCGAGGGGGACGACCACGTGGGGCGCGGCGCTTCGGCCAGCACCTCGGCGGTGTGCGCGCCCGGCTGCGGGCCAGGTGCGCTGACCTCGCCCGGCGTCTCGGTCAGTCGCGCGAGCAGGCCGAGCTGGCGGATGGTGCCGAGCTCGGGGTGCTCGATGTCGACGACCTCATGGTTCGCCTCCATGTCGACGTTGTGCAGCGCCTCCTGCGCCGTGCCGACGATCTCGGCGGCGACGTTGCCGTTCTCGCTGAAGGCTTCCATCCACTCGGCGGCCGTCCGCTCGCGGACGCGCTCGATCATGATGTTGCGGACTTCCTCGCGCGCCTCCTCGGTCAGCCCGTTCGGCGTACCCGCGTAGCGCGGGTTGCTGAGCAGGTCGCCCGCGAGGTCCATGGCCACGAGGCTGGACTGCACGAGGTGTTCGAGCAGGTTGGCGAACTGGATCCAGCGCCCGTCCTTCGCCATGACCGGCTGGTAGCCGAGCATCGGCAACTGGTCCTGCCCGAACCTGGCGTACGGGTCGTCACCCAGCAGCTCGGGGTAGCGCGGCGTGAGCTGCTCGGAGAGCAGCGTGCGGAAGTCGTACGGCAGCATCCCGCGCAGGACGCTCGTCTCGACGAGCTGGCCCGAGCCGAGCTTGTCGCGCACGAGCAGCGCGCCAAGGATGCCGGCGATCGCGGACTGCGTCGCGGCGTGCGTGCCCACCTTGACCGCGCCGAAGGACGGGCCGTCGCGGCGTACGACGCCGGCGAAGGACTGCATGCGTCCGGACTTCGCAGCGACGAGCCGCTCATCAGCCGGGTAGTGGGCATAGGGGCCAGTCGAACCCCATCCGGTGATCGAGCAGTAGACAAGACCGGGATTGAGCGCGGACAGCGTCTCGTAGTCCGCCTCGGCGGCCTCGCCCTCACCCGGCGCGAACGAGGCGACGACGACGTCGGCGCCGCGCACCAGGGCGTGGAGGCGGCCGCGGTCGGCGCCGTCGGAGAGGTCGAGCTCGACGCTGCGCTTGCCGCGCAGCCACATCGGGCTGGCGGGCTCGGCACGACCGGGGTCGCCGCCGGGGGGTTCGACCTTGATCACGTCGGCCCCGAAGTCGGCCAGCACCATGGTGGCGACGCCGCCCGCCTGTCCGCTGCTGAGATCGATCACGCGCAGCGCCTCGAATGGACCGGTCATGGCGTTCTCCTCACGCCGCCGCTCCCGGCGGCCGGCGACATCGCGTCGCTCGCTCGTTCTGTTCCCCCCACGCGAGGTGCGTGGACGTTATCCGGCGGAAGCGGCCGCCCGAGCAAGCCCGGACGGCTGCCTCCGCCGGTGGTGGAGCGGCGTCCCGCCGCGGACGTCGCTCCGGTGGGAATCGTCTAGCGCATCTTCCAGACGGGGTCGCGCTTCTCGGCGAAGGCCTTCGGGCCCTCCATCCGGTCCTCGCTCTGCTCCACCTTCTCGTTGAGGGCGTTGCGGAAGTGGATCGCGTCCAGCGGCGACATGTGGCTGGTCTGGACGATGGTCCGCTTGACCGCCTGCACCGCCAGCGGCGCGTTCTTCTTGATCTCGTCGGCGATACGGTTCGCTTCGACGATGAGCGCGTCGCGGTCCGGTACCAGGGCCTGCAGGAAGCCGATGTCGTAGGCGCGCTCGGCGGTCATGTGGTCCGCGGTCAGCAGGATCCACATCGCCTCGCCGCGCGGCACGAAGCGCTCGGCCGTGTCGACCATGCCGACGGCGACGAGGGAGCGTCGTACCTCGGGCATACCCACCCGCGACTTCTCGGTCGCGATGCGGATGTCGCAGCGGCTCGAGAGCTGCATGCCGCCGGCCAGCGCGTAGCCGTCAATGGCCGCGATGATTGGCTTCGGGCATGCGGAGATGGCTTCCAGCCCCGGGCGTGTCGGCGCCGGCGCACCCTGCCCCTCGGTCTGGTCGCGCTGTGTCATCGCGACGAGGTCCGCGCCTGCGCAGAACGCACGACCGCCACCACCGATCAGGACGGCGACCAGCGCGTCATCGTCGTTCGTGAATTCCTCGAAGGCGTCGTACAGACCGTTCACCACGCCGATACTCAGCGCGTTCATGCGTTCGGCGTTGTTGATGGTGACCCATGCGGTCCGATCACGGACCTCGTAGTCGATCAGCTCGAAAGTCTTCACAGCCATGCTCTGGCACTCCTTAGCTGCGTTGTCTGCGTTACGTCCAACCCGGTGCCGCGTCACGGCGGGGTTGCGTGTGGACCAAGCCATACGTGCTTCCAGGCGAGCTCCCCCTCGAAGGCCCGCCCTGCCCCACACGGCGCCCATCATAACGGGACAGCGCAGGGGTTGGTACGCCACGAGCGAGGTACGATACCCCTACGTACGTAATCCCGAGACCTTCCGGAGCGCACCTCGATGCAGTGGTCACCGAAGCGCGCCGCGTGGAAGCTCGGCACGGCCGCCCTCATCCTTGCGCTTGCGACCTTTGCTCGACCACTTGATGTCGGCGCGCAACCGAGCGAGTCCTGCCTGCAGGGCACTGTCAACAACGGGTTCAGCCTCGTCAGCTACGAAGGCGGCAGCGTCGCCGAGCTCGAGGTGTGCGCGCACCGCTCGCTGGTCAGCGTGCTGTGGGTGCCGACCGAGGAGCGGTGGGCGCACCTCATCACGGGAGCGCCGGACTTCGTCAATCGCGAGTTCCGCGAGCTGTACCCGGGGGGTGTGCCGGCGAACACAGCGCTCCTCGCCCAGAGCGATGGCACGATGCCGCCCGATCCCTACCCGCCGCTCCTGGAGTGCTCCGCCCCGGCGGCCACCGCGAGGGTGACTGAGAGCGTTGCGCTGGTGCTCACAGACGAACGGCGCGGCACGGCCTTCTACCTCGGTCACTTCGAGTGGCTGACTGCGGCTCACGTCGTGGCCGAGCAGGACACCGTGCAGCTCACGAGCGCCGACATGGCCGTGACCGCCACGGTGATTGGCCTGCTTGAAGATGCCGACCTCGCGCTGCTGCAAGCCCCGAGCGACGCCCGAGCCATCGACTGGGGCGTGACACCCATGAACGGCGACGACGCCCTCATCCTCGGGTACGGCCTGGGCCACCGCACCCTGGCGGCCGGCGTCACGCGCGGCATCGTCTCCGAGCGCTTCACCGAGGACGATCTCGACTACATCCGCACCGACGCGCCTGCCAACCCCGGGAACAGCGGGGGTCCGCTCGTGGACATCTGCGGGAACGTGATCGGCATCGTGCAGTCCAAGATCGCCGACCTCAACGTCGAGGGTGTCGCGTTCGCGCTCACGGCCGACAGCATCCAGGCACTGCTGCCCGCCCTGCGGAGCGCGTCGGCAGCTCCGCGCCGACGGATCCGCCCTCGCCTGTCGCGGCGAAACGCGTACACTGGCGCGGCAACCGCGGGAGGACGCCTCCATGACCACTGACCCTCTGAACCCCACCTCCGAGGCGGAACGCACCTCGATCATCATCGTCTCGGACTTCATCTGACCGTGGTGTTATGTCGGCCTCGTGGAGGTCGAGAAGCTTCGCAAGAGCTACGACGTGGACGTGCGCTGGGCGCCCTTCCTGCTGGACCCGTCGATCCCGCCCGAGGGCCGCACCCGCGAGCCCTACACCAAGCCTGGTGACCCGCCGTCCGCGCTCGAACTGCGCGGCCAGGAGGCCGGCATCACCTTCAAGCGCGGCCGCACCTACACGCCGAACTCGCACCTCTCGCTCGAGACCGCCGAGTACGCGCAGGAGAACGGCCACGACGGCGATGAGCTCCACCGCGCGCTCTTCCGCACCCACTTCGAGGAGGACGGCAACCTCGGCGACCTCGACACCCTGCTCCAGATTGGCGGCGAGGTCGGCCTCGAGGTCGACGACCTGCGCGACGCCCTTGAGACGGGGCGCTACCGCCAGCAGGTCGACAACGGCATCGCCTGGGCGCAGGCGGTCGGCGTGACGGGCGTGCCGACGTTCATCCTGAACGAGCGCTACGCCGTGGTCGGTGCGCAGGAGTACGAGGTCTTCGAGCGCGTCATGGAGCAGCTCAAGGTCCCGAAGCTCGGCGACTAAGCAGACGCAGCAGGAGGAACAGCACGACGATGTCGAACGCGCTCGCAGGTCAGTACGTGGTGATGGTTACGCGGCTGTTTGCCGATATCGCCGATGGCCTCGACGGCCTCACGATCGACGAGTTGCACGCGCTCCCGATTGAGGACAGCACGTCGATCGGGTTCAACGCGTGGCACGTGGCACGCTCCGCGGACAACATCGTGCAGTTCGTCTTTCACCGCGAGCCGCCGGTGTGGCGGCAGCAGGGCCTGTCGGAGGCGTGGGGATTCCCTCGCAACGAACAGGGCACCGGCATGGACCTGGCCGACGTGCAAGGGATGCGCTTCCCGGACGTCGCGAGCCTCGCGGGCTACTGCCGCGACACCGTGGACGCCGCGGTCGCGAAGATCGAGGCGATGGACGACGAGTTTCTCGCGATGCCGACGAGCGCGCGTGTCGAGGGCCGGATGGTCGAGACGACGCGGGCCGCGATGATGGGGCAAGTCATCGTCTCGCACGGCAACCAGCACCTCGGCTACATCCACCTGCTGCGCCAGTTGCTCGGCAAGGGCGGTGCGTCCGGGGGCGGCCTGCCACCGGAGGCGCGCTAGAGGTGGCCCGGCTGCGTTGGTGACCCTGTCACGCCGCCATTCGGGGCCGGTGATGAAGTAGCCATGGCAACAACCGAAGCGCCCGACCCGCTGGATGACCGACGTGCGCTCGAAGGGCTGCTCGGCCCGCCGGAGCAGCTCGACGAGCACCTGTTGCGCTGGACGTCGACGCGGTTGCCCGGCGGCCAGGGCGGGCGCTCCGGCCGCCCGTACGACCCCGAACGCCACGAGGCGGTCTACTACCACCACGACCCACCGTCCGGCCTCAGAGCGCTGATCGCGGTGCACTCGAGCGTCCTTGGGCCCGCCCTCGGCGGAGCGCGCTGGCAGCCCTACGAAGACGTGGGCGAGGCGCTGACCGACGTGCTCCGGCTATCCGCAGCCATGACCGCGAAGATGGCGGTCTCGGGCCTCGACTGCGGCGGTGGCAAGGCCGTCATCATCGGGGACGCCTCGGCGAAGACCCCCGAACAGCTCGCCGCCTACGGCCGCTTCGTCGAGCGGCTCGGCGGGCGCTATGTGACCGGCACGGATGTCGGCACGACGCTCGACGAGCTGCCGCTGATCGCCGCACACACGTCGCGCGTCGTAGGGATGAGCCCAGCGGGCGAGGTCGTCAAGGACACGGCGGAGCCGACGGTGCGCACCGTACTGCACGGGATGCGCGCCTCCCTGCAGGCCGTCTTCGGAGACGGCTCGCTGGCCGGACGCCGCATCGTGGTCATCGGCGTGGGTAAGGTCGGCGGCGCGGTCGCACGTCGCGCCGCGGCCGAGGGCGCTAACGTGGCGGTCACCGACCTCTACGACGAGATCGCCGCGCCCCTCGCGAGCGAGATCGGCGCCGAGCACATCGCGCTCGACGGCGCATACGCACAGCCGTGTGACGTGATCTCGCCGAACGCGCTCGGCGGCGTGCTCAACGCCTCGACGATTCCCGAGCTGCGATGCCGCATCGTGTGTGGCGGGGCGAACAACCAGCTGTTGCGCGACCCCGCCGACGCCGATCTGCTGGCCGAGCGTGGAATCGCGTACGCACCGGACTACGTCGTGAACGCAGGCGGCGCCATCCTCGTCGGCGTCGACTACGCGACCGGATCGGCCTCGCCCGAAGACCTGCTCGAGCGCGTCGGCGCGACCACGCTGGAATTGCTACGCGTCTCGGACCGCGAGGGCATCTCGACCGCGGAAGCGGCGCTGCGGAGCATCGACACCCGGCTGGCGAGCGCGTCGAACGGCTAGTGGCGCGCTCTACTCACCGACCGCTGATGAGGAGTCGGTACGGTCCGTGCTCTCCACGACCCTGAACTCGATGCGATGCCCGCATGCCTCGACGTATTCGAGCAGCGTCTCAATCCGCGGCGAGTGCTCAGCCGACTCAAGGCGCGATACCACCGCCTGGCTCCGGCCCATGCGCCGAGCCAGTTCGCCCTGGTTGAGCCCGGCGCGTTGGCGAGCACGAATGAGCGCGCTGATCAACTCGTAGCGCGGCCCGAGCCGTTCATACTCAGCCTGCAGTTCCGGATCGCCGGCTCGCATCTCCTCTAGAAACGCGAGCGCATCCGTTCGTTCTTTCCGCTCCACGCACCCCTCCCTCTACTAGAGTGCATCGAGGCGACTCAGTGCCCGCCGTTCTTCGCGCGCATCCAGCCGTTGCGTTCGTTTCCGCCAGCTGTGCAGCAGAACGATCGCGTCGCCGTGCTGCACGTAGGCGCAGCGGTGGTCGCCGAATCGGAGTTCGTAGACTCGTTCGCGGCGATTGATCAGGCGCGCCATCGGCATCCCGAGAGCGGGGCCATGCTCACCCAACAGTCGCAGCAAGCGTTCGAAGGCGGCTACCTGCGAGCGTTCACCAGCCGCTGCGATCGCTCCGATGTACGCCCTGACTGGCTCGTGGCCGCGGTGATCTGCCCAGAACTCGACTCTCACTGCGTGATGTTAGCATACGTGCTAACTACACGTAGCCCAGCTCCTTCGCCGACGCGGTCAGGTCGTCGCGGAACTTCGGGTGCGCGAGGCCAATGATCGCGCGCGCACGCTCGCGCGTGGACTTGCCCTTTAGACACGCCAGCCCGTACTCCGACGCCAGCCAGTGCACCTCGTTGCGCGGCGTCGTCACCACCGCGCCCGGCGTCAGCGTCGGCACGATGCGCGACACCGTGCCGCTCCGCGCCGTCGAGTAGAACGCGATGATCGACTTGCCGCCGCGCGAGTCGAACGCACCACGCGCGTAGTCGTGCTGGCCGCCCGTGCCGCTGAACTGCGTCGTGCCTATCGACTCCGAGCAGCACTGCCCCGTCAGGTCCACCTCGATGGTCGAGTTGACCGAGATCATGTTGTCGTTGCGCGCGATGTTCGATGGGAAGTTCGTGTACGAAACGGGGTGCGCCTCGATGCCCGGGTTGTCGTCGAGGAAGTCGTACATGCGGCGCGAGCCGGCCGCGAAGGCGTACAGGGCCTTGCCCGGGTGGAACGTCTTCTGCGAGCCGTCCACGACGCCGCTCTCGATCAGGTCGACCATCGCGTCGACGAACATCTCGGTGTGGATCCCGAGGTTGCGGTGCCCGTTCAAGGCCTTCGCCAGGGCGTTGGGGACGCCGCCGATGCCGAGCTGGATCGTCGCGCCGTCCGGCACCATCTCCGCGATGAGCTGGCCCATCGCCTCATCCTCGGGGCGCTCGGGGACAAGCGGGAGCTCCGGCAGCGGCTCGTCGTGCTCGACGATGGCGTCGAGCTCGGAGACGTGGACCCACGAGTTGCCGTGGACGCGCGGCATGTGGTTGTTGACCTCGGCGATGACGATGTCGGCCTTCTCGATCGCCGCCTTGTGGGTGTCGACGTTCGTGCCGAGGCTCATGTAGCCGTGCCGGTCGGCGCGCGAGACGTCGATCAGCGCCACGTCGATGTCCATGAACTCGAGGATGAGCCGCGGCACCTGGTGGAAGAAGTTGGGGTTGTAGTGCGCCGCACCGGACCCGATGAGGTCGCGGTCGAAGCCATTCACGAACAGCGATTCCCACTGGATCACGTCGCGCACGTCGGGCGCGAGGATCGACTCGGAGGCAGCCCCCATCGGCAGCAGGCTGGTGGTGCGCAGGCTGGTGAAGCCGCCGTCGCGTGCGCGGTCGGCGACTGCGCGCACGAGCGCGGGAGGCTCACCAGCGCAGTTGCCCTTGAAGACGAAGCTGCCGTCGGGGATGAGCGCGACGGCCTCCTCGGGCGTGCGGAGCTTGCTGCGGTAGGTCTCGACGGCGTTCGGCACGGTGCTCGCCCTTCCCCCGCGCACGCGGCGCGGCCCGGCTGACTGCGATGACGCGATGATACTAGGGGCGGCCCCGGTGGGCCCTCGCAGCCCCTGCGCGGCCGACGCCGTACGATGGTGCCGTGAGCCACTCACCCCGGCCCCGCCTCTGGACCTTCGACTTCGCGCTGACGTTGCTCGGCACCGTCGGCTTCTTCGCCAGCTTCTTCTACCTGCTCGCGGTCCTGCCCGACTACGTCGACGAGATCGGCGGCTCGAAGTGGCAGATCGGGCTCATCGTCGGCGGCTTCAACGTCGTCCCGCTCGTGCTGCGGCCCTTCGCAGGGCGCTGGAGCGACCGGGGACGCCGCAAGCGCGTCCTGCGGATCGGGCTGGTGTCGATGGTGGCGTCGATGCTGCTCATGACGCTCTCGCACGACATCATCTCGCTGTTCCTGCTGCGGATCGTGCAGGGCATCGGCATGGCCATGTGCCCCACGGCCTCCGCCTCGATGATCGCCGAGCTGTCGCCGCTGCCGAGACGCGGCGAGGGCGTCGGGATGTTCGGCATGGCGACCGGGGTGGCGCAGATGTTCCCACCGGCGATCGGCGTCGCCGTCGCGGCGACCTGGGGCTTCGACGCGGTCTTCATCATCGCCGCCGCCACCGCCGGGCTGACCTTGCTGGTAGTGCAGCCCGTGCACGAGCCGCCAAGTTCCAGTGCCGGCGTCGAGGGAGGCAGCGTGCTGTTCCCACGTCCCGCGCTGTTCCCGATGACGGTCTTCATGACCGTCACCTTCTCGTTCGCCGCGACCAGCACGTTCCTGCCGCTGCTCGGGGAGGCACGCGACCTCGGCAACGTGGGGCTGTTCTTCCTGCTCGTGGGCGTGGCCTCCACGCTCGTGCGGCCGGTCGCCGGCTGGGCGTCCGACCGCGTCGGCCGCGTACCGGTCGCGCTGCCCGGGCTGATCGCCACTGTCGCCTCGATGTGGATGCTCGCGCTCGCCCACGGACCGCTGATGCTCATCGCCGCGGGGTTCATGGCCGGCGCCGGGCTTGCCGGCGCTCACACCGCGCTCCTCGCGCTCGCCATCGACCGCGTCGCCGACACGGCTCGAGGCCGCGCGACGGCCGTGCTGCAGCTCGCCTGGGACGTGAGCGGGCTCGCCGGCGGCATCGCGCTTGGCATCGTGGCCAGTTGGTTCGACATCCCGGCGGTGTACTGGGTCTCCGGCGGCCTCGCCGCCGTGGGGATGGTCTGGCTCCTCATCGGCCGCGCGACGGGCCAGACGCGCCCGTACCGCGCACCCCGTGTGGCGGCGGAGGCGAGCCACGGCGGCTTCGCGCAGATGGACGAGCCCTGGTAGGCCGTCGGCCCGATCCGGCCCCCTTCCCCGATCCGTCCCCCTCTCCCTTGCTTGAGGGAGAGGGCTGGGTGAGGGGGTTCCGGTGGCTGGCTTTCTTCGCTGGGCGGCCCCCCTCACCCTCACCCTCTGTATGGCCGGGTCGGCGAGCCGAGGGCGAGCCCTCCGCTCGCCTCGATGCGGGGATACCCCGCAGACCCCTTCCCGGGGGGCGAGGGGATCAGATCCGGAGCCCCTCACTGCCCTCGGGAGAGCGGGAGTGAGGGGGCGTACAATCGCCCCCACCAGACGAGGAGCAGACGATGCCCGATGCGATCGAACCCGACTACGCGCTGCTCGACCGCCTCGGCGCCGCCTCGATGGCGTTCCATCCGCGGCCCGACCACTCCCGCCCGCCGGAGGGCGCGACCGACTACCTGATCGAGGTCGAACCCGGCGTCTCGGTTGGGGCGCGCTTCTATCACCAACCGGGGCCCGATTACCCCTCGATCCTCTACTTCCACGGCAACGGCGAGGTCGTCGGTGACCACGACCAGTTCATCAGCCTCTACTACGACAACGGCATCAACCTCTTCGTCGCCGAGTTCCGCGGCTACGGCAAGAGCGGCGGCACCTCGTCGATGGAGCACCTCAGTGCCGACGCCCGTCCAGTCGCCGCGTTCTTCCAGCGAACGCTCGACGAGCTCGGGTACGACAGGCGGCGTTACGTGATGGGGCGCAGCATGGGGGCCTCGCCAGCCCTCGAGGTGGCGGCGAACGCGTCCGAGGGCTTCCACGGCGTGGTCATCGAGAGCGGCGCGGCGGGGGTGCGCGGGATGCTCGAACGCTTCGGCGTTGCGGAGCACGGCACGGCGCTGGAGCTGATCGAGGCGCACGAGGCGAAGATCCGCTCGATCCGCCTGCCGACGATGCAGCTCCACGGCGAGGTCGACCAGCTGGTGCCGATGCAGACCGCCGTGGAGCTGTACAACCTGCTGGAGGGCACCACGCGCGAGATGGTGGTTATCCCGTACGGGGACCACAACACGATCCTGTGGGTGGGCCAGGTCCCCTACATGGAGGCCCTCGGCCGCTTCATCGACACCAACGCGCCCGCGCGCGAGTAGTTCTCCGACGAGGGGCTGCCTTGTACCTGCCTGCCGTCCAACCCTTCAAGCTCGAACTCCGGTGGCTGCAAGCCCAGGCCTTCCGCTGGACCGAAGTGGACGGCTGGTACTACGGCGTCGTGCACGACAGCCTCATCAAGGTCCGGCAGCGCGATGACGGGATCGAGTTCCACAGCGACGCTTCCGATGAGGCGCTGAAGGCGTACGTCACCAGCTACTTCCGGCTGGACCAGGACATCGCACTGATTCACGACGCGCTGCGCGGAGTCGACGACGAGGTGGCTGGGTTGGTCGGGAAGCATGGCGGGATGCGGATCCTCCGTCAGGACCCATGGGAATGCCTCGTCGCCTACATCTGCTCCCAAAACAACGAGGTCGCCGGCATTACCAAGATCGTCAAGGATCTCGCCGGGGCATACGGCACTCCCCTCACCCTCGAAGGGGTGACGGTGCACGCTTTCCCGACGCCTCAGCGCCTCGTGGCGGTCGGCTCGAAGGCCTTAGACAAGCTGGCGCCGGGGCTGGGCCGTGGAAGCCGCATCCATGAAGTCGCGACGCATATCACGGAGGGCCAACTAGACCTCGCGGCGCTCACTCGGATGCCCCACCAGCAGGCTAGAGCTGTGCTGATGAGCTACGACGGGATCGGCGCAAAGATCGCGGACTGCGTGTGCCTTTTCGCTCTCGACAATCCCGAGGCATTCCCGGTCGACAGGCATATCGCGAGCGGGATAGAGCCGTACGGTCAGAGGTACACCGCGGGAGCGCCTAACGCGGGACTCATGCAGTGGGCTCATGAGAAGTTCGGCGCCAGCGCAGGCTACGCCGGCCAGTTGATCTTCCTCGACCAACTCGACA
Source organism: Dehalococcoidia bacterium (assembly GCA_965208885.1). GTDB lineage: Bacteria > Chloroflexota > Dehalococcoidia > UBA2979 > UBA2979 > VXMT01. The sequence goes on from CBDBPS010000002.1 coordinate 563,313, forward strand.
AGTCCAACGGCAGCGGCTCCTCGTGATACCGTCGCGGCGCCGGACGCCGGACGCAGCGCAGAGGAGCACGTGATGAGCCTGGCCGACCGCACCCCTCCCACCCCCGAGGAGTACGAGACCTACCGCGAGCGCTTCAGCAACTGGGGAAGGTGGGGCCCCGATGACACCCTCGGCACGCTCAACCACATCACGCCCGAGGTGCGCCGCCACGCGCTCACACTCCCGCAACAGGGCCGCACCATCTCGCTCTCGCTCGTCATCAGCAAAGAGCCTCGGTCGAGTATGGAATCGGGCTTCGAACAGGAGATGCGCGTCATGGAGATGGGCTCCGGCGACCGCATCAGCATCAACTTCCACGGCTGGACCACCACCCACCTGGACGCGCTGTGCCACATCTTCGCGGGCCCCGAGAACGCCCTCTACAACGGCCGCCCCAGCTCCGACGTCACCCTCGATGGCGCCGCCAGCGGCTCCGTCGAGCCGTACCACGACGGCATCGTCACGCGCGCCGTGCTCTACGACGTGCCTCGCCACCGCGGCACCGACTTCGTCACCATCGACGCCCCCGTCCACGGCTGGGAGCTACAGGACATCGCGGCCGCGCAGGGCGTCGAGCCCATGCCGGGCGACGCCGTCGTCGTGCGCTCGGGTGCGAATGCGTTCTACGCATCGCGGCCGGAGTTCGAGATGGGGATGTTCAACGAGATGCCGGGCGTTCACGGCTCGGCGATCGAGTTCCTGTACGACACGGACGCATCGGTCCTGGTCTGGGACCTTCTCGACGCCGGTCAGCAGCCGCTGGGCCACGGTCTCCGCCGGCCCGACGGGGGAGCGGTCCGCATCCCGATCCACGAGATCGTGATCCCGTACATGGGCATGCCGCTCCTCGACAACGCGAACCTCGACGACCTCGCGGACGCGTGCGCCGAGGCGGGGCGGTACGAGTTCCTGTTGATGGTGGCGCCGCTGCGCGTGCGCGGGGGTACCGGCTCGCCGGTCAACCCGATCGCCGTGCTGTAGACGCGACTACGAGGCGTCGGTGGCCGAAGTCGTGCGGGCGCGGCCGCGCGGGCCCGTCTCCGGTACGAGCAGGCCGGCGACGACGAGGCTCAGTGGGAACGCGACGCAGATCGTGAAGCCGAGGCCGAAGCTGCCGGTCTGATCACGCAGCAGCCCGACCATCAGCGGCGAGAAGAAGCCGCTCACGTTGCCGATCGTCATGACCGTCGCGAAGGACAGCGTAGCGCGTTCGAGGGTCGCCCCCGGGAACTCCATCGGCATGGTCATCACCGAGGGGAAGTGGATCCAACTCACGAACCCGAGGAGCGCGAGGCTCGGGAAGAGCACGAGCGGCGACTCCGAGATGAAGCTCCCGAACACGGCAATGGGCATGAGCACACCGGCGGCGATGATCAGCGGTCGCCGAAGCCCGATGCGCACCGGCAGAGCCGACCCCACCAGCGCTCCGACGATCCCGAAGAATGATGGGATCGCCACCACCTGCCCCGCACGCTCGAGCGACCAGCCCCACTCCTGCTGGTAGTACGTCGGCAGCCACGAGTTGAGGCCGATGAACGCGGCGACGCCACCGGCGATGCCGAAGCCCAGCAGCAGCGTTGTGGGGTCGCGCAGGACGGAGAGCAACAGGCTCATCGAGAAGGTCGGGCTGATGGGCGCGCCGACGGGCTGCTCGGGGACGCGCGCCAGCAGTGCGAACACACCGACCCCGGCCAGCGACACGAGGCCGAACAGCATGAGCGACTCGCGCCACCCGAAGATCGCGGCGATCGCCGCCACGGAGAACACGGAGATCGTCACGCCGATGCTCTGACCGACGATGTTGGTGCCGTTCACGAGCGGCAGCTCGCGCAGCGGGAACCAGCTCATCACCGCCGATGGCAGCGCGCCCATCACGGTCGCGCCGCCAGCGGCGAACGCGAGCCGGAGGGCGAGGAGGATCGTGAAGTTCGAGGCCAGCGGCGCCAGCACCATTGCCGACATCAACAGGCCGCCGAAGAACGTCGCGCGCCACCACCCGAAGCGTGCCGCGAGTAACCCGCCGGGGATCGTCGAGAGGGCGAACGCGAGCGCCGTACCGCCGATCAGCAGGCTCGCGGTGGCGTTGTCGATGCCGTAGTCGTCGATGATGAGCGGGAACAACGGCGCGACCGCGATGAAGCTCAGCCCCATCGCCACCTGCACCCACAGGAGCGCGCCCTCGACCACGAACCGGTACCGCGGAGCCGGGGGCGCGTCTCCCCCGCTGAGCACGTCCGCGACGTCTCGCGCGCTCACGCTACTCCCGGAGCGCCAGGGCCGCGCCCTGCGCATCCACCACGAACGTGCCCTGCTCCAGCACGACGACCCAGCGGTTCACGCGCGTGTTGACGGGATCGAGCGGTCGCTCGTCCAGCAGCTCGCCGGTTGCGAGGTCCAGGAGCACGATCCGGTCCGCGAGCGGCACCACAAGGCCGTCCGGGGTCACGGTCGAGGCGCCGTGTATGGCGTCGAACTGCGTCTCCCACACCAGCGCGCCGGTGGACCCGTCGAACGCACGCATCAGGCCCGTGGTGTCGGAGGTGAAGATGCGCTGACCGTCGAACCCCGGCTTGAACATGAGGCTGAACGCGGTGCCCGAGCGCAACTCGCTGGGCCGCTCACGCGACACCCAGTCCACCTCGGGCCGTGGCGGCTGCGGCGCGGCCCCGAAGGCCCACAGCCAGTTCCAGTACAGCCGCGTGCCTTCCCACCAGGGCAGCGTCGACTCCGGGTCGATACCTGCCGCGAACCCCGGCGAGATGCTGTAGACCAGCTCATCGCCGAACACCAGCCCGCTGGTCGAGGTGTGCGGGTGGCGGAACGTGCGCCCGCCGGTCTCGCGGTCGAGGACGACGACGGCCTTGCGTGCCGCGACGACGATGTGGTTCTCGTCTATCACGGGCGCGATCTCACCGAAGTTGCCTTCGATGTCCCGGCTCCACAGCCGGTCCCCGGTCTCGGCGTCGATGCCGTGGATACGGCCCGGCGCGTAGACGTAGACCACGCCGCCGAAGACGCTCGGTGTGGTGAACACCTCCTCGTTGAGGACCGCGGTCCACTCGAGCTCGCCTGTCGAGGCGTGTATCCCGAACACGCGCCCGCTGCGCAGCGCGAGGTACAGCCGGTCGCCGACGATCGACGGCGAACTCAGCAGGCCGGGCCAGGTGGCTCGCCACACCTCGCTGCCGTCCTCCAGCGAGTAGGCGGCGAAGGTGTCGCGGTACGTGATGTAGAGGCGCTCCTCGTCCGCCACGGGGGGACGCAAGACCCACTCGGGCAGGCTGATCTGCCACGCCACGTCGCCATCGAGCGCGGGCCGCGCGCTCGTGACGCGGTCCTGGCGCAGCCCGCCGTTGGGCGTGGGCCAGAGCGCCGAGGGCTCCTCGACCAGGCTGATCGAGGGGGAGACCCCCGCAGGAAGCGGCGAGGGTGTCGAGAGGTGGTGCTCCCAGGCCCAGCGGCCGGTGTAGAAGAGCACGATCAAGATGAAGATGACCACGAACCCGCGCCGGCGCGTCCAGCGGTGGCGGATCTGCGGGAACCGTCGACGCTGTACGAGCTCGGCGCCCACCGGGCCATCGGTGGTGGCGTCGCGCAGGTCGGCCATGCAGAAGCGGCAGCGAATGCTGGTCGGGAGCACGCCGCGGCCGCAACGCGGGCAGCGGCGCTGGCCGGTGGCGGGCGGGGGCGTGGTGCCTGCGGGCGTACGAGCCATGGTCTCCCGTGTACGTGGGTGCGGCGGCGCGCGCTATGTTCTCACAACGCGCGCCGACGCCGCGCCGGGCCACCTGGCCCGGCGCATCGCAGGCTACCGACCGCGGCAGCCGCTAGTTGTATGAGAAGAAGTCCGGCAACCCCTCGCGCCGTCGCTTCCACTCCAGGATCGTCGCGGCGGCGCGCGCCGCCCGCTCGATCGAGGGGAACGACGCCACGCCGTGGTCGTGGACGAAGTCGCCGGCGTCCTCCAGACGCGCCTCGCGCAGGATCAGCGCCATCGGTACCTGGTGCTCGCGCGAGATGATCGAGAGCTCCTCGGCGGTCAGCGAGAGCTGCTGCTGCCGCGCCTCGTCCGAGTGGTCCTGACCCGGGTACCAGCGCGTACCGACCGTCGTCAGCACGAGGTCCGTCGAGTGCGCTGCGGCGATCGACTGGAAGACGCGTCGGGTGAGGCCGGTGTCGCTGCTGAAGTCCATGGGGTGGTCGCGCCCGAAGTTGGCGTCGACGGGGTTGCGGATGCTCGTCCCCGCGATGGGGATGATCTCGCGCAACTGCTCCTGGGTAGCCTCGGGCAGCCACGGCACCGTGAGGCCCTCCATCGCCATCTGGTCGGTGGAGAGCACCGCGAAGCCGCCGCCGGCGCCAACGAGCGTGACCTTGTTGCCGAGCAGGTAGCGCATGTCCGTGGTCATCGCGACGGCCAGGTCGAGCAGGTCCTCGAGTGTACGAACGCGCATCGCCCCGGCCTGCCGGCAGACGGCGTCGAAGACGTCGATGGAGCCCGCGAGCGAGCCGGTGTGCGAGTTGGCGGCGCGGGCGCCGTCGTCGGTGATGCCGCCCTTGAGCACGATCGTCGGCTTCACGCGGGCGAGCTGCTTGATGGCCTCGAAGAACTTTCGGCCGTTGCGAGGCCCCTCGACGTAGGCGACCACGAGCTCGGTCTGCGGGTCGTGCATCGCGTAGTCGAGGAAGTCGTGCGACTTCAGGTCGGCGGCGTTGCCGTAGGAGACGCCCTTGGAGAAGCGCAGCCCGCGCCGCCCGAGGCCGTCGATGATCCCGCCGGCGTTCGCGCCGGACTGCGAGAGCAGGAAGACGTTGCCGGGCTCGTTCGGCGATCGAGGGTTGAAGCCCAGGCCGACGCCCGGCACGTAGAGCCCCATGCAGTTCGGGCCGATGAGGCGCATCCCGGCGGCGTTCGCACGCTCCACCATCTCGCGCTCCTGCGCGACGAGGTGCGGCTCGCCCGTCTCGGCGAGGCCCGCGGTGAACGAGTGGAGCGAACGCACGCCCTTCTCGATGCACTGCTTGACGAGGTCGAGCAGTCCGTCGGACGGGATCTGCGAGATCACATGGTCGATGGGGTCCGGGCAGTCCAGGACCGTGGGGTAGCACGGCACGCCGCGCACCTCGGTCATCTTCGGGTTCACGGCATAGAGGCCGTGCCCGTGGTGGTACCCCTGCTCGAGCAGCGAGTTGAGGAAGATGCCGCCCATGCGCCCATCGGGTCCGGGCCGAGTCGAGACGCCGACGACGGCGACACCGCGAGGGTTGAAGATCGGGTCCAGCGGGTGGTCGACGGCCACCGGTTCGTATGAGGTAACGATGCGGCAGCCTCCTTCGGCGCCTGAGCGTATTCGCGCGTTATTCTAGCGGCGCACGGCGTCAGCGTCAGCGCACCACGGGCGCGCCGATTCCGGCCTCCGACGCTACTCCGACTCCTCGTAGCCCTGGTCGCGCTCCTGCTTGAACGCCGCCCAGCCGCGCTCCTCGCGGATGCGCTGACGGGCGCTCCCAACCGTGTCGTCCGCCTCGAGCAGTTCCCGCAACGCCTCGTTGTCGCGGTAGCGCACGGCGTCGATGAGCCCCATCTGCTCGTACACGAGGTTCACGAGGCGCTTGTTGAGCCGCACGGCCACCGGCGGCAGCGCCGCGAGCTTGCGCGCCATCTCCATCGCCGCCTCGTCGAGTTCGTCGTCCGGGACGACGCGGTTGACCAGGCCCATGCGCAGCGCGTCCTGGGCCGGGATCACCTCGCCGAGGAGGAGCACTTCCTTGGCGAGCTTCTGGCTCGTGATGTAGGGGGTGATCAGCACGGGGACGCCGAAGCCGTGGCGGATCTGGATCTCGCCCAGCCGCGCGCTCTCCCCAGCGATCGTCATGTCGCAGACGCCGGCCAGCTCGCATGCCTGCCCGACCGCGTGACCGCGCACGGCTGCGATCACCGGCTTGTCGAACGACCAGATCCGCAGCTGCACGTCGAGGGCGTCGGGTGCGGGGTCGTCGTCAGGGTAGAGCGAGGACCACAGGTCGCCGCCCGCCGAGAAGGCGCGGCCGGCGCCCGTGAGGATCACCGCGCGCACGTCCTCGTCGGCCTCGGCCTGGTCGAGCGCGCCGTCGAGGAGTCGCGTGACGTTCTTGTTGATCGCGTTGAGGACGAGCGGGCGGTTCAGCGTGATCTTCGCCACGCCGTCGGCGGCCTCGTACAGCACATCGTCGGGCGACGGCGGGGGGATGGCGATCCCGTCGGGCGTCTTTTTCCAGGTGCTGGTGTCCGGCTCGCTCGTCATCGTGCTTCCCCTTCGGTGCTCGCGAGACGGTACCACGCCACACGGTTCATAACGCGGTAGGCTGCGCACGCTGCACCATCGCTCAGGGATGCGGGGTCTACCCCGCGTCGTTCTGGATTGCGGGGTACACGCCGCGCATCGCTCTGGAATGCGGGGTATACCCCGAGGGGGAGTTCCACAATGCCCATGCTCGATGTCACCGGTGGCTCGCTCTACTACGAGGATCGCGGCGACGGCGACCGCTCCATCGTGTTCGCGCACGGCGCGGGCGGGAACCACATGAGCTGGTGGCAGCAGGTGCCGCACTTCTCGCAGCGCTACCGCTGCATCACCATCGACCACCGCGGCTTCGGGCAGAGCCTCGACCACTCAGGCGAGACAGTCGGCGCGTACCGCCGGGACCTCGAGGAACTCCTCGACCACCTGGGGGTCGCGTCCACAGCCATCGTGGCGCAATCGATGGGTGGCTTCACCGGCATGAGCTTCGCGGGCGCACACCCGGAGCGGGTGTGGGCGCTGGTGATGGCCAACACCTTCCTCGGCGTCGGCGACGATGACCTCATGGCACAGGCGCGCGAGCACTGGGCGGGTCTGGCCCAGATCGACCCGGCCGGGCCTGCCGCAGAGCAGACCAACATGGTGGGCGACCGCTTCAAGCGGCAGCACCCCGAGCGGCTGTTTCTGTACCAGCAGGTCCGCTCCCTGAATCCCCCACCAGACTTGACGGTAGACAGTACCGGGCGGCCGAGGGCCACCTCTTCGGCTTCGCCGCCGCGCAGGGGACCGTCCTCAGGCATGGGGATTGTGTAGCGGATGGTGGCCTGGCCGGGGGCGACGGCGATCTCCTTCACGAAGGAGTTGATGAACGCCTTCGACTCCGTCAGTTCGCTCGTGGCGAGGTACTCGCTCATGTCCTCGGAGTAGGCCGTGATCGTGTCCACATCGTCGAGGACCTCGCGCCGCTCCGAGAGGCCGGCGCGCGCTTCCGCGGCCGCCTGTTCGAGCCGCTCGCGGCGCTCCTTGTGCTCGCGCACGCGCGGCAGCACATCGCTGATGTCCAACTCCGTCGTCTCCATGAGGTGGTAGAGACGGTCGAGGCGGCGGCGCACGTCGGCCAGTTCGGCCTCGATCGTCTCGAGCTGGTTGCTCCGCTCGCTGGCGACGGCGTCGAGTTCCTCGCCGACGAGGCGCACGAGGTCGCGGATGTTGGACTGAGTGAGGACGTTGGCGCGGAGCTGGTCGACGACGAGGCGCTCGAAGCGCCGCGCGTTGAGCCGTGGGGCGTCGCAGGCGCCGCGGCCGCGTTTCATCAGCGACTGGCAGACGTAGTAGGAGAACTTGCCGCTCTTGGAGTCCTGGCCGGAGAGCGCCCGTCGACAGCTGCGGCACTTGACCAAACCGCTCAGGAGGTAGGAGCTGCCCACGCGGCGCGGGTGGGCGCGCTTTGGCGCGCGTGAGCGCAGCTGCGACTGCACGTGGCCGAACAGCTCCTTCGAGACGATCGCGGGGAAGGCGTCCTCGACGCGCACGGGCGGGGCGCCGTCCTTCGCGCCCACGCCCCACTGGAGCGTGCCCGTGTAGACCTCGTTGGTGAGCAGGATATGGACGCCGTTCTTGGACCAGGGGCGACCCGTGGGGTTGGCGATGCCATCTGCGTTGAGGGTGCGCGCGATCTCGGTGATGCCCTTGCCCGCCTCGGCGAGGGCGAAGATGCGCTCGACGACGGGGGCGGTGTCGGCGTCCACCTCGAGCTTCGGGCGCTTCTTCGCGCCGTCGGGCACGTAGACGCGGGTGTAGCCGTAGGGGGTGCGGCTGGCGACCCAGAAGCCGCGCGAGGCGGATTCGCGCATGCCCCGCGCCACCTCCTGCGCCAAATTCTCGCTGTAAAATTCGTCCACGCTCTCGATGATCGCCTCCATGAGCTTGCCGGTGGGCGAGTCGTCGGCGTGCTCGGTGATGGAGACGACGCGGATGCCGCGGCGGCGCAGCATCGACTTGAAGGCGACGGCATGCTCGCGCTTGCGGGTGAAGCGGCTGAACTTCCACACGAGGATCTCCTCGAAGGGCGCGTCGTCGGCGCTCGCCTCGTCGAGCATGCGGCGGAACTGCGGCCTGTCGGCGACGCGGCCGCTCTCGGCCTCGTCGACGTACTCGCGCACGACGAGGTAGCCGTTCTTCTCGGCATGGTCGCGCAGGGCGCGCAGCTGGGCGGCGACGGAGAGGTCGACGTCCTGGCGGTCGCTGGAGACGCGCGCGTAGAGGGCGGCGGGGGTGGGTTCGGGGTGGTGGTCGGGCATCGGTCGCCTTCTTGGTGATGTGCGGGGAGCGGGGTTGCCCTCACATGGTAGCGCGGCCAGTCGCACTGTTGTCTGTTTCCTGTCACAGCGGGGTAAGTGATTCGGGCCGTTCGCTGCGGAACTGACCTGAAACGCATTGTTGGGCACTGATCACGCTGCTACGTTCGAGTCCCACAGAACGTAAGTCTTCACATAGTGCCAAGCACTCAGTTCCCACCACCCGGATACCGCCATGCCTACCCCAGACGCAGCACCCCGCCAGCCACTCACGAAGCAGCAGGACGAGTTGCGCCTGCGCGGACTGCGCGCCCTCGCGCGGCTGATCGCGCGCGCCCACCTCGCCGCCGGCACCGCTGGCGGGGTGTCCCGCAGCGGCGCACGCCCCGAGCGGGAGGCGGAGCCGTCCCGGGAGGAGGACCCGCATGCCGAGTAAGACCGCCCACTCGACGGTTGAGGTCAAGGTGCAGGAGCTCTGGGAGCGGATGGCGCGTCTGAGCCTGAGCCAGAACGCGTTCGCGGAGCTGCTCGACATCACCTCCGGCCACATCTCGTTGATCCTGTGCGGGAAGCGCCGCCCCTCGGCCTCGCTGCGCGGGCGGATGCTGCGCGTGCTCCGCGCGAACTTCGACGATCTCTTCTACGTGGTGCACCACGATGAGTAGGCGGCCCGCGGAGCGGGACTTCCGGCCCGGCGTGGCGCTGTTGCCCGAGGACTTCGCGGAACGGCTCGCTGCCGTCAAGGAGCGCAGCGGGCTGTCCTGGGAGCGGATGGCGGTCTGCATGGGCGTGGACCCGCGCCAGCTCTGGCGCTGGCGTCGCGGCGCCTCGCCCGGGGGCGGTGCGATGCTCGCGCTCGTGCGCTTCGCGACACTCGTGCCGGGGGGTCTCAGCGAGCTGCTCGGCGAGGAGCTGATCGTCGTGCGCCACGAGCGGAGGCGCTGATGGGACGCCGCCAGCGCCACGTCTACCACGTCGAGCCGTCGCGCTTCCCGTCCGACTTTCCCGAGCGCATCGAGCGCCTGTTGCGGGAGACGGGACTGAGCCGGCGCGCGCTGGCGCGGGAGTTGCGCGTCGAGGCGCGCGCGCTGCGGCGCTGGCGCAATGGCGCGCAGCCGGGCCCCGGCCACCTCTACCGGCTGTTCGCGTTCGCGGCGGGGCGTGGGCTGCTGCACTGCCTGCTGCCGGGCGTGGCGGCGGAGGAGGCGGCTCCCGGCGCTCCAGGCGGCGCGCAATCTGGAGGCCAGCGACGCTAAGCCGCCGGGAGTTCACTCCTCCGAGAACTACCCATGATCTCCGGCGGCAAGTCGCCACTGCTGCCATCGGAACAGGTTCTCCTCCGACCAGCATGGTGGTCAGCAAGGGTCGCTGCCGAGCGTGAGAGAGCCGAAATGGCGGTGGGTGAGAGGGCGGGAGGTCACGGGCAGGTCGCGAACCAGTTGCAGCGTCGGCTGAGCGCGCCGACGCTGGAGCGGCCCCGGGTTCGGGCGTTGTAGAATCCAAGGGCGCGGGAGCGATCAGAGATGACGACCACTGAGACACGGCTGCTGACCGCCGGCGACTTGCACCGGCTCTACAGCACCGGCGTGCGAGGCGAACTGATCCGGGGGGTACTCTGCGAGACCATGTCCACGGGAGAACTCCACGGGAAGATCGTGACGAACCTGGTCATCGAGCTCGGGGCCTTTGTCAAGCCCGGGCGGCTGGGCACGCTGCTCGCCTCGGACTCGGGCGTGTGGCTCGAGCGCGACCCGGACACGGTGCGCGAGCCCGACATCGCGTTCACGTCGGCGGACCGGCTCCCGCTGGACGCGTGGAACAGCGGCTACTCCGAGGTGGTTCCCGATCTCGTGGTCGAGGTCGCCTCACCCGGCGACAGCCGCCGCGAACTCAATGACAAGGCCTTGATGTGGCTACGCTACGGCGTCCGCCTCGTCTGGGTCGTGCACCCCGCTACCCGGACGGTGGACGTGCATCGGCCGGATGAAGTCGCCGTCACGCTTGGCGAGGACGACTCCCTCGACGGCCTCGATGTGCTGCCCGGCTTCGGCTGCGCGGTGAGCGCCGCCTTCGATGCGTAGCGGCGCGCTGGTGGGGCGCTGCGCTGGCGGAGCAGTTGACCAGGGGCGCTGACCGACCGGGGTGAAGGGTCCAGCGTCCCGCTGTCCAGCGCGCGACGCGTCCGGCGCATGCGTCGCGCGGCCCTGACGAAGCGGACGTAGCTGCGGACCGGGCGGGCCGTGGCACTCGACACGCGCCCCCGATGGAGCATCTCGATAGTCTCGTCGCCGGGCTAGGACGAGGACCAGCCCTCCGTCACCAGCCACCTGGACACGGCCACCAACCAGACCAGCGCCAGGAGTCCGAGCAGCGCCGCCGCCAGCTCGATGGAACTCGGGCGCGTCAGGGCGAGCAGCGGCGTCGCTGCGAGCGCCACGACCGCCATGAGGATAGAGGTGGGAAGGTAGATCCTGCGATAGGCTTGCCACTCCTGCAGGGTGGGGACGATCGTTGCGATGCTCACGAGCGCGACCGTGACCGAACCGCTCAGCACCCACGTCGCGACCAGGGGGGCGCGCGGGTCTCCCGCGTGCGCGATGATGCTGATCATGGCGGCTCCCGCGGCGGCGATCGACATCGTCAGCGGCAGGTGCAGCGGGATCCAGATCGGCAGCCCGCCCCGGCCCCCACGCGGCAGGCGCCGGCCCGTCAGGTCGAAGTAGTTCCACCACAGGCCGAAGCCGACTCCCAGTGCGAGCAGGCCCGTCACGATGGTCTCCGCATCGCGTGCCGACTCTGCCAGACCGTTGACGACGCCAAACACCACCTCGCCCAGCACGATGATGGTGAAGAGGCCGAAGCGCTCGACGAACGAGTGCGCGACGACCGTCGCATCGCGGGAGCGCGCGGCGCCGGCGCGCGCCAGGACGAACGCCGCGGCGAGCCAGACGACGACGACCGCCCCCCAGGCCCAGAGCTGCGCCGGCGCCGGGGCGAACGCCGAGCCGGCCATCGCCGCCACGGTGAGGAGGCACAGCGCCACGGAGCTGCGGGAGGTTCGCCGGTAGTGCGCGTCGCTGCGCAGGTGGACGGTGAACCCGAGCCAGGCGAGCAGGACGAAGAGGGCGCCGTAGACGAGCGCGAACGCCTCGCGCCCGTCCGCCCCCTCAGCGGCGTACACCGCCAGCAGCGCCAGCAGGAGCATCTGCGCAAAGGTAAAGACGCGGGTCCGCAGGTCTTCGCGGCCGTGTAGATCGTACTCGGCGGCGCCGTTGAGCCAGGCAACCCAGATGAGCCCGAAGATGACCGCGAACTCGCCCACCGCCGCCCACTGCATGTGGCCCGCGAGCTCGTGGGCCACCACCGCGATGAGCGCCACGTAGGCGAGGTCGGAGAAGAGCTCCAGAAAGCTGACGGTCCGGCCCTGGTCCAACTCGCCATAGGGGCGCGGAGGCTGCCACAACCGCCGCAGTCGCTTCAGATAGGCACGAGTCACGTGTGCGCGGCCTCTCTCACCACGTGCTGGACGCAGGCGCAGCGGTCACTCCGTGCGCAGGCGCCGCGCCTCTCGGTGGCGACCGCCCTTCGTGGACCGCCATGAGCGCTGCTCGCGGCGCCTTGCCAGAAGCGAGTCAGGGACATCGTCGGTGGGGATGCAGCCGCCGGCCCGCGTACGAGCGGTCCGGCGTCACCGCCCGCGCAAAACCCTGGACGCAGCAAGGTGGCGGGCGCGAACAGGATGACGGGCGGCCTCACCGCCCGAGGCTACAGCCGTCGCCTTGAACCGGCCAGCCCCAGCCCGGACGGGGCGCGCGTCGACATCGGCCCCGGCTACGTCACCCCGTGGCTCAGCGCGGGGCGCGCCCGCGCTTGCGCCGCTCCGAGCGGACGAAGCGGATGTAGTTGCGGATCGAGGCGATGTCCTCCGTGGGGAGGCCCCGCACGGCGTTGCGGAACTCGGCCTCGGCCTCGCGCAGCAGCTCCGCCTCGGCGGGGTCGCTGCCCTCCAGCTCGGCGACGGTCGTCCCGCAGTGGGAGGCGATCTCGAGGAGGTTTGAACGCTCGGGCCTCATGCGCCCCGCCTCCCAGCACCAGACGGTGTGGGGGCGCACGCCCACGAGTTCGGCGAGGCGCTTCTGCGTGAAGCCGGCGCGCGTGCGCGCCTCGCGGATGCGCGCGCCGAGTTCGTGATGGCGGTAGCCGCAGCCGGTGGTCACGGAGGCTCCTCGTCTGCCACTTGGCGACAGTATCGTAGCCCCGGGGACGAGCGATCCGGCAACTTGGGCAGCGCCGCCGGATCGGAGACCAGCAGCAGCACGTCCACGCAGGCGCGGGCGATCTCCCCGTGCGCGACGCGCAGGAAGTGCTGCGCCGCGAGCTCGTCGTCGAAGACCACGAGCACGACCGGCTGCACGCCGTGGTCGTCGGTGGGGCGCTGTGAGGCGTAATAGCGGAGGTAGGGGGCGAGCCGCGCCGCCATCGTCGCGGGGTGCACGGCGCGGCGGGTCGAGCTGGACGATCTCGGTCTGCGACGCGCGCGCTTGCTCGGCCAGCTGGGCGATGAAGCCGTGCACGGCGTCGGTGTGCGCGATCGTGCGCAGCAGCTGGCGGCTGCGCTTGCCGGTGATGTTGCGCCAGGCGAGCGGGTCGCACGGGTCCGCGCTCCAGCGGCGCCGGGCGGCTTCCACGGAGGCGCGGTCGCGACGGGCGAGCAGCGCCGACTCGCGATCGGCGGCCCAGCTCGCTGCCGCGACCTGACGGAATGGTGACAGGCGGCCCGTGCGGGAGCCTCTGGAGCCCGTAGCGGGGCCGTCAACCGGGCGCACCCTCAATCCTTCGGGAACGGGCCTGGAGACGGGGATACCGCCCTGAGCCCGTCGACACATCAGCGGCGTGGGCGCTCCGAGCGCGCTGCGAGACGGTGGCTCGCTCTCCCTACTGGCACTCCCGCTCTACAGGCTCGTGCCGCCTTCTCCCGCAGGCTGAGCGCCCGGATGCGATCAACGTGCTGTTCGAACGTGTGGGATGGCGCGTGCCCGACCGCTTCTACGGGCAACTCCGCCTGGTAGCCGGAGCGGTCTTCAGAGACATGAGCAGCGGTACGCCGACAACCGGGCGCGGGAGAAACAGAGGGGGCGGCCCTTCAGGACCGCCCCCCTGGCTGTTCGTTGCGTCTCGTTATGGGTCAGTTCGTGGCCGGCCCAACCGGATGATAGACGAGGGCGCAGCGGGGGCCGTGTGCCAACTCATTCCAGACTTCCACCGGGATGCAGTCATAGTACGGCTCGCCGCGCACCTCGAGCCGTTCCACCTGCTGATCGTACGTGCTTGGCTGATACGTCTGTTCGCCTTCGCGGTCATCGGGCTCAGAGGTGTACACGGATCCTGGCACCTTCTCCCCGTTCTCGTCGTACTGGTTGATGCCGGTACGGCCGTGGGTGGCCTCGACATCGGCGGCGTACTGCTCCTGTGCGCGCATGTCGGCGTCCAGTTCGGCTTCGGTGCAGTAGTCCACGTAGTCGTTCGACCCCGCCTCGCCTCTGTTGTGGGCTGCTCGCCACTCCTGCAGGCAGGCCGGCACCTCCGGCTCCGGGATGTGAGGCCGCGTGATGGTCGGGACTCTCCTAACCCCCTGATTTACCAGGGCCTTTACGGCCTGGTACTCCAGGTACGTGTCGTCAGCGTTGGTGGCTGGGTCATCAGCTGTGCCAGTGTTAACCCGGTTCAGCTGTCCGTTGACGACGTGTACCACTTGCGTCTGCCTGGTTACTGTTTGTACACCAGTGACGGTATTCGTGGTGGTGATCGTTGCTATTGTCCCATCTTCGTTCCTGATGAAGTCTGTCCTCGCCGAGATCGAGACCGAGCCGGCCGTGGCCCGCGTGGCCCGACCCGTGACCGGCCGCTGCGGGGCGCTCTCCCTGGGCTCGACGTAGGTCGGCGTGTAGGTGGCGGTGTAGTGGGCAGGTACTGCGGCGACATCATCCTCCGTGCCCAACACGCCATCCGTGCCGGCCTTGGCGGGCACTTCGGCGACGAAGGTGAGGTCGAGGTCGCATGTGTAGTCCGGGTCGCAGGTCACGACCAGCGTCGTGCCGATGGGCGTGCCCTGCACCTCCTCGACATCATCTTCCGTGCCCGTGACGCCGTCCGGGCCGGGACCGGCGTCAACGTGGTCGTTGTAGTAATGGTCGAAGAACTCGCAGGTCGCGCCGGCGGCGTATTCGCCCGGGCAGACCGCTTCGAAGACCGCCGCGTAACGCGCCGCGTCCCTCGCGTTGCCGTCGTTGTTGTAGCGGATGCGGTAGAGCTGCCGGCCTTCGGCCTCCGGGACGACGCGCTCGTTGCGCGGGCGCAGCGGAGGATCGGACGGATCCGCCGGCGCGCGCACGGTGCTGGTCGAGCTATGCCGCTGCGACGGGATACTGAGGCTGCAGCGGAAGCCCTCGGCGCACCTGATGACCAGGTCGGTGGCGATGTTGTACAGCTCGCTGGAGGCGGTGGACCTCATGAACGTATAGAAACAGTCGAAGCCCTCGTCGGCGCAGACCTCTCGGGCGTAGTTGTACCGCACCAGGTTCGGGTCGCGCCCGTCGGGGCCCACCGCAGTGTTGTAGATGACCCGCTGCGCGTACAGGTCACCACTCCGGCGCACCAGGTCCGGGACCGGGGTCATCGTGCCCGCATAGAACAACTCGTAGGCCTCGGCGTCGTCGGTCTCGTCCTCGTCGTACCTGACCTCGACGTCGAGGCAGACGAGGTTGGCGGGACCGAAGCTGGTCGGGTCACTCGGCAGCGAGCAGATGGCGTGAGGCTCGTTGTCCTCCACCACAGTGGTGCTCACAACGCTGCCGGGCTCGATTTCGTAGCCGGAGCCGGGGTTCACCGTGAGCGTCACCGAGCCCTGCGGGTCATAGGCCTCGTCGTCAACGGTTGTGACCGTCAGGGTCGCCTGGGTTTCGTCCGCCGCGATCGTCACCGTTCGCTGGCCCGTGGGGCTCGCCCCGAAGTCGCCCTCCTGTGACACCGTGACACTGATTTTCAAATCCGCCGCCGGGCTCGGCGACGCCACGAGCCGGAACGTTACATCTTCGCCCTCGGTGACCCTAGCGTGTGCGGGGAAGGCCGTTATGTCCGGGGGGGGGGGGGGGGGGGGGTTCTGGGCGGAGACGCCGTGGACCGAGAGCGACACCAGCGCCGCCCCCACGATTGCGAGTATGAACTTGCTCATGCCGTCCCCCTGGAATCGTTCTTGGGCGTCGATGTGCCCGACGCCAGCCTACGACTACCGAGTCGCTCCGCGTCAGTCTACAGCAAGCTTTCGTGAATTGGGAGCACTCGCGCGCGGTCGCGCGGGCGCGGCCACGCTCCGTCCGTGGCCTGCTGGTAGCTGACCCGCCTGCCGGGGTCCCGCCAGCGGCCCGTGGAGACGGCCGGGGCCGGGCCGGCCGTCTCGCGCGCGGTGCAATGGCGCGCGCGGCGTATGCCATACTCCCACCGTGAGTCCCACCAGGGAGGTGCAGGCATGAGCATCGCGAGCCAGTCCGAGCTGCGCCAGACCTACCGGGAGCCGGCCCCGCGGGCGCAGCAGAAGGTGCTCGACCACATCGATCGGCACGCCCGCGACTTCATCGCGCTCTCGCCCTTCTGCGTGGTCAGCTCGCTCGGCGCCGACGGACGCCAGGACACCTCGCCCCGGGGCGACCCGCCCGGCTTCGTGGCGGTGCTCGACGAGCGCACCCTGCTCATCCCCGACCGCCCGGGCAACAACCAGGTCGACTCGCTCCGGAACGTCCTCGCCCACCCGGAGGTGGGGCTGCTCTTCCTGGTGCCGGGCATGAACGAGACGCTGCGCGTCAGCGGCACCGCCGAGATCGTCACGGACGAGGCGCTGCTCGCTCCCCTCTCCATCGGCCGCAAGGCGCCGCTCTCGGGCCTGCGCATCACGGTGGAGGAGGCCTTCCTGCACTGCGGGCGCTCGCTGATCCGCTCACGGCTCTGGGAGCCGGAGGCGCAGATCGACCGCTCCTGCTATCCCAGCTACGGACAGGTGCTGGCCGACCAGATCCGGGGCGCGGACGCCGCTGAGATTGACGCCTCCGAGGACGAGGCCAACCGCGAGCGGCTCTACTGACCGCCGACCCGCCGCCTACTGGTAGATGACGATGTCGGGCGGGTGCTCGAGGGCCTGCACCTCCTCGGGGGTCATGACGGGCGTGTCCTGGAGGAAGAAGAGCTTGAAGGCGGGGCGCTCCGAGGGCGCGGTCAGCGCCCAGCGCTCGTAGCCCGCCACCTTGATCGGAGCCAGCCCGAAGCCGTCCATGTCGATGGAGAGCTCGACCTCGGGGTGGTCCTCGACGGACTCGCGGTCCAGCAGCATCCAGTCCGTGAACTGGTGCACCATCAGGATCTTGGGCGGCAGGCCCTGCTCGCGCACGAGCCCGGCGAGGTAGCCCTGCACCGCGTTCACCTGCTCGGCGGTGACCGAGCCGATGGCGAGGCCCGGTCCCACGCCCAGGTGCTCCGTTGCGAACTCCGGGTCGATGGCGACGTGCACGAAGGGCTCGCGCAGGAAGGGTTCCAGCAGCCGCACCTCGGACAGTGGGTCGCTCCAGCCGATCTGGGTGTCGAGGAAGAGCAGCAGGCCGTGCTCGCGAGCGGCCTCCACGTACTCCGCGATGCGCTCGTGCTCGAGGTGGCCGAGCCAGTCGCCCTCGGGGGTGGGCCAGGTCTGGGCGACGCCCACGATCAGGTGGTAGGCCCCGACGGCCGGGCGCGGTCCGTTGAGTGCGTCGTAGCGCAGCGCCCAGGCGGCGACCTCCGCGGCCACCTCCGCGGGCGTGCCGTGGCCGAGCACCCCCATCGCGCGCACGTCGGGATGCCCATAGAAGGAGACGATCTGGGGCTGCGCGAGCACGGGCTCGACGGGCGACGAGAAACGCCAGCGGCCAGGTTCGATGCCGGCGGGGAGGAAGCGGCGCTCCGGCAGCAGGCGCTCGCTCCAGGCGCCGTCGGGGGCGCTGCGCGCCTGCAGCGCGACCTCGAAGCGCCCGTCTGCATGCCTGCGGGCGTGGACGCGCCACTCGAAGTCCTCCAGCGGCTCCGGCGCCGTCCAGAGCCAGCGGCCGGGCGCGGCGGCGGCGGGCAGGAAGCGCCTGCCGGGCACGATGCGCTCGCTCCAGGCCCCGTCCGGGGGCGTACGCACCTGGAGGGCGACCTCGATGCGTCCGTCGGGGAGCAGCCGCGCGGCCACGCGCGCCTCGCTGGCGGAGGCCGCGCCCTCCTGCGCCGCAACCGACCGAGGTTCCACGCCCAGCGCCGCGACGGCGACAAGCGCGAGGACCGCCGCGACGGCCCACCCCCGGAGGCTCCCGGTGCTCACCCTGATGTAGCCCTCACCGGGCGAGCTCGAAGGTCTCGGTCGACTGCTCCACGAGTGCGCCTGCCTCGTAGCGGCTGACGGCGTAAATCGCGACCGTGGGGTCGCCGGAGGCGTCGAGGCGCAGCGGGCCAGACTTACCCACGTAGGCGACGTCCTCGCCCGCGTCGATGAGGCGGGCGCAGTCCGCGTAGGTCCCGCACTCGGTCCCGCTGTTCGTGAGACCGAGCACGGCGGCGATGACGGCGTCACCGTCCGCACTCCCGGCCGCCCGCGCCGCGAGCGCGAGGATGACGGCGCAGTCGTAGGCGCGCGCGCCCCAGGCAAGGCCGCCCGTCTCGCCGCTCGCTTCGCGCAGCCGCTCGCTGAAGGCGGCGTAGGCCTCGCTCTGCGGGGCGCCCGTGCTGAAGAGCGTCAGCCCGTCGAGGACCCCGGGATCCGTCTCGTCGACCATTTCGGGGAGGTCCGGGAGGTAGACGCCGTCGGAACCGTAGAGGGCGTCGGGGCCGATGCCCGCCGCGAGCAGGCCCTGCAGCAGCTGCACCCCCTCCTCGAAGGCGATCAGCACGACCGCGTCCGCGCCGGAGCGGGCGACGGCGTCCACCTCCTGCTCGAAGCCGTCCTTGAGCGGGTCGTAGATGAGCACCTCCGCCGCGGCGCCGTGCCCCTCGAGCGTCGCGGACAGCAGGCCGGCGAGCGAGCGCCCATAGTCGTCGTCGCGGGCGAGGATGGAGACGCGGGTCGCGCCGCGCTCGAGGATCACGTCGTCCATGAGGTGCACGACGGCCGTGTCTGAGGCGACGGTGCGGAAGTAGTAGGCGGCGTTGGGCTGGGTCGTGAAGCTGGGCGAGGTGTTGGAGGGCGAGCACTGCGGCACGCGCCGCTCATACAGGGTCTGGATGAAGGCCTGCGAGACGCCCGAGGCGGCCGCGCCCAGGATCGCGTCCGCGCCCTCCTCCAGGAGGCGGTCCACCGCGGGGGCCGCCGTGGCGGGGTCGGAGCCGCTGTCGGCGTAGCGGAACTCGACCTCGCCGCCCGCCACGCGGATGTCCTCCTCCGCCAGCCTGACGGCGGCAATCGTGGGCTCGCCGGAGGAGCCCAGCGCGCCGCTCTGGGGGAGCACGACGCCGATCGTGAGCGGGACATCGCTGTCGTCTCCGCAGGCGCCCAGGGCGAGCGCGGCCGCGATGGCGAGCGCTGCGAAGCACCTGAGCCTCACGAGCGCTCGCAGCGGCCTGGCGCTTTCGTCTGGAACCACGGGCGCGCGTACCTCCTGTTCCCCGGTGGTGGCGCGGTCAGCCTAGCGTCCGCCGCCCTTAGCGGCAGGTCGCCCCGGGGGCCGCGCGTGGCCACCGGGCAACGCGGGGAGAGCCAGCCCTCGGTCAGAAGGTCCCGCCGGGCCATACAGGGGGGCGCCTGGCGGCAAGGAGCGGACCCGCTGCTTCAAGGACACGACGAAGATCGACGGCGAGAACGGCGTACCAGCGGCGCCGCCGGGCCTATCGCGGGGAGCCTTCCTCGGTGGCGTGCGGGCCGAAGACGGTACTCACGTCGCAGGCAAAACCAGGGAGCACGTCCAGGCCGTCGAGGGCGTCGTCCCCGGCGAGCGTCGAGACCGCTGCATCGGAGCGGTGCACGTCGACCGTGCGCGCTTCGGGGTGCGCGACCCAGACGAGGCGCACACCGTGGCTGAGCCACATCCGCGCCTTGTCGTGCACCTCACGGCGACTGTCGCTGGGCGATGCGACTTCGACCACCAGATCGGGGACGACGTCGGCGTAGCCTGTGATCTCAGCCTCCAGGGCGATCTTCTCCGCCGACGTGTACGCGAGATCTGGTTCGCGCACGGTGTCCGGGTCACGCTCCAGCCAGACGCCTGAGTCGGAACCGACCAGCGTGCCCAGTTGCCCCTGCTCGATGAAGGCGCCCAATCGCAGTCCCAGCCTCATCACAATCTTGCCGTGTTGGTATCCCGTCGGCATGGTCTCGCAGAGCACCCCCCGGATGAGTTCGCCGCGCACACCTTCGCTGGACAACCGCAGCAGGTCAGCGGCGGTCAGCAGCCGTGCCTCGGTCGTCGTCGTGGTTGTCATTCTGGCTCGCTCCTGCGCATCCCTATTCTACAGGCAGGCGCCATCCGGCGGAGGTCACCCCGCGTGGTTCCCAATCGGGCTGCTATGCTAGCTGCCGCTCCGGCGTCTCCGAAGGCCTGGCGCAACCGCAAGGATGACAGCAATGAACACGCTCAGCACCGCGCTCGTCTCCGTCGCGGCGGTCATGGCGGCCGCCGTGGCGATGGTGTCCACGTCGCCGGTCGAGGCTCAGCAGCCGCCGATCGACCACGCGGCACAGTGCCGGAGCTTCACGTCGTACCTGATGCGCGTCGATGGCAACACGATCAAGATCAGCCCGACCTACGCCGCCAGGAACACCCAGCCAGGCGGAGTAGAGGTCGTCATTCTCGACGAGAACCTCAATCGCGTCCCGGGGCCTGTGTCGGTGACGTGGACGTACGTGACCACGTCCACCGACGCGACCCTGCCGCGGCAGCAGTGTTCGCAGATCGGCGCATGGGTAGGAGTCTTCACGCTGCCGGGCAACTGGCATTCCGTCGGTGTCAGGTGGGAGGATCAGGGGCTCAGCGAGGTCGAGACGAACGCGAGCTGGCAGCGTCCTGCCGCGCCGGTGAACACCGGCCCTCCGGGGACCGTGACGGTCGCGCAGCCGACCACGGTCGAGGACGCGGGCATCGAGCAGCCCGCGGCGGAGTGGTCATGCTCGTGGGCAGGGGGCGACGCCGCGATCCGCGTGATCTACCAGGGCCGCGTCTACTGGGCGCTCGGACCGCAGAACGCCGCGGAGCGCGCGACCGTCGCCGCGGACTGCTCATAGGCTCGGATGCGAGGGCGCTGCTGGTTGGTTGACGCAGGTAGGTGCTCCCCTCGAGCACGTCTGGATCGGTGGTCCGCTCGTGGACGAGCGGCGCAACGCCCTGGGGGGCTTGAGCGTGTGAAGGATGGAGCGGCCTGATGATCCGGGCGCAGGCTCCCCCCCCCCCCCCCGATTTTCGGGAGGCCGCCCGTTGAGACGGGGCCTCCTGCTGGGTCTTGCGCTGCTGCTCGTCGCCGCGGCGTCGCTCTCCGTTCTGCCGGCTGAGCGCGGCGCGGCGCAGACTCCCGACACGCCCCAGCCGAACGCGCTCGGGACCTACACCGTCCCCGCCGACTGGCCGCTGGTGCCCGCGGGCATCCGGCCCGGCCACAGCTTCCGGTTGCTGTTCGTAACGCGCGACCTGTACTTCCCGGGATCCGCTGACATCGCCGATTACAACACGCTGCTTCAGAATCTCGCCAGTTCAGGGCACCGGAGCATCCAGCCCTACGCCTCGCTGTTCAAGATCGTCGGCTCGACCTCAGCGGTGGACGCCCGCGACAACAGCGAGACCAACCCTGATCCCAACGAAGACGGCCCCGGTGTGCGCATCTACTGGCTGGACGGCGCCAAAGTGGCCGACGACTACGCCGACTTCTACGACGGCGCCTGGGAGAGCAAACGCGCTAGAGACGAGCTCGGCAAGACCCGCGAGGCCCCTGTTTGGACTGGAAGCAACCAGGACGGCACCGCGTATCTGAACAGGGAGCTCGATTCCGGTACTGAAATCCGGATCGGGTGGGCGGGCGAGACATCGCCAACACGCAACCCGATCAGCCACGAGGACTTCCTGCCTGGAAACCTTGGAGATGTGGGGTTTTCTTACTACGGGTTGTCGCCGGTGTTCACGGTGGGACGTCACAGCACTCCCGCGTCCGCCGGCATCACCTTCGTTCCCTATGACTGGGAGTTGATTCCTGGCGGCCTCGACGCGGGCGACACGTTTCGGCTGCTGTTCATGACCTCGGAGAAGCGCGACGCCACGGACGCGAACCTATTCACCTATGACGCGTTCGTACAAGCTGCCGCCGCCGCCGGGCACGAGGCCATCCAACCGTACGCCGCGCTGTTCAGAGTGGTGGCATCCAACCGGGCCATCGGCGCCCGAGATCACATCGGCGCTATTCCCGGCGCAGACCCCAACGCGCAGATCTACTGGCTGAACGGCCCGCGGGTGGCGGCCAGCAACTCGGACTTCTGGGGAACCTGGGAGCACTGGACGCAGGCCGATCGCCGCTTCGAGTCGGGGCTCGTCGCCGATGACGACCAACCCTGGACCGGCACGCAGAGCGACGGTACGACGCACGGGAACTTTCATCTGGGCACGAAGCATACCGACGCCACAGCCATCATTGGAGGCGCTCCCGGCAGCACAGACCCAATCTATGTTGGCACTCCTGTGCCGATCACCGAGTCCCACTCCTTCTACGCGCTGTCGGCGATCTTCGAGGTGCGGGAGCCGCCGCCGCGGGCGGTGTTCAGCACCACGCACATGACGGTCGCTGAGCCGCCGGGCTGCGCTGGCGATACGACCGAGCAGTTCGGCGCGATCCACGACCGCGAGCTGGCGACGTACACGGTGCGGCTGAGCTCCGACCCGGGCGGCGAGGCGACCGTGGTCGTCCTCGACCCGTCGGACTCGCGGTCGGGGTTCAACCGCTACGCCGGGAACTGGGGCCGGGTGACGAACCAGCCGGACGGGGAGACGAGCGCGGTCACCGACCGCTCGAACAGCGGCACGCTGCTGCGGTTCGATTCGTCGGACTGGGAGGACCCGCAGACGGTCAGGCTCAACATCCACTGCGCCGACCACGACCCGCACGTGTGGAACGAGATCTGGCACAGGGTTCAGTATCCGGGCGACCGCGTGAACATCAGGGAACCCAGGCCCGGGGTTCCGGGGCAGATGCAGACGAGAACGGTCGTCAACCCCCGCTGGCAGGTGACGCGGTTGCGGGTGGTCGACACCGCCGCGCCCGCGCAGCCGGCCGACCTCTCCGTCGCGAGCGCCTACGCGGGCACGCTCACGGCGTCGTTGAGCGGGAGCGTGTACACGCGCTGCCAATCGACCGAGCCGGGCGGCGATTGCGAGTGGGGCTTCGGCGTGCAGTGGGACTGGACGACCAGCGCCCATCCCAACGACATCTTCGACGCGGAGCGGCGCTTCTGGGGGTTCCGCTTCAAGGTCGAGAGCGGCGCGGGCAGCGACGAGTGGACCTACAGCTACGTGCCGCAGCCGACCTACACGCGCATGGTCAAGCCCCGTGCCGTCACCGGCTGGTCCATGCAACGCAACACAGCGTCCTACCACGGGAGCGTCGAGCCGAGCGGGCTGTACACGGCGTTCGGCTCGGCCGGGAACCCGGGCAACCCGGTCTACCGGATCACGGTCACCCCCGTCACCCTGCTCGGGGAGGAAGTGCCGGGCGAGGCGGACACGATGTGCGTCCAGCTGCAGTCCCGGCTTCCGCAGGTGGTGAAGAACAAGCACGCCGTCGTGGTCGATTGCGACACGCTGTTCACTCCCCCGGAAGCGATACCGGGGCTGATCCCGATGGGATTGTTTGCGCCGCGTTCGTCCCTGCTGCTGGTGCTGCCCGCGCTGACGATCACGAGCGACGCCGTCGCGGTCGACGAGGGCGAGCGAGTCACGTTCACGATCACGGCCGCCAGTCCCGCGGTGGTCGACACCACCGTGGAGCTGAGCCTGACGGAGGAGCTGGGCGACGAGGGCGACCGCATCGGACGCCACCAGCTGGGCACCGTGACGATCCGCGCCGGCGAGCGTTCGGCCACGTGGACGGTGACGACCCTGGCCGACGAGGTCGAACGGGGCGGCGGCTTCGCGCTCGCGGAGCTCCGCCACGGCGACGGCTACACGCTGGGCGAGCCCTCCAGCGTCAGTGTCGCGCTCACCGACGATGACGCTCCGGCGACGCCGGAGCTCAGCATCAGCGGCGGGAGCGGGATCACGGAGGGCGGCACGGCCAGCTTCACGATCACGGCCAGCCCGGCCCCGGCCAGCCCGATCACGGTCAACGTCGGCGTCTCCGAGCGCGGCGCCTTCGGCGCGTCGGGCGCGGCCACGGTCGAGGTGAGCGGCGCGGCCACGACCTACACGGTGTCGACGGCGGACGACGAGCTGGACGAGGCCGACGGCTCGGTCACGGTGACGCTCCTGGACGGCGGCGGCTACACGGTGTCGGCGTCTCGGGGCGCGGCCACGGTGGCCGTGGCGGACGACGACGCCGGCCACACCGTCGATCCGCAGGTCGTGGCCAGCGTGCAGTCGTGGATGGCGGAGACGCACCACGGCGCGGCGCACGTGAACCGCTGGCAGCGCGTGCTGGTGGCGTTCGGCGCGCTCGACGCGGACGGCGTCAGCGGCGGCGCCATGTCCGCGGCCGAGGCACAGGGCTATGCGGACCGGGGCTGGCAGCGCTGGGTCCCGGTCGTCGCCGAGCTTGCCGCGCTCGAGGCTTCTCGGTCCGGGCAACCGACGCCGGAGCTGAGCATCAGCGCGGGTGGCGGCATCACGGAAGGCGGCATGGCCAGCTTCACGATCACGGCCAGCCCCGCCCCGGCGGCGGATCTTGATGTCACCGTGACGGTCTCGCAGAGCGGTGACTACGGCGCGACCACGGGCGCGCGCACGGTGACCATCCCGGCCACGGGCAGCGCCACCCTGACGGTCGGCACCACAGACGACGGCAACGACGAGGCGGACGGTTCGCTCACGGCCACGGTGAACAGCGGCAGCGGCTACACGGTGTCCTCCACCAATGGCGCCGCCACCGTCAGCGTGGCGGACGACGACGTGCCGGAGCTGCGCATCAGCGCGGGCGGCGCGATCACGGAGGGCGGCGACGCCACCTTCACGATCACGGCCCGCCCCGCCCCGGCGTCGGACCTCGACATCACCGTGACGGTCTCGGCCAGCGGCGACTACGGAGCCACCACGGGGACGCGCACGGTGACGATCCCGGCCACGGGCAGCGCCACCCTGACGGTCGGCACCACAGACGACGGCGCCGACGAGGCCGATGGATCCGTCACGGCCACCGTGAACGGCGGCAGCGGCTACACCGTGTCCTCCACCAATGGCGCGGCCACGGTGGCGGTGGCGGACGACGACGTGCCGGAGCTGCGCATCAGCGCCGGCGGCGGCATCACCGAGGGCGGCGACGCCCGCTTCACGGTCACGGCCAGCCCCGCCCCCGCAGCGGACCTTGATGTCAGCGTGACGGTCTCGGCCAGCGGCGACTACGGCGCGACCACGGGCGCGCGCACGCTGACGATCCCGGCCACGGGTAGCGTCACCCTGACGGTCGGCACCACAGACGACGGCGCCGACGAGGCGCACGGCTCGGTCACGGCCACCGTGAACGGCGGCAGCGGCTACACCGTGTCCTCCACTAATGGTGCCGCCACAGTGGTGATTTCGGACGACGACGTGCCGGAGCTGCGCATCAGCGCCGGCGGCGGCATCACCGAGGGCGGCACGGCCAGCTTCACGATCACGGCCAGCCCGGCCCCGGCCAGTCCGCTCACGGTCAGGGTGGCCGTCTCGCAGCGCGGCGCCTTCGGCGCGAGCGGCGCGGCCACGATCACGGTCAGCGGGGTCTCCACGACCTACACCGTCTCCACCACCGACGACCAGCTCGACGAGGCCGACGGCTCCGTCACGGCGACGCTCCAGGACGGCGGCGGCTACACGGTGTCGACGGCGCAGGGCGCGGCCATGGTGATGGTCGCGGACGACGACGAGGCGCCAACGCCGGACGCCGCGCTCGGCGTCTCCATCGAGGAGGCCTCGGCGACCGAGGGCGGCTACCTCGAGTTCACGGTGCGCCTCTCCCGCGCGGCGACCGCGGAGATCCTGGTCCGCTGGAACACCGCGACGGCGTGGGGCGTGCCCGACGGCCGCGCACACAGCGACGACTACACCGGGGTGTACGACGAGTTCGTGTTCGAGCCGGGCGTCACCGAGCTGACCGGCGAGGTCTGGCTCGAGCCCGACGGCGAGGCCGAGGGCGATGAGCACTTCGCCGTCGAGCTGTTCCTCGGTGAGGACTGGAAGTTCCGGCCCGACGCCACGGGCATCATGACCATCATCGATGGCGACTGAGCGGTTCGGCCTTGCTGGTCAGTGGTGACGCGAAACCAGCCCTGGGTCCGATGAGAACGATCACACCAGCGCCAGCGGCGCAGTGATTCCCGACCTGCCAACCACGGTCAATCGCGTTCGGGCTCGTCCTGCAGTGAGCCAGCTGCTTCGCTACGGGAGCCGAAGACGGCGCTCAGGTCGCAGGTGAAGCCGGGCAGCACGTCCAGCCCGTCGAGCGCGTCCTGATCGCCCGAGCGTGACGATGGCCTGACCAGGCCGGTAGACGTCAACGGTGCGAGTGTCGGGTTGCACGACCCAGACGAGCCGCACGCTGTGGTTCAGCCACATGTGCGCCTTGTCATGGACCTCGCGGCGGCTGGCACGCGGGGACGCAACCTCGACGACCAGGTCGGGAGCCACTTCGGCGTAGCCCGTGATGCGGGAGTCCAGGGGGATCTTCTTCGCCGACGTGAATGCGATGTCGGGCTCCCGCACCGTGTCCGGATCGCGTTCAAGCCACACGCCGGAGTCCGATGCGACCAGCGCTCGTTGCTCAACAAAGTTCCCGAGCCTGATGACCAGCTTCGTGACGATCCTGCCATGCTCGTGTCCCGCTGGCATGGTCTCGCAGAGCACCCCTCGGATCAGTTCGCCGCGCACGCCCTCGCCCGTCGAGCCTGAGCAGGTCGGCGGCGGTCAGCAGCTTCGCCTCGGTCGGCGTCGTGGTCGTCATCGCTCTCGCTCCCGCGCGATTACGTTCTATCGGTTCCGCCACGCCCGGTGGTGCGTTCACCGCCTGCGCTGCCGCCGGGCCGCTCACGGCGAGACGCGCCACGTACCGACCCGCCAACCTGTTTCCTAAGACGCGGGCGGTCCAGACTGTGCGCCGTCCTCCGGGGCCGCGCTCCCCTCGCATCCCACCACAGGCGCTGGGCGGGATGCGAGGGCACAAGGACTGCTTCTGCTGATGTCGCCCCCCCCCCCCGCACCAGGCACCGCGCGCCGCGCTGGGACGAGCAGCCCGAAACGTGCCGGCGGCGAGGCCCGTTCGCTTGAGGTTCGCGCTCCCCGTCCTGGCACTGGCTGCGGCGCTGGCCGCCCTGCTCCCCGCCTCGCCCTCGGGGGCGCAGTCCCCGGCGACCGCGAGCCGCGAGGTGGCCGAGAACCAGCCCGCCGGAACCGCCGTCGGCGCTCCCGTGACGCTCGCCGCTCCCACCGGCGCGGTGACCCATACGCTCGGAGGCGCCGACGCCGCCACCTTCAGCATCGTGGCCGCGAGCGGCCAGCTGCGCACCAACGGACCGCTCGACCACGAGGCGCGCGACAGCTACCAGGTGACGGTCACGGCCCAGGACGACAACGGCTCCACCCAGATCGCGGTCACGATCAGCGTGACCGACGTCGAGGAGCCGGGCGCCGTCACGGTCTCCCCCACGGCGCCGCGGGTGGGGACCGTGATCCGGGCGCGGCTCAGCGACCCGGACGGCGGGGTGGACCCCGGGAACATCTTCTGGCGCTGGAGCGTCTCGGCGGACGGCCTGCAGTTCAGCCTCGTCGCCGGGGGAGTCGGCGCGGGGGCCGCGTACACGCCGGCGAGCGCGGACGCGGGCAAGTACCTCAAGGTCAGCGCCGGCTACGCCGACGCCCGCGGCAGGGACGGGGGACCGTACGGGAAGACGGCCGAGTGGGTCTCGGGCGCGGTCATCGGCGCCCTGATGGAGCCGCCCGCGCTGACGGTGCGCACGATCCTCTCCGGGCTGACCATCCCCTGGGACCTCGCCTTCACCCCGGACGGCGCGATGCTCATCACGGAGCGAGGGGGCAAGCTGCGGAGCAGGCTTCCCGACGGACGTGTGCGGGTCGTGAGCGCGGACTTCAGCGACCTCTTCGCCCGGGGCGAGGCCGGGCTGATGAGCATCGCCGTCGATCCCTCCTTCGCCAGCAACCGGCGCTTCTACACCTGCCAGGCCCACAGCGGGCCGGAGGTGCAGGTCATCGCCTGGACGATCGACGCCGCCTACGGCGCGGCCGTGCGCGCCGCCGACCCCCTGGTCGGCGGCATCCCCCTGAGCGCGTCGAGCGGGCGCCACGGCGGCTGCCGCCTCGGCTTCGGAGCGGACGGCTACCTGTACATCACGACGGGGGACGCGGAGCTGGCGAGCGTGCCCCAGGACCTCGCCTCGCTCGGCGGCAAGGTGCTTCGCGTCGACGCCTCGAGCGGCGCCGCCGCGCCGGGGAACCCGTTTAACACGCGCGTCTACAGCTACGGGCATCGCAACCCGCAGGGCCTCGCCTTCCGCCCCGGCGGCGCCCAGGTGTGGGTGGTGGAGCACGGCCCCACGTGGGACGACGAGATCAACCTGCTGGTCGCGGGCGGCAACTACGGCTGGGCGCCCGGCGCTGGCTACAACCAGCGCGTGCCGATGACCGACCTGCGGGCCTTCCCCGGCGCGATCGAGGCGAGCTGGTCGTCCGGCTTCCCGGCGATCGCGACGAGCGGCGCGGTCTTCCTCGATGGCGCGGGCTGGGGCGCCTGGAACGGGCGCCTGGCCGTGGCCTCGCTGAAGAACTCCTCGCTGCGCGTGTTCGAGTTCGACTCGGCGGGCGCGCTGCTCAGCGAGATCCTCGTGGCGGAGCTCGACCGCACCCACGGACGGCTGCGCTCGCCCGTGCTCGGTCCCGACGGGGCGCTCTACCTCACGACCTCGAACGGCAACGGCCGGGACCGCATCCTCCAGGTCTTCGGACCCGCCACGCCGCGGCTGAGCGGGAGCCAGGCCGTCTCCTACGGCGAGCAGGGGACGGTGGACGTGGCCTCCTACAGCGCCCACCACCTCGGCTCCTCCCCGAGTTGGAGCGTGGCCGGCCAGGACGCCGCCGCCTTCGAGATCGCGGGCGGCGCGCTGCGCTTCCGCACCCCGCCCGCGTTCGCAGCGCCCGCGGACGCCGACCTCGACAACGTCTACCACGTGGCGGTCGAGGCCTCCGACGGCACGGACACGGCCCGCATCGCGGTCGCCGTCACCGTCACGGCCGGCAAGCTGAACACGCCCCCCGCCTTCGCGGACCCCTCCACGACGCGCTCGGTAGCCGAGAGCGCGGCGATCGGGGCAGCCGTGGGCGCGCGCGTCGCCGCCGCCGACCCGGACAGCGGAGACACGCTGACCTACCGCATCGTGGAGGAGCAGGTGCTGTTCACGGTCGACGCCGGCACGGGCCAGCTGCGCGTCGCGGCGGCGCTCGACCACGAGACCGCGGCCAGCCACGCGCTCACGCTCGAGGTGAGCGACGGCGTCGACGCCGGCGGCAACCCGGACCCCGCGATCGACGACAGCAGCTCCGTCACGATCACGGTGACCGATGTCGATGAGCCGCCCGCGATCAGCGGAACCGCCGCCTACACCGTCGCCGAGGGCAGCGCGACCGCCCTCGGCGCGTACAGCGCCAGCGACCCCGAAGGGGACGACGTCAGCTGGCTCGCGCTCGCCGGACCGGAGGCGGGGTACTTCGCGTTCGACGCCGATACGGGGGCGCTCGCCTTCGCCGCCACGCCGGACCGCGAAGCCCGCACCAGCGCGCTCTACCGGGTCACCGTGCGCGCCTCCGACGAGGGCGGCCGCAGCGGCGGCCTGGCGGTGACCGTCACGCTCACCGACGTCCCCGAGCCGCCCGCCGTCACGGGACCCTCCGACGTCACGGTCGACGAGATCGTGAACCCTTCCCCCAACCAGGTCGTCACCGTCGGCGCGTACCGCAAGCGCGACCCCGACCGCCCGCCGCAGGCGACGAACTGGGGCGCCGTCGGCGGCGTGGTGGTGCTGAGCGGCGCCGACAGCGGCGCGTTCGCGTTCGACCGCCAGTCGGGGAGGCTGAGCTTCGCGAGCCCGCCCGACTACGAGGCGGGCGGCGGGCGCTACGACGTGACCCTGACCGCCAACGACGGCGCCCTCGAGGGCGCTCTCGACGTGACCGTCCGCGTCGCCAACGTGGACGAGCCCGGCGCGCTGCGCTTCGACCGGCGCACGCCGGTCATCAGCCGCGCGATCACGGCGACGCGCACGGACCCGGACGGCGTCGTCAGCGCGACCTGGCAGTGGCAGCGCTCGACCAGCCGCAGCGGGGGCTGGACGGACATCGCCAACGCCGACGCCGGCAGCTACACCCCGGTGGCGGACGATCGCGGCTACTACCTGCGCGCGACGGTCGGGTACGAGGACGGCCACGGACCGGACAAGAGCGCGGGCGCGGTCACGGAGTTCGCGGTCGCGAACGACCGCGCCGCGAACACGGCGCCGGCCTTCCCTGACACGGTCGCGGACATCGCGATCCCCGAGAACAGCCGCCCCGGGCGCAACGTCGGCGGCCCCGTGCGCGCCAGCGACGCCGAGCGCGACCCGCTGACCTACTCGCTCAGCGGCGCGGACGAGTTCGTGATCAACGCGCGCACGGGCCAGATCCAGGTGGCGCGCGGTGCGGGCTTCGACTTCGAGGACCAGGCCAGCTACGCGCTCACGGTGAGCGCCGACGACGGCTTTGGCGGAACCGGCAGCGTCGCCGTGACGGTCACCATCACCGACGTGAACGAGGCTCCGGTGGCCGTCGACGACGCCCCCGGCAGCTTCGACGAGGACACGGCGGCGACCATCGACGTGCTCGCCAACGACAGCGACCCCGAGGACGACGCGAGCGACCTCAGGATCAGCATCCAGCGGCGCCCTACCCGCGGAGCGGTCACCGTGAACGCCCCGCAAGACCCCGGAGACCGTCCCACCGTCACCTACACGCCGCGGGCCGACTACAGCGGCTCCGACAGCTTCAGCTACCGGGCCAGGGACAGCGGCAACCTCCACTCCAACGTGGCGACGGTGGCGCTGACCATCAGTCCCGTGAACGATGACCCCGCGTTTCCCGCGGCCACCGCCGCGCGCCGCGTCTCCCGGACGGCCGGCGAAGGGGACGGCGTGGGGGCGCCCGTGACGGCCACGGATGTCGACGGCGACGACCTCACCTACAGCCTCGCGGGCGCGGACGCCTTCGAGTTCGGCATCGACGGCGCCAGCGGCCAGATCACGGTTGGCCCCGGGACGACATTCGACATCGCCGCCAGGAACACCTACGCCGTCACGGTCCATGCGGACGACGGCAACGGCGGACAGGCGAGCATCGCCGTGACCATCACGGTCACGGCGGGCCGGGTCGCCACGCCGGTGTTCATTGGCGGTGGTGGCGGCGGCGGCGGCGGTGGGCCGGGCGGCCCCACGCCCAGCACGGCGGACTTCGAGTGGACGGTCACGCGCGACCTCGAGCAGCTCGACCCCGGCCACGACACGCCCTCGGGCATGTGGTCCGACGGCTCGCTGCTCTTCCTCGCCGAGAACGGCGCGGGCGCCGACGACGCCGTCTACGCCTACGACCTCGCCGGCGGGGAGCGCGTCGAGGAGCGGGAATTCGCCCTCGCGCAGACGAACCGCGCCCCGCGCGGCCTCTGGTCGAACGGCGAGACGGTCTGGGTCTCGGACAGCGGACGCGAGCGCCTCTTCGCCTACGACCTCGCTACCGGCGAGCGCGACGAGCAGCGGGAGCTCGCGCTCGCCCCGCGCAACGCCGACGCCCGCGGCATCTGGTCGGACGGCGCGACGATCTGGGTGCTCGACGGCGTCAGGGACGGCCTCTTCGCCTACGACCTCGCGACGGGCGGGCTGCTGGGCGAGTACCGCCTCGCCGCGCGCAACACCGACCCCCGCGGGCTCTGGTCGGACGGGGTCACCATCTGGGTCTCGGATCATGGGCTGAAGCAGCTCTGGGCCTACCGCCTGCCGGTCCCGCCCGGCGCCCCCGGCGAGGACGCCGACCCGATCCCGCTCGAGCGCCACGGCGGCGAGGACTTCACGCTGCTGTCCCGCTCCAGCAACAACAGCCCGCGTGGCATCTGGTCCGACGGCGAGCACATGTACGTGGCGGATGAGAACGACGACAAGGTCTACAGCTACAACATCCCCGACGCCATCGACGCCCGCCTGGCCACGCTGACCCTGAGCGGCGTCGCGTTCGGCGATTTCGACCCGGCGACCACCGGCTACGAGGGCGTCGCCGGCGAGGGCGTCACGGAGACGACCGTCGAAGCCGCGGCGACGCAGCCGGGAGCGGAGGTCGTCATCCATCCGCCCGACGCCGACGCGGGAGCGGACGGCCACCAGCTCGTCCTGGACGGCGACACCGAGCTCGCCATCACGGTGACCTCGGCGGACGGCGCCAGGACGAGGATCTACCGCGTGCGCCTGGACGATCCCCGCTGGGATCCGGCGAGCGACCCCTGGCCGCATTGCCTGCGGGGCGCCGTCGCCGCGGGCTTCAGCCTCGTCGCCTACGAGGGGGGCGGCATCGAGGAGCTGGCGGCTTGCGCCGAGCGCCGCCACGTCGTGGCTCTGTACGTCCTCCACGAGGGCGTCTATCTGCCCTACATCCCCGGCGCGCCCGCGTTCGTCAACCGGGAGTTCGGGGAGCTGTTCGCCGCCGGCCTCCCGCCCCTCACGCCGCTGATCGCGGCCAGCGACGGTCCGCCCACGGCCGACCCCTTTGGCGACTTCCCGGGCGACGAAGCTGTGCTCCAGCCCTGGCCGGAGTGCCTGCGCGGGCCCGTCAGCGAGGGCTTCAGCCTCGTCGTCTACGCGGGCGGCAGCGTCGAGGCGCTGGCGGCCTGCGCCCAGGGGCTGGACCTCACCGCCCTCTACGCCCTCAACGACGGCGCCTGGCTCTCCTACGTCCCCGGTGCGCCCGCGTTCGTGAACGGGGAGTTCAGGGAGCTCTTCGCCGACGGCGTGCCCGGCCTCACCCCGCTGGTCGTGAAGTCCGAGCGGGCCGCCGGGTCCGGGTTGGACGGAGCAGGCGCTGAGGGCAACTGACCAGGCCCCAGGGTGAGAACCGGGAGCGGCACGGTTCGCGCGCGATGCACGACAAGGCCTACATGCGTTGCGATCTCAATCGCCGATCGCTATCTTCGGCGGTGTACAGTCGCGACAGGGTCCTGCGAGACGCCTGAGGGGAGATATCGACATGACAAGAACACATGAGCTACGGGGGGGGGGGTAGACTCCTTCTCCTAGCGGCGATCGTCGCACTGATGCTCGTCGCCTGGGCGGTACCGGACACGGCATCAGCGCAGGCCTCCGGGATCGTCACGCAGATCGACGCCGGGGAAGACCACACCTGCGTGGTCACCGAGGCGCGGACGGCGATCTGCTGGGGCCGCAACGACGATGGTCAGTCCGATGCGGCCGAATCGACCCTGACGTTCGTGTCCGCGGGCGCGAAGCACTCCTGCGCCCTGACCAGCGGCAACCAGGTCGTCTGCTGGGGCAGCGACGGCTACGGCCAGCAAGTGCAAGACCCCCAGCCACCTCGCTCCGAGAAGATCAACCAAGTATCCGCCGGCAGCCGTAATACATGCATAAATTACCTTGGCCGGTGGGCCTGGTGCTGGGGTGACGATGCTCACCTGCCGGTAGGCAGTTACTTCGGTCTGCGAGGCTCGGACGCCCCTCAAGCGGTTGGCGTCGGGGCAAAGCATGCATGCTGGCTGAACGGTGGATTCCTGTCTTGCCGGGGCGACAACGTGTACGGCCAGACGGACTACCCCGAGGGGAGGCGATATCGCGAGCTCACGGTCGGCGCCAACCACAACTGCGTGCGCGATGAGAATGGTGCCGTGCAGTGCTGGGGCCGCAACCGCCACGGCCAGACGGCCGTCCCCACCAGCGTCAAGTTCCTCGCTGTCGCCGCCGGCACCAGCCACACCTGCGGCGTGCGCGATTCCAACGAGTTGCAGTGCTGGGGGCTGAACGGCAGCGGCCAGGCCAACGCAATCGCCGGCGACACCTGGGCGCTGGTCGCAGCCGGAGGTTCTCATAGCTGCGCCGTCAACGAGAGCGGCAAGGTCGCCTGCTGGGGCGACAACAGCCACGGTCAGCTCAACGTGCCCGCCGCCATCGCGGCGAGCGGCGTCCAGACCCCCGGCGGGACGGGCGCCGATCCGGTGTCCGTCACCGGCGATGAGCTGGCCGCCTACTTCCCCGCCGGGCGGATCGTCGCCCGGCGCCTCGACGATGGGAGGACGGAGTTCGGCTACCACCCGCAGGGCGGTGAGCGAATCCTGCCCGACGCGCGCTACTTCCCCGCCGATGCGACGGTTGGCGCCTGGCTCAACTCCAGCCCCATCATCGTTGACGGCGAAGAGATCGGGCGGATCAACGCGCGCCTGCTGGCCGACGGTCGGATCGAATTCGCGCTCACTCCCTCCGGCGAAGAGCAAATCCTGCCCAGAGCGCGTTACTTCCCCGTTTCCAGTAGCGGCCGCTGGCTGCGCAGCTCGTTGATTGGCTCCAACTAGGCGCTGCGCAGCGCGTTCAGAGCCGGCGCCCGATTCCTGGGCGAACGGTACGACCCCGAGCCGCCCGGGGTCGTACCGTTTCACTGCCCGCCACCATGTTCCAGCCACGACCTCCTCGCCGGGCCAACCCGCTGGACGTGGTCGCTCGCCGTGCGATTCGACCGAAACACCTCACCGATGAAGTCCGATGCAGGGGATGGTCCTGCCGTCGTCCGTCACCGACGCTGGAGTCCGCGAAGACACGCGTCCTGCGACCGCAGGAACGCGAACGGCGCGGGCGCTGCGCCAAAACGGTGGGCGTAAAGACGATGGCGACTGAGCGCCCGGCCTCACCAGGGTGGGCCGTGGGATCCGCTAAGTGCCCGGCGGGGGTTCAGTTGTCCCGATAGCACGCCCAGCGATGGCGGTCATGGCCCACCCACCACGGCTACGAGGTGAACGCCTGGGGCAGCGACTGGCGCCTCCAGGCCGGCGACGATCGCCACCCATCGTGAAGCGTATCCAGCACAGACGGCGACGGTCTTGAGGGACGGCCGACTCGGAGATCGTCGCCGGCGCGGCACGAACGACGCCGCTGACTCGGATGTGGGTACACTGGATGCCGGTCAGGCTCGAATCGTACTGAATATGAAGGTTGAATGGATGAAAGGCCTGACGCGCATCGACGATCTGAAGGACGGCCTACTGTGCACTTGATTCGGGGTTGGGAAAGCCGGTTCTCGCCGGGGACGACGGGTGACTTGCGGTTGAGCCAGGCGCGGCGGTTCCGGGCCATCGAGGAGGAAGAGGGGATTAGAGATGAGCATGAGGGAGCGATTCGGGTTGCGCGCCAGGCGAGTGTTTCCATCGGCCAGAAGGGCTCCTTCGGACTCCCGGTGAATCTGCACGTAGCGGTACCGGGTGCGGATGAGTCAGACATGATGCTAGAGGGGGTCATGCCCGGTGAGACACGGGAGATCACACAGAGGCTTCGGGTCAATGACTCGCAACTGGCCAGCCCATATCTGCTCTGTTTTTCGAGAAGACCTGAGACGGCCGAGGCCTGGGAGTCACTCTGCACAGCGCTCCCTCAACGGTATGACACCTGGACCGTCACCGACGACCTGGATGCTCTTCGCTTTGAGGTTGAGTGCGGTATCAAACGCTGGCTGATGCAACACAGCATCACAGAACACGAGATTCACCGGGCCCAAGGCTGGGTGACCTATTCCTACGAGTCAGTCCCGCCAGCGCTCGAACCCGATCAGGTGCTTGAGCAGGCGATGCAGATTCAGAGATGGTTCAGGAAGGGCAGGAAGTACCAGTACCAGCAAGAGTATCGACTCGCCTGGTCGATTCGCAGCCCACAGATGGAGCCATTCCCCGAGGTGATGGACATCGAACTGACGAAGACGGGGCTGAGTCTGTTCAAGCCGTGGGTTCAACCAAGCGAGTTGTGACACCTCTGCGCCCGCCGCTCTCCCAGCGACACTCCCCATGCCGGGGCCGTATCGGGGGTGCTAGACTCGGGCGAGGCAGGAGCGAGAGCGATGACGACTACGACGACGACCGAGGCGCGGCTGTTCACCGCCGACGATCTGCTGCGCCTGTACAGCGAGGGCGTGCGCGGCGAACTGATCCGGGGGGTACTCTGCGAGAACATGCCGACGGGACAGGAACACGGCGAGATTGCAGCGAACCTGACCATCGCCCTGGGCCAGTTTGTCAGAACTGCGCAACTGGGGCGTATCACGACTTCGGACGCTGGCGTCTGGCTGGAGCGCGACCCGGACACGGTACGCGAGCCGGATGTCGCGTTCTTCTCGGCAGCGAAGGTACCGCCCGGCGTGAGGGTGACAGGCTACTCGGAGACGGTCCCCGATCTCGTCGCGGAGGTCGCCTCACCGAGCGACAGTCGCCGCGAGGTGCACGACAAGGCTCACATGTGGCTCAACCACGGCGTGCGCCTCGTCTGGGTCGTGCAGCCGGAGACTCGCAGCATCGATGTCTACCGGCTCGGACAGCCCATCACGACCCTCGGCGATGAGGATGCCCTCGACGGATTGGACGTGCTGCCGGGCTTCACCTGCGACGTGAGCGCCGTCTTCGGCCCGCTGGCCGCGGAAGAGGGTGCCGGGACGGGGCAAAGCCCATCGTGAACGCGCGTAGAGAGAAGCGTCGAGCATCGTGCATGTGGAGCAGAGCGAGCACCCTCGCAGGGTCTGTAGCACGGTGCAGCGGGCCCAGGCGACTGGGGTGAGGCTGGCCTGCTCGCGCGCCTCGCGTATGCGCGCGCCGGACTCCCTGTGTCGGTAGCCGCAGCCAGTGGTCACGGAGGCTCCTCGTCTGCCACGTCGGGACAGTGTCGCAGCCCCCGGGACGAGCGATCCGCCGCCCCACGCCGTGGGGGTCGCCGCACGCCTCCCGCAGCGGCGACCCTCACGCAAAGGCGAGCGCGTTCGTGTGCGAGCCGGTCGTTCGCCAGGCTGCTCCCAGCGGTCCCTCGCGCTCAAGCTGGGCGCGGTGCGAGACCCGCAGCGGCAGGTCGACGCGGGCGCGGGCGATCTCCCTCCGCGCGATGCGCAGGAAGTGGCCCGCCGCGAGTTCGTCCTCGAAGACGACGAGCACGTGGGGGCGGAGCCCGTGGTCGTCGGTTGGGCGTTGCGAGCGGTAGTAGCGGAGGTAGGGCGCGAGGCGCGCGGCCATCGTCGAGGGCCTGACGGCGCGGCGCTCCCACTCGAGGAAGAAGGCCCAGCGCGTCCCTTCGCGGCGCAGCATGCCGAAGGCGTCGGGGTGGACGGAGTGCAGGCGGTCGCGGTGGCGGAAGTAACGCGAGGCGCGGTGCGGCGGGTCGAGCAGCTCGACCTCCCAGCCCTCGTCGCGCGCCTGCCCGGCCAGCGCGGCTACGAAGCCGTGCACGGCCGCGGTGTGCTCGATCGTGCGCAGCAGCTGGCGGCTGCGTCTGCCGGTGACGTTGCGCCAGGTGAGCGGTGCGTCCGGGTCCAGCGGCTCGGCGCTCCAGCGCCGCCTCGCATCGCTTGCCGCGGCGCGGTCGCGGCGCGCGAGCAGCGCGAGCCCATCGTCGGAGAGCACGAACCGGCCGTCGCCGGCCCCGGCGCGGACGAGACCGTAGCCGTCCAGCCGCGTCAGCACGCCCGACAGCCGCGTGCGCCCGATGCCCAGGAGCGCGGCGATGCGCTCGCGCGTGATCCAGGGCCAGTCGGCGAGCAGGTCGAGGGCACGCTTTTCCGAGGGCGTCAGCAGGGAGGGCAGCAGCCAGGGCGGGATGCTGCCGCCCCCGGGGTCCGGCAGCGCGGGCGGAGGCGTGACGTGCGCGAGCGGTCGCTCGCCGGGCCAGGCCGCGCCGCTCGCCGTGTAGGCGAGGACCTCGGTCAGCGACAGCGGGGGCGACCCGGAGGCCGTGCGCCAGATGTGCGCCGAGGCTCCCGCCGCTGCTGCGTCGCGTTCGAGGGCGAGGAAGGTAATCGTGCGCGCGGCGCTCATCAGGCGGGCGAGGTGACGCAGCCGCACGGGGTCCGGGACGAGCAGCAGGAAGGCCCCGAACCGAGGCCCCTCGCGCAGCCGCCAGAGCCGCTTGGCGAAGGCGGTGAGCTCGGTCGCGCGACCCTGGCGGACGACGGCGAGGGTGCGCCCGTCCGGGAGGGCGATGGCCGCGTCCATGGGCGAGGCCCGGTACCAGCGCAGGCGAATCGGGGAGGCCGCCGCGGCGATCGCCGAGGCGAGCCGGTAGGTTGCGGCCACGCCGTCGAGCCGCTCGAGCAGGAGGCGCCGCCAGCGCGCCGAGACGGGCTGTGAGTGGAGCACCCGTTCCACGGAGGTCCCTTCCGCGCGGGCGAGGCGGCGCACGCCCTCGGTGGTGAGGAGGTAGCGCCGGGTGGGGGCGGTACGCGTGGATGCGTGGGGGATGGCCGCCACCAGCCCTTCCCGTTCCAGTGCGGCGGCGGCGGGGTAGACCGCGCCCCGCGACCAGCCGGAGAGGGAGACCAGGTCCAGCCGGTCGCAGAGCGGCGTTTCCGCCAGTTGCCGGAGCAGATGCGCCTCGCTGACGGCGGACCTCACGCGCCGTCCCCCCCGGTCGTGCCGCCCTCGCCGCGACGGCGTCCCCGGCGCCGGTTGCGCTTCGAGCCATCGTCCGGCTGATCGCGCTCCCCTTCCCCGGATGCCCCGGGCTGCTTGTCGTCCTCCTCCGCCATCTGCTCGAGCCACAGGTCGACGCGCCTGCGGCCCTCGGCGCGCTGGGCGGCGATCTCCTCCTCGCTAAGCAGGTAGGAGGCCGCCTCCCTGCGGATGCGCGCGGCGGTCTCGGGGCTCCCCCCGTTCGGCTTGAGCACCTCCATGGAGAAGGCGGGCATGCGCTCGGTGCCCACGGTGGCGCGCACGTAGGCCTGGTGCGCCGGCAGCGAGACGACGTCCTCCTCGGAGACGCGGTCGCGGTCGAGCTCCCAGACGAGCTGTCGCGCGTCAGAGCCCGCCACCTGGAAGACGGCGAGGCAGCCGATGTTGGCGAGCAGCGTGTCGCGCATCGTCGGGGAGAGGTCGTCGAGCTTCGCCAGGCTCTGCGTGGCGAGCACCAGCGACGCCCTAAACTTCCCCAGCTCGGAGAGCATCGACTCGTAGTCGACGCCGGGCATGGACTGCATCTCGTCCACGACCACGAGCGCGCCGCGGCGCCGCTCCGGCGGCAGCTCGCCCTGCTCGCGGATGACGGCGTCGACGAGATTGAGGACGGACGAGCCGATGAGCGCCGCCACGTCCTTGCCGGCCGCGCCCTGCGCCGTCGAGACGAGCAGCACGCCGCCGTCGAGGATCGTCCTGCGCAGGTCGATGGTGGAGCGGGGCTGGCCGAGGATCGCGCGCGCCCGCTTCGAGGAGGCGTAGTAGGAGAGCCGCGTCTGCACGGGCGCCAGCGCGTCCGCGCGGTACTCCCGGCGCCAGCCCTGGAAGTCGCGCTCCCACCAGTCGAGCAGGAACTCGTCCGAGACCCGCTTCAGCACCAGCGTGCGGAAGCGGTCGTCGGAGAGCAGGCGCAGCCCGTCGAGGATCGTGTACTGCTCCTCGGCGGCGGTGGCGGGGTGGGCGTTGTGCTCGTGCAGGGTCTTCACGACCTGCTCGAGGATCGACTGCATGCGCGGCCCCCACTGCTCCCAGAGCCCCTTCGCCACCCGTACGACCGAGTCGGCGGTGCGGTCGCGGTCGCTGAAGACGCGCGTGTCGAGCAGGTTGACGCCGGGGAAGCCGCTACCGCCCGCGAGGTCGACGAGCCGCACCTGCCCCGCCAGCGACTCGGGGACCTGATCGAGGATGTCGGCGACGAGGTCGGCGTGGGGGTCGACGACGACGATCGCGTCGCCGTCGCGCCCGGCCGCCTTCTCCCGCAGCTTGTGCGCGACGAGGTGCTGCATGAGCGTCGACTTGCCCATGCGCGTGCGCGCCACGTAGAGGTGGTGGCGGCGCAGCAGGTCCTCGGGGAAGCGGATCTCCTTGGCGCCACCCGCCGTGGTCGTGCCCACGAGCGCTCCGCCGGCGACGCCGTGCGCCGAGGGCAGCAGTACCCTCGCCCCCGAGCGGGCGACGAGCGGCGTCTCGTCCTTCGCCCCGAGCGGGTGCCAGAGCGCCGCGGCCTCGCGCACGCCGAGCACGGCGCGGCTGCGCAGGAGGCCGGGCGGCGTGGGATGCAGCGCGGCGGGGTCGGGGACGGCGGGCCGCACCTTGCTCGCGTGCAGGCGCGCGCCCGCCGGATGGTCGTAGTGGCGGTAGGCGGCGGCCACCGGCTCCAGCAGGTCGCGCGCCCGCTCCTCCGTGCCGCCCGGCGGGAGCACGGCCGTGACCTCGATCTCGGCCTCGAAGGCGAGGCGCGAGACCTTCTCCTCGATCAGGCGCGGGTCGAAGACGCGATTGCGCGAGCGCTGCCAGCGCGCCCAGGCCCAGCCCCCCACGCCGAGCACGAGGGCGACGCCCGCGCCGAGCGCGACCGTCTTCCACTCCTCTCCCGCCTGCCACCAGCGGTAGCCCTGGAAGAAGCCTCCGAGCGCGACGCCGAGGACGGCCAGGCCCGCGATCTCGACGCGGTGACGGCGCGACTCGCTGATCTGGTAGGAGTCGGTCCGTTGCGGCAGGGCTGGCTCGTGCGCCCGCTGCTGGTGGCCCCGCGACCAGTCCGGGCCGAGCGAGCGCAGGCGCAGGCGCGCGACGACGCGCTCGCCCTCCTGCGCCTCGCCGAGCGCCCCGAGCAGGGCGAGGATGGGGTCGGAGCCGGGGTCGAGCAGATCGTCGTCGGCGAAGACGCGCAGGGGCACGTACTCGGGGCCGCCCGGGCGCAGGGTCATCGCCCAGGCCTGCTCGCCCGCGGCGAGGCGCAACGGGTCGTCCCCGTCGGGCACGTCGTGGATGCCGGCCTGCGGGTAGTGGGCGGCGAGCTGGCGGCGCACGACCTGGTCGTCGAGGCAGCGCGCCATGAGAGTGACGCCCGAGGCGTCGCCCGTGAGCTCGAGCGAGAACGGTTCTGGCACCGCGATCGAGCCGAGCAGGTTCTCGACGCCGAGCAGCGTGCGCTCGCCCGTGCGCGGCGGCGTCACCGCCAGCAGCACGGGGGTTCTGGGAGTGGATTGGTTGAAGGGGTTGAGTCGCATGAGGGGGCTTCCTTTCCTTGTGGTCTGGTTTGGGTTGGCGGTGGTCTTCGATCGGCTGAACGGGTTGAGTCGCATGTCGCGTTCCTTTCGCTGCTGACGGTCCTGGTGCGGGTCTTCACGGCCGGCGTGTGGTGGTCATCGGCGTCCTCCCTGCGTTCGTCTCGCCTAGCGGCCGTTCTCGTCGGGACTCGCCACGCCCTCGCGCTGCGAGGCCGGCCGCCACTCGATCAGCTCCGCCTCCTCGGGGGTGGCCTCGATGCGGATCGGGAAGCGGTTGCCGCGCGCGAGCAGCAGCCCGTCGCCGCGCGGGCAGGAGAGCAGCCAGCGCTGCAGGTCCCCGGGCAGGTCGAAGGCGTCGCCCACCGTCGAGATGGCGGCGGCGTCCTGCTGGAGCAGGAGCTTGAAGGCGGCGTTCTGGAGCAGGGCGCGCCCCGAGTGCCCGGTGATCGCGCGCGAGGGGTCTTCCGAGAGCAGGTCCTGCACGTCCTGGGTGATGAACTGCAACCCCAGTCGGTGTTTCCTTGCCCGCTTCGCCATCGAGACCATGAAGGCCGCGCCCTCGGGGTGCTGCATGATCGACCAGACCTCGTCCACGACCAGCAGCCGCGGCCTCGGGTCGCGCGCGGCGGCGGCCCAGACCGTCTCCGTGCAGACCATCGTGGCCGCCGGGCGCAGCTCCGGCTCCAGCAGGTGCAGGTCGAAGACGGTGACGAGCGCCTCGTTCGTGAGCAGGTCGTCGCCCTTGTCGGTGAGCAGGTGGCGCAGGCTGCCGGTGGCGAAGGGCCGCAGCAGCCTCGCGAGGCCGGGGTCGCCGTCGGCTTCGTCGCCCTTGAGGAAGGCGAAGAAGTCGGCGAAGCCGGTGCGCTCGCGCGGCTGCGCGTAGTAGGCAGCGAGGGCGTGGTCGAGTGAAGCCCGGCGCTCGGCGCCCAGCGGTTCCCCCACCATCACCTCGATCAGCCGCCTGAGGCTGCCGATGCGCTGCAGCAGCTCCTCGGCGTCGCTTGAGTCGATCACGAAGGGGTTCATGCCCTGGCCGTCGACGCCGGGCGAGAGCACGCGCCCGCCCGCCGCCCGCGCCATGTCCGCGTACTCGCCCTCGGGGTCGATCACGTAGGCGACCACGCCCCGGCAGAGCCCGCGCAGCACGCCCAGCTTGGTGGCGAAGGACTTCCCCGAGCCCGAGCGCGCGAGCACGGCGGTGTTGGCGTTGAGGTGGGTGCCGTCCCAGGGGTCGTAGACCACCGGCGAGGAGGCCCGCAGATCGATCCCGCGCAGGTCGCCGCCGCGCGTGTCGAGGTCGGGCGGCGAGAAGGGGTACAGCAGCGCCAGCGAGGTCGTGTCGAGCGTGCGCCAGGCGGCGACGGCGTTAAGGCCGAGCGGGAGCGTCGAGAGCAGCCCCTCGCGCTGGCGGAAGGGGAGCGCGTCGAGCTTCCCCAGCGTCGAGGCGAAGTGCGCCTTCGCCGTCTGGGTGATCTCGGCGAGGGACTCCTCGTCCTGTGCGTGCAGGGTGAGGGAGAGGGAGGCGTGGAAGAGGCGCTCGCGTCCGCGCTGCACCTCGTCGCGCAGCCGCATCACGTCCTCGAGCGCGATCTCGGCCTCCGAGGAGAGACTCTTGCCCTTTCGCACGGAGAGCGAGCGCGCCGACTCGAAGCGCACCTTCTGCCACTCCAGCGTGCGCGCCGCGACGGCGGTCGGGATCGGCCCGAGGTGGAGGGAGAGGTCCATGGGCGCGCCCGCCGCCAGCAGCCCCTGCAGGAAGCCGGGCGACAGTGAGCGCGGCCAGTTGCCGAGGTGGAGCGAGCGCGCAAGGTGGTCGCCCACCTTGACCTCGCGGCGGTTGAACTCGACCTCGACCGGCGTCTCCTCGTCGATCTCGCGCGGGGAGCCGCCGAGGGCTGAGGCGAGCACGAGCATGCGCAGCTGGCGGCCCGTGAGGGGGTGGATGGAGAGGCCGGCGCGCACGAGTAGCGAGCGCAGCTCGTCCATGCGCTCGTGCTCGCAGATGGCGTAGAAGCGGCGGTCGAGGATGCCCTCGCGGGTCTCCATCTCGCCGAGCAGGCGGCGCAAGGACTCAGCCGCCTTCCTTGTGCGGGGCGGGAGGTCCGCCGGCTGTGCGGCCTCAAGGTCGTCGCGCAGCTTGCCGAGGCCGGGCGGGTGCTGGCGCACGAGCAGTTGCAGGGGAAAGTCGCAGGCGTTGAGCGCGCCGGCGAAGGCGCCCAGCTTCGGCTCGTCCAGCTCCAGCCCCAGCACCTCGCAGACGCTGAGCTTCTGGCCGTCGAGGCGCACCGGGCCGTCGTCCTCGAGGTGCGAGAGCATGAAGGCGAGCGGCAGCCCGGGCGGCGCCTTCGGCTCCGCTGCCTCGGGCTCGGTGCGGTGAGGCTTCAACCTGTCGATCACGTGTCGCATCTGTGGGGCTCCTTGCGTTGTCAGGGGGTAAGGAAAGGAAGGACGCCCGCGCGCAGCAGGGCGGCGACGCCCTTCGCGGAGAGCACGAGCGCGAGGCCGGCCACCGCCAGGAAGACGGCGCTGCGGGCGCGACCGAGGCCGCGCTCCTCGGCGCCGTCGGCCATGAGCAGGAAGCCCGCCCAGACCAGGGAAAAGACCGTCAGGCCGGCGGCGGCGTAGGCCATCGCCGTGAGCGCCTCGTCGAAGGCGTCGATCATGGCCTGCTCCTCCTCCGGGGCCGCGCCGGCCGTGACCAGCGCGACCCCGCAAAGCAGCGGGACGGTCGTGAGCCGCCTCACCAGACCCACTCCCAGCCCAGCTCCTCGAACCACTCGCTGAGTTCGTCGCTGTCGGCGGGTACCGGCGTGAC
This sequence comes from Dehalococcoidia bacterium, assembly GCA_965208885.1. Taxonomy (GTDB): domain Bacteria; phylum Chloroflexota; class Dehalococcoidia; order UBA2979; family UBA2979; genus VXMT01. The sequence goes on from CBDBPS010000002.1 coordinate 607,177, forward strand.
GGGTGTGGGCTCGGGTTCGGGCTCCGGCACGGCGAGCGCCACGTAGGCGTCGTCGGCCCAGACGCTCGACGCGAGCGCCAGCGTCTCAGCGCGGGTGCGCGTGAGAGGCGCCCGCTGAACGACCGCGGCCTCGACACGCTCGTCGTGGACGACGCTGAAGACGACGTCCTGGGAGACCGTCGAGGCGGGAACGGAGCAGCTCGCGGTGACGGAATGCTCCGAGAACGTCCCGTCCTCGCTGGGGATGGTCACCGTTTCGGTCACGGTGTCGCCGTAGGCGGGGATGCTTACCACCGCCGTCTCGGTGAGGCGCTCGGTGTGCTCCGGGCGGTGCGTGAGCTCCACCAGCGGCGGCAGCGGGATGCGCAGCGACGCCTCCAGCGCGGCCTCGACGGCGAGAGCGTGGACACCCTTCCCCACCGCGACCGGCAACCGGAAGCTGGTCTCGCCGCCGGCGACGAAGGCCACGGTGGTCTGCCGCACGCCGGACGTGACCGTGACGGTCCCGGTGACCGAGACGACCTCGGCTTCCAGCAGCGCCGTCGTTGTGACGTCGGCGTGCCCGGCCACCACCTGCAGCGACACCGCCTCCTCGATGGTGCTCGCGCACGTCGGGGCGACGGTTCCTGCGACGGCGCCAGGCGTCCACGCGAGCGAGACGACGCGGATGGAGCACAGCTCGCCAGAGGCCGCTGGCAATGGGAAGGGGAGCCGCTCGCCGTCGAGGCTGAGCGCCCCCGCCTGCCCCAGTTCGTCCCGCCAGGAGAAGACGAGCGACGGTCCGAGCCCGTCGAGTGGCAGTTCGTACGTCACCCGCTCGCCTGCGGCGAGCGAGGCCGTCGCGAAGTAGCGCGAGCTGCTTCCCGAAGGCCCGCCGTAGGCCCGCACCTGCAGGTCCAGGTCCGTGGCGGCTCGCAGCACGACCTCCGCCTGGGCGCCGCTCACGGTCAGCGACTCGATGAAGAGCCGCCGCCCGGGCACAGGCGGCGGGGGCTGGAACTCGATCTCCTCGGAGGTCCAGCCCTCCTCCCCCGGCTCCTGGGCGAGCGCCGCCGCGAGCGGCAGCGTGGCGAGCACGACCAGCGCCAGAGCGGACGCCGCGAGAAAACTCTTCCAGAAGCCGCGCCGCCCCCGCCGCCGGTCGCCGAGCCGCTGCTCGCGGTCCTCGCGGGCCGCGGGCGCCCCGTCCGGCTCCTCGCCGCTCCTTCGCCTGCCGAAGAGGCGCTGCGGGCGGAAGGGCAGGCGACCGGTGCGGCGCTCGCCCTCCTTCCGCTTCTGGAAGGCGCGGCGGGTCCTGCGCAGGGCACGGCGCGCCAGCAGCCGCAGCGGGTCGCCCTCGCGGCCCCCGCGCGACTGCACCGGCGCGGGCGGCTCGCTCCGCGCCAGCTCGCCCGGAGGTCCGGCATAATGCCGTGGCCCCAGCCGGTAGCGCAGCAGGTCGGCGACGACGAGCGGCAGCCGCCTGCCGTTGACGCGCCCGGCGACGACCGCCAGGCCGCCGAGCCCGAAGAGCACGGCGGCGGCGACACGCAGCCCGGCGGGACCGACGGGTGCGTAGTGGTAGAGACCGTAGGCGAGGGCGGCGACGGCCGTCATCGCCACGATCTGGGGAAAGGTGAACCACAGCAGGACACGGTCCTCGGCCTGCACGTGGGTCGGTACCTCGTGTGCTCGCATCACTAGCTCCCGTCCCCGTCGGACGACGAGCTGTTGGGGTCGGGCACATCGCCGATTTCGACGGCGGGGTTGACGACGGCGTCCATCACGAGCTCGACGATGCCGAAGGCGACCATCGCGAGCACGATGCCGGCGAGGGCGGTCATCATCGCGCTCTTGCCGCGCTCCATCTGGTGGGGCGCGCCCGAGGCGGTGAGGTAGAGGTAGGACCCGTAGATGAAGAAGCCGACGCCGATCGCGCCGACGACCCCGAGCAGGATGCCTACCAGGTTGGAGATCGTTTGAACCAGGTCTTCCACTTGTTTCGCTCCTTGCAGTAGGTGTGTTGGTGTTCGTCTCTCGGTGCTGCTCTTGCTTCGCCTATCGGCACATCGCTCCGCTCCTCCGCTTGTCGTCGTGGGTGGGTGCTACTCGCCGCTGCTTCGCGGCAGGCCCGAGCCGGGCGCGGCGTTGCCGCCGCCCGCAGAGGGCGTCGAGCTCTCGGCCGCCGAGCCCACGCCGGAGGCGGCGGCGGAGGCGCCAGCGCCCGCAGCGGCCCCGGCTGCCCCGGCGGCAAGCGCCGCCCCGGCGGGACCGCCCGCCGCGCCGCCGCCCGCGAGCAGGCCGACGGAGCGCGCCGAGCGCGCCAGCGAGCCGGGGAGGGACATGCCGAAGTAGAGGGTGTGCAGCCAGGCGTCGAAGGTGCCGGCGTTGCCGAGCATCGAGGGCACGCGCGTCGCCAGGTAGATGAAGGCCAGCGACATCAGCAGCTTCCAGGCGAGGTCCTGCATGGCGTCGCCGCCGCCGATCGCGGCGTACTGGTTGAGGAAGCCGATCCCCAGGGCGAGCGCGACGAGCTGGATCGCCTGCTGGAAGACGGTCGTCATGAAGAGCCGCAGCCAGTGCCGGCCCCAGCCCGCCGTGTGCGGCAGGATCCAGAGCCCGAGCGCGATCGGCGCCAGCGCCAGCAGGATGTCGATGAGCGCGAGGCGCAGCACCATCTGCACGACGAGGTAGAGGACGAAGAAGGCGTAGACGAGGTAGATCAGCGCCAGCAGCAGGGCCATGCCCACGCTGCCCACCTGCACCGCCCGCAGCAGCGTCTCCAGCGTGCTACGGAGCATGTCGCCGGCGGTGACGCCCAGTTCGGCGGCGATGAAGCCCGATACCGCGTCGGCGATGTCGATGACGAGCGCGCACCACCAGAGGGAGGCGGCCGCGGCGATGAGCCCGAGCGCGAGGCGCGGGACCAGCTCGCGCCAGCCCGCCTGCGCCCTCCCGAGGTGGTCGCCGACGATCAGGCTGAGGCCCATCCAGGCGACGATCACGACGAGCGCCCCGGAGGTGACGACCCAGACGGCCATCCAGGCCTGGCGCACGATCTCGTGGTCGTAGGTGAGGCCGGCGGGCGTGCCCGTGAAGATGTCGCTCACGGGGTCGCCTCGCAGGTGTCGGCGGCTGCGCCCGAGGCGCGCTCGACGACGCCGCAGAGCGTCCCGTGCGCGCCCTCGATCAGCCATGAGGCGATCGCCCTGCCCCAGCGCGGGGGGTCGAGCGCGCGCAGCACCCTGTTCCAGATGCCGCCGGGCTCGTGGATGGGGATGACCGCGTAGAAGTGCCCGTTCACCTCCGCCCAGCTCTTGGCGAGCATGACGAGCAGGTAGGGGCGCTCAGGGTCGAGCTGCGTCTGCCCGTCCTCGAAGGGGTACTCGAAGGAGTATTCCCAGCCGTCGCGGCGCTCCTTCTCGCCGCCGCGCAGGCGGTACATGGGCACGACCCACTCGCCCGTGTCGCCGTCGCGCACGCCGAAGTAGACGATCGGCATCTCACGGTCGAAGACGGGTCGCGCGATGAAGCGCCCGTCGCCCTTGCGCTCGACGAGGTCCTGGTCGTCCGCGTTGACGAGCACGATCGGGGAGGTGGGGTCGGGCGGCTCCTGGGCGAGTGCGGTCCCGCTCGAGGGGACCGCTGCCAGCGCCGCCAGCAGCAGCGCCGCGCCCAGCGCCCGCAGGCGTCTGCCCCTACCGGATGTGGTGTTCGGTTGCATGCCGTCCGGTCCTCCGTGTGATCGGTGGTGGTGACGGCGATGGAGTGTGCGCATGCGGGCGGCGCTGCGGAATGCCTTGTAAGGGGGGCCGCGCGTGGCCCCCCTTATGAGGCGTGGTGATCGGAGGGCGCGAAACGGTGTCATGGGCGTGTACAGGGAAACGACGTTGGTTCCGAGACACGGAAGTCCCTGAATACGCAGGCAGGTCAAGGGGAAACGCCCTACAGGACGTGCCTCGCGGGAAACATCGGTGTCAGGGCGCGTTCATGGAATGGAACGCCGAAGTTCCGTCGGAGGGAAGTCCGAAGAAGGCCGGCAGATGTCAGAAAAGAACAAGGAACAGCGCCCTCGGGAGCCTGAATACGGCGAAGACCCGCCCGGGCAGAAGCCCGAAGAGGAGACCGAGCACCCCGTCGACGCGCGGTTGCGGGTCTACCTGCGCCGGCTCGTCGACGCGCAGGGGCGGATGAAGGCGGCGGACGCGCTGAACGTCAACTACAAGACGCTGGCCCGTGGCCTCGACGAACCGGGACCGCTCACGGTCTGGCTGCGCGCGGCCTTGCTCGTGAAGGCGCTCGAGGACCGGCTGACGACACTGGCGGCTGCGGATGAGCCGGAGCCGGGGGAACCCGGAGCAGAGGTTCCACCGGGTCGCATCAAGGAACTGGCCGGCGACGTGCGCGAGGCCACGGAGGCGCTGCGGTCCCTGACGACCGCCGTTGAGCAATTCCGCCACGAGGACGGGGGCCGGCTGGCAGCGCTGGAAGCGCGGCTCGCCGCGGTCGAGGCGCGGCGGCAGCCCGAAGTGCAGTCCCAGCCGGGGGAGCCGGGCCAGCCCACGGAGGCGGCGCCGGTCATCGGCGCGCCCCGCATCGACAGGCGGGACATCCGGGAGCCGTCCGCAGCGGGCGGCGGGCGACCGGCCCCGGTCCACGTCGTGACCGAGGAGGCCGGCCCCGGCGACGAGGACGCCTACGGCGCGGCCTGGCCGCTCGTCGAGGAGTGGCGCGCGGTCCAGGCAGGCCATTCCCCGCAGGGCCGGGGCGTGGACTGGCTGCGCGACGAGGAGCGGCTGCGCGAACTGGAGATCGCCCTCATCGCGGAGCACGAGCTGGCCCTGCCGCCGGAACGCTACCGCTGGGACGGCTTCACGCGGCGGGCGCAGCTGCGCTGGCGCGAGCGAACCCTCCGGCGGGTGCGCGGCGAGCGCCGCCGGGCGCAGTGGCGGCGCCGGCTGCTCACGCTCGGGCTGTGGTGGAAGTAGGCGGTCCGCCGGCCCGCTTGTCGCACGCCTGTCGGCGTCCTGTCGGTGCGGAGCAAGTGATTGCCCCGGAACGTCCCGGAAGCGCCCCGAAACCCCTTCCCATCCAACGCGCGCCCGGTGACACTCGAACGCAGTTTCCGGCTTCGCCAGGTTCAAGCCTCAGAACCTGGAGGGTCCATCCCGGACCCGGCAGACCCGACGGATCGAGCTCCGCTCTCCCGAAGGCCGGCCAGTGAGGGAGAACCGCTTCCCGCAGCGGGAGGCAGCCAGAGGATCGAGCCTTGCTCTCCCGATGGCCGCCTCGAACGCCGGGAGACCGCGTGGCGAGCGTGTTCAGCGCCCGGCCCCGGAGTCCCTGGGACCACTGCGCCCCGAATCAGGCGCATTGCGAGCCAGTCCACCCAGCCCCCGGTCCCGGTTCCACACCTGGAATCGAGGCCACCAGCACCACTCCACCAGGAAGAAGGAGGTCGCAACGACCATGCATGAGGAACACGCAACAGGGATGGACGCGATGGAGATGCGCGCCGTCGCCCAGCGCTACACCGGACCAGGCGCCCGGGACATCGCGCAGCGCATCCCCCACCCGGTCAGCTTCGAGCGCGGCTGGTTTCGCACGACGACGGCGATGTGCCACGGGGGCGACGAGCCGGATGGACTCGCGTTCCGGCAGCGCCCCGACGGCAACGGCATCGACGTGCGCTGCCAGACGGGCGACTGCACGCGGGCGCACGCCGTTACCGCCATCGAGGGCGCCATCGGCCTGCCCATCTGGACGGCCTATGCGCCGGCGGGGGCCGCTCCGGCGACCGCCGCTCCGGCGCACTTCGTGACCACCGAGCGGCTCCTGTTCTGGTGCGGCGGGGCGCTCGCGCTGGCGGTCCCGCTCCTGCTCGGGCACGGCTACGACGCGGCCCTCCTGAACGTGATCGGGTACAGCCTCGGCTACGCCCTCATGGGGCACTTCGCCACCGGTTGGTTGCGGGCGGCCCGCCGCCACGGCTGACCCCGGCAAACCGCACCACCCGGCCATCACGACCTGGGGCCGCCTCCGACGGGGCGGCCCCTCTGCTTGCCCGCGAGGGAGCACAACAACCACCCCGTTCCCGCGGTCCGGCATCCGACCGTGGGCGGAGTGCGTCAGCAACACGGCCAGCGAGACCCGAGCCCGGATGCCGGCACGGGTCGTCAGTCAACAACGAGCACGCAGTGACGAAGGAGGTCACGGAATGCACGCAACACGCGGAGATGCCATGGAGATGCGAGCGGCAGCGCAGCGCTACACCGGCCCGAGCGCGGGCCGCATCGCGAGCCTCATCCCGCACGAGGTGAGCTTCGAGCGGGGCTGGTTCCGGACGAGCGACGCCGTCTGCCACGGGGGCGACGAGCCCGACAGGCTCGCGTTCCGGCAGCGGCCGGACGGCAACGGCATCGACGTGCGCTGCCACAGCGGCGGCTGCACGCGCGGCCACATCGTCACGGTCCTCGAGGGCCTGATCGGGCTGCCCATCTGGACGGCCTACGAGCCCGTCCCCGAGGGCGACGACCGGGCCGCGAATGATCGCCTTGCGTGGCCCCACCGGGGCCTGCGCGAGGTCCGCCGGTTTCGCAGGCTCGCGCTCGCCACGGGAGGGGCGGCGCTGCTCGGCCTGCCGCTGCTCCTCGGAGGGGGCGCCGATGCGGCGGTCACCAACGCCGCCGCCTTCGGCGTCGCGGGGCTGCTCCTCGCGCACCGGCGCCGGGCGTCGCTGCCCCGCTGACGACCAGGGCCTCGGGCCCACCGCATCCACCCGGACATGGGCCGTCTCCGCACCGGAGGCGGCCCTCTTCATGCCCGCGAGGGCGCACGACACGGGAACAGCACAGACGCCAGAAGGAGGCGCAGGATGACGATGGCAACGACGACGATGAGCACGGCTGCGACGGTCGCGGGCGACCGCCCCGGATACAGCCTCGAAGAGCTGGTGGACCGCATCTTCGAGGCGCTCCTCGGAGGGACCCCGGAGGCCGAGCAGAGCATCGCCCGCTTCGTCCACGAGGCGCGGCGGCTGAGGCAGCAGGGCGACTTCGACCCGGCGCTGGCGGTCTTCGCCGGCGTGGACCTGGGCGGGGCGACGGAACAGGAGACGCGCTGGGTCTACGGCGAGTGGCTCGACGTGGCGCGCAGGCGCTTCGGCGACCGCGAGGCGGTCGTCTACAGCCCCGGCACGGGCCGGGCGGCCGTGCTTGCGCCGCACCCCGGCGGGGCGCTCGAGGTGCTGGCCGTCCTGGGGATGCGCTGGTCCGCTGGAAAACTCGTCTCGCGGCGCAGCCTGCGGGGCCTCCGGCCCCTCGCCAAGGGTGGCTCCTGATGGTCACCGCACGCGCTCCCGTTGACCTCGCGGCGCTCAAGGAGCGCCACCCGCTGGGCGAGGTGGTGGAGGCGTCGGGCGTCAGGCTGCGCGGCAGGGGCCGCGTCTGCCAGGGCGTCTGCCCCTTCCACGAGGAAGCCGAGGGCTCGTTCACGGTCTACGCCGATTCGGAGCGCTGGTACTGCTTCGGCTGCGGCGATGGCGGCGACGTGCTGGACTTCATCCGCCGCACAGAGGGACTGAGCCTGCCGGAGGCGATCCGCAGGCTCGACGCCTCGCCGCCCACGACCGCCCCCGTCCGCCACGCGACCCGTGAGCGGCGCCACCGCGAGGCGGTCGCGCCGCCGGACCCGGCGCTGCTGACGGCGGCGGCGAGCTACTACGCAGGGCACCTCCGGCGCAGCCGCGAGGCGAGGGCGTACCTCGCCTCACGGGGCATCGGTATCGACACCGCCGCGCGGCTCGGCCTCGGCTACGCGCCGGGTGCAGGACTGCGCACGGCGCTCACCTCCGCTGGCTTCACCGCCGGACGGGTCCGCGAGAGCGGGGTGTTCATAGGGCGGGGCGAGCGCTTCGCCGGGATGGTGACTGTCCCGGAGGTCGCCGGCGGACGCATCCGCTGGCTGGCGGGACGAGCGATCGACCCGGAGCGCTCGCCGCGCTTCCAGGCGCTGCCCGGCCCGAAGCCCGTGCTCGGCATGGGGCGGCTCGGCCCCGCGCCCTCGTGGGCCATCGTCGCGGAAGGCATCTTCGACTGGCTCGTCCTGGGCGAGTGGGGCCTCCCGGCCTGCGCCGCCCTCGGCACGCAGGGTCTCGAACGGGTGGCCACCGCCCTGCGCGGCTGCCCCAACGTCTTTCTCGCCTTCGACAACGACGACGCCGGGCGCCAGGCCACGGCGGCTTTCGGCTCCCTGCTGGGCCGCCGCGCCGCCGTCGTGAGCCTGCCGGAAGGCATCGCCGACGTGGCCGACGTGGCCACTCACGCTGCCGGGCGCGGGGTCTTCCTGCGCCTGCTCGAACGGGCGGCCCGCGCCGCCCGCTGACCCACCCATCCCACGCGGCGGACACCGGACAGCCCGGCTCACGCGAGCCGGGCGGCCCCCGTGTGCCCGCCGCACCAGCCGCCGACCGAGGGGAGGCGCGATGACCAACGACCGACGGGGCTCCGCCCCGCGCACGGGCCTCTCCGCAAGGGAGGCCCGCACCAGTCCATCCAGGCAACGCACAGCACGAAGGAGAGACACATGGCAGAGACCACCACCCTCAATGGCCGCCGCAACGGCGCGAGCGCCAACGGCGTCCACCCGGAGCCGATCCGCGAGCACGACCTCCAGTGGGAAAGCCTCCCGCCCGCCGTAACCACGAAGCTGGCCGAACCCCTCGACGAGGGGCTCGTGTCGCACCGCAGGGGGCGCCGGGGCCGCAGCTTCGCCTACCTCGAAGGCCGCACGGCCATCGAGCAGGCCAACCGGGTCTTCGGCCACGGCGGCTGGGGCTACGACCTGGTCGGCGAGGTGACGCTCCGCGAGGGCGAGAGCGTCGACCCCCAGACGGGGGAGGCGAAGCCCTGGCGGGCCTACGCCGCCACCGTGCGGGTTACCGTCCCCGGCTCCCCGCCGCGCACCGACACCGGATTCCAGGCCGTCGCCGAGGAGACCGTCGAGGGCCACGAGACCGCCCACAAGGGCGCGGTCACGGACGCGCTCAAGCGGGCGCTGCGGAGCTACGGCGACCAGTTCGGCAACTCGCTCTACGGCGACGGCGCGACCGGCGACCTCGCGCCGTCGCTGCGCAAGACGCTCGTCGACCTCGGCCAGTGCCGCGGCTTCGACGAAGCCAAGGTGCGGTCCGCCGTGCGGGAGCGCACGGGCCGCGACCTCGACGAGCTGCCGGTCGCGGCCCTCACCCCGCTGGTGGAGGCCGCCGCGCGCAAGCTCCAGCAGGACAACGCGGGCGATGAGCCCCGCGCCCAAGAGACGCCGAAGGCCGCCTGAGCGGCCTGTAGGCCAATCGACGAACGAGAGGAGGTGCCGATCGCAGGTGCCTGAATCACAACGCAATGCAGAGACGCTCCCGCATGGGAGCGCGAACGGGGCCGTCCTTCGGGGCGGCCCCGCCGTCGTTTCGAACCAGGTGCGGTTTTCCGCCGCACCGCTACGGTGACAACCATCACCACACTGAGGAGATTTGAACAATGTCACGCACCATCAACCGCATCGAGCTGCTGGGCCGGGTCGGCACGGCGCCGGACCTCAAGTACAGCCAGAACGGCACCGCCATCTGTCAGCTGAGGCTGGCGACCGACCGGCGCCGCCAGAACGGCGAGACCGAGGCCGACTGGCACTCGGTCGTCTGCTGGGGCAAGCAGGCCGAGGCCGTCGCCGAGTACGTGCAGAAGGGGAACCGGGTGTTCGTCGCGGGCTCGCTCGCGCAGAACAGCTACGAGACGCAGGAGGGCGAGCGCCGGCACCGCACCGAGGTGCACGCGCAGGAGATCATCTTCCTCGACTCGAACGGCAACGGCGGCAACGGCCGCTCCAACGGCAACGGGAACGGCAGCCGCGAGGCTGTCGCTGCCGAGGTCGCGGACGACCAGCCCTTCTAGCCAACCCACCGGCACGCAAGCGTCGCCCGCCGCGTGGCGGGCGCACAACGGGGCCGCTCCCTCACGGGGGCGGCCCCGCTTTCGTTCCACCCGATCAGCAACACACGAAGGAGAACCGAACATGGCACGGGATACCGAACGCGACGCGCTCCCCACCTGGAGCGCGCACACGCTGGTCATGACCCTGCTCGAGGGTCCGGACCACTTCAACGGCCACTGCACCTGCGACCGCTGGTCCTACCGCACCGACGACTGGGCCGACCTCGGGACAAGGTGGGCCTGGCACTACGTCGCCGAGTCCGGCGGAACCGACGGCGATCCCTTCACCCGGAAGCTCGTCAGGCGCGAGCTCGAGGCGCACGGCGAGTACGGCGGCGACTGCGCGGGCTGCGGCTACCCCGTCATCAAGGGGCGCTCGCACTGCCGCAGCTGCGAGGACGCCGCGGCCGGCGAGGAGCACGGCGACAACTGCGAGCTGAACTGCTGCTGGGAGGCCACGGTCGCCAGGCGGCACGCCCGCGACCTCGCCCACCAGCGGGTGGCGTGCCGCAACTGCGGCCTCTGCCTCGACTGCGACGATCCTGCCTCGCCCGACCACGAGGACTGCATCTGCCCGCTCGGGCAGGCGATTCCCGTGGAGGTGGCGGCATGACGGCGAAGCACGAGGACGCCCTGCTGAACGCCCTCCGCCAGAACCTGCACGTGCTCGGCGAACTGGCCGTGCGCTACGAGGTCGAGACGCTGCCCGAGCGGGAGCCCGACGCCCCCGCCCTCTGCTCCCCGCAGGACGTGCAGCGCCTGCTGGGACCGGAGATGGGGGCGCTCGCGCAGGAGCAGGTGCGAGTGCTGCTGCTCGACCGCCGCAACCGCGTCGTCGGGCAGCGGGTGATCTACCAGGGCAACGCCTACTCCAGCGTCGTCAGGCCGGCCGAGGTGCTGCGTCCGGCGGTCGTGGTCGCCGCCCCCAACATCATCGTCGCCCACAACCACCCGAGCGGTGACGCCTCGCCCAGTCCCGACGACATCAGGGTCACGAGGGACCTGGCGGAGGCGGCCAAGCTGCTCGGCGTCGAGCTGCTCGACCACGTCGTCATCGGCAGGAGCGAGGCCATCAGCCTCAAGGACCGCGGCCTCTTCTAGGGCGTGGCGCACGCGGGGCCACCCCCGCGCAGCCATCAACCACCCAGTGCTTACGGAAGGAGACAGTCATGCTCGACGCCTACCAGGAGATCACCGACCGCATCATCGCCGCGCTGGAGCGCGGCACCGTCCCGTGGCGCACGCCCTGGCGCGCGCGCGGACACCGCAACGCCCGCACGGACCGCCCCTACCGCGGCATCAACATCCTGATGCTGCAGATGGCGGCGCTGGAGCGGGGCTGGAACGACCCGCGCTGGCTCACCTACCGCCAGGCGCGGGCGGCCGGCGGACACGTCCGCCGCGGCGAGCACGGCACGCGGGTCGTGCTCTGGAAGTGGATCGAGCGCAAGGACTCGCCCGACCCGGAGCGGCCGGAGCACTACCCGCTGCTGCGGCTCTTCACGGTCTTCAACGTCCGCCAGTGCCGGGGCCTCAAGCTGCCGCCCCTGGCGGGCGACGGCGACGGGCCGGAGCCGCTGGAGCGGGCGGAGGCGATCGCCGGCGGCTACGCCGGCGGCCCGACCGTGCACCACGACGCGGACGGGGCCTACTACCTGCCCGCGAAGGACGAGGTGCACCTGCCGCCGCGCGACGCCTTCGAGGACGCGCACGGCTACTACGCGACGCTCTTCCACGAGCTCGCGCACTCCACCGGGCACCCGGGCCGCCTCGCCCGCGAGGGCTACGAGACGGCCTCCCGCTTCGGCTCGGAGCGCTACTCGCGCGAGGAGCTGGTGGCGGAGTTCGCGGCGGCCTTCCTCGGCAGCGAGGCGGGCATCGACCCCTCGCGCGTCGAGCAGTCCGCCTCGTACATCGACTCCTGGCTGCAGGCGCTGGAGGACGACCGCCGCCTCGCGGTGGTCGCCGCCGGGCAGGCGCAGCGGGCGGCCGACCAAGTGCTCGGGCGCAGTGCCCACGTGGCGCAGGAGGCGGCCTGACCCCGACCGGGCGGCTTCCCGCCGCCCGGCCCTACGCGGGCTTCCTGCCCCGCGCACCCACCCATCCCACTACCGGAAGGAGACAGCCCATGCTCGCAGCCGACGCCGCCATCAACCCGGGCGACCTGTACACGATCAGCGCGGGCGGATTCTCGGCCACGGCCGACGCCTTCGCCCGCGACCCCGACTCGGAGGGACTCTGGTTCCTCTCCATGGTCGGCGCCCAGTCCGCCCTCAAGGCGATCTGGGCCGCCCTCCTCAAGCGCCCGCCGGAAAGCGCCCACCTGCTCGCTGGGACGGACGGCCTCGCCCTCTCCGGCGGCTTCCACCGCTGCGAGGTACCGGGCGAGACCATCGGCACGTGGACGACGAAGATCGCCCGCCTGCCCGTGAGCGGGGGCTATCACGCCATGGTGTACACCCGCCTCGCGGAGTACGCCTTCGAGCGGGACGCGTTCCTGCTGCTCGCCCCCGGCGAGGACGAGGCGCCCGCCCTGCACCACCGCTTCCTCGACCGCCGCAGCCCGCTTCCGCTGCACCGCAGCTGGGCGCAGTGGCTGTGGGAACGGGGACTCGCCAGCGGCGAAGTCTCGCGGCTCCAGTCGGCGGGCGTCGCCGCCTGGCGCTGCGTTCCCGACGCGGAGGCGCTCCGGGACGACCTCGCCGCCGCCGTGGCGGCGGGCACGCTCACGCTCGCGCGTGAGACAGCACGCAACGAACGGACGGAAGGAGACACACGATGAGACTGGCCGCACAGGCGAAGGCGGGGTTCTATCCCACGCCACCGCGCGTGGTGGAGATGATCGCGAGCCTGATGCAGGCCCGCAGCGGCATGCGGGGCGAGACGACGCTGCGCATCCTCGACCCCTGCTGCGGGGCCGGGGAGGCGCTGGCGCAGCTCGCCGCCTGCATCGAGCGTCCCGACGGGGTCTCGGTGGAGACCTTCGGGGTGGAGCTCCACGCCGAGCGCGCGAAGGAGGCGGAGAGCCGCCTCGACCACGCGCTCGGCACCGACCTCTTCCAGACCGCGATCGCCAACGGGGCGTTCGGGCTGCTCTACCTGAACCCCCCGTACGACAATGACGCCGCGGACGACGAGAAGCGCACCGAGCAGGCGTTCCTGCGCCAGACGACGCGCTACCTCGCGGACAGCGGGCTGCTGGTCTTCGTCGTGCCGCTGCGGCGGCTGGCGGAGTCGGCGCGCTACCTCGCCTCGCACTACCGGAGCCTGCGTGTCTGGGCCTTCCCGGAGCCGGAGCGGGAGGCGTTCGACCAGGTCGTCGTGACCGGCATCCGCAAGGCGGAGGTCCAGTACGACCAGTACGCCGCCGTGGCCTTGCAGGAGGCGATCGAGGGCAACCTCGACGAGCTGCGCCCGCAGCGCTACCCCGTCTACAACGCCCCGGCCACGGCGGACGGCGAGGTGCTCTTCGCCACCCGCACGGTCGACCCCGTGGCGGCGGCCGAGGAGTCGCGCTGCTCAGGGCTCTGGGTCAGCACGACCGTCACGGACGCGCTCTGGCCGTCCGAGGACTCCCGCACGCGGCCGCTCATGCCGCTGCGGCGTGGGCACCTCGCGATGCTGGTCGCGGCGGGCTTCCTCGACAACCTCCAGTTGGAGGGCGACGGCGGGCGCATCCTCGTCAAGGGCAGAACCTCGAAGGAGATGCACCTGATCGAGACGACCGCCGAGAAGGAGGTTTACCGGGAGCGACTGCGCACCACCGTGGTAGCGCTCGACCTCGACCTCGGCGAGATCACCGACATCGCTGCGTAGACGGCTCGCCTGAACCGCAACACGAGGCCCCGCCGGACCACCCTGGCATCGGCGAGGCCTCGCGAAGGGGGTGACGGCCGCCAGGCGACCGTCCCCCGCAACGCTACACGAGAAAGGAACGGAACCACATGGACCTGGCAGGATTCATCGACACCTACCGCGACGCCATCGCCCAACGGGTGGTGGAGTCCTACCCGCCCCGCTACCGGCCCTCCGAGCAGGGCCGCCCTCTCCCACGCCTGCTGCGCGCTCCCCTGGGCGCGCAGGCCGACGCGATCCGCGGCGCGGCGCTCTCGCTCGAAGCGCAGCGCGGCACGACCGTCGTCGGTGAGATGGGCACGGGCAAGACGTTCATCGCCGCCTCGGCGGCCTACATGGCGGGCTTCAGGCGGGTGCTGGTCTTGTGCCCGCCGCACCTGACGCGCAAGTGGAAGCGCGAGGTCGAGGAGACGGTGCCCGGCGCACGCGCCGTCATCGTCGCCTCGATCACCGACCTTGAGCAACTGCGCACGCTTGCGGGGAGCGGTCCGCTCTTCGCAGTGATGTCGCGCGAGAGAGCCAAGCTCTCCTACCGCTGGCAGCCCGCAGTGATGGAGCGCTGGGCGACGACGGGCCGAAAACTCGTGCGTGACGAGGAGACGGGCGAGCCCTTCCGCGTGCCCTGCTGCCCGGACTGCCATGAGCAGGTCGTGGACAAGGACGGCGTGCCGCTGCTGGGCCGCGACCTCGCCCGCCGCAAGCGGCGGTGCCCCGAGTGCGGCTCCGCGCTCTGGCAGGCCGACAGGTCCGGCCCCAAGCGTTACCCGCTCAGCGACTACGTGAAGCACCGCCTGCGGGGCTTCTTCGACCTGCTGATTGGGGACGAGATCCACGAGTTCAAAGCAAGAGGCTCCGCCCAGGGCATCGCCGCCGGCGTGCTCGCCGACGCCTGCGGGAAGTCGCTCTCGCTGAGCGGCACCCTCATGGGCGGCTACTCCTCGACGCTCTTCCACCTGCTCTACCGGTTCTCCCCGGAGATCCGCACCGAGTTCGGGCGCTCCGAGGAGAGCCGCTGGATCGAGCGCTACGGCTTCGTCGAGCACACGATCGGGCGTGACGACCCGGACTCCTTCGAGGACGGGCGCACCAGCAGGCGCAAGCGCTACCGCAAGGTCGTGCGCGAGCGCCCGGGGCTCGCACCGGCTGCGTTGTTCCACCTCATCGGCAACAGCGTCTTCCTGCGTCTGTCCGATGTGGCCGCCGGGCTCCCACCCTACGAGGAGCGCGTGCTGCTCTCCTCGATGGACGCGGAGCCAGACGCGAACGGGCTCTCGCAGCGGAGCGGCTACGACGAGCTCTACGGGACGCTGCGGGCGGCGCTCGCCGAGGCGCTCTCCAAGGGCTCGCGCAGGCTGCTCGCCACCTACCTGCAGACGCTGCTCGCCTACCCCGACGGCTGCACGCAGGGCGAGACGGTCTTCGACCCGGAGACCGCGGACGTGCTCGTGCAGGTGCGGCCGCTGCCGGAGGACCGGCTCTACCCGAAGGAGCGGGCGCTCGTCGACCTCGTCGCCGCCGAGCGGCTTCAGGGCCGCCGGGTGCTGGTCTACGTCACCCACACGGGCACGCGCGACATCACCGGGCGGATGGAGCAGTTCCTCTCCCGCCACGGCTTCAAGGTCGCGGTGATGAAGGCCGACGCCGTTCCTCCCGAGCGCCGCGAGGCGTGGGTGGCGAAGCGCGTCGAGGAGGGCGTCGACGTGCTCGTCTGTCACCCCCGGCTCGTGCAGACCGGTCTCGACCTCGTCGACTTCCCGACGCTGATTTGGTACGAAACCGATTACAGCGTATACGTGATGAGGCAGGCGTCACGGCGCTCCTGGCGTATCGGCCAGACGGAGCCCGTGCAGGTCGTCTTCATGGCCTACCGGAACTCCCTGCAAGCGGACGCCCTCCAGCTCGTGGCGAAGAAGCTGCAAAGCTCCCTCGCCGTCGAGGGTGAGCTGCCCGAGGACGGCCTCGCCGCCTTCGGGGACGACGGCGACGACCTCATGCTCGCCCTGGCGCGCAAGATCGTCGCGGGCGAGGAGGACGCGGGCTCGGTCGAGTCGGTCTTCGAGCAGGCCCGGCAGGTCGCGGCGGAGGCCGAGGCGCTGCTGGTCGACGAGGGCTGGCACGCGCCCGAGCCGGTGATCGTCGAGGCGGAGCCCGTCGCCGCCGTTGAGAGCGCGGACGGGCCCCGCGACAACGCCCCGGAGCGGCAGCGCACGCTGTTCTCGTGGGCGGAGTTCATGGCCGGGGAGCAGGAGGAGCCGCCGAAGCGCCGCCAGCGGGACGAGGCTCCGACGTTGTCCCTCTTCGAGTGGGCGCTGGACCGCGAGCGCGAGGAGGCGCTGGCGGGAGCGGCCCGGTAGGGCGATTCGGGAGGGGAGGGCTGCCGCCGTGGGCGGCGTCCTCCCCTCCACGCCTCTGTACGGTCGTTCGTGCGTTAAGCGGGAGCACCAGGAGCCGCAGGATGCCCCCGCCGGCATGGCCCTCGCCAGAGGAGCACGACGCGGACCTAGATCGGCAGGTTCACGGAGACGGGTCCGGCGCGGGTATCGGTCCCGCCCTCGTAGGGCTGATACGTGGCCGCGAAGAACCGCACGACCCCGTCCCTCCAATCCGCGAGGCACGGGGCCGAGGTCACCAGCAGGGAGCCCGTGCCGTGGTGCGCGATCTTGCCGTCGCCGCGGTGGTGGGCGAGGTGGTCGCGGATGGCGCCCCGACCCACGCGCACCATCCTGCCCTCGCGTACGAGCGAGAGCGGCGCCCAGATGACGTAGACGCCGGTGACGTGCGGCGGCGGGTCGCAGGTTGCGAGCAGACACCACTCGCGTCCGCAGCGTTGCCAGTCAAGCTCCAGGTCAGGCACTCGTCGCACCACGGCGGGGGGGCCTGCGGGCCGCCGCCGCAGTTGCCATTGCTGCTCGCAGCGTGTGTGAGGCCCCTTCTTCGTGTCCGTGGAGCAGGCAACGGCAGGCTGCGGCCCTACTCGATCGTGAACAGGTCATCGAAGTCGGTCGTCCCGAGCACGCGCAGCAGGCGTTGCCGGACCTCCGGCGAGGGGTGGGCGCTGCCGCTCATGAGCTGCGACATATGGCCCGAGGAGATCCCGAGCAGGCGCGCCAGCTCGTTCTGGGCGATCTCGCACTCGTCGAGGAAGGCCCAGACCGGGTCCGGCCGCAGCCGGACCCGCAACTGGGTGCGTCTCTCCTTCGCTTCGCCCCGGGCTCGGTTGGTCCCGTTCCATGATTCAGTCCGACGACAACACTCGAACGAGCGCTCCCGGCAGTGTCACGAGTCAGCAGATGCGGCACAAGGCCGTCCTGGTCGAAGCCCTGTGTATCCTGAGCGCGAGCGACCCTAAGACGCCGGTACGCATCGAGCCGGCCGGTGAAGCTTTGGGCAGCTTGCATTGCGGTAAGCTCGGACGGAGCCTGAAGAGAGATGCGCGAGCATCTGGAGGGACGCGAAATGCAGAAGGTGCTGCACAAGAAGGCAACAGTACAGCCCGGCGGGAGAGTCGAGATCGTCGACGGCGACCTTCAGGCAGGGGAACACGTGGACGTGGTGATTTCGCCTGCACAGGAGCCCTCCGCTCGCTCGGCCTGGCAGGTCATCTCGGCGGGCGCGGGGCAACGCCTCTTCAAGAGCGCGAAGGACGTTGACGATTACCTCGCCGAGGAGCGAGCGTCCTGGCAGCGCTGACTCTCCCCACAAGCGGCTCCGTCTACCTGGATACCTCGGCGATCATCTACAGCGTGGAGCGAATCGAGCCGTACCTCACGTTGTTGGCTCCTGCGTGGCAGCAGGCCGAGGCGGGGCAGCTCGTGGCGGTGTGCAGCGAGTTGGTCATTGCCGAAACGCTGGTCCGACCCATTCGGGAGCGCGATCTCGATCTCGAAGCGGCGTTCCGCGACGTGTTCGCTGCCCCGGAGGTGGAGGTGGTGCCTGCCACACGTCGACTCTGGGAGGAGACCGCCCGTCTGCGTGCTGCGACGGGACTGAAAACGCCCGACGCCCTTCACGCAGCTACAGCCCTGCAGGCCGAGTGCGCGCTCTTCGTCACCAACGACACCGACTTTCGCCGTGTCGACGGGTTGCCGGTCGCCATCCTCGATGACCTTCTCGCCGCTTGAGTCTCAACATGGAGCGCGGAGGCGCCGCAGGAGCGTGGGCTCTACGGCGGGCTGGGATCGGCTCGGCCTTGCGTCCGCGCGGAGCCCGTAGTTGCACCCTCCCCCCTAGTGAGTTCCAGATACAACCCGCCATCGCGCTAAGGGCGCGGCCAGATGGTGACGACCCGATCAGCGAGCCGACGCGAGCGCTCGATAATGGAAGCTTCATCCCATGACGCGACCTGAATCAGCTCCAGGTTGAGTTGCAGCCGACTGTGTTCGGCGAGCCCCGTTCGCTTCGTGTCCCACGGTGCATTCGACAGCGGGTGTGCATTCAGGCTTCTCGTCACAAGCGTCAGATTCCCCAACGTGTGCACGAGGCGGTCGCGCCGTTCGATCGCCTCCACCGGTTCATCGGAGACTCCAAGCGGCCAGTCCCCCTCGCGCCAGCCCTGCGGCATCAGGTGCTCGATCGTGAGCGAGCCACGCGGGACGCGCTGGTGCTCGGTCTTGGGGGACCGAATCGAGTCCTCGATGGCCTCGATGACGAGCCGGAGACGACCTCGAGTGAGCAGGCTGTACAGCGGGAATTCCTCAATGGCTGAGCGCACGCGGGCATCGCTGGGCCAGAGCCTTGTCTCGGTGTCGTGCTGTGTAAGGAAGTCGCGGATGACCTTGTGGACCTCGCCCGGGTGAGCCGCAGGGAGACGGTTGAGGAGTTCGAGGAACAGTCGGTTGTAGCCCTGGGTCGGTATCCTGCAGAGCATCCGGCGCACGAGGTAGCTCTCGATGGTGCCCAAGGATTGCGCAAGCACGTCGTCACGCACATCCGGCTGCCCGAGAAGCCAAAGCAGGACTGGCGTAAGAACCCTGATATCCATAGTGCGCCAGCGGTAAAGGAACTCCGACAGCGGATCGTCGGCTTCGGAGCGCTGGAGGCGGCTATAGACATCGGCCGTCTCCCGAATGTCGAAGGCCACGGTGCCGACCGACGAGGCGTCCTCCAGGTATCGGCGGAACTTCAAAAAGACATCGTCCGTCTTGACCTCTTCCTGGAGTCGCGCCTCCAGCCAGTAGTTGAGGTACGTGTCGATGCGAGGCCTGACGATCCGTCCCTGTCGCACCTCCTCGCGCCACCAGGGGTCATCGAACTCGGACCAGTGGTCGGCGTTCAGCCGCTCCGGATCGATGCCTTCACTCTCCGCGGTGTGGAGAACGAGATTCTTTATGAGGTCCGAGGCGAGTAGGGGCGTCCCTCGGGCGTTCAACGTCTCAAAGATCACGTTCGGGTCGTCGTCAAGGTCAAGATCGATCACGACCAGCTCAAGCAGGCTCCCTAGCGCAGCTTCCAGTGCCTTCGCACGCTGGCTCCCGCCGTCGTCTCCCGCCGCCAGCCACTGCTCGACCTGGTCGTGAAAGAACTCGTGCGCCTGCACGATCGCGGAGTCCTCGAACCCCTCGGTAGGCGAGCCGTTCTCCATTGCGCGGCGAAAGGCTGCCTGATCTGCGCTCGAGGGCCAGACTTTGAAAAGCAGTGCGTCGTCCCCGCCAGTCAGGTCCTCGTGGTTGAGAACGTACCGCGCCAGCCGCCGCCCCTCGGCATACCCGCGCGCTTCAAGCACCTCCTGCGCGGCGTCGAGCAGCAACTGAAGCGTCGTCAGCCGTTGTTGGCCGTCGATGACGTGCCGCAGCTCGGGCTGCGATGCAGGCGAGGGCCGCTGCTGCACGACCACGGCGCCGAGAAAGTGCGCACCAGCTTCCTGCTCGGCGAGGGCGGCCCCTCCCTCACCTGCCTCCGCCAGCTTCTCGAGGTAGCGCTCTGCGATGTTCTGCACATCCTCCCAGAGGGGGTCCCACTGATCGTCCTTGGTCCACACGTATGGGCGCTGAAAGGTCGGAATGACGTAGCGGACGTCCTTCAGAAACAGGTTTCGGAGGTTGAGGATGCCTGCCTTCATCGTTCTCCCTTCGAAAGGGTCCGACTGCTCGGGGGTGACAGTAGCGGACAGTGAGGACGGTCCGCCGACTCTGTTCTACGGCATCCACAAGCGTACGCGCGACATCACGGGCGGATGGAGGACTCCGTGAGACGCCACGGCTTCACGGTGGCGGTGATGAACGCGGACGTGGTGCCGCCCGAGCAGACAGGCCTGAACCTCATCGACTGGCTACGATCGTCTGGTTCGAGGCGGAGGTCTCGGTTTTCCAATCCACACGAAACGCTGCGTTACTCATGGGCCGTGAGTTTGCTTTCACAGGGCGGGTAGAGCCCGGCCCCTCATGAGGGCTGACACGCGCTACGGGATCCTCCGGGCACGATACCTTGGACGAGATGGGGAGCGCGACCTATCGTAGCCTGAGGAGAAGGGACGGCGTGAGCCGAGTGAGCGCTCTGAACATCAGCAGCTTCATCTGGGGCATCGCGGACGATGTACTGCGGGATGTCTACGTCCGGGGCAAGTACCGAGACGTCATCCTGCCCATGACGGTCATCCGCCGCCTCGATGCGGTCCTCGAACCAACCAAGGACGATGTGCTCCGCATGAAGGAGCAACTCGACTCAGCCGGCATCACCAACCAGGACAGTGCGCTGCGTCAGGCGTCAGGCGAGGCCTTCTACAACACGTCGCCTTTCCGTCTCCGCGACCTCACATCCCGCGGGAGGCAACAGCAGCTTCAGGCCGATTTCGAGGCGTACCTCGACGGCTTCTCACCCAACGTTCAGGAGGTCCTGGAGAAGTTCAAGTTCCGCAATCAGGTCCCCACACTCGTCGAGGCCGATGCGCTGGGCTTCCTGCTCGAGAAGTTCCTCGACCCATCGACCAATCTCAGCCCCCGCCCGGTTCTGAACGGCGACGGCTCCGTGCGTCTCGACGGTCTCGACAACCACGGCATGGGCACGGTCTTCGAGGAGCTCATCCGCCGCTTCAACGAAGAGAACAACGAGGAGGCCGGCGAGCACTTCACCCCCCGCGACGTGGTGCAGCTCATGGCGCGCCTCGTCTTCCTGCCCGTGGCCGAGCAGGTCCGGTCAGGCACCTACCTGGTCTATGACGGCGCCTGCGGCACGGGCGGGATGCTGACCGTCGCCGAGGAGACGCTGACCCAGCTCGCGTCCGAGCATGGGAAGGAGGTCTCCGTCCACCTGTACGGGCAGGAGGTCAATCCCGAGACCTACGCGATCAGCAAGGCCGACCTGATCCTCAAGGGCGAAGGGACCGAGGCCGACAACATGCGGTTCGGCTCCACCCTCGCCGGCGACGCCTTCCCGTCCCGCGAGTTCGACTTCATGCTCTCCAACCCGCCTTACGGCAAGAGCTGGAAGACCGACCTGGAGCGTATGGGCGGCAAGCCCGCCATCACGGACCTGCGCTTCGTCGTCGAGCACGACGGCGATCCCGACTACTCGCTGATCACCCGCTCCAGCGACGGCCAGATGATGTTCCTGGCCAACATGCTCAGCAAGATGAAGCGCACCACGCCGCTCGGCAGCCGCATCGCCGAGGTGCACAACGGGAGTTCGCTCTTCACCGGCGATGCCGGTCAGGGCGAGAGCAACATCCGCCGCTGGACCATCGAGAACGACTGGCTCGAGGCGATCGTCGCCCTGCCGCTCAACATGTTCTACAACACCGGCATCGCCACCTACATCTGGATCCTCAGCAACCGCAAGGCGGCGCATCGACGGGGCCACGTGCAGCTCATCGACGCCACACAGTGGTACCGCCCCCTGCGCCGGAACCTCGGGAGCAAGAACTGCGAACTCTCGGACGAGGACATCCGGCGCATCTGCGATGCCTTCATCGCTTTCGAGGAGACGGAGCAGTCAAAGATCTTCCCCAACGAGGCCTTCGGCTACCGGAAGGTCACCGTTGAACGGCCGCTGCGACTAGCGAGTGCAGACCCGCACCGGGCTCATACCGCCAAAGAGATCAAGGCGCTAAAGGACGGCAGCGAGCGCGCGAAGACCGCGCCGCCGGTCATCAGGCGTGTCCACAAGGCGGGAGTCGCGCCCGACCCTCTGCGCGGTCTCTTCCCCGCCACCATCGACGGCGGGTCGGTAGTCGTCGAGTACGAGCCTGACACCAACCTGCGCGATACCGAACAGGTGCCGCTGCTCCACGATGGCGGCATCGAAGGCTTCCTGAAACAGGAGGTGCTCCCCTACGCTCCAGATGCCTGGTACGGGGCGTCCAGCGTCAAGATCGGCTACGAGATCAGCTTCACGCGGCACTTCTACAAGCCTGAGCTGCTCCGAACCCTTGACGACATCCGTTCCGATATTCTGGCGGTCGATCGGGAGACGGAGGGGCTGCTGGCGGAGATCGTCGGCGCCTCAAGTATCAGAGAGGACATTCGGTAGTGGCGACCCGCAGAAGAACCTTCTTCAGCTTTCACTACAAACCAGATAACTGGCGGGCGGCTCAGGTCAGGAACATGGGTGTCGTGGAGGGGAATGCTCCCGTTTCTGACAATGACTGGGAAACCATCCAGCGGGGCGGTGACGCTGCGATCAAGAGGTGGATCAACGGGCAATTGAGTGGCAAGTCCTGCGCTATCGTCTTGATTGGCAGCAAGACAGCCGGGCGGAAGTGGATCAACTACGAGATTGAGACGGCTTGGAACGAAGGGAAGGGGCTGCTTGGAATCTACGTCCACAACCTGAAGGACGGGAGGGGCGCGCAATCCACTAAGGGTGACAACCCTTTCTCTGGATTCACTGTGGGTACTCGGAAGCTCTCGGGAATAGTACAGGCGTACTCTCCGCCGTACACCGGGAGCAGGAATGTCTACTCATACATCGAGCAGAACATCGCCGAGTGGGTTGAGGAAGCAATCCGGATTCGGAAGAGCTACCCGTGACGCAAGAGGACGCCACACAGCCAGCGCTCAGCGAAGAGTCCGGAGCTGTTCACAAACACCTTGAGATCATGCAGGGCGTGATCAATCGCATGGCGGAGAACAGTCGCTCCTGCAAGGTGTGGTGCGTCACCCTCGTTTCAGCGACTCTGGTGCTGGTGGCGAGGACGGGGGAGCCAGAACACGCGCTTATCGCGTTAGCTCCTACTGTCCTGTTCTACGTCTTGGATGCCTACTACCTGTCGCTGGAACGAGCTTTCCGACAGTCATACAACAGCTTCGTTCGCAAGGTGCATCAGGGGCGCGTGTCGGTCTCGGACCTCTACACCGTGGTTCCTACCGGCTCGATAATGCGCGGAGCCCTCTGGGCGATGTCCAGATCCTTCTCCGTGCCGCCCTTCTATGCCGTCGTCGTCGTGACGATCTTGCTGGCGTGGTTGCTGGTGTTCTAAGTCGGAGCAGGATGATGGCCTCCGGTATACCCAGGCACAAGGTGTTCATCAGCTTCCATGAGCGCGACCTCGAGTACAAAGAGAGATTCGTGCGCATGATGGGGACGCGCGTCGTGGACAGGTCCGTTGATACGGGGGGCATCGACGACACCGGCCTGAAGACGGCGACCGTGCGGCAGAAGATCCGCGACGAGTACGTGCGGGACGCCACCGTCACGATCGTGCTTATCGGTCCGCGCACCTGGCAGCGCAAGCACGTGGACTGGGAGATCGGCTCCAGTATCAGGAACACGAGGAAGAACTCCCGCTGCGGACTGGTGGGCATCATCCTTCCAAATCACCCGGCGCACGGGAAGAAGCAGCGGCGTAACCCGCGCCTCTTCCCTCCGCGCCTCGCGGACAACTGCCGGGGAGATGATCCCTACGCGCTCATCTACGATTGGCCGAATCCCTGGACGCCTGCGAAGATCGCGGAGTGGATCCACCGCGCCTTCGTGCGCAGGAGGGGGACGCCCCCGGACAACTCGAGGGAGTCGTTCGCGCGCAACAGAACGAGGGACTACCGCAAGGGCTGGCAGTGAGCGACATGGAGCATACCCCGCCCCTCCACCCCTACCGCTCCTACCGGCCCTCCGGTGTCGAATGGCTGGGCGACGTCCCGGAGCATTGGGATGTGCGGCGTATCAAGACGTTCCTTCGTGAACGTGACGAGCGGGGCGACGATGGGAACCGCGAGCTACTATCGCTGACTCGGACGCAGGGATTGGTGCCACAAGCCCAAGCGTCCGAACGAATCGCACTCACAGATAATCTGGTGAACCACAAGGTCTGCAGCCCTGGAGACCTCATTATGAACCGGATGCAAGCGTGGTCTGGTATGTTCGCGATTGCATCTCAAGAGGGCTTAGTTAGTCCTGATTACTGTGTCCTTCAACCTGTCGGGACCTCCTACGACATGCAGTACTTCGAGCGCTTATTCAAGGTACCTGCGATCGTTGGCGCATTCGCGAGATATTCGAAGGGAATAGGCAGCGGATTCAACCGGCTATACACACCGGACCTTGGGAGAATCGCAGTATCGGTCCCGACCCGCACTGAGCAGCGCGCCATAACCGGCTACCTTGACTACGTGGACCGGCACATCCGGCGCTACGTCGACGCCAAGCGGAAGCTCATCGAGCTACTGGAGGAGGAGCGGCAGGCCGTCGTCAACCAGGCCGTCACGCGGGGCCTCGACCGCAACGTGCGCCTCAAGCCCTCCGGCGTCGAGTGGCTGGGCGACATGCCCGAGCACTGGGAGGTGCGGCCACTCAAACGCGTTCTGCATCGCCTCATCGACTGCGAACACAAGACCGCCCCTGCCGTCAATGCGAGCTCGTATCGGGTGGTGCGTACCTCCGCAGTACGGGGAGGCTCCCTCGTGATTGCAGGTACGTATTGCACGTCGGAAGAGGCATTCGCTGAGTGGACGAGAAGGGGAGCGCCCGAGCCAGGTGATGTTATTTTCACGCGCGAGGCACCAGCAGGTGAGGCCTGTGTCGTGCCCGGCGACCTCAGCCTCTGCCTGGGGCAGCGTACCGTCTTGATGAAGGTCGACCGAAGTGCTTATGAGCCGCATTTCCTCGTCCACATGTTGTACGCAGGTCCATCGCGCGACGAGATGGAGTTGGCTTCCCGAGGCTCTACTGTTCCCCACTTCAATGTTGAAGATATCGGTGTGCTGCCGGTGCTCGCGCCGCCGGTTTCGGAACAAACCGCAATCGTCGGCTACCTCGCCCACGAAACCGCAGCGATCGATACCACCATCGACCGCTTGGGCCGCGAAATCGAGCTGATTGAGGAGTACCGCACGAGGCTGGTCGCCGACGTGGTGACTGGTAAGCTCGACGTGCGGGGGGCAGAGGCGCAGTTGTTGGACGAGGAAGGCGACGACTGGCGAGAAGAAGCCCGGCCGGGGGACTTCCTTGATGATGACCGCATCCCCGAGGAGCCCTCGGACGGCCTGACAATTGAGAGTGAGGTAGCGAGATGACGGACTGGGAGAGCTGCCCCGCAGTCGAGAGCGTCCCCGGCAAGGTCAGCGGCGCCTCCATCTTCACAGGGACGAGGGTGCCGGTCTCGGCCCTGTTTGAGAACCTCGCGAGCGGGGCCACGGTTGAAGAG
Source organism: Dehalococcoidia bacterium (assembly GCA_965208885.1). Classification (GTDB taxonomy): domain Bacteria; phylum Chloroflexota; class Dehalococcoidia; order UBA2979; family UBA2979; genus VXMT01. Next base: position 632,569 of record CBDBPS010000002.1, read on the forward strand.
TTCCTGGACTGGTTTCCGGGCGTCGAGGAGTGGCAGGTGCGGGCTGTCCTCGATCACGAGGCGCAGGCCCTCCGGATGCCCGCCTAGTCGTGAGGATCTTGTTCGATCAGGGCACGCCCGCTCCTCTCCGGCGGCACCTCGGCGACCATGAGGTCGATACCGTGGCGGAGCGAGGGTGGTCCAAGCTGAACAACGGAGACCTGGTCGGGAGGGCCGAGGACGAGGGCTACGACATCCTCGTCACGACCGACCAGAACATGCGCTACCAGCAGAACCTCGCTGGCCGGCGGCTGGCGGCGGTGGTGCTGCTGTCCACGGCGTGGCCGTACGTGCGGCTGCGGACCGCGGAGATTCGCGCGGCCATCAGTGAGGTTCGTCCCGGGGAGTTCAGGGAAGTCCCGATTCCACGTTAGACTCTCCTCCTGAGGCGACGGAAGGCGCACCCCCCGGCCAATCTGCGCAGCGTCCCCGACCCATTGCGAGGGAAGGCCGAGGCGAAAACGTTGCTCTGGGAGTGGGATCCAAATAAGAACCGAGCCAACCTTCGAGACCACGGTATCGAGTTCGAGACCGCTATACTCGTCTTCAGCGACCCGCTTGCGGCGACGGTTCCGGATCCACACCCGCACGAAGAGCGGTGGCGGACAATGGCAGTCGTGGGAGCGGCGGCCATCGTGGTCGTACACACTTCTCCCAAACTCGACCCGGGATCGGGCGAGGAGGTTGGACGCATCGTCTCCGCCCGCAAGCTGACCAGGCGCGAGCGACAACACTATGAAGAAGGACATGTCTGATCTGACGCAGCGCCAGAGGGACCAATTGCGGGCCCTGGAGGCCCTCCCGGACGATCAGATCGATCTGTCAGAAGCGCCCGAGGTCCTCGACTGGTCGAACGCGGCTCGCGGCAAGTACCACCGACCGGGCGAAGCACACGTCGGCCGTCCGCTTCGCACGACCACCGACACGAGCGAGGGGGGGCTGGAGCGACTCATCTGCACGGCGCTGACTGGAGCGCCCTGCGACTCACCGGACAGCAGCGCGTTCCACGAGCGTCCGGCCACCTACAACGCGGGCTGGATCTGCGGAGAGCCACGCGACTACGACCGCGAATACTGCGTCGACCTCGTCCAGCTCGCCGCGTTTCTCCAGGCTACCCAGCCCGACGCCGCCGAATCCTTCGAGTTCGACACGGATGGCCCGGCGCGGCGCAAGTTCCTGGCCCGACTGCAGGGCGAGATTACGAAGCGCGGGACCGTCGATGTGTTGCGGAAGGGCGTGAGCCACGGACCGCACCGGATCGACCTGATGTACGGCTCTCCGTCTCCGGGGAACGAGGCAGCGCGGGTCCGGTACGGGCAGAACCGGTTCAGCGTCACGAGGCAACTCCGTTACAGCCGTGAAGAGGCCCAGCTCGCGCTCGACCTGTGCCTCTTCGTCAACGGCTTGCCCGTCGCCACCTTCGAGCTCAAGAACAGCCTGACCAAGCAAACAGTCGCCGATGCCGTCGAGCAGTACAAGCGGGATCGCAACCCACGGGAGAAGCTCTTCCAACTCGGCCGCTGCCTCGTCCACTTCGCCGTGGACGACCATGAGGTGCAGTTCTGCACCCAGCTGCGAGGCAGGGAGTCATGGTTCCTGCCCTTCAACCGTGGCTGGGACGGCGGCGCCGGCAACCCGACCAACCCCAACGGCCTCAAGACCGACTACCTGTGGAAGCAGGTCCTCACCCGCGACGGCCTCACCGACATCATCGAGAACTACGCCCAGATTGTGGAGACGAAGGATGAGAGGACCGGCCGCAAGAGGCGCGAGCAACTCTGGCCGCGCTACCACCAGCTCGACGTGGTACGGGAGTTGCTGGCCGACGCTTCGGAGCGTGGAGTCGGGTTCCGGTACCTGATCGAGCACTCGGCCGGCAGCGGAAAGTCGAACTCCATCGCCTGGCTGGCCCACCAATTGATCGGGCTGGAGCGAGACGGCGCCACCATCGTCGACTCGGTGATTGTCGTAACGGACCGGCGGGTGCTCGACAGGCAGATACGCGACACCATCAAGCAGTTCGCGCAGGTTGGCTCCGTCGTGGGCCACGCTCAGGATGCCGCCCATCTCCGCACCCTGCTCGAGGAGGGCAAGCGGATCGTCATCACCACCGTTCAGAAGTTCCCGTTCATCCTCGATGCGATCGGAGATGAGCATCGCGGGCGCAAGTTCGCCCTCATCATTGACGAGGCCCACTCAAGCCAGGGCGGACGGACATCGACGTCGGTCTCCATGGCACTGGGGAAGGCTGGCGTGGTGGACGAGGACGAGACGGCCGAGGACACGATCAACCGACTGATGGAGTCTCGGAAGCTGCTGCCCAACGCTAGCTACTTCGCCTTCACCGCTACGCCCAAGAACAAGACCCTCGAGATATTCGGCGACCCCGCGACCGAGGGCGGGAAGACGCGGCACGCGCCATTCCACTCCTACACCATGAAGCAGGCGATCCAGGAGGGATTCATCATCGATGTCCTTCGGAACTACACGCCCGTGGACAGCTACTACCGGCTGGTGAAGACAGTGGAGGGAGACCCCGAGTTCGACACCAAGCGGGCCGGGAAGAAACTGCGCCGCTACGTCGAGGACAACGACCACGCGATCCGCCTGAAGGCCGAGATCATGGTGGACCACTTTCACGAGCAGGTGGCGGGCCTTCAGAAGATCGGCGGCCAGGCGCGAGCGATGGTCGTCACGAGCAGCGTTCAGCGGGCGATCAGCTACTACGACGCCATCCGCAACTACCTGATCGAGCGCAAGAGTCCGTACCGCGTCATAGTCGCCTTCTCGGGCGAGCGCGAGTACGGCGGCGCGAGAGTCACGGAGACGTCCCTCAACGGCTTCTCATCGAGCCTGATCGCCGAGAAGATTCGCGAGGAGCCATTCCGGTTCCTGGTCTGCGCCGACAAGTTCCAGACCGGCTATGACGAGCCGCTGCTGCACACGATGTACGTAGACAAACAACTCGCGGGTGTGAAGGCCGTGCAGACGCTGTCGCGCCTCAACCGCGCCCACCCTCGGAAGCACGACGCCTTCGTGCTGGACTTCGCCAACGACGCCGACACGATCCAGACCGCCTTCGCCGACTACTACCGCACCACCGTACTCGCCGAAGAGACCGATCCAGACAGGCTGCACGACCTCAAGGCGGCCCTCGACGGTTACCAGGTCTACGCGCCCGAGCAGGTGGACGATCTGGTGGAACGGTATCTCTCGGGAGCGGAACGGGACCGGCTCGACCCCATCCTGGACACCTGCGTCGCCGTCTACCGCGAGCAGCTGGACGAGGATGGCCAGGTCGACTTCAAGGGGAAGGCGAAGGCCTTTCTCCGAACCTACGACTTCCTGGCGGCCACCCTGCCGTACACGTATCCCGACTGGGAGAAGCTCTCGATCTTCCTGACGTTCCTCGTACCCAAACTGCCCGCCCCAATCGAGGACGACCTGTCAAAGGGGATCCTCGACGCCATCGACATGGACAGCTACCGCATCGAGAAGCAGGCGGTACGGGACATCCAGTTGCCAGACGAGGATGCCAAGATTGGTCCTGTTCCGACCGAGGGTGGAGGCCAGAAACCCGAGACGGAATTGGACCGGCTCTCGAACATCCTCAGGGAGTTCAACGACCGCTTCGGCAGCATCGAGTGGAAGGACCACGACAAGATCGAGAAGGTGATCGCCGAGGAGTTGCCGAGGAAGGTTGCCGAGGATCGGGCGTATCAGAACGCGATGGCCAACTCCGACCGGCAGAACGCCCGGATCGAGCACGACAAGGCCCTCGAGCGCGCCATGACTGACGTGCTCGCCGACCACACCGAGCTGTTCAAGCAGTTCAGCGACAACGAGTCGTTCCGCCGCTGGCTCTCCGAGATGGTCTTCGCTGTCACCTATTCGGGATCGGCCTCGCCCGCCAGCACGGCGATCGCGACGTAGCGCGCCGCCGACGACCTCCGAGAGAGGTCCATCGCCGCTCAACGAAGGCCGGGTTCGGACCCCGGCGACACTTCGGCGTGGACCACCGCCGTCGACGCGACGTTGATCGCTCAACGAAGGCCGGGGTTCGGACCCCGGCGACACTGGGAATGGCGTAGAACGCGGGCCGCCCGTGGTCGTCGCTCAACGAAGGCCGGGGTTCGGACCCCGGCGACACAGGGAGGTCTCGACGACCGGGAACACAGTCCGGACCGCTCAACGAAGGCCGGGGTTCGGACCCCGGCGACACCTGGCGCAGTTGCCGCACGTCCTCCACGAGCCCGCTTCGCTCAACGAAGGCCGGGGTTCGGACCCCGGCGACACGCCGCGTCGGCGGCGAGGGCGGGGAGCTTCCAGATGCCGCTCAACGAAGGCCGGGGTTCGGACCCCGGCGACACTTCCTGAGCGTGGACGTGGCAACGGCGGTCGGCGCGCGCTCAACGAAGGCCGGGGTTCGGACCCCGGCGACACTACTCTCAACCTGGAAGACAAGGGCCTCAGCCCTTCGCTCAACGAAGGCCGGGGTTCGGACCCCGGCGACACAGGGCGCTTGCCGAACCGTGACGGGAAGCACCGGGAAGCGCTCAACGAAGGCCGGGGTTCGGACCCCGGCGACACTCAGGTCTCTTACGTCAACCGCATACCCCTGTGGGGACGCTCAACGAAGGCCGGGGTTCGGACCCCGGCGACACCCCCAACATCCGCTACTACGGCACGGCCTTTGACGACGCTCAACGAAGGCCGGGGTTCGGACCCCGGCGACACGTGGATCCAGATGGTCGGGTGGGCATCCCAGGGCACCGCTCAACGAAGGCCGGGGTTCGGACCCCGGCGACACCCGGCGAACACGAGCTCGATCGTGAGGCCGACCGCTTCCGCTCAACGAAGGCCGGGGTTCGGACCCCGGCGACACTGCTAATCGTATCAGGGGAGGAGCCTGAAGAGAGGATTGCCCACTATTGCGGCTGTGGAAGGCCCTGGGCGGTGCGGGATCCGGGCCGTTCATGGCTCGATTCTACCCAATATCACCACTGACTCGCTGAATCACCGGACGTTCGCAGACCGTGTCAGAGCAGCCATGGCTGACCAAGCTTCCGTCCCTGGCTTCGCCCGAGGCGCAGCGTAGCGTCGTCGATCTTGGCGGGGAAGCGGTAGACGATCACGGAGTCCCGCTCGTGATCGATCACGTCGGCGACCTCGCCGATCATGCGAGCCAGCCGCGTCGCGGAGAGCCGACACTCGAACACCGAGAACTGCACGCGCTGGCCGTACTTCTCGCACATGTCGGCAATCCGCCTGAGTCGCACTCCTCCGGCGCCTTCCGTGTCAGCGATGTCGTACGTGATGAGAACGTCCATCGTTCAAGGCAGCACGAACGGAGGATACGCCGGCAGGTCGCCGCGCAGGTGTCGCGCGAGCAACGTGGCCTGGACCGAGGGCAGCGCCCACCGCTCCACCGGTCGCCCCAGGAGTTGATGCTGAATCTCCGTCTCCTTGTGCGCCTCCCACGCTTCGAGCAACCGCGTTCGTCCGTCGCTGCTGAGGTAGACACCGCCGCCCGGCGTGTGGTCGAAGTCGCCCACGCCGATCTGCCGGCGGCGGACGAGCGACACGACGAAACGATCCGTCAGCGCCCGGAACTCTTCGGCAAGGTCCAGCGCGAGCGACGGTCGGCCCGCGCGAGGACGGTGGAAAAACCCCATTTGGTAGTCGAGCCCGACGCTCTCCGCAGCGCCGATGCACTCCGTCACGAGCATCCCGTAGCAGAAGCCGAGCAGGGCGTTGACCGGATCGCGGGGCGGCCGGCGCGTCCTCCCGGAGAACTCGAGCTCGCTTGACGACACGGCCTGGGCGAGCGCGCGAAAGTAGATCCTGGCCGCATCCCCCTCGACGCCTCGCACGTGGTCGCCGGTTTCTGCTTCGGCCAACCGAGCGATGCGCTCCCTGATCTGCTCGCCTCGGGCGGCGAGCTCTTCGGCCGCGGCAGGGTCCTTCTCGTCCCGCGACCAGCGACGGACGATCGTGCTGCTGTTCTGGAGCTTGGCCGCCACCACCGCCCTGGCCACGTCCAACGACCGCGCATCGTCCGTCACCGTCTCGAACTGCGCCGTGCGCAGGTGCACGTTCCCGCTGGTCGGGCCGTTGACGACGAACCGGATCGCGCCGTTCATCTGGAGGGCCGCGACCCGCACGCCGCGGCGCACGCACGCGTCGAGCGCCTGCGTGGTGATCTGCGCGCCGCCCAGCACGACGAGCGCGTCGACCGCTTCAAGCGGAACGCGCTGGCTGCCTTCCGGCGAAGAGACGAGCAACGATCCCCGCCGATGCTGCACCCGCGCGCGGTGGTTCCTGACGTAGACGGTGTTCAGGTACCTCATCGGAAGACGATGTTCTCCATGTAGCGGTTCACCCTGCGCGGCGCGCTGGAGAGTTCCGGCAGGCAGTGGTACAGGAGCTGGCACTCCGTACAGCGCGCGTCGTTGGGTGCCGCGGGCAGCTCGAACGTCAGGAGTTGCTTCCTGATCTGGTCGATGACCTCGCGCACCTCGCGGCGCAGCGCCTCGGTGAAGTCCACCTGCACGCGTCGTCGCGGTCCGCCGTACCACACGTACCCGTGTGGTATCTCGACATCGAGCATCTCCTCCAGACAGAGCGCCTGTGCGCACAGCTGCAGGTCCGCGGCGGAGCCGTGGCGCACGCCGGCCTTGTACTCGACGGGACGAACAGCGTCGCCTGCCACCTCGACGGCGTCGGCGCGACCCGACAGTCCCAACTCCTCCGACCAGAGGGGGATCGCCCTGAGCACCTGCTTCCCCCGCTCCTGGCGATGCTCTCCGCTATCGACCCGGCGGTGGGCGCGGGTTCCCCTGACGGTGTGGGCGTTGTCGCTCCACACACCGTCGCAGTGGATGAGGGCGCACTGCCTCGGGCAGTACACGAAGTGCTCGATCGCGGAAATCTGGACGACGGGCTCGGGTGTCATAGCCGCACCGCTCCGATCGCCCGCGTCTTCTCTTCGCCTCTCGGCTTATAAGACGCACTTTGCCACGCTGCATGAACACCGAGCCGTGCCCAGCCAGCCTTCCGTACGGGGTTCCAGAGGTCCAGGAGCGCATCGATACCGTCGTCGTCGAGCGGCTGGCTCCACGCTGGCCAGTGGAAGCTGCGCCGCTCCCCGCTCCCGTCCACCTGTTGCCAGCCCCGCTGGCGTGCTGAAGCATCGGCGGACCGGCCAAGCCGCCTGTCAGCCCCTCGTCCTCGTACCGGCAGGAGGGCGAGACCGAAGAACGCGAGGACCTCGACGACGGGATCAACCCAAGGGTCCGTCTTGTCGACCAGAGAACCCAACCGCGTCTGGTCGAATCCCAGACCGCTCGCCTGTATGCGATCAGCGTTGCCTGCCAGCGATGCGTGGATGAGGGATCCACCATCGAGGGGCCTGTATACCTTCAACAGCCGATGGTGCAGCCACTTCATGGGGCCCGTGCCAGGCGGATCAAGGGGTGCGTGTTCCACCAGGCCGTCTCGATCGACAGCGAGATCGGTCATCGTTGACGAGAGCGTCCACGAGTGCTCGTCGCTCCGCGCAGCGCGTGCCCGCGCCGCGAAAGCCTCGACGGGCACCCTCCGCTGGAGCCTGGCGGTGCCTCGCCAGTCCTCCGCAATCGGCAACTGGGCCAGCGACTCCGCGTCCGGCCAGGACTCGACGAGCGCGGCCACCGGATCGGCCTGCTCGGATGAGAGCACCGCCACGGGCTCCGCATCGGTCGTCCAGTGCAGCCGTATGCGCTCGTCGAGGACGGTGGCACCCACCGCCGCGAGCCAGGCGTTGACCCACGAAGCACGCCAGCCCGGACACACCACCTCCATCATCACGATCCCTCCTGTGGCACATCGACACCGGCGGAAACCGCGTGGTCCGCCCGGATAACGACCGCCTCCAGCAACCCCAACCCCCACGGACCAAAGCGCTCGTTCAGCTTTCTGAAGCGGCGTGGCTGGTCCCAGTCCACGCGGGCGAGGTCAGCGGGCGCGCTGACCGACAGGCCATCCACGACGGCAGACACGTTCGCAGCCGTGCCGTCGCGCGTTGCTGGTGGCGGCACTAGCGGCCGACCCCTGCCGTGGTGGCTGATCACGAGGTGGAGCAATAGGTCGCGGTGCTCGGGATCACCCCACGAGGGGCGCCGCTCCAGCCACGCGCGCACCAGACGGGCCGACAGATTCTCGTGGCGGCCGCCACGGGGCCAGCCGGACGCGGCGCGTGTCTTCTCCCAGCTATGGCGGGCGGTGGTCGACTTGGCCATGAGCGCACCGCGCTGCCCCTCGGGGTCAAGCCATCTCTGGAAGCGGCGGTCGGCCTTGCCGATGTCATGCAACGCTCCGGCGCGCTCCACGACCTCGGCCAGCGTCGAGGGAAGACCGATGCGCTCGGCGATGGTGCGCGCCATGGCCCCCACCGCCCGGCCGTGCTTATCGAGCTCGACCGCTTCGGACGTCAACGACATCTCGTCGCCTTCGCTGCCAAAGTCGCTACTGGGGCGCTGGGACTCAGGCGCCACGACCCGCAGCCGGGCGACTTCGAGCCGCGGACGCTCAACGGCCGGACGCAGTGCGTCGGTGAACGCGACCCACTCCCCGTCGTTCCATCCGGCCGGCGATTCGGCGGCCCGGAGCGCAGCCAGGATCGCCATCACCGCCTCGTCCCGGTCGGACTGAGCGATCTCGTCCTCCTCATCCTCCCCCAGCGCGATCTCCAGCTGCGGCCCCACCTCGACGCCGCACAGACGCCCGATCGCCTTCGCGTCCAGAGGCAGTCCCTGTCCCGCCAGTGATGCGTCCACGACCGGCTTCGACGCGTCCGGGTCCCAGCCAAAGTGATCCAGCAAGCCGCGGTCGGCGGGAAGCACGATCTGGTCGCCCGGCCGCAGGTCCGCAGCACTGGTCCGATCCACCGTCATGCCGTCGGGGGCGAGCCGGTGAACGTCTTCGTCGTCCTGCAGTGCCTCCCACACCTCGCGTATCGGAACGTCCACGGCCTCGCGATCGCTGGCGCGCGGCCAGAGCCGCTGGCCCTCCTCGGGTACGTGGACGCGCCAGATGAGCGCCACCGAGTACTCGGCCCCCTGGATGCCGCTGAAGTAAGGCTCCACGGGAGCTTCCCCGTCGGGCCGGGTGGTCGTCTTCGTCCACTCCCACAGAATCCCCGGCAGCACCTCCGGCGCCCGTCCGGGATCGTCGCCCGGAGCACCCAGCACCTCGGCCACCTGCGCGGGCGGAAGGTTCACTGTGCGGTCGTCCCCGTCGGAGCACGCGCTCTCCAGGCGCTGCAGCACCCGTGCGGGCTCCTCGCCGTAGACGGGCCAGGATTCGGAGTCCTTCCCGCGGCTCGCCCTGCCTCGCCGCTTCGGGGGCGGCGCATGTACGTACACCGCCCGCGCGTGCTGGTGATGTCCGAGCCGGTTCAATCTCCCCAGCCGCTGCGTGAGCGCCCGCACGCCACACGCCTCCGTGACGAGGTACTCCGCGTCGAGGTCCGCACCGACCTCCAGGGTCTGCGTCGCGACTACGACAAGGTGCCGTTCCCGCGAGGAGTCTAGGGATCGGGTTGCGGCCATGCCGGTAGCGGGATCGAGGATGCACGCCCGAATCCGTTCGGCCTCCCGCTCGCGGTTGAGCCCGGTCAACAGGAGGAGATCGACATCCGGCAACCAGCCGCGCAGGCGCTCGAACGTCTCCCGCGCCGTCTTCGGCGTGTTCGCGAAGACCAGGCAGGATGCCGGCGCTCTGTCCGCGAGCAGGTCGCGTGCCGCTTCCGCGAGGAGGTTGGCGGTGTCGCCCTTCTCGAACACGCGAACCTCCAGTGGCTTCGTGGCGTGCAGCCGCCGCTCGATGACCGGGTTCGTCCGATCTTCCTCGTCGAGGTCGAACCGCTCGCCCGTGGCGTCGCCGGTCGCTGTGAGCGCCGTGATGCTCGCTCGCGAACGGAGCTCCCCGAGCGGGGCCTCCGCGTTAGGTGTGCACTCGGCGAGCGCAGCCACCAATGCCCGCAGGTGTGGCGCCAAGTGCGCTTCGTCCAGGAGGACGAGGCTGTCCGTCCCTGCCATCGCGGCGTCGATCGGGCGAAGCGACCGTGACGATCCATAGCCCCGGAACAGGAGCCGCGAGCCGTACATCGGCAACGTGCAGAGGATGACCGTGGGCCGCGAGGGATCGGTTGGCGTCCGAGACGCGACCCCGCCGCGTAGCCGAATCACATCGAGCGGCGGTGCGCCTGGGTCGGCCGAGAGGGAGCGGAGGCGCTCGGCGACCGCAGCGACAACCTCGCGATCCTTGCCCGAGAGTCCGCTCGCATCGGGTTCCCTGAGCACCCGCGCCAGCCGCCCCTCCGCATGCTCGTGGGTCGAGTCCACCAGCAGGCGACGATTGACGACCCACCAGATGCGGGTCGGCGCCGTCCGCCGCTGAGGGTCTCGGTCCGCCTGTGTCGCGAGCCACCACACCGCGATGTCGAGGCACGCGGTCTTGCCCAGCCCGGTCGGAACGCCGACCCGCTCAGGCCACCTGTCCGTCTCGGCGACCTGCCGGGCCAGTCGCTCCTGCCACGGGAACGGCGTTCGCCCGTGGATGGCCTCGTAGAAGTCGGCGAAGGTGGGGAGGGGAGCCATCATCGTTCCACCGCGAAGGTGCTCGCTCGTCAAGCCCGGCCATCGAGTGGGACGCAGAGTCCGAACCCGCGCTGCCGCCCGGAGCCGATGACGACCGGCCCCGGAATCGCTTGCTCGAACCGCAGCTCCACGTGGGAGTAAGGAAGCGCCGGCCTGCCCGGCCTGTTCACCTCCACGGGGGCGAGGTCGATCGCTCCGGCAACAAGGGGCGTGCGGGCCGACCGGAAGGCGACGGGGGCGGGGAGTCCGGCGTGTTCGCACCAGCGGGCGACCTCCGCGAGGTCGAGCCGGCGGCGGCGCTCGTGGATTGCAGGTACTGCTGTCGCCCAGTGGCGCGAAGCTCGTAGCCAACTCTCTGGATGGGCGGCCACGGGACGCTCTTCTTCGTCTCGGGGAACGACTGCCACGTCCACGCCGCGACCCCTGAGCCGACGGACCGAGAACGCCGCGTCGCGGGCCATGTGTCGGACAGTCGCGTCACACCCTGGGGGCAGCCACAGAGCCAGTCCGTGGATGCGCCCGCGCGACCGCTGGAAGCCGACGTCGGGGAGCGCGAGGTAGCGGGCGAGCTCGTAGCCCGTCCCGCCGAACCCATGCCCGTGGAGCACTGCCGGAGGCTCCCCATACAGCTCCTGGTACCGGCTAAGTACGGCCGCCTTGAAGGCCGTGGTCAGCGCCGACACGCGCCGCCCGGAGACAGCCGTCTCGAGGCGCAGCCACGAGACGACTTCGCCCTCGTCCCGCAGCTCATCTGACAGGGGTGAGCGGTACGCGACGGGGTGTTTCAGCGCCGGAGACTGCGACCGGCTGGCCGAGGCGCCGCGCGCGGTCCACTGCTCGTGGAGGCGGTCCCAGCGCGCGAGGTCTCCCTCGCGCGTCACGTTGATCACGGTCTCGCCTTCGCGATCAGGAACGAATGGCTCGGAGTCAGCGACAGACACAGGCAGGGACGTGTCGACTCGCAGTCGCACCGGCGAGTCCGAGGAGCCGAGGTAGCCCACCCGCGCGGCGCGGAGCCGAAGCGCTTCGATGAGCATCGGGGCTGGCGGCTCTACTTCCCATACGTAGGCGATGTGCGCGGAGTGCGGAGCGACTCGCACACCTCCACGACTGAGGGCTGCTATTCGGCCCACGTATTCCTGCTGGGTGCTCACTTCACTTCGAGCACCACGCCTGACGGTGGCGAAGGAGCGTTGCTGCTGGACCACGTAACGCTGCAGCAGCCGGTTGTGAACCGGTCGCGAGTCCGCATAGATGACCGGTGGCCGCAGCTGCTCCAACCACACGAGCTCCGCGCCGTCGGTGACCCGGCACGCGTCTCCGGTCCCGTCGGCCGCCACCAACGCTGCGAAGAGGCGCGCCGGAGACGGCGGCCACTCCCCGCATGTCAGCCTGCCCGTGTTGGCAGTACCGTCGGGGTCACCGCGAAACGTGCCCTGAAGAAACTCGACGGCTACCGAGAACATCAGTCGTCGAGGTCGGGCCAGGTCGAGCGGATCGCCTTCGCGAGGGCGTCGCGGGGGCGCAGCACCATCGGCGGCTGTCCCCAGCCATCGAGCGGCACACCAACCGACTCGGCGTGTGTCCTGGCGGTCGCCAGCAGGTCGCGCGTCGTCTCGGCGGCGCCGAGGTCGCACGTCTCGTCCCCGGCGCTTCCGAGCCACGTCACAGTCGAGGCGGCCGGGCGCAGGTCTGCGCCGGAGCGGAGCGCGAAGGCGCGCCCGAAGGCGAGTTGGTGCGCGTGGAGCCCGAGGACGACGAGAAGCGCTCGCGCTGCGGCATCCGCTTCTTGTGAAGCATCTCGCCCGAGACTCACGCGCCGGAGCTGGGCAAACGATACGGTCGCCCGCTGCGTCACGCGCTGGAACGAGACAGCCGCCGCAGCCGGAGGATTATCCGTGTTCTCTCGCATGAACGGCACTTGCCCATGACCAATCATAGAAAGCTTGGACGCCTTACCTCCCTCGACTGCCTGGCCTTGGCCGAGGGCCCACGTGGTGAGGTTGTTCTCATCTGCGGTAATCGCCGCATCCTCACCGCCGCTGAGGTTCAGGTTTAGGGGGTCACCCTTGAGCCCCTTCACCTTGGTGTCAACCGCAGCCGGTTTCCACCCGATGATCTCCGAGACCCAGGCGCGGGCGTGTTTGTGATTGTGGTTCTTCTTGCCCAGATGGGACTGCCAGAATCCGTACAGTAGCGCCTGCGGGAACCACGACATCAGCGGTCCGCAGTCCTGCGCGGTGGAGCCGAAGATAGCCTGCCCCAGTTCGGTCTTGATGAAGTCGACGTCATCCAGGCGGGCATCGCGGAGGTACGCATCCGCATTCCGGTGCGGGAAGTCGAGGCTCGACAACGACCGCGGCAGGTGCGCCGGCAGGCTGCCCAGGTCCGACAGGTCGAGGATGAACTCCGGTATCGAACTCGCCTCGCGGTCGCGCCGCAGGGCCTGCTCCAGGCGGTTGGCCTGGGAAGGCACATTGTCGATCACGATGACGGGAGTGGCCTCCGCATCGCCGGGAGATGCCCAGCGACGGTCCAACTGGTAGTTCCCGCCCTCGTAGACTGCGGGCTTCACCGGGCCGCCGACCCCCGACAGGGGCTCGAGGTCGGCGTCGATTCGAATGCCGTCGTCGAACGAGTCGACCGCACAGGCGGACAGTAACCGTTCGAGACCGATCCTAGCACTCATACTCAGGGCCTTTCACGTTGGGGCGTAGCGCAGTATACGGCCCCGGCACTCGATGGCGGCGCCCGGCGATTCTCGATGGCGCAGCCCTCAGCGAACCGTGCGGGGATGCGACGGGTGCCGCCCGCGTTGGCGTCTTCCCCAGGTCGGCACCGCCTACCTCCGCCAGCGTCGGAGCGTGAGCACGAGCCGCACCCAGCGCCAAAACAGGGCGTGCGCCAGTTCCCAGCGAGCGCCAATCAGGGACACCTTCCCCGGAGCAGCTCGTCGTGGCGGCGGGACCCGTCCCACCGGTATGTCGACGGCGGAAGCGTCAGTTCGTGGTCGCCGATCAGGAGGAGTTGGAGTTCGCCCATGCGGACCCCACCCCTGGCTCGCTCCACGCGGCTCGCGCTCTTGCTGAGAAGGGTCGCGCGCGCCTGTCGCCACTCAACGACGAGCGGCGCGGCTTCCGCATAGTCGAATTTCTCGTCCTGCACGGGCTCCACGGTCACGACCTCGGGGTGGCCGAGCGGGAGCCCGTCGATGCGTTGCGGCCGGCTGATGACCGCCTGTGGCGCGCCCGTTCGCGGCGGGTGCCGCGTCCGGCGTCCGCTCCCCCGGTCCTTCCGGCTGACCCCGAGGTTCGCGCGCGGGCAACGCATCGAGCAGGTCCGCAGAGTCGCCCGAGACTCTTGCCAGCCGCGCTCCGACCTCGTGGGCGAGCATCAGCAGACCCGCCTCCAGCTCCTCCTGACCCCGCTCGAGCGCTTGCAACCGCCGCATCACCGGCTCTGCCGCCGCGCCGCCGGCCTCCGACTGGCGAAGCTTCAGCGCGTCCTCCATGCGCCGGGTGAGCCGTGGCCCCGAATCCTGGTCCAGCAGGGATGCGAGTTTTCGGGCACTCTCACCGAGGAGGGAGATGCCCATGCCCAGGCGCCGCCCTCGGGTCTGCGCATCACCGTCGAGGAGGCGTTCCTGCACTGCGGTCGCTCCCTGATCCGCTCGCGGCTCAGGGACACCGAGGCGCAGATCGACTGCTCCTGCTACCCCACCTACGGGCAGGTGCTGGCCGACCAGATCCGGGGCGCGAACGCCGCCGAGATCGACGCCTCCGAGGACGAGGCCAACCGCGAGCGGCTCTAACTGACCGGGCGCCGGCACAGCTCGCGGGAGCGAGCGCGGACGCGCTGACGCAGTGCCGCGTCAGCGACAGGTCGTGTGTGCAGCGACAACGTCTGGAGCGATAGCGGTGCCCTCGGCCGGCAATCGTGGGAACTCTGGTGGACACGGCCGTGGCCAGCGGCCCCGCAGGACGTGTCAACAGCGCGCGCCCGCCAGATCCTGGCGCGCCAGAGTAGGCTGGTCCCCCTCTTCGGAGGTGGCGGCTGGCCTCACCGAGTCCCGAAGTGGCTGGCTGCCAGGGGGCTGGCGCCTAACGGCGCCACTCGGCGATGTTCCACAGGTGGCTGTCCCAGGCGTTCGGGCGCACGCCCCGCAGCGTGTCGTGGTGCGCCGACACGAACCCGCGGTGCACGAGCGGGATCTCGGCGTAGCCCTGCACGAGCAGGTCGTTGAGCCGCTTGATGAGCGCAGCGCGGTCGTCCCCGTCCGTTGTGCGTGCGAGTTCCTCGTAGAGGCGGTCGTACTCCGGGTCGCACCAGCGCGCGACGTTGCCGTCTGACCAGTGGTTGCCGCGCGCCGCGATGTGGCCGCAGCGCTGGGCCGAGAGGTATTCCTGCGGATCCACGCCGGAGCCGGTGGTGTACATCTGCACGTCGGCGAAGAAGCGCCTGTAGGTCGACGACGCGTCGGCGATGGGGTCGCCGCCGAAGAACACGCTCGCGCCGTGGTTCACAAGGGTCGTCTCGATGCCGATTTCTGCCCACCAGTCCCGCACCAGCGCCTGCGTGGCCTGGCGGACCGCGTTCGTGGAGGTCTGGTACGTAATGCGCAGCGCGATGCCCTCGTACTCGCGAACGCCGTCGCCATCCGAGTCGATCACCCCGTGCTCGTCGAGCAGCGCCTTCGCGCCCTCGATGTCCTGCGCCAGGCACCCGTCGTTCGCTGAGGAGACGTAGCGCTCCGGCCCCGGCACCAAATTGCACGTCGGCACCGCGGCGGAGCCGTAGAGCTCGTCCACGATGCGCGCGCGGTCGATGGCCATCGACATCGCCTGCGTGATCGGGGCGAATGTCAGAAACGGGTGCGGGTTGGCGCCGTCGAGGTACTCGGAGCGGTCCTCACCGAACGCGGGGTTCGGGTTCGTGTGATTGATCACGATGCGCTCGGTGTCCCCCGCGAACGCCGAGACGATGCTGCCGGGTCCCCCGCCGGCGAGGGCGGCGAGCGTCTCGGGCGCGATCTGCAGGTTCCAGGCGAAGTCCGCCTCGCCCGTCTCGAGCACCGCGCGCACCGCCTCCTCCGCGGTCCCGCCGCCGACGATCTCGACGCGGTCGAAGTAGGGCCGCTCGTCGCGGTAGTGCGGGTTGCGCTCGTAGGTGGCGCCCTGATCGGGCCGGAAGGAGACGAGGCGGTACGGCCCGGTGCCGAGCGGCGCGAGGTTCTGCGAGCCGCATGCGGCGGCGGCCGCGCCGATGCAGTCGCCGAACTGCGCGCGGCTGATCACCGGGCTCCCGGCTCCCACGAACGCCGTGTACGGATAGGGCGTGGGGGTCTCGAACGTGATGCGCACGGTCAGCGCATCGATGGCCTCGACCGAGGCGATGCCGTTGAAGGCGTCGCTTCCCGTGCAGCCCGTCGCCTCGTCAGTGCAGTACCGCCACGTGAAGACGACATCGTCGGCGCTCACGTCGCTGCCGTCGGACCACGTCAGACCCTCGCGCAGCGTCCAGGTGATCGAGGCGAGGTCCGCGGCCACGCCGCCGTTTCCAACGGTCGGGATGCTTGCGGCCAGCCTCGGCACGAGCTGGCCATCAGGATCGTAGCTCGCGAGCGGTTCGAGCGTGACGGCCGCCGCGTCGATGTCCTTCCCGCCAGCGGAGAGGTAGGCGTTCGGGGTCGACGGCGCCTGCCAGTAGCGCAGCGTAAGCACGCGTTCGGGCCCCGCCGGTGTCTCCTCGCGCGCGTCCTCACAGGCGGCGAGCAGGGCAAGGAGGACGAGCAGGACGAGGGCGAACGGCAGCCTGAGCCGGATGTCCACGGGACCACCTCCCAGGTTGTCTGGACGCCTGCCGAATGGACTGCTGAAAGGATACCGGCTCTCTGGGCTGCGGTGTTACGCCACAGCGCCCGAGTCCTCGCGCGCCAAACCCGCCCTGCTGTCGCCCCCACGGCGACGAGCCAGCCGCCGCGCTCGCCGGAGCAACCAGCTACGGTCCCGGATGCCAGCTGGACGCTGTGCGATGACTGGGTCACTTCATGAGCGACGTTGACTTGGGGCCAGCTATAACCATCATCCCGGGAGGATTCCCCGCCGAGCGAAGCGGGGATGGCTGCAAGGCTACAGAGTCTTCGCTGAACCCACACGCTTTCCCGCCTACAATGAAAATGGCAGATCGAAGATGGTACTGTCTACCGTCAAGTTAGGCCCGCTCGACCTCCCGAACACGTACTCGATCGAGGAAGGCGCGATCCCCGTCGACGACCTCGCGCGCCTCGACGTACCGGTACTGTTCCTCGCGGGCGAGGAAGACGCGACCATCCCCATCGAGTTGACGGCCGCGGCACAACTCCACGTCGCCGGCTCGCGCATCGAGCTCGTGCCGGAGGCGGGTCACTCGCTGTACTGGGAGATGCCGGACGTCTTCAACGCCCGCGTGGACGCCTTCTTCGATGAGGTGCTGTCGGGCTAGGCAGCGCCTTCGGCGGCGACGGGGAGCTGCTTGGGCGGCGGCTCGCGCGAGACGAGGATGGCGAGCGCGCCCGTCAGGTAGGTCGCCACGAACACTGCGAAGACACCCTGGTATGAGCCGAACGCGTCGAAGTACACGCCGGCGAGGATCGGGCCCGCCGCACCGAGCAGGATCGTGAACGGCTGGCCCACCCCTCGGATCGCACCGATGTACACGCGCCCGAAGTACTTCGCGAAGATGAACTCGCTCAGCGGCACCGTTCCCCCGAAGCCGAAGCCCCAGCAGAAGAACGCGACGAACATCAGCGGCAGTGCCCCCGCTGGTGCCGATACCAGCATCAGAACCACCCCCATCGCCGAGGTCACGAGCGCCCCCGCACCCAGGTAGCGGACGTGGACACGCTGCAGGAAGTAGCCCCACACGAACTTCGAGCTCAGGTTCGCGCCACCGTTCACCGCGACGGCCAGGGCTGCCTCGCCGCGAGCGAAGCCGTGGTCGGTCATGAACGGGATGGCATGCACCAGGACACCCGACAGCGCCATCATGTTCAGGCCGTAGCCGACCATAAGCAGCCAGATCGCGCGCGTCCGGATCGCCTCGGCACGCGTGTAGGAGTTGGCCGCGTCGCGCGCCTGCGCCGCGCCCACCGTTGAGTCGGCACCGGCCGCGGAGTCGGGGTCGATGCCGTCGGGCAGCATCCCGTAGTCCTCGGGCCGCCGACGCATGATCAGCGCGACTGGCACGATGACCACGAACATCGCCACCGCGAGCGCTGCGTAGGCGTCGCGCCACCCGACTGCGTCGACGACGCGCGTCATCGTGATGGGCATGATCAGCCCCGCGAACGAGACGCCCGAGGAGCCCAGCGCGATCGCCCACCCTCGACGCACCACGAACCACTTCGCGAGCGTCACGTTGGAGACCAGCGGCCCGACCATCGAGAAGCCGGCGCCGCCGGCGACCATCGAGAGCACGATGAACTGCCACAGCTCCTCGACGCGCGACATGCCGAAGAACGCCACGGCGTAGAGGCACGCGCCCGTGAGCATCAGCGGTCGCGCCCCGTGGCGGTCGACGAGCGGCCCGATGATGAAGCCGGAGATCCCGCCGAGCAGGAACGCGGCCGACCCCCCGAGCGTGAACTCGGCAGCCGTCCAGCCGAGGTCCTCGGTCATCGGCCGCAGGAACACCCCGGCGATGGTGCCCGTGGTCCCCATCGCGGCGAACTGCGCAATGACCGCGCCCCCGACGATCCACCAGCCCCAGAAGATGCCTCGCCGCCTCGCGGGAGGCGCTGGGTCGGGTGGTGGTTCGTCAGGCGAGCGGGCCATGGCGCGGATGTTAGGGCTCAGCGCCTCAAGCCGCCGCCACCCCTACAGCCAGCGCGCGAACCACTCCACCACGCGGTCGTAGTACTCCTGGCGCAAGCTCGGGTGGCCGACGCGCAGGAACAGGTGCGAGCAGTCCGGGTAGCGGATGAACTCGACCGGCTTGCCTCGGCGTTTGAGCCCCGCGAACAGCTCCTCGGACTGCGAGATCGGGACGCGGATGTCGGCGTCGCCGTGCTGCAGCAGCACCGGCGTCTCGATCGCGTCGACGTACATGACGGGCGACCGCTCCAGGTAGTGATCGAGGCGGTCCTGCGGCAGGCCGCCCCACTGCTGCTCGCCGAAGCTCGCCGCGATGTCCGTCTGGCCGTACATCGAGAGCAGGTTCGTCACCGGCGCGCCGATGGCCGCCGCGCGGAAGCGCTGGTCGTGGCCGATCAGCCACGAGGACATGAACCCGCCGTACGAGTAGCCGTGGACGCCCAGCCGGTCAGCGTCGACGTATGGGCGCTCGCAGACCGCGTCGAGCGCGGCGAGGAGGTCGCGGGAGTCCTCGCCGCCCCAGTCCTCGAACACCGCCGAGGTGAACGCCTCGCCGTACGTCGTGGAGCCGCGCGGGTTCGTGTAGAGCACGAGGTTGCCGGCGCACGCGATGACCTGGTGCAGGGGGCTGAACCCGGGGCCGAAGAAGCCGTTCGGCCCGCCATGGATATCGAGCACGAGCGGGTAGCGGCGCGACTCGTCGAAGTCGGGCGGGAACACGAGCCGGCAGTCGATCTCGACGCCGTCACGTTCGACCGTGAAGCGCTCGGTGCGGCCGATCGCGTGGCTCGCGAGGTACTCCTCGGAGCTCGACGTGAGCACGGCGCTACCGCCGCCCTTGAGGTCGAGCGTGGTGACCTCGCCGGGCTGCTCGTATGTCGACGCGAGGAAAGCGAGGCGACGGCCGTCGGGGGAGGCGGTGAGCCCGCCGACGATCTCCTCCTCGGCACGCTCCGCCCGCAGGTCTCCGTCGCGGTCGACGCTATAGATGCCCGAGGAGCCGCGAGAGTCGGCGGCGAAGACGACGCGGTCCCCGTGCCAGGCGACGGGCGGCGCTGCGGCAATCGGGAAGAAGCCCGCCTGCGGCTCGACCTCGTCGTCCGTGAGGGGGCGGCACGCGCCGGTCTCTGCGTCGGCTAGGTAGATGTAGTGCTGCCACGTGTTGGCATCGGGCGAGCCGACGAAGGCGATCTCGGTCCCGTCGGGCGACCACGCGGTGCCGCCCGCCGCGACGTCTTTCCACACCAGCCGCCGCACTCGCCCGCCGCTCGCGGGCATCACGCAGAGCTCGCCGCCCCACGGCGCGCGCAGGAAGCGGCGCGGCGAGCGGTCCGAGACGAACGCGAGGCGTTCGCCGTCGGGCGAGACGGCGAGCGAGCGATGGTTGAAGTCGCCGTCGGTCAGCTGCTCGTGGCTGCCGCCGGGGACGTCGACGCGGAACACGTGAGTGCGGGTCTCGCCGCGCCAGCCGATGGTGTCGCCTCGGTAGTAGAGCTCGCGCACCTCGCGCGTCCGAGGTCGCTCGGGGCCGTCCTGCTCCTCGTCGTGCGAGGGGTCGACGTCGGCGAGGCAGTAGATCGCCTGGCCGTCGGGCGCCCACACGTGGTCGGAGACGCCGCCGGGGATGTCAGTGAGCCGGGTAGACTCGCCGCCGTCGCTCGGTAGCAGCCAGAGCTGCGCGGGGCTGTCCTCGTCGGCGCGACGGCGGAACGCGAGCTGCGCCCCGTCGGGCGACCAGCGCGGCGCTGCGTCGCGCGTGCCGGCGGTGAGCCGCCGCGACGCGCCGCCCTCGAACGGCGCGACCTGGATGTGTGAGTCGGTCTCCAGCGTCCGGGCGTCGACGCTCGTGGACACGTACGCGACCGCGCCATCCGTCGACCGCACGGTGGGTGCGCCGACGGCAGGCAGTCCGAAGACAAAGTCGCTGCCGAAGGGTTGTCGTTGCTCAGCCATGACGTTCGCTCCCACTGCCCGTGATGTCTCGACCAGACAGTATCGAGGGTATCGCGCAACGTCAGGCGTGCGGGATGCGCCCCCGGACGCCACCGCCCCACGATTTCGCCTAAACTCCAACCTGACCGAGAGGAGACCCCCGATGAGTAACCCACTGCATTCGAGACTGTGCCAGGAGTACGGCTGCGAGATCCCGGTCGTCGCGTTCGCGCACACCAAGGACGTGATCGCCGCCGTCAGCAACGCGGGCGGCATCGGCGTCCTCGGCGCGACGAGCCTCACGCCCGACGAACTGCGCTCCGACATCCGTTGGATCCGCGACAAGGTCGGCGACAAGCCGTTCGGCATCGACCTGCTCGTGCCGGCGTCGTTCGTGCAGGGCAACCTCGAGGACCTCGAGGAGATGATCCCGGAGGGCCACCGCACCTTCGTCCAGAACCTCAAGGACGAGCACGGCATCCCGGAGCCCGACCCCAACGACCCGAAGAACAACGGCAGCACCAGCCGGCACGACCTGCTCGAGCGCTCGCGCGAGTCGCTCGAGATCCTCTTCGAGGAGCAGGTCCCTATCTTCGTCTCCGGCCTCGGCAGCCCGGCGTTCATCATCGACCGCGCGCACGAGGCGGGCATGAAGGTGTGGGGGCTCGTCGGTCTGCCGCGACAGGCACAGCGCCAGGTCGACGCCGGCGTCGACGTGATCGTCGCGCAGGGCTACGACTCCGGCGGCCACAGCGGCACGGTCGGCACGTTCACGCTCGTGCCCGAGGTGATCGAGATGGCCAAGGGCACCGGCTCGCTGGTGCTCGCTGCCGGCGGCATCAACAACGGCAAGCAGCTCGCTGCCTCGCTCACGATGGGCGCCGCAGGGGTCTGGACCGGCACGATCTGGCTGGCCACACACGAGTCCGAGACGGAGATGTTCCTCAAGCAGCGGCTCATCGAGGCGCGCGCCGAGGACCCGATCCAGTCGCGCGCGATGTCCGGGAAGCCGATCCGCCAGCTGCCGTCGCGCTGGTCGGACGCCTGGAAGCAGCCGGACGCACCCGACCCGCTGCCAATGCCACTGCAGGGCATGCTCGTGGGCGACGTCCTCGACGGCATCCGCGGCGCCAAGATGGAGGAGTGGATGACCACTCCGGCCGGCCAGAGCGCCGTCGGCATCCACGCCATCCGCCCCGCCGCCGACGTGGTCTACGGCCTCGCCGAGGAGGCGCTCGACTGCTTCGAGAGCGTCGGCGCCGCGGTCGAGGTGTAGCGCGTATGGCTCTGGACATCGTCGGCGCGGGGCTCGGCCGCACCGGGACGCTCTCGCTGAAGTACGCGCTCGAGCAGCTCGGCTTCGACAAGACGTACCACATGTTCGAAGTCGCGCAGAACCCCGAGCACCGCGACACGTGGTCAGCCGCCCGCCGCGGCGAGACCGTCGACTGGGATGCGCTGTTCGACGGCTATCGTGCGTCGGTCGACTGGCCCGCCTGCGACTTCTGGCAGGAGCTCTCTGAGCACTACCCGGAGTCGAAGGTGTTGCTCAGCGTGCGCGATCCGGAGCGCTGGTACGCGAGCATCCGGAACACCATCCACCTCAGTACGGCCGCGGGCCTGACCTCCGAAGACGAGACCGCCCGGAAGCAGGCCGAGTGGGGCAACTGGATGATCTGGGAGGCCAACTTCGACGACCGCATGGAGGACAAGGACCACGTCATCGGGGTCTACGAGGCGCGCACCGCCCTGGTCAAGGCCACGATCCCGTCCGACCGCCTGCTGGTCTACGAGACCGGCAGCGGCTGGGAACCACTCTGCGAGTTCCTCGACGTGCCCGTGCCGGACGATCCCTACCCGCACGTGAACACCACCGAGGACTTCCGCGAGCGCTTCGGCAACCGGGGGCAATGACGACGCCCGCTACACCGGGAGGTGCGCGATGGTGAGCCAGGGACCCGGCAGCATGGCCGAGGAGGACGGCGATGTCGTCGTCCGCATCGAGCAGGTCTCCGCGCAACCGACGGGCGAGGGCAACCGCCTCGAGGTGAGCATCGAGACGAACCACGGGCCGCTCAGCGCGCTCATGGATCCGGCCGAGGGCAGCGTGAAGTGCGCGATCTTCGTCGGCACCGAGGGACCCGCCGACGGCGTCTACGCGAAGCTCGCCGAGGACCTCGTCGAGCAGGGCGTGACCTCGCTGCGCATCAGCCCGCGGCTCACCGGCGAGCTCGAGGAGACCGTGATCGACGTCCTCGCGGCGTGCTCGCTGCTCAAGGGCCTCGGCGGCGGCCGTGCGGTCGTCGTCGGGCACTCGTACGCGGGGGCGGTCGCGATCAAGTCGGGCGTGCTGAGCCCGTTCCTCACCGCCGTGGCGGCGCTGGCCGCGCAGCGCTACGGCACCCAGGAGGTCGAGCAGCTCAACAAGCCACTGCTGCTGATCCACGGCGCGGATGACCAGGTGCTGCTCCCACTCGCCTCGGACGACATCTACCAGCGGGCGAACGAGCCCAAGCACATGGTGATCCTGCCCGACACCGGGCATCGCCTGCTGGGCGTGGAGCAGGAGGTCTACGACCTGCTCCATCAGTTCATCAGCGCCGCCTGAGGCCGACCGGTCCGATCCGCGCACGCGACGGGACGTAAGAAAGAAGGCTTGGTAGACTCGCCCGCGAGTATTCACGCGGGCCGCGCCGCGGAGGCCGAGGAGGCATCACACATGGATTGGGCAGACACCGACGAGCAGGCAGCATTCCGCGAGGACGTTCGGTCGTTCATCGACTCGAACCTGCCGCAGTACTACAAGGACAAGCGCGCCTGGAACGCCGTCACCCTCGAGGATGACTGGCAGATGGACATGGTCCACGGCAGCGACCAGGCGAAGGCCGCGGCGCAGGAGTGGTCCGACCGTATGTCCCAGCGCAGCTGGGTCGCCCCGCACTGGCCACAGGAGTACGGCGGCGCCGGCCTCACCACCATGGAGCAGTTCATCTTCAACATGGAGATGGCCGAGGCCGAGGCCCCCATGGTCGGCGGGCAGGGCCTGTCGCTGATGGGGCCGACGGTGCTGATCCACGGCACCGACGAGCAGAAGGAGCGCCTGCTGGCGCCCACGCTGCGCGGCGAGATGCTGTGGTCGCAGGGCTTCTCCGAGCCCGGCGCCGGCTCCGACCTCGCCTCGCTCCAGACGCGCGCCGTCCGCGACGGCGACGAGTACATCATCAACGGCCAGAAGATGTGGACCTCCACGGCCCACAAGTCCAACTGGCTGTTCGGCATGTTCCGCACCGACCCCGACGCCCCGAAGCACCGCGGCATCAGCTTCATGGTCATGCCGCAGACCGACAACGGCATCTCCGTCCGCCCGATCATTTCGATGGGCTTCGAGCACGCCACCAACGAGACGTTCTTCGAGGACGTCCGGGTGCCTGTGAACAACGTCATCGGCGAGGAGAACCGCGGCTGGTACGTCGGCATGACGCTGCTCGACTTCGAGCGCTCGAACATCGCCGGCGCGGTCGAGACGCGTCGGCGCCTGCAGTCGCTGATCGACTACATCGGCACGGATGAGGGCCAGGAGCGGACGCAGGACCGCGCGCGCACCTCGCGCTCGGCGATCGCCGACCGCTGGATCGAGTCCGAGGTCCTGTTCAACTTCTCGTTCCGCATCATCTCGATGCAGGCGGGCGGCATGGTCCCGAACTACGAGGCTTCGACCTCGAAGATCTTCAACTCGGAGCTCTCGCAGCGCACCGCGAACACCGGCATGAAGGCGTTCGGCCTCTACGCCAACATCTGGGACCGCGAGCACGAGCGCACCCCGCTGGACGCGCGATTCACCCAGCTCTACGTCCACAGCGTGGTGTTCACGATCTTCGGCGGCTCGAACGAGATCCAGCGCAACATCATCGCGACGCGCGGACTGGCCCTGCCTCGCAGCTAGCTCCTCCTCGCACGCACAACGCAGCGCGCCCCGGGCAACCGGGGCGCGTTTGCGTGCGCGGACCAGCAGCACGGGACCGGCTGGCCCCGTGGCCTACCCAGGCTAGGGCTCTGCTATCGAGACCAGAGGACAGGGACGGGGTAGTCCTTGATGAGCCGGTCCGGTGTGACGATGGTGAGCCCGTGCACGATCGCATGTGCCACGAGGAGCCGGTCAAACGGGTCGCGGTGTAGCTCGGGCAGCTTGCCCACCTGCAGCGTCGCAGCTTCGTCGATCCCCAGCGTCTCGATGCGATGGAGGCGTCGCTGCTCGGGGACGTACTCGTCCGGGGGCATACGCAGGCCGAGCCGTCCGAGGCCGTGCTTGATGGCGATCTCCCACGCCGAGACCGCACTCAGAAACACGTCGTTGGCGGGGTCGACTATCGCATCACGCGCCGCGGCCGACAGCTGAGCGTCATCCTCTGCGAGCCAGAGGAATGCAACCGTGTCGAGCAGGAGCCGCATATCGCTCCGCGACTCAGGTGGCTCGCCCTTCGAAGAGATCGAGCATCTCTTCGGGGAGCGGGTCGAAGAAGGAGTCCGGGATCTCCGCGAGGCCCTTGCCGAGTCCAACAGGGCGTGGCTCGTCCAGTGGTTCCTCGATCGGCCGGATCTCAGCCACGGGGCGATTGCGGCGGCAAAGAATGATGCGATCCCCCGGCTTCAGCCGTGCGATGTGCTCCGAGAGGTGTGTCTTCGCCTCGTGCATATTGAGTTGCGTGGTCGACATGACTCGATAGTAACCTCACTAGTAAGGCGATGCCAGTCCAGCCGCAGCGCCCATGTGGGGGTGAGGCGTGCGACGTGACAGACGCTGCTAGACTCGCGGCAGCAAGCGCGCGCGCATGCGCCGCGCACATCAAGGAGGCAGCGCATGGACTGGGAAGACACCGCAGAGCAGGCAGCATTCCGCGAGGACGTGCGCTCGTTCATCGAAGGGAACCTGCCGCAGTTCTACAAGGACAAGCGAGAGTGGAACGCCGTCACCCTGGAGGATGACTGGCAGGACCACATGATGCACGGCGACGACGAGGCCAAGGCCGCCGCGCAGGAGTGGGCTGACACTCTCTCCTCGCGCAACTGGGTCGCGCCGCACTGGCCCGCCGAGTACGGCGGCGGCGGGCTCACCACCATGGAGCAGTTCATCTTCAACATGGAGATGGCGGAAGCCGAGGCACCCATGGTCGGCGGGAGCGGCCTCTCGCTCCTCGGCCCGACGGTGCTGATCCACGGCACCGACGAGCAGAAGGAGCGCCTGCTGGCGCCGTCGCTGAGCGGCGAGATGCTGTGGTCGCAGGGCTTCTCCGAGCCCGGCGCCGGCTCCGACCTCGCCTCGCTGCAGACGCGCGCCGTCCGCGACGGCGACGAGTACATCATCAACGGCCAGAAGCTGTGGACCTCCTCGGCCCACAAGTCCAACTGGCTGTTTGGCATGTTCCGCACCGACCCGGACGCGCCGAAGCATCGCGGTATCACCTTCATGGTCATGCCGCAGATCAACAACGGCATCACCGTCCGCCCCATCACCACCATGGGCTGGGAGCACGGCACCAACGAGACGTTCTTCGAGGACGTGCACGTGCCCGCCAACAACGTCATCGGCGAGGTCAACCGCGGCTGGTACGTTGGCATGACCCTGCTCGACTTCGAGCGCTCGAACATCGCGGGCGCAGTCGAGACACGTCGGCGGTTGCAGTCGCTCATCGACTACATGGGCACGGACGACGGGCAGTTGCGGACGCAGGACCGGGCGCGCACCATGCGGTCGGCGATCGCCGACCGCTGGATCGAGTCCGAGGTGCTGTTCAACTTCTCGTTCCGCATCATCTCGATGCAGGCGGGCGGGATGGTGCCGAACTACGAGGCGTCGACCTCGAAGATCTTCGGCTCCGAGCTGGACCAGCGGACGGCGAACACCGGGATGAAGGCGTTCGGGCTGTACGCGAACATCTGGGACCGCGCGCACGAGCGCACTCCGCTGGACGCGCGCTTCACGCAGCTCTACGTGCACAGCGTGGTGTTCACGATCTTCGGCGGCTCGAACGAGATCCAGCGCAACATCATCGCGACCCGCGGACTGGCGCTGCCGCGCGGCTAGTCCCACCTCGCACGCAGAACGCAACGCGCCCCGGGCATCCCCCGGGGCGCGTTGGCGTAAAGGGTGGGTAGAATCCCTCGAAGCAAGCACGCCAGCAGACGACGCGAACACGAAGGGGCCACCGCATGGACTGGGAAGACACGACCGACCAGGCAGCGTTCCGCGAGAGCGTCCGCTCGTTCATCGATGAGAACCTGCCGCAGTACTACAAGGACAAGCGAAAGTGGAGCGCCGTCACCCTCGAGGACAACTGGCAGCAGGACATGGTCCACGGCAGCGACGAAGCACAGGCCGCCGCCCGCGAGTGGGCCGCGACGCTGGATTCGCGCAGCTGGTCGGCTCCGCACTGGCCGCAGGAGTACGGCGGCGCCGGCCTGACCACCATGGAGCAGTTCATCTTCAACATGGAGATGGCCGAGGCAGAGGCGCCCCTGGTCGGCGGCGGTGGTCTCTCACTCCTCGGACCGACCGTGCTGATCCACGGCACCGATGAGCAGAAGGAGCGCCTGCTGCCCGCGACGCTGCGGGGCGAGATCCTGTGGGCGCAGGGCTTCTCGGAGCCGGGCGCCGGCTCTGACCTCGCATCGCTGCAGACGCGCGCGGTGCGCGACGGCGACGAGTACATCATCAACGGCCAGAAGATGTGGACCTCGTCGGCCCACAAGTCCAACTGGGTGTTCGGCATGTTCCGGACCGACCCGGACGCCCCGAAACACCGCGGCATCACCTTCATGGTCATGCCCCAGGAGAACAACGGCATCTCGGTCCGCCCCATCATCACCATGGGCTGGGAGCACGGCACCAACGAGACGTTCTTCGAGGACGTCCATGTCCCCGCCAGCAACGTCATCGGCGAGGTCAACCGCGGCTGGTACGTCGGCATGACCCTGCTCGACTTCGAGCGCTCGAACATCGCGGGCGCGGTCGAGACACGGCGACGGCTCCGCTCGCTGATCGACTACCTCGACACCGACGACGGCCGGTTGCAGGCGCAGGACCGTGTGGCCACCACGCGTGCGGCCATCGCGGACCGATGGATCGAGTCGGAGGTGCTGTTCAACTTCTCGTTCCGCATCATCTCGATTCAGGCGAGCGGCATGGTGCCGAACTACGAGGCGTCGACCTCGAAGATCTTCGGCTCGGAGCTGAACCAGCGCACGGCCAACACGGGTATGAAGGTGTTCGGGCTCTACTCGAACATCTGGGACCGCGCGCACGAGCGCACCCCCCTCGACGCGCGCTTCACCCAGCTCTACGTGCATAGCGTCGTCTACACGATCTTCGGCGGCTCGAACGAGATCCAGCGCAACATCATCGCAACGCGCGGACTGGCGCTGCCTCGCGGCTAGTCCCACCTCGCACGCAGACCGCGACGCGCCCCGGTCACCCGGGGCGCGTTTGCGTGTGCCCCCTGCCCGCCACGGCAGCCGGTGCTACGCTCGATCCGATGGAGCCGAAGACCGAACGACAGGCCGAACTCGTGGCGCAGGCGCGGCAACTCGCCGCGCTGTTCGCCGTCGACGCCGCCGAGCACGACCGCGCCGGCTCCTTCCCGCACGCGCACTTCGAGGCCGCCCGGCGCGCGGGCTACACGGCCGCCTCGGTGCCCGAGGCGTACGGCGGCGGCGGGTACGGCCTCGACGATGTCGCGCTCGCGCAGATCGAGCTCGCGAAGCGCGACGGTTCGACAGCGCTCGGGCTGGCGATGCACCTCATGATGTGCGGGACCGAGGCCCACGCACGCCAGTGGCCCGAGGCCGCCCGCGAGCGCATCTTCCGCGCGGTCGTGCACGAGGGCGCGCTGCTCAACAACGCCGCCGCCGAACGCAACCTCGGCTCACCGCAAGGCGGCGGGCGGCCCGAGACCACCGCCACCCCCGACGGCCCCGGCCGCTGGCGCGTGAACGGTACCAAGACCTACACGACCGCAGCGCCCGTCCTCACCCACTTCGTCACCTACGTCGCCGTCGAGGACGGTAGCGGCGAGGTCGGCCGCATCGCGATCCATCGCGACCTGCCCGGCGTGCGCATCGAGGAGACCTGGGACGCGCTCGGCATGCGCGCCAGCGGCTCGGACGACGTGTGCTTCGAAGACGTGCTCGTCACCGACGAGGACTTCCTCACGCGCTCCAACCCGGAGCGCCAGCGCGAGCGGCCGGCCGCGTGGTTCGCGATCCTCGTCGGCGCGACGAGCCTCGGCGTGGCGGGGGCAGCGCGCGACTACGCGGTACGCTTCGCGCGCGAGCGCCGCCCGATCGGCTCGCCCGGCCCGGTCGCGACCGTGCCGCATGTCCGGGAGCAGGTCGGGCGCATGGACGCCGCGCTCATGGCCGCGACGGCGCTGCTCATGCAGACCTCAGAGGCCTGGGAGCGCGACCCCGAAGCGCGGCCGCGCCTCGGCCCGCAGGTAGCGGCGTCGAAGCGGCTCGCCACCAACACCGCCGTCGAGGTGGTCGAGATCGCGATGCGCATCGTCGGCGGTGTCGCGATGCACCGCTCGGAGCCCCTCGAGCGCTACTTCCGAGATGTGCGCAGCGGGCTCATCAACCCGCCGATCGAGGCGCGCGCGCTGGAGACTATCGCAAGCGCGGCCCTCGACGACCCCGAGTAGCAACCCCGCTCCCACCGCGCGAAAGGAGTCCCCGATGAGCCTCCACCGACTCGAAGCGGCGCAGGTGCTCCCCGTGGACCGCGCGGAGGCGTGGACGTTCTTCTCCAACCCTCGCAACCTCGCGGTGATCACGCCGCCGGACATGGGCTTCGAGATCACCGAGGAGATCCCGGAGCGCGTGCATCCGGGCCTCATCGTCGTCTACCGCGTGCGCCCACTCCTCGGCATCCCCGTGACGTGGGTGACGGAGATCACCGCGGTCGTCGAGGAGGAGCTGTTCGTCGACGACCAGCGGATCGGGCCCTACCGCTTCTGGCACCACCAGCACCACTTCCGCGAGGTGGCGGATGGCACGGAGATGCGCGACATCGTCCACTATGCGCTGCCATTCGGCCCCCTCGGCGGCCTGGTGAACGAGCGCGTGGTCGCCCCACGCGTGCAGGGCATCTTCGACTTCCGTCGAGGGGTTATCGAGCAGCGCTTCGGGCTGGCGCCGCAGCCGCGCTGACGGCTGGCACAGCCCCGTCGCCGTCGCCGTCGAGGCTCCATTCCGAGAGGCCGAGCCCATCGTGCGTCAGGCTCGCGAGACCTGTCGTGGCGAGCGCCGGGGCCGCGACTGTGATCGGTGACGCCGGCACGGTTGCGGCGACCGGAACCGCGGCTGCGACCGGCGCGGGCGCGGGCGGGGTCATCGCGGCGAGCTGGGCGGCCGTGACCTTCTGCGGCGGCTCGCGCGAGATGAGGATCGCGGCCGCGCCGAGGCAGTAGAGCAAGATCATCAGGGTCCACGCCGAGAAGTACGTGCCGCTCGCGTCGAACAGCACCGAGGCGATCACCGGCCCCAGCGCGCCGAAGAGGATCCCTGCCGGCATCCCGACGCTGCGCACTGCACCGATATACACGCGGCCGAAGTACTTCGCCCAGATGAACTCGCCCAGCGGCACTCCGCCGCCGAAGCCCAGGCCCCAGAGGAAGAACGCGACGTGCATGAGCACCAGCAGCCCAAGCCCCGCGGCGGCGAGCTGCAGCGCCGAGCCGATGCACAGCAGTCCGAAGCACATCGCCCACAGGATGCGCGGGTGCCACCGCCCCAGCGCCCAGCCCCACAGGATCTTCGCGGCGAGGTTGCCGACGCCCGCGACGCCCACCGCCAGCGCTGCCTCGGTGCGCGTGAAGCCGGCCTCGGTCACGAACGGGATGCCGTGGATGAGCAGCGTGAAGGCCGCCGCCCCGAAGAACGCGAACGAGATCGTGAGCAAGTAGAGGGCGCGTGTGCGCAGCGCCTCGCTGCGGGTGTACGAGTTGAGGCGGTCGAGGTTCAGTGCCTCAGTGTCCGCGACCGAGGTGCCCACGCCGTCCTCGCGCCGCCCGTCGGGAAGCTGGTCGTAGTCCTCGGGCTGGCGGCGCATGATGAGCGCCGTGGGCAGCGCCAGTAGCAGCACGGCGACGGCGAGGATCTGGTAGCCCTCGCGCCATCCGAGGCCGTCGACGATGCGCGTCATGGCGAACGGGACGAACATCCCGGCGAACGAGATGCCCGTTGAGCCCAGCGCGATCGCCCACCCGCGCCCAAGCACGAACCACTTCGAGAGCGCGATGTTCACGACGAGCGGACCGACGAGCGACATGCCGAGCCCGACGCCGAACGCCTGCAGCAAGATGAACTGCCACAGCTCCGTGATCTGCGAGGTCAGGAACATCGCCACCGAGAGCGCGATCGCGCCGAAGATCATGAGCGGGCGCGGCCCGTGGCGGTCCACGAGCGGGCCAACGATCACGCCCGACATGCCGTTGACGGCGTTCGCGCCTGCGGTCGCGATGGTGAAGGCGGCGACGGTCCAGCCCATGTCCTGGGTGACCGGGCTGAGGAACACGCTCATCGAGGCGAAGCCCGCGCCGACGGCCACGAAGGAGCCGATGACTCCACCGCCGACCATGTACCAGCCGTAGAAGATGCGTGGCTGCGCCGCCGCGCTAGTCGCCATCAATCCATCCTACGCGCCGCGCGCGGCAGCTTCGCCTGTATCATCGCGCCGCACGGCGAACACGGTGCGAGGTGCTGCGATGACGATGCCGCTCGACGGACTGCGCGTGATCGACCTGACGCGGGGGACGGTAGGACCGTTCTGCACCCGCCTTCTCGGCGACTACGGCGCCGACGTGATCAAGATCGAGCCGCCCGAGGGCGACCCGGCGCGTCACACTCCGCCGTTCTACCAGGACGAGCCCGGCCTCGAGCGCTCCGGCCTGTTCCTGTTCCTCAACACCAACAAGCGCAGCGTTGTGCTGGACCTCAAGACCGACGAGGGGCGCGAGAACCTGCTGCGGCTCGTGCAGGACGCCGACGCGGTCATCGAGAACTTCAGGCCGGGCACCCTCGAAGGGCTCGGCCTCGGCTACGACGTGCTCAGCGAGGTCAATCCGATGGTGGTGCTGACCTCGCTCACCAATTTCGGGCAGGACGGCCCGTACCGCGACTACGAGGCGACCGACCTCACGATCTTCGGGATGGGCGGCAACCTCCAGGCAGCGGGGGACGCCGAGCTCGAGCCGGTGAAGACGGCCGGCCGCATGACCGGCTACCACGGCGGCCACGTCGGCGCACTCGCCACGATGGTCGCGCTGCACGGCTCGAAGGAGCGCGGCGAGGGCGAGCACGTCGACCTCTCGCTCTTCGAGACGGCGACGCACTCGATCGACGCGCGACTCGCTCAGCTCATGGGGCACCAGTACACGGGGAATATCGCCGGGCGCGCGGGCGTGGTCTCGCAGGTCGGATCGGGCGTGTTCCCGTGCATGGACGGGTTCTTCATCATCAGCTCGGGCCCCTCACGGCTGCCCGGCGTGATCCGCATGATCGGTCGCGAGGACCTGCTCGAGCACCCCGACTGGTCCACGGTCGCGGCACGCTCCGCTCCCGAGCGCATCGAGGAATTCACCGCCCACCTGCTGCCGTTCACGCTCCAGCACACCAAGGCCGAGCTGCGCCAGGCGTGCGAAGACTTCGGCGTCCTCGCCGGTCCCATCAACACCATGGAAGACCTGCTGCAGGACCCGAGTTTCGTCGAGCGCGAGTTCTTCCAGACCATCGACCACCCGGAGACGGGCCCGCTGACCTACCCCGGCTTCCACTCCACGCTGCACCGCGACGAGGGCCCCATGCCGGAGCGGCGGCACGCCCCGCTCCTCGGCGCTCACACACAGGAAGTGCTCGACGCCGCCCCGCCGAAGCGCGCCCCCGTCGTGCGCTCGAACGCTGAGCCCACGCCGGTGCTCACGCCGACCACCGGCCGCCTCCCGCTGGAGGGCCTGCGCGTCATCGACTTCACGGTGGTCTGGGCCGGCCCGTACGCGACGATGCACCTCGCGGAGTGGGGCGCCGAGGTGATCCGCGTGGAGTCGACGCAGTTCGCGCCCTCGACGTCACGAGGGTTCATGGTGCGGCCGCCGCTGGAGATGGTGCAGGCGGTGGGCCCGACCAACATCACCTACCCCAACAACGAGCCGGGCGAGCGGCCCTGGAACCGCTGGTCGGGATTCACCCACCACGCCCGCAACAAGAAGTCGGTCACCCTCGACTACGCCTCGCCCGAGGGCCAGGAGATCCTCGACCGGCTGATCGCGGTCTCCGACGGCCTGATCGAGAACAACCTGCCGCCGAACGTCGAGCGCAACAACATCACGTGGGAGCGGCTGTCGAGCGTGAACCCGCGGATGATCATGGTGCGATCGCCGGGGTTCGGCATCACCGGGCCGTACACCCGCTACCGCACGTTCGGGAACCACATGGAGGCGCTCTGCGGGCACCCCGTGATCCGCGCCTACCCCGGCTATAGCCTCGAGCGTGCCCCGAGCGGCGTGCCGTCCGACGCCGCGTCGGGCGTTGGCTCCGCCCTGGCGTTCATGAACGGGCTGCGCTACCGCGAGCAGACCGGCAAGGGGCTCATGATCGAGCTCGCCACCGCCGAGAACTTCGTCGGGTACATCGGTGAGTTCGTCATGGACTACTCGATGAACGGCCGGCAGTGGGAGTACATGGCGAACAGCCACTTCTTCCTCGCCCCGCACAACGTCTACCCCGTCCACGGCATCGACCGATGGGTCACCATCGCGGTCCGCAACGAGCGCGAGTGGCAGGCGCTGTGCGACTCGATGCGCATGCCGGAGCTTGCCGACGACCCACGCTTCGCGACGATGGCGGACCGCTACGCCAACCGCGCGGAGCTCGACGCGATCATCGCGGAGTGGACGCGGCCCCTCGACCCGTACTGGATCATGCACCGCCTCCAGGCCGTCGGGATCCCGGCGGGCGTGGTGATGACCGAGGCCGACGCCTACGCCGACCGCCAGCACCACGCGCGCGACTTCTTCCAGACCGTCGAGAACCCGGACACGGGCATCCAGCGCCAGGTGGGCCGCGCGTGGAAGGCGAGTCGCTCACCGATGGGCGCGACGCGCCACGCCCCACACCTCGGGCAGGACAACGAGTACGTCTACAAGGAGGTCATGGGCTACTCGGACGCCGAGTACCGCGGTTTCGAGGAGCGCGGCCACATCGGCACGGAGTACGACCCCGACATCCCGTAGCGGCTCCGTTCACCGCCCGAGGAGCACCTCGATGCGCGCTATGTCGAGGTGCTCCCGCACGACTGCAGCTAGCCGGTCAAACGCCGCCTCGCGCTGGTCGGCGAACCCGGTCGCCTCGACGCCCCGGTCGTGGCGTCCGAGGGCGCGCAGCAACACGGCGCGCACGCCATCGTTGTGCAGCAGCCCGTGGAGGTACGTACCCGTGATCCGCCCATCGGGCGAGACGGCGCCGTCGGGGCGGCCGTCGAGGGTGAGCAGCGGCCGGGCGTCCCCCTCACCGGCGTGCTGGCCCATGTGGATCTCGTAGCCGCTCACTGGCAGGCCAGCCGCGCCGGCCCACAGCCCGGCCGCCGCGCGCACCTCACCCGACGCCTGCCGCGTCGTCTTCGCCGCGACGAACCGCGTCTCGACGGGCAGCAGGCCGAGCCCGGCCGTCGAGGTGCCCGCTGGCGCCTCGACGCCCTCCTCGTCGACGAGGCGCTCGCCGAGCATCTGAAAGCCGCCGCAGATCCCGAGCACGGCACCGCCGCGCGCCGCGTGCTCCTCGATCGCTCGGTCCAATCCCTGTTCTCGAAGCCACTCGAGGTCGGCGATGGTCGCCTTGGTACCGGGCAGCACCGCGAGGTCTGGCTCGCCGAGCTCGTCGGCGTGCCGCACCCAGCGCACGCGCACGCCCGGCTCGCGGGCGAGCGGGTCGAAGTCGTCGAAGTTCGCGATCCGGGGCAGCCGCACCACCGCCACGTCGACCTCGTGCGCCGCGTCGTCGGCAGCGCCCGCCTCGGGGCGTTCGAGGGCGACCGCGTCCTCCTCGGCCACGCCGATGTCGTCGATCCACGGGATCACACCAAGTACCGGCACGCCTGTGCGCTCCTCGATCTCCTCGATCGCGGGGCCGAGCAGCGAGGGGTCTCCGCGGAAGCGGTTAATGACGAAGCCGCTCACGAGCGCGCGGTCCTCGGGCGGCAGCAGCTCGAGCGTGCCGAGCAGGTGCGCGAACACGCCGCCTCGATCGATGTCGCCAACGAGCAGGGTCGGCGCATGCGCGTGGCGGGCGACACGCATGTTGGTGATGTCGCCCGCGCGCAGGTTCGGCTCGGCGGGGCTCCCCGCCCCCTCGGCAACGACGAGGTCGTAGCGCGCCCGCAGCGCGTCGAGTGCCTCGGCTGCGTCGGGCCAGAGGTCCTGCTTGCGGCCGACGAAGTCGCGGCTGTGCAGCACCCCTGCGGGACGGCCGCGCAGTACGAGTTGCGAGGTGCGGTCGCCCTGTGGTTTGAGCAGCACGGGGTTCATGTCGACGTGCGGTTCGAGGCCGGCGGCCGCAGCCTGCTCCGCCTGCGCGCGGCCGATCTCGAGGCCGTCGGCGGTGACCGCGGCGTTGTTGGACATGTTCTGCGCCTTGAACGGCGCGACGTGGACGCCGTCCTGCCGGAAGATGCGGCACAGCGCCGCCACCACGACCGACTTGCCGACGGACGACGCCGTCCCGACCACCATCAGCACCGGCGCCAGGCCCCGCTCGCTCGTCACCAGACCTCGTCCAATGACGCCGCGAGCGCGTCGAGGAGTCGCGGGAGTTCGGCAGACGGTGGCGCGGCGACGCGCACCCACTCCGGCAGGCCGAACGAGGTGCAGTCGCGCACCTCGATGCCTCGATGCAGCAGGGCGGCGCGGAGCCCGCGGGCGTCGCCAACCCGTGCCAGCACGAAGTTAGCCCGCGCGGGGCTGACGGCGATGCCGCGAGCGGCGAAGAAGGCGTGCATCGCCTCGCGCGTCTCGGCCACCTCGCGCACGACGGCGCGACGCTCGGCGTCGAGGGGGATCGCGGCGTGGGCCGCCTCGATAGCGGGCGCGCTCACCGACCAGGTGGGCTGGAGCGCGGCGAGCCGCCCGATGAGCGCCGCCGGCCCTGCCACGTAGCCGACACGCAGGCCGGGGATCGCGTGGAGCTTGGTGAACGACTGCACGACGAGCACCGGCAGCCCGTCACGCACCAGCTTGTTGGCGTCCCAGGCGTCCTCGACGAACGGCTCGTAGACCGCGTCGACGAGCACGACGCCACCCGCGACGCGCAGCACGCGCCGGATGACCGACTCGTCGAGGTACACGCCGGCGGGGCTGCTCGGGTTCGCGATCGCCGTGAGCAGCGCGCGTGGCGGGTCGTCGGGCGGTGGTGCGAAGTCCGGCGGAAACGCCTCGTGGCGTTCGACCCGGAAGCCACCCGCGAGGGCGGCTCGCTCGTACTCGCCGAACGTCGGTGTGAACACCGTGCAGGCATCCCCCGGCCCCAACACCGCGCGCAGGGCGAGGTGGATCGCCTCGGTCGCGCCCGACGTGATCAGCACCTGCTCCCTCGACACGCCGATGGACAGCGCCACCTCGGCGCGCAGCACGGCGGGATCGGCCTCCGGGTAGCGGCCGATCTCGGCACGGTGGGCCGCCTCGATCACCGCCGGGTGCGGGCCGTGCGGGTGCAGGTTCGAGGCGAGGTCGAGCGTTCCTTCGTCGCTGTTCATGATCTGCTCCCCACACCCATCAGCACTGCCCCGAGCACTGCACCGGCAACCAGCGCCGCCTCGGTCGCGAGGACGCAGGCACGCCCGATGTCCTCGTGCGTCGGTGCGCGCAGGCCCTCGCCGAGGACGTAGTCGCCAGGCTTGGCGAGCCGGACGCCGAGCGCGCCCGCCATCGCGGCCATGGGGTGGCCCGCGTTCGGGCTCGCCGTCTCACCGGCGTCGAGGCGCCACTGCCGCGCGGCGCGCGCGCCGTCACCGTGGATAGCCGCGGCAGCGCACAGCGCGAGCGCGGTGAGGCGCGCGGGCACGAGGTTGAGCGCGTCGTCGGTACGGGCGGCTGCAGCGCCGAGGTCGATCCAACGCTCGTCGCGGTAGCCCCACATCGCGTCGAGGGTGTTCGCGGCGCGGTACGCCCAGGCGGCGGGCAGCCCGCCGACCGCGTACCAGAGCCACGACGCGATCACGCCGTCGCTGAGGTTCTCCGCCACCGACTCAATGGTCGCCGCGGCCAACTCGGACGCGTCGAGACCATCGACGTTACGACTCACGAGATGCGTGCCGAGCAGCGTCCGCGCGGTGCCGAGGTCGTGGTCACGGAGCGCTGCCTCGATCTCGCCCGCGCGGCCGAGGAGTGTGCGCAGCGCGAAGCTGAGCGAGAGCGCCCCGGCGTCGACGGCCACCCGCCGGGGGCCGGAGCCGCCCAGACGCGCCGAGACCTGCCACGCCGCCAGCGCCGCGATGAGCGGGAACGCCGCAGCGACACCTCGGCCGTAGCGGCGTCGCTCTCCCGCGCCCTCGGGCGCGAACCTTTCGAGGGTCCCGGCAAGCGCGCCCAGCGCGCCGACGGGGTGGAGCCGCGTCGGCGGGTCACCAGCGACGCCATCGATGGCTACCGCGAGTGCGAGGGTGATCGCGCGCCGCATCTCAGAAGTCGATGCCGCGCTGCGCCTTGATGCCCTGCTGGTACGGGTGCTTCACCTCGGTCATCTCCGATACCAGGTCCGCGAACTCGACCAGCTCAGGGGCGGCGTTGCGGCCCGTCATGATGATGTGCATGTCGGCGGGTCGATCGCGCAACACGCCGATCACCTCGTCGGCCTCGAGCCAGCCGTAGGTGATGGGGTACGTGATCTCGTCGAGCACGACGAGGTCGTAGGCGGCCGACTCGATCTTCGCGCGGGCCAGCGCCCAGCACTCACGCGCGAGGGCGATGTCCTTGTTGATGTCCTTCGAGAGCCACGTGAAGCCGTCGCCGAGCGGGATCATCTCGATGCCCATCCGGCGCGCGGCGCGCGTCTCACCGTAGTTGGCGGTCTTCGACTTGATGAACTGCAGCCAGCAGATCTTCCAGCCTCGCCCCCACGCGCGCATCGTGACACCGAGCGCCGAGGAGGTCTTGCCCTTCCCATTTCCCGTGTAGAGCAGCACCAGCGGATGCGACTTGCGGAACAGGGCGTCCTCGCCGCCCGGCTGGTCGCCCTGCACGGCCTCGTCCGCGGGCTCACTCCACTTCTGGGTCATCTCACGCCTCCAGGCGCGAGGGGATGACCACGGGCGCGCCCGATACGGGGTGCGGCAGCACGGTCACGCCGCCGCCGTAGACGCGCTGGACGTGCTCCGACGTGACCACCTCGGACGGCGGTCCCTCGGCAACCACCTCGCCGCGGTCCAGCAGCACGATACGGTCGCAGTACGCGGCGGCCAGCGTGAGGTCGTGGACGATCAGCAGCACGCCAGCCTCGGCTGCGGCCAGCTCCGCCACCAACTCGAGGATCTCGACCTGCGCGTTCGCGTCGAGGTTCGAGGTCGGCTCGTCGAGCAGCAGCAGCGGCGCCTCCTGCGCGAGCGCACGCGCGATGAAGGCACGTCGCCGCTCACCGCCGGACAGCGAGCCAAGCTCGCGGTCGGCGAAGCGGTCGCAGCCCGCGCGTCGCATCGCCTCGTCGGCCACGTCGAAGTCGTGCCGCGACTCACGGGCGAGCAGTCCGAGGTGCGGGTGCCGCCCGAGCACCACGAGGTCGCGTACGCGCATCGTCGCGGGCGCCTCGGGGAGTTGCTGCACGACGGCGACGCGCATGGCGAGCTCACGGCGCGGGAGCGCGTTGAGCGCGTCGCCCTCGATGGCGACTGTGCCTGCCGAGGGCCGGAGCATGCCCGTCACGACCCGGAGCAGTGTGCTCTTGCCTGCCCCGTTCGGGCCGACCAGCCCGACCACCTCGCCGCGCCGGACGGTGACCTCGACGTCACGAAGGATGGGCTGCCCCCCGAGCTCGACGTCGATGCCGGACGCTTCGAGGAGCGGAGTGTGCGCGGGCGTAGTGGGGCCCGAGGCAGGCGGGCGCGTCGTCATCGTGGTCATAGCGCCGCCGCCCGTCGCGTGCGCAGCAGCCAGAGGAAGAACGGCCCGCCGAGCAGCGCCGTGAGCACCCCGACCGGGACCTCCTGCGGCGACAGCATGGTCCTCGCCAGCAGGTCGACGAGGATGAGGAACGACGCGCCGAAGAGCGCCGCGAGCGGCAGCAGTCGTCGGTGGTCGCCGCCGAACGCCAATCGCACCGCGTGAGGCACGATCAGCCCGACGAAGCCGATGACCCCGGCCATCGCCACGGCAGTGGCCGCCGTGAGCGAGGCGGCGGCCAGCACGATGAGCTTGGTGCGCGTCACGGGCACGCCGAGCTGCGCCGCCTGCTCCTCGTCGAGCTGGAGCACGTTGAGCACCCTCGCATGCATCGCCACGACGACGGTGCCGACGACGAGGTAGGGCGCGGCCCAGCCGATGCGCTCCCAGTTCGAAGTGTTGAAGCCGCCGAAGAGGAACGAAAAGATCGGCCGCGCCTGCTCGCCGCCGGTGAGCAGGATGAACGCCGTCGCCGCCCCGAAGACAGCGGAGAGCGCCACCCCGGCGAGGATGAGCGTCGTGCTGTCCACGCCACCGCCGCCCGTCGCGAGCAGGTAGACGAGGACGACCGTCGCGAGGGCGCCCGCGAAGGCGAACACGGGGACCCAGCCGAAGCCGTAGGCGTCGGTGGAGAGCGGCGAGATGATGGCGATCGCCGCGCCCAGCGCCGCGCCCGACGCGACGCCGAGCAGGAACGGCCCGGCGAGCGGGTTGCGGAACACTCCCTGGTACGAGGCGCCGGACAGCGCGAGCGCCGCGCCCACGGCTCCCGCCGCGAGCACCCTCGGCAGCCGGATGTCGAGCACGATCGTCTCCTGCGTGACCGGCACCGTGACGTCGACGGTGATGAGCGGCAGGCGGTCGAGCAGGATGCGCAGCACCGTCTGCGGCGCGATGTCCGCCGCCCCCTGCGTCAGCGCGACCAGCGCCACGACCACGAGCAGCACGACGGCTGCGAGCGCCGGGCCGGGCGCCCGCGGGACGGATCGAGGGAGCCACGCGGCGCGAACCGCGGGCGGCGGTGCCACCGCCTCACCCACACGTGCGCCGAGGGATTCGCGTGCCACGAAAACGCCCCTCCGGTGCGAGGGGCAGGGTGGGAGCCATGCCAGTTCGGCGGGGGCCGAGCGCGGCATGCCGTCGCCTGTCCTCGCAGGTTCGCGACAACGCGCAGGCCGGTGTTCTGGCTCGCCTCGGCGGCGCGGGCCGCGAGGCTCACAGTTGCGGGACAGCGCCGGACTTGCACCGGCTTCCCCAGCTGCTGCGCGGCATTCACCGTAGCACGGCGTCGCGCGCCCGGCCACGAGTTCGGGTCCCTCGGTATGGCTGGGTCCGGCGAGCCGATCCGTCCGCCTCTCCCGGTCTGCCCAGGGTCGGCGAGCCGATCCGTCCCCCTCTCCCTCGAGGGAGAGGGCTGGGGTGAGGGGGTTCCGGCTCCCCGGGGTGCCTCGAGCCTCGAGGGGGCGCCCCCCTCACCCTCACCCTCTCCCCCCACAGGGGGGCGAGGGGATCAGAGGCGGCGGCCTCCGCCCAGCAGGGGGGCGAGGGGATGAAGGGCGGCGGCCTCGGCCCCTACCCGCCCGCGTCGGTCTCCCAGCGCGTCTGCGTCTCGACGAATGCGCCCTCGAGCCACGCGTGGCCGACCTGGATGCGGAGCGAGTAGAGCCAGACCTCCTCGCCCTCGGGCGCCTCACCGGCCAGCAGGTCGAACGGCTCGCCGGTCTCCGGGTTCACGTACTTCGCGGCGAACGCGGCCACGACGGCCTCTGGCGCATCCTCGAACGCGTGCCGCTCGACGACACCCTCGATGATCGCGACGTCCTCGGCACTCTCGTGGTGGACGACCGCGTAGGGCTGGTGGCGGAGGTTGAAGACCTTCTGCCCGCCCGTGCCGAACCAGAGTTCGTCGCCCACCAGCACGCCCCACACAGGCATCGAGTGTGGCCGGCCGTCGGGACGGGTCGTGGCGAGCCAGTACGACGTGGCGGCGCGCAGCCGCGAGAGTGCGCGCTCGCGCATGTGCTCGACGGGTGCCATGCGTCTGTCTCCGGGAAAGGCGCCGGCCCGCGTGATGCGGGCCGGCGTGTGTGCGTTGCCTGCGAGGTGAGAGCTAGCCGCGAGGCAGCCCCAGCCCACGCGTGGCGATGATGTTGCGCTGCACCTCGGAGCTGCCCCCGGCGATCGTCGACGGGATCGAGCGGATGTAGCCGCGGATGTGGTCGCCCTTGAGCACCTCGCGGCCGTCGCCCGGCCAGATCTGCGAGTGCAGGCCGAAGGCGCGCACGCCCACGCGGTGCAGCTCCTGGCCCTGCTCGCTCGCGAACATCTTGCCCATCGACGCCTCGTAGTTCGGGACGAGGCCGGCCGCCTGCATCGAGGCGACACGGAGCGAGAGGTTGTACGAGATCTCGGTCGAGATGTAGCGGTCCGCGATGCGGTCACGGATCGAGTCGCTGCGGCTCAGCAGCGAGCGCTCGTCGTTCACCACGGCGTCGAGGAGTTCGGCCAGCTGCAACTGCTGGTCCACGGGCCCCGCGATGCCCGAGCGCTCGAAGTCGAGCAGGGTCATCCCGACGTACCAGCCGCGGTTCTCCTCGCCCAGCACGTTGGCGACGGGGACGCGGACGTCCTCGAAGAAGACCTCGTTGATCACGTGGCCCCAGGCCGCGTCGATCAGGGGCCGGACGTTGATGCCGGGCTGGCGGATGTTGTCGATCATGATGAACGAGATGCCGCGGTGCTTCGGCGCGTCCGGGTTGGTGCGGACGAGCGCGAAGATCGCGTCGGACATGTGGGCGGCCGAGGTCCAGATCTTCTGGCCGTTCACGACGTACTCGTCGCCGTCGCGCATGGCGCGGGTCTGCAGGCCGCCGAGGTCGGAGCCGGCGCCCGGCTCGGAGTAGCCCTGCGCCCACGCAACCTTGCCGGAGAGGATGTCGCCGACGTACTTCTCCTTCTGCTCAGGGGTGCCATGCACGAGCACGGTTGGCCCGAGCAGCGCTACGCCGGAGCCACCAACCGCGGGCGCCTGGGCGCGGGCCATCTCCTCGTTGAAGATGACCTGCTCCATTGCCGTGAGGCCGGCGCCGCCGAACTCCTCGGGCCAGTGCGGTGCGACCCAGCCGTTCTCGGCGAGGGCGCCGGCCCACTCGCTCGCGGCGGCCTGTACGTCCTCGTCGGGGTTCTGCCGGTCGGCGTACCACGCGAAGAAGCCCTCGAGGGCGGCTTCCTCGCCGGTCTCGATGCGGCGCTTATAGAGATCGGGCAGCCGCTCCTCGATGAAAGTCGAAACACGATTGCGGAATGCCGCCTGTTCGGCGTCGTCGTTCCAGTTCATGGGGCTCCTCGCTCCGATGCTATGTCGTGCGGCGATGATGCGCCTCGCGGCGCGCCGTGGCAAACCTCGACCTCCCCGCGGTGGCCTCGATGGGCTGCCGCGGCGTGCCCGCGACTGGTAGCCTGCGCGCCGTACGCACGGAGGTGCCCGCATGCCCGAGTCCCTGACCCCCGAACTGATCGAACTACGCGACCGCACACAGGCAGTCGTCGACGACCTGCGCGCGCTCGAAGCCGAGCTTCCCGATGACCTCGACGCGCCCATCCCACCGGAGATCGCCGCGCGGGCGCGCGAGCGCTCGCAGGCCGCGGGCCTGTTCGGCATGACACAGCCGGCCGAGTTCGGCGGCACGAACGCCGGGCCGCTGGAGCTCACCGTCGCGCGCGAGACGGTCGCGGCCGGCAACCTGCGCCTCGGGCGCAGCGTGTTCGGCCCGGGCCCGGGCGTGCTGCGCACCGCCGAGGGCGACGCGCGAGACCGCTTCCTCGAGCCGGTGTTGCGCGGCGACATGCAGGGCTCGTTCGCCTTCACGGAGCCCGGCGACGCGCTCAAGCCGACGTGGGCCGTCCGCGACGGCGACGACCTGCTCGTCACCGGCCGGAAGGCCTATGTCAGCGGCGGCGCCACCGCCGACTTCTACTCGGCGCTCATCAACGTCGAGGACGGTGACCAGGGGCCCGGCGGCACCGCGATGCTGGTCATCGAGGCGGGCACACCGGGCGTCTCCATCGACAACTCCTTCGTCTCGATGGACGGCGGCGGCCACGTCTCGATGTCGTTCAATGAGGCGCGCGTGCCGGTAGCGAACGTGATCGGCGCGATCGGCGAGGGGATGCCTCGCGCGCTCGGGAACATCAACGACATGCGCCTCGGCGTGGCCGCCGAGTGCGCAGGTCTGTCGATGTGGACCACAGAGTTCACGACCACCCACCTCAAGGCGCCCCACCGCAGCGGCACACCGCTCGGTGAGCGCGAGGGCGTGCGCCTGCGCTACGCGGACATGCGCATCGAGACCTACGCGGCGCGCAGCATGCTGTACCGCAGCGCGCGGCTCCGCGAGACCGGCGACGACGCCATCAACGAGATCGCGGCGACGAAGATGTTCGCCGCGGAGGCCGTCGGCCGCCACGTCGACACGGCGATCCAGCTTGCGGGCGGGCAGGCGCTGATCGTCGGACACCCGCTGGAGGCGCTGTACCGGCGGGTGCGCGCGCTACGGCTGGGCGAGGGCGCCTCGGACCTGCTCCGCATCAACGTGGCCCGCGGCATCCTCGAGTTCAACGCCGGGCGGCTGTAGGACCGTGACGCAGGAGCGAATCTGGCGGCTCGATGAGGAAGGCAAGCCGACGCCACTCGACGAAGCCAAGTACGAGAACGAAGACGCGCTACAAGAGTTGATCGCGAAGTATCCCGACGTGCTTGCGGGTGAACAGATGACGCCGGACGAGCCTCGCCGGTGGCTGCTGGTTCGCCGCGAGATGGGCATCGCCGACAGAGCCGAGTCTGGCGACCGTTGGTCTGTCGACCACCTTCTGATCGACCAGGACGCGGTCCCGACCCTCGTCGAGGCAAAACTCGAAGACAATCCCGAGATCAGACGCAAGATCGTCGGGCAACTCCTCGAGTACGCCGCCCACGCGACTCGATATTGGACTATCGAGCAGGTCCGCCGTCTCTTCGAAGCAAAGCACGGAGGTGAGGAACTTGGACGCGCGCGGCTCGCCGAGTTCCTAGACGAGTCGGAACCGGAGGAGGATGCCTACGAGAAGTTCTGGGCGCGTGTGGACACCAACCTACGGGCTGACAACATCCGACTGTTGTTCGCTGTGGATCGGCTTCCCGATGAGCTGGCGCATGTCGTTGCCTTCCTGAACCGGAACATGGACCACGTCGAAGTGCTGGCGGTGGAACTCCGGCAGTTCCGCTCACA
Organism: Dehalococcoidia bacterium; assembly: GCA_965208885.1. Classification (GTDB taxonomy): domain Bacteria; phylum Chloroflexota; class Dehalococcoidia; order UBA2979; family UBA2979; genus VXMT01. The sequence continues at coordinate 676,488 of CBDBPS010000002.1, forward strand.
AGGTGCCCACACGCTCGTCCCGCGCGTGGTCGGCGCTTCGGATGGCCGCCGAGCCCGGTCGGGCGCTAGGCGCCGAACGCACACTTTGGAGACCCTGCTCGCCGAGTTCGCGGAGGGGCCGATCCGCGATGCCGTGCGCGAGTTGATCGAACGAGCGGAACGCTCGGGAGCGACGCTTGGATGGGGCTCGGCTGGAGCCAGCATCCGCGGGATGTGCCCAGCACGGCCCGGCCTGGTGACCATTGCGTGGCTCTCGCCTCCCGGAAAGATGACCGGGATGACCACCTTCGACTTCTCGTTCGGTACGGCCATCCTGGACGATGCGGAGAGGCCGCCGGACCCGTCGCTCCGCGAGGCTCTCCTCAGATACGTGAGCCAGTTCGAGACGGATTCGTGGGCGCGCCATAACTCCGTGAGAGAGACCGTGTGGGAGGTCTCCCCAGAGCACGCGGCGGAGCACATCGGGATCCTCACCAGCCGCGTCGAGACGGTGCTGCGCGAACTGGCCGCCCTGTCTGCGCCGGCCGGGGAGCCCCCCTCACCCTAGCCCTCTCCCCCCACAGGGGGGGCGAGGGGACCAGATCCCGCGCTGCCGCCACCGGCCGAGTAGCCCTCGATCGACGCACAGCAATCGGCCCGCCATGACGGCGGGCCGATTCGCGTGTTGCCGAGGTCCCGGCGCTACGGGAAGGCCGGCCCCGGCGCCTGCCAGGGCTCGTGCTCCGGCGGCTCGTCCGAGAGGCGCCACTGCGGCAGCGCCCAGCCGTCGCCGAGGTCCACCATCTGGACCTCCACTCGCTTGCCGATCGCGACGTTGTTGAGGTCCTCGGAGATGCCCTCGGCCGTGACGATATTGCCGATCAGCCGCAGCGCACGGCCCTCGCCGTACTCCTCGCGTGCCTCGTCGAGCTCGATGAGCGCGACGATGTAGGGCACGAACTCGCGGAATGCGGGGTTAATCGGGTGCGGCACCATGTAGTACGAGTAGATCGCGCCCTTGCCCGAGAGGCCCTCCCACTCGGAGTCGAGCGAGCGGCAGTCGGGGCAGGCGGTCATGACCGGGTAGCGGAGGTGCCCGCAGTCCGAGCATTTCTGCACGTGGAGTTGGCCCGTCGCCTGCATCTGCAGGTACTCGCGGTGTGGCTGGTCGTTCTCCGGCACGAATACGCCGGCGCCCAGGTATGAAGCCATCGTTGGTCTCCGTCTCTGCTTCGCGCGGTGTTCGCCTCGACCCTCGCTAGACCTGGTTGGTCATCACGAGCGCGGAGCCCTGCGACGGCATGCCCCACCCGAGGTTGGCCGTGATCTGCGCGTTCTCGACCTGGCGGCAGTGTCCCTCGCTGTAGTCGTGGGAGTGCTCGCCGTCGGCCCAGTTCGGGCAGTAGTCGTCGACGGTGCCGCGCAGCTGGCGGACGTTCTCGACGACCATGTTCATCCCGTGCGTGTAGCCCTCGCAGAGGTGGCCGCCCGAGGGGTTGTTGGGTCTTGCCCCGCCGAGCTCGATGGTGCCGTTGGAGACGTACTCACCTCCCTCCCCGAAGTCGCAGAAGCCGTAGGCCTCCAGCTGGAAGAGCGCGGTGAAGGTGAACGCGTCGTACGAGCCGGTGATGTCCACCTCGTGCGGCTGCACGCCCGAGTTCGGCCACAGGATCTCGCGGCCGAAGACGCCGGCGTGGCGGTTGATCGGCCCGTAGCCCCAGTGGTACTCGGGACCGTACTTGTGGGTCCGGCCGGCCGTGCCGAGGATCGTCGCCGGCGTGTGCCGCAGCGACTTCGCACGCTCGATGTCGGTGATGACGATCGCCGTGGCGTTGTCGGTCTCGACGCAGCAGTGCAGCAGGCCGAACGGCCACACGATGAGGCGGCTGTTGAGCACGTCGTCCACCGTATAGCGCGTCTTGTAGTAGGCCTTCGGGTTGTTCGACGCGCCCTTGCTGTGCGCCACCTTGACGTGCGCGAGCTGCTCCAGCGTCGTGCCGTACTCCCACATGTGGCGCACGAAGGAGAGCCCGAACATCTGGAGCGCGCTCCCGACGCCATAGATGCCCTGGTGGATCATGCTGTTGGCGTGCGTCGTTGGGAACATCGGCGGAGGCGCGTCGCCGACGGGCGTGCCGCCGATGCGCGCCTCGGTGTAGCCGTTCATCGTGCGGTAGAGGATGAACGCGTCCGCGAGGCCGCCCTCGAGCGCGCCGATCGCCGCGCCGATCATCGTCTCGGTGGAGTTGCCGCCGCCGAAGATATCGACGTGGTAGTCGAGCTGGATGCCGAGGTCCTGCGCGATCTGGTCCGAGAAGGCGCGGTCGTTGCTGCCGTACGCCATCATCCCCCAGCTGGTGGAGTCCCACTCCAGCCCGGAGTCGTGGACCGCGTTGCGGATCGCCTCGACGCCCATGCGGCGCGTGGTGCGCCCCGAGTTGCGGGAGAACTCGGTCTCACCGACGCCGACGATCGCGTACTTTCCGCGAAGGTTGTTTACCGCCTTCGTCATCGCTACTCCTCCGTCCGGCAGGTGTGTCCGGCCTGCCGCCTGCAATATAGCGAACGCTATAGCGCATCGGCGCCGTGGCGCCGGGTAATCCGGGTGTGCTGGACCGCGAAACGGCCCGTGGCCCTTCCCGTGCGGATCGATCCGGGCTATACATCGTGCGGAACAGGCGAACGCCGGAAGAATCGAGGTGGGGCATGCCGGGACCGCTCGCGGGTATCAAGGTGTTCGAGGTATCGCAGATCGTGGCCGGGCCGTACGCCGGGCAGACGCTCGCGGACTTCGGGGCTGACGTAGTGAAGTGCGAGCCGCCGGGTGGCGAGGGCCTGCGCGTGCTGGGCGAGTTCGTGCCCGGCGAGAGCAAGGCGTTCCACACGCTCAACCGCGGCAAGCGCAGCCTGGTCCTGGACCTGAGCAACGAGGCCGGCCAGGCGGCGGTGCACCGGCTCATCCCGGAGTTCGACGTCTTCCTGATCAACTCGAGGCCCGGCGTGCCGCAGCGACTCAACGTGGACTACGAGACGCTGACTCGGTTCCGGCCGGACCTCGTCTACATCGAGAACAGCGGCTACGGCGACCGCGGGCCCGGGGCCGAGCGCTCGGGCTCCGACATCATCGCCCAGGCGTACAGCGGCCTGATGGCCGCCGACGGCAAGGTGGACGAGTACGGCGCGCCGGAGATGATCACGGCCACCGCCCCCGGCGACTACCACGCCGGCCTTGGCGCAGCGCTCGGCGTGGTCGCGGCGCTCTTCCACCGCGAGCGCACAGGCGAGGGGCAGCACATCGCCAGCTCGCTGCTCGCGGCGGGGCTCAACCTGGCCAGCGGCTCGGTCAGCCAGCTCCCGGTGTTCGACGCGATGGTCACGAACCCTGCGATGCAGCGCCTCTACGAGGCGCGCGATGCGGGCGCCAGCTACCAGGAGCAGCTTGCCGCCAAGGGCAACATGTTCGAGATGCTCGGCAAGGCGTTCCGGCTCTACTACGGCGGCTACAGCGTGAAGGACGGCGCGGTCATCCTGGGCGCGCTCACGCCGGCCAACCGCGACCAGTTCCGCCGCGCTCTCGGCGTCGAGGATGACCCGACGGCCGACCCGGAGTTCAACGCGCTGGACCCTGCGAACAATGCGATCGCCGAGGCGATGCTCGAGCGCGTCCGCAACGTCATGCTCACCAAGACGATGGACGAGTGGATCGCGGCGTTCGACGCCGTCGGCGCGCCGGCGTCGAAGGTGAACCACCCGGAGGAGATGGCCGACGACCCGCAGGTGAACGCCATGGGCTACATGGTCGACCTTGACCACGAGCTCACGGGGCCGGAGCGCATGGTCGGCCCGATCGTCCAGATGTCGAAGACACCGACGGGCAACAACATGGCGTCGCCGACGCTGGGGCGGCACACCGACGAGATCCTGCAGGAGCACGGCTGGAACGACGAGGAGATCGCCGCGCTGCGCGCCGCGGGAGGCACCGACTAGCCCCCGCACACGGCGCAAGACGTAACACGTAGAATGGGCGCGTCCCGGCGGAGTCGCCGGGGCGCTGATGAGAAACCGAGGACACGATGGACTGGGCAGACAACGCAGAGCAGGCCGCGTTCCGCGCGGAGGTGCAGGCAGTCATCCGTGACGGCCTCCCGGAGCACTACCAGGAGGTAGCCAAGAAGGGCGGCGCGATGTTCGAGGAGGGCTGGTCCGCCGACCGCAAGTCGGACGACCCCACCCGCCGCGGCGCCGCCGAGGACTGGTCGCGCGCCCTCGCCGACCGCGGCTGGGTCGCCCCGCACTGGCCGAAGGAGTACGGCGGCGCGGGACTGAGCACGTGGGAGCAGTACATCTTCAAGGAGGAGCTGGCGAAGGCCGCCGCCCCGAGCGTCGGCGGCGGCGGAGTCTCGCTGCTCGGCCCCACGCTCATCGTGCACGGCACCGACGAGCAGAAGGCGTCCTACCTGCCGGGGATCCTCTCCGGCGAGGTCTCGTGGGCGCAGGGCTACTCCGAGCCGGGCGCAGGCTCGGACCTCGCTGGCCTGCAGACCCGCGCCCTGCGCGACGGTGACGAGTTTGTCGTCAACGGCCAGAAGATCTGGACCTCAGGCGCGCAGTTCGCCGATAAGCTCTTCGCACTCGTGCGCACCGACCCGGACGCGCCGAAACACCGCGGCATCTCGTTCCTGCTGTTCGACGACATCAAGTCGCCGGGGCTCACGGTGCGGCCGCTGATCAGCATGTCGTGGAAGCACATCTTCAACGAGACGTTCTTCGAGGACGTGCGCGTCCCCGCCCAGAACGTCGTCGGTGAGGAGAACCGCGGCTGGTACGTCGGCATGACCCTGCTCGACTACGAGCGCTCCTCGGTCGACAGCGCGGTCAACGACCGCGTGGCCATGGAGCAGCTCATGGCGTACGTGAAGACCGACGACGGCGCGGGCCGCAACCGCCTCGACATCCCGAGCGTGCGCGGTGACCTGGCCGACGCGTGGGTTGCCACCGAGGTCGCGGCGAACCTCTCGCTGCGTGTCGCCTCGATGCAGGGCGCGGGGCTGATCCCGAACTACGAGTCCTCGATGGTGAAGATGTTCGGCACGGAGACGATGCAGAAGCTCCAGCGCACCGGGACGCGCGTCTTCGGGCTCTACGCCAACCTCTGGGACCAGGAGCACGAGCTCACGCCGATGCGCGCGCGTTTCACGCACGGCTACGTCGACGCGATCCCGATGACGATCGCGGGCGGGAGCAGCGAGATCCAGCGCAACATCATCGCCACGCGCGGCCTCGGGCTGCCTCGCAGCTAGTCCCACGCCGCACGGCGTCAGGCGCACGCACAACGGCCCCGGCTCCCGCCGGGGCCGTTTCGTTGGACTACATTCGTGGTGCCTGCGGACGCGACCCGGCGGGCGATCTGCCCGACCCACGAGCGGATCCGGGCCCGATCCGGGCGAATTCCTTACGGAAACAGGCGGAAACGGCCTGTAGGGACTAGCCATGAATGCGCATATGCGCGTAATCTTTTGCTGCCCGGGGGGAGCCCGGCGCGACGGGAAAGGATGAACAGTGAACAAAGCAGACCTGATCGCGGAAGTAGCGGCGAAGTCCGGGGCGAGCAACGCCGAGACCGAGCGCGTCCTCAACGGATTCCGCGACGTCGTCGCCTCGTCCGTGAGCCTGGGGGACGAAGTGTCCTACCCGGGCCTCGGCAAGTTCAGCCGGGTAGAGCGTGGCGAGCGCATGGCGCGCAACCCCCGCACCGGCGAGTCGGTGGTGGTGCCGCCGTCGAGCGCGCCGAAGTTCACGGCGAGCTCCAAGCTCAAGGCGATCGTCTCCGGCAAGGAGCCCGCTCCCGCGTAGCCGTCACGCGACGCAAATACAACGGCGGCAGCGCTGCGAGGCGCTGCCGCCGTTTCTCGTGCCCGGGTACTCGGCCCGTTCGAGGAGGCCTCGAGGTTGGGCCTAGTAGTACATCCGCGCCTGCACCGAGGCGGCCACGGACAGCTCGATGTCCAGGATTGCCCGGGTCATGGCCTGTGCGATGAGGTCCAGCTTGCGGACCTGCTCGATGCGCGGGGCGGCGCGTTCCAGCTCCTGCCGGGAGAGCAGGTCGCTGAAGATGCCACACGCCTCGGCGAGGGCGATGATCATGACGTCGCGGGGGCTGGGGATCTCGTTGCTGAACAGCACACCCATGATGCGCAGCTTCACTTCGCGCTCGGCCGTGCCGTCGACGGCCGGGTAGCGCCGCGAGCGGAAGACCCAGAGGTGCCGGTCGTCGCGGCTCTCCAGGATGCCGCGCTGGACCAGCCGCGCGAGGGCTTCCTGGCGAATATCCGCCGAGCGCTGCGCGGTCTGCTCCACCCAGTAGCGAATGTCCTGCTGCCCGCCCGCCGAGATCTCTCGTAGCGTCGGGTCCAGCAGGTCGTCGCCGATCGGCGTGGCGTCGAGGAGGATCAGGTTTTCGAGGTCCGTATCGATACGGTCTTCCATCGCGAGGTCCATCAGGACGGCGCCGGCGAGGGCGTAGTCAAGGGTCCAACTGCGCGTGTGCGCGAACCTGCCGTCCTCGTCACCGAGCAGGAGCAAGATGATCTCTTCAGCGAACCGCAGCATGGCCCTCGCCCCCTCCAGACGACGCGTCCGGCGCCTCTACCGCGCAAGTTTACTCGCTAGACGAGCTCAGGTCTCGCCGATATTGGTTTTGTACTACGCATGCCCGGGTCATCTGAGCGTACTCGCGTCCACGACGGTCGGCTGAGCTATTCCGGTTCGCAGTTGAACTGCCACCTGACGCCGAAGCGGTCAGTGCAGGCTCCGAAGTAGGCGCCCCAGAACATGTCCTCCAGGGGCATCGTCACCGTGCCGCCCTCGGCCATGCGGCCGAAGAGCTCATCGGTCTCCTCGCGGCTGCTCGGCATGCAGGAGATCGCGAAGTTGTTTCCCATCTGCGTCGGCTCGGGCGACCACGTAGGGGTATCGCTGCCCATCAGCACGCTATCGCCCATCGGGAGCGAGACGTGCATGACGTGCTCGCGCTCGTCCTCCGGGACGATGAAGTCGTCGGGCCCGTCCCCGAACGTCAGGAGGTTGTCGAACTCGCCGCCGAAGACGGAGCGGTAGAACTCGAACGCCTCCCGGCAGTTGCCGTTGAAGTTCAGTTGGATGCCGAGCGCCATTGGTCCACCCCATCTGGTCAGCGTGTAGCAGGCAGGTCGCGTAGAAACACGATAGCGCGGTGGCGCGCTCTGATCAGGTCGGGCCGGGGCCGCCGAGGCTGTGACGATCAGGGGCGCTGTGCCACAGTGACCGCACTCGCGCGCCGCGCCCCGCGAGAGGCGCCTTCGATCGTGACAAGGGTGACTCGATGACATTCTCCGGGGAGCTGTGGCGGTTCACCGAGGGCGTCCGCGGGCGGATCGCGCTAGCCGTCATCGTCGGCCTCGCCGCTGTCGCGGCCGGCGTCGCGCGGCTGGCCCTGCTGGGCTGGATCGGGGCGCGCATCTTCGAGGGCGACGGCCTCGCCGAGCTGACGCCCCTCATCGTCGCCGCGGGTAGCGCTGTCCTGGCCACCTCCGCGTTGCATTACGTCAAGGAGGAGATCGCCAACGGCACCGCCCTCGACGTGCAGTTCGCGCTACGCCAGCGGCTCTTCGACCAGGTCTCGCGCCTGGGGCCGGCGCACTTCGACCGCCAGCGCACCGGCGACGTGACCGTCGGGGTCATCGAGGGCGTCGAGCAGCTCGAGACGTTCTTCGGGCAGTACCTGCCGCAGCTGATCGTGGCGACGGTGGCGCCGCTCGGCATCTTCATCTTCATGGGCTGGCTCGACCTCCCGGTGGCGGCTGTCTACCTCGCCTTCGCGCTCGCGACGCTGCTCGTCCCGTCGCTGCTCAAGCAACGCAACGCCGACGCGTCGCTGCGCCGGCGCGACGCGTACGGCGCCTTCGCCGCCGACTTCCTCGACTCCGTGCAGGGGCTCGCCACCCTCAAGGCGTTCGGCCAGAGCGGCCGCCGAGGTGAGGCGTTGGCGCAACGCGCGCACGAGGTGTTCCGCTCGACGATGGGCGTGCTCGTGAGCAACGCAGTCGCGCAGGGCCTCACCATCCTCGCGATCACCGTCGGCGCGGCCGTGGCGCTGTTCGTGGGTGCGCTGCGCGTCGAGAGCGGCGCGATGGAGCTGGCCGAGTTGCTCGTCGTGCTCATGCTCGGCGTCGAGGTGTTCCGCCCGCTGCGCGAGCTCAGCCAGCTCTTCCACCAGGGCCTCTTCGGCGTGGCTGCCGCCGAGGCCGTGCTCGACATCGACCGCGCCGAGCCCCTCACGCCCGACACCGACGCCGCGCCTGCGCGCGATCTGGAGCCGCGCATCGAGTTCGACGACGTGACGTTCAGCTACCCAACCGGGCGTCGACCGGCGCTGAACGGCGTCTCGTTCACCGTCGAGCCCGGGCGGCGCATTGGCGTGGTCGGCCGCTCCGGCTCCGGCAAGTCGACGCTGGTGTGGCTGCTCCAGCGCCTCTACACGCCGCAGCAGGGCACGATCCGCCTCGGCGGCCACGACCTGAACGAACTGCGCTTCGAGGACATCCGCGCGCAGATGGCTGTCGTGCTGCAGGACACGTACCTGTTCCACGGATCGGTGCTGGCGAACCTGCGGTTCGCGAAGCCCGACGCGACCGACGATGAGGTCCGCGAGGCGGCGCGCGCCGCGAACGCGCACGAGTTCATCACCAACCTTCCCGAGGGCTACTCGACAGTGATCGGCGAGCGTGGCCACCGCCTCTCGGGCGGCGAGCGACAGCGCATCGCCATCGCCCGCGCACTGCTGCGCAACGCGCCGATCCTGATCCTCGACGAGGCGCTCTCGAGCGTGGACGCCGAGAACGAGGCGACCATCCAGGCGGCGCTGGACGCGCTCATGCAGGGGCGGACGACGCTGATCATGGCGCACCGCCTGTCGAGCGTGCGCGCGTGCGACGAGATCCTCGTGCTGGACGACGGCAGGCTCGTCGAGCGCGGCGACCACGAGACGCTGCTCCAGGAGGGCGGGGTCTACGACTGGCTCATGGCCGGCCAGATGACCGACCCGAGCCTCGACGAGTGGGCTGCCGGCGCTCCCGCGCCCGAGCCGGCCGCCGTCGGCGATTCGGGCGCGCTGACCATGCGCGCCGATGTCGGCGGGCCGACCGAGGCGATCATCCGCGCCGAGGGCATGGGGTGGCGCGAGACCTCCGCACGGCTGCTCAGCCTCGCCGCCCCCTACTGGGCGAAGACGACCCTCACCTTCGTGACGGGCGTGGCCTTCTTCCTCGGCTCGATCGCGGTGGGCGTGATCGGTGCGCTCATGGTCGCGAACGTGCGCGAGGGGGAGTCGATCGCCTTGCTCGCCGTGCTCTTGATGGTCGTCGCCGTGTTGACCGGCGTGTTCCGGTTCCTCGAGAACTGGATCTCGCACGACATGGCGTTCCGCCTGCTCGCGGACATGCGCATTGACCTCTTCCGCAAGCTCGACCAGCTCGCGCCGGCCTACCTGCTGCGACGGCGCACCGGCGACCTCGTGTCGATGGCGACGCAGGACGTGGAGACCGTCGAGTACTTCTTCGCGCACACCATCGCCAACGCCTTCGTGAGCGTCGTCGTGCCGGGCGCGGCCTTGATCACGCTGTTCGTCGTCGACTGGCGGCTCGGGCTGGGCCTCGCGCCGCTGCTGGTGGTGGCCGGGCTGAGCCCGTTGTTCACTCGCCGCATCGTCGACCGGCTAGGGTCACGCTCGAGGGACCACCTCGGAGCGCTCAACGCGCACATGGTCGACACGTTGCAGGGGCTGCGCGAGGTGACCGCGTTCCAGCGCGAGCCCGAGCGCAAGGCGGAGTTCGAGGGGCTGATGGGCGAGTACCGCCCAGTCCGGGCCGGCTTCAACCGCCAGATCTCGACGCAGCGCACGCTCCTCGAGGGCCTGACCGGGTTCGGCGGCCTCGCGGTGCTCACGATCGGTGGCGCGCTCGCTGTGCGCGGCGAGGTCGACTCGTCGCTCGCGCCGATGCTCACCCTGCTCGCGATGGGCGCGTTCATGCCCGTCGCCGAGCTGGCGCAGGTGGGTCGGCGACTCGGCGACACGCTCGGCGCGACGCGCCGCCTGACGGCCGTACACAGCGAGCAGGTGGCGGTTCTCGACGGCCCCGGCATGGCCGCCGGTGGCGAGGCAGCCGCGACCACGGGGGTCTCGGAAGGCGCGTTCGCCGCCGTCGGTTTCACGTACGAGGACACCCCGCGCGCCGCGCTCGATGCTGTGTCGTTTGACCTCAAGCCGGGCGGGACCGTGGCGCTGGTCGGTCCCTCGGGCGCGGGCAAGACGACGGCGGCGCACCTCATGTTGCGGTTCTGGGACCCACAGGACGGCAGCATCACGCTCGAAGACGCCGACCTGCGCACCTACCGGCTCGACGAACTCCGTGGGCACGTCGCGCTCGTGGCGCAGGACACCTACCTGTTCAACGCCTCGATCCGCGAGAACCTGCTCGTCGCCCGGCCTGACGCGGCCGAGGGCGAGATCATGCTCGCGATCGAGCGCGCGGGCCTTGCCGACTTCGTCGAGTCGCTGCCCGACGGTCTCGACACCACGGTGGGTGAACGCGGCGCGCAGCTCTCGGGCGGTCAGCGCCAGCGCGTCGCGATCGGCCGCGCGCTGCTGAAGGACGCGCCCGTGCTGATCCTCGATGAGGCCACCTCACACCTCGACGGGCTGAACGAACGCCTGGTGCGGGACGCACTCGACGAGCTGATGGAGCACCGCACGACTCTCGTGATCGCGCACCGCCTCTCGACGGTGCGGGATGCGGACCAGATCGTGGTGCTCGACGAGGGCCGTGTGGTCGAAGTCGGCCAGCACGAGGAACTTGCGGCGCAGGACGGCCTGTACGCGCGCCTCGTGCGGCGTCAGCTCGCCGGGGCGCGGCGGTAGGCCCAGTGGTCTCGGCGCACGTAGAGTCTTCTACCGGACCAGCGAGCTCGACCTCGGAGGCGCGGCGTGGGTGACATCGACCGGGTGCTGGAAGTGTGCAGGACTGTTGCGGTCGTCGGCCTGTCCCCACGCCCGGAGCGCGACAGCCACGCTGTGGCGCAGTACCTCCAGGAGCAGGGACTCCGCATCATCCCGGTGAACCCCGCGGCCTCGGAGATCCTCGGCGAGACGTGCTACCCCGACCTCGCCTCGATTCCGGAGCCCGTCGATGTCGTCGACATCTTCCGACGCTCGGCGGAGATCCCCGCGATCGTCGCCGACGCGATCGAGATCGGGGCGCGGGCAGTCTGGATGCAGATCGGCGTCGTGAGCGACGAGGGCGCCTCGGCGGCGCGGGACGCGGGCCTCATGGTGGTCATGGACGAATGCCTGGAGTGCGAGGTGCGGGCCCGGGCTGGTCAGTCAGCCTGAGCCGGCAGCGGGAGCTTGCAGCCTGAACTGGACGTCCGTCAGATTGTTGCTCACCGGATGAAAGCCTTGCATATCAGATGACAGTCGCGAACGAGAACATCAGGTACGAGCCGGAAGAGCGACCTCCTCATCTCCTCTCCGCGGGCCTCGGACTGCAGGCGACCGCCATTCTCCTGGCTCCCATCGTGGTCACCGTCGCCATCATCATGCGCGCGGCCGACCAGCCAGACTCCTACCTGACCTGGGCGGTCTTCAGCGCGGTCCTCATCAGCGGCGCGATCACGATGCTCCAATCGGCCCGCGTCGGGCGCTTCGGATCGGGCTACATCCTCTTCATGGGGACCTCCCCCACCTTCCTCGTGATATGTGTCCTGGCGATGGACGCGGGCGGGCCCGCCATGATGGCCACCCTCATCGTTGCGTCGGCGGCCTGCTACTTCTTGCTGGCGGCGCAGTTGTCCACGCTGCGACGCGTCATTACGCCGCTCGTGTCCGGTGTCGTGATCATGCTCCTCGCCGCGATGGCGGCGCCGATTGTGTTCCGTATGCTGGCAAACGTCCCGGACTCGACCCCCGATGTCGCCGCCCCGCTCACCGCGGCAGTCACGGTGGGCGTGGTCACGCCGCTGGCACTCCGGGCGCCGAAGTGGTTGCAACTGTGGGCGCCGCTCGTCGGTGTGGCCGCGGGCTGCGTGGCGTCATCCTTCTTCGGGCTCTACGACTATCGGAGCGTGCTCGATGCCGCATGGATCGGCCTGCCGGATGCGGCATGGCCGGGGTTGAGCGTGGAGCTGGGCGCGGAGTTCTGGGCACTCCTGCTGACGTTCGCGCTGGTCTCTCTCGTGAGCGCGCTGGAGACGGTTGGCGACGGCGTGGCAGTCCAGCAAGTGTCCCGCCGACAGCTGCGGACGACTGACTTTCGTGTCATCCAGGGCGCCCTGAATGCGGACGGCCTGGGCAATGTGCTCTCGGGCCTCGCCGGCACGGTGCCGAACACGACCTATTCGTCCAGCATCCCCCTCATCGCGCTGACCGGGGTGGCTGCCCGACGCGTCGGACTCTACGCGGGCGGCATCCTGATGCTGTCCGCCTTCTTCCCGAAGATAGCCGCGCTCCTGCTGGCCATCCCGGCACCTGTGGTGGGGTCGTACGTGACGATATTCATCGCGCTGGTGTTCGTCGAAGGAATGAAGACGGTCGCCAAGGACGGTCTCGACCAGCAGAAGGCCATGATCGTCGGGCTGGCGTTCTGGATAGGCATCGGGTTCGAGTACAAGTTTGTCTTCCCGGATCTGCTGACGGGCTCACTGGGCACCGTGCTCGGCAACGGCATGGTGGTCGGCGGCATCGTCGCCATCGTGTTGACCCAGGTCGTGGGCCTCTCGCGCCATCGCAGGCGCACCCGGCTCGAGCTGAGCCCCTCGGCGCTGCCGGAGCTCGACGAGTTCCTGGAGTCGTTCGCGTCGCGGATCGGCTGGAACGGCGCATCGACCGATCGACTGCGCTCAGCCGGCGAGGAGACCCTTGCCAGCCTGCTCCAGGGCGAGAATGAGACGGGCACCGGAAGACGGCTGGTCGTGGGCGCGGACCTTGCGGACGGGGTGGCGGAGCTGGAGTTTGCGGCGGTGTTCGGGGACGAGAACCTCGAGGACAGCCTGGCGTATCTGCCCGAACAGCCCGAGATCGAGGACGATCGCGAACTCTCGTTCCGGCTACTTCGTCACTACGCCTCGTCGGTCCGCCACCAGAAGTACCACAACGTCGACATCATCACTGTGCAGGTCGAGGGGCAATAGCAGGACCTGGCGCCGCATGTCACCTCAAGTAGACTGCGTGCTCCGCACGATGCTTGTTGGGGCCCGCGCGCCCCGGAGTGCTCGGAGTAGCTGATGGGGGTGAGCGGCCTCGCGGCGTCGATCAGGGTTGGCTCACTGCGCTCGCTCAAGGCCGTGACGCTCTGCATCCTCGTGGCCGCCACCCTCCTCGCGTGCACCGACGAGGGCGACTCGGACGACGAGCAGCGGGTGCGGGAGTTCGAGGCGCGCGCCGACTCCCTCGAGGCGTCCGTCGATGCGCTTGCGGACGAGAACGCCGAACTCCGCGCCGAGGTGCTCGTGCTACGGCAGGAACTCGCCGACCTCGAAGCGCGTGAGAGCGGCGAGCGCCTCGACGATCTGGACGAGCGGCTGCAGGAGATCGAGGAACTTGCGTTCCGGGTGGAGTCGATCCTGTTCGGCGCGGACTGGTGGTCCGAGGACGAAGACAAGCCGTCCGGGCTGCCGGAGGGTACGGTCCTCGAACGGACCGTCGAGTTGGTGCAGGACTCGGGCGGCGTGGTGCAGTACGTCGATCACCCCGCGCGGGACGAGCCCGCGGTGCTCGTGACTCCCTCGACGTTCGTCGACGGCGAGACGCCGCTCATCGTGGCTCTGCACGGGTACGGGAGCGACTCGGCCTCCCTGGCCGCCTACGTGCCCCTCCACGAGCGCGTGACGACCGACGGGTTCGCGCTCCTGCTGCCCAACGGGACACGCGACGGCATGGGGAACCCCTTCTGGAACCCCACCGACGAGTGCTGCGCGCGCGGCAAGACCGGCGAGGACGACGTCGCGTACCTGACCGAGCTGGTGGCGGCCGCCGAGGCGATCGCGGACTTCGGGCCGGTGTACGTCTTCGGCTACTCGAACGGCGGGTTTATGTCGCACCACCTGGCGTGCAAGGGTCTGCCCGGCCTCCGCGCGGTGGCCAGCCTGGCCGGCACCAGCTACGTCGAGGACTCCAGCTGCGAGGGCGCGCCTCCGGTGTCGGTGTTGCACATCCACGGCACCGAGGACCCGGTGATCCTCTTCGACGGTGACGAGGAGTCCCGGGACTCGGATGGCGACGGCGAGCTGGCCTTCTACGCCGGGGCGTGGGACATGGCAGCGCGCGGGGGCCGGCAGGCCGGCTGCGACTGGCCGGACGAGCCCCAGCCCTACGCCGCCCTCGACCTCGACCAGAACGTGCCGGGCGCCGAGACGCGCGCGTTCCGCCTCGAATCGGGCTGCACCGAGGGCGTCACGATCGAGCTCTGGGCGAGCGAGGGCAGCGGCCACGGGCCGGGCTACGGCGACGCCTTCGTCGACGCGCTCCTGGGGTGGCTGCTGTCACAGGAGTAGCAGGCGAGGAACCTCGATGCCTACGTGTGCTGGAAGCCGTCCCAGCCGGGAATGGCGGCAGCCTGCGCGATCCACCGCTCCATCTGCTCCTCGTCGAACTCGCCCTCATGGATGTTGATCCAGCGCTCGTTCGGATCCTTGCCCGACTCGGGTGGGACGGGTTCCAGCGACCCGCCCGCGAAGAAGGTCACCTTGACGTGACGGGTAAAGACGTGGGTACTCAGGAACCAGCCCTGCCCCACGACACCGTAGAACGGCGAGTTCCACCGCACGGCCTTCCGCACCTCGGGCACGGTTCGCACGATGAGCTCGTCGAGGCGCCGTCCCAGGTCGCTCTTCCACCCCGGCATCGCGGCGATATACGCCTGCACGGGGGCGTCACCGTCGGCCTTCGCGATCTGTGGGTTGCCGCCCGAGAGCAGCACGACTTCGCCGCTGGACTGCTCGGCCGCCGCGCCCGATGGCTGAGACATCTTGCGGGGCATCGCGTGCGCTCCAATCCCCGGTTCCTGCGCCCGTGCATCCTGGGGGAGTCGTGCTAGTCGCTGTCTGTCGTGAACTCCTCGGCGGGGGGTGAGTAGACGTCGACGAAGACGACGGGCTCGTCCCCCAGGACTTCGCCGCCGTGGACCACGTTGCTCGGGGCGTACCACATGTCTCCGGGCCCGATCTCGGAGACCTCGTCCCCGACGGTGAGGCGCATCCGACCGCTCAGCATGAAGCTGAATTGCTCGCGTTCGTGCGAGTGGAGGTTGTAGCTCGCGCCGGGCTGGAACTCGGCCCAGACGAGTTGCATGCGCTCGCCGGTCACCACCTTCATCCCGACGCCGGGATAGTCGGAAGGCCACGGGTCCACGCCCGCCCAGTTGAATATCTTTGCCGGGTCCATTCGGTCTCTCCTGATGACTTGCCGGAGCATGAGCGGTGGGTTGGTAGGCCCGCCAGGATTCGAACCTGGGACCGATCGGTTATGAGCCGACTGCTCTAGGCCGCTGAGCTACGGGCCCACTCCACGCCGCACGCGCTAGGGTACACGCGACCCGCCGCCGTCGACGCCCTCGCGAAGCGCCGAGGTGCTCGATCCGCAGCCTGGGTCAGGCGATCGGGCCGAGCTCGCCGCCGCCGAGGATGTGCATGTGGAGGTGTGGCACCTCCTGACCCGCGTCCTGGCCGTTGTTCACGACCAGCCGGTAGCCTCCCTCGTCCAGCCCCTCCTGGGTCGCGATCCGCGAGGCCACGACGAGCATGCGGCCCGCCCACGCGGCGTCGCCGTCCTCGAGGCCGACCGGGCCGGCCGGTGGCTCGCCACGGGGGATGAGCACGATGTGCGTCGAGGCGGCGGGGTTGATGTCGCGGAACGCGATGAACTCGTCGTCCTCGTAGACGCGGTCGCTCGGGATCTCGTCGCGCAGGATGCGTGCGAACACGTTGCTGCTGTCGTAGTCGCTCACGACGGCGCCTCCTCCTCAGATTTCGAGTTCGAGCTTGCCCATGCCGCGCAGCACCAGCGTGCCGCCGCGCTCCGCGCCGCCCTCGGCGACCCGCAGCTCGGGGAAGCGATCGAGCAGGGCTCTGAACGCGATCTCACCCTCGAGACGTGCAAGCGGCGCGCCGAGGCAGAAGTGGATGCCACGACCGAACGACAGGTGCCGGTTCGGCGAGCGTGCGACGTCGAGCGCGTCGGGGTTTGGGAACTGCGCCGGGTCGCGGTTCGCGGCGCCGAGGAGCAGCAGCAGCGTTGAGCCCTGCTCGATGCTGCGCCCGCCGATCTCGGCGGTCTGGCGCGCGAAGCGCACCGCGCCCTGCACGCTGCTGTCGTAGCGCAGGAACTCCTCGACGGCCGAGGGCGCCAGCTCGGGCTCGGCGCGGAGCCGCGCGGCCTGCCCCGGGTGCTCGGTGAGCGCGAACAGGCCGTTGCCGATCAGGTTCGTCGTCGTCTCGTGGCCGGCGAGGAGCAGGAGGATGGAGAACGCGAGGAGCTCGTCGTGCGAGAGGTGTTCGCCATCCTCCTCGGCCTGCACGAGCGCCGTCATGATGTCCGCGCCGGGAGCCGCGCGGCGCTGCGCGACGATCTCGTCCATGTACGCGATGAGCTCGCTGGTGGCCTGGCGCGCGGCCTCGAGCGCGCCTTCGGTGTTCAGCACGTTGGTCGTGTTCGCGATGGCCGTCGACCACTCCTTGAGCTGGTCGCGGTCGCCCGGCGGGACTCCCAGTAGCTCGGCGATTACGATGATTGGGAGGGGTTGCGCGAAGCCCGTGACGGCGTCGAATCGCCCGCTCGCGCGGTCGGCGTCGGCGAGCAGCGAGGCGGCGATCTCCTCGATGTGCGGGCGCAGACCCGCGATGGCGCGGGGGGTGAACGCGCGGTTGAGCAGCGTGCGGAGGCGGGTGTGCACCGGCGGGTCCGAGTTGAGCACGGTCGGCACCTCGCCCAGCGGGAACTCGCGCCGCTGCTGCTGCAACACGGTCGCGAGTTGGCCCGAGGCCGTGAACGAGCTCGACGAGAACGTCTCGGCGTCGCGGAGCACACGCTCGCAGTCCTCGTAGGCCGTGAGCACCCAGGCCTGGATGGCGGCGCTGAAGTGCACGGGGTCCTCGGAGCGCAGCGCGGCGTAGGCCGGGTAGGGGTTGGCCTGGTACGAGGGCAGGAACGGATTGAAGACCACCATCGCCACGATCGTACCGCAACGGCCCACCCGCGCGTCGAGGGGATGACGCAATGGCGCAAGCAATAGTCGCGGAGCCACCGAGGCCGCCCTCGGGGCGCTGGCGGCGCTTCGTGCTGATGGCCGTCACCGTCGTGCTGCTGTGGCTGCGCTGGCGGTGGCTCCGCATCATGCGGTGGCTGCGCCGCTCCGACCTGCCCGAGCAGACCGCGCGCTTCCACCTCGGCGCGGCGCGCTCGATCGTCCGTCGCTCCGTGAAGCAGCAGGGGCTGATCATCAAGTCCGTGCAGTTCCTCGGCAGTCGCGCCGACATCCTCCGCGAGGAGTACGTCGAGACGATGTCACTGGTGCACGACGCCGTCCCGCCGCGGCCTTGGGAGGAGATGCAGCCGCTCATCGAGCGCGAGCTCGGTGGGCCGGTCGACGAGCTGTACGCGGAGTTCGACCGTGAAGCCGTCGCGGCCGCCTCGCTTGCACAGGTCTACCGCGCGCGGCTCCACGACGGTACCGACGTGGCCGTGAAGGTGCAGTACCCCGGCATCGACCGCATCGTCGCGTGGGACATCGAGACGATCCGCTGGCTCACCTCGATCTGGGCGCGCATCGAGACCGTGATCGACTTCCGCCCGCTCGCCCAGGAGCTCGAGCGCAACGCGCCCGACGAGATCGACTTCGAGCACGAGGGACGGGCCGCCGAGGAGATCGCGGCACTGCTCGCCGATCGAGACGACGTGGTCGTCCCGCGCATCTACTGGGAGCGCTCGAGCCGCCGCGTGCTGACGATGGACTACCTCGACGGCATCAAGATCACGAACGTCGAGGAGCTGCGCGAGCTCGGGGTCGACACTTCGGCGATCGCCGACTCGCTCATCGACATCTACAACGTGACGATCCTGCGGCACGGCATGTTCCACGCCGACCCGCACCCCGGCAACCTGTTCGTGCTGCCGCCGCGCGACGGTGAGCCCGCGCGTATCGGCCTCGTGGACTTCGGGCTCACGAAGCGACTACCGGACGAGTTCCGGCAGCAGGTGGTGGTGCTGACCAGCGCGATCATCGCCCAGCACCGCGCGGAGATTTCCTCGGCGATGGAGGACATGGGCTTCCGCACCCGCGTCCGCGATGAAGAGACCTACTACGAGCTGGGCGAGGCATTCCTGGGCGATGTACTGCGCTCCGGCCAGGCCTACGCCGACCAGCAGCTGTTCGCCGAGGTGAACCTGCGGCTCGGACGCGTGCTGCGCGCCAACCCGCTGGTCGAGGTGCCTGGGGACGTGGTGCTGATCGCACGCGTGATGGGACTGCTTTCGGGCATCGGGCGCTCGCTGGACTCTGAGACGGACCTCATGGAGGCGATCCTCCCGTACCTCGAGGAGGAGTCCGCCGCCCCGACCCCGACGACGTAGCCCCTCGGACGGCAGCGCCACGGACCCCTCGGGGCTTCCCCTCGGGCAACAGACCCTACCCCCTCTACGCGTGGCGAGCGGCCGCGCGGAGGAGGGTGGGGCCAGTGGTGGAGTGGATGCCGGGCGTCGAACGCGTCGAGACGGCGGCGATGGGCGGCGCGATCGTGCCGCACGGGGTCATGTCGCACGTCATGCAGGGCTGGCAGGCGACGATGATTCGCTGGGCCCGCGAGCGTCCGCGGGTGACGAGCAAGTCCGCGCACTTCACGATCGGCCGCGACGGCCGCATCGTGCAGCACGTCCCGATCCGGCGGCAGGCGTGGCACGCGGGACGCCTCGACTCCGGCGCACCGCCGCAGTGGTCGCTGCTGCCGCCGGGCGCGAACCCCAACGACCACGCGGTCGGCGTCGAGCACGAGGGGTTCAGCGGCGAGCCGTGGCCGGAGCCGCAGGTGCAGGCCACGATTCGCATCCACCGCTGGCTGTTCGCCGAGCTTGGCCTCGTGCCGTCCGAGGAGACGGTGATCGGCCACTTCATGACCTCGCCGGCATCGCGCGCGGCAGACCCCGGCCCGACCTGGCCGCGTGACCGCATCCTCGACGCGCTCCTCGAAGCGCCCGAAGCCGACACACCAGCATTGCTCACGCGGGCCGACTACGAACGCGCTGCGCTGCGCGCCTACCTTGGGGTCCGCGCGCACTCCTACCGTGTGCGCGAGGACGAGCGCTGGCAGTACGTCGAGATCCGGAGGCCGAAGCCGGCCGCGAGCGAGGTTTAGGTCGAGGCGCGCCCGTCGAGGAGCATGCGGAGGCGGATGCGCTTCACCTGCTTGCGCAGCGCGTCCCGGCCGAGGATGGTCGGGTCGCCGACCTCATCGTGGCGGAAGACGCCGCGCACCAGGAGGTCCTTGACCTCCTCGACGAGGTCTTCGCGCGACATCTCATCGACGTAGCGGTTCACCGGTGGGCTCGGCGCCGCACCCGGCGGCCTAGCGGCGACCGGCGACCTGGCGGTACGGGTCGCGGATGCGCTCGGCCCTGGAGGCGCAGTCCGCGCAGGCGACGGACTTCGCGCGGAACATGACGCCGCCCTTGGTGACGTACTGGCCGCAGAGGATGCACTTCCCCTCGATGCCACCCTCGCCGTACTTGTAGAGGCCCTTCGAGGGCTCATCGGCGGCTGCGGCCTCTGCCGCGGCCACCGCAGCCTCCGCCTCGGCCCGCGCCTCGGCGGCCGCTCGCGCCTCTTCGGCGCCTTCGAGCGCGGGAATCGACGCGACCTGCGCGCGGGCGCCTTCGGGGTCGCTGTACCAGAGCACGTTGATGGAGGTGAAGTGCGTCATATCGTCGGGGAGGTCGGCCTCGTCGAAGATCGCGTCGACGGGGCATGCGGGCTCGCACGCTCCACAGTCGATGCAGGCGACGGGCTCGATGTAGAGCATCCGGTCTTCGCCCTCTTCAAAGTGGATGCAGTCGACGGGACACACCTCGACGCAGGACTGATCGCGGACCTCGATGCAGGGTTGGGTGATGACGAACGTCACAGCAGCGCCTCCCGTACACCGCGCTCCCGTAAGCGCGGTCGCACATGTTCTACCACCTGTAGCCCTCGACCTGTAGTGGGGGGCGGCCGGAATCGCCCGAACCGGTCCGTCATTCGGCGCGTCCGGGCCGCCGAAGAGCCCGATCCGGGCGCGCAGTCAACCGGATCCCGGACGTCGGCGCGAGTCCCGCGACGATGACTCCACGCGGGCTACCGGCGCGCTCGGGGACATCGAGGGCGGGGCGGCATAGACGCTCGCGAGGGGCGCGGATACGATTGCGCGCGAAGCAGGCGAGAGCCATCCCCTCACTGGAGGGAGAGCAGCGCGTGACGTTCGTCATCACCCAGCCCTGTATCGACGTTCAGGACCAGTCCTGCGTCGAGGTCTGCCCGGTCGACTGCATCCACTTCGAAGAAGGCGAAGACCGGATGCTCTACATCGACCCGGTGGCCTGTATCGACTGTGGAGCGTGCGAACCCGCATGCCCTGTCGACGCGATCTTCGACGAGCCCGACGTGCCGGACGACCAGGCGCACTTCACCGCCATCAACGAGCTATGGTTCGACGATCGAGCGGCGGCCCGCGCCCAGGTCGGTGGCGACGGAGCTCCCGCAGCGGCACCGCCCGCGCCCGCCGAGGAGGCAGCGCCTGAGCCCGAGCCTGCAGCTGCCGAGGCCTCCGCCGAGGCTGAGGCCGAGGAGCCCGCCGAGGCCGAGCCTGCCGAGGAAGCCCCCGCCGTCGCTGCCGCTGCCGCGCCTGCTCCCGTCCCCGTCGGGGGCGGACAGGTCGAGGCCGTCGCACCGCACGGCCATGGCGTGGCCGCCAGCCAGTACAAGCTGCCGTCGCCTGTCAGTCTCGTCGCCTTCCTCGCACTGATGGGCTCGCTGGCGGCGATCTTCATCACGCCCGGCCCCACCTTCGGCGGCCAGGGCGTGTGGGACGCCCTCGACAACATCCGCTTCGGCGACGTCAACGTCGGGAACCTCCAGCTGCTCCTCGACGGCATCGACGGGCCTTCGCAGTTCGGCGTCGTGATCGCCATCCTCGTCGCCCCGCTCGCACTCCTTGCGTTCCTGTACGGGCAGGGCAAGGACATGCGGCTGTTTGCCGCGAAGCACGAGCGCGCGGTCATGGACTGGCGTGAGGCCGGTACGCCGTGGCGGCGCAGCGAGGAGTCCCGCCAGTTCGAGATCGAGGTCGTCGTGCGGCAGCTCGCACGCGACCGCTTCGTCTACCCAAACGAGGCGCACCCCGAGTACCGCACGTACACGAACCTGCCGTCTCCGACGCTGGCGCTGGAGTTCACGGCCGGTGGCGCGTCGACCTCGCAGGTGTTCCCCGACATCGTCGTCGTCGAGCACCCGCGCAACCGCCCGGTGATCGTCGCGCAGGTCGAGACCCGCGAGACGGTGACGCGGCAGCAGGCAGAGCTGGTCTGGGCGCCCCTCGAGACCGGCGAGGCGCCGCTCTACATCTACGTGCCGTCCGGCCTGGTGCGCCGCGCGCGCGACTACGCTATGGCCGCCGGCATCAAGAACGCGAAGTTCCGCAGCTGGCGTCGCCAGCCGACGGGCATGCTCGTCCAGGAAGTCTAGGCCGAGGACCATCGGCCGACCGAACACGAAGCCCGGGCGATACCGCCCGGGCTATTCGTTGCTCGTTGGCGCTACCCGGTAGGGGCCGCTGGAGGCGCGGTCGAGTGGGTGAGCCGCCCCGGCGCTCCGAGGTCCGGCGCCCCAACGAGTGAAGCGATGGTCGCGAGTTCACCCGTATGCACGAAGACGTGCCCCACGGCGCGCACCACCAGATCCCCGACCGTCTCCGCGCTGCCCGCCATCTGCGCCTCGAGGTTCTCGTCGCGGAGCGAGCGCAGGTACGGGATCGAGCGCCCGCGGACGCGGGCAAATGCGTCGAGCGCCTCGCGGTAGTCGGGGACTGAGGGTTCGGAGCCAACGCCGACCTCGAGGCCGGCGAGCCACTCGTCGGGCTCGAGGCCCTGTGCGCCCGTGCACCAGTAGGCTTCCTGCTGCTGCGCCACGTGCGCGACGACCCAGCTACCGGCGTTGAGCCGACCGATCGCGCGCCCCTGACCGGGTGTCGGCAGCGCCGCGGCGATGCGCTCGAGTTCGTCGAACGCGTCCCAGAGCAACCGCACGAGCCGTGGTGGGCGCGCGCTGACAGCCTTGTTCGCGGTGCCGGTGGCCTCGCCGTTGGTCGTCACCCGGCCAGTCTAGCGGCGGTCCGTCGCGAGCGCGCGGAGCATCGGCTTGGGCGCTACGACCACCACTGCCGGTGCAGCGAGCCTGCGACCCGGCCGCGGCCACCGAGGTGACTCCCGCCACCCAGCCGCCTCGGTACGCCGGGCCATTCGACCAGCTCGGCGCGCAACCACTGCTCGATGAGCAGCACCGCCGCGGCGCCCAGGAAGAGACCGAGCATGATCCCGAACAGCATTCCACACCCCCGTCGCCAGATCGCAGGGGACACAGAACACATGTCCCGTACGCGTGTTCGCAATCTAGAACGCGCGTACTGACATGTCAAGCACACTCGCCAGGGAGATTGGAACCGGCGGGCGTCAGGAGGGGACGGTCTCGGCCTCGATCTGCTCGACCCCACCGAGGTACGGGCGCAGCACCTCGGGCACCTCGATGTACTCACCGCGGTCGTACTGCTCCAGCACTGCCGCGAGTGTGCGCGGGAGCGCGACGCCGGAACCGTTGAGCGTGTGCATGTGCTGCACGCGCCCCTCTCCGTCCCGGTATCGCAGGTTCGCGCGGCGCGCCTGGTAATCGAGGAAGTTGGAGACCGAGGAGACCTCGAGCCACTCGCCGGAGCCGGGCGCCCACACCTCGATGTCGTACGTCATCGCCGAGGACTGCGTGACGTCGCCAGCGGCGAGCCGCACCACGCGGTAGGTCAGGCCGAGCTGGCGGACTACCTCGAGTGCCTCGTTGAGGAGCAGGTCGTGCTCGTCCCACGAGCGGTCGGGCTCGCTGAAGATCACGATCTCGACCTTGTCGAACTGGTGGCCACGCTTGATGCCGCGGATGTCGCGCCCCGCGCTCATGCGCTCGCGGCGGAAGCATGGCGTGTAGGCGACGTGGCGGATCGGCAATGCGTCGCCGTCGAGGATCTCGTCGCGGTAAAGGTTCGTGACGGGGACCTCGGCGGTGGGGACGAGCCACACGTCGTCCTCGGCGTCGTGGTACATCGTTTCGCCGAACTTCGGGAGCTGCCCGGTCCCGACGAGCATCTCTTCCTTCACGACGAACGGGACGTAGACCTCGTCGAGCCCGCGCTCGCGGTGCAGGTCGAGCATCCACGCGATGAGTGCGCGCTGCAGCCGCGCGGCCTGGCCGCGCAGTACGTAGAACCGCGAGCCGGCGATCTTCGCCCCTCGCTCGAAGTCGATCAGCCCCATGGCCTCGCCGATCTCCCAGTGCGGCCGCCGCCCGTCACCCGGCGTCGGCTCCGTTGCCTGGCCGACCGGCGCGGGCGGCTCGACGCGTACCGGCTCGGCGGCGCCGACGCCTTCGAGGATCACCTCGCCGGCTTCCTCGCCGCCGTCCTGCACGTCCTCGTGCAGCGTGTTCGGCAGCTCCAGCGAGCGCTCGAGCAGCTCCGTCTCCTGCTCGCGCAGGCGCTCCTCGAGCGCATCGAGGCGGTCCGCGACGGCGCGCTGCTCGTCGATGAGGCGCTGGCGCTCCTCGGGGTCCCGGGTCTGGCCGATCATGCGCCCGGCCTGGTTGCGGTCGGCGCGCATGGATTCGACCTCGGTCAGTAGCTCGCGGCGGCTGCGGTCGAGTTCGACGATGGCATCGAGGGGGGCGTTCACGCCGCGCCGCGCGAAGACATCGCGCAGCTCCTCGGTCTGCTCGCGGATGGTGCGGATCGAGAGCACAGCGACCGTTCCGTCAGGCGACGCCCGCCGCCAGCATCTCGACTGCCGCGATGGCGTCGAGGGCGAGGCGGCGCACGTCCTCGGGAACCTCGGCCGGGCCGTCGGGCCCGTCGAGCACGACCCCGGGCGCTCGCAGCGTCTCGGCGTCCACCCAGCGCCAGCCCTCGGCGTTGTCGGGCAGCGCCGGGACGTCACTGGCGGCGGGATGGGTGAAGTAGACGAAGTCGATGTGCTGGTGCGGGTTGCCGGGCTCTTCGATGTCGTACACGCCGATGGTTGCAGGAGCCGGCAACTGGCGAGGCAGGTCGTGCGGGTACGGACGTGTGGTCGGCACGACGGCGGCGACGACGCCCGTCTCTTCCTCGACCTCGCGCAGCACGGCCTCGATCGGGTCCTCGTTGGTCTGGACGTGCCCGCCCGGCGGCAGCCACAGGCCGAGGCGATGCCAGTGCAGGGCGGTTCGCCCGCCGTGCGAGAGGAAGCCGGAGACGGTGAAGTGACGCTCCACGAGTTGAGCCTAGCGTGACCCCTCGGGGCGGGCAAACGACGCCTCCGGCGCCTCCGGCAGCCCGTCGAGGTCGACCTCGCGCAGCGAGTCGACGACGACGTGCGCGCCCGCCTGCGGTGGCGCAGCGCTCGACGCCTGCCGCGACTGCACGACGAGCATCCCGGCCGTCGCCGCCGACTGCACGCCCGCCGGTGAGTCTTCGATCGCGACGCACGCAGCGGGCGCGACGCCGAGCAGGCGCGCGGTGAGCAGGTAGATGTCGGGTTCGGGCTTCGGGCGTTCGACATCGTCGCCCGTCACGACCACATCGAATGACCCGTTGAGGCTCGCGGCACGGAGGGTGGGGTGGACCCAGCTCGCGATCGACTGCGACGCGAGCCCGACGCGCAGCCCTCGTCCGCGCGCACTCTCGATGAGCTCACGTGCGCCGTCCAGGGCTGGGATGGGGCCGGACTCGATCTCGGTGGTGACGGACTCGGCGTACCGCCCGATGAGCTCCTCGACCGTCGCGTCGAGGCCGAAGTGCTCGCGCGCCCACGCCATGTAGGGCTCGATGGCGAGCCCGACGAAGGGCTCGTACTCCTCCATCGCCAGCTCGTGAGGGGCGAAGAGCCGCTGCGAGGCGCGCCAGTGCACGGGCTCGGAGTCCACGAGCACGCCGTCGAGGTCGAAGATCAGCGCCTCGATAGCACCGCTCACGCGGGCTGGCCTTCGCTCGGCGGGGCGTTGCCCTCCAGCACGTACTTGAGCCGCCACAGCGCGTCACGGAGCGCCTGCCGCCGGTACGAGCGCAGCAGCAGCACGTCCAGCACCGCGCCCGGGAAGCCGCCCGCGGGGGTATAGACGGCCTGTAACTCCAGGTGCACCTCGCGCGGACCCTCGGCGCTCAGGCTCCACGTCAGCGAGTCGAACGCCTCCCCGCCGTCGACGGAGCGGAAGTGCAGCAGCGCGGGCGCCTCGACCTGCGCGGGTTCCAGGCGCACCGTCTCGCTCCGCAGCGGCAGGGCGAGCGTGGCCGCGAGCGCGCCGTCGGTGTTGCCGTCGACCTCGCGGAAGCAGCGCGGCAGCCACTCGCCGTAGCTCCCGGTCGCCTCGACGCGGGCGAAGACATCCTCGGCGGCGGCGTGGATGTGGATGTCCTCGACGAGGCGGCCCACGCGCTAGCCGCCCGGCTCGCGCATGGTGGGGAAGAGGATGACCTCGCGGATCGAGTGCTCACCGGTCACGAGCATGACCAGCCGCTCGATGCCAATCCCGAGTCCGCCCGCCGGCGGCATGCCGTACTCGAGCGCACGCACGAACGCCTCGTCGGCGACCTCGACCTCCTCGTCGCCTTCGCCAGCGATCGTCGTCTGCTCCTGCAGGCGGCGACGTTGCTCGACCGGGTCGTTCTGCTCCGAGTACGCGTTCGCCACCTCGTAGCCGAGCGCGAACAGCTCGAAACGCTCGACGAGCCGCGGGTCGTCGCGCTTGCGCTTCGCAAGCGGTGAGAGCTCGGCGGGGTAGTCGAAGATGAACGTCGGCTGGACCAGGTGCGGTTCGACGAACGCCGACATGAGCCCGTCCAGCGCCGTGCCCCACGACGTGCCTTCGTCGACCGCGACGCCGCGGTCGCGAGCGAGCGTGCGCATCTGCTCGGGCTCGGGGTGCTGGAGGTAGTCGATCCCGGTGTGCTCCAGCAGCGCCTCGCGGTACGTGGTGCGCTGCCAGGGCGCGCCGAGGTCCACGACCTCCTCGCCATGCGGGACCTCGAGCGTGCCGGTGACATCACTCACGACGGTGCGGACCAGGTCCTCCACCATGCGCGCGACGTCGTGGTAGTCGGCGTAGGCCTCGTAGGACTCGAGGAGCGTGAACTCGGGGTTGTGGCGGTGCGAGATGCCCTCGTTACGGAAGACGCGGCCGATCTCGTAGACCTTGTCGAAGCCGCCAATCATGAGCCGCTTGAGGTGCAGCTCGAGGGCGATGCGCAGCGCCAGCTCGCGGTCGAGCGCGTTGTGATGCGTCGAGAACGGGCGGGCGGCGGCGCCGCCGGCGCGGTCCTGGAGCACCGGCGTCTCCACCTCCATGAAGCCGCGACCTTCGAAGAAGCGCCGCACCGACGCGACCACGCGCGAACGCGTGCGCGCGATCTCGCGCGACCGCTCGTTCGCGATGAGGTCCAGCTCGCGCTGCCGGTAGCGAGTCTCGACGTCGCTGAGGCCGTGCCACTTCTCGGGCGGCGGCCGCAGCGCCTTCGCGATCACGCGCCAGCTCCGCACCGCCACCGTGATCTCGCCGTGGCGCGTGCGGAACAGCCGCCCGCGCGCCTCGACAAAGTCGCCAAGGTCGACGAGCCGAAGTAACTCGAACCCGCCGATTGACCGACTTTCGAGTGAGACATCACTGGTCTGCCGCTGTTGCATCCGGAGCACGTTGCGGCGGAGGTGCAACTGCACCGCCCCGCTGCCATCGCGCACGTCGATGAACGCCGCTCGCCCCATGTCACGGATCGCTATGACGCGGCCAGCGATCGTAACTGTCTGCCGCGTTTCCTCGAGCCCTTCGCGCTCGTTCTTCTCGAAGAGGCGCCGCGCCCGCTCAATCTCGCGACGGCGCTTGATACTTGCCGGGTACGGGTCACCCCACGCGAGGAGTTCCTCGCGCTTCTCACGGCGCAGATCGACCAGCTCCTGCTCGCTGGGCATGGGCTACCTCGGGCTGCGCCGGGTCGACGGCGGATCGTGGGGAGCGGAGCGACGGCTCTCGAAGCCGGCCGGGGCTCGTGAGCGCTCGCTAGCGGATCTTGAGCACGGTCATGGTGGCGTCACCGCCGGGCGTGCTCACGTCCACTTTGTCATTCCGCTTCTTGCCGAGCAACGCCCGGCCCACGGGCGACTCGTGGCTGATGCGACCCTCGGAGGGATTCGCCTCGGCGGGCCCGACGAGCTGGAAGTCCTGCTCGGTCCCGCTCGGCATCTTGACCGTCACCGTCGAGCCAATCCGTACCACACGCGAGCGGTGCGCGGCTTCTTCGTCGATCACCTCGGCGCGTTCGAGCATGTTCTCGATCTCGAGGATGCGGCCTTCGAGGAACGCCTGGCGGTTCTTGGCGTCCTCGTACTGGCCGTCGATCTGCGCGGTGCCGAGCTCCTGCGCCTCATGGATGGCCGCGGCCACCTCCGCGCGTCCGCTCGTACGCAGCTCGCGTAGCTCCTGCTTAAGCTTCTCGATGCCTTCGTGTGTGAGTAGTACGTGTTCTTCCATCATCAACACTCCCGCGACACGGTGCGCACCCCCTGGCGCACGATCACCGCCGGCCACGTTGCGACCGGCGGGGAGGGCCGAGACTGACGAGGCAAGCCCGCCGACACCGACCGCGAATGGCTAGAACTTATGTTGATCTTAACCCCCGCTGGGGGGTGCTGCAACGCGACGGGACCCGAGGCGTCCACACCTGCCGGGGCCCTAGCCTGCGAGGGCGTGTTAGCAGATGATAGAATCTCGCACGGCGGGGTACCGGGGCGACAGGGACCCGGACCGGGGGCGCGCCGCACCATCGTTTCGCCGAATCCTCCTCCAGTGCAGGGCCGAACTTCCGGCGCGGTACTCATCGCGCTGGTTATCGCCGTGACCGCGGGCGCGGTCGGCGGCGTCGCCGGCGGCGTCGCCGTACTCGTACTCGACGACGGCACCCCGCAGGCCCCGCCCGAGACGACATCGACGGCCGTTACCACCGTGGTCAGTGGAACACCCACCACGCCCGCCCCCGCGTCAGACCTCGACGCCGCCATCCACCGCGCGCTGCAGGCCGTGGTCACGGTGGTAGCAGACTCCCCCGCCCGCCGCGACCAGAGCGGCCAGATGTCGCAGCAGCGCAGCCTTGGCTCCGGGGTGGTGGTCGACCCCGCCGGCTACGTGATCACGAACTACCACGTCGTCAGCGGCGCCGCCGATCTGAGCGTTGTGCTCAGCACCGGTGAGGAGCGCCCCGCACTCCTCGTCTCGCACGACGCGCCGTACACCGACCTCGCCGTGCTGGCGATCCCGGCCCAGGGCCTGCGCAGCCTGAGCCTCGGCGACTCGGGCGCGCTGCGCCTCGGCCAACCCGTCATCGCCGTGGCGGGGTCCGGGTTCACGAGCGGCAACTCGGTGAAGGTAGGGGTCGTCTCCGGCCTCCAGCAGTCGTGGGTGCGCAACGGCGTCGTCCTCGAGGACCTCGTGCAGACCGACGCCGCGGTGAACCTCGGCGACTCGGGCGGGGCGCTGATCAACGACGCTGGCGAGCTGGTCGGCCTGCTCACCACGGTCGTCCGCGAGACGCCGACGGGACTCGCCGTCGAGGGCGTCGCGTTCGCGCAGTCGACGAACAGCCTGCGGCCGGTCATCGAGAACATCATCACACTGGGCGTCCATCCGCGGCCGCGGCTGGGCATCGAGTTCCCGTTCGGCCAGCACATGGAGATGACCCCGGAGCTGGCCCAGGCCGAGGGCCTCCCGGAACTACCGGGCGCGCTCGTGACCTTCGTCGAGCCCGGCAGCTCGGCGGACGCGGCTGGCGTACGCGCGGGCGACGTGATCGTCGCGGTCAACTCGATGCCGGTCGACCTGGCGACCCCGTTTGTGAACCGGTTGAAGGCGCTCGTTCCCGGGCAGGTCGCAGAGCTGACCGTGCTGCGGGGCGGGCAGCAACTCGTCATTCCGGTAACGCCGAGGTTGGAGTAAGCGATGTCGGACCAAGACCCTCTGTCCCCCCAGCAGGGGCCCGAACCCTTCGAGCCGCTCGACGACGACGGCGATGAGTTCGGCTACGACCTCTACGACACCTACGAGGACGGGAACGACCGCGGACTCCTCCGTGTCGTCGGCGTTATCGCCATCCTCGGCATCATCATTGCCGCCCTGCTGTTCCCCCCGATCTCACTCCTCGATCGTGGGGACGACGAGGGCGACTCGACGCCGGGGATCAGCACCCAGGCCCGCGACGACCTTCCCGAGCTCCCACAGGGCCTCGAGGCGCGGAGCGCGCTCTACGACATCACCCCGGACGGTGAGTTCACGGGCTCGGCGGCGCTCACCGTGCGCCTCAGTGACCGCGCCGACGACAGCGAGCACCTGGCCTTCTACACCTACGCGGACGGCGACTGGACGCGGCTCGCCGCAATCGCCCTGACGGACGATGGCAACGCCGCGCACGGCGAGGTCGACGTGGTGCCGGCGAACATCGCCGTGCTCGCGCGCACGTCGTTCGCGCGCTCACTGGCGCTGATCGTCGAACCGGGTGAGGCGCCGGACGTCGAGGCGCTGACTGCGGCGAGCATCGTGAGTGTGCGCGCCGCCACCCCGTCCGAGGGTGAGGAACTGGGCGGCGTGGACGTCCCCGCCGGCGCGCTGACCGTCGCTCGAGGCGCGACGAGTCGTGCCAACGTCTACCTCGGGGCGTACCTTGCCGAACCTTCGGACGCCGCCGCCGTCGACGCGATCCTGACCATCCCGGACATCGCCGAGAACCATGCCGACGCGCTCCTCGCTGCTGCCGAGGCGGCGAGCGCCGATGGCCTGCATGTCGAGTACCTCACGCTCGATGCAGCCCGCCGCCAGGCATTCAGCGACTTCGTCGCCACCCTGGCGGAGCGGGGCGCGGAACTCGGCCTGGGCATCGCGGTGAGCGTGCCGACCCCGGCCGGCGCGGACTTCGGCGCGTACGACTGGGAAGCGCTGACGGCGTCCGCGGAGGTGTGGCTCGTGCCACCCACCAACCGCTCACTCTTCTACGACCACGTCGGAGCGGCGCTCGCGACCCAGCGTGCCGCCGGCACGGACCTCGGCCGCGTCTCCCTCGTGCTCGACCGCTACTCGCGCGAGCGCTCGGCCGAAGGCGTGCGATCGCTGACGCTCCACGAGGCGCTCGCATTCGCCAGCACGCTGGAGAGCCGCGCGGGCGAAGCCGTGGGCCCCGGCGAGGTCGTCTCCGTGGCTGCCGTGAACCTCGACCGCGAGGCCGGCAACAGCGGCATCTACTGGGACAGCACGGCCCGCTCGGTGAGCTTCGCCTACGAGGCGCGCGGGGGGCCTCGCACCGTGTGGATCGAGAATCGCTACTCGGCAGCGTTCAGGCTCGACCTCGCGAGCGGCTACGGGCTGGGCGGCGTGGCCGTAAGCGCCGCGCATCGAGATCCTGGCCTCCCCGACCTGTGGGACGTGGTCCTGGACTACGTCCAGGAGGACTCGGTGCGCCTGCTGCTGCCGTACGGCAAGTACCTGCAGCCGCAGTGGGCGGCTTCGGATGGGCAGATCGAGGGCAGCGGGGGCCTGGTGGTGTGGCGTGCGCCGCAGCGCACGGGGACGTACGACGTGACGCTGATCGTCTCCGACGGCGTGGTCTTCGTCGGCCAGCAGATCGCGCAGCAAGTCGTCGAGGCGGAGCCGACGGCATCGGCCGCCGTCGACCCCACGCCGACGCCCACTCCCGAAGCGACGCCCGAACCGACGCCCGAACCGACGCCCGAGGCCACACCCGAACCAACTCCAGAAGCGACGCCGGAAGCCACGCCCGAGCCCACGCCAGAAGCGACGCCGGAGGCCACGCCCGAGCCGACACCCGAGCCCACGCCAGAAGCGACACCGGAGGCCACACCCGAGCCGACGCCGGAAGCGACGCCCGAGCCAACCCCGGAGCCAACGCCAGAACCCACACCCGAACCGACCCCGGAGCCCACGCAGCCGCCGTCGGGGCCGCCGGGGCCGGCCGGAAACCAGCGAGGGTAGGACATGGCGCTTCGGGTGATCGGCGGTTCGGCGCGTGGCACGGTGCTGCGCACGCCCTCGGGCAACGAGACACGCCCGACATCGGCGCGGCTGCGTGAGTCGCTGTTCGGCATCCTCGATGCCGCCGACGCTCCGCTCGACAGCGTCGTGGACCTCTACGCGGGGAGCGGCGCGCTGGGCATCGAGGCGCTCTCGCGTGGCGCCGAACGCTGCGTCTTCGTCGACTCCAGCCGCCAGGCGTGCCGGGTGGTGCGCGAGAACCTTGACCGCACGCGCTTCGCCGACCGCGCCGAGGTGGCGACGGCGCGCGTGGGGCGCTGGCGACCGGCCGACGGCGCGCGCTTCAGCCTCGTACTGGCCGATCCGCCGTACGATGACGAAGCCGCGTGGACCGATATCGACCATGCCATCGCGAACGCCCTCGGCGAGGACGCCGTGATCGCCGTCGAGCACTCCGCGCGCACCGATGCGCCACCGTCGCTCGCCGGTCGTCCCCGCTGGCGCGAGCGACGGCAGGGCGACGGCGCGATCGCCGTCTACCGGCGCGACCACTCCCCACCCCGGCACGACGAGGAGCAATGACATGACGATTGCGATGTACCCCGGCCGCTTCGACCCTGTGACCTTCGGCCACATCGACATCCTGCGGCGCGCCGCGGAGCTCTACGAGACCGTGATCGTGGCGGTGGCCGAGAGCCGCTCCGCGCTCTTCAGCACCGAGGAGCGTGTGGCGCTCTTCGCCGAGGCAGTCGCGGACGTGCCGAACGCGCGCGTCATCGCGAACCGCGGGCTGACCGTCGAGAGCGCCCGTGCGGAAGGTGCGATCGTGCTCGTGAAGGGCCTGCGCGACATCAACGACTTCACGGACGAGATCGACCAGGCGTTCATGAACCGAAAGATGGCGCCCGACGTAGACACCACCTACCTCATGACCTCGCTCGAGCACCTCTTCATCAGCGCATCACGCGTCCGCGAGCTCGCCGGCTTCGGGCGCGACGTGAGCGATATGACGCCGCCACACGTGGTGGCGGCACTGCAAGAGAAGTTCCGGAACCGCTAGCAGGAGGACCCCGATGGATCTGCTCTACCTCATCGACCGTCTCGAGGAGCAGGTGGCGGGCGCGCAGCGCATGCCGATTGGCAACCGTGCCGTCCTGGACCGCCGCGAGCTGCTGGACACCATCGACCAGCTCCGGGTCGCCGTCCCCAACGAGGTGCGCGAAGCGCGTGAGATCGTGGACGAGATGGATGCGATCCGCCGTAACACGGAGGAGGAGGCCCGCCTCATGCTCGCGCGGGCGGAGGAGCAGGCCTCAACCGCCCTCGACGACCACAAGCTCACACGCGCCGCCCGCGAGCGCGCGGCGGAGATCGTCGCGGAAGCAGAGGCGCGCGCCGAGGAGCGCGCCGCGCAGGCCAACACTGAGATGGCAGGCCGCATCGAGGAGTCGCGCGTTGTCGCCGCGCAGCAGATGGCGGCAGCCGACGAGTACGCGCGCCAGCTACTCACCAAGCTGGAGTACCAGCTCCGCTCGTTCGAGCGTTCCGTGCAGTCCGGCCTCGAGCAGCTGTCCGCGGCGCCACCCGGTGCGGCGACGGAGCCGGCGGTCAGCCCCGCTCAGATGGACGCGTTCCTCGCCGACGCGGCGGCGGCGCCGCGCTCGCTCGGCGAGGCCGAGCGGCGTGTCAGCGGGGACTTCGGCTCCGAGCCGATCCAGTTCACCGGTCCCGACCACCAGGAGGCGCACGCACAGCGAGAGCCCGAGCCGGTCGCGCCCGACGCTGGGGTCATCGACGACTTCTCGATGCCGCCACTCGACGACGAGCGCACCCGCTTCGAGGTGGTCGAGCCGACTGCGGAACGGGGGGCGGTCGACGAACAAGAGCCCGAGCGGGTCGAGGAGCCTGTCGGGGAGCGGGAGACTGCCGCTCCCACCGCCGGAGCGGGGGCGCGAGGGCCGGCGAACGGAACCTCGTAGCCAGGCCGCCTACGGCGGCCAGACGCGGTCGAGGAAGTCCAGGAGCCAGGCTCGGACGGTCTCACGGCCCGAGTGCTCCAGCAGTTCGGTGCCGTGCGCACGCCCGCCCATCATCAGCACGTCGTGGTCATCGAGCGCGGCGAGCGCCGCGAGATCGCGGAGCGACTGAGCGCCGGAGAGGTCCCCGTCGGCCGCCACCAGCGTAATGGACGCCTCGACGCTGGCTATCGCGGCCGCCGCGTCGAGTCCGGCCATGGCGGCCGGGGCCGAGAGCACCGCCACCCCGTCCACCGGCTCACCAGCGGCAACCACGATGGCAGCGGTCCCCCCCATGGATGCGCCGATGAGCACCACGCGCTCGAACCCCAGCTCGCGAGCCAGGGCGAGCGCGGCCCGTGCGTCGATGTCCGCGACGCCCGGATCCTGTTCGCCCTGCGACACGCCGTAGCCGCGGAAATCGAAGGTCAGCGCGTCCACGCCGCGCTCCTGGAGCTCGGTGGCGAAACCGAACCACGAGGTCTGATCGGCTGGATACATGTGCAGCAGAATCACAAGGCGCTCGCCCGCGGCCGGGAAGTGC
Source organism: Dehalococcoidia bacterium (assembly GCA_965208885.1). Classification (GTDB taxonomy): domain Bacteria; phylum Chloroflexota; class Dehalococcoidia; order UBA2979; family UBA2979; genus VXMT01. The sequence continues at coordinate 710,384 of CBDBPS010000002.1, forward strand.
CTCGCGTCGAGCGTCAGGCCGTCCGAGGTCTCAGTGGTCTCGACGCGCGCGGCCTCGTGGTAGACGGGCGCTGCCGGCGGCTCGTCGTCACCGCTGCACGACATGAGCAGCAGGGCGCTGCCCACGACTGCGAAGAACGCCAGCGACGGTCGCATCAGGGGCTGCGCGGCTACCCCGCCACCAGGTTCATGAGGCGTCCCGGCACGTAGATCACGCGCCGCGGCTCCTTGCCGTCCAGCGCCGCGATCACACGCTCGCTCGCGTCGGCAAGCGCGCGCACCTCTGCCTCGTCGGCATCAGGCGAGACCTGGAGGCGGTCACGCAGCCGTCCGTTGACCTGCACGACCAACTCGACGGTCTCGCGGGCGGTCAGCGCGTCGTCGACGGCAGGCCACGACTGCTCATGCACCGAGTAGGGCTGTCCGAGGCGCTCCCACAGCTCCTCGGCGATGTGCGGGCACAGCGGCGCGAGCATGAGCGCGAGCAGGCGCAGCGAGCCGTTCCACGACTCCTCGTGCACCGGCCCCTCGTCGCGCAGCCGTGCGAGCCTGTTCGTCAGCTCCATGAGCGCTGCCACGGCCGTGTTCATCTGGAAGCGGTCCAGGTCCTGGCTCACGCGCTCGAGCGTGCGGTGCGCCTCCTGCAGCGGCGCCAGCGCCGTCGCAGCGTCGGCCGGGGCCGTGGCGTCGGGCGGCGTCGCCACGAGCGCCCAGACGCGGCGCAGCCAGCGCGCGACGCCGACGATGCCATCGACGTCGTACGGCCCGCCCTGGTCCCACGGCCCGAGGAAGATGAGGTACGCGCGGAACGCGTCGGCGCCCCAGCGCTCCACCTGGTCGTCGGGCGGCACAACGTTGCCGCGCGACTTCGACATGCGACGCCCGTCGGGCCCGAGGATCTGGCCTTGCGCGAAGTAGCGCGTGAACGGCTCACCGTCCGGCACGAGGCCGGCGTCGCGGGCTGCCTTGTAGAAGAAGCGCGCGTACAGCAGGTGCATCGTCGCGTGCTCGCTGCCGCCGGTGTACTGGTCAACGGGCAGCCAGGCGTCGGCCATGTCGCGCGCGATGGCGTACTCGGCGTCCTGCGGGTCGGCGTAGCGCATGAAGTACCACGACGAGCACATGAACGTGTCCATCGTGTCGGTCTCACGCCGCGCAGGCTCGTCGCACTCGGGGCACGAGGTGTTCACGAACTCCTCGGACAGCGCGAGCGGCGACTGGCCCGTCGGCAGGAACTCGACGTCGTAAGGCAGCTCGATGGGGAGCTGGTCGTCGGGCACCGGCACGATGCCGCAGGCGTCGCAGTAGACGATCGGGATCGGGGCGCCCCAGTAGCGTTGGCGTGAGATCAGCCAGTCGCGCAGGCGGTACTGCACCGTCGGGCCACCCCAGCCGTTGGCGTCGAGGTGCGCCGTGATCGCCGCCTTCGCCTCCTCGGACGGGGTCCCGTCGAACTGGCCCGAGTTCACGAGCAGCCCGGGCTCGAGGTAGGCCTGCGACAGCGGCGCGCCGTCCCAGTCCTCGGGCGCGATCACCACGGGGATGGGCAGCCCGAACAGCTCGGCGAACTCGAAGTCGCGGTCGTCATGCGCGGGCACGCCCATGACCGCACCCGTGCCGTACGAGGCGAGCACGTAGTCGGCGACCCAGATCGGGACGCGTTCGCCGGTGAGATGGTTGACGCAGTACGAGCCCGTGAAGACCCCCGTCTTGTCGCGATCGGTCGACTGCCGCTCGAGCTCGGAGGCGCGCAGCGTGGCCTGCACGTACGCCTCGACCTCCGCGCGCTGCTCGTCCGTCGTGAACTCCTCGACGAGGCGGTGCTCGGGGGCGAGCACCATGAAGGTCACGCCGTGGAGGGTGTCCGGGCGGGTGGTGAAGACGCGGATCTCGTCCGTGCCGTCCGAGGTTGGAGCCTCGAGTGCGAACGACGCCTCGGAGCCCTCGGAGCGGCCGATCCAGTTGCGCTGCATGACCTTGACGTGCTCGGGCCACGCCATGTCCTCGTTCGCCAGGAGCTCGTCGGCGTAGGCGGTGATGCGGAAGAACCACTGCTCCATCGTGCGCTGCTCGACAAGGTCGCCGGAGCGATCGCAGCGGCCGTCGAGCACCTGCTCGTTGGCGAGCACGGTGTTGCAGGACGGGCACCAGTTAACGGCCGCCCCGTCGCGGTAGGCGAGGCCCTGCTCGAAGAGCGTGAGGAACCACCACTGCGTCCAGCGGTAGTAGTCGGGCGCGCTCGTGTTCACCTCGCGGTCCCAGTCGAACATCGCGCCCATGCGCTGGAGCTGGCCGCGCATGCGCTCGATGTTGCCGTCGGTCCAGTCCCTGGGGTGCGTACCGCGGGCGATGGCGGCGTTCTCTGCGGGCAGGCCGAAGGCGTCGAAGCCCATGGGGAACAGCACGTTGGCGCCATTCATGCGGCGGAAGCGGGCGATGGTGTCCGAGGGCGCCATCGCGAACCAGTGGCCGATGTGCAGGTCGCCCGAGGTGTAGGGCAGCATCGTGAGGTGGTACCAGTTGTCGCGGCCCTCCACGTGGTCGGGCGTGCGGTAGAGGCCGGTCTCGACCCAGCGCTGCTGCCAGCGCGCCTCGACGGCGACCGGGTCGTACCGGTCGTCGGGCGCCTGTCCGTTGCCGGAGGCCTGGGGTGCTGCCTGTTCCTGGGTCGTCATGGGTGTTACCCGGTTCCCGTCACGCGCCGGCCCGCCCCGGCGGTACGCGCGTACTCGATCGTACGAACGCTCGCATGGCCGTCAACCGCGCCACGCGAGCCGGCTCCGATGTCCTACAGGGCCACGAGGATCAGCACGACGAGCAGCGGCACGCCAGCCGACACCAGCAGCAGCAGCCGTCGTGCGTGCGCCAGGCGCGCCTGCGGCTCGCGCGCGGCGAGCGCCACGCGCATCTGCCACAGCGTGAGCACTACGTAGACGACGAAGAGCGCGATCAGCGCGGGCATGAGCACGGCTCCCATGCTACGGCGAGCACGCCGCTCCCGATATGCCCTCGATACCCCTACTCGGGCACGATCCGCAGCACTGCTCCGTCGAACGTCAGCACGTAGGCCTCTCCGCCGGCGTCGACGCCGAACGAGGCGACGCGACGCGGGCTCTCCGCGATCTCGACCACCTCGGCTCCGTCGAGGGGCAGCGCCCAGATGCGGCCGCTGCAGAAGTCGCCGAACAGGTAGTGGCCCGCCAGCGCGGGGATCGCCTCGCCGCGATACACCACGCCGCCGGTCACCGAGCAGCCGAGGTTGTGGGTGTACTCCGCCACCGGCAGCACGGTGCCGGCGCGATCACAGTCCTCCGAGGGCTCGAAACAGCGGGAGCCTTCCAGCCGGTTCCACCCGTAGTTGCCTCCGCGTTCGATGCGGTCGATCTCCTCGATCTCGCGCTGCCCGACGTCACCCGCCCACAGCGCACCCGTCTCCGGGTCGAAGTCCATGCGCCACGGGTTGCGCAGCCCGTAGGCCCAGATCTCGGGTCGTGCCCCGTCCACGCCGAGGAAGGGGTTCCCCGCCGGGATCGAGTACGGCGCCTCCGCGGTCGCGAACCGCACATCGATGCGGATGATGGTGCCGAGCAGCGTCGCGAGGTTCTGGCCGTGACCCCTCGGGTCGCCCCCAGAGCCGCCATCCCCGTAGCCGAGGTAGAGCATCCCGTCCGGCCCGAAGCGGATCGCGCCGCCGTTGTGGTTCGAGTAGGGCTGCTCCACCTCGATGATCACGAGCTCCGACTCGAGTGGCACCCGAAGCGGGGCATCGAGGTCGGCCGTGAAGCGCGAAAGACGGGTCAGGCGCGGCACGCCGCGCACCGAGTAGTAGACCCAGAGGTGGCCGGTCTCCTCGAACCGTGGGTCGAGGGCGACGCTGAGCAGGCCTTCCTCGTTCCCAACCCTGGAGACGGCGTCGCGAATATCGAGCAGCTCGACTGCCTCGTCGCTGTCGGGATGCAGCACGAGGATGCGGCCCTCCTGTTCAGCCACGAACATGCCGGGGAGCGACTCCCCGGCGGGGCTCACCGGGTAGACGCCGATCTCGATCGGCCGGTCGAATTCCCGGCCGCCGAAGACCTCGACGAACCCGACGGTCAGCCGCTCTGCGGCGGGCTCCGACGTCGCAGTGGCCGCAGGGGCCGGCGCGGTCGGCGACGGCGTCGAGGCGGCCGACTCCGGTGTGGACGTGACGGTTGTGGTCACCGCCGGCGTCGGCTGGGGTGGTGACGCGGGTGACGCCGTGTCGGTGCGCACCGGCACGGGGCTGCCGTCGTCGTCACCGAGGCACCCGGCACACGTAACGAGCGCCGCGACGAGGGCGAGCGCAAGCAAGGTGCGGACGCGTCGGATGCGGGACATGAGGCTCCCGTGGGTGGGGTGGCAGCGTCGCGAGGGTAGCACCCGAAGGGTCATGCCGCCCTCAGGCTGAGAGGGAGGGAGCGCCTACTCCTCGACGGGTTCGACGCGGAGGTCGGGCAACCACTCCAGCCACGACGGGAGGTACCAGTTGCGGCCACCCAGCAGCTCCATGCTCGCCGGGACGAGCACGGACCGCACCAGCGTCGCGTCGAGGAATACCGCGACGGCCAGGCCGAATCCCACCTGCTGGTTGACGATCGTCTTGCCCGAGGCGAACGCGCCGAAGACCGCCACCATGATCAGCGCGGCGCCGGTGATCATGCCCGCCGTCTCGCGCAGCCCGTACGCGACCGCCTCGGCGTTGTCGCCGGTCTGGTCGTAGCGCTCGCGGATGCGGCTCAGCAGGAACACGTGGTAGTCCATGGAGAGCCCGAAGAGGACCGTGAACAGGAAGAGCGGGATCCACACGTCGATCACGTCGGCGTGCTGGAACCCCAGCAGGTCCGTGGCCACGCCCTTCTGGAACACCAGCACCAGGATCCCGTACGAGGCGCCCACGGACAGCAGGTTCATGAACACGGCCTTGAGCGGGATCACGATCGAGCGGAACACCAGCATCAGCACGATGAAGCTGAACCCCAGCACGAACGCGAACACGATCGGCGTGTAGCGCTCGGTGATCGAGAACACGTCGCTGGCGACAGAACTGATACCGCCGACGGTGACCGTGGCGGGCGCGTCTGCGAAGGCCGCGGGGACGAGTTCGTCGCGGATGGTGTTGACGGCTTCCACCGTGCCCGGGCTGCTGGGCTCGCCGGGCAGGATGACGCGCAACACCGAGAGGTCCCCCGCGGGGTTCGTCTCGACGACCGGCACCGCCGGCGAGACCGACGCGAGTGACACGACGAACTGCTCCACGGCGGCTTGTAGCTGCGGGTCGGCGGGATCGCCATCGATGACGACTTCAACGGGGTTGGCGACGCCGGCGGAGAGCGAGGGGTTGGCTTCGAGCACCTCGAAGGCCGCGCGCGTGCGGGCGCCCTCGGGGAGCTTGTCGACGCCGTTGAGGCCGGTCTGGATGTCGAAGTAGAACACGGTCGCGATGACCATCGGGATCCCGACGGCAAGCAGCCCGATGACCGGGAACCGCATCACCAGCGCCGTGGTGACGTCCCAGAATCCGCCGCCCGAGTGGCCCTCGGATCCCGCGCCCTGGGTGCGGCCCTTGCCGATGAACGGGATCGACAGACGATTGACCCTCGGGCCGAGGAGCATGAGCACCGCGGGCAGCAGCGTCAGCGTCGCCGCCAGCTCGGCGATGACCACGAGCACCGCGCCCAGGCCGAGCGAACGGAAGAACCCCATCGGCACGATGAACAGCCCGAGCAGTGCGATGACGACGGTGACACCGCTGAAGAGCACCGTGCGTCCTGCCGTCGCGCCCATGCGCTCGACGGCGTCGGCCACGGGGAGCCCTCGGCCCATCTCGTCGCGGAAGCGCGAGATCATGATCAGCGAGTAGTCGATGCCGACCGCAAGCCCGATCATCGTGATCATGAGCGTGACGAAGAACACCAGCTCGTAGACCTGCCCGATGAGCGCGGCGGCGCCCAGCGCGATGGCGATGGCGACGATCGCGAGCCCGATCGGGATCAGCGCAGCCACCACCGCGCCGAAAAGCACGAGCAGGATGATCAGCGCCACCGGGATCCCGAAGCGCTCGCCCTGCTCCAGGTCCTCAAGCGCGTACTCGTTGTTCTCGAAGGAGCTGCTCGCCGAGCCCACGATGAGCACGCGGAACGCATCGTCGGTGCTCGCCTCGTCGATCGCGTGGAAGATCTGCTCGACGTTGAGAGCGGCCTCCTCGAGCGTCCCGGCCAGCAGGAGCGGCACGATGGTGGTCCTGCGGTCCTCGGAGACGAGCCGTGGGTCGGGCAGTGCGAAGTAGTGGAAGCCCTGCACGACCACGTCTTCGCCGAGCGCGGTCACGGCGGCGAAGACCTCCGTGACCTGCTCCTGGAAGGCCGGGTCGTCGACGGTCAAGGTGTCGGACGTGACAACGATGACCTCGCGCGGCTGCTGGGTGCTCGGGAAACGCTCCTCCAGCAGGCGCCGTGTGTCCTCCGACTCGAAGCCGGGCGACAGCCGCAGCTCGGTGGTGGTGGCGCTCTCGAGGAGCTGGCCGCTGAGGCCAAGGGCGACGACGACCGCCAACACCCACAGCCCGATCGTGAGCCAGGGCCTGCGCGCGCTGATCCGGGCCAGTGCGTCGGTCAAAGGTGACGCTCCATCCCGGCAGCGGCGGGCGCGTCGAAGTGGTGTGTTGTACCTAACTTCTCGCTAGGCAGCACCAGCTTCGAGGTTGAGCTTGCACTATAGGTCGACCTTGAGGCTGAGGGCACCCGACTGCTCGCCGATCCGGTCAGTTGGACCAGCGACTCTTGGAGGCTCTGGACGGGCGCTGGGGACGTCAGGCTCTGCGGTGGCCTGCTGCACACGGTCGCCACGACCCTCTTTGATGGGAGACGCAGCACTACGGACAGTACAGTCGACGGAAACTACTCGGAGCGTGCTGTTAGGCTACCGCCATGCGTGCCCTGGCCCCAGAGGCTACCGGACTCACGGTATGGCTGGCAGCGGCGCTGATCGCGGGCGGAATGGTGCTCGGATGGGCACCAGCGCCGGACGGAGCTGCCGCGCAGTCCAGCACGCACCAGATACGGGGAAACGTGTCGGGTCCGAGCGGGGAGCCGCTGCAGGGAATCGCCGTTCAGGCGCGCGGGGAGTTCGGGGAGGACACCTTCGGACCCTGGAGCGCCTTGCCGACGAATGCCGAAGGGAACTTCGAGATAGAGGTTCCAGATGGCACGTTTCGCCTCCACCTCTCGCTGGAGTCAGCAGGCAGCGGAGCGTGCTTCCTCGGCTACTTCGGAAGCGATGGCAAACGTGCGCGGTACGGGCAAGTGGAGCGGGTCGTGGTAGCGGGCGACGATGTCGAGGGTCTCGACATTATCCTGTCTGGTCACCCGTCTGAACGCTGCCATGAGGTCGAGGGAGTAGTTGTCGATTCCGAGGGCCAGCCGGTAGTGCGAAGGCAAGTCTCCTTTGGGGGATGGTGGGAGTGGGGGCGGCGAAGCCATTGGACGGATGCGAAAGGCACATTCCGACTTCACCTCTGGGAGGGAAGGTACCTCATAGAGGTCGGAACCGAACTCGGCGGCGAGTGCACGGTCGAAGGCTACGAGGGCGTGGACCCGGGAAGGCCAGCCGTCATCGACGTGGACGGCGGAGTCCATGGTCTGCGGATCACGCTCTCCACTGGCACCTACGCCGACCTGACATCCGTCCGCTGCTTTTTCCCTCCAAGGATGGCCACGACAACTCTGCGACCCGGATGGAACCTCGCCGGGTGGACTGCGGAGGAGACCGACGCGGGCGCGCTCTTCGATGTGATTCCCGCGCTCGAAGCCGTATCCGGCTGGGACGCCGGGACACAGTCGTTCGAGCGCGCCACGCGCGGCGATCCCGCAGGCGCGGGCGACCTGACCACGATCGCGCCGGGGATGGGGCTGTGGCTCCGCCTCAGTGGTGAGGAGCCGGTCACGTGGACGCGCCCGGCGGCGCCAGCAGGCGGGTTCGTCTCCCTGCAGCCTGGGTGGAACCTCGTGGCCTGGGCGGGTCGCGACGGGGCGGCGCCAGAGGACGCATTCGCGTTCTTGGGCGAGGACTTGCTGGCGGCGGCGGCCTGGGAGTCAGTCGCAGGCGAGTTCCGGCGGTACTACCCTGGCGCGCCTTCGGAGGTCAACACGCTCCGGCGCCTGGAGCTGGGCGAGGCGCTCTGGCTCAAGGTGGGAGCCGCGAGGCGCTGGCTCCAGCCGGGCGCTGCCGCGCCGGCGGTCGAGTTTGTCAGCTACTTCTCTCCTGAACAGAGAGAAACCCTACAAGTGGCCCTCGATGACATCGTCGCATACTTCGCGGAACGCCTCGGGATCGCAATACCAGGTCTGACGGTCCGTTTTGGCGATGACTCAGTTCAGTCAGGCGGCGCCTATAGACCTGGTAATCGCACAATATATATGCGGTCATACACCCACATCATGAGCCCTACATACAACTCGGTTCTTGCGCACGAGTATGGTCACGCTGCCCAGCACTATCTTGCGGGGCCTGATGGATGGGGCCCCGTTTGGCTATACGAAAGTGTAGCCACACACTGGGCCGCACAATATCAACACTTATCTGGAAGAAGCCAGTATTCTGAGTACATAAGTGAGGTAATTGCTTCTACGAGACAGGGAAATACTCCGCTCCAAGAAGGAGAAACACGCGCTGGCCTTTCTCGTTTACAGGGTAAGTCGGGACAACTTGCGGTGGACTGGCTGGTTGATTTAGCGGGTGCAGATTCCCTGCGCTACTATTTCTCTCTACGGTCGCTAGGTGAAACTTGGCAGGACAGTTTCCGAGAGGCATTCGGTTTGGAAGCACACGACTTCTACCCTAAGTTCGAGGAGTATCGGTCGCGAGTAGCTCCGTCCTACGCGAAGAGAGTAGCAGGAGTGGTCTTGGGCCCAGGTGGTCAACCCGAAGAAGGCGTGAGAGTGCAGTACTTTTCCAGCGAACACGACGCCATCGGTCTATATGGTGGGCGCACCGATGATGAGGGACGCTTCTCTTGGGCGATCGACGGCGGATCCTACTTTGTCGGCCTCGCTCATGGGGAGGATTGCCCTCTTCCTTGGTACACCACTGACGACCGAATCGGGTTGGCCGTTGGGAACCGCGCCAGGATCGACGTAGGCGAGGTCGACATCCAAGGTCTGACTCTGACCCTTTCCCGCTCGCGATCGGAAGTCTGCCGGGAAGTGCAGGGTGTAATTACCGACCTGGAGGGTAACCCAAGAGCCGGCGTCTACGTGTTTCCTCTCGAAGCGGAGACGGCGCGTCTGCTGGTGTCGTCACAGGTCATCACCGACGGTTCCGGTACCTTTGTCATTACTATACCGAGGGGCCACTATCGGCTTCAGGTGCGACCTCCTACGGTGCATGAGGAATTTGGAGGTCTTGGGTATTACGGGGGTGAGGCCGGGTTGGTTCTCCGGCGCTCTGAGGCGCGGCTGATCGACACCGGAGCCGCCACTCTGCCTGAGATCGTGATTGCTAGCGGAGCTATCGGCGGCACAATCCTAACTGCGGAAGGACAGCCGCTAGAAGGAGTGGCTGTCCATCCGGGTGAAAGAACTTCCCTCCCACCAACGTCGGATTCGCAAGGGAGGTTTCAGGTCGCTGTTTCAAAGGGTGCCCACACACTCGAGCTTGTCTGTCCACAGGGGGGAGGGGGTTGGTATGGCGGTCCTGGCGCGCTGGTAGGGAATCAAGAGCAGGCGACCCCTATCGTCGTCGACACCGCCGACGTGACGGGCATCGTGATCACCGTACCCGCTGGAGTACGCTGCGAGTGACTACTGTCCCTGGCCTCGTTCCCGAGTAGACGGTGGCGCGTCGCGTGCCCAGCGCAGCAGACGAGGGACAGCACGCATATGAGTGTCTCGACCCGGCTTGGCAGGGCACCGGAGAAGCTCCCTCGTGGTCACTCTTACAGGGTCAGGCGTGAACGCCAGGGTGAAGGTTCTCAATTTTGTCGAGAGTGGTGGGCCTGACTTGACGGTAGGCAGTACCACCTTCGAGGTGTTGTTCAGCCTCTAGCTGTGGGCTCGTTGGCGACGCGCCCAGCGTTTTCGACAAGGGTGCGAGGAGCAGCCACCCTCTGTGGCCCTACGTGTCGAAGATCGCGCCGACCTCGCAGGCGAAACCGGGCAGCACATCCAAGCCGTCGAGCGAGTCGTCCTCCGTGAGCGTAACGGTCGGCTGATCCCCTCGATACACATCCACGGCGCGCTCGTTCGGGCGCGCCACCCACACGAGACTCGTGCCGTGGCGAAGCCACATCTGAGCCTTGTCGTGCACGGAACTCCGACTGTCGGATGGCGACACGACTTCGACAACCAGATCAGGAGCAACCTCGGCGTAGCCCGTCACACGCACACCTGCGGGCATCTTGGCTGCGGTAAAGAAGGCAATGTCGGGCTCACGCACCGTATCTGGATCGCGCTCCAGCCAGACTCCCGAGTCCGATGCGACGAGCCTCCCCAGCTGCCGTGGCTTGACGAATGCCCAGAGTGCCCCACCCAAGTTCATGACGATCGCGCCGTGCTCGATTCCCGCTGGCATGGTCTCGCAGAGCACCCCCCGGATCAGTTCGCCGCGCACGCCCTCGCTGTACAGCCTCAGCAGGTCGCTGGCGGTGAGCAGCCTCGCCTCGGTGGTCGTGGTGGTCGTCATCGCTCATCGCTCCCGCGCCTCCGCAGTCTACAACGTTCAGTCTACAACGCTTGAACTCCCGCCCGCTCTCGGTTCGGAGCGGCGAGCCGCGCCACCATTCACTCTTCCCGACTGACCAGACGGTACGCGGCCACCTGTGAGCCATGCACAAGGAAGACGGTGTCGAGAGGGTGAACATCAGCGACCGTCAACCGACCAATGGCCGTCTTGAAGGCCGAGAGTGCTAGCTCGCTCTGCTGCTCGCCAGCATGGAGAGCGACGGCCGCACGATCAGCCCATCGCATCGACACGAACTTTTTCTTCGCGTCATCGATCGCTGTGGTGACGCTCTCGATGGCGGCAGACTCCAGGAAGTCGGCAGTTGCGGCTTGGACATGGACGCCACCACTTCCCGCAGGTGGGTCGGGTAGTCGGCGTAGTGTCCATTCCTCCTGCCAATTCACGTCTGCCTGCCCATCGCGCATGCTGGCGTCACAAGCTCTCCCGAGTTCTCGCTCGAAAGCGGCTCGAAGCTCCTCCGAGAGAAACTGGTGGCCGGGTTCATCGCTATCCTCCAGGCCAAAGTACCCGGCAGCCTCTGGAGAGACCATGTGCACCCTGCCATCGTCCGCGTGCTGGCACTCAACAACCCTAGGCTCGGAGTCGAAGTAGTACTTCAACTTCGAGTGTCTTGGCAGACGAATTACGATCTCTTCGCCTACTTGGAGGCCGGAAGCGGAGTCTGCGATCGCCTTCTTGATACGGGGCAGCCAGGCGCCAGGAAAGGGGAGCCGTGCTGTGGGTGCCAGTATCAGAAAGTAGGACCGGTCCCGATCGGGTGCAAGCCTCCTGTGGAGCGACTGCACGTGTCGGTCGTGTCTGTGGAAGATTCTGCCGTCCGTGAGCCGCTTGATCTCGATGGCGATAGTCTCGTTCCCATCGGTCAATTGGACGTCAGGACTGCTCTCATTGGGGTACTCGTCATCAAGCCAACGCGCGACTGTCCACGCTTGATGAGTCGCCTCATTGAGACTGCCGCAGATTGCGTCGGCACACCGTCGTTCTTGATCGCTTGGTGGCATTGTGATGCCTTGACTACCCCTCGGCCCGCTCTAGGTTGAGCGCCAGCAGCCGCCCCAGCAACTCCTCCTCCCCAAGCTCGTCCGGCTCCCCTGCCTCCGCCCACCCATACGCCTCGAACACGGCGGCGTCGAGGTCGAGGTGGAGGTTGGCGAGCCACGCCGGGCGGGCGTTGTAGAGGTTGGTGAGCGTGCGCCGCTTGAGCTCCCGCTCGGCGTCCTCGTCGACGGGGAGCAGGCGTGGCGGCAGCGAGGGCACCACGTCGGGCTCCTCACGCACGAGCTCGGGCGGGTTGAGCCAGCGCCGACGCGTCTCGTCGAGTGCGTGCGCCGCCTCGCCGATGGCGTCGCGGTGCGCACGCTGCTCGTCGGTCAGCGCCTCGTCGGGGGTGTCGAGGGGCCACGGGAAGGGGAACGTCTCGAAGGTGGAGGTGGGCGTGTAGCGCGGATCGTTCCCGACGCCGAGCCACGTCCCCATGCGCAGCGACCACAGTTCGTGCGCGCGCGAGTGCAGCACGCCGAACGCGTAGTCATCATCGCGTGCGACGACAATGACCTGACTGTCCGGGAGCGTCGGTGCCGAAAGCCAGACGAAGAGGCGGTGCTTCGCGACTCTCGGCGTCCCGATGAATCGGGGCAGCGGCGCCAACGCTTCTCGCATCGCCGGCCGCGGCTCCACATGAAGCCACCAGCGCTCTCGGTACGCCCTGCGCCGGTTGGTGGCTCGCACCGGCTGCACGTGCTCCCGCACGTACTCGAAGGGCGCTTCGTACGCCGCCGCAGCGGCTTCCGCCACGCTGGCGCCGAAGTCGACGATGAACATGTCGCGCGGCCGCCGCGTGACATCCAGCCCGTTCACCCACGGCACGACGATGTCGGCGTTGGTGCGACCGTTCACGTTCGTCGGCTGCCCGAGCATCCTTCGCGCCACGTCGCCGGTGACGTCGAACGCCCCGCCCTTCGTGTCGCCCATGAACGACACGCCTGCGTTCTCCGCGAGTCCACGGGCCTCGGTCAGATCCACGCCGCTGGTCAGATTGCTGTTGATTGTCTCGACCGGCGAGCCGTCCAGCGCGCGCTCCGTCTCGGAACCGTCGTCCTGAGCGACGATCGAGACGCGGACGGCTGCGCCCTCGACGACCCACGGCTCATCCGACCACGCCATGAAGATGTCGCCGCTCGCCCTGACCTGATCGAGCGTCGCACGGTTCGCTCCGCCGCGTATCGAGTTCGTGGCCAGCAGGCCCGCCCGGCGCGTCGCGCCGTCGGCAATCCGCCTCCTCGCGAGTTCGTGCCAGTAGCAGGCGAGGTCCGACTCTCTCGCGACCGCCCCTTGCCACGCGGCGAACAGGTCGTCGACGTATCCGTCGCCGAGGGAGAGCCGCATCAGCTTCGTCCCCAGGAACGGCGGGTTGCCGACGACGAACTCCGCCTCGGGCCACGTGGCCGGCACGGTACTGCCGTCCTCGTCATGGGCGAGGATCGCGTCGCGCAACTCGATGTTGTCGAGCGGCTGGAGCACGGGGTTACGGGGGAAGCCGGAGCCGTGGTCCATCATCCACTGGATGTGCCCGATCCAGATCGAGACCCCGGCCAGCTCCCTCGCATACGGATTCACCTCGATCCCCAGCACGTTGTGCGGACCGACCTGCGGAAACTCTGCTGGGATACGCAGCCGCTGCGCGCCCCAGCGGATCGCCTCGTGCTCGAGGTCCTTGAGCAGCCGCAGCGTCACGTAGAGAAAGTTGCCCGACCCGCACGCCGGGTCCAGCACGCGCACCGCGCGCAGCCGCTCGAGGAAGGCGCGCCACGCCGCCTCGGCCTCGCGCTCCCACGCCGGCAGCCGCTCGCGGCGGCGGCCGTCGAGCGTGAGCGGGGTTGGCTCGTGGCCCTGTGTCAGTTCCTCGACGCACTCCTGCATCGCCGCGAACTCGCCGCGCAGCGGGTCAAGCACGACGGGCTCGACGACCATCAGGATCTTCTCGTGGTCTGTGTAGTGCGCGCCGAGCTGCCCACGCTTATTCGGGTCGAGTCCGCGCTCGAAGAGCGTGCCGAGGATGGCGGGCTCGATACGCGACCAGTCGAGCAGCGCGGCGTCGTGCATGGCGCGCAGCTCGTCTGCGGTGCACGGGATCACCTCAGCGTCGTTGAAGAGCCCACCGTTAAACCAGTCGACGCGCTCGTTGCCGAAGAAGCGGCTGGCCTCGCGTTGCGACATGATGCCGAAGAGCGCAGAGAGGCCGCTGTCAAACTCTGCCGGGTCGGAGCGCCGCGACTCGATCATGCCCGTAAGGATGCCGGGCGGGAGCAGCCGGGCGTCTTCGGCGAAGAGGCAGAAGACGACGCGGTTGAGATGGTGGGCGACGGCTTCCGGGTCGTGTCCGCGCTCATGCATCGAGCGCGCGATCTGCGCGAAGCGGGCCGCGGCCAGTTGCGTGATCTCGTCGGGGGTCTGCTCGGGGCGCAGCGCCTCCGGCTCGACCATGACAGCCCGCAGGATGCGTAGCGCCTCGGCGGTGCGCTCGCCGTCCTCGGCGAGGTCATCGAGGGTGACGATGTGGACGGCGGGCCGGGTGTTGGTGAAGGTGGTGCGGACCTCGATGCGATCCATGTCGCTGACAACCAGCAGCGGAGGATTATCGAGCGCGTCGCGGTAGTCGACGAGCTGCTTGTACGCCGCTGCGAGGTCGGCGTGCGCGCCCTTGTACTCCCAGCCGAAGTGCCCGCGCTTCCAGACATCGGCCCAGCCCTGGCTCCCCGTGCTGAGGCGCTCTGCGCCCGCCTCGAAGGTGTAGTCGACGCTGGCTGGCGGATCGTTGGGGGTGGGTACGCCGAGCATGCGGCAGAGGTCGATGAAGTGCTCCTGCGACGACGCGCGCTCGCGGCGCGCGTTGTCGCGCCACTTGGCGGCGAACTCAGCGGCGGAGAGCGTGGAGGCAGTCGTCATCGATGTTCCCGGTGGAGCTTCGCTGTCGCCACCATGGTACTTGCCGGGGCCGCAGCTGACCGCTACATCGTTGACGAACATGCATTCTGCCTGGCAATCTGGAAATTGGTTCGCGCTCACTGCCGCGCTCTGTCGGGTCTCGCGTTGACAGCGATGAGGCAACACTGAGCCAGGTTCCTATGAGGTCACGCCACGCACGGCCCGGTCACTTGGTGGATGCGAGGAGGGCGGAGCCAGCACGTCGGATTGAGGACACCACTCGCGATGGATCAGCGAATATTCTAGGTCAGGCTCTGTCTGCGACCCGGAAGCCGTGACGGAGAGAGTCCTCTATTCGCCCGGTGATGTCGCGTGTGTCCATGTGCGTGGCGTAGACCAGCTTCCGACGGCCCTGAAGCCGCTCTGCGGCGACGAGGTGACGAGCGCCGGATCCCTTCGGGGAGGGGCGGCACCTGCACGAGCAGATCCTCGCTCTCGGGGTCGAAGACCGTCTCGCCCTGCGCGCAGCCGTCGGGGTAGGCGAGCAGCGTCTACAGCGTGCGGAGGCCACCTCAACACCAACGCCCAGCGCCACCACGACGGCTATACCCGACTACGACCGCCACGCCCCATGACCGGCGTCCTACGTGCCGAACACCAGTGTGTCCCAGTCTGACGGCGCATCCCTCACATAAGCCAACAGACCCCGTCGGCACAAGTCAGAGGTCTGTTCCAGCAAGCGCCTGTCATCGTCGGCGTCACCATTATCGCTCCCGTGGACGACCCTCGATGCTCGCGCGTAGAACGTACCGACTGTCTCGTACAACTGCTTGCGCTCATCCGGCGACGTTCCCAAGTGCCCCGCTAATCGAGTAGACAGTCGGAATCTCAACCTTCCACTGGCGTCACCGAGGTACAGCGCCTCCAGTGCAACTCTGAGGTCGATGAAGTGGTCAGCAGGCGACAAGTCCGGCCTCCGCGACCGTAGCCAACGGTCGATTGCCGTCTTGAATCTTGGGTGATTCGCCTTCCGCTCCTCCAGCGAGGCGTGTATCGCCCAGGCAGCGTGGACGTCAGACTCCGATAGCAATGGTGGTTCCGGTGCCCGACGACGTAGCGTGACAACGCCGGTCGAGGCGTCGGTATGGACGACGGTCTCCCTCCAGGGCTCGCTGAAAGGCTCTCCGGCTCCCCAGACCAGGCTGCGGTCTCGCGGACCAAACACAGCAATCTCTCCATAGTCGACCCAGAACCGTTTCGGTCTGACGAATTGTCCGCTGATGACCGCCAGCGCATCGCAAAACGCCCGCACGGACCGAAATTGGTCGGCTGCCCGGAATTCCACCTCGGACGCTCGGTCAGTGCCGCTGCCAGGTCGGAACAAGGGCGGATCGATGGTTGAGTCGATTGTCAGCACGGTTGCGCCCAGAAGGTCCATCACTGGCAGGTTTGTCGTGCGAGGAACCGATAGAGGAAGCAATTCTGAGACGCGGGGCAACATACGTACTGCCCATGCCGGCGATGATTGCGTCGAACTCCTCGGCCACGAGGTCCGGGATCATGGACTCCCAGTCGTTCAGCACCCACTGGCACTCAAGCTCGGCCCGGCGGCAGAGCTCGTCGCCAAGTTCGCGCTCCAATCCGTCGATCTCGCCGTCGTCGTTTATGAAGTTGAAGGGGTGGTAGGTGCCCTCGGTAGCGAGACGGACTGGCTCCGTGTCGTCGCTGCAGGCGAACAGGGCCACCAACAGAAGAGCCCCCATCACTGCGATGGTTGCTCGACTGCACAAGCCGGTCATCCTATCGATTGCTCCACGTCCTCAGATCCGCTTCACAGAGCGATGTCGAGAGTGGCTGTCAACGCAGGCGGGCACGAACGGTGCCGACACTGATGATCGCGGCGGCCTCAGGACCACCGACGGCCCCAACGGCCGCTTCTTCAGCAGCCTGTTAGTCATCGTCGATGATGGTCATGGTCCCCTCATCGCGTTCCAGCGTCGCGCCTATCGGGGAGGAGAGCGTCACCGTGAAGACTTCGTCCGGCTCGTCCCTGGAGTCCTGGTTCAGCCACACGGCTCCCGTTCCGCTGGTCTCGCCGGCCCGGATCACTATCTCTCCTCTCGCATGCCAGTAGTCGTAGCTGTAGCCCTGGCCGCCGCGGGCACGGTCAGGGCTCTGTGAATTAAGGGTGGCCCACTGCACGATGACGTCTTCATTCGACGCTTCGGACAGGGTCACCCGGAACAACAGGTCCGAAGCGCTTTCCGATGCGGAAGCGTCCTCTATGGAAATGGTCACGGTGCTCACCGGCGGCGCATCGTCGTCGTCCGCCACGCTGACGGTGGCTGCCTCCTGGGTCGCCGACACCGCGTAGCCGTCGCCGGCGTTCACCGTGGCCGTGACCGACCCGTCGGCCTCGTCCGCTGAGTCGTCGGTGGTGCCGACGGTCAGGGTGAGGCTTCCCGTGGCCGGAACAGTTACCGTCCGTTGGCCCGTGTTCGCCCCGTAGTCGCCGCTGGCGGTGATGGTCACGCTGACCGACAGGTCGGCGGCGGGTACCGGGCTGGCGGTGATGGTGAAGCTGGCGTCCCCGCCTTCGGTCACACCGCTGCCAGCGCTGATGCTCACCACCGGGACATCGTCGTCGGCGACGCTGACCGTGGCGGCCTGACTCGTGCCAAGGTCATAGTCCGCGCCGTCCACCAGGGTGGCCGTGACCGACCCGTCGGCCTCGTCCGCTGAGTCGTCGGTGGTGGGGACGGTCAGCGTGGCGCTGCCCGTGGCCGGAACGGTCACCGTCCGCGATCCGGTGGTTGCCCCGTAGTCGCCGCTGGCGCTGACGGTCACGCTCACCGTCAGCGCACTCGCCGGCGCCGGGTTCGCCGTGACCGTGAAGCTGGCGTCCCCGCCCTCGGTCACGCCGCTGCCTCCGCTGATGCTCACCACCGGGACGTCGTCGTCGGTCACGCTGACCGTGGCGGCCTTGTTCGTGCCGAGGTCGTAGTCGGCGCCGTCTACCAACGTCGCCGTCACCGAACCGTCGGCCTCGTCCGCTGAGTCGTCGGTCGTGGCGACGCTGAACGTCGCGCTGCCGCCCGTCGGGATGGTCACCGTCCGCGAGCCGGTCGTGGCGCCGTAGTCACCGCTGGCCGTGATCGTGACGCTGACCGTGATCGGATTCGTCGGCGCAGGAGTCGCCGTCAGCGTGAAGCTGGCGTCGCCGCCCTCGGTCACGCCGCTGCCGCCGCTGATCGAGACCACTGGGGTAACCGCGACCTGCTGCTCTAGCGGCGGCGGATCGTCGTCGTCCTGGACCTGCGCCGTCTCCGACGACACCTGCCCGAGCGTGTAGCCGCTGCCGCCGTTCAGCGTCAGGGTCACCGAGCCGTCGGCCTCGTCCGTCGAGTCGTCGGTAGTTGGCAGGGTCAGCGTCTTGCTGGTCGTTCCGCCGGCGATGGTCACCGTGCGCGGGCCGGCGGTCACGCCGTAGTCGCCCGAAGTCGTGACCGTCGCGCTCACCGCCAGGTCCGCCGCCGGCGCGGGGTTCGCGCTCACGGTGAAGGTCACCGCCTGACCCTCGGTGCCGCTGGAGACGCTGGTGATGTTCACCTCCGGCGTGGGCGGCGGCGTCTGCTGGGCCTGATGCGCCGCCATCTCTGCCAGAGCCGCCTGCACCTTCGGCAGCGTGACGACGCCATCCGACCAGTTATGCTGCTGCGACAGCGCGAGCCAGGAGGCGATCCGCGCGTCGCTCATCCCGGTCCGCCCTTCCAGACGGTCCAGGATCAGGTTCCAGTCGCGGATGCCCGCTGGGTGGTTGCGCGCGGTGAAGTCGGCGATGTGCGCGTTGACCTCCGCGATCAGCGCCGGATCCACCGTGTAGGGCGTCGGCGCGCCGCCGACGATGCCGTCGGCGGCGACCGGATCGTCGTCAACCAGCGTCAGGGTGACGCTGGACGGCGAGCCCACCGTGTACCCTCTCGGTGTCCTGTGGTCGGGCATGATCCGCCCGACCACCGTGCCGTCGGCCCGGTCCACCTCGTCGGAGTAGGTTGTGATCGTCCACGTCGTCGAGGACTGCCAGGCCGGGATGGTGATCGTGGTCAGCTGGGAGCTGGCGACGAGGTCCACGCCCGAGCCCATCTCCTCATCCGCGGCCAGGTTGACCGTGACGTCGAACTGCGGCGCCGGGTCGGCGCTGATGGTGAAGGTCACGTCGCCGCCCTCGGTGACCGACGTCGCCGCGCTGGCGATGGTCAGCGTCGGCGGCAGCGCCTCGACCTGTTTCGAGCCCGCGGGTACGACCTCGACCACGACGGTCTCCTCGTAGCGCAATCCGCTGATATAGCGACTGGCCGTGTTCCGGTTGGGGCCGGGTTGACGCTTGCTGGGGTCGGGCAGGTCGGTGTCGGTCCGCCTCAACCAGTCGTAGTTCCAGAAGGAGAGCACCTTCCGGGTTCCCGGCGCCGCATCCGCCCTGACGTGCAGTCTCAGCCTGACCGTGCCGTCGGCCGCCGCGTCAACCGAAAGGCCCGTGCCCCAGTCGAGATCGGTAAAGGAGGATGGCCTGTCATTGCCGTAACTGTTCGGCGACACCCCGATATCGCAAGGCGGGTCAATAAACCGGTCGCCGCAGCCGCTGACCTTGACGTAGATGTAATCCCGGCCCCGACCGTTAGCCAGCGACGGGTCCAACAGCTTGATGTGCACGTCGTGGGTAGCGCCCACCTCCAGTTCGTCCGGGATGGCTTCCCGCAGGCCGCTGTCGCTCGCCTTGGTCCAGGTGACCCCGTTGTCGCCGGAGTAGAGGAACTCCTGATCCCAAGTGTCGTCGTCAACGATGCGGAGATCCACGTACTCTGTGCTGAACGTCCGCGGCGTAACTTTTCTTTGCTGGGTCGGACCAATCCCCTCCTGGCCGGGCGGGCCGTCGTACACGTAGCCGCTGCCGGGGGCGGTCGTGCGCACCCGGTGTTCCAGCACGATGGCTTCATCATAGGCGTCGGCGTCGTGACCGGCGGAATAGGTGACCGTCTGCCAGTCGTCGCGCTCCGCCCATGACACCTGGTTCGCGTGGTAAGGGCAGCCGCCAAACAGGTCATGCCACTGAGTAGTGCTGGTGTAGTTGGTCGAAGTGACTACGTAACTGCTGCTCCCGCCCAACGGAGTCATTGTCCCATGGTCCTCGGTCCTGTGGCACTGGATCCGGTCCCAATCCGCCAGACCGGTGCCGACCAGGTGAGGGCCCAGCTTTCGCGTGTCCTCGATGGCGACGGAGGCTTCTCCAAACGCTTCGTCCTGGTCCATGTGTCCGATCAGCTTGTACTGGTACGTGACCGTGCCGCCGCCCTCCACCAACTGGACCAGCGGGCGGTCCGACTCCACCCAGCCGGCGTCGCTGCTGGTGGAGCAGCCGCCGTTGGGGCAGGTGCGGAAGAGGATCGAGCCCTCGCGGCTGCCGTCGAGAATCTGGATCACCGCCTTCCCGACCCGTTCCCCCGACTGGGTGAATTCGAGCTCCAGATCCATCTCATCCGCTACGGTGTCCGAGATGGCTTCGATATCGAACCGCGCGATGCGGTTGTGGACCGCGGCGTCAAAGGACGCGCTGCTGACGGTGGCGCTGCCGCTGGCCGGGTAGTAGATCTTGTACTCGCTGTCGGAGGGGGCCGGGTCGACGCTCACCGATACGGAGCTCCCGGTCAGTCCGCTGACGACGATGGTCTTGCGCTCGCCTTCGTACAACCGCTTGTAGTTGACGTCGAACGGCGCATCGATGGCCACCTGGAACACCGGGGAGATGCCGTACAGGGTATGCGCTTGGCTGGCAGGGGCGTTGTTGTCGCTGATCGGCCCGGTGGTACTCGGGCCCACGGAGAATCTTCCCCGCCGGACATGGGTGGCGTGGCCCAGATGGTTGGCGTGACTGGAGCCGTCGGTGGCGGTGCCGGTCCAGGGCCAGTCGGAGTGATTATCCGGGTTGCCCCACTGGGTTCTGCGGTCCGGCTGGAGCCAGTTCTGCCACCGGTCGCTCCAGAAGCCGGCGTAGTTCGGCGCCACCTGCGAGCCGTTCAGCCAGTAGATGGGCACGCCGCCGCCGGTCAACCCGGCGTGGTTGCGGGCGCTCACGGACGCGGTCGAGCCGACCACCCGGAACTGCTGGGCGTAGGGCCGGATCGCGGTGTGCCCGGCGGCGGCCCGCGCTCGGACGTGGGCGTCGTAAGTGGCGATGTCGCCGGAGGTCGCGGGGATAAAGCTGGTGGTGATGAACAGCAGCCGGAACTTGCCGCCGGGCTGGACCCCGCTGGGGATCAGAGCCCAGTCATTCGGGACGAGGACCACGTTATCGACGTTGCGGATCGTCAAACTGAAACGGTCAGTCTGTGGGGGTGAGCCGGCCACCCGCGGGTCGGCGCCGCCGCCCACGTTGGTGGCGGAGCCGAGCGTCCCATCGAACTCGGCGTTTGACGCCAGACTAATGGTGATCGCCTCGTCTAATTCCTGATTGAGGTCATCGAGTTCGGCGCCAACCTCCAGGACGGCAGTCTGCGCGCCCGCGCCGCTGAAGGTGACGACCTGGTGCACGAACAACCCATCGCTACTGACCACGCGCGAACCCAGGGATACCCCGGTATTGGGCGAGTCTGCGTCCAGCGTGATGGACCAATCCGACGTGGTGACGGCGTCCGCGCCGTGGACGATTCGCAGCGGCACGGCGATGACCTCGGCGGGCCCGTGGTCCCCGGCGCCCACCAGCGGGCGGCTCAGGCTCACCTGGAACCGCACCTTGCCCCCCTCGTCCAGCAGGGACGGCTCATCTGCGAGTTTGTCCAGGGTGACCACCGTCGGGTCGTCATCGACCACGGTCAGGATGATCGTGCGGTCTGCGGGGACGACGGTAAACGGGTCGCCCGGGGGCGTGTTGGGATAGATCTGCACGTAGGCGTAGTTGGGGTTGTCCACGCTGTCGTCGCTCGGATGTATTCGATACGCGATAGAGGTGTCACCCTCGGCTATCAGCGTACCGATAACCTGCGTGTTCCCGTTCTGGGCAGTTCCCGGGGTCCCCGTGTCGATGCCGCCAGCCGGCGCCGGGCTGTCCAGGGTGAAGCGAAGCATCCGTGCGCCGGCCAGGCCTTCGGCCATGGTGGGGTAGGTGAAGCCGGCAGGGGGGCCGGCGCCGTCGATGGACATCGTGATCGTGCGCGAGGTCTGCGCCACGGCGTCAGGCGCGCTGCCGACAAACAGGGCCAGCAGCAGCGCCGGGAGCAGGCCGAACAGCAGCGCCGCCCGGCGCCGGGCTCCGGCCTTTGCCCCGGCGACGGTGGAACCGGTCAAGAAAGATGACGATTGCATGAGGAACCTCCGTGAACGCTTGGGGCGGCTAGCATTCGCCGGGTTCTACCTTCTACCCGGGAGAGGCGCGGCCGTTTCAGTTCGGCCCGGGAGCACGTGAAAAGGCCCAGCCAACGTGAGTTGGTCGGGCCCATGGGATGTTCACGCAACGACATCTCGGCTGCTATCCGCTGCTGAGGCTGGAAAGCGCCGATGTCCCTGGAAATTACATAAGGTCGGGGGGGGGGCTGCCAAGGGTAGGTAACGGCTGAAGAGCCAGCTACTCATTTTACGGCCCTCACTTCCCGCCAACCAACAGAAACCAGCGCCGCTGGAAGGCAGATATCCTACGCATAGAATAACACAGATTCCCGCGACCCCTGCCTTCGGCAGGTGGGCAACCGGCGATGATATCGACGATCAGCGGCACCCGCCGTCGGCCAAGCGCGTGCGGCGCTCCGATGGAGTGTGATACGAGAGCCCGTATGCTGCTACTGCACGATGCGTGATCGGAGTGGGCGGAGAAAATGACGCCAGCACTGGCACGACGCGCCGTCGCGCTCTATATGGCGGCCACGGCGTTTGCCGTGGCGCTCCTCCTCATGCTGACGCCGGTCTTCCACGACGGCTCGCCAGAGTATCCCGCCTGGGAGGTGCTGAACTGGTTCATGGCCACGGGGGTGGCGCTGATCGTCATCGCCGCCTTCCGCTCCTACCGCGCATTCGACGACGGCGAACGCGCCTCGATTGGCTACCTGCGCTCGCGGCTCGGCTCCTATGGCGCGATCATGCTGGCAATGCTCTTCTTCTGGGGCTGGCTCTGGACCCTTAACCCCGAGAGCGAGACTGGGGCCGCCGTGACCTCGCACTTCGTCTACTTCCCGGTCATGGACGCCCTCTACGTCGTCCTCGCACTCAGCACCGCGCGCCGCCTCTGGCAAGGCCGAGCGGCTACCGGGACGTAGCGCAGACTTCTGGCTGTCTGAAGGCGATCAACGCCCGGCGTGTCCACCATCCCCTGCCCAGCGGTGCGGGCGACGATCGCGACCGCGATCACGACGGGGGCGACGACCACCGCGCGGGGCTCAGCCATGCGCTCGCTCTCTCAGGTACGACATTTGCCGGGAACTGGGTGCAGGAGGGCTCGGCGCACCGCCTCCGCGACGGGCAGTCCACCCAGCCGTGCTGCCGGCCGCGCCCGCCGTTGCGCGACACGTTTCTCCGGGCCGCAACGGAAGGCAGAGCTGGGAGTGGCTCGTCCGGTTGGCTAGGGCCGCTGGATGTCAGCCATCACTCTGTCAATCATCCTCGCAAGCACAGAGAGATCAGTGATGTAATGCCGCCATTGCCCCACGATGATCAATTCCCACGAATACCGCTTCTTCGAAATCATGAGGTCTTGGTCGAGGTACTCCAAGATACCCCGCACATTGTCAACGTCACGGTTCCGCAGCACGGGAAGGTCATTGCTGTCTTCTGTTTCCCTATTGATGAAGGCTACCAGCTCGAAGCTACTGGCGGACCGCTTTACATCTGTATAGACCATCTGTAGCTGCGACCGATATTTCGCCGGAATCAGATCATGCAGTTCAACCAGAGAGTGACTCCTGTCGTACTTGATGCCATTTAGGATTAGAAGCATCTTCAGGAGCAGCTCGATGGATATCCCAATGTTGAAGTGCGACACTGACTTCATCGAGATCCACATTTCGCGATGCCGTCGCCCCATCGCTCCGGGCACTGGCTCGTTGCTGTCGTGCGTTACGCCCCAGCGACCGATATCCGTCTCGACGAACATCGCCGTCGCCTTGAAGTCGTGGACGTTGTCGTACAGGAGCCGGAGTGCATTGACATCCATCGCGTGCCACCTGCTACAGGCTTGCTGACCGTCGCCAGACGCATCGAGGGGGTCGAGATCCGGGGTAATCCTCGGATGATGATCGTTACCGTCGATCTTAGTTGCGAAGGCTGTGGCGATCGAGCTGACCGCAACTGGGCCTTGGGAATGGTGACCGTGCTCGCGGACAGGCAAGTCAGGAGCCACGCTGAGGGCTCGCCAAGCGTGGGTCGCTTGCTGTTCCCCGCGCTGGGCCCGTTCCGGGGTCGTGCTGGGTGGTGGGGTGTACGCTTGTCGCTGCGAGGAAGGAGTGGCCCCGTGGCAAGCGTAGCCAGAGGGTACCGAAGCCCCGAGGACGAGCCGCTCTTCAAGCGGGCAACGAACGACCCGTCCATCCAACCTGACACAGTAACCGCCAGCGTGGAAGGGTATTTTCGTGTTCCCGCAGTCTGGATAGGCGAGCGGCCGAACGACACAGAGGTCTCAAGACGGCGCCCTGAGGTCCACCACGTTGAAGTCGTCACGCGCCGATTGGGGGCCGGAGTCGAAGTGCGGGTACTTCGCGACGGCACGTTCCTGTTTGACTTCGCGTCGTGGCGTCTCGCGCCCCGGATCACGATCCCGGGTTATCGGAATCCGTCCCCGGGGCAACCGCACCGCCCGCCGGCAGAGACCGAGGACGCCTCCTCCAGATCAGAGAGGTATGCCGTGCTTCGCGCCCAGGCCATGAATGTGCATCAGTCTTGCCTGGCGACCTCGGAGTGGTTGCTCAGGGGCACCAGTCATGGGGTAGGTCTGCCGCTCACCGCGTCAGACACTCTCAAGGGTAGGAACTTCGTCGACTGCCTTCAGTATGGAGAGGGTGCTGAGGACATACGCTCTATCTATCGCAACACTTGGAGCCACCCTGCATCAACTGGAATCAATGGCGCCTGGCAGCGTCGCACATTGGACCTTGAGGTCGTCCATCAATCGCTGGATACCTTCGACGAGATACTCGCGGCTGACGACACTGCCAGCCTGATTCAGATGGTGGAGACTGTATATCTGGCATCATGCAGGTACGCCGAGGGTCGACTCGGAGAGGCCATCACCCTGGCATGGGGAGCTTGCGAGCAGCTGCTTTCGAAGATGTGGAACACATTCCTGGCAGACACTCAGCCGTCAGGTCGATTGACTAGTCAGCGCAAGCAGAGACTGGGGGGCCGAGACTACCCAGCATCTGTGAAGTCCGAGGTGCTTGAACTTGGCTCACGGCTCGACTACGAGCTGTACCGGCAGGTTGATGTGGCACGCAGAGCTAGGAATCAGTGGGCTCACGAAATGACAGAGCCGTTACCCGAGCAGGTGACCAGTGCCGTGCGAGCGGCAGAAGGACTGTTCGAAGAGATCTACAACATCCGACTGCGATTTCCTCTGAATGCCGGTAGCCCAGGCGTTCCTGCATGGAATGTCTGGGTCGCCGCGGACGGCTCTCATCCGACAAGTCCCGATCCCTGAGCGTCGCACAGCGACTGGGGCGATACCCGTCGACGGTGCGGTGCTCGGCTGCGTAGGAGGGCCAGGTTCTCTGGCCTGATGCCCAAGCCGATGCGAAGGGCGCCGACGGAAGATGACGAAGAGTCACATGAACACGCGGTTCACATCCGTGACCGAAGGACCGTGCCATACCGTCAGACCCTACCTCGCCCTCATTTGATTGATTCGCGTCAGCGATGCGGCAACAGCGTCAACACCGCGTTGGCCCTCGTGTTCTCCTCGCTCCCCGCTGGCGACACGATGAAGCGCACCAACTCCCCGCTCTCGTATCGCGCAAGCGACCCTGACGACCTCAGTCCACACCAGCTCGAGCACGAGCGCCAACAACGATCAACGGCACCACCGAGGTCACTCTCGTCGTGTTCGGGGAGGACGACGCGTCACCGCTGCTGGGTGCCTACACCTTGGAGGGATTGAGGTTGGCTGTGGATCCCGTCGAACAACGTCTGGTTCCCACGCACCTGATCATGTACTGACGGCGGGCGCCGCCACGCTCCGGGCACAACGAAGGGCCCCACACATGGGCGGGGGTGGGAGTGGGAACGCTAGTCTGATTTGGCCCCACCTGGAGCCGTTTTGATCCTCTGATCTGGCCCCACCCCCGACCGACCCAGTGACTACGCTCGGGCGAACATGACCTCCCCGAGCGAAGGAAGAGGAGTTGTCGAGGGTGGAGCTGTTCGAGCATATCCGACGTGAGCGGCGCGAGAGGGGCGTGTCCATCCGCGCGCTGGCGCGCCGCCACCGCGTACACCGGCGCACCGTGCGGCAGGCTCTTGAGTCGGCGCTGCCGCCGCCGCGCAAGCCAGCGGCCCGCGCCGCGCCGAAGCTCGGTCCGCACGTGGAGACCATCCGGAGGTGGCTCATCGCCGACGTGGGCGCGCCGCGCAAGCAGCGCCACACGGCGCGGCGGGTGTGGGAGCGCCTGGTCGACGAGCACGGCGCGACGGTCGCCGAGGCGACGGTGCGCGCCTGCGTCGCCCGCCTGCGCCGCGAGCTCGAGTCCGGGCGGGCGGAGGTGACCATCCCCCAGGTCCATCCCCCGGGCGAGGAGGCCGAGGTCGACTTCGGCACGGTGAGCGTCTACCTGGACGGGGAACTGACCGAGCTGTCGATGTTCCTCATGCGCCTTTCGCACTCGGGGCGGGCGGTCCACGTCTGCTTCGCCGGCGAGGGGCAGGAGGCGTTCCTCGAGGGTCACGCAATCGCCTTCCGGCGTCTCGGGGGCGTGCCGCGGCGGGTCCGCTACGACAACCTGAAGGCGGCCGTGGTGCGCGTGCTGCGCGGCCGCGACCGCGTGGAGAGCGACCGTTTCACGGCGCTGCGCTCGCACTACGGCTTCGACGCCTTCTTCTGCGAGCCCGGTCCGGGCGGCGCCCACGAGAAGGGCGGCGTGGAGGGCGAGGTCGGGCGCTTCCGCCGCCGGCACCTCGTGCCGGTCCCGCGCGTGGGCAGCCTGGCCGAGCTCAACGCGCTGCTCGAGGTCGCCGACCGTGCGGACGACGCACGCCACATCAGCGGCCGGCTCGCGACCGTCGGCCAAGCGGCGGAGGCCGAGCGGGAGGCGCTGCGGCCGCTTCCCGCCGAGCCGTACGACTCCGCGGTGCCGCTGCGCGCGAAGGCCGACCGCAAGGCGCGCATCTCGGTGCGCGGCTCGCGCTACTCGGTCCCCGCGGCCTGCGCCGGCCGCGCAGTGGACGTGCGCCTCGGCGGCGCGATGCTCACCGTGCACGCCGAGGGCCGCGAGATCGCCCGCCACGAGCGCAGCACGCGCAAGGGCGCCGAGATCCTCGTCCTCGACCACTATCTGGAGGTGCTCTCGCGTAAGCCGGGTGCGCTCCCCGGCGCGATCGCGCTCGCGCAGGCGCGCGCCTCGGGGCGCTTCACGGCCGCGCACGAGCGCTTCTGGAAGCGGGCACGCCGACGGCTCGGCGACCGGGAGGGGACGCGTGCGCTCATCGAGGTGCTGCTGCTGCACCGCCACCTGCCCTTCATCCCGGTGCACGCCGCGCTGGACGCGGTGGAGCGCATCGGCTCGGTCGACCCGGCGCTGGTCGCCATCGAGGCACGGCGCATCTCAGACGGCCGCCGCACGGCCGCCGTCGTGAAGCGGCCGGCGCTACGGCGCTTCGACCGCCCGGCCCCGAGCCTCTCGGGCTACGACGCGCTGCTCGCCGGGAGCACGCGATGAGGACTCCGGTCACCGAGCAGGCGGCGGCGCTGGCGGTCGAGGCGACGAGCCGTGCGCTGCGCCTCCCCACCGTGCGCGAGCAGGCGGGTCCACTCGCCGAGGCGGCGCTGCGCGACCGCCTGAGCCACCTCGCCTACCTCGCCGAGCTGCTCTCGGCCGAGCTCGATGACCGCGAGGCGCGCCGCCGCGAGCGCCGCACCGCCGAGGCGCGCTTCCCTCGGCTCAAGCACCTGGCGGACTTCGACCTCGAGGCGGCGCCGATGGTCGACCCGGCGCTGCTCGGCGACAGCGGCACCGGCAAGTCGCACCTGCTGATCGGCCTCGGCCTGGCCGCCTGCCAGCGCGGGCTGCGCGTGCGCTACACGACGGCGGCGCAGCTGGTGAACGAGCTCGCCGAGGCCTCGGACGAGCGCGTGCTCTCGCGCGTGATCGCCCGCTACGGGCGGCTCGACCTGCTGTGCTTGGACGAACTCGGCTACCTGCAGCTCGATCGCCGGGGTGCCGAGCTGCTCTTCCAGGTGCTGACGGAGCGTGAGGAGCGGGCCTCGGTCGCGGTCGCCTCCAACGCCCCCTTCTCGGAGTGGGGACAGACCTTCGCCGACCCCCGGCTCGCCGCCGCCGTCGTCGACCGGCTCACCTTCCGCGCGCACATCATCGAGACCGGCAGCGAGTCCTACCGCCTGCGGGTCACCTCCGCCGCGAAGGGGGGTGCATCGACTACTTGATCATGGCCCCGGGGGTGGGGCCACTTCGGAGGATCAAGGTGGGGCCAAATAGAGTTGTCATTCCCATGGGAGACACCGCCGCACTGGCGATGCTCCGCGCGTCCGTCTACCGAGCTGCTCCCGCGAGCGCACCCTCTCGTTCCCGTGCCAGCGCCCACTCGAAGAACGAGAGCGTCGGAGCTTCGCGCCGCCGCTGTGGCTTTCGGCTCCGGCGGCTCCTGCGCGATGAACTCCCCCCGCGAGGGCAATGTGCGCCATGGATCGGGGTCATCTCGTGGCTGTCGTCGTGTCGATGGTCAGCGATTCCGTCCGGATGAACATGCACTACGGGTTGCGGCCGAAGTTCCCAACGCTCTGTCACGGCCTGGCCCCAACGACTCGGAGTGGCTGAGGCAGGCGCAACGCTGACCAAAATAGACGCCAATCTGGACATCCATTCCGGGAGCCGCAGGGGCAGCAGTCTGCCACCATGCTGCTCGGCTCAGCGTGGCTCGATCATGACGCGACCGCCGTCCTCGACCTCTACGTACAGGCTGTAGCCGTCGAGCAATCGCATGCCCGCGAGCGGGCCTATGCCTACCGCCCCTGCTTCAATGTATCTCGCCTCGCCGTCCCAGAGCACCGTAGCGCCGTGTACGTCGAAGGCAGCCTCGCTGCCGTCGGCCAGGACCGCCTCAGCATCACCCACGACGCGCAGTTCCAGGTCAGCCGCCACTACTGGCGGTAATGTCAGGTATCCGTTGAAGCCGGTATCAATCACGGCTTCGACTTCCCGAGTCTGGCCTTCAGGGCCTTGCACGGGAAGGGTCACGACCGCTTCGAGGTTGGCGTTCACGAAGCCCTCTATCACCCGGCGCTCCGTAGGGAACTGCCCCCGAAGTGATAAAGTGCCCGATGTCCGACCCGCATCAGCCAGACGTGGGCGTCTGGGCACCGATCCCGCAGGCCCTCGGATGCGGCGATTGCGTTCTTGCCGAGGGCATAGCTTCCACTGTCCACGTCGATGGCTACCACCTCGCCGTAGTGATCTGCTTCAATCTGCCGACGGATGTCGCGCTCGTATATCTCCTTGCCTAGGCGGGCGGTCTCTTCGGCGGGGTGCCAAGCACTCATCGCGGCCTCCTCACATGCGACGTCACAGGTATGAGGATAGCGCCGCCAGCGACCTCATTCCAAACCCGCCAGTCAACGCCTACTACCGCTCGCAAGACGACCCGCTGGCCGACCCGGCAGACGGAACATTCGTGGGTAACGGCCGGCGACGAACCGACCAGCAGCGCCTCGGCGCATGAGCGTCAGGCGGCCGAACTTCCCGTGTCTCCGCTATCGCCCCCACGCTCTCCTCGTCACGCAATCCCGCCGTCATCACCGCCGGGTCGGTACCGGGGGCTCAGCCTCGCAGCTTGGTCGAGGTCCCCCCTTCGCCACGGCGTGGTCCCCGAGCGCGGTACGCGCGAGTCCCCGCTCGTGGTAAAGCGTCGGCGTCGTCCGGGTCGAACTCGATCGCCCGTGAGAAGTCACCGACCGCCTCGGCGTGACGGCCGAGGTCGGCGAGCACCATCCCCCGGTAGCGGCGAGCGCCGCCGTTGCGGGGCTGGAGCCCGGCGAGTCTACTGTAGTCGCCCAGCGCCGGCTCGGGCTCTTGCAGGTGGAGGTAGGTCGCGCCCCGGTTGTGCAGGGAGTGGACATCGTCCGGATCGAGGGCGAGGGCGCTCCAAAAGTCCTCGATCGCCTCGCGGTGGCGCTCCAGCTGTACATGGGCGCAGCCCCGCAGGTAGTGCGTCGCAGGATCGCCCGGGTCGACCTCGATCAGACGATCGAACTCGGCGAGCGCCTCCTAGCAGCGGCCCAGGGTGAGGAGCGCGGCGGCCCGTGCGAAGCGGGCGCCGGCGTGGTCCGGCTCGGCGGCAAGGATGGCGGCGAAGTCCTCGACGGCCTTCCCGTCCTCGCCGATGCGCATCAGGGCGCCGCCCCGGTCGAAGCGCACCTCGATGTTGCCGGGGTCGAGGGCGATGACGGCGCCGTAGTCTCGGATGGCCTCCCCGAAGCGATCGAGGCTGCCGTGGGTGACGGCGCGCGCGGTCAGGGTCTCGGGGTTGCCCGGGCCGAGGGCGAGCGAGTGGTCGAAGGCCGCCAGCGCCTCCCCGTGCCTGCCCAGGCAACCGAGCGCCGTGCCGCGCGAGTGCAGCGCTCTCGCGTGATCGCGGTCGAGTTCGAGCACCGCCTCGAGGTCGCGGAGGGCCGCTTCGTGCCGCTCCATGTTGAGCGCCGTCGCCGCGCGGGCGTAGCGCGAGAGATTGTTGAGCGGCTCGAGCTTGATCGCGGTCCCAAAGTCCTCGATCGCGCGCTCTGCGTCGCCGAGGTCGCGCTGCGCGAGCCCGCGGTTGTAGAAGGCCAGCGGGTCGGCGGGGGCGGAGGCCGACGGCCGTGTCGCAGTCCGCGAGTGCTCCGGTGGCGTCGCCAGCTCGGCGCGGGAATTTGCCCGGTTGGCGTAGGCGAGGGCGTCGCCGGGATCGAGTCCGAGCACGGCGTCGTAGTCCTCGACGGCGAGGCGGTGACCGCCCAGCTCGGCGCTGGAGACGGCCCGGTGGTGGCGGGCGTCGGCGTCGCCCGGGTCGATGACGATGACGGCGGTGAAGTCGTCCACCGCGCGGCGGTCATTGCCGAGGTTCCGCTGGCACAGGCCGCGCACGATCAGCACGTGGGCGTCGCCGGGGTTCGCCGCGAGATAGGCGTCGAGGAGACGATGCACCTCGTCTGCGAGACGCCCTTCGCCAGCGTCGAGGACCTCTCCCGCATCAAGCGAATCCCCGCCTCCACGCTGCGCGAGCGCCTCTCGAAGCTGCGCAGGCTGGGCCTCGCCGAGGCGCATCCGCACCGCCTGGCGAAGCTGAGCGACCGCCCGCTACGGCGCTACGTCCCCACCGCGGCGGGCATCGCGGCCCTCGGCAGCGACGACCTGCTGCGCCGCCACCCCGTCTCCCGCCAGTGGCTCGCGGCGCGCCTCCGTCACGTCCGCCGCGTTCGCCGCCGTCGTGCGCAGGCTGTGCACCAGCCCGTCTCGGCATCGACGCCGATGTGCAGCTTCATGCCGAAATGCCAGCTGTTCCCCTTCTTCGTCTGGTGAGCTGCGTGACCGGCCGCAGGGATCACGAAAAGCCCGCACACAGCGACGGACGCGGGGGACACCGCCGCAATGGCGATGCCCCCCGGCCACCCGTCTAGCGGGCCGCTCCCGCGAGTGCCCCTTCCTGCTGCTCCTGTTCCAGCGCCCACTCGAAGAGTGACAGCGTCGGAGCCTCGTCGCGTCGCCGCGGCTTCGGCGGCTCGTCCTGCTCCCCGCCCATGAACTCCGCCCACGAGAACAGCGTCCGCTGCGGCTCGGGAGCGCTGTCGCAGGGCTCGGGCTCGGGCGCGTGCCAGCCCTCGTCGACGAGCAGGGCCTCAGCCTCCGCCGCGACCTGCCGCGCCTGCTCGAACACCGACTCGACCGAGCCCGCGTCCTCCTCGCCCGCGACGATCTTCCTGGCGAGCGCCAGCATCAGGTCGTCGCCGTCGTCCCCGTAGGCGGCGAGCCCGTCCTCGGGCAGCTCGCCCTCGACGGCGAGGGAGCTTTGCAGCTTCTTCGCCACGAGCTGGAGCGCGTCGGCCTGGAGGGTGTTCCGGTAGGCCATGAAGACGACCTGCACGGGCTCGGTCTGTCCGATGCGCCAGGAGCGCCGCGACGCCTGCCGCATGGTGTAGACGCTGTAGTGCGCTCCGGTTTGGCAATCGACACGAACTCCTCGTCGGCGGGGATGGCGAGCGTGAGCGTGACGTTGTTCTCTCCGTCGATCGTCGCCTCCTCCAGGAGCAGGTCCAGCACCTCGCGCCGCTCAGGGTCGGACAGCCCGTCGAGGCCGCCGCCGGCTGCGCGCGCCCACTCCACGACCTGCTCCACCGCCACAAGCCTACCGGCCTGGGCCGAGGTCCTCGCCCGGTGCTCGTCCAGACGCGCGCGCAGGCGCTCCAGCCGCTCGCCGATGAAGCGGCGCTGGTGGTCGAGCTGCTGCTCGCTGATCTTCCCCGACACGTAGAGCCGGATCGCGCGGTCCTCCTCCGCCTGCACGCCCGCCAGCTCGCGCTCGGTGCGCGCGGCATCGTCCGCCTCGCCGCCGTCCTCGTCCGGGTCCAGGGCCGCCAGCCCCGCCGCGATCAGGTCCGGGTGCTGCAGCACGCGCCTGACCTCGCCCCAGACCAGGTCCTCGAGTCGCTCGGCGCGGATGAAGGGGTGCTCGCGGCAGCGCAGCCGGTAGGGGGCGCCCATCCCGTAGCAACGGTAGTAGCGGCGCGGCGTCTTGAGCCGGTAGGTGTACGTCTTGCCGCGGCGCTTTGTGCTCTGGCTGCGGACCGCCCTGGGACCCATCAGCATCCCGCACTCGCTGCAGTGCACGAGGTGCTGGAGCAGGTGGAAGGTCTTCGTGTTGCGCGGCGAGCGGGTGAGCCGCCGCTCGCGCAGCGTCTTCGCCCGCTCCCATGTCTCCTCGTCCACGAGCGGCGGGAAGGGGACGCTGATCCAGGCGTCGCGGGGCTGCGCGTGCACGCGCGTGCCTGTGTCGGTGGCGGTGTGGCGGGCCTTGCCGTACCACCAGGTACCTTTGTAGGCCTCGTCGCGGAGGATGCGGTTGATCTGGGTCGCGTGCCAGCTTGCGCCGGGCCTTGAGGTGGAGACGCCGTCGGCCGTGAGCGCTGCCACGATGGCGGGCGCGCCCATGCCGTCTTCGACGTAGTGGCGGAAGATGCGGCGGATGACGGCGGCGCGCTCCTCGTCCACCTCGGGCGTGCGGTCCTCGCCGATGCGGTAGCCGTCGGGGACGTTGCTGACGGGGATGCGACCCTGCTTGGCGGTGCCGCGCTTGCCCATCGAGGCGCGCTCGCGGAAGTTGTCGAGCTCGATCTTGCCGATCGCCGCCATCAGCCCGAAGGTCTTCATGTCGATCGCGTCCATGACGGCCTCGAGGCCGATGCCGTGCGCCTCGACGACCTCCATGAGGGCGGCGGCGGGGTACATGCCGCGCGAGAGACGGTCGGACTTCCAGCAGACGATGGTGTCGAAGCGGCCGGAGGCGGCGTCGGCGAGCATGCGCTGGAACTCGGGACGGCTCTTCGACCAGCCGCGTCCGACCTCCTGGTAGCGGGCGGTGATCTCAAGACCCCGCTCCTCGCAGTAGGCCTCCATGTCGCTGGTCTGCTCGCCGATGGAGGTCTTGTCGTCCTCGGCCTGGCTCTTGTCGGAGACGCGCGCGTAGATGGCGGCGCCGCGGCGCTCGGGCTGACGCTGTGGCTTCGTTCGTGGCATGGCTTTGCTCCTCCCGGAAACAGAACGACCCGCCACCTGCCGGGGCGGGTCCGCGAGCGGTAGCATGCTGCTCGCGTCACCTGTCCACGGGTGGCGCCACGGCCCGGGGTGTTCCTGCACCGCCGGGCCACCTTGTCCCCCTCAGCGTAGCGAAGCCGTGGCGAGGCGGTCAAAGCAGGGTTGCCACGGCGCACTTGCCCGGCGATGCACCCTCCCCTATCGGACCTCCGGGCGCTCCCCGTCGCCTGCCTGGAGGGCGGCGCGGGTCGCGTGGTCGAGCAGGATCGCGGCGAGCCGGCGCAGGCGAGCCTCGGCGTCGGGGACGGGCCGGTACTCGATGCGCACGACGCGCGGCTCCCGGCCACCCCGGTGGCCGGGCAACGTGCGCTCGCGCTGCTTCGCCGATTCCATCTCGTCCGACCTCGCATGCCTGATCCACGGGCAAAGCGTGAAGGGCTGGAGCGCCGGACGTAATCCCATGAAAGGCACTGCACCGATGCAGTGATCGGCCTGCGCTCGCCCGTCGCCCCCCCACAGTTGGGGCTGGTGACAGCGATCGAGTGTGCGGCGGCGGCCCTCGCGGCGGAATGCCTTGTAAGGGGGACCGCCCGTGGTCCCCCTTACGGGGCGCGGCGATCGAAGGGCGCGAACGGTGTCATGGGCGTGTACAGGGAAACGACGTTGGTTCCGAGAGACGAAAGTCCCCGAAAACGCAGGCAGGTCAAGGGAAAACGCCCCTACCGGACGTGCCGGTGAACAAATGCGGCGTCAGGGCGCGTTCATGGAATGGAACGCCAGAGTTCCGTCGGAGGGAACCCCAAATTGGCGGTCAGATGCGTGAGAACACCGGTCGATCGGCGGCCACGGGAGCCGGAACAGCCCCTGCGCCGGGTTCAGGGACCTGGCTGGGCCTCGATCTCCGCCGCCGAGCCGCGCTCCCAGCGGAGGTGGATCAACACAGCCAGCAGCATGAACCCGGCGGCGAGCACGGCCAGGCGAGCGATGTTGCGTGCGTCCCCGGCGTCGGCGAGGTCGGGCGCGAACGGGAGGAATGCAGCCTAGGACCACTGGCCGTTCCCGCCTGGCCATGCGTCAGTTGCCCCGGTCAGCAGCAACAGGGCGCCCGCGAGGAGGATGCCGGGAGCGAGCGCGCCATGCTTCCTCATGAGCGCCACGCCCAGCGAGACGAAGGCGATCGCCGCAGCGATATGCACCGTGCCGGTGACCGAACTGCGCTCGGCGAACTCGGAAGTCGCCGAGGCGAGCTCCGCTTCGGAGGGCTCGAACGCATCGAGGTTCGGCTCGAACGGACCGGCGACCGTCGCGGTCGCGCCGAGAACGAGCATGACGAGCGCGAGGGCGACGAGGCTGTATGTCGCAATGCGGGACGAGGCCCATGAGGCCCCGTGCGCGGGCGTGGAGCGCGGCGCGTGCTACGTGCGGCGCGCCTTCGCCGGAGACGCCGCTCCCGCGTCCGCCGCTCTCGCCGCGCCGGTGATCGACCGCTGGTACGGTACGACTGGCGAGTGATCGCGACGGCGGCCGGGCGGCCGGACCGCGAAGCGGCGGCGGACTCTCCTCCGCTGCCGTCCACGCCTGCCGCCAGCTACCAGCATCCCGGGCATGTTCCCGCCCTCGCCGTCGGGGTGCGGGCAGGGCTAGACCAGGCTCGGCCCGGCGTGATGGCCTTCGCAGATGCCAACTCTATCGGCGGTTAGCGTCCCTCTGCCATCGCCCCGGGCGGCACGCGCCCCGTTTACCGCGGGGCCGGCAGCGCCGCGCATCGACGCGGAGCGGCAGGCGAAGGTATCACCGACCGATGCAGTGACCGGCCTGCGCTCGCCCGTCGCCTCGCGCAGTTGGGGCTGGTGACGGCGATCGAGTGTGCGGAGGCGGCCGTTGCGGCGGAAAGCCCCGTAGGGGAGGGCGCGCGTGGCCCCTGCCTCCAGAGCCAGGTTCGGACGGCGCGAACGGCATCATGGGCGTGCAAAGGAAAGACATGAACTCCGGGAGACGGAAGTCCCTGAAAGCGCAGGGCCCGAAGTCCTCGCCGCAGCCGGCGAGGCGGGGGTAGGCTCCTGGAATGCGAAGGCTGCTCGTCCTCCTGTTGACTCCCCTCGGCAGCGTGGCGAGCGTCTCCGCCCAGACCGACGCGCCGCCCGAGCCCCCGGAAGCGGCGGAGGTGGCGGCCGAGGTGCGCGTCTGGCAGCACGTCGACAACGCCGCCGCGTTCTTCGTCAGCGCACGGCGGGCGGGCGGCCACTGGAGTGATGCGGGAACCGTCCCCCTGGCGCTCGACGACGGCCACAGCGCGAGCGGGAGCTACCGCTACGGCGACATCGCCATCGCAGAGGTCGACGTGCGCGTCTGGCAGCACGTCGTGCGGGAGCGCACGCTCTACATCAGCGCGCGGCTGGAGGGAACGCCCTGGGCCTGGTTCGGGACCGTGCCGCTCGCGCTCGACGGGGGGCGTAGCACGGACGGGCGCTATCGCTTCGGCGACGTCGCCATTGCGGAGCCGTCGCCTGCGGCCTGCCGCCTCAAGGACTCCGCGCAGGCGGTGATCGCCGCCACGGTCAAGGTGGAGACTCCAGAGGGGACCGGCAGCGCGTTCCACATCGGCAACGGTGAGTTCGTGACCGCCGCCCACCTCGTCGACGGCGAGCCGGACGCGATCACCCTGCGCAACGAGCGCGTCGACGCGGCCGCCACCGTCATCGGCTGGGTGCGGCGCGACGACGGCGACATCGCGATCCTCACCGCCGAGGCGCCCGGGCTGACCGCGCTAGCGTGGGGCGGCGAGGTCAGCGAGGGCGTGAGCATCGCGGTGGCGGGCTACCCGCTGGGGCAGGGCGAGCGGGCCTCGATCGCTGCGGGCATCGTCTCGCGCGTGTTCAGCGACGAGGCCGGGGTCACGCAGCTGCAGACGGACGCGCCCACGAACGCGGGCAACAGCGGCGGACCGCTCGTCGACGCCTGCGGGCGCGTGGTGGGCGTGGCGAGCTGGAAGTTCGCGCAGGACAACCGCGGGGTCGCGACGGACGGCCTGGCGTTCTTCATCGCCGAGCCGAGCCTGGGTGCGGCGCTGGAGCGCATCCGCGAGGGGGACGCCGACGGGCCGCGGTAGGCCGATTCACGCGGATCCGCCGCCTCGCCCCGCTACTGGAGGCCGGTGAACCGCTGAACCGGTTTTGCACCATGTGCCGCGATCCGCGCTGTTTGGGGCAGACAGAGGGAGTAGAGAGAAGAGCGTGGGTCAGAGCTGCCCCACGTGGACCGCGGATGTACTGGGAACACAGGCGTTTCGCTGGGGCAGCGTGGGGCACCGCCGGGGCAGGCGAGTCCCCCCTACGGGAAGTGCTACGACCGGCCTTGTGACAGTTTGTCACCCCTGTGCGAGGAAGTGCGGGCGACGGCGTTCGGGTGCAGCGCGGGAGCCGGCAGCCGCCGGACCGGACCAGGGGGACCGTCGAAGCCAATCGACTCGACGGTGACGCTAGCCAGCGGCGCCTCGGGCAGCCCCGCAGCCGTTCGGAGGAAAGCCCTGCTCGGCGTTTTCAGTCCCCAGACCAAGACGAACAGCGCCAGCGGGAGCGGGCGGACGCTTCGGCGTCGTGGCGCGCTCGCTTGTACCCGGGCAGACATCCGCCCCCGAGCCGTCGCATGTGCGCGCTGGAGTCGGCGGATGCCGGCGGGCGTCTCCCGACGAAAGTCCCTCCAGGGGCTTGTGCCCCATGCCTGGGGCGGGTTTGCATGTCAGCGGGCTGTACAGGGAATAGACGTCGGTGACGATGGGGCAGGAGTCCCCGAAAAGCCCTGTGGTTCCAACGGAAAGAGCCGCCCTACAGGTGGGGCAGGCCGACAACTTCTTGTACAGTCCCCGTTCCACGGGGTTGGGGCGGCAAATGGGGCAGTTGGGGCAGCCCCGAAGCGAGACCCAGGGGGCCGGCGGAGCGCGCGATGGACGGGACTGAGAGCACGGAGCGGGAGGGCGAGCAGTTGCTGCTGGCGAACCTGCGCGACCTGATCGACGAGGCGGGACATGGTGGCGCGGCGAGGCAACTGGGCGTCGACCGCAAGACGCTCTGGCGAGTGCTGGACTCGGGCCGGCTGACCCCGCTGGTCGCGAAGGCGTTGGAGCGGCGGGGCGCCAACCCCGAGGCGGCCCGGCGGCGCAGCCGGCTGGACGCGCTGGAGCGCACGACGAAGGCGCTCGACGACGAAGTGGAGGCGCTGGACAAGACCGTCGCGGAGCTGCGTGACGAGTTCTGGAGCCTTGGGAAGTTGCAGGCCGAGGCGCTGCGGGCCTGGGAGCGCAGGCTCTCGGCCGTGGAGTCGGGGCAGGCGGGCGGGACCGCGCCGGCGACGGAGCCACCCGGAGCGGGTCGTGGCGACGGGGCTCCATCGGCGTTGCAGGGCCTCCCGCAGCCGGCAATCGGGCGAGGAGTTACGAGGCCCCACCGGGACCACCCCGAGGTGGTGACGCTGCGGGCCGAGGAGGGCGAGGAGCTCGTCTACGGCGAGGCCGTGTCCGTCATCGTGGAGTGGCGGCGACAGCGCATCGCGCATCTCGACAAGGGGGCGAGCGGCGTCGAGCATGCCCGAGCCTGGGTGCGCATGTGCGAGCTCGAGCTGCTCCTCATCGGCGAGTACGAGTTGACGCTGCCGCCGGACACCTACCCTTGGGATGAGTCCAGGCTCAGGGAGGAGCGCGACCGCTGCGAGCGGTCGCTGCGCCGTGCGCGCCGGGGGCTGGTGCGCGCCCACTGCTGGCGCTTCCTGCGCCGCCTGCTCACGCTCGGGCTCTGGCGGCACTGAGCGGCAGGCACTCCCCCGGTCACGGCCCGTGCTCGTCCTCGGCCAGGCGGTCGACCGTGACGGTGATGACGTCGGCGCCGTGGTAGCGCTGGTGGCCCACGTACGAGGCGTGGTGGCGAAGCGGGCGGAACGAGACATCCTCTTCGTCGGGCGCGGGCGGCAGGTCGTCCAGGTAGGCGAGGCGCTCCTCGACGTGCTCGTCAGCCGGCACCGTCGCGAACTCGACCTCGAACGAGCGGCCACGGGGCCGGGCGGACACCGCGAGCTGCCGTGACTCGTCGCCCGGCCATTCGATGACGACGAGCGCCTCCACTCCCGCATCCTGTAGCCGCTGCTCGGAGGCGCGGTCCCAGCGCTGGTGCGTCGCCACGGCGCCGAGGAACTCCCTGAGGCGGGCCGGCGCCTGCCCGTCGAGGGGCACCCGCAGGCGCCTCCGGCGCGGCCCCGTCACCTCGATGAAGGCGGTCAGCAGCACCGCCGCGATTGTCCCCGCCACGATGCCGTTGCCGAGCAGCGCCTCGGCCAAGCCGCCCTCGATCAGGCCGGGGAAGAGCCAGCCGTTCTGGAAGGCGACCCCCAGCCAGAACGAGACCCCCGCCACGGCCGCCGTGCGGTGGTCGAGGCCGTTGCGCACGACGAGCAGCATGCCCTGCACGAAGAGCAGCCCCAACAGCACGACGATGTAGGCGGCGGCCACCGCTGGCGGGATCGCGATCAGCGCCGCCGCCAGCTTGGGCAGGAAGGCGAGCGCCAGCAGCGCCACCCCGATCGCGGCCCCGACCCGCCGGGCGGCCACGCCCGTCACCTCGGCGATGGCGACGCTCGAGGAGGAGGTGGTGCTGGGGAGGGTGCCGAGCAACCCCGAGAGGAGGTTGCCCACGCCGCCGGCGCTGAGCGCGCCCTGAACGGTGCGGAAGTCGGTCGCCCGCGGCCTGCGCCGCGAGACGCGCTGGATGGCGATGCCGTCGCCGACCGTTTCCACGGCCCCGACGATGGTGACGACTGCGAAGGCGGGGAGGAGCGTCCAGAAGGCGCGGCCGGGGACGAGGTCGACGCCCGGCCAGTCGCGCAGGGGCGCGTCCAGCCAGGCGGCGTCCGTTACGGGCACCGGGTCGTAGAGGCCGAAGGGGACGGCCACGGCGCAGCCAGCGGCGATGCCGATCACGGGCGCCCAGAGCCGCCACGTGGACGGGCCGCGCAGCACGATCGCCAGCACCACCAGCAGCGTCGTGAGGGCGACGAGCGGGGCCGCGCCCTCGGGCGCGTCCTCGGGGACCTCGCGCAGCGTCTCGAAGACGACGGGCAGCACCGTCGCGGCGATGAGCATGATGACGGTGCCGGAGACGACCGGCGTGAAGATGCGCCGCACCAGGGCGAGGTTCGCGGCGACCTGGAAATGGACCATTGAGGAGACGACGATGAGGCTCGCCATGAGGGGCGGCCCGCCCTCCTCCAGCGCGGCCACGCAGACGGCGATGAAGGCCCCGGATGTGCCCGTGATGAGCACGTGCCCCGAGCCGAAGTACCCGACGCGGACGGCCTGGAGCACGGTCGTGGCTCCGCTCACGAGCAGTGCGGCGAAGGCGGCGAAGGCGATGTAGGCGTCGGGCTGGCCGGCGATGCGGGCGACGATCACGACGGTGATCACGATGGGAGCGACGACCACCAGCGCGGCCTGCAAGCCGGTGCCCAGCGTGAGCGCGATCGGCGGACGCTCGTCCGGCTCGTAGCGCACACTGGTTTCGGAGGGCTGATCAGTCACAGACGGCGTCCTCCGGGGACACGGGCCGCTCTTGCGTGTGCTCGAACCCCCGCCCAGTGGCGCAAGCGAGGGTCGGCTGCTGGATTCTACCCTCGCTGGGTTGGGGAGTAGCCCGAGTGGGAGCCCCATCCCGTTTCGCCTGCGCGATGAGCGCCGTCCTCGACACCGGGCACGACCCTGCTCGCGTCACTGGTTTCCCTGAGACGGATCAGCGGCCCCCGGAATCGACCCTGTGGAAACCCCGCAGCGCGACATCCGATCTCCGCGCTGGTCAAGGGCTTGTCGGCTCGAACACGGTAATGGACGAACGTCCCACGCCCACCCCCGGCGCAAGTCGCAGAGTGCCCGTTTCAGGGGTCGTCGTCCGCGCCGATGACTACGACCGGGTTGTCGCGACGAAGACATGGGCACCCGGGACGAGCACTTCGCGGAGTAGGTCGGCGAAGTCAGCGAAGAACGTGCGAATGGCCGCGCGGTCAGCGTCCGATAGAGCCGTGAAGCGGGGGACGGGCTGGCGCACCACGTTGTCGAAGGACGGCGGTAGCCGCCAGATGCCGCCGTTACCGTTGCGTCGTTTCGCGAGTTGCCTTCGCGAGTACTCGACCACGCCGAACGGCGGATCGGTGACCACGGCGTGGATCGAGTTCGCCTCCGCGTGGCTGGGCCACTCGAAGGCGTCAGCGCGATGCAGCGCGTACATGCCTGCGACCGACTACGGAACGCGCGCCGCAGCACTGCTCGTCATGCCGTGAACTCCCGGGAGAGGAGCCGGTGCCCGACAAGCCCCGTGACGACGGGGCGTATCTGGTCGAGTGTGTCGCGGTCGAGGATGTTGCGCCGATCCGCAAACTCGTTGACGTACCGCTGAAGGTGATTCGAGCTGACCATGTTGCAGGGCGGCGAGGTCACGACGAGCCGACCCTTCCCGATGGGCATCGCTCGCAAAAGTCGAGACGGACCCCATTCTGGAGTGAGAGGTGCGCGCTCGTCGTGCCGCTCCCGACGTTTACCCCAACGGCTTTACCCGCAGCCTCGTCCGCATCAAGGAAGCTTCCAGCCTGACATGGGCGGACCTCGCCCGCGAACTCGGGACCACGACGCTCAACGTCTGGCGCTGGCGCAAGGGCGTGCGGCCCAATGCGCACCACCTCCTCGCCCTCCAGAACCTAGCCCGCCGGATGGACCTCGATCACCTGCTGCCCACGGCTAGAGTTCGACACTCTAGGCGCCAGTGAAGACAAACGCTGCCCAGAACGAGGGTGCGCGGTAGGGCGCTGTGGCGCTCGGGGCGGTGGAGGAATCGTGGCGAGAGCGGAGAGCCCGGAGAGGTGCTCTTGTCGATGCGTAGGCATCGATCGCAGATCGATCTGCATCGCGCACCCAGAGCTGAGCCTCCCGGAGCGCGACCGCTGGCGACTTGTGGGCCCGAAAGAGGGCTTCGTAGAACCTGGAGATGATGAGAGCTGTCGGGAAGTCGACCACGGACCAGAGCGTGGAGACAACCCCTGCCGCTCCTGCCGCCAGGAAAGCGGACGCTAGGCCGAGCGACTCGTCGATCTCCTCGTAGCCTTGGGTCACGCCCGTCTCGCACGCAGAGGCGACCACTAGGCGAGCGGGAATCCTCAGCCCCGCAACCTCAAGGGCAGACAGGTCTGTTTCGCCCGCGAGGGAAAGGCCGGCAGAGAGCAGCGGGTCGAAGAGGCGACCTCCGCCATGGCATGCAAAGTGAACATGGGTTGCGGAAGGTAGAGCCTCCAGCACGCGCTCTTTCGTAGCCTCTTCCCCTCGCAGGATGCTCAAATCGCCCGTCGGCACGAATCTCTGAACCAGCTCGATCTCTAACTCGGCACCCTCCAGCGGGTCCGAGTGCGGAAGGGGATTGGCGATCCCGACGAAGCGAATTGGCCCACTATCTCGCATGGACGCTCGTCTTATGCAGGCGAGTTGGAGTCGGGCAGACGGCGCGAACCTCACGTCAAAGCAGTCCAATAGGCTCCGAGGATTGCCTGCCCTGCCACTCCACGTGATGGCGTGCAGTGGCATCAACCCGAGGAGTCCCGTCGGGACAAGCGTGATGCCTGACACGCCTCGATGAATCAGCGAGGCCACAAGGGGCTTGAGGAGCTTCTCGCCGACAAGGGGCGAGAGGCCCTCGATAGCTGCATCCAGCAGATCCGGCCTGTGCAGTTGGGCCGCCAAGTATGAGGGCACCACGCTTCCGTCTGTACCGAGTCCTATCGCCAAGTAGGCAATCGCCTGGGAAGTGCAGTCCGGCGCGTGGATCGCTTCGAGTTCGACACGCCCGTCTTGGTTCTTGCCCACGATGATCGCAAATGAGCCCTTGGGCGCAGAACCCAGATACACGAGGGGCCGTTGGGGCTGTACGACCCTGCCGACTTCGTCGAGGGTCGGAGGACTAAGGGCCTCCTCAAACGTCGGGGTCTCTTGGAGGGCAGCGCGGA
The DNA here is from genome assembly GCA_965208885.1 of Dehalococcoidia bacterium. Taxonomy (GTDB): domain Bacteria; phylum Chloroflexota; class Dehalococcoidia; order UBA2979; family UBA2979; genus VXMT01. The sequence continues at coordinate 753,072 of CBDBPS010000002.1, forward strand.
TGTGGGCGAGGCGTTCTGAACGGTCGGACTCCGAGCCCTCGTTCGTGCTGAGGATGTCCGCCCGAAAGTCACTCAGCAGCTCGTCGACCTCAGCCCGCAAGCTCGGATCGAGCTGCGATAGCGCTTCCAGGTCGATGTCCTCGGCGAGCGTAAGCAAGCCGAGTTCTCGGGTGCGTCCCAGTTCCAGAGTCTTGATGGCCCCTTCCAGTCGACCCGCCCGCACCATTGCGTGTGCAGCGAAGCGGAAGTCGGTACTGCTCTCGCTGTGTTCCGATATCCGATCTTCTGCTCGTGAGTGCGTTGAAATTGCAGCAGCCGAAGCCGCAGTGAGTCGCTCTGCGGCATCCGCAGCGAGTTCTACGTCGTCTCGATCCTCCGCAAGCGCGATGAGGTACCGACTGGCCTCACGAGCCTCTGCCGGCCCGACATCAGCCGAGAGAGCGGTAAGTGCCATCTTGAACGCTTCAATGGCGCCATCCTGATCGGCGCGTGCTGAACGGATCTTTCCGATGATCGACCACGCATGGCCGAAGCGGAGCGGCGAAGTATCGATCGGGCTGAGCCCTACCGACTCGGTTGCGCTCGCTTCGGCACGGTCAAGGAGACGGGACTGGTCAGCAGGTGGAGTGCCCGCCACTTGGGAAAGTTGGTACTGCTGGGCAGCGAGATTGTGCTCGGCGTAGGCGAGAAGCGTGGCATGCCCAGCAGAAACCGCCCCATCCCTTGCGCTCGCGGAGTGATGGATTGCCTTGCGCAGAGTAGCTCTGCGGTCACCGGAGCCAGTGCGGGCGTAGGCCATGCCGAGATGCAGCTGGGTGAATGCCCAGTCGCCGGGGTCGCGCGCGCGCGATCTGTGACCCAGAGCAAGCTCAAGGTGTTCACGGGCTTGGTCAACGTCACCTGCCTCTCCGCGATTGAGGAGGAGGAGCGCGAGGTTGGTCTGAGCCATGGCCCAACTGTCGAGGTCACCCGCCTGCCAGGCGAGCTCGATCGCGTCTTCGAGAAGTGCGAGGCACTCGGCCCGGTTCCAAGCTGGATCGCCGGTCGGGCGGATCCCGAACGCCATACTCAGGTTCATCAGGATGGAGACGCGACCTTGCGGGTGATCCACATCCGGGTAGGTGTCCAGGATCGACACCACCATCCGGCCCAACTGAATGGCTTGCTCGATGTTCTCGTCGCGTTTCGGGCTTTCGTCGGCCAGTAGCGCCGCCACCGTCTTGGCGGCCACCTCTGCCTGCAACTCCGGGTGAGTCCCCCGCGGCAGGACCTGCAGCAATTCCATCCCAGCCTGAGCCAGCGAAGGTTGCGGGCCGCCACGCTCCGACTCCCTGAATCGGTCCAGTCGAGGTGTGACCGTCTCGTCCCAGAACCTGCGTATGACTGACTCGCGCACCGACCAAGCTCCTGAGACGTCGCCCTGCCTGCAAAGCTGCACGGTTCGTAGCATGGAGAGGGCGAACCGCCTGTTATCCTCCGCCACCGCCCGTTCGACGTGCTCCGTCGCTCGAGATTCCGCCTCGTCGCTCATTACTTCCGGCCACAGCTCCAGCACGTCACGGAGTTGCTCTTCACTCCCGACGAGCGCAACCGCCTTGAGGCCAGCGTCAATGCGCTGCCGCTTGTTGGTCAGGGAGATCTCGTCCAGCAATCTTCGGTAGGCGGGACCTCTGCTGACTGCTCGGTCAGCACCGGCTTGATGCGCCTTGACGTCGGCATCGATGTCAGCCGCCGCCCCAGCCTCGACTTCGGAGAACGTGACGACTGCCGGAGGACCCGGCACCTCGTCGAGCTTGTCGCCCAACTCGCGCTGAACCGCGTCAACGGTCTCAGCAAGGGTCACGAGCGGGTCTCGCTCGTCATCTGTCGCGCGTGCCGCGATGAGGGGTGAGGCCGCCGCCATGCGTAACACAAGCAAAGGCTGGGAACGTTCCACGGGTCGGAAGCACATAGGGCACTCGAACTCGAGAAGGTCGGAGAATACTGCCATCAGGTCGGGACGCTCGATCACGTCGACCGCGAGCCACGTAGGTCGTGAAGTTACCTCGCCACAGTGGTGGCAGTGCCAGTCGGCTCGTCTGACTTGCGAAATCGGCATGGTGTGCTCAGTGTAGCCGTCGAGGCGGGCCAGTCCCTGAAACTCTAGGACAGTATCAGCCATCGGTGACATGTTTCGGCCCGAGTCGCACACAGAGCGACCACGTCCAGCGGTCTGCCCCGACGAGGGGGTCGTGGCTGGACGTGGCGGCAGGCAAGCGAGTTAAGCGGTACGACCCCGGGCGGCTCGGGGTCGTACCGTTCGCCCGGGAATCGGGCGCCGGCTCTGAACGCGCTGCGCAGCGCCTAGTTGGAGCCGATCAACGAGCTGCGCAGCCAGCTGCCACTGCTGGAAACGGGGAAGTAACGAGCTCTGGGCAGGATTTGCTCATCACCGGAGGGAGTGAACGCGAATTCGATCCGGCCGTCGGCCAGCAGGCGAGCGTTGATGCGCCCGATCTCTTCGCCGTCAACGATGACGGCGCTGGAGTTGAGCCAGGCGCCAACCGTCGCATCGGCGGGGAAGTAGCGCGAAGTCGGCAGGATTCGCTGACCGCCCTGCGGGTGGTAGCCGAACTCGGTCCGCCCGTCGTCCAGGCGCCGGGCGACGATCCGCCCGGCGGGGAAGTAGGCGGCCAACTCATCGCCGGTGACGGCCACCGGATCGGCGCCCGTCCCGCCGGGGGTCTGGACGCCGCTCGCCGCGATGGCTGCGGGCACGTTGAGCTGACCGTGGCTGTTGTCGCCCCAGCAGGCGACCTTGCCGCTCTCGTTGACGGCGCAGCTGTGCGAACCGCCGGCCGTGACCAGCGCCCAGGTGTCGCCGGCGACCGCGGTGGCCTGGCCGCTGTCGTTCAGCCCCCAGCACTGCAGCTCGTTGGAATCGCGCACGCCGCAGGTGTGGCTGGTTCCGGCGGCGACAGCGAGGAACTTCACGCTGGTGGGGACGGCGGTCTGGCCGTGGCGGTTGCGGCCCCAGCACTGCACGGCGCCATTCTCATCGCGCACGCAGTTGTGGTTGGCGCCGACCGTGAGCTCGCGATATTGCCCATCGATTTGCTCCGTCTGACCGTACACGTTGTCGCCCCGGCAAGTCACATAGCCACCGTTCAGCCAACAGGCGTGCTTCGCCCCGACGCCAACCGCTTCAGGGGCGTTGTAGCTTCGCAGCCTGAAGTTACTGCCTACCTGCAGGTGCGCATCGTCACCCCAGCACCAGGCATCATCATCGGAGTAGACCGAGCATGTATTCCGGCTGCCGGCGGCTACTCCTCTGATGTTACGCGGCTGTGTGTCTTGCGCTTGCGGGCCGTAGCTGTCGCGGCCCCAACAGACGATCTTGTTGTTGCTGGTCAGGGCGCAGGAGTGCTTCGCGCCGGCGGACACGAACGTCAGGGTCGATTCGGCCGCATCGGACTGACCGGCGTCGTTGCGGCCCCAGCAGATCGCGGTGCGAGCCTCGGTGACGACGCAGGTGTGATCTTCCCCGGCGTCGATCTGGGTGACAATCCCGGAGGCCTGCGCTGAAGCCGTGTCCGGTACCGCCCAGGCCGCGAAAAGCGCCAGTGCGGCGATCGCCGCTAGGAGAAGGAGTCTACCCCCCCCCCCCCGCGTAGCTCAGATGTTCTTGTCATGTCGATCTCTCCCCTTCGGCGTCCCGCAGGACCCTGTCGCGGCTGTGCAACGGCGACGATAGCGATCGGAGATCAGGCTTGCAACCTCACAGGCAGGGCCCAAGGCCATGCTCGAACCTCCCGGCTCAGTGGCGTACAGTGGTCGAACCGAGCACACCATCGAGTGGACCACCGTGCCAACCTATAGCTGCGGATGGACGGACGCTGAACTCACCCTAGCTAAGCTTGCCATGGCACTCGGTGGACTTGAGGCTGGCGGTCCGCTGGGGTCGGCTGAGCAACGCCTCGCCAGTGCAGCAGCAGCTTTGCCAAGCCCAACCCCTCGCGACGTGAGGGAAGCAATTGGCGCGATCCAGGCTGGTGGCGATCCCCTCGGAGATCGGTTGGTCGCGGCACGACCGCAACTCCAGCGGCGGGCACTGGGGCAGGTTCTCACACCCAAGTCGATAACGCGGCCGATGGTGGACTGGATGCTCGATAGAGCCGCAGCGCGCGTCGTCGACGCGGGCTGCGGAAGCGGTCGCTTCACACTCGAGATCGCCAGACGGAGCGACGCAGAGATCATTGCAGTGGACGCCGATCCACTGGCGACACTGCTGACGCGTGCAGGCATCGCTGTAATCGGCGGCGTCCCGAGCGCGACCGTACTCAACATGGACTATTTGCGACTGGCACTGCCGCGTCACGACGGCCTCACGGCGTTCATTGGCAACCCGCCGTACGTGCGGCATCATGAACTCCCCGCACCTGCAAAAGATTGGGGACAGGAGGCCGCCGAACGTATCGGGGTTCCGTTCTCAGGTCTCGCAGGGCTGCATGCCTACTTCTTCCTCGCAACGGCCCTCCACGGGCGGCCGGGCGATGTCGGTTGCTTCGTCACCAGCTCCGAATGGCTCGACGTCAACTACGGCGAGGCGCTCCGGATGCTCCTGCTCGATGGCCTTGGTGGGGACTCGGTACACATCCTCGATCCCACCGTGCTGCCGTTCGACGATGCCGCGACTACCGCAGCGGTGACGTGCTTCGAGATCGGCTCGCGGCCTCGGTCGATGCAGATGCGCAAGGTCAGCGAAATAGCCAGCCTGTCACCGCTCCGGGGCGGACGCACGGTGACCCGCAACGAACTCGAACGGACTAGGCGTTGGAGCGCGCTAGTCCGCGCAGTGCCTGACATGCCCGAAGGTTACGTCGAGCTTGGCGAGATCTGCCGTGTGCATCGTGGCCAAGTGACTGGCGCGAACGCAACGTGGGTGGTGCCTGCGAACGGCGCAGCACAGGTGCCCGATCGCTACCTGCTCCCGTCGGTGACAAAGGCGCGGGAACTGATCGATGCAGGCGAGCGGCTCATGTCCTCCGCCACGCTCCGCCGCGTCATCGATCTCCCGGCTGATCTCGATGACCTTGAGCCTGACGAACGACGAGGCGTGGAGACATTCTTGCAGTCCGCTAGGGACGCCGGGGTCCCAGATGGTTACATCGCTCGGAACCGCCGCGCCTGGTGGTCAGTGGGTCTCCGCGAACCGGCACCCATCCTCGCGACATACATGGCTCGGCGCCCGCCCGCGTTCGTCCGCAACGCCGCAGGCGCTCACCACATCAACATTGCGCACGGCATCTACCCTCGCGAACCGCTTCCGGCCCGCGCGCTCGACCGGCTAGCAGAGGCCCTGCGCAACGCCGTGCGTCCAGAGATGGGGCGAACATACGCTGGCGGCCTCGTCAAGTTCGAGCCGCGAGAGATGGAGCGCATCCCGGTGCCATCTCTCGACCGGCTCCTGGAGGACTGAGTGCCGGCTCAGCCACCCCGCTGGGATGAGCAGCGACTCGAGGCCGATCGGCAACGTGCGATCGGGCAGTTCCGCGATGAGCGTATGGGCGAGTCGCTTGGTGCCTACCTGGAGAACTTCGCTCACTACCGGACGGCTATCGAGCGTCTGCTCCAGACGACTGACGATCTGGCGCGTCTCGCCGCGCAGGCATCGGATGTGCTCGCCGATGAAGATCTCCTCTACACCACGCGCTATCTGGCGGGACCACCGGTCTCGACCGATGATCTTCGTGTACTCGCTGATGCGCGGCTCACACCTGCGAGCGTCAGGGCGGACCCCGAGTCCGCCCTCCGGGCCGTCGAGACGATCCTCCGCGGGCTCGACCGCGAGCGCTTTGCCTGGGTGGGGGAGCGGCGGCAGCCGAGCGCCGAGGAACGGCGAATCGCCGTGGTCGCCACTGCTGCGCTGATCGCCTCGCAGCGGGCACGCACTGGCAGGCAAACGGATGCCCCGCAACGCCAAGAAGCGCTCGTGAAGTCTCGGCTCGCTGACGCGGGGTTCATCGAAGAGCAGCCTCGTGCGATACCCAACGTATTCTCTGCTCCCGATGTGGGGCGTTTCACCGGGGAGTGCGTCGTCGGCGAGTCGCGCAAGGCCGACATCGTCGTGCGCCTGTGGGACGGGCGCATCATGGCGATCGAGTGCAAAGTCAGTAACTCAGAGCTCAACTCGATCAAGCGGCTGACAAATGACGCCGCCGTGAAGGCCAGGGTCTGGATCGACGACCTCGGGCGGAACAATGTCGTGCCCATCGCTGTGCTGAGCGGCGTCTTCGGGCTCAGGCACCTGGTTGAAGCGCAGGATCGGGGACTCACCTTGTTCTGGGCGCATTCCCTGGAAGAACTCCTGTCCTTCGTTTCGGCGACCCGAGAGTAGGGTTCCCGCCCAGACAGGGCTTGGATCGCGGCACCCGAGGTATGAGGCGTGACCCTAGCCGCAGGTGATGGTGCGCGGGACACTGTTTAACTGGGTAAGCTCGCGGCCCAAGAGTAGCGCAGTGTTTGGTGTGGATTGCGAAACCGAGACCTGCGCCTCGAACCAGCAGACGGTCGGGAACTCCACGAGGTCGAGGCCCGTCTGCACCAACTGCGGGTGGCAGACGAGCACGTCGACGCCCTCCTCGACGCGCGTCGCCACCCACGCCTCGCGGCGCTCGGGCGGCACCGCATCGGCCTTCATGACCGCGACCTTGAAGCCGTGGCGGGAGAGGAACGCCTGCATGCGCCCTGTGATGTCGCGCGTGCCCGTGTGGGTGACGTAGACGAGCACCCGGCGTCCCGCCAGCCGCTCGGCGGCGACGAGGTCGACGAGCGCCCGCTCCTTCGGGTAGAGCCGGTCCTCCGGCAGCGGCGGCACCTGCACGAGCAGCTCCTCGCTCTCCGGGTCGAAGACCGTCTCGCCCTGCGTGCAGCCGTCGGGGTAGGCGAGCAGCGTCTGCAGGTAGGTGGCGAGCAGCCTGCGCGAACCCTTCGCGAGCGCGTCCGCGAGCGCCGCCCGCAGCGTCCCGTAGAGCTCGTCGTAGCCCGAGCGCTGCGAGAACCCGTTCCCGTCCGGCTCCGTGTCCATCGAGGAGAGCAGCACGCGCTCCTCGTAGGGCGGGAGCCCCGAGGCGACGTCCGCGAGCCGCAGGAAGACGCTGTTGCCGATGAGGTGGAAGAGCGCGGCGGGGGCGAGCCCCGGCCGCTCGCGCACCACCTTGCGGTAGCGCTTGCGGCGGCTGGTGCGCCCGTCCTCGAAGGAGTCCGGGTCGTCCTTGCCGATCGTGTGCTCGACGAAGCCGTAGCGCTCGATCCAGCGGCTCTCCTCGCCGCGCCCGAACTCGCTCCTGATCTCCGGGCTGAACCGGTAGAGGAGGTGGAAGAGCGTCGAGGAGTAGCCGCCCATCAAGGTGCCACTGAGCGAGAGCGACTTGCCGCAGGCGTCGGCGAGGACGCCGGCCGCGATGCCCTGGGCGGAGCCTCTTGCTTTGAACTCATGCACCTCGTCCCCTATCAGCAACTCGAAGAAGCCCCGCAGGCGGTGCTTCACGTAGTCGCTGAGGGGGTAGCGCTTGGGGCCGGACCTGTCGGCCTGCCAGAGCGCGGAGCCGCACTCCGGGCACCAGCGCTTGCGCCGCGCGAGGTCGCGGCCGAGCAGTGGTACGCCGTCCTTGTCGACGACCTGCTCGTGGCAGTCGGGGCAGCAGGGCACCCGGAAAGGCTCGCCCGTCTCCTCGGCGCGCACGAGTTTTCGCCCCGTCGTCGCCCAGCGCTCCACCACTGCGGGCTGCCAGCGGTAGGAGAGCTTCGCCCGTTCGCGCGACATGATCGCGAAGAGGGGTCCGGGGCCGGTCGCGGTGCGCAGCCGCTCGAGGTCGGTGATCGAGGCGACGATCACGGCGCGGGCGCCGGGCACCGTCTCCTCGACCTCGCGCTTCCACTTGCGGGTCAGGTGCGGCGGGCAGATCACCAGAATGCGGCGGAAGCCCGCGGTGTAGGCGGCCGCCGCGGCAATGAAGGTCTTGCCGGTGCCCATCTCGCCGACGACGGTCGTGCCGCGCTGCGCCTCGAGCGAGAGCGCCGCGCCGCGGATCGCGTCGGCCTGCGCGCCCAGGGGAGCGCGCAGCAGCCGGGGGAGGGCTTTCCCGCTCTCGGAGGGCCGGTAGCGGGGCGGGTAGGACTCCACCACCCGCCGGGCGATGGCGTCGCGGTACGTGTCGATGAATCCTGCGAGGTCCATGGTTCGGTTCCTTTCCGGTTGTTGTAGGGTTGCGGGCGACGGTCGCCTGGCGGCCGTCACCCCCTTCGCGAGGCCTCGCCGATGCCAGGGTGGTCCGGCGGGGCCTCGTGTTGCGGCTCAGGCGAGCCGTCTACGCAGCGATGTCGGTGATCTCGCCGAGGTCGAGGTCGAGCGCGACCACGGTGGTGCGCAGTCGCTCCCGGTAAACCTCCTTCTCGGCGGTCGTCTCGACCAGGTGCATCTCCTTGCTGGTCCTGCCCTTGACGAGGATGCGGCGACCGTCGGCCTCGAGCTGGAGGTTGTCGAGGAACCCGGCCGCCACCAGCATCGCCAGGTGCCCGCGCCGCAGCGGCATGAGCGGCCGCGTGCGGGCGTCCTCTGACGGCCAGAGCGCGTCCGTGACGGTCGTGCTGACCCAGAGCCCCGAGCGCCGTGCTTCCGCAGCAGCGGCGACCGGGTCGACCGTGCGGGTGGCGAAGAGCACCTCGCCGTCCGCCGTCGCCGGGGCGTTGTAGACGGGGTAGCGCTGCGGGCGCAGCTCGTCGAGGTTGCCCTCGATCGCCTCCTGCAAGGCGACGGCGGCGTACTGGTCGTACTGGACCTCCGCCTTGCGGATGCCGGTCACGACCACCTGGTCGAACGCCTCGCGCTCGGGCTCCGGGAAGGCCCAGACGCGCAGGCTCCGGTAGTGCGAGGCGAGGTAGCGCGCCGACTCCGCCAGCCGCCGCAGCGGCACGACGAAGACCAGCAGCCCGCCGTCCGCGAGGTAGCGCGTCGTCTGACGCAGGAACGCCTGCTCCGTGCGCTTCTCGTCGTCTGCGGCGTCATCGTCGTAGGGCGGGTTCAGGAACAGCATCCCGAAGGCCCCGTTGGCGATCGCGGTCTGGAAGAGGTCGGTGCCGAGCGCGTGGTCGAGGCGGCTCTCCGCCTCCCTCGCGCGCTCGGCGTGGAGCTCCACCCCGTAGGTCTCGACGGCAGCGCCGTCGGGACGCCCGATGCAGGCTGCGAGCTGCGCCAGCGCGTCCCCGGCTCCGCAGCAGGGGTCGAGGATGCGCAACGTCGTCTCGCCCCGGGTCACCGTGCGGGCCTGCATGAGGCTCGCGATCATCTCCACCACGCGCGGCGGCGTGGGGTAGAACCCCGCCTTCGCCTGTGCGGCCAGTCTCATCTCGTGTCTCCTTCCGTGCGTTCGTTGCTTGCTGTCTCACGCGCGAGCGTGAGCGTGCCCGCCGCCACGGCGGCGGCGAGGTCGTCCCGAAGCGCCTCCGCGTCGGGAGTGCAGCGCCAGGCGGCGACGCCCGCCGACTGGAGCCGCGAGATTTCGCCGCTGGCGAGTCCCCGTTCCCACAGCCACTGCGCCCAGCTGCGGTGCAGGGGCAGGGGACTGCGGCGGCCGAGGAAGCGGTGGTGCAGGGCGGGCGCCTCGTCCTCGCCTGGGGCGAGCAAGAGGAACGCGTCCCGCTCGAAGGCGTACTCGGCCATGCGCGTGTAGACCATCGCGTGGCAGCCGCCCGAGACGGGCAGGCGGGCGATCTTCGTCGTCCACGTCCCGATGGTCTCGCCCGGAATCTCGCAGCGGTGGAAGCCGCCCGAGAGGGCGAGTCCGTCGGCGCCGGCAAGCAGGTGGGCGCTCTCCGGCGGTCGCTTGAGGAGGGCGGCCCAGATCGCTTTGAGGGCGCTCTGGGCGCCGACCATGGAGAGGAACCAGAGTCCCTCCGAGTCGGGGTCGCGCGCGAAGGCGTCGGCGGTTGCCGAGAAGCCTCCGGCGCTGATCGTGTACAGGTCGTCCGGGTTGATGGCGGCGTCGGCCGCAAGCATGGGCTGTTCTCCTTCCGTTAGTGGATGGGTGGGTGCGCGGGCGGGAGCCCGCGTGAGGGCCGGGCGGCCGGAGCCGTCCGGTCGGGGGTCAGGCCGCCTCCTGCGCTACGTGGGCACTGCGCCCGAGCACGTGGTCGGCCGCCCGCTGCGCCTGCCCGGCGGCGACCACCGCGAGACGGCGGTCGTCCTCCAGCGCCTGCAGCCAGGAGTCGATGTACGAGGCGGACTGCTCGACGCGCGAGGGGTCGATGCCCGCCTCGCTGCCGAGGAAGGCCGCCGCGAACTCCGCCACCAGCTCCTCGCGCGAGTAGCGCTCCGAGCCGAAGCGGGAGGCCGTCTCGTAGCCCTCGCGGGCGAGGCGGCCCGGGTGGCCGGTCGAGTGCGCGAGTTCGTGGAAGAGCGTCGCGTAGTAGCCGTGCGCATCCCCGAAGGCGTTGCGCAGCGGCAGGTGCACCTCGTCCTTCGAGGGCAGGTAGTAGGCTCCGCCGGCGTCGTGGTGGACGGTGGGGCCGCCGGCGTAGCCGCCGACGATCGCCTCCGCCCGCTCCAGCGGCTCCGGCCCGTCGCCGTCGCCCGCCAGGGGCGGCAGCTTGAGGCCCTGGCACTGGCGCACGTTGAAGACCGTGAAGAGGCGCAGCAGCGGGTAGTGCTCCGGCCGCTCCGGGTCGGGCGAGTCCTTTTTCTCGACCCACTTCCAGAGCACGACGCGCGTGCCGTGCTCGCCGCGGCGGACGTGTCCGCCGCCCGCCCGCGCCTGCCGGTACGTGAGCCAGCGCGGGTCGTTCCAGCCCCGCTCCAGCGCCGCCATCTGCAGCATCAGGATGTTGATGCCGCGGTAGGGGCGGTCCGTGCGGGCGTTGCGGTGTCCGCGCGCGCGCCAGGGCGTGCGCCACGGGACGGTGCCGCGCTCCAGCGCGGCGATGATGCGGTCGGTGATCTCCTGGTAGGCGTCGAGCATGACGGTCTCCTTCCTCATGCAATGGGGTTGGTGGATGCGCGGGCTGGCCCCGCGTGCGCCGCGCCCCTAGAAGAGGCCGCGGTCCTTGAGGCTCACCGCCTCGTGGCCGCCGATGACGACGTGGTCGAGCAGCTCGACGCCGAGCAGCGCGGCCGCCTCGGCCAGCTCCTTCGTGACCTTCACGTCCTGCGGGCTGGGCGTGGGGTCGGAGCTGGGGTGGTTATGGGCGACGATGATGTGCGGCACGGCCGCCACCACCGCCGGGCGCAGCACCTCGGCGGGGCGAACCACCGACGAGTAACTGTTCCCCTGGTAGATCACCCGCTGCCCGACGACGCGGTTGCGGCGGTCGAGCAGCAGCACCCGCACCTGCTCCTGCGCGAGCGCCCCCATCTCCGGCCCCAGCAGGCGCTGCACGTCCTGCGGGGAGCAGAGGGCGGGGGCGTCGGGCTCGCGCTCGGGCAGCGTCTCGACCTCGTAGCGCGCGGCCAGCTCGCCGAGCACGTGCAGGTTCTGGCGGAGGGCGTCCAGCAGGGCGTCCTCGTGCTTCGCCGTCATGCCGCCACCTCCACGGGGATGGCCTGCCCGAGCGGGCAGATGCAGTCCTCGTGGTCGGGCGAGGCGGGATCGTCGCAGTCGAGGCAAAGGCCGCAGTTGCGGCACGCCACCCGCTGGTGGGCGAGGTCGCGGGCGTGCCGCCTGGCGACCGTGGCCTCCCAGCAGCAGTTCAGCTCGCAGTTGTCGCCGTGGTCGTCGCCGGCCGCGGCCTCCGGCTCGCAGCTGCGGCAGTGCGTTCTGCCCTTGATGACGGGGTAGCCGCACCCCTCGCAGTCCCCGCCGTACTCGCCGTGCCGCTCCAGCTCGCGCCTCACGATCGTGCGGGCGAGCGGGTGGTCGTCGGGTCCGCCGGACTCGGCGACGTAGTGCCAGGCCCACCTCGTCCCGAGGTCGTCCCAGTCGTCGGTGCGGTACGACCAGCGGTCGCAGGTGCAGTGGCCGTTGAAGTGGTCGGGACCCTCGAGCAGGGTCATGACCAGCGTGTGCGCGCTCCAGGTGGGGAGCGCGTCGCGTTCACTCGTGCGCGCCATCTTTCGAATCTCCTTCTTGTGGTGGTGGTTGGCTTCGTTGGTGGGGGTAGCGGGGTGACCCGCACCCGTGCGAAACGAGAGCGGGGCCGCCCCCGTGAGGGAGCGGCCCCGTTGTGCGCCCGCGCTCAGGCGGGCGGCGTCTGCGTGCGGTGCCGACTAGAAGGGCTGGTCGTCCGCGACCTCGGCGGCGGCCTCGCGGCTGCCGTTGCCGTTGCCGTTGGAGCGCCCGTTGCCCCCGTTGCCGTTCGAGTCGAGGAAGATGACCTCCTGCGCGTGCACCTCGGTGCGGTAGACGCGCTGGCCGTCCTCGCGCTCGTAGCTGTTCTGCGCGAGCGAGCCCGCGACGAACACCCGGTTGCCCTTCTGGACGTACTCGGCGACGGCTTCCGCCTGCTTGCCCCAGCAGACGACCGAGTGCCAGTCGGCCTCGGTCTCGCCGTTCTGGCGGCGGCGGTCGGTCGCCAGCCGGAGCTGGCAGATGGCGGTGCCGTTCTGGGAGTAACGGAGCTCGGGGTCGGTCCCGACCCGGCCCAGCAGTTCGACGCGGTTGATCGTCCGTGACATGTTCAAATCTCCTCTGTGCTGGTGATGTCTGGCTTCGTTGGTGGGGGTAGCGGGGAGACCCGTACCCGGGCGTAAACGACGGCGGGGCCGCCCCCGGTGAGGGAGCGGCCCCGTGTGCGCCCGCTCTCAGGCGGGCGGCTCTGTGCGCCGGTCGTGGCTTAGAAGGGCTGGTCGTCCGCGACCTCGGCGGCGACAGCCTCGCGGCTTCCGTTGCCGTTGGAGCGGCCGTTGCCGCCGTTGCCGTTCGAGTCGAGGAAGATGACCTCCTGCGCGTGCACCTCGGTGCGGTAGACGCGCTGGCCGTCCTCGCGCTCGTAGCTGTTCTGCGCGAGCGAGCCCGCGACGAACACCCGGTTGCCCTTCTTCACGTACTCGGCGACGGCCTCGGCCTGCTTGCCCCAGCAGACGACCGAGTGCCAGTCGGCCTCGGTCTCGCCGTTCTGGCGGCGGCGGTCCGTCGCCAGCCTGAGCTGGCAGATGGCGGTGCCGTTCTGGCTGTACTTGAGCTCTGGCTCTGTGCCGACCCGGCCCAGCAGCTCGACGCGGTTCATGGTGCGTGACATTTCAGATTCTCCTTCTGGTGATGGTTGTCACCGTGGCGGTGCGGCGGAAAACCGCACCTGGTTCGAAACGACGGCGGGCCGCCCCGAAGGACGGCCCCGTGGTGCGCTCCCGGAAGGGAGCGTCTCTGCACTGCTTGCGGTTCAGGCACCTGCGATCGGCACCTCCTTTCCTTCGTACGCCTCCCGGCCGCTCAGGCGGCCCTGGGCGTCTCTTCGGCGGGGGGCTCATCGCCCGCGTTGTCCTGCTGGAGCTTGCGCGCGGCGGCCTCCACCAGCGGGGTGAGGGCCGCGACCGGCAGCTCGTCGAGGTCGCGGCCCGTGCGCTCGCGCACGGCGGACCGCACTTTCGCTTCGTCGAAGCCGCGGCACTGGCCGAGGTCGACGAGGGTCTTGCGCAGCGACGGCGCGAGATCGCCCATCGCGCCATCGCCGTAGAGGCTGTTGCCGAACTGGTCGCCGTAGCTCCGCAGCGCCCGCTTGAGCGCGTCCGTCACCGCTCCCTTGTGCGCCGTCTCGTGGCCCTCGACCGTCTCCTCGGCGACGGCCTGGAAGCCGGTGTCGGTGCGCGGCTGCGAGCCGGGAACGGTGACGCGGACGGTGGCTGCGTAGGCCCGCCAGGGCTTCGCCTCCCCCGTCTGGGGGTCGACGCTATCGCCCTCGCGCAGGACGACCTCGCCGACCAGGTTGTAGCCCCAGCCTCCGTGCCCGAAGACGCGGTTGGCCTGCTCGATGGCGGTGCGCCCCTCGATGTAGGCGAAGCTGCGGCCCCTGCGCCCCTTGCGGTGCGAGACGAGGCCCGCGTCGAGGGGCTCGGACAGCCTCGTGGTGACCGCCGGCGGGAGGCTCTCCCACTGGAGGTCGTGCTCGCGGATCGGCTCCGGGTGGACGCCGTTGGCGCTCGCGCCATTGCGGCGACCGTTGAGGGTGGTGGTCTCTGCCATGTCTCTCTCCTTCTTGCTGTGCGTTGCGTGGGTGGACTGGTGCGGGCCTCCCTTGTGGAGAGGCCCGTGCGCGGGGCGGAGCCCCGTCGGTCATCGGTCATCGCGCCTCCTCCGGTCGGCGGCTGGTGCGGCGGGCACGCGGAGGCGGCCCGGCTCGTGTGAGCCGGGCTGTCCGGTGTCCGTCGCGTGAGCTGGGTGGGTTAGCGGACGGCGCGAGCCGCCCGTTCGAGCAGGCGCAGGAAGACCCAGCGCCCGTCAGCGTGAGTGGCCAGCTCGGCCACGTCGGCGACGCCATCGGGGAGGGTAACGACGGCGGCGCGGCGGCCGAGCAGGCCGCTGAGCGCCGCCGCTGCCTCGCGCCCGGCGGCGTCGTTGTCGAAGGCGAGAAAGACGTTGGGGCAGCCGCGCATGGTGGCCGCCACCCGTTCGAGACCCTGCGTGCCGAGGGCGGCGCAGGAGGGGACCCTCCACTCGCTCAGAACGAGCCAGTCGAAGACGCCCTCGGTCACGACCGCCCACGAGGGCGCGAGGCCGAGTCGCCCCATGCCGAGCACGGGCTTCGGACCGGGCAGCGCCTGGAAGCGTGGCGAGCGCTCGCGGTCGATGGCCCGCCCCGCCAGCCAGCGGACGCGTCCGCCGGCCACATCGGGAACGAGGACCATCCCGGCGAAGCGCTCGCCGCGCTCGGTGAACAGCCCGCTCTCGCGGACCCGTCCGGCGGTGAAGCCGGCGGACGTGAGCGCCGTGCGCAGTCCTGCACCCGGCGCGTAGCCGAGGCCGAGCCGCGCGGCGGTGTCGATACCGATGCCCCGTGAGGCGAGGTACGCCCTCGCCTCGCGGCTGCGCCGGAGGTGCCCTGCGTAGTAGCTCGCCGCCGCCGTCAGCAGCGCCGGGTCCGGCGGCGGGACCGCCTCGCGGTGGCGCCGCTCACGGGTCGCGTGGCGGACGGGGGCGGTCGTGGGCGGCGAGGCGTCGAGCCTGCGGATCGCCTCCGGCAGGCTCAGTCCCTCGGCGCGCCGGATGAAGTCCAGCACGTCGCCGCCCTCGCCGCAGCCGAAGCAGTACCAGCGCTGCGAGTCGGCGTAGACCGTGAAGCTGCCTTCCGCCTCCTCGTGGAAGGGGCAGACGCCCTGGCGGACGCGGCCCCGGCCGTGCAGCCGGACGCCCGACTCCTCCACGAAGTCGCCCAGCGGGTGGCGCTCCTTGAGCGCCGCGAGGTCCACGGGCGCACGTGCGGCGACCATCAGGAACCGCCCTTCGCGAGGGGCCGCAGCCCCCGCAGGCTGCGCCGCGAGACGAGCTTGCCCGGCTCCCAGCGCATTCCCAGGACGGCCAGCACCTCCAGTGCCCCGCCGGGGTGCGGGGCGAGCACGGCGGCCCGCCCCGTGCCGGGGCTGTAGACGACCGCGTTGCGGTCGGCGAAGCGCCGCCGTGCGATGCCGAGCCACTCGCCGTAGACCCAGCGGGTCTGCTGCTCGCTGGCCTGCGCCAGGTCCGCGCCGGCGAGGACCGCCAGCGCTCCGTCGAGGTCTCCCGCCTGGCGCAGCCGCCGCGCCTCGTGGACGCTGCGGGCGATGCTCTGCTCGGTCTCCGGGGCCGCTCCGAGGAGCGCCTCGAAGATGCGGTCGACCAGTTCCTCGAGGCTGTGTCCGGGGCGGTCGCCCGTGACCGTCGCAGCCGTGCTCATCGTCGTCGTTGCCATCGTCATCTCGCGCCTCCTTCTGGCGTCTCTGCTGTTCGTGTCTCGTGCGCCCTTGCGGGCATGAAGAGGGGCCGCCTCGGAGAGACGGCCCCATGACTTGGGTGGATGTGGTGGGGCGGAGCCCCGGGTCGTCAGGACCGGAAGGCCCTCCCCGTCGTGCCGGGAAGCCCCGCGAGCAGGGCCACTGCGACGCCGAAGGCGGCGACGTTCAGGAGCGCCGTCTCGACGCCGTGGCCGAGCAGCAGCGGGAGCGCCAGCATGAGCGCCGCGCCGCCCCAGAACGGGAGCCGCGGCTTCACCCAGCGCTTCACCGCAGCGGCGGCGGCAGGCGCTCGTTCCGCCGGCTCGTAGGCCGTCCAGATGGGCAGGCCGATGAGCCCCTCGATGGCCGTGATGACGTGCGCCCGCGAGCAGCCGCCGGTGTGGCAGCGCACCTCGATGCCGTTGCCGTCTGGCCGCTGCCGGAACGCGAGTCCGCCGGGCTCCTCGCCCCCGTGGCAGACGGCCGCGCTCGTGTGGAACCAGCCCCGCTCGAAGCCCACCTCGTACGGGATCAGGCTGGCGATGTGACCGGCGTTCGGGCCGGTGTAGCGCTGGGCCATGGCGCGAAGCTCCATGGCGTCGTTCGTTTCTGCTTGCATGGTCGTGACGACCTCCTTCCTCCTGGTGGAGTGGTTGCTGGTGGCCTCGATTCCAGGGATGGAAGCGGGACCGGGGGCTGGGTGGACTGGCTTCAATGCGCCTGATTCGGGGCGCAGTGGTCCCAGGGACTCCGGGGCCGAGTGCTGAACGCGACTCGCCACGCGGTCTCCCGGTGTTCGAAGCGGCCTCCGGGGAGCAAGGCTCGACCCCTCGGACGCCTCCCGCCGCGGGAAGCGGTTGTCCCTCACTGGCTGGCCGTCGGGAGAGCGAGGCTCGATCCGTCGGGTCTGCCGGGTCCGGGATGGACCCTCCAGGTTCTGAGGCATGAACCTGGCGAAGCCGGAAACTGCGTTCGAGTGTCGGCGGGCGCGCGTTGGATGGGAAGGGGGCGTGGGCCGTTTCCGGGCCGTTCCGGGGCAATCACTTACTCCACCCCGACAGGACGCCGACGGGCGTGCGACAGCCGGGCCGGGCGGGTCGCCTACTTCCACCACAGCCCGAGCGTGAGCAGCCGGCGCCGCCACTGCGCCCGGCGGCGCTCGCCGCGAACACGAGCGAGGGTTCGCTCACGCCAGCGTAGCTGCGCCCGCCGCGTGAAGCCGTCCCAGCGGTAGCGCTCCGGCGGCAGGGCCAGCTCGTGCTCCGCGATGA
The DNA here is from genome assembly GCA_965208885.1 of Dehalococcoidia bacterium. Taxonomy (GTDB): domain Bacteria; phylum Chloroflexota; class Dehalococcoidia; order UBA2979; family UBA2979; genus VXMT01. Next base: position 770,217 of record CBDBPS010000002.1, read on the forward strand.
GGGCGATCTCCAGCTCGCGCAGCCGCTCCTCGTCGCGCAGCCAGTCCACACCCCGGCCCTGCGGGGAATGGCCTGCATGGACCGCGCGCCACTCCTCGACGAGCGGCCAGGCCGCGCCGTAGACGTCCTCGTCGCCGGGGCCGGCCTCCTCGGTCACGACGTGAACCGGGGCCGGTCGCCCGCCGGCCGCTGGTGACGGCTCCCGGATGTCGATGCGGGGCGCGCCGATGACCTGGGCCGTTTCCGTCGTCTCCTCCGGCTGCCGCCGCGCCTCGACCGCCGCAAGCCGCTCCTCCAGCGCCGTCAGCCGCTCTCTCTCTGCTCCCCCCGCAGCTCCTCGACGGCTCCCGCGAGGGCCCCCAGGGCCTCCGTGGCGTCGCGCACCTCGTCGGCCAGTTCCCCGATGCTGCCCGCGTTCCCGGGGTCAGCGCCAGCTGGTCCCCGCGCATCCCCCGGCTCCGGCTCATCCGCAGCCGCCAGTGTCGTCAGCCGGTCCTCGAGCGCCTTCACGAGCAAGGCCGCGCGCAGCCAGACCGTGAGCGGTCCTGGTTCGTCGAGGCCACGCGCCAGCGTCTTGTAGTTGACGTTCAGCGCGTCCGCCGCCTTCATCCGCCCCTGCGCGTCGACGAGCCGGCGCAGGTAGACCCGCAGCCGCGCGTCGACGGGGTGCTCGGCCTCCTGTTCGGGCTCCTGTCGGGGCTGTTCACCGCTGTGTTCTGACATCTCACGGCCCTTTTCGGAGTTCCCTCCGACGGAACTCTTGCCCGTTTCCGGTGGAATACGCGCTTCCACCGACGTTTTCCGCGAGGCACGTCCTGTAGGGCGTGTTCCCTTGACCTGCCTACGTATTCAGGGACTTCCGTGTCTCGGAACCAACGTCGTTTCCCTGTACACGCCCATGACACCGCTTCGCGCCCTCCGACGCCACGCCTCATAAGGGGGGCCACGCGCGGCCCCCCTTACAAGGCATTCCGCAGCGCCGCCGTCCTCCACACACTCGACCGCCATCACCACCACCGATCACACGGAGGGCCAAGACGGCATGCGACGGAACATCACCGGTAGGGGAAAGCGCCTGCGGGCGCTGGGCGCCGCGCTGCTGCTGGCGGCGCTGGCCGCCGTCCCCTCGAGCGGCACGGTCCTCGCCCAGGAGCCGCCCGACCCCTTCTCCCCGATCGTGCTCGTCAACGCGGACGACCAGGAACTCGTCGAGCGCAAGGGCGACGGGCGCTTCATCGCCCGGCCTCTCTTCGACCGCGAGCTGCCGATCGTCTATTTCGGCGTGCGCGACGGCGACACGGGCGAGTGGGTCGTCCCCATGTACCGCCTGCGCGGCGGCGAGAAGGAGCGCAGCGACGGCTGGGAGTACTCCTTCGAGTACCCCTTCGAGGACGGGCAGACGCAGCTCGACCCGGAGCGCCCCTACCTGCTCGTGATGCTCGCGAAGAGCTGGGCGGAGGTGAACGGGCACTTCTACGCGGTCATCCCCATCCACGAGCCGGGCGGCATCTGGAACAAGGTGCTGGGCGCGCTCGACCCCGAGCGCTGGGGCCGGGCGATCGCCGGCTGGGTGATCGAGGGCGCGCACGGGATGCTCTGCGGCGTCGTCGAGCGCGCCTCGGACGCCGAGGCGGAGACCTGCGAGGTCTCGCCATGAGCGACATCTTCACGGGCACCCCCGCGGGTCTTACCTACGACCACGAGATCGTGCGCCAGGCGTGGATGGCCGTCTGGGTCGTCACATCGGGGGCGCTGGTGGTGATCGTCGGCTGGATGGGCATCAGCCTGATCGTCGGCGACCACGTGGGCCGCGCGCAGGCGGGCTGGCGCGAGCTGGTGCCGCGCCTCGCGCTGGGACTCGTCGCCGCCGCCGCGTCCCTGTGGTGGTGCGCGCTCGTCATCGACGTGGCCGACGCGGTGTCGGGCTTCATCGCCGCCGAACTCGGCGTGACCGCCGGCGACATGCTCCGTAGCACGCTGGAGACGCTGCTGCGGGCGGTGCAGGTGGGCAGCGTGGGCATGGCCCTGCTGCTGGCGCTGATCTACCTCGTCTACGGCTTCTTCGTCCTCTACCTCGTCGTGCAGATGGTGCTGCGCCTGGCGCTGATCGACATCCTGCTGGCGCTCGCGCCGATCGCGCTCGGGCTCTGGATCCTGCCGCACACGGCGGGTTGGGGCCGGCACTGGCTGCGGCTCTTCATGACGACCGTCTTCCAGCAGGCGATCCAGCTCGTCGCGCTCGCGCTCGGCATCGGCTTCCTTAACCAGTACGCCGCGATCGGCTCAGGCGACGCGATGCAGGACCTCGCCTGGAAGCTCTTGATGTCGCTGGCCTTCATCTACCTGGCGACGCGGGTGCCCTCGATGCTGGGCAACGCCGGCACCTTCGACGCCTGGCTGCACACCCTCTACTTCGGCATGTCCCTGCCCGGCTCGCTGGCGCGCTCGGCGCGCTCCGTCGGCCTGCTCGCGGGCGGCGGCGCGGCGGGCGGTCCCGCCGGGGCCGCGCTCGCCGCCGGGGCTGCTGGGGCCGCTGCGGGCGCTGGCGCCTCCGCCGCCGCCTCCGGCGTGCGCTCGGCGGCCGAGACCTCGACGCCCTCTGCGGGCGGCGGCAACGCCGCGCCCGGCTCGGGCCTGCCGCGCAGCAGCGGCGAGTAGCCCCCACCCAGAACGACGAACGGAGGAGGAGCGCGATGTGCCGGTAGGCGAACGAACAACAGCACCGAGAACCAACACAGACCAACTGCAAGGAGCGAAACAAATGGAAGACCTGGTTCAAACGATCTCCAACCTGGTGGGCATCCTGCTCGGGGTCGTCGGCGCGATCGGCGTCGGCTTCTTCATCTACGGGTCCTACCTCTACCTCACCGCTTCGGGAGCGCCCCACCAGATGGAGCGCGGCAAGAGCGCGATGATGACCGCTTTGGCCGGCATCGTGCTCGCGATGGTCGCCTTCGGCATCGTCGAGCTCGTGATGGACGCCGTCGTCAACCCCGCCGTCGAGATCGGCGACGTGCCCGACCCCACCGGCTCGTCGTCCGACGGGGACGGGAGCTAGCGATGCGAGCGCACGAGGTACCGACCCACGTGCAGGCCGAGGACCGCGTCCTGCTGTGGTTCACCTTTCCCCAGATCGTGGCGATGACGGCGGTCGCCGCCCTCGCCTACGGCATCTACCACTACGCCCCCGTTGGTCCCGCCGGGGTGCGCGTGGCGGCGGCCGTGCTCTTCGGGCTGGCCGGGCTGGCGGTGATCGCGGGGCGGATCGGAGGGAGGCGGCTGCCGCTGGTGACCGCCGACCTGCTCCGCTACCGCTTCGGAGCACGGCGCTACGCGGGGCCGCCGGCCGAGCTGGCGCGGGCTGAGCCGCCCGCGCCGGCGCAGCCCGGGGCCCGCGAGGGCGACCCGCTGCGCCTGCTGGCGCGCCGTGCCCTGCGCAGGACCCGTCGCGCCTTCCAGAAGCGCAAGGAGGGCGAGCGCCGCACCGGTCGCCTGCCCTTCCGCCCGCAGCGCCTCTTCGGCAGGCGAAGGAGCGGCGAGGAGCCGGATGGCGCGCAGGCCGCGGCCCGGGAGGACCGTGAGCAACGGCTCGGTCAGCAGCGGCGTGGGAAGCGTGGCTTCTGGAAGAGTTTTCTTGCGGCGTCCGCCCTGGCGCTGGTCGTGCTCACCACGCTGCCGCTGGCGGCGGCGCTCGCCCAGGAGCCCGGAGAGGAGGGCTGGACCTCCGAGGAGATCGAGTTCCAGCCCCCGCCGCCTGTGCCCGGGCGGCGGCTCTTCGTTGAGGGCCTCACGGTCAGCGGCGAGCGGGCCGAAGTCGTCCTGCGGGCGGCCACGGACCTGCGGCTCACGGTGCGCGCCTACGGCGGCCCCGATGGGGAGACGGCGCGCTACTACGCGACCGCATCCCTCGCCGCAGGCGAACCGGTGACGTACGAACTGCCGCTCGACGGTCCGAGCCCGTCGCTGGTCTTCTCATGGCGGGACGAACTCGGGCAGGCGGGGGCGCTCTCCCTCGACGGCGAGCGGCTCCCCTGGCCGCTGCCCGCCGCCGCGGGCGAGCTCTGCGCTGTGCGCGTCGTCTCGCTCGGCTGGACGCCGGGCGCCGTCGAGGGAACCGCCGCCTCGACGTGTGCAAGCACGATCGAGGAGCGGGTGGACCTGCCCACCGCGGCGGGACACCACTCCCAGATGGTGACGGCGCTGATCGAGGCCGATGTCACAGCCGTATCCGGGACGCTCACCGTCTCGTCGGGCGCGCGGGAGACGGAGGTCTCCTTCGTGACCGGCGGCGAGACCCGCTTCCGGCTGCCGGTCGCGGCGGGCGAGGGCGTCCACGCCGTCGCCGTCGAGGCGGCGCTGCAAGCAACACTGCGCGTCGCGTTGCCGCCGCTGGTGGAGCTCACGCACCATCCCGAGCGCACGGAGCGGCTCACAGAGACCGCATCGGTGAGCATCCCCGCCTCCGGCGACACCGTGACCGAGACGGTGACCGTCCCCAACGAGGACGGCACCTTCACGGAGCACAGCGTCACCGCGAGCTGCTACGCGCCCGCCTCGACCGTCAGCCAGGACGTGGTCTTCACCGTCGTCCATGACGAGCGTGTCGAGGCGGCGGTCACGGAGCGGTCGCCGATCACGCGGGCGCGGACGGAGACGCTGACGCTCGCGTCGAGCCTCTGGGCCGACAGTGCCTACGTCGCGCTCGCCGTGCCGGAGCCCGAACCCGAGCCCACACCCGTCACGCCGGTGCCCGCCGGCAGCGACGAGCTCAGCGAGTGGTTCGAAGAGCTCGGCTGGGAGTGGCCCCGGTGAGGCGCGCCGCGACCGTCCTGCTCCTCTGCGGGGTCGCGCTGGTCACGACCGGCGCGGCCCCGGAGGAGGAGCGGGCCATGCTCGACGCCTTCGACGAGGCGCTTACGGCGATGGCCTACGCCGCCTCGGGGCTGTGCGTCTTCTCGCTGGTCTGGGCGGGCTTCCTGCTCATGGCCGACGGCGCCGAAGAACGCGGCCTCGGTCGCGCGCGTAGCGCCGTCTTCCTCGCGGTGGCCGGCCTCGCGCTCGTGCTCTCCGCCAAGGGCGTCGCCGCCCTGCTGCGCGCGGGCGTCCTTCCCTTCTTCACCCCCTGACCCTCAGCAAAGGACGGTCACGATGAGACAGCTACTCGAACTGACGAAGCGCGCGGCGGCGATCCTGCCCGGCGGGGCCGCCGCCTCCGCGCCTCACCCCACTGAGCCCGATGTGGCCGAGCCCAAGGCCCCGCCCGGGCTGCCCCTCGCCTTCATGCTCTCGCACCTCGAGGACCACGGCCCCGTGCGCCTCGACGGCCAGAAGCTCGGCGTCTGCGAGGTGCTGGGGCTGGAGATGGACGAGCCGAAGCTGGGCGCCTTCGCCGGCGCGCTCAACGCCTGCGACTTTGCCCTGCAACTGCTCGTCCGCCAGCACCCGCCGGGCCTGGGCAAGCTGCGCGACGACCTTGAACGAGCGCAGCCGGAGGGTCTGCCGGCACGGACACGCGCGGCGGCCGAGTCGCTCAGGCGGCTGCTGGGTGAACTGGAGGCGCGCGAGGGCATCCTCGACCGCCGCTTCTACGCCGTCTGCGAGCACGAGCGCATGGACGAGCTGCGCTCGCTGCTCGTGCGCGCGGGTCTCTCCATCCACCCCCTCACCGGCCGCCAACTGCGCATGCTCGTGCTCGCCTCGGCCCTTGGCGGCTCCCCCAGGGAGATCGACGAGGAGACGCCGGTCGAGGTCGAGTTCAACCGCCGCGAGATCCGTATCGGCGACCACCTCACACGCTCGTTGCACCTCAGCAACTGGCCGCGCTCGCTCTCGCCCGGCTTCCTGCAGGGGCTGCTGGCGTCCGGCGCACCGATGGACCTCTCGCTCCACCTCGGGCCGATCCCGGCCGCCGTGGCCGCGCGCACGCTGGAGTGGCAGAAGGTGCGCTTCGAGTCCGCGCGCTCGCTCTCCGTGCGAAAGGGCAAGAGTCTCTCCTCGGAGGCGGAGATCGCGCTCGAGGACGTGATGCGTCTTCGCGACGAGGTGCAGCGCGGACGCGAGCGCCTCTTCCACGCCTCCCTCTCGCTCACCCTGCACGCCCCCGACGAGGAGTCCCTGGCCGAGATCACGCAGACCGCGAAGGCTCACTTCGCGTCGACCCTGGGCAAGCTCGACGCCCTCCCCTTCCGCCAGCGCGAGGGCTTGCTTTCGACGCTCCCGCTGGGCCTCAACGCCGTCGCCGCCTGGCGCACGCTCGACACGACCTCGCTGGCGATGCTCTATCCGTTCTCCCCGCCCGACCTGGACACGCGCGGGGGCGACCTGCGCGGCATCGACCTGCGGGCCTCGTCGCCGGTCGTCTACGACCCCTGGGACGGCACCCACCTCAACGCCAACACCGCCGTGCTCGCGCGCTCCGGCTCGGGGAAGTCGTTCGCCACCAAGCTGGGCGTGCTGCGCGGGATCTGCCGGGGCGTCGTCGCCTACGTGATCGACCCCGAGGGCGAGTACGCCGACATGGCCCGCGCGGCGGGCGGGCGCGTGCTCTCCCCGGGCGTCGCCAGCCAGGGCATGAACCCCTTCGTCATCGACTCCGGCGACGCGGAGGAGCTGTTGCAGCGCATCGGCAGCCTCAGGCGGCTCATCGAGGTGATGGTCGGAGAGCCGCTGGGAGCTGAGCGCCGGGCCGCCCTCGACCACGCCCTCGCCGCCTACTACGCCGGCGAGCGCGAACGCACCGGCTTCGGAGACTTCTTCGCGTTCCTGAAGGGTGACGAGGCCGACGGCGATCCGGCGCTCGCGAGGCTGCTGCGGCCCTTCGCCACCGGCTCGTTGCGGCACCTGCTCTCCGACAAGGGCGACGACCTGCTCGCGAACGAGGCGCTGGTGACGGTCTTCGACCTGCACCTGCTGGAGCCGGAGCTGCGCCCGGCCGCCACGATGGTCTGCACCGAGACGGTCTGGGCCGCCGCCGCGCGCGACCCGAGGCCGCGCCTGCTCGTCGTCGACGAGGTCTGGTCGATCATGCAGCACCCCGAGGGCGCGGCCTTCATGGTCTCGATGGCCAAGCGCGCGAGAAAACACCGGCTGGGGCTGCAGTTCATCACCCAGGACGTGCAGGACCTGCTCTCCGAGGACCCCTCGCGCGCGATCACCGGACACAGCGGTAGGGCGCTCCTCCAGAACGCCGCCTTCAAGCTGCTGCTCCAGCAGGACGCCGCCGCCATCTCGACGGTGGGCGACGCCTTCGACCTGCCCGAGGACCTGCAGCGCTGGCTGCTCTCCTGCCCGCGCGGCGACGGGCTGCTGCTCGCGCGCGGCAACCGCTTCCCGATCCGCATCGAGGCCACGCCCGAGGAAACCGAGCTGATCGAGTGGCGGCCGGCCTCGCAGCGCACGGGCGCTGCCACCACAGCCGACGACCAATAGATGAACCGGAGGACCAGGACCGATGACCACGACGCGCCCCGCCTGAACACCAACCCGAACCGCCACCGACGAAAGGAGTCGCCCCATGCGACGCAACCCGTTCAACCGATCGAACGCCAACCACAACACCAAAAGGAACCACACCATGCGATTCAACCCCTTCCGCCAGTCCACTCCCACCGAGCCCGTGCTACTGGCGGTGACGCCGCCGCGCACGGGCGAGCGCACGCTGCTCGGCGTCGAGAACCTGCTCGCGTCGATCGCCGTGCCCGAACCGTTCTCGCTCGAGTTCACGGGCGACGCCTCAGGCGTCACCCTCATGGTCCGCTGCGAGGACGGCCAGGTCGTGCGCCAGCAGGTCTCGGCCCACTACCCGCAGGCCGGCATCCACGACGTGCCCGACGGCGACGACCCGCTGCGCCTCGCCCCCGGCGAGCAGGCCTGGGCGATGAGCCTGCGCCCGGGCGGCCCGGAGTACGTGCCCCTGCGCGTCTTCGCCGACGACGACCTGCTCGACCCCGGCTCCGACCCGATCCTCGCCCTGCTCGGGGCGCTCGGCGAGGCGGAGGAGGGCGAGCGCGTGGTCGCGCGCCTGCGCCTGCGGTCGCTCGGCCCCGACTGGTCGCGGGGCCACCAGCAGCGGGCGCACGAACCGGCCCTGAAGGAGCGCACCGACTCCTTCCAGATCAGCGAGTCGCGCCGTCACCGCGTCGAGATCGCCGGCCTGGCCGTGCTCGGCGTCGCGCTCGGCGGCTTCTTCCAGGGCTACCGCTGGTGGCAGGCGGGCGAGGAGTGGAAGACGGTCGCGCTGGGCGCGGGCGTCGCCCTCGCGCTCGGCGTCGGGGGCTGGGCCTGGGCGCGCTGGCAGGCGTCCCGCAACCGCGTCTTCGACCCGCGCCTGATCGAGGAGAAGGTCTCGCGCCTCGCCTTCGAGGCCGACATCGAGGTGACGGCGGTGCTGCCGCCCGGCGGCACGGAGGAGCGGGCGCGCGACCTGCTTGAGCCGGTGGCGGCCGCCTACCGCCACTACGACCACCCGGCGGGCGCACGCCTGCACGCGAGCGAGGTGCGGCCCGCCGTCCCCGACCCGGCCGCCCTGCATCCCGCCCCGCCCGGCCTCCTGCGCAGCCGCGCCGTGCTCGGCGTGCGCGAGGCCGCGGCGCTCTGGCACCCGCTCGGGGCGAAGGACGAGACGCCCCTCGTCGCCCGCTCGGGGGCGCGGGTACTGCTGCCCTCGGCGCACGGCGTCGCCGGCGGAGCGCTCGTGGGCACGACCACGGCGGGCAGCGCGAAGGAGATCCGCTTCCCCGAGGACCTGTTGCGCCGCCACCACCTCTACGTGGCGCGCACGCGCATGGGCAAGTCCACGCTCATGCAGCACCTCGTCGCCCACAAGCTGCGCGAGAAGGCCGCCGGCCGCGACGGCGACGCGATCGTCGTCGTCGACCCCCACGCCGACCTCGTGGCCGACATCCTCGAACAGGTCCCCGAGTCGCTGGCTGGACAGGTGCGCCTGCTCGACCTCGCCGGCACTGGCGGCTTCCCGGGCATCAACCTGCTCGACACGCGCGTCTTCAGCGACCGCGACCGCACCGCCGACTCGGTCGTGCGCGTGGCGCGCGGGCTCTGGGAGCAGTGGGGGCCGCGCATGCAGTCGATCCTCGAGCAGGTCGTGAAGACGCTGCACGAGCACAACGCCCATCCCGCCACCGCCGCCGAGGAGCAGTACACGATCCTTGACGGGCTGCGCCTGCTCTCGGACGACAAGTTCCGCGCGCTCGTGCTCAAGCGCGTGAGCGACGAGTACCTGCTGGACTGGTGGAACCGCGACTTCAAGGGCTGGCGCCGGGAGTACAGCGCCGACGCCCTCGCGCCCGTGCAGACGCGGCTCTCCTACTACGCCTCCTCGAAGCGGGCGCGCGCGATCCTCGGGCAGCCCCGCTCCACGATCGACCTGCGCCGCACGATCCTCGACGGCGGCGTGCTGCTCGTCTCGACGGCGCAGGGCGCGGCTGGCAAGGACGTGGCGGCGCTCGTGGGCGCGTCCGTCCTCAACCTCGTCGACGCCGTCATCCGCGAGCAGGGCGAGCTGCCGCCCGAGCAGCGGCGCGGCGCGCTCGTGGTCGTCGACGAGATGCAATCGATGCCGGGCGTCGACTACGAGTCGATGCTCTCGGAGCTGGGCAAGTACGGGGCGAGCTTCGTGCTCGCCACGCAGAGCCTCGACAAGCTCGACGACCTCTCGCGCACGCTGCGCAGCACGCTGCTCGCCAACATCGGCTGCCTCGCCGTCTTCCAGGTGGCGGGCTCCGACGCGCGGCAGCTCGTCTGGGAGCTGGACCGCGACCGCGTCTCCGAGGAGGACGTGGTCTCCCTACCCGTGCATCACTGCTACGTGCGCGCGACGGTCGGGACCGAGCGCATGCCCGCCTTCTCGATGGAGGTGCGCAAGCCGGACGGCGGGAGCCCCGATACGGCCGCCCGCATCCGCGACGAGGCGGCCTCCTACCTGCTCGGCGAGGAGGAGATCGCGGCCCAGCGCGCCGAGGGCCGCAGGCGCGTCGATCGGTGGCTTGAGCAGATGGCGGAGGAGGACGACACGAAGGCCGGGGCGTCCGGCGAGGGGGAGCGCGACGACCCCGGCGGGCAGCCACCGAAAGAGCCGCGCGGGAACCGCCAGCGCAGCAAGCGGCAGACGCCCGCCGGCTCCTCCGGGGAGAACGCCCAATGAGCGTGGCGCGCGACCTGCTGCGCCTGCTCGGCGGGATGCCCTTCCTCGACCGGCTGGAGGCGGCCGCCGTCTCCGGCTGGTCGCGGGGAGCGGTCTACGCGGCCTGCGCGGCGCTGGAGGAGGCGGGGCTCGTCGCCCCGCTTCCCCACGCCTCGGAGCTGCTCGCGCCGACGCAGCGCTACCACCTCACCCACGCGGGGCTGCGCCGGCTCGCCGCCGACGAGGGGATCAGCGTGGGCGAGCTGCTACGCGCGCGCCCGCTCACGGCGCACTGGCGGCGGCTCCTGCTGGAGCGCCTCGACGGCGTGGCCTCCATCTACCGGTTGACGGCGGCGATTACGGACGCCGCCTGGCCGCTGCGCTTCCGCTGGTACCGGGCGGCGCCGATGGACGCCGCCATCGCGCTCCCCGACGGGCGCAGCCTCTTTGTCGTGCGCGAGGGCTCGACCGCCGACCGCACGGCCTTCGCCAAGCGCCTCTGGCGGCTGCGCGAGGAGCCGCCGCCCGGCGCCTACCTGCTGCTCGTCCCGGACCCGGTGCGGCTGCGCCATACGGCGCGGCTGATGGCCCAGGCGTCCGTACCCGCCTTCCTCGCGCTGGAGCGCGACGCGGTGGTGGCCGGGACCAGCGCGCGCATCTGGCGCACGGCCTCCGGCTCGCCGTGGCTCTCGCTCCGGGAGGTGCTCGCACACGCAGCGCGGCGCGGCGCCTGGCCGGAGGAGCCGCCGCTCGCCCGCGCGACCGCGCCCCGTGACGCCAGGCCCCGCGGCCTGCGCGAGGCCCCGGACCGGATGCTCCCCGCGATGCTCGGCGCAGCGCAGAAGGGCGTCCTCGGCCTCATCGCCGACTGGCCGTGGATCGCGCCCGCCGACCTCGCGGTCCTGCTGGGCGTCTCCGCGCGCCGCGTCTCGCAGCTCCTGCAGCCGCTCCGCGAGGCGTCGCTCGTCCAGCGCTCTGGGGGCCGGCTCGTGCCAACGGATCGAGGGCTGACGTTGCTGGCGCGCCGCGACCGCTCCGCCGCCAACCTCGCCCGCAGGCGCTGGAGCCCCGCGCCGCTGGATCCGGATGCCCCGCGCACGTGGCGCAACGTCGCCGGCAGGCGCAGCCGCCAGCTCCTGCGCACCATCGACCACACCGCCTCCGTGCACGGCTTCGTCGCGGCGCTGGCCCGGCAGGCGCGCGACGAGGGCTGGGAGGTCGCACAGCTCGACCCGCCGCACCGCGCCTCACGCTACTTCCGCCACCGCGACCGCCTGCACTCCGTCCACCCCGACGCCTTCGGCATGCTGCGCCGCGAAGGGACGCGCTGGGCCTTCTTCCTCGAGTGGGAGCGCCGCGCCGTCAGGCCCTCGACGATGGCCGCGCGCCTCGCGCCCTACCTCCGCTACTACCGCTCGCAACGCCCAACCGACGACCACGGGCTCCGCCCCCACGTGCTCGTCGTCTTCGAGGACGAACTCGCGGCGGGCCACTTCCTGCGCATCGCGCGGAGGGAGATCGCCCGCGCCCGCGTCGACCTGCCGCTGCGGGTCTCGCACCGCGCCCAGCTTGAGCGCGAGGGACCGCTGGGAGCAGCCTGGCGAACGACCGGCTCGCACACGAACGCGCTCGCCTTTGCGTGAGGGTCGCCGCTGCGGGAGGCGTGCGGCGACCCCCACGGCGTGGGGCGGCGGATCGCTCGTCCCGGGGGCTGCGACACTGTCCCGACGTGGCAGACGAGGAGCCTCCGTGACCACTGGCTGCGGCTACCGACACAGGGAGTCCGGCGCGCGCATACGCGAGGCGCGCGAGCAGGCCAGCCTCACCCCAGTCGCCTGGGCCCGCTGCACCGTGCTACAGACCCTGCGAGGGTGCTCGCTCTGCTCCACATGCACGATGCTCGACGCTTCTCTCTACGCGCGTTCACGATGGGCTTTGCCCCGTCCCGGCACCCTCTTCCGCGGCCAGCGGGCCGAAGACGGCGCTCACGTCGCAGGTGAAGCCCGGCAGCACGTCCAATCCGTCGAGGGCATCCTCATCGCCGAGGGTCGTGATGGGCTGTCCGAGCCGGTAGACATCGATGCTGCGAGTCTCCGGCTGCACGACCCAGACGAGGCGCACGCCGTGGTTGAGCCACATGTGAGCCTTGTCGTGCACCTCGCGGCGACTGTCGCTCGGTGAGGCGACCTCCGCGACGAGATCGGGGACCGTCTCCGAGTAGCCTGTCACCCTCACGCCGGGCGGTACCTTCGCTGCCGAGAAGAACGCGACATCCGGCTCGCGTACCGTGTCCGGGTCGCGCTCCAGCCAGACGCCAGCGTCCGAAGTCGTGATACGCCCCAGTTGCGCAGTTCTGACAAACTGGCCCAGGGCGATGGTCAGGTTCGCTGCAATCTCGCCGTGTTCCTGTCCCGTCGGCATGTTCTCGCAGAGTACCCCCCGGATCAGTTCGCCGCGCACGCCCTCGCTGTACAGCCGCAGCAGATCGTCGGCGGTGAACAGCCGCGCCTCGGTCGTCGTCGTGGTCGTCATCGCTCTCGCTCCCGCCTCGCCCGAGTCTAGCACCCACGATACGGCCCCGGCATGGGGAGTGTCGCTGGGAGAGCGGCGGGCGCAGAGGTGTCACAACTCGCTTGGTTGAACCCACGGCTTGAACAGACTCAGCCCCGTCTTCGTCAGTTCGATGTCCATCACCTCGGGGAATGGCTCCATCTGTGGGCTGCGAATCGACCAGGCGAGTCGATACTCTTGCTGGTACTGGTACTTCCTGCCCTTCCTGAACCATCTCTGAATCTGCATCGCCTGCTCAAGCACCTGATCGGGTTCGAGCGCTGGCGGGACTGACTCGTAGGAATAGGTCACCCAGCCTTGGGCCCGGTGAATCTCGTGTTCTGTGATGTGGTGTTGCATCAGCCAGCGTTTGATACCGCACTCAACCTCAAAGCGAAGAGCATCCAGGTCGTTGGTGACGGTCCAGGTGTCATACCGTTGAGGGAGCGCTGTGCAGAGTGATTCCCAAGCCTCGACCGTCTCAGGTCTTCTCGAAAAACAGAGCAGATATGGGCTGGCCAGTTGCGAGTCATTGACCAGAAGCCTCTGTGTGATCTCCCGTGTCTCACCGGGCATGACCCCCTCCAGCATCATGTCTGACTCATCCGCACCCGGTACCGCTACGTGCAGATTCACCGGGAGTCCGAAGGAGCCCTTCTGGCCGATGGAAACACTCGCCTGGCGCGCAACCCGAATCGCTCCCTCATGCTCATCTCTAATCCCCTCTTCCTCCTCGATGGCCCGGAACCGCCGCGCCTGGCTCAACCGCAAGTCACCCGTCGTCCCCGGCGAGAACCGGCTTTCCCAACCCCGAATCAAGTGCACAGTAGGCCGTCCTTCAGATCGTCGATGCGCGTCAGGCCTTTCATCCATTCAACCTTCATATTCAGTACGATTCGAGCCTGACCGGCATCCAGTGTACCCACATCCGAGTCAGCGGCGTCGTTCGTGCCGCGCCGGCGACGATCTCCGAGTCGGCCGTCCCTCAAGACCGTCGCCGTCTGTGCTGGATACGCTTCACGATGGGTGGCGATCGTCGCCGGCCTGGAGGCGCCAGTCGCTGCCCCAGGCGTTCACCTCGTAGCCGTGGTGGGTGGGCCATGACCGCCATCGCTGGGCGTGCTATCGGGACAACTGAACCCCCGCCGGGCACTTAGCGGATCCCACGGCCCACCCTGGTGAGGCCGGGCGCTCAGTCGCCATCGTCTTTACGCCCACCGTTTTGGCGCAGCGCCCGCGCCGTTCGCGTTCCTGCGGTCGCAGGACGCGTGTCTTCGCGGACTCCAGCGTCGGTGACGGACGACGGCAGGACCATCCCCTGCATCGGACTTCATCGGTGAGGTGTTTCGGTCGAATCGCACGGCGAGCGACCACGTCCAGCGGGTTGGCCCGGCGAGGAGGTCGTGGCTGGAACATGGTGGCGGGCAGTGAAACGGTACGACCCCGGGCGGCTCGGGGTCGTACCGTTCGCCCAGGAATCGGGCGCCGGCTCTGAACGCGCTGCGCAGCGCCTAGTTGGAGCCAATCAACGAGCTGCGCAGCCAGCGGCCGCTACTGGAAACGGGGAAGTAACGCGCTCTGGGCAGGATTTGCTCTTCGCCGGAGGGAGTGAGCGCGAATTCGATCCGACCGTCGGCCAGCAGGCGCGCGTTGATCCGCCCGATCTCTTCGCCGTCAACGATGATGGGGCTGGAGTTGAGCCAGGCGCCAACCGTCGCATCGGCGGGGAAGTAGCGCGCGTCGGGCAGGATTCGCTCACCGCCCTGCGGGTGGTAGCCGAACTCCGTCCTCCCATCGTCCAGGCGCCGGGCGACGATCCGCCCGGCGGGGAAGTAGGCGGCCAGCTCATCGCCGGTGACGGACACCGGATCGGCGCCCGTCCCGCCGGGGGTCTGGACGCCGCTCGCCGCGATGGCGGCGGGCACGTTGAGCTGACCGTGGCTGTTGTCGCCCCAGCAGGCGACCTTGCCGCTCTCGTTGACGGCGCAGCTATGAGAACCTCCGGCTGCGACCAGCGCCCAGGTGTCGCCGGCGATTGCGTTGGCCTGGCCGCTGCCGTTCAGCCCCCAGCACTGCAACTCGTTGGAATCGCGCACGCCGCAGGTGTGGCTGGTGCCGGCGGCGACAGCGAGGAACTTGACGCTGGTGGGGACGGCCGTCTGGCCGTGGCGGTTGCGGCCCCAGCACTGCACGGCACCATTCTCATCGCGCACGCAGTTGTGGTTGGCGCCGACCGTGAGCTCGCGATATCGCCTCCCCTCGGGGTAGTCCGTCTGGCCGTACACGTTGTCGCCCCGGCAAGACAGGAATCCACCGTTCAGCCAGCATGCATGCTTTGCCCCGACGCCAACCGCTTGAGGGGCGTCCGAGCCTCGCAGACCGAAGTAACTGCCTACCGGCAGGTGGGCATTGTCACCCCAGCACCAGGCCCACCGGTCAAGGTAATTTATGCATGTATTACGGCTGCCGGCGGATACTTGGTTGATGTTCTCGGAGCGAGGTGGCTGGGGGTCTTGCACTTGCTGGCCGTAGCCGTCGCTGCCCCAGCAGACGACCTGGTTGCCGCTGGTCAGGGCGCAGGAGTGCTTCGCGCCCGCGGACACGAACGTCAGGGTCGATTCGGCCGCATCGGACTGGCCATCGTCGTTGCGGCCCCAGCAGATCGCCGTCCGCGCCTCGGTGACGACGCAGGTGTGGTCTTCCCCCGCGTCGATCTGCGTGACGATCCCGGAGGACTGCGCTGATGCCGTGTCCGGTACCGCCCAGGCCGCGACCAGCCAGGCGGCGACGAGCACCAGTCCGGCGATCGCCGCTAGGAGAAGGAGTCTACCCCCCCCCCCCCCGTAGTTCAAATGTTCTGGTCATGTAGATGGCTCCTCTTCGGCGTCCCGAAGGACCCTGTCGCGGCTGTGCAGCGGCCACGATAGCGATCGGCGATTGAGATCGCAACGCATGCGCATGGCGCGGCATTGCGGCCACGCCGCAGCCGGCCAGGGAGGGGCCGGTAGGCAGGATTGCGGCTTCGAGCGCCTATCCTGCGCATCCTGACAGCACGTCCCGTCCGTAGAGGCAGAGTGCGTCCCCTGGTCCGATAGCGTCAGGATGGCTTGGTCAGGCCCGGTACACGTCGATAGTGCGCGTCTCCGGCTGCACGACCCACAGGAGGGAGGGCGCCGCGGTTGAGCCACATGTAGGCCTTGTCGTGCATCGCGCGCGAGCCGTGCCGCTCCCGGTTCTCACCCGGGGCCTGGTCAGTTGCCCTCAGCGCCTTCTCCGTCCAGCCCCGACCCCGCGGCCCGCTCGGACTTCACGACCAGCGGTGTGAGGCCGGGCACGCCGTCGGCGAAGCGCTCCCTGAACTCGCGGTTCACGAACGCGGGCGCACCGGGGACGTAGGAGAGCCAGGCGCCGTCTTGGAGGGTGTAGAGGGCGGTCACGTTCTGCCCCTGGGCGCAGGCCGCCAGCTCCTCGACGCTGCCGCCCGCGTAGACGACGAGGCTGAAGCCCTCGCCGACGGGGCCGCGCAGGCACTCCGGCCAGGGCTGGAGCGCATCCTTGTCGCCGGGGAACTCACCGAAGGGGTCGGCCGTGGGCGGACCGTCGCTGGCCGCGATCAGCGGCGTGAGGGGCGGGAGGCCAGCGGCGAACAGCTCCCCGAACTCCCGGTTGACGAACGCGGGCGCGCCGGGGATGTAGGGCAGATAGACGCCCTCGTGGAGGACGTACAGAGCCACGACGTGGCGGCGCTCGGCGCAAGCCGCCAGCTCCTCGACGCCGCCCCCCTCGTAGGCGACGAGGCTGAAGCCCGCGGCGACGGCGCCCCGCAGGCAATGCGGCCAGGGGTCGCTCGCCGGATCCCAGCGGGGATCGTCCAGGCGCACGCGGTAGATCCTCGTCCTGGCGCCGTCCGCCGAGGTCACCGTGATGGCGAGCTCGGTGTCGCCGTCCAGGACGAGCTGGTGGCCGTCCGCTCCCGCGTCGGCGTCGGGCGGATGGATGACGACCTCCGCTCCCGGCTGCGTCGCCGAGGCTTCGACGGTCGTCTCCGTGACGCCCTCGCCGGCGACGCCCTCGTAGCCGGTGGTCGCCGGGTCGAAATCGCCGAACGCGACGCCGCTCAGGGTCAGCGTGGCCAGGCGGGCGTCGATGGCGTCGGGGATGTTGTAGCTGTAGACCTTGTCGTCGTTCTCATCCGCCACGTACATGTGCTCGCCGTCGGACCAGATGCCACGCGGGCTGTTGTTGCTGGAGCGGGACAGCAGCGTGAAGTCCTCGCCGCCGTGGCGCTCGAGCGGGATCGGGTCGGCGTCCTCGCCGGGGGCGCCGGGCGGGACCGGCAGGCGGTAGGCCCAGAGCTGCTTCAGCCCATGATCCGAGACCCAGATGGTGACCCCGTCGGACCAGAGCCCGCGGGGGTCGCTGTTGCGCGCGGCGAGGCGGTACTCGCCCAGCAGCCCGCCCATCGCGAGGTCGTAGGCGAAAAGGCCGTCCCTGACGCCGTCGAGCACCCACATCGTCGCGCCGTCCGACCAGATGCCGCGGGCGGCGGCGTTGCGCGGGGCGAGCGCGAGCTCCCGCTGCTCGTCGCGCTCGCCGGTGGCGAGGTCGTAGGCGAAGAGGCGCTCGCGTCCGCTGTCCGAGACCCAGATGGTGATCCCGTCCGACCAGAGGCCGCGCGGAGCGCGGTTCGTCTGCGCGAGGGCGAACTCCCGCTCCTCGACGCGCTCCCCGCTGGCGAGGTCGTAGGCGTAGACGGCGTCGTCGGCGCCCGCGCCGTTCTCGGCGAGGAAGAGCAGCGAGCCGTCGGACCACATGCCCGAGGGCGTGTCGTGGCCGGGGTCGAGCTGCTCGAGGTCGCGCGTGACCGTCCACTCGAAGTCCGCCGTGCTGGGCGTGGGGCCGCTCGGCCCACCGCCGCCACCGCCGCCGCCACCACCACCGCCAATGAACACCGGCGCAGCGACCCGGCCCGTCGTGACCGTGATGGTCACCTCGATGCTCGCCTGTCCGCCGTTGCCGTCGTCCGCATCGACCGTGACCGCGTAGGTGTCCCTGGCGGCGATGTCGAATGTCGTCCCGGGGCCAATCGTGATCTGGCCGCTGGCGCCGTCGATGCCGAACTCGAAGGCGTCCGCGCCCGCGAGGCTGTAGGTGAGGTCGTCGCCGTCGACATCCGTGGCCGTCACGGGCGCCCCCACGCCGCCCCCTTCGCCGGCCGTGTGCGAGACGCGGCGCGCGGCGGTGGCCGCGGGAAACGCGGGGTCATCGTTCACGGGACTGATGGTCAGCGCCACCGTCGCCACGTTGGAGTGGAGGTTGCCGCTGTCCCTGGCCCGGTAGCTGAAGCTGTCGGAGCCGCTGTAGTCGGCCCGCGGCGTGTAGGTGACGGTGGGACGGTCTCCGGGGTCTTGCGGGGCGTTCACGGTGACCGCTCCGCGGGTAGGGCGCCGCTGGATGCTGATCCTGAGGTCGCTCGCGTCGTCCTCGGGATCGCTGTCGTTGGCGAGCACGTCGATGGTCGCCGCCGTGTCCTCGTCGAAGCTGCTGGGAGCGTCGTCGGCGGCCATCGGAGCCTCGTTCACGTCGGTGATGGTGACCGTCACGGCGACGCTGCCGGTTCCGCCAAAGCCGTCGTCGGCGCTCACCGTGAGCGCGTAGCTGGCCTGGTCCTCGAAGTCGAAGCCCGCACCGCGCGCCACCTGGATCTGGCCCGTGCGCGCGTTGATCACGAACTCGTCCGCGCCGCTGAGCGAGTAGGTCAGCGGGTCGCGCTCGGCGTCGCTGGCGCGCACGGGGCCGCCGACGTTGCGCCCGGGGCGGCTGTTCTCGGGGATCGCGATGTCCGCGACCGTGTCAGGGAAGGCCGGCGCCGTGTTCGCGGCGCGGTCGTTCGCGACCGCGAACTCCGTGACCGCGCCCGCGCTCTTGTCCGGTCCGTGGCCGTCCTCGTACCCGACCGTCGCGCGCAGGTAGTAGCCGCGATCGTCCGCCACCGGGGTGTAGCTGCCGGCGTCGGCGTTGGCGATGTCCGTCCAGCCCCCGCTGCGGCTGGTCGAGCGCTGCCACTGCCAGGTCGCGCTGACGACGCCGTCCGGGTCCGTGCGCGTCGCCGTGATCGCGCGGCTGATGACCGGCGTGCGCCGGTCGAAGCGCAGCGCGCCGGGCTCGTCCACGTTGGCGACGCGGACGGTCACGTCGAGAGCGCCCTCGAGGGCGCCGTCGTTGGCGGTCAGGGTCACGTCGTAGCGCCCGCCGCCCGCCTCGTAGTCGGGCGGGCTCGCGAAGCTCAGCCTCCCCGACTGGCGGTCGAACGCGAACGCGCCGCTGTCGGCGCCGCTCAGCACCACCACGCCGCCGACGGCGCCCCAGTTCGTCGCCTGCGGCGGGCGGTCGGGGTCGCGCTTGCGGTACGCGCCGACGGTGACGACCTGGTTGGGGGAAGGGTTCACGATCTCGTCGACCGTGACGTCGGAGGGTCCCGTGACGGCGGGCGGCTCGGGGACGTCGGTGAGCGTGACGGTCACCGCCAGGCCGCCGCTGCGGCCGCCCTCGTCGGAGGCGCGCACGGTGACCCGGTAGAGCGCGCTGGTGCGGGCTTCGCGGTCCGGCGTGGCGGCGAAGGCGAGCGCCCCCGTATCGGCGTCGAACGCGAAGTACCCCGCCTCCGGTCCGGCGAGCGCGAGCCAGCTGACGTCGTCCCCTTCGGGGTCGCTGGCAGTGTAGTCGCCGAGGGCGGTCGCGCCGCCCTCGGGGATGGTGTAGGCGGCGGTTCCGCTGATCACGGGCGGCTCATCGACATCGGTCACCGTGATCGTGACGGAGCTGCTGTCGTCGATCGCGGGGTCCGGGTTGCCGCCGGCGTCGACGCCGTCGCTCACCTCGAGCGTGAGCGCGTGGCTGGCCGCCGTCTCGTGGTCGAGCGCCGCCGCGACGCGCAACTGGCCCGTGCCGGCGTCGACCGTGAACAGCTCCTGCTCCTCCACGATGCGGTAGGTCAGCGTGTCTCCGCTGTCCGGGTCGGCGGCGGCGACGCGCGCGCCCACGCCCGCGCCGATCGCGGCGCTCTCGGGCGCCGAGCGGGTCGTGGAGGTGTCGGCGAAGGCGGGGGGCGTGTTCAGCCTGGCGGCGGTGACGGTGACGGCGACCGCGATGCGGGCCGTGTCCGTGCCGTCTGAGGCCTCGACCGCCACGTGATAGACGTTGTCGAGGTCGGCGTCCGCGGGCGCTGCGAACGCGGGCGGGGTGCGGAAGCGCAGCGCGCCGCCCGCGATCTCGAAGGCGGCGGCGTCCTGGCCGGCCACGCTCCAGCCGGGGGAGGAGCCGAGGTGGTGGGCGCTGTACGAGGCCACGTCGGCCGTCCCCTGCTCGCCGTAGGAGACGGTCTGGCTCCCGCTCAGTCGCGGCGTGGCGGGTCCGAAGACCTGGAGGATGCGGTCCCGGCCGTTGCCGTTCGAGGTCGTCAGGTAGAGCGCCCCGTCGGGACCGAGCACGGGCGAGCGCAGGCGTCCGTGGGTGCGGTCGAGCTCGGCCACGAGGATCTCGCTGAGCAGCGCGCCCGCCGAGTCGAACTCGAACACGCGCAGCGAGGAGTTCTTCAGCGAGGCCACGGCCAGGCGCCCGTTCCAGTCACCCCAGCCCGCGCCCTCGAGGAAGACCGCGCCGCTCGTCGCGATCGCCGGGAAGCCGGACGACCAGCTCGCCTCGATCGCGCCGGGGAAGGCCCGCAGGTCGGTCATCGGCACGCGCTGGTTGTAGCCAACCCCGGGCGCCCAGCCGTAGTTGCCGCCCGCGACCAGCAGGTTGATCTCGTCATCCCACGTGGGGCCGTGCTCCACCACCCACACCTGGGCGCCGCCGGGGCGGAAGGCGAGGCCCTGCGGGTTGCGGTGCCCGTAGCTGTAGACGCGCGTGTTGAACGGGTTCCCCGGCGCGGCGGCGCCGCTCGAGGCGTCGACGCGAAGCACCTTCCCGCCGAGCGAGGCGAGGTCCTGGGGCACGCTCGCCATCTCCGCGTCCCCCGTCGTGATGTACAGGTAGCCGTCCGCTCCAAAGCCGAGGCGGCAGCCGCCGTGGCGCCCGCTCGACGCGCTCAGGGGGATGCCGCCGACCAGGGGGTCGGCGGCGCGCACGGCCGCGCCGTAGGCGGCGTCGATCGTCCAGGCGATGACCTGCACCTCCGGCCCGCTGTGGGCCTGGCAGGTGTAGAAGCGCCGGTTGCTGGCAAAGGAGGGATCGACGGCGATGCTCATCAGCCCGGCCTCGCCCCGGGCGAAGAGGTCGCTGAAGTCCGCGCTCACGACCCGCACGCGCCCGTCGGGAAGCCTGCTCCGCAGCTTGCCGCCCCGCTCCGTGATGAGCATCGCGCCGTCCGGGGTGAAGGCGAGGTCCCAGGGGATGGTCAGCCCCGAGAGGATCGTGCGCACCGTCAGCGCGGGCGGCTCCACGAGGGCGCCGATGACCGCGCCCGAGACCCACTCGGCCGTCTTCCCGTACGGTCCCCCGTCCCTGCCGCGGGCGTCGGCGTAGCCGGCGCTGACCTTGAGGTACTTGCCCGCGTCCGCGCTCGCCGGCGTGTACGCGGCCCCCGCGCCGACCCCCCCGGCGACGAGGCTGAACTGAAGGCCGTCCGCCGAGATGCTCCAGCGCCAGAAGATGTTCCCGGGGTCCACCCCGCCGTCCGGGTCGCTGAGCCGCGCCCGGATCACGGTTCCCACTCGCGGCGCCGTGGGGGAGACTGAGACGACGCCCGGCTCCTCGACGTCGGTCACGCTGATCGTGACCGCGATCTGGGTGGAGCCGTTGTCGTCCTGGGCCGTGACCGTCACCTGGTAGCTGTCGCGCGCCTCGTGGTCGAGCGGTCCGTTGGTGCGCAGCTGGCCGCTCGCGGCCACGATGCTGAACGTGGCGGCGTCGGCGCCTCCGAGCGTGTGGGTTACCGCGCCGGCGGGAGCGGCGAGCGTCACGGGAGCGCCGACGGCGGTTCCGGCGGGCTGGTTCTCGGCCACCTCACGGCTCGCGGTCGCCGGGGACTGCGCCCCCGAGGGCGAGGCCGGGAGCAGGGCGGCCAGCGCCGCAGCCAGTGCCAGGACGGGGAGCGCGAACCTCAAGCGAACGGGCCTCGCCGCCGGCACGTTTCGGGCTGCTCGTCCCAGCGCGGCGCGCGGTGCCTGGTGCGGGGGGGGGGGACATCAACAGAAACAGTCCTTGTGCCCTCCCATCCCGCTCAGCGCCTGTGGTGGGATGCGAGGGGAGCGCGGCCCCGGAGGACGGCGCGCAGTATGGACGGCCCGCGTCTTAGGAAACAGGTTGGCGGGCGGTACGTGGCGCGTCTCGCCGTGAGCGGCCGGGCGGCGGCGCAGGCGGTGAACGCACCACCGCGCGACCGTCGGCACCGATCGAATGTAGGACGATGGGGCCTACCCCCGCGCGTGCGGGGCAACCTCGCACGCCAGCTCGACGACGGAGTGCTGGTCGGGCCTACCCCCGCGCGTGCGGGGCAACCGGCACGCCCATGTTGTCGGTCTTCCAGACCTTGGGCCTACCCCCGCGCGTGCGGGGCAACCGGTGTCGATGACGACCAGGTCGGGCGTGGGCAGGGCCTACCCCCGCGCGTGCGGGGCAACCATCGACATCGAGACCACTGGCGTCAACCCGAAGGGCCTACCCCCGCGCGTGCGGGGCAACCGCAAGGAGGACCTGTTCCTCACCTTCATGGCCCGGCCTACCCCCGCGCGTGCGGGGCAACCCATCGGGAGCGGGCGGACCGGTACGGCGTCCAGGGCCTACCCCCGCGCGTGCGGGGCAACCCGGCAGCGTCACCGGCCCTCCAGCAGGTGGACGGGCCTACCCCCGCGCGTGCGGGGCAACCGTGAGCTGGACCGCAGCCGTGGGGAAGGAGGGGGGCCTACCCCCGCGCGTGCGGGGCAACCAATTCCTCCATCGACACCGACAGGGGCGCATCGGGCCTACCCCCGCGCGTGCGGGGCAACCAGCGACGGGGACGCCTGCCCCGGTCACCGCCACGGCCTACCCCCGCGCGTGCGGGGCAACCACCCTCACGATCGACGGTGGCCAGGGCCTACCCCCGCGCGTGCGGGGCAACCGTCGCGGGCGATCGGCGTGGCGGCGCGCTTCAGGGCCTACCCCCGCGCGTGCGGGGCAACCCGCGCTCGATCGCGAATGACTACCTGACGCCGCGGCCTACCCCCGCGCGTGCGGGGCAACCCGCAACATCGCCAGCGAGAACGACGACTACTCGGGCCTACCCCCGCGCGTGCGGGGCAACCCGCAACATCGCCAGCGAGAACGACGACTACTCGGGCCTACCCCCGCGCGTGCGGGGCAACCGTGCTCGACATGCGCGACGTTCCGTTCGTCGCGGGCCTACCCCCGCGCGTGCGGGGCAACCGAGGTGGCGGGGCTCCCGGACGATGGCGGTCCCGGCCTACCCCCGCGCGTGCGGGGCAACCCGCTGGCCGCGCGGGGGCCGCAACAACTACCGCGGCCTACCCCCGCGCGTGCGGGGCAACCACGTTGAACTCGCCCGCCGTCTCGCGCGAGACGGGCCTACCCCCGCGCGTGCGGGGCAACCCACAGAAGCGAACCCAATGATGAGCGCTACTACGGCCTACCCCCGCGCGTGCGGGGCAACCCGGCTCGCCGAGCTTGCCGACGACGCCGATCAGGGCCTACCCCCGCGCGTGCGGGGCAACCCTACGTTGCGGTGCGACCAATGGCGCACCTCGGGGCCTACCCCCGCGCGTGCGGGGCAACCGGGCGGCCGCAGACCGTCACGTGGCCACACGTGGGCCTACCCCCGCGCGTGCGGGGCAACCGGCATCCGGCAGGAGAACGGGCAGGATGTGCGAGGCCTACCCCCGCGCGTGCGGGGCAACCGGCCAACAGCCCGCTGCAAAGCGCCCGGCGTACGGCCTACCCCCGCGCGTGCGGGGCAACCGTGCGTCCGCTCTTCGAGCTGAACCAGTCGTCGGGCCTACCCCCGCGCGTGCGGGGCAACCCTTACCGTCCGACATCGCCTCGTTGGGTGTGGGGGGCCTACCCCCGCGCGTGCGGGGCAACCGATCTCGCGGAGCGCCGTCACGGTGCCGAGCAGGGCCTACCCCCGCGCGTGCGGGGCAACCTGGCCGTACACGCCGATCGTCTGCACCTGGTGAGGCCTACCCCCGCGCGTGCGGGGCAACCCTGAGCGAGGCGATCCCCCCGGCCTACACCGAAGGCCTACCCCCGCGCGTGCGGGGCAACCCACGATCGGCTCGGGCGCGGCGAGCCTGCGAGGGGCCTACCCCCGCGCGTGCGGGGCAACCCGCGCGGCCGCGGTCGAGGCGTTCCCCGAGGTGGGCCTACCCCCGCGCGTGCGGGGCAACCCATCGCGAACTCGGGCTCGGTCTCCTCGATCTCGGCCTACCCCCGCGCGTGCGGGGCAACCGCCGTGAGGCTGGAGACGGTGTGGCCGACCACGGGCCTACCCCCGCGCGTGCGGGGCAACCCGTTGGGAGGATCACCGCGGGCAAGAGGATCAGGGCCTACCCCCGCGCGTGCGGGGCAACCATGAGCGCCAACACGATCGAGGCGTCGGCCACGGGCCTACCCCCGCGCGTGCGGGGCAACCAGCTCGCGGCAGCCCGGCGAAATCCTCACCTTGGGCCTACCCCCGCGCGTGCGGGGCAACCCCTGGAGGCCGCTAGGCCAGGGGGTTCCGCATGGGCCTACCCCCGCGCGTGCGGGGCAACCTTCCTCTTGGGTGCCGTAGTAATATTTTCTGAAGGCCTACCCCCGCGCGTGCGGGGCAACCTAGCTCCCCCACTGGGTCGAGACACCGGGCTCGGGCCTACCCCCGCGCGTGCGGGGCAACCGCGGTCGGGACGGCGGCCGTGAGCGTCATAAGGGGCCTACCCCCGCGCGTGCGGGGCAACCACGGAGGCTGATGCCGAGTTCCTCAACGCCGAGGGCCTACCCCCGCGCGTGCGGGGCAACCGACGACGAATCGGTAGGCATTCGCTTTGAGGACGGCCTACCCCCGCGCGTGCGGGGCAACCTCTTCCGTAACACAACCGTAACAACAGGTGCGTTGGACGGAGGCCATGTTCGCTGTTCGAGCCTCACGCAAGCAGGGCAACAGGCGCAGGAACACGACGACCCGTAAAGTCTGGGGGTCAAGCCGGGCTCCGCCGAACCAGATAGACGCCATCCGCGTCGACGACCTCCTTGGGCGGCTCGCCGAGAAAGCGCAGGCCATGGTCCCCGGGCATGTCGCGGTCGGGGTACGCCATGACTATCACGCCGCCGTCGTCAAGGTCGGCATGCCACTGGGCGAGAACACCCCAAACGCGATCGCGCACCCCCGCGGTCATGGCTGGAGCGATGTAGACGCCAGCGGCGATCTCAAGCATCACCGACGCTAGGAAGCCGCGAAACCGGCCCGCGGCTGCAATCGTGACGACGATCGTCACTTCCCCGATCCCTCGCCGATCAAGTCGTGGATGAAGTCGATCATCTTCGGTATCACGCGCTCATCGCGTATGCGCTCCCCGACGGTTCGCCGGACAGTCCGTTCCACGTTGCGCGATGGCTCGACCTCAATGAGGCGTGCAGCGGTGAACGCCGCCGGAACGGTTACCGTGTCGCGCACGAGGTCGGCGATGTCGAGGACGAAAGCCTCCCCCGACGCCTCGTGGATGAAGCCGAGCGCGGGGATGGCACGGGTGGATGCCACGGCGACGGCGGCGGCCGCGGTGACGGCGACCGACGCATGGTTGATGGCCTGATTCGGGATGTCCGCGGCGTGCGGAGCCATCCGATCATAGCGCCGACCACGCCAGGTGATGCCGTGCCGCGAGGCTGCGATCTGGTAGCTGCGCTTGGCATGTGCCCCCTCTATGCCGCGCAAGACGTCAAGGCTGCGCTCGGCCACGGGCTCGCCGACACGGATCTCGTACATGCGCGACGTCACTGCCATGCGCCGATCGGGGTCGGCCCAGAGTTCGACGTGACGTCGCGCGATCACGGAGTTGTCAGGGCCCAGCGGCGGGGCGGTATAGCAACGGACACCATCCTCGCCGACCGCCACGAGGATAGTGCCGTGACGCGCCATGAGGCGGAGCGCGTCGTGGCTGACGGTCGAGCCGGGGCCGAGCAGGATCGCCGAGAGGGTTTGGAAGGGGATGGCGTAGTCCCCTTCACCCAAGGCGCTGGTGGCGTCCGGTGGAACGTCGCGGACAAAGCGCAGCGTGCCTTCCCGCACGACGAGGGCGCCTCGCGACAACCACACCAGGCCGTGTCGATCGGAATGAGGCACGCGCGCCGTATCGAGGCCGAGACGGCCTTTCATAGGGACGCGCCACCATTAGCGGCCGAGCGTGCGGGGCTCAGCAGCAGCGCTCCGTACCCGTACGCACGGTGGCGGCCCACCCCCCGTGCGATCAGAGCGTGGAACGAGTCCGCGTCCGTCACCTTCCCGACGCCGCGGAGCACGGCGTCGGGGCCGATCGGGCGCTTGCCGCCGCGCCGCTTCGCAGAGAACGGGACGAGCGAGAAGGCAACGAGGCGTACGGTGTCGCAATCGAGGTCGAGGCCGGAGTGAGCACAGGTATCCGCCCACCAGCGCGCGTAGGCGGTCTCGCGGCTCTCCGTGCGCCCGTCGGCGATGAACACGTCGAGCTCGCGGTTGCCGTTGCGGCGCACCGGGCGGACCCGGGTCTCGACAGAAACACGGCCACCCGCCGGGACCACGGGCATCGGCTTACCGCGCATGCGATCGATGGGAAGCGCCGCGAGCTGGTCGGGAGCGCCCAGGGTTTCCGCGGTCACGCGCAGGTCGTCGATCGGGCGCGGCCCGTAGCCATACAACATTCCGCGCGGGGCGTCGCGCACGGCGACGAGGCGGTAGGGGCGCGGCGCGCCCTCACCGAACAGCTCCGCCAGGAGGGAGTGCGTGGCAAGGTCACGGTCGTGAATGTCGCGCATTCCAGACCAGCGATCGAATTCGCGCAAGTCCACCTCGAGGGCGTAGAAGTGAAGCGGCGGAGTGGGGGTCATGCCGGGGCTCCCGTCGCGAACCGCTCGCGCGAGATGCTGCCCTCGCAAACCGTGCGGCCGCCCCCGTGCAGGCCGGATCCTGCCCACTGGCGCTCGTCTGCCACCGTACGCGTATCCGAAGCGACGGCCCAGGCAGGCGTGTCGTCTGCGGCCCACATGCACGACACATCGCCGCCGCTCCTGGGGTCCAGCGGCCAAGCGAGGAGCGCTCCGAGCGCGGTATCGCCCTCGGCGTGACCAGCGAGCACGGGGGCGGTGGGCAGGCACGGCTTGCGGCCGATGAAGAGTGGGCGTGCGGGTGTTACGAGGGCGCCGGCGACGTCGTTCATGGACGGCGCCACCGATGGGGAATCGAGCCGGAGCGCGATGGTCGCGACGGCGTCCGCCAGGTATGTGCGCCGCCGGATGTGGGGTGCGTCGTAGGTCGCCTTGCCGCCGGCGCGCTCGTCAGGGGTACCGCGCGTGGTCCAGCCCCGATCGTCGGCGCCGAGCTGTGCCGTCTGGAAGTCGTCGACACGTCGCCCTTCGACGTCGAGGCGCGCGGCGTAATGGATGCGCGACTGCAGAACGCGCAGCTTCTCGCTGTCGGTCCGCGACCACCCCAAGGCGTTGGCGAGCAAGCCGGTGAGCATCGACGCCGCCGGGAAGCGGCTCGTCGGGCCGATGTGGTCGATCCGCTGGCCACCGAACGACATCAGCGGCGCCTCGAACCGCAGGATGATGTGGCGGACCATCGCTACGCGCCCCCACCGGCGATGGCGGACTCGACCCACCCGGCGATGTCGGGCAGCGCGCCGGACTCGGCAGCGGGGAATTCCTGCGGGACAGTGGACATCGCGCGTCGCGCCTCGTGCGGACCGTAGGCCGCGTCGTAGCGCGCCAACCGGTCCGCCAGCGCGCCAGCGGCCACGTCGACGCTCGGCGCGACCGGGTCGCGGAACGCGGCGGCGAGACTGCGGGGCTGTCGCTCGCCGATCTCGACGAGCATAGCGTCGGCGTAGGCGTAGGGTGCCGTGGAGCCGAGCTTCGCGCCGGGCGACACGGTGGCGATGAGGTGCAGGAGGTTCGCGACGACCTTCGCGGAGAGGGCTCGATCTCCCGCGATGTTGGAAACCAGCTCTGGAACGTCGACCACGACGTAGCCGTAGAAGAGGCCGGCGGTCAGCTCGGTGTCACCGATGTGCGCGGCACCGGCGTCCTCGTCGGCGGTGCGGAGATCATCGACCACCGAGAAGTAGTCCATCTCGGACTCTTCGCGATGCACGGTGAGCGCGTGGCTCACATGGATCGCGGCGTCGATGTTGGCGCCGGGGTCGGACGTCACCATGCGCCCGAAGAGCGCGCCCTCGATCCCGCCGGGCAGGCGCGTCTGGTCGCGGAACGCCTGCCAGTTGGCGCGCTCCTTCGGGAAGAGGGCCTCTGCTGCCTTCCGCACTGCGGCGGGGTCGCCTCCGTGTTCGGCGACGATGACCCGGGCGTGCTCGAGCAGGTGTCGGATCTCGGGCTCACCCAGCAGCAGCGGCTGCCGTCCACTCTCCTCCCCGCCCTTGTCACCGTACACGCCCTCGTTGAACACCTCGCCAATAGCATCGGCGACATCGTCGGGCGCGCCGTCCTTGCGCAACGCCGCCACCACCTCGCGGTCGACGATGTTGCGCGAGCGCACCGCCTTCTCCGCGCCAGGGACGGCGTGGATGGCGTGAGCGTCGTCGGCGACCCGCCAGTGGCGCTTGAGGCACTGCGACGAAATGCGGGTGCGAACCGCACCGCCATACGGGATACGCTTGGCCAGACCCGAGTCGTCGCGGTTGAGTAGCGCGGCGGGGTAGCCGTGCAGGGTGTGGATCTGAATGAAGCGGACTTCAGTCATGCGGCGGTCTCCTTCTCTGCTGATGATGCCTGCGCTTCGGCGTTTGCCTCGGCACCGTAGTAGCGGGCGGCGATCCGCCCTCGCGCGATGTCGGCCCGCGGCCCGTCGGGCGCAAGGATGAACATCGCCATCTCACTCCAGTCGAACGAAACGCCGACGCGTCCGAGCGTGCGGCACAGGCGCGCGACGAGCGATTCGAAGGCGTCGCCGCGCGCAGCGAGCAGGCGATCGAGCCGGTCCGCGCTGTAGAAGGCGCGCTCGCCGCCCCGGCCGCCGCGGTACAGCGCGCGCCCGACGGCGACACGCGGATTGTGGGCGGAGCGGTCCGAACCGTCGGTGCGCGTCATCAGGGCCATGCCGTGGACGGCGAGAGCCCAGGCGCGCTCGTGCGCGGGCGGCCCAAAGAGCCCGAACCGTGCGGCGATGCGGTAGAACGCGGGGGCGCGCGCGTCCGGTGCGCCGGGCGCCATGCGCCTGAGTGCGGCCAGGTCGCCGCGCGGGAAGTGCTCGGCCGCAAGGTAGCGTGCGATCGCGGACGCGCGCTCGGAATCGGTGGAGTGCTGGTCAGGCTGCGTCATGTTTCGCCTCCGCTTCATGGTCGTACAGCGACGGAACTCCGTTAGGGCCGCGCAGCCGCTGCTGGAATCGGCGCTCGGCCTGCGCTCTCGCACGGTACCGTCGCGCCGCGTGGTGCGGCAGCGCCGACATGGCGTCGCGGAAGATGGAGGTCGCCGCGTCGACGACGCGGCGGAGCCAGGCGTTGCGAACAGAGCTACGGTCAGACTCGGCGGCTTCGAACTCCGTCTGTAGGGCGTCGAAGAAGGAATCCTCGACGATTTCGTCGAGGCGGTTCTGCCACGGGCGCACGTGCTCGAAGTTGGGCGACGAGTCCCCGTCATCCGAGGCGATGAACGTGTAGAGGGCGGAGCGCATGCATGCCTGCACCTTCTTCACCTGGTCGACCCGTTCGCGCGCGATCGCGCCGATTCCGGGATCGCGATCGGCGACGCCGAGCGCCCGCACGGTCGCGGTGCGCAGCGGGATGACGCGGTCACGGTAGCCGTCCGTGCGACCCTGGCCGCGAACAACGGCGCGAGCGACGAGGTGCATGGGCGCGCCCGAACGGGCCTCGGCCGGCGTCGGGCGGCAGAGCAGGGGTAAGTGCCAGTCGCCGGTGCCCAGCAGAGTGGCGATGTGGTCGTACTGGAACGACGCGCTGAGGGAGACCGTCAGCACCTTGTCGGCGGCCGTTGGAGCCCAAGGGTCGCCGGTGAGGCCTCGGAGATCCGCGGCGGCGATGCGCGGCGCTTCCGACGACGCGCGGACTGCGAAGAGCCCACCGCTGTCGTCGTTGCGAAGGCGGATGCGGCGACAAATCTCGATGGCGAGCGGATGCACCCGGCCGGGCGGCAACGCCTCGCTCTTCGCGCCGCCCCATGGATCGATCCAGAGCAGGGCGGCATCGCCACTGAACGGCGAGCCCGCGCGCAACGCCGCCGACTGCTCGGCTAGTGCGACGATGTCGCGCCGCACGCACGCGCCGAAATCGGCACCGGCGGGAACGAGCGAGAAGGCGGGGCGGGAGCTGTTGCCCCGGTTCATGCGGGCGACGCCGTACAGGCCGCGGCCCCCCACGCCCCCCATCGTCTGTAGCGTGAGGAGCGCGACGAGCCAATCGTCGGGGTCGGCGCGTCGCGCCGCGCCCGCCTTGACCGAGTGGTGGCGCGAGGTAACGAGCACGTCGATATCGTCGGGCGTGTCGTCACGCTGCTTGTAGCTCGACTCACCGTCCGCCGCAGGCGCGGGCGGCTGCATGAAGGCCGGAACCATGATGTCGCCCACGACCAGTCGCCACGGCTCATCGCCGGGGTGGTCGGGCGTAAGCGCGCGCAGGAGATCGCGCCATGCGCCAGCGTCGTGCGGCATCCGCGACACCTCAAGCTCCGCGCGCTCCAGGGCGATCACACCGAGTTGCACGAGGAAGGCGTGCCAGGCGTGGCGCTGATGGGGACGCAACGCCGGGAAAGCGGGCACGGCGTCGCCGCGAGCGATGCGCGCGCAGAGGTCGGGTAGCGTTGCGGGAGGGGCTCCAACGACACGGATCAGCGGGTCGTCTAGCAGGTTCAGGGCGTTCCCGCCATTGGAGATGTGCATTCGCAGCTACCTGCCTTTCATCCTCTGTATGAAGTAGGTAGTCGATTGGGGGAGACTATACCCCAACCGCCGGGTGGTCAAAGTCCCGCTAGTGGCGGCATTGGCGTGTGGGGCGCTTGAGCGGAGACATGGTGCGCGATACTGCTCGCCGCTCTACCCCCGCTTACGCGGGGCACTCTGACGCGCAATCGACGACCGACGGTCTACCCCCGCCTGCGCGGGGCGCGGCTGCCATCTGTGATCGTACCCGCCTCCTGACCGACAGTAGCGCATCGGCCCGATTGCGCCACGGCCGACGGCGGCGACGTGAACATGCCGCGAAGGGGGCGCGTACCGGTCAACGCGCTACGGGGTACGCACGAGTCCGAAGCGGTCGTATGTGAACGTGCGACCCTCGACGGTGAAGGCGAAGCCTCTGTCCACGGGCGCGGCGACGGCGGCGAGATCGCTCGGATCAGAGATGACCGCGGGCAGCCAGCGGCGCGGGATGCCGATGCGGTCGATGTCACCGCCGAAAGCGCCGCTCGCTCCCGAGAGCGTCACGTCGACCGCGGGATCGCCTAGGCGTGTGCGGATGCGCTCGCCGTCGCGCGGGAATAGGATGTTCACGTTGTCACCGCAGAATGACTGGCGAGTGTCGATGACAGAGCGCTCAGCCACCAGTCGCTTAGCGATGCGCTCGCCGTCCACCCGCAGGGCGTGCTCCGTCCACGCCTCCCCGAGGTCGTCCGCGATGGCGGCGAGCGCTTCGGGGTGCGTGCCGCATTCAACGATACGCCGCGAGTCGGCGGGGATCGCCCACTCGGTACCATCGCCGATCAGTCGACGCACCGCCTCGATCATTCGCAGGTCGGGGTAGACATGGGCCCCCAGCCCGTTGCGCGGTCGCGTCAGCAAGGGGGCGAGGTCGGAGCCGTCCGGGGTGAGCACGACGCATTGCGGCGTTTCGAACCCGGCCGGCCGTCTGCGGTCGTGGCGGTGCAAACGCCCGATGCGCTGCAACAGCACGTCGGCCGGGCAGATGTCGGTGATAAGCAGGTCCGCGTCGAGGTCAAGCGACTGCTCGAGCGTTTGCGTGCCGACCGCGATCGCGCCGGACCCGTCGGCGCGCCCCTTCCCGAAGCGCTCCTCGATGGCGCGATCGATCTCGCGGCGGTCGGAGGCAGCGTAGCGCCCATGGTGCGGTGTCGCGATCCCGCTGGCGCGCAGCAGGAGGTCGCTCGCTGCGCCGACAGCGGCCTCGACGGCGCGCTGCGTGCGAAGGGCGGCGTCGACGGTGTTGCGGACCACGAGCACGGCCGCGCCGTCGCGAGCTGCGGCGACTGCGTCCGACGCGACGGCGACGTAGTCGTCCATATCGGCCTGAGCGCGGATCGAGACGCGCTTCTCGAGCGCCGCCGGGTACCTCGTCACGCCGCCACCCTTCACCGAAACGGCGGGGTAGGGGACGGTGATCGCCTGGTCGAGCGGCGGTACGTCCTCGCCTAGCCAGAACGAGCGCGACGCCGCGCCAAGCGTCGCGGAGAGGAGCACGGCGTAGCCGCCGGCGTCCAAGTGCATTCGCAACGTGGCAGCGAGGATGACGCGCATGTAGGCGTCGGACGCGTGAACCTCGTCGACGATCAGCAGGTTGCGGGCGAGGCAGGACGACCGCAGGTGGGCGTGCCGGACGCGCAGTGCGCCCAGCAGCGCCTGGTCAACGGTGCCGACGGCGAGCTGGGCGGCGAGGAAACGTTTTGTGCGCTCGGTCGCCCAGGGGAGGCCGGGAGCGCCGTCGGCATACTGCGAATCGACAAGTCCGCGGGTGCTGGCTTCGTAGCCGGGAACTGCGAGCACGACGTCGATAGTGGACTTGAAGGCGTTGCGGGCGAACCGCTGCGTGCGCTTGTGGATCTGCATCGCGGCTGCGCGGGTTGGCAGCGCGAAGTACGCGCCGTCGACGCGCCGTTCGCGGTAGAGCTCGCGGAACCGCCACAGGGCGGCCTCGGTCTTGCCGGAGCCCGTCTCGGCCTCGATCAGCATCAGGCGCTCGTCGAGATCGCCGACGGCGTGCTCCTGCACGGGGCGTGGCGCGGCGAAGTCGAACAGCGCGCGGAAGTCTCGTGCCGGTGCCGCGCCCTCAATCGCACGCTGCTCTTCGATGTCCAGTCCGACACGGGGGTCCCGCAGGGCGCGGGCGGCCTGCTTGCGGGCTCGGTCGATATAGGCAGGGTCGGGGTCGGACGAGAACGGGAACCAGTCCGTGTTCGAGCCGATCCAGTCGGCGAGAGTGCAGAGGCCGAGGAACATGTGCTGGAAGGCTGGCGCCGCAGGCAGCGGCGGGGCCGCCGGATTCCAGGCGGCGGGGAACCACTCGCGGACTGCGCGGCCGAGTGCCGGGATCTCCGCGCTGGGGTCGATGGAGCCGAAGGCGCGCCACGCGGCCGGGTTCGGCTGGCGAGTCCCCTCGAGCGCTATCGGATCGCCGTGGTGGGAGAGCGTGGCGACGAGCATGTCGGATGCGACCTCGCCGCAACGATCGTCCCATGTGGTGATGGCGTCCCAGCCGATGCCGTCGTAGAACCAGCCGGCGGCCTCGGCGTCGAGCCTGGTCAGCACCGGCGCGAGATCAGCTGTGTGTCCGACTCGTGGCGGCAGCGAGGTCTCGTTGCCGGGAGGCCAGATTCGGCACTGGAAGCCGACGTTGGCCTTGCCGATGTCGTGCAGCGCGGCGAAGACCGCGAGGCGGGCGGCGGTGGATTCGGACAGATCGTCCAAGCCGCCGGCCCCAGCCACGCGGCGCCGGATCGTGGGCTGGCGGAGCAGTGCCTCCATGGTCGCGCCGACGTCGGCGAGGTGGTGGATAAGGAGGTGGATGCGTTCGGGGTCACGTACGCCGAACGGCGCGGCCTTGGCCCAGAACGCGGTGCGGTAGGGTGCGCTGCTCATCACTGCGAGAGAGTAGCATCCTAGAGCGGCGAGACCCGGCGAGGTGAGAGCCGCGTGGACTTCGTGGCTGTCGATGTGGAGACCGCAAACCCGGATGTCGCATCGGTGTGCGCGGTGGGCATTGCGGCTGTGCAGGAGGGCCGCGTCAAAGACGTGTGGGAACGGATGCTGGACCCGGAAGCACCCGTCAGTCCCCTCAACACTCGGGTGCACGGCATGACCGCGGGCGATCTGGCGGGTTTGCCGCGGCTCGCGGAAGCTTGGGGCGACATCGAGGAACGACTCGCGAACCGAATCGTGGTGTGCCACACGATGTTCGACCGGATGGCGCTGACGACCGCGGCGGAGCGCGCCGGGCTGCGGATGTTCGCCGCGCAGTGGCTCGACAGTGCGGAGGTGGCGCGTCGGACGTGGCCGCAGTTCGCGGGCAGGGGCTGGGGGCTGGCGTCCGTCGCAGCCTATCTCGGGGTAGTGTTCGAGCACCACAACGCTGGGGAGGATGCGCGGGCGGCCGCCGAGATCGTGATCCGGGCGTGCGTCGCCACCGGGCGTTCGCCCGGCGAGTGGTTGGCAGGTAGCCGCTCGCGAGTTCGCGAGACCGACTCACCGGCGTCGCCAATGGGGCGCGATGGCGAGTAAGGGTTGTGCCCCCGGCTCCCGTCGCAGCTACTCGGGAATAGGACAGCTTAGTGCGAAGCGTGGGCCTCGGCCATGGAGACGCCGGTGGCGACGGGCTCGACCTGGGAGGCCGCGCGGTTGGTGGTGGTGTTGGCACGGTGCGGCGATGTGCTTCGCCAATAGCCTTGGAGGGTGGACGGCGTGACGACGCGCTCGTGCGAGAAGGGATACGCCGAGTTCTATAATGGCGCTCTCGCTCTGAAGGAACGCCCCCGGCTCTTCGCGATCGATTGATGTTCGACGAAAGGGGGGCGGCACGTTGCCGAAGCGGGCCGCCTCCGGCGACACCACCGCGCCCCCTAGAGTTCGTGAGCCTCGTCGTCCCGAGAGTCAGCGATCCCAGGACGCTCGCTCGTCCGCGACGTAGTCGTCAACTTCCTCCCCGGTCTTGAACAGACGCTTGCCTGGTCCATCGTTCAGAAATGTCCACGACGGACCGCCGAGGTGAAGCGGGAGCGTCCCCGGGGTGAGCGCTCTGAAGATAGGCGACGAGCTGGCGTGCATCATTGCCTTGCTCCCGTGCAATGCTGTCCTTGATCCTCCACAGCTCCTCGATGATCTCGTCAGGCATCCTCGGCACCTCCCATCAACTCGCTTGGGGTACAAATCTCTGGACTAGCGTAGCCCTGTTGCTCGCAGACGTCGCGGACCAGTGGCTTGGTCTCGGCGTTGGCGAGGTGACGAAAGTTCCAGGTCAGGAGATAGTCGACGCCATGTACTGCCGATACGGCGATATGAACCGCATCGTTCTGCGCACCCGCAGGCAACGCTCCCCTGCGTACGAGCTGGTCAGCCAGTGAGGCCACGTCATCGGTGACGGGTAGCAGGGCGATTCCACTGAGCGCTTCGAGCCGTCGCGCCGCGGCCTCCCGGTCCCCTCTCTCGGCCTCCTCGATGGTGAGAGCGGACGTGCGGAGATTGAAGCGGGGCCTGTGCGTGTCCCACCACTCGACCGTGGCGGTCTGCCACGCGGCCGCCAACAGGCTGCTCGCCGCTCTGGCTGTCAGGTACGACACCACCGAGGTCTCCACGTAGACCGTCCGGGTAGGCTCATCTGCCACCGGCTGTTCTTCCCTCCAGGCGACGCGCCGCCCGCCAACCTTAACGCGTGCGGCGCGGTCCTTTCGCGAGAGTGTATCTCTAACACCAGGACCGCCACCTGCTCCTGCCTGTCAGCCGGTATTCTCTGTGTCTTCGCGGCCCTCGCCGTCTACGCCGTCCCCGTCCCGCCCACGAACCGGATGGTCGGGGAAGAGCCGCGCAGCCTGTTCGAAGTCCTCGCGGGCCGCGGCATCCTCCCCGAGCGCGGGGCGGCGAGGGCCTCCTCGCCCCGCTCCACGGCGAGGAGCGCTGCCGCCCGTGCGAAGAGGGCACCCGCGTGGTCCGGCTCGGCGGCGAGGATGGCGTCGAAGTCGGCGATGGCGCGCTCGTCCTCATCGAGCCGCATCAGGGCGGCGCCCCGGTCGTAGCGGAGTTGGAGGTTGCCCGGATGGCCCGTAAGCACGGCGCTGTAGTCGCCAACGGCCTCCTCGAACCGTTCCAGGCTGACATGGGCGACGCCCCGCGCGGTCAGGGTCTCGGCGTTGCCGGGGTTGAGGGCGAGCGAGCGGTCGAAGTCCGCCAGCGCCTCGCCGTGCCTGCCCAGACAGTCGCGCGCCACGCCCCGTGAGCGGAGCGCCCCCGCGTGGTCGGCGTCGAGATCGCGCAGGGCCGCGTCGTGCCGGCCCAGGTTGAGCGCCGTCACCGCCCGCGCGTAGCGCGAGAGATTGTTGAGCGGCTCGAGCTTGATGGCGGTCCCGAAGTCCTCGATGGCGCGCTTCGGGTCGCCGAGCTCGCGATGGGCGAGCCCCCGGTTGTGGTAGGCGTGGGTCAGGGCGGGATCGCGGCGGATGGCGCGGTCGAAGTCCTGGAGTGCCTGCCGCGGGCGCCCCTGGGCGGCATGGAGGCAGCCCCGGTTGTAGTAGGCCAGCGGGTCTGCGGGATCGAGGCCGATGGCCGTGTCGCAGTCTGCGAGTGCTCCGGTGGCGTCGCCCAGTTCGGCCCGCGACTTCGCCCGGTTGGCGTAGGCGAGGGCGTCGCCGGGGGCGATGACGATGGCGGCGGAGAAGTCGTCCACCGCGCGGCGGTCGTCGCCGAGCTGCCGCCTGCAGAGGCCGCGGACGATCAGCCCGTGGGAGCAGCCTGCGGGTGCCGGGCTAGTCGCCGTCCGTGATGGTCATGATGCCCGTGGCGTCGGGCCGGAACTTCCAGTCCTCGCCGAGGAACAGCTCGACGGCGAAGTGCTCATCGCCCTCGGCCTCGCCGTCGGGCTCGAGCCAGACCTGGCCGGTCAGCTCGGTGACGCCCGGCTCGAACACCAACTCGTCGTACACGCCTGTGTAGTCGTTCGTGTGTGCGCGGCCGTCGAGCACGCCCCACGCCGTTGCGGTGTTCCACCGGACCAGGATCTCCCCGGTCGCCGCGCGGGAGAGCCGCACGGTGAACTCGAGGTAGCCGCCCTCGGTCGCCGAGGCCTCCTCGATGGAGACGCTGAGCGCGGCGTCCGGCGTTGGCGCCTCGTCGTCGTCCGCGACCACCACCGTGGCAGCGCCCTGCGCCGCCGACACCGTGTAGCCGCTGCCGTCCTGGAGCGTCGCGGTGACGGAGCCGTCGGCCTCGTCGAGCTCGTCGTCCGACGTGGAGACCGTGTAGGTCGTCGTTGCGCCGCTGAGCGTGATCGTGGCCGCGCCGCTCGCGCCGAAGGCGCCGCGCTGCGAGACCCCCACCCTGACCGTGAGCGGACTGGCCGGCGCCGGGTTTGCGCTGATCGTGAAGCGGGCCGTGCCGCCCTCGGTGATGCCGCCGCCGCCGCTGATGCTGATCTCCGGCACGTCGTCGTCCGCCACGCTGACGGTGGCGGCGCCATTGGTGGCGGACACTGTGTAGCCGCTGCCGCCGTTCACGGTGGCCGTGACCGAGCCGTCCGCCTCGTCGGCGCCGTCGTCTGTGGTGCCGACCGTCAGGGTGACGCTGCCCGTGGCCGGGATGGTCAGCGTGCGCGCGCCCGTGGTCGCGCCGTAGTCGCCGCTCTGCGAGACCGTCACGGTGACATCGAGGTCCGCCGCCGGGGCGGGGCTGGCCGTGATCGTGAAGCGGGCGTCGCCGCCCTCCGTGATCGCGCCGCCGGCGCTGATGCTCAGCTCCGGCACATCGTCGTCCGCCACGCCGACGGTGGCGGCGCCATTGGTGGAGGACACCGTATAGCCGCTGCCGCCGTTCACGGTGGCGGTAACCGAGCCGTCCGCCTCGTCGGCGCCGTCGTCTGTGGTGCCGACCGTCAGGGTGGCGCTGCCCGTGGCCGGGATGGTCAGCGTGCGCGCGCCCGTGGCCGCGCCGTAGTCGCCGCTCTGCGAGACCGTCACGGTGACATCAAGGTCCGCCGCCGGGGCGGGGCGGGCCGTGATCGTGAAGCTGGCCGTGCCGCCCTCGGTGATGCCGCCGCCGGCGCTGATGCTGATCTCCGGCACGTCGTCGTCCGCCACGCTGACGGTGGCGGCGCCATTGGTGGAGGACACCGTGTAGCCGCTGCCGCTGTTCACGGTGGCCGTGACGGATCCATCGGCCTCGTCGGCGCCGTCGTCTGTGGTGCGGACCGTCAGGGTGGCGCTGCCCGTGGCCGGGATGGTCACCGTGCGCGCGCCCGTGGCCGCGCCGTAGTCGCCGCTCTGCGAGACCGTCACGGTGACATCAAGATCCGCCGCCGGGGCGGGGCTGGCCGTGATCGTGAAGCTGGCCGTGCCGCCTTCCGTGATGCCGCCGCCCGCGCTGATGCTCAGCTCCGGCGTCGGTTGCCCGGACCGAGAAGCCTCGAGCGCGGCAAGCTCGGCGACGACCGGGACCCAGCGCTGCGAGCCCCGGTCCGCATAGCCCTGTGCCTCGGCCGCGGACATGGCGCCGCCGCTGACGCCGTCCGCGTCGAGCGCGCCGAACGCCACCAGCACGCGCTGCCAGCGGTTCACGTGCACCGCGCCGTGGTGCGTCTCCGCCATCCACGACTGCACGCTGGCCACGACCTGCGGATCGACGGTGTGGCCGGCGTCGTCGTCCGCCACGGCCACCGTGGCCGCGCCCCGAGACGCCGACACCGTGTAGCCGCCGCCGTCCAGGAGCGTCACCGTGACCGAGCCGTCGGCCTCGTCCAGCTCGTCGTCCGCCGTCGACACCGTGTAGGTCGTGGCCGCGCCGCTCACCTGGACCGTGGCCGCGCCCGACGCGCCGAAGGCGCCGCGCTCGGAGACGCCGACGTTGACCGTGATCGGGCTGGCCGGGGCCGGGCTGGCCGTGATCGTGAAGCTGGCCGTGCCGCCCTCCGTGATCCCGCTCCCGCCGCTGATGCTGAGCTCCGGCGTCGCCGGAGCGTCATCGTCGGTGAGCGCGACGCTGACGCTGGAGGGCTCGCCCAGCGTGTAGCCGTCACCGTGCCGGATCTCCGCGAGCGCGAAGCCGCCGCCCCGCTCGACCTCGTCGGCGAGGGTCGTCACCGTCCACGTGGCCGAACGCTCGCCGGCGCGGATCGTCACCGTACCCAGCTGGTGGCGGCCGATGCGGTCGCCCTC
The DNA here is from genome assembly GCA_965208885.1 of Dehalococcoidia bacterium. Taxonomy (GTDB): domain Bacteria; phylum Chloroflexota; class Dehalococcoidia; order UBA2979; family UBA2979; genus VXMT01. Next base: position 809,185 of record CBDBPS010000002.1, read on the forward strand.
GTCGCCCAGCTCCTCCGTCAGGCTCAGCTCAACGGTGGTGTCGACCACGACGGGACTGGCGGCCGTGATCGTGAACGTGACGCGCTCGCCCTCGTTCACGGAGCCGGCGTCGCTCGTGATCGTCAGCGACGGCCCCGCGACCAGCTCGCGCATGAGGGAACTGGGGCTGAACAACCCCATGGGTATCAGCCCCGGTATCGACTCCGGGGCGGTGAACAGCGTGTCGCAATCGACCACGACGGCGTGCTTGTTCTTCACCGCCTGCGGAAGCCGGGACTGCAGCTGGACGCAGAGCGTGTCCGCCTCGCCCGGCACTTCCTGGCCGCGCAGGGTGACCGGGGTGACCGTGATCCGGTAGACCGGGTTGCCCGGGTTCCCGGCCGAGCCGAACGCCGTGTACAACCCGCTCGGCTCGACGCTCCCGTGGTAGGACGCTGTGTTGCGCTGCTCGGACCAGCCGACGACAGCATCGGGTTTGACCGTGCGCGTGTAGGTCGGCTGCGGCACGTAGCCGTAGGTCCACTCGTCGCTGCCCGCGCCGCTCTCGACCTTGAAGCGGAACCCCCAGAAGCGCCGCTCCGCGTCGAAGATGTCGTTGGGATGCGCGCCGGTCGTCCAGTCCCACTGCACGCCGAAGCCCCACTCGCAATCGCCGCCCGGCTCGGTCGATTGGCAGCGCGTGTACACGCTCCCGCTCAACGACGCCGTGAGCGTGCCCGCGTAGGCGCTCGCGACGGAGAGGTCGTCCGGCTGCGCGGGCGCGGCGGTGTCGACCACCCGCAACCGCGTCACCTGCCAGCGGGGGTTGACGACCGTTCTCGTCTGCATCTGCCCCGGAACCCCGGGTCTGGGTTCTCTGATGTTCACGCGGTCGCCCGGATACTGAACCCGGTGCCAGATCTCGTTCCACACGTGCGGGTCGTGGTCGGCGCAGTGGATGTTGAGCCTGACCGTCTGCGGGTCCTCCCAGTCCGACGAATCGAACCGCAGCAGCGTGCCGCTGTTCGAGCGGTCGGTGACCGCGCTCGTCTCCCCGTCCGGCTGGTTCGTCACCCGGCCCCAGTTCCCGGCGTAGCGGTTGAACCCCGACCGCGAATCCGACGGGTCGAGGACGACCACGGTCGCCTCGCCGCCCGGGTCGGAACTGAGCCGCACCGTGTACGTCGCCAGCTCGCGGTCGTGGATCGCGCCGAACTGCTCGGTCGTATCGCCAACGCAGCCCGGGGGCTCAGCGACCGTCATGTGCGTGGCGCTGAACACCGCCCGCGGCGGCGGCTCCCGCACCTCGAAGATCGCCGACACCGCGTAGAACGAGCGGAGCTCGGCCTGGGGTTCTCTAAATCCCCCGTTAATGGGCCTAAGGCCACCGGGGAGTCCCCCAGTCCGTGGGGTGGGTTCGCCCAGGCCATGATCGACTGTGCCGTTGCTCGTCGAGCCGGTCCAGGGCTGTCTGTCATCGGCGGAGAGTCCCGACTCGTACCGTCGATCGGCCTGTTCCCAGTTGTCCCATCTGCCGTCCCAGAAGTCCGCGTTGCTGTTCGCCACCCGCGGGCCGTTCAGCCAGTAGATCGGCGCGCCGGTGCGAGAGCTGGTGCCGGTGTGGTCGCGGGCGTCAATGGTGGCGGAAGAGCCCACCACCTTGAACAGCCTGGCGTACGGCTGGATGGCCTCGTGCCCGGCCGCGGCGGCAGCCTGCACGAACTGGTCGTAGCTGAAGAGGCTCGATTCCGTGGCGTCTCGGGTCGTCGAAGTCAGGAACAGCAGCCGAAACCGATCGCCTGCGCCGAGGCCGCCGGGGATCAACTCCCAGTCATGCGGGACGGCGCCGACGTCGGCGGGCGTGGCGTCGCTCTGGTGTCCCACCGTGAACACCGGCGACAGCCCATAGTACCTAACATCAGAACCCGGCGACGTCATGTCTGTTGGATCCCAGCTGTGCTGGCTGAACGGGTCTATGTCTTGCCCAGCAACAACAAACCCGACCCGGACATTGGGGCTGCCCTTTAGTTCCGCACCCGAATAGGCGGTGCCATCCGTGTTGCTCCCGGTCCAAACCGAGAATGCTGTACCTGACTCGGAGCGCTCGTCCCGGAGGACGTAGGAATCCCAGGCGCCGTCGTAGAAGTCGGCGTAGTCGTCGGCCACTTTGGCGCCGCCCAGCCAGTAGATGCGCACGCCGGGGCCGTCTTCGTTGGGATCGGGGTTGGTCTCGGTGTTGTCGCGGGCGTCCACCGTAGCGGTCGATCCCACGATCTTGAACAGCGATGCATAAGGCCGGATGGCCAGGTGCCCTTCGGCGGCGTCGTCCTGCACAATCCTGTTGTAATCGGCGATATCGCTGGACGCAGGGAAGTACTGCGCATGCGTGATGAACAGCAACCGGAAGCTGTGACCGGGCCGGATGCCCGCGGGCACCAGCGGCCAGTCGGCGGGGACGGTGTAGGTCCCGAGCGCGTTCGGCTGGGGTGTGTCGGGAGTCTGCGCCGCGCCGCGCTCAGCCGGCAGAACGGAGAGCGACGCCGCGGCGACGAGCAGCAGCGCCAGACCCAGCAGGAGGCCCCGTCTCAACGGGCGGCCTCCCCAAGATCGGGGGGGGGGGGAGCCTGCGCCCGGATCATCAGGCCGCTCGATCCTTCACACGCTCAAGCCCCCCAGGGCGTTGCGCCGCTCGTCCACGATCGGACCAACGATCCAGACGTGCTCGAGGGGAGCACATACCGACGTCAACCAACCAGCAGCGCCCTCGCATCCGAGCCTATGAGCAGTCCGCGGCGACGGTCGCGCGCTCCGCGGCGTTCTGCGGTCCGAGCGCCCAGTAGACGCGGCCCTGGTAGATCACGCGGATCGCGGCGTCGCCCCCTGCCCACGAGCATGACCACTCCGCCGCGGGCTGCTCGATGCCGGCGTCCTCGACCGTGGTCGGCTGCGCGACCGTCACGGTCCCCGGAGGGCCGGTGTTCACTGGCGCGGCAGGACGCTGCCAGCTCGCGTTCGTCTCGACCTCGCTGAGCCCCTGGTCCTCCCACCTGACACCGACGGAATGCCAGTTGCCCGGCAGCGTGAAGACTCCTACCCATGCGCCGATCTGCGAACACTGCTGCCGCGGCAGGGTCGCGTCGGTGGACGTGGTCACGTACGTCCACGTCACCGGCACAGGCCCCGGGACGCGATTGAGGTTCTCGTCGAGGATGACGACCTCTACTCCGCCTGGCTGGGTGTTCCTGGCGGCGTGGGGCGGGCTGATCTTGATCGTGTTGCCATCGACGCGCATCAGGTACGACGTGAAGCTCCGGCACTGCGCCGCGTGGTTGATCGGCGGCTGCTGAGCCTCGACCGGCGACGTGGACACCATCGCTACAGCGGCCGCCATGACCGCCGCGACGGCGACGAGCGCGATGCTGAGCGTGTTCATTCGTGTCATCCTTGAGTTAGCGCCAGGCCTTCGGAGGCGCGGAGACGCCGGAGCGACGGCTAGCATAGCAGCCCGGCCGGGGAACCCACGCGGGGTGACCTCCGCCGGATGCGCCTGCCTGTAGGATAGAAGCGCGGAAGCGAGAGCGGACATGACGACGACGACCGAAGCGAGGCTGTTGACTGCCGATGATCTGCTGCGGCTCTACAGCCGGGGCGTGCGCGGTGAACTGATCCGGGGGGTGCTCTGCGAGACCATGCCAGCGGGACAACGACACGGCAAGATTGTGGCGAAGCTGGTGGCTGCGCTGGTCAACTTCGTTGACGTTGAGGGAATGGGAACCGTCGTCGCTTCGGACTCGGGCGTCTGGCTGGAGCGCGACCCGGACACTGTACGAGAACCAGACATCGCCTTCACGTCCGTGGACCAGCTCCCGCTGGGTGAAGACATCCCTGGCTACGCTGAAGTGGTCCCCGACCTGGTGGTCGAAGTCGCATCGCCGAGCGACAGTCGCCGTGAGGTGCACGACAAGGCGCGGATGTGGTTGAGTCACGGCGTACGCCTCGTCTGGGTCGTGCACCCCGAAGCGCGCACGGTCGACGTGCACCGCTCCGATGCAGCAGTCTCGACGCTCGCCGGGGACGACGCCCTCGACGGCCTGGACGTGCTGCCCGGCTTCGCTTGCGACGTGAGCGCCGTCTTCGGCCCGCACGCCGCCGAGGAAGGCTCCTCGCGATAGGCCCGGCGGTGCCGTTGGTACGCCGTTCTCGCGGTCGATCATCGTCGTGTCCTTGAAGCAGCAGGTCCGCCCCTTGCCGCCATGCGCCCCCTTGTATGCCCCGGCGGGACCCCTGACCGAGGGCTGGCTCCCCCGCGCGTTGCCCGGCCACGCGCGGCCCCCGGTCGACCTGCCTCATAAGGGCGGCGGGCGCTAGGCTGACCGCGCCACCACCCGGGGAAGCAGGAGGTACGCACGCCCGTGGTTCCAGACGAAAGCGCCAGGCCGCTGCGAGCGCTCGTGAGGCTCAGGTGCTTCGCAGCGCTCGCCATCGCGGCCGCGCTCGCCCTGGGCGCCTGCGGCGGCGGCGGCGGCGGCGGCGACCCGCTCACGATCGGCGTCGTGCTCCCCCAGAGCGGCGCGCTGGGCTCCTCCGGCGAGCCTACGATCAGCGCCGTCAGGCTGGCGGAGGAGGACATCCGCGCGGAGGGCGGCGAGGTCGCGTTCCGTTACGCCGACAGCGGCTCCGACCCCGCCACAGCGGCGCCCGCGGTGGACCGCCTTCTGGAGGAGGGCGCGGACGCGATCCTGGGCGCGGCCGCCTCGGGCGTCTCGCAGGCCTTCATCCAGACGCTGTATGAGCGGCGCGTGCCGCAGTGCTCGCCCTCCAACACCTCGCCCAGCTTCACGACCCAGCCGAACGCCGCCTACTACTTCCGCACCGTCGCCTCGGACACGGCCGTCGTGCACCTCATGGACGACGTGATCCTCGAGCGCGGCGCGACCCGCGTCTCCATCCTCGCCCGCGACGACGACTACGGGCGCTCGCTCGCTGGCCTGCTGTCCGCGACGCTCGAGGGGCACGGCGCCGCGGCGGAGGTGCTCATCTACGACCCGCTCAAGGCCGGCTTCGAGCAGGAGGTGGACGCCGTCGCCCGCTCCGGCGCGGACGCGGTCGTGCTGATCGCCTTCGAGGAGGGGGTGCAGCTGCTGCAGGGCCTGCTCGCGGCGGGCATCGGCCCCGACGCGCTTTACGGCTCCGATGGGGTATACCTCCCGGACCTGCCGGGCGCCGTCGACGAGACGGACCGCGGGGTCCTCGACGGGCTGACGCTCTTCAGCACGGGCGCGCCGCAGAGCGAGGCCTACGCCGCCTTCAGCGAGCGGCTGCGCGAGGCGAGCGGCGAGACGGGCGGCCTCGCCTGGGGCGCGCGCGCCTACGACTGCGCCGTCATCCTCGCGCTCGCGGCGCGGGCGGCCGGGAGCACAGACGGCGACGCCGTCATCGCCGCCGTGCTCGAGGTCACCAACGGCGGGACCGAGTGCGAGACCTACGCCGACTGCGCCCGCCGCATCGACGCAGGCGAGGACGTCGCCTACGTGGGCAAGTCCGGCCCGCTGCGCCTCGACGCCTCCGGCGACCCCACGGTCGCCAGCTACGCCGTCAGCCGCTACGAGGATGGCGAGCTCGTGGAGCAGTCGACCGAGACCTTCGAGCTCGCCCGGTGAGGGCTACCTCCAGGTGAGCATGGGGAGCCTGCGGAGGTGGGCCGTCGCGGCGGTCTTCGCGCTGGTCGCCGTCGCGGCGCTGGTTCCGGCGCCTCGCCCGGTGGCGGCGCAGGAGGGCGCGGACCCCGCCGCCGAGGCGCGCGTGGTCGCGCGGCTGCTCCCCGACGGGCGCCTCGAGGTCGCCCTACAGGTGCGTACGCCCCCGGACGGAGACTGGAGCGAACGCATCGCGCCCGGCAGGCGCTTCCTGCCCGCCGCCGCCGCACCCGGCCGCTGGCTCTGGACGGCGCCGGAGCCGCTGGAGGACCTCGAGTGGCGCGTCCACGCCCGCAGGCATGCAGACGGGCGCTTCGAGGTCGCGCTGCAGGCGCGCAGCGCCCCGGACGGCGCCTGGAGCGAGCGCCTCCTGCCGCAGCGCCGCTTCCTCCCGGCAGGCCTCGAACCCGGCCGCTGGCTTTTTTCGTCGCCCGTCGAGCCCGTGCTGGTGCAACCCCAGATCGTCTCCTTCTACGGGCATCCCGACGTGCGCGCGATGGGCGTGCTCGGCCACGGCACGCCCGCCGAGGTGGCCGTGGAGGTCGCCGCCTGGGCGGAGCGCTACGACGCACTCAACGGACCCCGCGGCGCCGTCGGGGCCTACCACCTGATCGTGGGCGTCGCCCAGACCTGGCCCACCCCCGAGGGCGACTGGCTCGGCCACCTCGACCACGAGCGCATCGCGGAGTACGTGGAGGCTGCGCGCGAGCACGGCCTGCTGCTCTTCCTCGACACCCAGATCGGCTGGAGCGACCCACTGTCCGAGGTGCGGCTGCTGGAGCCCTTCCTCAGGGAACCCTTCGTGCATGTCGCCCTCGACCCGGAGTTCGCAACGGAGCACCTGGGCGTGGCGCCGGGCCTCGCCATCGGCTCCATCACCGCCGCGCAGGTGAACGCGGTGCAGGCTTACCTCGCCGCGATTGTGCGCGAGGAGGGCCTGCCGCCCAAGATCCTGATGGTGCACCAGTTCACGGACTGGATGCTGCTCGACCGCGAGTCCGTCGAGGACCACCCCGAGGTCGAGCTCTCCATCGACATGGACGGCTTCGGGCTCTCGCATATCAAGCGCTGGGGCTACGAGCGCTGGGCGCTGACCGCGCCCTCAGAGCGGCCCGCCTTCAAGCTCTTCTTCATCCAGGACACGCCCGTCATGACCCCCGAGGGGGTGCAGGCCCTCGATCACCCGCCCGACATCGTCATCTACCAGTAGGCCCGGACTCGCCGCTCAGTAGAGCCGTTCGCGGTTGGCCTCGTCCTCGGAGGCGTCGATCTCATCGGCGTCCGCACCCCGGATCTGGTCGGCCAGCACCTGCCCGTAGCTGGGATAGCAGGAGCGGTCGATCTGCGCTTCCGGCTCCCAGAGCCGTGAGCGGATCAGCGAGCGCCCGCAGTGCAGGAAGGCCTCCTCCACGGTGATGCGCAGGCCCGTGAGCGGCGCCCTGCGGCCCACGGTCAGGGGAGCGAGCAGCGCCTCGTCCGTGACGATCTCGGCGGTGCCGCTGACGCGCAGCGTCTCGTTCATGCCCGGCACCAGGAAGAGCAGCCCCTTACGTTGTTCCCGAGGGCTCAGTAGCCTCTGAGCCCAGGAAGTCCAGCAGTGCCGGCATGGCTCAAGTAGCCCTGCCGCATACGGACGGCCCAGGTGGTGTTGCCACCGGCACTGCTCGGCGCGTGAACCTCTGATGGGGACATGCGAGCCAATCGCTGATTTGTAAGGTGGATGACGGCGAGCGCGCCTGCGGCCTTCCAGCAGTATGAGGGGGAAGACCCTGGAAGGAGTTGCAGTGGGTACGCCTGACGAAACGACCGTGTGGATCGGCCTCGACATCGGCAAGACCGAGCATTTCGCCGAGGTGCTGGACGAGGCAGGATCGCCGCTGTTCGCCGGTGCCGTCACCAACGACGAGGCCGACATCGAGGCGCTCATCGCGCGCGCGGAGTCCTTCGGCTCCCCGGCCCTGGTCGTCGACCAGCCCGGCTCGCTGGCCCGGCTCGTGCTCGGCGTCGCCGCCCGCCGCGGCGTGCCGGTGGCATACGTGCCGGGGCTGGTCATGCGCCGTGCCGCCGACCTCTACCCGGGTGAGTCGAAGACCGACCGCCGCGACGCGTTCGTGCTGGCCGACACCGGCCGCACCCGGCGCCACCAGGTGCACTGGCTCGACGCCGGCAACGACGAACTCCTGGAGCAGCTGCGCATTCTCAACGGCTACGACATCGACCTCGCCGCTGACGTGACACGGCTCACGAACCGGCTGCGCGACGCCCTCACGGGTCTCTCACCGGCTCTCGAGCGTGTACTGGGCCCCAGGCTCCGGTACGCGGGGGCACGGGACCTGCTCGCCCGCTACCCGACGCCTCAGGCGCTGGCCACAGCGGGCCGCGGCCGCATCGCCCGGACGATCCGGAAGCGCTCGCCGCGCCTCGCGAAGACGCTCACCGAGGCCGTCACCGAGGCCCTCGCCGCCCAGACCGTGGTCGTACCCGGCTCAGTCGCGATGGGTCGGGTGATCGCCGAGGTCGCGACCGAGCTGGAGCGCGCGCAGCAGCGGCGGGAGCGGCTTGGCGCGGAGATCGAGGAGCTTTTCGAGGCCCACCCTTTCGGCCGCATCCTCGGCTCCCTGCCGGGGGTCGGGCCGAGGACGGGAGCGCGGATGCTCGCCGAGATCGGTGACAGCTCCCGCTTCGCGAATGGGTCGCGGCTGGCCAGCTACGCCGGCCTTGCCCCGGTCACCCGCCAGTCCGGCAGCAGCATCCGGGGGCAGACCCGGAGCCGCCGCGGGAATCACCGGCTCAAGAACGCGATGTATCTCTCCGCCTTCGCCTCACTGCGCGACCCCGTCTCCCGGGCGTTCTACGACCGCAAGCGGGCCGAGGGGAAGAAACACACTGCGGCCGTCATCTGCCTCGCGCGTCGTCGCTGCGACGTCATCCTGGCTATGCTGCGCTCGCGCGAACCGTACCGCGTCGAGGCTCCTCGTCCCGAGGCGGCGGCTGCCTGACGCCTCCGCCGGCGATCCCGGATCAGCGGCGCTGGCCCTTGACAAAGAAGATGGGGACACCTTAGCGACACGGCGGGAGAAGCAGAGGGGGGCGGTCCTTCAAGGACCGCCCCCCTCTGCTTCTCCCTGCACGACCCCTCACCCCTCACCCTCGCCTGTAGACAGCGTCAGCCCAGCGTGTTGGCGATCGGCTAGAATCGAGCACATGGGAACGTTCAGTTGGCCGCTGCGCATCTCCGGCATGAACGGGGTGCCGTCCTGCGAGATCGAGGCGACTGTCGATACCGGTGCAGCCTATACGACGCTGCCCGCTCGCCTGCTGCGCGACCTCGGGATCGAGCCCATGGGTCAGCGGGGCTTTCTGCTGGCCGACGGACGGCGGGTCGATATGGACTACGGGCAGGCGTGGGTGGCGATCGATGGCGAGCGTGTCGTCAGCATCGTCGTCTTCGGCGAGGACGAGGCCCCACCGCTGCTGGGCGCCTACACGCTGGAGGGTCTCGCCATGGCGGTCGACCCGGTCGAACAGCGGCTCATCCCCACCCATCTCATCATGTACTAACACCCATGTCCGTCCCCTGGTGGCGGTCGCCGCCGCGCTCTGGACACGAAGCAGACCCACGCACAGGGGCGGGCGCGGGGGACACCGCCACAGTGGCGACATCCCCCGGCGCGCAGCACACGCCCGCGCAGGGCGGAGCCGCGAGAGCCGCGTGCTTGACCGGCCACGGCCCGGAACCGGTTAGCTGCCACCGCGGCGAGCGCAGCGACACGAAGACCCGGGCCCCCGTGAGCGGTAGCAGCCTGTCCGCTATAGTCCACCACGTACCTGGGGGAGCATCGTGGAATCGCAGCCGACACGCACCGAGGCCAGCGGGCGGAGACAGTTCGCCTCCGCATCCGCTGTGGCGGTGGCGGCGGTCGTCCTGTTCGCCGGACTCGCTGCCGGCGTCACGACGGCTGCGGCCCAGTCGGTTCCAACCGCCCAGGACGAGCCACGGGTGGTCATCGGCTCCCTTCCCGGTGAAGTAATCGTCCACTGGAACGCCGTAGAGGACGCGAACTACTACCGGATCGGCTGGGTTCCCCAAGCAGACTACGCCGCCGCCGTGGCGGCCGGCGAAGATTGGCTGGCGGCGTTCACCTCGGTGAGCGTAGCCAACAGCGGTCAGACATCGCACACCGTTTCCGGCCTGGCCCCGGGCGCGTCCTACTGGTTCGTCGTGGGCGCCGGCGCCCAGCGCTATGGCGACCCCCGCTGGTCGCCATGGTCCGACCTCGTCACGCTGCCCGGCGGCCCCGCGGCCTGCACGGGTGACCGTGACGCACTCACGGCTCTCTACCACGCGACCGACGGTCCCAACTGGCGGAACGGCGTGAACTGGCTCAGCGAGAGCGCCCCCCTCGATGAGTGGTTCGGGGTCTCCACCGACGCCGACGGCTGCGTGCTCGTGCTGTTCCTGGACGGCAACGATCTGAGCGGCGAGATCCCCGCCCGCCTGGCCGGGCTCTCGAGGTTGCGCTCGCTGCACCTGGGTAACAACGACCTGACCGGGAGCATCCCCGCGGAGTTGGCCGGACTGGACGACCTGAGGGTGCTCGCGCTCGTGAACAACGATCTCGGCGGCGAGATCCCGAGCGCACTGGGCGGCATGGCCAGGCTCAGCGTGCTCGACCTCGACGGCAACGAGCTGACCGGCCCGATCCCGCTGGAGCTGACCAATCTCACCGAACTGCGCGTGCTGTCGCTGAACCGCAACATGCTCAGCGGCCCGATCCCGCCTGAGTTCGGCGCCATGGCCAATCTCACCAATCTTCAGCTGTGGCGGAACGAACTGACCGGGACGCTCCCGACCGAGTTGGCCGCCCTTGTCAACCTCAGAATCCTCGACGTCGACGAGAATCAGCTGACCGGGCCCATCCCCCCCGAACTGGGCACTCTCACCAGCCTGCGGTTCCTCTGGCTCAGGCAGAACCAGTTCTCCGGCGGGATACCGGTCGAGTTGAACAACCTGTCCAACCTGGTCATCCTCGCACTGGACGGCAACCGCCTCACCGGCGAGATCCCGGCAGGGTTTGGCAGCTTCACCCGGCTGGAGCGGCTGTATCTCCATGACAACAACCTCACCGGGGAAATCCCGGCGGAGCTGGGCGACCTCTCGGAGCTGAAGCGACTCTACCTCTTCGGCAACCGCCTGACCGGAGCAATACCGGCGGAGCTGGGCCGGCTGACCAACCTGGAGGTCCTGTATCTCCAGAGAAACCACCTCGTCGGCGAAATACCGGAGGAGTTGGGAGGCCTTCCCAGCCTCGAGCGCCTGCTGCTTGGCCAGAACATGCTGACCGGCGCAGTCCCGCCCGAGCTGGGGAGCCTGCCGGAGCTGACGTACCTCAGCCTGAGCCGCAACCTCTTGAGCGGGGAGATTCCGCCCGAGCTGGGCAACCTGGCGAAGCTTGAGGAGCTGCAGCTCGACAACAACCTGCTGAGCGGCCAGATCCCGCTCGCGCTGGCGAAGCTGACCGCGCTGGAGCACCTCCACCTCGACAACAATCAACTCGGCGGCTCGATTCCCGCGGAACTGGCCGAGCTGCCTGAATTGGCGCTGCTGTACCTCTCCGGCAACGAGTTGACCGGGTGCATCCCGGCCGTGCTGCTCGATGTGGCGGGTCACGACCTGGACGAGCTTGCCCTGGAGACCTGCCAGTAGGGAGAGCGAGCCGCCGTCCCGCAGCGCGCTCGGAGCGCCCACGCCGCTGATGTGTCGACGGGCTCAGGGCGGTATCCCCGTCCCGAGGCCCGTTCCCGAAGGATTGAGGGGCGCGCCCTCCCCGGTTGACGCCATGCCCCGCTACGGGTTCCGGAGGCTCCCGCACGGGCCGCCTGTCACCATTCCGTTAGGCCGCGGCAGCGAGCTGGGCCGCCGATCGCGCGCGCTGAAGTGGGAAGGGTCGCTGGGCGCGGCTCCCCGAGGACGGCGGGGCCGGGTGGGCGGAAGACCCGAGTCGAGCGAGTCGCCGCGCGGCAACTGCATCCCCTTGGATCTCGCCGACGAGGTGCCAGAGCGCGAGGCTCTGCGGTACATCAGCAGCCGCCGGCTGCTCCGCACCGTCGATCACGCCGCCCGTCCCCGTGCTCGGCTCCGTGGCGCTGCCCAAGTTGCCGGATCACTCGTCCCCGGGGCTGCGATACTGTCGCCACGTGGCAGACGAGGAGCCTCCGTGACCACCGGCTGCGGCTACCGCCATCGCGAACTCGGCGCGCGCATCCGCGAGGCGCGCACGCGCGCCGGGTTCACGCAGAAGCGCCTCGCCGAGCTCGTGGGCGTGCGCCCCCACACCGTCTGGTGCTGGGAGGCGGGTCGCATGAGGCCCGAGCGTTCAAACCTCCTCGAGATCGCCTCCCACTGCGCCACCGCCGTCGCCGAGCTGGAGGGCAGCGACCCCGCCGAGGCGGAGCTGCTGCGCGAGGCCGAGGCCGAGTTCCGCAACGCCGTGCGGGGCCTCCCCACGGAGGACATCGCCTCGATCCGCAACTACATCCGCTTCGTCCGCTCGGAGCGGCGCAAGCGCGGGCGCGCCCCGCGCTGAGCCACGGGGTGAACCTCGTCGACGGTAGCGCTTCCCTCGATGACGCTGCCCCGCCTGGCCGGTGCCGACTCCCCCGTGCCGCCTCCATCGCCTCCGCAGAGCGCGGTCGCCGGCAAGACCAGGACGGCGACGACGATCGCGGCCCGCCAGCGGGTCGCGCCAATCCAGCAGCCAGCTCGCTACCACGGCCGCCGCGCCGATCGAAGTGCTCGTAGGCGTCAGCCTTGTAGTCGCCCTCGGTATCCGCGTCGGCGTCGAAGTGGTGGACGCAGGCCCAATGGGCCGGTGAGGTCGAGCCCACGGAAGTGGGACTCGGCCCGGTCGGCCCATGCCTGGATGGTGGGGCCCGGGTCTTCGGGCAGCTCCTTCATCGCCTCCGCGATGTCGCCGTGGTCGACGATCGCGAGGGCGCTCTCGAGCTCGCGTGAGACGCCGTGGTAGTCGATCACGAGGCCGTAGATCTTCTCGGTCGTGACACCGTCGCGGGTGCGGGAGAAGCGGCGGTTCACGCGCGCGATCGCCTGCAGCACCGTGTGTTCACGGGTCGTGCGGTCGAGGCAGAGGACTTGCTCGACCGGCGCGTCGAAGCCGGTGATCAGCTTGTCGACCGCGACGAGAATCTGCGGCTAGCCGTCCGGGTCGGTGAACGCCTCGACGATCGCATCCTCGTTCAGGTCGCGAGCGACTTGGAACTCGGGGCGGTCGTTGTTGGTCGTCGTGATGACCGGCTAGGCGGCGAGCCCGAAGTCCGTGAGATGCTTGCCGTAGCGCCGGGAGGGCGCCGGGAGGGCGCGACGACCTGCGCCTTGAAGCCGTTGGGCTGGATCTTCCTCTCGAAGTGCTCGGCGATGTGGGAGGCGATCGCCTGGATCCGATTCTCTGCCTCCGCGACCCGATCCTTGTTCGCATGGCGCCGGATCTCGGCGCGCGTCTGCTCTGGCTCGTCCCGAAGAGCTGGTCACAGAGGCGGTCGAGGGTCTCCGGACCCTCGATGTGCAGGTGGGACAGGCGTACCTCGTAGAGGATCGGGACGGTCGCTCCATGCCTGCGTTGATTGAGCGGCCGCCGCCCGTTCACGTTCGATCTGGCGAAGGCGCGCGGCTCTCGCGCCTTCTACCGGCAGGACCTGTTCCGTTGAGCGCGCGCGGATCCTGCGGCGGCAGGGGCCGGGGTGCCGCAGCAGGCGCCGATGCCGACGCACGCCCCGCCCGGTCTCACCGCGCCTCCCCGCGCGCCGTCCCGCCCACTGAACTCCGCCGACCCTCCGGGCTAGGACTGGCCGGTTCAAGGCGACGGCTGTAGCCTCGGGCGGTGAGGCCGCCCGTCATCCTGTTCGCGCCCGCCACCTTCCTGCGTCCAGGGGTCTGCGCGGGCGATGACGCCGGACCGCTCGTACGCGGGCCGGCGGCTGCCTCCCCACCGGCGATGTCCCTGACTCGCCTCTGGCGAGGCGCCGCGAGCAGCACTCATGGCGGTCCACGAAGGGCGGTCGCCAGCGAGAGGCGCGGCGCCAGCGCACGGAGTGACCGCTGCGCCTGCGTCCAGCACGTGGTGAGAGAGGCCGCGCACACGTGACTCGTGCCTATCTGAAGCGACTGCGGCGGTTGTGGCAGCCTCCGCGCCCCTATGGCGAGTTGGACCAGGGCCGGACCGTCAGCTTTCTGGAGCTCTTCTCCGACCTCGCCTACGTGGCGCTCATCGCGGTGGTGGCCCACGAGCTCGCGGGCCACATGCAGTGGGCGGCGGTGGGCGAGTTCGCGGTCATCTTCGGGCTCATCTGGGTTGCCTGGCTCAACGGCGCCGCCGAGTACGATCTACACGGCCGCGAAGACCTGCGGACCCGCGTCTTTACCTTTGCGCAGATGCTCCTGCTGGCGCTGCTGGCGGTGTACGCCGCTGAGGGGGCGGACGGGCGCGAGGCGTTCGCGCTCGTCTACGGCACCCTCTTCGTCCTGCTCGCCTGGCTCGGGTTCACCGTCCATCTGCGCAGCGACGCGCACTACCGGCGAACGTCCCGCAGCTCCGTGGCGCTGTGCCTCCTCACCGTGGCGGCGATGGCCGGCTCGGCGTTCGCCCCGGCGCCGGCGCAGCTCTGGGCGTGGGGGGCGGTCGTCGTCGTCTGGCTCGCCGCGGCGTTCGTCCTGGCGCACGCCGGCGCCGCGCGCTCCCGCGATGCGACGGTCGTCGCGCACTCGTTCGTCGAGCGCTTCGGCCTCTTCACCATCATCGTGCTGGGCGAGGTGGTGTTCGGCGTCGTCAACGGTCTGGCAGAGTCGGCACGCGATGCGGAGACCATCGTGACGGGCCTGCTCGCCCTGGGGGTCGGCTTCGGCCTGTGGTGGAACTACTTCGACCTGACGGGCCGGCGCCTGCCGCGCGGGGGCCGGGGCGGGCTGCCGATCTGGATCCCGCTGCACCTGCCGCTGACGATGTCGATCGCCGCCGCGGGAGCCGCCATGATCAGCATCATCGCGCACGCGGGAGACCCGCGCGCGCCCCTGGTCGCGACGTGGGTGCTGAGCGGTTCGGTCACGGTTGCGCTCGTGAGCATCGCAGCGATCGTCCCCACCCTGCAGGAGTGGCAAGCCTATCGCAGGGTCTACCTTCCCACCTCTATCCTCATGGCGGTCGTGGCGCTCGCAGCGATGCCGCTGCTCGCCCTGACGCGCCCGAGTTCCATCGAGCTGGCGGCGGCGCTGCTCGGACTCCTGGCGCTGGTCTGGTTGGTGGCCGTGTCCAGGTGGCTGGTGACGGAGGGCTGGTCCTCGTCCTAGCCCGGCGACGAGACTATCGAGATGCTCCATCGGGGGCGCGTGCCGAGTGCCACGGCCCGCCCGGTCCGCAGCTACGTCCGCTTCGTCAGGGCCGCGCGACGCATGCGCCGGACGCGTCGCGCGCTGGACAGCGGCACGCTGGACCCTTCACCCCGGTCGGTCAGCGCCCCGGTCAACTGCATCCGCCAGCGCAGCGTTCCACCAGCGCAGCGCTACGCATCGAAGGCGGCGCTCACCGCGCAGCCGAAGCCGGGCAGCACATCGAGGCCGTCGAGTGACTCGTCCTCGCCCAGCGTGACGGCGACTTCATCCGGCCGATGCACATCCACTGTTCGGGTGGCGGGGTGCACGACCCAGACGAGGCGGACGCCATAGCGCAGCCACATCAAGGCCTTGTCGTTGAGTTCGCGGCGGCTGTCGCCGGGTGAGGCGACCTCGACCACGAGATCGGGGACGACTTCGGAGTAGCCGCTGTTCCACGCGTCCAGCGGGAGCCGGTCCGCCGACGTGAACGCGATGTCGGGCTCGCGCACCGTGTCAGGGTCGCGCTCGAGCCACACGCCCGAGTCCGAGGCGAGCAGCGTGCCCAGCCGGCCGGGCTTGACAAAGGCCCCGAGCTCGATGACCAGGTTTGTCACGATCTTCCCGTGGAGCTCTCCCGTGGACATGGTCTCGCAGAGTACCCCCCGGATCAGTTCGCCTCGCACGCCGCTGCTGTAGAGCCGGTGCAGGTCGCCAGCGGTCAGCAGCCGTGTCTCAGTGGTCGTCATCTCTGATCGCTCCCGCGCCCTCAGATTCTACAACGCCCGAACCCGGGGCCGCTCCAGCGTCGGCGCGCTCAGCCGACGCTGCAACTGGTTCGCGACCTGCCCGTGACCTCCCGCCCTCTCACCCACCGCCATTTCGGCTCTCTCACGCTCGGCAGCGACCCTTGCTGACCACCATGCTGGTCGGAGGAGAACCTGTTCCGATGGCAGCAGTGGCGACTTGCCGCCGGAGATCATGGGTAGTTCTCGGAGGAGTGAACTCCCGGCGGCTTAGCGTCGCTGGCCTCCAGATTGCGCGCCGC
This sequence comes from Dehalococcoidia bacterium, assembly GCA_965208885.1. Taxonomy (GTDB): domain Bacteria; phylum Chloroflexota; class Dehalococcoidia; order UBA2979; family UBA2979; genus VXMT01. Next base: position 825,290 of record CBDBPS010000002.1, read on the forward strand.
CTGGAGCGCCGGGAGCCGCCTCCTCCGCCGCCACGCCCGGCAGCAGGCAGTGCAGCAGCCCACGCCCCGCCGCGAACGCGAACAGCCGGTAGAGGTGGCCGGGGCCCGGCTGCGCGCCATTGCGCCAGCGCCGCAGCGCGCGCGCCTCGACGCGCAACTCCCGCGCCAGCGCGCGCCGGCTCAGTCCCGTCTCCCGCAACAGGCGCTCGATGCGCTCGGGAAAGTCGGACGGGAAGCGCGACGGCTCGACGTGGTAGACGTGGCGCTGGCGGCGTCCCATCAGCGCCTGCGCTCGTGGCGCACGACGATCAGCTCCTCGCCGAGCAGCTCGCTGAGACCCCCCGGCACGAGTGTCGCGAAGCGCACGAGCGCGAGCATCGCACCGCCCCCGGGCGAGGCGCCGCGACGCCAGCGCCAGAGCTGGCGCGGGTCCACGCCCATGCAGACCGCCATCCGCTCCCAGGACAGCCCGCTGCGCTCCTTGACGGCAGCGAGCCGTTCCGCGAAGTCCTCGGGCAACAGCGCCACGCCGGGCCGGAAGTCCCGCTCCGCGGGCCGCCTACTCATCGTGGTGCACCACGTAGAAGAGATCGTCGAAGTTCGCGCGGAGCACGCGCAGCATCCGCCCGCGCAGCGAGGCCGAGGGGCGGCGCTTCCCGCACAGGATCAACGAGATGTGGCCGGAGGTGATGTCGAGCAGCTCCGCGAACGCGTTCTGGCTCAGGCTCAGACGCGCCATCCGCTCCCAGAGCTCCTGCACCTTGACCTCAACCGTCGAGTGGGCGGTCTTACTCGGCATGCGGGTCCTCCTCCCGGGACGGCTCCGCCTCCCGCTCGGGGCGTGCGCCGCTGCGGGACACCCCGCCAGCGGTGCCGGCGGCGAGGTGGGCGCGCGCGATCAGCCGCGCGAGGGCGCGCAGTCCGCGCAGGCGCAACTCGTCCTGCTGCTTCGTGAGTGGCTGGCGGGGTGCTGCGTCTGGGGTAGGCATGGCGGTATCCGGGTGGTGGGAACTGAGTGCTTGGCACTATGTGAAGACTTACGTTCTGTGGGACTCGAACGTAGCAGCGTGATCAGTGCCCAACAATGCGTTTCAGGTCAGTTCCGCAGCGAACGGCCCGAATCACTTACCCCGCTGTGACAGGAAACAGACAACAGTGCGACTGGCCGCGCTACCATGTGAGGGCAACCCCGCTCCCCGCACATCACCAAGAAGGCGACCGATGCCCGACCACCACCCCGAACCCACCCCCGCCGCCCTCTACGCGCGCGTCTCCAGCGACCGCCAGGACGTCGACCTCTCCGTCGCCGCCCAGCTGCGCGCCCTGCGCGACCATGCCGAGAAGAACGGCTACCTCGTCGTGCGCGAGTACGTCGACGAGGCCGAGAGCGGCCGCGTCGCCGACAGGCCGCAGTTCCGCCGCATGCTCGACGAGGCGAGCGCCGACGACGCGCCCTTCGAGGAGATCCTCGTGTGGAAGTTCAGCCGCTTCACCCGCAAGCGCGAGCATGCCGTCGCCTTCAAGTCGATGCTGCGCCGCCGCGGCATCCGCGTCGTCTCCATCACCGAGCACGCCGACGACTCGCCCACCGGCAAGCTCATGGAGGCGATCATCGAGAGCGTGGACGAATTTTACAGCGAGAATTTGGCGCAGGAGGTGGCGCGGGGCATGCGCGAATCCGCCTCGCGCGGCTTCTGGGTCGCCAGCCGCACCCCCTACGGCTACACCCGCGTCTACGTGCCCGACGGCGCGAAGAAGCGCCCGAAGCTCGAGGTGGACGCCGACACCGCCCCCGTCGTCGAGCGCATCTTCGCCCTCGCCGAGGCGGGCAAGGGCATCACCGAGATCGCGCGCACCCTCAACGCAGATGGCATCGCCAACCCCACGGGTCGCCCCTGGTCCAAGAACGGCGTCCATATCCTGCTCACCAACGAGGTCTACACGGGCACGCTCCAGTGGGGCGTGGGCGCGAAGGACGGCGCCCCGCCCGTGCGCGTCGAGGACGCCTTCCCCGCGATCGTCTCGAAGGAGCTGTTCGGCCACGTGCAGTCGCAGCTGCGCTCACGCGCGCCAAAGCGCGCCCACCCGCGCCGCGTGGGCAGCTCCTACCTGCTGAGCGGTTTGGTCAAGTGCCGCAGCTGCCGGCGCGCCCTCTCCGGGCAGGACTCCAAGAGCGGCAAGTTCTCCTACTACGTCTGCCAGTCGCTCATGAAGCGCGGCCGGGGCGCCTGCGACGCCCCACGGCTCAACGCGCGCCGCTTCGAGCGCCTCGTCGTCGACCAGCTCCGCGCCAACGTCCTCACCGACTCCAACATCCGCGACCTCGTGCGCCTCGTCGGCGAGGAACTCGACGCCGTCGCGAGCGAGCGGAGCAACCAGATCGAGACGATCGAGGCCGAACTGGCCGACGTGCGCCGCCGGCTCGACCGTCTCTACCACCTCATGGAGACGACGGAGCTGGACATCAGCGACGTGCTGCCGCGCGTGCGCGAGCACAAGGAGCGCCGCGAGCGGCTCGAACAGGCGGCCGCGGAAGCGCGGGCTGCGCTCTCGGAGCGGCGCGAGGTCCTGGACGATGTGGACACGATCACGGCCTATGCCGAGGAGATGAGCGAGTTCCTCGCCTCAAGCAAACTGACCGAGTCGAAGGCCTTCATCAACTCCTTCGTGAAGGAGATCGCCGTCGCCCCCGGACAGGCCACGATCCGCTACACAATCCCCATGCCTGAGGACGGTCCCCTGCGCGGCGGGGAAGCCGAAGAGGTGGCCCTCGGCCGCCCGGTACTGTCTACCGTCAAGTCTGGTGGACCTGAGGGGGCTCGAACCCCTGACCTCCACACTGCCAGTGTGGCGCTCTCCCAGCTGAGCTACAGGCCCGCGTGCGACAGTCTAGCGCGCCTTGCCGTTTGCGCCCACGAAGCGCGCTGCGCCTTCGCCGCTAGAATGCCCGGCGGGAGGCCCCGATGGTCCGTGACCGCATCCGTGTCGAACAGGGCGACATCACGCAGCAGCAGGTCGACGCGATCGTGAACGCCGCCAACAGCACGCTGCTCGGCGGCGGGGGCGTCGACGGCGCGATCCACCGCGCGGCTGGCCCCGAGCTGCTCGAGGCGTGCATCCCCATCGGCGGCTGCCCGACGGGCGAGGCGCGCATCACCATGGGGTACCACCTGCCGGCGATGTACGTGATCCACACCGTCGGGCCGGTCTGGGTGAATGGCGACCACGGCGAGGACGACCTGCTCGCGAGCGCCTACCGCTCGAGCCTGGAGCTCGCCCGCACGCACGAAGCAGGCACCATCGCGTTCCCCGCCATCAGCACCGGCGCGTACGGGTTCCCGCTGGAGCGCGCCACGCGTATCGCCGTGCGCGAGGTGATGGGCGCCCTCGCAGCCCACGAGACGCCCGGGCTGGTGACGTTCGTCTGCTTCGACGCCGCCACGGCGGAGGTCTACGAGCGCATCGTGGGCGAGGTGGCAACGTAGAGCCGCAGCCGGCCTAGCCGCCGCTCGAGAGTGCCTCGACCAGGAACGCACCGGGTACCAGCGGATCATCGCCGAGCGCGAGCAGCGACATCACGGCGAGCCAGACGGCGAAGCCGGCGAGGTTCGCCAATGTCGCCACACCGCCCGCGCGCGGCGCGCAGCGCTCGATCACGACCTGCGTCAGCAGCAGCCAGCCGCCGAGCGCCAGGATACCGACCCCGAACGAGACGCCCGGCACGACCATCAGCAGGCCGACTGCGAGCGGCGTCGTGGCGAATCCGGCTCCTCGCAGCAGCTGGTCGACGGGCACCATGACTCGCGCCACTTGCAGCAACACGAGGTACACCACGAGGAGCCACACAAGCCAGAGCGCCACCGCGAACAGGGTGCCGATCAGCACACTCTTCAGGAAGAGCGTGCCGGCGTCGCTGAAGTCGGCGCGCACCCACCACAGCCACCCGCCGACGCCGTAGAGGAGCATCGAGCAGACCGCCACGACCACTGCCGGGACCATCGCGCCAGGGTCGCGTCGGACTTCGTTGAGCACGTCACGGTCGGAGCGCGCGAGACGCGCGAGACGCGCGAAGGTCAGTCGGAACTGCACCAACATATGCCCCTCAAGCACGTTCCGGGGAGCCAAGCACTTCCTAGCTTAGCGGGCGTTTGGCTGGAATGCCGGGACGCCTCGGGTACCGCTCCGGAAGCGCCTCGCAACGGCGCACAATGACCACCTGCTGCGGCCTCGATCCCTCCGGCAGCGAGAGCGGCACCGACTCCGCCGGACAGGCACCGAGCGCCTCAACGGCGGCGGCGGCCTCGCGCAACTCGCGCTGGGCGCTGCTGCCCTTGGGCGCCGCCATGATGCCGCCCGGCCGCAGTAGCGGCAGCAGGTACTCGACCAGCACCGGCAGCGGCGCGAGCGCCCGTGCGACCGCGACGTCGAAGCCCTCACGGCACGTCGGATCACGCCCTGCTTCCTCCGCACGCGCCGTGACGACCCGGACGCCTTCAAGGTCCAGCTCATCCACGAGCGTTTCGAGGAAGCGTGCCCGCCGCCCGTGCGACTCGACGAGCGTCAGCCGCAGCTCCGGAGCGAGGATGCACATCGGCACGCCCGGGAAGCCCGCGCCCGACCCCACGTCGACCACATCGGCGGGCTCCCCCGCGGGCAGCGCGCCGCCCGCACGCAGCGCGACGAGCAGCGCCAGCGACTCGCCGAAGTGACGTCGCTGCACGGCGACCGGATCGGTCAGCGAGGTGAGGCCGGCGCGTTCCCGCCACGTCGCGAGCAACTCCAGGTAGCGCGCGAACCGACGGCGAGCTGACGTGTCGAGCGCCAGCCCAAGCCGGGCAGCCTCCTCCTCGAGCGTGTCGAGGTCGGTCCGCCTGTCCGCGTGGGTGTGTTGGCCCGTTGACACCGTGTCCCGTCGATCTTCTAGACTGCACAGACCCGAACGTTGACCAGGGGCGCCCGGTCACTCACAAGTTTCGCGCGCCCCACGACCGAGCATGGGGCGGTTGCGCGCAGGCGGGCAAGTGCCCCACGACGCGGCAGCACGTCCCCCGACAGCAGGGATGGACTCCGATGGCCGAGGCTATCAGCGCCGGCGACGCCAGCGCACACTTCCTCAACGCGATCGAGCCAGAGAAGGCTCGCGACGAGCGACCTGAGCTCGAGCGCTTCGTCGAGTGGATCGGCGCCGAGCGCGAGATGCACTCGCTCACCGGCGAGGAGATCGACACCTATCTCCGCGAGCGCTTCCCCGATGTGCTCGGGGGCGTCGTGGAAGGCGCCGAGGAGCAGGAGCTCGACGAAGCCTCGGCAGCCCACATCGAGCCGCTGCGGGCGTTCCTCGCGTATGCCTCGCGACTGGCGTTCACGGAGGAGAACCTCGTGCCGCACCTCCGCCTGGGCGAGCGTGCCGGCGGTGCGCGCGGTGGCGCGGGCGCCGCGGCAGAGCTCGGCGGCAAGGCATACTACGTGACCATCGAGGGCGTCGCGCTCCTCGAACGCGAGCTCGAGGAGTTGAAGGGCCGCCGCCCGGAGATTGCCAGCGAGCTCCGCGCAGCGATGGCCGACAAGGACTTCCGCGAGAATGCGCCCCTGGACGCCGCCCGCGACCAGCAGGCGCACCTCGAAGCGCGGATCCGCTCGATCGAGGACCAGCTCCGCCACGCCGTCATCATCGACCCGGAGACGAAGGGTGGCCGTGCCAACGTCGGCTCCACCGTGAAGGTCCTCAACCTGAGCCAGGACCGTGAGCAGACGTTCCAGCTCGTGAGCCCGAGCGAGGTCGACCCGGCCGACGGGAAGATCTCCGTCGAGTCGCCCGTGGGCAGCGCGGTCATCGACCACATACCGGGTGACGAGGTGGAGGTGCAGGCGCCCGCGGGGTCGGTGCGACTGCGCGTGCTGGAGGTCGAGGGCTAGCCGAGCGCGAGCTGGTCCACGGCGACCGCGCCGAAGAGCAGCGTCAGGTAGCTGATCGAGTAGTGGAAGAGCGCGAGCGCGCCCTTCGTACCCTCGGCGCGGTAGAGCCGCAGCGCGAGCCACAGGAAAATCGCGCCGCCCACGGCGGCCGTCGCGAAGTAGATCACGGACAGGCCGGCGATCAGCGTGAACGCCAGCGCCAGCGGCACGAGCATCAGCGAGTAGAGCCCGATCTGGCGCTTCGTCTCATCCACGCCGCGTACCACCGGCATCATCGGCACGCCTGCCTTGCGATAGTCGTCGGCAAGCACGAGCGAGAGCGCCCAGAAGTGCGGCGGCGTCCAGTAGAAGACGATGAGGAAGAGGAACACCGCGGCGATGCTCAGCTCGCCGGTCACGGCGGCCCAGCCGATCATCGGCGGCGCCGCCCCCGCGGCCCCGCCCAGCACGATGTTCTGCACCGTCGATCGCTTCAGGTAGTACGTGTACACCCCGACGTAGAACGCGAACGCGCCGACGGCCAGCGCCGCCGCCAGGATGTTCACCGTGATCGACAGCCAGACTCCGGCAGCGGCGGCGAGCGCGAGCCCGAACCAGAGCGCCTGCACCGGCTCGAGGATGCCCATCGGCAGCGGGCGCTCGCGCGTGCGCTCCATGAGCGCGTCGATGTCGCGGTCGGCGTACTGGTTGATGGCGTTCGCGCCACCCGCGGCGAGCATGCCACCGATGAGCGTGGCGGCGATGAGCCACGGCGAGGGCCAGCCCTCCGCGGCCAGCACCATCGCGGGCACGGTGGTGACGAGCAGCAGCCAGATGATGCGCGGCTTCGTCAGCGCGATGTACGCGCGCAGCGTCTCGGCAACAGGACGCAGCAGGACGGCCTCGTTACGCACGAGCCGCCTCCCGTCCGTCGCCGACGGAACGCGACGCCTCGGCCCCCTCGGTGACTTCACCCGGCTCGTAGGCTGCCGCGACCACGAGAAGCACCGCGGCCGCCCAGATCAAGGCGCCGAGCGCGAGGTGCGAGGCGCGCACGACGTCGGAGAAGGTGGTCCAGATGTTCGCGGCGCCAACCAGCATCTGGAGGCCGTAGAGCCCCAGCAGCACCATCGACGCGGCCTGTATCCGCTCCGCGAGCGGTCCTCGCAGTTCCGTTGCGCTCAGCGCGACGAACCCCACCGCCCCGAGGCCGACAAGCGTGCTCAAGCGGTGCGCCCAGTGGATGTGCTGCTCCAGGACGCCGTCGACGAACGGTACCGGCGCCTGCAGGCACCCGGGCCACGTCGTGCACGCGGTCGTCGAGTCCGAGCCGACGACGTAGGAGCCGCCGAGGAGGATGACGAGCAGGATCGCGGCCGTGATGGTCGCGAGCCGCACGAACGCGGCGCGCTCACGGCTCTCGATGCGTCGACGCTGCTCGCCGTAGAACGCGAACACCGTCAGCACGCTCAGCACGGCCAGCAGCGTCAGCGCCGTGCCCAGGTGCAGCGTGACGATCTCGGGCGGCAACTCGCGCTCCACGGTCTCCTTGCCGAGCCACGCCTGCACCGCGAGCAGCACGAGGGATGCGATCGCGAGGTTGCGGACCACGGTGTCACCTCGGTGCCGGAGGAGCGCGACCGTAGCGGTGGCGACGATGAACAGCCCGACGATCGCCGCAGCCGTGCGGTGCGTGTACTCGATGATCGCGGTGCGTTCGGCGGGGGGTAGCAACTGCCCGTGGCACAGCGGCCAGTCTGGGCAGCCGAGGCCGGAGCCGGTCGTACGCACGACCGCGCCGATGGCTATCAGCACCAGCGTCACACCGACGGTCGTCACGGCCAGTGTCTGGTAACGCGTCACTCGCTGCTCCCGTGTGCCGGCGAGGCTTTATCCATCGTACCGCTCAGCTTCGGCACGCGCTGTGCCAGGGCGCTCTTAGCCGGCGGCCCTACGTGCCCGGCGGCGCGTCCGACGCCGTCCGCTGCTCGGCCTCCTGCTCAGCGAGACGCTCCCTGAGTGTCTCCAACTCGCGCTGCACGGTGCGCAGCCGCGCCTGCAGCCAGAGCAGGTAGACGAACAGGCCGGCCCAGAAGACCGCGAACCCGGCGAACAGGAACTCGAGGTAGTCCACTACGCGCCGCCCAACGCGGCCGGCCGCGTGGCTCGTCGTGCCGAGTCCGCCTCGATGCGGTCGACCTGGGCGCGCAGCTCCTCGGCCTCGACGCCGATGCGCTCGGTCTCGGCTCGCAGCGAGAGCAGCCACAACGTGAGCAGCGTCACGGCGACCATGCCGATCATCAGCACGAGCAGCATCGAGTTCGGCAGGGCCTGGCTTCCGGGCAGCGTCGTGACGATGGGGTCGGGATGAAGGGTGCGCCACCAGCGCACCGACATGTTGATGATCGGGATGTCGACGAAGCCGATGATCGCGAACACCGCCGCGTAGCGCGCGGCGCGCACATCGGTCGTGTCGGAGAGGCTGCGTGCGAGCAGGTAGCCGCTGTAGATGAGCAGCAGCACCAGGGTGCTCGTGAGGCGCGCGTCCCACGCCCACCACGTCCCCCAGATCGGCTTGCCCCAGATCGCGCCCGTCGCCAGCGTCAGCGCGGTGAACAGCACCCCGACAGTCGCAGCCGCGCGTGCGACCGCGTCGAAGCGCAGGTCGCTGCGCAGCAGCACGAGGATCGAGGCGACGAAGACCACGAAGAAGGCGAGGTAGGCGGCGATCGCCGAGGGCACGTGGATGTAGAAGATGCGCTGCACCTCGCCCTCGATCGCCTCGCGGGGCGCAACCACGACCGCGCCGACGAGCATCGCCAGCATCGCGACGGCGGTGAGCGGTGGCAGCACCACCCAGCGCGCCTCGTAGACGGGCCGCACGAGCGCCCAGACGAAGCCTGCGAGGCGTCGCGGACCGCTCGGCGGCGCTGACGTCGCGGCGCTCATTGCTCGGCGACCATCGGGAACAGCAGCGCGCTGCCAAGCGCGCTCCAGACGGTGAACGCGGCCAGGAGCAGCAGCCACGGCGACCCGCCCGTCGGCAGGTCGAGCGCGCCGCCCGTCGCGCGCACGGCGGCGATCAGCAGCGGGACGAGGAGCGGCAGCGCCAGCACGGGCATGAGCACCTCGCGCGAGCGCACGCGGCTGCCGAGCGTGGAGAGCAGCGTGGTGAGGCTGACGTAGCCGAGCGTCCCGAGGGCCATGATCCCGATCAACTCCGGGGTGAGCAGCGCGGTATTGAAGAGGATAGTCGCCAGCAGCAGTACGGCCAGTTCGATCAGCAAGAGCGCCAGCAGGTTGCTCACTACCTTCGCCGCGTAGAGCGCGGTCCGTGACACCGGCGCGACCATCAGCGCGTCGAACGTGCCCTGCTCCACCTCGGCGGCGAAGGAGCGCCCGCTGGCGATGATCCCCGCGAACAGGAAGGTCACCCAGAGCACGCCCGGCAGCAGCGGCCGCACCTCGCCGGTCGCGAGGTCGAGCGCGAACGAGTAGGTGAGCACGCTGATCGCGGCGAAGACGCCGGCCGAGAGCCACCCGGCGCGCTGCCGCCACAGCAGCCGCATATCCTTGCTCAGCACGGCCACCGCGGGGCTCATGCGCCCACCCTCGCCGGTTCCTCGGCGGGCTGGGGTTCGACGACCCGCCCGCGGTCGAGTTCGACGACGAGTTCCGCCCAGCCCTCGGCGCGCTCGCGCTGGTGGGTGGCGGCAAGCACCGTCACGCCGGGCGCGCGGAGCACCAGCTCGTCGAGCAGCGCCAGCCCCTCGCGGTCGAGGCCCGTCTCCGGCTCGTCGAGCAGCATCACGCGGGGGCGGTGCAGCACGGCGCGGGCGATCGCGAGCCGTTGGTGGAAGCCGTGCGAGAGCACGGCGACTTGCTCGTCGCGGCGCGTCCACAGCCCCACCCGTCGCAGCAGCTCCTCGACGCGCGCGGCTGCTGCTTCGACGCCGTAGAGCCGGGCGAAGAACTCGAGGTTCTCGCGGGGAGTGAGCTCCTCGTAGAGCATCGGCTGGTGCGTCAGCACGCCGATGGAGGCGCGCAGGGCGCCGGGTGCCTTGCGCAGGTCGTGGCCGGCGACGGTGGCGTCGCCTTCGGTGGGCGCGAGGAGCGTGGAGAGCACGGCGAGCAGCGTCGTCTTGCCCGCGCCGTTCGCGCCGAAGAGCGCGGCCTTCCTGCCCTCGGGCACCTCGAAGTGCACGCGGTCCAGCGCGACTGCGCCGCCGAAGCGGCGGGTCAGCCCGCGCGCCTCGATCACGCCGTGCCTCTGCGGCCCGCGAGGTGCAGCGCGGCCGCACCACCGGCGATGATCGCGAGCGCCAGCACAACCGCGACCGCGGCGCCGCCGCGCCCGGTGAGCGGGTTCGGTGCGTTGCGTCCGGCGAGCCCTTCGAGGAGCACGCTCACGGAATCGCCTGGCCCGGCCGCGCCCTCGCGCGCGACGAGGGTGATGAGCTCCCCTTCGTCGTCGCGTTCCCCGGCGTGGATGGAGCCCGCGAGCGGGCGGATCTCGTCCGCGAATCGCGTCGGCACGGCGACCTCCATGTGCGCGGTGGCGAGCGGCGCGGTCACGCGCAGCGCGTATGCGTCGCGCGCCCGATCGTAGCCGACGACGTACCGGCTGACGACCGTCGTCACGCCCGGCCGCAGCGCCGTGCCGACCGCCAGCGTGCCGCCCTCGACGCGCGAGTCGCCCTCGCCTCCGCTCTCGGCGACGACCGTGTTGTCGGGCAGCGGGACGCGCAGTGTCACGCCATCCTCGTCGCCGACGAAGATGCGGTCGCTGGAGTTCCGCACTTCGTCCTCACGCAGGAACGCAACCTGCGCGTTCCCCCGGTCGAGGGAGAGCACGGTCACCGTCGTCCGCTCGATGGTGAGCGACGGCGGCTCGGTCGTCTTCGCATAGACGACGATCTCGACCTCGGCGGTCGGGAGCTCGCGTGACAGCAGCAAGGGCGGCGCGAGGTACTGCACGCCGTCATACACCGCGCGCACGACGTACGAGACCTCGATGTCCGGCTCGACCTCGAACGCGAACCGGCCCGCCTCGGTGATGGTCTCCTGCGCCGACTGCACGCCGCTGTCGCCGAGCACGATGAGCTGCACGGTGACCGGCTCGGTTGCCGGTCCCGAGTCACCAACGAGCACGACGCCGCTGATGCGCCCTTCGGGCTGCTGTGCCGACGCGAGCGCCCCACCAAGCGCGCCAACGAGCGCGACCGCCACGGCGGCGCAGGCCACGAGGACGCGCACGGACGGGGTCACGCGCCGCCGCGCGCGTCGAGGCCCGCGTTGCGGAGCGCCTCCGTCACGCCGCGCAGACGCGGCGCGAGCGCGCGACGGCCATCGCGCCGCTCCTCGGAGGAGATGCGGCCGCTCGCCGCGTCGTCGTCGAGCTCACGCAGTTCCGCGAGGAGCGTGCGGCGCTCCTCGACCAGTTCCGCGCCGTCGACGGACTCGATGGCGATGTCGCGCGCGCGCAGCAGCGGCAGCGCGATGAGGGCGGCAGCAAGAGCCGCGAACAACACGAGCACGAGCCACTCCATCAGTCGCGGCCCTCCCCGCCATCGCGCAGCTGCTCGTCCAGCCAGCGCTCATCGCGGGCGTCGAGGGCGCCCGCAGGGGCGAGTGTCGCGCCGCGCCGCATCCGCCACAGCGCCGCGGCTCCCAGCGCGGCGACGAACAGGACCGAGCCGCCCACCCAGCCGAAGAGCCAGAGGTTGAAGCCCTCGCGCGGCAGGTCGGCGAGCACGGCGTCGCCGAAGCGGTCCTGGAAGTAGAGCAGGATGTCGTCGCCGCCCCGGCCCGCGGTGAGTTGGTCGCGGATCTCGGCGCGCATGTCCTGGCAGATCGTGAGCTCGCAGTGGTCGAGGCGGACGTTGATGCAGCGCGGGCACATCAGCTGCTGCTCGATCTGCAGCGCCTGTGCCTCAAAGTCCTGCGCACTCGCAGGCCGCGGCGCGTCGAGGACCCCCATGGCCCATACCGCCAGCACGGCAGCGAAGAGCGCCCCGACGAGCGACGCGAGGGCTACTCGCATCGTCACGCCCTCGTCGTCGCGCCGGACGGCGGCACCGCCGGGGCCGGGGCGCGCTCGCGCGCGGGCTGCGGCGCGAACACCACGATCCCGCCGAGGACGTAGACCCCCGCGCCGATCCAGAGCCAAACCATCAACGGATTTACGAACGCGTTGATCTCCGCCACGCCGTCCTCGTCCCAGCCCTGGAGGAACACGTACAGGTCCTCGCGCCACCCGGTGTCGACGTCGACCATCGCCATGGGCTGTTCGGGGAAGTTGCGGAAGAAGCGACGGCCGGGCGCGAGCGTGGCGACCGTCTCGCCGTCGCGGACCACTGTCACGGCAGCGAGCACCTCGGTCTCGATGCCGTTCGCCGTGCCGGCGCGCTCGCGCAGGCCCTCGAACTCCACGGTGTAGGCGCCAACCTCGAAGGACTCGCCCGGCGCGACGATGCCGCGCGCCTGCTCCTGGTAGACGCTCGCGCTGACCGCGGCGACCGCCATCACGGCCAGTCCGAGGTGTACGAGGTACCCGCCGTAGCGCCGCCGGTCGCGCTCGAACAGCGCGAGCAGCGCCGCGGGCCAGCTCTGCCCGCCGGCAGCGCGCCGTCCGCGCGCCCCGATCGCGAACTCGCGCAGCGTGACGTAGCCGAGCGCCGCGGCTGCGCTGACGGTGGCGAGCGCGAACCGGTCGTGCATGCCCAGCACCGCCAGCACTAGTGCGCTGCCGGCGAGCACGGCTAAAGGCACGCGGAAGCGGCGGATCAGCGTCGTGCCCGCCGCGCGCCGCCATGGCAGCACGGTGCCGATGGCGATGAGCACGAGCAGTGCGATCGCGAGTGGGCCGATGACGTCGTTGTAGAAGGGCGCGGAGACCGTGATGCGGGAGTCCTCGACCAGCTCGGAGAACACGGGGAACAGCGTCGCGCCGAGGATCACGAGCGCCCCGATCGTGAACAGGTAGTTGTTCACGATCAGCGAGCTCTCCCGCGACGCCAGCGACTCGAAGTCGTGGTCGGGGCGCAGCCGTCCGCTGCGCCAGCCGAGCAGCAGCACCGAAGCGGTAAGCGTGGCCGCGAGCACCACGAGGAAGTACGGGCCTACGTCGGACAGCGCGAACGAGTGCACGGACGTCACGAGCCCGCTCCGGACGTTGAACGTCCCGAAGACCGCGAGCGCGAACGCCGCGAAGACGAGCGCGAGGTTCCACAGCTTCAGCATCCCTCGGCGCTCCTGAACCATGAGCGAGTGCACGAACGCGGTCATGGGCAGGAGCGGCAGGATCGCCGAGTTCTCGACCGGGTCCCAGCCCCAGAAGCCGCCCCATCCGAGCGTGGTGTACGCCCACCATGCGCCGAGGATGTTCCCGACGCTCAGCAGCAGCCACGACCACAGCGCCCACGGGCGCACGGCACGGATCCAGCGGCCGTCGATGCGCCCGGACAGCAGCGCGGCGGCTCCGAGGGCGAAGGGCACGGCCGTGCTGACAAGCCCGGCGAGCATGAACGGCGGATGGAACATCATCGCGGGATCGACCAGCAGCGGGTTGAGCCCCACGCCGTCGTCCGGGGTCACCGGGCTCACCTCGAAAGGCGAGGCGAGGAACACAGCCGGCACGAGGAATGCCACGAGGACTGCGCCGCTCGCCGCCGTCGCGTGCGAGGCTCCCCACGGGATGCGCGGCACGGTGATGAGCGCGAACGCGGCGAGCATGAGCGAGAGCATCCAGGTCCAGAACAGCAGCGAGCCGGGCTGTCCGCTGTAGAGCGCGGCCCATTTCATGTGCGGCAGCATGTCGCGCGACGACACATTCACGACGTGGGCGATCGAGAAGTCGTCTGCGAGCAGCGCGTAGGCGACCACGCCCATCGCGAGCGTCGTGAGCGCGGCGGTGACGACGATCGCGCGGCGCGCCGCCGCAATCAGCGCCGGTCGGGCCAGCCGCTGACCCACCACCGCGGCGCCCACGGCGAACAGCGACGCCGCCAGCGCCGTCAGGAGCGCCGAAGCGCCGAGCGTGGCGACGAGGTTCATCACTCCTCGGCGGACTTGGGCGCCGCGATCGAGGCGTCGTCGGGGTCGGTGACGAACTCCGGCTCGTGCCGCACGATCACGCTCGACGCCTCCAGGCTGCCGGCCGCGGCCGCCACACCTTCGACGACGACGAAGGCGCGCGGCGTGAACAGGTCGGGGATCGCTACCCCAGCGTCGCTGACGGTGATCTCCATCTGGTCACCCTGCTCGCCCTCGACCACCCAGGCGATGGGGCGGCCGCGCTCGTCCTCGACGATCGAGCCGTCGACCACGCGCCCGCCGACGCGCCAGCGGCGGCCCTCCGTGTCCAGCTCCTGCGCGAACTCCTCGGGCGTCACGTAGTACGAGAGCGAGGAGTCGGCGGCCTGCACCGCGAGCACGCCGATCACGACGGTCGCGAGGGCGAGCACGGCCACGAGCCGCGCGCGCGTGCTGCCAAGCAGCCGTCCGAGGGCTGCGCCGTTCACGAGACCGGCCGGATGTCTTCGAGCATGTCGCGGAAATCCTGCTCGCGTAGCTCGCCGATGTACTTGCGCGTCACCTGGAGGCCCGCCTGGAGGAAGTAGGCTTCGGGGACGCCGTTCACGCCGAAATCAAAATACACGTCCCCGTCGCTGTCGATCAGCATCGGGAAGGTCAGCCCGTGGCGATCGACGAACTCGCGCGCGCCGCGCTCGCTGTCGAGGATGTTGATCCCGATGAAGACGTAGCCCTGCGGCTCGTACTCGGCCCAGAGCCGCTCGATCAGCGGCGCCTCGCTCTCGCACGGGGCGCACCATGAGGCCCAGAAGTAGACGAACACAGGCCCATCGGCGTAGTCGGCGATGGCGACGCGCTCGCCGTCGAGGGTGGGAAGCGTGAATTCGCGGACCTGCTCGATGCCGGGATCCACGTTGCCGAGGCGCTCCTGGCCGACGTCGCGCGTCATCGCGATCACGAGCACGGACAGCAGCGCGAGCAGTGCTGCGCCCGTCCCGATCACGAGCAGGCGGCCCTGGATGAAGCGGATGATCGCTGCCATAAGCTGTCACCGAGGCTATTCGGAGCGGGTGCGGCGATCAACGATCGGGGGGTCGGGAGGGCCACGGATCTCCACTTGGGAGGGCTTCCGGCCTTGACCACTGATCAGCCCAATGATAATCGTACCGAGGCGCAGGGGGACTGCGCTGTGCGGAGCCCGCACGCGGCGTTACGATATCGGGCGAACGGGTATCGGGGCGCGTGCCGAGTGACCGAGGAGGTCCTGTTGCGCATCTCCCAACGTTGGGCGCGTCGACTGCTGATCCTCGTACCGGCGGTGCTGCTCGTCCTGTTCACCGCTTGCTCCGACCCGATGACCACCATCGAGCCAAAGTCTGACTTCACTCAGGCCATCCAGGGCGTCTACGAGATCGTCTTCTGGCTCTCCATGTTCGTGTTCGTCGCGATCATGCTGGTCACGCTCTGGCTCGCCGTCCGCTACCGCGAGCGCCCGGGCCAGGTGGCGAACCAGATTCACGGCAACACCCGCCTCGAGGTGCTGTGGACGATCATCCCCGTGGCGATCGTGCTCGTCATGCTCGTACCCACGTGGCAGGTCATCGCCGACACCACCGACACCCCGCCCGAGAACTCGATGGTGATCGAGGCGACGGGCAAGCAGTGGTGGTTCGAGTTCAAGTACCCCGAACTCGGCATCACGACCGCCAACGAGCTGCACCTCAGCGTTGATCGGCCCGCCCACGTCAAGCTGTACTCCGACGATGTCATCCACTCGTTCTGGATCCCGCAGCTCGCCGGCAAGGTCGACATGGTGCCGGGCCACGAGAACGACCTGTGGTTCACGCCGAACCCGGACTCCGTCCGCGAAGAGGCCTACCTCGGGCAGTGCGTCGAGTTCTGCGGCGCCTCGCACGCCAACATGCGCTTCCGCGTCTACGTCCACACCGCCGAGGAGTTCGACGCGTGGGCCCAGAACGAACTGTCCGAGGCCGTGGAGCCGACCTCCGAACTCGGTCAGCTCGGCGCGACGCTCTTCGTGGTGCGCTGTGCTGAGTGCCACACCATCCGTGGCACCGCCGCGAGCATCGCCGACTTCGGCCCGGACCTGACGCACATCGGCAGCCGGGAGACGATCGCAGCGGGTATCCTCGACAACAACATCGAGAACCTCGTGGACTGGATCAGCAACCCTGCCGAGATCAAGCCGGGCATCAACCCCGAGAACGACATCACCGACAAGGACCCGCCACTCCGGTTCATGCGGGCCTTCGAGGACGAGATCTCGGCCGAGGACATCCTGGCTATCGCAACCTACCTGAGCGAGCTGAAGTAGCCGCGCGCCGAACCAAGCGGCCGTAGCGAAAGGCACCGAAGATGGCGACCGCAGCAGGCACCATTGCCGCCCCTACCACCGAAAGCGTGGTCTGGTCGTGGATTACGACCGTCGACCACAAGCGCATCGGCGCGCTGTACGGAGTGAGCGCGTTCATCTTCTTCCTCATCGGCGGCATCGAGGCGCTGCTGATCCGCACGCAGCTCGCCGTGCCGAACGGCACGGTCGTCAACGCCGAGCTGTACAACCAGCTCTTCACGATGCACGCACTGACGATGATCTTCTTGGCCATCATGCCGCTGGGAGCAGCGTTCTTTAACTACATGGTCCCCCTCATGATCGGCGCGCGGGACGTGGCGTTCCCCAGGCTGAACGCCCTCTCCTTCTGGATCTTCCTCTTCGGTGGACTCGTCCTGACCAGCAGCTTCTTCTTCGGCGGCGCGCCTGACACGGGCTGGTTCGCCTACCAGCCCATCAGCAGCAGCGAGTTCTCCGGCTCCGGCATGGACTTCTACGTCATCGGGCTGATGATCCTGGGCATCTCGTCGCTGGCCGCCGCGCTGAACTTCGCGGTGACGATCATCAACCTGCGGGCGCCGGGCATGACGATGATGCGCCTCCCGGTCTTCATCTGGATGACCTTCGTCATCATGTTCCTGCTCGTCCTCGCCCTGCCCGTGCTGACCGTGGCGCTGGTGCAGATGCTCTTCGACCGCCAGTTCACGACGAGCTTCTTCCTGCCCGAGGGCGGCGGCGACCCGATCCTGTGGCAGCACCTCTTCTGGGTGTTCGGCCACCCCGAGGTCTACATCCTGATCCTCCCCGCCATGGGCGTGGTCTCCGAGGTGCTCCCGACGTTCTCGCGCAAGCCGCTCTTCGGCTACGCGGCCATCGTCTTCGCCGGCGTCTCCATCGGCTTCCTCGGCTGGGCCGTGTGGAGCCACCACATGTTCACCACCGGCCTCGGCGCAGTGCAGCAGGCCGTCTTCTCGGCCAGCACGATGGCGATCGGCATCCCGACCGGGATCAAGGTCTTCAACTGGCTCGCGACCATGTGGGGCGGCAATATCCGCTTCACGACCGCCATGTACTTCGCGGTCGCGTTCGTCGCGCTGTTCACCATCGGCGGCATCTCGGGCGTCATGCACGCCTCGCCGCCGGTCGACCAGCAGCAGCAGGACACCTACTTCATCGTCGCGCACATCCACTACGTGCTGGTGGGCGGCGCGCTGTTCGGCATCTTCTCCGGCTTCTACTACTGGTGGCCGAAGATGACGGGGCGCCTGCTGGACGAGACGCTCGGCAAGTGGAACTTCTGGCTGATGTTCATCGGCATGAACATGGCGTTCTTCCCGATGCACTTCCTGGGCGTGAGCGGGATGCCGAGGCGCATCTACACCTACGACGCGAACCTCGGCTGGGACTTCTGGAACCTCTTCGCCACCGTCGGCGCGTTCATCCTCGCGGCCGGTGTGCTGTTCTTCATGATCAACGTCTTCAAGACCGCGCAGAAGGAGCCGGACGCCGGCGACAACCCGTGGGACGCGCCCACGCTCGAGTGGGCGACCACCTCGCCGCCGCCTGAGCACGACTTCGACGTGATTCCCGAGGTCCACTCGCGCGAGCCGGTCTGGTACCTGCGCGACCACAACATGACGACGCCCCCGCCGGAGCCGGGCACGCACATCCACCTGCCGCCACCGTCGTACTACCCGATCATCATTGCCTTCGGGGTGCTGCTGCTCGGCCTCGGCCCGCTCACGCACCTCGCGATCACGGCACTGGGCGTGCCGGTCATCATCTACGGGACCTGGGGCTGGACCCTGGAACCCACCGAATAGAACCGGGACGGATCACTCGTGGCAGCAGCCGAACACCAGGTAGAGCATCACACCACCACCGGCATCGACAGCCGGAAGCTCCTCATGTGGATCTTCCTCGGCTCGGAGTGCCTCTTCTTCGGTTCGCTGATCGCGACCTACCTGATCTTCAAGGGCGGGATCGACCTCCCGCCGTTCCCCAGCGAAACCTTCGTCGAGACCGCTTACCTCGAGGAGGCGGTCGCCTCCGGCACGATCACCGAGGTAGCCGCGCACCTCTGCCACCCGGCGGCCGAGGCCGGCATCTCCGTCTGTGAAGGCATCTTCGACATCCCGCTGACCTCGCAGAGCACGTTCGTCCTGCTCATGAGCAGTGTCGCCATGGTGCTGGCGGTCTACGGGGCGCAGCACAACCGCCCGATGATGATGAAGTCCTGGCTGCTCGTTACGATGCTGCTCGGCGTGGCCTTCCTCGGCTACCAGGTGTACGAGTTCCGCACGTTCGGGCAGGAGGGACTGACGCTCGAAACGAGCCAGTTCGGCGCCTCGTTCTTCGTGCTCACGGGATTCCACGGCACGCACGTCGCCGTCGGCGTGCTGATCCTCGGCTCGCTCCTCGCGGCGTCGTTCCGCCGGCGCGGGTTGGGGTCGGAGCCCGGATTCCAGGTGGAGACCGCAGGGCTGTACTGGCACTTCGTCGACATCGTCTGGATCGTGATCTTCACGATTCTGTACCTCATCCCGGCGTAGACGCGCCGAACATCGGGGACGGGAGCGCACGATGAGCACGCACAACGACCACGGCGTCGAGGAGGAACACGGCCTCCAGCCGATGCAGTACGTCTGGATCGGCCTGCTCCTGACCATCATCACGATCGTCGAGCTGGGCGCGTCGCTCTGGGTCGACCTCGGCAACATGCTGATCCCGATCCTGATCGTCCTGTCCGCCGTGAAGTTCGTGATCGTGGTCGCGTACTACATGCACCTGCGGTTCGAGCACCGGCTGCTCAGCCAGGTGTTCAGCGGCTCGTTCCTCCTCGCGGCCGGCGTGCTGATCGCCCTGATCGCGCTCTTCTGGACCGACATCACCAACATCGTCTAAGGACTCACCCTCCGTCGCGGGGCAGCCACCAACGTTCGAGGCCCGCGCAAGCGGGCCTCTTGCTGTGTGCCATCCGTGTCGCAGCGCCCTTGGCCCCCGCAGTGGCGGTGTCCTGGGGCAGTGGGCAGCGCTGCTCCCCGAACTGCCCGGAGCCACGAACGGAGGAATGGAGTCTGCCCGCCGGCGTGGGCCTCGCAGTTAGCCGCCGGAACCTGACGAGGCAGCCTGCGCGGCAGCGAGACGCGCCTCGTCCTCAGCGCGCTGGCGCTCCTCGGACTTCTGCGCCCACACGAAGAACACCACGCCGAGGGCGAGCAGGAACATCATCTGGCTCGGCACCCACATCAGCAGGCCGCCCAGCTCCTGGTCCTCGAGCGGCGTGAGCGCGAGCAGCGGCTCGACCTGGAACCAGAACTCGTACAGCGGCTCCTCGGAGAACACGATGATCGCGCCGAGGAACGACTTGGGGGTGCTCGCCACGACGAGGAAGCCCATGCGTCCCACGTAGCCGAGCCGCGACCGCAGCGGCTTCGGGTCGATGACGTTCCACCAGATCAGCGCGCCGATCAGCATGAATGAGAAGTGCTGCACGTCGTGGACGAAGTCGTCCCGGATGGCAGCGTCGTACCAGCCGGGCGCGAAATGCCACAGCCCCAGTACAGCCGTGAAGGTCCCGAGGGCGACCACCGGGTGCGTGACGAGGCGGTACAGGGCGTACACCTCGCGACGCCGTACCAGCGGCCGCACGACGCGACGCCGCACGCTGCGCGGGATGCCTCGCAGCACCGGGGTGGTGGGGGCGCCGAGCAGGATCAGCGGCGCCACGAACATCATCAGGAGCTCGTGCTGGATCATGTGCATCGAGAAGTGGTGCTCGGCGGCCGCATCGAGGGGCGACTCGACGGACGCGAGGAGCCCCAACATGCCGAGCAGGTAGCTCGCCGTGCGCCAGTGCGGGTGCTCACGGCTGCGGTTGCGCCACACGCGCAGGCCTCGCAGGTAGAGGCCCGTCAGTAGCAGCACGGGAATGACCAGCTCGGGGTCGAAGTTCCAGCGCTCCCAGACGCTCTGGCCGGCGTGCGTACCCTCGTGCGCAACCACCGAGGCCTCGAGGAGCCGTCCGGTCACGTCGATATGCACGCCCGCGTCCGCCTTCCGCGCGCGACCGCCGTGAGGCCTCCCAGCCGCGCGTGACGAGGATAGCGCCTCGCCTCGCGAAGGTCGCCGCGCGTGGCGCACGTGGGGAGGCGCGTTGCGATAGCGCGACGGCATCGCGTACGATCGGCCTCGCGGAGTTCGCGTACCTCGTACGCTATCTCGCCGGGACGGAGCGGCAATGCGCCATCTGCGGGTCGGGCTCGCCCAGATCAACACCACCGTCGGTGACTTCGACGGCAACCGCGCGCGCATCCTCGACGCCGCGCGGCGCGCCGCTGACTTCGACGCCGACGTCGTCGCGTTCCCCGAGCTGGCCGTGACCGGCTACCCGCCCGAGGACCTGCTGCTGCGCGCGCCGTTCATCGACGAGGCAGAAGCCGCGCTCGCAGCCCTCGCACGTGACGCCCAGGGACTCCCCCCGCTCGTCGTCGGGTGCGTGGAGTTCGATGGCGTGCTGTACAACAGCGCCGCGATCGTCCACGAGGGCGAGGTCGTCGCGCGCTACCGAAAGCACCGCCTGCCCAACTACGGCGTGTTCGACGAGCAGCGCTACTTCCAGCCGGGGCACGAGACGCCTCGCTTCCTCATCGGCGGCGTCGAGGTGGCCGTGACGGTCTGCGAGGACATCTGGTACGCCGACGGCCCGGCCCACGCGGCCGCGCTCGACGGCGCCGAGGTGATCGTGAACATCAACGCGTCGCCCTTCCACGCAGGCAAGACGGGCGAGCGCGAGCGCATGCTCGCCACCCGCGCCACCGACGACCACATCGCCATCGCCTACGTGAACCAGGTGGGCGGACAGGACGAACTCGTATTCGACGGCAACTCGCTCGTCATCGACGCGCGCGGAGCGGTCCTCGCCCGCGGCGCCTCGATGCGTGAGGACCTCGTGGTGGCCGACATCCCCGTCGACGAGGTGCGGCAGGTGCGGCTCCACGAGTCGCGGCTGCGCCGCGAGCGCCACGCGGCGGAGCCCGCCGCGCCGCGGCACATCAGCGCCGCCTCCGACACCGCCCGCGAGCCCGCACCGCCAACAGACCTCGAGCCGCCCGACGCCCTCGCCGAGACCTACGACGCGCTCGTGGCCGGCACGCGCGACTACACACACAAGAGCGGGTTCGCCGACGCGATCGTCGCACTCTCCGGCGGCATCGACTCCTCGCTCGTCGCGGCGGTGGCCGTCGACGCGCTCGGGGCCGAGCACGTGCGCGGCGTCTCGCTGCCCTCGCGCTACTCCTCGGAGGGTTCGATCGCCGACGCGCAGGACCTCGCCGACCGGCTCGGCATCGAGCTGATCGCGATGCCGATCGAGGCGCTGCACCAGGCCGCGCTCGACACCCTCGCGCGACCGTTCGAGGGGACGGCCGAGGGGACGGCGGAGGAGAACCTGCAGTCGCGGCTGCGCGGCATGCTCGTGATGGCGCTGTCGAACAAGTTCGGGACGCTGGTCTTCACCACCGGCAACAAGTCCGAGTACGCCTGCGGCTACGCGACGCTCTACGGCGACATGGCCGGCGGCTTCGCGGTCATCAAGGACGTACCGAAGACCCTCGCCTACGCGCTCTCACGCCACCGCAACACGCGCGGCGAGGTGATCCCGCAAGTGGTCATCGACAAGCCGCCGTCAGCCGAACTCCGCCCCGACCAGTTCGACACGGACTCGCTGCCCCCCTACGAGGTCCTCGATCCGATCATCGAGGCGTACGTCGAGGAAGACGCGGGTTTCGAGGAGATCGTGGAGCGCGGCTACGAGCCGGCAATCGTGCGTCGCGTGATCGACCTCATCAACCGCAACGAATACAAGCGCCGCCAGTCGCCGCCGGGCGTGAAGATCACCCCTCGAGCCTTCGGGCGCGACCGACGCTACCCGCTCGCCTCGCGCTACGTAGGCCACTGAGCGCATCCGGCCCCTCTCCTCGAGGGAGACGGAGATGGGCATCGGGGCGAGAGCGTTGCGACAGCCCGCGGGGCGGCCCCCTCACCCTAACCCTCTCCCCCTTCGCGGGGGCGAGGGAACCAGAAGCCCCGGCCACCACCTTCGATGGGGAGGGGCGAGGGTGCGGGAGAAGGGCGTGTGCGCGGATCTACGCCTGGTCCTCCGCGTCGCTACTTTCGCCCTCGGGGTCATCGGCGATCTCGGCGAGGCGCTGGCCGATCGCCACGCTCGCGGTGTCCGAGGCAGTGAGGGCGATCCAGCGCTCGAACGCCTCGCGCACCTGCGTGTACGCCGCCTCGACGCGCCGACCGAGCTCCGAGTCGGCCTCGGTCTCGACGGACTGCCGGGCCGCGGCGACGTTCATGAGCATCAGCTCCAGCCGTGGCTTGAGCTGCTCCTGCAGCTCATGGAGCTCCTCGCTGGCCTCGGCGTGGCCGCGGTCGCGCATGATCTCCAGCGCGCCGAGCACCCATGCCACCGAGCCGAGCAGCGTGCCGAGGCGCTCGGCGTCGAGCCGCAACGAGTAGGGCCGCGCGGGCTCCCCGCGCACGCGACGTGGCTCCTCGGGCGTCACGGCTTCCGGTCGCCCTCGTACGCGAGTCGGGCCGCGAGGCGCGCCGCGCCGAGCAGCGCGGCGTTGTCGCCGAGCTCGGAGGCGACCACGCGTGGCCCCGGCGCCACCTCGTCCAGCACCCGCTGGAGCAGCGGAATCAGCCGCCGCGTGTGCTCGTCCTCGCCGTCGATGACGACCAGCTCGGGGCCGAGCAGCGCCGAGGCGTCGGCAAGCAGCCCCGACGCGGTCTCGAGGTCGTCGTCGCCGATGAGCTGGCCGGGTTCCAGTTCCGGCATCGCCGGAAGGTTGCCGGCCGAGAAGCGCGCGCCGCGTACGGGGCGTCCGCCGGACAGCAGGGCCGCCTCGGGCGTCCCGCGCAACGAGACGTAGAGCACGTCGTCCGCGCCTCCGGCTGCGCCGTGCCAGCGCTCGCCGATCAGCGCCGCGTTCGTGCGGCTCTCGCAGGCGATGGGTGTGTCGATGTGTCGTCGCAACGCCTCGACGACCGCGAGGCCGTCCCACTCGCGCTGCCCGGTCGAGTGGGCGAGCGTCCCGCCGAGCGGGTCGACGACGCCGGGCGCGGCGACGGCGATAGCGAGCGCCGACCGTCGAGACCCCTCGGTCGCGAATAGCGTCGCGATACGCCCGCCAATCTCCCACGACCAGGCATCCTCGTCGGGCAGGGGTGGCAGCGGCCACTCACCACGTTCGAGAGGCGCGCCCTGCGCGTCGCTGAAGAGCAGCCGCAACTCGTCGGCGGTGAAGTCCACCGCGACGAGGACGGGCTCACCGACGGCTTCCGAGTTGTCTTCGACCACCATGACCCCTCGCTGCTCCTGTTCGCGCTCCCGTCCGCCAGACCGACCCCGCTTAGACCTCCACCAGTGCGGCCGAAGCACGCGGCTCCGGCACCGGCTCGCCGTGCTCACGGAGCGATTCGAGGTGGAGTGCGAGCGCCTCTCGAATGAGGTTCTCGACCTCGGATACGGTGTCGCCTGCCGCAACACATCCCGGCACATCGGGAGCGTAGGCCGAATAGCCGTTGTCAGTCTCTTCAATCACGACGGTGTACTTCACGATGATGCTTCTCTGCTCAGGCCCGCCTGTTTCAGGATGCTGCTCCAGGTGGCCGGTGATAGATCCTTGCTTGGCCTCCCGGCGATCGTGACGGTCCCGGGCTTCATCGGATGCCGGTACTGTCGATGGCTGCCACGCATCCGATCCAACCGCCAGCCATCGCGCTCCACAAGCCGTATCGCCTGTCTGACCTTGGGCATGCCTCGCCGTTCGCAGCGTGGTGGGAGCGCGCTTGCGTCGAAGTCTGACTCGACTCTACGACGCCGCTCCGCGCTGCGACAGCCCGCCGCCCGTAGACCTCGACGCACGTAGACTGGATGCGCGAGGGCCGGGGCGCATCCCCGCCAAGGACGAGGGACAGGGCGTGCTGCTCGAACTCGGCAAGCACCGCATCGACGCCACTGATCGCACCGCGATCATGGCGATCCTCAACCTCTCGCCTGACTCACCAGTCGCGGACTCCGTCGTCGATCCCTCGAAGGCGCTCGCGCGGGCGCGTGACCTGATCGCCGAGGGCGCCGCGATCATCGATGTCGGCGCGCACTCCACCTCCTCGCGGGCCGCGCCGATCACGCCGCAGGAGGAGATCGAGCGCGTCTGCCCGGTCATCGAGACGCTGGCCGCCGAGGGCATCCCCGTCACTGTCGACAGCTGGACCGCCGAGGTCGCACGCGCAGCGGCCGCCTCGGGCGTCGATGGCCTCAACGACGTGACGGGCTTCATCGATCCCGAGATGGCGGAGGTCGCCGCCGAGTACGGCGCAACGCCCATCGTGATGCACATGCGCGGCCGCCCGCAGCGCCACTACGACGCGGACCAGCGCTACGAGGACATCGTCGCCGAGGTGCGCGACTTCCTGCTCGACCGCGCGTCAGCCCTCGAGGCCGCGGGCACGCCCCGGCCATGGCTGGACCCGGGCTTCGAGTTCGGCAAGTCGCTCGAGGACAACCTGCGCCTCTTCGACGGCCTCCCCGACCTCGTCGCGACCGGCTACCCGGTGCTCATCTCCGCCTCGCGCAAAGGCTTCCTCGCCGAGGCCCTCGGCCACGAGAAGCGCCAGGACGCCCCCGGCCAGTTCGAAGCCACGCTCGCCTTCAACGTCCTCGCTGCCTCCCACGGCGTCCACCTCGTCCGCGTCCACGACGTGGCCGCGCATGCGCACGCGTTGGCGCTCGTGGGGGCGGCGCGGGGGGTAAACTCGACTAGCACCGAGGGTCAGTAGGATGGGCGGTGGGAGCCATTTCAGCAATGGAGCAGACTGCGGAGGACTCCCTGCGACTCGCGAACTCCCACCTGACCGGGTGTTGGCTTCGTGGGATGAGCCGACGGACTGGGTGGACCTTTCCACATACGGCTTCTACTGCCTCGAAGCCTCCGTCGTCGCAGCAGCTCTGCACCTCGGCTGGGAACGTCCGAGCACACATCGAGCCAAGGGTGAGGCTGCCCGACGCTTGCGCGATGAGCACGGGTTCCCCGACATCGAGGACTTGCTGTTCGCACTGAACGAGGCACGAAAGTACGAGGCATACGGTGATACAAGTCGACCCGACGATCTGAACGCAGAGGATATCAACGTAGCGATCGAGGAGTATGTTTCGTCCGTTGGGGAGTTGATGGCGCGATCATGAACCGCGTAAGAACACGAGATGGCGAGATGGCCCGCAGGCGCGCGGCCCTCAACGCCGTCCGCTTGTGGCCGAGCGAGGCCGCTCGTTCATGGACACTCGCGGCAGTTGACGCCGCAGGCCAGAACACGGCTATCGATGCGATCGTTGCCACCGGATCGGCGGTGCGGGACGTGAAGCGCAGCGATGACCTCGACCTCGTGCTCGTCTATTCCCAGGATCGGCCCGCGTTGCCCAGGCCGCCGCTCGACGTCGACCTACGCCAGTACGATCGGGCAGATGTGCCTCACATGCTCGAGGCAGGCCACGACTACATCTCATGGACCGTGAGGTTCGGACAGCCCCTCTTCGAACGAAACCAGTGGTGGACCGCGCTGCGATCGAAGTGGATCGATCACCTCGCCCTACCGTCAGCCAGCGAGGCGCGCTCACGCGCGCGCAAGACCGAGCGCCTGTACAAGGAAATGCTGGCCGTCGGTGATGACGACGCCGCCTCAGAACTGGAGCTATCCCTGCTCACGCACCTCGCCCGAGCAGTGCTCTGCGAAGCTAGCGTCTATCCAGAGTCACGGCCCGAATTGTCTCGTCAACTGCGGCAGATCGACCAAGGCGCCCTCGCCGACCGCCTCGACGCGGCACTCCATCGCAGGCTCGCCTGAGAAAGCTACACACCCGCTCGCCCCTCCATCCCGAACACCTCCGCCAGCAGCTCGTACGACCGCAGGCGGTCCGCGAAGTCGTAGGTGATGGTGACGACGATGAACTCGTCGGCGGTGAGCTCGGCGGCGAGGGCTTCCATGCGCTCCTTCACGCGCTCGGGGCCGCCGACGAGCGCGTTCTTGCGCTGGAAGTCGATGTACTCGCGCTCCGCCTCGTTGAGCTCCTCGGCCATGGCCGACTCGACCGAGGGGACGCCGTAGGCGCGGCCCTGCCGGTTGCGCAGCCGCCACATCCAGCGACTCATCGCCAGCTCTTCGGCGCGCTCGTCGGTGTCGGCGCAGATCACCGAGACGCCGACGCTCACCCGCGGCTCGTCGAGCCACGGCGAGGAGCGGAAGATGCGTCGATAGAGCGTGATCGCCTCGGCCGCCCACGCCTCGTTGATGAAGTGCGCGAACGAGTACGGTACCCCGAGCTCGGCCGCCATGCTCGCGCTTTCGAGCGAGGAGCCAAGCATCCACGGCTGCGGCACCGTCGGTCCGAGCGGTGTAGCCTGGATGCCGGTGAAGTAGTGGCCCTCGGGCATCTGGTCGGCGACGAAGCGCAGCAGGTCGGCGACCTGATTCGGGTAGTGCTGGATGCCGAGCGCGCCCGGCCCGTGCGTCAGCGCCTGCGCCGTGCGGCCGTCGGAACCCGGCGCCCGCCCCACGCCGAGATCGATGCGGCCGGGGTAGAGCGTCTCGAGCGTGCGGAAGTTCTCGGCGACCTTGAGCGGCGCGTAGTGCGAGAGCATCACGCCACCGGAGCCGATACGCATCGTCGAGGTCTCCGCGGCGACGCGCGCGATGAGCACCTCGGGCGCGGAGCTGGCGAGGCCGCGGCTGTTGTGGTGCTCGGCGAGCCAGTAGCGGCTGTAGCCGAGCCGCTCGGTGGCCTTCGCGAGCTCCAGCGTCTCGGCGAGCGCCTCGGCTGCGGTGCCGCCCTCGCGGATGGGCGATTGGTCGAGGACGCCGAGGGTCAGGGTCACCGCCACACCTCCATCCGCACGGCCGTCGTGCGAGCCCGGACAGCGTACCGCGCGAAGCGCAGCGCGCATCCGCAGCGGGTCAGTTGAGGCCCCCCGGCTCGTTCCAGCGTTGCACCGTCGCCTCTCCGACGCGACGGCGCAGCAGCTCGAGGATCTCCTCGAACATCTCGACAGCGCGCGTGAGGCGCTCGACGGGGTCGAGCGTTTCGAGGAGCCGCTGACGCTCGTCCGCCGTGCCGGCGCCCGTAGCGCAGATGGCGTCGGCGAGCGCGCCGGCGCCCTCGGGTGGATCGGAACCCGGGTCGCGTTCGTACTCGCCGCGCGCCTGCGCGCGCAGCCGCGCGAACGCACCGAGTTGGTCGCGGGCTCGCTCGCGTAGCTCGGCCGGCGCCTCACCCGAGGGCTCCTCGATGAGCTCGGCGTCGGCCCAGAGGTAGGGGCGGTCGTGGTGCAGCTCAGCGATGCGGAAGCGCTGCTCGCCGCGCGAGGAGAGCGCGATCTGGTTGAGGATGTTCGGCTCCGCACGCTCGATGCGCGCCGTCGTGCCGACGTCGTACGGGACTGCGAAGCCGCCGACCTCGGGACCTTCGCGAATGAGCACGACGCCGAACGGCTCCTCGTCGCGGACGCACTCCTCGACGAGCTGGAGGTAGCGTGGCTCGAAGACGTTGAGGGGCAACGCCATACCGGGGAAGAGCACGGTGTGCAGCGGGAACAGGCGCAGCTGCATGGTCGTCCTCCACGCATGCAGCGTAGCGCGCGAGGGCTCCACGCGCCGCGAGGAGTCCTCGCGCCTCGCGTGGGGCGGGCTCTCACCCGGTCATGATGTCAGCAGCATGGGGCTTGGCCTCGTGCCTCACGGCGGGCGGCGTGCTTGCGCGTGCCTGCCACGTTCGCGACGCCGCGAGAGGGCCGGGGCGCTGTCGGGAATGATGCCTGAGGGTGAAGTCACCGTTGATTTCACTAGCGTCGGTGTTATCTGGATTGGTACTCCCTGCCTCGCAGACGGCCGGGCCGATGCGAGGGACGGGACCTGCAGGAACCGGCCGGGGCATCGGGCCGGTGGCGTCCCCCGTCCTGCACCTGGCTTGACCGCATGTTGCAGATTCGTGATACAGTCTCCTGCTATAGACAGTTCGCGTTTTCGTATCGGGATCGTATGACCACACATGATGTTACGGAGAACAGCCGTCGCGGCGCGCTGACCGCCCTGTCGCTCGCGGCGCTGGTAGCCGTGGTTCTCCTCGCCATCACCATCCGCTCCGAAGTCGGGCCCGGCCTGCTCGCGGCAGCCACACCCACCCCCGAGGCCGTGCTCAAGCAGCAGTGCATCGAGGGTGCCGCGGTGGGCTCGGGCAACGACGGGCTGGCCAGCGACTGCGCGGTGCTGCTCGCCGTACAGGACACGCTGCGCGGCGCCGAGACTCTCAACTGGAGCGCCGACACGGCGATCGCGAACTGGGAGGGCATCACCATCAGCGGCTCACCCGGCCGAGTCACGGAACTGCACATCGACGCCGGGAACAAGGATCGGGAGAGCGGCCCCGAGATCCTGCCCCCGGGCACCATCCCCACCGACGCCGCGCACGGAGTCGTGGGAGCCGCACAAGGAGCGCAAGGCGCCCCGGCCAGGGGCGCGGCGGGAGACGCTACCGCCGGGTCTGCGTGGACGGCCACGGTGACGTGTGACACCGGCCCCGGCCCGGTCGCACTCACGGCCCCCACCGAGCAGGAGGCCATCAAGGCGGCCAACTGGGTAGTTCAGGCTCCAGGGGGGTGCGGCGGGGCCGGGACCTACACGACCTCGCCCCCGGCGGCCGGCGCCTTGCCATCGAGCGCGTCCGACTCACTGTGGGCGGTCACGGTGACCTGTGACGCCGAGCGGGAGCCGTTCCGCTTCAAGGCTCCTACCAGGCAGGAGGCCGTCGCGGCGGCCAACTGGCTCATCGGCGTCCCGGAGGGGTGCGGCGGGGCCGGGACCTACACGACCTCGCCCCCGGCGGCGAGCGGAGAGTAGCGTCCCCGAACGGCTATTTACCGCATGTAGCTCCGAGCCTGCAACGTCACCCTCCGCGGTCGGGCAGGCACTCCGTGGCTCCGCGCTCATGCGACCGGCGCCCCGAAGCTCGGGGAATCTGTGAGCCGATGGCACACTCGGCTGGGGGCCTCCGGAACCGGGTGCGCTGCGGAGCGTAGTATCCGGCAGTGGTAAGCATGCGCCGGTTCATTCGACTCACCGTGCCCGCGCTGCTGCTCGCCGCGGCGCTTGCGTCGGGCCTCGGCTGCACCGGGGCCAGCGAGGAGGCCTCGTCGCCGACACCGCGCGCGACGACCGCGACGGCGGCGCCCTCGCCCGTCGCGGCCCCGGCCGCGCGGTCCGCACCGGCCGCGACCGCGACCTCGGCGCCGAGCCCCACGACGACTACGCACTCGCTGACCATCGTGGTGACGGGCGGCGGGCGCACCAGCCCGCTCCCGGGCACGTACACCTACGTCGACGGCGAGAGCGTCACCGTCACCGCGACGCCCGACGAGGGCTACGCGGTCGCCTCGTGGGGCGGCGACTGCAGCACCGCGGGCACCGCCACGACGTGCACGCTGACAATGGACGCCGACAAGACGGTGACGGCGACGTTCACGGCGCTGCCCGCGACCCGCTGTGCGACCCCGACCGCCGCGGACTGCATCCGCGCGGTGTACCGGGGAGCTCCCGGAGATTACGCGCAGGTCTCGGAGATCCCTCCCGACGTGCTCCTGACGGCCGACACGGGCGGCCACTACTACGTGGAGCGCGGGCAGCAGTACACGGTGGTGACGGCGGCGCGGCTGCCCGAGGGGTGGACGCGCTTCTACCTGCAGCGGGACCCGGGGCCGACGTTCGGGACACCCTCGCCAGTCTCGGCCTCGCAGCTCATCAAGCCAGTCGGGACGACATACACCTTTACGGTCAGCGAGGACGACAACGCGCCAGCGCGGTTCACGTTCGAGCTGACGGCCGCCAAGCCTCACCCGGTCCGGCCTACCCACAAGCCGATCCTCGGCACTGTGGTCGCGAGGACGGTCTTCCAGTCGCCGAAGTTCACCTACAACCGCTTCGACACAACTGGTGCCGCCACGGCGGCAGGCAACTACACCTTCCTGATGCCCGACCCGAACAACGCGGGCTCGACAACTGCTGTGACGACATCCGAGCAACTCCGCACGGAGTCGACGCTACTGCGGGTGAACGTGACTGACGCCGACGGCGTCTCGCTAGGAGGATTCTACGACTCAGTCGCGGTCGGCGACCTTCTTGAGTGGCGCAGGACCGACGACTGCTGGGCGAGGTACCGGGTAGCATCCGTGCCCGGTTCGCCACCGCGAGCGTCCACGCGACAGTTCGGGGTGAGGAGCTTCACCGACGCTTATGCCGGCTGCAGCGCAGCGGTGACCGTGGACGGCGAGCGCCAAATCGACTGGTCTCCGCCCGCGATCTCGTCGCGCACCCTGACCTCGCCTGTCCGGCACGGGCTCTTTCATCTGATCCCAACTAGTTGGACCGGCCGGAGTGCCACGCCAGTGTTCCCAACTGTACCGGACCGCGTCGCCGCCATCCGCGATCTTGCGTGCTGTAACGGACCGCATCCTTGGTGGCGCGAAGCTGACGTTCCAGAAGGATGGACGCTTGCCGGAGTGACGTGGGGAGGCGCGACCGACCCCACCTACGGCTACTCCGCGTGGTACCGGAACGAGCATGGAGACCCGGGCGTCGAGATTCTCGTGGCCTATTGGGCGGGTGAGCAGTACCCGTGGCCGTTCCCGGTCTGGGCAGACAGGGCCCTGGTGCGGGAGCCTCGCATCATTGACGGCCGCCACGCACTGGTGGAATACAGCCCCGCCGGCCCAAAACACCAGCCACGAAGGCTACCGCAGGTCTACATTTTCGATGAGGAAACTAGGATGCTCTACTTCGTCATCGCGTGGGATCCACGCCTTGCCGGCAGCGACCCGAGGCCAACCATTGAAATCGCCCGGAGCCTAGCCCGGGAACCGAATGCGAGCAGCCCGTGAGATGGCTCGCTTTACGCTCTGGCGATGATCATGCTCGTTACCGTCGCTCCTCGACCGGGTCGCGCACGAGGTCGGCCTCGACGCCGCGAGCGACCTCGGAAGCGGCGTCTCGTTGTCGCGGATCCGCCCGAGGGCTGGAGCCCCGGCGCAGTGGGTACGCGTCCGATCCGAAGAACCGGTTGGTGACACCCGTTCAGGTGCGCGCGCCGAGTTTCTCGGTAACACCCATTGTGGCGCCATCCGACGCGTTTACAGCCTGCATCGCGCGTTGCTATGTTCGCGGCGCCAAGCGAGCCACATCCGGCGCCCCGCCCGGGCGCGGACGGCAACGCTCACCTGGGAGGTAAGCCATGGCAGATCCACTGTTCACCAGAGTCTGCGAGGAGTACGGGGCCGAGTTCCCGATCGTCGCGTTCGCCCACACCAAGGACGTCATCGCCGCGGTTGTGAACGCCGGCGGCATCGGCGTCCTCGGCGCGACCGGCTCGACGCCCGATGAGATCGACAGCGACGTGCGTTGGATCCGCGAGCGCGTCGGCGACAAGCCGTTCGGCGTGGACCTGCTGGTCCCGGCGTCGTTCGTGCAGGGCAACATGGAGGATCTGGAGGAGATGATCCCGCAGGAGCACCGCGACTTCGTCGCCGGACTCATGCGCGACAACGAGATCCCGCCTCCGAAGCAGGCGCCCGAGGGCGGCATCGACGCCGGGCTCATGGAGAAGGCGCAGAAGCAGCTCGAGGTAGTCCTCGAGAACCGTGTGCCGATCTTCGCCTCCGGCCTCGGCAGCCCCGCGTTCATCCTCGACAAGGCGCACGACGTGGGCACGAAGTGCTGGGGCCTCATCGGCCTGAAGCGCCAGGCAGTGCGCGAGCTCGACGCGAAGGTCGACGGCATCATCGCGCAGGGTGGCGACTCCGGCGGCCACAGCGGTCGCATCGGCACCTTCTCGCTGGTACCCGAGGTCGTGAAGGCGCGCAACGAGATCAACCCGGACAGCCTCGTGCTGGCCGCGGGTGGCGTCACGACCGGCACGCACGTCGCGGCCGCGATCGCGATGGGCGCCGACGCCGTATGGTGCGGCACCATCTGGCAGGCCACGAACGAGTCCGAGACCGAGATGTACGCCAAGCAGAAGCTGGTGAACGCGGTCATCGAGGACGCGGTGCAGTCGCGCGCGACCACCGGCAAGCCCGTCCGCCAGGTCCGCTCGAAGTGGACCGAGGCGTGGGACGTGCCCGAGGCTCCGGACCCGCTGCCGATGCCGCTGCAGCCGATGCTGGTAGCCGAGATCAAGCAGGCAATCGACGACCACCACCTTGAGGACTGGAGCGGCCCGCCGGCCGGGCAGGGCGTGGGTCACATCACGTCGATCAAGCCCGCGCGGCAGGTCATCTTCGACCTCATGGAGGAAGCGCAGGAGGTGATGGAGCGCCTGAGCGGCCAGCCCGTCGGCGCGTAGTCACCACTCGCACCTCGAAGTCAGCGCAGTCCGCGCCCGCTCGCCTCACGGCGGGCGGGCGTTGCGCGTCTCAAGGGGGGGAGCGCCTCCCCCGGTCGCGCGTTGGAGGTGTGCGCGCGACGCTATGCGACCCCGAGATCGCGAGGAGCGCCCATGCCCGACCCACAGCCCGTCCCCGACGGCTACGCCGCGATCACCCCGTACCTCGTCGTCGAGGGCGCCGCGGGCTACCTCGAGTTCCTCGCGACGGCGTTCGAGGGCGTCGAGCGCATGCGCATGGAGATGCCGGACGGGGTGATCGGCCACGCCGAAGTCGAGATCGGTGACTCGGTCGTGATGGTCGCGGACGCGACGCCGCCCGAGTTCCCCGTCACGGAAGCGCAGTTCCACCTCTACGTGGAGGACGTCGACAGCACGTACGTCATCGCGGTCAAGGCCGGCGCTACCGCCGTCGCGGACCCCGAGGATCAGCCCTACGGCGACCGCATCGCCCGCATCCTCGACCCGTCGGGCAACCGCTGGTCGCTGGCCACGCACATCGAGGACGTCGATATGGACGAGCTGGCGCGGCAGATGGCCGAGGAGGGCGCAGGGTAGGCGCTACGGGCCGAAGACGGGCCCGAGTGAGCACGTGAACCCGGGCAGCACATCGAGGCCGTCGAGCGCATCATCCTCGCCGAGGATCACGACCCGGCCGTCCGGCCGATGCACGTCCACGGTGCGAGTGTCGGGATGCACGACCCACGCAAGCCGCACCCCGTGGCTCAGCCACATATACGCCCGGTCGTTCAGAGCGGCGATAGTGGCGCCGCGTTCAGCGACCTCCACTACGAGGTCGGGCACGATCTCAGCGTCGCCCTCAACCACAGCATCGAGGGGAAGACGCTCGGCGGACGTGAAGGCGATGTCCGGTTCTCGCACCATGTCGCGCCCTCGATCGACCAGCACGCCCGTCTGCGCCGTGACGACGGTGCCCGACCGCGCCCGGTCGACGAAGTTGACGAGGGCGGCAACCAGCCGGGCCGCGATCTTGCCGTGACCCTGTCCCGTCGAAACGGTCCCGCCGAGCACGCCGCGGATCAACTCTCCGCGCACACCTTGGCTATGGAGCCGCAGCAAGTCATCCGCAGTCAGCAGATCCGGCCTGCTCGCCGTCATCGCACAGGCTCCCGCCCTCTCGTGTCGACCGTCACTCCAGCGGATCGGGACCGAGGTCGTGGTCGACGAGGAGATCGCCGAGGCGGCGACGGTGCCAGCGCGGGCTGCCGAGCTGGTGATACAGCGACCGCGAGAGCTGCGTGTAGAGCGTCAGTCCGTACTCGTGCATCACACCGACGCCCGCGTGGACCTCGTGCGAGAAGTTCACCGCCTGCACGTACCCCTCGCTCGCGACTGCCTTCGCGAGGTGCGAGGCGACCGCGCCGCCCCCCTTACCTTCGTCGAGTCGCCACAGCGCCTCGTACGTCGTCCAGCGGGAGGCATCGACGTGGTTGACGAGCTGGATGATGTGGTTCTGGACGTGCTGGAAGCGGCCGATCGGCTGGCCGAACTGGTGTCGCTCGCGGCTGTAGGCCACGGCCATGTCGAACGCCGCCTGCCCGCCGCCCACCTGGTAGGCGCACAACACGGGCGTCGCGCGCGTGAGCGCGCGCTCCAGCGCCGCCTCCGCGCCTCCGGCCTCGCCGAGTACGGCCGAGGCCGGCACGCGTACGCCCTCCAAGCGCACGACGCACTCCGAGCCGGTGAACCCATCGAGCCGACGCACGGACACGCCGGGCGTCGACGCATCGACGACGATGAGCGATAGCCCGTCGTCGTCGCCTGTGCGGACCGCGACGATGAAGTGGGTGGCGCCCATCGCGTCGTGGACGAACAGCTTGACGCCGTCGAGCATGTAGTCGCCGCCACTGACGTGGGCGCGCATGTGGACGCCCTCGGCGCCCCAGCCATAGGCGGCCTCGGTGAGGGCGAGCACCGTGATCGCCTGGCCGCTCGCTATCCGCGGCAGCAATGCGGCGCGCTGCTCCTCGGTGCCCGCTTCCTCGACGATCAGCCCCGAGACGACGGCCGAGGAGACGAAGGGGCCGGGCAGCGCCGCGTAGCCGAACGCCTCGAAGAGCACGGCCGCGTCGGTGAGCCCCATCCCCGCGCCGCCGTAGCGCTCGGGGATGGCCGCGCCGAGCCAGCCGAGCTCGGCAACGCGCGTGTAGTGCTCGGGCGAGAAGCCGAGGTCGCTATCGGCGAGCCCGACGACCTCCTCGCGCGTCGCCTCACGCGCGATGAAGTCCTCGACGCCCTGCTTGAGGAGTTGCTGCTCCTCGGTGAGTGAGAGGTCCACGGCCGGCTACTCGACCGTCTTGCCGGCGCGCTCGCGCACCTCGCGGCCGATGCCGATGCGGCGCGCCATGATCACCTTCTGGATGTCGGCCGTGCCACCCGGGTGGAGCTGCACGATCGCGTTGCGCTGGAACGAGGCGAACCAGCCCTTTGCGTCGTCGAACTCCTCGCTGTCGTCGAGCAGCGTGTATGGACCGAGCAGTTCAAGGAGCGTCTGCGCCACGCGCAGGTTGCTCATCTTGCGGAAGTACGAGGCCTGCGGGCCCTCGTAGCTCATCTCCTCGTGCGAGCGGTTCATCCAGAAGTTGCGCAGGTCGAGCAGCCGCTGCACTTCCGTCTCCATGAACACGTCGGCGAGGAGGCCACGCGATTCGGAGTCGTCGAGCGGGTGCGAGCCGTTCGAGGGCAGCGAGCGCAGCCGCTCGCGGGTGCGCTCGAACGTCACGTTGCGGCCGATGCGCCCGCCGGAGCCATGCTCGAGCTCGAGGTGCGTGCTCGCCACGGCCCAGCCGTTGTTCTCGCCGCCCACAAGGTTCTCGATGGGCACGCGCACGTTGTCGAAGTAGATCGTGTTCTTGTAGCCGCTGCCGATGCCCTCACCGCCGTCGCCGAGCAGGTACATGCGGTCGACGGTGATGCCGGGCAGGTCGGCCGGAATCATGAACCAGCTCACGTTCTGGTGGCGCGGCGCCTCGCGGTCGGTGCGGGCGATGGTCCAGAACGAGTCGGCGCCGTGCGAGCCACCGATGAAGATCTTGGTGCCGTTGATGACGTACTCGTCGCCGTCGCGGACGGCCTCCGTCTGCGTCGAGGCGAGGTCGGAGCCGGCCTCGGGGCCGGTGAGGAGCTGCCAGGTGACGGTCTCGCCGCGGAAGATCGGGGGGAGGAGGCGCCGTTTCTGCTCCTCGCTGCCCCAGACCAGGATGCTGGCGCCGCCGAGGCTGCCGCCACTGTCGTAGTAGGGCGGCATGGTGAGGTTGTGCCGGTCCATCTCCTCGGCGAGGACGATGGCGTGGTCGATGGAGAGTCCACCGCCGCCGTACTCGGTGGGGGCGGTGGGACGCAGCCAGCCCTGCTCGCCGAGGTCGCGGCCGAGCTGCCGGTACTTCACGTAGTTCTCGTCGGAGTCCTGGTCGCCCTCGACCTGTGGGACATGATCGGCGAGCCACGCGCGCACCTCGGTGCGGAAGGCTCGTTGTTCAGGCGTGTATGCCGGCTCGAAGTCCACGCTGGGGCTCCCCTCGTGCCCGGCGAGCGTAGGCAGGGGCATGGCGGGGGTCAATGCGGCGAGGCTGGCGGATCAGGCCTGGTCGAGCGCGGTGCGAGCCACTTCACGATAGGTCACACAGCGACGACGAGTTCCCCGGCGGCTGCAATCTCGGCAGGACGCCGATCCCCGTGCTCCGCGCAGGATGCGATGTAGTCCGCAGCCACGCCCTCAAGGTGGAACAGGGCCTCTTCAGCAGTCGCGCCCCACGCCCGGCAACCCGCGAGAACGGGTACCTCAGCGAGGTACATGTCCTCGGTTTCCTCGGATGGGGCGCGCAGGGTATACGGAAGCCTGTACTGCTCGGGCATTCCATTCCCCCCTGCGTCGTCACGGTATCCGCACGTGGAGGATACCGCGCCCATCAGCGGCGGTGCTACGCGCCGGCGGTTGCCGCGACCTCCGAGCGCCGGGCTGTACCGGAGAGTACGCCGCCCCGAACGCACTTCCACGCGGCGCTACACTGGACGCATGACCTCCTCGACGGTGCTCCAGCAGGCGCGCGCACTTCCGGAGCGCCCGGGCGTCTACCTCATGAAGAACGCCCGCGACGAGGTGATCTACGTCGGCAAGGCGAAGCGCCTGCGCTCGCGGGTGCGGTCCTACTTCGGCTCGGGTCGCAGCCTCGAACCAAAGGTGCACGCGCTCGTCCAGCAGATCGAGACGCTCGACCACGTCGTCACGGCCAACGAGGCGGAGGCGATGATGCTGGAGGCGACGCTCGTGAAGCGTCACCAGCCCGTCTACAACGTCCGACTCAAGGACGACAAGCACTACCCGTACCTCAAGGTCGACGTCCAGCACGACTGGCCGCGCGTCACCATCACGCGCCGCGTCGAGGAGGACGGCGCGCGCTACTTCGGACCTTACGCCTCGGCGGGCTCGGTGCGGCGCACGCTCGACGTGGTGAAGAAGCTCTTCCCGTGGCGGTCGTGCTCCAAGGAGATCACGGGCACCGACCCCCGCCCCTGCCTCGACTACTACATCAAGCGCTGCATCGCCCCCTGCACGAGCTACTGCACGGAGGACGAGTACCGAGGGGTCATCGACCAGACGCTGCTGTTCCTCGAGGGCCGCAGCAACGAGGTGCTGCGCGGCGTCGAGACAGAGATGCGCGAGGCCTCCGGGGACCTTGAGTTCGAGCGGGCGGCGCGCCTGCGCGACCAGGCGCAGGCGATCCGCAGCGTCACAGAGCGCCAGCGCATGGCCACCACCTCGAGCCTCGACGCCGACGTGTTCGCGCTGGCGCGTGACGGCGACGAGGCGTGTGTGCATGTCTTCTTCGTGCGCGGCACCGTCGTCGCGGACACCGACTCGTTCACCCTCGACGGCGCCACCGACGCGACCGACGCCGAGGTGCTGGGCGCGTTCCTCGCGCAGTTCTTTGAGTCGGCGACGTACATCCCGCGCACCGTGCTGCTGTCGCACGCGGCCGCCGACCACGAGGAGCTGACGGCGGCGCTGCGCGAGCGCCGCGGGCGCGCGGTCGACATCGCCGTGCCGGAACGTGGCGAGCTGCGCGCGCTGGTCGCGACCGCCGAGGAGAACGCGCGCGAGGCGCTCGCGATGCAGCGCGTGCGCTGGCTCGCGAACCGCGACAAGACCGAGGCCGCACTGTCGCTGCTGCAAGACGAGCTGGACCTGCCGGAGCGGCCTCACCGCATCGAGTGTTATGACATCTCGACCATCCAGGGCAGCAATACCGTCGCGTCGATGGTGGTGTTCGAGGACGGCAGCCCCAAGAACCGCGAGTACCGCCGCTTCCGCATCAAGACCGTCGAGGGGCAGGACGACTTCGCCTCGATGCGCGAGGTGCTGACCCGCCGCTTCGGCCGCCTCGCCCGCTCGCGCGAGGAGACGAAGGCGCTCCCGGCCGAGGAGCAGCCAGCCGGCGACGAGGCGCAGGCCGAGGAGCCGGACGAGCAGAGCCCGTGGGACATCGCGCCCGACCTCGTCGTCATCGACGGCGGGAAGGGGCAGCTCGGTGCGGCGCTCGATGTGATGCGCGACCTCGCGCTCGGCGACGTGCCTGTGTGCGGGCTGGCGAAGCGCGAGGAGGAGGTGTTCGTCGCCGACGTCGACGACCCCATCGTGCTGCCGCGCACATCGCAGGCGCTGTACCTGCTACAGCGCGTCCGCGACGAGGCGCACCGCTTCGCCATCACCTACCACCGCACGCTGCGCGGCAAGCAGACGCGCCGCTCTGCCCTCGACGCCATCCCCGGCGTCGGCCCGAAGCGCAAGCGGGCCCTGCTGCGCAAGTTCGGCTCGGTGAAGGCGCTGCGTCAGGCCAGCGTCGACGAGATCGCGGCGGTCGAGGGCTTCAGCACGCGCTTGGCGGAGACCGTCAAGCGCACGCTGTAGCCGCGTCGGAACCCCCTCGATGTCACCTGGCGCGCGCAGCGGCAACGGCGCCGGCCCCAGCCCGGCGGACGACAGTCGAGACCCCGCCGAGCAGCGCATGCTCCGCTTCATCCGCCGGCACGTCCGCGATCGGCGCGTCCTCGACGCGATGCGCGCCGTGCCACGCGACGAGTTCGTACCGCCCGGCCTCCGTCGCCACGCGTTCGACGACGGTGCGCTACCGATCGGCAGCGGCCAGACGATCTCGCAGCCGCTGATCGTCGCGATGATGTCCCAGGCAGCCGCCCTCGACGGCGACGAGCGCGTGCTGGAGGTCGGCACCGGCTCCGGCTACCAGGCCGCAGTCCTCGCCCGACTCGCGCGCGAGGTGGTGACGGTCGAGCGCGTAGGCCCCCTGCTCCGCCGCGCGCGGGCGACGCTGCGGCGCCTCGGCGTCCGCAACGTGCGGTGCCTGCGCGCCTCCTCTGACCTCGGCGCCCCGGACGACGGGCCCTTCGATGCGATCGTCGTCACGGCGGCAGCGCCCGAGGTGCCCGCGGCGCTGGTGGAGCAGCTCGCCGAGGGGGGACGCCTCGTGATCCCGGTGGGTCGCCGGACGCACCAGGAGCTGCTCGTGGTCACCAAGCGCGGAAAGCGGTTGCGGCGTAGATCGCTCGGCGGTTGCCGCTTCGTACCGCTGCTCGGAGCGGGCGGATTTGCCGACGAGAGCGGCCAACCCACTTGACATTGCCAAGAAACCCGGATTTCACGAATGCGATTTTCCCACAGCGCCTCAAGCGTCCCTGTATACTCGCGGCTCGCGGGACAACGTGGCGTCAGTGTGGCTTGGGGGCCCGGTGGAGGACCGGATCGACGCGTTCCTGCACTACATGTCCGCCGAGCGCGGATCGTCCCGAAATACGATCGACGCCTACAGGAACGACCTCACTCGCTTTGCCTCCTTCGCAGGCGAGCGCGCCGGCAACGGCGAGGTCCCCGAAGCCAGTTCCATCGACCGCGACCTGATCACCGGCTACGTCGGCTGGCTCGGCGAGCGCGGCTACGCGCCTGCCACCATTGCTCGCAAAGTCGCGGCCGTGAAGTCGTTCTGCGGCTATTTGCTCGATCACGGCGACCTCACCGAGAACCCGACTGCCTCGATCGACTCACCACGAGCGCCCAAGGCAACGCCCAAGCCACTGAGCACGCAGGAAGTCGACGCGCTGCTCCAACAACCACTCACGTCCACCACTCCCGAGGCGATCCGCGACTCGAGCATGCTCGAGTTGATGTACGCCACCGGGATGCGCGTGACGGAGCTGGTCTCACTCAACCTCGATAGCCTGCACCTCACGCCTCGCCCGGGGTCGGTACGCTGCATCGGCAAGGGCGACCGCGAGCGCACCATCCCGGTCTACGACAAGGCGATGGACGCCCTGGAGCGCTACCTCGACGAGTCCCGCCCGAGGCTGCTCAAGGACCGCCCGCAGGAGGCGCTGTTCGTGAACCGGCGCGGCGAGCGGCTGACCCGCCAGGGCTTCTGGATGATCCTCAAGAACTACGCCCGTGCCGCAGAGATCGGTACGCGCGTCACGCCGCACACCCTCCGCCACTCGTTCGCGACGCACATGCTGCGCGGTGGCGCCTCCGTCCGCGACGTGCAGGAGCTGCTCGGCCACGCCAACGTCTCGACCACGCAGATCTACACGCGCCTCGCCGACACCCACCTCCGCGAGGTCTTCGAGCAGGCCCACCCCCGCGCCAACTAGCTACTCGGGCCCCCTCGCCCCAGCTGCGGCCCCCTCTCCCTCCGCCGGGGGATCTGATCCGGCTCCCTCGCCCGCGAAGCGGGAGAGGGCGGGGGGTGAGGGTCCGGTGGTTCGCTGACCCGTCACACCGCCTGGCCGTCGCCCCCGCGCAGCCAGTAGTTAAAGTGGACGCCTTGTCCGCGCCCCGCCCGCGGTCGATGATCGAAGCTGCGGCATCGGATGGCGGGAAGGCGGGGCCCCGTGAACACGGCGATCGAGCAGGTGCGGGCGCGCGAGATCCTCGACTCCCGCGGCAATCCCACGGTCGAGGCAGACGTGACGCTCGCCGACGGCTCGCTCGGCCGCGCCGCCGTGCCGTCGGGAGCCAGCACCGGCGCCCACGAGGCCGTCGAACTGCGCGACGGCGACGCCGACCGCTATCGCGGCCGCGGCGTCCTGCGCGCCGTCGGACACGTCGAGGAGACCCTGCAAGCCGCCGTACGTGGCATGGACGCAACGGCGCAGGCCGCCGTCGACCGGGCGCTCGTCGACGCCGACGGCACGCCGAACAAGGCCAACCTCGGCGCCAACGCCGTGCTTGCCGTCTCGCTCGCCACGGCGAAGGCTGCGGCCATCTCCGCAGGCCTGCCGCTCTACCGCTACCTCGGCGGCGACGACGCGAGCCTGCTGCCCACGCCGATGTGCAACGTGCTCAACGGCGGCGCCCACGCCGAGAACTCGACCGACTT
Organism: Dehalococcoidia bacterium; assembly: GCA_965208885.1. Classification (GTDB taxonomy): domain Bacteria; phylum Chloroflexota; class Dehalococcoidia; order UBA2979; family UBA2979; genus VXMT01. Next base: position 866,466 of record CBDBPS010000002.1, read on the forward strand.
CCAGGAGTTCATGATCGTCCCCGTCGGCGCGCCCACCTTCCGCGAGGGGGTGCGGTGGTCCTCCGAGGTCTACCACGCGCTGCGCGGCCTGCTCAGCGAGCGCGGCCTCTCCACGAACGTCGGCGACGAGGGCGGCTTCGCCCCCTCGCTCGCCACCAACGACGCCGCCGTCGAGCTGCTCGTCGAGGCAATCGAGCTGGCGGGCCGCCGCCCCGGCGACGAGATCGCCATCGCCCTCGACCCGGCCACCACCGAGCTGTACGAGGCCGGGCGTTACGAGCTCGCGCGCGAGGGCCGCTCGCTCACCTCGGGCGACCTCGCGGAGCTGTGGGTGGGCTGGGCCGACCGTTACCCCATCGTCTCAATCGAGGACGGGATGGCCGAGGACGACTGGGCCGGCTGGAGCGGCCTGCAGGCACGCCTCGGCGACCGCGTGCAGCTCGTCGGCGACGACGTGTTCGTGACGAACATCGAGCGTCTCCAGCGCGGCATCGACGAGCGCGCGGCGAACGCGATCCTGATCAAGCTCAACCAGATCGGCACGCTCACAGAGACCCTCGACGCCATCAACCTCGCGCACTCGGCGGGCTTCGCCACGGTCATCTCGCACCGCTCCGGCGAGACCGAGGACACGACGATCTCCCACCTCGTGGTCGCAACAGGCTCAGGCCAGATCAAGACGGGCGCCCCGGCCCGCTCGGACCGCACGGCGAAGTACAACGAGCTGCTCCGGATCGAGGAAGACCTCGGCGCCTCGGCCCGCTACGCGGGTGCGTCGGCCTTCGCGGGGGCCTGACGGCAGCCCGATGGGCGCGCTCGACGCCCCTGAGGGCCGCCAGACTATTACGGCCGGCGTCACTCAATCACATGCGCGATCTCTGGAATAATCCGGCGTCATGTGGCCCACCGACCGCACGACTGCACGCAGCTCATGGCTCTATCGGCTCCTGCGGCGCGGCCCCTCAGGAGCCTCGGTCGGCGACGGGACCCTGCGCGTCGAGCACCGCGGCGCCAGTCCCGTTGAGATCCCCGTCGGCTCCCTCGGCACTATCGAGCAGCACCGCTCCTGGTTCTGGCACAGCCTTCGTATCCGCGCAGCCGATGGCTCGCGCTACGAGATCGGTGGCCTGGACGGGCCCTCAGCCGACTCGCTTGTCGCTGCCGGCCGGACAGCAGCTGCCGAGCGCGCAGCGACCATCGGCCCCGAGTTGCGGCGCATTGACGAATCGGTGCGCCGGTTCCTGGACGGCACCCGCTACGCACGCCGATCCGCCGTCGGCGCCCTGGACGAGGAGCTCTCAGCGGTGGTGCGCGAATGCCACGGCGCGCTCGCTCGCCGGCATCTGCCGCCGCACGCGGCCGAGGCACTCGGGCGGCTAGCGCCGCTGGAGCCCGCAGGAGCCTTCGAGGCGGCGCGCGAGCGCGCAAACGAGCGCTTCGTCGCGGAGCGCGTCTCCGCGGTGCAGGATGCCGCTCGTACCGCGCTGCGCGTCCCGCTGACCGACGAGCAGGCGCTCGCCATCGCGACCGATGAGGACGCCACGCTCGTCCTCGCAGGTGCGGGCACCGGGAAGACCGCGGTGATCATCGGGAAGGTCGCGCACCTCGTGCGCAATGAGGGTGTTCCGCCGCACGAAATCCTCGTGCTTGCCTTCAACGCCGACGCCGCTGAGGAGGTTCGGCAGCGGCTGCCCGAAGACCTCAAGGCGACGAACGTGTTCACGTTCCACGCCTTCGGCCGCCGCGTGATCGCGGACAGCGGCGTGGCGCCGACCATCTCTCGGCTCGCGCAGGACGACGCCGCCTTCCAGCGAGCCGTCGACGAGACACTCAGCGAACTCCTCGACGACCCGCGGCAGTCCGGGACGGTGACCGACTTCGTCGCGCATCACCGCGCGCCGTACAGGTCGCCCTTCAGCTTCAACAGCGCGGGCGAGTACTACGAGCACGTCCGCAACGCGGAGCTGCGCACCCTCAGCGGCGACCTCGTGAAGAGTGTCGAGGAGCTCGAGATCGCGAACTTCCTCACCCTGAACGGGATCGACTTCCGGTACGAGCAACAATTCGAGGAACGGACGGCGACGCAGGAGCACAGCCAGTACCAGCCGGACTTCTACCTCCCCGAGCACGACATCTATCTCGAGCACTTCGCACTCGACCGGAACGGCCGCCCACCGCCGACGTGGAACCGGTACGCCGAGGGTGTCGAGTGGAAGCGCGCCATCCATGTGGAGCTCGGCACGCGACTCATTGAGACGTATAGCTGGCAGCACCGCGGGGGCGTTCTTCGCGGCGTGCTGCAACGGGAGCTCGAGGCCGCGGGCGTCACATTCGAGCCGATCCCGATGCGGACCGCTATCGCGCGCCTCGGACGGTGGCTGATCTCGTGGCTGGCGCGGCTACTGACCACGTTCCTCCACCATGTTAAGACCAGCGGCGTCTCTCCCGCCGAGCTACGTAAACGCGCTCGCAGCGCGGAGGACGGGGCGCGAGCGGAGAGCTTCCTCGCCGTGTTCGAGCAGGTGCAGGACCGCTACGAAGCGATGCTCGCGGACGAGAACGCGCTGGACTTCCACGACCTCATCAATCGCGCAGCCGCGCTCATCAGTGACGGCGCGTGGCAGGCTTCGTACCGGCACGTCCTCGTCGACGAGTTCCAGGACATCTCCGCCGGGCGGATGAGACTGCTCGAGGTGCTCAAGAACCCCGGCACGGCGTTCTTCCTCGTCGGCGACGACTGGCAGTCGATCTACCGTTTTGCCGGTAGCGATGTCGGGCTGGTGCGGAGATGCGGGGACTACCTCGGCCACGTGCGCCAGCGCACGCTCAGCCAGACATTCCGTTTCGCCGACGGCGTCCTGCGGCCTTCGACGGCATTCGTGCAGCGCAACCCAGCGCAGACGCAGCGCCCGCTGCGATCGGCGCGCGACGACAGAGACGACGGCGTCACCATCGTCGCCGACGACGATCCGGGGCGCGGGCTCTGGCGTGCGTTGCAGGACATCAGGGCGCGCTCGGCTGCCAGCGGCGACGCCGCCCCGTCCGTACTCGTCCTCGGTCGCTACCGGAACAGCGCCCGCCCGCCGGCCGGCGTCGCGCCACTGCGCGTCGAGTTCAGCACCGTGCACCGCGCGAAGGGCCGCGAGGCCGACTACGCCATCGTGCTCGACCTCAAGAACGCGCGCCGCGGCTTCCCGTCGCAGGTCGAGGACGACCCGTTGCTCGACCTCGTACTGCCCCCGGCCCCGAGAAGGGGCTCGCGCACGCCGAGGAGCGGCGCCTGTTCTACGTGGCGATGACCCGCGCCCGACGCGGCGCCTACCTCGTCACCGACCCACAGCTCCCCTCGGCATTCGTCACCGAGCTGCGGCGCGACGGGGCCGCGCTCAGGCAACTCGGCGAACTCCCCGGCGACGACGCCCCCGAGTGCCCTCGCTGTCTTGGCGGCAAGCTCGTGCGGTCGCAGAGCGGGGAGACGCTCCGCTGCTCGAACCACCCGATGTGCAAGCACCTCGCACCGCGCTGCGCGAACTGCAACGCCGGATACGCCATCCCGGCGCGCGGCCGGGCGCGATGCAGCAACGGCTCCTGCGCTCGCCCGCCGACGGCGTGCCCGACGTGCGGCGTCAGAGTGCTCGTGACGCGGTACGGGCGCTACGGCCAGTTCCTCGGCTGCACCGAGTACGGACGCGAGCCGCCGTGCGCGCACACTGAGAACCTGCCACGGCCATCGGCGAGTGCGGGTGGCTAACGCGGCTCAGAGCCCGGCGAGGCGGCGAGCGTCTTCGATGTACGCGGCGGTCTCGCGGATCAGGAGTTGCGTGTCCTCGACGGGGTCGCACAGGCCGATGTAGAAGCACTCGCCGTGCAGGGTGCCCTGTCGCTCGTAGTAGCGAGCCCGGAGTGAGCGAGCCGCCGGCTCGAGCCGCGCGATCTCGCGCAGTCGGCTGCCCGTATCCGTGGAGCGGTGTGGCTCCTCGCCTGTCCGGGCGAGGATCAGCGCGTCGGTGGCGCGCTTCGTGGCGCACCACGCCTTCTCCGCGGCGTCACGGATGTCGCCGGCCGTCAGCCGTTGCAGCGCGGCGTCGTGCATCCGCCGGGCGTCGGCGAACACGCTGGGGGCATCGGTCTCGGCAGTCGTCGCGAGCTACCTCGCTCCTGCGTGGGAGCGGAACGATGCCGATCGTAGCATGGGCGACACAGGAGACTCAGAGCGGATCACCTGCCCCGAGGCGCGCCGATCGGACAGAATGAGGGCATGACGTTCGAAGGTGACCTCTCGCCACTTGACGCGCCGCAGCGCGTGTCCGGGATGCGCGTGCCCGAGGCGTGGGTGCTGCCCGGCAAGCCCGAGGGGCTCTCGGCGGCCGCCGACGATGCGTGGCGGCAGACCGGGTTCGTGCTCGGCGACGACCTGCGGCTGCTCCAGGCGGGGCTCGACGTGCAGGCGCGCTTTGCCGCGACCGGCTACTCGCCGGCCGCGCGCACGATGACGATGGCAGCGCTCGCCTCGATGTGGAGCCGGGCGTTCCTGTGTACCTCGGACGCGGTGGCGCTGGTGCGACGCGGCGCGTACCAGAGCGCCGTCCCGCTTGTGCGCCAGGCGATTGAGCATGTCGCGGCACAGTCTGCGCTGCCAGGCGAGATCGAGTCGTTCCTGGAGTGGGCGCACCAGGCCTACGGTCGCCACGAACAGGCGCGCGCCGAGGATGTCGGCCTCGGGCACTACTTCAGCGGCGAGGCGATCGCCGGAGATGAGCACCTGCGCGCCATCTACCGCGCCGCGAGCGACCTCGGTCGTCCCAACTTCGGGGCGACGGCGCTCTTCACCGCCAACGAGGCGTCCGAGCGTCGCTACCCGCTGAACTTCGCCGACGAGGCGTTCCACCTCGGGTGGGCCGAGTTGATACTCGGCTGGCTGCTGCGCATCGGCACGCGCCAGCTGCACATTGCCATGCACGCCGTCGGGCACTTCCCCGCCTCGCGCGAGCTGCGCGACGAGGTGGTCGAGCACGTGCGCGAGGTCGACCGCCACCTGCTCGAGGGCTCGCGCTGCCGCCTCGAGGAGCACATCGACGAGTCGGGGCGTCGACGGCACCTGCTCACGGACTTCCGCCGGCGGCCGGGCGACGCGACGAAGCGTGTGCTCCTGTAGGGCATCGCTCTCCCAGGGGAGCCCCCCTCACCCTGGCCCTCTCCCCCTCCCGCGGGGTATCCCCGCGTCGAGGCAAGCCGAGAGCCCAGGCCGCGGCTCGCCGACCCGGGCGCACAGACGGGGGCGAGGGGATCAGATTTGGAGCGAGACCGAGGGGATCGGAGGGGGAACGGCGCGGTAGAATCTAGGGACAGCCTCCCAGGACCGAGAGGACAGTCGCCGCCATGACCATGCGGGTGGGGATCAACGGCTTCGGCCGCACCGGGCGCCAGTTCCTGCGCGCCTGGTGGGAACGCAACCGCGAGGACTTCGAGATCGTCGCGATCAACGGGCGCTCACCCGTCGATATGCACACCCACCTGCTGCGTTATGACTCCGACTACGGCCGTTTCCCCGGCGAGGTCGTCGACGGCGACGGCTGCTTCTCCATCGACGGCCACGAGGTGCGCGTCTTCGAGGGCTCCGACCCCTCAGCCATCGACTGGGCGTCCGTCGGCGTCGACGTCGTCGTCGAGTCGAGCGGGGCGTTCCGCGACCGCGACAGCGCGGCGCTGCACCTCCGCGACGGCGTGAAGAAGGTGCTCATCTCCGCCCCCGGCAAGGGCGAGGACTGGATGGTCATCTACGGCGTCAACCACGACGAGTACGACCCGGCCAGCCACCACGTGATCAGCGCCGGCTCGTGCACCACGAACTGCGTCGTGCCGGTCGTGAAGGTGCTCCACGACGCGTTCGGCGTGGAGCGCGGCCTCATGACGACGATCCACGCCTACACGCGCGACCAGAACCTGGTGGACTCGAAGCACAAGGACCTGCGCCGCGCGCGCGCCGCCGGCCTGAACATCGTGCCGACCTCGACGGGCGCGGCGAGCGCGGTGACGAAGATCATCCCCGACCTCGACGGCAAGCTGACGGGCCTCGCCTACCGGGTGCCCACGCCGACCGTATCGGTCGTCGACCTCGCGACCGACCTCGCGCAGAGCGCCTCGGTCGGCGAGATCAACGAGGCCTTCCAGTCGGCGGCCTCAGGTCCGATGGAAGGCGTGCTCTACGTCGAGCGCGCCGAGCTGGTGTCGACAGACTTCAAGAGCCACCCCGGCTCCTCGATCTTCGACCTGCCGGCGACGATGGTGGTCGACGGCGGGCGGATGGTGAAGACGATGGCGTGGTACGACAACGAGTACGGCTACGCGTGTCGCCTGGCGGACGTGTGCGCGCTGATGGCGGAGCGCGGCCTGGAGTAGCCGCCCCGAGGAGCCCTCGAGCGCCGCGAGTCGGCGTCGAGGGTCTCTACGCCACTTCCTGGCGAGCAAGCGCGAGCCGGTACTGCGCCTCGAGCCGCAGCCAGAAGCTCGCGGCGATCCCGAGCGCCTGCTCCAACTCGATGGCGGTCTTCGCGTCGATCGCCTTCGCGCCCCGCACAATCGCGCTAACGGCCTGGGGTGAGCGGCCCATCGCCTCGGCAAGGTCGCGCTGCTTCATCCCGCGCACCTCGATCTCCTCGGCGAGGGCTTCGCCGGGGGGAATGGCGAGGTCGGACTCGGGCTCGCGGTAGCTGGCCACTTCTGTGTCCCTCGGTTTCCGCTGGCAGGCGCACCCCCAACCGGGTGCGCCTGCCGCTGATCGGACCTATACGGTCACCACCTTGCTGGGTCCAACAGCGTGCAGTGCGGCGCGCCACTGCTCTTCAAGGATCGATGCCAGCCTCGAATAGCCTGAACCACCGGTCATCGTCGTACCGTCGCCCTTCTCGCCGGGATAGTCGGCGAGGAGACTGCCGGGTCGACTGTACCAATAGTCGAACTCGGCGGCGTACGACTCCTTGATCATCTCGACGAAGCGCTCGCGCCGCAGATCGGGAGCATCAGTGCTGAGGATGGTACGCACGATCCCTGCGAGAGCTTGGTGGCAGGCGTTCACACCGATGCTCCCCCACAGGACATTCGTTCTGGGCTCGGCTCGAGCATCGGGATTGACGTCCGCCACAGCACCCCAGAAGTTCTTCAGGACTCTGACGATGAACTCGGTTTCGTCACCCTCGGGAAGCGTCCCGTCAGTCTGCATCTGCTTCAGCCTGATCTTGATGTCTGCGTCATCAAGCAGATACTTCAGGCTAGTCCAGAACGCTTGGAGCTTGATCGGCTTCGTCACTGTGTCCCCAGGCATCTGGATGAGGCTGTTCCAGCTCGAGTCTGCATCCGAGTTCAGCCTGCCCCCGACCCGGCTCGCCTCGTATTTCCACGTGTCGGTGTCGGGAACAACTGTGCTCAGTGTCTTCTTCTCACCGTCGGAGAGCGTGCCCTCGTCTAGCCGACGCTGTACGACTCGGATCCCGAGATCAGTACGCACCCGCTTCTGCTTCTCGTTGATCAAGAGGAACAGCGCGATTTCCTCCGGGACGGCGAGACCAGTGAAAACACGCACGTCGAACGTCGAATCGCCACTAATCACGTTGTCCGCAACAGCGCGCTGAATCCCAAGCAGCCTCGTCCCTCCGTCGATCATTGCCATCCACTGAGGGTCCTGAGACAGAATCGTCAGAATACCGAGCTCACCGTCCTCATCGAGTGGATCGAACTCCGACTTGGGATCCTCGCCATCAGAGGAGCGTACGTTCCCCGTCATCTCGAACAAGCGCGGCCGAACCCCCTCAGCGGTACAGCGCCGGAAATACTCCTCGATCTCGCGGCCCCGTCGCTCCCGTAGGGTCTCCCGCCGTTGATAGCCCTGGCCGCTCTTGTCGTCGTAGAAGTCAACCCATGCGACCTCCGCGAGGTCGCGCGCCTTCACCGCGACGCTGTAGCTCCCGTCGAGGTTTCTCTTCGCCAAAAACCTGTATTGCTCTGACATGGTGACCCACCTTCCTGCTCCTTGTGTCTTGATCGATATGAACACTACGGGCTGCTTGCTCGGCTGTCAACTCTTACCGAACGTCTGTTACACTCCCCCGGCCATGCTTGACGCCCTCAGCGAACGACTCCAGTCCACCTTCGCCCGACTCGGGCGCGGCGGGCGCATCACCGAGGCCGACCTCGATGCCGCGATGCGCGAGGTGCGCGTGGCGCTGCTGGAGGCCGACGTCAACTTCCGTGTCGTGCGCGACTTCATCGCGCGCGTGCGGGAGCGCGCGAACGGCGCCGAGGTGCTGCAGTCGATCACGCCGGGGCAGCAGGTCATCGGCATCGTGAACGACCAGTTGGTCGAGATCCTCGGGGGGAACGAGGAGCCGTTGCTGCGCGCCGAGAAGGGGCCGACGAAGATCCTCGTGTGCGGCGTGCAGGGGTCGGGTAAGACGACGCTCGCGGGGCGGCTCGCGCTGCACCTGCAGCAGGACGGCCTACGCCCGCTCCTCGTCGCGACCGACTTCCAGCGCGCCGCCGCGTCCGAGCAGCTGCGCGTGCTCGGCGACCAGATCGGCGTGCCCGTCTACACCGAGGAGCGCGAGGCGCCCGCGCCCGAGATCGGCAAGCGCGCGCTCGCCGAGGCGAAGCGCACCGGTGCGACGGCGATGGTCGTCGACACCCGGGGCGCGGTCGCCCTCGACGACGACTTCGCCGACGAGCTGGCCGACCTCGCCGATGAGATCGATCCGACCGAGGTGCTGATCGTCGTCGACGCGATGACCGGCCAGGAGGCCGTCACGCTCGCGCAGGACTTCGACGACGCCGTCGAGGGCACGGGCATCGTCGTCACCAAGGTCGACTCCGACACCCGCGGCGGCGCCGTGCTCTCGGTGCGCGAGGTGACCGGGCTGCCGATCAAGTTCATCACCACCGGCGAGCGCCTCGAGGCGCTCGAGGTGTTCCACCCGGACCGCTTCGCCTCGCGCATCCTCGGCATGGGCGACGTGGTGTCGCTGGTCGAGAAGGCGAAGGAGTCGATCGGGGAGCGCGACGTCCAGGATGTCGCCCGGCGCATGCAGCGCGGCGAGTTCGACCTCGAAGACTTCCTGGCGCAGATGCAGCAGGTGCAGGAGATGGGCCCGCTCTCGGGGCTGCTCGACATGCTGCCCGGCGCGGGGCAGATGAAGCAGCAGATGCAGATCCCCGACATCGACGAACGGTTCTGGAAACGCAGCGAGGCGATCATCCTCTCGATGACCCCCTCGGAGCGTCGCCGGCCCGAGATCATCGACGGATCGAGGCGCCGTCGCATCGCCGCGGGGTGCGGGATGCAGCCCGCCGACGTGAACCGTCTCTTGAACCAGTACCGCGAGGCGAAGAAACTGATGCAGGTCATGACCAGCGGCAAGGGGCCGGGAGGCCTCGGCAAGCTGCTCGGGCTGTAGACTGCAGACTCACAACAGACCCGCAACCTCGGGCGGGTGCGTCAACGCCGAGGAGTCACCTGGAGGTTCCGTGCTCCGCATCCGGCTACGCCGCACCGGCCGAACGAAGGCCCCCCACTATCGCGTCGTCGTCGCCGACCAGCGCGCTCCGCGCGACGGCGACTTCGTCGAGATCATCGGTCACTACAACCCGCGCTCCACCGAGAAGGAGCTCGTGCTCAAGGAAGAGCGCGTGCGCCACTGGCTCGACCAGGGCGCGCGGCCCAGCGAGACCGTCCACCGGCTGCTGCACAAGCAGGGGCTGATCGAGGAGCCTCCGGTGCAACGCTTCACGCACCCCAGCCGCGCCGAACGCGAGGCCGCCGCTGCCGCCGAGGGCGAGGACTAACCCGTGGTCTCACTCATCGAGTACCTCGTGCGTGCCATCGCCTCCCAGCCCGACGAAGTCGTCGTCGAGGAAGAGGACCGCGGGGACCACATCGTGATCCACGTGCAGTGCGCCGACGACGACAAGGGCCGGATCATCGGCCGCGACGGTCGCGTCGCGAACGCCATGCGCTCGCTGCTCTATGTCGCCAGCACGCGCGCGGGCGTGCGCGCCTCCCTCAACATCGAGTAGCCCGCCGTGGCCGGGCAGGCAGCCCGTCGCAGACGCGCGAGGCCCCCACGCGCCTCGAAGCCGCGCGTGCGCACCCCTCCCCGGCAGCGCAAGCCGCTGGAACGCGCTCCTCGGCACGGCCGCGTCGCGGTCGGCCGTATCAACTCGACGTGGGGGCTGCGCGGCCACGTCAAGGTCACACCGCTCACCGAGAACCCCGCACGCATCCAGCCGGGCGCGGTCCTGCTGGTGCGCGGCGAGCCCCGCACGGTCCTCGACGTCCGCTATCCGAAGGGCTACCCGTGTGTGGTCTTCGAGGGCTACGAGGACCAGAACGCCGCCAACGCGCTGCGCGGCACGCTGATCGAGATCGAGGAGGCGGAGCTCCCCGACCTTCCCGACGGTGAGCACTACGTCCACGACCTCATCGGCCTCGAAGTAGTGGACACCGACGGAGACCGCATCGGCGCGCTCGCGGAGGTGTTGCGCACCGGCGCGAACGACGTCTACATCGTGCGCCGCCGCGGCGAGCGCGACCTGCTGCTCCCGGCGATCCCCGACGTCATCGTCGAGGTCGACCCCGACGGGGGGCGGATGGTGGTGGAGTTGCTGCCGGGGCTCCTCGACGGCGGTGGGTCCGAGGAGTAGCCGACTCGCACCAGAGCGGCTCAGCGATTCTCAGTGCGACGCGGAGCCAGTAGGCGCTGACCCATCCCAGGCAGCCAGTTCTTCCTCCGGCAACGGCTCGGAGAAGCTGTCATCGATGCGGATGCGACCCTTCCACGAGCCTGGCTGTCGGGGTCCTCGCTGTACGAGCGGCAGAACGGGCGTCAGACGCACCACCGGGCGGCCCTCGCGTGCGATCAGAATCTCTTCACCGGCCTCGGCTCGCGCGATCAGGAGCAACAGGTCCGCCCGCGCGTCGCGGACATCGAGGGTCGCCATGCTCGTCCTCCGTTTGCTCGATCCAGCGTACGCCCAGACGCGCCCGGCAACCGAGTCCGCCGGGGTCCCCTCGGCCGGGCGCTCCGCTCGGCTCATTGCCGCTCCGGGGCGCGCGTTCCATACTCGATTGGCCTGCACCGCGACGCCGCCTGAGCGTCCCGGCGTACGGCTGGTCGTGGGGGCGTAGCTCAGTTGGGAGAGCGCGGCGTTCGCAATGCCGAGGTCAGGGGTTCGAGTCCCCTCGCCTCCACCACCCATTCCGCATCACCATCCGGCGACGCATCCACCCTCGTGCCTGACGACGCGCTCGTCACCACCGACGACGGCGTGACCGCCGTCGCCGAGGCGATCCGCGAGGCCGGCGCCTTCACGCTCGACCTCGAGTTCGTGCCCGAGAACCGCTATGTCCCCGAGCTCGGCCTCGTGCAGGTCGGGTGGGACGGCGGCGCCGGCATCGACGCTCTTGAGGTCGCGGCCATCGACCCGCTCGTCGTCGACCCCTCGCCGGTGCTCACGCTCGTCGGCGACCCGGAGATCGAAACGATCACGCACGCGGCGCAGGGCGACCTCCAGATCCTCGCGCACCGTTTCTCGGTGCGCGCGCGCAGCCTTCGGGACACGCAAATCGCAGCGGCGTTCCTCGGCTACGGGGACCAGATCGGCTACGCGCCGCTCGTCGAGAGCACCCTCGGCGTGCATCTCGAGAAGGGCTCGCAGTACACCGAGTGGCTCAGGCGTCCGCTGACCGACGAGCAGCTCGTGTACGCGCTCGACGATGTGCGCTACCTCGGCACCATCTGGGCGCAGCAGCGCGCCGCGCTCGTCGCCGACGGCCGACTCCAGCCGGTCTTCGAGGAGTGCGACCGTCTGGCCGACGCGGCGTCGAACCGGCCACCGCCCGAGGAGACCTACCGACGCGTGAAGGGGTGGTCTGGGCTGCGTGCTCGGCCGCTCGGGGCGCTGCGGCAGCTCGCGGCCTGGCGGGAGCGCGAAGCGCTGCGCGCCAACCGTCCCCCCTCGCGCGTGCTCAACGACCGCTCGATGCTCGAACTCGCCCGCGCCGCACCCACCTCCGATGATGGCCTGCGCGCGGTGCGCGGTGTCGAGGCCGGCATGGTGCGCCGCCACGGGGCTGCGCTGATCCGCGCGATCCGCGAGGGTCGCGACGACCCGCCCGAGCGCGACCAGGCACGCAAACCGCTCCCGCCACAGGGCGAGGTGTGGGCCGCCGCGCTCCACGGGCTCGTACGGGCGCGCGCGCTCTCCGCGAACGTCGCGCCGCGCTTCGTCGGCCCTCGCAGCGACATCGAGGCGGTCGTGCGCTGGTGGCTCGAGGGCGACCGCGACGCGCCGCCGGACCTGCCGCTGCTGGGCGGCTGGCGCGGCGAGCTCGTCGGGAACGCCATCGTGAGCTGGCTGCGCGGCGATGCCGCGCTCGTCGTCGACCCTGACTCGCCGGGCGGCATCGACCTCCAGCCGCGCTGAGCCTCGTCACTCCGTTTCGTGTCCTCGATGTGCGCTTCGGCGACCGCGCAGCCGTACACTGGATACCGGGATACGTGGAGGGACAACACGCATGACCACGACGAAGTACAACGAGCTCAACCCTATGGAGCGCCACGTCATCGAGCGCAAGGGCACCGAGCCGCCCTTCAGCGGCGAGTACGACAACTTCTACGAGGCCGGCACGTACATCTGTCGCCGCTGCAACGCGGAGCTCTATCGCTCCGAGGACAAGTTCGACGCGCACTGCGGCTGGCCGGCCTTCGACGACGAGGTACCCGGCGCCGTCCGGCGCCTGCCCGATCCCGATGGCTTCCGCACCGAGATCGAGTGCGTGAGCTGCGGCGGCCACCTCGGTCACGTGTTCATGGGCGAGCGGCTCACCGCGAAGAACACGCGCCACTGCGTGAACTCGCTGTCGATGCGCTTCGTCCCGACGTCGCAGGCCGAAGGCGGAGACGAGTAGCCCTCGGGTCGTCACACCTGGGCGCGCCGGCCACCCGCTCGAGGCCTGCACGTCCGCCGGGCAGATTGCAGCCCGACGCCCCCGTAGCTCAGGGGATAGAGCAAGGGATTCCTAATCCCTGTGCGGAGGTTCGAATCCTCCCGGGGGCACCACGCTGCGCTGCGCTGAAGGGTGGGCGCCGGGTAGTGGATCGCCCGGCGCGGCTCCGGCAGACTGTGAGCCGCTAAGAGCCAAGCAGTCATTCACGGGAGACAGCCATGGCGGTGGTCGCGGAGCTCCAGGAACAGATCGTGGAGGCGCTGGGAGACGGCGAGCAGAAGACCAAGCCGCAGCTCGCCAAGGAGATCCCGGGCCTGAGCGGCGCACACCTCGCGTCGGCGCTCCGCGTGCTCAAGCGCGAGGGCCGTGTCATCGTCGGGAGCGACGGCAGCAAGCGGGTGTACCGCCTGCCCGGCGCACCGCGCGGCTAACCTTGCCTTGCGCGCCCCCACCGTCCGGCCCGCGTCCGCGGCGCGGCCCGACCCGGCCGGCGTGAGGCGGGCGCCATGACCACACCAATTGATGAAGCAATGCTGAACGCCGCTCGCGCCGCACGCCGCGAGCGTATTCACCGCCTCGTGCGACCGTTCCAGGAGTTCGGTCAGACCGAGGCGGCCAGCGGGATCGTCATCGTGATGTCGGTCGTGCTCGCGATGATCGCGGCGAACACCGCTCTCTCAACGCGCTACGACGACTTCATCCACTACCACCTCGCCATCGACCTCGGCTTCTTCCACCTCGACAGCAGTCTCCAGCACTGGGTCAACGACGGCCTGATGGTGATCTTCTTCTTCGTCGTCGGCCTCGAAATCAAGCGCGAGGTCGTCGCCGGGGAGCTGGCGGGCGGGCGCAAGGTGTGGGCGCCGGTCGCCGCGGCGGCCGGTGGCATGATCGTCCCGGTCCTCGTCTTCTTCGCCATCGTCGACGACCCGAGCGCGCGCCAGGGCTGGGCCATCCCGATGGCCACCGACATCGCGATCGCCGTCGGCGTCATCACCATCGTCGGTTCGAGGGTGCCCGCCGGCCTCAAGGTGCTGCTGCTCGCACTCGCCATCGTCGACGACATCGGCGCCATCGCGGTCATCGCGGTCTTCTACACCGAGAACATCGACCTCACCGCGCTGGGGATGACGGGTGGCCTGCTCGTGCTCGTGTTCCTCATGAACATCAACGGCATCAAGCAGGTGCCGCTCTATGTCGCGGTCGGCTTCTTCGCATGGATCACGACACACAATTCCGGCATCCACCCCACGATTCTCGGTGTCGCGCTTGGGATCATGACGCCGCTGCAGCCGCTGTACCGGAGCGCCGCGCTGCCGGACCTCATCCAGGCGCTCGTGGGACGGCTTCGGGCGACCGAGGACGACGAGGACGAGGAACACGCCCAGCATGAGCGGGTTGGCGCATTGCTCACGCTCAGTGACCTCAGCGAGCAGGCTATTTCCCCGCTCGACCGCATCGAGCACCGCCTGCTGCCGTGGTCGGCATTCCTCGTGGTCCCGCTCTTCGCCTTCACCAACGCCGGCGTCGACCTGCGCGGCGGCGCGCTCGAGGAAGCAGCCTCATCCTCGCTGGCGCTCGGCGTCGGTCTCGGCCTGCTCGTCGGCAAGCCCGTCGGCGTTGCGATTGCAACGTGGATCGCGGTCCGCCTCGGTGCCGAGTTGCCCGCCGGGGTCACCTGGCTCGGCGTCTTCGCCGTCGGGCTGATCGCCGGCATCGGCTTCACCGTGGCGCTGTTCGTGACGGAGCTGTCGTTCGAGGCGGAGCAGCTGCTGACGGAGGCGAAGGTCGGTATCTTCGTCGCCTCCGTGCTCGCCGGCGTCATCGGACTCGTCATGCTCTACGCGGCAAGCGCTCGGCTCAGCGAGCGATGAGTTCCGCAGCCTTCCCGGCCGAGACCTTCGAGCGACGCCGGTCGCGGCTCATGCGGCGTCTGCGCGCGGGCAGCGCGGCGATCTTCGCCGCCGGGCACGACTCGCTGCGCAACGGGGACGTCGAGCACCCCTTCCGCCAGCCCTCGTCGTTCTACTACCTCACCGGCTTCGATGAGCCCGACGCGGTCGCCGTGCTGCGGCCAGGCCACGAAGAGCCCTTCGTGCTCTTCGTGCGGCCCTACGACCCGGCGATGGCCATCTGGGTCGGCGCCCGGCTCGGCGTCGACGGCGCAGTCGAGGAGCTGGGCGCGGACGCCGCCTACCCGATCGAGGAGCTGGAGCAGCGACTGCCGCAGCTCCTCGGCGGCGTGGGCACGGTCTACTACTCACTCGGCAGCGACGAACGCGTCGAGCGGCTGTTCTCGCGGATCGTGGCGCAACGCCGCGCCGCCGCGCAGGGCGGCGTACGGCCCATCGAAGCGATCATGGACCCAGCGCCGCTCGTGGCAGCGCAGCGCGTCATCAAGTCGCGCGAGGAGATCGCGGCGCTGCAGCGCGCGATCGACATCACCGGCGCCGGTCTCGAGGCCGCGATGCGAGCGACGCGCCCCGGCATGCACGAGTACGAGGTGCAGGCGATCCTCGAGGCCGAGTACCGCCGGCTGGGATCGCCGCGCGACGGCTTCCCCTCGATCGTCGCGGCAGGCGAGAACGCCTGCACGCTGCACTACACCGCCAACCGCGCCGAGATGGCGCGCAACGAGCTGTTGCTCGTCGACACCGGCGCCGAGGTCGACTTCTACGGCGCGGACGTCACCCGCACCTACCCCGTCGACGGCCGCTTCCGCGCGGCCGCCCGCGACGTCTACGAGCTGGTGCTGGAGGCGCAGGAGCAGGCCACCGCGCTGATCCGGCCCGGCGTCCGCTTCCACGACGTGCACGACAAGGCCGCCGAGGTGCTCACCCAGGGCCTCCTGGACCTCGGCGTGCTGACCGGCGACCTCGGCGACCTCATACAGGAGCGCGCCTTCGCACCATTCTTCATGCACGGCACCTCGCACTGGCTCGGCATGGATGTGCACGACGTCGGTCGTTACCGCGAGGGCGAGGAGTCGGTCGAGCTGCGGCCCGGCATGGTGCTCACGGTCGAGCCCGGGCTGTACTTCGCTCCCGGCATCCGCGGGGTGCCCCGCCGGCTGCGCGGCATCGGCGTGCGCATCGAGGACGACGTGCTCGTGTCGCGTGACGGGTACCGCGTGCTGTCAGGCGCGATCCCGAAGCAGCCGGATGACCTCGAGGCCATTGTGGGGAGCGGGTAGGCGCAGCCGCCCGGGGGCCGGAGCTCAGATTCGTCGTCCCGCCCCGTGGTACCGTCGCTGTATGAGCGAAGTGCATACGGTAGTAGTGGGCGCGGGCGGTCAACTCTTCCTCCCCGCTGACGTGCAGGCACGGATGGGGCTGACTGAAGGCACAGAGTTGATGCTGCTGGAGTCCCCCGGTGGCCTCGTCCTGCTGACGCGCGAGCAACTCCTCGACCGCGTCCGCAGTGACCTCGCGGGCCTCGACCTCGTGGGGGAGTTGCTGGCGGAGAGGCGGCTCGCAGCTCAGCGCGAGGATGCCGGATGAGCGTGGCACTCGAGCCCATTCTCGGGAGTGGGTAACAGCCCGCTGTAAACAGCGTACGCGCCTTATCGATTGCTTGACAAACGCGCCCGGTTCCCCGATGATGCTCCCCCCTGCGAGTTTAGCGCGCACATGCACATGCGCGTGATCATTTGACCCGCAGGAACGCTGCCGCGGGGGTTGGGCAGACACTAGGTTCCCACTAGGTGCCGTCCCGCCCTCGCCGTGACCACGGGGGCCACCATGCGCATCGACCGACACTTCACTACCGACGGCCAGGACCCATACGACGGCGTCCGGTTCGCATCGAGGGACTCGCGCATCGTCAACCCGGATGGGTCGGCCGTCTTCGCGGCGGCCGGCGTCACCATGCCCGCCGACTGGTCGCAGGTGGCCGTCGACATCATGGCGCAGAAGTACTTCCGCAAGACCGGTGTCGCCGACGACCTCACGCCCGTCGAAGAGGACGGTGTGCCCTCGTGGCTGTGGCGCTCCGTGCCCGCCTCCGCCGCGGCGGGGAACGAGGACGGACTGGAGGGCGAGATCGACGCCCGTCAGGTGTTCCACCGCCTCGCCGGTACCTGGGCGTACTGGGGCTGGAAGCACGGCTACTTCGACGGCGAGGACGACGCCCGCGCCTTCTACGACGAGCTCGTCTTCATGATGGCGACGCAGCGCGCCGCCCCCAACTCGCCGCAGTGGTTCAACACCGGCCTGCACTGGGCCTACGGCATCGCCGGTCCCGCCCAGGGCCACTCCTACGTCGACCCCGACACCCGCGAGCTGTCCCGCTCCACCAGCGCGTACGAGCGCCCGCAGCCACACGCGTGCTTCATCCAGTCGGTCGCCGACGACCTCGTGGGCGACGGCGGGATCATGGACCTGTGGACGCGCGAGGCACGCATCTTCAAGTACGGCTCCGGCACCGGCTCCAACTTCTCCGACATCCGCGGCGAGAACGAGCCGCTCTCGGGCGGCGGCAAGTCGTCGGGGTTGATGTCGTTCCTCAAGATCGGCGACCGCGCCGCGGGCGCCATCAAGTCCGGCGGCACCACGCGCCGCGCCGCCAAGATGGTGATCGTCGACGCAGACCACCCCGACGTCGAGGCGTTCATCGACTGGAAGGCCAGCGAGGAGCAGAAGGTCGCCGCACTCGTCACCGGCAGCCGCACGATCCGCAAGCGCCTCCGCGCCCTGGTCGAAGCCGCTGTTTCCACTGATGCCGGGATACCCGGCGGGCTCGGCCTCGACCCGGCCGACAACCGCAGGCTGCGCCGCGCCGTGAGCCGCGCGCGCCGCGACGCAGTGCCCGAGGCCTACGTGCAGCGCGTCCTCCAGCTCGTCGCGAACGGCGAGGAGGTCATCGACTTCACCGAGTTCGACACCGACTGGCAGGGCGAGGCCTACCAGACCGTCACCGGCCAGAACGCCAACAACTCCGTGCGCGTGACCGCCGACTTCCTCGACGCCGTCCGCGAGGACCGCGAGTGGAACCTGATACGCCGCACCGACGGCGAGGTCGCGAAGACGCTCCCGGCGCGCGAGCTGTGGGACCGCGTCGCCCTCGCCGCCTGGCAGTCCGCCGACCCCGGCGTGCAGTACGACACGACGATCAACGAGTGGCACACCACCCCGGCGGGCGGCCGCATCCGCGGCTCCAACCCGTGCTCCGAGTACATGTTCCTGGACGACACGGCGTGCAACCTCGCCTCGCTCAACCTGCTGCGCTTCTACGACGAGGACACCCGCACGTTCGACGTCGAGGCGTACACGCAC
Organism: Dehalococcoidia bacterium; assembly: GCA_965208885.1. Lineage (GTDB taxonomy): Bacteria > Chloroflexota > Dehalococcoidia > UBA2979 > UBA2979 > VXMT01. The sequence continues at coordinate 884,733 of CBDBPS010000002.1, forward strand.
GCCTCGCGGCTGTGGACCATCGTGCTCGAGATCTCGGTGCTGATGGCGCAGTACCCCAGCCCGGCCATCGCGCAGCTCTCGTACGACTACCGCACGCTCGGCCTCGGCTACGCGAACCTCGGCGCGCTGCTCATGGTGCAGGGCATCCCCTACGACTCGCCCGAGGCGCTCGCGCAGACCAGCGCGTACACCGCGCTGCTCACCGGCGTCTCCTACGCCACCTCGGCGGAGATGGCCGGCGAGCTCGGCGCGTTCGCCGAGTACGACGCGAACCGCGAGGCGATGCTGCGCGTGATCCGCAACCACCGCCACGCCGCCTACGACGCGCCCGAGGACGCGTACGAGGAGCTGACCGTGCTCCCGCGCGGCCTCGACGCCTTGCACTGCCCCGAGCCGCTCGTGCGGGCGGCACAGCAGGCGTGGGACGAGGCGCTCGCGCTCGGCGAGACGCACGGCTACCGCAACGCGCAGACCACGCTCATCGCGCCCACGGGCACCATCGGGCTGCTCATGGACTGCGACACCACCGGCGTCGAGCCGGACTTCGCACTCGTGAAGTTCAAGAAGCTCGCCGGCGGCGGCTACTTCCGCATCATCAACCAGTCCGTGCCGTCGGCGCTGCGCTCGCTCGGCTACGGCCCGCGCGAGGTCGATGACATCGTCGGCTACTGCGCCGGAACCGGCGGCCTCGAGGGCGCACCGCACATCAACCGCCACACGCTCGCCGAGCTGGGCTTCACCCGCCGGCTGCTCGACACCATCGACGGCTCGCTGGTGTCCGCCTTCGACATCACCTTCGCGTTCAACCGCTGGGTGCTCGGCGACGACTTCTGCCGCGACGTGCTGGGGCTGACCGACGAACAGCTCGCCGACCCGTCGGTCTCGATCCTCGAGGCGATCGGGTTCACGCGCGCGCAGATCGAGGAGGCCAACGACTTCATCACCGGTCGCATGACCATCGAGGGCGCACCGCACCTCCGCGAGGAGCACTACGCGGTCTTCGACTGCGCGAACCGCTGCGGCCGCTACGGCACGCGATTCATCGAGCCGATGGCGCACGTGCGCGCGATGGCGGCGGCTCAGCCGTTCCTGTCGGGCGCGATCAGCAAGACCATCAACATGCCCGACACGGCCACCGTCCAGGAGGTCGCCGCCGTCTACGACGCAGGCGCCGAGATGATGCTCAAGGCCCTCGCGCTCTACCGCGACGGCTCCAAGCTCTCACAACCCCTCGCCGCCACCGTCTTCGACGACTGGGCCGACGGGGACGAGGACGAGGACTTCGACGACCTCGACGGCGCGCCGGCCGAGGCGGCTGCGCTCACCCCGGAGATGGCCGTCGAGGAGGCGGAGCGCATCCTGCGCGCGCTGCCCACGCGCGACGCGCGCGAGGTGGTGCGCCGGGCCGTCGGGCTGCTGCGCGGCGAGCGCGTCTCGCTGCCCTCGCGCCGCAACGGCTTCGCGCAGAAGGCGCGCGTCGGCGGCCACACCATCTACCTGCACACCGGGGAGTTCGAGGACGGCTCGCTGGGCGAGCTGTTCATCTCGATGTCCAAGGACGGGGCGGCGTTCCGCTCGCTGATGAACTGCTTCGCCATCGCCGTCTCGATCGGGCTGCAGCACGGCGTGCCGCTCGAGGCCTACGTGGACTCGTTCCTGTTCACGAAGTTCGAGCCGAACGGCATGGTGACGGGCAACGACCGCATCCACATGGCGACCTCGATCATCGACTACGTGTTCCGCGAGCTGGCCATCACGTACCTCGACCGCGACGACGTCGCGCACATGGGCCAGGTCGACCTCTCGAGCACGTCGACCGCCGAGGACGAGTTCGAGGCGCCTCCGTTCGCGGACGCGCCTGCGACCAACGGCGCCGTCGAGGCGCCCGCGGCGCTGCCGGCCCCGAACGCCGAGCTCGTCGTCCCGATCGCCGGCGGCGCCGACGTCGCCGAGGCACCACCTGCCCCGGCGCCCGAGGCCCCGGCCGCGAGCGCCCCTCCCACGCCGACGCCAGAGCCGCCTGCCGCGACCACGTCGAGCCCGGCCCCAGTCGCCCAGGCGGCCACGGCCACCTCGACGGTGCGCCTGGAGCTCAGCGACACGGCGCAGCGGACGCTGCAGGCCAAGCAGATGGGCTTCGAGGGCGATCCGTGCCCGGAGTGCGGGCAGATGATGATGGTGCGCTCCGGCACGTGCCTGAAGTGCGTGTCGTGCGGCGCCACGTCCGGGTGTAGCTAACGTGACTTAGGAGGAAACGCCTCAGATACAGGCAGGCCCGCCCGCCGGCCTTCAACAACACAGCGGGCGAGCCTTGGGTGAAGGCGACGAGCGCCTCCGCGCGCATCATCCTCGATGCGTACATTGACCGCCCCGTCACCTTTCCACCGTCTATGGCTGAGGTGCCAACAGGGGCGCACCATGATCCGCGATTTCAGACTTGCAGTGATCCTCGACGAGGATCAGCAACTCCCCTTCGAGATCGAGTTGCTCGCAATCGATCTCCATCGAGCAGTACGGAGCCTGCGCGGGACCATCTGGCAACGAGAGATCCGTGGGCTGTTCATCGCTTGGGAATTCAGCACGTACCAAGACGCGAGGAGCGTGCGCACTCGCCTCAACGCGATCCTCGGGAGAGAACCGCGCTGGTATCTTCAGTCAGAGAGCCGCCTGGAGTACGGAAACCTCACGCGTAGCGAAATTGACTCTCTTCTCGACTTCACAGACTTCGCTGGCGAGGCGTCAGCCTGATTGATCATCGCTGCCTTCCCAGCGCCCGGGCTCCTCGCGCACTGCCATCAGCCCACGGCGAGCCCTCGCAGGCGCCCCCGATGAATCATGCTGGCTGCCAAGCCCCACGTAGTAGCTGATCGCGTTGGCGAGGTAGCGGTTGAGGCTCACGCGCTCGTGCTGCGCGAGCATCGCTGCGCGCTCGTGGATCGAGGGGAGCAGGCGTAGCGTGAGGCGGCCCGAGTACTCCACTGCCCTCGACGGGGGCGGGATGTCGTGCCCGTCTTCGACCTCCACCGCGACCCACAGCTCGATCGCCTCGTCAAGCATCTCCATCGCGTCTTCGGGCGTGTCCCCTGATGAGAAGCAGCCCGGCAGTTCGAGCACGCTGGTCGAGTACCCGCCGTCTTCCTCGCGCGTGAGAAGGCGTGTATACGGAGCAGCGAGCGCCACACGAACGGCCTCATCGATCGTCGCTTCGTCAGTCATGATTCGCCTCCTCATCGGCCGCGATGCTGGCCAGGATGCTATGCGTGGTCCCGTGCTTCAGCCTGTATGGAACGGCAATTGGACGGTGCCCGAGCTTCGAGAAGATCCTGTGGCTGCCCTTCCCGCGTCGTGGATCCCGCTCGACCCACCCACGCGCCTGCAACTCGCGCACGAGGTCGCGAGGCCTCAGGCTCCCGGCTCGTGCGCGCAGCTGCGGGAGCGGTGTTCCCGGCATGACGCCATTATAGACACCACGATGCGTGGCTACGAGCCGGCCTCGCTACGTCGCCGGCGCGCCCATCCGAGCGCCGCGCTGGCGACCACCGCCATCACCGCGGCGAGGGCGTTGAACAGGACGTCGACCGGATCGAAGACGCGGTCGGGCAGGAAGTACTGGATGCCCTCGTCGACAGCCCCGACCAGCGCGGTGGCCAGCACGGCGAGCAGGGCCGGCGAGGGTACACGGCGGCCATGGCTCGCGCGCTCCGCGAGGGCCTCGTACACGAAGACCGCAAGCACGCTGTACTCGATGACGTGGCTGCGCTCGATTGGGCTCGCCACGCGCATGAGCACGAGGAGGTAGACGACCGCGACACCGAGCGCGACCGCGACCTCGACGCCGCCGGGCCGGGCGCGCAGCCCCTGCGCGACGACGGTCGCTCCCACCAGGAACATGCCGCCGAGGAAGAGGGACGCCTCAATCAGGCCGCTCTCGCGCAGGACACCGGCTACGGAGCTCGCGAAACCGATCGTCGCGTAGATCCCGACCACCACGGCGAGGCTCCAGAGCCAGAGGCGACGCTCGCGGGCGGAAGCGAAGAGAGGCATGGCGGCGATTATCGAGGCGGATCCGGCCGCCCGGAAGGCCGATCTCCGTAGCCCGCCACGACCGCCCGCGCTACGATCGCCCTACCAACGCAGCCAAGTCCCGTCCCCACCGCTCCGAGGAGCCCTCCCATGGCCCTGTCCGCTCTCTCCGGCTATCCGCGCATCGGCGCGCGGCGCGAACTCAAGCGCGCCGTCGAGGGGTACTGGGACGGCGATGTGGGCCGCGAGGATCTCGAAGCGACCGCGCGCGAGCTGCGCCTGGAAGCGTGGACGCGGATGCGCGACGCGGGGATCGACCTCATCCCCTCGAACACCTTCTCGTACTACGACCACGTGCTCGACACGATAGCGATGGTCGACGCCGCGCCGCCCCGCTACGTCGGCGGCGACGGGGACCTCGACACCTACTTCGCCATGGCGCGCGGCGCGCAGGGAGAGCGCATCGACGTGACCGCGCTCGAGATGGTGAAGTGGTTCGACACCAACTACCACTACCTCGTGCCCGAGCTGTCGCCCGCGACGCGCTTCCGGCTGGCCGGTCGCAAGCCGCTCGACGAGTACCTCGAGGCTCGTGCGGCGGGCATCGAGACGATGCCCGTGCTGCTCGGCCCCGTGTCGTTCCTGCTGCTCGCCCGCGGCTTCGACGCCGACGGCAACCACGACGACGACTTCGACCTGCTGTCGCTGCTGCCGGGCCTGCTCGACGTCTACGCCGAGGTCCTCGGGCTGCTATCCGAGGCCGGCGCGCAGTGGGTGCAGCTCGACGAGCCGGTGCTCGTGCAGGACCGCACGCCCGAGGAGCTCGCCGCGCTGACGACCGCGTACGAGCGCCTCGCCGCGGCAGCCGGCTCGACGAAGCTGCTCGTGCAGACCTACTTCGGCGACGTCGACGAGGCGTACCGCACGCTGGCCGAGCTGCCCGTGGCGGCGATCGGCCTCGACCTCGTGCGCGGACGGCGCAACCTCGGGCTGCTGCAGCGCTTCGGCCTGCCGGGCGGCAAGCACGTCGTGGCGGGCGTCGTCGACGGGCGCAACATCTGGGCGAACGACCTCGGGGCCTCGCTGGCGACGGTGCGCGAGGTCGGCGCGGCGGTCGGCGAAGACCGCGTCATCGTCGGCGCGTCGTGCTCGCTGCTGCACGTGCCGATCGAGCTCGACCTCGAGACCGACCTCGACCCCGAGCTGCGCTCATGGCTAGCGTTCGCGAACCAGAAGATCGAGGAGGTCGCCGTCCTCGGCCGCGCGATCGAGGACCCCAACGCCGCAGCCGACGAGCTGGCGGCGAACCGGTCAGCCCTCGAGTCGCGTCGCAACTCGCCTCGGACCTTCAACCCGGCGGTGCGCGAGCGTGTCGCCGCGACCACGTCGGACGACTACGACCGCGACGGGAGCGTCGAGGAGCGCCGCGCGGCGCAGCGCATGCGTCTCGGTCTGCCGCCGTTCCCGACCACCACGATTGGCTCGTTCCCGCAGACGCCCGAGATCCGCCGCGAGCGCCGCCGCTTCAACAACGGCCGCATCACGGCCGAGGAGTACGAGGGCTTCCTGGAGGCCGAGATCGAGCAGGTGATCCGGCTCCAGGAGCGCATCGGCCTCGACGTGCTTGTGCACGGCGAGTCCGAACGCAACGACATGGTCGAGTACTTCGGCGAGCAACTCGACGGCTTCGCGTTCACGCGCTTCGGGTGGGTGCAGTCGTACGGCTCGCGCAACGTGAAGCCGCCAATCGTGTACGGCGACGTGGCCCGGCCGGGCCCCATGACCGTGCGCTGGGCGACGTACGCGCAGTCGCTGACCGACCGCCCGGTGAAGGGCATGCTCACGGGCCCGGTGACGACCCTCAACTGGTCGTTCATCCGCGACGACCAGCCGCGCGCGGAGACGTGCCGCCAGATCGCCCTCGCGATCCGCGACGAGGTCGTGGACCTCGAGGCGGCGGGCATCGGCGTCATCCAGGTCGACGAGCCGGCACTGCGCGAGGGCGTCCCGCTGCGCAAGGGGGACTGGCCGGCCTACCTCGGCTGGGCGGTGCCGTGCTTCCGGCTGGCGACGGCGGGGGTGCGAGGCGACACGCAGATCCAGTCGCACATGTGCTACGTGCACCTCGGCGACGTACTCGACGCGGTCTCCGACATGGAGGCCGACGTGATGCTGCTGTTCAACGCGCGCTCCGACGCGGAGAGCCTGGACGGATTCCGCGACCGCGGCTACGACAAGGAACTCGGCCTCGGCGTGTACGACATCCACTCACCGCGCGTCCCGCCAACCGAAGAGATGGTCGGCCGCCTCGAGGAGGCGGCGTCGGTGATCGATCCGGGTCTGCTGTGGGTGAACCCCGACTGCGGCCTCAAGACCCGCCGCTACGAGGAGACGGTGCCCGCACTGGAGCACCTCGTGGAGGCAGCGCAGGTGATGCGCGGCGCGTAGCGTCGATCAGCGCTCCGAGCCTTCCGGATCTGATCCCCTCGCCCCCCCCCGAAGGGGGGAGCGGGTGAGGGTGAGGGGGGCTCCTCAGTCGCCCGACGGCCCCGGAGCCGGAACCCATCACCCCAGCCCTCTCCCTCCAGGGAGAGGGGGCCGGATCCCCTCGCCCCCCTGCGGGGGGAGAGGGTGAGGGTGAGGGGGGCTCCCCCGTCGCCTACGCATCGAGGAGCCGGAACCCCCTCACCCCAGCCCTCTCCCTCCAGGGAGAGGGGGACGGACTGCGGAGACCGGTCAGGATCGTGCTCAGTCGTCCCAGACCCAGATGCGGTGCGCCGCCTCCAGGCCGAGCACGAGTTCGCGGCCGTCGAGCTCGATGGTGACGGTGCCGCGGTACGGGGCCACGTCCTGCACGGTGAACTCGACGCCGGGGCGGATGCCTTCGTCGTCGAAGAAGCGGAGGAGTTCCTCCTCCTCCTCGTACACCCGCTCGATGGTGGCGCGGCCGCCGGCCTCGATGGCGGACAGGCGTCGCCCTGAGAGTGGGTGGCCGTGGTCGGAGCCGGGGATCGGGTAACCGAACGGTGAGACGGTTGGCTTCCCGAGGCGGTCGACGATGAGCGCCTCGGTCACGTCGGAGATGGCGTGCTCCATGAGGTGCGCCTCTTCGTAGGCGCGCCACCACTCCAGCCCCAGCGTCTCGACGAGCAGACACTCCGCGAGCCGGTGACGACGCACCATCTGCTCGGCGCGCTCGAAGCCCGCCTTGCTGAGCGAGATGCGCTTGCGCTTGTCGATGTCGACGAGGCGGTCGCGGCGCAGCCGCGTGAGCATGCCGGCCACCGAGGCCGGCTTGATGCCCAGGCGCTCCGCGACGCGCGCCGCGATGACCTCTTCCTGCTCGTCGTGCGAGATCCGGTAGATCGTCGTGAGCGCGTCGTCGGAGGCGACGTTGGTGACCTGCTTCGGCATCGGCTACCTCGCGTCGAATCCTCACATGTGCGCGCCCCCGTCGGCAACCCGACGCGACTATTCGTCCCCCTCGCACCCGCCGGGGATGGTGAGCGTCCATCCGACGCGGATCAGGTTGGCGTTGCTGAATGTGCGGCCGTCGTCCATGACGCGGTCGCGGTTGGCATCCCAGATCTCCGTCCAGCGACGACCCTCGCCGTAGCAGCTCGCGGCGATGCGCCAGAGCGTGTCACCCGACCGCACGACGTAGTCCTCATCCGTGGTCTGCGCTGGCTTCTGGTCGGTCACCGGCCCCGGCGCGGGAGTGGTGGTCTCCGGCTCGGGTGGCGTGTCCGCCTCGGCCTGAGCAGGCCAGACGAGCGTCACCCACCCGGTCGAGCCGAGGGCGGTCACACGCGTACCGAGCGCCGAGGCGGCGACGAGCTGCGGGTTGGAGGACTGGAGTTCCGCGAGCGTTGCCGCGTCGAGCGTCACTTCCTCGGGCTCCGGGCCGGAGCGGTCGAAGCCCTCCTCGATCCACGTCTCGCCGATCAGGTAGTAGGTCCGCGTGCCGACGAGGCGAGCCGCCGATGGCGTCGAGTGCTCGACCTCGCCCGCCCCGATCTCGGCAACGCTTTCGGAGGCGCGCACGGCGGCCTCACCGGACGAGTCGTCGTCCATCGCGTCCTCCATGGCTTCCGCCGCCTCCTCTTCCTCGAAGGCCGCTTCCGGCTCCTCGGCGAGGTAGGAGGTGTATGGCGTGACGATGCCGAACTGGTTGGCGATGCCGATGATGGACTCGATGAGCCCCTCGCGCGCGCCCTCGATGCGCCGCTCGCGCAGCAGGTCGGCGATGCGGCGCTGCGCCCAGAGCAGCGCGATGCCCGGGTCGTCCGAGGTGTCCGGCAGCGACAGCTCGTACTCGAAGCGCTGGTCGCCGGCCGCGCTCTGGCCGGTGAGGACGGCCGTGATGTCGCCCGAGCCCTCGTAGCGGCCGGCGATGAGCACCTGTTCACCGACGAAGATGCCGCCGAGGTAACTCGGCGCCACTGAGCGCACCGTGGGCTCCTCGCTCCCCTCGGGGAGCTCGAACGAGACCGCGGTCGAGAGCAGCACCGGCGTCGAGATGCGCTCGCTGAGCTTGCCCACCTCGGTGTCGATGCGCTCGTCGGGCGTGACGTAGTGGCTGGAGCCCGTGAAGCGCGAGGTCAGCGCGTCGAGGAGCACCGCGTCGACGTCGAAGCCGACGCCGAACGCGAACAGCTGGACGTTGCCTGGAGCGCCCGACTCAGCCGCGTCGACGATGCCGTCCGTGTCCTCGATGCCGACGGTCGGCAGACCGTCCGTGAGGAACACGACCGTCGAGGGGCGATCGCCCGGCAGAAGCGTCATCGCCCTGGTCAGCGCCTCGGCGATGTTGGTGCCGCCCGTGTCGACGACATCCTCGATCCACTCCTTCGCGTCGTCGATGTCCGAGACAGCGCTCAGATCACCGGCGAACGAGGTGGCGTTGTCGGCGAAGCTGACGACGCCGAAGCGGTCGTCCTCGCCGAGGTCGTCGAGGATGCGGATCGCGGCCGCGCGCGCCTGGATGGTCTTCTCGCCGTACATGGAGCCACTGCGGTCCAGCACGATCACAATGTCGCGCGCCACACGCTCGCCCGCCTCCAGCGAGGGTGCGAGCAGCAGCGCGAAGTAGCCATCCTCACCAGCCTCGCGATGGGCGAGCAGGCGCGCGGCGACGAGGCCGTCGCCGCCTCCGAGGTGCAGGCGGAAGTCGCGCGCCGCCGTCCAGTCGGCGGGCGACGTCCAGGACACGTCGAGCTTGCCTGCGCCCGCACGCTCGATGGTGGGGATGTGCCCGGGCGCGATCGCCGTGCGCACCTCCCACGGCACATCGATGGTCGCGCTCAGCGAGGCGGACGCCGGTCGTGGCGACATGCGCGACCACGGCGCCTCGATCACGACTTCGCTGGCCGAGGCCGCGAGGGGCGTCGTCACCGTGTAGCGCACGTGGCGCGTCTCGCCGGCGGGCACCGGGAACGCGCGGATCTCATACAGGTCGCCGCCCAACGAGCGCAGCAGCGCCGGGTCGATCAGGCGGCTCACGATCTCCTCGTAGATGCGTACTGCGTCGCTGGCGTCGAGCAGCTCGCCCTCGAGCGTCTGCTCGCCGCCCGCGAGCGTGAGCCCGGTCACGACGCTGTCCGGCGGCAGCGGGATGATCACGCGCCCCTCGGCCAGGCCGCCTGTGCCGGGGTGCTCGAACGTGAGTGTCCAGCGAGTGACGTAGAGTCCCGCACCGACCGTCACGTCGGCCTCGGCGTGCGTCAGCCGGGCGTCTCCCGGCCCCGCCCACCAGCAGTCGACGCAGGGGTCGACGGGGGGCCGCTGCCCCTGGGCCGCCGGCGGCATCGCCGCCATCACGACCGCGACGAGCAGGACAAGCACGGTGGAGGTGGTGATCAGTCGAGCGCTCACGAGGGCCTCGTTTCCCGCAAAGGGTGTACGCCAGAGTGTATGCGGGCGACCCCCGCAATCGTTCCATGGGGCGGACGGCGCGGGGCTGTGGGGCTAGTCGTTCTGCAGGAACTGGAAGGTGATCGCACCCTCGATGGGGCGGAACTGGCGGCTGAGATTGATGGCCTGTCGCTGGAAGTGCGACGTCAGCGTGTCGTCGCCGTAGAGGCGATCCGGCGGCTCCGCCATGTACTCGTACGCGAGCCGCGCGATCGGCTGGCCATCCTCCAGCATGAAAGGCACGTCGTGCGCGCGGACCTCGAGGACTGCACGCGTCCCCGACACCCCCGCGCCATAGCCGAAGCCAGGGTCGAAGAAGCCGGCGTAGTGCGTGCGCAGCTCGCCGTTGGTCGGGTCGTACGCCACCATCTCCGCCGCGACGTTGGGCGGGATGCGCACGTACTCCCTCGAGATCAGCAGGTAGAAGTCATCCGGGTTGAGCACGAGCCGTCCGCCACGCTCGGCCCGCACCGGCTCCCAGAAGTCGAGCGCGTCGTACTCGGCTGTCTGCGAGAGGTCGAGCAGCGGCGTGTGGTGCTTCGCGCGCCACCCGACGTACTCGTTGCCGTTGGGGAGCCCGACGTTGATCAGCAGCCCTCGATTCCCGATCGCCGGATCGGCGACCGGCTGCCTCGGCTCGGCGCCGGGCGCGAACACCAGCCCCGTGTCCGCGTGGAGTTGCTCGATCTCTGCTGCCGCCAGGGAGTCGTCCGAGGTCGAGAGCCGCAGCTGGGCGAGCGAGAGGCCGGACCGGACACCGATCGTGAAGGTGTTCGAGTAGATCTCCAGCCACAGCGAACCCTCGTAGCCAGGCTCGATCGCATCGAACTGGGTGGCGCGTTCGGCGATGACGCGCGTGAAGATGTCGAGGCGTCCGGTGGAGCTGCGGGGGTTGGCGACCGCCCTGGTGCCCTCGGGCAGCCGCACGCGCTCCATGAGCTCGATGAGGTATGGGTGGCCGGGGTTGAGCACCGCGCCGTCGGGGTTGTCGAGGTCGAGCGCCGGGCCCACCTGCAGGTCGCGGAGCCGGTCGTGGATGCGCGCGGCGCCGGGAAGGAAGCTGCTGCGGAGCCGGTATGCCTTGCTGCCGAGCCGCAGGTCGAGGCTCGCCGGCTGGATCTGGGCTTCCTCGATCTTGCGGGCCGACCGGATGACGCCATCCGCGATGGCCCGATGCAGCGCCTGCGCCGGGAGCACGCCGCGGCCGGGCGCGGCGTCGCGCGCCGGCTCGCGATCCTCGGCCACGTCGGATGTCGCCTGCATGCCTCACCCCGCCTGTCAGTGTCCCCGATGGGCGCAAGGCCCCCGCAGGGTCTGGTGAGCCTACGAGCGTCCGCGCGAGGGTGCCTGCAGCCTGTGCACGCCTTTGTCCGCAACCCATGCACCCCGACCGCCTGCGTGTCATCAGGCGGCAGACGCTTACGAGACGACGCGTTACGATTTCTGCCAACCGCCCGTTCGGGGCCGTAGACACGGTGGGCGCATGACGATCCTCGAACCTCCTCGACTCGACGCCGAATCCGACGCCGTCCTCGGTCCGCTCGTGCGTGTCATCGAGGAGGCAGCGAGCGAGCAGCCATGGGCGCTCGTCGGGGCGTCGGCCGTGCAGCTCCAGGGCATCGAGACGCCCGCCCCGAACCTCGAGTTCGTTACCACCGACGTCGCGCTCACGCAGCTCGCCGAGATGCTCGACGTCCCCGTGACGTGGCAACGCGGCGCCTACGTGGCGGCCGCTCGGCTGCAGTTCATGCGCAGCCGCGTGCCGGTCTTCGTACACGGGAGCCCAACGTTCCACGGCGCATACGTCTCGCTCAGCCCGATCGACATCCCATCACTCTGGGACGCGCGCACGCAGGTCGACGTGAACGGCACGGTGGTGCTCGCGACGCCGCTCGAGTGGGAACTGCTGCTCGCCGTGGTGCTCGGCAACATCGACCGGGCGACGGCTATCGGAGACTGCCTGCGTACGCACGGCCACGACGGCCGCCTGCTCATCCGCCTGATGCGCGAGGGGCACGTCGGCGAAGAGACCGAAGAAGCAGTGTGGAAGCACCTCGAACGCTAGCGGGCGCGCCCCCGCGCGCTGCCACGCAGGCGCTTCCGCGCCTCACGCCCTAGCACGTCGTAGCGTTTGAGCAGCGCAGGCAGGTAGCGCTGGTAGCGCGGCACGGTCTCGTGCATGCGCACGAACAGCCGCACGAGGCCCTCGAGGTCACCGAGGTGCACCGTCTCGGCGCGCACGCGGCCACGCGGCCCGGCGTTGTGGTAGTTGCCGAGCGCAATGCAGGCGGCGCCCGTCTCATACCCGTACAGGTCGTACGAGGTCGCCTCGGTAGTGCCACCGTCCATGAGCTTGCGCTGGAAGCGGAACGCCGCGTCCTCGCTGCGGAGTTCGCCGCCGAGCGCGGTCATCCACTGCGACATGCGGGGCGAGAAGACGTGCATCGCGTCGCCGAGGCGCACGATGGGCCCGCCGCCCTGCTCAGCACGTCCCGCGGCCATCGAGGAGGTCTCCACGGCCACCACGAGCGCGTCCTCGGGCAGCAGCTTCTCTCGCGCCGCGACCGATGCACCGAGCAGCCCGACCTCCTCGGCGCGCGTGAACAGCCCGACGACGTGGCCGTTCGGGCGTACCGCGGCGATGCGGTCGAGCGTGGCGAGGATACCTGCAGCGCCGGCGAGGTCGTCGCAGGCGCGCGCCTGCACGATCTCGCCCCGGAACCGGCACGACGGCACGTCCCATAGCGCGAGGTCCTCGACAGCGACGCCACTCGCCTCCCCGTCGACGGTGGCCTCGGCGCCGGCCAGCCGGCCGCGCTCGTCGGCGCGCACCGATGTGACCACGGCCCGCGCGTGCGGCTCCTGCGCGCCCTCGCGGTAGAGCACCAGCGGCTCGCCGTCGCCGTAGGAGGCGTCGATGCCGCCGCGGAACTCGAGGTCGAGCCGCTCGCCCTCGACGCCCGTCACGACGAGCGCCGGGTGGTCCATGTGAGCGCCCAGCACGAGCGGGCGCCGACGCCGCCCGCGGCGGTAGGTGACGTAGGCGTTGCCGAACGCGTCCTCCTCGTGGGCGAGGCCGCGCGCCTCCGCGAACGAGCGGATGTACTCGCGCACGCCGCGCTCCAGGTAGGGCGCGGTGGGGATCGAGACGACCTCGCGGACGATGTCTCGGAGCGGCGTCGGTTCCACGGCGGCCTCCCTCGCCGCCGATGCTACCCGCCATCCGCCGCGCGCGCCGCTCGCGCTCGCACGACGGCGACCCGTACCATCGACGTATGACACTGGAGATGGGACCCGACATCGAGGACGTCGCGCCCGTGCGGCCGCCGCGCAAGAAGCAGCGCCGCCGCCGCCGCCGCGGCCGCCTCATCGATCGCCCTCGCACGCCCGTAGAGCTTGAGCTCACCGGGTTCGCCGCGGGCGGTGTGGCGATGGGCCGCGCGCCCGACGGCCGCGTCGCGTTCGTGGAGTTCGGCATCCCCGGGGAGCGGGTGATCGCCGAGATCACGTCCGAGGAGTCCTCGTACATCCAGGCCCGGACGGTGATGGTCCAGGAGGAGTCGCCGGAACGCGTCGAGCCGCGCTGCGCGTACTACGGGCGCTGCGGCGGCTGCCAGCTCCAGCACATCGCCTACGGCGAGCAGCTCCGGCTCAAGACCGGCGTGGTCCGCGAGCAGATGCGCCGCATCGGGCGCTTCGAGGATGCCGACATCGACGGCGTCCTGCGCGAGATGATCGGGATGAACGACCCGTGGGGGTACCGTAACCACATGCGCTTCACCGTGCGCCGCGATGGCGACGTCGGCTTCATGGAGCACGGCACGCACCGCTTCCTGCGCGTCGACCACTGCGAGATCGCGCTGCCCGAGGCCAACCGGGTCCTGCGCAACGCGCAGGGCCGCACCATGCAGACGAAGCAGCTGACCGTGCGCGCGGGCGAGAACACCGGCGAGTCACTGGTGCAGCCGAAGCTGCGCTGGCGGCCCGGCCGCCGCGGCAACGTGCGCAGCGGCCAGCAGCACTACCACGAGCTGCTGCGAGGGGCGCGCTACCGCGTCTCCTCGCCGGCGTTCTTCCAGGTCAACTCGCGCCAGGCGGAGCGGCTCATCGAACTGGTCGTCGCGCGCGCACGCGCCGTCTCGCCGCGCCTCGTCGCCGACGCCTACTCCGGCGTCGGCACGTTCGCCGTCGCCCTCGCGCAGGTGGTCCCCGATGTCGTGACCATCGAGGCGTCGAGTGCGGCCGGGGACGACGCGGAGGTGAACCTCGCGCCCTACCCGAACGTGCAACGCGTGATCGGCACCGTCGAGGAGCAACTACCGCTCCTCAGCCCGCAGCCCGACGTGGTGATCGTCGACCCGCCGCGCGCCGGTCTCGACGCCTCGATCATCGAGACGGTGGTCGCCTCGGATGTGCGGCGCATGGTCTACGTCTCCTGCGACCCGGCCACGTTGGCGCGCGACCTGCGGCGCTTCGTCGACGGCGGCTTCACGGTCGGCGAGGTGCAGCCGATCGACATGTTCCCCCACACCCAGCACATCGAGTGCATCACGACGCTCGACCGCGCCGAGTAACAACGACCCCGTAGCCGTGGCGATCGTCCTCGCGTCCGCCTCGCCACGCCGCCGCGAGCTGCTGCCGGCCCTCGGCGTCACGTTCGACGTGATCCCCGCCAACGTCGACGAGTCCGACGAGGACCACGACGCCGCGCGGCTGGCCCGCACACTCGCACTCCGCAAGGCGCGCGCCGTCGCTGACACGCGCCCAGGCGACACCGTGATCGGCGCCGACACGATCGTGGTCCTCGGCGACCGACAGCTCGGCAAGCCGGGCGACCACACCGAGGCGCGGGCGATGCTCGAAGCGCTGCGCGGCCGCACGCACCACGTCGTGACCGGCGTCGCGGTGATCGGCGCGGGCGGCGAGGCCACCGAGACTGTCACGACGGCGGTGACGATGCGGGACTACTCGGACGACGAGGTCGCGCGCTACATCGCGCGCGGGGAGCCGTTCGACAAGGCCGGCGGCTACGCCGTGCAGGACGCCGAGTTCGCTCCTGCAGCCGCAGTCGAGGGGTGCCGGTGCGCGGTGATCGGGCTGCCGCTCTGGACGCTGCGGCGTTTGCTCCAAGATGTCGCGAACGTCGAGGGTGAGCCGCCCGCGCTGCCCGACTGTCTCGGCTGCCCGCATCGCGAAAGCGTCGAGTCGGGCTAGACCTGCACCACCATGAGCTCACCGACGAACGTCGAGAGGCGGAGCCGCACGCGACGCGTCTGGCTCGCGTAGCCGTCGCTGCGCACGTGGATGTCGCGCACCACGCCCTCCTCGCGCTCACCAAGCACGTCGACGCTGCCGACAATGGACTGCGCGGTGACGTCGACGCCGAACTCGCGCGGGACGCGCACCTGAATGGTGCCGAGCCAGCACAGCACCGCGAGCTCTGTCTCGCCCTCGGGCAGGGCCGCGTCGCGCAGGTCGAGCGCAATGTCGCCGACGACAGTGGAGATGACGGCGTCGTCCTCGACCGCCCAGCCGCTCGCGTCGGACCGGAGGTGCCCGACTGCGCGGCGCATCCGGCGCGAGAATCGCCGTACCCGCCACGCCGCCATGAACGCGAGCACCCCGAGCCCCACGAAGACGAGACCGAACGCGGTCCCGATCGCTCCCTCGACGCCGATCGCGTGCACGTTCGTGCTGTCGAGGAGCAGGACGGCGCCGAGCGCGATCAGGTAGCACCCGACTGTGAGCGGTACGACGTCCCGGGCGCGGCTCGTCATCTCCGGGGACCTCACCGGCGGCGGTACGCGCGTCGCACGCGCTCGTAGAGGATGACGCAGCCGCCGCCGATGAGCAGCAGCGGCCACAGCTCACGGATGCCGAAGTCGGTCAGCCCGAGCGACTCGGCCAGGAAGATCCCGCCGACGATCACGAGCAGGACGCCGAACGCCATCGTTCTCCCGGTCTTACGTGCGCTAAACGATCCTGGTGCTACGATACCCCCGCTGCAGAGAATGCGCGCCCCGCTCCCACCGTAGGCACGCACCCGGTAGCCCCTTGTGGTGCTATCGCGGAGCATCGATCGCAGACACTGCGATACGGCGCTCGGAGGCCCTATGCCCGAAGCGATTATTGAACTCAGTAGCCTCGTCAAGACGTACGACACGGGCGAGGTGCAGGTGCAGGCGCTCCGCGGCGTGGACCTCTCCGTCGAGCGAGGCGAGATGGTCGCCATCATGGGACCATCGGGCTGCGGCAAGACGACCTTGCTCAACACTGCCTCCGGCCTCGACGACCCCACCGAGGGCAGCATCACCATCGAGGGCACCGACCTCGTGAGCCTCGACGACAACACCAAGACCTCGTACCGCGCTACGCGGATGGGGTTCATCTTCCAGTTCTACAACCTGCTCCCGGTGCTCAGCGCGGTCGAGAACGTCGAGCTACCGCTGCTCGTCTCCGGCACACCGCCCGCCGAGGCGCGCAAGCGCGCGCTCGCCCAGCTCGACCACGTCGGGCTGACCGAGTGGACGGAACACCGCCCGGGCCAGCTCTCCGGCGGTCAGCGCCAGCGCGTCACCATCGCCCGTGCGCTCGTCAACGACCCGACCATCGTGTGGGCGGACGAGCCCACCGGTGACCTCGACTCGGTCACCGCGGGTCAGATCATGGACCTGCTGACCGGGCTCAACCGCGAGCAGGACCAGACCTTCGTGATCGTGACCCACGGCCGCGAGATCGCCGACCGCTGCCACCGCATCGTGCATATGCGCGACGGGCTCATCGAGCGCGAGGAGCAGCTCGTTGGATAGCCTCTTCGGGATCCCGCTGACGAGCATCCTGGTCGCGCTGCTGCTGGCGCTCGGCGCGATCCTCGGGGTGCTCGGCGTCATCGCCGTACGCCACCCACTGCTCGTGCGCATGGGGCTGCGCAACATTGGGCGGCGCAGGACGCAGACCTCGCTGATCGTCATCGGGCTGATGCTCTCGACGCTGATCATCAGCGCCGCGTTCGCCACCGGCGACACCGTCGGCTACTCCATCACGAATGAGATCTACGACAGCTTCGAGGAGGTCGACTTCGTCATCGGGTTCGACGACGAAGTGGCAGCCGAGCGAGAGGACCGGTACCTCACCGACGAGTTCCTCGGCTCGCTGACGGCGGAGTTCGGTAACGACCCGGACATCGACGGTATCTCGGGGTTGCTGGTCGAGGTGCTGCCCGCGCTCAATGCGGAGCGACGGCTTGCGGAGCCGGTAGCCGGCTTCATCGGCGTCGACCTCTCCAGCGTCGACACCTTTAACGGCCTGAAGACGCTGGACGGGGAGTTGATCGCGGCTTCCACCCTCGGTGGCATGCGCGCGTACGCATCGAAGGATCTCGCGGACCAGCTGGACATCTCGCCCGGTGACACCGTGCAGATCTTCCACAGCGGCCAACCTGCCGCGTTCGAGGTCATCGACATCATCCAGGACACGTCGCTCACGGAGGCCGAGTTCGGCAGCGGCGGAGGGCTCGTCACGAGCCTCGACATGGCCCGCGCAGTGACCGGACTCGAGGGCAAGCTGTCGGCGGTCGCTGTCTCCATCACGGGCGGCGTGCGGGACACGCTCGACCGAAGCGACCAGGTCGAGGAGCGGCTCGAGGCGTTCATCGACGGACAGCCGGACGGCCGGGCAGACATCATCTTCACGAAGAAGCAGGTCGTCGCGCTGGCTGAGACCATCGGCTCGATCTTCGTCGCGTTCTTCCTGATCTTCGGCCTGTTCGCGATCGCGTCGGGCGTACTGCTGATCTTCATGATCTTCGTGATGCTCGCCGCGGAGCGGCGCTCCGAGATGGGCATGGCGCGCGCCGTCGGGATGCAGCGCCTGCACCTCACCGAGACCTTCCTCGCCGAAGGCATGGCATACAACGTGGGATCCGCGGCGGTGGGCGCGCTGCTCGGCCTCGGAGTCGCGTTCGTGCTCGTGCTCGTGCTGGGCCGGATCTTCGCCGATGCACTCGGATTCGGGATCACGTTCCACTTCAACTGGCAGGGCTTCCTCATCGCGTACAGCCTCGGCGTTGTCCTCACCTTCGGGACCGTCACGTTCTCGGCCTTCCGTATCGCGAACCTCAACATCGTGCGGGCGATCCGGGACCTGCCCGAGCCGCAGCCGCTCGGGGGCGCGGACCGCTCGGTGGGCGCCCTGTTCAAGTCCGCTCTCGGCGCGGTCTGGATGGTCGGCTGGGTCGTCGCGCTGGCCGTGTCTGGATTCGCGACGCTGTTCATCACCGCCGCCGTCATCGGTGCGGCGTTCGGCGACTTGCCTACGATCCTGTCCGGTCTGTTCGGCGGAGCCGCCCTCATGGCGGTCAGCACCCTCATGTTCTTCGGCGCCCGTACTGTGCGCCGAGGATCCTTCCGCAACCAGTGGAACTGGCGGCACTGGCTGCTCTGGGCCGTCTGGCTCGTCGTCTTCAACCTCATCGCGGCGGTAGTCTGGCTGCTGCAGCGCTCACGCGACTGGGCGGGCCGACACCGCAACGCCGGTGGGTGGGCCGTGATCATGGCGGCGCTCGGCGCCCTGCTGGTCTGGCTCGCGGGCTGGGGCGTAGACGCGCTCAGCGGGTTCCAGGGCCAGGCGTTCGCATACACGTCGGGCTTCAACCTCGTGGTGCTGGGCATCGCGATGCTCGCGGTCTACTTCGGGCTGAACCAGCGCCTCGCCTTCACTGCCGCGGGTCTGGGCCTCGTCTGGTACTGGATCCTGCCGCTGCCGTTCTCGCTCTTCGCCGACCTCGAGAGCGTCGTTGGAGGCGATCTCGACCCGGTCGACGGGCTGCTGCGGATCCTTGGCCTCCCCCGCCCCATGCACATCGAGGGCAACGTCGAGATGTTCTTTGTCTCCGGCATCGCCGTGACCGCGGCGGCGGTGCTCGTGATCATCCTGAACGCCGAACTGGCGCTCGCGCCGGTGCGATGGCTGGGACACCTGCTGGGCGGGATAGCGCCCGCGATCAAGACGGCCATTGCGTACCCGGTGGCGGCGAAGTTCCGCACCGGCATGACCCTTGCGATGTTCGGGCTCGTCGTCTTCAGCGTCGTGGTGATGGCCACGCTGAACTCGAACTTCACGCAGGCGTTCCTCAGCGAGAGCGCCAACGGCGGCTTCGACGTCTCCGTCAACGTCAACCCGAACAACCGCATCCCGGACCTGCGAGAGGCGCTCCGGGACGCCGGCTACGAACCGGACACCACCATCGGCGGCGTCGGGCGTCTCGTCTCCGTGTTCCCGCAGGTCCGTCGCAGCGACGACGCGGATGGCGACGAGGCATTCGAGACGTACCACCTCGCCGGCCTCGACGACGAGTTCATCGACCTCCAGCAACTGCCGCTCGAACACCGCGCGGCCGGATACGAGAGCGACGAAGCGGTCTGGGAGGCAGTCCGCGCCGACCCTGGTGTCGCCGTCATCGACGCCTCGCGCCTGCAGCCATCGGGCGACTTCGGAGGCGGCCCGGAGACGAGCGACTTCTACCTGGGCGTCAGCGACCACGATCTCCGCCACGAGCCGTGGGATCCGATCCCGCTGAGCGTCCGCGATCCGTCGACCGGCCTGACCACGCAGATCAGGATCATCGGCGTGCTCGAGCCCCAGGTGACCGCCGTCATTCCGGCGTTCTTCGCGATCTTCGCCAGCGACGCGCTCGCCCGCGAGCACTTCGAGGGTGGTGACGTGGAGCTGCACTTCGTGGTGACCAGCGAGGCGACCGACGATGCCGCGGTCCAGGCGGCGCGCGATATCGAGTCGACGCTGCTCGAACTCGGCGTGCAGGCCGACTCGATCGACAGGCTCATCGACGATCAGGCGAGCCAGTCGCGGTCGTTCCAGTACCTCTTCGAGGGCTTCATGGGGCTCGGGCTCATCGTGGGCATCGCAGCGCTCGGCGTGATTGCGTTCCGCACGGTGGTCGAAAGGCGGCAGCAGATCGGGATGCTCCGGGCGATTGGGTACAGCCGCCGGTTGGTGGCCGTGTCGTACTTCCTGGAGTCCTCGTTCATCGCGTTGGCCGGGATCGCCATCGGCGTCGTGCTCGGACTGGCGATCTCGCACAACCTGCTGGCGAGCCCGGAGTTCACGGGCGGCACGGACATCGACTTCCAGGTGCCGTGGGCGCGCCTGGCGGTGATCCTCGCCATCGCCTACGGCGCGAGCGCGCTCATGACGCTGCTCCCCGCCCGCGCCGCATCGCGCGTCGCGGTCGCCGAGGCGCTACGGTACGAGTAGGCGCCACGAAAAACCGCCGGGGCATACGCCCTCGGCGGTTACGGATGTGCGCCGGAAGCCGGGCTCAGACGCTGGTCGCGCGCAGCCCCTCGAGGTGACGCCGGACCACGGTCATCGGCCCTTCCTCGGTGAGCGCGAACTTCGGCATGACCTTCCAGAACTTCGGCAGGGAGCGCCGCCAGTCGTCCAGGATGCGCTTCGCGCGCCGAGAGTCCGTCAGCTCGTGGTGGCGGCGGAGCATCGCCTCCAGCAGCTCGATGCTGTCCGCCGTCGTGACCTGCTCGAGGCCGACGAGTTCCTGGTTCACGCGCTGGCGGAAGTCGCCTTCCTCGTCCAGCACGAACGCGACGCCGTCGGACATGCCCGCGCCGAAGTTGCGGCCCGCCTGCCCGAGGATCACGATCACGCCGTCTGTCATGTACTCGCAGCCGTGGTCGCCCACGCCCTCAACAACCGCCCTCGCACCTGAGTTGCGCACGCCGAAGCGTTCCCCGGCGCTGCCGGCCACGAAGAGGTGTCCACCGGTGGCGCCGTAGAGCACGGTGTTGCCGACCAGCACCGCACCCTGGCCGCGGAATCCGGCGTCGCGCGGCGGGCGGATCGTGATCTCACCGCCATTCATGCCCTTCGCGACGTAGTCGTTGGCCTCGCCGACGAGGTGCATCCGCACACCCGAGGTGAGGAACGCCCCGAAGGACTGACCGGCCGAGCCGCGGAATGAGAGGTCGATGGAGCTGTCCGGCAGGCCACGGTCGCCGTAGCGCAGCGCGATCTCGCCGGACAGCCGCGCGCCCACCGTGCGGTCGGTGTTGCGGATGGAGTACGAACGCCGGACCGGTGCGCCGCCCTCGATGGCCGTGCGCACGTCCTCGATGATCCGGTCGTCGAGCAGGGGCTCACCGCGGTCGTTGCGCTCTTGCACCCTGCTATGCGGCTCGGTGTTCTCCGGGTCGACCGGTGCGATCACTTTCTCGAGGTCGATACCGGCGGCACGGTGGCCGTTCTCCGGATCCAGCTGGGCGAGCAGGTCTGCACGCCCGATGATGTCCTCGACGCGCTCGTAGCCGAGCTCGGCGAGGAGTTCCCGGACGTGGTGCGCGAGGTGCGTGAGGTACTGGATCACCATCTCGGGTGTGCCGAAGTACTTGGCGCGCAGGTCCTCGCGCTGCGTCGCGACACCGACGGGGCACGTGTTGAGGTGGCACTGGCGCGCCATCTTGCACCCGACCGCGACCATCGCGGCAGTGCCGAAGCCGTACTCCTCGGCGCCGAGCATCGCGGCGACCAGCACGTCGCGCGCGGTGTGGAAGCCACCGTCGACGCGTACCCGCACGCGGCCGCGCAGGCTGTTCATCACGAGCACCTGCTGGGTCTCGGCCAGGCCGAGCTCCCACGGTGCGCCGGCGTACTTGATGGACGACCACGGCGATGCGCCGGTGCCCCCATCGTGGCCGCTGATCTGGATGATGTCGGCGTAGCCCTTGGCCACGCCGGCGGCGATCGTGCCGACGCCCTCGGCGGCGACGAGCTTCACGCACACGCGGGCGCGCGGGTTCGCCGCCTTGAGGTCGAAGATCAGCTGCGAGAGGTCCTCGATCGAGTAGATGTCGTGGTGCGGCGGCGGCGAGATCAGCGGCGTGCCGGGCATGACGTGCCGCATCTCGCCGATGTAGGCGGAGACCTTGTGGCCGGGCAGCTGTCCGCCCTCGCCGGGCTTCGAGCCCTGCGCAATCTTGATCTCGAGCTCCTCGGCGGCGGCGAGGTACGCCGGCGTCACGCCGAAGCGGCCCGAGGCCACCTGCTTCACCTTCGAGTTCGCATCACGCAGGTCCCCGTCGGGGCTGTAACGGCGCGGGTCCTCGCCGCCCTCTCCTGTGTTGGAGCGGCCGCCGAGGACGTTCATCGCGCGCGCGATGTCCTCGTGGGCCTCGCGGCTGAGCGCGCCGAGCGACATCGCGCCGGTGTTGAAGCGGCGGGTGATGTTCTCGACCGGCTCGACGCGCGAGATGTCGATGGGCTCGCGGTCGGCGCGGAACTCGAGGAGGTCACGCAGCGCCGTCGTCGGGCGCGCCTCGACGATGTCTGCGTAGGCCTTGTAGTCCTCGTACGTGCCGTCCTGCGCGGCCTTGTGGAGCGCGCGCCAGACCTTCGGCTCGTAGGCGTGGTAGTCGCCGTCGCGGCGGTACTTGTACCAGCCGCCCCGTGGCATCGCGGCCTCCGGGAAGGCTCGCGCGTGGCGGTCCAGCACATCTCGCGCGAGGTCGTCGTAGGTCACACCGCTGATGCGCGAGGTGGTGCCGGGGAACGAGAACTCGATCACCTCGTCCGAGATGCCGAGTGCCTCGAAGATCTGCGCACCGTGGTAGGAGGAGACCGCGGAGATGCCCATCTTGGACATCACCTTGAGGATCCCGGCGTCCACGGCCTGCTGGTACTTGCGCATCACCTCGTCGAGTTCGACCTCGCCGAAGTCGCCCTCCTGGTAGAGGTCACGCAGCGTGTCGAACGCGAGGTACGGGTTCACCGCGCTCGCGCCGAAGCCGATCAGCGTGCCGAAGTGGTGCACGTCGCGAGCGTCGCCGGACTCGGCGACCAGGCTCACCTTCATGCGGTGGCCGGTGCGGATCAGGTGGTGATGCACCGTCGACACCGCGAGCAGCATCGGGATGGGCGCCCACTGCGCGCTCGTCAGGCGGTCGCTGATGACGATCACCGACTTGCCCTCCTCGACGGCGCGTTCGGCGTCGGCGCAGAGGGTGTCGAGCGACGCGCGGAGACCGTCGGGGCCATCCGACGCGGGGAAGCGCGCGTGCAGCGTGGTGAGCGCGAAGTCGTTCATGGGCACGTTGCGCAGCGCCGCCAGCTCCTCGTCGACAAGCAGCGGGCTGTTGAGGTGCACGAGCCGCGCAGCCTCGGGCTCGGCCTCGAGCAACGAGCGACGCCGCCCGAGCAGCGTGTCGAGCGACATCACGACCTCTTCGCGGATCGAGTCGATCGCGGGGTTCGTGACCTGCGCGAACTTCTGCTTGAAGTAGGTGTAGAGCAGACGGCTCGGCTCGAAGAGGGTCGAGAGCGGCGTGTCCTCGCCCATGGAGCCGGTCGGCTCCTTGCCCTCACGCACCATCGGCTTGATGACGTACTCGATCTCCTCGTGCGTGTAGCCGTGCATCACCTGCTGCGTCTGCAGATCCACATCGGGCTGCTCGCGGTGGTGGCCATTCGCGCTGTCGAGGTAGCGGTCGAGGGTGTAGAGATGCTCCTCGACCCAGTTGCCGTACGGGTGCCGGCCGGCGATCTCGCGCTTGATGTCCTCGTTGTGGAGGAAGCGCTGGCGCTTCGTGTCGACGGCGATCATCTCGCCGGGACCGATCCGCCCCGACTCGACGATCTCGCTGAACGGCAGCTCGACGAGGCCCACCTCGGACCCCATGACGACGAGGCCGTCGCGGGTGCGCTGGTAGCGCGCGGGGCGGAGGCCATTGCGGTCCATGATCGCAGCGGCCATCTCGCCGTCGGTGAAGGCGACGGCCGCGGGGCCGTCCCACGGCTCCTGGAGGCAGGCGTGGTACTGGTAGAACGCCTTCAACTCCGGGTTCATCCGGGGCATGTTCTCCCACGCCTCCGGGATCAGCATCATCATCGCGTGCAGAAGGTCGCGGCCCGACGCCGTGAGCAACTCGAGCGCCTCGTCGAGCGAGGCGGTGTCGGAGCCGATGGGCCGGATCACCGGCAGGAGTTCGCCGAGTTCGTCGCCCCACACGCCGGAGGTCAGCTCCGGCTCGCGCGCGGTCATCCAGTTGCGGTTGCCGAGCAGCGTGTTGATCTCGCCGTTGTGCGCCACGTAGCGGAACGGCTGCGCGAGCGTCCAGTTCGGCAGGGTGTTCGTCGCGAAGCGCTGGTGGAACAGCGCCACCGAGGAGACCGTGCGCTCGTCCGAGAGGTCCGGGTAGAAAGCCGGCAACTGCGGCGCGACCATCAGCCCCTTGTAGACCACGGTCCGCGAGGACATGGAGACGACGTAGCAGTCGATCTCCTGCTCACGGTACACGCGCTCCGCGCGACGACGCACGCTGTACAGCCGCCGCTCGAAGTCACCGCCGTCGAGCCCCTCGGGCCGGCGCAGCAGCAGCTGCTCGATCCCGGGCAGCGAGGCCAGCGCAAGTCCGCCGAGTACCGACGGGTCGTGCGGCACGGGCCGCCAGCCGATCACGTCGACGCCGACGGTCGCGGAGGCCTCCTCGAGCGCGGCGCGCGCGGTGGCCTGCGCCTCGGCGTCCTGCGGGAGGAAGCACATCGCGACGGCGAGGTCCGCGCGGTCGGTCAGCTCGTGGCCGAGCGCGGCAGCATCGGCCTGCAACAGTTCGAACGGGACCTCGATCGTGACGCCGGCGCCGTCGCCGGATGCCGCGTCGGCCGATACGGCGCCGCGGTGCGTGAGGTTGATGACCGCCTCGACGGCCAGTTCGACGACGCGCCGGGTGCGCTCGCCACTGACCTCGGCGACGAAGCCGGTGCCGCAGGCGTCATGCTCCAGCACGGGGTTGTAGAGCCCCACGCGCGAGGTATCCCCGCTGAGCAGGTGCGAAGCGGCATCCCCGTGTGGGGTCTGCCGCGAATGCAGGGGTGATTGCTGCGCAAAGCGCGCGTGTGCGGCGTTCACCGCTCTGTGCCTCCCGAACTGGACACACCTCGGCCCGTGGAACTGCGACTCGTTATTTTAGCCCACGGCATGCGATCGCCCAAGGCGCTGCAGCTATTGTAAAGCGCTGCACGCGCGACGTGTAAAGCGCGGGCCCGCGCGCCCGCTACGCGAGGTCAACCGGCGGGCGCTCCTCCCACACGACCTGCCCGGCGATCAGCGCCTCGACCTCGGCGGCATCGAGCCCGAGGCGCTCGGCCAGCACCTCGCGCGAGTGCTCGCCCATGTCCGGCGAGGAGCCACGGATGCCGCCGGGCGTGCGCGAGAGCTTCACCGGCGTGTTCACCAGTGGCAGCGTGCCGAGCTTCGGGTGCTCGACCGGCACCAGCATCTCGCGCGCGGCCACCTGCGGGTGCGCCGCCGCCTCGGCGATGCTGTTCACGGGACCGCACGGGATCCCGTACGGCACCAGGCGTTCGAGCCAGTCCTCCGTGGTGCGCTTCCGGAACGCCTCGTTGAGCAGGGGTTCGAGCTCGGCGTGGTTGGCGGAGCGCAGGTGGCTCTCGGCGAACCGAGGGTCGTCGATGAGCTCGACGAGCCCGAGCTCTGAGCAGAGCAGCGCCCACTGGTTGGGGACACCCCACGAGAGCGCGATCACGATGTGCCCGTCAGCCGTGGGGAACGCCTGGAACGGCACCGCCCAAGAGTGGCGCGTGCCCATCGGCTGCGGTGTCTCGCCGGTCAGGTGGTAGCGCAGGAACGCGTTCTCGAGGACCGCGAGCTGGCAGTCGAGCATCGAGACGTCGACGAACTGGCCGAGGCCGGACTGGTCGCGTTCGCGCAGCGCCGACAGCACGCCGACCGCGCCGAACAGCCCGCCCGCGATGTCGCCGAGCGAGAGCCCTGGCCGGACCGGCCCGCCGCCCGGCTCGCCGGTGATCGACATCACGCCGCCGGCGCCCTGCACGACCACGTCGAGCGCCGGGCGGTCGCGCATCGGGCCGTCCTGCCCGTAGCCGGAGATCGCGAGGTAGACGAGCTGCGGGTGTACCTCCGCGAGCTGCTCGTAGCCGACCCCGAGCCGTTCGAGGGTGCCCGGCCGGAAGTTCTCGACAATCACGTCGAACTCCGGGACGAGCCGCAGGAACAGCTCGCGGCCCTCCTCGAGCTTGAGGTCGATGGCGATGCTGCGCTTGCCGCGATTGATGCTGAAGAAGTAGCCGGACTCGCCGTCGACCAGCGGCCCGGTCGTGCGCGCCACGTCGCCGAAGGGCGGGCGCTCACACTTCACCACGTCGGCGCCGAGGTCCGCGAGCACCATCGTGCAGTACGGCCCCGCGAGCACCCAGCTCAGGTCGAGCACCCGCAACCCGGTGAGCGGGCCGCCATGAGCAGCGCCAGGACTCGTCGTGTCCCCGGTCATCGCGTCCCCTCGCTTCCGCCTTGCCCCGCAGCGCCCAGCGCGACGCCCGGCCCGCCTCGCAGCGCCACGTAGACGCCGGAGAGCAGCACGCCTGCCCCGATCAGTTCGATGAGTGTAGGCGGCTCATCGAGCAGCGTCGCACCGATCGCAGCCGCGCCCACGGGCTCGCCGAGCGCCGCTACGGTCACCACGACGGCGGGTAGCGACCCGAGCGCCCAGGTGAGCGATCCGTGCCCGATCAGCTGCGGCACCAGCGCCAGCAGCACGATGTAGACGTACGCCGAGCCCTCGTGGCCCACCGTTGAGCCGCCGGTCGCGGTGAGCGTCAGGAGCAGCGCGCACGCCCCGACGCTGTTCACGATCGCCGCGTAGCTCACGTTCGAGAGGCCGGTGCGCGCGCGTCGCCCGGCGAGGAAGTAGGCGGCGACGAA
Source organism: Dehalococcoidia bacterium (assembly GCA_965208885.1). Lineage (GTDB taxonomy): Bacteria > Chloroflexota > Dehalococcoidia > UBA2979 > UBA2979 > VXMT01. The sequence continues at coordinate 911,434 of CBDBPS010000002.1, forward strand.
CGCCGCGCCGAGCAGCGCGAAGAAGTCGCCGCGTAGCGAGGTCGCCTCGCCGAAGTCGGCGCCGGCCAGCAGCAGCGCCCCGGCGGTGGAGATCGCGATGCCGACCATCAGCGACCTCGTCATCCGCTCGCCCAGCAGCAGCCAGCCCCCGACGCCGGCGAAGAGCGGCTGCGTCGCCACGATCGCCGTGCTCGCGACCAGCGAGGTGTCCTGCACCGACGCGACCCAGAACCCGAAGTGCGCCCCGATGCAGAGCCCCGCTAGGACAAGTAGCGCGAGGTCGCCTCGACGCAACGCGCGCAGCTCGCCGCGCCGCATGAGCAACGCGAGCACGAGCAACGGGATGGCGGCGAACGTCAGACGTAGCGCCGCGACGGTGAGCGCAGGCGCCTCGGCGAGCCGGATCAGTGGCGCCGCCCAGGACACCGCGGCCACACCGACGAGCAGCGCGAGCCACTCGCGCAGGTGCATCGTCGTGCGTTCGGGTGCGGGTGAGGCGGCCACGACGCCACGCTAGCACCCCGCCACGCCGACGCGCACCGGCCGAGTCCGGCGTGCTACCGGTGGCTACCTGCCGGCGAGGGGCCGGAGGCCGCGCCTCTGATCCCCTCGCCCCCGGAGGGGGGAGCGGGTGAGGGTGAGGGGGGCTCCCTCGTCGCCAACGCATCGAGAGGGCGGGACCCCCTCACCCCAGCGCTCTCCCTCGAGGGAGAGGGGGCGGACCTCATCGCCTCGCCCCTTGTGTGGCTGGGGCTGCGAGCCGAGGCGCGCCCTCGGCTCGCCTTGATGCGGGGATAGCCCGCAGGTGGGGGGGAGGGGCCAGATCTGATCCCCTCGCCCCCCAGCGGGGGGAGAGGGTGAGGGTGAGGGGGGCTCCCCCATCGCCAACGCATCGAGAGGGCGGAACCCCCTCACCCCAGCCCTCTCCCTCTCGAGGGAGAGGGGGTCGGAGGTCATGCCTCTACTTGCAACGAAGACCGGTGTCGGAAGGTCGAGGCTATCCGCCGCCGTACTCGTCGAGCACGCGCTCGATCATGGCCCGCAGCGCACCGCTGGTAGGAGCGGTGTAGTACCCCTCGACGAGCTCGTCTGAGTTCGGCTTGAGCGTGCCGAAGTTCGGGTGGCCGGTCAGCCCGAGGCTGCGCCCGAGCGCCCTGTCATCGCGGTCATCGAGGTCGAGGAGCACGAAGTTCACCCGGTCCTGGAATTCTAGTCGGAGCCTGTTCACGACAGGCCGGGCCGCGCGGCATTGCGGTCACCATTCTGCTCCGACAACGACGAACGTCGGCAGTCCGTTGACGGGCAGCCATGCCCCCGTCGAATCGATGCGGTTGCTGGGCGGCATGTAGTCGGCGGCCACGGTCACGGGCGGCCCTGTCGGGAAGTCGTACTCCGGTTCGGGCGTCGGGCTCGCCGTGCCCGTCGGCTCGGGCGTCGAGGTCGCAGTCGCGGTGGCGGTAGGCGTAGCGGTCGCCGTCTGGGTCGGGACGGCGGTCGCCGTCGCGGTGGCCGTGGGCGTGGCGGTCGCCGTCTGGGTTGCGACGGCTGTGGCGATGGCTGTGGCGGTCGCTGTCGGCGTCGAGGTCTGGGTCGGAGCCGGCGTCGCCGTCACCCGAACCGTCGGCGCCTGCGTGGCCGTCGCAGTGGCCGTGGCCGTGGCCCTCGCGGTCGCCGTCGGCGCCGCGGTGGCGGTTGCAGTCGCCGTGGGCGTGGCCGTTGCGGTCGAGGTCGCCGTGGCCGTGGCTGTCTCGGTAGGCGAGGGCGCGGGTTCCGAGGTCGTGGCGGCCGTTGCCGTGCTGGTCGAGTCCGCTGTGGCGACCACGGGCGGCTCGGCGGGTTCGTCGTCGTCGCCCGTGCAGGCGGCGAAGACAAGCGCGGCCGCGGCCAGTATGGCAGTGACAAGGAACCAGGGGCGTCGGCCCTCGGGCCTGCTCAGCATGCGGACTCCGCTACTGCGCGCGCTAGCTGCCGTGGTCGGCGATCAGCGCGTCGAGGATCTCGCGCAGCTTACCCTCCGGGGTCGGTCCAAAGAAACTGCTGACCACGTCGGCCGCACCCGGCGCGACGGTCGCGTACGCGGGATGCGAGCCGGCGCCGAGGCGCTCGGCGAGCGCGCGCTCGTCGCGCTCGTCGTAGTCGAGGATGACGAAGTTCACCCGGTCCTGGTATTCGTTGCGGAGTCCGTGCACGACGGACCGCGCCGGAGCGCAGAACGGTCACCAGATCGCATCGACGAACACGAGCGTGGGCTGCTCGTTGTCCGGCAGCCATGCGCCCGTCGACGGGATGTGGTCGTCGGGCGACTGGTAGCCGTCGGGCACCATCACGGCAGGCCCCGTGGGGAAGCCCGACGTCGAGCCGTCGCGCTGGGCGAGTTGCCCGTCCGACGCGCTCTGCCCGGTGCACGCCACCGCGAGGAGCGCCGCGAGCGCCAGCAGGCCCGCGAGAGCGCCCAGCTGGCGGAGCGCGTGACCGATCACTGGACCGTGCCCCCCTCGGTGTCGGCGTCGGCGACGCCGGTCTCGAGGAGGTTACCGAAGACCGGCCCGAGCGCCGTGGTGCGCACGACGCCCTTGCGGTCGATGAAGAACGTGGCGGGGAGCCCTCGCACGCCGTAGCGGGTGGCGACGTCGCCGCGTGTTGTGTCGAAGATCACCGGGAACGTGAAGTCGTTCGCCTCGATGAAGTTGGTCGCCGCGCCCACGGTGTCGTCCCGCAGGAAGTTCACGGCGAGCACCACGAGGTCGTCGGCGCCCTCGGAGCCGCGCTCATCCCAGAGTGCCTGGAACTCCGGCATCTCCTCGCGGCACGGGGGGCACCAGCTCGCCCAGAAGTTGAGCACCACGGTCTTGCCGCGGAAGTCGGAGAGCATGACGACCTTGCCGTCGAGGTCCGTCAGCCGGAAGTCCGGCGCCAGCTCGTCGACCTGCACCGAGCGGTCGTCGATGAGCCCAATGGACACCATCGTCGAGCCAGCGGAGCCGTCCTCAGCGCCGTCCGCCGATGTGTCTTCCTCGGTAGCGTCGTCGGCCGCAGCACCGTCATCGGCCGCGCCGTCGTCGGTCGTGCTGTCGTCAGTCGCGTTGTCGTCGGCGGCCTCGGTAGCGGTGGGCACGGGGACGGCGACCATGATCTCGTCGTCGGTGAGGATCTCGCGCTGCACGTACATGACGCCCAGCACCACGACGATCACCACGACGATGGTGTAGCGGATCAGTCTCCGCGTCAGCGACTCTTCCATGCGTCGTGCCCCCGATTCGCCACGTCCATCATTATCCGCCGATGCCCGCCATGGGTCAGCGGGGCGTTAACTGCTCGTCAGGATTACGCGTGTCTCCGGCTTGAACACCGACCACGCGAACCAGAAGTGGCTGCCGGACACCACGGGCTCAAGCTGCGAGCCGGCCAGCGGCCCCTCGACCGCCTGCCCGAGCACGTTCCACGTGCTCCCGGTCCCGATGTCGACGATCGCGCCGTCGCGCTCCTCGAACGTCAGGCGCTCGCCGTCCAGCACCGGCACGAACGCGCCGGCCGAGCCGACGTTGCGGCTGCCGACGATGAACGCATCGTCGAGAGCGGAGACCGCGCCCGGCTGCCAGAAGGCGACGACGGGTTCGCCACCGATCTCGGTCTCGATCACCACGAGATCGGTGAGCGCTCGCCACGCGAAGGCGGCCGCGTCGCCGTTGATCTCGACGGCGAGGACGCGCTCCTTGGCGTCCAGCCGCCCGTCGTCGAACTCGTCGACGGGCACGATCATGCGCGGGCTCGTGTCGTAGGCCACGTAGGGGTTCTCGCCGTAGGGTCGCACCTCGCCGGTACTGCGGTTCAGCACCATCCCGGCCGGGTAGGCCGCACCGAACTCCTCGAACGAGACGATCTGCGCGGGCAGGAAGTCGAGCAGCGTCCCGGCGTCGACGCCGACGATGGCTTCGCCCGAGAACTGCTGCCACAGCGACTCGTTCGTGCGGTCGTACATGATCAGGTCGCTGCGCCGCAGCTTGCCGGAGGTGCCGAACTCGCGGACCTCGCCGTCCACCGTGCGCGCGAAGACGATGGCGGAGTTGCAGAGCGGACAGTACGTCACGATCACGGGCTCGTCGCCGACCACATCGTTGACGATCTCGTGCCAGGTCAGGATCTGCAGCGGGTAGGCACGCGCGTCGCCGTTGCGCTCGAAGGAGATCACCGGCTCTTCGGGGCGCAGCCACGCAGCCGCCGCTTCGACCGTGTCGAAGTTGGGCTCGTCGATCGAGGGGATCGCGTCGGGCGGCAGCAGGCCGATGATGTCGAGCAGGTCGACGGTAGTCTTCGATGTATCGAGGAGCGGGAAGTCCTGCTGCAACCGGCCCGCGATGACCTCGCGCTGCGTGTTGTCCACCTCTTCGGCCGAGGGACTCGGCCGCGCGGTGTTGGTCGGCGTCGCCTCCGGGGTCTCCTCGGTGGCCGCGGCCGTGGTAGCCGTCGCCGTGGGCTCCGAGGTCGCCGCAGTCTCATCCGCCGTCATGGCTCCCTCGTCGTCCCCGCCGCTACACGCGACGAGGAGTGCCGCGGCTGCCAGGGCGAGGCCCACGAGTGTGCTCCGCAGGTACATCGGTCCTCCTTCGCCGTGGGAGCGTCATATCCAGCATAGGTCACGACCGCCCAGCAATCCCTCTATGCGGTGGGCCCTCGATGTGTGGTCGTCCGGCGTTGTGAGTGCGATCAACGCCTACTACGATGCACGCGAGCCAACAGGGGGTGGGCGGTGGCAGACCCACAGGACCTCGACCTCGAACTGGAGCGCGCCGCGGATCTGCTCGCGGGGTCCACGCACAACGTCGTGCTGACCGGCGCCGGCATCTCCAAGGAGTCCGGCATCCCCACCTTCCGAGGGCCGGACGGCCTGTGGACGAAGCTCGGCGAGCCGGCCATGGACGGCTACCAGAAGTTCATGGAGAACCCTCGCGGCTGGTGGGAGGAACGACTCGCGCAAGAGGCCGAGCCGGACCCCGACATGGACGACTTCCGTGTGAAGCTCGAGGCCGCACAGCCCAACGACGGACACCGTGCGCTGGCGGAGCTGGAGCGCATCGGTGTGGTGCAGCACGTCATCACGCAAAACGTCGACGACCTGCACCGCCAGGGCGGCACGGAATCGCTGACCGAGATCCATGGCAACACGAGTTGGATGCGCTGCATGGCCTGCCATGCGCGCTGGCCGCAGGCCGAGGTGCTCGTGGACCCCGAGAACCTCCCGCCGCGCTGCTCGCAGCCGGACTGCAACGGCGTCGTGAAGAGCGACGGCGTCATGTTCGGCGAGCCGATCCCGCCGTACGCGCTCCAGCGCTCACAGCTCGAGGCGCTGCAGTGCGACCTCTTCATGATCATCGGCACCACCGCACAGGTGTACCCGGCTGCGGAGTTCCCGCAGATCGCCGTGCGCCGCGGCGTGCCGCTCATCGAGATCGACCCCGACCCGACCGCGCTCACGGCCATCGCGACCGTGATCCTGCGCGGCCCGGCCGGGGAGTTGCTGCCGCGGCTCGTCGAAGCCGTGCGCGAGCGTCAAACTGCCTGACCGTGCACGACCGGCGGTAACGTGAGCCTCGGCATCCTCATCGGCACCGAACGCGGCCTGTACGGGTTCTTCCCCGGCGAACGCCCGCATCCCCTCATCCCCGACCTGCCGATCGCGAGCATCGACGCGCACGAAGGCGTCGCCGTGATCACCTCGCCCGGCAACGGCGTATGGCTGCACGATGGCGGCCCACCCTCGGACTGGCGGCAGGTGTGGGAAGGTGACGCGCGCTCCGCGCGCATCACCCCGGACGGCGACCTCCTCGTCGGCGCCGCGCCGCCGCGGCTGCTGCGCTCGACCGACAGCGGCGAGACGTGGGAGCCGTCGACCACCCTCGAGAGCGTCGTGCGCTACCAGCGCACGCGCAGCACGGTGGTGGTGAGCAACGCCGAGTGGGCGCTGACGGCCATCGCGTTCCCGCCCGATGGCATCCTCGTCGGCGTGCAGGGCGCGGGTGTGTGGCTCTCGATGGACGAGGGCCGTGGCTGGATGCCGCGCTCGGAGGGCATCGACCCCGCGGTCACCGGGATCTACGAGCACCCCGAGCACAAGGACCGCGTCTACGCGACGACACGCAGCGGCCTCTTCCGCTCCGACGACGGCGGCTATACGTGGCTGCAGTCGATCACGGGCCTGGACCGCTCGATCGCGCAGACGATCTCGGTCATGCCCGACTCGGTCGACACGCTCGTGCTGAGCGCTTCACGGCGTCGCTCCGGCCAGGGCGCGCTGTTCCGATCGATCGATGGCGGCGTGCGGTGGATGCGCATCATCGTGGGCGACGAGGATGAGTGGCCGGTGGCGCCCGTGGTGACGCGCATGGCGGGCAGCCTGGACACGACGTTCGTGCTGGCGGGCGCGCGGCTGTGGGCCTCGCACGACCGTGGCATCAACTGGCTCCCCCTCACCGACGACGGCGACACCGCCAGCCTGCCCCCCGCCAGCTCCCTCGCCGTCTCGCTGTAGCAGGGCTCGGTCCGCAGCGCGCAACGCCCCTCGATGCTAGGATTGATGCACCGCACCCCCAACACGTCCACCGCGAAAGAGGCGCCTGCCTTGGCCAATCGCAACACGGCCCAGACCGTCGAGGTCAACGGCCTCAATCTCCAGTACCGCGAGTGGGGCGAATCACGTACGCGCCACGCCCTGATCCTGCTCCACGGCTACGGCGAGACCTCCGGCATCTGGCAGGAGTGCGCCAGCGAACTCGCCCGCGAGTACCGCGTCATCGCGCTCGACCAGCGCGGCCACGGCGGCAGCCAGCGCGCCGGCGACCACAACTACTCCCGCACCAGCCAGGTCGAGGACCTCGAGGCGTTCGTGGACAGCCTCGGGCTGCGCACCGTCACGCTCATCGGCCATGGCATGGGCGGCGCGAACGCACTCTGCTTCGCTGCCGAGCACCCGGAGATCGTCACCGCGCTCGTCGTGATCGAGGCGGCCCCGGAGGTCTTGCGCACGGGCGTCGAGAACCTGCGCCGGCTCTTCGCCTCGGCGGACGAGTTCACGAGCCACGACGAGGCGATCGAGATCTTCGCCGACTTCTACCCCTACGCGACCGAGGAGCAGCTCGCACGCCGTGTCCGCGCGACCGTCACCGCCACCGACGAGGGCTCGTTCGCGTGGGACTTCGACCCGATCTTCCGCGACGCCACGGCGCGCCCGCCCGAGCCCGACCCGGGCCAGCGGCGCATGGTGAACCTCTGGGACTGCGTCGAACGCATCCAGGCCCCCGTGATGATCGTGCGCGGCGCCGAGACCGACATGCTCACCCCCGAGGCCATCCAGCGGCTGCACCGCCGGATCCCCGGTTCTCGCGTCTCCTTGATCGAGGAGGCCGGTCACGCTGTACCATCCGACCAGCCCGGTGCCCTCGGGCAGCACATCCGGGAATTCCTCCAGAGTCTGACCACGGGACCATCCTGATGCCACGCGAACTCCACAAAGTCCTCGTCACCGGCCTTGGGGCCATCACGCCGATCGGCAATGACCTGCCGAGCTACTGGGAGGGGCTGAGCACCGGCCGCAACGGCATCACGCCCGTCACCATCTGCGACCCGACCGACCTGCCCGTGCAGATCGCCGGCGAGGTCAAGGACTTCGACCCCACCGACTACCTGGACCGCAAGACCGCGCGCCGCAGTGCGCGCTTCGTGCAGTTCTCCGTCGCCGCCGGCAAGGAAGCCCTCGCCGACTCGGGCGTGGACCTCGCCGACCCCGAGCTGCGCGAGCAGATCGGCGTGGTCATGGCCACGTCGGGCGACGCGTTCGACCTCGGCGCGCCGTACATGGACATGGTGCAGAAGGGCGCGCACCGCGCCGACCCGATGATCATCACGCGCTCCGGCCAGCACATGGGCGCAGCGCGCGTGGCGCGCGAACTGGGGCTGCGCGGCCCGAACACGACCATCAACACGGCCTGCGCCTCGGGCACCGACGCGCTCGGTCACGCCCTCAATCTGATCCGCCTCGGCCACGCGCCGATGATCGCGTCGGGCGGCACCGAGGCGATCATCACGCGCCTCGCGCTCGCCTCGATGGGCCGCCTCGGCGCGCTGTCGCGCAACAACGAGGACCCCTACCACGCGTGTCGCCCGTTCGACGCGAACCGCGACGGCTTCGTGCTGGGCGAGGGCTCCGGCGTGCTCATCCTCGAGTCCGAGGAGTCGGCACGCGCGCGTGGCGCACGCGTCTACTGTGAGATCGCCGGCGCCGGCTGGTCCTTCGACGCCACCGACGACACCGCCCCCGATCCGGAGGGCGAGGCGCTCGCGATGAAGCGCGCGATGCACGACGGCGAGATCGACCCGGCCGAGGTCGAGTACATCAACGCCCACGGCACGAGCACGCAGTACAACGACCGCAGCGAGACACGAGCCGTGAAGCTGGCGCTGGGCGCGGAGAACGCGCGCAACATCGCCATCTCCTCGACGAAGTCGATGACAGGCCACCTCGCCGCGGGCGCGGGCGGCATCGAGGCAATCGCCGCGGTGCTGGCCATGCACCACGGCAAGATCCCGCCGACCATCAACTACGAGGAGCCCGACCCGGACTGCGACCTCGACATCGTGCCCAATGAGGCGCGCGAGGCCGACCTGAGCGTCGTGCTCTCCAACTCGTTCGGACTCGGCGGCCAGAACGCGTGCGTCGCGTTCCGGCGCTACGAGGGGTAAGCCGCTACCCGGCAGCCTCGAGCCGCAGTTCTCCGCTCCACGACTCGGTGCCGACCTCGATGTCGCACGTCACCCGTGCGCCACTCGCGGGGTCGCCCCGCAGCTGCGGGAAGCCCTCGAGGTCACCTTCGGCGGCGTCAACGACGAAGCGTGCACGTACAGCTGCAGCCCCGGTCTCGTCGCTCGTCTCGACGTTGCCCGCGTCGAGCGAGGCGTTGAGCTCCGCCGCCGCGTCGGCAATGGTCACGAAGCCTTCGGCGAGCGGTACCTCACCCTCGCGGCCGAGCAGCCAGACGAGGCTCACGGCGAACGCGACGCCACCAGCGTCTGCCTCGTCGGCGGAGTCGGCCTCGCCGTCGAGCACCACCTGGCAGCGCCCGTCGAGGAGCTCCTCGCGCTCGATTACCTCGCCGCTGACATGCCAGATCGCAGTCGTCATGCCGCGATCGTATCGCCCGCGGGCGTCAGCGCCGAGCGTGGTGCAGACTGACAGGTGATGGCCGACATCTTCTTCCCGATGCTCCCGACGCCAGAGTGGGTGCAGGCCCTCTCACACCGTGTGCTGGACGACGCCGAGTACCCGCACCCCTGTCGCATCGAGTGGCGCTGGGGCGATCCGAGGCCGAAGAGCTGGACGGAGCCTGGCCGTCGCCGCGTCGTGATCCGCGCAGCCTCGGACCGTGGCCACGCCGCCCACGCGTCGACGCTGCTCCACGAGCTCGCGCACCTGGTGTTGCCGCCGAAGGAGCACCACTCGCGGCGGTTCTGGCGGCACTTCTACGGCCTCGTCGAGCGCTACGGCGCGGGCGGCGGCTGCGCGCTGACCCTCGACGACGCCTACCTGCTGTCGCGCCACTACAAGGTGACCGCGATCAAGGTCGCCGCCGAGCTGGGCGTCGGGGCGGCGCGCAGCAACCTCGCGCTCCGCGTGCCGGGCGAGCCGCAGCCCCTGGGATGGTTCGACGAGTCACTCGCCCTCGAACGCCGGCTCCACGAGCAGACGTGCGATGCGTGCGTGAAAAGGGTGCCACCACAGCCGACGAGATCTGTCGCGATCGCACGTTCGCCGCTCTAGTGCTGCAGGGAAGCTGATCCCTGCGGCGATCAGATCGAGCTAGTGTTCTATACTCCCAGCTAGCTCCCAGACGACTCCCAACAGAAACGTTGGATGTCTATTCCGTTGATTCATTCTTCCTAAGGGCTTGGAACGGAGAGCCCTCGCAGGAGCCCAAATCCATATTCTGGCTATCCGCTGCACGGCTTGATTCCGCGGGGGGTGCGTGATGGCCATCGAAGTAGCGCTGCTCGACCACACACAGGATCCAGTGCGGACGCTCTATACCGCGTTCCGCGTCTGCTACTCGGCGCTCACGCCCGCGCAGATCGAGGCGCGCATCGCCGATGGGCGCATTTCGCGCGAGCAGATGCAGGACTTCATCGATACCCGGCTGGCGACGGGACACGCGTCCCCGCTCCAGCAGATCTGGTTCGAGTTCGGCATCTCCGGCGTGAGCCGCGCCTTCTCACACCAGTTCGTGCGGCACCACATCGGCATCTCGTTCGAGCAGCAGTCGCAACGTTACGTCACGTACAAGGACGGCACGTTCCCGTTCACCACGCCCGAGAGCATCCGCCGCGCCGGCAAGGAAGAGGCCTTCGAGCGCGCCATCGAGGCGGCGGGCGACGCCTATCTCGAACTCGTGGACTCAGGTGTGCCGGCCGAGGACGCTCGCTTCCTGCTACCGAACGCGACGAACACGAACTTCAAGGTCACCGTGAACTACCTCGAGCTCCTGCACATCGCCGACCTGCGGCTGTGCACGCGCGCGCAGTGGGAGTTCCGCAAGGTGGTCGCGATGATGCGGGCCGAGCTGAAGCGCGCGTTCCCCGAGCTCGCCCGCTACATCCAGCCGAAGTGCGGCGAGTTCCGCCTCGGCTACTGCGACGAGGACTACGAGGCGTGGGAGGACTGCCCGCTGGGCGCCAAGCGCCCGCACAAGCGCACGCTCTTCGAACTGTACGAGCGCGCTCGCAGCGCGAACGGTGGCAGCGCGCGCGGCCTCGGCGACCTCGACGACGACGACTTCGAGATCATCGAGCTCGAGCAGGTGGGCGAGCCGGCCGAGCAGTACTAGCCGCTCACGTCCGAGCTCCGTACCTCCGCCGCAGCCGGTTTACGGTCGCGTTAGCTCCTCAGTCGGTACCCTGATCGCGTGCGCGCCCGGGTGGGGCGCCACGCCCGCTCGCTCGGGGGAGGACATCCATGCTCAGTCGCACACGCATCGCGATCCTCGCGGTCGCCGCGATCGTCATCGTCGGCGCCGGGACCTGGTACTTCGTCATCCGCGACGACGCTCCCGCCGCCGTCAGCCTCGAGAGCGCCGTGAGTTCGGTGCAGGAGACCGCGACGGCCACGCCCGCCACCGCGACAGCCGCACCCGCCACGGCGACAGCGGCGCCCGCCACGGCCGAGGCGACCTCGACGCCCGCGGCAACGGCGACTGCGACGCCCGCCGCAACCGCCACACCCACACCCACCGAGGAACCGGCCGCCGAGGCCACCTGGCCGGACGACCCGACGGGCGACTGGGTCATCTCGAGTGCCGGCGAGACGTTCGTCGGCTACCGCGTGAACGAGGAACTCGTCGGCGTCGGCGCGTTCACGGCCGTCGGGCGCACGAGCGCCGTCACCGGCTCCCTCACCTTCGACGGCGCCGCGATCACGAGCGTTGAGATCGAGGCCGACGTCACCCAGCTCCGCAGCAACGACACACGGCGCGACCGCGCCCTGGGTTCGCAGGGCCTGGAGACGCAGGACTACCCGACCGCATCGTTCTCACTCACGCAGCCGATCACCCTCGACGCCGTGCCGGCCGAAGGGGACGCGATCGCCGTCGACGCCGTCGGTGAGCTGACGCTCCACGGTGTGACGAACGAGGTCACGATCCCGCTCGAGGGCCAGCGCACCGACGGTTACGTGGTGGTGGTCGGGTCGCTCGAGATCCAGTTCGAGGACTACGGGATGCGGGCGCCGAGCGCGTTCGTCGTGGTCTCGATCGAGGACTTCGGGCTGATGGAGTTCCAGCTCGTCTTCGAGCCTTCGTAGCGGGGCCCCGGGCCCCGCCGGACCGTCAGGCGATCGCCTCGGCCTCCGCCATGGCCTCGGCCTCGGCGATGCCGTCGTGCGACGACTTCGCGCGCTTCATGGAGAGTGCGCGCTGCCCGCCGACAACCGCCATCACCGCGATGAACACGACGAGCGCCACACCAAGAGCTGTGAAGGTTGCGAAGCCCCCGATGGCGTCGCCGAGGACGCCGAGCGGTCCGCCCATGAGCGGGAAGATGCCGAACGTGAGCATGTAGAGGCTCATCACGCGCCCGTGGTACTCGGGCGAGGCAGTCATCATCAGCATCGAGTTGTTGAGCGCCATGTAGCCCATCTGGAAGATGCCGAGCAGCAGCATCGCGGCCAGCGCGCCCGGGAAGCCGAACACCGCTGACCCGAGCCCGAGCAGCACGAGTCCCGCCCCCCAGCCCGCGCCGAGGAAGCTCTGGATGAGCGGCAACTTCGACCGCGGGTTCAGTGTCGCGATCACGAGTGAGCCGACGAGCGCGCCTACTGCGGAGAGCCCGACGAGCAGGCTGAACCCGAACTCGCCCTGCCCGAGGTCTGCGCGGGCGAACGCGGGGAGGATCGTGACGTAGGGAATGCCGAGCAGGATCGGCACGAAGGCCATGAACATCAGGGTGCGCAGCGCGGGCGTATCGCGAACGTAGCGCAGCCCGATCCCGATGTCCTCGAACATCCCCCGCTTTACACGCTCGAGGTGCGCGGTGCTGCGCGGGAGCAGCAGCACGGTCAACCAGCCGATGCCGTACATCGCGCCGGTGATGTAGTAGGTCACGTCGAAGCCCCACACCGAGATGAAGAGCCCCGCCGCGAGCGGCGAGAAGATGCGCGTAGCGTTCATCGCGGTGTTGTTGAGCGCGATGGCGTTCATCATCTGCTCGCGCGGCACGACCTCGGGGATGAACGCCTGGCGTGCGGGCATGTTGAACGAGAACGTCGCGCCCATGAACACGCCGACGATGAACAGCATCGGCAGCGAGATCACGCCGGTGGTGATGGCCACCCCGATCACGATCGCCTGCGCCGCCACGCCCACCTGGGTGATGAGCAGGATGCGTCGCTTGTCCATGCGGTCGGCGATCGCGCCACCGGGCAGGGCGAAGAAGAACTGCGGCACGCCCCACGCCATGGCGAGCACGCCGACGGCGGTGAACGTCCCGGACAGCTCGTAGGCGAGCAGGCCCTGGGCGATCATCTGCATCTGCATGCCCGTCATACCGACGGCCATCGAGAGCCAGAGCAAGCGGTACTTTGGGTACTTGAACGCGGAGAACGTGCGCCTCAGCCCGGGCTTCTCACCACCGGGCCCGCCGGGCGGACCACCTCCGTGTCCTCCGGGACGGCCTGGAGGACCACCGTTGGACGAGGGCCCTCCCGGTCCGCTCGGAGGCGCGCCATTGGTAGCAGTAGCCCCGCCCGGGTGCCCGGGCGCCCCGCGCTGGGCGTCGTCCGTAGTGACGGGGCGAGCAGTCATCGACGCTCCCGGCGCGCGAATGCGCGCATCAGATCCATCCCGCGCATCCGGCCGACACTGCGAGTAGCCTCGTGCGTTCACGCAGGCTCGCCGCGTCGGTGGGTGGGTGTATCAGGGTAGGTTCGGGTAAACCTGCCGTCAACGTAAGGTTGGCGCAGCGGGCGTCGCCGGTATGATCGCGCCGGATGTACGCCGTCCGGCGTGACACGGCACACGAGAGGCGCGCGCACGGCATGATCGCGATTCCGCCGTCCGCTCGCAGGCTCCTCGAAGACCGCGCCTACGGGCACCTCGTCACGAGGAACCCGGACGGCTCACCGCAGACCTCGATGCTGTGGTTCGACGTGGAGGGCGACGAGTTGCTGTGCAACACCGTCGACGGGCGGGTGAAGGTCCGTAACATGCGACGCGATCCGCGCGTGATCGTGAGCGTGCAGGACCGCGACAATCCACTGTCGTACCTGCTGGTGCATGGCCGGGTGACCGCGGTCACCGAGGACGGCGCCGAGGAGCACATCGAGAAGCTCGGGCGGCGCTTCACCGCGCCGGGCGAGCAGCAACTACTGGCACAGTTTCGGGTAGCCGACGCACCACGGCTGCTCGTGCGTATCGCCGCCGAACGGCTCGGCGGCTGGGGGCCCTGGCTCACGGAGCAGGGCGGAACAACGGAGTAACCAGATGACGAGCGACGCGAGCGCGGCACCGGACGATTCCCTCGGCGTGGCCATGGACGAGGCCCTCGCCGAGGAGTGCGCCAACTGGATCGCCGAGCAACTCACCGACGAGTTCGGCGGCTTCGTCTCCGCCGAGATGATCGACGCGATCTTCGAGTTCGAGGTCATCATCCGCAACGAGCACAACGACGCGGGCATGGACCACCGCACGATGGCCGAGCGCCTGCTCGTCAAGCTCGAGGCCGAGGGCGCGCCGGTGGGCGAACGCTGGGGTGTTACCTCGCACCTACTTGTCGAGGTCCTGAACTGGGAGGACGAGTTCCGGGCGCTCGCGAACCAGCCCCGCGAGGTGCGTCCCTAGTCTGTAGGCCCCTCGGGGTGCCGGACCGCAGCGGTCACCTCGTCGCGGATGGCCTTGAGCCGTCGCACGTTCTCGAGGTCCGGCCCGTCGCTCTCGATGCCCGGCACCTCCAGCAGGAACGTCTTGCCGGCGAACGCCATCGACTCAAGCACCGCGCGAAACCCGTCGTAGCCGATCGACCCGTCGCCGATGTTCTCGTGACGGTCGAGGTTCCCGCCGAGCTCACCCTTCGAGTCGTTGGCGTGCACCACGGCGAGGCACTCCAGACCGATCTCCTCATCGAACAGTTCGACCATCTCCGTGACGCCCTCGGCCGTGCGCAGGTCGTGGCCGGCCGCGAAGACGTGGCACGTGTCGATGCAGACCTGCAGGCGCGGTGAACGCGCCTGGCCGAGGATGAGCCCGAGGTCCGCGAACGAGCCGATGGTGCCGCCCTGCCCGGCCGAGGTCTCGAGGGCGAGCGTCGCGTCGCCCGGGGAACCCTCGATGATGCGTTCGATCGCAGTCAGCACACGCGGCAGCACGGCGTCGAGGCCCGCGTCACGGTGCGATCCGGGGTGCAGCACCACGCCCGCCGCACCCGCCTCGTGAGCGACGGTCAGCGCGCCGATCACCGAGTCGATGGAGCGCTCGTACTGCTGCTCGCTCTCGGCGGCGAGGTTGACCAGGTAGCTGCCGTGCAGCCAGGCGGGTGCGAGGCCGGCCTCGCCGCTCAGCTCGCGGAACCGCTCGAACGCCTCGGGCTTGTGCTGCGTCTGACGCCACGCGCGCGGCGAGCTACCGAAGAGCTGCACTGCCTCGGCTTCGATGGCGATCGCGCGCTCGGCGGCCTTCCACAGCCCGCCCGACGCCGAGCAGTGCGCGCCGATGGTGATCGCGCTCGCCATCAGGTCGATGCTCTCGGGTCGCGACGCCTCGCGAGACGTTCGAGCCAGCGTCGCGCCGGCATGCCGATCACCGAGCGCTCAAGCGCAGCGCGCAGCTCCGCGTCGCTCGGGGCCTCCGGCCCGTGCTCGATTGCCGCGACGCCACGCTCGAGGTCTACCTCGACGCTTCGGACACCCTCGGTGTCCGCAAGCGAGCGCTGTGCGCGGCCGGCGCAGACGCTGCATACCAGGCCATCGATGGCGACGACGCTGCGGCCCTCGCTGCGTTCGATCACGCGCGAGGCAGGCGCGGTCCAGAGCCGCGAGGGGTGGAGGCGGAACGCGTCCCACTGCATGGAGGCATCGTACCAGTCGTCCGGTGTGCTGGAGTCGCGCGCTCTCCTTGCTGGCGCACGGGGCCGATGTTAGATTCCACGGACGAGGTCTCCCGAGGAGCAACGCCGTGGCCTACTCCATCATCGAGACGTGCATCGGCTGTACAGCGTGCACGAAGAAGTGCCCGGTCAACGCCATCACCGGCGTCCGTGATTCGCTGCACGTGATCGACCCCGAGCTCTGCATCGACTGCGGCGCGTGCGGCGCGGTCTGCCCGCCCGAGTCGATCCTCGACGAGTTCAACGATGTCTGCCGCACGTTCCCGCGGCGCGAGCTGCCGCTCGCCAAGGTCGTGGAGGACAACTGCATCGGCTCCGGCTGCGAGCTCTGCATCCACGTCTGCCCGTTCGACGCGCTGTCCCTCACGGACTCGCCCAACAGCCACGACTTCTTCGGCGTCGCAACCGTCGACGACAAGAAGTGCACCGGCTGCCGCCTCTGCGAGCAGTCCTGCGGCTGGGGCTCGATCTTCATCGACCCGCCGCGCGAGATGCTCAAGAAGAAGGTCTACCCCGTCGAGGTCCTCACCCCCAAGCAGGGCCGAGGGCTCACCCGGGCGCGCGAGGCCGCAGCCACCTAGTCGGCCCTTCCACATCGTCTTCCCCTCGGGCG
Source organism: Dehalococcoidia bacterium (assembly GCA_965208885.1). Lineage (GTDB taxonomy): Bacteria > Chloroflexota > Dehalococcoidia > UBA2979 > UBA2979 > VXMT01. The sequence continues at coordinate 927,680 of CBDBPS010000002.1, forward strand.
TAGCGCCATGACCGATCACGACCGCGTCGCCGTGCAGCTGCTGCGGCCCGGCGCGCGCGTGCCGGCGCGCCAGAGCACGCTCGCGAGCGGCTACGACCTATATGCGGAACTCGGCGGCGGCTCGATGGAGATCGGCATGCGCCCGACGCGCGTCCCCACCGGCATCGCCATCGCGGCCCCTCCCGACGTGGACGTGCAGATCAGGCCGCGTTCAGGGCTGGCGCTGCGCGGTGTCCTCGCCACCTTCGGGACCATCGACGCCGACTATCGAGGCGAGATCTTCGTCACGCTCTACTGCCTGCCGGACCCCGGCCGCTACGTGGTCGAGGATGGTGACCGCATCGCACAGCTCGTGGTGGCGCGCCTCGCCGCGGTGGACCTCGAGGTCACCGACACGCTCGACGAGACGGCGCGAGGCGAGGGTGGCCACGGGTCGACGGGCCAGCGCTGAAGCGCGTGGGCACCGCCCCTTGCACAGCACCGCGGCGCAGGCGCCGGACATGGCGAAGGCGGGCCCGAAGGCCCGCCTTCTCACCGACATCTGCCGTGCGGCGGGGGTGATTAGATTCGCGGCAGATGTTGGCTACTAGATTGGTGCGCTGCCCTTTACAGGGTAGCGCGACTGCCTCCCTCTCCGGACATATCAGGGCACGCCAACGGGCGCTTCCTGGTTATCCGCGAACACGTAGTGGTACACGACGGCGGCGAGGACGGCGCCGATGATCGGCCCGATCCACCACACGAGGTGGTCGTCCCAGGTGCCGCTCACCAGCGCCGGTCCGAACGCACGGGCGGGGTTCATGGCCGCGCCCGTGAGCGATCCGACCGCGAAGACGTTCATGGTGATGACGAGCCCGATCCCGAAGCCGCCGAGGTTCGGCCCGCGCGGGTCGAGCACGGTGCCAAAGACTGCAGTCATCAGGAGGAAGGTCGCAATCGCCTCGATGCCAACGGCCTGCACGAAGTCGACACCGGCTGAGAGATCCGGCGTGCCGAGATTCGTCGCCTCGCGCATGACGTCGGGGTAGAGCGCGGTGAGCGCGAGTGCAGCCACGACGGCGCCGACCAACTGCGCGATGATGTACAGGAGCCCGGCCAGACTCCCGATGCGTCGGGTAGCCCAGAGCCCAATCGTGAGCGCCGGGTTGAAGAGCCCACCGGAGATGTGGCCCACGGCGGAGACCATGAGCGCGATGGCCAGTCCGTATGCAAGGGCGATAGCGACGAGGTTGGCGCCACCAGTGACGATGATCGCGCCCGCGCCGACGAAGATCAGCGTGAACGCCCCGAGCGCCTCGGCAGCGAGCTTGCGGCCCTCCTGCGACGGATCGGCGACGCCCAACTGGCTTTCCCCCACCGGACACCTTCGGGCTGGGATGCATTCAAGCAAGGTTCGGCTAATAAGTCAATACACGTGTTCAATTTGACTATCCACAACGCGTGCTCGCTCCTCGTGGCCCCCGTCCTGGGCATCGCGATGCTGCTCGCCTCGGCGTGCGGCGACGGCGGCGACGTCAGGATCGTCGCCCTCACGCCCACCCCCGCACCCGAGCCGACCGTGACCGGGCCCGGGGGGCCCACCTCGCCGCTACCGCCGACCGTGGCCACGTCAACCGCGACGCCCGCGCCGTCGGGCTCCGTACCGGACCGCCCCAGCGACCTGCTCGCCGGAGGGCTGCCGGTCTCCAGCTACCTCGCGGGGGGCAGCGCAGACATCGCGGGATGTCTCCCGGGTCTCGTCGCCGCGTGGGAGCTCGCACCGGTGCTGGGCGAGCGCTGCGTCTTCGCCGACATCGACGGAGACGGCGCCAGCGAGTTCGCATTCGCCGTCGTCGCAACCACCGAGGGCGCCAACCCCGGGGACGTGTGGTTCTTCGAGGGCGCGGACCAGCAGTTCCGTCTCTTCTCCTCGGCGCGTGTGCTTGCGGGTGAGCTGCTCGAGGACGTCGTGCTCGAAGCGGTCGCCGACCTGACGGGCGACCGCTTCCCGGACCTCGTGGTCTCCGCGCGAATCTGCAGCGCCGGCGTGTGTGGCGGGCGGCTGCTCATCGCGAGCGCGCACACGGGCACGTTCAGGGATCTGGCCCCAGCCGGCATCGACTTCGCCGACCTCCACTCGATCCGTGTCGAGGACGCCAGCGGCGACGGGCTGCAGGACGTGGTGCTCCGCTACGAGTACACGCCGGACCCGGACGCCGGCCCGCAGCGAGACCGCGAGACAGTGCTCAACTGGGCCGGTCTGAAGTTCTTCGACACCGACCACGAAGACCCGCCGCGCTACCTCCTGCACGCCATCCTCGATGCCGACGCAACGTTCGAGGCCGGCAACTACGAGGAGGCGCGCGCCCAGTACGAGGCTGCCGCAGCGGATACGGCGCTCGTCGACTGGCGTGTCGAGGCCGGCGAGGGGTCCGGCCGGCGCGAACTGGTCCCGTACGCCCTGCTGCGCGCCGGCATCGCGGCGCTGCGCAGCGGCGACAGCGATGGAGCGCTGGGCCTGTTCCGTGAGGCGTCCAGCCGGTTCGCAGCGTCGCTGCACGGCCAGGTCTCCGCGATCTTCCAGGAGGCGGTCGAGCGGGATCTGCCTGCGGCCGTCGCCTGCTCCACCTCGCAGGAGTACCTGCGCCCCCAGGCCTCGCGCTACGCCGAGATCTGGGACTATGGCTACGCGAACCCGGAACACACCATCGCCGACCTCTGCCGCTAGCGTGCCGCCACGGCCGCGAGTTGACCCGCGTCGTCGTCGCGTCCTACGGTGCTGACATGGTCGATTCGTCCCTGCGGCGCGAAGGAAGTTCCCGCGAATGATCCGGTTTCTGCGCAGGTCGATCCTGGTGATCGTCTACGCCGTCCTCGGCGCAGTCGCGGGCCGCGTGGCCATGGACCTCCGTCGGCGCCACGCCGAGGGCGAACCCCTCGAGGTCAAGCTCGACGCGTCGTCGCTGCGGCCGCAGGAGGTCATCCCGGGACTGATCGCGGCGCTGCGGGTTCGCGACCGACCGTGGTCGTACCTGCACATCCCCGGCTGGTTCGCCGCGTTCAGCGTCAACTTCGCCATCTCCGCGCTCGGCCGCGAACTCCAACCGATCCCGGGCGAGGACCCGGGCACCCTCGAAGGAGCGGGCGAACGGCGGACGGTCGTGACGGAAGCGCAGGAGCGGCCCTCACCACCGGGCAGCGCAGCCCCTGGCGACGACGCTCCCGAGGGGTTCACGCCCTTCGGCGACTAATGCACGCCGGAAGGCGTGAGACTTGGCCCGCGCCTGTCCGCTTAACGCGCGCGTAAGGTATCCTCGGAAGCGCAGGCGTTGGGCGCACGTCCGAGTGTCGCCCCTCGGCTAGTGCCGAACGGAGGACGCGGTGGAACCCTCCGGCACGCTCTTCGTTGTGCTGCTGGCTGCGTACCTGCTCGGCTCGATTCCCAGCTCCTACGTCATCGTGCGCCTCGTCAGCGGGGAGGACATCCGCCGCATCGGCAGCGGCAACCCCGGCACGATGAACGTGCGCGACCACGTCGGCTGGAAGCCGGCGGTTGTCGTTGGCGCTGCGGACATCGGCAAGGGCGCCGCAGCCGTCGGAATCGCCTACGCGGCCGGTCTCGGGGACATCGAGGCAGTCCTCACGGGCATGGTGGCGGTCGCCGGGCACGACTGGTCGATCTTCCTGCGGCTGCACGGCGGCAACGGCACCGGCACGACGGTGGGCGCGCTCCTCGCGCTGCTGCCCGGGCCCGGGCTCATCGCCGCTGTGCTCACCTTCGTCATCTGGCGCCTGGGCGCATCCCGGCGGCTCGCCGGCCTGACCGGGCTGCTGTCCGTTGTTCCCATCGCCTACGTCCTCGATGCACCGCCCGTCCCGATGCTCGGCGTGGCCCTGCTCGTCTCGTTCCTTTTCGTGAAACTGTGGCGGGTCGAAGGATTCGCCGTCGCATGACCGAACCCTCGCACGCACCACTCGCAGACCTGGCCGAACGATTCCGCACTGCCCTGGGCGCGCGCGGGCGCGACGTACCCCTGGCGCGTGCCGCTCTGCTGATCGCGCAGGGCGAGCAGCCCGACCTCGACATCGAGGCCTGCGAGGCGCAACTCCGCGACTGGGGGCGCCGGCTGGAGGCGCGCGTCCACCCCGCTGCCGAGCCGCTCGCACAGATCGAGACCGCCAACGAGCTCCTGTTCGGCGAGCTCGGCTTCCAGGGCGACGAGGAGCACTACGCCGACCCGCGCAACCTCCTGCTCGACGCAGTCCTCGAACGCCGCACCGGCATCCCGATCACGCTCGCCATCACCTACGTCGAGGTCTGCCGGGCGGCCGGCCTCGACATGCGGGGGGTCGGCATGCCCGGCCACGTGATCGTGCGCAACGTCGCACGCCCGGACGAAGAGACCCTGTTCGTCGACGTCTTCCGCGGCGGTGCGCTCCTCACAGTCGCCGACTGCGAGCGCATCGTACGCTCGATCTACGGCAGCGCGACGCCATTCCGGGATCACTTCCTGGACCCGGTCACGCCTCGTCAGCTCCTGCAGCGACTGCTCCACAACCTCAAGGCGAACGCGCTGCGCCGCGGTGACGAGGCACAGGCCGAGCGCGCCATCGAGCTACTGTTGGTCCTCGCGCCGTGGGACCTGGACGAGATGCGCGACCGCGGTCGGCTCCGGGAGCGCCTCGGGCGCTACTCGGAAGCGCTCACCGACCTCGAGACGTACCTCGAGTACCGGCCTGGCGCGCGCGACGCGTCGACCATCGCCGACACCGTGCGGTCGCTGCGGCGTCACGCGGGCGCCGAGGCGTCCTGATACCCGGTCGCTGTCTGCATGGCCGCCCGCCAAGGTGACTGCTAGTATCGCGAGGGCGGTCATAACGGGCGCGACGCAAGGTTTCACCCGTATCGCCGAGGGGTCCCGATGATGCAGGAACCAGTCCGGGGTAGCGTGCAGTCGCTCTACTCGGCCACCGCGCCCGCAGCGCAGTTCACCGTCTTCTCCGAGCGCCTCGAGTACGCCACGAGTCACCCCTGCGAGTTCATCGACGTGAGCGACGACGTGCGCGGCGTCGTCGAGCGCTCGAGCGTGGCGATCGGGCAGGTGCTCGTCTCCTCGGCGCACACGACAGCGGCGGTAGTCGTGCAGGAGCACGAGCCGCTGCTGCTCAAGGACATGGCGCGCCTGCTGCAGCGCATCGCGCCGGCCGACGACTACTACGAGCACAACGACTTCACGATCCGCACGGTCAACATGGCGGACAACGAGCCCGAGAACGGCCACTCCCACCTCCAGCACCTGTTCCTGGGCGCCAGCGAGACGCTGCCCATCGTGGACAGCGCGATACAGATGGGGATGTGGCAGAGCATCTTCCTGGTGGAGCTCGACAATCCGCCACTCCGGCCCGAGGGGCAGCAGCGGCGCCGCATCACCGTGCAGGTGATGGGCCTCCTCGCCGACACCGACGCGACCGGCTAGCCAGTTCTGCTACCCTCGACGGGTGCTGTACACTGTTCTGGTGTCACTTCGGTATCACGTATGGAGAGACGCATGCCCAACATCACCCTGCGCGGCATCCCCGACGACGTACACGCGGAGCTCAAGGCCGCCGCGAAGCACAACCACCGCAGCCTCAACGGTGAGATCCTGGCCCGACTCAGCAGGTCGGTGCGGCCGCTGCCCGCCGACCGCGCGGAGTTGCTGCAGCGCATCGAGGAGCGTCGCCGCGAGATCGGGCCCGTCGACCTCGATCCCGAAACGACTCTCGAGCGCATCCAGCGGCGCTACGACGAAATTGGCCCGATTCATCTCGATGACGAGACGATCCGGGAGTTCAAGAACGCCGGGCGGCCGTGATCGTCGTCGACACGAATGTCATGGTTCGCATGGTGGTGGGCGGGCCGAACTCTGTGGAGGCAGCGGCGCTGCGTGATCACGACTCCACATGGGTAGCTCCGAGCATCGTGATGAGCGAGTTGCGGAACGCCCTGCTCGGATACATACGCCAGGGCGTCATCGCGCTGGATCGCGCCGTGGAGATGAGTCGCGACGCGCTGCGCATCCTCGGCAACAACATCATCGCCGTCGAGTCCGCGCACGTGCTCGACGTGGCGATCGAGTGCGGCCTGAGCGCCTACGACGCGGAGTTCGTGGCGCTCGCGCGGACGCTCGGCGTGCCGCTCGTCACGCTCGACGGCGAGATACTGGAAGGCGCGACGGATGTCGCCCTCCGCCCGCGCGCCTTCCTCGACGCGACGTAGCCGCCCTCTCTGACGCGCCCTGCCCCTGACTCCGCCCACGGCTACGATGCACCCCATGAGCGCACAGGCTGCGGCCGACGACTTCGCCCTCGCGCAGGGCTCGACGCCCCTCGCGGCGGTCATCGACGCCGAGATTGCCTCAGCAGGCGGGCGCATCACGTTTGCGCGCTTCATGGAGCTCGCGCTCGGCCACCCGGAGCACGGCTACTACGCGCGCCCCGGCCTCGCCTGGGGCCGCGACGGCGACTACGAGACCTCGCCCGAGGTGCATCCCGTCTTCGGCTACCTCTGGGCGCGCCAGGTCGCCGAGTGCTGGGAGCGGCTCGGCTCGCCGGCGACGTTCGATTTCGTCGAGCCGGGCGCGGGATCTGGCGCGTTCATGGCCTCGATGCTCGACTGGCTGCGCGCCCGCGCACCCGAGTGTCACCACGCCGCGCGCGTCACCGTCCTCGACGGCCACCCTCGGCGCGTCGAGGAGCAGCGCGCCGCCCTCGCCGCGCGCGGCCACGACGTGCGCGCCGCGCTCTTCGCCGACTGGCTCGCCGAGTCCGAACCCATCGAGGGCGTCGTGATCAGCAACGAGCTGTTCGACGCGTTCCCCGTCCACCTCGTCGAGCGCCGCGGCGACGAGTTGCGCGAGTGGTACGTGGTGAACGCCGCAGGCGGGCTGCAACTCGAGCTCGGCGACGCGAGCACGCCGGCCCTCGCCGCCTACTTCGCTCGCCTTGGCATCGAGCCCGGCGACGGCTCCCGCGCCGAGGTCTCACTCACCGCCGGCGACGCGATGCGCGCGCTGGCGTCGCGCGTCAGACGCGGCTACATCCTCACCATCGACTACGGCTACGACGCCGAGCGCCTTTACGCCCAATGGCGCCGCATGGGCACCCTCATGGCGTTCCGCGACCACAGCCCGCAACCGGACCCGCTCGCCCACCCCGGCCTCACGGACCTCACGGCCCACGTCGACCTCACCACCCTGACTGCCGCGGCCGCCGAATCCGGCTTCGCCTCCGCACCCCCCGTCTCCCAGACCGAGGCCCTGATCGCGCTGGGCATCGGCGAGCAACTCGACGCCGCCCGCGCCCGAGCCGCCTCGGACCTCGCGGCCTACGCCACAGCCCGCGCAGCGTCGGACACGCTGCTGGATCCGGCGCGGTTGGGGCGTGTGCGGGTGGTGGTGGTGGGACGAGGCGTGGAGCTGGATGGGCTGACGTGTCTGCGAGGGGTGGAGGGGTGATGCAACTCTCTGTCTCATCTGCCACGGTCTCCGCACGAACACGCGTTCTCTCCCATCGGACGCGGAACGGTCAACTGCTGTCGCCGTCGTGCGATGCCGTCACCCCGACGGTCTGCTGCGATTTCTAGTTGCCCGTCGTGGTCCCGGCTGCCAGTGGATGTGCCCGCTGGCCCAGTTCACGTTTGCATGATCATCAAGCGGCGCAGCGTGGCTGAACTCTTCGCAGGGCATGCAACGCGGCGTGCTCACCGAGATCGGACGCGAGGCCGCCCCCTGAGCTCAGCGTGCAGCTTGTCGGGGTCGCGCTCGAGCTGCAGCGCGCGATCTTCGTCACGGTGGGCTGGGTCGAGTAGCAGTAGCGCGTGCCGTCCTGGTAGAGGTACGTCGCGGCCCTTCGCGCGGGTCAACGAGACGAACCGCGGCATCGAGGGCCATCGGACGCCCAGGGGCAACCACCAGTGGGGGCAGGTCCGGCTGGCAGGTGCTCCGGGCGCTTAAGGGATCTCGCCTCACGCGTTGCTCGCTCAGGTAGCGATATACCTCGTGATCGCGTTGACAGGTGAATATTCACCGTCCCGACGGCGCGCGATTGCCCTACGCCCATTGGGTAGATCAAATCTAGCCGGGGAGAACGCCGCCCCGCGAGGCTTGGAAGCGGCTCGTTCTGCATATCGGCGCGGGAAAGCGACACGAAGGAAGCCACGTCCGAGCCCCGGACAAGGGGTGCCATGTCGGGCGCAGCAGGGTGGCGAGCGGGTTGTAGCTGCCGCGCCCCCTGTTGCGACCACTACGGCTGGTCACACCGACGCCCAGTCAGACGACCCGAGACACCCACGCTCCGACCCAGTGGCTGGCGCCACGGGGCGGACTGGCGCCAGGGAGGGAGAGACAACCGGAACTGGGCGCGAGGCGCTTGTTTCGCAGGGAACTCGATCGCCACAACGGTAGGTGCCGGACCCTGATGAGCAGAACAGGCTTGCTGGCCTTCCTCGCGGCGGTCTTCTTGCTGCTGGCAACGGGAAGCGCCCGGGCGCAGAGCGTCCCGGACGCCCCGGCGATCAACTCGGTGACGGCGGGGGCCGGCTCCCTGACGGTTGCCTGGAGTGCACCCGCAAACAACGGCGGATCGACGATCACCGCGTACGACCTGCGCTACATACTCAGCGATGCAACGAGCAAGGCAGACGACCAGTGGACGAAGGTGGACGCCTGGAGCTCGGGAACGCTGCAGTACCAGCTCACCGGGCTGCGTGACCAGACCAGCTACGACGTGCAGGTACGCGCGGAGAACATCGATGGCGAAGGCGCATGGTCGCCGGCCTCCACACAGATCACCAGCGATCACGGCGACGCGAGGACAGCGGCAACCACCATCACTCTCGGTTCCCCAGTGCCCGGCCGCCTCGACACCGAAGAAGACGAGGACTACTTCGCTATTACGCTGACCTCCGGCGCCTATCTCTGGATTTACACAACAGGCCTGGTGGATACGAGGGGGGAACTCTACAGGAGCAACGGAAGCCCCGCTCGCCCCTTGAGTGGGAGTCGTTCTACTGGCCATCATCCCCATGGGACCGAGAACTTCTCAATCAGCTCCTATCTGAATGCGGGAACATACTACGTTTCCGTAGAAAGCCGTGTCTTCAAGACGAAGGGAACCGCTTCCACGGGACCGTATACGCTGCACGTAGTGGCTGCACCGGATCCCGGAGCCTCATTCATTAGTGCGCTGGAGGTGACGCCAGATGTTCCCATCCTCGGGTACATTGGCCACATCGGCGGCGAATCAGGTGATAAAGAGTACTTTACGTTTACGCTGGATAACTCTGCGGACGTCTGGATCACCACCGTGGGTGAGTTGGACACGTACGGAGAACTGTATGACTCCAGCCAGAGCCGTATCGCCTATCAACACGACGGAGGGTTCGAAGGAAACGAGGAGGCTTTCCTGATCATGGAAAGTCTGGAGGCAGGAACCTACTATCTCATGGTCCGCAGCAACATATCCAGCAGCGGGCCTGACGAGGACGATACTGGACTCTATACCCTCTATGTGAACACCGTGCCTGACCACGGGTCGTCAGCCTCGACGGCCACAAGCGTCGACCTTCACACAGTGCTGGCCGGGAACATATCATCCGCGACCGACGAGGACTACTTTCGCATTGACTTGCAGGAAGACACGTGGTTGCTCGCCTGGGCACAAAGCCCTCGCCCCGCAGGCCTGGCGCCCACTGTGCTCGACAGCACTCTGGCAACAGTCGACAACCTCACCACTATCGAGGGTAGCGCCTGGACCGACGGAAGCCTCGATTTTCGCAAGTTCACCGTCGCAGGCCACCTGCCTGCTGGCGCTTACTACATCCGCGTCAATTCGACCTCCAATTCCGTGGACGACGAACTCTACGTCATGCATGTTCAAACGTCGGTATTTGCGGAGCAAATCCGCAAGAGATGCCTGGCGTTCACTCACTCCCAGAGCGACCCTCTCTATGGATGCCAGTGGCACCTCAAGAACACCGGGCAGCTCGGGGAGCAAGGCGTGGACCTCAACGTCGAGGATGTGTGGGCCTCGACCAGGGGCGCGGGCATCAACGTCGCCATCATCGACGTCTCACTCCACTACGAACATCCCGACCTGCGTGACAACGTGATAGAAGCACGAAACCACGACTACTATTCTGACGGCGTCTTCGACCCGAATGCGCGCGTTGAGCCAAGGTTGAACCACGGAACAGGGGTAGCCGGTCTCATTGCCGCCGACGACAACGATATTGGTGTGCGGGGCGTTGCGCCGGACGCCAACATCTACCTCTATAACTTGCCCGACTCAATCATTTTCTTCCTGGGTGACGTCCTCGAGGACGCGATGACCCGGCACATGGCGGACACCGCCGTGTCAAACAACAGCTGGAACTGGGTAGGAGTTGGTCTCGGGAAACCGGTCAGGGTCAATGAGGCCTGGGAGAGAGGAGTGGAAGAGGGCATCACCGATGGCTACGGCGGAAAGGGGGTGTCCTATGTGTGGGCGGCCGGCAACGGCGCCGAGAGCGGTGATGACTCCAACCTGGACGGACTAACGAACTTCTATGGAGTCATCACCGCTTGTGCCGTCGACCACAAGGGGATTCGGGCATCCTATTCGGAGAAGGGCGCCAGCCTCTGGGTCTGCGCCCCATCCCACCAGGTGACGACCACCACGGTAGGCCGCTACACGACGGGCTTCGGTGGTACCTCGGCGGCGGCACCCCTGGTGTCCGGCGTGGTGGCGCTCATGCGCGCCACCAACTCCGAACTCACCTGGCGGGATGTGAAGCTGATCCTGGCGGCGTCCGCCCGGAAGAACGACCCCGACAACACCGGCTGGCAGCGGGCGGCCTTGCAGTACGGCTCGACCGCTGAACGCTACTGGTTCAACCAGGAGTATGGCTTTGGCCTGGTCGATGCGAAGGCGGCCGTCGACCTGGCGGATGGCTGGACCTCTCCCCCGGCCCTCAGGGAGGTAACGGTTTCGTCAGGTCCAATCGGGTTGGCGATCCCGGATGCCCCGAGCAGCGGCACACCCACCACCGTCACGACAAGCATCAACGTCGAAAGCACCTACGTGACGTTTGTCGAGTTCATCGAGATCAACATCGACATCAACCACGACTCCTATCGCAATCTGCAGATCGACCTCGTGTCGCCGTCGGGCGCGGTCTCGAAGCTGGCCGAGCTGGGAAGCGGCATTCGATCCCCCTTGAGGAGGTCCTTCCGCCTGGGATCGTCCCGGCATCTCGGTGAGAACCCGGACGGAAGATGGATGCTTCGCCTCACGGATCGAGAGCAGTCGAACACCGGCACGCTCAGCTCCTGGAGCATGACCGTCTACGGGCACGGGACGACGCCCGGCGCTCCGGCGATCACAAGTGTGGAGCGCAGCACTACCTCACTGACGACCGAGTGGAGCGCGCCGGATGACACCGGTGGATCCGCGATCACCAGCTACGACCTGCGCTATACCGCAGGGAACAGCTGCGACAAGGGGTCGGCCAACTGGACGGTCAAGAGCGGCGTCTGGTCATCAGGCGACCTGAGCTACGACCTCACCGGCGTGGACAGCGCCATCGAATACGAAGTCCAGATCCGCGCCGTCAATGACTCGGGACCGGGGCCCTGGTCGGAAAGCGAGGCGGAGGCAAGCTCGACACTGAACTCGACGGTGCAGTTCGCACCCAGCGTGCGCTTTTCGAACCAGGACCCATCGTTCCCGTCCAGCGTGACCAGGCGGACGGTAAGCGAGAGCCTCGCTGTGCTATCGAACGTCGGCGCCGCGGTGGCGGCCATCGACCCTGACGGCGACAGCCTGACCTACTCCCTCAACTGCGTCAGCGACTACTTCAGCCTCAACGCAAGCACGGGGCAGCTGCAGCTGAAGTCCGCGCTGGACTACGAGACGAACCGGAGCCACTCCTTCACTGTCCAGGTCAGCGACAGCAAGGACTCCAGCGGCCAGCCAGACGCGGTGATCGACGACGAGAACATGGTCACCATCACGGTGGACAACGTCAACGAAGACTTCGTCGTCAGCGGGCCGGCCGAGGTGTCGTGGGATGAGAACGCGATCGGGGTCGTGGCCACCTACAGCGCGACCGACCCCGAGGGCGAGACGATGCGGTGGCGGCTCGAGGGGCCCGACCAGGGAGATCTCCAGATCAACAGCATCGGCCAGCTCAGCTTCCGTGAGCCGCCGGACTTCGAGGACAAACAGGACGCCGACAAGAATAACCAGTACATCGTGGCGGTTCTCGGCTCCGCAGGCGGCCACATCCGCTTCGTACAGACGGTCGTGGAGGTCGTGGACGTTACCGAGCCGCCTGTGGCGCCGGCTATCGACACCCTCACACCTCGCGACGGTGTACTCGCGCTGCTCTGGAGCGCGCCCTCCTTCGACGGCGGCGAACCGATCAGCGGCTACAGCGTCCGCTACGTCCGCAGCGACGCCCTCAACGAGGCCGCACCCCCATGGATCACGTCCCGGAGCGTCGGGAGCGAGGTCGAGTCAGGGAAGTACGAGTACCGCATCCAGGGCCTGGAGAATCTCGTCAGCTACGCCGTGCAGGTGTTGGCGACCAATAGCGTCGGTGACAGCGAGTGGTCATCGTCCCGCTCGGGAACGCCCGCTGTGCAAAACCAGGACCCGGAGTTTCCGTCGAGCGAGAGCGGTGAGCGCACCGTGGCGGAGAACATCGCGGTGGGGGCCAATGTCGGCGCTCGGATCGCGGCCACCGATCCTGACGCCGACGCGTTGACGTACAGCGTGAGGGGCAGCCTCGGACCCTTCAGCCTCAACGCGGCGACAGGCCAGCTCCGGGTGGCGCAGGCGCTGGACTACGAGTCCGCCACAACCCACACGGTGACGCTGGAAGTCACCGACGGGAAGGACAGCAACGGCGACGCGGACCCCACTATCGACGACACGATCGAGGTGACCGTCGAGGTTACGAACGTGAACGAACTGCCGCAGATCACGCTAACGTCCGCGGGAGTCGATGTCACCGTAGTCGGGAACGCCGTATCCCTGAATGAGAACTACGACGGCCCGCTGGCCACCCTGACGGCCACTGACCCGGACCGAACGTTCACCGACTACACCCTGACCCTCGGGGGAGCACACGCCAGCTTCTTCACGCTCAACGGCAACGAGCTCAGCTTCACGAGACCGCCCAACCATGAAGAGCGTGCCCAGTACAGGCTGCGGATCGCAGCCGCCAACGCTACCGAGACCGGCACCCTCGACGTGACCGTCACGGTCGGCGACGTGCCCGAGCGGCCTTTCATCACGGGGCGGGACGAGGTCACCCTGAACGAGATCAGAGACCCGACGCCGGGCCAGGTGGTCAGCGTCGGGGTCTATGCGAAGAGCGACCCGGACCGCCCTCTGCAGACGACGAACTGGGGGCTTATCGGCAGCACCCAGGTGTTGAGCGGCGCCGACAGCGGGGCCTTCGCCTTCGACCAGACGACGGGCAGGCTGACCTTCGCGAGCCCGCCGGACTACGAAGCGCCAACCGATACCGGCGGAGACAGCACCTACGCGGTCACGCTGAACGCCAACGATGGCTCCCTGGGCGGTAGCTTCGACGTGACCGTCAATGTTGCAAACCTCGAGGAGGCCGGAAACGTGTCGCTCGGGGCGCAGCAGGGCGTCATCAACGTTCCGCTGACCGCAACTCTGACCGACGAGGACGGTGTGCGGAGCGCGACCTGGCAGTGGCAGCGCTCGACGAGCCCCACGAGCGGCTGGGCGGACATCGCCAGCACCGACGCGAGCAGCTACACCCCGACCGCCGCCGACCGCGACCACTACCTGCGCGCGACCGTCAGCTACGAGGACGGACACGGCCCCGATAAGAGCGCGGATGCCGTCACGGAGTCCACGACCGCGAACGAGCGCACCTCCAACACCGCCCCCGTGCTGCCGGACAGCGTCGACGACATCTCCCTACCGGAGAACGCGGCACCGGGGCGGAACGTCGGCAGCCCGGTCCAGGCGACCGACGCGGAGGGGGACGACCCGGTGTACACGCTGAGCGGCTCCCCGGACTTCGTGATCGGCCGCACGACGGGGCAGATCCAGGTCGCCGAGGACGTCACGTTCGACTATGACCAGGGCCAGCGCAGCTACGCGCTCACCGTCACCGCCGACGACGGCTTCGGCGGCACCGACACCGTCGCCGTCACCGTCAACATCGAGGATGTGAACGAGGCGCCGGTCGTCGCCGGTGAGGCCCCCCGCGTCGCCGAGGACGGAACGATCGAGATCGACGTGCTCGCCAACGACAGCGACCCTGAGAACGACAACCTGTCCCTGCTCAGCGCGTTGCCGCGTGCCCCGATCAGGGGGACCGCCACCGTCGACACCACCACCAACCGCATCACCTACACGCCGCGGGCGAACTACCACGGCGCCGACAGCTTCAGCTACCGCGTCCAGGACGACGGCAGTCCGCGCCTCTCAAGCACCGCCATCGTCTCGATCACCGTCGACCCGGTGAACGACGCCCCCGAGTTCGCCTCGGCGACGGTGGAGCGCAGCATCGCAGAAGGCGCCGAGGAAGGTGACAGCGTCGGCGCGCCGGTGGCGGCAACGGACATCGACGCGGGCGACACCCTCACCTACCGGCTCGCGGGCGTCGACTCCTCCTCGTTCGACATCGACGACGAGGGACAGATCACGGTCGGTACCGGGGTCACCTTCGACATCGCCACCCAGGACACGTACGAGGTGACAGTCACCGTCGACGACGGTAGCGGGGAGCCGAACGCCACGGCGAGCGTCGCCGTGACCATCGCGATCACGGCCGGCCCGGTGGGGCCACTCATCTTCATCGGCGGTGGTGGGGGCGGCGGACCTTCGGGGCCGACTCCGAGCGAGCTCGACTTCGAGTGGACCGTCGAGCACGACATCGAGGAGCTCGACAGCGGCCACGAGAAGCCCAGCGGCTCCTGGTCCGACAGTCTCACGCTCTGGCTGCTCGACAACCCCGACGGCGCAGGCGACGCCGTCTACGCATACGACCTCGCGACCGGCGAACGCGTCGAGGACCGTGAGTTCGACCTCGACGATATGAACCGCGCCCCGCGCGGCGTCTGGTCCGACCGCACCACTGTCTGGGTCTCGGACAGCGGTCAGGACCGCCTCTTCGCCCACGACATCGCGACAGGAGAGCGCACGCCGGCGCGCGACATCGAGCTCGGCGATCGCAACGCCGACCCGCGCGGCATCTGGTCGGATGGCGAGACGATGTGGGTGCTGGACGGTGGCAAGAATGCCCTCTTCGCCTACGACGTATCGAGCGGCGCGCTGGTCGGCGAGTGCGTGCTCGACCCGGCCAACGACGACCCGCGCGGCATCTGGTCGGACCACACGACCGTCTGGGTCTCCAACCACGACCCGAAGCGCCTCTTCGCCTACCGCCTGCCAACGCGCGAGGACCTCGCCGCGGCAGCCGACGACAAGGCGCTCGAGCGTGTCCGTGAAGAGGAGTTCACGGAGCTGAGCGCGGCGGGCAACAACAGCCCTCGCGGCATCTGGTCCGACGGCGACGTCATGTACGTCGCCGACGAGAACGACGGCAGGGTCTACACCTACAACATGCCGGATGCGATCGACGCGCGCCTCGCCTCGCTCATCCTGAGCGGTGTCGAGATTGGCGAGTTCGACGGCGGCGTGACCGAGTACGAGGGCGTCTCGGACGACGGGGTCACCGAGACGACGGTAGCCGCGGAGGCTGTGCACGACGGCGCGACGGTCGCCATCGATCCCTCCGACGGTGACGAGGAGACCGAGGGGCACCAGGTCGACCTCGAGGGTGTCGGCGAGATCACCATCACCGTGACCTCGCCGGACGGCAGCCGCGAGCGCGCGTACCGCGTGCTCTTCGGCGATGAAGCGGCCGGGCCGTCAGCGAGCTGTCTGAGCGGCGCCGTCGATGTCGGCTTCAGTCTCGTCGTCTTCGGGGGCGGCAGCGTCGACGACCTCGTGGCCTGCGCGAAGGGTCGCCACGTCACTGCGCTGTATGCCCTGGACGAGGGCGACTACGTCTCCCACATCCTCGGCGCGCCCGCCTTCGTGAACGAACGCTTCGGCGAGCTCTACGCGGGCGGCGTCCCGGCACTCACTCCGCTGGCGGTCAAGAGCAACGGTCCGGCGACGGGGGACCCGGGTGCTCCAGTGGTCACCGAGCCATGGGCGGAGTGCCTCAGGGGCGAGATCGTCGAGGGCTTCAGCCTCATGCTCTACGAGGGCGGGAGCGTCGACGCCCTCGCGGCGTGCGCCAAGGGCCTTGAGGTCGGAGCACTCTACGCCCTCAACGAAGGTACCTGGCTCTCGTACATCCTCGGAGCGCCCGAATTCGTGAATCTCTCCTTCGGGGCGCTGTACCCGGACGGCATCCGGGAGGCGACGCCGCTGACCGTGCGGGGCGCAGGGCCGTAGGCGGCAAGCGCGGAGTGGGCAGCCCCGCCAGCGGCCATCGTACTGACGGCGGTCTTCGCGGCGCTCCTGCCGGCGCTGGCCCGGGGCGCCGTCAGGCGCAGGGTGATCCCGAACCGCGCGGTCTACCCGGCGCTCGTGCTGGCACTCGCCGTCTCGCCCGCGTGGACCGATCGCGGCCCCTGGGCAGCGCTGGGCGGCGGACTGGGAGCGTTCGCGGTGATGGCGCTCGCGCGCCGGCTGAGCCGCGGCGGCCTCGGCGGTGGGGACGTGAGGCTGGCCGCCCTCGTGGGAGCCGTCGTCGGCTACCCCGGCGTGCTCGCGGCCGGGGTCGTGACCGCGGCCGCGGGAGGCCTCCTGGCTGCCGCGCCGGCGGCGATCGGTAGGGCTCGGCGAGGCACGCGCGTTGCCCTACGGGCCGCCGCTCGCGCTGCGGAGTTGCTGCGATGAGCGCCTGGGCGCCCGGCGGACCGGCTGCACCGCGCCGTTGCGGGCGTCAGGAGGCCAGCGCTCCCGGGCTGCCTGGGTCGGTGGGATCCACGAGGCCATTCCGGACGGCCCAGACCACGATCTCCTGCTTCGTCGACACGCCGAGCTTGTCCTGGATCCGGTAGACGGTATTGCGTATGGTCACCGGGCTGTTGCCCCTGATCTTCGCGATTTCCGCATACGATTTTCCACTGGCGAACAGCCCCAGAATCTCGCTTTCCCGATCGGTGAGCGGGCCGGAGCTCTCCACGGCCGAACGCTCGGCCTCGGAGCGAATGCGCGCGAAGACGCGCCTGAGCGTGTCGGCGGGCAGGCGCACATCACCGGAGGCCACGTCGCGGAGCCCGGACAGGAGTTCCTCCGTCCCGGCGAACTTGTGGACGTAGCCGGTGGCGCCGGCCGCGATGGCCTCGATCACTGCCTGCTCCTCGGTCGAGGCCGTGAGGATCAGCACCCGCGTGTTGGGCAGCACCTCCATGATCTCCCGGCATGCCTCGACGCCATCCTTCTCGGGCATCAGGACATCCATCACGATGACGTCCGGCTCCACGCTCCGCGCGGTCTCCACCGCTTCCGCCCCGTTTGCGGCGTCCGCGACGACTTCGAAGTCGCCCGAACCGCGCAGAATGTCTCTGATACCATCCCGAACGATGGGATGGTCGTCGACGACCATGGCCCTTATCCGCTTTGTCGGCGGCATCGGAATCCCCTCTCCAGCGCTACTCACCGGGCACGGCACAGGCCGCGGACGCGCGGACTGCCCGGATCCGTCCCGCCCAGCGATGGGACCCACGCTCCCCGCATCGGCCGCCATTCGTTCAAGACGCCATGGCCGCGCTCGGGTCGTACCCGGGAGGCCAGCTCCATCGCTGGGGACGGAGAGCCAGATGGCGATCAGGCTCTCCGTCGACACACCAAGCCCGCACCCGAGCGTGACGCACCGCAGGTCGCCCGAGTCGGGCCGGATGCCACTCGATCGACCGCTGCTATGGCCAGAACGCACTCCCCGGATGGGCCCCACGGTCTTGTCCCACTCGGAATGTGCTTCCACCTGCGCCGTCAGCCCGAGCAAACCGTTACGCGTAAGTGACCGGCGCCATCCGGAACTTATCTCCTTGGCGGGGATGGCGACAGGTCCGCATGCACCCACGCGACCGGTACTCTTGTATCTGGTGTGCACGAGAGAGCGAGGATTGCCGATACCCGGCGACTGGCAGCCTCACCCCGGGTCTTCGGCATAGGGCGAGTCCCTTCCCGGCAAGTGGGGGCCCATCGTGTCGGCACCGGAAACGCGGGCCGATCGACATGCCTCGTCACCTACGGCCCGACCGCCCCCGACGGCGTGCGCTTCCGATGGAGCGGCGGGCCGCAAGGCGACGTGCTCGATCTCCGGGAGACACTTCCACCCGCCGCACGCTTCATGCGGATCGGGCGATTCACCCGCACCCCTGAGGGGAGCGGCAGGCGCCGCGTGCCGGAGCCCTCCCAGTCGGTTCCCCTCGACGGTGCTGGCCGCCTCGCCCTCGTCGCCGTCGTCCGCTCCGGCGGCGGCGTCGCCGTTCCCACGCCGCTGGTCAGGCCCGCCCGGTCCCGAGGAAGTCTCGACAGGCTGCCTCGCGGTGGATCAGCGGCGGACCCGGCCCCGCAAGGTGTTCGGGCGGCGACCATGGGTCGGATCACAGGGCGAGTCGGAACATCTGACGGCCGATCGGAACGCGCTAGTGACGAGTTCCCGACCTACCGCCTGCCCATGGACCACCGGGGCGTGACGCCTGTTTCAGGCGCTTTGTTCGCTCCTCGCTGGAGTCGAGGAGTACCCATCGCAAGGCTACAGGGTGGCCTGTCCGGCCAGAGAGCCAGCGCGGTACATTGCCATCGACGACGGATCAGCGTCTGACGCGCGCCAGCCCTAGGGGAACTTGTGTGGGAGACGGTACCGCCTGCTCCAGGTTGGCCTTTCTGGGGTGCCTGTGACCTGTCCTTGCCGGCGAATCGAGATCTGGACTTCGGGCGCCTGACGTGCTGACGGCAGCGCTCAGTGCCATGCGGGGTCGGATCTTCCTGGTCGACTGGTCCGCCCTCGACGAAGTGCGCTACGCCGCGGCGATCTCGGCCTGGGTGCGCTGGTTTGTCTGTGGTGCCGCGGCTGTCGAGGTCGCATATCGCCCCCCGCCCACGGGGGTCGCTCCGTACGTGGCGCTGATTCTCCTGCTCGGCGCGCTCAATGGCCTGCTGCACTACCGGGTGATCACGAACCGGCCGATCAAGCTGAACCAGGTCCTGGGGATGAGCGCCCTCGACATTGCCGTGATCACGACTGCCATCATCTTCCATGGTGGTTTCGCCTCCTTTGTCTTCGTGGCCTACTACCCGGCCATTGCGACGTTTGCGCTCGTCGGATCCACGACGGTCGCGCTCATGGGCCCGACAACCGTCGCCGCCATCTATGTCACGGTCTCCCTCACCGTGGGATCCGGCCTCGATCTCGACGCCCGCGACGAGAAGGAGCTGTTCTGGAGGATTGTCGTCATGTTCGCCAGCGTCGTGGCGGTCAGGATGATCACGCAGTTCGAGCGCATCCGACGGAGGGATGCGGTGGATCGGGAACGGACGCTGCAGCGCGAACGTGTCGAACTTTCTCAGACGATGCACGCCACGACGGCGCAGTCCGCCTACATGATCGGGCTGGGCCTGGATACCGCCAGCAGGCAGGCTGGCGATTCCAACGCGGAACTCGCGGCCACGCTGGCGGCGACATCGGCCCTGGCCAAGGGCACGATGTGGGACGTCAGGCGTCCGATCGATATCGTGCCGATCTTCGAGGGCCGGTTACTGAGCAACGTCCTCGCGTCGCAGATGGCGACCTTCACAACGATCACCGGTATTCCCGCCGAGCTGGTGCAGTCGGGCACCGAACCCCCACTCACCACTGAGACACGGACCCGTCTCTTTGCCATCGTGCATAACGCCCTCGCGAACGCGTTTCGGCACGCCCGTGCCAAGAGGGTCGACGTCACACTCGACTTTGGGGCCGACCGTATTCGGCTGACGGTGTCGGACGATGGGGTCGGTCTGCCTGCCGACTACGCCAAGCGCGGCCGCGGTTTCCCTGACATGAGGTCGGATGCGGAGCGCATGGGCGGGACGCTCAAAGTCGAGACGGGCGACCGCCGGGGAGGCACGTCCGTGATCTGCATCGTTCCCCTTGAGCGCGCGTAGGAGGCAGCCGGTACGTCCTCGACAGCGCGGATCGCGGGGCGAGCCTGGGGGGATCTCTGCCACTGACGGCTCGCACAGGTGGACACCTCACGCCTTCAAGAGGTCAAGGTGAAATTCAACCACGCCGCCTGTGGGCAAATGTCTACAAGCGATCTGGTTGCTTCGAACCTTGTGGAGACATGGCGATAAATTGGATGCTCGACGATGCCTGCTGACAGCAGGTCGGTGGCTCTTTGCCTAAAACAGAACTGCGAATATTACAGGGCGACTTATCCAAAACATGACGCAACGCCCGTTCAAATGTGACGAGGGTATTCACTTGAAGGGCAGGCTCCAGTTCAACGGCCGGTCACTTCACGGCAGCCACGGGCCCCAGGAGGAGCTGCCGATTCGTCCGTTTCGCTGCGCCTGGAGCGGATGAGCGCGGGCGAGTTCGTTGGGGTCGGCGCGGCATTCGCTAGCTAGCCTCCCCTGGCCGATCCTGGCGCTGCTATCGGCGTTCCTGCTGGTGACCGCCGGGGAGTTACGCGCTCCGCACGCCTTCGCGCAGTCCTCCAGCGCGCCCGCCAACCTGACCGCCGAGGCCGACAGCTGCGGCGTCAACCTCAACTGGGACGCGCCGACGACGAACACGGATACCGTCACGGGCTACCGCGTGCTGCGCGCCACGGGGACAGAGGCGGCGACCACCCTCGTCTCCGACATCGCGTCGACGGACACCGCCTACAGCGACTCGACCGCCGAGCGCGGCGCAACCTACACCTACAGCGTCAGGGCGCTGCGGAGCGAGACGGCCAGCGAGGCGTCCAACCAGGCCGAGGTCGAGGTGCCGTCCACGCCAATGCCCACCGCCGTCCCCGTAACGGCGGTGCCAATCGTGGTCACGTCAACGACCGACGACTACTTCGTGCTGTACACGAAACATGAAGACCAAGACGCACGAGAGTGGGAGTACGCAGTCGCCGTGACCCGCGGCGAGGCAGGCACGACCACGCTTTCGGAGAACATTGAGGCGCTGCCGAAGGAGCGCTACCGCGTGGAGAAATATGCGGTCGCCAACCCGGCCGACGTGGACGGCGACTGCATCGACGACCTCACCGAACTGGACAACCTGGGGCCGATGAACCCGGTCAACCCTGGCGCCATCGACGCAAGTGACGGTTTCGTGGTTCTTCCGGATCACGCCTCATTCGAGGCAATCTTCGAGCATTATCCGGAACAACCTGTACTGCCGCTACACGGCAAGTTCCTGGTGGAAGGCTTGCTGTTAGCCAGCGCGGTCGACCGTCCGAGTGTTTACTTCATGAGCACCGCTCACATCAGGCATTACGATTTTGCGAGGGATGTTCTCGGGATCTCACCGCCCTGGCTGTTGGTCAGGCCCCAGATCGCATACGCACCGGAGCTCACGAGTTCCAGTGGCGCCAGGGGCGTCGTTGTCTTTAGCTCCTTGCTCTACAAGTACTCGTTCGAGGTCATTGAGCGCGTCTATACGCTGCTCGCAGCCAGTATGCCCTTCCTTGACGACAACCTTGCGTTTTGGATACCGAACCACCGGATTCCGGAGTTCCGGTCCGAACTGCCGCAGATCCAGGAGTCCCGCATCGACCTTGTGTTCGATAAGGACATCTTCGGCGACCGCGACTTCGTGGCCTTGAACCCGGCAGTCGGGTACGGGCGCCTGCGGGAGCTGGACCCCGACGACCGGCCACATCCTCGCGACATCGTGCTCTACGAGGCGCTGCCCAACGAACTCCCGCGCGTGGCCGGCATCATCTCGACGGCGCCCCAGACCCCGCTCTCGCACATCAACCTGCGCGCGGTCCAGAACGGCATCCCCAACGCCTTCATCCGCGACGCCGCCGATGACTCCGATATCACCGACCTCGTCGGCCGCTACGTCGTCTACACCGTTACCGGGAGTGGTTGGAACCTGCGTGCCGCCAGTCTCGCCGAGATCAATGCCTACTACGAGTCCGAGCGGCCCGGCCATCTCCAGTTCCCCACCCGCGACCTGACGGTCACTGCCATCAAGCCCCTGGGCGAGATCGGCTTCGATGACTGGAGCGCCTTCGGCGTCAAGGCCGCCAACATGGCCGTGCTGCGCACGCTCGGGTTCCCCGAGGGCACCGTGCGAGACGGCTTCGCCATCCCCTTCTACTTCTACGACGAGTTCATGAAGAACACCCCCCTGGGCGAGGAGACCGTCTTCGGCAAAGGCAAGGGCGCTGACGAGGACAAGTTCACGCTGGCGGGCGACGCCAGGCTAATCGATGCCGTGAAGGCCATCCTGGCCCACCCGAAGTTCCAGACGGACTTCGATATCCAGGACGAGATGCTCGACGATCTGCGCGACGCCATCAAGGACGCCACAAGCCCGCAGTGGATCATCGACGCCCTCACCACGATGCATGACGCCTTCCCCGAGGACACCTCGCTGCGCTACCGCTCGAGCACGAACAACGAGGATCTGCCGGGGTTCAACGGCGCGGGGCTCTACGACTCCTATACGCAACACCCCGAGGAGACCCAGGACGACGGCATCGACAAGTCGTTCAAGCAGGTGCTGGCCAGCCTCTGGACGTTCCGCGCCTTCACGGAGCGCGAGTTCCACCGCATCGATCATCTCTCGGCGGCGATGGGGATCCTCGTCCACCCCAACTTCTCCGACGAGCTGGCCAATGGCGTGGCCGTCAGCTTCGACCCGACCACCAACAGGTCTGACAAGTACTACGTCAACTCACAGCTCGGCGAGGATCTGGTCACCAACCCCGACGCCCACTCGATTCCCGAAGAGGTGCAGCTGGATCCCGATGACGACCGTTACTACTACATCAGCACCTCCAACCTGGTGGATCCGGGCGACCTGCTGCTGAGCGAAGCCCAGCTCCTGGATCTCCGGGATCACCTCAAGGTCATCCACGACCGCTTCGAGGAGCTGTACGACCTCCCCACCCGCGACCCGTTCGCCATGGAGATTGAGTTCAAGATCACAAGCGATGACATCCTGGCGATCAAACAGGCCCGCCCCTGGGTCTTCGAGACGGCGCAAACGTTTCTCCCGCCTCAGATCCTGCTGAGCGAGGAGGCGCTCACCCTCAGCGAGGGCGACGTTACCGGGTCGAGTTACGGAGTCAGGCTGCTGACCCGCCCCAGCCAGAGTGTGACGGTCACCATCTCCAGGACCGCCGGCTCTGACGTGACCCCGCGCCCCTCTGTGCTCAACTTCAACAGCCGCAACTGGTTCATCGCACAGACGGTGACGCTGAGCGCCGCGCAGGACGTGGACTCGGACAACGACAACCTGACCATCACCCACCTCGCCGCTGGAGGCGACTACAGGCGCGTCATCGCGGAGTTGCCGGTGGAGGTGGAAGATGACGACAAGACCGACATCACCTTCGACCCGGGCTCACTCACCATCCCCGAGGGCCGTGGCGCAACGATCGCGATGCGGCTCGAAGCCCCGGCTCCAGAACGGCTGACCGTCCCGATCTTGACAACCATGGAGCAAGGCGCCAGCCGGGACGACTACTCTGACGTACCTGAGGAGCTCGCGTTCGAGACGGGCGACACGGAGCAGGCATTTCGCTTCAGCGCACTCGAGGACGGCGACCCCGACAACGGTGAGCGGATCGTCATCAAGTTTGGAAGGCTACCCGCCAGCCTGAGTCGAGGGGCGCCGTCCGAGGTGTCCGTCACCATCATCGACCCGCCACCCCCACCCCCACCCACCATCACCGGACCGATCGACTTCGGCGGCGGTGGGGGCGGCGCACCTTCCGGGCCGACTCCGAGCGATGCCGACTTCGAGTGGACAGTGAAGCACGACATCGAGGCGCTGGACGCCGGGCACGACACTCCCTCGGGCATGTGGTCGGACGGCGCCACGCTCTGGCTCCTCCAGAACGGCGCCGGCGCAGACGACGCGGTCTACGCCTACGACCTCGACACTGGGCAGCGCGACGAGGACCGCGAGTTCGAGCTCGCTGAACGCAACCGCGCGCCCCGCGGCGTCTGGTCCGACCGGACGGTCATCTGGATTAGCGACAGCGGCCAGGAGAAGCTGTTCGCCCACGACCTCGGGAGCGGCGAGCGGCTCCCCGACCGCGATCTCGTGCTCGCCGCCCGCAACGGCGACGCGCGCGGCATATGGTCCGACGGCGAGACGATGTGGGTGCTCGATGGCAGGAACGACAGCCTCTTCGCATACGGCCTCTCAAGCGGAGACTTGCTCGCCGAGTACGACCTCGACTCGGCCAACAGCGACCCCCACGGCATCTGGTCCGACGGTGTAGGCGTCTGGGTATCCGACGACGGAGCGAAGAAGCTCCTCGCCTACCGGTTGCCCGTCGCAGCCGACGACCGTGGCGAGGAGGACCTCGCGCTCGAGCGCGTGCGCGGCGAGGAGTTCACGACGCTCAGCGGGGCCGGCAACAACAGCCCGCGGGGCATCTGGGCGGATGGCGACGTGATGTACGTCGCCGACGCGAACGACGGCAAGGTCTACAGCTACAACATGCCCGACACGATCGACGCGCGCCTCGCCTCGCTCGCCGTGGAAGGCGTCGACATCGGCGAGTTCGACCCCGGCGAGACCGACTACGAGGGAGTCCCGGATGACGGAGTCACGCAGACGACGGTCGCCGCGGAGGCTGCCAGGGATCGCGCGAGCGTCGTCATCGATCCGCCGGACGCCGACGAGGAGGCCGAGGGCCACCAGGTCGCACTCGCGGGCCTTGAAGAAGTCCAGGTCACAGTGACCTCGTCGGACGGCAGCCGTGAGCGCAGCTACCGCGTGGCGCTCGGCGAGGCCGGGCTGCCGGCGAGCTGCCTGCGCGGCGCGGTCGCCGAGGGCTTCAGCCTCGTCGTCTCTGCGGGCGGCAGCGTCGAGGAGCTGGTCGCGTGTGCGCTCAGCCGCGACGTCACGGCCCTCTACGCCCTGCACGCGGGCGTCTACGTCTCCTACATCCTCGGCGCACCGGACTTCGTGAACAGGCCCCTTGTGGAGCTCTTCGCCGC
Organism: Dehalococcoidia bacterium; assembly: GCA_965208885.1. GTDB lineage: Bacteria > Chloroflexota > Dehalococcoidia > UBA2979 > UBA2979 > VXMT01. Next base: position 952,862 of record CBDBPS010000002.1, read on the forward strand.
CGGCGTCCCCTCGCTCACGCCGCTGATCGTGGCGAGCAGCACGCCGTCGGCGGCCAAGCCGGGCGGCGCGGGTGAGGAGGCTGCGGTGGAGTCGTGGCCGGAGTGCCTGCGCGGCGACATCGCCGAGGGCTTCAGTCTCGTGCTGTACGAGGGCGGCGACGTCGAGGACCTGACCACGTGCGCGCGGAGCAGCGACGTCATGGCCGTCTATGCCCTGCAGGGCGGCGAGTTTGTCTCGTACATCCTCGGAGCCCCGGAGTTCGTGAACCAGTCCTTCCTCGAGCTGTTCGCGGAAGGCTTCCCCTCCTTCACGCCACTGGTCGCGAAGAAGTGATGGGCTGCCCGGACAGAACACTCCTAAGCGCTCCCGAAGGCGCGACATCTCGAAGCCGAGCCCGGAGACACGTAGCAGAGGAGATGGCAGCACGACGAGTGCGCCATGGCGAGGCGCTACATGGCCGCGGTGACGCTGTTGCCCCCGCCCACGGCCGAGGTGACTTCAGGCGAGGAGGTGCTGCTGCAGGCTGCCAGCTAACAACCGATCAGGTTGGCGCACAGCGGCACCCCGACGGGACGTGACCGGCGCCGGAGGCACTCTATGGCGGGAGAGCGGGCACCCACCGAACCAGTCGTGGCTCGGCGCCGCCATCGTGGTGAGGGTGCCGCGGAACTCCGTCGTGAGCGAGCCGTGGCTCGGAGTCTTGGTGGCCGTTCGCTCGATGAAGCTCGTGGCACCTTCGATGTCATCCTGGCGTGTCCGCCCGCGGCATCTTATAGCCGACGCGTAGCTCGGTGAGGATATAGGTCGGGTTGTCGGTGTCGTCACCCAGCTTGCGGCGGAGGGCGCTGACCACTGTGCGGATGGGGCGCACGTCGCCATCCTCTCCCGTGTCCCAGACGCGCCTCAAGAGCTGCCCGTAGGTCACCACGCGCCCTGCGTTGGTCGATAGCTCGACGAGCACCCGGTATTCCATGGCGGTCACGTCCAGCGGAACACCCCGCAGCGTCACGAGGCGTTCAGCGTAGTCGATTCTCAGCTCGCCGGTGGCGTACGGCATTGACGGTTCGGGCGTCGAGCGTCTGCGCAGGACGGCCTTGATCCGGGCCACGAGTTCGGTCGGTGAGAAAGGCTTAACTACGTAGTCGTCCGCTCCCATCTCGAACGCCCTGGCGACTAAGCGGTCCTGGCCGTACGCAGACACGAAGATCACCGGCACATCGCGCGTGTCCCGTATCTCCTGCATCAGGTCGACCCCATCGATTCCCGGCAGCATGAGGTCGAGCAAGACCAGGTGGGGTTTCTGCTGTTCGATAAGGCCTGGGACCTCGCCGGGATGGCCGGTAGCGATGGCCGTGTACCCCGACTTGACCAGGGCGTCGCGGATGTACCTGAGCGCATGGGGGTCGTCGTCCACCGCCAGGATCCGCACCTCTTGCCTGTCGACGCCGCGGCCGAGGTCGGTGGAGAGTTCGGGCGTTGGCGCCGGCACGACGAATCCGGTCGCGTCGACGGTGGGAAGCGTGAAGGTGACGCGTGCACCCAGGCCCGGCCCGTCGCTCTCGGCCCATATCCGGCCGCCGTGCGCCTCGACAATCCCCTTGCACACCGCCAGTCCCAGGCCAGTGTCTCCTCCCTGTTCATCGCCTTCTATCCGCGAGAATTTCCGGAAGAGATGTGGCAGGCTCTCAGCGGGAATGCCTCTACCCTCGTCGGAAACTGACACCGAGACGTGGATGTCACTGGGTGCGGCGCTCACCCTGATGGTGGAGAACTCCGGCGAATGCCTGGCGGCATTTGTCAGCAGGTTGCCAAGTACCTGGAGGATCCGCGACCTGTCCGCCATGACGAAGGGCAGGTCCGGGGGGATTTCGATGCGGAGATCGTGAGTGTTTCCGCTGGCACGGAAGGCGTCCACTGCGTCGTTTGCCACCGCGACCAGGTCCGTGGGACCCGGGGAGACAGGCAACGTGCCCGTTTGGATGCGTGCCACGTCCAGGAGGTCTGCGATCAGCGCCCGCATCCGATCGGTCTGCTTGTGGATGATGCGATGGAACTGGCTCACTTCGACCGGATGCACCTGGACGGAGTCGTCCAGGAGCGTGGACACCGAGCCCCTGATCGTGGCGAGGGGGGTGCGCAACTCGTGACTGACCATCGCGAGAAACTCGGCGCGCAGCCGCTCAAGCTCGTCGAGAGGGGTCATATCCTGGATCGTCACGACGAACGACTCGACCTCGCCGCCCCCGGAGCGCACAGGCGTGGCGTTGAGCAGCACTGCGACGCTCCGTCCGTCAGGGACGTGGAGGACTATCTCCTCCGCCCGCAGAGTCTCGCCGGCCCGCAGCAGGTCTGACATTGGCAGTTCCGCGAGGGAGATCTCCTGCCCGTCCGCACGCCTGAAACTCAGGACCTTGAGCAGTTGTTCAGCAGCCTGGTCCGGCTCGCGCAGGCCGTCGACGATCCGCGTAGCCTCCCTGTTGAAGGACACAGGCGCCCCCGTCCGGGCGTCGAGGACTGCGACGCCAACCGGCGACGTATCAATCAACGCCTCGAGGTCGGCCCTGATGCGTTGCTCCTCCTGGTGTTTGCGAGCGTTGGCGATGACGTGTGCCGCCTGCGAAGCGAGCATGACCAGAGTCTCCTCGTCGTCCGCGGTGAACTCGTCGCCGGTTTCCTTCTCGGCGAGGTAGATGTTCCCGGCGCTCCCTTCCCCATCGGGGATGGAGACCGCGAGGAGCGGGAACACTTCGCCCACTTGCATGGGGAATCGCACGCCGACAAAGCCCAGCGACGCCAGGTAGCCTTGAAAATCCCGCACACGGAGTGGCTCCGACAGCTGCCGGAGCTGCCCGAACATCGCCTCCCCCTCCGCCAGATTGAAGAGTCCTTCCCGCTCTTCGGCACCGAAGCCGGAGGTGACAAAGCTCGGGAGCGCTCCTGCATCGTCGAAGACCGCCATGCCGCCGTAGCGCGAGCCTGTCAGGGTGCGCGCGTTGTCGACAACCTCCTGAAGCACGGTGTCGAAGTCGAGGCTCTCGTTGATGCGCACGCTGGCTTCGGTGAGCCTGCGCAACCGTTCGCGCAAGGCCCGGTTCTCGCGCAGGAGATCGTCTTCACGGTCCACTCGTCCACCTCGTTCTAGATCGCGGAACACCCAGGCTTGCGACTACCCGCATAGACGTCCCCAATGGGCACAATCGTGCGAGGCACCGCAAGAATCACACTCACCTCACACTCTTGCAGAGTATATCACGCAACTCCTGATATGAGCCTTATGCGGCCGTAGGTAGCGTTCAACTAAATGGAGCTTTACCGATCGTCCTTAGGACACGCGAGCCTCGGGAAACACGCTCAGCCACGTTGCCCCATGAGAGTTACATCACATCTCTCTCAAATAGGTCTCTTACGACCACTTGCGACGAATACAATAGCGTTGCAAGAGCGGTACTTTAGAACCTTACCAGGCCTGCACTGGGTCACTACTCTTCCGCCCAGACATTCTGACTGGAAACCGCCCTCGGGTTTCGGCCTCTTGCTTCGCCGACTGGAATGGTCTGGGGACGATCAGAATGGCGCACGCGTGGCCCTCCCGTGCGTTCCGACCGACTGCAACGCCTGCCCCGGCAACGATGCGAGGCCAGACCGTCCGTCGCCCCGGCCGGCCTGGCTGCTCCAGGCCGAGGGGCTCACGGTGATCGGTGGTGGCCGCGTGGCGGCCGGGCGGGCCCTCGTCGTGATCGCTCTGGGTATCGCCCTCTATGGCCTGGTGGCCCCGCGCTTTGGCGACCCGCCTGCCGCGGCACAGGAGGGTTCCGTCCCCGCCCGGCCCACAGGCCTGACGGTCACCAGCGTCAGCCACAACTTCATCGAACTGAGCTGGGACGACCCCGTCGACCCGTCCATCACCCACTACGAAGTGCTGCGGCGCGACCCGGCCGTCCACGACGTCGGCGAGTTGGTCGAGCCAGGCACCGGCTCGAACGCCACCAGCTACCGCGACGGCAGCGTGTCGCCTGGGCGGAGCTATCTCTACCGGGTCAAGGCAGTGAATTTCCACGGAAGCAGCGAGCAGTCGGGGTACGCCCGGGCCCACACCTCGGCGGCGCCTGCCATCGAAGAGTCCCAGACCGGGAACGGCGTGAGGCAGGCTCCCCCCGGCGCCGAATCGACCGATGCGGACCTGAGCGCGCTCAGCCTCAGCGCCGGGACGCTCGCCCCTGCCTTCGATCCGGCCCGGACCTCCTACACGGCGTCGGTGGAGCACTCGCAGTCGACGATCACGCTGACCGCCACGGCCTCCGATGCGGACAACGCCACCGTCGAGTTCCTGGACGCCTCGGATGCGGCGCTGGATGACGCCGACGGCAACACCGAGGGCCACCAGGTGGACCTCGCCGTGGGCGAGAACACGGTCAAGGTCAGGGTGACCGCCGCAGACGACGCCACGATCCGGACCTACACGGTCGTCGTGAACCGTGAACGGTCAACCGCCGCTGACCTGAGAGAGCTGCGCGTCGATGGTACGAGCATTGCGGGATTCGACGCCGAGACCGATACGTACGACTTCGGCGTGGTGAACTCGACAACGCGGGTCACGGTCCTTGGCGTCGTCGCGAATGCCGGAGCCAGCGTGACCTATAGCGTGGCCGACGCTGATCCGAACACCGACGGGCATCAGATCGACTTGTCCGAAGGCAGCAACGTCGTGAGGTTGACCGTCAGAGGCGCGCGCGGCGCCAACTTTCGAACCTACGGGCTCAGGGTCAACCGAGGCACGGACGCTCCCTTCGGGTGGCGGGCGGAGGATGACATCAACAATCTGTCGGCTGTTGGAAACAGGGCACCCGAGGGCTTCTGGTCGGACGGCGTCACCATGTGGGTGGCGGAAGACCTCAACCCGTACGACAAGCTCTTCGCCTATACGCTGGATGGGGGGCTACGGGATTCGAGCAAGGACCACGACGATCTCATAGCGGCCGGGAACAGGAGCGTCCGGGGCATCTGGTCGGACGGTAGGACCATGTGGGTGGCGGATTGGGCGGGCGAGAAGATCTACAGCTACGCAATGGACACTTGGCAGCGGGACACCGGCAAGGAATTCAACACCCTGGTGGCGGCGGGCAACGACGACCCACTGGGTATCTGGTCGGACGGCACGACCATGTGGGTGGTGGACCAACGTGACAAGAAGCTCTACGCCTATGTGTTGGCGACGATGCAGCGGGACTCGGCCAAGGACTTCAACAACCTGGCAGAAGGGAACGACGCCCCCATTGACATCTGGTCCGATGGTACGACCATCTGGGTCGCAGACCAGGCGGACGACATCCTCTATGCCTATGAGTTGCACTCCTGGATACGGGACCCTGCGAGGGATTTCGGCACGCTGGTGGCGGTCGGCAACACACATGTCAGGAGCATCTGGTCCGACGGTACGTTGATGTGGGCGTCCGACAAAGCCATGGCCAAGCTCTTCGCGTACAACATGCCGGGCAACGCCGACCTGACCACGCTCAGCATCGGCCCCGGGACGCTGGCCCCCGCCTTTCACCGGGTCGAGACCTCCTACACGGCGTCGGTGGTGCATTCGCAGTCGACGATCACGCTGACGGCCACCGCGTCCGATGCGGCCGACGCCACCATCGAGTTCCTGGACGATGTCGACGCGGCGCTGGATGACGCGGACGGCAACACCGAGGGCCACCAGGTAGACCTCGCCGTGGGCGACAACACGATCAAGGTGAAGGTGACCGCCGCAGACGACGCCACGACCCGCACGTACACGCTGGTCGTCACACGCGCCGCATCGGACAACACCGACCTGAGCGATCTGCGGGCCAACGGCGCCAGCGTTCCCGGGTTCGACGCCGACACCGACTACACCACGTTAGGCGTGCAGTACGGCGTCGCCCCGTCGGTGACGCGGGTAACGGTTGAGGGCGTCACCGCCGACTCCAACGCCGGGGTGGAGTACTCGGGCACAGACGCCGACGGCGGGACCAGCGGGCACCAGATCGACCTGTTCGAGGGCCCCAATGAGCTGACGATCACCGTCACGGCCGCCGATAGCGTCACCACCAGAGACTACCGCCTCAGCGTCAACCGGGGGACGGACGCTCCCTTCGGCTGGCGGGCCCAGGACGACTTCGACACTCTGCTGGCGGCTGACAACAGGTCCCCCGAGGGCCTCTGGTCGGATGGCACGACCATGTGGGTGGTGGAAGACCTCAACGGGTTCGACAAGCTCGTCGCTTACTCACAGGACACCAAGCTACGGGATGCGAGCAAGGACTTCAGCGGTCTCATAGAGGCCGGGAACATGAACCCCAGGGGCATCTGGTCCAACGACACGACCATGTGGGTGGTGGACTGGATCGACGAAAAGATATTCGCCTATGTGTTGAATACCCGGGAGCGGGACTCCAGCAAGGACATCAACGGCCTTGGAGCGGTCGGGAACGGAAACCCCAGAGGGTTGTGGTCCAACGGCACAACAATCTGGGTGGTGGACAAGGATGACCACAAGCTCTATGCCTATCAGCTCGCCACCGGGCAGCGGGACGCCAGCAAGGACTTCAACACGTTGGCGTCCGGCAACAGCCACCCCGAGGGCATCTGGTCCGACGGCACGACCCTGTGGGTAGGAGACGAGGATAACGACAAGCTCTACGCCTACGACCTGGCTACCGGGAAGCGCGACTCCCGCATGGACTTCAACACCCTGGAGGTGATCGGGAACAACAACCCCAGAGGGATCTGGTCCGACGGCACGACCATGTGGGTGACCGACAGAGACGACGACAATGTCTTCGCCTACAACATGCCCGGCAACGCCGACCTGAGCGCGCTCAGCCTCAGCGACGGGACGCTGGCGCCTGAGTTTCACCGGGTGACGATGTCGTATGCGGCCGCGGTGGGCGGGGCGGTGTCGCGGATCACGGTGACCGCCACGGCGTCCGATGCGGCCAACGCGACTGTCGAGTTTTTGGACGCCTCGGACGCCGCGCTGGCGGACGCCGACGGCAACACCGATGGCCACCAGGTAGATCTCGCCGTGGGCAAGAACACGATCAAGGTCAAAGTGACCGCCGCAGACAACGCGACGACCCGCACCTACACGCTGGTCGTGAACCGTGAACGGTCAACCGCCGCTGACCTGAGCGACATCAAGGTCAACGGCGTCAGCGTGCCCGGGTTTGATAGCGGCGCGGAGTACGGCGTGTCCGGCGTCCAGTACGGCGTTCGCCCCTCGGTGACGCGGGCAACGATTGAGGCGGTCACCGCCGACGCCAACGCCTCACTCGCCTACTCGGGCACCGACGCCGACGGTGTGACCGATGGCTACCAGCTGGACCTGAGCGAGGGGCGCAACTCTGTCTCCGTCACCGTCAGCGCCGAGGGCGGCGTCCTGACCAGAACGTACAAGGTCAGCGTGAACCGGGGGACGGACGCACCCCTTGGTTGGAAGGCGCAGGACGACTTCGACACCCTGCGTGCGGGTGGGACTGGCTTTCCTCAGGGCATGTGGTCAAACGGTACGACCATGTGGGTGGCGGACGACCTCGACACGAACGACAAGCTCTTCGCCTATGCACTGGCCACCGGGTTACGGGATCCCGACAAGGACTTCAACACCCTGCGTGCGGCCGGGAACGAGTCCATCAGAGGCATCTGGTCGGACGGCACGACCATGTGGGTGGTGGACTGGGTTGACGAGAAGATCTACGCCTACGACCTGGGTACGCGGCAGCGGAACTCCGGCAAGGACTTCAACTCCCTGGCGGCCGGGAACGACGACCCCATGGGCATCTGGTCGGACGGCACGACCATGTGGGTGGTGGACTGGGAGGACACGAAGATCTACGCCTACGACTTGGATACGCGGCAGTGGGACTCCAGCAAAGACTTCACCTCGGTGGCGGAAGGGCGAACTAGCCCTCTGGGCATCTGGTCGGACGGCACGACCATGTGGGTGGTGCACTGGTCGGACGAGATCTACGCCTACGACTTGGATACGCGGCAGCGGGACCCCGTCAGGGACTTCAGCACCCTGCGTGCGGCCAGGAACCACAGCCCCAGCTACATCTGGTCCGACGGCACAACCATGTGGGTGTCGGACAGTTACGCGGACAAGGTCTACGCATACAACATGCCGGGCAACGCCGACCTGAGTGCGCTGAGCCTCAGCGACGGGACGCTGGCGCCTGGGTTTCACCGGGTGACGACGGCGTATACGGCCTCGGTGGGCGGGGCGGTGTCGCGGATGACGGTGACGGCCACGGCGTCGGATACGGCCGACGCGACGGTCGAGTTCCTGGACGGCTCGGACGCGGCGCTGGCGGACGCGGACCCGAATACCCTGGGCCAGCAGGTGGACCTGGCGGTGGGCGAGAACACCATCAAGGTGAAGGTCACCGCCGGGGACGGCGCCACGACGCGCACTTACACGGTCGTCGTGACGCGCGCCGAACCGGCGGAGCTGAGCTTCGAAGCATCGCCGCTGAGCGTCCCGGAGGGGGGCTCGGCCACGGTCGTGCTCAACCTCGAGCAGGCGCCCGGCCGTCAGACCGTGGTCCCGCTGGAGGCGGTCACCGCCGGCGGCGACGCCTACCCGGGCGTGCCGCAGAGCGTGACGTTCGCCGCCACGGCGACGTCGGCGTCGTTCAGCTTCTCCGCCGGGACCGACGATCTCGTCGTCGAGGATGACGAGACCGTCACCGTCTCGTTTGGCGCGCTGCCCGAGGGCGTGACCGCGGGCAGCCGCTCAACGACCACGATGACCATCGAGGACAACGACGAGCCCAACTGGGCGCTCTCGGTCGTCCCGGCTTCGATTGCCGAGGCGAGCACGTCATCCTCGTCGGTGTCGGTGAGCAGCGGCGGCGTGACCTTCACGGGCGCGAAGACGGTCAACCTCACCTTCGCGGGCACGGCGACCAGGGACGCCGACTACTCGGTGGCGGCCGAGACGCTGACCCTCGCGGAGGGCCAGACGACGGTCTCCGCCACCGTCGTCAGCGCGCTGGACGACACTGTCGCGGACGCGGGCGAGCGCATCCTCATCACGGCCACGCTGGACGGCTCGAGGATCGGGACCCAGCAGGTGGTCGCCGTCGTCGACGACGACGAGCCGGCCACCGGCATCGCGCTCAGCGTGGCGCCCTCGCGGGTGGACGAGGACGGGGGCGCCACGACGCTGACGGTGACGGGGACGCTCGACGGCTCGCCGCTCACGACGGCCACGGCGGTGTCGCTCACGCTGGCGGCGGGCACGGCCACCGTGACCGACGACTACACCGTCAACGCGTCCACGGCCACGCTCACGATCCCGGCGGCGGCCCCCTCGGGGACGGCCCGCTTCACGCTGACGCCCGCCGACGACCAGCTCGACGACGACGACGAGACGGTGACGATCGGGGCGACGACGACCTCCGCCCTGACGCTGTCGCCGTCTACGCTGACGGTCACGATCGCCGACAACGACGAGCCGAATGCCGCGCCGGTGTTCAACCCCCAGGCGGTGACGCGCACCCTGGTGGAGAACAGCGCGGGAGGCGTCGCGCTGGGCGCGCCGGTTGCCGCGACCGACGCGGACAACGACCAGCTGTCCTACTCGCTGTCAGGCGCCGGCGCCTCGTCGTTCACGATCCACGCCACGACCGCGCAGATCCGCACGGCGCCGGGCGCCGCCTACGACCACGAGACCAGGAACCGCTACGTGCTCACGGTCACCGCCGACGACTCCCGCGGCGGCGTCGCGACCGCGACGGTCACCGTCAGCGTCAGCGACGTGGACGAGCCGCCCCCCGTGCCCGCTGCCCCGCTGGTGTCGCCCACGCGCGGCTCCACCGAGAGCCTCGATGTCTCGTGGACCGCGCCCGCCGCCGCCGGCCGGCCCCCCGTCAGCGGCTACGAGCTGCGCTACCGCGCAGGCGGCGACGCGTGGGCCGAGTGGCCACACGCCGGCACGGGCATCGTGGCCACGATCAGCGGACTGCTCGCCGGTAGCAGCTACGAGGTGCAGGTGCGCGCCGCCAACGACGAGGGGGTGAGCGGCTGGTCCGCCTCGGGCATGGGGACCACCCTCACCGAAGACGCGCTGTGCCTGGGAGGGGGCCCGGCGCCGACCGAGATCACGGTCACGTCCGTGCCGGTCGTGGTCGCCTCCACGCCCAACGTCTACTTCGTGCTCTACGTGACCCACGACCTGGACGGCGAAGAGGTGTGGACTCCCGTCTCCGTGACCATGGGAGAAGCGGTCAGGACCACGCTCGCCGAGAACGTCGACGCTCTGCCCGCCTCGCGTTACCGCGTCGAGCGCTACCTCGTCTCCGACCCGGCCGACGTCGACGGCGACTGCATCGACGACCTCACCGAACTCGCCGCCATGGGGAGTCAGAACCCCCTCAACCCGGCCCCCGCCATCGCCGTCAGGGACGGCGGCGTGGCCATCCCCGGTCGCGAGATGTTCGACGCGCTCTCCTTCACCGATCCCAACGCCGAGTACCAGTATGTGAAGTTCGCGCTGCTCGGCATGGACGGCGAGCGCCCGCTGCTCTTCTTCATCAACTCCACGACCCACCTGCGCCACCCGATCGCCTTCTTCCTGGAGGAGATCGGCCACACGGGGCCGAATCGGCCCTGGGCGATCCCCGGCGAGATCGTCTACGACCCCGACCTGATCGCGTCCGACGGCACACGCGGCGTCTACTACTTCTGGTTTATCCGCTACGACGGCCGCTACACCCCCGAGCTGCTGGAACGCGCCTACGCGATGCTCGGCGCCGCGATGCCGCTGCTGGGTGACGACCTGCCGATGTACATCCCCAACCGCCGCCTTCCCGGTTACCGGGCCGACCTGGAGACGCTCAGGGCATCGCGTATCCCGCTGCTGTTCAACGAAGACATCTTCGCGAATACCGAGTTCCTCGCCCTCAATCCCGAGACGGGCTACGGCCGGCTGCGGGTCATGGAGCAGGGCGAGCGCCCCAACCCTCGCAACGTCGTGGTCTACGAGGCGCTGCCCAACGAGCTGCCCCGCGTCGCCGGCATCATCAGCACCGTGCCGCAGACGCCGCTCTCCCACGTCAACCTGCGCGCCGTGCAGGACGGCGTGCCCAACGCCTTCATCAAGGACGCGCTCGACAAGGACGAGGTCGACGACCTGCTCGACCAGTTCGTGCGCTACGAGGTGACCGCGGACGGCTACGAGTTGCGCGGCGCGACGCCGCGGGAGGTGGATGCCCACTTCGCCCGCTCCCGGCCCGCCCACGTGCAGACGCCCCAGCGCGACCTCTCCGTCACGACCATCACGCCCCTCAGCGACATCACCTTCGACGACTGGAAGGCCTTCGGCGTCAAGGCCGCCAACGTAGCCGTGCTCGGGACGCTGGGCTTCCCCACGGGCACCGTGCCCGAGGGCTTCGCCATCCCCTTCTCCTTCTACGACGAGTTCATGAAGAACACCCCCCTGGGCGAGGAGACCGTCTTCGGCAAGGGCAAGGGCCCCGACGAGGACCAGTTCACGCTGGCCGCCGACGTGAAGCTCATCGACGCCGTCAAGGCGATCCTGGCCCACCCCAGGTTCCAGACGGACTTCGAGATCCAGGACGAGATGCTGGGTGACCTGCGCGACGCCATCGAGGACGCCCAGAGCCCGCAGTGGATCATCGACGCCCTGACCGCCATGCACGCGACGTACCCGGTGGGGCAGTCGCTGCGCTACCGCTCGAGCACCAACAACGAGGACCTGCCGGGCTTCAGCGGAGCGGGCCTGTACGACTCCAACACGCAGCACCCCGACGAGACCACAGAAGACGGCATCGACAAGTCCATGAAACAGGTGTTCGCGAGCCTCTGGAACTTCCGCGCGTTCGCCGAACGGGAGTTCCATCGCATCGACCACCTCGCCACCGCGATGGGCGTGCTGGTACACCCGAACTACTCCGATGAGCGGGCCAACGGCGTGGCGGTGAGCTTCGACCCGATCCGCGGCTACTCCGACTACTACTACCTCAACACCCAGCTCGGCGAGGACCTGGTCACCAATCCCGAGGCGCACTCGGAGCCGGAGGAGATCCTCCTGCACCGCAGCGGCGACTTTTACGAAGTGCTGGCGACCTCCAACCAGGTGGACGACCCGGGCACCCTGCTGATGAGCGACGAGCAGATGGACCAGCTGGCGGACCACCTCACCGTGATCCACGAGCGCTTCGCGCAGCTGTACGCCGGGCTGCCGTTCGCGATCGAGATCGAGTTCAAGATCACTGTCGACAACATCCTGGCGATCAAACAGGCCCGGCCGTGGGTCTTCGGCGGGGCGGCCACCACCACTACCGGCTTCGGGGGCATCGGCCTGATCGGCGGTGGCGGTGGTCCCTCGGGGCCGGAGCCGAGCGATGTCGAGTTCGAGTGGAACGTGACTCGCGACATCGAGCAGCTCGACAGCACTCACGAGAAGCCCAGCGGCTCCTGGTCCGATGGCACGACGCTCTGGCTGCTGCAGAACGGCTCAGGCGCCGACGACGCCGTCTACGCCTACGACCTCGCGACGGGCGAGCGCCTCGAGGAGCGTGAGTTCGACCTCGACGATACGAACCGCGCCCCGCGCGGCGTCTGGTCCGACGGCGAGACCGCCTTCTGGGTCTCCGACAGCGGCCAGGACAAACTCTTCGCCCACGACCTCGCGACCGGTGAGCGCACCCCGGCGCGCGACATCGAGCTCGCGGACCGCAACGCCGACCCGCGCGGCATCTGGTCCGACGGCGAGACGGTCTGGGTGCTCGACGGCGGCAAGAACGGCCTCTTCGGCTACGACCTGGCGAGCGGCGCGTTGCTCGGCGAGTGCGCCCTCGACCCCGCCAACGGCGACCCGCGGGGCCTGGGGTCGGACGGCGTCACGGTCTGGGTCTCCGACCACGCCGCCAAGCGCCTCTTCGCCTACCGCCTGCCCCAGCGCGGTGCGCTGGGCGCGGAAGACAAGGCGCTCGAGCGCATCCGCGCCGAGGAGTTCGCCGAGCTGAGCGGCGCCGGCAACAACAGCCCGCGCGGCCTCTGGTCCGACGGCGCGGTGATGTACGTCGCCGACGAGAGCGACGGCCGCGTCTACACCTACAACATGCCCACCGCGATCGACGCCCGTCTCTCCTCGCTCGCGCTCAGCGGCGTGGAGTTTGGGGAGTTCGACCCCGCCGTGAGCGAGTACACCGGCGTCCCCGACGACGGGGTCACGCAGACGACGGTGGTGGCGGAGCCGGTCCAGTCCGGGGCCACCGTCACCACCGAGCCTGCGGACGCCGACGAGGCGGCCGACGGCCACCAGGTCGCCCTCGAGGGCGTCGCTGAGGTCGCCGTGACGGTGACCTCGCCGGACCGCAGCCGCGAGCGCGTCTACCGGGTGGCGCTGGCGGACGTCGCCGAGGAGCAGGTGACCGGACCGTCGGCGAGCTGCCTGCGCGGCGCGGTCAGCGTCGGCTTCAACCTCGTCGTCTACGAAGGCGGCAGCATCGAGGACCTCGTGGCCTGCGCCGAGGGCCGCCACGTCACGGCGCTCTACTCCCTGCACGAGGGGGAGTACGTCTCGTACATCCTCGGCGCACCGGAGTTTGTGAACCGCACCTTCAGCAGGCTGTTCACCGCGGGTGTGCCCGTGCTCACCGCGCTGACCGCCCGCAGCGACGGGCCGCCCACCGCAGCCCCGGCCGCCGCTGCCCCGCCCACCGGGGGCGCCGTTGACGTCGAAGCGTGGCCGGCGTGCCTGCACGGCGAGATCGCAGCGGGCTTCAGCCTCGTGCTCTACGCCGGCGGCAGCGTCGACGACCTCGCGGCCTGCGCGGGGGAGACCGGCGTCTCGGCACTCTACGCCGTGCACGAGGGCATGTGGGTCTCGTACATCCTCGGCGCACCCGACTTCGTCAACCGGGGCTTCAGCGCACTGTTCCCCGACGGCCTCGCCGCGGCGACGCCGCTCGTCGTTCGGAGCGAAACCCCTCCTGCGGGTGGCCCGGATGGCGACGGCGCGGCTGGCAACTGAGGCCGAAGCGAGTGCGCCGCAGTACCGCCGCAACTGCTGCGGCGCGGCGACACTGACAGTAGCGTCCCCAGCGTGGTGGAGCGCCAGGCCAGGGAAGGTCTGAACAAGTAGCTGTTGGCTCGGGTTCTGGGGCCGGCGCAGGCGCGCTCAGCGCGTCGGCGCCGGCCGCCAGGTGTCTATCAAGGCCACAAGGCCCAACCCGGGTGCCGGTGGCTGCGTTACAAGGATGTTCGAGTGGGTTCAAGCACGTGCGCTCCTCGCAGCGGACGCGGTGCCGCCCGACCAGTCCGAGCCGACCGGGTCGTGGGCTCTCAAAGACGAAGCAGGTTGGACGGACTTCGCCGACGAGATATTCAACCATTCCCTTCGCATTCCGCTGGACGGCTCAGGCCAGCCACTGGGGAAAGGGGCGTCCCTCACCACCCCAACCCGTGCGACAATACGGCCATGCCGCGAACCACTACGGGCTACAGCGACGCCCTCATCGACCACTTCGAGCACCCACGCAACGCCGGGGCCATGGATGACCCGGACGCCGAGGCGTTCGTGACCAATCCGGTGTGCGGGGACTCGATGCGCATCTTCCTGCGTATCGAGGAGGAGCGCGTGGCCGCTGCGTCGTTCCTGACGTCGGGGTGTCCCGCCTCGATCGGCACCTCCTCCGCAGCGACCGAGTTGCTCACCGGGCGCACGCTCGACGAGGCGGTTGCGCTGACGCGTGATGACTACGCCGACGCCGTCGGCGGGCTGCCGAAGTCGAAGATTCACTGCTCGGTCCTCGCCGCCGCCGCCGTGCGCGAGGCCGTCGAGACCTGGCGCAAGGAGCACGCGCCCGACGCCGCGGGAGCCGCGTCGTGAGCGTCGCGGCGCTGATCCTCGCCGCCGGTGCTTCGACGCGCATGGGTTCGCCCAAGCCGCTGCTGCCGTGGGGCGACACCTGTCTGCTGGCGTGGGAGCTCGACGTGCTGCGGCGCTCGACCGTCGACGAGATCGTGGTAGTGACCGGCGCGTTCGCCGACGACGTGCGTCGGGCGCTGCCCGCGGGCTCGCGACGGCACTGCGTGTTCAACCCTCGATGGGCACAGGGGCGGTCGACGTCGCTGGCGACGGGCGCGGGCGCTCTGCTCGCTCCGTCGCGCGTGCGGCCGTCGGCGATCGTGATCCAGAACGTGGACCAGCCGACGCGCGCCGACATCATCGATCGCCTCGTGGACGAGCTGCGCGCGTCGGGCGCCGAGGCGGTCCAGCCGTCGCTGGGCGCGGCGCGCGGCCACCCGGTGGTCGTCGACGAGTCGCTGCTCGAGGAGCTTGCCGGCGCGAATGAGGCGGAGCTGGGGCTGCGCGCCATCCTGCAGCGCCACCCGCCCCTCCAGATCCCGATGGACGACGAGCCGATCGTCCGCATCGACCTCGACACCCCCGACACCCTCGACGAGGGTCGCCGCTTCTGCGGTGTCCCGGCCCCGACGCCGGCCGGGTAGCTGTCGGCGGCGGTGGCAGTCACCGACGGCTCCGCAGGCGACATGATGGCAGTCGCTCTGTTTTGTTTCGAGCAAGCGCGTCAATCCGTCTCGCTGGCTGAATGGTCGGATGACCTGGGCGATTTCTGGCACGGCCTCAGCGAGTTCGACCGAGTCGAACTTTATGTCCTCAAGCTTGACCACGTATACAAGGCAGCTTGCGAACTAGACGGGCAGTGGCCCGGAGTGTTCCCCAGCTGCGTGCAGGCCATAGCCAGTCGCTTCATCGAACTGTGGGAAACCGATCCAGCCGGCCAGGTCTGCGAGGCTTGCGCGAGCGGTGAGCGTCGCGACGGACCCAACCACCAGGCTCAGTCGGCTTGCGAGTCGTGCAAGGGCGGGAAGCACCAATGCCGGATGTGCCAGGCAGTGGTATGCGATCTGCACGCCCGCTATCGGCACGGGAAGGAGCTCCGGAACGCCTTCTCCCACTACTCCGAGATACTCGCCGACGCCGGCCACCGGCTCAGAGGGAGACCGTCTGACTCGCGAACTGTGCGGGGGATCGAGACGCCTTCGTGGATGCGGATGCATACATGGGACACAGAAGGGGGGCCGAGCACCCTGTCTCTCATGGGCAAGAGCTATCGACTCCATAAGATCTACGAGACAGTGGTAGAACTGGAGCGAGAACTAACGGGAGTGCTCGTGAACCCAGACACTGGAGCACTGAGGGTGGGGGCCTGAGCTGCGCCTGGACTGCCTCGGCTCCGGCTTCGCCTTCTCCCACGGCGCCTACTGGAGCGGCTTCCTGCTCGACGGGCGCGTACTGCTCGACTGCCCGCCGCAGACGCTCCCGCACCTCTTCCGCCTCGACGTGCCCACGACGGCGATCGACCTCGTCCTGCTCTCTCACGAGCACTCCGACCACATCGGCGGCGTCGACCTGTTCCTGCTCGAGGAGCGCCGAGCGCAGCAGGAGGGCGTCGAGCGCGCCAACCCGCTCGCCATCGCCGGGCCACCCGGCATTTACGACCGGTTGCGCGAGGTCGTCGGTCCGTCCTCGCGGCTGCCGGACCGCGACGACCCACGCATCGAGTGGTTCGAGCAGCCGGGCGGCTCGGCGTTCGAGTGGGCGGGCGTGCAGGTGGAGTGCGTGGCGATGGACCACGCACCGGACATCGAGGCGCTCGGGTTCCGCGTGCGGCTCCCGGGTGGCGTCGTTGCCTACTCGGGCGACACGGCGTACGGCGAGGCGCTGCTGAGCCTGGCCGAGGGCGCCGACCTGCTCATCGCCGAGTGCGGCGGTGACCGCGCGCAGGGCCACGTGGAGTGGGACGACATCCGCACGCTGCGCGCCGCCCTCGACGCCTCGACGCGACTCCTCGTGACGCACTACGACCCGCTTGCGGTGCCGGAGTGGGCGCGCACGCTCGACGGCGTCGAGCTGGCCGAGGACTTCGCTACCTACGGGGTGTGAGTCCGGCCCTTCTCCCCAGATCCGGGTGTCTCTCCCCGAGGGTGAGGGGATCAGATCAGGATCGCTCAGGAGACGGCTGGCGGGAGTGTCTCCCAGTCCGGCGCGAGGGTGGGGATGCCCCACTCGGGCGGCGGCGTCCACGTGCGCCAGCGGTCGTCGATGGCGGGGTGGTCGCCGCGTCGCACCCAGGCGATCGCGCGGTCGCCCTCCGCGCGGACGGCCGAGGCCTCCTCGGCGCTCATGCTGCCGTAGGCGACGGCCTCCTCGAGCTCGTCCTCGTCTTTCCACCGTGGCTCGCCGAGGTCCGGCGGGAAGACGATGTCGAGGTGCTGGTCGCGGCTGTCGATGCCGATCGCCGTCCGCTTGAAGGGCGCCTCGAGGTTCACGTACCACTGGCGGACGTCGCCGTCTTCCAGGAAGACCAGGACCGAATGCGCGGCGCCCTCGATGTAGATGCGCACCATGCCGTGGCCGTGCCAGGGATCATCGCGGAAGCTCCACTCGCCGTGCGGGAGCCAGATGTCGTTGCCGTCGAGGTCGGTGGGGCGCTTCCACACCCCGCCCGGCGGGATGCAGACCACGAGCACGTCGCCACGGTCCTCCACGACGACGAACGGCCACGCCGCGAACGGACGCCCGAACCAGATGCTCCGGCCGGTGATGTGGTCGCCGGGTTGCCACCGCTCCGTAGTCACGAGTTGAGCCATCGACGCATGACGTGACGACGTTTGCCGACCCGTCCAGTCTCCTCGAACCCCGCGGCGAGGAACGTCGAGATGACGCCCATGTACTTGTAGCTCGGCGAGTCGGGGTCGACGGGGTACGCCTCGATCACGTCCGCGCCGTTCGAGGTCGCCTCGGCGCACGCGGCGTCGAGCAGGCGCGAGGTGATGCCGCGGCCGCGCTGAGGCCGCTGGGCGAAGAAGCAGACGATCGACCACACGTTCGTGCCGTCGGGGTACTCGTCGCCACCGAGCTTGCGGTACGTCTCGCGCGGCGCGACCGAGCACCACGCAACCGGTTCGCCCTCGATGTACGCGAGGATGCCGACGGGTGTGCCGCCGAGCACGGTGCGCTCCATCTCTGCGCGCTTGTTCGGCCGGCTGCGCTCCACGCCCGCCGGCCACGGTCGCCAGACCATGCACCAGCAGTACTTGGGTCCACCGCGCCCGTCGAAGAGGGTTGCGAGGTCGGGCCAGCGTTCGGGCGTGACAGGGCGAAACTCCAGGTCCGGTGGTGCGACGGGTGCGTCGGTCGCTTCGGTCATGGCGGAGGCTCCCAACGCGCGCGTTCTGCTGGGCGAGCCTGATGACCAACCCGGTAGAGGGTAACGTCGCCAACCCTGAGCGCCGATGGCCAGCGGCCAACCACACCCGCAATCGGACACTCAACGAGGTGCACCCGTGCCTGCTCACCACCGCGCGTGGTCAGGCGCGCGTAGTACGATATTGCCCCGGGGATCGAGCAAAGCCGTGCCGGCGCGGCGGCCCTGTCGTCGTCCGTCGTGGAGCCTTCGTCGAGCCGCGACCAGATCCCCAGCGCAGTGAACAGGTCGGCAAGCTCGTACTCTGGTACGCGAACGGAAGGCATCAGGCGGCAGCTATCATGGCGGACTCACAGATGCTCCGTTCACCCGTCGCAGCCGATCTGCGTCGCGAACTGAACGGCTATCTCGACGGTCGGCGCGCCATCCCGGACTTCCTCGCCTGGGAGGCTGAACTCAGCCTCGACGCAACCACAACAGGCGCGCTCAGGGGACTGCTCGACCGCCTCTCGATCGTAGCGACCGAGGTCTGTGACGGCATGCGCGATGAGAGCGAATTCCGAACGCTCGCTCGGGAGACCGTCGTTACCACGCTCGCGCGGCAACGAACGGCCGTCGCCGAGACGCCGGCCTCGTACCCCGGGTCCAGCGACCAGGGGTAGCAGGCGCGTACGCACCGGGTTCGTTCGCTACGTTGCCGGCGGCAGCCTGTCCCAGCCGGGGGCGAGCACGGGCACGTCCCACTCCTCGGGCACCGTCCACGTCCGCCAGCGGTCGTCGAACGCCGGGTGGTCGCCTCGGCGGATCCAGTCGACGGCGCGCTGGCCCTCGGCGCGAACCTCGGCGGCCTCGTCCGCCGTCATGCTGCCGAAGGCGACGGCCGCGTCGACCTCGTCTTCGTCCTTCCAGCGCACCTGGCTCAAGTCGGCCGGCAGGATGATGTCGAGGTGCTGGTCGCGGAGGTCGAGGCCGATCGCGTTGCGTTGGAACGGCGTCTCCATGTTCACGTACCAGCCGCCCACATCGCCGTCGCCGAGGAAGATGAGCACGGAGTGCGCGACGTCGCGCATCCACACCCGCACCATCCCGCGCCCGCGCCAGACGTCGTCGCGCAGCCGCCACTCCTCGTGCGGCAGCCGGATGTCGTTGCCTTCGAGGTCGACTGGGCGCTTCCAGATCGTGCCAGGTGGCGTGCAGGCCACGAGTACGTCCTCGTGGTCCTCGATGACCACGAAGCACGAGGCCGCGAACACGCGGCCGTTCCAGATGCTGCGCGCAGTGATGTGCGTGCCGGGAGCCCAGCGGTCGGCGGTCATGGCAGCGAGGGTACCCGAGCGCCTCGTCGGGCGGGCACGAGGCCCGTCACACCGCGGGCGCTACGTCCGCGAAGGGATTGACGACGCGCAGGCCGTCGTAGTCCTGCTCATGGCTCATGTCCTCGGAGTACACGATGTCGCAGCGGGCCACCCGGGCAGCGGCGAGGATGGCGCTGTCCCAGTACGACAGCCCGAAGCGCCCACGGATAGCGAGCGCGAGGCGCAGGACATCGAGGGTCATGTCCTGGATGGCGAAGCGCTGCAGCCCATCGATGTATCGGGCCGCTTCCTCGTGCGTCAGGGCGCCCGGTCGCGAAGCGCGTGTCGCCTGCGCGTAGAACTCCTGCACCACCTGGATTGAGACGACGAGGTCGTCTCGCGTCAGGAGGCCGCTGGCCCGTTGCCGCTTATCTGCCTCCGCCGGATCCACACTCAGCGCATAGATGAGGACGTTCGTGTCAACGAAGCGCATCGCGGTCGTAGAGCTCGTCTCGGGAGAGGTTGTCGGCGGCGCTCAGCCCGCCGCCGCGAGCCTCGATCTCGGCGATGACCTCGTCCTGGAGGCGCTTCAGGCGCTCGAAGCGCTCCTCGCGGGTCTCGCCGTGGACAAGCTCCTCGAGGAACTCGCGCACGAGCGCGGACACCGAGGTGTCGGACTCGGCGGCGCGGACACGCGCGAGGCGGTACGTCTCCTCGTCGACGGATACGGTGATGTTCCTCATGGCACAGTCCCACAGTTTCACAGTTTCTGTGCTACACAGCATAGCGCCAGCACGGAGCCGTGAACACAGGCTCGCTCGACGGTGCGAGAATCAGCCCTCGATCCCCCTCGCTCCGCTGTCCCCCACGCCCCTCGTCGGCTATGCTGCGCCGCGAGTGCCGGACGCCGTCCGGCTGCGACCAGGCGAGGGGGCACCGTGGCCTACGGCATGGGCATCGCCAAGGGCATGCTCGTCACCTTCAAGCACATCTTCCGCCCGCCCATCACCGTCTCCTACCCGGAGGAGGAGCGGGATGTCCCGGTGCGCGCGCGCACCAACCTGCTGTGGTTCGAGGAGCGCTGCACCGGCTGCTCCACCTGCGCGCAGGCCTGCCCCGATGGCTGCATCCTCGTCCAGACCTCGCCACGCGAGGACGGCACGCTCAACGTCGACCGCTATGAGATTGACTTCCGCATCTGCATGTACTGCGGCCTCTGCACCGAGGCCTGCCCCTACCAGGCCATCCAGGCCGGTGGCCGCTACGACGACGCGGTCTATGTCTTCGAGGACATGTACCGCGACCGCGACGCGCTCACGCGCGAGGCGAAGGCGTACCTCGAGCGCACCGACGGGACGTACCCCAACGGTCAGATCCAGGACGAGATCCCGCTCCGCACGGCCATGCCGACCGCGCGCGGCCGCTTCCCGGTCGCCGGCAGCGACGGCGACTTCGGCCCGCAACACCTGCCCGGCAAGCTCGACCGCGACTAGCGGCAGGAGAGGCTCCACTCCGTGGCGACCATCACCCTCAACGGTGCCGAGATCGAGGTCGAGGCGGGCCGTCCCCTCGTCGAGGTGATCAAGGAGCAGGGCGTTCGCATCACGAACCTCTGCTACATCGACGGCCTCGAGCCGTACGCCGGCTGCCGCACCTGCATCGTCGAGATCGAGGGCGGACGCCCGGGCCCGCTGCAGCTGTCGTGTACCGCCGTCGCCAGGGACGGCATGGTCGTCAACACCGAGAAGCCCGAGGTCAAGCGCGCGCGCCAGCAGGTGATGTCGCTGATCATGGCGAACCACCCCGACCGCTGCCTCACCTGCCACCGCCGCGTTCACTGCCAGCCGGGCGAGATCTGCCTCCGCGACGACGTGGTGACGCACCGCTGCCTGACGTGCAGCAAGAACTACCGCTGCGAGCTCCAGACCTCGACCGAGCTCATCGACATGGGTGAGTTCGAGGAGCCGTGGGTCGGCGAGGACCGCTCGTACTACGAGACGCCCCCGCCCGAGCCCGACCGCGCCAACCCGTTCCTCGAGTTCGACCCGCAGATGTGCATCATCTGCACGCGCTGCGTCCGCGCTTGCGCCGACCTGCGGCACACCGGGGCCATCAGCCTCTCCGGCAAGGGCCCGTCGACGATGATCGCCTTCGGCACCGGCGGCGCCATCCATGAGTCGAACTGCGACTTCTGCGGCGCCTGCATCGACGTCTGCCCCACGGCGACGCTGATGGAGAAGCCGAACAAGTGGGTCGCCCTCGCGGACGAGTGGACCAACTCGGCGTGCAACGGCTGCTCCGTCGGCTGCACCATCTCCTACGGCACGCGCGACGGCCGCCCGGTCATCGTGCGGCCCGACCGCCTCAACCCGACGAGCCGCGACCAGATCTGCGTCCGCGGCCGCTTCCACTACGACTCCGTCACCGACGGCCAGCGGCTCAGCCGCTCGCTCGCCCGTCGTGGGGACCGCCTGCTCCCCGTCACACCCGAGGAGGCGATGGACGAGGCAGCGAGCGCCCTCGCCGCAGTCAAGGCGGAGCACGGCGCGGACGCCGTCGCGGTGCTCGGCTCGCCCCTCGCTACGAACGAGGAAGCCGCGCTGCTCACTCGCCTCGCGCGCGAGGTCATCGGCACGCCACACCTGGACCACGTCGGCGGCCCGGTCCACCGCGCCGTCGCCGCGGCCCTCACCGAGGCGCTCGGCTCCGACCGCCTGACCTCGACGTACGCCGACATCGAGCACGCCGACACGATCGTGGTCGTGGGCGGGGACATCGAGGAGTCGCACCAGGTCATCTCGCTGCGCGTGAAGGACGCCGTCGTGAACGGCGGCGCGAAGCTCGTGCTCATCTCGTCGCGCTGGGGCGAACTCGTCGACTTCGCCGAGGTGTGGCTGCAGCCCGCGCCCGGCCACGAGGCGCTCACCGCGCAGCAGCTCGCGCACAGCGTAGACGCCGCCGCCGGCGAGCCGGCCACGCCCGCAGGCGTCGACGCCGACGCGCTCGCCCGGGCCTGCGCTCTCATCGCCGACCGTAAGCCCGCGCCCGCGTCCGACGACAACGGCGCGAGCGAGGAGCGCCCGACGTTCGCCGTCGTCTTCGCACCCGACCCGTTCAGCGTCGCACCCGCCGAACAGCAGGCGCGCGCAACGGCGAACCTGGCGATTGCCGCCCTCGGCGACCGCGCCGCGATGGGCCTCCACTACCTGCCGACCGACGGCAACACGCTCGGCCTCGCCGACATGGGCCTCGAGCCCGGCGACGGTGGCCGCTCGTTCACCGAGATCATCGAGGGCGCACGCGACGGCTCGATCCGCGGCCTGCTCATCCATGACGACAACCCCCTGCTCAGCACGACCGGCACCGCCGACGTGCGCGCCGCCCTCGAGGCGGTCGACACGCTGGTCGTGGTCGACTCGGTGCGCTCGACGGCCGCGGAGCACGCGAACGTCGTGCTGGCCGAGCTGCCGTTCTTCGCGAAGAACGGCACCATCACGTCGGGCGACCGCCGCATCACGCGCCAGCGCCCCGCGGCGGAGCCGCGCCGCGACGAGCGCGAGGGTGTCGCCGTCCTGACTGCCCTCGCGAACGCCCTCGGTGGCGACTTCGCCTACGAGAGTGCTGCCGACGTGATGGCCGAGGTGGCCCAGCGCGTCGAGGGCTACACCCGTTACGAGGGCCTCCAGCCCTCGCGCACGCGCGCGCTTGGCGAGATGACGGCAGCCCGCACGCAGTACCAGCCGGTCGCCGCTCCCGCGAGCACCGACGCTGGACTGCGGCTCATCACCGGTCGCTCGCTCTACACCTCGTGGGAAGCCTCCTCGATCCACTCGGAGGACGCCGACAAGCTGCACCGCGAGGAGGACGCGCTCATCAACCCGCGCAACGCCGAGCCGCTTGGCATCCGCATGGGCGACGACCTCGTGCTCGCCGCCGGCGACGCCGAGGTGCGCATCACGGCGAAACTCGACGACGGCGTGGCGCCGGGCACGGTCTACGTGCCGGCGTGGTACGACGGTGGTGCTGTCATGGCGCTGTTCCCCCTCGGCGGTACCGCCGACGGCACGGCCGCCGTGCAGGTGCGCGCGCTCCAGCCCGCGTAGCCGGAGCCCGCGAACGGCGGCCGGACGGCCGTGACCCTCGAAGCCGATCCCAACTCAGACGCCCCGCCCTCGGCGCGTGGGCTCATCCTGCTCACCGCCCAGCGCGACGGCGACCTCGCCGGTGATTGGCACGACGCCCTCCTCGACGCGGGCATCGACGCCGAACTGCACATCGAGGACGCGGCGAGGTTCAACCTGACCTCGTCGGCCTACCCGGTCGGCGTGCCGTTCGTCTACGCGCTGTTCGTCCCGCGCGCAGAGCGCGACCAGGCAGCAGACGTGCTCATCGAGCTCGGCTGGGACGGCCGAGGCTCACCGCGCGCCGGCGGGATGCGCACGTCAGGGGGTCACCTTCGGAACGTGCTGATCGTGGCGGGGCTGAGCCTGGCGCTGGTCGCGGTGTTGGTCGTCGTGCGGGGCGGGTGAGCGGGCGCCTCGACACGTCAACCCGCCAGTAGCATCCCCATTACGCCCTCGACGTCCGACAGATCTGGCAGGAGCGCATCCGGCTCATGCCTCGCCAGCTCCTCGAAGCTCGTCCACCCCGTCGCGACCGCCAGCACGAAGGCGCCGAGGGCTCTACCCCCGGTGATGTCGTGCTCCGTGTCGCCGATGACCGCGAGGCGGTCGCCCTCGGTCCAGCCGATCTCGCGCGCGCCGTCGCGGAGCATGTCGACGCGGTCGACGTGGTCGTCGCCGAAACCGCCGCCGGTGAAGTAGCCGTCGAGCCCGACCGAGGCGAGCTTGAGGAACGCAGCGCGGCGCAGGTTACCCGTCCCGAGGCCGAGCACCACGTCGTCACGCGCGGCAAGCGCGTCCACCAGCTCCGGGACGCCGGGTAGTGCGCGCGGGTCTCGCTCGGCGAGCTCCTGCTCGACGATCTCGTAGTAGCGCGGCAGCAGCGCCGAGCGGTCGACGTCGATCCCTGTGCGGCGCGTCACCTCGTCGAGGATCCAGCAGTCGGTGCGGCCCTGGAACACGACGCCGTCCATGGCGTTGGCGATGCCGGCGACCTCCGAGTACGCGCGATTGAGCGCGCCACGGCCCGCCCCGTCGGAGTCGAGGAGCGTGCCGTCGATGTCGAAGAGCAGGTAGGTGGGCGAGCTACGTCTCCATCGGGTAGCCGGCCTCGACCCAGTCATCGTGGCCGCCCTCGACGTTGTAGAGGTCGGTCAGGCCCATGGTGGCCGCGAACTCGGCGGCAACAGCGGAGCGCTGGCCGGACTTGCAGATGAACAGGACCGGGCGATCCGTCGCGAGGTCACCGGCGCGCACGAGCGTCGCCATGTGCGGGATGTTGAGCGATCCCGGCACGTGGCCGTCGGCATGCTCGTGCATCTCGCGCGAGTCGACAACCTGTACGTCGTCGTTGTCGATCATCTCCTTCGCCTCATGCACGTCGATGCGCGTGAAGGGCTCCAGCTCGTTCTTGACCGCCATCGGGCTATCCTCTCGACAACGGGCTCCCGATACCGTTCCGGGAGCCCGCAGGTGGGTACTGCGAGGGTGTGCAGTGAGTGTATCAAAGCCCCGCGCTGACTCGCGCTCCGGCACCGCCAGCGGGCCGCTCGCGCTCGGCATCGACCTGCGCAGCGCGCCACGCTACCCCACCGGCCTCGCGGTGCTCGGCCTCGACCGTCGGCTGCGGCTCCTCGAGACCGTGCGTACTGACGAGGAGATCGAGGATGTCGTCGAGCGCTACGCACCCGCGATCGTGGCGATCGACTCGCCGCTCGCCCTGCCTGAGGGGCGCTGCTGTGCCGACTCCGCGTGCGAGTGCGCGCGCCACGGCATCATGCGCGAGGTCGACCGCATCTGCGCCGCGATGGGCTACCGGCCCTACCCCACGCTCATCCCCTCGATGGTCGGGCTCACACTGCGTGGCATCGCGCTCGGCGAGCGGCTGTGCGCCCGAGGCCTGGCGGTCGTCGAGGTGTATCCGGGGATGGCGCAGGACATCCTCGGCATCCCGCGCAAGCGCGACCGCGACGGGTTGCGGCGCGGCTTACGTCGCGCCGGAATACACGGTATCCCGCGCAAGCGTCGACCCTCGCACGATGAGCTCGACGCAGCGACGGCGGCATTCGTCGGTGTGCTGCACATCGAGGGGCGCACACAGGTGCTGAATCCCGCTGAGGTCTCGCCCCTCGTGGCGCCGGGACCGGCTGAGGCACGCCTGGGAGCCTTGAGCCTTAACCGATAGTCGCGCCGGGCGCGATACAATCGCTGACGTGCCGACAGTCGACTCCGACCGCCTCCCCCAGGTCTTCGTCTCACGCGCCTTGCCCGGCAACGCGCCCCTCGAACGACTGCGCGCGGCAACCGCGCCCGACGTGTGGGAGCTCGAGCGCCCGCCGACGTACGAGGAGGTCACCGCGCGCTCCGCGGGCTGCGCCGGGCTCCTGACGATGCTCACCGAACGCGTCGACGCGGCGCTCCTCGACTGCCGGCCCGGTGTGCGCGTGGTCGCGAACATGGCGGTCGGCTACGACAACGTCGACGTCGCAGCGGCGACCGAGCGCGGCGTGCTCGTGACCAACACCCCCGGTGTGCTCACCGAGACCACCGCCGACCTCGCGTTCGCGCTGCTGCTCGGCGCCGCGCGGCGCATCAACGAGAGCGAGCATGCCGTCCGCGACGGCGCGTGGGGGCCGTGGCACCCCACGTGGATGCTGGGCAGCGCCGTCCATGGCGCGACGCTCGGCATCGTTGGGCCGGGACGCATTGGCGCAGCCGTCGCCCAACGCGCGCAAGGGTTCGGCATGCGCGTGCTGTACCACGGCCGCCGCCGTGCGCGCGGATTCCCGGGCGAGAGCGTGGACCTCCACACGCTCCTCGGCGCGTCGGACTTCGTCTCGGTGCATGTCCCGCTGAGCGCAGAGACCGAGGGGATGTTCGGCGCGGAGGCGTTCGCACGGATGCAGCCGCACGCCATCTTCGTGAACACCGCTCGCGGTGGGGTGGTCGACCAGGCCGCACTGCGCGACGCCCTCGTGCGCGGCGAGATCGGTGGCGCGGCGCTCGACGTGACCACGCCGGAGCCGCTGCCACCCGAAGACCCCCTGCTCGACGCCCCGAACCTGCTCGTCACGCCGCACATCGGCAGCGCGACCGGCCCGACGCGTGAGCGTATGGCCGACCTCGCCGTGGATGGGCTGCTGGCCGCGCTGGCCGGCGAGCGACCGCAACACCTCGTGAACCCCGAGGCCTGGGAGCGACGACGATGACGCTCGAACCCGACGTGCAGGGCGGACACGGCCGCCTGTGGATGGCTGACCTGCTATGGCGGCTCGGCAGCGTGCAGTTCGGTGACTTCTCGCTCGGGCGCACCGTGCGCAACTCACCCGTCTACATCAACCCGAAGCTCGTGATCTCACGCCCCGAGGAGCTCGCGCGCGTCGTGCAGGTGATGGACGAGGAGCTGCGATTGGCGATGTCGCTGCGCAACCCGCACGTGCAGCGCTTCGACCTCATCGCCGGGGTGCCCATCGGCGGCCTGCATATCGCGACTGCGCTCTCGCTCCAGATGCGCGTCCCGCTGGTCTACGTGCGCCCCTCGTCCCCCCTCGACGACGCATCGGCGGCGCGCGTGCAGATCGAGGGCGCGTACCGGCCCGGCCAGACCGCGCTCATCGTCGACGACCTCGCGGCGGGCGGTGGCTCGCTCGTCGACACGGCGACGCGGCTGCGCAGCGCCGGCGTCCTCGTGCGCGACGCGATGGTGCTCGTCGATCGTCAGCAGGGCGCGTCCAGTCGCCTCGAGGGACTCGGCGTGCGGCTGCATTCCGCGCTCACGTTGGAGGTGCTGCTCACCCACCTGCAGGGGGAAGGCCGCATCTCACACGAGGACTACCGCAGCGCGATCGAGTACCTCCACCGCGTCGGCGACCTGCGCTCGGAGTTCGACGGCTAGCCAGGCTCTCCTCCCAGGAGCGGGTTGATCACGCGGACCCCGTCGTAGTTCTGCTCATGGCTCAGGTCCTCTGAGTACACGGCCTCGCATCCCATCAGCTTCGCCGCCGCGAGGATGGCGGCGTCCCCGTAGGAGACGCCGAACCGTGCCTTGATCTCGGTTGCCCTGTTGAACAGTTCAATTGTGATTTCCTGGGTCGGGAGCGTCCCCAGTGGTCGCAGGAACTCGATAGCCTGCGCATGGGTCAGCCCCGCCGGCCCGCGAGGCCTCGTGGCCTGGTGATAGAACTCCTGGAGCACCTGGACGGAGAGCGCCAGGTCCGGCTCTATCAGGGTCGCCTCGGCCCTCGCGCGCTTCCCAGCGTCGCCCTCCTGATTGCTCACGGCGTACAGGAGGATGTTGGTGTCAACGAGCCGCATGGCGGTCGTACAGTTCCTCCCGGGTCAGCAACTGGCCGGTGTCCACGCCGATGCCCTCGTGCCTGAACCGCTCGAGGACCTCGCCCATGAGCCGTGCCCGCTTCTCGGGCTCGGTCTCGGTGGGCTCTGTGGTTGCTGGTCTTTGCAGCATCTCCAGCAGCATGTCGCGCATCATGGCGGACACCGTCGTGCCGGTCTCGGCAGCCCTGATTCGTGCCAGGCGGTGTGTTCCATCGTCCACAGACACGCTAATCGTCTTCAAGACCGTCTCCACAATTTATTGCGCGGTGCTCCTGTGGATAGCACCGTACCTCGGATGCGGCGATCCGTTCAACGTGGAAGCGTCGCTCCAGGTCTCTGTCCCTACGTCGGCATCCCATGGGGTGTGCCGCTGGCGAATGAGCGAGAGCCGCCGCTACCTGCGATCACCCGACCGCATTGCGCGACGCGGGTCGGCCGCGCCGCGATGAGCGCACGTTGCCTCGGAGTCCGCCTCATGGGACGGGCGGCCGGGAGTGACCGGGTGGCGATTCAGCGAAAGCTCCGCCGGGCGGCGTCTCTTCGGACACCAACCCCCTCAGGGCGAGGGAGCGGCGAGGTGGGTGTGGCTAGAGGAGGCGGCGGATGGGCTTGCGGCCGGGCCGAGGGTCGTAGTTGGCCTTGAACATCTCGAGCTTGTCGCGCTCGATCAGGTACTTGCCGGCGAAGAGGACGGCGGGGACGCGCTTCTGCTTGATGAGGCGTCGGAGGCTCTGGGGGTGGATCCCGAGTTCGCCGGCGGCTTCCACGAGGTCGAGGTAGTCGTCGAAGGGGGAGTCAGGCACGGATCACTCCTGTCGGCGCGGAAACTGTTCACGTGCGTACGCGATGGTAGTTGCCAACATCGCTAGCGTAAAGCGCGTAGACAATTCCGAGGCCCGACGGGAGTTGAGGGGCCGTTAGGAATTCCGAACGCGCAGGATGTCCTCAATCTCGTCGACGGTCTGCACCCGTACCTAGCTCCCGGCGCGTGACACGGTGACTAACCGCACGTCGTCACGTTCCCTAACGAGGTGTTCGATTTCCGACCACTTCCTAAGGATGGCCTGGGTCTGGCTGAGGAGCGATGAGACTTCGCGACCCCTGAATCGCAGACGGACGACGTTCGCTCCGGACAACATCACGGTGTTCACTGCGATCCACTCCGATGCCTGCCGGTGGAGGTCGAGCGTGAGGAGCGCGTCGTAGTCCATTGCCCGTTGGACGACTTCCGAATCCGAGGCCCCGATCATCCCAAGGTCTCGGATGTGATCGGATGGGTGGCCGAGGGCAGTCAGGATGCCGGCCAGACCTGGCGCCATGGCCTCGTCTAGCAAGAGCCGCACAATCAGGCGGCGATCACGGTCTCAAACTTGATCGCGCGTTCCACTCGCCGCGCGTCAAGCCCGAACCGCTGCGCAATCCCTTCAACCTTCAGCTCGCGCCCGCATAACGCCGCAAGCATCCCTGTCTCGATGCGGGTTCCGCGCATCACCGGCGCCCCACCAAGCACGCGGGGATCCATACTCACCACATCGCCGTACTCGCTGAGCAGTCCTAACGGCCCCTCCGAATCGAGCGCCTCGAGCGTGAGCCCGAGCGCCTCAGCGTCGATCCGAGAGGGGAGTGTGGCCTCGTCCGCCACCAGCTGCGAGCTAATCCATCGGCCCATCTCGTGCGTGTTGCACGCGAGTGCGCCGTCCGGCGAGAGATCGAGGCTGCCTTCATCGCGAGCAAGGAGTGGAATCTCGTACCAGCGAGGAAGATACGAGTCGAGCCATTCGATGTTGGGATGAAGCCGGGCGTGGCTCAGTCCCGCGCCTAGAAGCTTGACGGTCGCACGCGCGCGCGAGTACTCGATCCACGAATAGTGGCGACCGATACCGCGGCGCCCCGCCGAGGTCGCGGTCAGACGGCCAGTCGAATGCCAGTACCTGAGCTGCCTGATTGTGGCGCCCGAAAGGTGTGACACCAGGCGGGAGGACAGCACGCCGCGCGTGAATGGCTCAGTCGGCTCCGGGTGGCGCCAGTAGTCCGAGTAGTAGTAACCCACGAGATCTCTCCGGCTCAGATGGTAGGCGTCTACACGGAGATCCGCCAACAACAGGCGCAACGAGAAGCCCCCGCCGGAGCGGGGGCTTCTGCAGTCTGCGAGCGGTCCGAGGTGCAGCGGCCTACCCGGCCTCCTCCACCCACTCGTGGTACTTGATCACCCTCGACAGCGCGAGCGCCGCGCGGTCGAAGCTGGGGAAGACGGCGAAGCCGCGCGCGACCACCTGGTCGCGGATCGGGATCACCTCTTCGTCGATCGCGCCGTTGTGCATCACCGTCACCAACGGCAGGCCTGTGCGCTCACGGAAGCCGTCGAGCTCGTCGAGCATCTCTTCGAGGCGCTCGGGGTGGTCCTTCCACATCCGGGCGAAGAAACCCGCCGAGAACTCGAACACCATGGCGTCGATGTTCGGGTCCTCGCTGACCGCGCCCATGATGCGCGCGAGGTTCCCCGAGTCGCCCGCCATGCCGATGGTGTTCGCCATGTCGAACGGGTTGCGGAACGAGCCGCCGATGACGTTGAAGAACTCGCCGATCGTCTCGTAGGTCTTGTCAGCGAGCTCCGGCACCTCGAGGCCCTGGCGGCCGAAGGCATCCGAGATCGCGACCGACTGTCCGCCGGTCATCGCCATCAGCGCGAGCCGGCGGCCACGAGGGGCCGCGGCGTGGACGAGCGCCTGCAATGCGTCGACCATCTCGTCGACGGAGTTCGCGGGGATGGCGCCGGTCTGCGCGATGAGCGCGTTCCACGTGGCCATCGGCGTCGCGAGCGAGGCAGTGTGCGAGCGCGTCGCGCGCTGTCCGGCGGCGGTCTGGCCGCCCTTCCAGATCACGACGGGCTTCTTCAGCGTGGTCTCGCGCAGCACCTCGAAGAAGCGCCGCCCGTCCTTGAGGCCCTCGAGGTAGATGCCGATGACCTCGGTGTCGGGGTCGTCGCGCAGGTATTCGAGGTAATCGGCCTCGTTGACGACCACGGCGTTCCCGAAGGAGATGCCGCGGCTGACCTGGATGCCGACGCGCTGCGCCATCGTGGTTGCGCCGATGGTGTGCGTGCCGCTCTGGCCCATGATGGAGACGTTGCCGCCCTCGCCGTGGTCGACGCCGTCGCTGAACTTCACGCCCTGGCGGCGGTTGTACACGCCCATGCAGTTGGGCCCGACGATCGGCATGCCCGCGTCATTGGCGAGCGCGACGATGCGGTCCTGCAGCTCCGCTGCCTCTTCTTCGCCCGTCTCTGCGAAGCCGGCCGAGAAGATCGCCATGCCGCCGACGTTCTTCTTGATCGAGTCCGACACGATGAACGGCACGATCGGCCGCGGTACCGCGCAGATGACGAGGTCGATGTCCTCGGGGACTGACTCGAGATTGAGGTAGTTGTTGAACCCGCGCTTCTCGATCTCGGTGATCTCGTTGGGGTCGAGCTGCACCGAGTAGAGCGGACCGACGAAGTTGCGGTTGTTCTCCAGCCAGCCGAAGTCGGGACCCTTCGCGCCCACCACGGCGACGGAGCGAGGGGTCAGGGTGCGGTGCAGTCGATCAAAGTCGACGGCCATATCGCTACTCCTCCGCCAGCACGACGCGTGCATCGACGGCAATGGCGCCGTCGGGGTACGCGAAGACGGGGTTCAGGTCGAGCTCGGCGACCTCCGGGTGCTCCTCGGCAAACGCCGAGACCTGGAGGATCATCGCCTCGAGTGCGTCGAGGTCCGCGCCGGCCTGGCCGCGCACACCCTCGAGCACCGGGAAGCCGCGAATCTCGCGCACGACCTGGCGTGCGTCGCGGGACTCCAGCGGGACGATGCGGAACGCCACGTCCTTCAGCACCTCGACCATGATGCCGCCGAGGCCGAAGGCCAGGACAGGGCCGAACTGCGGGTCCGTGGTGGTGCCGATGATGACCTCGGTGCCCTGGGCAGCCATCTGCTGCACCGAGACGCCGTCGACGCTCGAGCCGGGCGCGTTCTCCGCGACGGCCGCCATCATGCGGTCATAGGCGGCGCGGACGGCGTCGCCGTCGCCGAGGTTGAGCTCGACACCGCCAACGTCGGACTTGTGGGAGATGTCGCCGGAGACGACCTTGAGGACCGCCGGGTAGCCGATGTCATCGGCCGCGGCCACGGCGTCGTCGGCGCTCGTGGCGAGGCGAGCCTGGGTTACGTTGATCCCGGCGTCGTGCAGCAGTTGCTTGGACTCGACCTCGGTCAGCAGCGTGCGTCCGTCGGCACGCGCGGCCGCGATCGGTCCGTTCCCATCGCTCATGTTGAAGGGGTCTCCTCGCTCCCGCCCCGCAGGGTCGCGAGGCGCGGGGATCATACAGCAGGTTGACGGAACGCGCGGCAGCGCGAGGCGCATCCCACGAGGCGCCGCGGCGCCCGTGTGCGTTGCGCCGGGATGCACAGCGCCCGACGATGGGGACATGCCCCTGCGACGCCGCTTCGCTGCCTTCCGCGACCGCCTGGGCGCCCCACGCGCCCGCCAGGACGAGACGTCCTCGGAAGCTGCCTCGGACGACCCGGCCGAGGCGACGCGCCCGAGGCTCATCGTGGGCCTTGGCAATCCCGGCCCGGAGTACCAGGGCACGCGCCACAACGTCGGCATGTGGACCATCCAGCGGCTCGCCGAGCGTCACGGCGTGGAGCTCGCCCGGGACACGCGCGTGTGGCGCGCCACCGTCGAGGTCGGAGGGCGCCCGCTGTACCTCGCCGCGCCGCGCAGCTGGTACAACGAGAGCGGCCCGGCGGTCGCGTCCGAGTTGCGGCGTCTGCGGCTGGCCCGTACCCAGGTGCTCGTCGTTCACGACGACATCGACATGGCCGTGGCGCGCGTCCGCATGCGGCCGCACGGCGGCCACGGCGGCAACAATGGCATGCGCTCGATCCTGGACGCGCTCGGTGGCGGGGACTTCCCGCGCGTGCGGATCGGTATCGACCGGCCCTACGACCCCGATCCAGACGACCCCGACGGCACGCTCAGCCGCGGCCGCCCCGTGCGCGACCCGGACCGCGTCGCCGACTGGGTGCTCTCCCGCCCCCGCCCCGAGGAGCGAGCCGCCCTCGACGCTGCCATCGCTGAGGTGGCCGACGCCATCGAGGTCGCGGCTCAGGAGGGGATCGAGGCGGCGATGAATCGCCTCAACCGGCGCTAGCAGATCCCTCCCGGTGCCCGCTCCGCGACAGCGGCCGACTCGACTGCCACGGCTGCGCCAGGGCACGCAGGCTCGGCCCAATCGGAACGCGGTAGGTGTCCTCCGTAGGTGAACCAATCACGCTGACCGTGAATCGATACTCCTGTTGCCAGGAATACGACGGCCGCTTGATGAACGGCAGCAGGATCGCTCGCTCCGTCCTGGGAACCGCGTCGAGCACCTCCCGGGCGTTGTCGGTGTAGTACACGGGGCCGTGGTGCACGTGCACCACGTTGCTCACATCGGGCGGTAGCAGCCGACGCTTCAGCCATCCGAGCGGTTCGGGTTTCAAGTGCTCCGGCCGGATGTTGAGCGCGACCGCCGAACCGAGCTCGCGTGCGAAGGCCGATGGGGCGCGGATCACGGTGGTGGCTTCCGCCGCGAACCGCTCGCGCAACTCCTCGACTTCGGCGTCGGATGAGGGCGCGATCGAGGTGCAGAAGAGCCAGAAGCCATCCGCGCCGAAGGGCCCCTCGACTGAGGCGTCGTGGGCGTCGCTGCCCTCGATGCTCCGATAGTAGCCGGCGGTAGCGATCTGGAGATGCGGGGCCTGCGGGATCGCGTGGGACGACTCCGAGAGCTTGACGACGGTCGAGCGCGCGACCTCGGTGGTCGAGCGGCCGAGCGTCACGCCGAAGACGCGCACGAGCGCGCGGCGCCCGCCTCGGTGGACGAGGCTGTCCGACTCTCGACTGATCCTGACGTCCCAGGATCCAGGCACGGACATCCTCCGATGCCGCATCAAATCTGAGCCTTGCATCAGATTCGCATGCGGCACGCTCATGAGCATCACGCCGGGCCGCGCGTCCCACGCACGGACGCGCGATCTTCGTGCCACCTGTCCCTACGGGCAGCCGCGCTACACTGGTTGGGCGAGCGGTTCGCGTCCGCAGGGGACTCCCGAGGGGAGCGCCCCTGCTTCGGCGTGCCCCTCGAAACGAGCGGCGACAGCGCGCACGCGCAGCGAGGAGTGGACCCTGCAACTCGCCCCCTTGCTCGGCGCCCTCGACCGCGTCGAGCCCCTCGCGGCCTCCGCAGCCCACCTCGGCGCGGGCGGGCGCTGCACGATCGGCGTGCTCGACGCCGCGAAGGCGACCGTCGCCGCGTGGCTGTGGCGCAGGCTGCGCGTGCCGACGCTCCTCGTAGTGCCACGCGAGACCGACGCAGACGCCGCGCTCGACGCGCTCCGGGCGTGGGCCGGCGAGGCAGCCGTCGCGTTCCCGGCCCGGAGCGGCCTCCCCTACGCGCGCGAGGACCCGCCCACCGCGGTCACGCAGCGACGCCTCGATGTGCTCGCACGCCTCGCCCGCGCGGGCGGCGGTGGAGCACCCCCGCTCGTAGTCGCCTCGGCAGCCGCCGTGGCCGGCCCGACCGCGCGCCCCGCGGACCTCGGCGCGGGTCCCGCACGCATCGCTGTCGGCGACCGCGTCACCATCGAGGACCTTGCGGTGCGACTCGTCGACGCCGGGTACGAGGTCGGCCCGCTCGTCGAGCAGCCGGGCCAGGTGGCGCGGCGCGGCGGTCTCGTCGACGTGTTTCCACCGACCGAGCCGACGCCGGTGCGCATCGAACTCTTCGGCGACCAGGTCGAGTCGATCCGGCGCTTCGACGCCGAGACGCAGCGCACCGTCGAGATCATCGAAGCGGTGCGCATCGGCCCGGCCAGCGAGTGGTTCCCGAGCCGCGACGCGCTCGCCGACCTCGCGGGCCGCCTCGCGCCTGCCCGCCGCCGAGCGCTCGACGACCTCGCCGCGGAGGAGCTGGCCGCGCTCAGGCGTGGCGAGCTCCCCGCACCCGCCCGCTACGGGCCGCTCGCCGTCGAGTCGACGCTCCTCGACCACCTCGGGCCGGGGGCGCTCGTGGTCGTGGACGAGCCGGATGCCGTCTACGCTGCGGCAGCGGAGTTGGACACGCTCGCAGCCGAGCGCCGGGACCAGCTCGTCGCCGTGCGCGACCTCGGGCCGGACGCGTCCCTGCCGCATCTCGAGGAACAGGCGCTCATCCGCGAGCTCGACCGGCGATCGCCCCGCGCCGACCTCGAGCGCTGGGCGACCGGCCGCGAGCGCGACGCCTACCGCGTGCCCTTCGCACCGCACGACGCCTACGCGGGCCGCCTCCAGACCGCCGCGCGCGAGCTCGTGCGGAGCGTGCCGCGCGGCGACCGCATCGTCGTGCTCACACAGCAGGCGCAGCGCTTCGGCGAACTACTCGGCGACGCCGGCCTCGGCACGTCGGTCCTCGAACGCCTCGACGCGCCACCCGAGGGCGGATCGCTGTCGCTCGTGCAGGGCTCGCTGCCGGGCGGCTGGCGGATCGAGACGCCCGCGGGGCGCGTGTCGCTCGCCACCGACGCCGAGCTGATGGGCTTCGTGCGCAAGCGGCGCGCGCTACGGCAGTCCGCTTCGCACCGCGCGCAGTTCCTCGCCGAGGTCTCACCCGGCGACTTCTGCGTGCACTCCGAGCACGGCATCGCGCGCTTCGCGGGCATCGTCCGCCGCGACGTGGGCGAGGAGCAGCGCGACTACATCCAGCTCAACTACGCCGGCGACGACCGCCTCTACGTACCCATCGAGCAGGTCGACCGCATCACGCGTTATGTAGCATCCTCGGGCCACATCCCCCGGCTCACGCGCCTCGGCACGCAGGAGTGGGCGCGCACGCGCGCGCGGGTGCGCGCGGCGGTGGACGACCTCGCCGCCGACCTGCTGCGGCTCTACGCCGCCCGCCAGCTGCTGCGCGGCCACGCCTTCAGCGCAGATACCGAGTGGCAGCGTGAGATGGAGGCGGCGTTCCCGTACGAGGAGACTGCCGACCAGCTCAGCGCGATCACGGCGGTCAAGGAGGACATGGAGGCGGTCCGGCCGATGGACCGCATCGTCCTGGGCGACGTCGGGTTCGGGAAGACCGAGGTCGCCGTGCGCGCCGCCTTCAAGGCCGTGCAGGAGGGCTATCAGGTCGCCGTGCTGGTCCCCACCACCGTGCTCGCCCAGCAGCACGAGCGCACGTTCCGAGAGCGCCTCGCGCCCTTCCCGGTGCGTATCGAGGCGCTCTCGCGCTTCCGCACGGACGCCGAGGCGCGCGAGGTCGGCGAGGGGCTGCGCTCGGGTGAGATCGACATCGTGATCGGTACGCACCGCCTGCTCCAGGCCGGCATCGAGTTCTCGAACCTCGGGCTCGTCGTCATCGACGAGGAGCAGCGCTTCGGCGTGGCGCACAAGGAGCGGCTCAAGCGCATGCGCCTGGAGGTCGACGTGCTCACGTTGTCGGCGACGCCGATTCCTCGAACGCTGCACATGTCGCTGGCCGGCATCCGCGACATGTCGCCGATGGACACCGCGCCCGAGGATCGCCTGCCGGTGCAGACGTTCGTCGCCGAGTGGGACGACGCGCTGGTGCGCGACGCGATCCTCAACGAGCTTGAACGCGGCGGGCAGCTCTACCTCGTCCACAACCGCGTGCACACCATCGACCGCGTCGCGGAGCAGGTGCGCGCGCTCGCGCCCGAGGCGCGGGTCATCGTCGGCCACGGGCAGATGGCGAAGTCGGTGCTGCGAGGCGTCATGGAGCGCTTCTCGGCCGGCGAGGCCGACGTGCTGGTGTGCACGACGATCATCGAGTCGGGCATCGACATCCCGAACGTGAACACGCTGATCATCGACCGCGCGGAGCTACTCGGGATGGCGCAGCTCTACCAGCTCCGCGGACGCGTCGGGCGCGGCGCACAGCAGGCGCACGCCTACTTGCTGCACCGGCGCGACCGCGTGCTCACCGAGGTCCAGCAGCAGCGACTCGCGACGATCTTCGAGGCAACCGAGCTGGGCGCGGGCTTCCAGGTGGCGCTGCGGGACCTCGAGATCCGCGGCGCCGGGAACCTCCTGGGCGCGGAGCAGAGTGGCCAGATCGCCTCGGTGGGCTTCGACCTCTACACGCAGATGCTAGCCGACGCCGTCGCCGAGCAGCGCGCGGCCCACGACGGCAAGCAGCCCGCGCCGGCGCCGCCGCCTGTCTCGATCGACCTGCCGGTGACGGCATACATCCCCGAGCCGTACATGGAGGACATCGAGGCCCGCGTCGCGCTCTACCAGCGCATCGCCGGTCTGCGCTCGCTCGACGCCGTGGCCGACCTGCGTGCAGAGGTCGAGGACCGCTTCGGCGAGCCGCCGCCTGCATTCGACCAGTTGCTCGGCCTCGTGCGCATCCGGCTCGCCGCCGGCGCCGCGCGTGTCGCGGCCATCCGCATGGAAGGCACAGTAGTCGTCCTCGGTGCGTCCGAGGACAGCCCGTTCAGCCGTCGCCCCCTGCCGTCGCTGCCCGCCAACATCGACGTCGGGCGGACGCAGTTGCGCGTGTCCCGCGACCGGCTCGGCGAGGACTGGCTCCACTCCATCGAGCTGCTGCTGCGCCTGCTCGCCACGCCGCCGTCGGGCGGTGCAGCATCGCGCGAGCCCGTCGCCGTTGCGAGGGGCGCATGAGCGCCGTCGAGCTGCGGCTCGTGGCCGACGGCGAACGCACGAACTTCCTCGCGATGCTCGGCGAGTACCTGCGCGAGCTCGATGCCTACGAGCTCCCGTGGGATCCGGCGCCCACGCCCGAGTCCTATGCGCTGGCGTTCGAGGACGACCCCGGCGGCCAGCTCATCGAGTGGATCGAGGCCGACGGTGAGCACGCCGGGTTCCTGATCTCCCGCGTCGTGCCCGACTGGCCCGAGGAAGACCGCGACATCGGCGAGGTGATGGAGTGCTACGTCGCGCCGCCGTTCCGTCGCCGCGGCGTGGGTCGTAAGGCCGTCGAGGCATGGCTCGCACGGCAGCGCGCGGACGGAGTGGCGCAGGTCGAGGCGTCGGTGCTGTCGCGTAACACGCCGGCGCTCGCGTTCTGGGAGCGGATGGGCTTCGAGACCCGCGCCGTCCAGACGGTACGTCGCCCGTGAGCTACCCTCGATCGACCGCGTTCAGGCCATATCGAGGGGGCTCCGTACGGTGATCTGGGATGTCCACTGCCACTTCCCGCGCAACTGGGAGAACCCCGAGGACCGAGACTACGCGAAGGGGATCGACAGCCGAGCCGACGCATTGCGGGCGGCCGGCGTGGTCCGCGCCTCGGTGCTCTCGGGCGGGCGGCCGGAGTTCGGCCCCACTCACGACGAGGCACTGGAGTACCTGCGCCGCCACGAGGACCTGATGGTGCCCGTCGCGTTCCTCAACGTGGACGACACGCCTCGGGGCGAGGTCACGCGACTGCACGGGCTCGGCTACCGCGGCCTCAAGATCATCGGCTCACGCCTCCCGTACGACGACCACCGCTACTTCCACATGTACCAGGAGGCCGAAGACCACCGGATGCCGGTGCTGTTCCACTGCGGCGTCATCGGCGGCGGCATCGACTACTCCATCACCCACCCTCGACGCGACCCGGAAGCCGCTGCGAACCTCCAGCGCTGGCGCGAGTTCCGCGGGCGGATGCCGCGCGACGTCTCGGCCATGCGCATGCGCCCGTTCCACCTCGACACGATCGCGAACAACTTCCCGGACCTGCCGATCATCGGCGCGCACATGGGCGGCACCGGCAACTACGACGAGGCGGCGTCGGTCGCCCGCTGGCGGCACAACGTCGTGTTCGACCTCTCCGGCGGCGACACCATCGAGCGGCACGCCTACGAGCGTGGGCTGATCGGCCGGGAGATCGGCGTCGAGAAGCTCGTGTGGGGCTCCGACTGCGGCGACGAAGAGATCGGCGACCACGTCGACAGCCTGCGCGACATCATGGCGAAGCTCGATCTGACCGAGGAGGAAGCGGACCGTATCTGGTACCGCAACGCCGCCGAGATGTTCGGCGAGGCGGAGCCCCAGCTCGCGTCCCTGCCGGTGAAGTGACCAGCGCGCCTACACCACCAGAACCCGCCACCCCCGACCAGCCCACCGCCACGCCCGCCGAGCCCAACGACGACCTCGAGTCCATCGCCGAGGAGCGGCCGGCGGACCTGATCGCAGGCGACCCCACGCTACGCGCCCCGACTCCAATCTTCGGCGTGCCCGAAGGCGTACTCACATTCATCGTGACGCTCGCGTTCCTGATGTTCCTGCTGATCGAGCCGACCCCTGCGTGGGTGGCGTTGTTTGTCGCGGCGGTCGCAGCGGTCGGGACGGACCGTGTGCTGCGCCTCGCCCGGGGGCCTTCGGTGGAGCTTGGTCTGGACCCGACTCTGCAGGTCGTGCTGCCCGCGATGTACGCACTGGCGGCGCCCGTGCTGCTCGAGGACATGGTGCGGGGCTGGTGGGCGCTCCTCGCGGGACTCGCCGCGGGCGTCGGATTCGCCGTGGTCCTCGCGACGCAGGTCCACTCGGTGCGGCCGTACGAGCAGTGGCTCGTGTTCGCCCGCCCCGTGGCGAACGCGGCGGTCTACGTGACGGGGTTCGCGCTGTTCGCACTCACGTACGTGTTCGACCTTGGCCTCCCGGCATCGCTCGCCGCGGTTGGGCTGGCTGCCGCGCTCCTGGCAATCGAGCTACTCCGCGATGGCCGCGCCGATCCGGCCGACACGATCGCGCTCGCCGGCGTGGTGGCGCTGGTCGTGGCGCAGTTGCGGTGGACGCTGCACTTCGTGCCGCTCGAGGGGTACCTCGCGGCGCTCGCGCTCCTCCTCGCCTTCTTCCTCGCCGGTGGCCTGCTACACGCGCACCTCACGCTGCAGCTCAGACGCGCGGTCATCGCGCAGTACGCCGTGATCGCCGTCGCCGGCAGCGCGCTCATCATCGGCGCAAGCAGCGCCGGGCTCGCGTAGCGACCGGGCGACGACGCTGCCCGGTCTCCTGTCGACCGCCCATCGCCCGCCCGGGGGGTGCCTGCTACCATCGTTTGGTCGCCGCGTCGGGGAGTGGCGTAGTTTGGTAGCGCGCCTGACTGGGGGTCAGGAGGTCGCCGGTTCAAATCCGGCCTCCCCGACCAATTCGACGGTTTCCGGACACGCAAGAGGGGCGGCCGAATGGCCGCCCCTCAGGTTTGTCACGCCTTCGAGGACTGCTAGCCGGAGCGGCCCCCCACGTCCGGGTCGATCCAGGCCGAGTGCACCTGGTCGCCCCAGGTGTAGTACGAGCCATTGTCGCCGGGCGAGGTGCCCGTGAAGCGCAGACCGCGCACCCACGGCTGGTAGATCTCGATGCTGAAGCCCCACGGCATCGTCGGGCGGTACATCTGGTCCAGGTCCTTGTCCCAGATCTTGCGCCACAGCTCGGAGCGGGCGTCCGGGTCGAGCTCGACCTGCTGGGCCTCCGCCCAGGCGTCGATCTCGGGGTCGCTCGTCCGCCAGCGGTTGCCTGGGGACTCCGAGTGGACCTGGCCGTGGAACCAGTTGTCACCGTCGTAGCCGCTTGTGGCCCACGCCGAAGTCGAGATGTCCGGCAGCGCGCTCGGGACCCACTGCGAGTTGAACTCGGTGTAGTCCACCTTGCCGCCGCTCATCTTGATGCCGACCTCTGCGAGCTGCGCCTGGTAGACCTCCGACATCTGCTCCAGGCCGCTCGTGTAGGCGTAGTAGCTGTTGTTCACCTCGAGGTTCTCGGCCCCCGCGGCCTGCAGCAGTTTCTTCGCCTCGTCCGGGGCGTAGCGGAACCACTGGCCGAGCTCGGGCGAGCCGAGCGTGACCTCCTGGTCGAAGAGGAACGGCCACGGGATCACGTGCAGCGCCTTGCCGATGCCGTCGAAGATGATGTCGAGCATCTCCTGGCGGTCCATCGCCATGGTGAGCGCGCGGCGGATCCGCACGTCCTTGTACTTCTCCAGCGTGTGGTTCAGTCCCACGGTGATCCCGTTGGACGTCGTTGGCAGCAGGTTGACCTGGATGTCCGGGTTCGTATCCACGATCTCGTTGAGGTCACGGATCGACGACGCGAGCCCGTAGCCGTAGTCGATGTTGCCGACCCGGAACTGCGCGAGGCGAGCGACGTGGTCCGGCATGATCAGGAACTCGAACCCATCCAGGAGCACTTCCTTCTCCCAGTAGTCCGGGTTCTTGTCGAAGAGGACATTCACGCCCGCCTCGAGGCCGGTGAGGATCATCGGCCCGGTGCCGATCGCGCGCGTGGTGATCGTGCCGTCGTCCACCAGCTCCTTCGGGAAGATCGTCTGCTTGTTGCTCCCGAGGGGGTTCAGGAAGTCAGCCGTCGCCCGCGACATCGTCACGGTCAGCGTCTCGTCGTCGACTGCCTCGAAGCCTGCGACGTTCGTGTAGTAGGCCTTGTGGACCCCGTCGGTCGCGTAGCGGTTCAACGCGAAGCGCGCATCCTCGGCCGTGAACTTGCGACCGTTGAGCGGGTCGACGTTCTGCCACGTCGCGCGTGGGTCGATCTGGAACGTGAACGTCAGCCCGTCCGGCGAGCGCTCCCACGAGGCGGCGAGCTCCGGCTCGATCTCGGGCTGGAACACGTCCGCGGCAGGCCCTCGCTTGAACCCGATCAGGCGGTTGTAGACCACATTCGGCACGGTGACCGTGCCGCCGGCAGCCGAGGTGGTCGGGTCGATCGTCTGGAAGTTCCACGTCGCCGCGACCTTCAGGACGCCACCCGGCTGCGGTGTCTTGTTCGGCTCGGGGAAGTTGAACGGGTACGGCAGGTCCGGGTCCTGGACCAGCTCGCCGATGGTCTCGCCCTCGGCTGCGTCGCCGCCACCACCTTCGTCGTCGTCCGTGTCGGTCGCCGTCGAGTCAGTAGTGGTCGTGCTGGAACTGGAGCCGCTCGAACTCGCCGTCGTACTCGTCCCCGACGTGGTCGTCTGGGTCGTAGCGTCGTCGTCATCGTCGTCGTCGTCGCCGCCGCAGCCGATGAGTGCCGCAGCTGCGAGTCCGGCGCCCCCGAGGAGTCCCCCGCGGAGCAGGGTCCGCCTGCCTACCGAGTGCGTCCACCATCCGTGCGTGCGTTGTTCCTGTTCCAGGGCCATTGCAACCTCCGCCCTTGCGCCATTCTGTCGACCGGGATTCGGGCAGCCTACCGGAACCGGCGCGGCATTGCCACACAACACGCGTTGTGACCGGCGCGGCACGGCGGACACGACCACCTCGCAGCCGAGGAACCTGGACACGCAAGAGGGGCGGCCAAATGGCCGCCCCCCAGGTTCGTCACGCCGTCGAAGGCTGCTAGCTGCGGCCCTCCACGTCCTGGTCGATCCAGGCCGAGTGCACCTGGTCGCCCCACGTGTAGTAGGAGTTGTTGTCGCCGGGCGCCGTGCCGGTGAAGCGCAGGCCGCGCACCCACGGCTGGTAGACCTCGAGGCTGAAGCCCCACGGTAGCGTCGGGCGGTACGCCTGATCGAGGTCCCGGTCCCAGATCTTGCGCCACAGCTCGGCGCGAGCCGTCGGGTCGAGCTCGATCTGCTGGGCCTCGGCCCAGCCGTCGATCTCGGCGTCGTTCGTCTGCCAGCGGTTGCCCGGGGACTCCGAGTGCACCTGGCCGTGGAACCAGTTGTCGGCGTCGTAGCCGCTGGTGCTCCAGGCCGAGGTGGAGAAGTCCGGGAGCTTCGAGGGGACCCACTGCGAGTTGAACTCGGTGTAGTCCACCTTGCCGCCGGTGACATC
This sequence comes from Dehalococcoidia bacterium, assembly GCA_965208885.1. GTDB lineage: Bacteria > Chloroflexota > Dehalococcoidia > UBA2979 > UBA2979 > VXMT01. Next base: position 995,648 of record CBDBPS010000002.1, read on the forward strand.
GATCCCGACGCGCGCCATCTGCGCCTGGGCAACTTCGGTCGTCTGCTCCAGTGCGCTCGTGTACGCGTAGTAGCTGTTGTTCATCTCCAGGCCTTCAGCGCCGGCAGCCGCAAGCAGCTTCCTCGCCTCGTCCGGGTTGTACTGGAGGTACGGCCCAACCTCGGCGCTGCCGACGGCCTTCTCCTCGCTGAACAGGAACGGCCACGGGACGATGTTGAGCGCCTTGCCCAGCCCGTCGTAGACGATGTCGACTATCTCCTGGCGGTCGATCGACATCGCGATGGCGCGGCGGACGCGCACGTCCTCGTACTTCGTCAGCGTGTTGTTCAGGCCCATGCTGATCGAGTTGTACGTGACGGGGAGGAAGTTCACCTGGACGTCCGGGTTCGTCTCCAGCAGCTCGTTCAGGTCACGCACCGTCGAGACCACGCCGTACGCGTAGTCGATGTTGCCGACGCGGAACTGCGCGAGGCGAGCCGGGTGGTCCGGCATGAGCAGGAACTCGAACCCGTCCAGGAGGACTTCCTTCTCCCAGTAGTCCGGGTTCTTCTCGAACACAACGTTCTGACCCAGCTCCAGCTCAGTCAGGATCATCGGGCCGGTGCCAACGGAGGTCGTCGCGATGCTGTCGTCGTCGACGAGCTCCTTGGGGAAGATGGTCTGCTTGTTGCTGGCCAGCGGGTTCAGGAAGTCCGCCGTGGCCGCAGCCATGTTGACCTTCAGTGTCAGGGTGTCGACCGCCTCGAAGCCGGAGACGTTGGCGTAGTACGACTTGTGCACACCCTCGGTCGCGTAGCGGTTGAGTGCGTAGCGTGCGTCCTCGGCCGTGAACTGGCGCCCGTTGAGCGGCGCCACGTTCTGCCACGTCGCGTTCGGCTGGATTGCGAACGTGAACGACAGGCCATCCGGCGAGCGCTCCCACGAGGCGGCAAGCTCGGGCTCGATCTCGGGCTGGAACACGTCCGCGCCCGGGCCGCGCTTGAAGCCGATCAGCCGGTTGTAGACCATGTTTGGCACGGTCACCGTGCCGCCCGCGGCCGAGTCGATTGGGTCGAGCGACTGGAAGTTCCAGGTCGCCGCCACCTTCATGATCCCGCCGGGCTGTGGGGTCTTGTTCGGTTCCGGGAAGTTGTAAGGGTACGGCAGAGCCGGGTCCTGGACCAGCTCGCCGAGCGTCTCCGTCTCGGTCGTCTCGCTCGCGCCACCCTCTTCTTCGTCGTCGTCAGCCGTCGTGTCGGTGACGTTCACGCTAGGGGCTGCGGTCGCGGTCGCCTGCGCGGTCGTCGTCGTGGTCGTCGTCGTCGTGGTCGTCGTCGCCGCGGTGTCGTCGTCATCGTCGTCGTCGCCACCGCAGCCGATCAGTGCCGCGGCCGCGAGGCCGACCCCTCCGAGAACCCCGCCTCGTAGCAGGGTCCGCCTGCCTACCGAGTGCGTCCACCAGCGGGACACACGCTCTTCCTGATCCAGGGCCATGGTGGCACCTCCTTAGTGATTGCTGCGCGCCAGCCTCGGAAGTGGGGAGGGTAACGGAACAATCGCTCGACTTCCACCCGCGACCCGCATGCAGCGCCGTGCCCGACACACAAGAGGGGCGGCCGCATGGCCGCCCCCCAGGTTCTTCACGCCGTTGAGGACTGCTAGCTGCGGCCCTCCACGTCCTGGTCGATCCAGGCCGAGTGCACCTGGTCGCCCCACGTGTAGTACGAGTTGTTGTCGCCGGGGGCCGTGCCCGTGAAGCGCAGTCCGCGTACCCACGGCTGGTAGACCTCGATGCTGAAGCCCCACGGCAGCGTCGGCCGGTACGCCTGGTCGAGGTCCTTGTCCCAGATCTTGCGCCACAGCTCCGCGCGAGCCGTCGGGTCGAGCTCGAGCTGCTGGGCCTCGGCCCAGCCGTCGATCTCGGCGTCGCTCGTCTGCCAGCGGTTGCCCGGGGACTCCGAGTGGACCTGGCCGTGGAACCAGTTGTCGGCGTCGTAGCCGCTCGTGCTCCACGCCGAGGTGGAGTAGTCCGGGAGCTTCGAGGGGACCCACTGCGAGTTGAACTCGGTGTAGTCCACCTTGCCGCCCGTGACGTCGATGCCGACACGCGCCATCTGCGCCTGCGCGATCTCGGTCATCTGCTCCAACGCGCTGGTGTACGCGTAGTAGCTGTTGTTCATCTCCAGGCCCTCGGCGCCGGCAGCTGCGAGCAGCTTCCTCGCCTCGTCCGGGTTGTACTGGAGGTACGGCCCGACCTCGGCGCTACCGACGGCCTTCTCCTCGTTGAACAGGAACGGCCACGGGACGATGTTGAGCGACTTGCCCAGGCCGTCGTAGACGATGTCGACCATCTCCTGGCGGTCGATCGCCATGGCGATGGCGCGGCGGACACGCACGTCCTGGTACTTCGCCAGCGTGTTGTTCAGGCCCATGCTGATCGTGTTGTACGTGACGGGCAGGAAGTTGACCTGCACGTCGGGGTTCGTCTCCAGCAGCTCGTTCAGGTCACGCACCGTCGAGACCACGCCGTACGCGTAGTCGATGTTGCCGACGCGGAACTGCGCGAGGCGAGCCGGGTGGTCCGGCATGAGCAGGAACTCGAACCCGTCCAGGAGGACTTCCTTCTCCCAGTAGTTCGGGTTCTTCTCGAACACGACGTTCTGACCCAGCTCCAACTCAGTCAGGATCATCGGGCCGGTGCCGACGGAGGTCGTCGCGATGCTGTCGTCGTCGACAAGCTCGCGCGGGAAGATGGTCTGCTTGTTGCTGGCCAGCGGGTTCAGGAAGTCCGCCGTGGCCGCAGCCATGTTGACCTTCATCGTCAGGTCGTCGACCGCCTCGAAGCCGGAGACGTTGGCGTAGTACGACTTGTGGACACCCTCGGTCGCGTAGCGGTCGAGCGCGTAGCGGGCGTCCTCGGCCGTGAACTGGCGACCGTTGAGCGGCGCCACGTTCTGCCACGTCACGTTGTCCTGGATCTGGAACGTGAACGTCAGGCCGTCCGGGGAGCGCTCCCACGAGGCGGCGAGCTCGGGCTCGATCTCGGGCTGGAACACGTCTGCGCCGGGGCCGCGCTTGAAGCCGATCAGGCGGTTGTAGACCATGTTCGGCACGGTCACCGTGCCGCCCGCGGCCGAGTCGATCGGGTCGAGCGACTGGAAGTTCCAGGTCGCCGCCACCTTCATGATGCCGCCGGGCTGCGGGGTCTTGTTCGGCTCCGGGAAGTTGTACGGGTACGGCAGCGCCGGGTCCTGGACCAGCTCGCCCAGCGTCTCCGCCTGGGGGGTCTCGGTCTCGGTTCCCTCGTCTTCGTCGTCGTCAGCCGTTGTGTCGGTGACGCTCACGCTGGGAGCCGCGGTCGCAGTCGCCTGGGCGGTCGTGGTCGTGGTCGTCGTTGTGGTGGTCGTCGACGCAGCGTCGTCGTCATCGTCGTCGTCGCCACCGCAGCCGATGAGGGCTGCAGCCGCGAGGCCGGCGCCTCCGAGGACTCCGCCTCGCAGCAGGGTTCGTCTGCCTACCGAGCGCGACCACCAGCCGCGCATATCCGTCTCGATCTCTGTGGCCAAGGCTAATCTCCCTTGCTGCTCGTTATGCCAACCCGTGAGCGCCGAACGCTACCGGAACTCCCGGTTGTGCACCAGCGCACGCACTCGTAGGGCGCGTCCCTTCCGACCTCCCTGGATGCCTCGCCTCACGGTGCTCCCCTCGCGCCCCGGTGCTAGCATGCGGCCTGCCGGGCTGCGGCAATCCGCAGCCGCCGCAGCTAGCGAGGACCGCCATGCAACCCGGCCCCGACGTGCGTGGAACCGTACCGCCACCGGAGCGCTGCGGGACCCCCGCCCCGTGACCACCTCGCCGCTCGCACCCGTCGACGCCGTCGTCATCGGCGGCGGTCCCGGCGGCAGCAGTGCCGCCACGATGATGGCCCGCAAGGGCCTCCGCGTCGTACTGCTGGAGCGCGACCGCTTCCCCCGCGAGCACGTCGGCGAGTCGCTGCTCCCCGCGAGCGTGCCGATGCTTGAGGCGATGGGCGTGCTCCCGGCCGTCGAGGCCGCGGGGTTCGTGCGCAAGCGCGGCGCGACGATGGTGTGGGGCTCAGACCTCGAGCCGTGGAGCTGGTACTTCAACGAGGTCAGCGACGCCTACCCGACGTCCTTCCAGGTGGTTCGCTCCGAGTTCGACCAGATCCTCCTCAACCACGCCCGCTCCTCCGGCGTCGACGTCCGCGAAGGCCACCAGGCCACCGAGGTGCCCTTCATCGACGGCCGCGCCAGCGGCGTGGCCTACCGCACCGACGCGGGCGAAGAGGGCTTCGTGCAGGCGTCGTGGGTGGTGGACGCAAGCGGGCAGTCGGCGCTGCTCGGACACGCGCTCGAGCTGCGCGAGTGGGACGAGTTCTTCCGCAACCTCGCCATCTACGGCTACTTCGAGGGCGCCTCGCGGCTGCCCGAGCCTGACGACACGAACATCTTCATCGAGTCCTACGAACACGGCTGGTGCTGGGCGATCCCGCTCCACACCGGCGTCTCCAGCGTCGGCGCGGTGCTCGACAGCGAGGAGGGGCAGCGCGCGATCCGCGAGGACGGTGTGGAGGCCGCCTTCCAGGCGCAGCTCGACGCCGCACCGCGCACCACGGAGCTGCTCAAGGACGCGAAGCTCGTCAGCGGTCCGCACGTCGTGCGCGACTGGTCCTACCTGTCCAGCCGGATGGTCGGGCCCGGCTACATCCTCGTCGGCGACGCGGCGTGTTTCATCGACCCGCTGTTCTCGTCCGGGGTGCACCTTGCGCTGACGAGTGGGCACGTCGCCGCGGCGTACGTCAGCTCGGTGCTCAAGGACCCGACGCTCGAGGGTCCGGCCGCCGAGGCGTACCGCGACCTCTACCTGGGCCAGTACCACAGCTTCCACGAGCTGGCGCAGCTCTTCTATGCGAGCAACCGCAGCGCGGAGTCCTACTTCTGGGAGGCGCGCCGCATCGCCGAGGAGGAGGAGGCATTCACGCCTCGCCACGCCTTCGTGCGCATGGTCGCCGGCCAGCCGCCGATCGGCTACGAGCGCGCGGTGCTCGACCGCGGCGATGCGCCCTCGACGTTCGTGGACAGCGTCCGAGCCGTCGAGGACGAGCGCGTGCGTCGCCGGGAGCAGCTACAGGCGTCCTCGCCGCTCGCGATCGCTGCCTCCGTCCCCGTCCTCGACGCGGACGAGCGGCTCGAGCGCAAGCCCACGCTGGAACGCGACTCGTTCGAGTGGGGGTTCGTGCTGACCTCGGAGGGGCGGCCCGAGGGGGCGCCGGTCAGCCTGCCGGTCGCGCGGCTGCTACGCGGAGCCGACGGCCGCTCGACGATCGGCCAGATCGTCGACCAGATGGTAGCCGAGGCGCGCCTCAATCCGAACCAGCGTCAGCAACTCCTCGAGCAGATGGTCGTCGCCATCGGCGTTCTCTACATCGACGGCGCCATCGAGGAGCTGCGCGGCCTCGGCGACAACGCCTAGGACAGGCCCAGCCCGCCGCGCACGAGCTACTCGTTGCTGGAGCCGCCGGTACCGCCGCTCCCCTGGCCGCCGCCGCTCTGACCGCCGCCACCGGAGCCGCGACCGCGTCGCCGCCGACCGCCGCGCCGGCCACGCCGACGCCGCTTCGGGCGATCCTCGCCACTCCCCTGCCCGGCCTGCACTGACGCATCACCGGGCGGCCGCTGCTGCTCGCCACTGGGCGCGGGGACTGGTTCGAGGGTAGCGACGAGGTTGTCGCGACGGTCGCGGTCCTGGCGTCGCACGCCTTCCTCGACCGTCGCATCGAGCTCCTCGGGCCGGACGGCAGTGCCGTACTGCGAGGCGAGCTCCTCGGCGGACATCTCGACGACCTCGTTGGTCTCGTCCATGCGCAGGCGGACGGTCTGCTTGAGCGTGCCGACCGAGATCACCTTTGCGCGACCGGCGGGTGTGGTGACGCGCTTGCCGACCTTGGGGAGCGTGCCGCGTAGCTCGCGGTACTCCTCCACCTCGAACGAGAGGCAGCAGAGCAGGCGGCCACAGACGCCCGAGATCTTCGTCGGGTTGGGCGGCAGGTCCTGCTCGCGCGCGAGGCGCATCGAGACGTTCGGGAACGTGGTCTGCCAGCTCTTGCAGCACAGCGCGAGCCCGCACACGCCGACGTCGCCGAGCGAGCGCGCGCGCTCGCGGTCGCCGACCTGCTCGACCGTGACCTGGGCGTCGAAGAGGTCGGCGCACTCGTCGCGCAGCCAGCGGTGCTCGACTCGCTCGGAGGCCGAGAAGGTCAGGTGTGCCCGGGTGCCCGCGAGGTTGTAGACGACGTTCGCGACCCGCACTCGCGGGTCTTCACGGGCCGCGATCGCCTGCGCGCGGCTGATGTCCTCCCGGCCGCGCTCCCGTGCCTCGCGCCAGGCCGTCACGTCGTCCTCGGTCGCGAGGCGCTCGATGACGCGCCGCGGGCCCTCGGGCTCGGCGGCGAGCACCTGGTCCGGCGCGAGCACCACCCAGCCGAGCTGATCGCCTCGATCGGTGCGCACGACGACGTAGTCGCCGACGCCGAGATCAAGGTCGCCCGGACTGCACCACGTGAGTGGGGAGGCTTCGTGGAAGCGGACCCCGACTGTGCCATCCATGGGTATTCCCGCCGGCGCTGCCTCGCGTGCCCCGAGCGTGTGCTCAGGACGCCAGTGCTGCGGCCGCGCGGGCCTCCTCTCTGTTATCCCCGCCCGCAGACTCGACCACCGGGAGGTCCAGCATCAGGACCTCGAGGGCGAGCTGCGGGTTGGTGTTCTCGGTGAGCCGCTGACGCGTCCGCTGCGTAGCGCGCAGCGCCTCGGCGGCTGTCGCTACCGGCACTGTGGGCAGCGACTCGACATCGCCGGGCGTAGTGGCCCCCACGCCCGCCGCGCTCGACAGCGCGTCATGCCAGCACCAGCGCCACACGTCGAGCGTGCCCAGCACGCTCGCGCGCTCGCGCCGCCACTGGCCTGCCAGGCGCGCCGCGTAGTCGAAGCGCTCGTTGCGCCCGGCGGCCACGAGTCGCACGAGATCCTCGGCGGCGGTCTGCCGCAGCTGGATCAGCGAAGGATCCTCGTGCAGTCGCACCGCGAGCCCGTAGCGCCCGCGAGCGAGCGCGGCGAGACGCGCTGCCTCAGCCTCCGCGACGCCGAGGCCGTCCGTCAGCGTGGCCGCACACTCGGCATGCGGCATCGGCCGCAGCGCGATCTCGCGGCAGCGTGAGCGGATCGTCGGCAGCAGTTCGTCGGGGTCGGTCGCGAGCAGGATCAGCAGCGACGAAGCGGGCGGCTCCTCGATGGTCTTGAGCAGCGCATGCCCGGCCTCGGTCTGCAGCTCATCGGCGGTGTCGATCACGAAGATGCGGCGTGGCGCGTGGTGCGGTGGTGCGTGGAACGGCGCGAGGCTCGATAGGCGCGTGAGTCGCCGGGCCTGGCAGATACGAATGCGCGTGGAGTTGTCGGCCACGTGGTCGCGGTGACTCTCCTCGTCGCAGGGCCCGCCGATCGCGACCACCTCGTAGTCCGGGGCGCCGCCATCCTCGACGCGGCGGCAGGCCGCGCACGTGAGGCACGGGTCGACACCATCTGCGGGCGTCTCGCAGTGCATGGCCTGCACGAGGCGTCGTGCGAGCGTCGCCTTGCCGACACCCTCGGGGCCGGTGAGCAGGTACGCGTGCGCGAGCCGGTCGGCGGCGAGGTCCGCGCGCAACTGCGCGACGGCCAGCGCCTGGCCGTGCACGCCCCACCGGGCCGCTGTGGCTGCCTCGGTCGTCATGCGTCGAGGTCCACGTCGAGCGCCATCAGGTCCTCGGGCGTCTCGCGCCGGCGCAGGGTGCGCACGCGGCCGTCGTCGAGGAGCAGGCACGCGGGCTTCATCGCGAGGTTGTAGTTCGACGCCATCGAGAGGTGGTACGCGCCGGCTGCGGGCATCGCGACGATCTCGCCGGTGCGCAGGCGTGGCACCTCGGCGTCGCGCGCGAGCACGTCGCCGGACTCGCAGTACTTGCCGGCGACGGTCACCGTCTCCTCGGCGGCATCGAGGGGGCGCTCGACCGCCACGACCTCGTAGGGCGAGTCGTACATCGCGGGGCGCACGTTGTCGGCCATGCCGCCGTCGACGGAGACGTAGGTGCGGATGCCCGGCACCTCCTTGCGCGCGCCGACGGTGTAGAGCGCGATGCCCGCGCGCGCGACGAGCGAGCGGCCGGGCTCGATGGTGAGTCGCGGCAGCGGCAGCCCGCGTGCGTCGGCCTCGCGGCGCAGCGCGCCGGCGATGGCGCCCGCGTACGTGGCGGGCTCGGGCGGCTCCTGCTCGCCCCGGTAGGCGACGGCGAAGCCGCCGCCGATCGAGAACTCGGGCACGTCGAGGCCGAGCCGGTCACGCACCACGTCGGCCCAGAACTCCGCGATCACCTCGATCGCCAGCACGTAGGGGTCGAGGCGGAAGATCGGGCTGCCGAGGTGGACATGCAGTCCGCGGAAGTCGATGTGTTCGGCGTCGGCGATCGCCTGCAGGGCGCGCTCGGCGGCGCCGGTCGCGATGGGGATGCCGAACTTCGTATCGAGGATGCCCGTGGTGGTCTTCTCGTGTGTGTACGCGTCCACGCCGGGTGAGAGGCGGACGAGCACCGCCTGCGTCGCGCCCATCTCCGCCGCTACGCCCTCGAGGACGGCGATCTCGTCGATGTTGTCGATGACCACACGGCCAACGCCGGCCTCGATGGCGAGGGCGAGCTCGTCCGGCCCCTTGTTGTTGCCGTGGAAATAGACCGTCGACATGTCGACGCCGGACGCGCGCAGGACGGCGATCTCCCCGCCCGAGACCGCGTCGAAGCCGTAGCCCTCGGCGGCGATGAGCTGGGCGAAGGGGCGGTTGAGGAAGGCCTTGGCGGCGTAGACCGCGTCGGTCTCCGGATACTCGGCGCGGAACGCTTCCAGGAACCCTCGGCACTGCGCACGCAGCGTCGCGTGGTCGTAGGCGTAGAGCGGGGTGCCGTGCTCGCGCGCGAGCGCCGCGAGGTCGCACCCGCCGACGGCGAGCGATCCTTCGCCGGTAAGGGTGGCGCTGACAGGTAACACGTGAGCGAGCGGCAACGCCGCCTGCGTAGAGGCCACCAGGGTCCCGCATTCCTGCGGTGTCCGTCTTGCGCACTCTCGCGCAGCGCCGGGGAGCCGGGCGCGCGGCGCGCTGACAGTCACACGATTGATTCGTCGTGCCGATTATTGCACGCGGCGCCGTCCGGCGGCGACGACGCCGATGCTCGGCTTCATGGTGACGGGGCACCCATGCGTGTGCGACCGCCGGGACCGCGGGAATCGGTACTGGAAGGGGCAGGCGCGCACGGGCTACCCTCGACTCGTGACCGGGGAGGCCACGATGAAGGCGCGCAGGCCCGCTGAGGAAACCGCCCGCCTGGGCGAGGCCATTTACGAACGCGAGATCCGTGCGCAGGTCGCGGCCGATCACCACGGTGAGTACGTCGCGATCGACATCGACACTGGGTGCTGGGCGATCGCAGCCGACCTGCGTACTGCGTCGAAGCGCCTCCGCGAAGATCAGCCCGATGCGATCAATGTCTGGCTACTGCGGGTTGGACACCGCGCCCTGCATCACTTCGGGGGCCGCCCGCTGCGGAGCCTCGAGTGATCGAAGGCGTCGTCAACGGCGCACGGGAAGCGGTGATTCCGCTCACGGTGAGCGGCCCCGCGGGTGTGAGGCGGGAAATCGAAGCGATCATCGACACCGGCTTCGGCGGCTTCGTGACACTACCGTCAGAGTTGGTCACCGACCTGGGTCTGAGCTTCGAGGGTATCGGCCGGGCTACGCTCGGCGACGGCAGCGCCATTGTGTTTCCGTACTACGACGTGGCTGTTCTCTGGGAAGGTCAGCCGAGGTTCGGGCTGGCAGACGAGGCGGACACCACCCCTCTCGTCGGCATGTCCTTGCTCGCGAATCACAACCTGTACGTCGAGGTGGAAGAGGGCGGTCGCGTTGTGATCGAGGCGCGCTGAGCGACCTTGCCTTCGGTCTCAGGATCGGCACCCCGACCGTCCAAAGACTGGCAGACGCTCACGCACGTGAGCAGTATGGTGGCCCCATGACCGACGCTAAACGACGGCCTGGTGCGCAGGCGGTCAATAGAGATCGGACCATTGGAGCGCGCGGAGTGTTGGCGACAGCACCGCGTGGTGGGCTGTGGGAGTGGAGCGCTGGATGAGGATGCTCCGACAAGTGATCGCCGGCGTCGCAGGCGCCCTTGGTGGTCTGGCGGGCGTTACGATCTGGATTCTGCAGATCGTTTTCTTCACTGAGTGGCTGGGATGCCTAGGGTTCTTCATAGGATTCTCACTGTTCCTAGTTGGAATTGTCACCTTCCCAATCGTGTATTGGGTCACAACTGGCGAGTTCTCGCCGTCGCTCTGGGCCTTGTGGATGGCCGCCATCGTCGCGTTCCTCATTTCGGTCGTGCTGTGGCCCGACACCCGCCGCCGCTGATGGTATCCAGCGAACCCATGACCGACCCCGAACCGACCCTCGGCCCTCAGGGACTCGCCGAGGTCCGCTCGCTGCTCCTCGACTGGTACGACCACGAGTCGCAGAGCTTCCCGTGGCGCGACGCCCGTAACCCGTACTGGGCGCTCGTCGCCGGGGTGTGCTCCCAGCAGACACAGATGTCGCGCGCGCGCCCGCTCTGGGAGCGCTGGGTCGAGGCCTTCCCCACCGTCGAGGCGGTCGCTGCGGCGTCGCCCGCCGAGGTGCTGCGCGTGTGGGGCAGCAGCGGCTACCCGCGTCGCGCCGTGCACCTCCACGAGGCGTGCCGGCGGTGCGTCTACGCGCACGGCGGGCAGGTGCCTCGCGACGAGGAGGCGCTGCTCGCGTTGCCCGGCGTCGGGCCGTTCACCGCGGCGATCGTGCGCTGCTTCGGGTACGGCGAGGACACCACGGCCATCGACACCAACGTCGTGCGCCTCCTCGGGCGCCTCGTCCACGGCGACCTGCAGCCGGCGAAGGAGACGCCGCCAGCCGAGATCGCGGAGACGGCGCGCTGGCTAACCCCAACGGGTCACGCCAGCCGGTGGAACCCGGCCTTGATGGACTACGGCGGACTCGTCTGCACGCCGCGCCCGCGCTGCGAGGTGTGCGTCGTCGCGCGCTTCTGCGCGGCGCGACCGCGCTTCGAGCGCGGCGAGGAGGCCGACCCGGTGCGCGCGCAGGGCCCCTTCGAGGGCTCCGACCGCCAGCTGCGCGGCCGCATCATGGCGGTGCTGCGCGAGTCCGCCGGCCCGGTGCGCACGGCGCTCCTCGCGCGTGACCTCGGCGCGGACGCCGAAGGGCGTGCGCGAGTCCGGCGGCTCCTCGCCGCGCTGTGCGACGAGGGTCTCGCGTGGCAGCGTGACGGCGCGTGCGGACTCGATACGAGCGTGCCCGAGCCGGTCGCGAACGAGGAGCCCGCGTAGCCGGGCCCGGCGGACTCGCCTCGTTTGATAGGCTGCGCGCCGACGATCCGCGAACCGAAGGGGGACCCACATGCCCGAGGCGTACGCCGACGACCTGGTGACCGTGGAGTGGCTGGCCGATGTCGGGCCGTACGGGAACAACTCGTACATCATCCGCCCGCGCGACGAGAGCGCCCCCGCGACGGTGATCGATATCCCCACCGGGTTCGAGGTGGTCGTCGATGCGATCGGCGACCGCGCGGTCGAGCGCGTGGTCGTGACGCACTCGCACATGGACCACACGGCGGGCTGGGACACGCTGCTCGAAGCCCTCGACGTGCCCGTACTGTTCGGCGCGGAGGAGACCGACATCGAGGAGAACCGCGCGTTCGAGCGCCTCGCCGATGGCGCCGAGATCGCCATCGGCGGCGCGACGATGCAGGTCATCCACACGCCCGGCCACACACCCGGCTCGATCTGCCTGCTGCTCGGGGGGGTGCTGTTCAGCGGCGACACGCTCTTCCCCGGCGGCCCCGGGGCGTCGCGCAACAACGACCTGCTCCAGCAGGAGATCGCCTCGATCACTTCCCGGCTCTACTCGCTCCCGCCGGAGACGATGGTGCTCCCCGGCCATGGTCCAGGCACGACGATCGGCGAGTCGATCGCGGAGTACGAGGTGTTCGCGAGCAAGGAGCACGACCCCGACCTGCACGGCGACGTGCTCTGGCTGGAGTCTTAGCCATCGCGTTCCCCGTCGTTGATCCTCGGGGGCGTGCTGCTACCATCGCGGCTCTGCTCTCTCCCCCGTGTTCAATGATTGGCAGCAATGGTGGCTGAACGTGCCTCGGTGAGTGTGGGCGGCGCAGCCGCGACCGTACCGGAGATCGTGACGCTCGACAGCGGGCTGCGCATCGTCGCGTGCCCGATGCCGCACGCGCGGTCGGCGGCGATTTCGATCTACTTCAACGCCGGGGCGCGCTACGAGGCCACCGAGGCAGATGCGGGGCTCTCACACTTCCTCGAGCACCTCTGCTTCAAGGGCACTCCCAGGCGGCCCACCCCTCGCGACGTCGCGATCGAGATAGACGCGCTGGGCGGGCTCTTCAACGCCGCCACCGACCGCGAGCTAACCGTCTACTACGGCAAGGTCGCCGCCGAAGACACCGCGCAGGCACTCGACCTGCTGGCCGACGCCGTGCAGCACTCGCTGATGCGCGACGAGGAGATCGAGCGCGAGCGTCGCGTCATCCTCGAGGAACTCGCCTCGGTCGAAGATGCGCCCGAGGAGCAGGCTTCGCTCGCCCTCGACAGCCTGCTCTGGCCCGACCAGCCGATCGGCCGCGACGTGGCCGGCACCCCTGCGTCCGTCACCGGGATCGACGCCGACCGGCTGCGCGCCTACTACCGCCAGCAGTACGTGGCGAACACTGCCGTGGTCGCCGTGGCCGGCGCCGTCGACCCCTCGACGCTGCGCAGGCTCGTGGAATCGTCGGCCGACGGATGGGCGCCCGGAACGCCGGCGACGTGGGTGCGCGCTCGACACGAGCCGCGAGGCGAGCGCGTGCGGCTGGTGACGAAGGAGACCGAGCAGGCCTACGTCAGCCTCGGCATGCGCGGACTCGACGCGCGCGACGACGACCGCTACGCGCTGGGCCTGCTGTCTCTGCTGCTCGGCGAGGGGATGTCGTCGCGGCTCTTCCTGCGCCTGCGCGAGGAGCTGGGGCTCTGCTACGACGTGCACACCTCGACCTCGTTCCTCCAGGACGCCGGCGCGTTCGCCGTCCACGCGGGGGTCGACCCGACCAACGCAGAGGCCACCGTCGAGGAGATCACGCGCGAGCTCGCGCGCGTCGGCGGTTCCGTCGATGCGGCCGAGTTGGCGCGCGCGAAGCAGCAGGTGCGGTCGCGCATCCAGCTACAGCTCGAGGAGTCACGCTCCGTCTCGGCCTGGTACGGGACGCGGGCCGCGCTCGACATGCCGCTGATCAGCCCCGACGAGGCGATCGCCGCCTTCGACGCGGTCTCGCTCGATGACATCGAGCAGGTGGCGCAGCGGCTGATCGTCGAGGACGAGCTGCACCTCGCCGTTGTCGGGCCGATCTCGGACGCCGGGCCGTTGGAGGCGCAGTTGCGCCTCCGCGAGTGAGCGCGCCATGACCACCGAAGCCACGCCCACCGACCAGGCCGTCGAGCACCAACCCGACCCTGAGCACCTCGCCTTCATCGTGCGGCTCGACGGAACCGACGACGCCGCGCCCGCGCGCTACGTGCTGGTGCGCGACGCCGACGATGGGCCGTTGCGGCTCCTGGACGTGGCGATGCCGGGTTCGGGTCCGCCTCTCGAGGAGGTCGTGAGCGACGTGCTCCGTACGCGGCTCGGCGTCGGACCCGTCGAGGACGCCGTGTCGTGTCCCGAGCGGCGCCCGCGGCGTATCGCCCGCTGGCGCGAGGGGCATGTGGGGACGGGCTGGGTACGCGCTGTCGCGGTCACCGTGGCCTCCGACCTCGACCCAGTCCCGCCGCTCACGGCGGCGGAGGCGCTCACGCTCGATGAGGCCGAGGCGGCGCTCGCCACGTCGCTTGAGCGGGTGCTGCTGCGCGACGGCGTCGCGCTGCTCGAGGGCTGAGCGTCGTCCGCTAGCGTCGCCCGGCGCGCGCAAGCGCGCGCGGATCGCGCTTCACCGTCGGGTGGATGTCGAGCGATGCCTCGGGCGGTACCGCCTCGTCGAGGTGACGCCACGCAGCGGCGCCGATCATCGCGGCGTTGTCCGTGCACAGCACCGGCTCGGGGATGAAGACCGGCACCGGCGAGCGCTCACGCACGACCTCGCGCAGCCGACGGTTGGCCGCCACCCCGCCCGCTACGAGCAGCGCCCCCACACCCTCGCGCTCCGCGACCCGCGCCGCCTTGCGCGACAGCACGTCGACGACGGACTCCTCGAAGGCCCACGCGACTTCGGCCGGAGGTGGCACGGGGCCGTCCTCGCCGGAGACGAGCCGCGCGACGGCGGTCTTGAGGCCGGAGAAGGAGAAGTCGTCGCTCCCGCGCAGCCACGCCCGAGGGAGCTTGAGCGTGCGCTCGGTGGCGGTCGCCGCGAGCCGTGAGATCGGCGGGCCGCCCGGGTAGCCGAGGTCGAGCAGGCGCGCGACCTTGTCGAACGCCTCGCCAGCCGCGTCGTCGCGCGTACCGCCGAGCCGCTCGAAGTGGCCGTGGTCCTCCATCAGCAGCAGCTCGGTGTGACCACCGGAGACGACCAGCGCGAGCGCGGGCAGCGGCGGCTCCTCCGGCCCCAGCCAGTTTGCGCAGACGTGCCCTTCGATGTGGTCGGTGGCGATGAACGGCAGCCCGCGCGCGTAGGCGATGCCCCGCGCGGCGTTGAGCCCCACGACGAGCGCGCCCGGCAGGCCCGGCCCAGCCGTCGCGGCGATGGCGTCGATGCGGTCCCACGAGCACTCGGCTTCCTCGAGGGCTCGGCGCACGACGGGCAGCAGCGCCCGCACGTGCTGGCGCGCCGCGACCTCCGGGACGACGCCGCCGCTCTCGCTGTGCAGCTCGGCCTGCGAGGCGACGACGTTCGAGAGCATGCGCCGCCCGTCGACCACGACGGCCGCAGCGGTCTCGTCGCACGACGATTCGATGGCGAGCAGCGTGGTCATGCGGCTAGGGTATCGCGCTGGCGCGCGAGTGGCCTCGTGAAGCTCGGGCCGATCACGGCGCGGGCTCGAAGCTGAGGATGCCGGAGCCGGTGAGCACGTAGAGCCGCTCCCCGCCCGGCCCGAGGGCGATGCCACGCAGGTCCGTGAAGTCCGGGTGCGTGTACTGGCGCAGGAACGGCCCGGTGGGGTCGCCCACCACGATCCGTTGCCCCCCGCGGTCGGCGATGTAGAGCGTGTCGGCGTCGGCCACGAGGCCTACCGGTGCGTTGAGCGGGCGGTCGATGCCCTGTAGTTGCCCGGCGTCCTCGCGACTCTCCCTGAAGCGCCGGAGCTCCTCCATGTCCAGCACGAACACGTCGTCGGCTACGTGCAGCGCGCGGCCGCCGGCGAGCGAAGCCACGCCGAGCAGGCCCGTGCGTTCGGAGTCGAATCCGCCGCCGGCGGGCAGGTAGCGCCAGACCTCGCCGCCGCCGGCGTCGAGGAGGTACAGGTCCCCCGCGTGCACCGCGATCGCGTCGACGGTCGAGAGCTCGTCGGCGGCTCTCAGCGGCAGGCGAGCGGGCTCGGCGTCGAGCGAGACGGAGAAGAGCGAGCGCTGCTGATCCAGTACGAGCAGCCTGCCGGCGAGCGGATCCCATGCAATGTCGACTGGCGTGGAGGCCTCCACGAGCCCGTAGCTGCGCCCCGCCCGGTAGACCTCCACCACGCCGAAGATGCCGCGGGGGTCGATGGCGAGGACGCGGCCGAGCGCCGCGTCCATTACCCACAGCCGTTCATCGCCGACCGCGAGCGCGTCGGGCGAGAGCGGGCGCGTCACGACTCCCTCGAAGCGGAGGACCGTCTCGATCTGGTCGATCTCGATGACTCCGTTGACCGTGTCCAGCCGGTCCTGGATGACGCGCTGCAGCGAGCCGATGCGTGGATCAGTGGCGTCCAGCGAGCGCGCCTCCTCGAGTTGCGTGAGCGCGGCGTTCAACTGATCGCGCTGCGCGCCGATCTCCGACTCCTCCCCGGCGCTCGTGAGCAGTTCGCCCGCCTCGGCCAGCCGGGCATCGAGGCGCTCCGCCGCATCCTCCTCGAGGAGCGGCGGCACGACGATGAATGCGGCCACGACCGCGACCACCGCAAGCAGGCCCACTGCGAGCCATCGCCACGGGAGCGGCGGCGAGGTGCCTGCGACACGCGCACGCCGCAGTGTCGGCATCCGCCGTCGCGGCTGTTCTTCCTCGCGATCGCTCGTCGGGACCACGGTCACGCGCACGTCCGGCTCGTCGACCGGGAACGGTGGGGCAGCCCGCGGGGGTTCCTCGAACGGATCGGGCTCGCGGGACTCGGCGACCTCGCTCTCCTCATCTGCGATGGGCTCCACTGCCTCCTCGTCCGGTGCATCGGTGATGAACACCGCGTGGACGTCCGGGACGTTGCGGACCTGTACGAACAGCTCGGTGAGAAGCCGGCCGGTGTGCGTGGTGAAGGCGCGGCCGATGGCCGACGGGCCGGCCGTCGTCTCGGCGAAGCTGCTGAGGAGCAGGATGCTGGTATCGGCGGTCTGGGCCGCGACGAACTGCGGGGTGATCTCGCCGTCACTCCCCAGAGGGCTGGCGGCGGGCTCGCCCGCCGTGGTGACGCGCCGCGTGCCGTCGGAACTCACAAGGTAGACGAGGCCCGGCCCGGCCTGCGCGATGGTGGCTTCACCGTCACGCAACACCACGCACGTCACGCCGACGGCGACGCGGTGCTCGCGCAGCGAGCGCCGATTCCACTCGGCCAGGTTGGCGTGCGCACGGCGCATCGCCCGCACGAGCCCGCCGGTCAGGGACAACTCCTCGGAGACGAAGAGGTCTGCGACCGCACCCGCAACGTCCTCGCAGAACTCGGCGGAGCGCTCGTCGACGGGTTCGACGAGGACGATGAGCTGCACGATGCGCGGGTCGCCGTCGCGGGTCTGTTCAACAAGCCAGGGGCCATGCTCGCGCACGTCACCTTCGACGATCGCGAATCGGCCGACGCTGATGCCCATGTGCGGTACTTGCGACGTGCGGGAAGTGGTTGCGTACCATGTGTGGGCCGACATCGGCCCGATCGCCCTTGAGGACGGATGTCCGGGGCACGATCATGATACGAGCGCCGGGCGGGCCGGTCGATCCGCTCGACCCGTCTCCGATCCAGCCCCCTCGCCGAGGGAGAGGGCGGGGGGTGAGGGAGCGCGCCGCGAGGGACAGCCTCACCGGGGCAGGGAGTACAGGAATGGTCTCAGAGAACGATCTGCTGCGGCACCGCGCCCACGCCGACGCCATCGTCGAACGGGCGGGCTCTCAACTGGGCGAACTGCTGCAGGAACTGGCGACCAGCATCGAGCCGTTCCCGGAGTTCCCCGGCTCGTTCTTCTCGTACGGCATCGAGGTCGAGCCGCCCGCGGGCGACAGCGAGCGCGGGTGCGTGGTGCTGGGCGAAGACGGTGCGCTCTACGAGCTACAGGTCGGCAGCGAGGTCGACCAGCTCGACACCGACGACCCCGCGACCGGCCGCTCCGAGGTGCGCCTGCCGCTGGAGGACCTCGACGCCGCCTCCTACCTCCACTACGCGTACCGCGCCGTGGAGGCCGCGCTCGCGCACATGGAGGGCCAGGGCCCTTAGGCAGGGGGCCGCTGCGTCACCGCGCGGCGGTCGTCACCTCGCACTGATCGAACAATGCGCTCGCGTGCCCGCCAGTCGAGAAGCGCTCGGACCGCGAAGTAGGCCATCCCAATAAGTGAAACCGCGAGCAACGCTACAAACGTAGCGTTAGTGCGATTGTCGAGTGTGGCGGTTAGGAGCGCGATGACGAAAGCGACGGCGGCTCCCGCTGACACACCGAAGAACGTCAGATGGAGCGATACGCCGAGGGACGCCAGTTCGCGCAGTTCGGCTGTGGTGAGGTAGTAGACATCAACGACCCGGGGACGGAACCTCAGGGTCAGCTGGAGGTCGTCGGAAGTCGGAGCGGGCATCCGCTCGCCCGGTTCCTCCAGCGTCATCAGGCGCGTGCAGCCTCGTTTGGCGAATATCGTTCAACGATGTCGCCTAGTCCCAGAATAAGGGCATTCAGCAACTCGGTTTTGCCACAATGCAGGCAAGTCGCGGCAACGCACGGAAGTGTTGAGCCCCCGAGCTGGAGGCCTTCGAGGTCTTCCTGCAGCCTCAGCGCTACGAAGCCGTCCTCGCTGATCCGGAACGTATCTACCTTGCCGCATACCGAGCACGGCTGCGTCAGCACGCGATGAGCCGCAGCTCTGATCTGTTCCATCTCTGTCAGAGTGAAGGCCATTCCACCTCCCATACTACTCCGCAGTATAGTCCCCGGAACGCCCGCCCGACTTCGCGACGAGGCGCACATCCTCGACGCGCATCCCGCGCTCGGCCGACTTGCACATGTCGTAGACCGTCAGCGCCGCGACGCTGACGGCCGTCAGCGCCTCCATCTCCACACCCGTCCGCGCAGTCGTGCGCACCGCGGCCTCGATCTCGATGGCCGGGTCAGCGCCGTCAGCGCTCGCGCCGAGGTGTACCTCGACGCCGCTGATGGGGAGCGGGTGGCAGAGCGGGATCAAGTCGTGGGTGCGCTTCGCGGCCATGATGCCGGCGAGGCGCGCCGTGGCCAGTACGTCGCCCTTCGAGACGCGGCCCTCGGTGATCAGTGCCAGCGTCTCCGCGCTCATCGCCACGCGCCCGCGCGCCGTCGCCTCGCGGTGCGACTCCGGCTTGTCGGACACGTCAACCATGCGCGCGTCGCCGCGCTCGTCGAGGTGGGAGAGCGTGGGCTGGCCGTCAGCGGGGGTCGAGGTCGTCATGGGGACTCCGTAGGTGTGCAGTGCCTCGAGTGTACCGGCGCCGTACCGGATGGGCGCCCGAACTTCTGTTAGGGTCGCGAAGGGACCCCCTTGGAGGCGTCCGTGCGCAGGCTCGTCATCGCATTAGTCGCCGCCGTGATCGGCCTCAGTACGCTGGGTTCGTCGCATCCGTACGGCGCGACCACGACGACACTCGAAATGCGTGTCTGGCAGGGCCTTAATGACACCGCGGACATCGCGGTTGGCGCACGCGCGGCTGATGGCTCGTGGGGCACTCTCGGGATGGTGCCGCTCCTCCTCGACGATGGCTTGAGCACAAGCGGTAACCACCGCTTTGGACAGACGATTCTCAGTGTCCCGCTGACGGCTGCCGCTCCCATCCGCTTCGAGGTCCGCGTGTGGCAGGACGTGCGCACCGAGAGCCGGATCTTCGTGAGCGCTCGGCGGGCGGGTGGGTCGTGGGGCCTCCTTGGGACGGTCCGGCTCGAACTTGACGACGGGACCCGCCCGGACCTCGGGTATCGCTTCGGAGACATGCGGGTCGAGGTAGAGCTTCCCGAGCAGCGGGTCGTCACGGTCGCGGGGCGAGCGATGCAGTGGGGGTACGTCGACGGTGGGCGGATTGACGCGCGCTTCGGGACTCATCGCCAGGTCGGGCTGATGGGACTGGCCGTCGATCTCGACGGGAGCGTCGTCGTCGTGAACTACTACAACCCCGCGGTCCGCCGTGTCGCGCGGGACGGGACCGTCACGACGATAGCGGGTAGCCATAGCGGCGGCTTTCGTGACGGCCCTGCGGACGTGGCCCAGTTCCGAGGCCCCAGCAGCGTCGCCATCGCTCCGGACGGCACCATCTATGTCGGCGACCGCGTCAACCGCCGAATCCGCAGGGTGACACCCGATGGCATGGTGACCACGGTGGCGGGAACCGGACCCTCTGGTCACGGAGACGATCCGACGCGTCGAGACGGCCCAGCGGAGCAGGCCGTCTTCGGCTCGGTCGATAGCATTGCGCTCGCCCCTGACGGGGACCTCTACATTGATGACGGGCCAACCATCAGGCGCCTCTCGCCGTCGGGGTGGTTGTCGACCCTCGCAGGAGGAAGGTACGGGTTCGCCGACGGACACAGGGGTCATGCCCGGTTCGGCTACGTGACGGACATCGATGTCGACGCCTCCGGCAACCTGTACGTCAGTGAGATCAATCCCTGGGTTCCCGGTGAAGTGGGAAGAGTCGGAATCATCCGCAAGATCACTCCCGACGGCTCTGTGCGAACGCTCTACCGTGATCCACAACCGGCGCATCGTGGCGGGAGCCTGGCCAGTCCTCTGGGGCTCGCCGTGACGGCCGACGGTGATATCTATATCTCCGATACCGGCCGGGACCAGATCGTGCAGCTGATGCCGGCCGGAACGCTGCGTGCCGTCGCCGGGACCGGCGAGGCGGGGAGCTACGACGGTTCGTACGGAGGAGCGACGTTCCACTTCCCCGCAGCGATCGACATCGCACCGAGCGGGGCGCTGGTCCTGGTGGACCAGGCCGGCAGCACCGTGCGAGCCATCTTCCCCGGTCCGGGCGGCTTCACCAGCAATGTCGCGCTTGCGGACGCCGAGGGGCTCCCACGCCTGGAGGGCGTGAGTGTCAGCCGTTACGCGGGACGCGTTGGCCGATCCGGATCCTCCGGCGACGGTGGACCCGCCGAAGAGGCGCTCTTCACTGAGCCGAGAGGGATCTCCCCCGATCGGTCCGGTGGCGTCCTCGTCGCCGAAGCCGGGAACCACGCTATTCGCCGCATTTCAGCAGACGGCACGGTCAGCACGCTGGCAGGCGGGAACCTCGAGGGCTCGCGCGACGGCTCCCGGGACCGAGCCCGGTTCGAACGCCCGCAGTATGTCGCCGTAGACGGCGACGGCACTATCTATGCAGTGGACGGCGACAGCCGAGTCCGCACTATCGAGCTCGATGGCACCGTCTCGACCATCGAGTGGGATGCCGCCGGCGATATCCACACCATGGAGCAGGGACCCGACGGCAGTGTGCTCATCACCAGGGGCGGACAGATCTGGCGTCTTGATCCCGATGGAACCCTGGCTCGCGTCGAAGGTCGCTTCGACTACATGTGGGGGCTGGGCGCGGCCGACGATGGCTCTCTGTATTTCCTGGCTGACACATCCACGAACTTCTGGGTGACGCGGCTCACGAGTGCCGGCGATGCCTCGACCGTCTTCGAGGATGGGCGAGGCGTGTACGGAGGGCTGTTCTCCCACCGCCGCCACCGGTTGGCCCTCGGACCGGACGGCTCGATGTACGTGCTTGATCCAAGGTACCGGCAGGTAGTCCGCATCGCCCCCGACGGGACGGCTGCGATCGTCGTCGATCACGAGACGTCCAGGATGAGCAGATTCGGACCCGACGATATCGTCGTCACGACCGAGGGCGACCTGCTGGTGTCCGACCCGGTCCAGCACGTGATCTGGAAGATCACCATCGACGAGGAGGCAGGACGCTAGCCGCCGATGTAGGACATCTCGATGCGGGGGCCGAGGGAGGCGACGTCGGGGGTGGCGGCGGAGCGGAGCTCCGAGTAGCGGTCGTCTCGGACGCGCCAGAGGCCGCGCAGCATGTCCAGCAGCTCCTCGTCGCTCGCACCCTCGCGCAGCGGGGCCCGCAGGTCCGTGCCGATCACCGCGAACAGGCACGTGTAGAGCGAGCCGTCGGCCGACAGCCGCGCGCGCGTGCAGTCGCTGCAGAACGGCGCGGACACCGAGGTGATGAACCCCACCTCGCCGTCGCCGTCCAGGTAGCGCCAGCGCCGGGCCACCTCGCCACGGTACGACGGCTCGACGGGCTCGATCGGCAGCTCGGCGTTTACGCGCTCGGCGAGCTCGGCCGCGGGCACGACATCGTCGAGCACCCAGCCGTTCGTCGCGCCCACGTCCATGTACTCGATGAAGCGCAGGATGTGGCCGCTCCCCTTGAAGTAGCGGGCGAGGTCGATGGCGGTGTGGTCGTTGACGCCGCGCTTAATCACGGCGTTGACCTTGATAGGCCGCAGCCCGGCCGCGGCCGCCGCGTCGATGCCGTCGAGGACGGTCTGCACGGGAATCTCGACGTCGTTCATCTCGCGGAAGATCGCGTCGTCCAGGGTGTCGAGGGAGACCGTGACGCGGTCGAGGCCGGCATCGGCGAGCGGCTGCGCGAGCTTCGTCAGTAGCGAGCCGTTCGTCGTCAGCGCGATGTCCATGTCCGGCGCTGCCTCGCGGAGTTGCGCCACGAGCGCCGGCAGGTCGGCGCGCAGCGTCGGCTCGCCGCCGGTGAGCCGCAGCTTGCGGACGCCGAAGCCCGCGAACAGGCCGGCGAGGCGCGCGATCTCCTCGAACGTCAGGATCTGATCACGTGGCAGGAACTCGAAGTCCGGGCCGAAGACCTCGCGCGGCATGCAGTAGCGGCAGCGGAAGTTGCAGCGGTCCGTGACCGAGATGCGGAGGTCGCGCAGCGGCCGCCCGAAGGCGTCGAGGACGTCCGTGGACAATGGCTGATCGGTCATGCGAGCTCCCGCAGCACGTCGATTATCTCACGTGCGGCGCGTCCGCGATGGCTAATGGCGTGCTTGTCCTCGCCGAGCTCGGCCATGGAGCGGCCGTCCGGTAGCTCGAAGACGGGGTCGTAGCCGAACCCATCGGCGCCGTGCGCCGCGGCTGCGATGCGTCCCTCCACGGTCGCCTCACGTACGTAGGTCTCGCCGTTGGGGATGGCGAGGGCGAGCACGGCGCGGAAGCGCGCCCCTCGTCGTGCGGGCGGGACGCCGTCGAGCTCGCCGAGGAGCAGGGCGTTGCGCGCGGCGGCGGTCGCGGCCTGCGGCCCGCCGTAGCGCGCCGAGATCACACCCGGCCGCCCGTCGAGCGCGTCGACCTCGAGGCCGGAGTCGTCGGCCAGCGAGGGCAGCCCGGACGCCTCGGCGTGGCGCACGGCCTTCGTGATCGCGTTCTCGAGGTACGACCGCGAGGTCTCGATCACCTCGACGCGCGGCAGCCCGATGTCGGCCGGCGCCACCACGTCCCACCCGCACCCGTCAAGGAGCGTGCGGAACTCGGCGACCTTGCCGGGGTTGCCGGTGGCGATGAGGAGGCGGCGTCTGGCCGTCACGGGCGTTCCCTCAGTTCAGGCAATAGCAGTCCGTGCTCAGTTCGCCATCGACATCGTCGCGCTGCGCCCACTCGATGAGCTCCTGGCGGTCGAGGGAACAGACCTTGACGTATTCGCCGGTGGTGTAGCGCACGCCGCGCTGCGAGATGCGCTCGCAGACCGCGAGGTGGAGGACGATCGCAGCCGAGGGGACCGGGCGGCGGCCGACGTTGAGCACGTGGCCCTCGGGATGCCAGTGCGTCCACGTCAGGTACGCCTCGTCGGCGTCGACGAACATCTGCAATGAGATGCTCCCGCGGGGCTCCGTTCGCCGCCGCCCCTACATGTCCTCCCAGCGGTCGGACAGCTTGGCGGCCACGGCCGGCATGGTCGTGTACTCCATCTCGTCGAGGGGAAGGCGATGCGGCTCGAAGGGGCCGTGCTTGCGCAGGTAGTCGCTGATGTTGTTCGCCTCCGTGCGCGCGTTGTCGTACGAGGGGTCGTCGAACAGGTCGCGCGGGCCCACGAGCTTGCCTTCGGCGAGCTGGAAGCCGAGCGCGACGATGCGCGGCGGGCCGTCGAAGCGCGCCGGGTGCGCATCCTCGACCGATGTCGGCATCCACGGGCCGTAGTGCGAACCGCGCATGAAGCCCTCGACGGTCCACGCGGTCGTGAACGGCTCGATCACCTCGCCGACGGCGGGGAAGGCGCCCTGGCAGCGCACGATCGCCGTCGGGTCGTCCTTGCCGACGTAGCGGCCGGCGATGAGCGAGAGCTTGTCGGTGGAGGAGACCGCGGCGACCTCGCCGGTGCTGCGGCTGCGCACGCGCTTCACGGCGTAGCGCGCCGGCGACCCGATGAAGACGAGCAGGTCGTACATCTCGTCCGGGCAGGAGAGCATGATGCGCTTGCTCTCCTTGACGTCGTGGACCTCGTACTCGAAGCCCATGTGCAGCGGCTCGGCGATCACGAGGCCGGCGGTGTTGAAGGGGTCGGCGAACATCTTGAAGAACGGCAGGTTGAACGAGCCGGCCGAGGTCTTGTCGCCCATGAAGACGATCACCGGCTCCGAGGGGCGCTCCTCGAGCTCCACCTCGGCGGAGCCGGGGCCGGCGCCGCGGATGTTGCCGGAGAAGGCGTCGACGAGGATGTCCTGGCCGGCGCCGTAGAGGTGCAGCTTCATCGCCACGTCAGTGCCGATCTGGAACGTGTCCCACGCGAGGCGGTGAATAGCCTCGTCGTCCTCGCCGCGGTCGTGCGACATGATCAGGAACAGGTCGTCGCCGCAGGCGTGGGCCTGAGCGTCGATCAGCAGTCCCGACTGCACGGCCTGGGCCAGTGACTCGCGACCGGCGTCGAGGAGCTCGGGGTGCATGGCCGAGTGGCCGACAAAGCCGCCGACATCTGCCTTGATCACGCTCAGGGTCTGGGGCATCGCGTCCTCCGTCGTGGTGCCTCCGCCTCGGCGGGCGGCGGGCAACGTTGTGCGTTATGGCCGAACTGGGAATGGCTACCCGCGGCACTCTCGATACTACACGAGGGTCACGAACCGCCGAAGCGCCTCCGCAGCTCCGCGAGCACCGACTCGGCGAGGGGGAACGTCACCTCCCGCAAGTCGGCGGCGAGCGAGCCACGGTCTGCGAGAAATGCGTCGAGCGCCTCGGCGGCTTCGAGGCCGCGCGTACGCGCGTGGTCGTCGTTAAGGGCGCGGAATCCCTGGAGCTTGCGAGGGCCCTCGCGGCCGCCCTCGGAGATGTACCAGTCGCGAAACGCGACGCCGCAGCCCACCTCGAACAGCAGCGCGCCAAGCGGTGTCGCAACGGGCGGGACGCGCGCCGACAGCGCACGCGCCGTGAGCGTGCGGGCGACCGAGTCGTACTCGGCCATGAGGTGCCCACCGGGAGGCACGACACTCGCGAGGCGCTCGAACAGTGCGCGCTCGACCTCGGCGGTGACCTCGAACGTCGCGCCGTCGTCGAGCGGGAGCGAAGCGAAGTAGTCGAGCACCTCGACCCAGTTGAAGCCGGGGTACGGCCCCGAGTTCTGTAGCCCGAACACCACCGGCGCCGTCGAGCGCCCGCCGGGCGTGTCGAGGTAGCAGCGGAAGTACGTCGAACCCACCGCGCTGCGCGGCCCGAGCCGCACGTCGAGCGCCACGCCGCCGCCGAGGTCCGCGCCGTCGAGCGGCGCGAGCGAGTGGTCGGGGGAGTCGGCGGCCTGCCGCCATCGGTCGTCGGTGGTCATCGCGTCATGCCGTCCTCGTACGGAGCGCCCACAGCTCAAGCGCCGTGGTGGCCGCCGGTGCGGCGTGCAGGTTACCCGTTTGCAGCCAGACAGCCACGCCGATCGCAGCGCTGACGTCGGGCCGCGTATGCAGCAGTCTGATCTGTACTGCCGTCGCGAGCGATGTAATGCAAATAGCAGTACATTCTGTACTGGACGCGTCATCCCCATGACAGATCGGTGATCGTGATCAGTTGCTTCGAGCGAGAGGGGGACTGATGGCTGCGCCACGCAACCCACGTGAGATGAAGGTGGTTAGCGAGCGCATCGAGGAGGACTCGGAGGTCTCCGATCTTGTCTCGCGCCTGGAGGCCGAGGCGGATAGTGAGGTGCTGACCGGGAGCGTCACCCTGCGCTGGGGGAAGGCCCAGATCGGAGTCGTGAAGCGCGCGGCAGCCATCCTCGGCGTTCCGTACCAGACCTACCTCAAACAGGTGGTCTTCCGCCAGGCGATCGAGGATATCGAGCACGCGGAAGCGGTGCTCGGCCCGGAGCGCCGGTCGAAGGGCTCCCGCTGACCCTCGCGCGCGAGATCGAACTCAACCAGGCGTGCCGCTCGTCATCGTGCTACGCGGTCCTCGTGCGGAGCGCCCACAGGGCGGCCGCCGTGGTCACGACCCCGAGCCCGAACACCGCAGCGAACGCACCGGCGAGGTTGTCCCACTCCCAGCCGTCGAGGGCCAGCGTGCGCATCCCCTCGAGCAGGTAGGTGACCGGGTTGATCGAGGCGAGGAACTCCATCCACGGGTCGAAGATCTCCTTCGGCGCGAACGCCGGCGAGAGGAACAGGAGGGGGAAGAAGAGCAGGAACCCCGCCTGCGCTGCCTGCGCGTTCCCGGTGCGCAGCCCGATCGCCACCCCGATCCCCGAGTAGGCCACCCCGAACAGGCCTGCGAGCAGGATGATCATGAGGAAGCCGAGCGGTCCCGCCTCCAGCCCGCCGGTGAAGAAGGCCAGCACCGCGATGATGATCGACGTGAACGCGGCGCAGCGGATGCCGTCGGCGATGAGCCGACCGAGCACGATCGCCAGCCGCGGCATCGGCGTGAGCAGCAGCTTGTCGAAGTAGCCGCTCTCGATGTCCTTCACGATCGCCACGCCCGAGATGGCGGCGGCGCCGGCCACGCCCTGCGTGACCGCGACGGGGAGCTGGAAGCCCTCGTAGTTCTCGATACCCAGCGCCGAGCCCGCGATGTTGCTGATGGCGCCGACGGTGACGAAGAAGAAGAACAGCGGGATGAAGAGGTTGCCCACCTCGACCCCCGGCTGGCGGATCGTCTCCCGCACCGCCCGCCACGCGAGTTGATACGTCCCGATGACCAGTGCCGTCATGCGTTCCCCTCCCCCGACGCGGTCACGTCTGCGTCGACTTCGAGATGGCGGCCGGTCGTGCGCAGGAACACGTCGTCCAGCGTCGGCTGCGCGAGCGTCACCTCGCGCACGTCGAGCCCGGCCTCCTGCACGAGCGTGACGAGCCGCGCGATGGCGCGGCTGCCGTCGGCGATGTACACGACGATCGCGTCGTCGAGCGTGCGCACCTCCTCGAGCCCATCCAGTTCCTCGATGCGCAGCACGGCGCGGGCGACCGCAGTGCCGCCCTCATCTGCATCGACGTGGATCGTGACCACGTCGGCGCCGATCGTCGCCTTCAGGCTCGCGGGCGAGCCCTGCGCGACGATGCGCCCGGCGTCGATGATCGCGACCTCGTCGGCGAGGCGGTCGGCCTCCTCCAGGTACTGCGTGGTGAGGAAGAACGTGACGCCGTCGTCGCGGTTGAGCTGCTCCACGAAGCGCCACACAGCGTCGCGGCTGATCGGGTCGAGCCCGGTCGTCGGCTCGTCGAGGAAGACGATGCCAGGCCCATGCACGAGCGCCGAGGCGAGGTCGAGTCGACGCTGCATCCCGCCGGAGTACGTCCCGATACGCCGATCGGCGGCGTCCTCGAGGTCCACGATCGCGAGCAACTCAGCCACGCGTGCATCGATCTCGCCCCGGTGCACGCCGTGCAGCCGGCCCTGGAGCGCGAGCAGCTCGCGCCCGGTCTGGAGGTCGTCGAGGCCGGCCTCCTGCAGCGCGACGCCAATGCGCCGCCGCACCTCGGTCGGCTCGCGCTGCACGTCGAGGCCGTCGACGTAGGCGCGGCCGGCGGTGGGGCGGAGCAGCGTGGTGAGCATGCGGATGGTGGTGGTCTTGCCGGAGCCGTTCGCGCCGAGGAAGCCGAACACCTGCCCCCGCTCGACCGCAAGGTCGATGCCGTCGACGGCGCGGACCGCGGGGTAGTCCCGCACGAGCACCTCGGCGCCGATTGCCGCATCCTGAGCAGCCGTCATGCATGCCCCTTCCTCAGCGCGCGGGCATGTCGCCGCGCGTGGCGCGTACCCACCCATCGTAGGGCGGTTGGTGCGCTAGCATGAGCCGGGTGGGAGCGGCTGCGAAGGTCACGGAGAACTCTACATGCTGATCCGCAATCTGCGCCTCATCGACGGGGCCGGCGACATCCGCGACGGCGTCGACGTGCTGATCCGCGACGGCCGCTTCGCCGAGATCGGCCCCGGACTCGACGGCGACGGCGATGAGATCGACGCCGGCGGCGCGACGGCGATCCCCGGGCTCATCGACGCACACACCCACCTCACGATGGACGCAACGCCCGAGGCGCTCGACAACGCCCTCGACCTCCCCCACGCGGAGCAGGCCGGGCAGGCAGCGAAGCGCGCCGCGGCGCTGCTCGGCAACGGTGTCACCACGGCGCGCGAGGTCGGCGGCGTCGGGCCGCTCAGCCTCGACCTGCGCGACTCGATCGCCTCGGGCTCGGCGCCGGGGCCGCGCATCTTCACCGCCGGTGCGTGGATGACGGGGCCGGACGGCCACGGCTGGCACGTCGGACTCCACGCCGACGACCCCGAGTCGGTACGCCGGGCTGCCCGACGGCAGCTCGACGACGGCGCGGACCTGCTCAAGATGATGGTCTCGGGGGGCGTCATCGGCACCGGACACGGACCCGGCACCGAGCAGTACAGCGAGGAAGAGGTGGCGATCGTCACCTCGATGGCGCACGCCGAGGGCAAGCGCGTCGCCGCCCACGCCCACGGCGAGCCGAGCATCCGCAACGCCGTGCGCGGCGGCATCGACACCGTCGAGCACGCCTCGTTCGTCACCGCCGAGCTGATCGAGGAGATGCTGGAGCACGGGACGTTCGTCGTGCCCACGCTGGCGGTGATCCACTACGTGATCGAGAGCGCCTCCGAGGCGCTGGGCGAGGAGACGCTGCAGCGGGCGCGCGAGGTCGCGGAGGTACATCACGCGAACATCAGCGCCGCCTGGCGCGCGGGCGTCCCGATCGTCGCCGGGACGGACATGGGCAGCCCGTTCACCGGCCCCGACGCCATCCATCGGGAGATCGCGCTCCTCACCGGCATCGGGATGTCGAACCACGAGGCGATCCAGGCGGCGACGCTCCAGGGCGCGCGCGCCATCGGCGTCGAGGACGACCTCGGCACGGTGCGCCCCGGCCGCCGCGCCGACCTGCTCGTCCTCGACGGCGACCCGCTCGACGACATCACGGCGACGCGGCGCATCCGCCACCTGCTCCAGGACGGCGAGTGGCGCATCCGCGACGGCGTCGAGGTCGCCTGAGCGCCGAGGGACCCTCGTGGCGAACGACCCGCTCTGGAGTCTCGCGAGCGACCGTGGCATCAGCCGACGTCGCTTCCTCGGTCTGCTCGCGGCGGGCGGCGCTGCTGCCGTGTTTGCGGCGTGCTTCCCTGACGATCGGGGCAACGAGTCGTCGGGGCTGGCGAAGGACCCTGCGCCGTTCATCCAGCACGGCGAGGCCGGGCTCGAATCGCGCCTCGAGCTGATGGACGGCGTGGTCACGCCCAACCGCCTGTTCTTCGTCCGCAACAACTCCCCGGAGAGCCCCGAGGTCGACTCGGCCGGGTGGCGGCTCACCGTGGAGGGCGACGCCGTCGGTCAGCCACTCGAGCTGACATACCAGGAGCTGCGACGCCTCCCCGCCCGGACGCTCGTCTCGTACCTCGAGTGCGCGGGGAACCATCGCGCGATGTTCGACCGGCTGCAGGGCCGCGCCGCGAAGGGCACGCAGTGGGGGCCGGGTGCGGTCGGCAACGGGGTCTGGCTCGGCGTAGCACTCGCCGACGTGCTCACGCTCGCCGGGATCGCCGACGACGCGGCGAGCGTGCTCCTCGTGGGCCTCGACGCGGCGGCGCCCGAAGGCGGTTTCCGCCGCGTGGTCACGGCGGAGAAGGCGATGCACCCGGACACGCTGCTCGCCTACGGCCTCAACGGCGAGGTCTTGCCCCGCGATCACGGCTTCCCGCTGCGCGCCCTCGTGCCCGGCTGGGTCGGCAGCACGAGCATCAAGTGGCTCGGCCGCATCGAGGTCTCGCGCGAGCAGCTCTGGACGCGCAACAACACCACCTCGTACGTGCTGATCGGCGACGACTACCCGACCGAGGGCGAGGCGGATGGCCAGGCGGTGACGGTGCAGTCGATCAAGAGCGCGCTCGGGCTGCCATGGCCGGCTGAGCTGGCGAGCGGCACGCACCGTCTGCACGGCTTCGCGCACTCACCGCACGGCGACATCGCACAGGTCGAGTGGAGCGCTGACGGCGGCACGAACTGGCGACCCGCCCGTATCGTCGAGCCGCGGGTGCAGTACTCGTGGGCGCGGTTCGAGTTCGACTGGGCGGCGGCGCCCGGCGACCACACACTGCTCACGCGCGCGACCGACGTCGCCGGCAACACCCAGCCGGACGCGGTCCCCTTCAACGAGAAGGGCTACCTCTTCAATCAGCCACTCCCCCACCCGATCCGGGTGGCATAGCACGGCGCACGCCGACAGGAGTCACGGAAGACCTCGCTGGGCCGTCCCGACCTCCCACCTGTACGCAACTTCTATGTGAGGTACAGCTAGCGGCTAGTACGCATCACGCGCGGCGTGGGCGCACTCGCCGTCCTCTTCGTCGGTGGCGCCGCTGCAGCCGATGCCCGCGATGAGCTCGCCGTCCTCGTGCAGCGTCGTGACGCTGCCCATGGCGAGCATCGCGCGGCCGTGCATCGAGCCGAGGGCGGCGATGATGGACGGGTCCATCTCGGCCAGTTCCGGGCCGTCGCGCCCGAGCATGGCGCCGGTGAGCGCCTTCGCCTGTGACACCTCGATGGACAGCCAGCGCGCGCCCTCCATGCGGCCGAACGCGAAGAGCCGCCCCTCGGGATCGATGATGGCCGTGCAGACGGCCACGCCCAGCTCGCGCGCCTTCTCGTGACTCGCCGCGATCATGCGCTGTGCAGCCTCGCTCGTGAGTGGCATCGCGTATTCCTCCCGGGTGCCGCGCGCGGGTCTCGCGCCCGCGCCGCCTACGGCGCGGAGTCTACGGCATGCGAGGATGGCGCCTCCCCTCCCTCCGATCCCCTCGCCCCCATCGGGGGGAGGGCCAGGGTGAGGGGGCTCCCCCGTCGCACGACGCTGCTCAGACCGGAACCCCCCCACCCCCGCCCTCTCACTCCTGCGGGGTATCCCCGCATCAAGGCCAGCCGAGGGCACCCCTCGTCTTGCCGACCCAGCCACACGGGGAGAGGAGGACGGATCCTTGACCGGGCCGACGCTCGACGGGGCGGCTATACTCGCGATGCCACAGAGGAGGGCCGACTGCAGACCATTGAGCTTGCGAACGATGTAGTCGACGCGCTGGCGGATCGCCAGGCGGCCGACGTGGTGCTCCTCGATGTCCACGAGTACTCCGGCTTTGCCGACTACTTCGTCGTCGCCACGTCCGGCAGCGACCGGCAGATGCGTGCGCTCGTCGAAGCCGTCGACACCGCCGCCGATGCGTACGACAAGCACCCGCGCTGGGAAGGCAAGCACGACGAAGGCTGGCTGCTCGCCGACCTCGGCGATGTGATCGTGCACCTGCTCTCGATGGAGCAGCGCGCCCGCTACGACCTCGAAGGCCTGTGGCAGCGCGCCCAGGAAGTCGTCCACATCCAGTAGGTCCGCCGGACCTCACCCCACCCTCTCAGCGGGAGGGCAGGGGCCCGATGCCTCCCCATCTGATCCCCTCGCCCCCCGCGAAGGGGGGAGAGGGCTAGGGTGAGGGGGGCCGCCCCTGGTCGTCGCCGGGCGCTGACACCCGGCGATGTTCACGCCCGGCTCTCACCCGGAGCGAGCGGGGGTCGGCGCGCGAACGCGTCGAGCATGAGGGTGAGGCACTTCACGCTGCCGCCCGCCTTGATGAACTCGTCGGTGGCGCTCTCGATGGGCTCGTAGCCGCGGTCGCGGAGGGCGCGCGCCGTGGTCGGGCAGCCCGTGTTCATCACCACCTGCCGGTCGACCACCAGCGCGTTGCACGCGAACCGCAGCGACTCCGCGCGCTCGACTGCAATCAGGTCGTCGAAGTGCGCCGCGAGTTGCTCACGACTCTCGGGTGTGAAGGCCGCGGGCTCGTACATCGCCACGCCGTTGCCCAGCGGCGCGAAGCAGGTGTCGAGGTGGTAGAAGCGCTCGTCGGCCAGCTCGAGCCGCACGAGCTCGGGACCGAGCGCCTGCTCGAGGTGGTCGAGGGCGCGGAACTCGGTGCGGTAGCGGTAGCCGGCGAAGACGCGGTCGCCGGCGGGCAGCACGTCGCCCTCGCCCTCCCAGTAGTGCGGGAGGTGGATCGTCTCCACGGTGTAGCCGGCCAGCCGGAACCAGCGGATGAAGTGGTCCTCTTCGGGCTGGCGTTCCGGGAATCGGAAGTTCGAGGGGATGAACCGGTCGCCGATCACGACGCCCGCGTTGGCCGTGAACGTCATGTCCGGCGTCTCGGGCGCCTGCTCGATGAGCAGGACCTCGACGCCGAGGTCCTCGATGCGTTCACGCAGCCGCCGCCACTGCTCGAGCGCCCGCGCGCCGTCGACACGGTTGGAGCGGCGCATCCACGGGTTGATCTCGTAGTCGATACGGTAGTGGAGCGGCTCGCACATGAGGATGCGACGCGTCACCGCTCACCCACCATCGTGTGAGGGGCAGCATTCAACCCCTCGGGGGCGTGGGCTCCCGAGGGGTCCATGTGGTGCGGTTGCCGGACTACCCGCGCGAGGGCAGCGCGACGACGGCGTGGCCGGGGCAGGTGGCGACGCCGTCCTGGTTGATCACGTTCGTGTCGAGGCGGACGAGCGTCTCGCCGTCCTCCTCGGTCTTCTCCGTGATCGTCCCGACGCACGTGAGCACGTCGTTCTTCTGGTTGATGGCGCGGAACTGGACACCCAGCTCGCGGACGTCGACCTCGTCGCCGGCCCACTCACGGAGCATGTTCAGCAGGTACGCCCAGCGCAGGTTGCCCATGCCGAAGGCGCCCTGCTCGTTGGCGGCCCCGCGGCCCGCCTCGTCGTCCATGTGGATGTACACGAACTCGTCGTTGACGGCCGCGTAGCGGTTCCAGTGCATGAAGTCCGTCTGGCGGGTGAACGAGGGGATGTCGTCACCGACGCTCACGTCCTCGAAGTACACGTTGTTGGCCATGGTTGCCTCCTAGTAGCGGATCCCGACCGACGTTCGGGATTTTACCAGCTCGCCGTTTTGATTCTCCCAGCGGATCTCGGTGTAGCTGAAGATGGTCAGACCGAGGCTACCCACGCGTTCGTTCCAGTCAACGAGCGCCGAGGACGTGCTGATCACGTCGCCGGGGCGCATGGGCACGCCATAGCGGTCCGTCTGGCCACCGTTCATGCCGCGCTGGCCCACGCCGGCGTCCTTCGGGAGTTCTATCCTCGGTGGTCGGGGGACGGGCCACGCGAACGGGTTGAAGTCCTGCGGCGCGATGATGCCGCCGTACTTCGTGGTCTTCGCGTACTCCTCGTCCCAGTAGATGCGGGGCGGGTCGTCCGGCCAGTAGACGGCGATCCCCCACTTGATGATGTCGTTGAACGAGATCGGCCTCGAGTAGGTCTTCTCGCTCCACACATCCTTGCTGTCGAGCATGTCCTGCGTGACGAGAGTCGTCAGTTCCTCCGCCATACGCCTCCCTCCGGTGTCTTCCTGTTCCGTTCGCCCGCCGCCTCAGCGTCGGGCTTCGGTCGTTCCTAGTAGCGGACGCCGACGGAGATGCGAGACTTCACGAGCTCGCCGTTCTGGTTCTCCCAGCGGGTCTCCGTGTAGCTGAAGATCGTCAGACCCAGCCTCCCCACGCGCTCGTTCCAGTCGACGAGCGCCGAGGACGAGCTGATCACGTCGCCGGCGCGCATCGGCACGCCATAGGTGTCTGTCTGGCCGCCGTTCATCACGCGCTCGCCCACGCCGGCGTCCTTCGGGATCTCCTGGCGCGGCGGACGGGGCACGGGCCACGCGAACGGGTTGAAGTCCTGCGGCGCGATGATGCCGCCGTACTTCGTGGTCTTCGCGTACTCCTCGTCCCAGTAGATACGGGGCGGGTCGTCCGGCCAGTAGACGGCGATCCCCCACTTGATGATGTCGTTGAGCGCGATCGGCCTCGAGTAGGTCTTCTCGCTCCACACATCCCTGTTGTCGAGCATCTCCTGCGTTACGAGCGTCGTTGGTTGTTCGTCCGCCATCCGCATCCTCCAGCGCCGTACGGGTCGCGTGTCGCGGCGATGTTAGCAGCCGTCGACGCCTCGCGGGCAGCCGGGCTGCGTAGAGGCGATGCGTATACTCGGAAGGCGCTCGCCCGCCGCGGGCCGGACGGGAGAGCCGCATGCCACTCATCCACGCTGTCGCCCACCCTGAAGGGGATGTCCCGGACGAGGGGCTGCCCACGCTCGTCGCGCTCCACGGGTACGGCGCGCACGGCCAGGACCTGCTCGGTCTGTGGCCATTCCTCGCCGCCGGGCGGATGCTCATGCTCTGCCCGCAGGCGCCGATCCAGGTGCAACCGGGCTACTTCGGCTTCAGCTGGTACGACTTCCAGGGCCCGTCCGGCCAGACCGACCCCGCCGCCATCGATCACGCAGTGGGCCTTGTCGACGAGTTCCTCGACTACGCGCTCGAGGCGTACCCGGTGCGCCGCGACCGCGTCGCGCTGCTCGGCTTCAGCCAGGGCGGCGGCATGGCGTACCGGATGGCGTTCGCGGATCCCGAGCGCTGGGTCGGGCTCGCGGCGCTGAGCACGCGCTTCCCGGAAGACCTCGCCGACGAGCCGCCGTCGGAGGCGGTGGGCCGTCTCCCGATCCTCATCCAGCACGGCGCGCAGGACCCCACGGCCACCGTCGAGGGCGGGCAGGCCTCGCGCGACACGCTGCGCCAGCTCGGCCTGGACCCCGACTACCGCGAGTACCCAATGGGCCACGAGGTCAGCGCGGCGAGCGCCGGCGACCTGTCGGCGTGGCTCCAGCGCGTGCTCCTCGACGAGCAGGGTTAGTGGGTCGCCCCTGGTCATGTCTCCACGGGCAGGTCGGGCGGGCGCCAGTTCAGCGCCTGCTCAAGGCTGACGAGGTACCTGGCGAACGCCTGGCGCCCAGTCGGCGTCGCCCGCACCCACGTACGCGGCTTCGCGTCGATGAACTCCTTGGTGGTGTCGAGGTAGCCGGCTCCCTCGAGCTTGCGCAGGTGCGTGGTGAGGTTGCCGCCGGTCAGGTCGAGCGTCCGCTGGATGAATCCGTAGGCGAGCCGGTCCGTCTCCGGAACGGAGACGAGCATCGTCATGATGCGTAGCCGCGTCGGCTGGTGGATCGTCTCGTTGAGGACGATCGCTCCACCCGCCGCGCCATCGTCGGTCACAGCACCCCGCTCTTGCGGATCCACGTCCAGGCGAGCGCGACGACGAGCAGGGTCGCTGCTGCGGACACCGCGAGCGCCGCGTCGCCCGCGAGGTAGCTCGGGAGGTAGAACGCCGCCGCGAGCCCCACACCGACGGCTGCGATCACCGGCCGGTGCATGATGCCGAACAGGATGTGGCCCAGCGCCACGATGCCGATCGCCACGAGCGGGACGGCTTCGGCGCGCTCCTCTGTCCACAGGCCGGCGGCGGCCGGGACGATGAACGCCGCCAGTGCAACGGAGAGCCAGAACGCGAACACGCGGACGCCCGCTCCGTGTACGGCCTCGCCTGTAGCGAGTTGCTTCCCGGCTCTGTGTCCGATGAGTGCACTGCCGACCATGCCCGTCGCCACGAGGACGCCCCACAGCGGCGCGCTCAGCCACGGCCTGTCCTCGGCGAAGTCGGGAGCAGCCGTGCCCAGGCCGTACTCAGCGAGGTAGCCGAGCGAGACGATCACGCCCCACAGCAGCAGGATCGTCGCGGTCCCGGCGACGTACATGGAACTGCGAGCACTCTCCATCGTCGCGTGGACGGCTCGCCAGCTCTCCTCGGGTGTCAGTGTTTGCTGGTCTGCGTCGGATGCCATGGTCCACTCCGGTGATTTCTAGTTTGTACTGAAACCTAGTTTCCGTTGCGGAGTTCGTCAACCGACGCGGCTTCGTCGCTCGCCGCGGGGTAGGCATACGGCAACCTCGCGGCACTCCTATAGTCCTTACGCACATCCGTATCGTTGTTGGACAGCGTAACAATGCCTTCCGTACACTGACGCCACGGCGGCCGCGCCGGTGGATTGGTACAGCGATGACCACGCAGTCCGGAACCCTGGGCGAACGAGTCGCACGGATCGAGGGGGTGCTCGACCACCTCGCGACCAGGGCTGACCTCGAACGCCTGAGGACCGAGATGCAGCGTCTCAAGTTCACGCTGATCTCAGTGCAACTCACAGGCCTAGCCATCATCCTGGCCGCCATGCGCCTCTGGATGTAGCCGCCGGACCGCCTTCGCGACGACTGCCCCCTCAGACCGGCTCCCCACCCACCACCCCTCGACGCGTGCGCTAGCATGGCGCCATCGAACGACCGTCGAGGAGGGGGCCATGGCCACCGCGATCGCTACCGAACCCGTCATCTTCGAGGAACACGGCGAAATCACCGTCCTCAAGCTCAACCGCCCCGAACGACTCAACGCCTTCACCGGCGACATGGCCGACAGCATCGGCCGCTTCGCGCAGTCGCTGAACCAGGGTGACTACGACACGAAGTGCGTGATCATCACCGGCGAGGGCCGGGCCTTCAGCGCCGGCGCCGATGTCCGCGAGGGCCTCGCGCGCCGCATCCCGGGCAATGAGACCGAGAAGGCGCCGTGGCGGCCGAGCCACCCGGAGCGCTACGCAATCCGCGCGATCCGCGACTGCGACATCCCGTTCATCAGCGCCATCAACGGCCACTGCGTGGGCATGGGCTGGGGGCTCGCGCTTGGCACGGACCTGCGCATCGCCGCCGAGAACGCGCAGTTCCAGGTCTCGCAACTCAAGCGCGGGATCATGGCCGACTTCGGGCTCGGCCACCTGCTGACCCAGCAGGCCGGCCAGCAGGCCGCGCTCGACCTCATGCTCACCGGCCGCATGATCGATGCGCAGCGCGCCTACGAGATCGGCCTGCTGCTCAAGATCGTGCCGCTCGAGGACCTGATGGACACGGCGTTCGAGCTCGCCGAGGAGATCATCACGGGGCCGTCGCTCAGCATCGCCGCCAGCAAGCGTGTGGTGTACATGAACGACAACGACGACCTGCAGCGCGTCACGGACTACACGGGGCTGGCGCTCGGCCACCTCATGAACTCCGAGGACTTCCGCGAGGGCGTCAACTCGTTCCTCGAGAAGCGCCCGGCCCAGTACCGCGGGCGCTAAGCCCGGGAGTCCGGGTCAGACTTCGTCGAACATGTATGCCGTCGGCTCGAGGGTCAGCCGTCTGATCTCGCGAGCGCCTCGGCATCGTCGATGTACCCGGCGGTCTCGCGGATGCGGCGCTCTGTCTCCGGCGCGGGATCGCACAGGCCCAGGTAGAAGCACTCGCCGTGTAGCTGGCTCTGCCTGGAGTAGTATCGGCCCACCAGTGTCCTGACGGCCGGATCCTCGGACGCCAGCGCGTTCAGCGCGCTACTGGTGGCAGGTGACTTCTCCGGCTCCACGCCCGTGCGGGTGAGGATCAGTGCGTTCGTGGCGCGCAGCGTGGCGCCCCAGGCCTTCTCGGCGGCGGCGCGGATATCGCCTGCGTCGAGGCGCTCGAGGGCCGCCGCGTGCATCTCGCGCGCGCCGGCGAAGGTAGCTGCTGCTGCTGACTTGGCCTCCGAGTGCCTCCCGTTCGGTGCCTGACCGCCTCGATAGAGCCGCTCACACCTCGTCGCGCATGTACGCCGTCGCGAGGGCGTCGGCGTACTCGTTCCAGCGCGCGCCGTTGTGCGCCGCGATCCACTCGATGCGCACATGCGGGCGCTCCTGCGCGAGCGCGTAGGCGCGCTGCACGAGGTCCAGGTTCTTGACCGGCCCGGTCCGCCGCTTCCAGCCGCGCCGCGCCCAGCCCGCGGCCCACTCGTTGAGCGTCTGGACCACGAGCCGGCTGTCCGAGTAGATGGTCTCGGTCTCTTCCGGCTCGATCATCTCCAAGCCTGCGATCATCGCCTCGAATTCCATGCGGTTGTTGGTCGTGGCCGGGTCGTAGCCATGCCGCTCGGTGACGACATGCCCATCGCGTACACGCACAGTGCCCCAGCCGCCCGGGCCCGGATTGCCGCTGCATGAGCCGTCCGTGAAGACGCCGCTGGCGGGCCCCGAGCGGTAGTGATCGAGCACTCTGGCGGTGGTCATCAGGCCGCTGTCGGGCATCGCGCAACTCCTCGCTCGAGCGTAGCGCGCGAGGGGGCTACTCGCCGCGCCCCGCTCGCATGCCGGCCACTCACGCCGCTGCACGCGCAGGGCGTCGCGGCGTCCTACCGCAGGCTCACCCCGTTGTAGAGCATCACCGGGTCCCCCTCGAACACGTCGCTCTCGAGGTTGGCGACGGCGACGACGGGGCGGTCGGCGATGATGATTGCGCTGCCCACCCAGCCGTCCGGCAAGCGCCTGTCCTCCCACTGGCGGAACGTCCTCGGCCCGTCCAGCGCCAGCGGCTGCGAGAGCAGGCCGTTGGGGAAGTCCTCCGAGAAGTACATCACGCGCATCGACCCCGGCGAGCCGTCGAAGCTGAGCACCCGGAACCACGAGTTCCAGCCCACGGCGTCGCCCCATGGCCCGAAGTTCTTGTTGAGCACGGGCAGCACGACATCTCGTGCGGCCTCCTCGGCTGTGAACCCCCGGTAGTCGGCCAGCGCCCCGTTGTCCGAAAGTCGCTGCGCGACAATCGCTATTGGGTGGTCGGAACGTACGCGCACCGAGCCGTAGAAGACGTCCGGGAGCGCCACGTCGTCGGGAAGACAGCCTCCGGCTCCATCGAGCCGTTGATCGCACGTCAACCCCGAGACCACGTTGACGCTGTGTTCGATCTCGATCTCGTTCCCAATGTCGTCGCGACCGGTGAACAGCAGTTGCACCTCGTTCCTGACGCCCGCGAGGCCGCTGAAGATGCGGAAGCGCGTCGTCCACATGGTGCGACCCTCGGTGGCGTTACGGTCGACGAGGGGCAGCACGATCTCGTGGCTCAGCTCCAGGAAGTCGAACGCGCGATACGTCGCGAGTCCCGGCCCCTCGCGCTGGCGCGTGTCGACCACAAGCGACGGCAGTTGCTCCTCCGCGGGCACGCCTGCCGAGGTGCGCAGCGCGATCACCGCCGCCGAGCCGTCGAACCCCATCGGCACCGGCAGGTCATGCTCGTCACGGAGCAGCGTGCCGCGCGGCGCCACCAGCCAGCCGCCCGCCGAGCAGCCCGCCGTGCGGCCGGGCGGGTCGAGGACCGGGCGGGTCGAGCCCTCGTTGAAGTACAGGATCTGGAAGCATGCCGCGTGCTCGTCGCTAAGGTTCACGATCGACAGCCGGGAGACGTAGTCCGGGGTGTTCTGCACGATCGGCGCGTACTGCGCCGCGCTGCCGACAGTGAGGCGCAGCGAGTCGCCGGCGATCTGGAAGAAGCCGTCCTTGAACACATCGCGCGCGAGCAGCGCCACGAACGGCTGGCTCACCGTCGCGACGGCCGAGCCGCGGTAGCCGGCCTCGAGCCCGCTGTAGCCCTGCTGGAAGAACGACCACCCGAAGCCGGGCTTCAGCTCGTCGCACGTGTTGGTGCGGGGGCAGTAGTCGCGCGTGACGGCGCCGCCGTCGAGGTCGAAGAACTCGATCTCGATCTCGGCGCGTTGAGCGCCGACGTTCTGGATGCGGAGCCAGGAGTTCTCCTCGCCAAGGTCCACGCGCTGCGCCTCGCCCGGGCGTGCAGCGGCGAGCGCTGCGAACGCCAGGAGCAAGCCGAACGCGACAAAGCCCGCGCCGCGTCGCGCCGGTACGGAGTCGATCAGCCTGCGAATGAGGGGCGTGTAGGAGGGGGGCATCCGCGTAGTGCGGCCCTTTCCCCCCGCCCGACAATGCTGATCATACCCGCCTCGCCTCGACGCTGTCTCAGCGGCGGTGCTACGATCCATCATCGAGCGCGGTTCCGCGCTCCCCCGGGGTGTAGCTCAGCTTGGCAGAGCGCGTCGTTCGGGACGACGAGGTCCGCAGTTCAAATCTGCGCACCCCGACCATTCCCGTGTACCAGCCGACCGGCGAGCGCCTCGCAGGCTGCTTCCGGTCCGCTTTCCCGCCGAGGATCCGGCATGTACCCGTCCGGCTCGACCCGATGACCGCCGCGGACCGCCCTCGGATCCTCGTGACCCGCGCCGAAGAGGTGATGGGCGAGCGCTTCGAGGACTACACCGACCGCCTCGTCGAGACCGGCGCCGAGCCGGTCGCCTACGACCAGGCGACGTGGGAGGACGACTCCACCCTGCCCGCCTACGACGGCGTCGTCGTCACCGCGGGTATCGACATCGCCCCGACCCGCTACGGCGAGGAGCAGAGCGAGTACGTACGCGAGGTCGAGCCGAGCCGCGACGACTTCGAATCGGCGGTGCTCGCCGACGCGCTTGAGCGCGACGTGCCCGTGCTCGCGATCTGCCGGGGCCACCAGCTCTTCAACGTCTTCGCCGGCGGCTCGCTGCTCCAGCACATCCACGAGCGCGAGCCACATCGCGCCCGCCGCGGCGAGGGCGACGCCATCGACTCCGGGTGGCACGACGTCACAGCCGAGC
This sequence comes from Dehalococcoidia bacterium, assembly GCA_965208885.1. Classification (GTDB taxonomy): domain Bacteria; phylum Chloroflexota; class Dehalococcoidia; order UBA2979; family UBA2979; genus VXMT01. Next base: position 1,036,017 of record CBDBPS010000002.1, read on the forward strand.
CGGGCAGCCTGCTCTACTCGGTCTTCGGCGACCGCACGCTGCGGGTCAACTCGCGCCACCACCAGGCGGTGACGACCGAGCGCGTGGCCGACGGCCTCAACGCCGTTGCCGCGACCCCGGACGGCGTCGTCGAGGCCCTCGAACGGCCCGGGAGCCGGTGGGCGCTGTCGGTCCAGTGGCACCCCGAGCGCGACGAGGTGGCCGACGACCAGCGGCCGCTGTTCGAGGCGTTCGTGGCGGCGTGCCGCGAGGCGTCCGCTGACTGACCGCCCGGCCGCGGCCGAGACCTTCGCCTACTTCGGCTATGGATCGAACCTGCTCGGCTCGCGCCTGCGCGAGAGCTGCCCCTCGGCTGTCTTCGTGACCACGGCCCGGCTCCCCGGCTACCGGCTCGCCTTCACGCGCCGCAGCACGCGGTGGAACGGGGGCGTCGCCGACATCATCGAGGCGCCGGACGCCGAGGTGTGGGGCGCGGTCTGGCGCATCCCGCTGGCCGAGCGCTCCTCCCTCGACCGCCAGGAGGGCCTGCACCTGGATCCGCCGCACTACCGCCGCATCGAGGTGGCCGTGACCACACCCGATGGCGCCACGCTCGACTGCCTCGCGTACCAGGTTGCGACCCGCGAGGCACCGCACATCGCCCCCTCGGCCGCGTACCTCGGGACGATGCTGCGAGGGGCGGCGGAGGTTGGGCTGCCTGAGGAGTACGTGGCGGCGATGCGGCACGTAGCCCTCGGCGATACAGAGGCGCCGGACGCAGGATAGCTGCCGGACGTAATGGATCTGCTCGCGAACGCCCAGGGGACCGGCCCGATCGAGTCATGCGGCCTGTCGCGCGGCGCGGATGGTTACACGCGCTTAATTGAGTCATGCCCCTGGTTAACGAACTCCTGACGGGCCGGTGTCGGACGGCGCGCATCCTCAATGTGATGAGGGATCAGCGTCGCAGCAGCGGATGTCCTCGGCACCATCGCCGGAGGGCGCGTGCAACTCCTGACCCTCAGACGGTCATGAATCAGGGGGTGCAGCATGCGTCTCTCAACAGCCATCATCGCGATACTCCTGATCGCCCTGGTGCTCATCGTGGCCCTGGCTCCGCGAGCTACGGCCCAATCGGCAGGGGGGACCATCCGCGTCGGCCTCGAGTGGGAAGTGTCAGGCGAGCTCACTGCTGCTGATGGCGGCAGTGACTGGTACGCCTTCGATGCGACGGGTGGAAACCCGTACATCATCGAGGCGAAGCCCGCGTACACGTTCGAAGACGACGGCGACTTCTCGCTGGTCCCCGGCTACATCGTCGACGTGAGCATCCTCGGCGTCCGGGACGGCGGTGGCGCGACGTTGCTCGGTGAGCACGACCGCGGTGGGTTCACGCTGAACGCCGCGCGCGCCTTCTTCGTCCCGCCCGCGGACGGGACGTACTACGTCGGCGTGGGGGCGGGCGCGCAGGACCGCACGGCGCTGGGCCACTACACGGTCTCCGTGCGGCGTGACGACCACCCGGACGACTACCGCACGCCGCCCGGCGTCGTGCTCCGGCCCGGGGAGTCCATCGAGGCAGTCATCGACTCCGACGTCGCGCCCGACGACGAGCGCCTGCCCTCCTGGGCCTGGAGCCCGGTCCGCTGGTCGGACATCCCCATGCAGCAGCGCCCACGCGTGGGCATCGAGTCGCTGGACGACCGGGATGTGCTCCGCTTCGAGATTGCCATCGAAGGTATCTACCGGCTCCACGTCGAGAACGAACTGATCGAGGTTGCAGTCGAACGCGACGGCCCCGCCGGGATCTGGAAGGTCGACGATGACATGGGCAACCTGTACTTCTACCCGCCGGACGGGCCCGCGGCGTCCTTCGTCTACTGGTACAGGCCCGGCACGTACTACGTGGAGATCGGCACGGCGTACGAGAGCAGCGGGAATACCCTCGGCTACTCGGTGTCCCTGGATGCGTTTCCGTGGACTGATGAGCAGCGAGCGGATTGCCCCCCGGGTGTTCCCACGGAATGCGCGCTACAGGTCGGCCGCGCGACCACCGGGCTGATCGAGGGCATCCATGACCAGGACGCATGGTCCGTGCATCTGGATGCGGGCCGCACGTACGTAGTCGACGTGATGGGGGCCGGTGACGACTCGGGCAGCGACCCCGGCGGCACGCTCGCGGACCCCGCACTCCTCCTCACCGACGGGGCCAACCACCCGCTCGCCCTGGGCAACGCCCCCGCGGCCGGCCGCCAGAACGCGCGCGCCATGTACATCGTGCCGACCAATGCGGGCGGGCCCTACGGCATCGCGGTGCGCCGGAGCACTTCGGCCGCGCCGAAACTGGCCACGTACACCATCCTGGTCGAGGAGGTGGACGCGCCCCCGCTGGACGAGGCCGTGGACTGCCCCAGGACGCGACCCACCCACTGCTCGATCGCAGTGGGCGAATCGAAGCGCGGCGAGATCGAGCGCACCACCGACGGCGGGCTCGATGCGGATGCGTGGACGGTGCAGCTCGACTCCGGGAAGCCCTACGTGATCGAGGTCAGGGGCGCGGGCGACCGGTCCGGCGGGAACGACAACGGTGGCACGCTGCCCGACCCCGTGGTGGAACTGACCACGGAGGTGGGGATCGCGCTTGCCTCGAACGACAACGTGTCCAGGGACAACGCCAACGCCAGGCTCGCTCTTCCCGGAGCAGCCGACACCGGCGGCACCTACGTCATCTTCGTCGGCGCGAGCGACACTGCCGATGGCAGCCCGGGCACGTACACACTCACCGTCAGGCTGGCCCCGGACAGGACACCCTGAACCCGGCAGCCGGGCGGCGGCCGTTCGCGGCCGGGCGGGCCCCGGTTGGACCGGGGCCCGCCATCGGCATCAGGTGTGCGGCCCGGCCCGCTCCGCCACCGCGTAGCCCCTCGCGCTGGTAAACTAAGGGCCACTCCCCGGAGCAACGAGAGCGCTCCCCCAACCGCCCGAGGCACCCACTGGTTCAGGACACCTCCGACCGCATCCAGACCACCCGCATCGAAGACGAGATGCGGGACTCGTACCTTGACTACGCGATGTCGGTCATCGTCTCGCGTGCGCTGCCCGATGTGCGCGACGGCCTCAAGCCCGTGCAGCGCCGCATGCTCTTCGGGATGCAGGAACTCGGCGTCGGGCCCAACACCGCGTTCAAGAAGACGGCGCGCATCGTCGGTGAGGTGATGGGCAAGTTCCATCCCCACGGCGACGCCCCCATCTACGACACCCTCGTGCGCCTCGCCCAGCCCTTCACGCTGCGCTACCCGCTCGTCACCGGGCAGGGCAACTTCGGCTCCATCGACGGCGACCCGCCTGCGCAGATGCGCTACACCGAGGCGCGCCTCGCGCCCATCGCGACCGAGATGCTGGCCGACCTCGACCGCAACACGGTCGACTTCCAGCCCAACTTCGACGACTCCGTCAACGAGCCGGTCGTGTTGCCGTCGCGGCTGCCGAACCTGCTCCTCAACGGCTCGACGGGTATCGCGGTCGGCATGGCGACGAGCGTGCCGCCGCACAACCTCAACGAGCTCTGCGACGCCGTCATCCACCTCATCGACGAACCCGCCGCGAGCGTCGAGGACCTCATGCAGTACGTGCGCGGCCCGGACTTCCCGACGCGGGGGCGCATCTTCGGCCAGGCGGCCATCCGCGAGGCCTACGCGACCGGGCGCGGCAAGGTCACCATGCGCGGCGTCATGCACCACGAGGAGACCGCGAACGGCCGACTCCAGATCATCATCGACGAGCTGCCCTACCAGGTGAACAAGTCCACGCTCATCCAGCGCATGGCCGACCTGGTCCGCGCCCGGCGCATCGAGGGCATCTCCGACCTCCGCGACGAGTCCGACCGCGACGGCATGCGGGTCGTCATCGAACTGAGCCGGACGGGCTCAGCCGCGACGGTCGAGAACCAGCTCTTCCGCCTGACCGCGCTGCAGTCGACCTTCGCGGTGAACATGCTCGCCCTGGACGGAGGGCGCCCGCGCACGGTGAACCTGAAGGAGGCCCTGCAGGCCTTCATCGAGCATCGCCGCGAGGTGATCACGCGGCGCACCGAGTTTGACCTCGAGAAGGCGCGCGACCGCGCCCACATCCTCGACGGGCTCCTGAAGGCGATCGACCGCCTCGATGAGATCATCGCGGTCATCCGCAACTCCGCGTCCGCAGACGCCGCGAAGACCGTGCTCATGGGCGGCGAGTTCGAGTGGTCGTCCGTGCCCGGCTTTGCCGACCGCGCGCAGGGCGTCGAGCCGTTCGACCTGTCCGAGCGCCAGGCGCAGGCCGTGCTCGACATGCAGCTTCGCCGCCTGGCCGCGCTGGAGCAGCAGCGCATCGTCGATGAGCACACCCAGCTCATGGAGCAGATCGAGTACCTGGAGGGGCTGCTCGCCAGCCCCGAGAAGATCGACGCGCTGATCCAGAACGACTGTCGCGAGCTCAAGGCCGACTACGGCGACGAGCGCCGCACGCAGGTCTTCGCCCCTCCCGTCGACGAGATCTCCGACGAGGACCTCGTACCGCACCAGCAGGTAGTCGTCACGATCTCCGACCGCGGCTACATGAAGCGCGTCCCGCTCGAGACGTACCGGCTGCAGGGCCGCGGGGGTCGCGGCGTGACCGGCGCCCCCACGCGCGAGGAGGACGCGGTCAACCACCTCGTCGTGTGTGACACGCACGACTCGGTGTTGCTCTTCACCCAGCGCGGCCGCGTCTACTCGCTGAAGGGCTACGAGGTGCCCGAGGGCAAGCGCCAGGCGCGCGGCATTCCCGTCGTGAACCTCGTGGAGCTCGAAGACGGCGACCTGGTTACCGCCATGGTGGTGGTCGCCGACTTCAGCCGTGACTCGATGGTCGTGGCTACCTTGCTCGGCGACGTGAAGCGCACCCCGCTCAACCAGTTCGAGTCGGTGCGGCGCGCAGGGCTCATCGCCATGAACCTCAAGGACGGCGACCGCCTGGTCGCGGCGCGCGCCGCCGGGGACGACGACACGGCGATCCTCGTCAGCACCAACGGCCGCGCGATCCGGTTCCGCGTCGGCACGCTGCGGGTCGCGTCGCGCGCGTCCGGCGGCGTACGAGGGATGCGACTCACGGAGGACGCCGAGGTGATCGGGCTCGTCATCGACTGCGACGGCGAGGACCTGCTGGTCGTGTCTCAGCTCGGCATCGGGAAGCGCACGGCGATCGAGGAGTACTCGACTAAGGGCCGCGGCGGCCAGGGAGTGATGACGTTCCGCGTCACCGATCGCAGCGGGCCCCTCGCCGTGGCGCGCGCGATCCACGCGCACCATGACGTGATCTTCATCTCCCGCGAGGGCATCGTCATGCGCACCAGCGCCGAGGCGATCAGCCGCCAGGGTCGCGGCACGCAGGGCGTCGCCGTGATGAACATCGAGGAAGGTGACGCCCTCGCAGCCATCGCCCAGATCGACCTCGATGAGGAGCAGCCGACACCACCCGACGATCAGTCAGAGCCGGACGACGAGCCAGGGCCGGAAGACGCGCTGCCGGCGCGTCGCGCCGGTGAGATCGGCGACGTGTCGGGGGATGAACTGCGCGATGCTATCGAGGCTGTTGTGCCGGCCGACGCGTGGATGCCGCACGAAGACGCGCTCCGGGCAGTCGCACGGCAGCTGCGCTTCGCACGTTTGTGGCCGAGCATCCGGACGCCCCTCGACGGCGCCATCCACCGCGCGATCCGGGACGGCGTGGTCGAGGAGAACGACTCACAGGAGCTTCGCCGCCCCGGCGCCTGACGCGCTGGACTGATCCGTACCCTACGGCTACTGGTTATACTCCATGCCGGAGGTATGACTATGCGCCATGTGGTAGGACCAAAGGGGCAAGTAGTGATCGCGAAGGATATTCGCGATCACTTCGGCGTCGGGCGTGGCTGGATCGCTCTGCAGCGCATTGTCGACGACCACGTAGAGGTCCGCTTTCTGCCACCCGAGCATCGCGAGTCGCTCAAGGGCAGCCTCGCCTCCTACATCGAGACCAGCGTCACTCCGGACGAGTGGTCAGAGGCCCGCGAACGCGCGTGGGACGAGGCTGCGGCCGAGCGCCGGCGCACAGCTGAACGTGAAGCGCCGCCCGCACCGTGAGTGCACTCCTCGATACATCCGTGATCGTCCGGTACCTCACAGGCGATCCTCCGGACTCGGCTGAGGCGAGCGCCGAGATCATCGACAGCGAGGAAGCGTTGCTGGTCACCGATGTTGTCATCGCGGAGACGGCGTACGTGCTGACCTCGGTCTACCGGGTGCCTCGGGTGACGGTCGTGGATCACCTCATCGGCTTCCTGAGTAAGGCGAACATCGACACGTTCTGCCTCGACAAGGGCGCAGTCCTGGAGGCTCTGCTGCTGGCGCGCCCGTCGAGTGGCGTCTTGTTCGGCGACGCACTGGTCTGGGCCGCCGCGCGCTCGCAACCCGGACTGCCCGTCTACAGCTTCGATCGACGCTTCCCCGATGCAGGGATCACCGTGCGCGGGTCGGCTGGAGCGGACGCGACGTAGGGTCGCGCTGGGGCCACTCCGTCCGCGGTCCTACACTTGGCACATGACCCTCGAGACCATCGGTGAGTTCGGCCTGATCGACCGCATCGTCGCGCGCCTCGGCGACGCAGCGGCGCGCGACATCGTCGTGCCGCCGGGCGACGACGCGGCGGTGTGGGCCATCGACGCGAAACTCGCGGTTGTGAGCGTCGACACGCTCGCGGAGGGCACGCACTGGCGACGTGACACGATGTCGTTCGCCGATGTCGGGTGGCGCGCCGTCGCGACCTCGGTCTCCGACCTCGCGGCGATGGGCGCCGAGCCGGGCTACGTGCTGATCGCCGCTGAACTCGCCCCCGACGTTGAACTCGACGACGTCGACGCGTTCAGCGAGGGGGTCGCGGAGGCGTGTCGGCGCTACGGCGTGCGGGTCGCTGGCGGCAACGTCGCCGGCGCGGCCGCGACCAGCGTGAGCACCACCGCCTTCGGTACCGCCACGACCCGCGGAGACGGGACGGCCGCCGTGCTCCGCCGCGACGCCGCGCAACCGGGTGACCTCGTCGCTGTGTCCGGTACGCCGGGCGCGGCGGCTGCCGGGCTCGCACTGATCGAGGCGGGACGAACCGCCGAGGAGGATGCCTCGCCGCTCGTGGGTGCCCATCGACGTCCGCCTGCACGGCTGGACCTCGGGCGAGCCGCCGTTGCGGCCGGCATACGATGCGCCATCGACATCTCGGATGGGCTGCTACAGGACCTCGGCCACGTGTCGCGCGCGTCGGGCGTCGGCATCGAGGTGGATGCCGCGGCGCTGCCGCTGCACCCCGCGGCCACGGCGCTCCTCGACGCCGAGAACGCACTCGAACTCGCGCTCCGGGGCGGCGAGGACTACGAACTGGCGCTCACCGCGCCCGCTGCTACGCTCGGCGCGCTGCCGCCGTTGGACACGGCAATCACCGTGATCGGCCGCGTCGTGACCGCACATCCCGGCGAGGTGATGGTCCTCGACGGTGACGGTCGGCTGCTGCCGCAACCGTCCGGCGGCTGGGACCAACTGCGCACCGCGCGAGGCTGACGAGACGCCCGGGAGGGCGAGCGTGCATACCGCGAACCGGATGCTGGTGACGACGAAAGGCGCGGCGCGGACGCGTGCCTTCGGCAGGCGCCTGGCGCGCCTGCTGCGCGCCGGCGACGTGGTGCTCCTGCAGGGTCCGTTGGGCGCGGGCAAGACCACGCTCGTGCAGGGTGTCGGCAGCGGCCTTGGCGTGCCGGGGCCCGTCGCCAGCCCCACGTTCGTGCTGCTCGCGCGCCACGACCTGCCCGAGGAGGACCTGCGGCCCGAGCGCCCGCGCTCGCTCTACCACGCCGACCTCTACCGCCTGACGGACCTTGAGGAAGTGCGCGAGCTCCAGCTCGCCGAGCAGTCGGCCGACGGGGCGCTGCTCATCGAGTGGCCGGAGCGCGGCCTCGAAGCGCTGCCCGAGGAGCACCTGCTCGTCGCGATCGAGCCCGACGCGAAGTCGCCCGACGAGCGGCGCTTCACCATCGTCGCCATCGGCGAGCGCTACCACCGCATCGTGGACGGCCTCGGCGGGCGCGGATGACGGCGCCCACCGGCCCGCAGCTCGTCATCGACAGCGCCTCGACCGACGCCGTGCTCGGTGTGGTCGATGGCGACACGGTGCGCGCCGGACGACGCTGGACGGTCGACACGAACTACTCGCGCGAGCTGCTCGCCGGCATCGACGCAGTGTTGCGTGACGCTGACGTGCCGCGCGGCGGCATCGCCGCGATCGTCGTCGACGCCGGGCCCGGCGGGTACGGCGGGCTGCGCAGCGGCGTCGCGACCGCGCAGGGGCTGGCGTTCGCCCTCGATGTACCGATGGCCGGCGTCTCGCGCCTCGAGCTGGCCGCGTTCCCACACCTTGACGGCGCTCGCCCCGTCGTCGCGATCCACCACGCGGGCGGCAACCGTGTGGCCTGGGCGGCATACCTGGCCACGGCGGGGGCACCGGCGGTCCTCGTCGAACCGCGACTCGAGACTGTGGAGGACTGCGTGCGGGACGCGCCTGCCGGTGCGCTGTGGTGTGGCGAGGTGACGGCGGAGCTCGCGGCTGCCCGCGACGGCGCCCGCACGGGAGACGCCGACGTGTCCCCCGACGATAATGTGCGCCGCGCCGCGGACCTCGTGCGCCTCGCGCGGCTGCACGAAGCCTACGGCGACCCCGCGCTCGTCGATGTCGTGTACCTGCGGCCGCCGCCGATCACGCGGTCGACGCGGCGCTGACGCGAGCAGGCAACAAGCACACGAGAGAACCGGAACCGTATCGAAAGGGAGGCGCCGTGGAGCGCACGTTGATCCTGGTCAAGCCCGACGCCGTGCAGCGAGGACTCATCGGCGAGGTGCTGGGACGCCTCGAAGCACGCGGCCTGCGCATCGTCGGCCTGCAGCTCATGCACGTCGATGAGGCGCTCGCGCGCCGGCACTACGCCGAGCACGACGGCAAGCCATTCTTCGCGGGGCTGGTCGACTACATCACGTCGAGCCCGCTCGTCGCGGCCGTCCTCGAAGGCCCCGACGCCATCGCGGCCGCGCGCCAGACGATGGGCGCCACGCGCCCGACCGAGGCAGCGCCCGGCACGATCCGCGGCGACCTGGGGCTCGAGGTGGGGCGGAACCTGGTGCACGGCTCGGACGGGCCGGAGAGCGCGGCGCGCGAGATCGCGCTGTTCTTCGGCGAGGAGCCGCTCCCGAGCTGGGAGCGCGACACGGACCCCTGGATCTTCGAGGAGGACTAGCGTTCCGGGTCTTCGCTCACAGGCAGGTCGCGACCTTGCTCGATCTCCTTGAGCATGACCTCGATGTCGGCGGTCGGGAACTGGTGTCGCGCCGCCGCGGCGATGACGCGCAGCCTCGCCTCGATGGAGCCAGCGGGTGGTTCATCAGGTTCCACGATGCTCCTCGAATGAGCTCGCGAGCCGCACCTTAGCGCGCGTCGCACGCTAACATCTTCACATGACGTCCGAACTTCCGGCACCCGCTGTACTCGAGGAGTTGCGCCTCCCCGTGCGCGGCATGACGTGCGCCTCGTGCGTGCGGCGCGTCGAGCGCGCGCTCGTCGGCGTGCCGGGCGTCGAGACGGCGAGCGTGAACCTCGCCACCGAGGAGGCCATGGTCGCCACCTCGGGCACGCCCCTCGCAGCGCTCCGCGAGGCAGTCACGAAGGCCGGCTACGACGTGTGGCTCCCCGGCGAAGGCGCCGACGAGGACGAGGCGCGCGACAGCCTCGATGCCGAGCGGCGGGCCGAGTACCGGGAGCTGCGCACGCGCACGATCTTCGCGGGCGTGATCGCCGCCCTCCTCATCGGGGCGATGGGGTACACCCGCCTGCCGGGCCTCGACGCGATCCCCGACCGTGTCTGGCACCCGCTCTTCTTCGTGCTCGCTACGCCCGTGCAGTACTGGGCGGGTTGGCGCTTCCACGCCGCGGCGTGGCGCATGGCGCGCCACCGCACCGCCGACATGCACACGCTCATCGCCATCGGCACCTCGGCGGCCTTCTGGTACTCGGTGCTTGCGACGTTCGCGCCCGACCTGTTCGCACCCGAGGCGGGCCTGCGCGCCAACGTCTACTTCGACACGGCCGCCGCCATCGTTGCGCTCGTGCTCCTCGGCCGGCTGCTCGAGGCGCGCGCGAAGGCGACCTCGTCCGAGGCCGTCCGCCGCCTCATTGAGCTGCGTCCGACCCTCGCCCGCGTGCTCGAGGATGGGGAGGAGTACGAGATCCCCATCGCCGCCGTCCAGCCCGGCGACCTCGTCGTCGTGCGCCCGGGCGAGCGGCTCCCCGTCGACGGCGAGGTGGCCGATGGCGCGTCGGCTGTCGACGAGTCGATGCTGACCGGCGAGTCGATGCCGGTCGCGAAGCGCCCCGGGGACTCCGTCTACGGCGCGACGCTGAACACCACGGGCGCGCTGCAACTGCGCGCCACGGCCGTTGGCGCCGACTCAGCGCTGGCGCGCATCACCAAGCTCGTCGAGTTCGCGCAGGCCTCGAAGGCCCCGATCCAGGCGATGGTCGACCGCGTCGCCGCGGTGTTCGTGCCGGCCGTGCTGGTGGTGGCGGCGCTGACGTTCCTCGGGTGGTGGGTGCTCGGGCCAGAGCCCGCGCTGACGTTCGCGCTGATCAACGCCGTCACTGTGCTCATCATCGCCTGCCCGTGCGCGCTCGGACTGGCCACGCCGACGGCCATCGCCGTCGGTATCGGGCGCGGCGCGGAGGCGGGCGTGCTCATCCGCGACGCGCGCGCACTCGAGGAGGCCCACGGGGTCGACGCGGTCGCGCTCGACAAGACGGGCACGCTGACGGAGGGCCGTCCCGAGGTCACATCGGTCGAAGTGCTGGTCGCCGCACTCGCCGGCGAAGACGAGCTGGTGCGACTCCTCGCCTCGGCCGAGCGTGGTTCGGAGCACCCGATCGCCTCCGCGCTCACGCGCGAGGCGGAGCGGCGTGGCCTCGACCTCGCGTGGCCGGACACGTTCCGTGCCGAGCCGGGCATGGGTGTCGTCGCGACCATCGAGGGCCGCTCGGTCGTCGCGGGGACGACGAGCCTGCTGGAAGCCGAGGGCGTCGACGTCGCCCCGCTTGTTGACGCGGCCGCCGCTGCGGCGGCGCACGGCGAGACGCCGCTGCTCGTGGCGCTCGACGGCCGTCCGGCCGGCCTCGTCGCCGTCGCGGACCGGCTGCGCCCCACGACGCCCGCAGCGGTCGCGCGCCTGCGCACGCTCGGCATCGAGCCGGTCATGTTGACCGGCGACCGCCGCGAGACCGCCGAGGCGATCGCTCGCGAGGCCGGCATCGAGCGCGTCATCGCCGAAGTGCTGCCCGACGGGAAGGCCGCTGCGGTGAGCGCGCTCCAGGACGAGGGACGCCGCGTCGCGATGGCGGGCGATGGCATCAACGACGCCCCCGCGCTCGTGCAGGCCGACGTCGGCATCGCCATCGGCGGCGGCTCCGACGTGGCGCTGGAGGCCGCGCCGGTCACGCTCATGCGCGCCGACCTCGGCGGTATCGCGGCGGCGATCGCGCTCAGCCGCGCGACGATGCGGACCATGCGGCTCAACCTGCTGTGGGCGTTTGGCTACAACACGCTCCTCATCCCCGTGGCTGCCGGGCTCGGCTACGTCGCGCTGGCGTTGCTCTTCGAGGGCGCCTCGACGCCCACGGCGCTGCGCCCGATCTTCGGCGAGCACGGCTTCCTCAACCCCATCGTCGCAGCGCTCGCGATGGCGCTCAGCTCGGTCTCGGTGATGGCGAACTCGCTGCGCCTGCGCCGGGCGCGGCTGGACTAGCGACCTGCGGCCCGCAACCCTGCTCCTGCTGGCCGCTGTTGCGGCGTTACTCCTCGGGGCCCGGGTCGCCTTCACACCGGCGGCCTCCGCGCAGGCGGCGGACGCCGTGACGCTCACACTCCTTCACAACAACGACGGCGAGTCCTCGCTGCTCCCCCTCACGAACGCGGTCGCGCTTGGGGAGACCACCGTGCCCGTGCCCGTTGGAGGCGTCGCCGCATACAGGGCCGTGGTCGAACGCGAGTCCGCCGAGGCCCGGGCGCGCGGGCATGCCGTGCTCACCGTGTTCGCGGGCGACGCGTACCTGCCGGGTCCCACGTCCGTGTGTAGCGAGGTCGAGGGGAATCCGTCCTACGACGCACTCGCCCAGCACGCCATCCCGTACGACGCGCACATCATCGGGAACCACGAGTTCGACTCGGGCCCGGACGCGTTCGAGCGCTTCATCCGCGCCTTCGAGGGCCGGCCGTTCCTCAGCGCGAACCTCGACTTCTCGGGCGAGCCGGGCTACGCCGACCTGGTCGATGGCGACGGCCTCATCGAGCTGCCGATCGAGGATGGCCGTGTCGTTGGCCGCTCGATGATCGTGACGGATGCCGCAACCGGCGCCCGGTTCGGGATCGTCGGCGCGACGACGCCGCTGCTGCCCGTCGTCTCGGTGCCACGCGATGTGACGGTGACTGCCGACCTCGCGGCCACGGCGACGGCCGTCCAGGCGGAGATCGACCGCCTCCTCGCCGAGGATGTGCAGCGGATCATCCTCGTGAGTCACCTGCAGGGTCTGGCCAGCGATGTCGAGCTCGTCGCGCTGCTCAGGGGCGTCGACATCGCCGTCGCCGGTGGCGGCGACGAGCTGCTCTTGAGTCGGCACGTCGATGCTGCGCTGCAGCGGCTTCCCGGCGAGCGCACCGAGACGGAGGGCGAGTACCCGAGGCGTGCGACCGACGCCGATGGCCGGACGGTCTATCTCGTCACGACGGCCGGCAACTACCAGTACGTGGGCCGCCTGGACGTGACGTTCGACGCGTCCGGGGAGGTCTCCGGCGTCGCCGCCGAGACGAGCTACCCACGCCCCGTCGTCCCGTCCGGCGAGGCGGCCTCGGCAGTTGGGTTCCCTGCGACCGTTGAGCGCGACGCCGGTCTTGTCGAGGCGGTGGAGGAGCCGGTCCGCGACTGCCTGTCAGGCCTCGCCACCACCAGCGTGGGCGCTACCGAGGTATTGCTCGACGTCTCCCGCGCGGCCGCCCGGACGCGCGAGAGCAACGCCGGGAACCTCGTCGCCGACGCGTTCCTGCAGAGCTACGACCGGCACGCCGACGACTTCGGCCTGCCTCCTCGAGGGTCGGATCATCCGGTCGTCGCCATCCAGAACGGTGGCGGGATCCGCCAGAACGCGGGCGACCTGCTGCCGACCAGCGGGACCGCGCCGGGCGATATCTACCTCCTGAACACCCTGGATGTGCTCCCCTTCGCCAACGCGGTCTCGGTCATTCCCGGCGTGACCGCGGCCCAGCTGCGCGCGGCGTTCGAGGTCTCCATCTCGCACTACCCCGACGCCTGGGGGGCGTTCCTCCAGGTCGGCGGGATCGAGGTCACCTACGACGCTGCCCGACCGCCCGGGTCGCGGGTGGTCGATCTGGCCCTGGCGGACGGTACGCCGCTCGTCGCGGGCGGCGTCGTCGTGGGCGGAGCACCCTCGGTCACCGCGGTGACGAGCAGCTTCGTCGCCGGCGGCGGCGACGGGTACGCGATGTTCGAGGACATCGCGGGCAAGCTGCAGTTGCCGACCACCTACGAGCGGTCGCTGCGCGACTACCTCCAGGCTCTCGGCACCGTCTCGGCGGACGACCCACGCTACGCGCCCGGCGGCGAGGGCCGGATCACATTCGTCGAGCCGTCGGCCGCGACTGCCGCCCCCGCACCGGCCGCCGATGCGGAGCAGGCCACCGAGGAAGGCCCCGCCCAGCCGGAGACCGGCACTGCCGGGCTCCTGCGCACCGACAAGGCACCGTCGCCTCTCGCGATGCTCGTGCTCGCCCTCGCGGCCGTCGCCGGCGTTGCGGCCGCGCGCCGTGCGACGCGCCAGCGGGGGTCGCCGTAGCACGGGCGCCCGCTCCTTGCAGCCCTCGACGGGCCTGTCGCGTAGCATCGGCGCGCGCCGAGGGAGCACACGATGAGCCTGGAACAACCCACGAACCTGCGCGTCCGCGACCCCGGGATCCGCGCCCTCTTCGAGCGCGAGGCGCGCTGGCAGGCGTGGCTCGACGTCGAGGTCGCGCTCGCGCACGCCGAGGCCGAGGTCGGCATGATCCCGGCCGCGGCCGCCGAGGAGATCGAGCGCAAGGCGCGACTCGAGCTGTTCGACATCGAGCGCGTGGTCGAGGGGCTCCGGGTGACCGGGCACGGGCTCGTCCCACTCGTGTGGGAGCTCGACCGCCTCTGCGACGGTGACGCCGGCGGATACGCCCACTGGGGCGCCACGACGCAGAACATCACGCAGACCGGCGCCCTGCTGCAGGTGCGCAAGGCGCACCGCATCGTGCTCCACGAGATCGCGACGCTGCTCGATGCGCTCGCCGAACTCGCCGAGCGCACGAAGGGCGACGCCATCGCCGGTCGCACGCACGCCCAGCACGCGGTTCCCTCGACGTTCGGTGCGAAGGTCGCCGTGTGGATCGACGAACTGTGCCGCCACGCAGAGCGGCTGCGCCAGAGCGAGCCACGGATCTTCGTCGCGATGCTCGGCGGCGGCGCGGGCACTGGCGCATCGTTCGAGGGCCACGGGCCGGAGCTGCAGCGCCGGATCGGTGAGCTGCTCGGGTTCGGCTCGATGCCCCCTGCCGAGCCGCACCACGTATGACCACATGACGGAGTACGTGCTCACCCTCGCGATGCTCGACACGAGCTGCGGCAAGGCGGCGCGTGAGGTGCGCACGCTGATGGCCGAGGAGTTCGGGGAGGTCGAGGAGCCCGTGCCGCCCGGCAGTGTCGGCAGCAGCACGATGCCGCAGAAGCGCAACCCCAAGCTCTGCCAGGACATCATGGCCGACGAGACCGAGGTGCGGTCGCTCGTCCCGATCGCGCTCGAGGCGATGCTCGGCGACCACGAGGCCGACGGCACCCGCTCGGTGCTGATCGACCGCGCGCTGACCCGCGCGCTCGAGCTGACCGGCGACATCCTCGTGCGCATGCAGGACGTGGTCACCGGCCTGCAGGTATTTCCGGAGCGGATGCGACAGAATCTGGACCTCTCGGGTGGGCTGATCATGTCGGAGAGCCTGATGCTCACCCTCGGCCGCGAGATCGGCCGCCAGCGCGCCCACGACGTGGTCTACGACGCCGCGCAGGAAGCCGCGACGAGCGTCGAGTCGTTCGCCTCGATCCTCGCGCGCGACGAGGAGGTCGCGGCTCGGCTCGGCGCGGACCGCCTCGCGGAGCTGCTGGACCCGGCGCGCTACACGGGCGACAGCGCCCGACAGGCCGAGGAGCAGGCCGCGCGCGCCCTCGGTGTCGCCGGGGAACTGCGCGAGGCGGTCGAAACGGCGGACTGAGCCTTCGCTCGCGACTGGCTACCAGGGCAGTCTCGTTGGCGCCTTCGGCGGGGAGTGCGGAAACTACTTCCGTAGTTCCACCGGCCCTGTGCTCCCGCCAGTCTCTGGAGGATCCGCATGAACGAACCGCTGCCTGTCATCGTGCAGGGGCTGGGGCCGATCGGCATTCGCATCGTCGAGGCGGCCCTGACCGCCCCGTTCCTCAACGTCGTCGGCGCAGTCGAGATCAACCCCGAGATGGTCGGGGGGCCGCTCTCGGAGATCGTTGACGGCGCGCCGGACGTCCCCGTTCGCGACTCTGTCGAGGCCGCGCGGGACGGCGTCGAGTCCGACAACGCGGTCCTCGTGCACTGCACCGGGTCGTACCTCGACCGCGTCGCCGGGCAGATAGAGGAGGCGCTGCGAGTGGGCCTGCACGTCGTCTCGACGTGCGAGGAGCTGACGTTCCCGGCCGAGCGGCACCCCGAGATCGCCGCCACGATCGACGCGATGGCGCGCGAGGCCGGGCGCACGGTCGTCGCGACTGGCGTGAATCCCGGCTTCCTGATGGACGCCCTGCCCGCCTCGTTGGCCTCGATCTCCCACAACATCCAGTCCGTCTCGGTGCGCCGCGTGCAGGATCCGTCGAGGCGGCGGGTCCCCTTCCAGCAGAAGGTCGGCATGGGACTGACGATCGAGGAGTGGGAGGCGCGGCGCGACGCCGGCGGCTTCGGGCACGTCGGGCTCGTCGAGTCGGCACGACTCCTCGGCGATGCGCTCGGCTGGGCCCTCGCTAACTGGGAGCACGACATGGTCCCCTGCGGGGCCGAGGGGCAGGAGCGCGTGCTCGGCACGCTGGAGACGCTCCGGGGGACGGCGTCCGACGGCCGCTTCGTCGACCTGCACTTCGAGGCGAACGCAGGCGCCGGCGAGGAGTACGACGAGATCGTCGTCGACGGCACCCCGCCGCTGACGCTGCGCTTCGAGGGCGGCGTATTCGGCGACGACGCGACGGCCGCGGCGGTGCTGCGTGCCGCGCGGGTGATCCCGAACACGCGGCGCGGCCTGGTCACGGTGCTCGACCTGCCCCTGCGCTGACGCCCCCGCAACAGTCCTCGTCCCGTCCGGCAGCGCTCGACGCCTCCCACCGCTACCCTCGCCCGCAGGCAGGCTGGCGACGAAGGCGAGGCGGGCGATGCGCATCTCAGTCATTGGCGGGCAGGAAGCAGACGAGCAGGCGTCGAGGCTGGCGTTCGAGGTCGGACGCGAGATCGGAGCACGTGGGCACGTGCTGATCTGCGGCGGGCGCACCGGCGTTATGCGTGAGGCGTGCCGCGGCGCGAAGGAGTCGGGTGGCCTCACGGTGGGCATCCTGCCCGGCGACGACCTCGGCGACGTCAATGAGTTCGTCGACATCCCGCTCCCGACGGGCATCGGCTACACGCGCAACGTGCTGGTGGCGCGCGCCGGCGAGGCGGTGATCGCCATCGACGGCAAGTTCGGCACGCTCTCCGAGATCGCGTTTGCGCTGATCAGCGGCCGGCCGGTGGTCGGCCTCGGCACGTGGGTGCTGCGCGACGGCGATGGCGAGGAGGCCCCGATCGAACGCGTCGAGGACGCGGTCTCTGCCGTCGACGCGTGCGAGGTAGCGGTGGCTGCCCTGTAAGGGCTGCCTGGCTCCTCGTACGTCTGTCGCCCCCGGCGCCCCCCTCACCCTCACCCTCTGTGTGGCTGGGTCGGCGAGCCGAGGGCCTGCCCTCGACTCGACTCGATGCGGGGATACCCCGCAGGCCCCGCGGGGGGAGAGGGGATCAGAAGCGGCGGACGCGGTAGCGGAGGTAGACCTCGTCGGTGTCCGGGTTCGGCACAGCCGAGAGCAACTCGAGGCGCGTGACCGTGGCGCGCGTGACATCGATGCCGGGCATCTCGACCGCCGTCGGCAGGCCGTGGCCGCCGACCACGACGCCGCCGAGGGTCAGGAACAGCTCGTCGACGACGCCGGCTCGGAAGCACTCGCCGTTGAGGGTCGGGCCACCCTCGAGCATCACGAGCCGCGCGCCGAGCTCGACGCGCATGTGGCGCAGCATCGCCGCTACGGCGTCTTCAGTGGGTACCTCGACGACCGCGCGGCCCGTCGCCTCGATCGCCTCGCGGTGGCCGGGCGCGGCGCTGTCGGCGAGGTAGACGTACGCCTCGAACTCATCGGATGTGAAGAACCGGTCATTGAGCGGCACGTCGCCCGAAGCCGTGAGGATGGCGCCGATCGGAGCGCGGCCCTTGCCGCGCTCCAGCCGCAATGCCTCGAGGTCCTCGTCGTACAGACGGGGCGAGGCGCCCGTGGCGCGCAGTGTGCCTGCCCCGCTGAGCACGACGTCGGCGTGCAGGCGTAGCTCGTGGAGCAGCCGCCGGTCCGTGCGCGAGCCCAGCCCCGTCTCGTTGCCCTCGATCACCGTCTTGCCATCCGCCGAGGCGATCATGTCGGCGATGACGTACGGCCGGTCGTCGGGCGGGTCGGGGAACGCGAGGGTGGTGTAGTCGGGCTGCACGGCCGGGCCGCCTCGCTGAGTACTAGCCGCCGGAGCCGAGCAGCGAGGCCAGGGTCTCGCGCACCTCTTCGACGGTCGTGATGCCCTCGAACTTCGCGACCACGGCGCCAGCGGCGTCGGTCACGAAGATCCATGGCTCGGTCTGCAGGCGCCACTCGGCCATGATCGGCACGGGCACCAGCCGCTGGTTGTCGCGCGCCTCCGACAGCAGGAACGGCTCGATGTGCACGAACTGCACGCGGTCCGAGAACTCCTCGTAGAGCGGATGCACCACGCTGTCCATCATCGGCCCGCAGAAGCGCGACTGGCAGAACGCCGGCGTCGCGAGGGCAACAAGCACCGGCTTGCCGGTCTGGAGCGCCTCGGCGACGGTCAGCTCGTTCATCGCCGCGATCGGCTCCTGTGAGCTGTTGATCTCGGACACGTCGGCCACGTCGCGCGACGTGAGGTGCGTGCTCGCCGGCAACGGGTCGCCGACGCCAGGTTCCGGCGTGCGGTCCAGTACGACGATCGGCCCGGCGAGGAGCTGGTCGTAACGCTCGCCTTCGATCTCGACCGAGAGCGCGACGCCCCACTTCCCGGTCTCCGGAAAGTCGATCTGGGCGAGGTACACCGTCGCGAAGGGGTCCGCGTGGGCGTGGTCGCTACCGTCGGCGTGCTGGTGCTGGGACTCCTCGACGATGGTGGACCGGCGGAGCAGGTGCTCGCTCGCGAAGGTGCCCATGTTGGCCGCGTCGAGGCGGTAGAGGCGCAGGACGCCCTCGGCGTCGTGCACGAGGTCAACCTCGGCGGTGAAGAGCGCGACGATCACCC
This sequence comes from Dehalococcoidia bacterium, assembly GCA_965208885.1. Classification (GTDB taxonomy): domain Bacteria; phylum Chloroflexota; class Dehalococcoidia; order UBA2979; family UBA2979; genus VXMT01. Next base: position 1,054,764 of record CBDBPS010000002.1, read on the forward strand.
GGTTTGGCCCGAGGGCGAGCGCGGAGTTGATGACCTGCGGCTGCACGTCGGGGTTGAAGGCCTCGCCGACGGCCTGGGCGGAGAAGTCGACCTCGGCCGGCGCCTCGCCGGGCCCATCGTCGCCCCCGCACGCGGCGAGGATGCTCGCGGCCAGCGAGAGCGCGAGGAACGCGGCGATGCGGCGCGTCGAGAGCGGGCGCGGCACGGGTACCTCCGGGTGCGTGGGGTGCGCTTGGTCGCCCTCGATCGTACCCCGGTGCGGGGCAACGAGGGGCCTGCAGGTCGTTCAGCGCGGGTTACGGATGGGATCGTGCCATTGCAGACCCGGGAAGCGGCCGAAGTCGGCGTCGTGGGAGTGCACCTCGGCCTGGTACTCCATCGCGAGCGCAGCAATGTGCGCGTCCGTGACGAGGTTCCCGCCTACCCCTGCAGCGACGAGGTTTCGACGAAAGTGAGTGAGGTGGTCGGGACCAGGGTCGATCGTGACGACGTGCGGTAGCTCGAACCACTGCGCCACGCCGTCAACGGCCCTGGCAACGTCCACGGGCGGATCTAGCGCCCCTCGAAGAGTGGTGATGCGGATATAGCCGGTCGAGACTACCCACGGGATACCGATAAGCTCGCCGCCGCCAAGCAGCGTCTCCCACCAGCGGCGAGCGGCGGCATGATCCGGGTCCTGCTCGTTGTGGGCGTATATGAGCAGATTGGTGTCTGGAACTATCACGCGCTCTCGTCGGAGTCGCGCCGCTGGACCTCCAGGAAGTGCTCGACTTCCAGTTCGTCCGCAAGGTCGCTCAGCCTCAACCGGTCAACCCCGGGTGCGTACGCGCTGCTGAAGGTGCGTATCCGGATCGGCGGTGTGGGCTGATCGCGGGACCTGGGCGAGAGGCCGCGACGCAGTGTGTCGTTGACGACCTGCTTGAAGGACTGGTCGAGCAGCTTCGCGCGCTGCTTCAAGGCGTTCGCGAGATCATCGTCGAGCGTCAGTGTCGTCCTCATGGACGCATCATGATGCCTGGGCATCATGATGACAAGATGCTTCGATGCCGAGAGGCTACCGGCTAACCCCTCGGTAGCCCCAGCCCCTGCTGCGCGATGATGTTGCGCTGGATCTCGTTGCTGCCGCCCGCGATCGTGATGCCCGGGTTGCTGCGGTGCGTCCAGTAGAACTGACCGCCCGCCGGTGCCTCGTCCGAGTCAGGGGTCAGCGACGCCAACGGTCCCGACACCTCCATCGCGAACTCGCCCATCCGGCGCTCCATCTCCGTCAGGAACACCTTCACGACCGAGGACTCCATGCGCAGCCGCAGGTCGGCCGCGATCTTCGAGGCCGTCATCCCCTGCAGGAGCTCGCCCGCCTCCACTTCAATCACGAACTGAGCGATGCGGTCGCGCACCCACGGGTCGTCGATCAGCGGCCGTCCGTTGAGCGCCGAGGCCTTCACGTACTCGATCAGCTCCTCGAGGCGCAGCGGGAGGTGGCCGTAGGTGATGCCGCTGGTGCGGTCGAGGTCGAGCGCCTCGCGGATGTAGTCCCAGCCCTTGTTCTCCTCGCCGAGCAGGTGGTCGGCGGGGACGCGCACGTCGTCGTAGAACGTCGCGCCGACGGTGTTGCCGGCGAGCGTCGGCATCTTCGTAGCCGTGAAGCCCTCGCGCCCGTACTCGACGAAGAGCACCGAAATGCCACGACGCAGCGGGGCGTCCGGGTCGGTGCGGACGGCGAGGTACATCATGTCGTCCGGGCCGGGGTTCCCGTACATCTTCTGCCCGTTGATCACGTACTCGTCGCCGTCGCGGTACGCCTTCGTCTGCAGGTTCGCGAGGTCCGAGCCGGTCTCGGGCTCGGTGAAGCCGAGCACGAAGTCGACATCGCCCTGGCGGATGCGGGGCAGCACGTCCTCCTTCATCCAGTCGGTGCCGTACTTGAGGATCAGCGGCCCCATGATGCTCACGAGGTACGGCGGCAGTGGAGCGCCTGCCCGGCTCGCCTCCTCGCTGACGATGTAGCGCTCCATCTGGCTGAAGTTCGGCAGGCCGCCGTACTCCTCGGGCAGCCCGAGCGAGAACCAGCCGCGCTGCGCGACGGCGCGGCGGAAGCGTTCACGCTCCTCGTCGCTCGCGCGGCCCGCGCGACGGATCTCCTCGGGCCAGACCTCCGCGAGGAACTCGCGGACCTCGGCGCGGAACGCCTGCTCGCTATCGGTGTATCCGAAGTCCATGGTGATCGCTCCGCTATGCCAGGACCGCGTCGGCGACGGCGCGGCGATGCTCGTGTGCGGTGCCGTACATGCCCGCCGCGGCAGTGCCGAGGCGGTACGGGAAGAGGGCGAAGTGGTCGTCAATGTAGCCCACGCCGCCGTGCACCTGGATGGCGTCGCGCGTGATACGCGCAGTGGCCTCACCCATGAACGCCTTCGCGTAGCGGGCGGCCATCTCGTACGGCTCGCCGGTGCCGTGCAGCCACGCAGCCTTGTAGCAGAGGTAGCGACCGACCTCGATGTCGACGGCCATGTTGGCGCACTTGTGCGAGATCGCCTGGAAGCTGCCGATCGGCTGCCCAAACGCGATCCGCCCCTTCGAGTACTCCGAGGCGAGCTCCAGCGAACGCTGGCAGAGCCCGAGCATCATCAGCGCCTCGGCCGCGGCGCCGAGCGCGAGGACGTTCCGAACCAGCCCGGGCGCCTCGATGATCTCGAACATGGCGTCCCGGAAGCGGACGTCGAAGAGCGGGTCGCCGTCGGCCGCCGGCATTGGCTCGGCCACGACTCCGTTCGTGCCGGCCTCGACGACGGCCATGTGGTTGTCGCCGCCGATCGCGACCAGGAAGTGCGTGGCGAGGTTCGCCCACGGGACAGCGCGCGCGCGCCCGGAGAGCGTGCCGTCCGCGACTGCGGGATGGTCTTCCGGGTGGTTGGTGATCGCCGGGATCACGGTCGCGTCGCCCGAGGCCACCTGCTGCGCGAGGCCGGGATCGGCGTCGACGAGAGCGAGGCCGGCTGCCACCGTCGAGTGCAGGAAGGGGCTGGCGGCGCAGCCCTTCCCCATCTCCTCGATCACCAGCGCGATGTCGAGCAGGCCGCCGCCGCTGCCACCCATCGACTCGGGGAACGGCGCGCTGCTCCAGCCGAGCTCCTGTAGCGCGGGCCAGAGCTCGGCGTCGAACCCATCGTCCGAGCGGTGCGCGTCGCGGATGCGGTCCATGGGGAAGGCGCGCGTGAAGAAGTCACGTGCGGTCTGCGCCAGCAATTGCTGGACCTCGTTGAACTCATGATCCACGGGCAGCCTCCTCGCTCACTCGGCTCGGCCGCACTATAGCGCGGCCGGCCGGGGTGCCGAGGGTCGCTGCCCGCGTACCGACGCGGCGAGGCTCACGCTCCTGGCGCGAGCCGACGCCCGGGCAGGCGAAGGTGTCGCTACTGGCCCGACAGAGCCACCGGCAGGACGCTTGCCCGGATGAGTTCCTTGTCGTTGAGGCAGTCGAACAGCCGCGCGGCGTCCCGAGCTCGACGATGCACTGGCGGGTTTCGGCGGCGCGCCCACCGGCCTGCAGGTCGATCATCGCCGCGCCGAGCAGCACGACGTTCTCCTGGGTCAGGCACGCGAACAGCGGAGCCGCGTCTAGCCGCCCCCGATATGCTCGGTCACCAGCGCCGCCAGGGCGTCGGGCTGCTCGAAGTCCGCGAAGTGGCCGCAGTCCTCGATGGTCACGAGGCGCGCGTTGGGCATCGAGCGCTCATAAGTCTGTGCTGAGCTCATCGGCACGACGCGGTCATCGTCGCCCCAGGCGACGAGCGTCGGCGTCTGAACCTCCTGCAGCAGGTGAGGCAGCTCGCGGCTGTACATGTATGGCTTCCAGGACAGGCGCGCCGTCATCTCGCGGCTGAAGTCCCACAGCTCCTTCAGCTCCGACGACACTTCCGTGCCGAACTCCTCCTCGTAGCGGGTCTCGTCGTGGAACCCCGCGCGGACGTACTCGTGGTAGTCGACCAGCATCTGGTCGAGGATCTCTCCCTCTTCGGGCTGGATACCCGGGGCGCCGACGAGCACGAGCGAGGAGATCCGCGACTGGTTCATCGTCGCCATCTCGGCGGCGATCCAGCCGCCCAGGCCGAGGCCGACGACGGCAATCGGCTCGTCGCCGCCCTCCTTGTGCAGCAGCTGGTGGAACAGGATCGCGAGGTCGCGGGGGTGCTTGGCCCACTCGGGCCGCTCAGATTGCCCGTAGCCTGGGAGGTCCGGCACGAAGACCTCGTGCGACTGGGAGAGCGTCTCGTAGAAGGGGATCCAGCCGATGTTGCCGATCGAGTGGTGCAGCACGAGCACCCGTGAGCCGCTGCCACCGCGCAGGTACTGCACGCTGCCGCCGGCCACCTCGGTTGTCTCGACGCTGTGCGTCTCGGTCGTCGTCATGCTGCTCTCGCCTTCGCTCGCGGCCATAGCCCACCCGCACACGCCGGGGAGCTGGCACAGCTGCTGGTCCAGGACCGGGCCGAATCATAGCAGCGCGCGACGCTGCCGCGATCCCGGGGGAGTGCGTCTGTCTGGCGTGAGGGTCGAGGCTTATGCGGACTGGCGGAGTCGACCGACGTGCGCGTCCTCGTAGCGCTGCTGGAGCTGCAACGCCAGGTCGCGCCGCAGGCTGAGGCCGCGCAGCGTGTCGCGGACCTGGTCGGGGTAGGGGCGGATCTCGGGCGGCGCCTGCCGCACGTCCTCGATAAACGCGTCGAAGCGCGCGTTCAGGTCGGCGACGTCGGAGACCTCGCGCGCGAGCTTGTAGAGAGCCTTGCGGAATGTACGGTCCAGCGTGGGGCTCCTCGTGGCTCGTCACTCGGGGCTGTCGGCGACGATACCACCGTGCTGCGGACGGGCTCAACGATCGACGAAGGATCCTCGGCGGCTGGTGGCCCTATGAGGTCACGCCGCCAGCAGGCGGATCCGCTCCGCCGACGACCTCGCAGCGCGGTAGAACCTCGCGTCCGCGGTCCACAGGTCGCAGTCCAGCTCCTCGGCGAGCGCGAGGTAATGAGAGTCGTACGCGGCACGCTGTCCGAGCTCGCTCGCGAGCTCAATGGCGCGAACGTGGATGAGCGGCGTTTCCCGTAGTTCGATACCGGATGCCAGCAGTGTCTCCATGAGGTCCGAGGCGGCGGCTACCGAGAGCTCCTGACTGATCACGCGCTTGTGCAAGGCATTGGATACCTCCGCGGCCATCAGGTACGGAGTGATCGCGGTGATGCCGTCTCGCGCCCACGACCTGAGGAGCGCGAGCGCCTCCTCCGAGAGGACCTCCGTAATCAGCCACTTCACCGCAACGCTTGCGTCGACGACAACGTAGCCGCTCACCGCTCCTCGCGAGCCTCGCGGATGAAGTCAGTAGAATCGCCCTCGAATATGCCGCCGCCCGGGGGTCGCGCGCGAATCGCGGCGAGCCGTTCAATAGCCTCTGGGCCAAATGGTAGCTTCGGAACTCGCCCCGCCTCGTCGCGCGCAAGTTCGCGTTCGATGGCCGTCTCGCAGTATTCGCGCATGCTGACGCCCCTCAACGCCGCGACGACCTTGAGACGCTGCCGCAGTGAGGCGTCTACGTCCAGGGTCAGCCGCTTCTTTCCGGCTACCATCGTGCTGCCTCCGATAGGTACTGAATTCTGTATTTACAGGATACGATGCGAGTCAAGGTACGGCGCCGAGGATCGTAGGCCACCGCGTGCTCAGTGCCGCTCGCGCGGCGTGTACTGCGGGGGCTCCGCCAGGTGCGGCAGCCCGTGAGCCCCGCCCGGACGAAAGTCGAGGGGAGCGTGGCGGTGCGCCTTCAGCAGCCGCACGATCGTCTCGACATCCGGGACCGGCTCCGGAAAGCCGGTCCCGACGCGCCCGACCGCGGGGATCGAGTGCACGTCGGAGCCCGCGGTGCGGCCTACGCCGAGCTCCTCGGCGAGCGTGGCCCAGTAGCCGTCGACCTGGTCCGAGTGGTCACCGTTGACGACCTCGATCGCCTCGAACAGGTTCGGTACGTCGGCCCAGGCCGGCGGTGACCAGTCGCCTTGCCGCATCGGGTGGGCCCACACCATCGCGCCGCCCTCGGACACCACGGCCTCGCGCAGGCGGTGGATGTCCGACAGCGCGGGGCGGTAGCGGTCGAGGCCGAACACGAGGACGTGGCCAACCTGCGTGTTGACCTCCATGCCACGGATCACGGCGATGCCGTGCCGCTCGGCGAGCTCGCGGACATCGGCCTCGGGCCAGATTGCGTTGTGCTCCGTGAGGCACACGCCATCGAGGCCGCGCGCGATGGCTTGCGCGCAGAGCGCGTCCGCGCGCACCCCACTGTCGAGCGAGCGCTCGGAGCTGTGGCAGTGGAGGTCGAGCACGGCGCCACCCGGCAGCCGGGCCTCGGCGACGTCGCCGAGCTCGGAGCCGGGAGCGGGCGCGCCGTCCCTCGATGCGTCTCTGGGCAACCCGCCTCCGCCCTAGCCGCCCGCGCGCTCGCGGGTAAGGCGGATCAGCTCGGGCAGCACCTCGAGGGCGTCGCCGTTGATGCCGTAGCGGGCGTAGCGGAAGATCGGCGCGTCGCGGTCGGTGTTGATCCCGACCAGCACGCGCGAAGTCGAGCAGCCCATCATGTGCTGGCTCGCGCCGGAGATGCCGGCCGCCAGGTACAGGTCGGGACTGACGATCTTGCCGGTCAGCCCCACCTGCTCCTCGGACGGCGCCCAGCCCTCGTCGACAATCGCACGCGACGCGCCCGGCAGGCCGCCGAGGTTCGCCGCGAGCTCACGGATGAGCGCGAAGTTGTCGCCGCGCTGCAGCCCGCGTCCGCCCGAGACGACGACGTTCGCCTCCTCGAGCCGTGGCCCCGTGGCCTCGGCGGGCTGGTCCACGACGACGCGCGCCTCGGCCGGGGCCGGTGCGTCGACCGTAACGACTTCGGCGCTGAGGCCCGCTTCGCGTTCCGGCGCGGGTGCGACGCCTGGCGAGAGCCCGATCACGCGCGGTGTGGCGGCGAGTCGGTAGGCCGCACGCGCCGAGCCGCCGTAGACGGACGCGACGACGACGAAGCCTGCCTCGTCGCCGGGTCGAATCTCCGTCACGCCCATGACGCAGCCCCCGCCGAGGCGGGCGCCGAGCCTCGGCGCCAACTCCAGCGTGTTCGAACCGCGCCCGATGACCACGGTGCTCGCTTCGGACGCCGCGACGGCCGCTGCCGCCGCGTCCACGGCCGCGTCGCCGGAAAAGGTTGCGAGGTGCTCGGCGTCGGCTACGTAGACGCGCGCCGCGCCGCGCTCGCCTGCTTCAGCCGCCGCGTCGCCAACGTCGTGGCCGATCACGGCGCACAGGAAGGGCTCCCCTGTGTCAGCAGCCAGTGCCGCTGCGCCGCCGAGTGCTTCGAGGTCGCCGCCGGTCAGACCCTCGGCCGGGGGTTGGGAGATGATCGCGATGATGCCGCTCACAGCACGCCCTCCGCTTCCAGCCTGCGCAGCAGCTCGGCCGCCTGCGCCGCGGGGTCGTCGCCCTCGATGAACTCGCACTCGCCCGCAACTTCGTGGATGGAGATCTCCAGCAGCTCCGCGCCCGCGCCCTCCTCGACGCCGAGTTCCTCGGGCGTCCTTACGGTCGCCGGGTGGCGGCGGGCGGCGATCATGCCGCGGCCCGTCGGATAGCGCGGGATGCCGAGCTCGTTGCTGACGGTCACCACCGTTGGCATTGAGGCGAGTACCTGCTCCTCGCCCAGCGCGGTAGCGCGCTTGATGCGCAGCCGGTCGTCCTCGACGCGCACGTCGAAGGCGACCGTCACGTAGGCGTAGCCGAGCAGCTCGGCGAGCGCGGCCGGCGTCGTGCCCTGGTCGTAGTCCGAGGACTGCCGCCCGCAGATCACGAGGTCGACGTCGCCCAGTTCCTGGATCGCCGCGGCGAGCAGGCGCGCCGTGCGGAACGCGTCGGGCGGGCCGTCGGGGTCGTCGACGCGCACGATCTCGTCGCAGCCCATCGCCTTGCAGTGGCGGAGCAGCTGGTTCACGTCCTCCCCACCCGCGGAGATGGCGGTGATGGTCACGTCGTGGCCGTCATCGCGGAGGCGCATGGCGGCCTCGATGGCCTGGTCGTCGTAGGCGTTGATGATCAGCGGGAGCTCCGTGCTGAAGGAGCGCCCCGACTCATCGACCTCGAGCTGGCCCCACAGCGCATAGCTGTTCACGCCGTCCGGGTCGATGACCTGTTTGGCGCAGATCACGATGTGCATGCGGTCCTCCTTCGAGCGGTGCCCCTCACCCCCGCCCTCTCCCCGCGGGAGAGGGGGCAGGAGAGGCGGCTAATAGTCCTCGCCCTCGAGGAAGATGAAGCTCTCCTCGCACCACACGAGCTGGTTGGTGGCGGCGGCGGGGTCGTCGTCGCTGCGGCCGATCATCTCGACCCACTTCCAGGGCGGGTCGCCGTGGTCGAAGCGGCGGCCGGTCAGCACGCCGGTATAGGTCGCGCGGCCGCCGACGGGCGTCCCCTCCACGGCCGCGCCACCCTCGCAGGTGCAGTTGCGTCCCGCGAGCTCCTCGTCGAAGTAGTAGCGAACGTCCTCGTGCGGACCGATCTCCGAGGCGGCTCGGGCCTCCTCGGGAGTCGGTGCAGCGTCCGCGGCGTCGTCAGGCGGGGTCACTGCTCCGTCCGTTTCTGCCGCGCCGCATCGCGCGGCTGCTGTCCACGGTGCCGCGCTGTGCGCGGCTGAGCGAGTGTGACGCGCGGGCCGTAGGCTCGTCAAAGGCCCCCGTGCCGGCGCGACGTGTGCGCATCGGCCTGGGGTGACCGCAGGCGAGGAGGCCGAGGTGACCACGACGCAGGAACGACGCGCCGAGCGACTCGATCGCTTCGAACACGTGACGGAACTCCCGTTGTTGATGCTGGCCCTGGTGATGGTCCCGCTGCTGGTCGCGCCGGTTGCCTTTGATCTGTCGGCCCGCGTGGAGCGGGCCGTACTCGCGGTCGACTGGATCATCTGGGGTGTGTTCGCGGCCGATCTCGCGATCCGCACCTACCTCGCGCCCCGCCGCCTGGCGTACCTGTGGCAGCACTGGTTCGATGTGCTGATCGTGTTGCTGCCGTTCCTGCGGTCGCTGCGCATGGCTCGCTCGGTGCGCGCGCTCCAGCTCCTGCGGGGCGTACGCGTGCTCGTCTACCTGTTCCGGGCGGCGCACACGATGAGTGAGATCGTGGCGCGTCGAGGGGTGCAGGGCGTGCTGCTGTTCGCGCTTGGCGCGCTCATCGCCTCCGCAGTCGTGATGACGTTTGCCGAGCGAGGCTCGGGGGGACCGATCGACGGACTGGGCACAGCGGTGTGGTGGGCGTTCACGACCGTCACCACCGTCGGTTACGGCGACACCTACCCGGTCACGCTGGTTGGCCGCGGCGTGGCGACATTCCTGATGCTGATCGGCATCGGGCTCTTCGGTGTGCTCACGGCGAATGTCGCGGCGTACTTCGTCGAATCCGCGCGGGATCAGCCCGGTGACCCGGCTCCCGACCAGCTCGACGAACTGCTCGGCGAACTGCGCCGGCTCCACGACCGCCTCGACGCGGCGGGGATCGCCGAGGCGGGGACCGCTACACGTGACGCATGAAGTCGCGGAGCAGGGGCAGCATCCGGTCGGGCGCCTCCTCGGCGAGAAAGTGGCCGCAGTCCTCGAACTCGTGCACCTCGATGTCTGTGAGTGCCGCCTGCCACTGCTCCAGCTCCTGCCGCCGGAAGGCGATGTCGCGCAGGCCCCAGAGGGCCAGCGCGGGCTTGTCCGCGAACGCAGCGCGGTCCCGCCAGATCGAGGCGAGCCAGTCGCTCGCGTGGATGATGTGGCCCGGCAGCGCGGCGCACGCCGCGCGCTCGCCCCTCGGCTGGGCGTTGCGGTAGTGGTCCATCACCTCGGGCGTGAGTACGACCTTGTCACCGACGGCACGAGGCATCACCTGGGTCACGAAGAAGTTGAATCGCTTGATGAGGAACTGCCCCACCGGGCTCCGCATCATGAAGCTGAACATGCGGAAATGGCGGTCGTCCGAGACCGGCCAGCACCACGTGTTCGAGATCACTAGCCGCGCCACCCGCTCCGGGTGCCTGCGGGCGAAGTCGAGGCCTATCGGCCCGCCCCAGTCCGTCAGGAAGAGCGTCACGTCACGCACGTCGAGGTGATCGAGGAGCGCGGCGAAGCGCTCGGCGTGGGATGCGGGATGGTGCTCGTCGGGTCGTGTGCTACGCGACGAGAGGCCGAATCCGACGTGGTCGGGAGCGATGCAGCGGAACTCGTCTCGCAGGCCGTCGATGAGGTGACGGAACTCGAACGACCACGCCGGGTTGCCGTGCACGAACACGATAGGCGAGCCCTCGCCCTCGTCGACGAAGTGCACGCGGTGCCCGTCGGGCGCGTCGTAGAAGCGGCTCTCGAACGGGTACATGGAGTCAGAGACCCACTCGGGGCGCGAGATGCCTGCCATCGAGGTCATTCGGGGCTCCTGTCGGCCTGCGCCTCGCCAGGTTACTCGGAGGACGCGCCACTCAGCGGGCGTGAGCACGTCGGGGTGGCGCGGGCGGCCGCGACGGTTGCGCTCCATCGAGCCATCGTAGGGCCCGCGCCCCGCGATTTACCTCACCCGGTCACCCGCCTGCGCCCCACCCGAGGGCGGCGAGGGCCGCGAGGTGTGGTGTGCTACCCGGCCTGCACCACCGCGCCCTGCGCGATCAGCGCGTCGACCTCCGCCTCGGTGTAGCCCGCCTCGGCCATGACCGCGCGCGTGTCGCGCGCGAGCGGCGGCGCGGCCATGCGGGCCGCGGTGGGCGTCTTCGACATCTCCAGCACCGGCCCGACGAACGACTGCGGCCCGGTCTTGTCGTGCTCGAGGTCCGCGAAGATGCCCTCGGCCTGCACCTGCGGGTCCATCCGGATCTCCTCCGGGAAGTTCACCGGCGACGCCGGCAGCCCCGCATCGTCGAAGATCTCGATCCACTCCGCGACGGTGTGCTCGCGCATCTTCTCGCGCATCACGCCGGCCCAGTACTCCATCTTGCGCTGGTTCTCGGGGTCGAGGACGTCGTAGTCGGGGGCGTCGCTGTCCTCCTCCTGCAGGCCGAGCACCTCGCGGAAGCCGTCACGGTTGATGCGCGTGAGCGCGCCGAGGACGACGCCGCCGTCCTTCGCCGCGTAGCCGCCGTAGAACAGCCCGCCGGTCAGGATGCGCTCCTGGCGCACCTTGATGAGTTCCGGGTAGCTCCCACCGGCCTCGCGCGTCGCCTGCATCTCCGCCCGCGTCACGTCGTCGAAGTGCACGTCGGTGATCGGGTCGTAGTTGACGTTGTGGCTCTGCAGCCAGACGCCAGTGCGAAGCAGCGAGGTGTTGACCTTCTGCCCCTCGCCGGTGCGCTCGCGGTGGAAGAGCGCCGAGGAGACGCCCATCGCGGTGGCCATCGCCGTGCCGTAGTCGGCGGGTGCGCCGAACGTCGCGGCGACGGGCGCGCCATCCTCGGCGATCTTGCCGTCGCCGGCCATGATCCCCGAGTAGGCCTGCGCGACCACGTCCGAGCAGCCCTGCTCCGCCAGCTCGCCGCGCGTCCCGAAGCCGGTGCTCTCGACGTAGACGAGGTCGGGGCGTAGCTCGCGGAGCGTCTCGTAGTCGATCCCGAGGCGCGCTGCCACGCCGTAGCGATAGTTCACGACCACCACGTCGACGGTCGGCACGAGCCGGTGGATGGTCGCGCGCCCCTCCGCCTGCTGCAGGTCGACGACGATGCCGCGCTTCCCTCGGTTGAAGGTCTGAAACGCCTTGCTCTCATTGGGAACGATCGCGCGCGCCTGGCGCAGCGACTCACCGCCGGGCGGCTCCACCTTGATCACGTCGGCGCCGAGGTCGGAGAGCAGGACCCCGGACATGGGTCCAGCGACCACCAGCGAGAACTCCAGTACGCGAATGCCATGCAGTGGGCCGGGCATGTGTCCCTCCCTCGGTCGTCAGTCATCGGGCGCAGGCGCTCCTGCGCGTGTGGCGATGCTATACGAGCGGGGGAGAGCTGGGCTGGTCGCCAGGCCCTCCAGCACGGCGCAGACCTGCGTGGCCCAACCTCGGAAGGACGCATCAATCCCGATGATGGAGACCCAAACGAGCATCGCTGACAGAGCGATCGTTCGCTCCCTCATTCAGCCCTCCAGATGGATTCGACAAAGCTGTTCAAGCCGGCCTCTAGTTCGAGAGCCGCCTGGCTATTGGATGCTTGGATCGAACGCGAAAGCTCTGTCGCTGTGTCGCCATCGAGATGCACCTCCGCGTCATTGCCGGCGACGAAGAACGCCAGCAGATACTCGGGTTGTCCAACAAGCCGGCCTCCACGCCATAGCTCCATGTCCGAAAACGTGATACCGACGGGCACATCGAAAATGAACACTGCAGTCCGCGCGCTTCTTCTCCATGCGTACGTGGTTCCACCCTCCAGCGGCCCGCCGAACCGCTGGCCGATCGACACATCGATAGGATCACCACAGTCTGTCAGTCTCGTCGCAGCGATATCGTTTGTCGCGACCTTCCGCAGGACCGGCGGCGCGCAGCCCGAGAACGACGTCCCTGATATGGAGACGGTTGAGAGGTTCTCGATCAGGGCGAGCTTCGACGGGAGCATGCCGGTGAGGGGGTTGCCGCTGAGGTCCAGCGTCGTGAGCCCCGTGAGGTTGCCCAGCAGCCCCGAGAGCTCGCCGTCGAGGCCGAGGTCTGCCAGGTCCAGGCCCGTGACGCGGTGTGGCGTACCGGAGACCGTGACGCCCATCCACTCGGACATAGCCTTCCCGGCTGTCCAGTTGAGCCTGCCCGTCCCGCGGATCGTGTCGCGGAGGCCCAGCAGCGACTCGCAGTCCGCTACGAGCTCGGCGTTCGTATCCGGGCTCGGAACCGCGACCCCGGCCGAGCAGTCGAACACCTCGCGCGCTGGTGTCGGCGTCGAATCGGGCGGCAGCCGTGTCGCGGTAGGCGGCGGTGCGACGGTGGCGCGCGGGTCCCTGTCGCCCTCCACGATCCCCTCGAGGGCCACGAGCGCCACCACCACGACCACCACACCCGCCAACGCCGCTGCGCCCACCCCGACCCACGCCAGCGGCCGCCCCACCGACCACAGCACCGCCGGAACGGCCAGCACGCCACCCAGGCGGCGTCGAGGGGCGTCGCGGCGCCAGGCGGCGAGCGCGCGGCGGTCGCGCAGCTCCAGCTTCGCGAGCATGTTCGAGATGTGGGTCTTGACCGTGTCGGCGCTCAGGCCGAGCCGCGCGGCGATCTCGGCGTTCGTGCCGCCCTCTCGCAGGGCGTCGAGGACGCGCCACTCGCCCGGCGTGAGCACATCGGGGTGGCGCGGACGGCCGCGACGGTTGCGCTCCATGGGGCCATCGTAGGGGCTGCGCCCCACGATTTACCTCACCCGGTCACCCTCGCTGCGATGGTGACGATCCAGAGGCAGGATCAGGAAGAGGATCCGGGGTGTTCGGTTCGCCTACTCGTCTTCCTTCACCCACATCGACTCGACGATCCGGTCGAACATGGCTATGTCCGCATCAGCCGAGCGCTGCTCACCGAAGCGCGGGATCACCGACCCTGCGGCAGTGACCAAGACGAGGAACAGGAGGACGCCGACCGTTCCCCGCACCTAGTCGTCGCCGGTCCACACGGAGTCGATAATGCGGTCGAAGATCTCCTCGTACTCGCTCTGCGTGTAGCCGGACACAGTTCCGACGCTGGTAAAGTCGTCGTCGAAACCCCGTTGTGCCTCGACCCCAGTGGGAATGACTATGCCGAGCCAGCATGTTTCCTCCACGTTCATCAGGCCGATTGCCCTCGACCACGCAGGGCCGGGAGTGCCCGGCGGGGGCGGGGCGGCGTAGATGAGGCCCGAGATAAGCAGCCCGTGTTCAGGGGGGAGGTCGAACACGACGCGCGGTTCCCGGTCACTGCCCGGAATCATGTAGGTGCCGGCAGGCAGGTCGTCCGCATACAGAAGCGACGGTTCGCCGCAGTCCGTGAGACCGATCCTCGCCAGGTCGTTTGTCGCCGCAGCGCCGAGCCTGGCTGGGGCACAGCCCACAAAGCTCGTCCCCGCCAGCGAGACGGTCGTCAGACTCGTCAGCAGTGCGAGCTTCGACGGGAGCATGCCTGTGAGGGGGTTGCCGCTGAGGTCCAGCGTCGTCAGCCCCGTGAGGTTGCCGAGCAGCCCCGACAGCTCGCCGTCGAGGCCGAAGTCTGCCAGGTCCAGGCCCGTGACGCGCTGTGGCGTACCGGAGACCTTCACGCCCATCCACTCCAACATCGCGTTGCCCGCCGTCCAGTTGAGCCTGCCCGTCCCGCGAATCGTGTCGCGGAGGCCGAGCAGCGACTCGCAGTCCGCCACGAGCTCGGTGTTCGTCGTCGGGTTCGTCACCGCGACCCCGGACTCGCATGACAGCACCTCGAGCTCGGTCTCCACGACCGTGCTCCCGCTCCCGGGGTCGCCATCATCGTCCGCGATGCGCTCGATCACCGCGGGCGCGTCGCTGCCGCGCTCCACGATGCCCTCGAGGGCCACGAGCACCACCACCACGACCACGACGCCGGCCAGCGCCGCCGCTCCCACCCCGACCCACGCCAGTGGCCGCCCCACCGACCACACGACAGCCGGCACGGCCAGCACGCCACCCAGGCGGCGTCGAGGGGTGTCCGGGCGCCAGGCGGCGAGCGCGCGGCGGTCGCGCAGCTCCAGCTTCGCGAGCATGTTCGAGATGTGGGTCTTGACCGTGTCGGCGCTCAGGCCGAGTCGAGCGGCGATCTCGGCGTTCGTGCCGCCCTCGCGTAGCGCGTCGAGCACGCGCCACTCGGCGGGCGTGAGCACGTCGGGGTGGCGCGGACGGCCGCGACGGTGGCGCTCCATCGAACCATCGTAGGGCCTGCGCCCCACGATTTACCTCACCCGGTCACCCTCGCGCACCCCGGGTGCAGCGAGGGCTACGAGGCGAGCGAGGTCCTACCCCGCCTGGACCACCGCGCCCTGCGCGATCAGCGCGTCGACCTCGGCCTCGGTGTAGCCGGCTTCGAGCATCACGCCGCGCGTGTCTCGCGCGAGGGGCGGGGCCGCGCCGCTGGCCGCGGTCGGCGTCTCCGACATTTCGAGCACCGGGCCGACCGACGACTGCGGCCCGGTCACATCGTGCTCGAGGTCGACGAAGATGCCCTCGGCCTGTACTTGTTCGTCGAGGCGGATCTCCTCGGGGAAGTTCACGGGTGCGGCGGGCAGGCCCTGCGCATCGAAGATCTCGATCCACTCGTCGACGGTGCGTTCGCGCATCTTCGCGCGCATGACCTCGAGGTAGTGCTCGGCCAGGCGCTGGTTGTCGGGGTCGAGGATGTCGTAGCCCGGCTCGTCGCTCGGTTCGTCCTCGAGGCCGAGCACGCGGCGGAAGCCGTCGCGGTTCAGCTTGGTGAGCGCGCCGAGGATGATGCCGCCGTCCTGCGCCGCGTAACCGCCGTAGTAGAGCCCGCCGGTGAAGCGGCCCTCCTGGCGCACCCGGATCAGCTCGGGGTAGCTGCCGCCTGCGGCGCGCGTCGCGTCGAGCTGCGCGCGCGTCACGTCGTCGAAGTGCACGTCGGTGACTGGCTCGTGGTTCACGTTGTGGCTCTGCAGCCACACGCCGGTGCGCAGCAGCGAGGTGTTGATGCGCTGGCCCTTGCCGGTGAGCGAGCGGTTGAACAGCGCGGCGCAGACGCCCATCGCTGACGCCATCGCGGTGGCATAGTCCGCCGGCGCGCCGAACGAGGCGGCCATGGGCGCGCCGTCCTCGGCGACCTTGGCGTCGCCCGCCATGATGCCGGAGTAGGCCTGCGCGACCACGTCCGAGCAGCCCCGCGTGGCCAGCTCGCCGCGCGTCCCGAACCCGGTGCTCTCGACGTAGATGAGGTCGGGCCGGTACTGCTTGAGGGTGTCGTAGTCGATGCCGATCTTCTTCGGCACGCCGTATCGGTAGTTCGCCACGACGACGTCGACGGACGGCATGAGCCGGTAGATGACCTCGCGGCCCTCGGGCGTCTGGAGGTCGACGACGATGTCGCGCTTGCCGCGGTTGAAGGCCTGGAAGAGCTTGCTCTCGTCGGGGACGACGGCGCGGCTCTGCCGCGTCGACTCGCCGCCGGGCGGCTCCACCTTGATCACGTCGGCGCCGAGGTCGGAGAGCAGCACCCCCGACATGGGGCCAGCGACCACCAGCGTGAACTCGAGTACGCGAACACCGTGCAGTGGACCGGGCATGTCACCTCCTCCGTCGTCGGGCGGCGGGTAGCCGCGCGTGCGAGTGGTGATGCTATACGAGCAGGGGGTGAGGGTGGATGGCCGATATAGGAGCCCGAGCTTCGCGAGCATGTTCGATACGTGGGTCTTGACCGTGTCGGCGCTGAGGCCGAGGCGCGCGGCGATCTCGGCTCGTGCCACCCTCTCGTACCACGCCGAGGACGCGCCACTCGGCGAGCGTGAGCAGCCGCACCGTCCGGCCCGAATACGGCCACCGAGACGAGGACGGCGAAGCAGAGGCGCCAACTGCGCATCATTGTGGTGAGCGGAACCACGTAGACTCGCCCAGCAGGTCAATCAGCTTGTCGAGGGCTTCCTGCTCGACGCCGCTCATAGTTCCGTAGTACCAGCGGTCTTCCGCTCCGCCGTATTCCAGATCGATCCAGGTCACCCACCCCTTCACGGGATCCTCAAGCGCGAGCGCCGCGTGCCCGGTCCTCGGTGGCGGCACTGGATCGTACATCGGCGACACCACGGCTATGAGCTCCCCTGAAATGGACAGCCCTTCGGGGATATCGAAGACAACGGGAGACAGGTCGGCCTCAGACGGGCTGTAGTAGTAGGTGCCCGCCGGGAGCACCCGGTCACTGGTGAGGGCGACGGTGACGATGTTGGGTGCCTCGCCGCAGTCGTCGAGTGTGACGTCATTCGTCGCCACGTCACCCAGCACCTCGGGCGCGCAGCCCTCGAAAGATGTTCCCGCTAGCGACACAGTCGCCAGGTTCGCGAGCAGAGCCAGCTTCGACGGGAGCATGCCCGTGAGCGGGTTGCCGCTGAGGTCCAGCGTCGTGAGCCCTGTGAGGTCGCCCAGCAGCCCGGACAACTCGCCGTCGAGGCCGAGGTCCGACAGGTCGAGGGCGGTGACGCGCTGCGGCGTGCCGGAGACCGTGACGCCCACCCACCTGGACATCGGGCTGCCGGCCGTCCAGTCGAGCTTGCCCCTCCCTCGGATCCTGTCTCGGAGGCCAAGCAGCGACTCGCAGTCTCCCACCAGCTCGGTGTTCGTCTCGGGGTTCGTCACCGCGACCCCGGACTCGCATGACAGCACCTCGAGCTCGGTCTCCGCGACTGTGCTCCGGCTCCCGGGGTCGCCATCGCCTTCCGCGATGCCCTCGAGCACCGCGGGCGCGTCGCCATCGCCCTCCACGATCCCCTCGAGGGCCACGAGTGCCACCGCCACGACCACGACCGCGGCGAGCGTGGCCGCGCCCACGCCGACCCACACCAGCGGCCGCCCCACCGACCACAGCGCTGCCGGCACGGCCAGCACCCCACCGAGCCGGCGTCGAGGGGTGTCCGGGCGCCAGGCGGCGAGCGCGCGGCGGTCGCGCAGCTCCAGCTTCGCGAGCATGTTCGAGACGTGGTACCGGACCGTGTTGCTGCTGATGCCGAGGCGCGCGGCGATCTCGGCGTTCGTGCCGCCCTCGCGCAGCGCGTCGAGGACGCGCCACTCGGCGGGCGTGAGCACGTCGGGATGGCGTGGGCGGCCGCGTCGGTTGCCCTGCATGGAACTATCGTAGGACGCGACCCGCCAGAATTACCCCGTCCGGTTCGCCCTCGGGCGGTCCCGCCAGGCGGGAGCGTTCGCCGTGGATGGGCCGTTCCGGTCGCCGCACCTACAATGAATCGATGAGCGAGCAGCGCATCCTCGTTGCCATGTCCGGCGGCGTCGACTCTGCCGTCGCGGCGGCCCTCCTGCACGGCGAGGGGTACGACGTCGTGGGCGTGACGCTGCGGCTGTACACCGAAGCCGACGACACGGCGCTACGCTCGCGGCGCACCTGTTGCGGCGTCGAGGACGTGGCCGACGCCCGCGCGGCCGCGCAGCGCATCGGCATCCCGCACTACGTGCTCAACATGGAGCGCGAGTTCGAGCGCGACGTGATCGACGTGTTCACGAGCGCCTACGCGGAGGGCCGCACGCCCAATCCCTGCCTCGCCTGCAACGACCGCATCAAGTTCAGCACGCTCCTCGACCGCGCCAACGCGATGGGCATCGAGCAGCTCGCGACGGGCCACTACGCCCGCATCCGCGCGCACGAGGGGTACCGGACGCTGCACGCCGCGGCCGACGACGCTAAGGACCAGTCGTACGTGCTCTACACGCTCGGCCAGGACCAGCTCGCGCGGTTGCACTTCCCCCTCGGCGACCTGCCGAAGGCGGAGACGCGCCGCGTGGCCTCCGAGCTCGGGCTCGGCGTCGCCGACAAGCCCGACAGCGCCGACATCTGCTTCGTCCCCGGCGGCGACTACCGCGAGCTGCTGCGCGCGCGCGGTGTCACCTCGGAGGCGGGCACGATCGTCGACGTGGACGGCGAGGAGCTAGGACGCCACGAGGGCGTCGCCGGGTTCACGGTCGGACAGCGGCGCGGGCTCGGCATCGCGACGCCGGGTCGCCGTTACGTCACGTCGATCGACGCCGCAGCGGGCGTGGTCACGGTCGGCAGCGCCGACGACCTGCTCACGACGAGCCTCGAGGCCTCGACGCCGAGCTGGGTCGGCGAGCCGCCGGAGCCGGGCGAGCCCCTGCTCGCGCGCGCCCGCTACCACGGCGAGTCCGTACCGGCCCGCCTCCTCGAGCGCGCCGAGGACGGCTTCCGACTCGCCCTCGAACGCCCGGTGCGCGCTGCTGCGCCCGGCCAGGCCGTGGTGGTCTATCGCTCGACGCCGGGTGACGGCGACGAGGTGGTCGGCGGCGGCGTGATCGAGCGAGGAGCACGCGCGGCGCTCTAGTCCTCGTCGGCGGCGAAGAGGGCGTCGAGTGTCAGAGGACGGCCTGCGCGCTTCGCTGCGAGCCACCGCCCGAACGACTCTCGGCCCTCTCCGGAGGGGCGGCCCGCGAGCAGTCCCTCTACGCTCAGGTCCTCGTCGAGGTCGGGCCAGTGGATGTGCTGGCCGGCAGCGTGCAGCTCCCACCGGCTGCGCTCCTCGGGGGTCGCGTGGACCAGCCGCGGGTACCAGGCAAGGGGCACGGAGATCGTCCGGCCGTCGGCCAGCTCGGCCGTGAGTGTGTCCTCGGTGACAGCCAGGGCGGTGGCTCCGGGCACCTCTAGTTCAACGGTTGAAGTAGCCATCCCACCTCCGCACGAAGAAGGCCTGGTGGTTCTCGACGATCGCCTGGATGCGCCGGACCTCGGACCTCCCGAAGTTGCTGCTCCCTTGCAGGACCACCTCCGGTGTCAGCCAGAACTTCGCGAGCCCGTCGTCGCGCCGCACATGTATGTGAGGCGGCTCGTCACGATCGGCCGACACGAAGTAGAACCGGTACGGCCCCTCTCTCAGGATCGTCGGCATCGATTGATTGTACGCCTGCGGGATGTAGCGAGTTCGGACAGCAGTTCGTCCATGAGCGCCGGGCACTCGGCCTGAACTCGGCTGCTTCATGGTGCGAGCGGCTTCGTCTGCTGTGGCCTCGCCGGGCATGCGGTGCTCACGACCCGTCGCGCGATCCTCGCACTCGGCCCGACCTCGACTGCGCGTCGACTGTGGTCACATCGTGCGCACGTTGCGGAATGACGGGCCGCGTTTTCGTTGTTCGCCAATACCCGCGCGGCTACGATGACCCGGCGGGGTGTGGCACGGTCGTCCCCGCGACATTGCGACCAGCGCACGAAACAGCGAGGACGGCAGCACGGTGCGATACGTCGTCGTCTTGCTGATTCTGTTCGTCCTCGCGGCGGTCGGCAGCGTGTTCGGCATCCTCTACTTCGACATCACCACCGAGCAGATCCGCGACGGTGTGATCATCATGTACGGGCTGCTCGGGGTGCTCTTCTTCTTCATCGGGATCCTCGTGCTGCTCGCGGTGCTCTTCGCGCTGCGGGCGGGCGCCGACGCCGGCGGCGACGTCTTCAACGAGTCGGTACGGCCCGTGGCGAACAACGCCCGTGACATGGCCGGGGACGCACGCGAGATGGTCGGGGAGGCGCGCGAGATGGTGCGCACGGCCCGTACCGGCGTCGAGTTCGTCACCGACAATGCCGTCTCGCCGGTGATCCGTGCTGTCGCCGTCGCGCGCGGCGTGCGACGCGGCATCGAGAGCATGGTCGGCGCACGCTCGCGCCGCGGACGTCCGGGAGGCTAGCCATGCCGTTCCGCCGCAGCCGCCGCCCGAGCTCACGAGGCCGCTCGTACCAGGTGTCCGAGGTTATCGGCTCTGCCGTCGAGCTCGACGACGCGATCGAGGCGGCCGCGATCCACCTCGCCGCTCGGCAGCGCGCCGAGCGCGCGTCGCGTCGTGGCGATTTCGCCGCGCTCGCGTTCATGGGGATGGTCGCGGCGGCCGCCTACGCGGGCTTCCGCGCGCTCCTGCAGCGCGACAGCCGCGAGCTGCTCGACCTGCCGGCCCCGTTCGGGCCCCTCGCCGCGAGCGTCGCCGACGACCTGCGCTCGGCGCGCGAGAAGGTGCGCGAGGGCATCATCGAGTCGCGTCGTGCCGCCGACCAGGCGCAGGCGGAACTGGAGTCGGAGTACCGCGAGCGGATGGGACGGGACGAGCCCGACGACGCATAGCTCGGCGCCGAAGACCCTGCCTATACTGGCTGTGGAGAGGTGTCCGAGTGGTTTAAGGTGCTGCTCTCGAAAAGCAGTAGGCGAAAGCCTCGTGGGTTCGAATCCCACCCTCTCCGCCAGCCTCGTATCCATCGACCGAAGCGCCCCGCCGAGGGGCGCGCGACAGGCCTATGACGCGACAGGCGTCACGCGGAGAGGTGCCGGAGCGGCTGAACGGGCTCGCCTGGAAAGCGGGTAGAGGGTATCCCCCTCTCGTGGGTTCGAATCCCACCCTCTCCGCCATCCCGATCTCCTGCCTCCGTCACATCGCCGACGCGCTCCCGCCCGCCCCGACGACGGCGCTCAGGGCCGGCTGATCAGCAGAACGGCAGGTCCACGCCGAGCGACCAGATGTCGTCCCACGAGCGGGGAGCGCAACCGGACAGGTTGGGGTTCCCCTCCAGGCTCAGATACTGGAGATGCTCCGCGAGCAGGCTCAGATCCTCAGGGATCTCGCCCTCGAGTTGGTGGTACGAGAGTGCCAGCTCGCGGAGGCTGGTGAGTCGCGCCAGTTCGGGCGGGATGCTGCCCGTGAACCCACTCGGGCGTGAGTAGTCGCCCCACATGTGCAGTTTCCGCAGGTGTGTCAGGTTCGCGAGCTCCGGTGGGATGCTGCCCACCTGTCGAGAGAACGTGACCCGCAGTTCCTCAAGGTTCTCGAGCTCACCCAGCTCCGGGGGAATCGTGCTGTTGAGTGCGTCCAGGTGGAGGACGCGGAGGTTCGTCAGCATGCCCAGTTCCGGTGGCACCTCGTTCGGCAGCGGGTTCCCCTCGTTGCCAGGGAGCCAGATGTAGAGTTCTTCCAGGCGCGCGAGCGCTCCGAGTTCGGGCGGAATCGAGCCCGAGATGCCGCTGCTGCGCAGGTCCAGCACGCGGAGGTTCGTCAGGTTGCCGAGTGCAAGTGGAATCGGACCGTCCAGGGCCGAGCCGCTCAGGTTGAGCACCTCGAGGCGCGCGAGCCGTCCCAGTTCCGGTGGAATGCCCCCGGTCAGTGCGCCCTGCGACAGGTCCAGCTCGCGCAATGCCGAGAGCTTGCCGAGTTCCTGCGGGATCACACCACTGAGCGTGTAGCCGGGTACCGAAGTGATGGCCTGGACCCGAGGGGGATCGCCGGCGACCGCGACGCCCTGCCACTCCGCGATGCTTGAACCGGCATCCCAGTTGAGGACCTCATCACCGGACAGCCGATCCCGAATGCCGAGCAACACCACGCAGTCATCGATGAGGTCCTCGTTCCTCCAGGTGCTCGGGACCACGCTGCTCGACTCGCAGGTCGTACGGAGTTCGGGCGTGGGCACGCGCGGGGGAGACGCGGCCACGAGTCGATCCTTGAGCGCCCGGACCACCACTCTCTCGTCCGACCCGTCCCACTTCGTCGTGGACAGCACCCAGCCGCTCACGCTCGAGGAGACATTCGGGCCGCGGTCACCTGTGTAGCGGGCAACGCGTTCGCGTCCGGGGTCCATGAGACCACCATGCCACCCGACGTAGGCGCGCAGCTCGTGATCGGCCACTACCGAGCGGAGCCCCGTCCCATCGGCTGTCATCGCGTATGCACCGGAGTACCAGGTGCCCTGGTCATCTTCGGAGTAACGTCGCGCTTCAAACCCAATCCCGGTGCTGTCGGGCGACCAGCCTATCCTGAGGATCTCCGCGCTCAGGTGCGCCTCGGATTCCTGGACTGCCTCGACGCGCATGACATCGCTGACATGCAGGTCGTCGAGGCGCGCGACGTAGATGCGATCCTTCTCCCCGTAGTAGCGGCCGACGAAGGCGATGGAGCGGCCGTCCGGCGACCAGCGGAAGGTCCTGACGTCGTCTTCGGGGACTCCCAGGTCGAAGCGCCCATAGCGGGTATTGGGAGCGCGATCAGGCCCGCTCGTCCAGGCGAGCCTGAGACGACCGGACCCGTCCGCCGCCACGACGTAGATCGCCTCGCGCACGAGCGAGGCGTTTTCGAGAGTCTGCGTCTTGCGCGCCGTCTCAGCGGAGTACGTATCGACGTACGTGAGTGCGTGCGTCGTGAGCTCCTCCCCGACGAAGGCGAGCAGGCTCCCGTCCGGCGACCACACAGGAGGTGTCGTCTGGGCCCGCACCGCAGGCGCCAGGCTCCGCTCACCCGATCCGTCGGGTGCGATCGTGAACACGCGCGGGCCGTCGCCACGGTCGGAGATGAACGCGATTCGAGAACCCTCCGGCGACCAGGCCGGGCTGACGTCGTGCCAGTCGTTCTCCGTGAGGCGACGGCGGTCCGAACCGTCGAGTTCCTGGGTCGCCAGGTCGTATCGATGCTCCCACGGCCCGCCTTCGGCGTAACGGAGTGTCGTGTACACGACGCGGGAGCCGTCGGGCGAGAGCGAGGGCGAGAAGTCCAGCTCCCTGCTATCCGTGTACACGTCGGCCTGCTCGAATGACCCCGACAGTGAGCGGAGCTCCGATCCACGGGCATCGACGATGTAGATCTGCCCTGCGTGCCCGAAGACCAGGTGCGAGCCGTCAGGGCTCCACCGCGGGACGTACTGCGCGTGGCTGCTGTCCCACCGCTCCTCGAAGTCGTACGAGTCGTCACCGCTCCCGCACGGACCCGCGGTCGACGCGATTGACGTGACCAGGACCAGCGCGAGCAGGGCGAGGCGCCTCATGCCTCCGATCGCGCGCCACCCCGAGAGTGGCCCCTTACGCTCGTAGGGAGGCCTCATCGGGCGGGACATACCCCGCACCCGGCCTGTTCAGTGAACAGTGACTGCTCACAATCCTGCATCGCCCCTCCGGAGTCACTCGCCCTCGCCGCCCGGCGCGTCGTCGGGCGGCACCTGCAGGTGCCAGTCCGTCGCCTGCTGGTACGCGTGGCCAGCCCTCACGAGCAGCGCCTCGGCGAACGGGGCGCCGACGATCTGCGCGGAGAGCGGCAGGCCGAGATCGGACGAGAAGCCCGAGGGCAGCGCGAGCGCCGGGTAGCCGAGCAGGTTGAACGGCCCTGCGTAGCTGGGCATCGCCATCCGCCTGGTGAAGTCGATGTCGGGCGGGTACGCGGCGGCCGGTTCGGGTGTCATCGGCGTCACGAGGACGTCGACATCGGCCATCACGCGTGCGGCCTGCTTCGCGTACCAGCTGCGGAAGCGCTGGGCCTGGATGTAGTCGGCCGCCGAGTAGAGCGCGGCGCGCCCGATCATCGTGCGGGCGCCGCGGCCGTACTCGGTCCAGCGCTCGCTGCCCATATCGAGACGGTGATAGGCGAACGCCTCGGCGAGCATCGTGAGCGTGTTGGCCTCCTTCGCCACGTCGGAGTGCGGCAGGTCGACCTCGACCACCTCCGCGCCGAGCCCGGCGAGCGTGTCGACGACCGCCTCGGCCGCGGTCCGCACTCCCACGTCCAGGTCCTCGTGGTCGAAGAAGTAGGGGCGGGGCACGCCGATCCGCAGCCCGGCCACACCGGCGTCGAAGCCGTCGAGGTAGTCCTCGGTCGGCTCGGCGGAGGCGGTGGGGTCGCGCGGGTCGTGGCCCGCGATGACGTTGAGGATCGCTCCGCAGTCGTGCGCCGTGCGCGCCATCGGGCCGATCGAGTCGAGGCTGTAGCCGAGTGGCACGCAGCCCCACTTCGGGACGCGCCCGTACGTGACCTTGAGCCCCGTGTGCCCGCAATAGGCGGCCGGGAAGCGCACGGAGCCGGCGGTGTCCGTCCCGAGGCCGCCGAGCACCATCCCGGTCGACACGGCGATGCCCGTGCCCGACGACGAGCCGCCGGGCGTGCGGTCCAGCCGCCACGGGTTCCTCGGGATGGGGAACGGCTTCTCCTCGTCCGGTGTGCCGAGGGCGAACTCGGAAAGGACCAGCTTGCCCATGACCACGGCGCCCGAGGCGCGCACGCGCTCGATCACCGCGGCGTCGTAGCCCTCGCCCCAGGCGGGGTCGAGGATGAGCGAGTTGGCGGTCGTCGGCTGGTCGCGGGTGGCGAGGAGGTCCTTGATGCCAAAAGGGATGCCCTGCAGGGGCCCGCGGTCGACGCCGGAGGCGAAGTCGGCGTCGGCCTGCGCGGCCTGCTCCATCGCGCCCGCCTCATTGACGGCGATGAAGGCGCCGAGGCGCTCATCCAGCGCGCCGATCCGTTCGAGGGCCTCGCCGGTGAGGTCGACGCTGGTGGCCTCGCCGCTGCGGAGTGCGCCGGCGGCCGATGCGATCGTTCGTGGTGGTGTCATCGCGCTACCCCCGCTCCGGAGCGAGCGGCGTGAAGATCAGCGCGGGCTCCGCGTAGCGGACCTCCTCGAGGTACAGGCGGTCCGCCGCCTCGCGAAGCGTTGGGTAGGCCGCGACGAGCGACTCGAGCTCCTCGTCGCTGACGGGCAGGCCGGCGACATCGAGCAGCGCCCGTACGGTCGCCTCGACGTTGTCTGGAACGGGCATCGCTTCCCCCTCGTGCTCCGCCGCCACCCGTTGTGCGGGCGGCGGCGTGGCGCAGCATAGCGCCCGCACATTGCGGCGATGCGTCGCGGGCGCGACGAGGCCTACTCGGCGATGAACGACACCGTCACGTCCGAGTTGACCGTCACCGTGTACTCCTGGCCGGGCTCGAAGTCGGCGCCGAGCGGCACCGTCGTCTCGATGACGGGGAAGTCAGCGGTGCAGACGACGTCCGGTTCGACGTTCTCGTGGTGCGTCACGAGGACCTCGATCTGGTACGGATCGCGTCGCACGATCTCGTAACCGTTGAACTGCGAGCAGCCGCTGCCCTTCGGCAGGCCGGACACCACCTGCAGGTCGTATGCGGCCGGCGACCCCTCGCGTTGAGCCACGTCGGCGCGTTCGACGGGTGACGACGCGATCGCGCTGTGGCCTAAGGCGGGGTCGGGGAGGGTGAAGGCGGCAGCCACCACGTCGTTGACCACGACCTCGTACATCAGCCCGCTGACGAGTTCCGGACCGAGGGGCAGGATCGTGTCGAGCTCGACGCGCTCAGCGTCGCAGTCGATGCCCCAGGGAGTAGGCGGCGGCTGCATCAGCGTCACCCACGCGTTGATCTGGGCGCCCACGATCTCCCAGCCCTCGTTGCCGGGGCGCGCGCAGTTCTCGACCGTCGACTGGTAGTAGGCGATGCGGAGCGGGTGGCCGGGCTCGTGCGGCAGCAGGCTCGCCAGCACGATCTGCGCGGGCGTCTCCACCCACTGCCGCCAGTCCGTGCCCTCGTCGACCGAGCCGGGAGGCGGCTCGACCAGCACGAGCAACATGTCGACGCTGCGAGGGTTGCCGCGCGTGATCACGTCGTAGGCCGTGTCGTTCGTGAAGGCGAGACGGCCGTCCGACTCGACGATGCGCGCGCTGACGCCGTAGGTGTTGCGGTCGTCGATGTCGTCGCGGTGGTAGCCCACCTCGAAGCGGATCGGGACCTGGCCGGGGTTCGCGATGGTCTGACGCGCGATGAGCGGCGCCGACGCGTCCTGGTAGGAGACGTCGCGCAGCTCGACGATGAGCGTCGCGCCCTCGGTGAGCGCGAGCCGTTCGCGGTAGGTGACCGTGCCGCTGACGGCGGCGTTGGGGCTGCGGCCCGAGGTGACCTCGAGCTCGCCGGCCGGGGCTGGGTCGCTGGTGCAGGCGAACGCGGCGAGTGAGAGCAGCACCAGTACTGCGGCTAGTCGGAGCGGGATTGTGGTCCGGGTAGTCATCGGGCCCCCTCCGTATTCGGTACGAAGTGGGAGCCGCATCCGGATGCAGGGAGCAGGCCAGGTGCGGCCCTCTTCGTCCCCTGCGTATCTCGGGATATATCGTCTCACTTCGCGGTCGCCAGTGCACGCTGCACGCCCGTGCGGAGCCTCCGACGGCATCCGGTCCACGCTCGCTTTCTGCCCGCGCGCGCGGTAGAACTCGGACGGCCCGAGCGAGGGGCCAGACCGATGCGACGAGCGCAACTCGCGCTTGACATTCGGTCACGCCGTACCGGGATATAGAGTGGCGCGGGGAGGCACAGATCGTCATGACGCGGAGACACACCGAATCGGGTCGCAGGCCGTTGGATCCGTGCCGCTGCCTCACCGCTGCCGACGCCGCAGCCATCGCTCCGCGCGCAGTGAGCGGCTAAGGGGCGGCCATGCCGCGGCTCCTCGCGGTGGTCGGTGCGCTGATTGCGCTTGGCGTGCTCGCGTCCGCGGCGCAGCAGGCGCGCGCGCAGGAGGCCGACAGCACGGCTCCGGTCTTCGTGAGCGCACGAACCGACACGAGCGGCGAGCACATCATCGTCACGTTCAGCGAGGACGTCACGATCAGCCCCGACGTGACGCAGATCCGCGACCAGCACAACATCCCCCTGCTGGACCTCATCCGGGGTGTCCTGAGCGTGACGATCGAGGGGCGTGAAGACCTGCTCTCTGGTGCTGCGGTCTCGGGAAGCGAACTCACGATCCGAGTCACCGCCCCACCCATCGAGGCTGGCCAGGCGGTGACCGTCGCTTACGACACGCCGTTCGCCCGCAACCTCGGGCCACTCTTAGTCGATGTTGACGGAAACTCCGTTGAGCCTTTCCCCGCACAGAGCGTGCAGAACCTTTCCAACGTCCCCAGGGGGCCGCGCGTCACAGCGGGCATCGTCGTGAACACCAGCTACCTGCCGATAGCCGAGGGGCAGAGCGAGCGGTACACCCTGAGGCTCCCATCGCAGCCATCGGGCGACGTCACCGTAGAGCTGCTGGTCTGGGGGGTCGGGGCAGTCCGAGTCGAGCCGAACCAGATGACGTTCACAACCAGCAACTGGAACGTGCCCCAGCTCGCGACGGTCGTCACCAATAGCGACGAGGACGCCCAGGACATCTGGACGGTGATCCTCCACACGCGGAGCGACGCCAGCCTGGGTAGGTACGCCGCGATCGTGCGGGTGATCGTGGACGACGAGGACGAGCTGCTGCGTGTGTCCGGAAACAGCACGCCCGCGTACACCGAGCACGACACGACCACCGTGGCCACGTATGCAGCTCCCTGGGCGTCGGGCGTGGTGTGGTCCCTGTCCGGTGTCGACAGCGACCACTTCTCCATCAGCCGGGCCGGTGACCTCGCATTTGTCGCGCCTCCAGACTACGAACACCCCGAGGACGACAACTCGGAGAACGTGTACGAGCTGCACGTCCGCGCGTCCGACGGATCTGCGGCGGGCTTCCTCGCCGTGAGCGTCACCGTCAACGACGTGAACGAGCCGCCCGATGTCTTCGGCCCGGTCAGCGTCCGCGTCGAGGAGGGCTCGGGGACGCTGGTGGGGACCTACACATACGACGACCCGGAGGGCCGCGACGCGACGTGGTCGCTCTCGGGGAGCGACCGCGACCTGTTCACCATCACAAACGGTGCATTGCGCTTCAGAAGGGCGCCGGACTACGACAACCCAGCCGATGCGAACGGGAACAATCGATACGAGGTCACGGTCATCGCGGAGGATGGGGGCGACCTCGCCGGAAGGCGCCGCGTGACTGTCTCCGTCGTCGACGGATCGGCGACCCCCACAGGCGCTAACCACGCGCCGGCGTTCCCCACGTCATCGACCGTCCGGTTCGTCGACCACCGGGCGGCCGCTCGCACGAAAGTCGGCCCACCTGTCGCCGCGACCGACGAGGATGGCGACCCGGTCACGTACCGGCTCTCGGAGCGCACGGCCCAGTCGTTCGACATCGACGAGCACACGGGCCAGCTCCGGCTCAAGGCAGGGACTGTGCTCGATCGAGCCGCGCAACCCGCCTACCGCGGGACAGTGACCGCGACCGACCCCTCCGGCGCGACCGCCAGCATCGGCCTGACCATCAGGGTCACCGAGCCATCGCGCTCGCGCGGGCCGTCGCGGCCTGCCAGCAGCGTCGACTTCGAGTGGACCGTCGAGCACGATCTCGGCGAGCTCGACGCCCACAACGAGTGGACCACGGGCCTGTGGTCCGACGGCACGACCATCTGGGTCACCGAGGCCGGCCCGGACTCCGACGCCGGCGTCTATGCCTACGACCTCGCGAGCGGCGAACGCAGGGAGCGGCTGGAATTCGACCTCGATGAGCAGAACCGCGCGCCGCGCGGCCTGGCGTCCGACCGCGAGACCGCCTGGGTCTCCAATGCCGACCGGGACCGCCTCTACGCCTACGACCTCGCGAGCGGGGAGCGCGCCGAGCACCACGACGTCCTGCTCGACGCGCGGAACACCGACGCGCACGGCCTGTGGTCCGACGACGCGGCCATGTGGGTCGTCGACGGGGAGGACGCGGCGCTCTTCGCCTACGACCTCTCGAGCGGCGACTTACTGGCCGAGTACCGACTGAATTTCGCGAACGACGCCCCGCGCGGGGTCTGGTCCGACGGCGTGACGGTCTGGGTCTCCGACGACGACGCCAAGCGCCTCTTCGCCTACGAACTGCCCACCCAGCACAGACCCGGGACGGCCAGACTCGAGCGCGTCGAGGAGGAGGACTTCGGGGAGCTCAGCCTCTCGCAGGCGAGTAACAACAGCCCGCGCGGCATCTGGTCCGACGGCGGCGTGATGTATGTCGCCGACGGCAGCGACGGCCACGTCTACACCTACAACATGCCCGACGCGATCGACGCGCGCCTCGCTTCGCTCACGCTCAGCGGCATCGACATCGGCGAGTTCTCACCCGCCACGCTCGAGTACCAGGCGGTTGCTCCAGCGGGGGTCACGGAGACGACCGTCGATCCTCACACTGTGCAGCTCGGGACGCGCGTGGACATCGCGTCCACCAGCGCAGGCACCCGCACCAGCGGGCACCATGTGACGATTGGAGACGGCGTCGAGGTTACGGTGACCGTGACGTCGACCGACGGGACCCGCGAGCGTGTCTACCGCGTCTCGATCGAGCCTGGGCCCGAGGCGTCCTGCCTGCGAGGCGCCGTCGACGCCGGCGTCAGCCTCCTTACCTACGGAGGGGGGAGCGTCGACGAGTTGGCGTCGTGCGCCGAGGGCCGACACGTCAAGGCGCTCTACGCCACACGGGGCGGCGACTTCGTGTCGTACGTGCTCGGGGCGCCGGACTTCGTCAACCGCGCGTTCCGCGAGCTCTACCCCGACGGCGTCCCCGCCAACACGCCCCTGCTCGCGACGAGCGACGGCCCCGCCTCGCGCTGACCCCTCGGCAGCGAGGAGGCTGGGAACCCTGCCGTCTCACGTACGCCCCGACGTGCACCTCGACGCGTGGACGCGCGCAAGCCCGCCGTACGTCGTTCGACGCGCACTCAGGCGCGGGCCTAGAGTGTCCTACGTCATAGGACAGTCCAGAGTCACTACAGAAACGAAGTGATGCGCCCATGCTGCGAGTGAGACTCTGTGTGATCGCGCTTGCGTCGCTCGCCGCCGTGATCGGCGGCTTCGCGATGACAGAGGGCGCGAGCGGGTACTCCGACGTGCGCGTTGCTGCCCGGCTTGTCGAGGGCGGCCGCTTCGAGTTCGCCTTGCAGCAGCGCGCAGATGACGCCTCCTGGGCGGACCGCGTGCTACCACAGCGGCGCTTCTTCCCGGGCGATCCGGAAGTGGACAACTGGCTGGTGAGTTCGCCGGTGACGGTCTCAGCTCCGTCACTCGAGGTCGAGGTGCGGGTCACGGCTCAACGGCTTGCCGATGGTCGGACCGAGTTCGGGCTGCAACAGCTCCTCGCGGACGGTACGTGGAGCGAGCGCGGCCTGCCGCGGGCGCGCTTTGTTCGCCCCACAGTCGCTGTCGGGAGGTGGCTGGGCAGCTCACCGTTGCGGATCGAGGCCGACGCAGCTCCCTCGAATGCTCCATCGACTGACGAGGATCCGCGGCTGTTCACGTCGGTGAGCGCGTGGTCGGACCACGCGTGCGCCGTCCGCATGGATGGCACAGTCCAGTGCTGGGGTAGCAACGGAGTTGGCCAGGCGGACCCGCCAGATGGAGTGTTCTCGTCCGTGGCCACGGGCAACGCGTACACGTGCGGAATCCGCACGGACGGTGCGCTGGAGTGCTGGGGCGTGCCGCTCCGAGGCATGTGGACCAGACTCGGTCCCGCATTTGATTCCATCAGCGCGGGCGGGAGTCACGCGTGTGGCGTCCGGGCGGGCGGCAAGGTCGAGTGCTGGGGCAAGAACGATCACGGGCAGGCGACACCTCCCGAGAGCACGTTCCGGTCGGTCAACAGCGGCGACGGATTCACGTGCGGCGTGCATGTCGATGGTTCGATTGAGTGCTGGGGGCTGGACGATCACGGCGAAGCCTCACCACCGGCCGGGTCGTTCATCGCAGTGGGCGCCGCGAGCCTCGCAGCGTGCGGGCTGCGCGCCGACGGCTCGGTCACGTGCTGGGGCGGCCGAGGCGCGTCGTCATTCACACCCGACGGGACATTCGTCTCCATCAGTGCCGGCGACACGGAGTTCTGTGGCATCAGGTCTGATCGCTCGATCGGGTGTTGGGGATCTCTCACGGGCGGCAGTTTCAGCGAGCTTGACCCTCCATCTGGAGCCTTTCAGTCGGTCAGTGCAGGCGCGGGGATCACGTGCGGCGTGCGAGTCGGCGGCGTGGTCGAGTGCTGGGGCGCGGGCTACGGTGGTCAATCCACCCCGCCCGATGGAACGTTCACTGCCATTGCCGCGGGCTGGAACCACACGTGTGGCACGAGGAGCGATGGTTCGCTCACATGCTGGGGCGTCAACGACTGGGGCCAGTCGTCCCCGCCCCACGGCGCCTTCGAGGCGATCGCGGCCGGGATGGGCGACACGTGCGCGATTCGGAGCGACGGTTCGGTCACCTGCTGGGGGTTCATGGACGCCCTCGATTCCCGCAAGCCCATCGGCGCGTTCAGTTCGGTGAGCGTCGGGTGGAGCCACGGGTGCGGCGTCACCGCCGATGGCTCCGTTGCATGCTGGGACCCGTACAACGAAGCACAGGCGACTCCTCCCTCCGGCTCGTTCTCGGCGGTCAGCGCCGGGGTCATCCATTCATGTGGCATCCGTGCCGACGGAACGGCGGCGTGCTGGGGCTCTGACAACGTCGGGCAGTCGACACCCCCCGCTGGGACGTTCCAATCGATCTCCGCAGGCGCCGAACACACCTGCGCGATCGGGATGGACGGCTCCATCGCCTGCTGGGGCGGCGACTTGTTCGGCCAGTCCTCGCCGCCGACCGGCACGTTCGAGGCGCTGAGCTCAGGTGTCTACTACACGTGCGCCGTCCGTACAGACGGCACCGCGGTGTGCTGGGGCGCAAACCTCGACGGGCAGGCCGACGCGCCGTCGGGCACGTTCGCCGATGTCGCCGCCGGCCTGTACCACACCTGCTGGCTTCGCACCGACGGCACCGTTGACTGCTGCGGCCGGAACTGAGAGAGGCTCGAGGGGTCAGCGGCCGCGGCGGCGCTGGCGCTGGCCGTAGGATCGGATCGCGCGCAGGAAGTCGATGCGGCGGAACGCCGGCCAGTACGCGTCGCAGAAGTAGTACTCGCTGAACGCGCTCTGCCACAGCATGAACCCCGACAGCCGCAGCTCCCCCGACGTGCGGATCACGAGGTCCGGGTCCGGGATGTCCGGCGCGTACAGGTAGCGCCCCAGCTCGTCGGCGTCGAGGTCGCGTGCGAGGGCATCGAGGGAGTCGCCGCGCTCGGCGTGGTCGTCGATCATGCGGCGCACGGCGTCGACGATCTCGTCGCGGCCGCCGTAGCCGACGGCGACGATCAGGTCGCCGGCGGCGTTGCCCTCCGTGGCGCGCTCGACGCGTTCGATGGCCTCGACTGTGGAGGCGGGGAGCACGTCGCGGCGGCCGACGGCGCGGATGCGACGCGGCAGCGCGGCGTGGCGCTGCTGCTCGGCGAGCGCCTCCACGCGTGACTCGACGATCGCGAAGATGGCGTCGAGCTCGGTCGCGGGGCGCTGCATGTTGTCGGTCGAGAGCACCCACACCGTGATGACGGGGATGCCGAGCTCGTCGCACCAGTCGATGAGGCGCTCGATGTTGTCCGCGCCGTCGCGGTGGCCGGCGCCGACGTCCGCGAGGCCCGAGGTGCGTGCGAAGCGGCGGTTGCCGTCCGGGAGCACGCCGACGTGGTGCGGGATCGCGCCGCGGCGCACCTCGGCTTCGAGGCGTCCCTCGTAGAAGCGGTAGACGAGGCGGCGCAGCATGGGCGGCGGGCGAGCCGTGCGGGCGCCGCGAGGCGCCGCCCGGCCGCTAGACGCGCTCCGCCCGCACGATGAAGCGGTCGGCGTAGCTCTTGGTGGCGACGTCGAAGTCGCCGCCGCAGGTGATGAGCGTGATGCTGTCCTTCTCGACGTCGCCGGTGAGGACGGGCAGCCAGACGTTGTCCGAGCCGTCGGCGGCCACCTGGCGCGTCCACGTCACGGCGTACTGCAGCACCTTGCCGCCGACCTCCACCTCGATCACGTCGCCGGGCGAGAGCAGTTCCAGGTCGTAGAAGACGCCCTCGCCGCGGTAGTGCGCCTCCGCCCACGGGATCGGGAAGTTGTAGTCGACGTGGCCGGAGAACACCGCGTTGCGGCCGCCGCCGGGCACGCCGCCGAGGCCGTCCCACTCCGAGAAGTCGTACCACACGACGTCGCCGGGGCCCGTCGGGTTCGGCATCGACGCGCTCACGTAGCGCTGCCCCACCGGTGCGTCGACGCCGAGGACGGGGATGCGCAGCCGCCCGAGCGTGGCGTCCGGCGCCTCGCCGAAGCGGCTATGCAGCTCGGAGAGGTTGCGGACGGTCGGCACCGCGGGCTGTGCGGGCGTCGAGGTCTGCTCGCCGTCGTCGTCGTCGGGCGCGGGGGTGGGTGTTGGCGTCGAGGTGGGCGTGGGCGGCGGTGGCGCCGTCGTCGTCGTCGTCGATGTGGGCGTCGGGTCGGGTGGCGGCGGGGTCACGGTCGCCGACGCGACGACGGGCGGCTGCGTGGGCGTCGGCATCGGCGTGATCACCACGTCGCCCTCGCCGCCGTCCCCACCCGAGGAGACGATGACAATCGCGACGAGGATCCCGACGAGCACCCCGGCGGCGACGCCGAGCGTCGCCCAGCGCGCGAGGGGCTGGCCGGGCGGGAACAGTCGGTCGAGGGAACCAGGACGGTTAGAAGTCATGCGGGGAGTCCTTCAGTCGCACGCCAGACGGCGCAGAGCGCGCCGCCGCTCGACTCCACCACTCGCTACATATCGTTCACGATGGTGCGCCTGCCTGCAAGAGCGGGCCGGACCCTCACCCCTCGCCCGCCGGAACCCCCTCACCCCCGCCCTCTCCCACAAGGGGAGAGGGGGTCGGATCTGATCCCCTCGCCCCCCGGAGGGGGGAGAGGGTTAGGGTGAGGGGGGCTCCGCCGTCGCCGGGGCATCGAGGTGCAGCAGGAGCGCTTCGAGCACAGAGTCCGGCTCTCGCAACACGTCGCCGTTCCAGAACCTCAGTACCCGGAACCCGCGCGACTCCAAGTCGCGCGTCCTGGCATCGTCCGAGTCCTGCTGGTCGGCGTGGTGGCCGCCGTCGAGTTCGACGATCAGCCGCCGATCCATGCTCACGAAGTCAACGATGTACTGCCCTATCTGGGCCTGTCTCCGGAACTTGATGCCCTGCAGCTGGCGGTCTCTGAGCCTGGACCACAGCATGCGCTCCGCGTCGGTGGACTGTCTGCGCAGTTCGCGCGCCCGCTCGGTCAGGTTGTGCTCCGCCATCGCCGGGTACTGTATCGCGTGCCCCCGGAAGCGGAACCCCCTCACCCCTCCGACTCTGATCCCCTCGCCCCCCGGGAAGGGGCCTGCGGGGTATCCCCGCATCGAGGCGGGCCGAGGGTCGCCCTCGGCTCGCCGACCCGACCATACAGAGGGTGAGGGTGAGGGGGGACGCCCCGCGAAGAGCGCCAGCCGCCGGAACCCCTCACCCCAACCCTCTCCCACAAGGGGAGAGGGGGTCGGAGGGGAGAGGGGGTCGGGGACGAAGAGAGAGGCCCCCTAAAGGGGGCCTCTCCGCAGTCAGCTTCCGAGGAGCCCGCAGGCTCCGAGGGGTGCCGAAGGTTAGTCGATGCGGCCGGTGACCGTGCGGGCTCCCGCAACGCCGGCGAGCGCGAGCACGCCGAGCGCGAGGACCGCGAGAGCCGACGTGCCGGACTGGGTGGCGAGGCCGGCGTTGCCGGTGTCGCCCTTGTCCCCCGGGGTCATGGAGTCCATGCCGTCGTCGGGGTCTTCCATGCCGTCGTCAGGATCTTCCATCCCGTCGTCGGGGTCTTCCATGCCGTCGTCGGGATCTTCCATCCCGTCGTCGGGGTCTTCCATCCCGTCGTCCATGGCGGCGAGGGTCAGGGTGATGCCGTTGGCGACGTCGTCAACCGCGACGCCCGGGACGTAGGTCGCAACCTGCTCGGCCGCGTGGCCGTCGACGGCGAAGCTGATGGTGTCGCCATCGGTGGGGTTGCAGGCGGCGCTGGACTCGATCTGCATCTCCCACTGGCCGTCGTCGTTGACCGTGGCCGAAGCGCACTCAACGTCGCCGATCGATGCGGTCACGGTCTGGCCGGCTTCGAGGCCGGTGCCGTACAGGATTGCCGGCGCGCCCTGTGCCAGCGCAGAGCTGGCACTGAACAGCATCGGGCCGATGAGCAGCGCCATAAGCGCCGCCACGGCCATGATGCGAGCCGGTCCGTTCGCAAGACTCATTCAAAGTCTCCTTGCTGTGCGGTCCCGATTGCTGCGATCCCCGCAGCGGCCGGAGCCGGAGCGGGGAGCGCTGTAGTCGCTTGTTCGTCTTGCGGTCCCCGCCCCCCGGCCGAAGCCGGGGAGCGGGGGTCGCTTTGCTATCCGTGGTCCGTTACTGCGAGCGCTTGCGCGCTAGTTGCAGTTCGTGACCTGGAGCGGGGTGTTCGCCGGGATACCGTCCGCGAAGTTCGCGCTGAACGCGGCGTTGATCGCCGCGACCAGTGCGTTCGGGACGAAGCTCAGCGGGCTGTCATCGACGTACACGGTGACCGCCACTGCCTCGTTGTCACACGAAGCGGCGAGGGCTGCCGTGAGCTCGTCAACGGTACCGCCCTCGAAGACGGCAAGCGAGATGCTTCCGCTCGGAGCAGTCAAGAAGCCAGGAGCCTCTTCCTCGACGACCTCAGGCTCATCGCCTTCGGTGCCCTCGTCGCCCTCGGTGCCCTCGGTGCCCTCGTCGACCACAGGCTCGACGATCTCTTCCGGCTCCTCGCCGATCGTCAGCGTGATGATGTCCCTGACTGCGTTATCACCGGTACCGGCGATGACGCGGAACACGACCTGGCCTTCAAGGCCGGCGGCGTAGCTGAACGTCGACGAGCCGTTGACGGTCATCGCGTCCATCTCAGTCGCCTTGCCCTCGGCGAGGCCGTCGCCGGCGACCTTGATCACGTTGATGGCGGTCGAACCGACGAGGACACCCTCGTCGTCACGCACCGTGATGGTGATCTCGGTGTCGCTCAGCGGGTCGACGTACTCGGGAGCATCGCTCTCGATCGCGGACGCCGCACCGGCGACCGTGATCTCGGCCGAAGCCTCGATGTCGTCACCGAGCGCGAAGTTGAGCGTGTGCACGCCGCGCTCCGAGGCCTCGTTGGTCGTAGTGTCGTCGTCATCCGGCGTAGCCGTCACCTGGACGACACACTGGCCGTCATCGTTGGTGCCGGTCGAGCCGAGCGACGCGGTCACAGGCGGATCCTGCGTGTCGTCAGCTTCGCGTGCGATGTGCGCCTCACAGGCCGGGATCGCGACCTCGCCGTCCGCGTCGAGCTTGTTGACACCGTAGTCGGTCTCAACGTCATTCCCGTCCTCCGACGGGGCAACGAGGGCGTCCGTCTCGGCGGCCACAGGCTCCGCGGCCTTGACCGGGTTACCGGCAGCATCAGTGACCGTCAGGACGACGAACACGGAGCCGCTGCTCTCGACCGAGCCTTGCTCGGCCTCGGCCTCCATGGCGTCGGCGTCGCCGTAGAACGTGACGTCGACGGTCGCCGAGTCGAGGGTCCCGTGGGTCACGGTGACCGTCGCGGTGCCCTCACGGCCTGCGCCGAGAATCGTGACCGTGGCGGTACCGAGTTCGTTCACATCCGTCGTGCCAGCGTCGTCAAGCTCGGTCCGGACCTGGCAGACCTGCACGCCGTTCGCCGCTGCGATCGCCGTGAGGTTGACCGGCGGCGGGCCCACTTCATTGACTGCACCAGAAGCGGGGCAGTTCAACGTGCCGAGCGTGGTGATGAACGTCAGCGTCTCGTGCGCCTTGCCGACCGGTTCCTTGGCGTCGTTCTTCACCGTAGCAGTGATGGTAGTCCGGTCAGGGTCAGTACCATCATTCTGCGGGCTGGCGAGGGGCTCGGCCTGGATCGTGCTCGACGTCGCCTTCGCGGCCAGCGAGGCAGCCCTGGGCTGCGTCGTGACTGTGAGGACGATCGTCCCGGTGTCGGTGCCGACGGCACCGGTCGCAGTAACGATCACGGCGTACGTCACGATGATGAAGCCGTCTGCCGAGTCTTCGTCAATGTCCAGCTTCACCTGGATGCTGTTTTCAACGTCTTCGCCATCGACGTTCACGCCGGTGTCGCAGGCGCCATCGTCGCTACAGGCGATCGTCTGGCCACCGCCCGACGCGAAGCTGCCGGTGGCGGTGCTGTTATCACCGTCGATGGTGAATCGCACGATCCGGCCGGCCTGCGTCA
The DNA here is from genome assembly GCA_965208885.1 of Dehalococcoidia bacterium. Classification (GTDB taxonomy): domain Bacteria; phylum Chloroflexota; class Dehalococcoidia; order UBA2979; family UBA2979; genus VXMT01. Next base: position 1,092,244 of record CBDBPS010000002.1, read on the forward strand.
TGGCCGCGGTGTCGCCCGGCTCGACCGTCGCCGTGCCGTCGGTCACCGTGACGTCGGCGGCCTCGACCGTATCGGTCGTCGAGGTCGAGATCAGCACGGCGAACGCTACCGCGAATGCGGCTGCGACCACGAGTGCAGATGCGCCCAACTTTCGTACGTAACTCAAAATGTTCTCTCTTCCTTCGAGTTACTTGATGTTCTGTGTTCCATCGCGTCGCGCTGGTCGATCGCCCTCCTCGCGCGGTGGTTCCGGTCCGGGCGCATGCGGTATCGACTTGTGCCGCCGCTCGAGCTGGACGCCGCAAGTGGTCGTCCGCCGTAGCCCTGCCGGTTCCGGGGTTCCCTTTCCACGCGCCGGCCCCCCGGTCGGGAGTCCGGCACATAGGGAGTAACGCACGGGGACGCCCTCGGGTTAATGCAGCGGGCTTCAACTTCTTGATGCGGGGATACCCCGCAGGACCGTGCACGGTCCGCCCACCAGGTCGCCTCGGGGTCTCCGCCCGTTGTCTTCACATGCGTTGATAGCGCAGGCAGGCGCAAGCGTCGAGCGTGGGCGAGCGTGAGGGAGCCGATCCCGCCCCCTCTCCCTGTATGGCCGGGTCGGCGAGCCGAGGGCAGCCCCTCGGCCCGCCTCGATGCGGGGATACCCCGCAGGGTGGGAGAGGGCTGGGGTGAAGGGGTTCCGGCTCCTCGGGTGCCTCGCGCCGACCGGGGGGCGCCCCCCTCACCCTCTCCCCCCTTCCCGGGGGGCGAGGGGATCAGAGTCGGAGGGAGAGGGGGCAGATCCTACGGCTCCTCGCCGGCCACCAGGCACACCAGCTCATCGTCGGAGAACAGCGCGAAGTCCTGGCATACGTAGCCGTCGCCGTCCTCGTCGTACTCGAGCGGCACGCGGAAGTCCGGGAACCCGCCTCCGTCGTCGGCCCTGCGGGGCGCGAGGTAGCGTGCGGCCTCCCGGCACGAGCCGTACGCCAGCGAGAGCAGGTTCGTGCGCTCGCGCTCCGCCCACGCCTCGAACTCGGACTGGAAGCGCAGCAGCGATACGCCGAACGCCGCCTCGAACGCCGTGGGTACCTCCGCGCCCCCGCGCACCTCGTCGTAGAACCCCAGCCAGTCCTCGAACGTCCCGTACGACTCGATCGCGTAGAGCGCGGCGGCCGCCATCAGGTCCTCGTGCGCGCGGCCGGCGCGGAAGTCGGTGGCGGGCTCGTGGAAGATCGCCGAGCGGTAGCGGTCGTCGCGCACGGTGGGGGGTTCGCCCTTCCGGTACCAGGCCCAGTAGTACTCGTACGTCGCCACGCCCACCCAGCGCGCGCTCACGTAGGACGCCTGCACGGCGCGGCGGAACCACTCGCGCGCGATCGCCTCGCCGTCCGAGCGGCACTGCGGCGCGATGAAGATGTGCTCCTCGCGCTGGAACGAGCACGCGTTGGGCAACTCCTCGAGCTGCACGCCGAAGGCGTCGCGGTAGCGCACCAGCAGCCCGCCGGGCGTGTGCGAGATGTTGATCGTGATCGGCCCCTCGTGCGTGAGGCCGAAGTTCGTCTTCGCGTAGGCGATCACCTCGCGCATCTCGGCCGCGACGGCGCGCTGCGTCGCGCGCTGGTCCGACATCCCTCGCACGCTGCAGCACGTCGCCCGCCCCGTGGGCGGATCGCCGGGCACGAGGTGCGGAATGGCGGGATCGAGGGGCGTGAACGGGATCTCCTCGGGCGACGGGCCGTCGACCTCGACGGTGACGGGCAGGGTGAGGCTCACGGGCCCGCCGACGAGCAGCCTGGACGGTGCGGGTGCGGTCCGGAGCGGGATACGGAAGTCGTGGGTGGTCCACTCCTCGCCGCCCTGGCGAGTGCTGACGAACGCCGAGGAGGTGTTGGTGTCGACCCAGAGCTCGAGCTCGATGGTCACGCTGGTCTCGACGGTGCGAGTGGCGGAGTAGGCGGTGAGCGCGCCCCCGGCGGCGAGGAGTGCGAGGAGTGCAGTGACGGCGGCGCTCTTCATCACAACCGAGAATAGCGCGCGGCTGTGTATGGGCTATGGCTATGGGATGATTCGCGGTCCCGGAAGGTGCCCCCTCGCCCCTTCGATCCGTCCCCCTCTCTCCGTCCCCCTCTCCCGGTATGCCTGGGTCGGCGAGCCGATCCGTCCCCCTCTCCCCTTGTGGGAGAGGGCTGGGGTGAGGGGTTCCGCTCTGCGGCGCCTGGAGCTCGTTGCGGGCGTCCCCCCTCACCCTCTCCCTCTCCCCCCTTTCCGGGGGGCGAGGGGATCAGAGTCGGAGGGGTGAGGGTCCGGCGGAGGTTAGATCCAGAGGCGCATGGCGCCCAGGATGATCGCGGTCGCGATCCCAACCGTGGCGACCATGTTGCGGTTCAGGTCGGACCTCAGCCGCTCCAGGTCCGCCTTCGTGGCGAGGTGTTGCATCTCGCCCTCCATGCGGGCGACACGTTCGGCGACCGAACTGGGCGCAACCTGCGGAGGTGTCGTCATCGAGTCGTCGCCTCCCGTCGACCCCCATCCTAGCGGCTGCTGCCCGGCGCTCTCAATCCGCGATCTGGCTCCCTCGCCCGCCTCGCGGGAGAGGGCGGGGGGTGAGGGTCCGGCGCGCGGGGAGTGGGGTCCGGCGCGCAGGGAGTCCCCCTCACCCTAACCCTCTCCCCCCGCTGGGGGGCGAGGGGATCGGACGCCCTCGCCGTTACGTCGCGTTAACCACTTCGGCGTCCCGGACGTTTATCGGGGTGCAGGAGGAGTGGCGCGGGTGAGCCAGGACAGGCATCTCGGCGAGCATGTGCAGCAGACGACCGGTCGGGCGGGGAACCCCCGGCGCGGCCAGTCCGTATACTGTTGCGAGGGTCTCGCGACGGCGGACCCCGTGCCCGTTGGGGACGCCGGACGACATGCCGAACCCTCCATCGCACAGCCTGACACCGGACGAGGAGCGGTCGCTGGTCGATCGCGCACGCTCCGGCGACCAGGAAGCCCTCGGCGCACTCTACGACGCCTACTCGGACCGGCTGTATCGCTACTGCCTCACGCGCGTGGGCAACGAGACGGACGCCGAGGACCTCGCCGAGGACGTCTTCGTGAAGGTGCTGGGTGGCATCGAGCGCTTCGAGTGGCGCCCCGGCGATGCCGGCCAGCGCATCCCCTTCGGGGCCTGGCTGTTCCGCATCGCCCGCAACGAGGTCGCCTCGTTCCAGCGCCGCGCGGCCTCGCGGCCGCAGTCGGCCGAGCTGCCGGACAACCTGCACGACACGCAGCGCGGCCCGGCAGAGCTGGCCGAGACGAAGCTGACCATCGAGGAAGTCTTCGAGGCAGTGCGCGAGCTGCCGGATGCGCAACGGGAAGTGATCCTGCTGCGTTTCGCCTCGGGCCTGACGGTGGCGGAGACCGCCGCGGCGCTGGGCAAGAAGGAACCGAACGTGAAGGTGCTGCAGCACAAGGGCGTCCAGCGCCTGCGCGCGCTCTTCGCCTCCGAAGCACAGCGGACCAGTGGACGCTGACGCCATGACGAACATGCACGACCCCTTCGACGACCTCCAGAACGGCAACGCCGACTTCGACGACGCCGAGCTCGTGAGCGACGAGGAGCTCACCGAGGCCCTGCGCTTCGCCGAGGTCCTCGACCGCATGGAGGCGGGCGGCGGCGTCGACCTCGACCCGCGCGAGGACCCGACGCTGGCGGCGCTGACGACCGTGGCCGCGCAGCTCCACGACAACGCCGGCGAGGCCACCTCGACGCCGCGCTACAGCTCGTACCGCACGAGGTCGCGCGAGTACCTGCTGGGCCGCATCGAGCGCGAGCGCGCGGCGCGCGGCGCCCCGCAGCCCGCGCGCGAGGAGCCCTCGGGCCTCTTTGGCATCCCGTTCCTGCGCATCAACGTGCTGACACCCATCGCCAGCGCCGCGGCTGCGGCGGTCGCGATGCTGGCGCTGGTCGTGTTCAACGGCAGCGGCGGCGACCCCACGCCCGTCGCGCCGGAGACGGCCTCGGTCGTCAACCCGGCACCGCAGCCAGTCGCCACCGACGAGGCGGACGAGCAGGACCCCGTCGAGCCCGTGCTCCCGGTGCGGTACATCTACATCACGCTCAGCGACGAGCCGTCCGCCGAGGACCTGATCGACCAGTTCGCCCGCGCGACCGACGTCCGGTCTCCCGCGCCGTCGACCGTCGCCGCGACCGAGGACGCCCCGCAGCCCACGCCGGCCACCGTGGCCGTCGCGCCGCGGCCGGCCCCGGTCCCTGCTTCCTCGGGCGCGCCGACGCAGCGCGCGACGCCGCGCACGGTGCCGGAGCAGCTCGACCACATCGAGACGCTGTTGGGCGAGCTCACCGTGCAGGTGCAGGGCGAGCGGCCCGTGCCGGGCACGCTGCTGCGTGAGCTCACCGAGTCGATCGCGGCGGTGGCCTACCACATCGAGGCGACGCCGGGCGACGTGACCAGCACCCAGGTGGTCGCCTACATCAACGCCGCGGCTCAGGGCCGTATCCTCCTCGCCGCGGCGGTCGCGGAAGAGGGAAACGACCCCGCGCTCAACGCCGCTCGACGCGTCGCACAGGACGGCGTCGTCGTAGCGAGCTGGTACATCAAGTACCGCCAGTAGCCCTCGACGCCTCCCGGCGCGCGTCCCCGCCAGCCACCCGCTCCTGGGCGACCCGGCGCGCCTCGGACCCGCGTTGTGCGTCAGAAACGCCGATCATGTCGATAGCGAGGGCACCACTCCCATGAGTGCCAGATTCGTTGGGCTCGCTTCTCGCTCGGTGTCCCGGCACAACGCAGCTCCCATGGGTTTCGTCACCCTTATCCTGCTCGCCATGGTGCTTGCCGCATGTCACGCCTCGGCGAGGATCGAGCCGAGCTTCGACCCAAACATTGACTATGGACAGATCGAGGCCGGGAGCTTCCTGAGGCTGGAGGTGGAAGTCGTACCGGCAGGCATGCTCCCGCCGGAAGTCGTGATCGAGTGGTCGGTGGATACAGCGGATGTCGGAGCAGCACCGACTTCGTCGCTGCGAGCAATCCCTGGCGAGCCCAACGTCATCGAGTATCGACCGCCCGTTGATACGCGGGGCCCCGTGGTGGTGCGAGCCGAGTTGCCGGACGATGACTGTGGCGCCGAGGCGCGGGCGACCGAAGGCTGCACTGCCGAGTTCCCCCTGAGGGTTGTCGCACCCGGACCTCCCACCCTCCGCGTATTCATCGGAGGCAACGAGGTGGGCGAGTTCCTGCTCGAGTGGACCGCCCCCGGGACGGATGCGATCCGCTGGCAGTATCGCCACCGCCCCGAGTGGGAGCTCATCAACGACCGAAAGCGCCTCGTTCCGTGGGGCGACTGGATGGATGTGCCCCACAGCGACGGTGACACCCGGAGCCACCGTGTGACGGGACTGCCACTGCGCGGGGTGTCAGGCTTCTTCCTCTTCCAGGTGCGGCCGTGGACGGCCACAGGCGCAGGAACAGCCTACGAACCGGTCGAGGCCCTCGCCTCAGAACGAGTCGCGGCGGGCATCGTGCGAGCGCCTATCGGAGAGCTACTCGAAAGCGGTCGACGGTTCGCCTCGGGGGAGTGCTCCTTTGGTGTCCCTCATGGGATGCACGTGAACATCCCGTCTACGACACACATAGGCCCGCAATACGGCGGAGGTGCACCCGGAATCAATCTGCGGGACACGAAGTCCCAGGCTTCGATATTGGTCAATGTCAGAACGTGCGAACTCTTTCTTCCACATGGAGATTTCTGGTCTGTGCCTGATCCACCGGTGCCGGGTCATCCAAGGCCTCGCAACGTGGACGCGCTCTTCAGGGAACTCGTCGAATCACTCGAGAGGCTACCCTCCCCATGAACCTGAGGTTGGCAGCCGTGGGTCTCGGCATCTTTGCTGCTCTCTTCTGGGTCAGCGCGCCCGTTGGCGCCGAGCATGGCGAAGTTGCGCAGCGCGGCCTCGGCGAGCGGGCCGGCCTGCTCGCGCACGGCCGGGGGGCGCGGCGCGCGGGTGATTGCCTCGCCTGCGAGACGCTTCCATGGACTCGGCGCGACGCCAAGCGTTGCTGAGCGCAAGCCGCACCCGCCGTGCGCCTGCGCCCGACCCGATCCGGAGGCGGGAGCGGGTAGGTCGCTGATCGGTATTGCGACTCTCAGCTTCCCGTTCGGTGATCTTTCATGGCGCGCATCGGGCCCCTCGCGCGGCGGGCGGCGCTGCGCTACGCTGGATCGGCGGACGCGCCGACAGGTGGCGCGCGAGGGATGGACCAGCGACCGATGAAGCTGCTCGACCGCCTGCGAGGCTCGACCCCCGCCGGCAACGTGCCCCCCGCGGAAACCTGCGCACACGAGAACCTCGTCCCACGCTGGCGCGGCCCCGAGGTCATGGATGACGACTCGAAGGCGATGGGGTTCGTCTGCCACCGCTGCCACAGCGAGTTCCTGCCCTACGAGGTGGTGAACAGACGGCTGCGTCGCCGCTAGCCCGGACGCTTCGCCCACCCGCCGGTCCTGGTCGGCACGCAGGGCGCGCTTCCCTGGATGAGTACCGTGACCAGCACCGCACGCCCGTCTGCTCGTGGCGCCCTCGTCGCTCTCGCGCTCACCGTCGCGGCGCTCGCCGCCGCGTGTGGCGAGGGTGACGAGGTCGGCCCGGCGCCGGACGGCACGTTCACGGCGGAGCGCGAGCTCACGGGGTTGACTGCGTGGCTCAACTCGGAGCCGCTGACCATCGCCGGCCAGCTCCAGCAGGGCAACGTCGTGCTCATCGACTTCTGGACGTACACCTGCATCAACTGCATCCGCACGCTCCCCTACCTCCGCGACTGGCACGAGAAGTACGCCGACAGCGGCCTCGTGATCGTCGGCGTGCACGCCCCGGAGTTCGACTTCGAGTTCGACGCCGACAACGTCCTCGCGGCGATGGAACGCCTCGACGTCGAGTGGCCGGTGGCGCAAGACAACGACTTCAGCACGTGGCGCGCGTTCGAGAACCGCTTCTGGCCGGCCAAGTACCTCTTCGGCGTCGACGGCCGCATCCGCTACTCGCACTTCGGGGAGGGCAGGTACCTCGAAACCGAGGAGGAGATCCGGGCCGCGCTGACACAGGCCGGCCACGACGTGACCTCGATACCCCTCGGCAGCGGCGACCAGGCGCGCGACCCCGACGCCGGCGCGCAGACCCGCGAGCTGTACGGCGGCTACCAGCGCAACTACCACCCCGCCGGGCTCTACGCCGCGCAGGACGAGTACTACGCCGCTCCCGACCTCGAGCTGGAGTACGAGGACATCGACACGACCAAGCGGGACCGCGACCACAACCGCTGGTACCTGCACGGCCTGTGGCGCAATGAGCGCGAGGCCATCGTCCACGCCCGCGAGACGACGAACTACGAGGACTACTTCGCGCTCCGCTTCGTCTCGCGCAGCGTCAACGTCGTGCTCAGCCCCCCGCCCGGCGCCCCGTTCACCGTCGTCATCGAGCTGGACGGGCGCGCGCTCACGCGCGAGGAGGCAGGCGCGGACATCACGTACGACGAGGCGGGCCGCAGCATCATCGTGGTGAGCGAACCGCGCGCGTATGCGATCGTGGAGCTACCCGAATGGGGCGACCACGAGCTCAAGCTGCGATCGAACTCCGACCAGTTCGCGATCTTCGCTCTCACCTTCGGCAACTACCTGGAGGGCGCATGACCACCTCGACACCCCTGTTCCGTCGCCTCGCACCTCGTCGGCTGGCGCTCGCGCTGGTCGCGCTGATCGCCGGCCTCGCCGCGTTCGCGTGCACCATCGAGGAGGCGTCGGCGCCGGAGGCAACGCCCCGGCCGGCCTCGACCCCGGCACGCACGACGGCGCCCCGGCCGGCCACGGCCACGCCCGCCCCGCCGACCGAGACCCCGACGCCGACACCCACCGCGATCACCGCACCTCGACGCGACATGACCTCCTCGACGAACCGGGCCACCGCGACCCCGTCCGCCGCGACTGCCACCCCGGCGCCCACGGCGACTCCGCCGGCGGCAACCGCCACACCGAGGCCCGCAACGGCGACGCCGACACCCACGCCTACTCCTCGACCTGCAACCGCCACGCCCACCCCGGCGCGCCCGACGCCGACGCCCACGCCCGAGCCGCCGCGCGTGACGCCGGAGTTCGAGGTCACGGGCCTCGGGGCGTGGTTCAACTCGGAGCCCTTCACCATCGGCGAGCAGCTCTCGCGCGGGAACATCGTGCTGATCGACTTCTGGACGTACAGCTGCATCAACTGCGTGCGCACGCTGCCGTTCCTCCGCGACTGGCACGAGAAGTACGCCGAGCACGGCCTCGTGATCCTCGGCGTCCACCGCCCCGAGTTCGAGTTCGAGCACAGTGCGGCGAACGTCGAGGCCGCCATCGAGCGGCTCGAGGTGACGTGGCCGGTGGCGCAGGACAACGACGCGCGCACGTGGCGCGCCTTCAACAACCGCTTCTGGCCGGCCAAGTACCTCTTCGACACGACCGGCCGGATGGTCTACAGCCACTTCGGCGAGGGGAAGTACCTCGAAACCGAGCAGCAGATCCGCGACGCGCTGACGCGCGCCGGCGCCGACGTGAGCGCGATCCCGCTCGGCCAGGGTGACCAGATCCGAGACCCGAATCGCTCCCGGCAGACTGTGGAACTGTACGCCGGCTATGGACGGAACTACGCCACCAGCGGCCGCTGGCGACACGCCGCGCAGGATGAGTACTTCCTCGGGGGCGACCTCGAGGTGCTCTACCAGGACATCGACACCTCGACCGCGGCGCGCGAGCACAACAAGTGGTACGTGCAGGGCCTGTGGCGCAATGAGCGTGAGCAGGTCGTCCATGCGCGCGAGACGACGAACCTCGAGGACTACTTCGCGTTCCTGTTTCGCGCCCGCAGCGTGAACGTCGTCCTCGAACCACCGCCGGGACAGTCGTACGAGGTCTACATCCAGATCGACGGCAGGCCGCTGCAGACGAGCGAGGCCGGGGCGGACGTGGTCTTCGACTCGTCAGGCAACAGCTTCATCCGCGTGACCGAGCCCCGCCACTACGCCATCGTCGAGCTACCCGAGTTCGGCGAACACGACCTGACACTCGCATCGAACTCGGACCAGTTCGGGATCTTCGCTCTCACCTTCGGGAGCTACACGGAGGGGCCATGACCCAGCTACTCGGAAGCGCCCGATCGGCCGGCCGGCTTGCGCTCGGCGTGCTCCTCGTCGCCACGCTGACGCTCGCCGTCGCCTGCGGCGGCGACGACGCCGGCGAGACGGACGAGTCAGGCGGCTCGACCACCACTCCAGCGGCTCCCCGCGCCACACAGACGGCCGCGACAGCCGGCGCGACCGCAGCGAGCGAGGCGACCCAGGCCGCCGCTGCCACCCAGGCCGACCCGGCCGCGCCTCGCGCGGTCGCGGTGGGCGACGCCGGATTCGACAGCGGCTACCCGCGCTTCCTCGACGAGGAGGCGGGCCTCACGGTCATCCTCGGCACCCCTGACCTCGGGCCCGGCGCGCAGCGCCTGGCGTTCGTCGTCACCGACGACCAGGGGCTCGTGCGCCTGCCGGTCCTGGCGGTCAGCGCCCAGTTCCAGGGCGAGGACGAGCCGAGCCTCAACTCGATCGCCCGGTTCTACGACTTCCCCGAGGGCATCCGAGGCATCTACGTCACCGAGATGGCCTTCGAGCGCGCGGGACAGTGGACGATCGGCGTCTCGTTCCCGCTGCCGGACGGCTCCTCGAACGGCACGACCTTCCCGGTCCAGGTAGCCGAGCGCACCCACGCACCGAACGTGGGTGAGGCAGCCCCGGCAAGCAGCAACCGCACGCTCGCCGACGTCGACTCGATACACGAGCTGTCGACCGGCGCCGAGCCGGATCCGCTGCTCTACTCGCAGACGATCGCCGAGGCGCTCGAGGACGGCCGGCCGCTCGTCGTCGTCTTCGCGAGTCCGGGCTTCTGCACGAACGCGCTGTGCGGGCCACAGGCCGAGGTGCTGAGCATCCTCCGCGAGCGCTACTCCGAGCAGGCGAACTTCATCCACGTCGACCTCTTCGAGAACCCCGACGAGATCCGCACGGGCGGGCTCGACATTGCGATCGAGACGCCGCTGCTCATGGAGTGGGGTCTCGAGACCGCCGAGTGGACGTTCATCATCGACGCCAACGGCATCGTGGTGCACCGCTTCGAGGCGTTCGCCGCGGAGTCCGAGCTCGAACCTGCACTCCTCGAGCTGATCGAGAGCTCGTAGCACGCCCGCTGTAGTCTCGCCCTCGGACGCCGTGCCGCGAGCGCGGCGGGCGACGGGGGCGCGATGACCGTCACGCGCGAGGAACCGGCAGCCGCGGGCGGCATGTTCGCCTCGTTCAGCGCGCCCGGCTTCCTGCGGGTGTGGTGGGGCGCGGTGCTGTTCGCACTCGGCATCTGGATGGAGCGGCTCGCGGTCGGGTGGTTCGTGCTCGACGTGACCGGCTCGGTCTTCCTCGCCGCGCTCTCGCTCGGCATCCGCTCGATCCCCAACCTCATCCTCGGGCCCGTCGGCGGGGCGGTCTCCGACCGGCTCCCGCGCGGCCGCGTGCTGATGTTCACCTCGATCGTGCGGGCCGTGGCAGCGGGGCTCATGGCCCTCGTCGTGGTCGTCGACGTGGCGACAGTGCCGCTGCTGCTCGCGCTCGTGTTCGTCACCGCGGCGACGCTGGCGTTCCACAACACCTCGCTGCAGCCCCTGCAGGCGGAGCTGGCCGGACCCGCGCGGCTGGGTACGGCGATCAGCCTGACCTCGTTCGGGCAGCGCTCGATCGGCGCGGCCGGTGCGCTCGGCGGAGGCCTGCTGATCGGCTCGCTCGGGCCGGCCCCGACGTTCCTCGTCGCGGCGGTCCCGCTCGTGCTGGCGGGCGTCGTGTTCGCGGGCGTCCCCTCGCCTCCGAAGTCCCCCGTCACCCGGCCCCACCTCGCGCGCGACGTGCTCGAAGGCCTGCGCCTGCTCGCGCGCACGCCGGCGATCCGGCTGCTGCTCGGGATGATGATCGTCATCGAGATCCTCGGCTTCTCGTTCGCCAGCCTGCTCCCGGCCGTCGCCGAGCGGGTGCTCGACGTTGGACCGGAACGCCTCGGCGTCCTCACGGCGGCAGTGTCGGTGGGGGCGATGTTCGGGACGGCGCTGCTGGTGGTGACGGCCGACCGGCTGCCGCGCGGGTTGATGCTCGTCTCGGTGTTCGCGACGTTCGGCGTGCTCGTCGTCGTGCTCGGCAGATCGGACCTGTTCTGGCTCTCAGTCGCCGCCACCGCGGGCATCGGCGCCTCAGCCGCGATGGTCGACGCGCTCGAGTGGATCATGCTGCAGGCCAGCGTGCACGACGAGGTGCGCGGCCGCGCCCTGGGCGGATGGAACTTCGCGATCGGCTGGGGCTGGCTCGGCCCGCTCAGCCTTGGCGCCATCGCCGACGCAACGAGCGTGCCGACGGCGCTGACGGTGAGCGGGGCGCTGCTCGTCGTATTCGCTTTGGCGGCACTCGCCACCTCGGAGACACTGCGGGCGCGGTGACACTGCGGTGGAGGACATGCTTCGCCTCGCTCTACTATGCGAGTGATGGAGCCCCCCACAAGGTAAACCGACGGGGCGCAACGTTGAGGGGTGCGGGTTGCATGCTGCTCGGCGCGCTGAGTCGATTCTGGTGCTCGTCTGCGCTCATGGCCGCTCTGGCGGTAGCCGTCATTTCAATGCAGAGCGACAGACTCGCAGCGCAGCAGCCGCCTAACAATCCGGCGACGGGCACGCCCACGATCTCGGGCACCCCTCGAGTGGGAGAGGTGCTGTGGGTCGACCTCACCACGATTGCCGACGCCGACGGCCTCGAGAACGCCGAGTTCCAGTTCCAGATCGTCGCCGACGACGACATCAGCACGTCTGTCGCCGAGTTGCGGGCCCTCAGCTTCACGAACAGCTACATCATCCGACCCTACGACGCCGGATTACAGATCGGGTTTCGCCTCAGCTTTGATGACGATGCGGGTAATTCCGAGAGTGTCGAGTACGTGTGGACGTCGGCGGTGGCGGCCGTCGTCCCGGCGCCACCGGAGAACCTGAGCGCTTCGATCATCTCAGGCGATCTGAGCCTGAGCTGGTCCGCCCCCTCGCACGAATTCTCGACAGGCGACACCGACGGCGTGGGGGATGGCGGCTCCGACATCACCGGCTACAAGGTGCAGTGGAAGCTAGCGTCCAGGAGCTGGGCCAGTGCGGGCAATATCACGGAGGAGACCGTGACGGGGACAACCCATGTCGTCTCAGGACTGAACACGAGCAGCACCTACACCGCGCGGGTACTCGCCGTGAACGCCATCGGTGACGGGGCCCCGTCGACGGAAGTGACTGTGAGCGGCACCAGTGTGAACGTCGGGCCGGTGGTGTCGGGACTCAGTTTCCCGCGGCTTGCCGAGACCAACCGGGTCCCACTGGTGACCACGTACACAGTGTCCGATCCTGAATCGGACGCCATCGCGTGGTCGCTCTCGGGGCCGGACAGGGACGCACTCACCATTGCGGGTGGTGAACTTGTCTTCAGGGTCCGCCAGGACTTCGAGAACCCACGCGACGCGGACCGGAACAACACCTTCGAGATTGTCGTCATGGCCTCCGACGGGTCCAACCTGGCGGGCAAGAGGGTCACGGTGATCATGTGGGACATCGACGAGGCGCCCGTCATCACGGGGCCGTCCACCGTGCGATACAGCCCGGGAGGCACATCAGCCGTGGCCATGTACAACGCGACGGACGCCGAGGGGGCTGCGGTCACGTGGGACGTGCTCGCGGGAACCGACGCCGCCGCCTTTGCGTTCGACAACGGCACACTGCGGTTCCTCCAACCTCCAGACCTCTCGAACCCAGGCGATTCCGACGGGGACAACGTCTACCACGTGACGGTGCAGGCCTCGGCCGGTCGCCCAAAGGGGGGACGGACCGGCACGCCCGCAGGGCCCGGAACCCTGGATGTAACCATCACCGTTGCGAACCCGCCGGTCATCATCACCGGGCCCATCGGCGGCGGCGGGCCCTCAGGCCCCACACCCAGCGACATCGATTTCGAGTGGAATGTCACCCGTGACATCTCGGAGCTGGACGGTGGGAACGACGACGCCACCGGCCTGTGGTCCGACGGCGAGACGCTCTGGATCGCCGATAACCCGAACGGCGCCGGCGATGCCGTGTATGCGTACGACCTCGAGACCGGTGAGCGCGACGAGGACCGCGAGTTCGACCTCGCCGAGACGAATCGTGCGCCGCGCGGCGTCTGGTCCGACGGCGGCACCATGTGGGTCTCAGACAGCGGCCAGGACCGCCTCTTCGCCTACGACCTCAAGACCGACGAACAGGCCCCTGAGCGGGACATCGTGCTCGCCGACGACAACTCGGACGCGCGGGGCATCTGGTCCGACAACTCCACGCTGTGGGTGCTCGACGATCACGCCGGCGCACTCTTCACGTACCGCCTCGAGGACGGCGCACTGCTCGCTGAGCACGACCTCGACGCCGCCAACGCCGAGCCGCACGGTTTGTGGTCTGACGGCGTCACGTTCTGGTTGTCCGACCATGGCGCGAAGCGGCTCTTCGCCTACCAGCTCGAAGGCGACTCGCTGGTCCGCGCCCAGGACGAGGACTTCACCGGGCTCAGCACGGCGGGCAACAACAGCCCTCGAGGCATCTGGTCCGACGGTGCTGTGATGTACGTGGCCGATGCGAACGACGGTAAGGTCTACACGTACAACATGCCCGACGCCATCGACACGCGCCTGGCCTCACTCGATCTCAGTGGCGTCGACTTCGGCGAGTTCTCGCCGCTGCGCACCGACTACGCCGGCGACACGATCCCGCACGGCAACATCGCGACCCTCACGGCCACGGCGGTGCAGGACGACGCGACCCTGGAGATCACGCCCGCGGACCACGACGGCGACGAGTCGAACGGGTACCAGTTGCGCTTGCTTCCCGGCCTCGAGATCACGGTCACCGTGACCTCGCCGGACGGCAGTCGCGAACGCGCCTACCGCCTGCTCCTCGGCGACGAAGAGCAGGTCGAGGCGCCGACCGGACCAGCCGACGACTGCCTGCGCGGCGTCGTCGACGCGCGCTTCAGCCTCGTCACCTACGAGGGCGGGAGCATGGACGACCTCGAGGCATGCGCGGCGCACGTCGGGATGTCATCGGTGTATGTGCGGGATGAGGGCGAGTGGGTCTCGCTCATCCTCGGCGCGCCGGAGTTCGTGAACAGCGCGTTCCGGGAGCTCTACGCCGAGGGCGTCCCGGCCGTCACCCCGATGATCGCGCAGCGCGCCGACCCTGCGGGCGATGAGTCCTGAGCATCACGCCTCGATGCGCGACGGCCACCAGTTCCAGCGCCCGAACATCGCCACGAGCGACGGCACGATCAGCGTGCGCGTGATGAACGTGTCCATCAGCACGCCGACCGCGACCGCGAAGCCGAGCTGCAGCAGGTCCTGCAGCGGGAGTGTCATGAGCGCCGAGAACGTCCCGGCGAGGATCAGACCGGCTGAGGTGATCACAGGGCCCGTGCGCGCCAGTGCGTGGCGAGTGGCCTCGGCCAGCGGGGCGGTGCGCGCCTCCTCGCGGATCCGCGACATCAGGTAGATGTTGTAGTCGACGCTCAGGGCGTTGAGGAACACGAACAGGAAGAACGGGACGCCCTGCCCGACCCCTGACTGCCCCAGCACGACCACGAACACCACGACCGCGAGGCCGAGCGTTGCGAAGTACGTGAACGCGATCGTCGCCATCAGGTAGAGCGGCGCGATCAGCGAGCGCAGCAGCAGGGCCAGCACGACACCGATCGCGAGCAGGATCAGCGGTAGCACCACCCGCGAGTCGCGGTTGCCGGCGACGCGCGTGTCGTACGCCTCGGCGGTCTCGCCGCCGATGAGCACGCCGCCGGGGTCCAACCCGGCCGCGGCCGCGCTCTCGCGCGCGAGCGAGCGCAGCTCCGGCATGGCGTCGAGCGCCTCCGGCGCGTACGGGCTCACTCCCAGCACCACCTCGATGCGCGCCTCGTCGCCGTCCTGGGAGACGAAGCCGGCGCGCGCCGCATCGGCGGCCGGCCCTCCGCCGAAGCCGGCCTCGATGCCGAACGGGCGGCTCGGCCCGGCCGCGCCCGCGACGAGGGGGTGTCCCACCAGCGCGAGCGTGACCGCGTCGAGCTGATCGAGCACGTCAGCGTCGAGCGCCTGTGCGCCCGGTGCGAGCGAGACGAAGACGCGCGTGCGGGCCAGCTCGCCGCCGGGGAAGCCCGTGCGCAGCAGCTCGAAGCTGCGTACCGACTCGGTGTTCTCGGGGAGGCTCTCGAGCCGGTCGTAGGTCGGCTGGTAGGCGAAGAGGCCTGCGATCAGCAGCGCCAGCAGGCCGCTGGTCGCGGCAAGCACGACGCGCGGGCGGCGCAGCACCACACCGCCGATGCGGCCGTAGATGCTCTTCCGCCAGTCGGTGGGCGCCTCGTCGCCCTCGGCGACGCGGGGCTGGAGCGGCCAGAAGGCGCGGCGTCCGAGGATCGTCAGTACCGCCGGGATGAGCGTGAGCGCGGCGAGCATCATCAGCGCCACGGCCAGCGCGATCACCGGCCCCAGCGTCTGGTAGGAGCGCAGGATCGCCAGCCACAGCGCGGCGGACGCAACGAGGATCGTCGCGCCGGCCGAGGCGACGGCCCCGCCGACGCCGCGCATGGTGCGTCGCATCGCCTCGTGGCGGTCGCCGTGGCGGGTGAGCTCCTCGCGGAAGCGGGCGGAGACGAAGAGCACGTAGTCCGTCCCGGTGCCGAACAGCACGACGGTCATGATGCCCGTCGCCTGGCCGGAGATCGGCAGCTCGAACTCGCGCGCGATGAACGCGGCGATGCCCCCGGCGAGCTGGAAGACGAGCCCCACGCCGAGCAGCGGGATCGCCGCCACGATGGGCGATCGGTAGATGGCGATCAGCAGTGCCAGCACCAGCGCGACCGTGACAAGGAGCAGGAACGTGTCGATCTGCCGGAACACCCCGACGATGTCGACGACGAGCCCGCCCGGCCCGCCGACGGCGACCTCGACGCCCGGCAGGTCGAGCCCGGCGGTGCGGTCACGGATCGCGTTGATGGTGTCGGCGAACGGCTCCTCGGCGGGCTCGCCGGAGAGCTCTACGAAGACGTAGAGGGTGGTGCGGTCGGGCGAGACGAGGCCGGGAATCGCGCCCGGCGCGCGCACGTCGGTGATGTTGTCCGGTGCGTCGGGCGCAGTCAGCCACGCGACGAGGTCGTCGACTGCTGCGAGGGTGGTGTCGCTCAGCCCCGCGGGCTCTCGGAAGACGATGAGGGTGGGTGTGCCGCGGGCCGGGAACTCGTCGCGCGCCAGCTCGAAGGCGAGGGTCGACTCAGCGTCGCCGGGGAGGAACAGCGCCTCCTCGTTCTCGCGCACTTCGTCCAGGCGCGGGAGTTGGGAGAGCAACGCACCCGCCACGAGCACCCACACGACGAGCGTCACCCACTTGCCGCGCGGGCTGCTGACGAAGTCGGTGAGGACGCCGAGCATGGGCTACACGGCCTCGGGTGGTGCGTTCGAGGGCATCACCAGCGCGATCGTCGCCATCGTGCGCAAGTTCGGGCTCCTCGGCGGTCGCGCGGCTACCAGATCGAGGCTACAGGCGGTGTAGCGCGGGGGAAACTGCGCAATCCGGACGCGGCACGACGCCACCGGGGCCCGCCGGGTGGCATAGTGCAAGGGCGGAGCCGCACGTGCGGTCTCGCGGATCACCCTGGAGGTGAGAATGCAGTACGACGGCGCGGCAGCCACCCCGTTTGTGGGCCGCATGATCGGAGCGGCTCGGCTCAACCGGGACGTGTACGAGGAAGTCGAGCACGATCGCGGCGCGACGGGGCAGGCGGCGATCGTTGTGCTCGGCACAAGCCTCGCGGCAGGCATCGGCGGCGTCGCCGAGCAAGGAATCATCGGACTCGTCGCGCTCACCGTCGCGGGGTTGGTCGGCTGGGCCGCGTACGCCTGGTTCGCCTACTTCATCGGCACCCGCCTCTTCCGCACCGAGGAGACCTCGGCGGACTGGGGCGAGGTCGCGCGCACGCTGGGCTTCGCGAGCTCGCCGCGGATCCTGCTGATACTCGGCCTGGTGCCGGGCATCATCGGGGTCGTCAGCTTCGTGGTCGGCGTCTGGTTCATCCTCACGACCATCACCGCGCTGCAAGCGGCGCTCGAAATGGGCACGTGGCGCGCCGTCGGCACTGCGCTGGTCGCGCTCATCGTTCAGGGGCTCATCTTCAGCATCGTCTTCGCACTCATCGGTTGAGCGGACGGCGTCGCATGGACCCTCGCGAACGATTCCCCATCAGCCTCGGCGAGGCGATCTTCTCGCTGCGCGCGATCCGTCGCGTCAAGCCCGACCCGATCCCCGAGGAGGACCTGCGCGACATCCTCACGGCAGCGATACAGGCGCCGAACGGCGGCAACGCCCAGCCCTGGCACTTCCTCGTCGTGCGCGACCCGGGGCTGCGCGCGCAGCTCGGCACGCTCTACCACGAGGCGTGGTGGGCGAAACGCGCCGACGAGGGCGTCCGCGGCCCGGAGGACCTCGACCCGGCCAACCAGGTGTCCGCCTCCGCGATGCGTCTCGCCGACGAGTTCGGCGAGGCGCCGGCCATTGTGCTCGTGTGCGCGACCGCTCAGGGCGCGGGGGCGATGGGCTCGGTCATCCCGTCGGTCGAAAACCTGCTCCTCGCCGCGCGCGGGCTCGGCGTGGGCGGCACGATTACGACGCTACACGCCTCGGTAGATGAGCGGGTGAAGGCGCTGCTCGACATCCCGGCGGAGATCCAGGTCGTATACGCGATCCGTCTTGGCTACCCGAAGGGCCGATTTGGCCCGGTCACCCGCAAGCCGCTGACCGAGGTCGCCTCGCTCGACCGCTGGGGCGACCCGCTCGCGTAGACACCGAGCGGCCCCACGGCCGCGTCCACCGTGCTCTAGACTCGCGACATGCCGCGGTTGTCCCGGCGTTGTCTGTTCATCTTCTTGCATCGGAACGTGTGGGGCGCCGCAGCTCGGGCGGGGCTCACGACGGCTGCCGCCGCGGTCGGCGTGCTGTGCGCGCTGCTGGCCTATGCGCACCTCGCGCCGCTGACGCCGCTCGACGAGCGCACACCGGTCGCCGGCACGCTCATCGTCGACCGTCATGGTGTCGCGCTGCTCCGCGATGCGTCCGAGGGCACCCGCATCCCGGTCACCCTCGACCAGGTCGCGCCGGTCGCGATCCAGGCGACGGTCGCCGCCGAGGACCAGCGCTACTGGAGCCATCCGGGCGTCGATCCGCTCGCGGTCGTGCGCTCCCTCGCGGACGGCGTGACGACGTGGTCGCGGCCGCGGGGGGCGTCGACGCTCACACAGCAGCTCGCACGACGCGTGTACCTCGCCGATGACGACGCTCCAGCGCTGCTACGCAAGGCGCGCGAGGCGCTGATCGCACTCCAGCTCGAGGCACGCCATCCAAAGCGCGAGCTGCTGGAGGCGTACCTCAACCACGTGTACTACGGGCGCGGCGCGTACGGCATCGAGGCTGCCGCGCGGCGCTACTTCGGGGTGGGCGCTCGCCACCTGGACTTTGCGCAGGCGAGCTACCTCGCCGGGCTGCCTCAGCTGCCGGCCGTGTATGGCGACGAGCTGTCGCCGCTGGGCGCCCTCGAGCGGCAGCGCTACGTGCTCGACCGCCTCGCCGCGACGGGCGCCATCACGCGCGAGCAGGCCGACGAGGCGGCCACCCTGCCGCTGGCGGTCGCGCCCGACGCCGAGCCACCACTCGCCCCGCACTTCACGGCGATGGTGCTGGACGAGCTCGCCGCAGTGCGGCCCGACCTCGCAGGCCGCGCGGGGCTCGTCATCGAGACCACCCTCGACGCGACGCTCCAGCGCACCGCGACTCGCTCGCTGCGAGTGCGCCTCGAACGGGTAGCCGACAGCGGAGCGACCAACGGGGCGGTGGTGGTCCTCGACGCTGCGGACGGGGCGGTGCTCGTGCTGGTCGGCAGCGCCGACTTCGCCGACGAAGCCGCGGGGCAGGTCAACATGGCGCTCGCCTCGCGCCAGCCCGGCTCGGCCATGAAGCCGCTGCTCTACGCCGCGGCGTTCGAGCGCGGATACACCGCGGCCTCGATGCTGCTCGACATCCCGACGAGCTTCCTGACCCCGCTCGGGGTCTACACGCCGGAGAACTTCGACCATCGCCACCGCGGACCCGTCGCGCTGCGGACCGCGCTCGCGTCCTCGCTGAACGTGCCGGCGGTGCGGACGCTCGCCGACATCGGGCCCGGCGCGCTCGTCGGGATGGCGCAGCGCGCCGGGCTGAGCAGTATCGACGACCCGGAGGCGTACGGGCTGTCGCTCGCGCTGGGCTCGGCCGAGGTGCCGCTGCTGCGGCTCACCGCGGCGTACGGGGCGATCGCGAACAGCGGGCGCCTCGCGGAGACCCACACGCTGACGCGGGTGCGCGACGGCGCGACGGGCGAGGTGCTCTACGAGCGCGAACACCCCGCGCTCTCGCGCGTCGTATCTCCCGAGCACGCGTTCCTGATCGCCGACATCCTCAGTGACCCGATCGCGCGCGAGCCGGGTTTCGGGCCGGGCTCGCTCCTGGAGACGCCGTTCCCGGCCGCGGTGAAGACCGGCACGACGTTCGAGTACCGCGACAACTGGACGGTCGGGTTCACCCCGGAGCGGGCGGTCGGCGTATGGGTCGGCAACGCCGACTCGTCGTCGACGGCAGCCCTCAGCGGCCTTGACGGCGCCGCACCCGTGTGGCGTGACGTGATCGAGGAAGTGACGCTGGGCCGCCCGGTGCTCGCGTTCGAGCCACCGCCCGCGATGGTCAGCGCGACGGTGTGCGCGCCGACGGGGCTACTACCCGGCCCGCATTGCCCCTCGCCCGTCCGGGAGTGGTTCGCGGCGGGGACGGAGCCTGAGGCGATCGAGACGCACTACGTCCTCGGCGTGGACGGCGTGCTCGCCGTGAACCTGCCAACAGAGGCGCGTCCGTGGGCAGCGCGCGTGGGCATGCGGCTCGCCGAGGTGACCGAGGATGGATCCGTGGCCCGGGTCTCGATCGTACAGCCTGCGGACGGCGCCGTGGTGTTCATCGCGCCCGAGCTCGAGCGACAGCAGGCGGTGCTGCGCGCCGCCGCGCCCGCGGGTGCCGAGCGCATCGAGTTCCGCGTCGACGGAGTCGTGGTGGGCAGCGCGACGGGCGCCGACGCCTACACGGTCTGGCCGATGACCGTCGGCACGCACACGCTGGAGGTGGTCGCGACGTTTGAGGGCGGCGCGCAGGCCGCGGCCACCGCCCGCTACGAGGTGCGCGAACCATGAGCGCCAGCGACCTGCTGAGCGGGCTGCGACAACGACGCGACGGGCTGATCGCGGTCGCCGTTGCCGCTGTCGTACTGGGGCTGGCCGTGGTGCTCTCGGGCCCCTCGGAACGCAGCGAGGAGTCGGAGACCGTCGTCGCGTCGCCGACCGCGACTCCCTCACCCGCCGCCGAGGCGTCACCGACACCCCCCTCCACGGTGACGGCGACCGCGACGCCCTCCGCCACGCCGCCGGTCCTACCGACACCCATCCCCACCCCACCGCCGCCACCACCGCGGGTCGCCGTCACTCCGGACGGCGAGGAGGTGCCACGGCTGTCGTTCGTGCGTATCGCGTTCCTCGAACCACCGCCCGAAACGGAGGCCGAGGAGCTGGTCGCGATCGAACCAGCCGTCGAGGGCTCGTTCGTGTGGGTGGACGAGCGGACGCTGCTGTTCCAGCCGGAGTTCCCCGGCTGGGAGCGGGGTGGCCGCTACCGCGTGAGCGTGGACGGCGCGGCTTCAGGCCTCGACGAGGACCACGAGCACGCGTTCACCGTCGAGGGTCAGCTCGAGGTCACCTACATCATTCCCGCCGACGGCGACCGGGACGTGCCGTCGAACGCGCAGATCCTCGTGCAGTTCAACCGCTCGGTGGCCGCCCTGACGGTGCTGCAGGAGGGCCCCGGCCCGCCCGTGCTCGAGTTCGACCCGCCGCTCGCGGGCCATGGCGAGTGGCTCAACACCTCGCTCTACCGCTTCATCCCGAGCGACCTGCGTCCGAGCACGGAGTACCGCGTACGCATCCCCGCGGGGCTCACCTCGGCGACGGACGGCACGCTTGAGGAGGGGGTGGCGTGGCGGTTCACGACGATCCTGCCGGTCGTGAACAGCATCCGCCCGCACGACACCTCGAAGTTCGTCGAGCAGGACCGCAACGTGGTGATCGCGTTCAACCAGCCCATGGATCGCGTCTCTGTGGAGGCAGGGATCGTGTTCCAGGTGTGGGCGTGGCTCCCGCCGACGTGGCCGGACAACTTCCCGGCGCTCGGCGCGTTCGCCGCCCAGGACGATCCCAACGTCGACGTGACGTTCAGCTGGAACGACGCGTCGACGGTCGTGACGCTGACCCCGGTCGCGCCGCTGCGGCGGAGCACGTCGTACACGGTGATCGCCCCCGCCGGGCTGCTCGCCGCGGGTGGCGTCGAGATGCCTGTCGAGCGAGCCGCGACGTTCACCACGCTCGACTGGCCGCGGCTCATCGGCACCTCACCTCGTGACGGGGAGCGGGGGGTCCGCCTCTGGGAGTACATCAGGCTCCAGTACAACAACCCGATGGACCCGGAATCGTTCGACGACCAGATCACGGTCAGCGGGATCGACCCCGACGACCTCGAGGTGTGGGTCTACTACGACGGCGCGAACATCAACGTGCCTCTCGAGTACTCGACGAAATACACGGTGACCGTTGGCGATGGCATCCGGGACCGTGGTGGGGCGCCACTGCCGCCCCATGAGTTCTCGTTCAGGACCCGCAACCCCCCGCCGCCGCGATTGCCCGGACGGTCGATCAGCCTGTCCACCCCGGGGCAGTTCGCGACCTACTCCGCGAGTACCGAGCAGGAGCTGTTCTTCGACGCCGTGAACGCCCCATCCGTGCGTTTCCGTCTCCACCCGCTCACGGACGCCGAGGCGCGCAACCTCTTGGAGCGCCGGTACATCGACACCTGGCGCAGCAGTATCTACAGCGGGCGACGGCAGTGGGTGCCGTTCATTCCGTCCCAGCCTCAGCTCCGCGACTGGAGCATCGAGACGACCCGGGACGAGGTGCAGCGATACGTCAGCCGCCGCTACTCGACGCTTCTCAGCGACGGCGCTCCCCTGCCAAAGGGCGACTACGTCCTGTTCGCCGACTCAGACCGCGGCTCGGACCGTCGGGCGCTGATGTTCAGCGTCGTCGACACCGCGATCATCACCAAGCAGTCGCACAACGAGCTGCTCACGTGGGTGGTCGACTACGACAGCGGAGAAGCGCTCGACGGCCTGACGGTCGAGACGTTCTCGATTCCGGGGACGCTCTCACACACGGGATGGGCGCTGACGCGCGAAGGCGGGCTCGCCCGCAACAACATCTCGAACCAGCGCTGGGGCGAGTACCTCGTGCGGCTCGACGACGGTGGGCGATTCGGCGTCGCCACCACGTGGTGGCAGCGCGGCAGCGAGCCCTGGCAGCTCGACGTGCCGTTCTCGCGCTCTACATTCGACCTCCTCGGGCACCTCTACACCGACCGGCCGATCTACCGGACGGGCGAGACGGTCTCGTACAAGGCGACCGTGCGCGTCGACGACGACGCGACGTACATGCTGCCGCCCCCCGAGGAGACCTTCATCATCCGGGTGGTCGACTCGCGCTACCAGGAGCTGCTGAAGACCACGATGCCGCTCAACGAGTTCGGCACGATCGAGGGCGAGTTCGTCATCCCGGAGGGCGGCGCGACCGGCACCTACCACATCGAGCTCGCGGGCAGCGAGGGCTCCCGGTACCTCCCCAATTCGACGGGACGCAACCCCGGCGGGATCACCGCTGCCTCCTTTACGGTGCAGGAGTTCCGCGTGCCCGAGTACCGCGTCACGGTCGAGACGCCTCGGGACGACTACATCGACGGGGAACAGATCCCCGTGGAGGCGACGGCCGAGTTCTTCTTCGGCGGCGCTGTCGAGGGCGCGACGGTGAACTGGTCGGCACTGGCGTCCCCCGCAGCCGTGTACGTCGAGGGGTACGAGGGCTACTCGTTCGCCAACTACTCCTACTACTACTGGGACTACTCGTACCGGAACGACCAGCCGCTGCGCGCGACCGGAACCACCGAGACGGCCGACGGCGGCGTTGCCGCGTTCGACGTGCCCGCGGTGCTGCAGCCGGGCGAGGGCACGCGGCAGTTCACGATCAGCGCGACGGTGCTCGACGAGAGCGGACAGGCCGTCGCGGCCAGCACCTCCGCCACCGTCCACCCCGCCGCGTACTACGCGGGGATCCGCACCGACTCGTACATCGCCATGGAGGGCGAACCGGAGACCGTACGGCTGGTCACCGCGGACATCGAAGGCAACGTCGCACCCTGGCGACCCGTGACGGTCTACGCGTACAAGCGCGAGTGGGTCACCACGAAGGTCGAGGACCCGAGCGGCGGCCGGCGCTACCAGACGGACCTGATCGAGACCGAGGTCGCGCGCTGGTCGGTCACTACCAATGCCTCCGCCGAGGCGTCGGTTGCGTTCACACCACCCTCGTCGGGCTCGTACCGGCTCATCGCCGAGTCCGTCGACGGTCAGGGGCGCGTGGCGAAGTCGTCCGCTTACGTGTGGGTGAGCGGGTACGGGTACGCGCCCTGGCGCATGCGCAACGATGACTCTATCGACCTCATCGCCGACGCCGACAGCTACGAGGTGGGCGACGTGGCCGAGATCCTCGTGCCTGCGCCGTTCGCCGGCGCCACGGCCCTCGTCACCATCGAGCGCGGCTCCGTGCTGAGCCATGAGGTGCACCACTTCGAGACCAACAGCGAGGTGCTGCGCATCCCCATCCTCGACAAGCACCTGCCGAACATCTACGTGAGCGTCGTCCTCTACCGCCCGCCGACGGGCGACGACACGGTCCCGCGCTACCACATCGGCTACCTCGAGTTGCCCGTCTCGACGGCGCCCCGCCACCTCGACGTGCGCATCGAGCCGGATCGCGAGCGAGCTGCGCCGGGCGAGACTGTGCACTACGAGGTCACCGTGACCGACTGGCTGGGCCGCGGCGTGGAGGGCGACGTCTCCGTGGCCATCGTCGACGAAGCCGTGCTGTCGCTGGCGGACGAGGTCGGGCCGGACGGGCTGCGCGCCTTCTGGTTCCAGCGAGCCCTGGGTGTCGCCACCGCCTCCTCCCTCTCCACGTCGATCGACCGCGTCAACGACGTGATCAACGTGCCCGAGGAGGCCGACGGCAAGGGCGGTGGCGACAGCGGCATCAGGCTCCGGACCGACTTCCGCAACACGGCACTGTGGATCGGACAGCTCAAGACCGACGCGAACGGCAAGGCCAGCTTCGAACTGCGCCTGCCCGACAACGCCACCACGTGGCGCGCACAGGCACGCGCAGTGAGCGGCACGACGCAGGTGGGCGAGGGCACCAGCGAGCTCCTGGTCACGCAGCCGCTCGTCGTGCGCCCGGCGCTGCCGCGATTCCTGCGTGTCGGAGACGAGGTGACGCTGCGCACGCTCGTACACAACGGCACGACATCGGCGCGGAGCGTCACGGTGGCCGTCGAGACCGACGGCATCGACCTCGACACCTCGACGGTGCGCACAGCGCGCATCGACTCGGACCGCTCAGTGGTGTTCGAGTGGCCCGCGCGCGCCATGGAGCAGGGAGAGGCGCAGGTCCGCTTCCGGGCCGTCGCCGCCGGCGGCGGGATCGGCGACGCAGTCGAGATCAGCCTGCCCGTGCACCTCAACGCGACTGCGGAGACGACCGCCACCGGAGGCGTCATCGACGGCGCCCTCGCCGTGGAGGCGGTGTACCTGCCGGACTACGCGATCCAGCAGCAGGGCGAGCTCCAGATCTCGGTGCAGGGCGCACTCGTGGGTGCACTGACCGAGGAGCTCCGGTACTTCTCACCTCCTCCCCCCTGGAGGAGTGAGGGGAACGAGCGCATCGCGAGCCGGGTGATCGCCACCGTGGCGGCCCGGCGCGCGGAGGGCCGGCTCGATGAGCGACCCCTGCCCGGACAGCTCACCGCCGATATCGCGAAACTGGTCAGCACCCAGCGCGGCAACGACGGCTGGGCGTGGTGCCAGAGCTACTCCTGCAACACCAACCTGTGGATCACGGCCTGGGTGCTCATCGCCCTCGCCGAGGCCCAGGACGCGGGCGCGGTCGTGCCGCGCGATCTGACCGAGAACGCCTCGCGGATCATCGCGCAGCACGTCCACCGCCGTACCGACGTGGCCCACCCCGCCGACCCGAACCAGCACGCATTCCTGCTCTACGCACTCACGCGGGCCTCTCCGCCCGGGAGCTCGGTTGCAGTGCGGCACGCCGCGACCATGCGTGCTCTCGTCGAACAGGACCGCTCGCAACTCACGAACTGGGGGCGTGCGTACACCCTGCTCGGGTTGCTCGCCACGGGGCACAACGTGCGGCAGGCTCCGGTGCGCGCGCTGCTCAACGACATCACCGCCGACATCATCGCCAGCGCCAACGGCAACCACTGGGAGGACGAGGCCCACCGCGGCTCGATGCACAACAGCAGCGTCCGCACCACGGCCCTCGTGCTGCGAGCCCTCGCCGACGTCGACCCGCGCCACCCGTTGATCGAGGAGACCGTGCGCTGGCTCGTCCACGCCCGCTCGCTCGACAGGTGGGACACCACCGTGGCGCGCGCCCAGGCGATGTCGTCGCTGGGCGCGTATGCGCAGCTCACGGGCGAGCGGCTCGGGAACTACGACTACGCCGTATGGGTCAACACCGACGAGGTACTGGAGGGCCACTTCAACGTCAGTGACGGCGAGTACCTCGACGCTACCGAGATCCCGCTCACTGAACTCCCGCTCGGCGAGGTCAGTCGCGTGCAGTTCGAGCGCGACGCCTCGGGGCCCGGCCGCATGTACTACGGCCTGAACCTGCGCTACGTCACACCCGCCCTCGGCATCTCCGCGCTCAACCGCGGCTTCGCCGTCTCCCATCGCTACACGTTGCTCGACGATCCCGATGTGCCCGTGACGAGCGCGAAGCTCGGCGAGGTGGTGCGCGTGGAGCTCACCGTGATCGCGCCACACGACCGGCTCTTCGTGCTCGTCGAGGACTTCCTGCCGGCGGGCCTCGAGCCCATCAACCCCCGGCTCAACACCGTCTCGCCGGAGCTGATCCGGAAACTCGAGGCGGACCGCAAGGCGGTCGACATCGGGTCGGCGCACGGCTACCACGCGCCGTGGTACCGCTGGTACTACAGCCCGTGGCAGACGGTCGACATCCGCGACGACCGCGTCGAGCTGCAGGCGAGCCGCCTGTACCGCGGCGTCCATCAGTACGTCTACTACGCACGGGCGACGACACCTGGCGAGTTCATCGTGCCGCCCGCGCGAGCGGAGGAGTCGTACTTCCCGGAGGTCTTCGGGCGCAGCGACAGCGGCTTCTTCACCGTGATCGACGAGTAGCGTGAGGGGCGGTCGCGGCGGCGGTGTAGTAGCGACCAGCCCAGTCGAAGACCTTGCCATGCGAGGAGCATGCCGGACGAGGGAACCATCGCGCCGCTGAGCGCGTACTCTCTACCGGGACCCGCTGAGACGAGGGCGCCCCGAGCCGGGCACGGGCCCGGAGCGGATCGCCGAGCCACGAAACGGGAGCGGATGCTGAAGCACAGGGTCGCGGGCGCGTTACTCCTCCTCGCCGTCGTTGCGGCAGGCGGCGCGTGGCTCGCGGTGGAGTCGTCCGCACCCGGCGGCGTCGCCGTCGCGGCGCTGCCGCCCCAGGGGAAGGCGCCGGAGGCGAAGCCGACCCCCGTCGGCCCGTCGCGCACCGGTCCCGCCGTCACCATCACGCCCGGCGGCGACGAAGTCCCGCGCCTCGCCACGGTGCGCATCGCCTTCCGCGACGAGCCCCGCGTAGCCGAGGGCGACCGCCTCGTCTCGATCGAGCCGGCGATCGAGGGCTCGTTCGTATGGGACGGCGACCGCACGCTGCTGTTCCAGCCCGCGTTCCCGGGCTGGCAGCGCGGCCAGCGCTACGAGCTGCGCATCAACGGCGCGACCGCCGGCCTGGTGCGCGACTTCACCCACGCGTTCACCGTCGAAGGCGCCCTCGAGGTGGCCTACGTCATCCCCGGCGACGGGGACGTCGAGGTGCCGACCGAGGCGCAGGTCCTCGTGCAGTTCAACCGCTCCGTGGCGGCGCTCACCGTGCTGCAGGAGGGCGACGCGCCGCCGGTGCTGGAGTTTGACCCGCCGCTCGCCGGGAAGGGCGAGTGGCTCAACACCTCGCTCTACCGCTTCGTCCCCACCGACCTGCGCCCGAGCACCACGTACCGCGTGCGCATCCCGGCCGGGCTCACCTCGGCCGCCGACGGCGTCCTCGCGTCCGACTCCGTGTGGAGCTTCGCGACGATCCAGCCGGCGGTCGCGAGCTTCGAGCCGGCCGACGGCACGCAGTTCGTCGAGCCGGACGGTCCCTTCGTCGTCACGTTCAACCAGCCGATGGACCGCACGTCGGTGGAGGCCAGCGTTGAGCTCCGCCCCGAGAGCGGCGAGGCAGTCGCGACGACGGTCGAGTGGAGCGAGGGCGACACCCTCGCGACACTCACACCCGACGCACCGCTGACCCTCGGCGGGTCGTACGCGGTCGTCGTGCGGGCCGGTCTTGCAGGGGCCGACGGTGGCGTTACCGCCTCTGAGCGCGTGGCACAGTTCACGGTCGTCGAGTTGCCGCGGCTGGTGAGCACGTACCCGAAGGACGGCGAAACCGACGCGGGTGTTTGGAGCATTACGCTCGAATACAACAACCCGATGGACAGCGAGTCGATTGAGGGACGCCTCTCCATCAGCGGTATCGACCCGGACGCCCTCGATATATGGGGGTACGACAGCCGGATCAGCGTCGAAGCGCCCCTCCGGTACTCGACGGAGTACACGGTGCGTATCGCTGCGGGCGCGCGTGACCGTGGGGGTCGCGCGCTGTCTGCTCACTCGTTCTCGTTCACAACCGCAGCTCCTCCGCCGTCGTTGAGTTTTGCAACTCCGGGAGCGTTCGCGACCTTCTCCTCGGCCGACTCGCAAGTCCTGTTCTTCCACGCAGCCAACCTTGATGCGGTTCACTTCCGCATCCATCGTCTGCCGGAGGCGGACTCGGACTGGTACCTCAAATCGGGGAATGTCTACGAGTACTGGAGGGAAACCTCCGATTCTGAGCGTGCCCAGCCCATCCGCGAGTGGACCGTCCGCATCGGCGAGGGGCTGCAGGACAACTCGAGGCTCTATGCGACGCAGCTCGCCGATACTGGGTCACTCCCGAAGGGCGACTACATGCTGAGCGCGAGCAGCGACTCGCTGTCCCGCGACCGGAGCCTGCACGTCAGCGTCGTAGACACCTCCATCGTGACCAAACTGGCGCACGACGAGCTGCTCGTCTGGGTGCTCGACCACACCACGGGCGAGCCCCTGGTCGGCGTCGAGACGCGGACGAGGAGGGCGCACCGCGACGCGCCCGACGACTACCTCACGGCGACCACAGACGCAGACGGCCTTGCGCGCTTCGCCGTCACGGCAGTCGGGACGAACCCGTGGGCCGGGTACGGCGACCACATTGTCCGCGTCGCGGGCGACGGCCGGCACGGCGTCAGTTCCACGCGATGGGGCCCCGGCGCGTGGCCACGGGAGCCGCAACCCTGGGTCGCGGACAACTACAGGCCACAAGAGCGCGCGTACGTCTTTAGCGACCGCCCGATCTACCGGCCGGGCGAGACGGTCTACCTGAAGGGCATTGCGCGCGCAGAGGACGACGCCTCGTACGCACTCCCCGGATCGCGCGAGGGGTACTCGCTCCAGATCCGCGACCCGCGGTCCCCCGAGGGCGCCACACCCTCGGATATCGAGCTCAACGAACTCGGCTCGTTCACGACCGAGTACGCGGTGCTAGCTGGCGCGGCGACCGGCCGCTACTCGGTCTTCCTGCTCCGCGGCGAGCGCGTGATCGGGTCGACGTCGTTCGTCGTGGCGGAGTTCCGCGTGCCCGAGTTCGAGGTCGAGGTCGACACAGTGTCGGACGACTACGTCGCCGGCGAGGCGATCGCAGCGGAAGCCACGGCGCTGTTCTACTTCGGCAGCCCAGTGGCGGATGCCGCGATGCAGTGGCACGCGCAGTCGCGCCCGACGGCAATTCGCGTCGAGGGCTACGAGGACTACTCGTTCAGCGACAATGACTACTGGCGCCAGCCGGAGACAACGGCCTGGCCCGCGCAGGGCAGCGCACACACCGACGACACGGGCCGTGCGCGGTTCGATGTGCCCACGGCGTCAGAGGAGGGTGCGGGCACGCTGGAGTTCACACTCAGCGCAACCGTCAGGGACTCCAACGCCCAGACCGTGTCGGGCAGCACTACCGTGACCGTCCACCCGGCCACGTGGTACGCCGGCATCAGGCCCGAGTCCTACATCGCGAAGGCCGAAGTGCCGCTCAGCGTCGACATCGTCACCGTCGACTTCGAGCGCCAGATCGCGTCGGCGCGGCCGGTCACGGTGCGCATCTACGAGCGCGAGTGGGTCCGGAGCAAGGAACGCCCCGGCAGCGGCGGCTACCGGTACCGCTACGAGCCCGTCGACACCGAGATCCAGGTGCGAGAGGTCACCACGGACGACGCCGGAGAGGCCTCGTTCGAGTTTGCTCCCCCCAAATCAGGCTCGTACCGGCTCGTGGCCGAGTCCACCGACGACACAGGTCGCGTGGCGCGCTCGTCACGCTTCGTGTGGGTCAGTGGCCGCGACTATGCGCCGTGGCAGGTGCGTGACGACGACCTGATCGAACTAGTCGCGGACCGCGACGAGTACAAGGTCGGCGACGTAGCCGAGGTGCTCGTGCCCGCGCCGTTCGCCGGCGCGACTGCCCTGGTGACCATCGAGCGCGGCACCGTGCTGAGCAGCGAGGTCCGGACGTTCGAGACGAACAGCGAGGTGCTGCGCATCCCGATCGAGGACGGCCATATTCCCAACGTCTTCGTCGGCGTCGTGCTCTACCGGGCGCCGACGGAGGACGACCCGCTGCCGCGTTACCACGTCGGTTACGTGGAGCTGCAGGTCTCGACCGCGCCACGGCGCCTCGACGTGCGTATCGAGCCCGACCGGGAGGAAGCGCTGCCGGGCGAGACCGTCTCCTACGAGGTGATGGTGACGGACTCGGAGGGACGAGGCGTGGCGGCGGACGTGGCCGTCGCCATCGTGGACGAGGCAGTGCTGGCGCTCGCATCAGGTCCGGCGCGAGATGGGATGGACGCGTTCTGGTTCGACCGCTGGTTGAGCGTGCGAACGGCATCCTCCCTCACCGTGTCGGCCGATCGAAGCAATGCCGCCTATGCCGACACGGCAGCCGGCCAGCTCGCCCTGGAAGCCGCAGAGCGCGGGGTGTTCGCCGAGGCGGCGATGGCATCAGCGGATGACGGGGGCACCAGAGCTAACTTCGCGGCCCCGTCCGCGCTCTCTTCCGAGCCGAGCGTCCGCCGGAACTTCCAGCGCACCGCGCTCTGGATCGGCCAGCTCACGACGGACGAGGACGGCACCGCGAACTTCGAGCTCCACCTGCCGGACAACACCACCACGTGGAACGCACTCGCGCGCGCCGTGACCACCTCGACACAGGTCGGCCGGGGGGAGAGCGACTTGCTCGTCACGCAGCCCCTGCTCGTGAGGCCCGCGCTGCCCCGCTTCCTGCGCGTGGCCGATTCCGCGATGCTCCGCACGCTCGTCACGAACCGGACGGACGAGACGCGCGAGGTGACCGCCACCGTCGAGGCGCAGGGCGTCACCCTCGACGACCGCGACCCGCGCTCGGCGACCGTCGAGCCGGGCGACTCGGCGATATTCGAGTGGCCCGCCCGGGCGCTCGAGGAGGGCACGGCGACCGTGCGCTTCACCGCCACGACCAGTGGGTACGGGGACGCCGTCGAGATCAGCCTGCCGGTGCACCTCGATGTGACGCCGGAGACCACCGCCACGGGCGGCATCGTCGAAGACACACCGGCCGTCGAGGCGGTCTACCTGCCGGACTACGTCATCACGCGCAGTGGCTCGCTCGAGATCGGGCTCCAGGGCTCGCTGGTGGGCGCGCTCGACGAGGAGCTCAGGCACTTCAAGCCGTACCGCTACGAGTCAACGGTTCGCGTCGCGAGCCGCGTGGTGGCGATCGTCGCTGCGGGGCGCGCGACTAGCGGCGGCGTCGATACGGCATGGGAACGGCAACTCGAGGAGGACGTCCAGGACCTCATCAGCCGTCGAGCCTACATCTCCGACTGGAGCTGGGGTTGGGGCTGGGGTTGGTGTTCCGCGTGCAGCCCCGATCCACTGTCCACGGGCTGGGTGCTCTCCGCGCTCGGCGAGGCCCGTGATACGGGCCAGAGCGTCCCCGACAACGTGCTCGCCGACGCGTCGAACGCCATCACTGGCTACCTTGAGCGTCAAAGCGACGTGGAGCAGCCCGCGGACCCGAACGAGCACGCCTTCCTGCTGTACGCCCTCGCGGACGCATCGAACGATGGTCGC
Organism: Dehalococcoidia bacterium; assembly: GCA_965208885.1. Classification (GTDB taxonomy): domain Bacteria; phylum Chloroflexota; class Dehalococcoidia; order UBA2979; family UBA2979; genus VXMT01. Next base: position 1,123,896 of record CBDBPS010000002.1, read on the forward strand.
GAGGTGAGCGCCCTGGCCCGCGAGCACGCTGTCCGGATCCGCGAGCTCGTCGACGAGCGTCGTGCCGAACTCACCAACTGGGGCCGCGCCTATGCGCTGCTTGACCTCCTCGCAACTGGTCACGACGCCGACCACACAGCCGTGCGGGCGATGCTCAACGACCTCACCGCCGACACCATCGCGAGCGCGAACGGCAACCACTGGGAAGACCCACACAAGCCGGGGTCGATGCACAACGCGACCGTGCGCATCACCGCGATCGTGCTGCGCGCCCTCACCGAGGTGGACCCCGACCACCCGCTCATCGAGGAGACGGCCCGCTGGCTGGCCCTGGCCCGCTCCGCCGACCGCTGGAAGTCCAGCGTCGAGCGCGCGCAGGGCATGGCCTCGCTCGGCGCCTACGCAGAGCTCACGGGCGAGACGCGCGGCGTCTACGACTACTCGGTGCTCGTGAACACGGACACCGTGCTCGATGGTCGCTTCGACGTGCCCGCCGGTGACTACCTCGACGCCGCGTCCGTCGCGCTCGCCGACCTGCCGCTGGGCGAGGTCAGCCGCGTGCAGTTCGAACGCGAGAGCGGGACGCCGGGTCGGCTGTACTACGGCCTCAACCTGCGTTACGTGACGCCGGCAGCGGGTATCGAGGCGCTCAACCGCGGCTTCGCCGTCTCGCACCGCTACTCGCTCCTCGAAGACCCCGAGACGCCCATCACCAGCGCCTCCGTCGGCGACGTGGTGCGGGTGACCGTGACGGTCGTGGCACCAGCCGACCGGCTGTTCGTGCAGGTCGAGGACTCGCTGCCGGCCGGCCTCGAGCCCATCGACCCGCAGCTCAACATCGTCTCGCCACGGCTGCGCGAGCAGTTGCGCGAGGAGCAGGCCGAGGCGGTCCGGGCGAACGCGCCCGGGTACTGCGCGCCGTGGTACGGCTGGTGCTACAGCCCGTGGGAGCAGGTCGACGTGCGCGACGACCGCCTCGTCCTCCAGGCGAGCCGGCTGACGCAGGGCGTGCATGAGTACGTCTACTACGCGCGCGCCACCACTCCCGGGGACTTCTTCGTCGCGCCCGTGCACGCCGAGGAGACGTACCTGCCGGAGGTCTTCGGCCGCAGCGACAGCAGCCGCTTCACGGTCCTCGGCGGCGAGTAGCCGCACCGACCAGTCATCGACCGCGGCGGGAGCTCGCAGATTCCCGCGAGCGAGGGAACGATCCTCGCTGCCGCTGCGTATCTGTTACCGGAGGCGGAGAAGAGGACTGCATGGCCGGTGGAAGCGGCGCCCCTGCTCCTCGCGTGAGCGTTGATAGGTCCATGACAGACGACGAGGCCATCCGTCTCTGCCAGGACGGCGACCGCAACGCCTTCCGCCACCTGGTGGAGGCCTACAAGAATCCGCTCTACGGCACCGCCGTGCTCATGACCCGCAATCCAGCCCTCGCCGAGGAACACGTGCAGGAGGCGCTGCTCAGCGCGTGGCGAGGCATCCGGCGATTCGAGCGGGGTCGACCGTTCAAGCCGTGGCTCATGCGCATCCTCGTCAACGATGTGCTCTCCGGTCAGCGCAGGCGCGCACTCCGCACTGTCCCGATCGAGGACTCACCCGAGCCCCGCGCGACGGGCGATGAAGCCGAGGCGATCGCGAACCGCGAGACGCTCCGGCAGGCCCTCGAACAGCTCACGCCCGAACACCGCGAAGTCGTCGTGCTCCGCTACTTCGCCGACCTGACCGTCGCGGAGGTGGCCCGATCGGCCGGCATCCGCGAGGGCACGGCCAAATCAAGACTCCATCGCGCGCTTCGCCAGATGCGCGACCTGCTGGAACCGCCCAGCGCCATGGAGGTTGCCGACAATGATGCGTAACGACTCACCCGACCCCGAGATGGAACGACGTCTCCGCGATCACTTCGCCTCCGAAGCAGCAGACCTGCAGGCCCCGGACGACCTCTGGGACCGCCTGGAAGGACAGCTGGGGGAACAACGACCGCCGCGTTTCACACTGTTGCGCGGCGGAGCGATGACCCTGCGGAACCGCCCATGGCTCTCGGCTGCGGCTGCTGCGGTCCTCGTCGTTGCGATCGGCATCGCGACGGTGGGGCGCCCTGCCGGCGACCTCACCTTCGATGACGTGGAGAGAGACGCGTTCGCGGTGACCACCAGCCAGAGCCGCGACGCCACGACCACGGCGAGCAGCAGCACGGCGAGCACCACCACGACCACGACCACATCGAGCAGCGCTGCCTCCACGGTCGCGGACGATTCCGACAGCGACGCGACAAGCGAGTCCGGAGCCTCGAGCATCACCGCGGGCTTGTCGGACGCAGTGAGCGATGACGGCGACGATGCAGCCTCGACGGCTGTCGCGGACGACGCGCCGGAGCCCACAGCGACGCAGGCCCCCGCTCGCGCCAGCACGCCAACGCCGGCCACGGCGACCCCCGCACCGTCCACCGTGGCGACTGCCACGCCTGAGCCGACGCCCGCGCAAACCGTGGTCGTGGCTCCAACGCCTCCCGCAGGCCAGACGCCCTCGCCGAGGGGCGACACGGGCGATGTGGCCGAGGAAGCCGACGTGCCTGCGGACGACGCAGACGGCATGGCCGAAGACACCATGGACGATGGAATGGAGGACGACGCAGACGGCATGGCGGACGCAATGGACGATGGCATGGAGGACGCGGACGACGGCATGGCGGACGCGGACGACAGCATGCCTGCTGACGAGGAGGCCGCTGAGGACGTGATGGAGGAGCCCGCGGCGGAAGAGGCGGAGGCGGAACCGCAGGAACCCGAGGACACGACGTTCCAGTACTACGAACGCACCCCATTCGTCGACACATCCATCGACGCCGTCTCGACCTTCAGCCTCGATACCGACCGCACGTCGTACTTCCTCGCGCTCAACTGGGCCCGCAACGGCTACCAGGTCCCGCCGGACTCCGTGCGCGCCGAGGAGTGGATCAACGCGTTCGACTACGGCTACGACGCCCCGAGCGACGACCGCTCGTTCGCCATCACGAGCGACGTGCTGCGGCACCCGCTCGACGACGGCAAGCACCTCGCCCGCGTCGCCTTCCAGGCACCGGAGCTGGACGACAGCACGCCGCTCAACGTGACGCTCGTCCTCGACGCGTCGCGCTCGATGGCTTCGGGCAACCGCGTCGCCATCGCACGGGCGGCGGCCGAGACCATCCGCCAGAGCCTCGGCCCCGACGACCGCATCGCCGTGGTGCACTTCACGACTGACGTCATCGACGCCTTCACCGTCGAGCACAGCGCGCCCGACGACGGCGACGTGATCACGTCGATCAGCGCGCTGGCGCCCCACGACAGCACGAACGTGCAGGCGGGCCTGAACCTCGGCGTGCAGCTCGCAGACGCGGCCCGCCGTGAGCGCCCCGACGCCTTCAACTACGTCATCCTGATGTCCGACGGCGTCGCGAACGTCGACGCAACCGACCCGTTCGCGATCCTCGAGTCGGCGAGCGACAGCGACAGTAGCAACCCGCTGCGGCTGATCACGATTGGCGTCGGGATCGAGAACTACAACGACGTACTGCTAGAGCAGCTCGCCCAGCACGGCAACGGCTGGTACCGCTACCTCGACGACGCGACGCAGGCGCGCGAGACCTTTGCTCGCGAGAACTGGCTCGCGCTCTCAACGCCATTCGCGGACCAGACGCGCGCACAGGTGACCTGGGATCCGACGGTTGTGAAGAGCTGGCGCATCGTCGGGTACGAGAACCGCATCACGCCGGACCACACCTTCGAGCAGAACCGCAGGGAGTTCGCCGAGATCTACTCGGGTGCGGCCACCACCGTCTTCTACGAGCTCGAACTGCAGCCGGGCTACCAGCCGTCCGGCACGCTCGGTGGCGTCGAGGTGCGCTGGGTCGAGCCCGCGACGGGCGAGTCGCGCTCGCAGAGCGCGGACGTGTCGGGTCGCTTCGACCTCACATTCGACTGCTGCGGCCACCTGCTGCGCCTCGGCGCCATCGTCGGGCTCGCTGCGGACCGCTACAGCAGCCTCACGACGCAGGTCGAGGGCCAGCCGGTCGACGCGGCCGGGATACGTGACGACCTCGCCGCGTTACAGGTCGAGCTCGATGCCATCTCCGGCCGCCTCGGATCTACCGAGGCAATCCGCGACTTCGACTTCCTGCTTGGTTGGATCACGGCTGCAGCCGATGTGCTGGTCCCGGCGTCGGGCTACAGCCGCTAACTCCACCCCTCCCGGCTCGCGGCCCGGCAGTCGCGCTGCGGCTGCCGGGCCGGGAGCCGGGGTGAGGGGCAACCAGCCTCGCCGCGGCCAACCGCTCTGCCTAGTATGGTGGAGATCGCGAGTATCGCCCCACGTGAAGGAACGACTGTGGCGCTGAACATCAAGAACGAAGAGACCTGCAACCTCGCCCGCGAGCTGGCTGACCTGACCGGCGAGACCATGACCGGCGCGATCACCGTCGCGCTCCAGGAACGCCTCGAGCGCGAGCGTCACGAACGCAGCGCTGAGGCCCGCCGCGCCGCGATACACGCGATCGCGGAGCGCGTCTCGAGCAATCTCCGGCCGGGGGCCTCGGCCGTGGAGCACGGCGACTGGCTCTACGACGAACACGGCCTCCCGAAGTGATTGTCGACTTCCGCAGCGTCCAACCCAGCAGCTAGTGAGTGTATGGTAGACGGCGTGAACATCGTTCTACCCCGAAGGACACCCAGTGAGCTTGAACATCAAGAACGAAGAGACCTGCAACCTCGCCCGCGAGTTGGCGGACTTGACCGGCGAGACGATGACGGGGGCGATCACCGTCGCACTCCGCGAGCGCCTCGAGCGCGAGCGACACGACCACGGCGCCGAGGCCCGCTTCGAGGCGATGATGGCTATTGCCAGGCGCGTGGCTCACGATCTCCCCCCCGGGCCCTCGGCCGTTGAACATGGCGACTTGCTGTATGACGAGCGCGGCCTGCCGAAGTGATCGTCGAGACTTCGGCGATCGTAGCGATCCTGTTCGGCGAGCCTGAGGCCGAGCGCTTCGCGCGCGCGATATCGCTGGCGGCCGGTTGTCGCATGTCCGCCGCGAATCTCGTGGAGGCCGGGATCGTCATCGAAGGTAGAGGCGGAGAGGCCAAGGGACGTGATCTCGATCTGTTCCTCGAGTCGGCAGGGATCGTGATCGAGCCCGTCACGGCGGACCATGCCCAGCGGGCGCGGGAGGCGTGGCGGCAGTTCGGCAAGGGCAACCACCCGGCGGGGCTGAACTTCGGCGACTGCTTCGCCTACGCCCTCGCCGACGCGACGCGGGAGCCGCTGCTGTTCAAGGGCGAGGACTTCGCCCTCACCGACATCGACCCCGCCTGACCGTATGAGCGAGACCAGCGCTCGCCACATCGTGCTGACCGGCCCCACGTCCGGGATCGGCCTCGCGGCGGCGCGAGGGCTCGCCGGGGCAGGCGTCCGGCTCACCCTCGTCGGGCGCGACGAGACGCGGCTGGCCGCGCTCACATCGGAGCTCGGTAGCGACACCGACTGGGTCGCCGCCGACCTGTCGAGCCTTGCAGAGACGCGGCGGGCGGCGGCGGAGATCCGCGAGCGCCACGAGCGCGTCGACGTGCTCGTCAACAACGCCGGTGGCATGTTCCGCCGGCGGGTCGAGACCGCCGAGGGCATCGAGTCCACCCTCGCGCTCAACCACCTCTCGCCGTTCGTGCTCACCTCGGAGCTGCTGCCCCAGCTTCGCGCCGCCGTGTCCGAAGGCGGGTCCGGCGCGCGCGTCGTGAACGTCGCATCGAGCGCGCACCGCGCCGGCGCGCGCTGGGACGATGTCCAGTGCGAGCACGACTACTCGCTGATGCGCGCGTACGGCCACAGCAAGGCGCTGATGGTCATGACCACGAACGAGCTCGCGAGGCGCCTCGACGGCTCGGGCGTGACCGCGAACAGCCTGCACCCGGGCGTCGTGCGCACCGGAATCGTCCAGAAGTCCGGCCATGGGCTCATCGGCACGCTGATCATGCTCGCCGGGTACGTCGTGCTCGCGACGCCACAGCGCGGCGGCTCGCACCTCGTGCACCTCGCGCTCGCCGACGAGGCGGCGGGTGTGAGCGGCGCCTACTGGAACAAGCGGCGCATCCAGGAGCCGTCCGAGGAGGCTCGCGACCGTAGGAACCAGGAGCGGGCGTGGGCGCTGTCTGAGCACCTCGCGGGAATGACTCCGACGGCCTGAGTCCTTCGGCCTACGCCGCCTCGTCCGCCGACGCGCGCGCTGGCATCGGCGCGATTGCCGCGATGAATGTCGCGAGGGCGGCGATGCAGCCCGCGTACACCACGACGCCGTGGAAGTCCCACTCGGTGTTGATCGCGCCCGCGACGACGGGCGAGATCGCGCCGACGATCGCGCCGCCGGTGAACAGCATCGCCACCGCCGAGCCCTCGCTGCCACCGGCCACCGACTCCATCGCCGCCGCCATCATGATCGAGTTGACCGAGAACAGCACGATGCCGAGCAGCGCGAGGGCGACGGTCAGCCCCACTCCGGCGTCGACCCACAGGAACGCGAAGATCAGCACCGTCATGGTGATCAGCCCGAACATGATCACGGGCCGCCGGCCGATGCGGTCGGAGACCGCCCCCATCACCGGCCCGGCGAGGATGCCGAGCAGCGTCAGCAGCCCGAGGTGGAAGCCCACGGCCACGTCGGAGTAGCCAAGGTCCTCGGTCATGTAGAGCACGAGGAACGTCGCGAAGGAGAGGTGCGCCATCCCGCGCAGCGCCGTAACGGCGACCAGCGCCAAGACCGTGGCGTTGCGGAACAGCGGTCGCGCCGTGGCCAGGTACTCGCGGAGCTGCAGGCTCATCTGCCCGGCCTGCTCCGCCGACTTGAAGCGCGCGAGGATGATGACGCCGGTCACGATCGCGGGGCCGACGTGCAGCAGCGCCACCGTGCGCCAGCCGAACCCGCCCCACTCGAGCCCCGCGAAGCTGATCCCGCCGAGCAGCACGCCCACGACGAACGGCGCCGACGAGTCGCCGACCGACCCGCCGGATCGGTGCGCGGCGATGGCGAAGGCGCGGCGCTCGGGGTAGCGCACGGCCAGCTCGGTGAACGCGGGCGCGTGCCACATCGATGTCCCCGCCCCTGCCACAGCGACGGCGATGAGCACGAACCAGTAGTTCGAGGCCAGCCCGACGGCGGCGTAGCCGAAGGCAAGGCAGGCCATGCTTCCGGCGAGCATGAACGCGACGCGGCTGCGAAACATGTCGGTGAACATGCCGGCCGGGATGTTCATCGCGCCCATCGCGGCCGCGCGCACGCCGATGATGCCGCCCGCGGCGACGTCGCTCAGCAGCAGCGCCTCCTTGATGTGCGGAAGGAGCAGCAGCAGCGTCTGCTGGTAGAAGTGCTTGACGCCGTGCCCGGCGGAGAGCCCGACCATGAGCCGCATGCTCTGCGGCGGGCGCGACGCGGGCGCCGGCGCCTGCGGCGGCTGCCCCTCGACGGCAACGGGGGTGCGTTCGGCGGTGGCCATGCGCGGTAGGGTACCGCCTGCGTCGAGACGCCGGGCGTGGTCAAGCATCAGGATGCTAGGCTCACCGCTCACGACGGATGTAAGAACGCGCTGCTCGCTGATCGCGGGGTCGGGCATTGAGCGGCGACACGGGGGGGGGGGACCGGCTCCTTTGTCGCGCTGGTCCGTGAAGGTGTGGGCACCTTGAAGCGCGTTGCTGCGGGCATGCTGCTCCTCGCCGTGACGCTCGCCGCGGTCGGCGGCGGTCGCAACCTCGCGCTCGCGCAGACCGGCGCCGGCGCGGGCGCGGCGACCGGGACCGTCGAGGTACGCGTCGCGGCGAGCCGCCTTGCCGACGGGCGCACGGAGTTCGCGCTGCAGCAGCGCGATGCCGATGGGTCGTGGGGCGATCGGCAGCTCCCCTCGCGCAGATTCTTCCCGGCCGGCACGGCGGTCGGACGGTGGTTGGCCAGCTCGCGGCTCACAGTGGAGCCGCCCCCCGCGGCGGCGGCGGCCCCGGCGCCGGTCGTGCGGGTCGCCGCGCAGCTGCTGGATGACGGGCGCATGGAGTTCGCACTCCAGGAGCTCCAGGACGACGGTTCATGGTCCGACCGGCTCCTGCCCAGGCGCCGCATCTTCCCTGCGGGCGCAGCGGTCGGGCGATGGCTCTCGAGCTCGCCCCTCGCGGTGATAGTCAGTACCCCCACCCCGGAACCGGCGGTCGCGGTGACCACCCTCTGCGAGGGCACACCAGCGGGTGAGCCGGGGCGGCTTCCTGACTTCCCGACAGCGGGAGCGTTCTCGGAGATCCCGTTGCTCGACGCCAGGGTCGTGGACCTGAGGTTCTTCGAGGGAGGAGCCCAGGATTCGTGGGACGCCCTCTTCTACACGAACCGCTTCGATCGGGCGACGACCCGAAGCATCCGCTGGCTACTCGACCTTCGTCGGCCCGCCGGCCGCGGAGCGGTCGATTTCGTTGTTGAAACCTCGATCTATGGCGAGGACGGAAGTCTCCTTACGCGCTTCAGCCGGGACGCCCGCATGGACGAGGGTCGGACGAGCAGCTCGTACAGCCACGGTGCGGGCTGGGCCGATCCGGGGTTCTGGGAACCGGGGCCCTACCGGGTCGAACTGTCGGTGGAGGGGGAGACCATTGCCCGGGGGACCTTCGAGGTGGTGGACCGGGGGGTTCCGGACGCCCGCACCTCGCCTGACCTGTACGAGACGCTGCCGTGGGCCGACCGTCGCTCCCCCACGTACGAGGCGCAGGTAGCGCTGCTCGCTCTGCTCGGGCTGCGCGAAGCCGACCCCGGGGTCGCGGCGTCGATCGTCGCGATGCCGTGGACGCAGATCGAGCCCGGCAGCGAGGGCCTGCAGACGCTCCGGCAGCTGGAGAGCCTGACATGCGGGCAACTCGAACTCGTACGCAAGCTGGTAGCGCTCGGGTGGCTCGCAGACGGCGTCACCACCGACGAGTGGCTGGGGTTGCGGACTATTGCCCTCATCGCGGCCGACAACACGGCCGCGGCGGAGCTGGTCGCGGACTACGAGTGGGTGCGCGACGGCATTACCGCAGACGAGCGTTGGGCGATCGAGTACGTGCGGCAACTCGCACGGGCGGCGTCACTGGACCATGTGGCAAGCCTGACCTGGCTGCGACAGGGAGCCCTGGCAGACGAAGAACGCTGGATGCTCCAGCAACTGGCGGATCTCGCGATGGCAGAGCGGGACCTCGCTGTTCGCTTCACCGCCCTTCCCTGGCTACAGGACGACGTCACCAGCGACGAGCGCGCGGCACTCTGGTACGTGGCGAGCCTCGTCACGGTGGAGCCGGAACTCGGCGCCGGGCTGGTCGACTTCCCGTGGCTGCAGGATGACGTCAGCAGCGACGAACGCTGGCTGGTCTGGGGCCTGGATACCCTCGCGCAGGTGGAGCCGGATCTCGCAGACCTGATCGTCGGCTTCCCATGGTTACAGGACGGCGTCACCAGCAACGAGCGGTGGCTGCTCCGGAATCTGGCGAGCCTTGCCATGGTCAAGCCTGATCTCGCTGCCCTCATCGTGAGGGACCTCTCGCCAGCAGGCGTCACCACCATGAGAGCCATGAGTCGACTCGCGCTCGACGCTCCCGAGGTCTTTGCGGATGTCCTCCAGCATCCAACCATCGTCGACGGGATCAGTGATCAAGAAACCGTCATCCTGTCGACGCTGGGGGCCGTGCAGCGTGAGAGTCCGGACCTCGTCCAGACGCTCCTGGATCCCACGCAGACAACGCTGGAGGAGCGAGTGATCGAGTTGCCCGAGAGCGGCGAGGTGACGCTCACCATCATCCGCACCAGACGGGGCATGACGCGCTCGATGGATCTGCTGGAGGGTGCCGCGCGGTCCGTGGAAGGTCTCCTGGCGGCGTCGCTGCCGACCACGCAGGTGACGTACCTGTTCGCAGATGCATTCCTGGCCAGCTTCTTCGGTACACACTACGGCACGCATATCGCACATTCACCCAGGGTCGATTCGGGCCTCATGACAAGAAGCGAGGCTCGACAGAGCATTGTCCACGAGGTCTCTCACTACTACTGGACGGGCAACGCACCCTGGGTCGATGAAGGTCTCGCGAACCTCTTCGCGACCGTCGTGGATGGGTCGATCGCGACACTCCCGACGCGCAACACTGCCTTCCCCTGCACTCACTTCCGGTACCTCTCTGACCTGGACGAGAGCGACCCGAACCAGCGCTCCAACCAGTGGCGGTGCGCGTACGGGCTCGGGGAGCGGCTCTTCCGTGACCTGTACCACGACCTCGGCGACGAGTTCACCGCGGGGCTCAGGAGGCTCTATCGCAAGTCCCAGGTCGACGACGGCGGGGACGAGTGCAGCGGCACCAGGCTGGAAGCCTGCCACGTCGAGGCGGCCTTCAAGGAAGGCGCGTCGGATGAGGCTATCGCCGCTGTGGATAAGGCCTTCGACTTCTGGTACGAGGAACGAGATCCGTAGGGACGACTCCGGCGGTAGCGACGCGATACGCCGCTACCAGGTGCAGCGTCGCGGCCTGGATCCGGTCGAGCCGCTGTATCATCCCGCGCACTGACACCCACACGCTCCGAGGAGCCCGCCATGACGACTCAACCCCTCGACCTCGACGCGCTGGTCGACCCCGGCTACCGCGAGGCACTGGCTGCGACGCCCGCGCGCAGCATCGACATGAGCGATGGCGTCCAGGCTGCCGTCGACCGGTGGCGCGAGACCGGCATGAACGCCCCGCCCGCGCCTCCGCGCGCCGGTGTCTCGTTCGAGGACCACTTCGCGCCGGGTCCCGACGGAGCGCCCGACGTGATGGTGCGCGTCTACCAGCCGGACGGGCTGCCGAAGCCCGCAGCCGCCGTCTACAACATCCACGGCGGCGGCATGATCGGCGGGGACGTGCCGTTTGGCGACCAGGACTGCATGGCTTACGCCGCCAACCTCGGCGTGGTCGTCGCGTCGGTCGAGTACCGGCTGGCGCCCGAGCACCCCTACCCCGCTCCGCTGGAGGACTGCTACGCCGGCCTGCTCTGGCTGTGGCAGCACGCAGGTGAGCTCGGCGTCGACCGCGAGCGCATCGCGATCCGCGGCGGGAGCGCGGGCGGCGGGCTGGCCGCCGGCCTCGCGCTGCTCGCCCGCGACCGTGGCGAGGTCGAGATCTGCTACCAGGTGCTCGTGTTCCCGATGCTCGACGACCGCAACGTCACGGCGAGCAGTCACCAGATCACGGACCTGCGCGTGTGGAGCCGCTCGCACAACGAGCTCGGCTGGGGCGCCTACCTCGAGGGCCGCGCGGGCGCCGACGACATCGCGCCGTACGCCGCGCCTGCCCGCGCGACGGACCTGGCGGGGCTGCCGCCCGCATACATCAGTGTCGGCACGCTCGACCTGTTCCTGGACGAGGACGTGGATTACGCACAGGCGCTGGCGCACGCGGGCGTGGCCGTGGAGTTGCACGTCTACCCCGGCGCCTACCACGGCGCGAACGGCACGGTACCCGGAGCGCCGCTGTCGCGGCGCTGGCGGCGCGATGAGTACCAGGCAGTGGAGCGCGCGCTCGGCGGGGAGTGAGGCGTCCCCGTCGGTCGCGGTCGCCGCGGGCCTAGCGGACGGCGATCACGGCCATCTGGGCGAACAGGTAGAACGGCGACTCGGACTCGGCCCAGGTCGCCCACGCCCCTGAGAGGCGCTCGAGGTCTGCCTGGGTGGCGTAGCCGTACTCGAGCGCCTGATCCGCGACGGCCGAGTAGAGGATGCGCTGCGACCAGGTGCGACCCCAGATGCTCGCCTCCTCGCCGTCGAGGGTGACGACGTTGGGGTGCAGCTCGATCTCCGGGAAGCCGGCGGCCCGCACCCAGGCGGGCAGGACCCGACCGGCGTCAGGCTCCGCGTCATTGCGGTAGGCAGTCTGGTGGTAGAGCTCGCTCCAGTCCTCGAACTCCGGGAACTTCGGCGAGGGACACATGGTTGCGTAGTCGGCGTCGCGCACGGCGAGCAGGCCGCCGGGCTTGAGCACGCGGCGCATCTCGCGAATCGCTCGCACCGGGTCTGTCAGGTGTTGGAGCAGTTGGTTGGCGTAGACGACGTCGAACGCCCCATCCGGGTAGTCGAGGGCGTAGACATCACCGACGGCGAACGTGACGTTGTCGACGCCTTCCTCGATGGCGTGGGCGCGCGCGTGCTCCAGAACCCCGGGCACGACATCGAGCCCGATCACCTCGCCCGGCGCGACGGCGCGCGCGAGGCCCGCGGTAACGGTGCCCGGTCCACAGCCGGCGTCGAGCAGGCGCACGCCAGGTTCGAGCCGTGGCAGCAGGAACCACGCCTCGACCTCCGCGCGCCGCCGCGCGTGCGACTGCACGACAGACTCGTGGTGTCCGTGCGTGTAGCGGTCGCGCGGGGTGTCACTCATCCCAGGCTCCTCTGCGTAGCGAACGCCGCCCACAGCCCTGCGTGTACTCGCGACCGCATCGAGCAGCCGCCGGATGGCCCCGTTCCCGGCCGTATCGAGATGCTGGAAGCACTCAGCCGAGTGCGCCGACCTTCTCCTCCTCGCCCCAGTTCGCAAGGTAGTAGAGCCGCGTCACCAGCGAGTATGCGTACTCGCGCGCTGCGTGGTCCTCGGGAATCGCAGCGTCGCGCTCCTTGAGCCGCTCTTCGACTGTCGCGTAGATGCGCCTGGGTTCGAAGACGATGGCGGGCGTCTCGGCCTCGAGATCGAGGACGGCGATCAGTTCTTCGAGAAAGAAGTCGATACCCCGACGTTCGAACTCCGCTGCCATCAGGATCCTCCTTCGCGCTCCAGCAATCGCGCCCATTATGGAGGTGACGCCTGCAAGTAGGCACCGCGTCCGGATGGAGTTGTGGCGATCCGGCTCTGGCCGGGGAGACACAGGAGACCCAGATGCACCGCTCGTGAGCGGTGTCTCCGCCCGCCGAGTTCGAGGATGCGGCAGCCCCGGAGCATTCGCGCCGTATACTCGCAACGTGATCGAGCAGCCGCCGGACGGCGTTGAGCGCCGTCCAGTCACTACCGCCGCACGCATCCTCATGAGCGGCCCAGTCGCCCTCGTCACCACACGCGACAAGGGCGAGAGCAACGTGCTGCCCGTCGCCTGGCACATGCCGCTCTCGATCGACCCCGCGCTCGTCGGCATCGCGCTGGAGCAGTCCCGGTACAGCCTGGACATGATCCGCAGCTCCGAGCAGTTCGCCATCAACATCCCCACCCGCGCCCTGCTCCACCACGTCCAGTACCTCGGCGGCTACACCGGCGAGGACATCGACAAGTTCGAGGCGACCCAGCTCGAGGTCTTCACCCCCACCCACGTCGACGCGCCGCTGCTCCAGTACTGCGCGGCGTGGATCGAGTGCGAGTTGCAGGACACGGTCGTGCTCGGGGACCACGAACTGTGCATCGGCCTCGTCGTCGCCGTACACGTCGACGTCGAGGCGTTCAACGAGCGCTGGCTGCTGCGCGCCGAGCAGCGCAACCCGCTCCAGTACCTGGGCGGGAACGAGTACGCGCAGCTCGGCCAGGTGCTGGAGGCGCGCGTACCGCGCGACTTCGAGGCGCCCGAGCAGATCCTCGCCGAGCGCATCGCCGAGGAACTCGAGCTCACCGACGAGGCGCGCGAGCGCCGCGCCGAGCAGCTCGACGAGGTTCAGCGCGAGATCGACGCAGGCAACGTCGTTGACCTCGCGAGCCTGGGCGAGCAGGACCTGCCGGACCTCGATCTCACTGCGGGCATCGTCATCGGCGAGCCGCCGCTCGGCGGCGAGCCCGAGGAGTAGCCGGGACACCGGACTACTCGGCCTCGTCGTCCGGGGCCGGCCGTCGCCCGAGGCCCAACGCCAGCAGCGCGAACGTCGCGAGTACCGCGAACAGGGCAGCGACGCCGCCAGCGGCAGCCGCCGACGGCTCCCAGGTCTCAGTGGTCGTGCGTGCCGCCAGCGTCGTGCTGCCCGTGCCCTCCGCCGCCGCGACGATGGGCGCTGCTGGTGTCGCCGTCGGCGTGGCAGAGGGCGCCGGCGTGGCGGTTGGAGTCGGCGTCGCCGTCGGCGGGGGCGTAGCGGTCGGGGTCGGCGTGGGCGTGGCCGTTGCGGTCGGCGTGGGCGAGGCCGTTGGCGACGGTGTGGGTGTGGGTGTGGGCGAGGGTGCCTCGACCTCGGACGCGCCCGACGCGTCCTGGCCTTCCGAGTAGCCCTCGTACGCGATGAGCGCGAGGTCGCGGATTGCGATGTATCCCGGGTCCCAGGTCTCCTCGCTCTCGGTCAGCAGCACCAGCACGAACGGCCCAGCCGGTGCGTAGACGATGCCTGCGTCGTTGGCGGACGTGTAGAGGCGGCCGGTCTTGTGGGCGATCTCGACGTCGTCCGGCAGGTACCACGGGATACGGTCGCGGATGAGCTGACCTCGCAGCACCTCGAGCATCGTCGCGTCCTCTTCCGTGCCGACGAGCGTGCCGGCGTGCAGTTCGGCGAAGAAGTGTGCGATGTCGCCGGCCGTCGTCGTGTACGCACCGCCGATGATCGTGCGAGGCATCCCAAGACGAGCGGGTGCGGCGCCCACGGCTTCCCAGTCGAGGCGCGCCGCCAGCGCTTCGGCGGTGGCGTTGTCCGAGACCTGGATCATGCGGCGCGCGCCCTCGCGGGCGCTGACCGCGAAGATGTCGACGCCCGCCGCGCGGTCCTCGGTGGCGGGGCGGAACTGCCGGACGGTGATCGACTCGTCGAACGAGAACGTGCCCTGCCGCACCTGCTCGTGTGCCTCGGCCAGCACGATCAGCTTGTAGAGCGAGGCCGTGCGGAACACCTCGTCGGAGCGATAGGAGCAGCGGCTCCCGTCGGTGAGGTCGAGCACGACGAAGCCGATGCGCGCGCTGGACGCCTCGGCGTACTCCTGCATGGGCGCGCAGACATCGTCGGCCGGGCCGGCGTGCGCGGTGCTCGCACCGCCGAGGAGCGCGAGAGCGAGACTGAGCAGGAGTGTGGCGAGGGCCGGTCTGCGGGCGGCGCGGAGCGAGGGCGTCATCCGGATGTGTTCCCCCCGTCCCGCGGTCGCGAAGGATAGCAACGAGCGACGTTAGCCCGAAGTGAACCCGGACCGTCCCGCCAGGCCGGGGAGGATGAGCCGGGCGACAGCCGCAAGATGGCGGAACAGACGCCACGAAGCGGATTCCGGGGGGATTTGGCGAGGTTCGGCGGTGCCGGGAGACCCGGTTTCCGCCCTCGCTGCCACCGCGAAGGCCGGGGACGCGAGTCGAGGTTGACCACCCGTCGGCCGCTCTCCCATAATCGCGCCGCTGAGTAAACACGGCTCGGCGCTCGGCGGGGGACTCGTAGACCGGGTTCCCGCGCGCGACGCGACCGAGTCGATCGACGCTCGGCGACCGTGTCCGCCCTGCGGATGCGGGCGAGTCAGTAGGTCCGGGATCGGGCCGCCGTTCCTCTGTGTGCGGCGCGAGCCGGAGCCGGACCCAGCGCATCGCAAACCCGCGGGAAGGGCCTGCCGCGGGGGAGTGGGTGGGAGACCCGCTCTCGTGTCAAGGCCGCAGCAGGCGAACGACATCGGCGTGACTGCGAAGCGCGCCAGGGTAAAGGAGAGGTAGATGGACCTCGGATTCACCGAGATGCAGGACTTGCTCAAGAACTCGGCGCGCGAGTTCCTGGAGGCCGAGTGCCCCGAGCAGCTGGTGCGCGACATGGAAGAGGACGACGCAGGCTACTCCCCCGAGCTGTGGTCGCAGATGGCCGAGCAGGGCTGGCAGGGCCTCCTGATCCCCGAGGAGCACGGCGGCGCCGGCTTCGACTTCCTGGACTTCTGCGTACTCATCGAAGAGTTCGGCCGCGCGCTCGTGCCCGGTCCGTTCATGTCGAGCGTCCTCGGCGGCGCGGTCCCGATCATGGAGGCCGGCTCCGACGACCAGAAGGCGCAGTACCTCCCCGGTATCGCCTCCGGTGACCTCATCTTCACGCTCGCCCAGACCGAGCCCTCCGCCCGCTTCGACGAGGAAGGCATCCAGGCCTCGGCGACGGTCGACGGCAACAACGTCACCATCAGCGGCACCAAGCTGTTCGTCCCCGACGCCAACGTCGCCGACTACATGGTCGTCGCCGCCCGCTCAGACGCGGGTGTGACGCTGGCCATCGTCCCGACGGCGCAGGACGGCGTGTCGGTCAACCAGTTGCTGACCATCGCCCGCGACAAGCAGTGCGAGGTCGTCCTTGACGGCGCGACCGGCGAGCTGCTGGGTGCGGACGGCGGCGGCTGGGACATCCTCGGCCCGGTCATGCAGAAGTACGCGGTCGCCGAGTGCGCCTACATGGTGGGGCTGGCGCAGATGGACTTCGAGATCTCCGTCGACTACGCCAAGGAGCGCGTGCAGTTCGGTCGCCCGATCGGCTCGTTCCAGGCCATCCAGCACAAGTGCGCTGACATGGTCACCGATGTCGACGGCTCGCGGTTCATCATGTACAAGGCCGCGTGGTCGCTGAACACGGACCAGGATGACGCGCAGCTCGCCGTGAACATGGCGAAGGCGTGGACCTCCGAGGCCACCCGGCGCGTGGTCGCGCACGGCCAGCAGATCCACGGCGGCATCGGGTTCACGAAGGACTACAAGATCCAGCTGTACTACCGCCGCCAGAAGCGTGCGGAGCTCGCCTACGGCGACTCCGACCACCACCGCGAACTGGTCGCCGACGCCCTCGGCATCTAGTTCTCGCGGCACGGTTCGCAATCAATGGGGCCGCCCTTCGGGGCGGCCCCATTCGTTTCGTTGTGGGCGAGCGAGAGTGGCCGGGCGCAAGGATCCCTGGATGATCAAGTTCTATGCAGTGATGTGTGTCCTCGGGACGATACTCCCGTACGGGGCGCTCATTTCCTGGGTAGTTGAGACGGGCCAGTTAGACATCGTCGCGCTGGTGACCGAGATCGCCGACTCGAGGATATCGATGCTCGCATGGTTCGACGTACTCGTATCCGCCGTCGTGCTCGTCGCGTTCATCCGAACGGACGGCCGTCGCGAGTCCGTCTCGATGCTGTGGGCGCCGATTGCCGGGACCTGCCTCATCGGTGTCTCACTCGGCCTGCCGCTGTTCCTCCTCATGCGCGAACGAGCGATGCGGCGCGATCGCGGAGACACCCTGAAGCGGCGCGACCGCTGAGCATGTTCCCCGCCCCGCACCTCTTGCTCTGCTAAAATTGATGCACGGACGCAATACGCCCGTCACAGCACCGCCCCGCCTGCAGAAGCACCGATTGAGGAACGCCACCACACCATGCAGAACTTCAAGACCGTGGTCCTGCTCGCCGCCATTAGCGGCCTGCTCATCGCCATCGGCGGCGTCATGGGTGGGATCGAGGGCGTCATCATCGCCTTCGTCATCGCCTTCGCGCTCAACGTCGGCTCCTACTGGTTCTCTGCCGACATCGTGCTCAAGACCGCGCACGCCCACGAGATCGAGCGTGACGAAGATCCCGACCTCTTCCGCATGATCGAGACCGTCGCCAACGCCGCGGGCATGCCGATGCCGCGCGTCTACGTCATCGACTCGCCGCAGCCCAACGCCTTCGCCACCGGCCGCAGCCCGAAGCACGCCGCCGTGGCCGTGACCACCGGCATCCGACGCATCCTCACCGACCGCGAGCTGCGAGGCGTCCTGGGGCACGAGATGGCGCACGTCGCCAACCGCGACATCCTCACCTCGTCCGTCGTCGCGACGGTCGCCTCGGCGATCTCGATGCTCTCGTTCTTCGCATTCTTCTTCGGCGACCGGCGCAACGGGCTCGCGCTGCTCGTCGTCGCGATCGTCGCGCCGCTCGCTGCAAGCGTGATCCAGCTCGCCATCAGCCGCGCGCGCGAGTACCAGGCCGACACCGACGGAGCGAACTACGTGAGCGACCCCGAGGCGCTCGCCTCGGCGCTGTCGAAGCTGGAGCGCGGCGCGCAGGTCATCCCGATGGAGGTGCCGGACGCGACCGCGCACCTGTTCATCGTGAACCCGCTCCACGGGCACAGCTTCTCGGGCCTGTTCTCGACCCACCCGCCCATCGAGCAGCGCATCGAGCGCCTGCGCCGCATGGGTGGTGGCTACGGCGGCCGCTAGCCGCTGCTGTCCCGCCCAGCCGCCGCACCTGCGCTCCGTCCACGCCAGCCACTGACCGGCGTCGCGCGGGGCGTCACGCCAGGTCGAACCGATCGAGGTTCATGACCTTGTCCCACGCGGCGACGAAGTCGCGCACGAACGCCTCGCGGCCGTCGTCGGAGCCGTAGACCTCGGCGAGGGCGCGGAGCTCGGAGTTCGACCCGAAGGCGAGGTCCACGCGCGTCGCGGTCCACCTGAGGTCGCCGGTCGCCCGGTCGCGCCCCTCGAACAGCCCAGGTGCGCCCTCGGAGGCGCCCCACTCGGTGCCCACGTCGAGCAGGTTCACGAAGAAGTCGTTCGTGAGCGCGCCGGGGCGGTCGGTGAGGACGCCGTGCGCGGCCTGCCCGGTGGTGGCGTCGAGGGCGCGCAGGCCGCCGACGAGCACCGTCGTCTCGGGGGCCGTCAGCGCCAGCATGTCGGCCCGCTCCACCAGGAGCTCCTCGGGCGCGCCGGCCTGGCCTGCCTGCAGGTAGTTGCGGAACCCGTCCGCCGTGGGCTCGAGGACGGCGAATGACTCCTCGTCCGTCCACTCCTGCGAGGCGTCGGTGCGGCCGGGTGCGAAGGGCACCTGTACGTCGTGGCCGGCGTCGCGCGCGGCCTGCTCCACGCCGGCGCACCCGGCGAGGACGATCAGGTCGGCGAGGGAGATCCGCTTCCCGTCCGTGCGCGAGCCGTTGAACGCCGCCTGGATGCCCTCGAGCGTCTCGAGGACCGTGGCGAGCTGTGCTGGGTCGTTGGCCTCCCAGTCCCGCTGCGGCGACAGGCGGACGCGGGCGCCGTTCGCCCCGCCACGCTTGTCGGTGCCGCGGAACGAGGCCGCCGAGGCCCACGCGGTCGCGACGAGCTGGGAGACCGTGAGGCCGGAGCCGAGCACCTGCTCCTTGAGCGCCGCGACCTCCTCGTCGCCGACGAGCTCGTGGTCGATATCCGGGACGGGATCCTGCCAGAGGAGCGCCTCGTCGGGAACGAGCGGTCCGAGGTAGCGGCTGCGCGGGCCCATGTCACGGTGGATGAGCTTGAACCACGCGCGGGCGAACGCGTCTTCGAGGTCCTCGGGGTGATCGAGGAAGCGCTGCGAGATGGCCGCGTAGTCGGGATCCTCCCGCAGCGACAGGTCCGTGGTGAGCATCATCGGCGCGTGCTGCACGGAGGCGTCGTGGGCGTCGATGACGGTGGCCGCGGCTCCGGCGTTCGCGGGCTGGAACTGCGACTTGCCGGCCGGGCTGGTCGTGAGCTCCCACTCATGGTGGTAGAGGTTCTCGAGGAAGTTGTTGTCCCACTGGACCGGGTTCTCGGTCCAGGCGCCCTCGATGCCGCTCGTGATGGTGTCGTTGGCCGTGCCGCTGCCGAAGCCGCTGGTCCAGCCGAAGCCCTGCTCCTCGATGCCCGCGCCTTCCGGTTCGGGGCCGACGTGGGACTCGAGGGCCGCACCGTGAGCCTTGCCGAAGGTGTGCCCGCCCGCGATGAGCGCGACGGTCTCCTCGTCGTTCATGGCCATGCGCTTGAAGGTCTGGCGGATGTAGCGTGCTGCGGCGAGCGGGTCCGGGTTGGCGTTGGGGCCCTCCGGGTTCACGTAGATGAGGCCCATGTGGTCGGCGCCCAGGGATCCCTGCAGGTCGCCGTCGTCCTCGTGGCGCTCGTCACCGAGCCACTCGCCCTCAGCGCCCCAGTCGGTGTCGTCGGCTTCCCAGACGTCGGGCCGACCGAACGCGAAGCCGAACGTCCTGAAGCCCATCGATTCGAGGGCGCAGTTGCCGGCGTAGATGAGCAGGTCGGCCCAGGAGAGGCTGCGGCCGTACTTCTGCTTGATGGGCCAGAGCAGGCGGCGCGCCTTGTCCAGGTTGGCGTTGTCGGGCCAGCTGTTGAGAGGCGCGAAGCGCTGGTGCCCGGAGCCGCCGCCGCCGCGGCCGTCGGCGATGCGGTAGGTGCCGGCGGCGTGCCACGTCATGCGGATGAAGAGCGGCCCGTAGTGGCCGTAGTCGGCCGGCCACCACTCCTGCGAGGTGGTCATGACCTCCTCGATGTCGTGTCGCAGCGCATCCACGTCGAGGTCCTTGACCGCCTCGGCGTAGTCGAAATCGCCGTCCATCGGGTCGGAGAGGGGAGAATTGCGGCGCAGTGCCGTGAGGCTGAGCTGATTCGGCCACCAGTCCTGGTTGTTGGTCATCCTGCCATCCTTCCGTACGCGTGTGCCTGGCGTGTCGAGGGCGACCGTCAGGCTCGGTTCCCGTCGGCCGCGGGTGCTCGACTCGATGTCTCGGGGAGGGGCGATCGTATCACGCGTCGCGCGGCTGGACTCGCCCTTTCGGGGGCGTTCCGCGCGCACTGCAGATCAGCTCGGCAGCCCCCGCTCAGCCCTCCAGGAGCCCCAGCGCGTCGAGGTCGACAGCGGCCTGCCCGGCGTTGCGTACGAACCGCGTGAGCACCGCCGGTGGGCGTTCAGTTCCCGTCCCCTTGTCCGCGTGCCCCCGCATGAGCAGGAAGAACATGCGCGTGAACGGCTCGCAGAACGACAGCCGGTAGATGTCGAAGCACTCCTCAAACGTGACGCCCTCGACGCCCCCGGCCACGAGGGCTTCGACGTAGCGGCGCAGCAGCGCCTGCTCATGCTCGCGGCGCTGCTCCGGGTCGAGCGCGACGCACATGAAGTATGCGAGGTCGTACGGGCCAGGGCCACGCGAGGCGTTCGACCAGTCGACCGCAGCGACCGGCGTGCCTGAGTCATCGGGGAAAAACAGGTTGTCGAGCCGCACGTCGCCGTGCAGCAGTGTCGGCGGCGACTCTGCGAGCCGCGTCACCGCGGAGCCGAGGTGCCGCGTCATCGCCTCGCCAAGCGGGACCAGGTCCGCGGGCATCAGCTCCGCGAGCCCGTCCCGGTGCTCGCGCCAGGCCGTGGTGAACATGCGCTGCCACATGCGTGCGTGCTCGTCGACCGCCGGCATCCACTCGAGCGTATCGAGGTCCGGGCTACGCCACCACGCGGCGTGCTGCGCCGCGAGCGCGTCGACGACGCGACCGGCACGCTCGGGCGTCGTGCCTACGAGGTCGTCGCCGGACTCCATCGCGCCGAGGTCTTCAATGAGCAGGACGAAGGCGTCGCCCTCGTCGTCGACGGCGGCGTAGTAACACGCCGGCGTGCGCGTCGGGACGCGGTCGGCGAGCTCGCTGTAGAAGCGCACCTCGCGCTCGGGGAGGCGGAGGAAGCGACCGCCGCCGCGTGTGAGCTCGATGGCGCTCGGGAGCTTGGCGATGATCGAGGCCGGCGCGCCGGCCGCGTCACCCTCGTAGACGAGACGGATGCGCGCCACGGTTCCACCGATTCCGCGGTCGGCCGCCACGAGCTCCGCGCGGGCCTCGGCGATGCGCGCGCCGCCAAGCACGCCCGAGTCACGCAGCGCGTCGTGGAGCCACGAGGGTGTGAACTGTGCGAGGTCGCCGGGTGTCGCAGGCAACGGCATGGGGTGCGATAGTATCGCGAATCACCTGACACTCCATATCAAGCCTCACCGTACTCCTCGCGACCCGGAAGGGAACCCGACCATGCCCGTTCGCCGTCGATGGCACATCACACTCCTCGCGGCCCTGGTCGCGCTCGTCCTCAGCGCATGTGCGGGCGACTCGGACGAGGCGCCCGAGGTGACCACGGCAACGCCGGCGCCGCCCACCACGGACGCGGGTACCGAAGCGTCGGTCATCGAGCGACTCAAGGCGAACGCGGATGCCTTCACGTACGACATCGGCACACCGGGTGGGACGGTTACGACGGCCACCATCGGCAAGCCGCTGACGTTCAACCTCGCGCTCGCCAACGATGCCTACTCGGCGGGCCTCCTCGGCTACCTCTTCGAGGGGCTGACCGAGGTGTCGTGGCTCACCAACGAGGTTGAGCCGGCGCTGGCGGAGTCCTGGGAGCACTCGGACGACGGCCTGACGTGGACCTTCTACCTCCGCCGGGACGTGCACTGGCACGACGGCCAGCCGCTCACGGCCCAGGACGTCGACTTCACGTTCAACCGCGTGATCTACAACGAGGACATCCCGACGAACGACCGCGCGGCCTTCCAGTTCCGCTACCTCGACGCCGCGGGCCAGTGGCAAGAGGCGGCGATGACCGTGACGACCATCGACGACTACACGGTGCAGTTCGTGCTGCCCACCCCGTTCGCGCCGTTCCTGCGCGCGATGGGTACCGCGATCTATCCGCGGCACATCCTGGAACCGCACGTCGACGATGGGACGTTCAACGAGGTGTGGGGCGTCGACAGCGACCCCACGGAGGTCGTCGGCACCGGTCCGTACACCATCGCGAGCTACGTGCCTGAGGAGCGCGTGGTGCTCCAGCGCAACCCCGACTACTGGCTACAGGACGACCGGGGTAATCCCCTGCCCTACATCGAGAGCATCGTGAACCTGCTCGTCCCGACGATCGACGACGATCTGGCGAAGTTCCAGGCCGGCGAGGTGGACGCGTACGGCCTGCGCGGCCAGGACTACGAAACGCTCGAACCCGAGCAAGAGGCCGGCAACTTCACCATCCACCGGCGCGGGCCCGCCTTCGGCACGGTCTTCCTCGGCTTCAACCTCAACACGGGCTCGAACCCGGAGAGTGGCGACCCGTACGTCGACCCCACGCAGCTCGTGTGGTTCTCCAACGTCGAGTTCCGGCGCGCCGTGGCGCACAGCATCGACAAGGCGCGGATCATCGACGAGGTCCAGCACGGGCTCGGCTACCCGCAGGCGGCCTCGATCAGCCCCGCCGCCGGCGACTTCCACAACCCCGACGTCCGGCGCTACGACTACGACATCGACGGCGCGAACGCGATCCTCGACGGCCTCGGCTGGGAGGACAGCGACGGCGATGGCGTGCGCGAGGACACCGACGGCAACCCGATCTCGTTCAAGCTCGTCACGAACGTGGACAACGACGTGCGCGCACGCGTGGCCGGGATCATCGACGAAGGACTGGACCTCATCGGCATCGACGCGCGGTTCGAGCCGATCGAGTTCGGGGACCTCGTCGGTCAGCTCACCACGACGTACGAGTGGGAGGCGATGATCGTCGGGCTGACGGGCGGCACCGAGCCGCACGGGGGCATCGGCGTGTGGCACAGCAGCGAGTCGCTGCACCTGTGGCACCCGAACCAGGAGCAGCCGGCCACGGAGTGGGAAGCCCAGATCGATGTCGCGTACATCGAGGGCAGCCAGGAGCTCAACCACGAAGCGCGCGTCGCGCACTATCATCGCGCGCAGGCGATCGCTGCCGAGCAACTGCCGCTCATCTACACGACGCTCTCCGAGCGCCTGAGCGCGGTACGCAATGTCTTCGGCAACACGACGCCGACGCTGTACGGGCTGTGGGACATCCGCTACGTGTACCGTACAGACCTGAAGTAGGCTCACGAGGCAGCAGCGAAGGAGCACACACATGGCCACTGCAACGATCAACGGCGTCGAGCTGTACTACGAGGAGCACGGCTCCGGGCCGCCGATCCTGTTCCACCACGGCTTCACCGGATCGCACGACGGGTTCGTGCCGATCGCCGAGCGGCTGCAGGACCGCTTCCGCTGCATCCTCATGGACTGCCGCGGCGCCGGCGACAGCGAGCGCCCCGCGGGCGGCTACACCATCGAGCAGTACGCGCAGGACGTGGTCGGGATGCTCGACCACCTCGGGCTGGACCAGGTGGCGTACGTCGGCCACAGCATGGGCGGCGGGATCGGCTTCCAGCTCGGCATCGAGCACGCCGAACGCTTCACGCACATCATGCTCGTGACACCGATCTCCGCGGACGGCTACTCGCCGGACCCGGTCGTGTCGGCGCGCGGCCGCCAGCTCCGCATGGACGGCGACCGCGAGACGCTGATCCGCGAGCGCAAGACCGGCATCGCGCGCCTGGAGCTGATCGACGAGGACGAGGTCGCGGCCGCCGTCGACCGCTCGCTGTCGGTCTCCAACGGCCACTACGACGACGGGATGGTGGCGATGGCCACGCTGAACGTCGGTGACCGCCTGGGCGAGATGACGACGCCGACGCTGATGATCACGGCCGGAGCAGACGCCTTGCTCCCCGCCAACCTGGCCGACTTCCTGCGCCTCCCGAACGCCTCGCTGCACGTCTTCAACCGTGTCGCGCACGGCGTGCAGGGTGAGGTGCCGGACGAGTTCGCCGAGCTGGTTGGCGACTTCGTGACGCACGGCGTGGTCAACCCGCAGACGCTGGCGGACCGCCTCGCGGCAGTGCAGGCGGAGGCCGCTGCGGTCTAGCCTGCGGCCGTCTGACCGGCGACAACGCTCGGGGAGCCGCTGCGGCGGCTCCCCGTCGCGTGACAGGACGCGCAGAGTCCGAGGGCGGCCCGGCGACGGTGCAGACGACGCCAGCACCGGGCCGGGCCGGAACAGTAGCCTCCATCCCAGTGATACAGGCTACAATACGTACCTCGCACTCTCATATACATGCTGTACCCTGTTGATACCTCTCCGACGGAGGCTCCACAGGGGCTAGCATGTACTTATGTTCTTGACATACAAGTTGTACCCTGTAGCCTACAATCATGCC
This sequence comes from Dehalococcoidia bacterium, assembly GCA_965208885.1. Classification (GTDB taxonomy): domain Bacteria; phylum Chloroflexota; class Dehalococcoidia; order UBA2979; family UBA2979; genus VXMT01. The sequence continues at coordinate 1,148,620 of CBDBPS010000002.1, forward strand.
TTCCTCGAACGCCCACGCAAGATCGCGCCTCGACGCTCGCCTGAGCCCGCTTCGCGCGCTCACCGAGGAGCCGCGGCCGCACGCGGGTTGGATCCGGGCGATCCGCCAGGCGCTCGGTATGTCAGGCAGGGAGCTGGGAGAGCGGCTCGGGGTCAGCCAGCAGACGATCCCCTACATCGAGAGCAGCGAGCAGCGCGAGACCATCAAGCTCGAGACGCTGCGCCGCACGGCCGATGCACTCGACTGCGATCTTGTGTACTTCCTGCTGCCCCGCCGGAGTCTCGATGAACTCGTCACGGAGCAGGCGCGCCGCAAGGCAGCCGAGTACCTCGGGCCGATTGCGCACCACAGCAGGCTTGAGGATCAGTCGGTCGCGCCGGCTGACACCACAGCCCAGATCAATGAGCTTGCCGAAGACCTGCTCGATCGTCGGGGTCTGTGGACCGAGTCGCCCTCACCGCGATAGTGGACCCGCTCCTCCCTATCGGTGGCGGCCACACTCAGCTGTCCGAAGACGACCGGCGCGGGCTCATTCCGGCGTACATCGCGACTCGTGGCGACCTGTTCGAGGCAGAGCAGCGCAACATCGCGAACGCGCTGCTGCGCCGCCGCGCGCCAGGCCCCGAGCAGCTTCTCGACGACCGGTACCTGCGGGACCTCCATGCGGCGATGTTCGGCGAGGTCTGGGCGTGGGCAGGCCGGTACCGCACGGTCGAAACCAACATTGGCGTCGCCCCGCACCGAATCGCCGCCGATCTTGCACTCCTGGTCGGCGACGCCCAGGCATGGGTCGAGTACGCCACGTACGGACCCGATGAGCTGGCCGTGAGGTTCCACCACCGTCTCGTTGCGATTCACCCATTCCCGAACGGCAATGGGCGTCATGGTCGAATCGCGGCCAACTACCTCGTCCGGGGTCTCGGTGGCGAGCCATTCAGCTGGGGAGCCCGAGTGGACCTCGACACGGACGCGCTCCGGGCCGCCTATCGCCATGCGCTGCAGCGCGCCGATGCCGGCCAGATCGATGAACTACTGGCGTTCGCCCGCTCTTGACCCCGCCGGGGCGCCCTGCCCGCTCAGGGCACCGAGGGGTCGTACTCGTCGCCGAGACAATGCACCAGCAGCCGTGTCCGCACACGATCCTTATACAAGGCATACTCCAGTTCACAATGGTATAGTGACAGTGCCCTGCATCCTGATGCTTGCATTGAGGTGACGCGTATGAAAGAGATCATCGCGAGTACGACGCAACGGAACCAGGTCACGATCCCGGCCGAGGTTCGACGTCTCCTCGGCCTGAAGCCAAGGGACAGAGTTGCGTTCACCGTCGATGAAGGAGGCACGGTCCGCCTGACGGCTGCACCATTCACGCTGGAATCAGTATTCCGGTCGGTGCGCCCCTCAGCGCACCCGGACGACCTCGAAGCGATCATCCGTGATGCGAAGGACGAGAAGGCAGCTCGGACGGTCAGGGAGTTGCGCGGGGAGTGAAGTTCCTCGATACGAACGTCTTCATTCGCTACATGACCGGCGACGACGCGGCCAAGGCCGACGCCTGCTACGAACTCTTCCAGCGCGTGCAGCGCGGGGATGAAGAGTTGTTCACGTCTGAAGCCGTCGTCGCCGAGGTCGCGTTCGTCCTCGCTTCGCGACGCGGGCCCTACCGACTGGACCACGATGAAGTCAGGGCCCGGCTACTGCCCATCGTGTCGCTGCGCGGACTGCGGCTGCCGCAGAAGGGCGTCTGCCTGCGCGCGCTGGACCTGTACGGGTCGTCACCGTTCCTCGACTTCGAAGACGCTCTCTCCGTAGCGCACATGGAACGACAAGGCATGACTGAGATTGTCAGCTACGACCAGGACTTCGACCGCCTGGCGGGCATTCAGCGGTCGGAGCCCTGAGGAAGTCCACGTACCCCCTGCGACCCTCGCTCAGGGCACCGAGGGGTCGTACTCGTCGCCGATGTGCCCGAGCTCCTCGAAGCGCCGGTAGTCCGCGTCGCTGAAGCCCAGCAGGTCCTTGTAGACGTACTCGTTGTCCTGGCCGAGCAGCGGCGCGTGGCGTGGGGTGAACTCTGGCATGGCGCTGCCGCGCCATGAGCGGCCCACGTGGCGGTACGTGTCCGTTTCCGGGTGCGGGATCTCGATGAGGAAGTCGCGCGCCTGGTGGTGCGGGTCCTCGTAGACATCAGACTCGGTCATGACCGGTGCGGCCGGCACGCCCACGCGCTGCAGGCGGCGCATGATCCAGTAGCGGTCACGGAGCGAGGTCCACTCGGTCACGAGGGCGTCGAGGTCCGCACGGTTCGCAAGGCGGGCGGCCATGTCGGCGAAGCGCGGGTCGTCGATCAGGTCCTCGCGGCGCATCGCCTCGCAGAGGCGCCGCCACTCCTCCTCGCTGCGCACGGCGATGGCGACCCAGCGGTCCTGGCCCTGGCAGGGGTAGGCGTTGTGCGGCGCCATCCACACGTCGTTGTTGCCCATCTGCTCCCAGATGCGACCGTTCATCGAGTAGTCGAGCACGAATTCGCCGATCAGCGGGACGAAGTTCTCCGTCGTCGCCTGCTCGATCAGCAGTCCGCGGCCGGTGCGGTCGCGGTAGCGCAGGCCCATGGTGAACGAGAACGCCGCGCCGGCCCCGCCCGCCGCGTCCGAGGGCACCCCGAGCGGGATGTACTCGAGGCTCAGGCCCGGGTACGAGCGGATCGCGGGGTGGCCGGAGAACGCCTCCATGTGCATGCCCATGCTGCGCAGGCTGCGGTACGGCCCCTGCAGGCCGTAGCCCGGCATGCGCAGCATGATGAACCGAGGGTTGATCGCGGAGACCCGCTCCCAGTTGACGTCGAGGCGCTCCATGTTCTGTGGGAGGTTGTTCTCGACCAGCCCGTCCGAGACGGCCACGAGCCGATCAAACACCTCTTGCCCCTCTGGCTGCGAGAGGTCGAGGGTGATCGAGCGCTTGTTGCGGGAGTGGTGGTTGAAGGCGGAGGAGCGGTTCCACGGCCGCTCACCCGCCTCGGCGTTGGGGTAGCCCAGGCCGGCCGTGCTCAGCATCTGCGCGGCCACGATCTCCGGTGCCGGGCGCGCCATCAGCCCGCGCGTGGCGTTCGCGAAGTGCTGCAGCGACTCGACGCGGATCACCTCGGCGCCCCACTCGGCCAGGTGCATCGTCGAGTAGGGACCGGCGAGCACCACCGTGAAGTCGAGGATGCGCACGCCCTCCAGCGGCAGGCGCGCGGTGGCCCCGGCGGGCGGCACCGTCGGCGCCTCGCGGGGCGCCGGAGCGAGTGCGCCGAGCACCTCGTTGGTGTGCTCGCCGAGCAGCGGCGCGCGGCGTCGCGCGGGCATCGGCTCGTCCGGACGGTAGAGCGTCGCCGAGTAGCCCGGGTAGTGGAGTGGTCCCGTCTCGGGGTGATCGATCTCCTGGAAGAAGCCGCGGTGGCGGAAGTTCTGGTCCGCCAGCATGTCGGCGACGGTGTTGATCGGCCCGCCGAGCACGCCGTGCTCGATGCACGCTTCGGTGATCTCCGCCTTGGTGTGCGAGATCATCCACGGGATCAGGTACTGGTTGAACTGGTCGATGCGCTCCGGCTGCGCGCGCGACTCGACCGTCGCCCACTCCGGCTCCTCGAGCAGCTCGGGCTGGCCGATCATGCGGATGACGCCTTCGAGGCGTACCGGGCCGCCGCTCAACATGTAGAAGCCGTCACCGCACGGGAACGTCCCGCTCGCGACCGCCGAAGCCAGCGGCGGCCGCGTGCCGTAGTAGCCGCTGTACTGGAACATCATCAGCCGCGCCAGCCGCAGGTCGATCGAGTGCGTCGCCGTCTCGAGGATCGAGAGGTCGACGTGCTGGCCCTCGCCGGCTGCCTCTGCAGCGCGCAGCGCCAGCGAGGTGGCGAGCGCCCCCACGATGCCGGCGTGGTACAGCGTCATGTGGCCGGCGTTCTTGAGCGGCTCGTGGTCAATGTCGCCAGAGGCGATCATCGGGCCACCCATCGCGTAGATCGTGAGGTCGGTGGCTTCGTAGTCGCGGTACGGCCCGTCCTGCCCGAAGTTCGAGACCGAGGTGAGCACGATGCGCGGGTTCACCCCGCGCATCGCCTCGTAGCCGAGCCCGAGTCGCTCCATGGTGCCGGGCGGAAAGCTCTCGACGACCGCGTCGGCATCGGCAACGAGCGCGAGGAGCCGCTCGCGGTCCTCGGACTGCTCAAGGTCGAGCACGACGCTGCGCTTGTTGGTGTTGAGGAACAGGAACACCGCCGAACGATCGGGGCCGGGCCGGTCGTCGAGGAAGGGCGGTAGCGTGCGCGCGGCGTCGCCATCGGGCGGCTCGATCTTGATGACGTTCGCGCCGTAGTCGCCCAGGAGGCGGGTAGCGTACGGGCCGGCCTCGCCCTGCGTGAGGTCGATCACGGTCACATCGTCGAGCGGCATCACGTCGGCCATGGGGTACCCCTCCGCCCGGCAGTGTAGGTGACGCGCGCGAGGGTACTCCCTCGCGGCACCCGCTTGCAGCGCGGTGCGCGCATTGCCGCGCCCGCGGCGGGGGCGCTACCGTCGCCCGCGAACGAACAATGCGCGCGAGGAGGGCCGCGATGGCAGAGCGATTCGAGGGCAAGGTGGCGATCGTGACCGGTGGGGCCTCGGGCATCGGCCGGGCCACGGCGATGCGGCTCGCTTCCGAGGGCGCGAGCGTCCTGGTCGCCGACCGCGACGAGCCGCTGGGCGCGGAGACCATCGCGCTGATCGAGGCGGCGGGCGGCACGGCGAGCTTCGAGCGGGTGGACGTGCGCAGCGAGGACTCGGTGGCGGCGATGGTCGCGACAGCCGTCGAGCGCTATGGCGGGCTCGATGTGGCGCACAACAACGCGGGGGTGGTCGACAACCCGATGCGCATCGCGGACATGGGCGCCGACCGCTGGGACCGCATGATCGCGACGAACCTGAGCAGCGTCTTCTACTGCCTCAAGCACGAGATCCCCGCGCTGCTGGAGCGGGGTGGCGGCGCGATCGTCAACACCTCGTCGGGCGCGGGTGTCGCCGGGACAGCGATGCTCTCCCACTACAGCGCCGCGAAGCACGGCGTGATCGGCCTCACACGCTCGGCCTCGGAAGAGTATGTGCGCGAGGGCATCCGCGTGAACGCGATCTGCCCGGGCCTCGTCGACACGCCACTCGTGCAGGGCAGTGCGTACGACACCGGCCTCAAGGCCGACCCCGCGCAGATGGCCGAGGTGGTCGCCTGGTTGCTCTCCGACGACTCCTCGTGGGTGTCGGGGCAGGCGATCGAGGTCAACGGCGGTGGGCGCGGCCGCTGACCAGGCACGTGAGCCCCTCCCGGCCAGACCTTGCCGGGCCGTGTATGCTTCACGACAACATACGTTGTACCGGAGTTCCGGCGGCAACGGTCCCACCTGGTGCTGGCTCCGGGCGACGTGAGAGCGGGCCCGCACGCAGTGGCCCGGGAGGGACTTCCCATGAACGAGCACGAGATCGAGCGTTGGTGGGCGCCTGCGGTCAGCAGGCGTTCGCTGCTGCGAGGTGGCCTGCTCGGTGGAGTGGGCCTCGCCGCGGCGGCCCTGATCGGCTGCGGCGGCGACGACGATGACGACGACGACGACGCTGCCAGCAGCACCGGCGCGTCCGGCAGCGGCTCCACCGGCACGACCACCACTTCCACGACAACCACGACCGACTCCGACGACGGCGACGACTCGACCACGGGCGACGCCGCCGAAGAGGAGGCTGTGGGCGAGGGCTATGGGTTCGTCAGGGACGAGAGCCTGCCCTACCCGTACCAGTTCCCGGAGCCCCCGGGGCTGACACCCAAGCCGGGCGGCATTATGCGCATCGCCGCCACGTGGAACGTCGCGACGATGGACCCGACGGCGTCGGCGGCCGGCGGCACCATCACCGCGCCGAACATGGTCTACAACCGCCTGCTCGGCATGGTCGGCGGCGTGCACAAGAACCCGTTCAGCATCGAGCTCGAGCCCGAGCTCGCGTCGGCGTGGGAGCGCACCCCGGACGGTGGGCTGTTCTCCTTCGTGATCCGCGATGACATCAAGTGGCAGAACGTGGCGCCACTCAACGGCCGCCCGTTCACGTCCGGCGACGCCAAGTACGCCTTCGACCGCTACGCCGACGAGGGCGTGCACAAGTCTTACTGGGCGAACGTGAGCGCCATCGAGACACCCGATGACACGTCGATGACCATCCAGATGTCGAAGGTGACGGCGGACTTCATCCTGCCGCTTGCGAGCCGCTACCAGACGATCTTCCCGCGCGAACTCGTCGACGACGGCACCATCAGCGACAAGGTCGTGGGCACCGGGCCGATGATCCTGGACGAGGCCGAGGCCGGCAGCCACGCCGTCTTCAGCAAGAACCCGGACTACTTCGAGCGCGAGGTGCTGCTGGACGGCGTCGAGTTCCGGCTGCGCCAGGACTACACGGCGCGGCTCGCCGGCTTCCGCGTCGGCCAGTTCGACTACGTCTACGGTCTGGCGCCGAGCATCGACCAGCTGGGGAAGGTCCTGGAGACCAACCCGGACATCCAGGTCAACCTCACGCCGGTGGTGAACGGGACCTCGCCGTTCGGCATGAACCTGTCCAGCCCGAAGTTCTCGGACGAGCGCGTGCGGCAGGCGCTCACGCTCGGCATAGACACGGCGCTGATCGCCGAGCTGCTTTACGACAACATCTCCAAGACGTTGCCGCTGCAGCCATGGACGTTCGTCCGTGACGATGAGCCGACGGCGGAAAACGGCGGCCTCGGCCGCTTCGCGGGGCGCTACGACCCCGACGAGGCGATGAAGCTGCTGGAGGCCGCGGGCGCCTCAGGGTTGGAGTTCGAGAACTTCTACCACAACTACTCGAATCCGGGGTCCGACCAGCGCGCGGAAATCATCGCCGAGAACCTCGAGAAGATCGGCGTGAAGATGAACCAGCGTCACGTCGACTACACCGAGTTCAACTCGACGTGGGTGCCGGGCAAGCTCGAGGAGGGCTGCACGAGCTGCTGGCTCACCGTGGGCTTCGACGCGGACAACTTCTTCTACAACTCGGTCCACTCGGAGTCGCTGGGTAACCGCTGGCGCCTCAACGACCCGCAGGTCGACGAGTGGGCGGAGGCGCAGCAGGTCGAGCTCGACCCGGACGCCCGGAAGGAGATCCACCAGACGATGTGGGACTACTTCCTGGAGAAGATGTACTGGCCGCCGCAGCCGGCCTCGATCGGCATCGAGGTCTACCAGCCGTGGGTGCGTGGGATCCGCTTCGGCGGGGTGTTCTTGACGAACATCTCCTACTACGACTGGGGCGACCAGATCGCCAGTGCCTGGCTCAACAAGTAGCAGGCACACCTCGGCAGGCGAGCGGACGGGCGGCCTGGGGGCCGCCCGTTCCGCGTCGCTGGTGTGTTCATGCCGAGCGATCCTTGCGGGCGCCGGGTACGTACCCCCATTGCGGCCCATGTATAGTGCGCCGCACAGCGGTACGTGCCTAAACCTCGTGCCGCATGGGAGAAATGAGGGACCCATGACCGATACCGAGCGCTTGGATCGCTGGTTCTCGTCTGCCGTGAGCAGGCGAACCGTATTGCGAGGCGGCCTGCTCGGCGGGGCGGGCCTCGCCGCGGCAGCACTCATCGGCTGCGGCGGCGACGACGATGACGACGATGACGACACCGCAGCCAACACGGGCGGCAGCGGCACCACTACCACGGGCGGCAGCAGTAGCACCGCAAGTTCCACGAGCAGTGACAGCTCCGATGACTCCTCGGACGACTCGGGAACCGACGACAGCGAGAGCGGTGGCGGTGACGACTCCTCCGAGGAGGCCGCGGGCGAGGGGTTGCTGGTCCGGGACCCGGACCTGCCCTTCCCGTACCAGTTCCCGGAGCCGGGCGGCCTGACACCCAAGGCCGGCGGCGTGCTGCGCGTCGCGGCGACGTGGGATGTCGGATCGATGGATCCGACCGTGTCCGCCGCCGGCGGCACCATCACCGTGCCGAACATGGTCTACGACAAGCTCCTCGGCATGGTCGGCGGGCCCGCGAAGGACCCGTTCAGCATCGAGATCAAGCCGGAGATCGCCTCGTCATGGGAGCGCACTCCAGACGGGGCCGTCTTCTCATTCCAGCTGCGCGAAGACGTGAAGTGGCAGAACCTCCCGCCGCTCAACGGTCGGCCGCTGGTCGCCGAGGACGTCAGGTACGCCTTCGACCTCTACTCGCAGGAGGGGGTGCACCAGTCGTACTGGACCAACATCGGGTCGATCGACGCGGTCGACGACTACAACCTCACGATCACGATGTCGAAGGTCACGGCGGACTTCATCCTGCCGCTGGCCAGCCGCTACCAGCTGATCTTCCCGAAGGAGCTCGTCGACGCAGGCACGATCGACCAGGTGGTGATCGGTACCGGCGCGATGATCCTTGATGAGGCCTCGCAGGGCAGCCACGCGACCTTCACCAAGAACCCGGACTACTGGGCGGGCGAGGTCTTCCTGGACGGCGTCGAGTTCCGGCTCCGCCAGGACTACGCAACGCGTCTCGCCGGGTTCCGTGTCGGCCAGTTCGACTACTGCTACGGGCTGGTGCCGGACATCCGGGCGATGGAGAAGCTGATCGAGACCAACCCGGACGTGCAGGTGAACTTCAACACCAACGTGCGTGGTAACCCGTTCGGCCTGAACCTCTCGAACCCGAAGTTCGCCGACGATCGCGTGCGGCAGGCGATTAGCCTCGCCATGGACACCGAGTTCATGGAGGACGTGCAGTACGACGGCCTGGCGAAGTCGAACGCGCTCCAGGTGTGGACATTCGTCTTCGACGAAGAGCCCCGCGTCGAAAACGGGGACTTCGGGCGGTGGCACGGCCGCCACGACATCGACGAGGCGAAGAAGCTGATCGCGGCCGCGGGGGCAGAAGGGCTCGAGTTCGAGAACTTCTACCACAACTACGGCTCGCCAACCGGCGACCAGCGCTCCGACATCGTCAAGGAGCAGTTGGCAGCCGTCGGGATCGAGATGATCCCGCGGCACGTCGACTACACCGAGTTCAACTCGACGTGGGTGCCGGGCAAGCTGGAAGAAGCGAGCACGTCAGCGTGGGCCACTGTGGGCTTCGACGCCGACAACTACTTCTACAGCGTGCTCCACTCGCAGTCGTCAGGAAACCGCTGGCAGCTCAACGACCCGCAGGTGGACACCCTGGCGGAAGCCCAGCAGGTCGAGCTGGACCCGGACTCACGGCGGGAGATCCTCCGCGAGATCTGGGACTACAACATGGACAAGGCGTACCACCCGCCGTTGCCCACCCAGTTCAGCTTCGAGGTGTACCAGCCGTGGGTGCGCGGTCTCCGCTTCGGTGGGGTCATGTACTCCAACGGGTCGTACTACGACTGGGGCCACCAGATGGGGACGACCTGGCTGGACAAGTAACGAGTCCTCTTCGGGACGTACTCCCCATACTGGGGATCGGGCGGGCGGCCTTCGGGCCGCCCGTTCCACGTCTCGCGCGCGGTGTCGCTCCGCAACCGGCGCATGACAGATCCGAAACCAAAACGAATGCGTATTGCCTGTAAGGACTGTGTATGCTGCACGCGTGACCTGGTCGAAGTGCGCGGCACGAGCACCAGGAGAGTGGAGACAGAGTCATGACCGAGCCCGAGAGCACCCGACACCCGTGGTCGCTGGAACTGAACCGGCGCACCCTCCTGCGAGGTGGTGCCCTCGGCGGGGTGGGCCTCGCCGCTGCGGCGCTCATCGGCTGCGGTGGTGACGACGACGATGACGACGACGAGAGCACCAGCACCGCGCCCGCGTCCGGCAGCACCTCAGGTGCGACCACCGCGACGCAGTCCTCGACCACGACTCAGACCTCGACCGATAGCTCTTCGGACAGCTCCACCGCGAGCGCCGACAGCGAGGACGCCGAGGAGACGGTCGAGGCGCTCGGGGAGTGGATCAAGGACCCGGATCTGCCGTACCCGTTCAACTACCCGGAGCCTCCGGGCACACCCAAGCTGGGTGGCGTGATGAAGGTCGCCACGAGTTGGGACTACCAGACCATCGACCCGGTCGCCTCGGCGGCGGGCGGGACGGTCACCGTCCCCAACGTGGTCTACAACCGCCTGCTCGGCATCGTGCGCGGGCCGGCGGCCGATCCCTACAAGCTCGAACTCGAGCCGGAGCTGGCGCAGTCCTGGGAGCGCTCGCCGGACGGGCTGACGTTCACGTTCCAGATTGCGCCGGGGGTCACGTGGCAGAACGTGGCGCCGCTGAGCGGGCGTGCCTTCACGGCCGAGGACGCACGTTTCGCCATCGAGCGCTACGCCAACGAGGGCGTGCACCAGGCGTACTACAACAACGCGTCCACGTATGAGGCCCCGGACGACCTGACGTTCACGATCGGCATGGCCAACCCGACGGCGGACTTCCTCAACCCGCTCGGGAGCAACAAGCAGACGATCTTCCCGAGGGAACTCGTGGACGACGGCACCATCGAGACACGGGCGATCGGCACCGGCGGCTTCATCCTGACCGACGCCGCCCCGGCGCAGCACGTGATCTTCGAGAAGAACCCGGACTACTGGGAGCGCGAAGTCCTGTTGGACGGCTTCGAGTTCCGGATCATCCTCGACGGTGCGGCCCGCACCGCGGCGTTCCGAGTCGGCCAGATCGACTACGCGTACTCGCTGGCGCCGAACCTGAACACGCTGGAGAAGATCCTGGAGACCAACCCGGATGTCCAGGTCAACCTCACGGTGGTGACGTACAACGGAACCACCTTCGGGATGAACCTCACGCTGCCGAAGTACGCAGACGAGCGCGTGCGACGCGCCATCTCGCTGGCCTTCGACCGCGACCTGATGGTCGACCTGGTCTACGACGGGATCGCCAAGATCTTCCACGTGATCCCGTGGACGTACCTGTACGACGAGGAGCCGACGCTGGAGTCGGGCGGGCTGGGGAACTGGATCCGCCACGACCCGGCGGAGGCCCGGAAGCTGCTCGCGGCCGCGGGCGCCGAGGGCCTCACGATGAACAACATGTACTACCCGTACTCCGGCCTGCAGGACCAGACCGCGGAGATCGCACAGGCGAACCTCAAGGACGCCGGCATCACCATGACCGGTGGCGCCGTCGACTACACCGAGTTCAACTCGGCGTGGGTGCCCGCGAAGCTGCCCGACGTCTCCACGGTCGCGTGGAGCACCAGCGGCTTCGACGCCGACAACTGGTTCTACGGCCAGATCCACTCGGAGTCCCCGGGCAACCGCTGGCGCGTCAACGACCCGCAGCTGGACGAGTGGGCGGAGCAGCAGCAGCTCGAACTGGATCCCGAAGCGCGTCGCGAGATCTGGCAGAAGATCTACGACCGTGACCTGGACCAGATGTACCGGCCGGCCTTCCCCAGCGGGAACTACCCGGAGGTCGTCCAGTCCTGGGTACGCGGCATCCGCTGGGGAGCCAGCTCGCCGAACGACAACAGCTCCTACTACTGCTGGGGCGACGTCATCACGTCGGCCTGGCTGGACAAGTAGCGAGCAGCACTCGGCACGCACCCCCGTGTTGGGGACTGGGCGGGCGGCCTTCGGGCCGCCCGCTCCACGTCTGGTGCCCTACGTTCGCTCCGCGTTCCGCGCGTGCCGGCGGCCTCGCGACACATCCAGAGCCAAAACGAATACGTATTGCCTGTAACGGGGTGTGTATGATTCCCCGCAAGTGATGGCGTGCACGAGTGCCACGCCAGCAAGTCAGGAGAGCACGGCTATGACCGAGTCCGAGAACACCCGACACCTCTGGTCGCTGGAACTGAACCGGCGAAGCCTGTTACGAGGTGGTGTTCTCGGCGGGGCGGGGCTTGCCGCCGCCGCACTCATCGGTTGTGGCGGCGACGATGACGACGACGATGGCGGCAGCACGACCGCCACGACCGGTGGCTCCAGCGGCGGGGCCACATCGGGCGGCAGCAGCAGCTCGAGCAGCGGCACCTCGTCCAGTGGGAGCGGCTCGAGCGGCGGTACGTCGGGCGACTCGACCACGACCACTACCACCGAGGAAGAGGCGGGCGAGGGGATGCTGGTCCAGGACCCGGACCTGCCATTCCCGTACCAGTTCCCGGAGCCGGGCGGCCTCACCCCCAAGGCTGGCGGCGTCATGTCCATCGCCGCGACCTTCACCATCGCCACGATGGACCCGACGAAGTCGGCTGCGGGCGGCACCATCACCGTGCCGAACATGGTCTACAACCGCATCCTCGGGATGGTCGGCGGGCCGCGCAAGGACCCCTACACGCTCGAGCTGGAACCGGAGCTCGCGGCGTCGTGGGAGCGCACCCCGGACGGCGTCACCTTCGTCTTCAACATGCGTGACGACGTGAACTGGCAGAACATCCCGCCGCTCGACGGCCGCAAGTTCGTGGCCGAGGACGCCCGGTTCGCCTTCGAGCGCTACCGGTCCGAGGGCGTGCACAAGTCGTACTGGGCGAACATCGGCTCACTCGAGGTCCCCGACGACACGACGCTGAACATCAACATGGCCAACGTGACCGCCGACTTCATCCTGCCGCTGGCCAGCCGCTACCAGACGATCCACCCCAAGGAACTCGTCGACAGCGGCGAGATCGAGTCGAAGGTGATCGGCACCGGCCCGATGATCATGACCGAGCTGGAAGAGGCGAGTCACGTCGTCTTCGCCAAGAACCCGGACTACTGGGAGCGCGAGGTCCTGCTGGACGGGGTCGAGTTCAGGCTCACCCGCGACGCAGCGGCGAAGCTCGCCGGCTTCCGCGTCGGCCAGTTCGACTACGCGTACGCCCTCGTCTCGAACATCGAGAACGTCGAGGCGCTGCTCGAGACGAACCCGGACGTGCAGATCAACATGCGCGTGGTGGACGCCGGCGGCCTCCCACTCGGCCTGAACCTCTCCAACCCGAAGTTCACCGATGAGCGCATCCGCCAGGCGATGACGCTCGCGATGGACACGCAGTTGATGGTCGACCTCGTCTACGACGGCCTCGCCAAGAATCTGCCGCTCCACCCGTGGGGGTTCGTGCACGACGAGGAGCCGACGGTGGAGTCCGGCCTGCTCGGACCGTGGTTCGACCGCTACGACCCGGAGGAGGCGAAGAAGCTGCTGGCAGCCGCCGGCGCCGAGGACCTCTCGTTCGGCTCGATCTACTACAACTACGGCAGCCCGGCGATCGACAACCTCACCGACATCACGGTCGGCCAGTTCGCCGAGGTCGGCATCACGATGGACTCGCGGCACGTCGACTACACCGAGTTCAACTCGACGTGGGTGCCCGGGAAGCTGGAGGAAGCCAGCACCTCGGCGTGGCGCACGGTGGGCTTCGACGGGGACAACTACTTCTTCAACATGGTCCACTCCGAATCGCCGGGTAACCGCTGGAAGCTCGACGACCCGCAGGTGGACGCGCTGGCGGAGGCACAGCAGGTCGAACTGGACCCGGACGCTCGCAGGGAGATCCACCGCGAGATGTTCGACTACTTCCTGGAGAAGATGTTCTGGCCGCCGCTGCCATCGGCGATCGGCTTCGAGGTGTACCAGCCGTGGGTGCGCGGGATCCGTTTCGGCGGCATCTTCGGCTCCAACAGCTCGTACTACGACTGGGGCGACCAGATCGCCGGCGCCTGGCTCAACAAGTAGCGAGCACCACTCGGCACGCATCCCCGTGTTGGGGACTGGGCGGGCGGCCTTCGGGCCGCCCGCTCCACGTCCCGCGGTGTCTCGCGCTGGTAGCGGCGCGCACATGTAGGCTCGATCCATGACGACGCGCAACGGTCTCGCCATCCACACGCAGGGCCTGCGCAAGGCCTACGGCGCCATCGAAGCCGTAGGGGGCGTCGACCTCGCGATCGGGCACGGCGAGGTGTACGCGTTGCTCGGGCCGAACGGCGCGGGCAAGACCACGACCGTCGAGATCCTCGAGGGCCACCGTGAGCGAGACGGCGGCGAGGTCAGCGTGCTCGGCCACGACCCCGCGCGGCGCGACACCGCGCTGCTCCAGCGCATCGGCATCGTGCTGCAGACGACCGGCGTCGAGCCGTACCTGAAGGTCGCCGAGGCCATCGAGCAGTACCGCGGCTACTACCCCGACCCGCGACCGCTCGACGAGATCATCGAGATCGTCGGGCTCACGGAGCAGCAGGGCCAGCGCATCCGCAAGCTCTCCGGCGGGCAGCAGCGTCGCCTCGACGTGGCGATCGCCCTCGCCGGCGACCCGGAGCTGCTGTTCCTCGATGAGCCGACGACCGGGTTCGACCCGGCGGCTCGGCGGCAGGCGTGGGACATGGTGCGGAACCTGCGCTCGTCGGGCGCAACGGTGCTGCTGACCACGCACTACATGGACGAGGCCGAGCACCTCGCCGACCGCGTGGGGGTGATCGTCGGCGGCCGAATGGTGGCCGAGGGCACACCCGACGAGCTCATGGCGCAGAGCGCCGCCGCGGTCGTGTCGTTCCGCCTGCCGCCGGAACACTTGCAGCTCCTCGACGGCGTCGAGGGCGTCCGCGATGCAGGCGACGGGCGGTTCGAGGTGCAGACTGAGTCGCCGACGGCGCTCCTGCACGACCTGACCGGGCGGGCGCTCGATGTCGGGGCCGAGCTCGCAGAACTGCGCGTGGAGCGTGCGACCCTCGAGGATGTCTACCTGGATCTGACATCGGGGGCGGCGTCGTGACGACCGCTCGCCTGCTCGTCCGGCAGCTCCGCTACGAGCGACTCGCGTTCACGCGCAACCCTGCGGCGGCGTTCTTCACATTCTTCTTCCCACTCATCTTCCTCGTGATCTTCAACCTCATCTTCGGCAACGACACGATCAGCATCGAGGGTGGCGAGACGAACACCTCGACGTTCTACATCCCGGCGATTGCGGCGTTCTCCGTCATCAACGCGTGCTACACCGGTCTCGCGATGTCGATCTCGTTCGCGCGGGACCAGGGCCAGCTCAAACGCGTGGCCGGGACGCCCCTGCCGAAGGGCGCCTACCTGGGCGGCAAGGTGCTGTTCATGACGATCATCGCCGTCATCCTCGTCGCGGTCGTCACGGCGTTCGGCGCCGTCTTCTACAGCGTCGACGTGCCCACGGGCACGCTGCCCGCGTTCGCACTCACGCTCGCGGTGGGCGCCGCAGCGTTCGCGATGCTCGGGCTCGCGACGACGGCGTTCGTCCCGAACGCCGAGGCTGCCCCGGCGGTGGTGAACGCGATCATCCTGCCGCTGCTCTTCATCTCGGACGTCTTCATCCCGCTGCGCGACAACGCCCCGGTGTGGCTGGGACTCGCCGGCGACTTCTTCCCGGTGAAGCACCTCTCGGTCGCCGCGCAGGCAGCGTTCAACCCGTTCGAGGAGGGCTCGGGGCTGCGGCTCGGGCACCTCGCGGTGATGGCGGTGTGGGGGGTGGCGGGTGGGGTGGTGGCGCTGTGTCGGTTCCGGTGGGAGCCGGACCGCTAGCGGACCTACAGCCCGACGAGCTCCCGCAGCTCCGCGCGCTGTTCAGGGCGCAACAATCGGGCGTGGCGACGGAGTTCGAGGCACGCTCCCAGCGCGGCGACGACATCGGCTTCGAACTCCGGTGACTCACCGTAGTTCGCCGCGAACCACCCCGTAACATCCGATACACGCCATAGCCGGTACCGGTTCCGCGGGTCGTTCACGGGCGCAGGGAACGAGCCCGGCCCACGCTCGCCCTCCACGAGCAGTCGGATACCCTCCCGCGTGCGACCCATACGTGTTGCGATGTCTGCCATCGACACGAGGCCGGCCCCGGCGATTCTCACGACCTCGACGCCTTCGACTGACTCGACATTAGCGATCGCCGTGAGCATCGCATCTTCGAGAGTCGGTGCCTCGCGATCGAAGTCGAGGTACTGCACGCCGTGACTGCGCCCCACGAGCGCGTCGTCGCAGCCGCTCTCGTAGAGCAGGTCGATCCGCTCGTCGTCCTGCAAGTCGGGACCCTCGACGATCAACGTGAATTCGAAGTTCGGCATCTCGACTCCAGCTCACCATTCATGCAGACATCGCTGTACTGCACGACGGATTTGCTTCCCGTGAGTGCCCGCGTTGCGCGGCGTCGACCAGATCGAGACCTGGCAGCCGGCCCGGCTCGACTCCCCGCACAGCATGCGCCCCCAGCGGTGCCCGGATGCGGTCTGCTCCACGAGCCAGCCCGCGGCCTCGGCTTCGCTGAGCGCATCCTCGACCTCTTTGCGAGGATGCCTCGCGCGGCTCACGTTGACACCATACAACACTGTTGCTTCATGTCAACGCAACTCGTCGCACCGGTGGGAGCCGAAGCGCTGGCTGTAGCCTCTACCCAATCGCGTCGACGAACAACGTCGCGAGGCTGAGGAAGACGAGGAAGCCGACGACGTCCGTCGCCGTCGTCAGCCAGATGCCGGCCGACAGGGCCGGGTCCTGGCGGAAGCGCTGGAGCCCCATCGGGATCAGCACCCCCGCGACCACACCCACAAGCATGTTTGCGGCGAGGGCGAGACCGACGACGAGGCCGAGCGCGGCGTTGCCCTGCCACACAAACGCCGCCACCCCGACCGCAGCCCCGATCACGACGCCGTTGACCAGGCCCGTCGCCGCCTCGTGCAGCACGACGCGCCACAGGTTGCGGCCGGCGAGGCGGCCGACCGCGAGCGAGCGGATGACGACGGTGAGCGTCTGGATGCCGGTGTTGCCGCCCTGCCCGGCCACCACCGGCAGGAACGCCGCGAGCACCGCGACACGAGCCACCGTGTCCTCGAACGCCGCGACGACGACCGCCGCTCCCAGCGCAGTCACGAGGTTGACCATCAGCCACGGCAGGCGGTACCGGATGGAGCGGCGCACGCTGCGCAGGTCCTCGTCCTCGTGCACGCCGACCTGCCGGAACATGTCCTCGGTCGCCTCGTCCTCCAGCACGTCGATGAGGTCGTCGGCGGTCAGCGCGCCGAGGAGGTGCCCGTCGTCGTCGACTACGGGGAGCGACAGCAGCTTGTAGCGCTTGAGCAGGCGCGCGGCCTCCTCCTGGTCGGTTCCCGCCGTGACCGAGAACACATCCGCCGTCGCGAGCTCGGTGACGAGGGTCTCGGCCGGCGCTATCAGCAGCGAACGCAGGTTGACGACGCCGCCGAGGCGCCCGCCCGCGTCGCGGATGTAGACGTAGAACGGCTGCGTCGCGTCGGGCTGGATGGAGCGCAGGTCGTCGATCACGTCGCCGGCGAGGCGGTCCGGCAGGACGGCGATGAGCTGGCCGGTCATGCGGCCGCCCGCAGTGTCCTCGGCGTGTTCCATGAGCGCGCCGATGGCGTGCTGCTGGCGCACCGGGATGGCCTCGAGCACCTCGCGGCTGATGTCCTCGGGCAGCTCCTGGACGACGTCGGTGGCGATGTCGTCCGCGACGTTCTCGAGGACCCGCGCGATGCGGTCCGGCGCGAGACCGACCAGCAGGTCCTCGCGGTAGTGCGGCTCGAGGTAGGCGAGCGCGGCGCCGAGCTCGCGCGGCGTCAGGCGCTCCACGAGCAGGTCGGTGACCTCGTTGTCGACGCCCGCGAACGCCTCGGCGAGCTGCGCCGGGTGCAGTTCGTGGGCAAGCGTGAGCGCCCCGAGCTGATCCCCGGCCTCGATACGCGACGCCATCGCGGAGACGGGATCGAACGAGGGGACGTGATCGCCTGGCGGCATGGTCATGCGAGCGGCCTCATCGGACGATTGTACGCAGCGGCGCGCCGGCGTCCGTGCGCGGCGCTAGCGCCGACCGCCGCCGAAGAAGCGCCGGACGGAGCCCCACACGCCATCGCCACCACCGCCGCTGCCGAGGCCGTCGAGGAAGTCGCCCCACGCCACCTCGGCGGAGGCGGAGCGCTTCAGCTCGCGTACACGCTCGTCGATGATGTCGCGCACGCGACCCTCCTCGCCGGCGTCAAGCCAGAATCCGTGCTCGTCCCGGCACGTGTCGATCTCGAGGTCATAGGCGCGGTAGTTGAAGGCGGCCATCGGCTCGTCGCAGACCGGGCAGCTCAGCTCGGATTCGCGATCGGCGAAGCGGATCGTGCCACGGCGCTCGTCCTCATCGGCCCGCGTGGCTTCGAGTTCATCGAGCTCGTGGTGGTCGAGCCAGCGGCCGTTGCACGTGCCGCAATGGTCGACCTCGATGCCGTGCATCCGCTCCTCGATCAGGTCGGTACCGTCCTTTGGACATTGCATCGATGTGGCCTCGCATCGAGAGTCGCGTTGTCAGGGTCGCGCTGCCGAATCGGTCGCCGCGCGGGTGCGATCCAGTGTACCAGCGCGGCGTCCCGCAGCCGGGTCATACGGGGTCTGCGTGATAGGATGCCGCCCATGTCGAGCGACTCCCCGGCCATCGATCCCCGGCACTTCCGCGACGTCGCCGGCTCCTTCGCCACTGGTGTCACGGTGGTGACCACACACGACGACGAACATGGCCCACGTGGCCTCACCGCGAACGCCGTCGCCTCGCTCTCGCTCGACCCCGCGTTGTTCCTCGTCTGCGTCGACCTGCACGCCGGGTCGTACGAGGCGGTGGAGCGTGCCGGGCGCTTCGCTATCAATATGCTCGCGGCAGACCAGCAGGAGGTCTCGCAGTTCTTCGCGCGCCCCAATGACCCGGACGCGCCGATGGGCGAGCACGCCTGGCGGATGAGCGAGCAGGGCTCGCCGCTGCTGGACGGCGCGCTCGCGTGGGTGGACTGCCGGACGCACTCGATCCTCGACGGCGGTGACCACAAGATCTTCGTGGGCGAGGTAGTGGGCTGCGAGGTAGCCCGTCCGGACGCCGAGCCGCTGCTCTTCTTCCGCGGCCGCTACCGCGAGATCGGGCCCGTATCGGAGTAGTGCACTCGACTCCCGAGTCGCATCCCATGTACCGCACGAACCGGTTGGCGCAGCCCTGCGGCCTGTTACACTCGATGCTGCGGCCTCGGGCCGCGTCTCCGCGCGGTGGGTGTCGCCTAGCGGTCTAAGGCGCCAGGTTGTGGCCCTGGAGAGCGGGGGTTCAAATCCCCTCACCCACCCCAACTCACCTCATCTATCACGCACGCAAGCGTGCTACGATCGTTTTGCTCCACCACCCGGGAGGCACCATGCACATCCGGCTCGCGCTGCCCGCGGCCGTCCTCGCCGCGCTGCTCGCGCTCTTCGCCGTCGCCTGCGGCGGCGGTGACGACACCACCGAGGTGGCCGCACCCGTAGACCCGCGCAACGACTTCGCTGCTCGCGTGCTGCAGCTCGGCGAGCCCCTCGAGACCACCATCGACACGCGCGACGGCGAACTCGTGCCCGGCCTCCAGGCGCTCCTCAACCCCGAGGCTATGACGAGCATCGGCATCGCGGTCGGCGCCGGCGACGAACGCCTGACGCTCATCGCCGAGACCGCAGGCATGACCGGCCCGGAGTTCGCCGCGGCATGGGAGGACGACCCGGCGGTCGCCTTCGCGCGCTTCGCCTCCGGGCTGCGTGCCGCCGAGGACCCCCAGGCAGTCCGCGACGACCTCTTCCTCTCCGACATCGCCTCGCTCCCCGTCCACCCGGACGCCGTGCTCGTCGCCAGCGGGCGCATCGACAACCCGGACGGACAGCAGCGCTACTTCATCGTCTTCGACCTCATGGGCTCAAGCACGGAGATCGAGCAGACGGTCTCCGAGCAACTCGACCAGTCGCCGTGGCAGGTGACGGGCGGACAGTCGTCCGAGGAGATCGCCATCGTGCAGTTCCAGAGCACGATGAGCGCCGACGTCCAGGGCGTCGCGTGGGTCCAGCCCATCCTGTCGAGCGCCACGCTCGAGGCAGCCGCCGCGGCCTCGGCCGAGGCCGGCGATGACGGCGAGGGCGCCACCGACCCGACGCCGACCATCGAGGGTCCGCTCACCAGCCTGCTCTACCTCGTGCAGGCGCTCCCGATCACGTCGGCGGCAGAGGAGGATGACGACTTCGAGCTGCCCGCGGCGCGGCCATTGCCGCACGAGTTCCCGGCCGCGTTCCTGATCGACGAAGACATGACGGTGATCGGCACGGCGTGGAACCGCCAGCCCGGCGGTACCGCCTACCAGGTCACGGTGCTCGTGACCGGCTCCAGCTTCGACTTCGCCGAGTCGTACCGCGAGCGCTTCGAGGCCGAGGGGTGGGAGCTGACCACGGATGACGCGGTCGGCTTCGCGACGCTGCTCGGGTTCGCCTCGGAGGACGACGGCATCCAGGGCCAGGTCCAGCTCGACGCGTTCGCCCCCGACGAGGGCTACACCGAGATCGTCATCAGCCTGCAAATCAGCTCGCGCACCTCGACCCAGTAGGCGCTCCACCAGCAGTGCGCGACGTCGAGCACGCGGAGGCGCGCGGAGGCCCGCGCCGCCGTGCGACAATGGGCCGGTCCGGTCCTCCATCGAACCTCGGGGGGCCGCCCGAAAGGCGGGCGGCGAGGTGACAACCACCGCGCGATGCACCTTCGGAGGCGGGTTCCTGCGCCGCGGCTGCGGGCAGGCCGCCGTGACTGACTGCGTCTACTGCGCCCGTCCGTTCTGCGAGGAGCACGGCGAGCGCCTGCCTCAGTACATGGACGTCTGCGCCCGCAAGCCCTGCCAGCGCAAACGCGAGGACTTGGTCGCACACACCGAGTGGCGGGCACGCATGGAGCCCTCGAACCGGGTGAGCGTCTGCGCCGACGAGACCTGCGACTCGCGGATGCGCCACGCCTGCTCACGCTGCACGCTGCTGTTCTGCGCCGACCATGTGCGCGAGATGCGCGTCCGCGATCCCAACCAACGAGGCCCCAGCAACATCAAGTCGCTGGTGTGCGCCCACTGCGCCGAGCGCCGCAAGGTCTGGGCGTAGCCCGGCTACCCCTCGTCGTCTGGAGGCTCGCGGAAGAGCTCCGGGAACGCCCCCGGGCGGTGCGCGAGGATCGGGTCGGTGCGAGGGGCCACGCGGTGGCGGCGCGTCAGCGCGCGGTTCGCGTCCGCGGCCACTGCCATCGCCTCGCCCGCCAGCGACTCTGCAGCTACCGCGCCCGAGGGCTCCACGATGTACGCGCCCCCCGCTCGGTCCTCGCCGGCCGACGCAACGAGGTAGACGCGGTTCTCGGCCGCGCGCGTGCGCGCGATCACGCGCACGCCATCCTCGGTTGCGTCAGTGAGCGGGCTGGCGCACCACACGATCACCTCTGCGCCCGCGAGCTTGAGCGCGCGCGCCGGCTCCGGCGCGAGCGCATCGCGCCCGGCGAGCAGGCCGAGCCGCCCGAGTCGCGTGTCGATCAGCGGCGACGGCACATCACCCGGCGCGAAGCCCGCCGCGACCTCGGCGGCATCGAGGTGCGTCTGGCGGTACGTGCTGATCCGTTCGCCGCCATCGAGCAGGAGCAGGGACTTGTACAGGTGCTCCACGTCGCCGTCCCCGCGTGCGGGGCGCTCGACGAGCGTGACCGCCAGCATCAGCCCCGTCTCCGCGCTCAGTGCCCCGAGCTGCGGCAGCAGCTCCTGCTGGCTCAGCGCGTGCGGGTCCGCGCCGGCGAGGTCGGGGAGCACGAGCAGCTCGGCGCCCTGCGTCGCCAGCGTCGTCGCCGTCGCGCGCACCTGCTCCATGAGCTCGACAGCCGAGGGCTGCGCGGCGAGCGCCGCCGCGGCGAGGCGCACCTCGGCGTCCGCGACGGAGATCGGGTCGCGCGTCGCCTGCGCCGCCGGTGAGTCCTCGCCGCTGATGGCCGCGCCGCCGTACAGCGCGACGCGACGCGGCACCGGCGCGCCGCGCGCCTCGTCGAGGTCGATCGAGGAGCGGATGATGCCCGGCTCGTCGCTCGGGGCCCGCACGCGCCAGCGGCCGACCGGGTCGACGACGCCCGATCGCCCGGCATAGACGATCGTGCCGGCCTCGACGCCGACCTTGTCGGCCGCGACCACCCACGCGCCGTTCTCGATGGCACGCGCCGCGAGCATGTAGTCGACCTGCGGGTTCGAGAGCGCGGCCCGGTCGCGCCCGCTGGACACCCAGGCGGTGGGTTGGATGACCAACTCGGCGCCGGCCGCGGCGAGCGCGCGCGTGATCTCCGGCAGACGTGCGTCGGCGCAGACGAACGCACCAGCGCGCGTCGCGCCGACCTCAAAGACCGCGACGCCCTCAACGGGATCGGGCGATGCGGCCTCGAACCACTCGGTATCGAAGTGCCAGAGGAAGCGCTTGGGGGTGCGCGCGAGGACTTTGCCGGATGGCCCGAAGCTCACGGCCTGGTTGCGCAGCCCGCCGCCCGGTATGCGCTGCACGAGCCCGACGACGATCGTCGCGCCGTGGCGCGCCGCCCGCTCGGCCAGTGCGGCCTCGACCTCGGCGTCTGCGAGCACGCTCGTGGCTTCGTAGGCCGCACGCGAGTGCAGGTAGTACGCCGGGTAGCTGGCCTCGGGCGCGACGATCAGGTCCGGCGGGGAGCTGCCGACGGTCGCCGCCTCGTCGATGCGACGCAGCAACTCGGCCCATGCCGCCTCGTGGTCGGCGAGCCCGAACGCGCGCAGTTGCAGCAGCGCGACGTCCAGCACCCGTCCGCCCATCAGGATTCGGCGACGACCGGGTTCACGAGGAAGCCGACACCCTCGACCTCGACGCGGACGGAGTCGCCCGGCGCGAGTTGTCGCGTCTCGCCGGGCGTGCCGGTGAAGACGAGGTCGCCGCGCTCGAGGGTCATCGAGCGTGAGATCCAGGCGATGCACGCCCGGATCGAGTGGATGAGGTCGGCCGTCGTCGCCTCCTGCACCACCTCGTCGTTCACGAGCACGCGCAGGCCGATGTGCTCGGGGTCGAGGTCGGTGGCGATGAACGGGCCCACGGGCGTGAAGGTGTCGGAGGACTTGGCGCGCCACCACTGCAGGTCGTTGCCCTGCCAGGCGCGCGCGGAGACATCGTTGCCGCCGGTGTAACCAAGCACGTAGTCGTCGACCTCGTCCTCGGAGATGTTGCGGGCGCGGCGGCCGATGACGGCGACGACCTCGCCCTCCTCGTCGACGCGACCAGCGTCGGCGGGCAGCACGATCGCGTCGCCGGCGCCGATGACAGAGCTCGGGGCCTTCAGGAACGGCTCCGGGTTCGCGGGCGCCGGACGCTCGTCGCCCAGGTGCGTGCGGTAGTTCAGCCCGATCGCGACGACCTTCGAGGGGGCCACCGGCGCGAGCAGCGTCGCCTCGCGGGCCGTGAACGACTCGCCCGTCCGCTCGAGGCGGCCGAAGAGCCCGCCGCGCACGATGTGTATCGTGTCCCCCTCGACGATCCCACTGAGGGTGCGGCGACCAACACGGACGCGTCCGAGCAGCATTCGAAGCCTCCTGCCGGCGGTGCTCGCCCTCTCGATCGACGGTCATCACGGGGGGCGGGCTGTTCGTTCGGCTCATGCTACGATGCTTCCAGCCATCGTGCGGCACCGCCGCGAGGAGCCCGCTCCTGTTCGAGATCTACAACACCCTCGCGCGTCGCGCCGAGCCGTTCGAGCCGCTCGAGGACGGCGTCGCGCGCATGTACGTGTGCGGCATTACGCCGTACGACGTCGGCCACCTCGGCCACGCCTTCACGTACGTCTTCTTCGACACCGTGCGCCGCTACCTCGAGTTCCAGGGCCTAGATGTCCAGCACATCCAGAACATCACCGACGTCGACGACGACATGGTGCGGGTCTCGCGGGAGCGCGGGATGAGCATCGCCGACCTGACCGACGAGAACCACGCGATCTACCTGCGCGAGATGGACTCGCTGAACGTCCTCCGCCCGAACGCCTACCCCCGCGCCTCGGACTCGATGCCGCGGATCATCGAGATGATCGAGACCCTGGTGGCGCGCGGCCACGCGTACACCGTCGACGGCCACGTGATGTTCGACTCCACGAGCCGGGCCGACTTCGGCGCGCTCGCGGGCAAGACGCCGCAGGAGCTGCGCGACGGCCCGCGCACCGACACCATGCCCGACGAGCCCGACCACCTGAAGCGCGACCCGCTGGACTTCCTGCTGTGGCAGCCCTCGGACGCGCGGGGCGCAGCCTACGACTCGCCGTGGAGCACCGGCCGCCCCGGCTGGCACATCGAGTGTTCGGCGATGGCGACGGCGAACCTCGGTCCTCGTCTCGACATCCACGGCGGGGGCGGTGACCTCGTCTATCCGCACCACGAGTCAGAGATCGTGCAGTCTGAGTCGGCGACCGGGGCCGCACCGTTCGTGCGCTACTGGATGCACGTCGGCACGCTCACCATCGACGGCGCGAAGATGTCGAAGTCGCTGCGGAACCTTGTGAAGGTGAGCGAGCTGCTCACGCAGGGCCACACCCCCGACGCCATCCGCCTCATGCTCCTCGGGCGCCACTACCGCGAGGAGCACCCGTGGAGCCGCGAGGAGCTGCTGGGCTACGAGGACCTCGCCACGCGCCTGCGTCGAGCCCTCGACGCGCCGGGCGGCCCGCCGGACCAGCTCCTGGTGCAGCCGCGCCGCAACCAGTTCATGGACGCCCTCGACGCCGACTTCGACACGCCGAAGGCCATCGGCGTCCTCACCCGCATCGCCTCAGACCTCGAGGCACGCCGCCTCCACGCCGAGACCGCGGTCCCCGCGCTGATCGAGCTTGCGGGCGTGCTGGGGCTGACGTTGGGGCGCGAGGAGTAGCGGGCAGATCTAGAGCATCCGCTGCTGACCCGAGTATGTGCGCTGGCTGATCTTCTCGAAGAAGTCCTTGCCGCGTGGGTCGCGACTCGCAAACACCGAGTGGTAGATGGTCGCTCCGCGAGTGTTAGCGATCCGCGTGACGTCATCGACATATCCGTAGCCAATGCTCCCTAACTGCTCACGATACGCAACGAGCAGGTTGTGGGTGTCAATAGTGCTCCGCCCCCGGACGTGGTCCCGGTACGCTTCCCGGCCAATGAACGCAGCGAAATCCGACTCCGGACCGAATCCAGGCCGGCTGATGAATCTGCGCGGGTAATTCGTCATGAACGTGATGAGTAGATCGAATCTCCCTCGTTCGGTCAGTGAACGGATCGACTCGAAACTCATCTGGTAGGCCGTTGGATCGATGAACGCTAGCCCCAGAGTTCGGCGCTCATCCCCGGACGGGATAAGGAATTCGAGAGCCGGCTCGACTGCTTCGTTGCAATCCAACTGGGTAATCTCAACACGGTCGTCACCGCGCGTCCGTTGGCGCAGGGCCGCGACTGCTTCTGGATCCGCATCGTTGAGGTGTATCCGAGAGAATCCGAATCGCAGTGCGCGGAGAGGAGAGCCATCGCTCTCAAGTCCAGTCTCCTCCTCCACGCATTTTCCTGGTCCGGCGAAGAAATCCGCGTAGACCAAGTTCTCCCACAGGTTCTTCATCCCGGTGGTGAAGATGTCCATGTAGCGTTCGAGATAGAAGAGCTTCTCGTCGCTCCACTGGTGAACCTCTCGAGCAGGGAGGCCATCGGATGCCATGACAAGCGCCACTAGACAGGCACCTCCCGTGATGGCGCCTCATCCCACGTCCGCCCATCCAACAACCGCCCCGACGCCTTCTTGCTCATCCGCTTACCAGTTGCGTCGTGCTGACCCCACTGCTTGAAGAAGAACGGGACGCCGGCCTCGAGGCACTGGTCGCGGATGTCGCGCGCCCACTCGGGGCGCATCGGCCGGGAGCGGGGGCCGCTCTCACCGCCCACGATCACCCAGTGGATGCCCTCGAGGTCGAGGTTGAGGGGGCCGAGGAGCGGTTCGCACGAGAGGAAGCGCACCTGCGCGTCGATGGAGCGCAGTGCGTCGATGCGTGTCGTCCAGCGCTGGTTCTCGACTGAGACGCCGAGCCACACATTCGATGGCCACGGCAGCGACGGAGCGAGCTCGGCGGCTCGCTCCGGACGCTTTGTCAGCACCTGGAACGTGTGCCAGTCCGCTCGCTCCATCACGTCGAACACCTCGGCGACGAAGGCGTCGTCGATGTCCTCGTGGAACAGGTCGCTCATGCTGTTCACGAAGATCGTGCGAGGGCGCTTCCAGGCGAGCGGCTGGTCCATGCGCTCGGGCCGCAAGATCACGTCGAAGCCCCGCTCGTAGGGATGGCCCGGGACGCCTCGGAAGCGTTCCGCGAAGCGTTTCGCATAGCAGTGCGCGCATCCCGGCGAGACCTGCGTGCAGCCCGTAACGGGGTTCCAGGTAGCCTCGGTCCACTCGATGGCGCTGCCGTCGGACATCGGGCGCTCCTTACGAACGAGCGTTCTACTGCACTCTACACATGCGTGTCAACAGCGTAGCCGGTGTGGGCGATACGGAACCCGCGCCCCCTCGCCCGCCCTGTAGTACGCTCGATGCCCGAGGGGTGGGGGCAACCGTGCTCGAGATTGGCGGCGGATTACTCGCCGTCGCGTTACTGGTCTTCCTCAACGGCTTCTTCGTCGCCGCCGAGTTCGCGCTCGTCACCGTCCGGCAGACGCGCGTGCAGCAGCTCGTGGCCGAGGGGCGGCCCGGCGCGCGCAACGTCGAGGATGGCATTACCCACCTCGACAGCTACATCGCCGCGTGCCAGCTCGGCATCACCATTTTCAGCCTGGCGCTCGGGTGGATCGGCGAGCCTGCTCTGGCGGGGCTGCTCGATCCGGTCATCGGCGCGGTCGCCGGCCACGCGGTCGCCGTGGCCGTTGCGTTCGCGATCATCACCGCGCTGCATGTCATCGCCGGCGAGCTCGCGCCAAAGGGGGTCGCGCTCCAGTACCCGGAGCAGACGGCGATCATCATCGCGGGGCCGTTGCGGTTATTCCGTGCCGTGTTCCGGCCCGCGATCTACCTGCTCAACGAGAGCGGCTGGGTCGTCGCACGCCTGCTCGGCGTGGACCGCGCGGCCGGCCAGCGCGGCCACTTCGGCTCCGACGAGCTGCGGCTGGTGGTGGCGGCGAGCGCCGAGGCCGGCGCGCTGAACGAGCAGCAGCAGTTCATGCTGCAACGCGTGATCCGCTTCGCCGACCTCACGGTCGCGAACGTCATGATCCCTCGCACCGAGGTGAACGCGATCGACGCCGCTACCTCGACCGAGGAGGCGATCGCGTTCGCCAAGGCGCAGCGCCACTCGCGCTACCCCGTCTATCGCAACGACCTCGACGACGTGATCGGGGTGCTGCACGCGCGCGACCTGCTGCTGGCAGAGTCCGAGATGCCGCTCGAGTCGCTGCTCCGCGAGCCGCTGATCGTGCCGGCGCAGATCGACGTGCAGGAGCTGCTGCGGCTGATGCGCGTGCGGCGCACGCAGTTCGCGATCGTGGTCGACGAGTACGGCGGCACCGACGGGATCGTGACGCTCGAGAACGTGCTCGAGGAGATCGTCGGCGAGCTGCAGGACGAGTTCGAGGTGCCCGAGGAGCCCGCCGTGCGGCGCGCGGGCGGCATCGTGCGCATCGACGCGGCGGAGGGCCTCGACGTGCTCCAGGACCTGCTTGACCTCGAGGTGGAGCCGGGGGCGTTCAACACCGTCGCCGGCCTCGTGCTGGAGCTGCTGGGCGAGATCCCGGAGGTGGGCGCGACGGCCGAGTTCGAGGGCTACCGCTTCACCGTCGTGGAGATGGACGACCTGCGCATCGCGACCGTCGAGGCGCAACGCATCGACCCGAGGCGACCCGACGCCTAGCCCCGGTTACGACCCGAATCTCGATCAGGCTTCGCGTCCGGACTGGTCGACGCATCTGCCGATGAGCCCTCGGTCTTGCCAGGATCGTCGGCGTCACCAGCCGTCGCGCGCGGGCGCTTCTTCATCTCGTCGCCGAGGGCGTCGACCGCGGGGCGCAGCGGGCGCGGGGCGACGTTGCGTGCGACGTCGGCTGCGGCGCCGCGCAGCTCTTCGTCGTGGTCGCGGGCGTACTGGGCTGCGTCCTGCGCTGCGCGCGTGACGTGCGGCGCGGCAGCCTCGCCCGCGGCGCGGGCCTGGCGGGCGAGGCGCTCGACCTCGGGTTGCGCGCGATCGGCGGCGTCGCGGACGCGATCGGCCGCTGCTCGCGCAGCGCGCTCCGCGCCGGGTCGGCGTCGCTCGGCTTCGTCGCGTGCCGCCTCGGCCAGGCGCTGCACGCGGTCGGCGAGCTGTCGGGCCTGCGGGCTGGCGGCTTCTGCGGCGTCGTGGGCAGCATCGTGAGCGGCGTGGGCGGCCTGTTCGACGCGGCGACGCACCTCGTCACCGAGGCTGGTGCCCCGGGCGGAGTAACCGCGGCCGCGCAGCTTCCGTGGGCGCCCGGGTGTCTCGTCCTGCGCTTCGTCGGCGTCTGCGGGTTCGTCGGCCATGGCGCCCCCTCGCGACTCGCGCCGCCGGAGCCCGGCGCGTCTAGCCGGACCCTCGGGCCGCGCGCACCTCGTTGATGGCGAACACCACCATGCCGACGGTGGGCATCCGGCCCCAGCCCTCCGAGGTGCTGTAGAAGCGCTCGCCGTTGGTCGTCTCGGGAGGCTCACGGTCCCCGTACTCGACATCGAGGCCCTCGATGCGGATCGTCGGTGATCCGAGGCAGCGCACGGACTTCGCGTCGTCCATTGAAGTGACCACGCGCGTCTCAACCTCCGGGTCGGCGACGCCCGCCTGCTGGACGGCTTCGTCGATCAGCGCCCGCACGTCCGCGGTGAGCGGCTCGTCAGTGGCGACGTAGAGAACGATCTTCACGGCTTCTGCCTCTCGCTGCTGTGCGTACTGCCCGCCGACCTCGTCGGTGTCGTGGGCCCCGCGCATCCTACCGCGCGAGGGCCGAACGTGCGGCTCGCCCCGGCGCGCGGGGTGGATTGTCGCCGAGCGTCAGCCCGTGCGCCACGCCTCGATGATGGCGGGGTCGTGCTGGAACGCCAGCTCGGGCAGCTCGTCGGGAGCGAACAGCCCCACCTCGTACGCCTCATCGCCGGCCTCGGGCGCGCCGCCCACGACATGGCCGGCGTAGGCGATGAACACCACCGGGTCGCCCTCGGCGCTGTAGACGCCGAGGGTGCGGTCGAGTTCGACCTCGACCCCGGCCTCCTCGAACGCCTCGCGGCGCGCGGCGTCCTCGACCACCTCACCGGCGTCGACGAAGCCCGAGGGGAAGGTCCAGCGGCCCATCATCGGCTCGTGGTTGCGGCGCACCAGGAGCACGCGGCCCTCGTGCTCGACGACCACGCCGGTCGCGACCTTCGGGTTATCGAAGCGCACGAAGCCGCACGCGGGGCAGCCGGGCTGGCCGCCCGGGCCTCGATCGGGCACGAGCTCGGTCGCGCACTGCGGGCAGAAGCGCTGCTCGAGGTGCTGGTGTCCCGGGCCGGGTCCGGCAGGCTCACCTCCGTCCGGGTTCGTCACCGGAACATCACTACCTGGCGGAACGACTCGAGGTAGCGGCCGTCCTCGTCGCGCCAGCGCTCACGCGCGAACTCGACGAAGTCGCCGCTGTCCCCGAACTGACTGACGTGGGCGAGCAGCGCCTCGATCTTCGTGTCGACGACCGCGCTGATGTCGACGTCGAAGCTGGGCTGGTTGGTGCCCCACAGGTACAGCTCGGCGACCTTGTGCGTCTCGAGGCCGTCCTCGAGGTGCTCGGGGAAGTTGAGGCGGTCGCGCGCGGTGGGGTAGACCGCGTCGACGGTCGCGAGGCCGGTGATGCGGTGGTCGTTGTGGTTGATAAAGCCCTGGTCGTGGATCACGGGCTCGGGGTCGTGCGTATAGACGGCGTGGGGTTTGAACGCGCGGATCTCGCGCGTGATATCGCCGAGCAGCTCCCGCGAGTACGTCAACTCGCCGTCGGTGTAGCCGAGGAATCCGACCGAGGCGACGCCGAGGATGCGCGCGGCATCGCGCTGCTCCTTGTCGCGCGTGGCGACAAGCGTCTCGGTCGTGAACTTCGGGTCGTCGGAGCCCTTCGAGCCGTCGGTGACGACGAGGTAGCGCACCTCCCAGCCGGCTTGCGCGAGCAGGGCGGAGGCGCCGGCCGCGCCGAAGTCGGCGTCGTCGGGGTGGGCGGCGATGACCATCGCCCGCGCCAGCTCGCCGGCTTCCGTGTCCGGCGCGCCGGGCGCCTGCTCGCCGAAGAGGTCCTCGAGGCTCGCGCTCACAGGTGCCGCCTTTCCATGCGTGACTGCCGGGGGCAGGGTAGCGGACGGCATCGGCGCGCAACATGGGGTCGGTGCGCGTGCCGGCAGACGCTTGACGCGGAGGCGAGCCGCGAAGTACGTTTGTTGCGAACATACGTACATCGCACCGCCCGGCCGGGGTGATGTCGTGGGCGTGCGGCGGGCGTGATCCCCGGAGATGGGGCGCGACCGGCGGGCGAAAACCGAGGGACTGCGGCGGGGGCGGCAGACCATCGGCCCGGCGAGCGGCGTAGCCGCGAGTAGCCCCGGTTGGGGCGTCGGGAGCAACAAGGTGAGGTGACGGGCATGGTGCAAGCAGGCGACGATCTCTCCGCGCGGCAGCGCCGCATCCTGGAGTTCCTGGACGAGTTCATGGGGGAGAAGGACTACCCACCTTCCATCCGCGACATCCAGCAGGGCTGCGAGATCTCCTCGACCTCCGTCGTGGACTACAACCTCAAGCGCCTCGAGGAGCGCGGCTACATCCGTCGCGACCGCGAGGTGTCACGCGGCATCGAGCTGCTGGACGGCTCGGGCCGGCGTCGCCGCGCACCGCTGACGGTCCCGGTGCTCGGCAAGATCGCCGCGGGCGCGCCGATCCCGACCTTCCCGGAGACGCTCGGCACGGACGTGGAACAGATCGAGGTCACGCGCGAGCAGACGCGCGGCCGGACGCAGGCGTTCGCGCTGCGCGTCGAGGGCACCTCGATGATCGAGGACCTCATCAACGACGGCGACATCGTGATCCTCGAGCCGACCAACACCTGCGACGACGGTGAGCGCGTCGCGGTCTGGCTCAAGGACGAGGGCGAGACCACGCTCAAGAAGTTCTACCGCGAGGGCGAGCGCGTCCGGCTCCAGCCGGCGAACGCGACGATGGACCCGATCTACACCTCGGCCGAGAACGTCGAGGTGCAGGGCCGCCTGCTCTCCACGCTCCGCCTCGAGGAGTAACCGCACCGCTTCCCGGGGCGTCACGCACCTCGGTAGTCACTCGCAGGCAGTCACTCATGGCGGCGTTCGAGGCGGGGCGGCGGGCGCCTTGAGTACCTCGGCGTGCCCCCGGTGTGTCTCGGTGCGTCCGGCGTTCTACCCCTGGCGGCGTGCCGAGCGCGCCCGGCCACCGCGCGTGGCGCGGCCGCGACCCGCGCCGAGGCGCGTGATCAGCAGCTCGAGCGCGAGCGCGTCGGAGAATCGCCCGGTCTTTACCGCGTGGTCGGCCGCCTCGACGGCGCGGAGCCCGTCCTCGGACGCCGCGCGCCCGAGCGCCGAGGCCTGGTCGACGAGCTTGCCGAGCGGGAACGGGTGCGTGATGCCGGTGGCCTCACCGATCGTCTCGCGCGGCGCGCCCTCCTCGATCAGCGCGGCGGCACGCACGAGGTTTCGCAGCTGGCGCGCGATGAGCCCCTGGAGCCGCGCCGGCGAGTCACTCCCGCGGTCGAGCATGCGTCGCAGCCGTACAAGGGCGGCGGCGGTGCGGCCCGTGACCGCGTCGTCCACGAGGCCGAACACGTCCTCGTCGCGCGCTGCGGTGGTCAGCAGGTCGACATCGTCCTCGGTGATGGCGCGCCCCTGCGCGTATTGGGCGAGCTTGTCGAGCTCGCCGCTGAGCGCCCACAGGTCGGCGCCGATGAGCTCGCTGAGCCGTCCCGCGGCAGCGACCTCGATGCGCACACCACGAGCCTCGGCGCGCTCGCGCAGCCACGACGCCACCTCGTTGCCGCCGCGCCCGCCGAGCCGCAGCTCCGTGAACTGCCGGTAGTCGACGCCGTCTAGGGCGCGCAGGGAGCGCAGCAGCGGCGAGCGGCCCAGCGTCTGCCGCTGCTCACGCTGGCGCGCGGGCTCGAGGAGTACGAGGTGAGTGGTGTCGGGCATGCCGGGCAGCGCGTCGACGAGCGGCTGCCACTCCGTGGCGACGCCGCGGCCCGAACCGAGCGACACGAGCAGGCCCTCGACCACGACGAACCGCGCCTGCGCGAGGAACGGCACCGTCGACGCGAGCTCGATGAGCTGGCCGGGCGTCGCGCCGCGAGCGGGCACGTCGGTGGTGTTGAGGTCGAGCATGCCATCGGTGTCGAGGCGGGCGCGAAGCTCCCGGTAAGCCTCGTGCAGGCGGAACTCGTCGGAGCCGCGGTTGGCCTGCGTCGAGCCGGTGTAGATGTGCAGCACGCGCCCTGTCCGTCCGCTCAGTCGATGTCCAGCCGCCAGCCGAGCCAGGCAGCGGCGGTGGCGGCGACGAAGATGGGGACGCCGGGCCAGAGCAGCTGGCCGAGGAACCGCCCCGTCGCGTCGGCCTCGGCGGTGACGGCGCCGTAGAGCGCCCACAGCACGGCGACGCCGGCACCGGGCAGGAAGAGCCACCAGTGGAAGTTGGGCTGGCCGTCGGTGAGCAGCGGCGAGCGCAGCCTGCCGGGGACGTCCTGCCCGTCGCCGCCTTCGTCGTCCGCCATCGTCATCCCTCGAGGTGCGCTCGCGCTGCGCCGATCCTATCGCGGCGCGCGGCCTCAGGGATGGACGACTTATGCACGCGCTACTGTGGACTGGCGGTGGGCGCTCGGGACGGCGTTAGGGGAAGAGGTCCATCTCCGGGGGCCGCACGATCTCGCGCGCCGAGCCCTCGCCGGCGTCGTACTCGTAGCCGCGCACGATCGCGACGGGGATGCTCGCCGTCTTCAGCATGACGAGCCCCGCCGTCGCGGCGATCTCGTCCGCGACACACGGCATGCTCACACGCATCTCGCGGCCATCGATGTCCGCCACGCCGACGAGCGGGCGCAGCGGGCGCAGGCCGGCGAGGCCGATCGCGACGTTGGTCTCGCCCTGCCGCCACGACCGCCCGAAGGTGTCCGTGACGATCACTGCGATCTCGACGCCGAGCTGCTCGCGCGCGGCATCACGCAACGCGCGCGCCGAGGCGTCGGGGTCGACAGGCAGGAGCGAGATCAGGTCATCGCCGCCGACGTTGGAGGCGTCGACGCCGGCGTTGGCGCAGATGAAGCCGTGGTGCGTCTCGGCGATGAGCACGCCCGCGCGCTGGCGGACGATGCGGGCAGACTCGCGGAGCACGGCCTCGATCTGGCGGGGGTC
This sequence comes from Dehalococcoidia bacterium, assembly GCA_965208885.1. GTDB lineage: Bacteria > Chloroflexota > Dehalococcoidia > UBA2979 > UBA2979 > VXMT01. The sequence goes on from CBDBPS010000002.1 coordinate 1,181,793, forward strand.
CTTGTCCCACTCCTCGGCCCACGCGAGCGCGAACGGCGAGGGCTCGAAGCTGTCGAGCGGCACGACGCGGCCTTCAGCCTTCGAGACGATGCGCTGCGCGACCACCAGCACGTCGCCGTCACGGAGCGCCGTGCCCTGCGCCATGGCGGCGCCGAAGGCGAGCATGGCAAGGTCGTCGCCCTCCTCCACCATGGGGATGCCGCGGACGCCGATCACGCGCACCTCGGCGTCGCCCGCCCGGAGCGGCGAGGTGGTCATGCCGGCAGTCCCTCGATGCGCACGTGGGTGCGCGCCCTGTGGCGTATGTTCACGCCGATCAGCAGTACCGTGAGGCCCTCGACGAACCGCGAGTAGCGCAGTGGCCCAGCGTCGACGGCGCGCACGCCCTCGATCTGCTCGGCGAGCGCGAAGACCGCCTGCTTCGCCGCCTCGTCGCCGCCCGTCACGAGCACGTCGGCGTGGACGGATGTATCGAGGTCGAGCAACGACTCGGCGGCGAGGTTGTGAAACGCGCCGACCACGCGCGACCCCGGCAGCACCGCGGCCGCCTCCTCGGTGGCCGAGCCCTCGGCCACCTCGACGGGGCGGGGGCCCCGCTCGAACCGCACCGGCACAACCGCGTCGACCACGATCTTGCCGGCGAGCGGCTCGGCGAGCGCCTCGAGGGTCGCGCGATGGCCCTCGAACGGTACGGTGACGACTGCGATGTCGCCCGCTGCAGCCGCGTCGGCGTTCGAGGCGCCCTCGACAGGCCCTGCGCCGGAGCGGCCCGCGAGCGTGGCGGCGACCTCGGCGGCGACGGATGCGCCTCGCTCGGCGTGGCGGCTGCCGATAACCACGCGCAGCCCAACGAGGGCGAAGCGCGACGCGAGGCCGCGGCCCTCAGGCCCGGTGCCGCCGATGATCGCGATGGACTCCGTCATGTGGTCCGTGGCCTTTCGGCGGGGCGTGCCGGCGCGGGCATGCACGCCGCGGCGACCTACTCTGCTGCCGGTGTACTCGCCCCGGCGCTCCCCGCCGCGACGACTACAATGGGCGGCACGCAGCCTACCGCAGCAGGCACGCCACCCGCGAGGGTGGAGGGAACGCAGCACCGCATGACCACGTCCGCCACGGCCCCTGTCTCGACGTCGGCCGTCGCCATCGAGGGCGTCTCACACCGCTACGAGGCGCGCGACGGTGCGCGCCTGCTCGCCCTCGACGATGTCGAGTTCGCGGTCGGTCCGGGCGAGTTTGTCTCGATCGTCGGTCCGAGCGGGTGTGGCAAGACGACGCTGCTGCGCATCGTGGCCGGGCTCCTCGAGCCCAGCGAGGGCCGCGCCCGGGTGCTCGGGGGCGACCCCGGGGCGGCGAGGGCGATGCGCGCGTTCGGCCTCGTCACGCAGGAGCCGGGACTGCTGCCGTGGCGCACGGTTGAGGGCAACGTGGCGCTCAGCTTCGAGCTCGCCGGGCAGCGCTCCGACGCGGCAGCGGTGCGAGGGCTCCTCAAGCAGACGGGCATCGAGCGCTTCGCGGGCTACCACCCGGCAGAGCTCTCGGGCGGGATGCGGCAGCGTGTCGCGCTGGCGCGCGCGCTGGCACACGGGCCGCGGCTGCTGCTCATGGATGAGCCCTTCGGCGCGCTCGACGAGTTCTCGCGCGAGGAGCTGCGGCTGGAACTGCTGCGGCTGTGGGAGCGCGACCGGCCCTCCGTACTATTCGTGACGCACGCGATCCGCGAGGCCGTGCTGCTCTCCGACCGCGTCGTCGTGCTCGCGCCCCGCCCGGGCCGCGTCGTCGCCGACATGGCCGTCGACCTGCCTCGCCCGCGCCACGCGGCGATCGAGGAGACCCCGCCGTTCCTCGACCACGTCGCGCGTGTGCGCGAGGCGCTCCGGGAGGGGAGCGCGTGACCGCGCGACACCCCGATGTCGCCGACCTGCTCGACGGCGCACCGCGCGCGCCGCGCCACGCTGTCGTCGCCGCCCCGCCGCGGGCGACAGCCACGCCGCCCGCGCGCGCGGAGCCCGAGCTTGCCGACCTCCTCGACGGCACCATCGAGACGATCCACGCACCGACCGGGCCCCGGCGAGGCTCGGTGTCGCCGGCGGCATGGCTCGGTAACGGTGTCCGCGCCGCCGTGCCACCGCTCCTCGTGGCAATGCTCGTGCTGGGCGCCTGGGAGGCATGGATCCGCGCGCGCGAGGTGCCCGAGTACCTCGCGCCCTCCCCCACGGCGGTGGCGGACGCGTTGCTCGCGGACCCGACGCGGTTCCTCGGCGCGGGCGCGGTGTCGCTGCAGCACGCGCTCGGCGGGCTCGTGCTGGGCGCGGGGAGCGCGTTCCTGCTCGGCATCGCGATGGCGCACTCGCGCCGCCTGGAGCGTGCCCTCTACCCGTTCGCACTGCTCGTGAAAGTCACGCCGATCGTCGCTGTCGCGCCGCTGCTCATCATCTGGCTCGGCTTCGGCGATGGCCCGAAGTACGTCGTGGCCGGCCTCATCACGTTCTTCCCCATGCTGGTCAACGCGGTGACGGGCCTCCGGTCCATCGACGCGGCAGCGCACGACTACTTCCGCGCGATGGATGCCTCGCGCTGGCAGGTCCTGCGCCGGTTGCGGCTCCCCGCCTCGCTGCCGTTCGTGTTCGCCGCGCTGCGCATCTCCATCCCCCTCGCGCTGATCGGCGCGGTGGTGGCCGAGTGGATGTCGGCGGACTCGGGCGTGGGCCAGCTGATCGTGATCGCGCACGGCGACTACGACACGCCGGCGCTGTTCGGCGCGATCGTCGTGCTCGCCGTGATCGGGGTGGCACTGACCGCCGCGCTCTCGCTCCTCGAGCGAAGGATGCTGTTCTGGCACGAGTCAGCGCGGGAGTGGTAGCGGCGCGTCGAGCCCCTAAGCGCGCGAACCCCGATACTCGCCGCTCGTATCGGGGGGTGCCGATGACACGCGCGTGGATTGCCGGGCTGCTCGTCTGCCTCGTAGCAGCGTTCGCGCTCGCCGTTGCCTGCGACGACGAGGACGCGGACGAGCCCCTCGAACAGGTCGTGTTCATGGCGGGGTACCGGCCGCAGGCCAACCTCCCGTTCGTCGCCGCCTACGTCGCCTACGCGCGCGGCTTCTTCGCCGACGAAGGCCTCGAGGTGGAGATCCGGCACTCGACGCAGGGCGAGCACGGCCAGCTCCTGCTCGCCGGCGAGGTCGACTTCACCACCGCAACCGCCGCACAGGCTCTGCGGCAGCGCGCGAACGGCCTGCCCGTGCGCACCATCGCGCTGTTCGGCCAGCGCGGCGACCAGGGCTTCGTCGTGCACGCCGACTCCGGCATCGAAGCGCCCGCGGACTTCGAGGGCCACAGTGTCGGCTTCAAGGGCGGCGTGGTGCCCGCCGAGCTGCTCGCGCTGCTCGCCACTGCAAACCTCGGACCAGACGACGTGCAGCTGCAGGCAGTGGGGTTCGATGAGCGCGTGTTCATCGAACGCCAGGTCGACGTGTTCCCGGTGTTCCTCAACAACGAGCCGAACCGCATCCGCAGCGCCGGCGTCGAGATCCGCGTGTTCGACCCGCACGACTACGGCATCGCGACACTCGGCGTGACCTACCTCGTGCGCGACGAGACGACGGTCGAGGACCGCACGCTGGCTGAGCGCTTCCTGCGCGCGGCGCTGCGCGGAGCGCACTACGCAGCCTCGCACCCCGACGAGGCGATCGACCTCGTCCTCGAGTACGCCGAGGGCGCGGACCGCGCCCACCAGCGCTTCCTGTTTGACACCGACCTGCGCAACGCCCAGCGCGACGACGGCATGGGCCGGGGCACGCTCGACCAGTGGGAGGCATTGCAGGAGATCCTGCTGCGGTACGACGAGCAGTTCAGCGGCCCCGTCGATGTGTCGACGGTGTTCGACCCCTCCTTCGCAGACGCCCTCTACGGCGACGATGGCGAGCTGCGTTAGCCGCGCTTGAGGCCGCTACGGGAGCCGGAACGAGTCACGGCCCATCGACTCGCCGTCGAAGAAGATCTCGAACTGCCAGAGTCCGCGCTCGAGGCCGTCGAGCGCGTGCATGCCCACCCACCACACGCCGAGCTGACCACCCCGCCATGGCACCTCGGGCGAGCGGTAGTGGGGCTGGCCGTTCAGGTACACGATCCAGCTCAGCCGCTCGACGACACTCGCGCCCTCGTACGCGAAGAAGGCGAGGATGCGGTCCGCGCCGACCCGGGGCGACTCGGCCGGCCCAAACGTCTGGCTGAGCTTCGTGCCGAAGGCGAAGTCGCTGATGGACGGAGTCGGCGGGTCCACACCCAGGTAGGCCCGGGAGGCCGCGCGCTGCGAGCCGTCGATCCACACCTCGAGCTTCCACACGCCCGTCGGTGGACCGGCGGGGTTGGGCGACGCCAGCCGGTCGGAGACGAGCGCGAACGGTCCGAGGTTCCAGTTGTAGGAGGCGGAGAGGTCGTCCTGGAACACGCCGTCCAGGTACCACAGCTCCTGCACCGGAGCTCCGTCCGGCGCGCCCTGCACGACGAACTCGTAGTTGAGTTCGGGCGTGACCGCCGGGAAGACGCGCGCATAGTCGAACAGCGCTCGCGACCCGCCCTCGCCCAGGGCCTCGAGGGCGAACCGAGGCTCCGTGACGGTGATGTCGCCGCTCACGCCGGGTAGCGCGGTGCCGGGCGCGCCGCCACGGTGCATGAGCGGCAGCGTGAGCGGAGGCGCTTCCTCGCCGGCCGATCGCGCCTCCTCGATGAGGTCCTGGGCCAGCACGATGGGGCGCACGTGCGACACCGGCGCGTTGAGGCTGTAGACGAGCTGCGTCGAGATCCCCACCAGCTCGCCGGCCTCGTTGAAGACGGGGCCGCCGGCGTTGCCGTGCGGGAGTCGTGCTTCCGTGGTGAACCACGCATGTTCCCCCGCGGCGGGCTCGGCGCGCACGCCGACCAGCGTGGCGATCGTCACCATCACAGCCTGTGGGGTGTGGGCGCCCGATGGGTGGAGTCCGGGGTGTCCGAACATCCGCAGCTGGTCGCCACGCTTCATCGCGGCGGTGTCGCCCATGGCCGCCTCCGGCTCGTCCAGCACCCGCGACGCCGGGGCGTCATCTTCCGCTGCACCGGCCTGGCTATCGTCGCTCGCGTCGCTCGCCGCGCCGGCTTCATCGTCCGCGTCGGCTGCGGCGGCCGGGATATCGGAATCGGACGGCCGGGCGGTGAGTTGGAGGACGGCGAGCTCGGAGATGGCGTCGTACGCGACGAGGACGGCTCCGTGGGTGAGCCGTGGCTCGCCGCCGGGCACCGGGTTCGTCGCGACTTCGATCTCGTAGTGATCCTCACTACCGTCGCCCGGCGGGACGACGATGAGCGCGCTGGTGAGGATCAGCCCGTGCTCCTCGTCGATGATGACGCCGCTACCGTCGCGGACGAACGGAGGCACGCTCTCCGGGTCGATCACACGCACCTGCACAACGCTGCGCGCGAGGTCGGCATCGGATGGGCCAGCGGGCCTGACGGGGTCTGCCGACGCACTCCCGGAGATGCGGATGCTCGCCGGCGCGATCACAGGCTCATGCGTCACGGTTCCGGGCGCTGACGTGAGCGGAGACGGCGTCTCCTCGGAGCCCGGGATCAGCTCGGCGGTGCGATCGCACGCGAGCATGATTGTGGGCAGCAGCATCAAGAGCAGCGTCAGGAGCAGCGTCAGGAAAACGCGGCGCACAGGCGGGCAGCCTCTCGAGCCTCGGGGTGCCGGAGGCAGCGATTGTTCCACCGCTACACAATACCGCGCCACCCCGCCACGGGGCGGCGGCCGGGGCCTCGTGGCCTCGCGCTGTCGTACACTCGGACGGCGATCAGGAGGTTGCGGTGCAGATACTGAGCCGGCTCCGCCCGCCCACCGTGGCGGTCGTGGACATGCAGGGCATGATCGGGCCCGCCGTGCGACCCCTCGAGTTCACCAGGCTCCTCCTCCGGCTGCGCGACGACCAATCGGTGCGCGGCGTCGTGCTCAACATCGACTCGCCCGGTGGCACGGCGGTAGGCGCCGAGATGATCACCCGCGCGGTCGGGCGACTGCGCCGCGAGAAGCCGGTCGCCGGCTTCGTCGGCGGGCTCGGCGCATCGGGAGGCTACATGATCGCGTCCGCGACGCAGCGCGTGATCACGCTCCCCACCGCGATCGTCGGCGCCATCGGCGTGATCTCGTACCGCCCCGTCGTGCACGAGGCGCTCGACCGCATCGGCGTGAGCATGCGCGTCAGCAAGTCCGGCCGACTCAAGGACATGCTCTCACCGTTCCGCGAGCCCACCGACGAGGAGCAGGCCAAAGAACAGCACGTCCTCGACTCGCTCTACGAGCAGTTCGTCGCCGGCGTCGCCGAGGGGCGCGGCATGTCCATCGACGACGTGCGCGAGCTTGCCACCGGCGAGGTCTTCACCTCCGCCGACGCCCTCGACGCAGGGCTCATTGACGACACTGGCGACCTTGAGGACGCCGTCGACTGGGTCGCCGACGAGGCACGCATCCCGGCGCGCGTTCGGCTGGTACGCCCGCGGCGCGGGCTGCGCCAGGTACTGACCGGACGCGCCTCGACGGCGCTCGTGGAGTCCGTGTTGCTGGACCTGGAGGCGTCGCTGCCGGCGGCGGGCGGGTACGCGCTCTACACCGGCGGACGCCCGTGATCATTCCGTTCGAGGGCAAGACTCCGCAGGTCGCGGAGTCGGCCTGGATCGCGCCCGGCGCCACCATCATCGGCGACGTCGTCATCGGCGAGCGCTGCTCGGTGTGGCCTGGCGCGGTAATCCGCGGTGACTACGCGCCGATCCGCATCGGCACCGACGTCAACGTGCAGGACAACGTCGTCATCCACACCGACGAGCCACTCACCATCGGCGACGACGTGACCATCGGCCACGCCGTCGTCGTGCACTGCCGCGAGGTCGGCGACGACGTACTGCTCGGAAACAACGCGACGCTGCTCCCCGGCGCGGTCATCGGCTCGCACTCGCTCGTGGCGGCGGGCGCGCTGGTCTCTCCTCGAGAGCAGGTGCCGGAGTACTCGCTGGTGATCGGCGTGCCCGGCCAGGTGCGGCAGTCGAAGCCGGACCGCATCGCGCGCATGCGAGCCGCCTCCGAGGGGCCCATGCCCTACTACGAGAACGCGCTACGGTACCGCGAAAACGGCATCGAGGACCGCAGCGTGTGGTCCGGAGCGGTCGGCCAGTAACGCCTCCGTGGCCGATTCATGACGTTTTTCGTGTCGACGCTTTATGCTCGCGAGACCAACCGCGTGGAATGATCGGCCTACCCCTCTCGCGGAGACGAGGCCGTTATGACACTCAGAGCCTGGCTCCTCGCATTCCTGTTCGGCGCCGTCATCGTCGTCTCGATGGGTATTGGTGCGATGATCGCCACCTCGATCGGTGGGGACGACCCCGACCCGGGCGCCACCGCGTCCGTACCGGTCACACCGACTCAGGCGACAGCCCCAGCGGTCGCCGCCTCGGCGACGGCCACCACGCAGCCGCCCGTGGTCCTCGAGGCGACTCCGACGCAGGCGCCCGGCTCAGCGTCCGCGACGACGGCAATCGCAGGCCTGCCGGACATGATCGAGCGCGTCGTGCCATCCGTGGTGCAGATCCGGGCGCGCGGACAGCTCGGCGGTGGCGTCGGCAGCGGCGTCGTGGTCGACCAGAGCGGGCACATCGTGACGAACGACCACGTCGTGCGCGGCGCCCTCACGATTGTCGTCGAGCTGTACGACGGCACGGTCGTCGCGGCCCAGGTGCTCGGCTCCGACCCCAGCAACGACCTCGCGGTGCTCCGCGCGAACATCCCGGCCGGTGCGGCCGTACCGGCGGCGTTCGGCGACTCCGACCTCGTGCGGGTCGGTGAGCCGGTGTTCGCGATCGGCAGCCCGTTCGACCTCGACTTCACGGTGACCTCGGGCATCGTCAGCGGGATCGACCGCGAGGCGCACCAGCACCTCGGCGGACGGCCCGTGCGCGGCGTGATCCAGACCGACGCAGCCGTCAACCCCGGCAACTCGGGCGGGCCGCTCTTCAACAGCGTGGGCGAGGTCATCGGCATCACCACGGCGGTCGAGAACCCCGCCGGGCAGAGCTTCTTCATCGGCATCGGCTACGCGGTCCCGTCGAACACGGTGCTGCGCTACATCCCGGAGATGATCGCCGGCGCCGAGATCACGCACGCCCAGCTCGGCATCGCCGGCGTCACGCTCAACGCGATCAACGCCGACGACGCCGGCGTCGACGCACTGCGAGGCGTCTACATCACGGCCGTCGTGCCGGGCAGCGCCGCCGACCGCGCGGGCCTCGTCGCGGCCTCGCAGCCCGACGGCCAGGGCGCCCTCGAGCAGGGCGGCGATGTGATCACCGCCTTCGCCGGTACCGAGATCACATCGATGAACCAGCTCTCGCGCCTCATCGACGATCAGGATGTCGGGACCGACGTCATGCTCACCGTCGTGCGCGACGGCCAGGCGATTGAACTGACGGCCACGCTGCGGATGTGGCCCGGATAGGTCCCCCGCCCCGCTCGCCTGCTGGTGACCGTCGAGGAGCACCGTCCGGGCTTCAGTCGGCGGCCGGGCCCTCCGGGGGCAACTCCAGCGCACGCCCCGACACCAGTAGCCACGCGCGGTCGGCCGCGACGCTGACTTGCTGGTTTACGCGCCCCAGCACGTCGCGATAAGCGCGGCCGAGCGGGTACGGCGGCACGAGCCCGCTCCCCACCTCGTTCGTCACGACGATCGTCTCGCCGCTGCGGGCCCGGGCGGCGTCGATCAGCCGCGCGCCCTCGGCCGCGAGCTCGCCCTCGAGGCGCGCGAGGTCCCCGGGCGTGGGCGACTCGCCGAGTGGGCCCATGCGGTTGGTGACCCAGAGTGAAAGGCAGTCGAGCAGCGCGCACTGCTCCGGGTCCGCCGCCGCGAGCGCGCCGATGGGGTCGAGGGGCGCCTCGACGGTGTCCCAGCCCGCGGGGCGCGCGGCGCGGTGTGCGGCCACGCGTTGCACGAGCTCCTCGTCGAGCGGCTCCATCGTCGCGATGTAGGTCACGCCGCGGCCGGTGGCAGCGGCGAGGCGTTCGGCGTAGCTGCTCTTGCCGGAGCGCGCGCCGCCCGTCACGAACCACAGCTCGGCCATTCGGAGTCGTGCCCTCGGCGCCTATTCGAGGAAGGTGGGCTCGAGCCAGCCCTGCGAGGCGGCGGCGAGGATGACGATGAGCGTGGCGGCCTGAGCTGTCTCGATGGCCCCGCCGTAGGTGTCACCGGTCACGCCGCCGATCATCCGCGAGGCCGCGCCGGCGAGGATGATCGCCGCGACAGCCGCCGCGACGGGCAGCACGAGGCCCTCCGGCCCGAACAGCACGTACCCCGCAGCGAAGGCGATGATCGCAGACAGCGGCGCCGCGAACGGCCACACGCCGTGCTGCAGCGTCGCGCCGAGCCCTCGCGGGCGCGCGGGACTGAAAAGCACCGCCACCGGCGCGACCGTCCAGCGCGCCATCGCCGGGGCCAGCACGAGAGCGCCCGCACGCAGCGGCTCGGCGAGCGCCGTCAGCGCCGACCACTGCACGAGCAGCACGATCACGAGCGCCATCACACCGGCGGGACCGACGTTACCGACACTCATCACGCCCAGGCGCTCGTTGCGCTCGCCCTGCAACGCCATGCCGTCGGCGGTGTCGGCGACGCCGTCGAGGTGCAGGCCGCCGGAGAGCACGGCCAGCGTCGCGACCAGCAGCGCCGAGCGTACGCCGACCGGCAGCAGCTCCTCGGTGGCCACGTCGATGCCGAGCAGGGCGAGCCCGATCAGCAGACCGACTGCGGGATACCAGCCCAGCGCGCTCGCGAACGTGGCGTCATCCCAGCGCTCAACACGGCGCAGCCGCAGCGGGGTGAGAAATTCGAGTGCGATCGGCACGGACATGAACAGCGCGCGAAGTGATGCTCCCATAGCGCTACTTTACGCCTCCGGCGGCACAGCCGCGTCCGAGTCGTCCACGCCCGCCTCGCCGAACGTCGCCATCTCGTCGAGCAGCCGACACGCGGCGACGCAGAGCGAGATGCCGAGCGCCGCGCCGCTCCCTTCGCCGAGCCGCATCCCGAGGTCCAGCAGCGGCTCGAAGCCGAAGCGATCGAGGACGGCGAGATGCCCCGGCTCCGCAGAACGATGCGAGGCAACGACGGAGTCAGCAACTCCGGGCGCGATCGCCGCAGCGACGAGCGCAGCGGCCCCGGAGATAACCCCATCCATCACCGCGGGCACGCGCATGCTCGCGGCCGCGAGGTACACGCCGGCCAGCACGCCGATCTCGTACCCACCGACCGCCGCGAGCAGGCCGACGCCGTCGGCAGGATCGGGCGCGTTTACCTCGAGCGCCCGCTGCACGGCGCGCACCTTGCGGGCGTATGTCTCGTCGTCCGCGCCGGTGCCGCGGCCGGTCACGGCGGCAGGCGCGTGGCCGGTCACGGCCGCGATGAGCGCCGCCGCCGAGGTGGTGTTACCGATCCCCATCTCGCCGCAACCGACGATGTCGACGCCCTCGCGAGCGCGTTCGTCTTCGAGCAACGCGATCCCCGCCGCGACCGCTCGCTCGGCGACCTCGCGCGCCATCGCCGGCCCCCGCGTGATGTCGGCCGTACCCGGCCCGAGTCCGAGTCGCAGCAGCTTTGCGTCGTCGGCCACCCCGGGCGGCAGTGCGGTTGCCACACCCGCGTCGACGACACGAACGCGCGCGTCCGCGTGGTCGGCGAGGATGTTGATCGCCGCACCGCCGCGGAGGAAGTTCGCGACCATCTGGGCGGTCACCGACTGCGAGTAGGGCGAGACACCCTGGGCGACCACGCCATGATCCCCGGCCGCGACAACGATCAGCCGCGCGTCGAGCCTCGGGCGCTCCTGCCCGCTGATCGCCGCGATGCGCGTCGCGAGGTCCTCGAGCCGGCCGAGCGAGCCGGGCGGCTTGGTGAGCCGGTTCTGGCGCGCCTCGGCCGCGGCCCCCGCCCCGGCAGTGTCGGGCAAGCCGATCGCTGCGACCGTTCGGGCGATGGTGGCGGCATCGGGCGAGCGTTCGGACATGGCGATGCTCTCAGCGGGCGCGGCCAACCTCGGGTGATACGCAGTATGCCGTCGGCTGCGTATGGGCGCGAGATTCGCCGCGCGAGTACGCGAGGGCGGTGCCTCCGAACGGCAAGTCGGGTATCTGTCCGGCTGCGTCGCTCCGCAATGTCGATCCGATGAGCCCACGCAGAAGGTTGTCGATGATTGCGGGTTCGCGCCCCCCGCACTTCGCCGGGCAGGACGTGGCCCACCCAGGCGAACAGGCGATCGGGTGAGGAAACCTCCCCATCCCGCGTTCTAGCATGTCCGCATGGAGCCCAATCGCGGCGGCCGCCCGCGCCATCCCGATGTCCTCACGCCCGCCGAGTGGCGCGTCCTCGACGCGTTGCGCGAGGGCGGCACGAACGCGGCGATCGCCGCCCGTCTCGGCCTGAGCGCCGACACGGTCAAGACGCACATCTCGAACATGCTCGCGAAGCTGGAGCTGCGCGATCGTCGCGCGCTCGCCGCCTGGCGCCCGGACACCCCTCGACGCCGCGTGGGTGGGGTGCTGGCCGTGCCGGCGTTCGTGTGGTCGGTGGGGCGGCCGCTGGCGTGGGTCGGCGCCGGCGCAGCGGCGCTCGCCGGCGTCGTGGTCGTGGTGGTGGCGCTCGTGGCCCTCGAGGGGATCCTGGAGGGCGACGGCGACTTCAAGATCCCGAGCACGGTTGTGGAGACCGATCTTGAGTTGATGGACTGCTCGTCCGGGATCGCAGTCACGAACCCGGACACGAACACCGAGCTGGTGGGCGACTGCGAGTCGCTGCTCGGCCTCCGCGACACGATCCGCGGCACGGCCCAGCTCAACTGGACCGCAGGCAAGGCGATGCCCGAGTGGATGGGCGTCACGGTCTCCGGCACGCCCCAGCGCGTCACCGCCCTGAACCTCGCCGACCTCGGTCTCGACGGCGAACTGTCCGGCTTGCTCGGCAACCTCACGGGGCTGACCACGCTGGACCTCAGCGGCAATCCACTCACGGGCATGCTCCCGTCGAAGCTCGCGCTGCTGGAGAACCTCACGACTGCGTCGCTATCGGGGACATCTTTCGAGGGCTGCGCGCCGGAGGAGTTGGGCGACGTGGCTACGAGCGACGTTACGCTCGACGACTGCGGGGAGCTGCCGGAGGTCGATAACACCCCCGACACCCTCGACAGGGTGCTGGGGCCTGGAACCTACCGTGTGCCTGGGCCTGACCACTCGTCGCTGATCTTCGACATCCCTGTTGGCACGCAATTGGTCTTCTTCGGCATCTGGTTTGGGGCCCGCGATCCGTCCCTGGGGCCAGTCGGGGGGCCTATTGGCGTCATCCTTCGGAGCCCAGACAACACCGCCGCGATAGGGCTAGACGTGATGCTCGCCAAGGAGTGGTCGCGCCGGACGAACAGCACCGAGTCACGGGAGGCATTCAGCGAGGTCTTTGACCGAATCATCGAGTCGCTGTGGCTAGAGACGTCCGAATGAGGAACCAACCGACTCGCGCAGGGCGCGCTCACGTACACGACGCGGACGCCGGTGGTCTGCACCGTCGACCCGGAGGGCGGGGCGCTCACGATCCTCAGCGTCGTCGGCGAAGGTGGCGGCGGGGCTCCGGGACCGCATCCCGGCCTCCGCTTGTGAAGGAGTTGACAAGCGCTCAGTAATCCGTATCCTGCGCAGCGTCGTCCCAGAGACGGCATCTGGAGTGCGTGTGCACTCTGCCTAATTCCCGCCCAGGCGGGAACCGGGGGAACCACCTTACTGGGGTGAACCCTCTTCGGAGGGCGGGTCAGACTGGGTCGACCCGAACCCGTCAGCTAACCCCGGCGGCACTGATCCAGCCCCAAGCCGGAGGGATTCCGGCCTGGACGCCTACATAGGGGTATGGCTGTGATCACTAGCGCACCGCCTAGTCGGTGCCCGCGCTGCAGCGGGCTCATGATCGTTGAGGACGACTGGTACGGGAAGTTCGCAAGCTGCATTGCTTGCGGGCATGTCCACGAGACCGAAGTCGCCGACCCACAGGAACTGCTCGAGGAAGAGCGTCTCGCTGCCGGCAAGCAGCGGCGCCGCCAGCCCTCGCACGGCAAGCTCCGCCTGTAATCGTCGCCTTCTGACCGTCACACCCCGGCCGGCGCATCGCCGGTCGGGGCTTGACGCGCCCGTCCTGGCGCCGTCGGCACCACTCCCGCGCGCGTCGCTGTGGGTGGCGTGCGGGTTCGCACATGTTCACCCCATACGATCACACTTTGTTTACACTTGAATAGCGGCCGCGTAACGGTTGGGCATCACGATAGATCCGAGGGGTCGCGCCCGGCCAACGTTGCTGCGAATGACGGTGGTGGGAGCGGTTGCGACCGGTAGCGAAGGGACCTTTCTGAGGGGGATTACATACTTGGGTTTACGGCGACACGTCCAGCCGGTAGACTCCGGGGGTAGGTTGAAGGGCCGCTCCCATGACACAGAAGGCACCCGGCAGAGCGCACCGCAAGGGCATCACCCTCCTCGAACTGTCCGACCTGTTCCCCGACGAAGACGCCGCCCGCTTATGGTTCGAGGCGATCCTCTGGCCTACCGACGACCGCCCTTGCCCGCGTTGCGGGAGCGTGAACACGCACGAGGCGACGCACGCGAAGATGCCGTACCGCTGCCGCGACTGCCGCAAGTACTTCAGCGTGAAGACCGGCACGGTGATGGAGGGATCGCCGATCCCGCTGCGCAAGTGGGTGTACGCGATCTACCTCGACGTAACGACGCTCAAGGGCGTGTCGAGCATGAAGCTACACCGCGATCTCGGCGTCACACAGAAGACCGCCTGGTTCATGCAGCAGCGCATCCGTGAGGCGTTCGCAGCCGAGGGCGACGGCGAGCCGATGGCCGGCCCGGTCGAGGCGGACGAGACCTACGTGGGCGGCAAGGAGCGCAACAAGCACGAGCGCGACCGCCTCCACGCTGGCCGCGGCGCTGTCGGCAAGGTGGCGGTCGCAGGCGCCAAGGATCGCGCCACGCGCCGCGTGAGCGCCGCCGTGGTCGAGCGCACGGACGGCCCGACGCTCAAGGGCTTCGTCCGCTCCCGCGTCGCGCAGGAAGCGGACATCTACACGGACGAACTGAGCTCGTATCGAGGGCTCCCGAACCACGAGACGGTGGCGCACAGCGTGGGCGAGTACGTCAACGGCCAGGCGCACACGAACGGGATCGAGAGCTTCTGGTCGATGATGAAGCGCGGCTACTACGGCACCTACCACCGGATCAGCCCGAAGCACCTCGGCCGCTACGTCGCCGAGTTCGCGGGCCGCCACAACATCCGCGACTTCGACACCATCACGCAGATGGCGATCATCACCCGCGCGATGGTCGGGCGACGCCTCACCTACTCCGACCTCATCGCCTAAAAGCCTGCTAGGCTGCCGGACAAGGAAGCGGCCCCGGCTCGAACCGGGGCCACCTATTTGGTCGCCAAAGGACGACCGGGGTGCGTACGCACCCGAAGCCTAACACGTGAGCCTATTCGACCGCGAGCGAATCCCCATCCCGTGCGACCACTGCGGCCGCGAGACTCCGCAGACGATCCGTTGGCTCAAACACCACACGAACTTCGTCTGTCCCTGCGGTACACGTATCGAGATTGACGCGCGCGAGTTCCTCCGCGAGATCCGACGGATTGAGTGAATCCCGTAGCACCTCGACGATGGCCACCAACTCGGCGGCGTCCGCCTTGATGGTTACGTTCCGCGTCCGGCCAGCGGTCACGGTGCCGCCGCCTCGCACGCCTCACGGAAGAAGTCGGCGCGCTCAATCCCGAACGCACGCGCGAACGCCGCGTGTTCGTAGCTGACGATCGCGGGGTGGTCCCATCTGAGCACCACCTCGCCAGCGTCGTACACCGCCGCGCTTCCGGCGGCCCACGCTTCCTCCTGGACCTCGTCGAGGGCCGCCCAGTACGCCACGTGTCCCGACTTCGGGGCGTGCTCGTCGAGCCATTGCAGCGCGAGCGCGCCGTGGTGGTACGGCGAGAGCGCGAGCGCGGCATCCGATAGCGTGCCGCTGTCGCAGAGTCCGGCGGGGTACCTGGTCGCGAGGTGCGCGGTAATCGGCGGGTCGGCGCGGTAGACGTAGCTACGCGCGGCGAACTCGGCCTGGCCCTCGACGAGCCAGCGCGGCGCGAATCCCATGTATCCCGCCGCCGCCTGGACGATGTGCCAGTACTCGTGCGCGAGGTGTTCCCGCGCCCGCTCATGGTCACGCGCCGCGCGCTCGTCTTCCGTCCGCCCGCCGTTGTAGCCCTCGCAGACGGAGACGAGGATCGCCCCTCCGCTCGCGACGCTCTGCGGCCAGCAGTTGAGGTGCACGTAGACGGTCACGGGCGGCCTCGGCGCGGCGAACTCCGACTCGAAGTAGTCCATGACCTGGCGCATCTCGGTAGCGATGAACGTCTCCCACGCGGCGGCGCCGTGGCCGAGGATCAGGATCTCGACATGGGCCTCGCCCGACGGCGCGATCGCCGCTACGGTGATCTCGCCCGGACCCTCCGCAGCCGCGATCCGAGCGGTGCCTAAGAGTGCTACCCCAAGGCACAGGAACGCAAGCGTTCGGCTGATCATCACTCGCCCTCAAGCTCCGCGAGGCGTGCTTCGAGCAAGTCTATCTCGTCACGGATGCCCGCGAGCGTCGCGCGCTCCGCCCCGAGGGCGTCACGGCGGCCAGTTATGCACCCATGCGCCCACACGTCCGAGAGCACCTGTTCGATGGTGAGGTCGGTACGCGTCGCCGGGCCGGGTGTCGGGGTGGGGCCGCTGTAGTGGAAGCGGTTGGCCTCGTACTGGAGGTACCCGGCGAGCAGCGTGTCGCTGTCTACTTCGCAGCCGGTGCGGTAGGCGTCGATGTCCGTGCCCAGGCTCTCGACCTGGGCGTACTCGTGGAAGTCGCAGGCGGTGAACACCGCGAGGGTGCAGGCGATCGCGATCGCCACTCGGCGTGACATAGGAGCCTCCTTGCGGCTCGGCACAGGTGCTGAGCTCCGCACGAGTCAACGCCGGGAGCCAGGCCACAAGGAGGCACGAAGCGCCCCTGTCCCTCGGCTGATTCCCAACGGTCCGACTCGTGCGGAGTCGGCGGGAGCGTGGCGCACCGTTATCACGATCGTCAACGCGGACGCCCATTCGCGTAGCCGTCTACCATGGTGAAGCGTTGCGGCGTCGCTCCGGGGCGGGCTACGCTCGGCACGCAACGGTAACGGGAAGGGAGGCTGGCCCATGGCCGAGAGCGAACAGCCGAAGCGCGAGCCGGGGTTGAAAGCGGAGTACGGGGAGGCGTCGCCCGAAGACGTGGCGCGCGCGATCTTCAAGCACCGCCCGAAGCCGAAGGATCGTTGACCGGCTAACCCCGAACGCGCATCGTTGCGTGGTGGACCGTCGGGGATTCGAACCCCGCAGGCGCACGCTTTGGAGGCATGCCTGGCACCGTGCACGGCCCAACACAAGAGAGCGGCCCTTCGGGATGGGGGGCCGCTCTCACATTGTGCGGGATTGCTCTACGCCGTCAACCCGTGTATATAATCCCCTTTCTGAGGTCGACCGGGCCGACCCCCTATCTCGCTCCCCCCGGGGCGGATGCCCCGCAAGGAAAGCGTGGGCCGAATCCATGCCCGCCAGAATTCTCGTTGCTGACGACGAGCCGAACATCGTCCGCTTGCTGCGGCTGTACCTCCAGAACGAAGGTCACGAAGTCGTCGCTGCCGCGGACGGGCGTGAAGCGCTGGAGCGCTTCCACGACCAGTCCCCAGACCTGGTACTCCTGGACCTGATGATGCCGGAGCTCAACGGGCTCGACGTCTGCACGGAGATCCGCAAGGAGTCGAATGTGCCGGTGCTCATGCTCACCGCACGCACCGAGGACATCGACAAGGTCGTCGGGTTGGAGATGGGCGCCGATGACTACATCACGAAGCCCTTCAACCCGCGCGAGGTAGTCGCGCGCGTCAAGGCCGCACTGCGCCGCCGCGACTGGGATCGCTCGGACGCACCCGAGCTCGCAGAGCCGGTCGTGACGGTCGGCAACGTCGAGCTCGACCCTGCGAGCCGCGAAGTCCGAGTGGCAGGCGAGCTCGTGCGGCTACGACATCGCGAGTTCGACCTGCTGCAGGCCTTCCTCAGCCATCCCAACGTGGTGCTCGACCGTGAGCGCCTGCTCTCCATGGTGTGGGGCCAGGACTACTACGTGACGCGCGCACCATCAATGTCCATGTCGCCTCGCTGCGCGAGAAGCTCCACGGGGCCAACGCGGAGATCGAGACTGTGTGGGGCGTCGGCTACAAGCTGACATCTACCGGCGCGCCCTGACCCGGCAACCCCGGGGGCAGCGCCATGCTCGATAGTCTTCGCACTCGCCTCATCCTGAGCTTCGGGCTCGTCATCGCGCTCAGCGTGGTGCTGATCGCCATCGCATCCCTGTGGTTGCTGCGCGATCACGAGGCGCGCAGCGCCGAGGAGCGCATCGGCCACCTGGTCCAGCCGATCTCCAGCGCGTACGACGAGATGGCCTTCGTGGGCTGGTCGGCAGCCCGTATCGAGCCGCAACTCGCCGCCTACGCGGAATTCTTCGACGTGCGTGTACTCCTCGTCGGCGGCGACGATCGCGTGATCTTCGACAGCAGCGCGGCGGACTCGCTGATCGGCGAAGTGCTCATCGTGCCCGAACTCAACGCGGGGTCCGAGTTGGACACGTCGAACGGACCGCCGTACGTCTCCAGCCGTGCCACCGTCGGCGGCCGCGACCTGTTCGTGTTCGCGTCCAACAACCCGCCCGCCGCGGCCGTGCTCCGCCTGCTCCCGATGACCGAACCGAAACTGGTCATCGCGGTACCTGCCGGCGACGTCACCGAAGCCTGGGCGGCGTTGCTGCCTCGACTGCTGCTCGGCGGGGCCATCGCCGCGCTGTTCGCGGTCGTCGTCAGCACGCTGCTGGCACAGCGCATCACTCGTCCGCTCGTCGCGATGACCGGCGCGGCGCAGGCGATGGCGCGCGGTGACTACGAACAGAGCATCGAGGTCCGCGGCCACGACGAGGTCGCCAACCTCTCGCGCGCCTTCAACCAGATGTCGGCCCAGGTGAACCGCAGCAACCGCTCCATGCGGCAGTTGCTGGCCGATGTCTCGCACGAATTGCGCACACCGCTGACCTCGATCCAGGGGTTCACGCAGGCCTTCGCGGACGGGGTCGTCGACGACCCCGACGAGGCACGCAACCTCGCGGAGGTGGTCCACGCGGAGGCGGATCGCATGCGACAACTCGTCGACGACCTGCTCTACCTGTCCCGGCTCGAGTCCGGGGAGTTGCAGATCGAGCGAGAGCGCGTGAACCTCGACGCCCTCATTACCGCCACGGTCGGCCGGCTGCGCTTTGAGGCGGAGGCGGCGGGAGTGACTGTCGAACTCGACCTCGACGGAGCACCGGTCATCGGTGACGAGCGGCGGCTCGAGCAGGTCTGCGCCAACCTCATCGAGAACGCGATCCGCTTCGCGCCGGCGGGCACGGCGGTCATGGTCCGCACGGCCCATCCCGGAGACACCATCGTCGCCGAGGTACGGAACGACGGTCCGCCCATCCCGCCGGACGAGGTCGATCACCTCTTCGATCGCTTCTACCAGGTGGACCGCGCCCGCAGCGGCAGCGGCCACAGCGGGCTGGGGCTTGCCATCGTCGCCGAGCTCGTGCAGGCACACGAAGGGACGGTCGCGGTCCGTTCCAGCTCCGATGAAGGGACGGTCTTCACCGTCAGCCTGCCCGCCGTGTCCGTCCCGCTCCTCATGGATCTGCCCGGGAGGGAGGATGGATGATGGACAGAAGCGGATTCCCGCCACGCTCGTGGCGCAGTTTCGCGACAGCTCTCGCTGGGATCGCCGTGCTGGCCGCATCCGTTGTGGCGATGGGCCTGGGCACGGGCCCGCTGCTCACCGGCGAGGCGGCCCATCGGACGCCCGCAGTCGGTGCCCCAGCGACCACCAGCCACCTCGGCAGCCTCGAGGCCACGAGCGCGGAGACGGACGCGCTCGCAGCCTTCGGTGAGGCAGGGGCGGTACGGCTGCTCTCTGATCTCGGCATCCTCGCGCTCCAGGGTGGTCCCGCACGCGATGTGCAGGTCGGCGGCACGCAGCGCGGGATAGTGGTCCGCGCCATGCCGTCAGCAGCCGCACCGGATGTCACCGAGCCGACCGATGGCATCTTCGTCGCGCGCCCGGACGAGATGCGCGGCGCAGGCTACACGGTCGCCGCCGGGGAGGAGTACCTCGTACCCGGTCAGCGCGACGGCGCCCCCGGACCAACTGCGGGGCAGCACGAAGACGACACACCGACGTGGCTTGCCGACTTGATCGCGTGGCTGCTTGGGTGGCTCGAACGGCTACAGGGGGGCTAACGCGCGAGGCGAGCTACGCAGCCGGGGGCGGGCTTCACATACCGCCCCAGCGCATGATCCAGTACTCGTACGCATCCTGCAGCGCCAGCCACGACGCCTCGACCACGTCCGTCGAGGCGCCCACGGTCCGCCACAGGTGCATGCCGTCCGACGACTCGATGAGTACGCGCACCGCGGCGTCGGCGCCGCCGTCCGGGTTGATGATGCGCACCTTGTAGTCCACGAGGTGGACGCGATCGAGCTCGGGGAAAGACTCGAGCAGGGCGCGCCGCACGGCCGCATCGAGGGCCGACACGGGACCATTGCCGTCGGCGGCAGTCTGGCTCAGCGTCTCGCCGACGCGCACCTTCACCATCGCCTCGGCCTGCATCTCGTTCTCGGCCTCGCCGCCGCCCGGCCTGCGGCGCTCTACGATCAGGAAGTCCTCGAGGCCGAACGGGGGGACGTAGCCGCCGAGCGAGCGGCGCGCGAGCAACTCAAAGGAGGCCTCGGCAGACTCGTACTGGAAGCCGCGCGCCTCTCGGTCCTTCACGTCGTCGGCCAGCGCGCTCGCCTCGACATCGCTGAGCGCGAGGCCGGCGTCCTGCTCAGCGAGCATCGCGATGATGTTGCGCCGCCCGGAGAGCTCGGAGACGAGCACGCGCTCGATATTGCCGACGGCCCCGGGGTCGACGTGGGTGTACGAACCAGCCGACTTCGTGATGGCGGCCACGTGCAGCCCGGCCTTGTGCGCGAAGGCGCTGGTCCCGACGTACGGCTGCTGTGGGTTCGGCGCCAGGTTCGCCAGCTCGGTGGCGAAGTGCGAGAGCTCCGTGAGCCGTTCGAGTTGCTCCTCGCTCACCACCTCGATGCCGAGCTTGAGCTGGAGGTTCGCGATGACGGAGATGATGTTCGCGTTGCCGCAGCGCTCACCCCAGCCGTTCAGGCATGCCTGCACCTGTGTCGCGCCAGCCTGCACGGCCAGCAGGGTGTTCGCGACGGCGAGGTCCGCGTCGTTGTGGACGTGGATGCCGATGCCGCAGTCGATGGCCTGCGCGGCCTCCTGCACGCCTCGCACGACGTCCTCCGGCAGGGAGCCGCCGTTGGTGTCGCACAGTGCGACGGTACGGGCGCCCGCGCCGGCCGCCGCGCGCAGCGTGGCGATCGCGTACTGCGGGTCGTCGGCGAAGCCGTCGAAGAAGTGCTCGGCGTCGAAGATCACCTCGCGACCCCGCTCGACGAGCAGGGCGACTGAGTCGGCGATCATCGCGAGGTTCTCCTCCTCGGTGGTCTCGAGGACCTCCCGCACCTGCTCCGCCGAAGACTTGCCAACGAGCGTCGCCGCGGGCGTCTCGGCCGCGAGCACCGCGGCGAGCGCCGGGTCGGTGGCCGCGTCACCGCCGGCCCGGCGCGTCGAGCCGAACGCGACGAGCTTCGCGTTGCGCAGCGGCGTCTCGCGCATGCGGTCGAAGAACTCGGCGTCCTTGGGGTTGGAGCCCGGGTAGCCGCCCTCGACGTACTCGACGCCGAGCTCATCGAGGCGGCTCGCGATGGCGATCTTGTCCTCGACGGAGAGCGAGAGCCCCTCCATGCCGAGACCGTCGCGGAGTGTGGTGTCGTAGAGGTGGACGCGATGCGGCTCGGCCGCGCTGTTGGTCATCGTCGTGTTCCGCCGTCCTGGCTCGGCGCATTCATTGGTCGTGCGGCGTGTCGATGCCGCCTCGCAGGCCGATGAGCGCCGTGGAGTGTTGGGTGGGATGCGCGCTAGCTGCGCGCGATGATCGACGCCGCCGGCACTGTTGGCCGGTCGGCGCGCCTCGCCCTCGTGCGTGTGATCGCGTAATGCGTCATGGAGGCATTGTAGGTGCGGGCGCGAATCACGAACAAACGACCAGCGCCGAGCGCATTATCGGGTTTGCAATAGCGCCCCCGGCGCGCGGGCGTGGGTGCTACGATCCGATCAGCTACGAACCTGTTACGGAGCACATCGTGCGCATCTCCCAACGAGGCCAGGTCACCATCCCCAAGAAGCTGCGGGACCGCTTCGGTCTGCACCCCAACATCGAGGTGGAGGTCGTTCCTACGGAAGACGGCCTGCTCATCCGCACGCGCGCTGACGACCCGGGCAATGGCTCGGACCCTATCCAGGCCGACGACGGCACGGCCCCCACCGACGTCGAGCGCGTTCTGCGCGAGAGGCGTGAGCAGGGACTACATCCCGTAGATCAAATCGCAGGAATCATCGACTGCCCCGGCTGGAGCACGGACGAGTACATGAAGGAGATCCGGGGTAGGTGATCACTGCCGTCGATACGAACGTCTTGCTCGACGTATTCGTCCGCGATTCCGCCTTCGAGCCGCAGTCACGCGCTCGACTGGCCGACGCGTACGACCGGGGAGCAATAGTCATCTGTGATGTCGTCTACGCAGAGCTGGCGCCAACTTTCCGCGACAGAGCGGCGCTTGAGGATGCACTGAGGACCATTGATGTGCAGGTCTCCCCTATCGATACGCCCATCGCCTGGGAGGCTGGGACGCGCTGGGGGCGCTATCGCCGAGCGGGCGGGCCGCGTCAGCGGATCCTCGCCGACTTCCTGATCGGAGCCCACGCCTCGGCTACGGCCGACGCGCTCCTGACGCGCGACCAGCGCTTCTTCTCGAACTACTTCCCGGAACTGGACAACCCCGTTTCGGGCTAGGCGTGCGGGCGACGCTAGCCCGACAGCCGCCCGAGGACCGCGTCCGCCATCTCGCGCGTGCTCAGCGCCTGCTCCCCCTCGACGGCGATGTCCGCGGTGCGCAGGCCGTCGCCGATGGCGGCGGCGACCGCTGCCTCCAGCGCCTGCGCCTCCGCCTCGAGGCCGCACGAGTGGCGCAGCAGCATCGCGGTGCACAGGAACATGGCAAGCGGGTTCGCGATGCCCTGACCCGCGATGTCCGGCGCCGACCCGTGGATCGGCTCGTACATGCCGAGGCCGAGGCCGTCCTCGCGCAGCTCGCCGAGCGACGCCGAGGGCAGCATGCCGAGCGACCCCGCGAGCATCGAGGCCTCATCGGTGAGGATGTCGCCGAAGAGGTTGGTGGTGATCACCACGTCGAAGTCCGAGGGGCGGCGGATGAGGTGCATCGCGGCGGCGTCGACGAGGATGTGCTCCAGATCCACGTCGGGGTACTCAGGCCGCACCTCTTCCACGACCTCGCGCCACAGCCGCGAGGACTCCAGCACGTTCGCCTTGTCCACGCTCGTGAGCTTGCCGCGCCGCTCGCGCGCGAGCTGGAAGCCGAGGTGCGCGACACGTGCGACTTCCTCCTCGTGGTAGTACATCGTGTCGACCGCGGCTCGGCCGCCGTTCACCGTGCGGCGCTCCTGCGGCTGGCCGAAGTAGACGCCCGACGTCAGCTCGCGGATCACGAGGATGTCGACGCCAGCGAGCACCTCGGGCTTGAGCGAGGTGTTGTCGGCGAGCTGCGGGTCGACCACGACCGGGCGCAGGTTGGCCCACAGGCCGAGCTCGGAGCGCAGCGCGAGGAGGCCTTGCTCCGGCCGCACCGGTGCGCGCGGGTCGCTCCACTTCGGGCCGCCGACCGCGCCCCACAGGATGGCGTCAGCGCTGCGAGCAGCCTCGATCGTCTCGGGTCGGATCGAGACGCCGTGGGCATCGATGCACGCGCCGCCGACGAGGTCTTCGCTGCGGTTGAACGTGTGGCCGAAGCGCTCGCCGATCGCGTCGAGGGCGCGCACGCCCTCCTCGGTCACCTCGGGACCGATACCGTCGCCGGCCAGCACCAGGATGTCGAACTCGGCCACCGTTGCCTCCTTCAGTGGGCGGCGCCATCGAGGGCAGCGCCGGGCCGCGCGGAGTGTAGCGCGGGCGCGCCTTGCGTCCACGCGACTCGCTGGCCGGTGGCGAGCGTCGGTCCCTACAACGCCCTCGCCGTAGCTGCGGCGCGCGCGGCGATGCGGCGTGCGCCCGTCCGGCGTTCCGCCCCACCGTCGATGTCGCCGCCGAAGTAGACCTGCCAGATGGGTAGCGCGTCGACGTAGAACGTCGCGCGACGGCGCACGTCGGGATCTCGCAACGCCGGGCCCTCGTACGCGTGCAGCACGCGCTCGGCGAAGCCGCGCGGGCAGTTCGCGAGCAACGCCGCGAGGTCATACGCCGGGTCGGCGATGAGCGCGTCGCCCCAGTCGATGATGGCGGCGAGGCGGCCCGTTCGGTCCGCGAGCACGTGCCCGCAGCCGAGGTCGCCGTGCACCAGCACGCGTGGCGCCTCGCGCGAGCCACCCCCGGCGATGAACGCCGCGAAGCGATGCTCGAGCCACTCCCGCCCACGCGGTCCGAGGTGCGGCAAGCACGCCTCGACCATCGGGCGGTAGAGCTCCTCGCCGAGGTCGATCGAGCGCACTCCGGTAACGCGCGCTTCTTCGACGGGCACAGCGTGGAGCGCGGTCACCGCCGCGCCGACCTCGCGCGCGAGGGTCGCACGAGCGGCCCAGCCGAGGGCGCCGACCACGGTGCCCTCGATGTAGTCGTAGGCAACGGCCGTGATTCGCCCGTCGGCACCACTGATCGCCTCGACGTGGGCGGGCGCGGGGATGTCGTGGGCGGAGAGGAGGGTGAGCAGCGCGGGCTCGCGGGCGTAGCCAGCGTCGATGCCCCACGCGTACGCCTGTGGCTTCAGGACGCGGACGGTGCGGTCACCGAGCCGGTACGCCGTCGCGCCCCAGCCTTCGCCGATGACGCGCGCGTCCGCCGGGTCGGCCCCGGGGACGGCGCGCGCGAGGATCGCTGCGAGGTCGGCCGTCGCTAGCCTGCCGTCGTCGGGAACAGCGGCGACCGCTGCGCCTCGAACGCCGCGACGTCTGCGTCGTACGCGAGGGTCATCGAGATGTCGTCGAGGCCGCGCTGCAGGCGGTACTTGCTGAACGGGTCGATCTCGAACTTCCGCTCCCACTCGGCAGCGCGCACCGTCTGCGTCTCGAGGTCGATCTCGATCTCCGTCGAGGGCTCGTCGGTGGCGCGCCGCATCAGCTCGTCGACGTCCTCCTCGGGCAACTCGACGGTGAGGATGCCGCCCTGGAAGCAATTGTTGCGGAAGATGTCGGCGAACGACGGAGCGATCACGGCGCGCACGCCGAGGCCCTCGATGGCCCACACCGCGTGCTCGCGGCTCGAGCCCGAGCCGAAGTTGTGCTTGGCGAGCATGATCGCGGCGCCGTCGTAGGCCGGGTTGTTGAGGACGAAGTCCGGGTCCTTGCGCCACGCCTCGAAGGCGAACGGCCCGTAGCCGGTGCGCTCGATACGCTTGAGGTACTTCGCCGGGATGATCTGGTCGGTGTCGACGTTCGAGCGATCCATCGGGATCGCGCTGCCGACGACGCGGGTCACGGCTTCCACTAGATCACCTCCCGGACGTCCACGAAGTGGCCCGCGATCGCGGCCGCGGCGGCCATCGCCGGGCTCACGAGGTGGGTGCGGCCACCCGGGCCCTGGCGGCCCTCGAAGTTGCGGTTCGACGTCGATGCGCAGCGCTCGCCCGGCGCGAGGATGTCCGGGTTCATGCCGAGGCACATCGAGCACCCTGCATCGCGCCACTCGAAGCCGGCGTCGAGGAAGACCTGGTCGAGGCCTTCCTGCTCGGCCTGCATCTTCACGAGCCCGGAGCCCGGGACCACCATCGCGTTCACGCCGTCGGCGACGCGCTTGCCCTGGATCACGCTCGCAGCGGAGCGGAGGTCCTCGATGCGCCCGTTCGTGCAGGAGCCGAGGAATACGCGGTCGATGGGGATGTCGCGGATCGGGGTGCCGGCCTCGAGGGCCTGGTACTCGAGGGCGCGCGCGGCGGCCTCGCGCTTGGTGGGCTCATCGAAGCTGTCGGGGTCGGGGATGGCGTCGTTGACGGTGACGCTCTGGCCGGGGTTCGTGCCCCAGGTGACGAACGGCGGGATCGCGGCGCCGTCGAGGACGACCTCCTTGTCGAAGGTCGCGCCCTCGTCGGTCGGGAGCGAGCGCCAGTACTCGAGGGCGCGGTCCCAGTCCTCGCCCTTCGGGACGTGGCGGCGGCCCTCCATGTAGGCGAACGTCGTCTCGTCGGGGGCGACGAGGCCTGCGCGGGCGCCGGCCTCGATCGACATGTTGCAGACGGTCATCCGGCCCTCCATCGAGAGGCCGCGGATCACGTCACCGCGGTACTCGATGATGTGGCCGACGCCACCGTCGACGCCGATCTCGTTGATGATCGCGAGGATCACGTCCTTCGCCATCACGCCCGGGCTGAGCTCACCGTTGACCTCGACGGACATGGTGCGCGGGCGCACCTGCCGCATCGTCTGCGTGGCCAGCACGTGCTCGACCTCGGAGGTGCCGATGCCGAACGCGAGGGCGCCGAAGGCGCCGTGCGTGGAGGTGTGACTGTCGCCGCAGACGATGGTCATGCCGGGCTGGGTGACACCCTGCTCCGGCCCGATCACGTGGACGATGCCCTGGCGCATGTCGAACACGTCGAAGATCGGGATGCCGAACTCCTCGGCGTTCTTGCGCATCACCTCGATCTGCTGTGCGGACAGCGGGTCGGGGTTCGGCAGGTCACGACCGATGGTCGGCACGTTGTGGTCGATGGTCGCCAGCGTGAGGTCCGGCCGTCGCACGGTGTTGCCGGCGAGGCGCAGGCCCTCGAACGCCTGTGGCGAGGTGACCTCGTGCACGAGGTGGAGGTCGATGTAGAGCAGGTCGGTGGGCACGCCGCCCGGCGCCTCCTCGCCGAGCGCCTCACGGCGCGCGGCATCGGCCAGCGGGCTGTCGACGACATGCCCTTCCCAGATCTTCTCGGCGAGCGTCTTCGGTGCGGTCATATGTGCTTCCCTACTCGGCTGCTATGGCGCCGCTGCGATGGTCTGCTGCGGGGCCGCTACGTTGGTCATGCGGTTGAGCGCGTGCAGGTACGCGCGCGCGGATGCCACGAGGATGTCCGTGTCGGCGGCGCGGCCGGTGTATGTCCGACCGTCCGCCTCGATGCGAATGGTGACCTCGCCGACGGCGTCGATGCCCGCGGTGACGGACTTCACGCTGAACTCGGTCAGCTCGTTCTCGATGCCGACGACGCGGTTGATGGCCTGGTAGATGGCGTCCACCGGGCCGGTGCCGATCGCGGCGTCCTGGTGCATCTCGCCGTCGCGGTCGATGAGCCGCACGGTGGCCGTCGGCGACGCGTGGTCGCCCGCGGACACCTGCACGAGGTCGAGCTGCCACTGGTCGCTGACCTGCACCGAGGCCTGCTCGGCGAGGATCGCCTGCAGGTCGCGGTCGTCGACCTCGTCCTTGCGGTCGGCGACGTCCTTGAACGCCTCGTAGACGCGGCCGAGGGCTTCCCCGTCGAGTTCGACGCCGAGTTCGGCGATGCGGGCGCGCAGGCCGTGGCGGCCGGAGACCTTCGTCAGCACGATCGAGTCGCCGACGGGGATGCCGATCGACGCCGGGTCCATGATCTCGTAGGTCTCGCGCAGCTTGAGCACGCCGTCCTGGTGGATGCCCGAGGAGTGCCGGAACGCGTTGCGACCAACCACTGCCTTGTTCGACTGCACGGCCATCCCGGAGACGCGCTCGACGATGCGGCTGGCGCGGTAGAGCTCGTCGGTCTTCACGTCGGTGTGGACGTGGCCGAAGTCGCCGCGCGTGCTGATCGCCATGATCACCTCTTCGATCGAGGTGTTCCCGGCGCGCTCGCCGATGCCGTTGATGGCGCCTTCGACCTGGCGGGCGCCGTTCAGCACGCCCGAGAGCGAGTTCGCCGTCGCCATCCCGAGGTCGTTGTGGCAGTGCACGGAGATACGCGCCTTGTCGATGTCCGGCACGTTCGCACGCACGTCGGCGATCAGCTCGCCGAACTCCGAGGGGAGCGCGTAGCCGACCGTGTCCGGGATGTTGATGGTGGTCGCGCCCTCCTCGATGGCGCCCTGGAGGAGCTGGTACACGAACTCGCGGTCCGAGCGCGTGGCGTCCATCGGCGAGAACTCGACGTCCTCGCAGTAGCTGCGGGCGCGTGCGACGGCGGCGCGCGCCATCTCCATCACATCCTCGCGGTTCCTGCGGAGCTGATGGGCCATGTGGATCTCGCTGGCCGAGATGAAGACGTGGATGCGCGGCGTCTCTGCCTGCGCGACGGCTTCCCAGCACGAGTCCACGTCGTCGAAGTTCGCGCGCGCGAGCCCCGCGATGATCGGACCCTTCACCTCGCGTGCGATCCGTGAGACCGCCTCGAAGTCGCCGGGCGAGGAGACCGGGAAGCCCGCCTCGATGATGTCGACGTTGAGGCGCCCGAGCTGGCGCGCCACCTCCAGCTTGTCCTCGATGGTGAAGCCGACGCCCGCGGACTGTTCGCCGTCACGGAGCGTCGTATCGAATATGTAGACCTTGTCGCTATCGCTCATTGCCTGATTGTCCCTGCCTTGCGTCCCCGCCTGGTGGTTCCGGGTCCGGCCCTCCGCCCGCTCACGCGGTGGAGGGCCCCATAAGCACGAGCGCTAGCCGGAGCTGCTGGAGGCGAGCACGGGCAGCACGACACGGGCGCACCCCAGTTGGTGGTGCGCCCGCAACCCACACGCTCCCCCGGTCGCTGCGTACAGCGACGGCGCGTGCGCTTCCTGCGCGGCGGGAGCGGGCGGGCGTGATCACGTCTAGGACTGTCCCAGCCACGCCATCATCGCGCGCACTTCCTTGCCGACCGCCTCCACGGGGTGCTCGGCGTTCATGCGCCGCAGCGCGAGGAAGCGCGGGCGGCCCGCCTGGTTCTCGGCGATCCACTCCTGCGCGAACTGGCCGCTGCGGATCTCGCCGAGGATCTCGCGCATGCGGTCCTTCACGCCGTCATCGATGACGCGCGGTCCGCGCGTGTAGTCGCCGAACTCGGCGGTGTCGCTGATCGAGTAGCGCATGTACTCCATGCCGCCCTCGTACAGCAGGTCGACGATGAGCTTGAGCTCATGGAACGTCTCGAAGTAGGCGGACTCGGGCTGGTAGCCGGCCTCGACGAGGGTCTCGTAGGCGGCCTTGATGAGCGAGGTGATGCCGCCGCAGAGGATGACCTGTTCGCCGAACAGGTCGGTCTCGGTCTCCTCCAGGAACGTCGTCTGCAGGATCCCGGCACGGGTGCTGCCGATGCCCTTGCCGTACGCAAGCGCGACCTGCAGCGCCGACTCGCTGGCGTCCTGATGCACGGCGACCAGCGCCGGCACGCCGATGCCGTTCGTGTACTCGCGGCGCACGAGGTGGCCGGGGCCCTTCGGCGCGATCATCGTCACGTCGACGTCTTCGGGCGCGTCGATCTGGTTGAAGTGCACGTTGAAGCCGTGGGCGAACATGAGCGTCTTGCCGGAGATGTGCGGCGCGACGTGGTCGTCGTAGACCTGGCGCTGCACCTGATCCGGCACGAGCATCATGATCACGTCGGCGTCGCGCGCGACGTCGACGACGCTACCGACCTGCAGGCCGTCGTCCTGCGCCTTCTCCCACGAGGGGGAGCCGGGGTAGAGCCCGACGGCCACGTTCAGGCCGGAGTCGTGCAGGTTCAGCGCGTGCGCGTGGCCCTGCGAGCCATAGCCGATAACCCCGATCGTCTTGCCCTCGAGCAGTCCGAGATCGGCGTCCTCGTCGTAGTAGATCCTGGCCACGCGGTCGCTCTCCTTCCGCCGGGTCGTACCCGGCGATGCGCTAGTCGCTGACGTACGGCAGGGCGCCCTCGGGCCGCCGGCCGGATTCCTGGTGGAAGCGCTGCACGTCTTCCGGTTCGGGCTCATGCAGCGCAGTCGTCTCCTCGCCACGGAGCATCGCGATCCGCCCCGTGCGGGTCATCTCCATCACCCCATACGGGGCGAGGTTCTCGAGCAGCGACTCGAACTGCCGCTCGTCCGCCACGATCTGGATGATGATGCTCCCCGGCGACACGTCGACGGCGCGCGCACGGAAGATGTCGACGAGGTCGAGCACCTCGCGGCGCTGCTCGGTGGTGCACGCGACCTTGATCAGCGCGAGTTCACGCGAGATCGCGTCCTCGTGCGTGAGGTCTGACACCGAGATCACGTCGATCAGCTTCCCGAGCTGCTTCTCGACCTGGTCGACGATGCCGTTCTCGCTCTCGACGACGATCGTCATGCGCGAGATGCCCGCCTCCTCGGTCGTGCCGACCGCAAGGGAGTCGATGTTGAAGCCACGCCGCCGGAACAGCGACGCGACGCGGTTGAGCACGCCGGGCCGGTCCTCGACCAGCGCGACGACGGTGTGCTTCGTGGGTTGAGCGCCGTTGGTCACGAGGTCACCTCGCTGGCCGTCTCTGTCTCGGGCGCCTCGACGGTCTCGGAGAGCGCAGCGCCGGCGGGCACCATCGGCCAGACGTTGGTCTCGGCCTCGACGCGGAAGTCGAGCAGGACCGGTCCGTTGTGGGCGTTGGCCTCCTCGATGGCCGCGTCGACCTCGGACTTCTCGGTGACGCGGATCGACTTGATGCCGTAGGCGTCGGCGAGCTTCACGAAGTCGGGCTGGCTCATGGCGACGGAGACGTAGTTGTCCTCGTAGAACAGCTCCTGCCACTGGCGGACCATGCCGAGGAAGCCGTTGTTGATGACGGCGAGCTTCACCGGGAGCTGCTCGTCAACCATCGTGGCGATCTCCTGGAAGGTCATCTGGAACCCGCCATCGCCGCAGATCGACCACACCGTGCGGTCGGGGCACGCCACCTGCGCGCCCATCGCGGCGGGAACCTCGAACCCCATCGTGCCGAGGCCGCCCGAGGTGATCAGCTGGTGCGGGCGCGTCACACGCAGGTGCTGCGCGGCCCACATCTGGTGCTGCCCGACGCCGGTCACGAGCACCGTCTCGTCGTCGTTCATGTCGGAGATGCGCTTGATCACGTACTGCGTGGTCAGCTCCGGCCCGCTCGGGATCGCCATCGAGCGCGCGTGCGCGTCGCGCTCCTCGTCGATCCAGCGGATCCACTCCATGTGGGAGCGCGGGCGCACGGCCTCGGTGAGCTGGGGCAGCACCTGCTTCACGTCGCCGAGGATCGGGACGGCGGTGGGCAGGTTCTTGCCGTGCTCGCCCGGGTCGATGTCGACGTGGATGAGCTTCGCGCCGTGGTTGAAGTCGTTGAAGCGCCCGATCGCACGGTCGTCCATGCGGTTGCCGATGCCGATCACGACGTCGGCGTTCGAGGCGGCCATGTTGGCCTCGTACGAGCCGTGCATGCCCATCATCCCGTACGACAGGACGTGCGTGCGCGGGATGCTGCCGAGGCCGAGCAGCGTGTTCAGCACGGGGATGCCGCTGTGCTCGGCGAACGTCTGCAGCTCCTCGGCCGCATCGCCGAGGATCACGCCGTGCCCGGCGATGATCAGCGGTCGCTCGGCCTCGTTGATGAGGCGCGCGGCCTCATCGATGTCGGCCTGCGGTGCGGCGCCGGGGATGTGGTAGCCGCGCACGGTGACCTCGTCGGGCCACTCGAACTCGGCCTCCTCGATGAAGACGTCCTTGGGAATGTCGATGTGGACGGGGCCCGGCCTGCCGGTGGTGGCGAGGTATGCCGCCTCGGCGAAGGTGTAGGCGAGGTCCTCGGTGCGCATCACCAGGTAGTTGTGCTTCACGCACGGCTCCAGGATGCCGGTCGCATCGGCCTCCTGGAAGCCATCCTTGCCGATCAGGTTGCGGGCGACGTTGCCCGTGATGAACAGCGTCGGCACCGAGTCCATCATCGCGTTCTGGACCGCGGTCACGAGGTTCGTCGCGCCCGGCCCGGACGTCGCGAGCGCGCAGCCGAGTTCGCCGCTGGCGCGGGCGTAGGCGTCGGCGGCGTGGCCGCCGCCCTGCTCGTGGCGGACCAGGATGTGTCGCACTTCTGGGTGCGCGGGGAGGCGGTCGTAGAGCGGGAGCACGACCCCGCCCGGGTAGCCGAATACGGTGTCGATGCCGATACGCTTCAGACTCTCGAGGACGATGTCGGCGCCGCTCATCTTCATGGGAGGTCCTGCCTGTTCCGTATCCGCTGGATGGTCAGTCGTTGGTCATCGATGGGTGGAGGTTGCTAGCGCAACGAAACGAGCCCGGCACGCGGGCTGGTGGCGGCGCTGCAGGTATGGCAGCGCCGCCTAGCGCAGTACGAGTACGAGAACGAGCAGGCGCAGCGGCGCGAGCAGCGCGGAGCGCCCGATGGGTGTGCGTGCGGGCGTGCTGGTGGTGGGGAGTTCAGCCCTCGTCATGCCCGACAGTATCCGCGCCCCTTCCCGCGAGCGTCAATACGCCAGGGGAGGTGTGGAGGGGCGACGAGTCCCCTTCGGAGCCCCACCTCAACCTGCTCCCGACGCGAGAGGGGCCGGATCGATCCACTCACCGCAGACGAGGCGAGGGCGCGCGTGAGGTGTCCGAGGGCCGTCGTGTCCTCTCGCGACGCTCGTGGCTCGTATCAGGTCGCGTCCGGGCGATCTTCGTCGAGGGCGGCGATGCCGGTCAGTGCGATCGGGGGGCGGTCGGGGAACTCCGCGACGAGACTGAGCTTGCCGCCCATCGCGCCGACATAGCTGCTGAGCGTGGAGAGCAGCAGATCGCTCCGCTGCTCAAGGCGAGAGACGTTCTCCTGGTTGATGCCGAGCTTCGCGGCGACGCTCGCCTGCGTCTGCTCCCGTGCCTTGCGTAGGTCCCGCAGGGACATCTCCTCGGCGATCAGGGCGATAGCGCGCTCCTCCACGCGCCTGCGACGCTCCGGCGGAAGCCGCTCCAAGTGTTCAGTGAGTGTCGACATGGTCACCTCCCTGTATCACGCAACCGGTCGAGGTGCGCATCGAATCGCTCGTCGGCCCGCCTGATCAACCGGCTGTAGAAGCGCCGCTCAGCCATGCCAGCCTTGTCGCCGGCCACCAGCAGGATCGCCTGCTGGCGGGGGTCGAACGCAAAGGCGACGCGCCATGCGCCACGAGCAGCCCGGAAGCGAAGCTCCTTCATGTTCGCGTGGCGCGAGCCGTTCAGCGTGTCTACGCGCGGACGGCCCAGCGTCGGCCCAAACGCCTCGAGTAGCTTCGCGTGTGCGAGCAACTCGTCCTGCACCGCTACCGGCAGGCCTTCGAACTCAGCATCGAACGCTCGATCGAACTCGACGACCCAGTCCATGCCTAGTATGCCTTAGCAGTCATATGATGGCAAGAGCATGGAGCGGCGCAAGACCCCGTGAATGCCGCCCCCCCCCCCGTCTTACGCCTTCGGACGCCCCAACCGCCTCGACGTGATCGCCTGGGCGATGCGGCCGACGGGGTGGATCATGTGGCGCGCGGGGCCGACTGTCGCGACGACGTCGAGGTAGGTCTCCTCGCCACGTTCGAGGCGCTCGCAGTGCTTCCACACCCGGTTCGAGCGCTGGAGCCAGCGCACGAACGGCGTGGGCCAGAGGTAGAAGACCTCCATCAGGCCGTGCGATACGGCGAGCTCCGGGAGTAGCTCGCGCTCCAGCACGCGCTGGTAGCCCGCCATCGTGTCGACCCGGCCACGCACGTAGTCCTCGGCCACCGGCGCGACGGCGACGCCCGAGGCGATCGCGCCGTAGATGCCCTCGCCGGACAGCGGGTCGAGGAGGCCCGCTGCGTCGCCGATGAGCGCCGACCCGCGGGCCGCGAGGTCCGCGCCGTGGCGCAGCATCGGGAGGTGGTGGCCGCGTGTGCCCTCGAGGCTGGCGGGGTCGATGTCGTAGCCGCGGCACAGCGACTCGAGTTGCGGGCGCAGGTCGGCGCCCGCTGCGGCCTTCCAGCCGCCGACGCCGACGTTGATGTGGTCGCCCTTGGGGAAGATCCAGCCGTAGCCGCCCCGCATCGCGGCAAGCCGTAGCACGACGCGGCCTCGAAGCCACGCGGGGACGCCATCGGGGAACGGTACGTTCGCCTCGAGCGCGACGCCGCTCTCCTCGAAGTGCTCGTAGCCGAGGAAGGTGCGCACGACGCCGTTGGCGCCGTCCGCGCCCAGCACGGCGCGCGCGTGGATGACGTCGCCGCCGCTGCGGTCACCGTTCGGCGTGCCGTTGGCGACGCGGACCTCGAACCCGTCGGGGGTCTGCTCGATGTGGTCGACGCGGCGGCCGTCCTGGAACCCGGCGCCCTCGGTCTGCGCCTGCTCGACGAGGAAGCGGTCGAGATGGCGGCGCTGGGTCATGTAAGTGAGCGGCGCGTCGGCGTCGCGCGTGACGGCCTTGCCGTCGCGCAGCTGGATCACGGCGCCGCTCACGACGTCCTCGATCACCGGTTCGAGCGAGAAGGGGAGCAGGTTGTCGCAGCGGATGGTGACGCCGCCGCCGCACGGCTTGTCGCGCGGGAACTTCGCGCGCTCCAGCATCAGCACGTCGACGCCGCGCGAGGCGAGCTCACGCGCGGCGGTGCTGCCGGCCGGGCCGGCCCCGACGATGACGACCTCGGTCTCCACGGGCGTCTCCCCCGGTGCGGATGGTAGGCGTGGCGGCGCTTGCGGTCAGGCTGCGCGCACCGCGCTCAGCCGATCGCGATCGCCGTCGCGGCGATGAAGATGGCCTGCAGGACGGCAGCGGTAGCGAGCACGAGCCGGGACGCGACCCGCTCCCACTGGTGCAGCGCCACTCCGGCGATGAGCCCGACGACGAGGATCGCGGTGGCTGTCTGGGGGAGCGCGAGGATGCTCGCCGGGCCACCGAGTTCCCCCAGGGGCGCCGCGTCGCCTGGGGGGAAGTGCGCCTGGAACGTCTCCGGCAGCGAGTTGTAGCGCAGCGCCACCTGCAGCCACATCGCGGTCCCGGCGGCCACTGCCAGCGCCGCGAGGCCGCCCGCCATACGGTCACTGATGATGCTGAACAGGCCGAAGTCGGCGTGGCGCACGTGGTGGGACACCTCGGCCGTCGGCCCGAGCTCCTGGCGGCGCGCCACCTGCTGTGCGAAGTCGGCGGGATCGTCGACGGTCAGCGCGAAGGTGCGCTCACGGGTGCCCACGTACAGCACCTGCTCGGGGACATGCGTGGTGCAGTAGTACAGCACCGGCCCGAACGCGTCGGTCCGTGCGCGGCCCACGTAGCAGCCCCACCATGTGACACCTCGCACCGGCGAAGCCTCGACCTCCGTGCCGGGGACGAGCCGCTCGATCGTGCCGAGGGGGATGACCTGTTGCGTCAGGCCCCACGACACGACGAGCGCGTTGCGGTCGAGTTCGTACGAGAGCGCGGCGAGGGCGTAGCTCCAGTACGCGAAGAGCGCCGCGAGCGCCGCGGCGGCCGCCGCGCCCGTGTATGCGGAGAACCCCGCGAGCCCGATCCCGGACTGCACGCCGAAGTTGAGGAGCAGGACGGCCACGCTCGCCGCCCACAGCGTGAGCACGCTCCCGACGAGGAGCCCGAGCGCGCGCGATGGTCGGTACAGCATCGGCCTATGGCGCGTTCATGCGGGGAGCGGGGCGCGGCCGAGCCGCGGGCATCACGCCCCGACCGGCGCCTTCGAGTACACCGCCGTGAGCCAGTCCTTGTACTGCGGCATGCGGCCGGTGATGGCGTTGAAGTAGCGTGCCTGCAACTGCTTCGTGATTGGCCCCGGCTGCCCGTCGCCGATCGGCACGCGGTCGACCTCGGTGACCGGGGTGACGTGGGCGGCGGTGCCCGTCATGAACACCTCGCTGGCGATGTAGAGCTCGGTGCGGTCGATGGTGCGCGCCTCGACATCGAGGCCGAGGTCCTCGGTGGCCATCTGCAGCACCGTCTCGAGCGTGATGCCTTCGAGGATGTTGTCTTGCGGGGGCGGCGTGATGAGCTTGCCGTTGCGGATGATGACGATGTTCTCGCCCGAGCCCTCGGAGACGTGGCCGTCCTGGTTGAGCAGGATCGCCTCGTCGAAGCCGGAGAGCTGGGCCTCGGTCTTCGCCATGGCGTTGTTCACGTAGAGCCCGGTGACCTTGGCGCGCGCCGGGATCGACGTGTCGTCGACGCGCCGCCACGAGGAGGTGACGCAGCGCGCGCCGGCGTCCGGGTCGAGGTAGGCGCCGAACGGGGCGATGTAGAGCAGGAGGTCGTCTTCGAGGTCGTGGAGGCGGACCCCGATCACCTCGGAGGCCTTGTAGACGATGGGCCGGATGTAGACGTCTTCCTGGTAGCCGGAGCGTTCGGTGAGCTGCTCGACGATCGTGACCACGTCGTCGTCGGAGTAGTGCATCTCCATGCGCATGATCTTGGCGCTGAGGCGCAGACGCTCGACGTGCTCGCGCACGCGGAAGAGGTAGAGCTCGCGCTCGTCGTCGTTCCAGTTGCCACGGACGCCCTCGAATACGGCGGTGCCGTAATTGAAGGCATGGGTCATCACGTTGATGCGGGCATCGGCAAGCGGCACGAACTCGCCGCGCAGGAACGCCATCGGTGTCGCCACGTACGTCATCCGTTCCCCGGCAGCGCCGGCACCGTTCTGATGTTAAGGCTCGCCCGATCGAGGCGGCAACCGGCCACCTCCGCCCGGTACAGCCCTCGCTGCGGTTATGCTCCCTCGCGAGACGGTTCACGACAGGCGAGGGAGTCATATGTCACGACTCAGCGAGAGCTTCACCATCGGCGGTCTCGACATCGCGGCACTGAGCGACGGGGCCCCCGACCGCGAGCTGAGCGGCTTCTTCCACGAGGTCGACCCCGACGAGTGGACGCAGGCCGTCGGCATCACCTCGCCCGAGGACCCGGTGCCGTTCAACTTCGGCTCGTTCCTGATCCGCGGCGACGGCCACCTCGTGCTCGTCGACACCGGCTACGGGCCGCCCGCGCGGGAGATGGAGATTCCAGGTGGCGCAGAGCTGCCGGACCGCATCCGCGAGCTGGGCGTCTCGCCCGACGACATCGACATCGTGATCCACACGCACCTGCACATGGACCACACCGGCTGGAACATCGACGACGACCGCAACGACGCCCTCACGTTCCCGAACGCCACTTTCTACGTCGCACGCGCCGAGCTGGAGTACTGGACCGGTGCCGCCTCCGATGACAACCCGATGGCCGAGGGCGCACGCCACCGCATCAACCCCGTCGTCGCCGCAGGCCAGGTCGAGACGACCGACGGCGAGCACGCCGTGAGCGACCACGTCACGCTGATCCCGACGCCTGGCCACACGCCCGGCCACGTCAGCGTGATGGTCGCCTCACAGGGCGAGCACCTCGTGCTGCTCGGCGACGCGGCGCACCATCCGGTCCACCTCGAACGCCACGACTGGGTGCCCGGGGTCGACCTGGACAAGGCGGAGACGAGCCGGTCGCGCGCGAAGCTGGCGCGCCTCGCCGTTGAGCGCGACGCGATCGTGAGCGGCGGCCACTTCCCGATCCTCAGCCTCGGCAGGGTCCGCGAGGTTGAGGGCGGGTATCGCTGGGAAGCCCTGTAGCGCGCGCACGGCGCTGGAGCCGAGACTGCAGGTGGAGGACTACGTCTACGCGGCGGTGTTCGGCGTCATCCAGGCCCTGACCGAGTTCCTGCCGATCTCATCGTCCGGTCACCTCGTCCTCGCAGCAGAGTTGACGGGCGACCATGCCAACGAGGCGTCCTTCGACGTCGCACTGCACGGCGGCACGCTGCTCGCGGTGCTCGTGTACTTCCGCGACGACTGGGCCGTGATGTGGCTGGCCGGTCGCCGCGAACTGCGCCGGCACGGGCTCGCGCTGACCCGGTGGCGAGGTCGAGGCAAGCTCGCGTTGCTGCTCGCGCTGGGGTCGGTACCGGGGTTCCTCGCGGGCGGCCTGCTCCAGCTCACCGTGCGCGACGGCTTCCGGCAGCCGTTGGTCGTCGGGATCATGCTGATCGCGGTGGGCGGGCTGATGTGGTTCGCCGACACGCGCGGCCGCACCGACCGACGAGTCCGCGATGTGGACGGGCGAGGAGCCCTGTTCATCGGAGCGGCGCAGGCGCTGGCGGTAGTGCCAGGTACCTCGCGGTCGGGCATCACGATCACCGCGGGCAGGCTGTTCGGCCTCAGCAGGCACGCGGCTGCGCGCTTCTCGTTCCTCCTCTCGGCGCCAATCACCGCCGGCTCGCTCGCACTGCTCGTCCGCGACGCGCTCGACGACCACTCCGGGGTTGCGTGGGGTCCGATGGCGCTCGGCGCGATCGTGGCGTTCGGCGCAAGCATGCTCGTGATCCGGGGGCTGCTCGGGTTCCTGCGTCGCCACGGCCTCGGCGTGTTCGTGTGGTACCGGTTCGCGCTCGGCGCGGTCGTGCTCGCCGGCGTGGCCGCGGGCGCGTTCCATTCTTGACGGGCTCCCCCTCACTGTGGGGGCCGGTACGATGATCCCGTGACGGAGCGACGATGACCAACGCCGACCCGCAACCTGCAGACGCGCCGCTCGCGGGGCGCAAGGCGCTCGTCGTCGGCGTCGAGACCACCACCGGCACCGCGATCGCCTCGGCGCTCGGCGCGGCGGGCGCGGACGTGGCGCTTGCCGTCATGCGCCCAGACGAGGGCGTGCTGACGGCGCGCCGGGTCCAGCGCGAGCTGCGCGAGCTCGGCCGCACCGCGATGACCTACGCGTTGGACGTAACGCTGGGCCAGAACGCCCGCGTCACCACCCGGCAGGTCGCGAAGGAGCTCGGCGGCCTCGACATCGTCGTCAGCGCCGCCGACGAGCCGATGCTGCAGGCGATGGCCGACACCTCCGAGATGCAGCTCGCGCAGGCGATGACGATGAACTGCTACTCTCACGCCTACGTCGCGCGAGCCGCCTTCGGCGAGTTCCGCCGGGGCGGGCGCGGCAACCTCCTCATCGTCACCCACGCCCTCGGCGACCAGCCCGCGGCGGGCGCGGGCGTCTACGCACTCGCCTGCGCCGCCACGCTCGGCCTCGCGCGCACGCTGGTGACCGAGCACGACGAGCCTGGTGTCGCCATCACGACGCTCTTGCGCGGCGCCGTCGCCCTCGACGCCTCCGCCGCCAACCTCGCCAACGCGATCGCAGATGCCGACGAGGCGGAGGCAGACGCCCTCGCACGTCTCGCGGTGCACCTCGCGTCGAGCGCGGCCGAGGACGTCACGGGCCGCGTGTTCTCGGCGGCCGACGCGCCGTGAGCGCCCTCGACGGCCTTCACGTGCTCGTCGCCGGCGTGCGCGAGCCCGACGGGCGCGCGCTCGCCGTCGCGCTGGCAGAGGCCGGGGCGTCCGTCAGTGTGACGACGCGCCGCGCCGAGCTGGCCGAGGAGGTCACGGCCAACTCGATCCTCAACGAGTGCTGGACGTTCGGCGGCGAGGGCCGCGCACTCACCCTCGACCTCACCGACGGGGCTGCGGTGACGGCCGCGCTCGAGAGCCTCGAGGCCGACCTCGCACCCCTCGACGCCGTCGTGGCGCCACTCCCACCCGCCGACCCGCCCGATGCGCTCATTGCGGCCGCAGCCGCGCGCATGGCCGCGCGCGGCCAGGGCGTCCTCGCGCTGCCGGAACCGGCTGGTGACGTCGAGGCGCTGAGCGTCGAGTGGGGGCCGCGAGGCGTCGTGGTCGTGAGCGTCGACGCGGGCGACGATGTCGTCGCAGCGCTTACGGAGGCCCTCGAGAGCTAGCGCTGTCGCGGGAGCCCGATCTGATCCCTCGCCCCCCAGCGGGGGGAGAGGGTGAGGGTGAGGGGGGCTCCCCTGTCGCCGATGCATCGAGGAGGCGAAGCCCCCTCACCCCAACCCTCTCCCTCACTCAAGGGAGAGGGGGCGGATCCGGGTCGGTGCTAGCGCTGGGTCTCCCAGGGCAGTGAGCGCGGCTGCAGCACCTGGCGCACCGAGCCGTCGGCGACGAGGGCGATGAGGTCCGTGCCGCCGTACGCCGTCGGGCTCATCCCGCGCAGTGCGGCCGTCACGATCTCCTCGCCGATGTGGGCGAGGGGCGCGCCGATGAGCACGGCCGTCATCTCGACATCCTCGCCGGCTCCCCGTGCCGTTTCGCGCTGCTCATCGGCGCGGCGGAGCTGGCGACGCAGCTCTCGGCGCACCACGGCGCCGTCGAGGGGGTCGAACTGCGGGGCCGCGCCGAAGATCGTCGCGCCGCGCGGCTCGTCGAGCGGGAGGCGGGAGACCAGCCAGTAGTCGTGTACCTCGGCAGGCGCGATCTCCTCCATGTTGAGCGCGGCGGCGAGGTCGCGGATGCGAGTGAGCACGATGTCGAGCTCCGCGCGCTCCTCGGGCATCCGGCGCAGCGCGCGCGCGTCGAGGTGGTACGCGCCGTCGATGCCTTCTGACAGCGTGGTCCACTCGGCGGCGAGCGGGCCGGTGACGGAGACGTAGGCACCCTCGACGTCCACCTTGGCGAGGGCGAGTGTGACGGGCAGGCGGAGCTCGCGGCGCTGCGCGGGCTCAAGCCCGCCGAAGCCGCGACCCGCCGCCAGGCGCAGCGAAGACAGGCCTGGCTCCGCGTCGGGCAACTCGCCGCCGGGCGGCACCCACAACGCGTACGCGCCGGGATCGTCGTCCTCGAGGTCCGCGTTGAGCTGCGACTCGAGCTGCGCCGCGTGCGGCGTGGGGTCGCCGCCCCACAACAGGCCGAGCGTGACGCCGATGCGCGCGTCGCGTCGCGCGATCAGGGCGTCGAAGGCGGTCGACTCGTCGAGGCGGGGGCGGAACGTACGGAACCAGCGCTCGCTCATCCAGCCCGCGAGCATCGAAAGCCCGACGTGTTGTTGCCGGGAGGCGGCAGGTGCGCCGGGTTCGAGGACTCCGGGCATGGGGTGGCGCTAGTCGCCGGCGCGTCGCGCCTCGAAGCGCTCGAAGATCGGCCAGATGCCGTTGATGAGGATCTGCCAGACGACCGCGACGTTGAGGCCGACGAAGCCGAGCACGCCCATCCACTTCAGCGCCGTCGCGATCCTCGTGCCGTCGTTACCGCTCTGCTGTGCCCAGTAAACCGAGGCGATGGAGATGAGGATCACGCCGACGAAGGCGAGCGGCCAGTCCCATTTGAGGATGAATCGCGAGAAGACGGCGGCGAGTCCGGCGGCGATGCCGAGGTTGGAGCCCATCCCGCCCAGCAGGGGCGTGCCACGGTGCCCCCACGCCTCGAAGGCTACCAGGAACAGCAGCATCAGCAGCGGTCCGGCCAGGACCGCGATCAGGATGCCGGGCAGATCCGCGCGTGTGAACCGCATCGCTTCCTCCGAGTGACCGCAGCACTGTACCGCCCGGCGGCTAGATGTTCGACCTCGACTGCCCGCCGTCGACGTTGACCGTCGCGCCGAGCACCCACGAGGCGCGCGGCGAGGCGAGGAACACCACCACCGCGGCCACTTCCTCCGGGCGACCGAAGCGGCCGCCGGGGATCTCCTGCTGGATGAAGCGCGCCATGCCGTCCGGGTCGTCGACCAGGCGGCGGCCCCACGAGCCGCCCTCGAAGGCGATGGAGCCGGGCGCGACGCTGTTGACGCGGATGCCGTCGGCGATCCACTCGCGCGCAAGCGCCTTCGAGATCGCGATCTGCGCCGCCTTGCCCGCGTTGTACGCGACGCCGCCGCCACTCTCGCGACCGTAGATCGAGGAGATGTTGACGATGGCCCCGCCGTTCGGCGCGGCCGCGAGGTGCGGACGCGCCAGCTCCGCGAGCCGGAACGCGGTCACCGCGTTGACCTCGATGGTGCCGCGCAGCACGGCCTCGGCGCCGCCCTCGCCGGCACGGCCGCCGGCGTTGTTCACGAGCGCGTCGACGCCGCCGTGGGCCTCGACCGCGGCGTCGACGACGCGGGCGCAGTCGGCCTCGTCCATGATGTCGGCCTGAACGCCGACCACGTCGGCTCCGCTCTCGGCGAGCCGGGCGCGAGCAGCCTCGAGGCCTTCCGCGCCGCGGGCGCAAATCGTCAGGCGTGCGCCCTCGGCTGCGAACGCCTCGGCGATCGAGAGGCCGATGCCGCGGCTGGCGCCGGTGACGATGACTGAACGTCCGCCAAGCTCGAGGTCCATGTTCGCTCCGTTCGGCGGCGATCCTCGCAGCGATAGCCTACCCCGTCCAGCGACCGCAGACGCGCGCGGCCCCCGCTGGCTGTAGGGCGTCCGCAGCCGCATTGACGCCCTCGATCGGGCGTCCGTACGATCCTCGGTGCATGTCCGTCACACTCGACACCACAGGCCCCATCGCCACGCTCACGGTCGACCCACCGCCCGGCGGCCATGATCGCGCGCTCAGCGAGGGCCTGACGGCCGCCGCCGCGGAGCTCACCTCGAGCCATCCGGAGGTGCGCGTGGTGCTGGTCGTCAGCGCAGGGGCGGGCTACGGGAGCGGGTGGAGCCCGGCCGCGATCGAGGGCGACGCCATGCTGCGTGACATCCTCGGTCCCATCGGCGCGGGGTTCGACGCGCTCGCCGAGGTGCCGCAACCGACCGTCGCGGCGATCCGCGGGGAGGCGCACTCGGCCGGGCTGGAGCTCGCGCTCGCGTGCGACATCCGCATCGCTGCCGAGGACGCCACGTTCGCGATGCCGGAGACCGGCAGCGGCCTGGTGCCGCGCGGCGGGGGCACGCAGCGGCTGCCGCGGGCAGTAGGCCGCGCGCAGGCGCTGCGCCTGCTCCTCACCGGTGAGACCATCGATGCAGCCGAGGCGCTGCGCATCGGCCTGGTGTCCGAGGTGGCGCCAGCGGGCCAGCTAGACGACGCTGCGCAGGCGGTCGTGGAAGCGATCGCCTCGCGAGGGCCGCTGGCGACGCGGTTCGCGAAGGAGGCGATCAGGCGTGGCATCGAGGTGCCGCTCGCAGAAGCGCTACGACTCGAACTCGAGTTGACGGTGCTGCTGCAGACGACCGCCGACCGCGCCGAGGGTGTGAGCGCATTCGTCGAGCGACGGGATCCAGAGTTCACGGGGGAATAGCCTCGAACAACGAGAGACGAGACAACGGAGCGGCGGTAGGGCCGCGAGGAACCATCGGAAGGAGCCAGCGTGGAACAGACAGGTCAGAGCCGATGAACGTCATGCTCAACCCCGGCGAGGTCAACGTCGTGATCGGCCTCGTCACGTCGCGGCTGCTCGACAGCCTCGAGCTGAGCGACGAGGCGCAGGAAGCCATCCGCGTGTGGCGCAGCGATCGCGGGCCGGGCACCAGCGAGCTCGACGATTTCGCGGACGAGTTCAACAACCAGCTGATGGACTACATCGACGAGTCGACCCGCCGCCGGACCATGCGCGGCGGGCGCTTCGAGCGAGAGACTGCCAGGGAGCGGTGGAGCTGATGCAGGTCCAATTCACCATCGAAGAAGTGCTGGCCATGGCCAACTCGGTCCTCGACGGGCTCAGCGAGGAGGAGTTCAGCCGTGGCGACACGGCGGCGATCCGCCGCTGGCGCAACGAGCACCTCACGCTCAGGTCGGACGAGATGGCGCGGCTCACCGAGAAGATCAACGAGGAAGTGCAGCGCACGCACGACCACAGCCAGAAGAGCGGCATCCAGAAGCCGGACTGGGTCTAGGGCGCGCACTCCATGGCCGAGCCGTTCGTCATCGCGGAACGTCGCGGCGACGCCGTCTGGCTGACGCTCAACCGCCCCGAGCGGCTCAACGCCGTGCATCTGGAGATGCGCGACCAGCTGTGGATGCACCTGGAACTGCTGCGCGACGACCCCACCGTGCGGGTCGCCGTGCTGCGCGGCGCGGGTGACCGCGCCTTCTCCGCCGGCGCCGACATCACGGACTTCGGCACTGCCCCTTCGTTCGTCGAGGCGCGCGATGCGCGCGTGCGACGCGACCTGTGGGGCGTGATGTCGATGCTCGAGATCCCACTTATCGCCGCCGTCCACGGCTTCGCCTACGGCGCGGGGCTGGAGATGTCGCTGTATTGCGACCTCCGGGTGGCGGCCGAGGACGCACTGTTCGCGATCCCGGAGGTCACGCTCGGCTACATCCCCTCGGCCGGCGGCACGCAGACCGTGCCGCGCCACGTCCCGCTCGGGCAGGCGCTGCGCATGGCCACGACGGGCGACCCGATCCCGGCACAGCGCGCGTACGAGCTCGGCTTCGTGCAGCGCGTCGTCCCCCACGAGCAGCTCGAGGAGGCCGCCGCGGAGTGGGCGGACCAGCTCCAGGCTCGCGACCCGAAGGCGACGCGCGCGACGAAGCGCGCGGTCGTGCGCGGCCTGGACCTCACGCTCGCGGACGGCCTCGCGCTCGAGCGGCGGCTCGCCGCGAGCGTCGCGGTGGCGGCATGAGCCAGCGACGGCCGCGTCGCGGCTGGCCGATCGGCCTCGTGGCGCTGCTGTTCGTCATCGTCCTCGCGATCGGCGCGATCTTCTACGGGGCCGCCAACCGGCCGGACTTCAACGTCTTCCTGTTCGACGCCGGCCCGATCGAGTCCTACGAGGTGGGCGATCCGCGCTGGTTCCCGCAGGCGCGCATCTTCGTGATCGCCCTCGACGAGGTCGACGGGGCTAAGAACCTGCGCGCGCTGGACGCGATCGCGCCGTCCGGCACGGGCTGCGTCATCGACTACGACCCCGACGACGAGCGGGGCGCCTTGCAGAACCCGCTGGGCAGGCCGGGCGTGTTCAAGGACGGCTGCTCGCAGGCGGTGTGGTACCTCACGGGCGACGCGCTGGAGCGCACGAGCCACCCGCTGCGGACGTTCCACATCACGCGCCCGATCCCCACCAACACGGAGGGTCAGCGCATCGTCGAGGTCGAGGTGATCGGGCGGCCAAACCTCGCCGAAGCTGAGCGCGAACGCTAGGGTTCTGGCCGCAGCGCCGCGTCGTCTTTATATTGAGCGCGCCTCGGTGCGCACCGGGTCGGGCATCCGCGCGCCGCACACGAGGTGGCGGGGAAGGCAAACGGACCTCGCTCGCACGAGCAGCGTAGATGAGGGCGCGGGCTCAGCCGCGCCCCCGGAACATCAGCCCGGACGGCATCTCAGCGCCGCCCGCGGAAGAGGAGTGCAGCCATGAACACTGCGGACATTCTGACGATCGCCGGCTCGATGGTGCCGGACCGCGTCGCCGTCAGCGACCCGGACGAGACCGTCACCTACATGGAATTGCAATCGCGGGTGAACAAGCTCGCGCACGCGCTGTCGTCGATCGGCGTCGGCAAGGGCGCCAACGTCGGCATCATGGCGGTCAACTCCTGCAACTTCGTCGAGCTCTACTACGCGACGGCAGCGGTGGGCGCGACGTTCGTGCCGCTCAGCTTCCGCGCCAAGACCGACGAGCTGCAGTACATGGCGGACGCCTCGGACGTGAACGTCTTCTTCCTCTCCGAGCGCTACTACCCGATCCTGCAGGAGATTCGCCCCTCGCTGCCCAAGATCGACAACGTCTACACGCTCGGCTTCGAGGCGGAGGGGCTGCAGACCATTGAGGAG
The DNA here is from genome assembly GCA_965208885.1 of Dehalococcoidia bacterium. Taxonomy (GTDB): domain Bacteria; phylum Chloroflexota; class Dehalococcoidia; order UBA2979; family UBA2979; genus VXMT01. The sequence goes on from CBDBPS010000002.1 coordinate 1,226,566, forward strand.
TTGCGCGACAGCGGCGACGACACTCCGTTCTACACCGAGGTCGACGACGACGATCCCGCGATGGTGATCTACACCTCGGGCACCACGGCGCTGCCGAAGGGCGTCGTGCTCACGCACAAGACGCTCACCGCCTACGTCGTGAACACCCAGAACCCCGTCGACCCGACCACGGACCCGGACGTGACGATGGTCGCGGTGCCGTTCTTCCACGTCGCCGGCGCAACCACGATGCTCGGCTCGCTGTGGGCCGGCCGGAAGCTCGCCATCCTGCCGCAGTTCGACCCCTCGGCGTGGCTCGACACCGTCGAGCGCGAGGGCGTCACACACGCCTTCGTGGTGCCGACGATGCTCAAGCGCGTCATGGAGGCGGACGACTTCAACAACTACGACATCTCGTCGCTGCAGCTCATCACGTACGGCGCCGCGCCGATGCCGTACGAGGTCGTGCGCCAGGCCATCGACACCTTCGACTGCGGGCTGATGAACGCCTACGGCCAGACCGAGTCGACCTCGACGATGAGCTACCTGGGCCCGGACGACCACCGGCTGGACGGCACGCCGGACGAGAACGAGCTCAAGCTCAAGCGCCTGCGCTCGGTCGGGCGGCCGATGCCGGACATCGAGGTCGGCATCCTCAAGGTGGACGGCTCGATGCAGGTGCCCGGCGAAGAGGGTGAGATCTGCATCCGGGGCGACCGCATCATGCGTGAGTACCAGAAGCGCGAAGAGGAGACCGCCTCGGCCGTCGTCGACGGCTGGCTGCACACCGGCGACGCCGGCTACCTGGACCCCGACAACTACCTGTTCATCACCGGCCGGCTCAAGGACCTCATCATCCGCGGTGGCGAGAACATCTCGCCCGGCGAGGTGGAGAGCATCCTGGAGGAGCACCCGAGCATCGAGGACGTGGCCGTGATCGGCGTGCCGGACCTCGACTGGGGCGAGGTCGTGAAGGCGGTGGTCGTCGGCAAGGATGTCGAGCAGCCCTCGGACGAGGACCTCACGGCGTTCGTGAAGAGCCGGCTGGCCTCCTACAAGGCGCCGTCGCAGTACGAGTGGATCTCGGAGCCGCTGCCGCGCAACCACCTCGGCAAGCTGCTCAAGAACGACATCCGCGACCGCTGGGGCGCGCAGACCCCGTCCGCGTCGTAAGACCGGACGCGTGGAGGCGAGCCCGGAAAGCGCACTGGTGATACGCTCGCGCGCGACCGCGAGGGGAACCGTATGAGCGTATCCGAGCGCGAGAGAAGTACTGAGTCGCCCGCCTCACCAGGCGGGCGGCCCAGGCGGACACGCCTGGTCGGCGCGTGGTGGGGTCCGGCTGTCGGCCTGACGGGCCTCGGCCTCGTCTCGGCAGTCGAACTGGAGCGTACCGACGCCCACCGCGAGGTCTTCTTCAACGTCGCCCAGCCGTGGATCGTCTACATCCTGCTGGCCGGGCTCGTTGGCCTCCTCGTCTACGGCTTCGGCCGTCACGCCACGCTGTGGGCGATCGGCAAGCCGACACCCGGGATTCTGGGCGAGATTCCGACACGGGTGCGGCACGCGCTGCGCCTCGGCATCGGACAGGAGAAGGTTCGCCGCGACCGCTACGCGGGGATCATGCACCTCTGCATCTTCTCCTCGATCATCGTGCTCACGTTCGTCACCGCGCAGGTGGCGATCGACGATGACACGCCCATCAAGTTCCTCCACGGCCCGTACTACCTGTTCTTCTCGTTCTACGGCGACCTGTTCGGCCTGATCGGGCTGATCGGCGTCGGCATGGCGCTCTACCGCCGCTACTTCGACGACTTCCATCGCATCCGCTGGGATGAGCGCATCGAGGACCACATCATCATCGTGGGCCTCGGGCTGATCCTCGTGACCGGCTTCATGGTGGAGGCGTTCCGCATCTACGCCACGGAGCTCAACGGCTTCGTGCTGGAGGACGGGACGGTCCTGGAGGCGCACCCCGAGTGGGCGCGCTGGTCGTTCGTCTCATGGGGCGTGGCCGAGTTCCTCGGGATCTTCACTCCCACGCAGGGGCACATGCTCACCGCGCACACGTGGTCATGGTGGGGCCACATCCTGCTGGCCTTCGGCTGGCTCGGACTGCTGGTCTTCACGCGCCTGGACCACATGATCTTCGCGCCCGTAAACGCCTTCTTCCTCCGCACCGACAAGCCCGGCCGCCTCTCGCTCATCGAGAACATCGAGGAGCAGGAGGTGTTCGGTGTCGGGCAGGTGCAGGACTTCACCTGGAAGCAGCTCTTCGAGCTGGACGCCTGCGTGCGCTGCGGACGCTGCACCGAGGTCTGCCCGGCTGACGTGGCGGGCCAGCCGCTCTCGCCCATGCACCTCATCCAGGACCTGAAGACACACCTCGCCTCGGTGGGTCCGGACCTCCAGACCGCCGGGCACACAAACGGCGATGTCCGCTCCGTCTCGCCCATCGAGATGGTCGGCGACGTGATCAAGGACGAGACGCTGTGGGCGTGCCGCACCTGCGGCGCGTGCATGCAGGAGTGCCCGGTGATGATCGAGCACGTCCCGACCATCGTCGACATGCGCCGCTACCTGGTCATGAACGAGGCGCGCGTGCCGCCGGCGGCGCAGAGCGCCCTCGAGAACATCGAGATGCGCGGCCACCCGTGGCGCGGCACCACGCTCACGCGCGAGTCCTGGATGGAAGACTTCGAGGACGTCCCGATCTTCGACGGGACGCAGGAGTACCTCTACTGGGTGGGCTGCTCGGGCTCGCTGGTGGAGCGCAACCTGCCGATCACGCAGTCCGTGTTCCGGCTGCTGCGTGAGGCGGGCGCGAGCTTCGGGGTGCTGGGGCAGGAAGAGACCTGCAACGGCGACCCGGCGCGGCGTCTCGGCAACGAGTACCTGTACCAGATCCTCGCGATGCAGCTCGCGGACACCTTCAAGGCGAAGAACGTGCAGAAGGTGATCACCAACTGCCCGCACTGCTTCAATACGTTCCGCAACGAGTACCCGCAGTTCGACAGCAACTTCGAGGTGCTGCACCACACCGAGTTCCTGCAGCAGGCGCTCGAAGACGGTGACCTCACGCCGCGCCACAGCGTCGGCACGAGCGTCACATACCACGACTCCTGCTACCTCGGGCGCATGAACGGCGTGTATGATGCGCCGCGCCAGATCATCGAGGTGCTGCCGGGTGTCGACCTGACGGAGATGCGGCGCAGCGCCAGCCGCGGCCTGTGCTGCGGCGCCGGCGGCGGCAACATGTGGCAAGAAGAAGTCGGTGAGCGCCGCGTGAACCACGTGCGCACCGAGGAGGCTGTCGGCACGGGCGCGGACGAGGTGATCTCGAATTGCCCGTTCTGCATCCAGATGTTCGAGGACGGTGCGCCGGCCATCCAGCCCGAAGAAGAAGGGCGGATCCGCCCCTTCGACGTGGCCGAGTTGCTGGAGCGCTCCGTCCTCGGCACGCCAAAGGGCAGCTAGGCAGGCAGTCCGAACCCGGACGGAGGAGGCAACCACAGAGGGAACGCAGCTGGCGGGCGAGCGGATCAGATCCGCGCGGCCCGCTCCGGCATCGTGCACCAGGAGGGCCCGCCAGGGCCCGGAGTGAAATCAGGATCGGCCCTGCAGGGCCGAAGGTGGGGGAGCAGATATGCATCTCGTCGTCTGCGCGAAGCAGATCCCGGACCCGGAGACGCCGCCCGCGGCGTTCCGCGTTGATGAAGCCAACAACGAAGTGATTCCGGCGCAGGGCATCCCGCCGGTGCTCAGCCAGTTCGACGGCATGGCCGCCGAAGCGGCGCTGCGCATCATCGAGGCCGCTGGCGAAGGCAAGATCACCGTGATCTCGCTCGGCCAGGAGAGCGCCCAGGCCGCGATCAAGCAGGTGCTCGCCATGGGTGCCGACGAGGGCATCCTCCTGGAGGACGAGGTCCTGCAGGGCGGCGACTCTTACACCACGGCGCGCACCCTCGCCGCTGCCATCGAGCACCTCGGCGATGTGGACGCCGTGTTCTGCGGCCGCCAGGCCGCCGACTGGGACATGGGCCAGGTCGGCCTTGGCGTCGCTGAGCTGCTGGGGTGGCCCTCGGCCATCATCGGCAAGGACGCCAAGGTCGAGGACGGCAGCATGGTCGTCGAGCGCGTCACGGGCGACGGCTTCGAGACGGTCTCGATGCCGATGCCGGCCGTCGTCACCATCTCCAACGAGATCGGCGACCCGCGCTACCCGAAGCTCCAGCAGATCATGCAGGCGGCACGCAAGACCGTGACGCGCCTCAGCGCCGACGAGCTCGGGCTGGACCCGTCCACCGTCGGCGACGCCGGCGCGCGCCTGAAGCTCGAGCGGCTCTTCATCCCGGTCGTCGAGGGCGAAGTCGAGCTCATGGAGGGCGAGACCGCCCAGGAGCAGGCACAGGCGCTGGCCGCCGCGCTCCGCGAAGCGAAGATCCTGTAGTCGGGGGGAATCACCGAACATGGCACGCAACATTCTGGTAGTCGGCGAGCTGGAGGGCGGCGAGCTCTCCAGCACCACCGCCGAGCTGCTCGCACTGGGCACGAGGCTCGTCGACGGCGGGCAGGTCAGCGTTACGCTGCTCGGCAGCGGAGCGGGCGACGCCGCCGGTGCGGCCCACGCGGCCGGCGCCGACAGCGCGTACGTGAGTTCCGACGCCGAGTACGACGACTTCCGCTCGGACCAGTGGGTCGCGGCGGTCGAGGAAGCCATCGGGCAGGCCTCGCCGGACGCGGTCTTCATCGCCCAGTCGATGGCAGGCCGCGACCTTGGTCCGCGCCTCGCGTTCCGCAACGACACCGCGGTGGCCATGGACTGCGTGTCCGTGGTCGACGACGGCGGCGAGCTGAAGGCCACGCGCTCCTGCTACGGCGGCAGCGCGCAGGCCACCTACAGCTTCGCCACCTCGCCCGCGGTCGCGACGATCCGCGCGAAGTCGCAGGACGCGCTCACGGAAGCGCACTCCGGCGCCGCTGCGACCGTTGAACTGTCCGGCGCGAGCGACAGCCGCAGCGCCATCGTCGGCCGCGAAGCCGCGGTCTCCGAGGGCCTGCAGATCCAGGACGCCCCGATCGTCGTGTCTGGTGGCCGTGGGCTCGGCGCCCCCGAGGGCTTCGAGGTCGTCGAGCAACTGGCCGCGGCGATCGGTACCGACAAGGCCGCTGTTGGCTCCTCGCGCGCAGCGGTCGACCTCGGGTGGTACCCGACGTCGCAGCAGGTGGGGCTGACCGGCAAGGTCGTGACGCCTGACCTGTACGTGGCGATCGCGATCTCCGGCGCCAGCCAGCACATGGCGGGTTGCAGCGGTTCGAAGACGATCGTCGCCATCAACCGCGACCCGGAAGCGAACATCTTCAACAACGCTCGCTACGGTATCGTCGGCGACTACAAGGAAGTGGTCCCCGCGCTTATCGAGGCCGTCAACGCCCTCGACTAGGCCGGCCGGCCATAACAGCGCAAGACGGCGCCGCGCCCCGCGCGGAGCCGTCTTGCGTGCCCTTCGGGGCGAACCTAAGATTGCCTTTCGGCGTCCGATGCGTGCAGGGGAACGCGGCGCGCCGGCCACCTCGCAGGAGTCATCATGAGAGTCCTGGGTCTCACCGGGGGGATCGCCTCCGGCAAGTCCACTGCTGCCGAACGGCTCAAGGAGTTGGGCGCCACCGTGCTCGACGCCGACCGCTACGGCCACCGCGCCTACGACAAGGACTCAGAGGGCTTCCACGCCGTCGTGAACGAGTTCGGGCATGACATCGTGGGCGAGGATGGCGAGATCGACCGCCGGATCCTCGGCGGCAAGGTCTTCGGCGCCCCCGACCAGCTGAAGCGCCTCACGGATATCGTCTGGCCGGTCATCCGCCAGTTCGCGACCGCCGAGATCAACGAGCTGCGCGAGCGCGAGCCGCAGACGGTCATCGTGCTCGAGGCGGCCGTGCTCATCGAGGCCGAGTGGCAGGACCTCGCCGACGAGGTGTGGGTGGTGCACGTGGAGCCCGCGGCGGCGAAGAAGCGCCTGATGGACCGCAACAATCTGGACGCCGACGCCGCCCAGGCGCGCATCGACTCCCAGATCACCAACGAGGAGCGGCTGGGGCACGCCGACGTCGACATCGCCAACGGCAGCACGCTCAGGAAGTTCCTCGCAGCCATCGACGGCGAGTGGGAGAACCTCCAGGGCCGGATCAGCGAAGGCGGAAGCTAACCGTGACTACCACTACTGCGACGACCGAAGTCCCGACCGAATACAAGTCGATCGAGGTCCAGGAGTTCCGGCTCACCGAGGAGCCGTTCTACCTCCCCGTCGAGGACGAGGTGGAGCTCTTCGAGACCGCCTATGAGCAGCAGATTCCGGTGCTGCTCAAGGGCCCGACCGGCTGCGGCAAGACACGCTTCGTCGAGTACATGTCGTGGCGACTGCACCAGCACCTGGGCGATGAGACGCAGGGCGTCCCGCTCATCACCGTGGCATGCCACGAGGACCTGAGCGCCTCCGACCTCGTCGGCCGCTACCTCCTCGAGGGCGACGACACAGTCTGGATCGACGGGCCCATCACCCGCGCGGTGAAGTTCGGCGCGATCTGCTACCTCGACGAGATCGTCGAGGCGCGCAAGGACACCACCGTCCTGATCCACCCCCTCACCGACTACCGTCGCCTGCTGCCCATCGACAAGCGCGGCGAGCTGCTGGAGGCGGCCGAGGGCTTCCTGCTGGTGCTGTCCTACAACCCGGGCTACCAGTCCGCGCTCAAGGACCTCAAGCACTCGACGCGTCAGCGCTTCATCGCCATCGAGTTCGACTACCCGCCGCGCGACAAGGAAGCGGATATCATCCGCAACGAGTCCGGCTGCACCGCCGAGGATGCGCTGGAGCTCGCGAAGCTGGGCGAGAAGGTCCGCAACCTCAAGGAGCACGGTCTGGGCGAGGGCGTCTCGACGCGCCTCCTCGTCTACGCCGGCCGCCTGATCGCGCACGGCATCTCGCCCCTGCGGGCGTGCCAGACCGCGGTGGTGTGGGGCCTCACCGACGACACTGAAGTGCAGCGCTCGATCGAGGAGGTCGTGACCTCGATCTTCCCCGAATAGGTAGCGCGTGCGTTGCGCCTCGGCCTGATCTCGGACATTCACTGCAATGCGGCTGCCCTCGATATTGCGCTGGAGCGCATGGGCAGCCAGGTCGACGAGGTGTTGTGCGCGGGAGACGCGATCTTCCAGTTCCGCTTCTCGAACGCGGTGATCCGCACGCTGCGGGACGTCGGGGCCCGCGTCGTGCTCGGCAACCACGACGACGTGGTGCTGGGGCCGCAGGGCGGACGAGTGCGCTCGCACCCCGAAACGGATCCGGAGTTGCTGCGCTGGCTTGGCCAGCAGCCGCGCCGGATCGATACGGTGCTCGGCGGGAAGAAGCTCACGATGTTCCACGCCACGCCGGACGAGGGACCCTACGACTACATCTACGACACCAGCCCGCGCATGCAGGAGTTCGGCGAACTCGGCGCGGACTATGTCATCTACGGCCACACGCACTACGAGCTGGTGCACCGCGTGAACAGCACGCTGGTGGTGAACCCCGGGTCGACGGGCGAGCCGCGCAATCCGCGCAACGGGTTCCGCGTCTCGTACGCGATCCTCGACACACAGAGCGGCGAGGTCACGATGGAGTTGTTCGACGACCCCTCGCGGCCGGCCGCGCCACAACCCGCCGGAGCGGGTAACACATAGCGAGGCTACCGCAAGGTACGCCACCAGTAGGAACACTCAGATGAGCGCTGCCGACGATGTCCTGATCCGTTACACGGACGAACTGCGAGGGTTTGGACCCTCGCTCCCCGATGACCTCGCCGGAGGCGCCCGCTCGCTCGAGCGCCGGCTCAGCGAGGAGGAGCTCGACCAGTGGGCCGCCGCCGGCGTGGCGCTCGCGCGTCACTCGCTGCGCTCATGGGAGGCGGCGAGCGAGTACTTCCGGGTCTCACCCCGGCTCTTCCCCGCCTTCTCGTTCGAGGAGCTGCTGGACTGGCAGACGGTCGCGCTCGACCTGGCCGAGAGCTCCTCGATGATCGCCGCCGCCTTCGTGCGCGCCACGCCGGAGGTGCTGCAGCCGCTGCAGGGCGCCGACACCCGCGACCTCGGCATCATGGGCGAGTGGATCGGCCGACCCGGCGAGCAGGTCCGCCCGTGGGCCGCGCTCGGCAAGCGCCTCTCGCACGGCAACTGGAAGTCCGTGGCGCTCGCCGCCTCGTTCTTCGAGCAGAGCCCTGCGCTCCTGCACGCCCTCCCGCTCGACGCCGTCAGCGAGCTGATCGACGTCGTCGACCGGCTGTCGGACCGTTCGTACCAGCTCGCTGCGAGCTGCCTCGAAGGCTCCGGCGAGCTGTTCGGCGGTCTGGCGCCGCCGGACCGGCGGCCGTTCCTGGAGTTCGCCGGCGCCGTCGCGCAGGCCTCCTGGGCCGACACGCGGCTCTACTTCGAACGCGGTCCCGCGCTCATCGCGAACATCGACCGCGACGAGCGCGCTGCGTTCCTCCAGCTCGCCGCGCTGGTCACCGAGAAGGTGGGCCGGCAGGGCTACCCGCTCTTCATCGAGGCCGCAGAGTCGCTCGCGCAGGTGGAGCTGACCTACCACGAGACCCTCGTGGACCTCGCCGGCCGGCTCGCCGAGGGCAGCCCGGCAGCGGCGATGGCGTTCCTGCGCTCCTCGCCCACCGTGCTCACCCGCCTGACCTCGGACCAGCTCGAGCGCTGGCTGCAGGGCGGCTGGGACCTGCTCTTCGAGGTGGGCAACGTCGAGGGCGCGGAAGCCTACTTCCGCCTCGAGTCGCAGCGCGCCGAGGAGATGCTGGAGACGCTGTCGGCGCGCATCGAGCTGCGCAACGTGAGCAACACGCTCCGCCTCTACGCGAAGGCGCTCACCGGCGAGCAGATCGCGATCCGCTCCACCGAGGACCTCGTCGACGCGGGTATCGGGTGGGTGCAGGAGTCCGTCGCGACGACCGAGGGCTCAGCGATCTACCTCCCGCCGTACGTCAGCACGTTCACCGAGCAGCGCCAGAACTTCCTGAGCTACAAGGTCTACGCCACGCACCAGAGCGGTCGCATGGAGTTCGGCTCGTTCCTGTTCGACTTCGAAGCCCAGGGCGCGCACACCACGCCGACCCTCATCGGCCGCGAGGAGACGAAGCTGTCGAGCAACGGCCACGAGGCCGTCGCCGTGACCACGCCCATGGAGCGCTACTTCGACCTGTTCGAGGACCGCGAGCTCATCTCAGGCCTCTTCACCATCGTCGAGGACGCGCGCATCGATGCGCACATCTCGCGCGAGTACGGGGGGATCCGGCCCGCGCTGCGTGAGCTGCAGGCGCACGAGGCGGCCAACCGCACCAACATCTCGCGCATGGCCCTGCGCGAGGCGTACCTCGAAAACCTGCTGCGCGCGTCGCTCAAGCAGCCGCAGACGATGCGCTGGCCGGGCGACCTCATGCCGCTGATGGCGCGAGGGATCGACCAGCTCAAGATCGTCAACGAGCCCGGCGCCGACGTGCAGGACTCGGCCGAGGTGGCCGCGACCATCTACGCCATCGTCGAGAGCATCCCCAACATCGCCAACGCCTACGCCGAGATCGACTGGGACGAGATCGACGAGGACATGCTCCAGTTCACCACCGAGGCCGGTGGCGCCGACGGCCCGGAGATGCCGTCCGGCGAGGAGTCCGACTTCTCGGCTCCCGAGCAGCCGGAGTTCCGAGGCGACTTTAAGCCCGAGATCGTCCAGCTCATGATGAAGCTCAAGCAGCAGTCGGAAGGCGAGGAGCCCGCCGGCGGCCAGCTCACCCAGGAGCAGCTGGAGGCGCTGCTCGAGAAGTCCGTCGAGATCGTCATCTCAGACATCGCCGAGGGCGACATCGCCTCCTCGATGGGCATGTTCCTCACCAACCTCGAGCGCGAGTCGCTGGACGCCAAGCAGGGCCCGCCCGGCCAGACGCCGGACGGCGCCGACGCCGGTGAGTCTTCGAGCGGCGAGGGCGCCTCGGAGCTGCCGATCGAGGTGAGCTGGTCGTACTACGACGAGTGGGACTTCAGAGCCGGCGACTACCGCCCGCGCTGGACCCGCGTCGGCGAGCGCCCCTCCGAGGAGGGCGAACTCGACTACTACGAGGAGACGCTCAAGACACACCACGGACTGGTCACGGAGACCCGTCGCCAGTTCGAGCTGCTGCGCCCGGAGCACTTCCGCCGCATCAAGCGCCTCGAGGACGGCGAGGACGTCGACCTCGACCAGGTGATCGAGTTCATCGTCGACAAGCGCGCCGGCGTCGGCCCCCTCGGGCGCGTCTACTGGAAGCGCAACAAGGTGGAGCGCGACGTGGCGGTCGCCTTCCTGCTCGACATGTCGGCCTCGACGGACGAGGAGATAGACAAGCCGCAGCAGAACTACCAGCCGTCGGACGACGACTTCGACGACGACCCGCGCAAGTACTTCCAGTGGCTGACGCAGCGCCGCGCGCGGTTCACCGCCGCCCCGCCGAAGCGCATCATCGACCTCGAGAAGGAGTCGCTGGTGCTGATCGTCGAGGCGCTCGAGGCCATCGGCGACACGTATGGCATCTACGGCTTCTCCGGGTACGGCCGCGACAACGTCGAGTTCCACGTCATCAAGGACCTCAACGAGATGTTCGGCGACCGCACGCGCCGTCGCATCGACAAGATCTCGCCGATCCGGTCGACGCGCATGGGCCCGGCGATCCGCCACACGGTGGCGAAGCTCAACGAGTACGACGCGAAGATCAAGCTGATGATCATGGTCTCCGACGGCCGCCCGCAGGACCACGGCTACGGGCGCGACCGTACGGAGAAGGAGTACGCGGTGCACGACACGCACCAGGCGCTCGTCGAGGCGAAACAGGTAGGCGTGACGCCGTTCCTGATCACCGTCGACAAGGAGGGGCACGACTACCTCAAGGAGATGTGCGACGACGTCGGCTACGAAGTCGTCTCGGACATCGAGTCGCTCCCCCGCCGCCTGACCTCGCTCTACCGCGTACTCGCGACCGAGTAGGAGAGTGACCCATGGCGGCGGAGAACCCGTGGGGTAGCCTGCCAGCGGAACCGCCGTACGTGCTCCCTATGGATCGGGAAGGGGTGGCGGCACACAAAGAGAGGCTCGCAACGCTCAGTCCCGAACGGCGGAAGGCCCTCCAACTTCGCACAGAACTGCTTCCGACACCGTTCGTCGGCGACCCAGATGCACCCGTTGTACTGCTGAACCTCAATCCGGGCTATAGCGACAGGGATCCCGGGGACTATGCCGAGCGGACCTTCCGCAATGCGGCGGTGGAGAATCTCACTCATGCGGTGAGCGGCCTGCCATTCTTCCCTATCGATCCTCGATTCGATGCAACTTCGTCCTATGACTGGTGGGCTGCGAGGCTGCGCGAGATCATGGAGGCCGCCGGATCGGACAACGTCGCCCGCAGCCTCTTCTGCGTCCAAGCGTTTCCGTACCACTCAGTAGGCTTCGACTCGTGGCTATGGGACTCGGCGAGGCTGTACGAATCGTTCCCATCGCAGCGCTACACGGCACACCTCCTGTCTGAAGCGGTGGAGCGTGGCGCAATGATCATCGGCTTACGCTCCGGCAAGGATGCCCGGAACTACTGGGGCAGCACCATGCCAGATCTCGATAGGGTCTGGTGGCTCCGCACCCGAACCGGCGGTGCACCCCGCAGCCCGTACGTGACTGAGAACCTGCTCGGCAGCGAGGGGTGGCGGGAACTCAGGAGCCGGCTCGGGGCATAAACACACATCGCGACCGGTACCTCATCCACACCAGGGCACGGGAGCCACGCACCGGACGCCTCCCGCTGCCCCCTCTCCCCGAGGGAGAGGGCAGGGGTGAGGGAGATGGCGCGGCGGATACAAGAGCCCCGCGACGCCTGTGGGCGTCCCCCCTCACCCTAGCCCTCGCCCCCTTCCCGGGGCGCGAGGGGATCAGATTTCGGCCCTCGCCCTCGCCTGGCAGAGAGGGCGGGGGTGAGGGAGATGCGGCGCCGGGTGCGAGGAGATCAGACTCGGAGCGGAGGGCGCTGCCGCGCTGCTGGGCCCCGTCGTGCGGCGTTACGATGACTGCATGACCGCCGCCGCGGACGCACCTCGGACCAGCCGGAGCGCGCTCTCCTACCCCAGCTACCGACGCTACTGGGTGTCGGCGGTCATGCGTGTCTTCGGTTTCCAGTTCCAGTTCATCGGCCTCGGCTGGCTCGTCGCCGTCGAGCTCGACTATTCGCCGTTCTGGCTCGGCACCGTGTGGATGGCGAACGCCGTCCCCACCATCCTGCTCTCCCTCCCCGGCGGCGCCCTCGCCGACCGCAGCGACCCGTACAAGCTCATGGTCGGTACGCAGTTCCTGATGGCTACCGGCCAGGCGGTGCTGGCAGTGCTGATCCTGACCGGGCTCGTCGAGCTCTGGATGGTCATCGCGTGGGCCATCTTCACCGGCGTGCTCTGGGCCGTCGCGGCGCCGTCCATGAACACGCTGCTCCCGAGGCTCATCGAGCCGCCCGCGATGCCGAGCGCAGTCGCGCTGATCAGCGCCATCTGGAGCGCGCTGCGCATCGTGGGGCCTGCCGGTGCGGGGGTGTTGATCGCGCTGGTCGGGACGGGTCACGCCTTCTCGGTGTGCGCGGCGCTCAATGTGCTCTCGTTCGTCGTGATGCTCACCATCCACGTCGCCTCGCGCGACGCGACCGAGCGCGAGGCCGGCGACGACGGCGGGATGCGGGCCGCGTTGCGGTTTGTCTTCGGACGCCCCGTGTTCGTGGCGACCATCGGGTTGTCGTTCTTCACCTCGGTCTTCGGCACCTCCTACGTCATCTTGCTGCCGATCTTCGCCAACGACCTGCTCAATGTCGGCTCGGAGGGCTTCGGCTTCATGGAAGCCGTCGCCGGGATTGGCTCCCTGGCGGGGACGTGGTGGGTGCTCCGCTACGGTATCGGCCAGCGGCCCGGCGTGCTCATGGCCGCCTCGGCGGCGGTGTTCGGCGTGCTCATCGCCATGTTCGCGGCCACGGACCACCTCGCGCCCGCCTCGGTGCTGCTGCTGGTGTCGGGCGTGACAGCCGAGCTGTACCTGATCATCGGGATGACGGTGATCCAGTTGCTGGTGCCCGACAGCCTGCGAGGCCGGGTGATGGGCATCTGGTCGATGACGTACTTCCTGGTCGCGGTCGGCGGCTTCATCGCGGGCTTCGCGGCGGAGTTCATCGGCGTCCGCATCACCATCGCGGCGGGGGCGCTCTCGGTGACGGCGTTCGCCCTCGCTGTCTACTTCGCCTCGTCTGAGTTGCGCGGCCTGCGCGGTGATGACGTGACACCCACGCCCGAGCCCGCCGAGGCAGCATCGGAGGCAGCGGCAGCGGGCTGACGCCGTCGCCCGCCCGGACAATGCGTCGTCGGGTGGGGTAAATCGAGCCTCGGACACCCTACGATGGTTCCATGGAGCGCAACCGTCGCGGCAGACCGCCCCACCCCGATGTGCTCACCCCGGCCGAGTGGCGCGTGCTCGAGGCGCTGCGCGACGGCGGGACGAACGCCGAGATCGCCACGCGCCTCGGCCTCAGCGCCGACACGGTGAAGTACCACATCTCGAACATGCTCGCGAAGCTGGAGCTGCGCGACCGTCGCGCGCTCGCCTCGTGGCGCCCCGAGGAGCGTCGAGGCCGCCTCGGCGCGCTGTTCACGGTGCCAGCGGTGGTGTGGTCGGTCGCGAGGCCGATCGCGTGGGTGGGGGCGGGGACGGCGGCTGTCGCGGGTGTGGTGGTGGGCGTCGTCGCCGTCGTGGCGCTGGTGGCCGTGGTGCTCGTCACCGCGGGCGGCGACAGCGACCCACCACCGCCGGTCGCGCCGACGCCGACGCACACCTCGACGCCCGCCCCGACGCGGACGCCGACTCCCGGGCTCGCGCCTGATCACCAGGACGACTGGTACGTTATCAGGGACACTTGGTTCAGGGACCCTTCGTACAGGAACTCACCACTGCCCCCTGGCCTGTACATCTACCGCGACGAGGAGTTCGAACCCCTGATCTTCGAGGTTCCGCCAGACACTCTCATCAGGACAGGGGGCGTCTTCTATTTTGGAGGGTCAGATAGGCTCTGGCTCGATCTTGACGATATCCGGACCGGATCCTTTCTCCGCATCGAGGTGCGCTCCATCACTAACCGCTGGATCCAGCTGAGCCGTTACCACGACGGGTGCTTCTACGAATTGGGCGAGCCGTGCGAAGACCGGCGAGACGCCGCCGAAGACGTCCTTACCCGGATCCTTGCGTCGGTTGAGGGCTGCGCGAAGTCCACGCACCCCATCTGCAACTACGACCCACCGCCACCCGAGCCAACACCCGCACCTCGGCCACCCCGTTTGTGCCGGCCCGCACAACAGGTAGGCGCCGTGTTCGTCAGCGAGGCAGAGCTCCTGCACGACGGATACGTCATGCGCTCAGACGGTGATCGGCCGGTAATCTACAAGTTCAGGATCCGGCCGCAAGGCCGGCCAGACACACCGCCGACGCTGTATTTCTCGGTGCCAGAGGGGCTCCCACTCCGGTTCCATGCGCGCGACGAAGAGACCATCACCCTCCGACACGCAGAGACCGACCTGTGGGTCCGTTACCACCTGTATGGAGGATACGAGGTTGGGCGTCACCCCGACGGCTCAGGATGGGCCAGAGGTCTGCTGCATCACGTGTCATCGTCGACCTGCGTCATCCCCCCATGAATGTAACAGGCCTTGTACCCATCTCTTCGTGCAGCTGTGGATCCCGGGCTTGCTTGGCCAGCTTCACAGCTCTACCACCCACGCCCGAGGCTGCTGCCGCGAGCTGACGCGCGGCTCGCGCGCACGCTCGGCGGCATCGCCCCCGTCACAGGACGCGGTGCACCAGGACGCCGCCGCGCCGCTCGGCGATGGCCTCGCCGCGCGCGACGAGCACGTCGAGCTGGCCGATGAGCTCGGTCATGGCCTGGGGGAGGCGGGGCTCGGGGAGGTGCGGGAACATCCGGCCGACCAGGCCGAACGCCGTGTCGGGCTGCTCCTCGAGCAGCGTCCGGAGTAGTGCCGGGCGGCGCTGGTGGTGGCGCTCGAAGCGGACGAAGAGCCGCTCCGCCGCCTCGCCCGCGACGGGTGTGCCGTGGCCGGGCAGCACGCGACGCACGTCGAGCGCGCGCAGCCGCGCCACCGACGCGACGAAGTTGGGCAGCGACGGCAGTCGCGGGCCGACCCCACCATCCTCGGCGCCGGCGAAGTGCAAGCCGGGCGTCGGGACGGTGCCGGGCAGCAACGTGTCGCCCGAGTAGAGGTCGCCCGTCGCCTCGACGTAGGCGACGAGGTTGCCCCGCGTGTGGCCGGGCGCGTGGATCGCGCGCAGCGACGCGCCGCCCGCCAGCGCGAACTCCTCGCCGTCCTCGACCGCGTCGATGGCGTCGAGGGGGCACGGCTCCCAGCGGTACTCGGGAGGCCGCCTGCGCGTCGGCGACGACATCTGCTCGACGAGCTTGGCCGGCACCCCATGCTCGATCAACGCGTCGATGCGCGCGCCCCGCCGAGCGTCGTACCACGCCTGCCCCCCGACGAGCGCGGGCACGTCGGCGGCCCCGGCGAGGATGCGGGCGCCCTCGGCGGCCCAGCGGGCGGCGAGCCCAGCGTGGTCGAGGTGGTGGTGGGTGATGAGCACCGCGCGCACGTCGGCGGTCTCGACGCCGCCCGCCGCGAGCCGCGCGCCCAGCAGCTCCCACGTCCCGCCGCCCGTGCCGTCCTCGGCGGCCGGTGCGCCCTCGAAGTCCGGTATGTCGGGCCCCGCGTCGACGAGCATCGTGCCGCCCTCGGCGAGGGGGAGGGCGTAGGCGGTGTTGTCGCCGAGAGGGAGCGGGAGGGGGTCAGTCACGCGGGTACACTCTCTCGTGCGCGCAGCGGACGCACCCCACCACTACCGACGGAGGACGGCATGAGCAAGCGGCTGCCGACTCTGGCCGACGTGCTTGAGGCGATTCGGGAGACGGTTGCGGACGGTCCCGAGGAGTATCGCCTGCCGGACTTCCTTGCCTCAATCGACTGGTCCACCGCCGTGCGCCCGACGCCCGAGGTTGCGGCGATGCTCGGGCGCCTCGAGCTGTGGGACTCAGAGTATCGTGAGGGCGACCTCGACTGGCCCGAGTTCGCCGAGCGCCTTGGCTCACTGAGCGAGGGCATCGCCGCCGGGTAGCGGGCGCTACCCCTCACCCAACAGCCACGTCCGCACCATGTTCAGCGCCTGCGTCGTCGCGCGGCGCTTCGCGGCCTCGCGGCCCTGGTAGTACGACCACGTCTCGTACGCGAAGCGCTCACCGTCGGTGAGCGCGAGGTGCATCGTGCCGGGGGGCTGGCCCTCGACCTCCTCGGCGCCGGCGATCCCCGTCAGGCCGAGGCCGAGATCCGCGCCGAGGGCCTCGCGAGCCGCGGCCGCCATCGCCTCCGCCGTCTCGCGCGAGATCACGCCGTGGGTTGCGGGCACCTCGGGCGGCACGCCGTTGGCGATCTTCGCCTCGGTCGCGTAGGTGACGAGGCTGCCGCGGAAGTACTCCGAGGAGCCCGCCACGTCGGTGATCGCGTTGCCGATCGCACCGCCCGTCGCCGACTCCATGACCGCGAGCGTCATCCCGCGCTCGCGCAGCAGCCGCCCGACGCCCGCGGCGAGCGTGTCGTCGTCCTCGCCCCACACGTTCGGCCCGAGGATCGAGCGAACGCGTTCCCCGACCGGGTCGATGAGCCGCCACGCCTCCTCGCGCGTCGGGGCCTTGGCGCTGATGCGTACGTGCACGCCGTCGCGACGCGCGTAGAGGCCGATCGAGGGGTTCGAGGTGCTGAGCAGCGACTCCAGCATCTCGTCAACCATCGACTCGCCGAGGCCGGCGGTCTTGAGGGTGTGCGAGACGAGGATGGCGTCGGCGCGACGCTCCAGCTCCGGGGCGACCTCGTGCTCCCACATGTGGGTCATCTCGGCCGGGGGGCCGGGCATGAGCACCGTCACGCGCCCGTCGCGCTCCACCCACCAACCGGGCGCGGTGCCGCGCGGGTTGGCGATGGCGCGCGCCGAGGGGATGAGCCACGCCTGCTTCATGTTGCGCTCGATGAGCGTGCGGCCGCGCTGCCCAAAGCGCTCCTCGAGGATGGCGCGCTGCTCGTCGTCGACGTGCACCTCCTCGCCGAGCACGGAGGCGACGGCCTCGCGGGTGACGTCGTCCTCGGTGGGGCCGAGGCCGCCGGTGGCGAAGGTGTAGTCGGAGCGCTCGCGGGCGCGGGCGAGCACCTCGTGGAGGCGGCCGGGGTTGTCGCCGACCTGGGTGACGTAGAGCAGGTCGATGCCGAACTCGGGGAGCTGCGAGGCGATGAAGGCGGCGTTCGTGTCGGTGATCTCACCGAGCATGATCTCGGTCCCGATCGAGACGATCTCCGCCCGCATGCCGCTGTCCCCTCGCCGCCCGACCCGCGTTCCGGTCCCCTCGCCCCGTCGGGGAGAGGGTGAGGGTGAGGGGTCTGCCCGCGCGGTCCCTGCTCTCACCACCGTGCCGCGTCGAGGATACAGGGCGTCTCGTCGCGGGGCGCGAGGGTCGGGTAGGGAAACCTCGGCGCTCCGCACACTAGGATGGTTCGATGGAGCGCAACCGTGGCGGCCGACCCCGGCACCCCGACGTCCTGACGCCGGCCGAGTGGCGGGTGCTCGAGGCGTTGCGCGAGGGCGGGACGAACGCCGAGATCGGCGCACGGCTCGGGATCAGCGCCGACGCGGTCAAGTACCACGTCTCGAACATGCTCGGGAAGCTGGAGTTGCGCGACCGCCGCGCGCTCGCCGCTTGGCGCCCCCAGGAGCGTCGAGGCCGGATGCCGGCGTGGTTCGCGGTCCCGGCGGCCCTCGCGGCCATCGCGCGGCCGGTCGCGTGGGTGGGGATCGGGACCGCGGCCGCTGTTGTGGCGGTGGCCGTGGTGCTCATAGTGGTGACAGGCGACGGCGAGCCGTCCTCGGTCGCCCTCCCGCCGGTCGCCACGCCCGACGCCACTTCGACGCCAGCGGCGACGGCGACGGTCGCGCCGACGGCGAGCGCGACGCCATCGCTCGCGCCGACCGTCACGCCCGCACCGGAACCAACGCCGACGCCCACACCAACTCCAGCGTCGACGCCGACGCCCACACCAACGCCGACCGCGGCACGCACGGGTCCTTCGGCACCGACGCTGCCGCCGTATTCGCTCACGGTGACCATCACGGGGCCTGGAGGCGAGGTTACGCCCGCGGGGATCACGACGCAGGACGCGAACAGCGAGGTGACGCTGACAGCCGCTTGGAACGACGCGACGCACGACTTCGGTGGCTGGACCGGCGACTGCAGCGGCACGACCACGACGTGCGTGCTCACGATGGATGCGGACAAGACGATGACCGCGACGTTCACTGCGTTGCCCGCCACGCGCTGCGCGACTCCCGCCGCCGCAGACTGCATCCGCGCCGTGTACCGGGCGCGCCCACGGACTACGCCCAGGTCGTCGATATCCCGGCGGAGGTGCTGATCACGCGACGTGGGGACGGTCACTACCCCGTGAGGCGTGGGCAGCAGATCACTGTGGTGACCGCTGCGCCGCTACCCACCGGTTGGACGCGCTTCTACCTGGAGCGCGACGCGGGGCCGACGTACTGGACGCCGTCGCCTGTGAGCTTCTCGCAACTCATCCAGCCCGTGGGGACGACCTACACGTTCACGGTGACCACCGACGATCGCGGCGCGGACCTCATCACGTTCGACCTGACCGCCGCGAAGCCACACCCGGAGCGGCCAACGGACAAGCCGGTGCTCGGCGACGTCGTCGTGACCACCGCCATTAGGGTCGTTCCTCAGAGCATCTTCAGCACGTGCAGGACGGGAACGCCTGTCCCCAACCCCGCAGCGAATCCTGCCCTCGTCGAGGACTGCGAGGCCCTGATCGCGTGGCGGGACACGCTAGCGGGTACGGCCACGCTCGAGTGGCACGCAGGCATTGCGATGACGAGCTGGCAGGGCGTGACTGTCGCGGGGACCCCGAGCCGCGTCACGAAGCTGGAGCTCGCGGACACAGGGTTCACGGGCGAGCTCTCGGGTCTCGTCGGCGAGCTCACGGGACTGACGGAACTGCGCCTGAACGGCAACGCTCTCTCGGGGCGCATCCCTTCGAAGGTGGCGCTGCTGAGCCGCCTCACCCACGTTTACCTGGGTGGGAACGCGATCACAGGCTACGTGCCTCCATCGCTGCGGGCCGTCGCGAACCACGATATCGCGACCCTCGGCGGCCTCCCGGACTGTGGCGCTCCCGTGGATGTGTCCTACGGAGACCACACGCTGACCGCCGGCACGTACCAGGTCATCTGGGCTGAAGGCGATCCGCCGCTGGTCTTTGACATACCACCTGGGCTCCAGCTGGAGGTGGATGGCTGGGCGTACCAGGGTCCGGACGAGGTTGGGCTGATCCTGCGGGAGGTAAACGGTGAGGCGTTCATTGGTCTCGACGTGTACGGGCTGTACGGGGGCCCGGAATGGGGCCGCTATCTGCCCGATCCCGGCGACGACGCCCGCCTGATTCCACTCTTCGACCGCGTCGTTGAGTCAGCATGGATAGACGAAGGGTAGTGAACCTGGACACTACCCGCGGTGTCGCGTTGGCGACGGTCAAGTCAGGGCGACAGATTCACAGTGCGCGGCCCTTACACCCGCAACCGCGGCGCTCGCGGCGAGCGGAACGCCATGCGCTCGACGGGCTCGCCGGCGACCGAGGCTTCGAGGAGGCCTGTGCGGTCGTAGGTGATTGTGGCGGGGGTGGTGGGGTTGGGGGCGTCGGGGGTGTCGCCGAGCGGGACCAACTCGGCGCGGACGCCGTCGGCGGTGAGTTCGAGGAGCGCGACGGAGCCGAGGCGCGTGCGCTGGTGGTGCGGGAACGTCGGGCTGCCGGGGTCGAGCAGGAGCGTCTCGTCGCGGTGGACGAGCCGCTCGTAGTGCGAGTCGCCGGCGATCAGGATGTCGAGCGAGGCGTCGCCGTAGACCTCGGCGGCGAGCTGGCGCGGCGTGTCGATGTGGGCCGGGATCGCCTCGACGTCATGCACCATCCCGACCCGCCACCCGGCGTGCTCGACGTACTGGACGCGGTCGCAGCGTGGGTCGGTGAAGTGGTCCTGCCCGCCGAGCGAGCAGACGACGGGCGCGAACTGCTCGCACCAGTCGAGCACGCGCGGCAGGACCACGTCGCCCGCGTGCATGATCAGGTCGACGTTCGCGAACACCTCGAGCGTGCGGCCGCCGAGGTCTGAGACCTCGGCGATGGGGCCGGGGAGGTGTGTGTCGGAGATCACGCCGATGCGCATGGCGCGATGCTACCGCTTCTGACCGTCGCCCTCGCTTGAGAAGAGCCCCCTCACCCTCACCCTCTCCCCCGCAGACGGGGGCGAGGGGATCAGAAGCGATGCTGTGGGCCTAGTCTCGGGACATCGAGGTGCGTTCAGGTGGGGGTGGGACGTCGGTGGTGGCGTCGGCCATCAGGAACTCCTCGGGGACATCGCCGAGGCCCGCCTCCTTGAAGTCCTGGCCGTTGCGCGCGTAGCCCTGCGCGATGCCCTTCGCCATCTGGTGGTGGCGCTCCTCGGTCTCGCGTCGCGCCTCGGCCGGCGAGCCGACGATGAACGAGTTGGGCGGGAACTCTGCGTTGTCGAGCACCAGCGAGCCGGCCGCGACGATCGAGTACTCGCGGACGACGACCTCGCCGTTTACGACTGCGCCGTTGCCGATGAGCGAGTTGGTCCCGACGGCCTTGGCGTGGCAGATGACGTGGTGGCCGAGCGTCACGTAGTCGCCGTAGACGGCGTCGCTGTCGGTGTGTACGACGCAGTTGTCCTGGATGTCGACGTACGCGCCGAGCACGATCTTGTGGTGGTCGCCTCGGATGATGGTGCCGGGCCAGACGCTCGAGTACGGCCCGATCTCCACGTCGCCGACGACGTACGCCGCCTCACTCACGAACGCGGTCGGGTGCACCTTTGGCGATCTGCCGTTGAAGCTGCGAAGCACTGGCGGTTCCTCTCGCTGATGGCCCGGCCGCTCGTGGCGGCGCGGGCTCGTGTTCGTGTCGTGGCTACTCGTACTGGCGCATGTGGCCGCCGCCGGGCGGTCGGTCCCAGATCTCGACGAGCGTGCCGGCGCAGGTGCGCGGGTGGAACCACGCGACGTGTACCTCGCGGCCCTCCTCGCGGGGCGGCACGGGGTCGATGAGCACGAGCCCTGCGGCCACGCCGGTCTCGGCCGAGCGGTGCACGTCGGGCGCGTAGGGCGCGACGTGGTGGTAGACGGCGCCCAGGGGCGCGCGGTTCTGCACGAGCCGCGCCGTCCCGCTCGTGTCGGTCGTCGGCACGCTGATCTCAATCACGCACCCGCCGAGCGGGTACTCGACGAGGTGGACGGGGTCGTCGGCGTTGCGATCCGCGCCGTCGTCCTCGTAGTCGTCGGTGTCGAGGCCCCGCTCCTCGAAGGGGTCCTCGGCGAGCCCGAACTTGCCGCCGAAGAGGTCGCGGATCTCGTCCATCGACCGCGCCGCGATACCCACGTGGCCCATGCCGGTGAGAACGCCCGCGCCGAGGAAGTGCGGGTGGGTGTAGTAGCCATCCTCGGGGACGACCTGGATGCGCAGGCCGAGCGTGTCGGCGGGGTCGAGGAAGACGCCGCCTGCGCCGTCCCACTCACCCTCGGTCGCGACGCCGTTGGCCTGCAGCATCGCGACATCGGCGGCGATGTCGGTGGAGGCGAGGGCGATCCAGTACATGCCGGCGCGGCGCTCAGCGACGAACTCGGCGGCGGGGCCGGTGTCGCTGTCGGGCGCGCTGATCTCGAGGTACATCTCGCCGATCGGGATCTCGATGCTCGTGGTGCCCTCGATGGTGCCGGGGCGGCCGTCGGGCCAGGGGGAGCGGTGCTCGTTGACGGCGAGGCCCCAGCCGTCGCAGTAGACGTGACGGCCGACCTCGAGCTCCTCGACGAGGATGCCGATGTGGTGGACCTTGGTGAACGCCATGCGCGTGCCTCCATGCGGCTGGACAGTGTGCTCGGCGGGAAGGCTAAACGATCGGCGCGTTAGCGGTCGGCCCCTGTCTTACACAGCCTTTACTCTCGCACCTGCTATGCTCCCCGCTCACATCCGACTGACGACGTAACAGGGGGTCCCCCTTGGCTGAGGACACCACCGCCACCGACACCACGCGGCCGGCTGACCGGGCCGAAGCCGTCCGCGCCCTCTCCGAAGCCGCCGAGTCGATCCGCGAGAACGTCTCGCGCGTCATCGTCGGCGCCGAGGAGTCCATCCAGCTCCTGCTCGTCGCCCTGCTGTCCGGCGGGCACGTGCTGCTGGAGGATGTGCCGGGCACCGGCAAGACGCTGACCGCGCGCGCCTTCGCGCGCTCCATCGGCGCGGACTTCCACCGCATCCAGTGCACGCCCGACCTGATGCCCTCGGACATCCTCGGCGTGCACTTCTACTCGCAGAAGACCGGCGAGTTCGAGTTCCGCGAGGGGCCGCTGATCGCCCCGATCGTGCTCGCCGACGAGGTCAACCGCGCCACGCCGCGCACACAGTCCGCGCTGCTCCAGGCGATGGAGGAGCGCACCATCACCGTCGACGGCGAGACGCGTGCGCTGCCGCAGCCGTTCCTCGTGCTCGCCACCCAGAACCCGATCGAGCTCGAGGGCACGTTCCCGCTGCCCGAGGCGCAGCTCGACCGCTTCCTGCTGCGGCTGCGGCTCGGCTACCCGACCGAGGACGACGAGGTGCGCGTGCTGCGGCGCTTCGAGACCTCCTCGCCGCTCGACACCCTCGAACCCGTCGTAGATGCCGCCGACCTGGTGCGGCTCTCAGGGATGCTGCCCGAGGTGCACGTCGAGGAAGCCGTGGCGAGCTACCTCGTGCGTGTGGTCCGGGCGACGCGCGAGCACGCCGCGTTCGAGCTGGGGGCGAGCCCGCGCGCCTCGCTCGCGCTGTTCCGCGCCGTGCGCGCCCTGGCGGCGATCGAGAGCCGCGACTACGTGCGGCCCGACGACGTGAAGCGGCTCGCGCCCGCGGTGCTGGCGCACCGCCTGCTGCTCAGCTCGCAGAGCCAGCTGCGCGGCCGTGCCGCCGCCGAGGTGCTCGACGAGATCCTGCGTGAGGTACCCGTGCCACTCGCCGACTCGGAGGGTCGTGCACCTTCGGCCAGCGCTGAAGACATCTCGGCTGCATCGTCGTCACCCAACGCCGACGGGACGCCGGCCGACATCTCCGAGTGGGGCCGGCCGGGCGCCCCGACGACGTAGCGCGCCATGCGCTCCCTGCTCAGCGAGTCCTGGCTGACCGCCTCCCTGCTCCTCGTCGTGGTCGGGCTCACCATCGAGTCCGTCCCGCTGCTCGGCCTCGGCGCGCTCGTGTTCGGCGCGGGCGGCGCTGCTCGCCTGTGGTCGCGGCTCTCGCTCGAGGATGTTGGGTATCGCCGCGAGCTGTCGGAGCACCGCGCCTTCGTCGGTGAGAAGGTGCAGATGACGATGCACCTGACGAACGAGAAGGTGCTGCCAGTGCCGTGGATCGAGGTGCGTGAGCGCCTGCCGGACGACGCCCCGGTCATCGACGCGAAGACCTCGCCGGCCGGGACGCCCGGCTTCGTGTATCTCACTCGCACCACGGCGTTGCGCTCCGGCGACCGCCTGGAGTGGCCGATCGAGATGCGTACCGTGGCGCGCGGCTATCACCGCATCGGGCCAGCGCGACTGAGGTCCGGCGACCTGTTCGGCATCTTCGACCGCGAGGAGTACGCGGGCGGCGAGGAGCTCCTGATCGTCTACCCGCGGACATACCCGCTCGACGACCTCGGGCTGGCGAGTTCGCGGCCGTTCGGTGAGCACCGGGGTGGTTCGCGCATCTTCCCCGACCCGATCCGCGTCGTCGGGGTGCGGGACTACATCCCCGGCGATCCGCTGAAGCAGATCGACTGGAACGCGACGGCACGCGCCAACCGGTTGCAGTCGAGGCTGTATGAGCCCTCGCGCGAGTACGCGCTGATCGTCGCGCTCGACGTGATGACGCTGGCGCACACGTGGGAGGGCTCCGACCCCGTGCTGCTAGAACGTGGCGTGGTGGTGGCCGCCTCGATCGCTCGCGACGCGTTCGACCGGAAGGCGGCGATCGGGGTGATCTCGAACGGCGCGCTGCCCGAGGCCGACCGGCCGGTCCGGATCGGCGCGGGCCGCCGTCCCGACCAGCTCACGCGCGTGCTCGAGGCCCTTGCGGGCACGAACCCGTTCGCGATGCATCCGCTCTCATCGGAGCTCGAACGGCCAGGCGAGGCGCTCTCGCTGGGCGCGACCATCGTCGTGGTGGCCGCGCTCATGCCGGCGGACCTCGCGGCGACGCTCCAGCGGCTGACCCACGAGGGGCACACGGTGCACGTAGTGAAGACCTCGGGCGAGCTGTGGGAGCAGTCGCTCGGCACGATCCCGGTGACCGACGTGACCACGCGCATGGAGGCGCTCGAGGAGCAGGCCGCCGCCGAGGACGAGAGCGAGCCGTGGACCCGCTCGCGCGTCCAGGTGGTGAGGGTCGGGTCGTGAGGACCAGGCCGTGAGCTGGCGGAGGCCGCTCGCGGTCGGGCTGTACGTGCTCGCCGAGGCGCTGCTCTGGTTCATCGCGCTGCGCACCTTCGCGAGCAGCGTCGAGCGCAACCGTTTCGCGGACCTGGCGCAGGACATCGAACGCGGCATCCGCACGAGCGACTTCCTCCAGCCCGACCGCGCCCAGAACGCGCTCGCGATGGCCGAGAGCGCCGCCGGCGCTGCGGTGGGCGGAGCGCCGCTCGTCGTCGTGCTCGCGCTGGCGTTCGCGGCGTTCGGGCTGATGCGGGTGCTGGCGATGTCGGACCTGCCGGCCGCGGCGCGCGCGGCGGCCGGTGTGAGCGGCTCGATCCTCTTCGTGACCGCCGCCATCCAGGTATCGCTCGCCGACGGTGCGCCCTGGGAGGGCGGCATCCTCGCCGGCATCGTCGGCGAGGTCGGCGTCGCCGAGTTCGTCGCGGACCCGAACGTGGACCGACTGCGCGGCGTGTCGCGCACGGTCACGGTCGTCGGGCTCACGGTGCTATGGCTGCGCTTCCTGTTCGCCGGCCGCGGCCCGGTCACCTTCGACCGCGTGCTGCGCAGCTTCGGCATCGGCTTCGCCGTCGTGGTGGTTACGACGCTGTTCGGGCATGCCGCGGGCGCCGACGTGGCAGGCGCGCTGATCCTTCCCTACTTCGTGATCGCCTCGCTGGCGCTCGCGACCTCCCACGCAGCCCGAGCGCCCGAGGACGACACGGCCGTACGCCGCGACGCGCCCTGGGCCATCTCGGTCGTCGGGACGGTGGGGTTGCTGGCCGCGATCGCCCTGGTCTTCGGGTTGTTGATGCTCATCGATGCGCAACGCGCGTTCGACCCGATCGGCCGGGCGGCGGGGTGGCTGCTCACGTGGGCGCTGATCATCGTGCTCACGCCTGTCGCCTGGGTCGTCGAGTTCGTGCTCGGGAGGCTCATTGGCGAAGTCGAATTCCAGCAGGTCGGCATGGATATCCAGGAGGCCACCACCGCCGAGGACCAGGAGGTCCGCGACGGCGTGATCCAGTTCCCGCGGTGGTTGCCGGACGCCATCCGCGGGCTGGCCGTGGCCATCATCCTCGTGCTGCTGTACCGCGTCGGGCTGCTGCTGTTCCGGCGCGGGCGACGCGGCACGGAGGAGGCGTACACCGAGGTGCGCCGTACTTCGCAGAGCGGCAACCTCGCATCGCTGTTCGGGCGGCTCGTGCCGAGGCCGCGCGGCCGCGTCGTGGAGTCCTGGGACTGGCTGGCGCGGAGCCGCGCGTACCAGCTCTTCGCGCGCATGCTCGACGACTCCGCGGCGCGCGGCATCGACCGCTCCGAGGGCCAGACGCCGCTCGAGTTCGGTGACGATGCCGGGCGACGCCTGCGCGCTCCGCCGTTCCCGGACATCGCCCAGACCTTCGACCGCACTCGCTACGGGCGCCACGAGCCAGACGAAGGCTCCCTCGACGACCTGGAGCGGCGGCTGAAGGAGTGGGAGCAGGCGCACCCGCTGCCGGAGGAGATGTAGGCGAGCGGGCGTGGCCTGACGGCTGCGGCCACCCACAGGCCGCGGCCGAACACGTCGCTGGACTCGCCGGCAATTGCCGACATGGCAGCAGCCGGCAACCGATCACGAACCGGAAAGCGCCCCCGCTCGGAAGCCACGCCCGAGCGCGCACCAGCGCTGCGCGAACTCCCCGGCGGGCGTCTCGCGCTGCCCCCAGCCCCGGAGGCACTGCTCGCGATGCGCGATGCCGAATGCCTCAGTGATCCACCGCTCGTAGGCCGCAATCCAGGCACACGCCTCGGGCACCAGGAGGCACGCCGCTGCGATCCCTCGTTGGGACTCCTCGGCGAGGGGAAAGGCGTCGAGACCTTCCATCATCCATGTGTCGAGTGGAGGGGCGTCGCAGGTGATCATGCGCGGGCGCATGTCGTATCGGCCCAGGAAGATACCCTCCCCGCGTCCGCGCGAATAGAACATTCCCGACCCACGCAGCCAGACCCCTCCGCGATCGTTGATCGAGCAGGTGTAGCCGGCCGTTCGCCCGTCCGGTCCCAGCCTGGCGATGCGCTCCAGTCCGTAGCGAATGAGCAGGTTGCCGCAGGGGTAGCGAACATCCTGGCCCCAGCACCAGGCCTGATCGTGCATCAACGCCTCCGCCGCCTCCACCCAGCCAGCGTCGCTCGACGGTGCTTGCGATGGTTCTGCCGTGCTGATCAACGAAACAACCCTCGTGTAGCCAGTACATGCATGATCCCGCCGCACTCCTCACCACTACCGATCTGCTGTGTCCTGCGGAGCAACGTGCCGACAACGGCCGTGACCTCGCGGCTCGGAGTCGATACAGAGTATCACTAGAGGGGCGTCGACGTCATCCGCATTCGGCGAGAGCGGGGGCACGAGGTGTGCTGAGCGCGCGGTTGCCTGCTCACCCGCCTCCGCCCTACCCTCGACACATGGCGGGGCGGAGCCGTATGAGCGCTACCGAAGCCTCCGCTGTGACCACCGTCGGGGTGCTCGACTCCGGCGTCGGCGGCCTCAGCGTCGTCGCCGCCATGCAACGCGCCATGCCCGCGCTGCCCGTCCGCTACATCGCCGACACCGCCCGCTTCCCCTACGGCGACCGACCGCTCGACGAGGTGGCCTCGCGCACCCTCGAGCTTGGAGCACGGCTCATGGACGAGGGCTGCGCGCTGCTCGTCATCGCGTGCAACACCGCATCCTCGGCCGCGCTGGAGCTGCTGCGCGAGCGCTTCGACGTGCCCATCGTCGGGATGGAGCCACCACTCAAGCCGGCCGCCGAGCGGACGCGCAGCGGGCACGTCGCGGTGCTGGCGACGGCGAACACCACCGAGGGCGATCGCCTCGCGCGGCTGCACGCGAGCTTCGCAGCCGACCGCGACGTGCTCACGGTCCCAATGCCCGGCCTCGCCGACCTCGTCGAGGCGGGCGAGATCACCGGACCGCGCGTCGAGGAGATCCTCGGCACGGCCGTGGCGGCGCTGCAGGCCGACGGCGTCGACGAGGTTGCGCTCGGATGCACGCACTACGCGTTCCTGCGTCCCGCGCTCACCGTCATGCTTGGCCCGGGCGTCGAGATCATCGACACCGCCGAGCCGGTCGCGAGGCGCGTGCATCAGCAACTCGAGGCCCACGGCAACACGATTCCCGAGGGTGAGCCGGTCGCAGCGGAGTGCATCGCGACCGGCGGCAGCCAGCCGTTCGGGGCGACACTCGCGCGACTGCGGGCGGCGGGCGCAGACTTGCCACTGTTACGCGTGACGGAGGAGGTAACTCCATGACGGTCGGGGCCACGTTCCGAGGGCGCTACGAGCGAGCGGCAAGCACCAACGACTCGCTGCTCTGCGTCGGGCTCGACCCCGATCCCGGTCGCATCCCGGACGGCGTCGTCATGCTCGACTTCCTCCAGGACATCGTCGAAGCGACGGCGGACCTCGTGTGCTGCTTCAAGCCGAACGCGGCCTTCTTCGAATCGCGCGGCCCCTCGGGCGTCGAGGAGCTGCGCACGCTCATCGCCGCCATCCCGGACGAGGTGCCGGTGCTGCTGGACGCCAAGCGCGGCGACATTGGAAACAGCAGCGAGCACTACGCCCGCGCGGTGTTCGAACAACTCGGCGCGCACGGCGTGACCGTGAGTCCGTACCTGGGGCGCGACGCCGTCGAACCGTTCCTCGCGTACGAGGACCGTCACAGCTTCGTGCTGTGCCGCACCTCGAACGCCGGCGCGGGCGACTTCCAGGACCTGCCGGTCGGCGAGGGTGGGCGACCGCTGTACCTGCAGGTCGCCGCCGCGGCGAGCAAGTGGAACACGCGCGGGAACGTCGGGCTCGTCGTCGGAGCGACCTACCCGGGCGAAGCCGCCGAGGTGCGCACGCTCTGCCCGGACATGCTGCTGCTGATGCCGGGCGTCGGCGCGCAGGCCGGAGACCTCGATGCGGCCGTGCAGGCGGCGGTCGATGCCGAGGGCGGCGGCATCCTCGTCAACGCCTCGCGTGGCGTGCTCTACGCCGGCACGGGCGGTGACCACGCCGCTGCCGCGCGCGCCGAGGCCACGCGGCTGCGCGACGCGATCAACGCCGCCCGCCGCGGCTGAGCATGGTCCTGGACATCCGCATGGGCGACGTGCTGCGGCTCCGCCGCAAGCACCCGTGCGGGGGCTTCGAGTGGGACGTGGTGCGCACGGGCGCCGACATCGGGCTGCGCTGCCGCACCTGCGACCGTCGGGTCCTGCTCGACCGCGCCACGCTGCGTCGTCGCGCCGAGGCGGTGATCGAGCGCGGGCCGCCACTGGACCCCGCCATCGAACGGGCGCTCGAGGGCGGCGAGTAGCCGCGGCGGATCGTGGATAGTCCGTGCGCCGGCGGGCGCTCCGTTCGTTGACGCCCTCCGAGCGGCGAACCTACACTCGATTTCGATCCGGGAGCCTGGGCGGAGCCCCCTCATGATCGAGATGACGATCGAGTCGATCCGGGTGAGTCTCCGCAACTACCAGCGGGTAGTCATCCTGCGCGAGCAAGGCTCCGATCGCTACCTCCCCATCTGGATCGGCCCCGCCGAGGCGGACGCCATCGCCGTCCGGCTCCAGGAGCAGACCGTCGCCCGCCCGCTCACGCACGACTTGCTCAACAACGTGATCGGCGAGTTCGGCGGCGCCGTGAAGTTCGTCATCGTCAACGACCTGGAGAACGACACCTTCTTCGCCAAGATCAACGTCGAGCACAACGGCCAGACGCTCGAGGTGGACTCGCGCCCCTCGGACGCGATCGCGCTCGCCGTGCGCGCGGGCGTCCCTATCTATGCCAACGAGTCCGTGCTCGACCGCGCGGGCGTGCTGCTGAACGAGGAGGGCGAGCGCATCGAGGCTGGCGATGAGCAGGCCGGCGTCACGCCGGAGGAGCTCGAAAAGCTCTCCGCGTTCAGCGACTTCATCGATGAACTCGACCTCGACAATCTGGGTGACGACGAGAACCCGAAGGAGGGCTGAGGCCGCCGCGCGACGCGCCGGTTTCCCTGCGTTGATCGAGGGATCGGCCCGTGCTAGGCTCCCGGCGGCCTCGACCCCGGAGGGAATCTGGGCGTGGGGGTGTGGAGATCACCGGCGGTCGGTCTCATCGGCATTGGCTTTTACCTGGCCACGTCGATAGTGGGACTGACCTTTATCGGGAATCTGCTGGACCGCCGGTTCGAGACTGATCCGGTGCTCACGCTGGCATTCCTGGTGCTGGGGCTGCTGGTGGGCTTCACAGGCGCGTATCGGCAGCTGAGCTGGGTGCTCAGCCAGGCCGACAAGCGATAAGCGGGGGGTTGCGCGTGCGCTGGCTCGTTGTGGCCGGAATCGTCGTCCTCATCGTCGGTGGCTTTGTACTCATCAAGCCGCCGACTCCGGCTATCATCGTCGCGCCGGAGTACATCTTCGACCTACCCGGCGTCGGCCTCGAAGTCACGAATACGATGTTCACGTCGTGGGTCGTGGTCGCGCTGCTGGTCGTCACGGCCGTGCTGGCGAGCCGCTCCATGTCGCTCGTGCCGGGCGGCATCAGCGGGGCCATCGAGGCATTCGTCGGCGGGTTCTACACCATGACCGAGGGGATCGTCGGCGAGGCGAACGCGCGCCGCTTCTTCCCCGTGGTCGCAACCATCTTCCTCTACGTCCTCGTCTCCAACTACGTCGGCCTGCTGCCGATGAACTTCGCGGTCGGCGCCACCCATCCCGGTACCGGAGAGGTGCAGGCGGTGTTCGAGCAGACCTCGTTCGCCGGTATCGACGTGGCCTACATCCCGCTCCAGGCGGAGACGGTCGATACGGGCGCCGGCGAGGAGGCGATGGCCGCGGAGCATCCGGGTGACTCCTTCAGCGGGCTCCTGGCGCCGCTGTTCCGGTCCGTGATGACGGACGTGAACGCGCCGCTCGCGCTGGCGATTATGTCGTTCATCTTCGTGGAGTACTGGGGGTTGAGCTCGCTCGGGCCGGGCTATCTCAAGAAGTTCTTCGCCTTCGGCAACCTGGCCCGGCTGCGCCCGATGGGCATCATCGATGTCTTCGTGGGGCTGCTGGAGCTGATCTCGGAGCTCAGCCGGATGGTGTCGTTCACCTTCCGACTGTTCGGCAACGTCTTCGCTGGCGAAGTGCTGTTGCTGATGATGAGCTTCCTGGTGCCGCTGGTGCTGATCAACGTGTTCTATGCCCTCGAGCTGTTCGTGGGGCTGATCCAGGCGTTCGTGTTCGCGATGCTGACGCTCGTGTTCGCGATGTCCGCGGTCACATCCCACGACGAGCACGAGGAACATGAAGCAGCTCACGAATAACGGTCCCGGCCATGTGCCGGGCCGAGGGGGACGGCCGCCGTCCTGGTTGGAGGGAATGCCGGAATGACAATTGGAGCAGTGGCGCGACGAGCCCTGATGGCGCTCGGTCTGGGTGCGGTGGCATGGTTCGCCGCCAGCGGCATCGCCGGGGCGCAGGAAGACAACACCTACACCGCCGACGCGATGAAGTACATCGCTGCCGGCCTGGCCATGGGCCTCGGCGCCCTCGGCCCGGGCATCGGCATCGGCTTCCTCGGTGGCAAGGCCATGGAGGCGCTGGGTCGCAACCCGGAGGCCGCCGGCCCCATCCAGACGAACATGATCCTCGCGATCGCGTTCGCCGAGGCGATCGGCATTTACGCGCTGGTCGTCGCCATTCTGATCGGCTTCGTCTTCTAGGACGCGGCAGCAGCAAGCGAGGCGTCACGATGTTCGATCGACGACCGAGCTGGATTCCGGCGCCGCCCGGCAAACGGGCGGCAGCCGCCGCGAGCGGTGTACTGCTTGCGGCGACGCCGGCGCTCGCCAGCGCGGCGGAGGAGGCCGGGGGCATAGCCGCCCTCGGGTTCAGCCTGCCATCGCTGGTGTCGAACCTGATCAACTTCACGATCCTGCTGATCGTGTTGCGGCTCTTCCTGTACAAGCCCGTCCTGCGGCTCCTCGACGAGCGCAAGGCGCGCATCCAGGAAGGCCTCGAACGGGCCGAGCAGGCGGCCTCGAGCGCTTCGGCCAGCGAGGCCGAGGCCCGCGAGGCCATCGAGGCGGCCCAGCAGCAGGCACGCGAACTCGTCGCCCAGGCGCAGGAGGGCGCCGCGTCACTGCGCGCGGAGCTCGAGGAGCGCGCCCGTGCCGACGCCGAGCAGATCGTCTCTCGCGCCCGTGAAGAGGTGCAGGTCGAACGCGACCAGGCGATCGAGCAGCTGCGCCGCGAGTTCGCCGACCTCACCATCACCGCCGCCGAGCGCGTCACCCGGCAGTCGCTCGACCGCGCCGCCCATCAGCGCCTCATCGATGAGGTGCTGGTCGAGGGCGGCGTAGGCGACCAGAACTAGGCCGGGGCGGAGGCGGCAATGCCCGAGGGTGAAGCCAGAGACGTAGCAGGCCGCCGCTACGCGCTCGCCATCATGGCGTTCCTGGACGACGACGAGTCCGCGGCTGACGCCTGGACCGAAGCCGTCGACGCCCTCGATGCCCTCACCAGCGAGGGCTCGTATGTGGCCGCGCTGCAGGGCGACGGCATGACGGACGAGGCCTTCCAGGAAATCGTGCGTCGCGTCCTCCCCGACATCGGGGAGACGCAGATCAACCTGCTGCGGTTGCTGCGGCGCAAGCACCGTCTGGCTCTCGGCACCTCGATCGCGTCGTACTACCGCGAACTGCTCGACGAGCGGCGCGGGGTGGCGCGCGCGGTGGTGCGTACCGCCGTGGAGATCGACGACGATCGCCGCGAGCGATTCGCCGAGGAGTTGGCGCGGCGCACCGGCCGCACCGTGGAACTGGAAACCGAGGTCGACCCTGACCTCATCGGTGGCGCCGTGATTCGCATCGGCGACCACCTCATCGACGGGTCAACACGCGCGGCGCTGCGCGGACTGCGTCAGCGCCTCGAGCAAGGCACCCTCTAACAGTGCCCGGCTCCAGGTGAGCCGGGACGCCGGGAGACGACGGGGGAACAATGGTACGAGCAGAAGAGATCGCCTCGATCCTCAAGGAACAGATCGCGACCTTCGACGCAGGCGTGACCGAGACCAACGTCGGCACGGTCGTCGAGGCCAGTGACGGCATCGCCCGCATCCACGGCCTGGGCGAAGCCCTCGCCTCCGAACTCGTCGAGTTCAGCAACGGCACTCGTGGCCTCGCGCTGAACCTCGAGGAGGAGACAGTCGGCGCGATCATTCTCGGCGACTACACCGACATCAAGGAGGGCGACGAGGTCAAGACCACCGGCCTCGTGGCCGCGGTCCCCGTCGGCGACGCGCTCATCGGCCGCGTCGTGAACTCCCTCGGCGACGCCATCGACGAGCGCGGCCCCATCGCTGCGACGGAGCGCCGGCCCGTGGAGCGCATCGCTCCCGACGTGGTCTCTCGCCAGAGCGTGAGCGAGCCGGTCCAGACCGGCATCAAGGCTATCGACGCGATGATCCCGATCGGCCGTGGCCAACGTGAGCTGATCATCGGCGACCGCTCGATCGGCAAGAGCGCGATCGCCATCGACGCGATCATCAACCAGCGCGGCGGCGACCTGACCTGCATCTACGTCGCCATCGGCCAGAAGGACGCGAAGGTCGCGCAGACCGTCGCGATCCTCGAGCAGAACGGCGCGATGGAGCACACCATCGTGGTCAACGCCGGCGCGGCCGAGTCCTCGGCGCTCCAGTACCTCGCCCCCTACGCGGGATGCGCGATGGGCGAGTACTTCATGGAGCAGGGCAGAGACGTGCTGATCGTCTACGACGACCTGACGAAGCACGCGTGGGCGTACCGCCAGATCTCGCTGCTGCTGCGCCGCCCGCCGGGCCGCGAGGCCTACCCGGGCGATGTCTTCTACCTGCACTCGCGGCTGCTCGAGCGCGCGGCGCGCCTCGACGCATCGATCGGCGGCGGTTCGATCACGGCGCTGCCAATCATCGAGACGCAGGCCGGTGACGTCTCGGCGTACATCCCGACGAACGTCATCTCGATCACCGACGGCCAGATCTTCCTGGAGAACGACCTGTTCAACGCCGGTCAGCGGCCAGCGGTGAACCCCGGCATCTCCGTCTCGCGTGTGGGTGGTTCCGCCCAGCGCCGCGCGATGCGGTCCGTGGCCGGCAGCCTTCGCCTGGACCTCTCGCAGTTCCGCGAGCTGGAGGCGTTCGCGCAGTTCGGCACCGAGGACCTGGACCCGGCAACGCGGCGCCAGCTGGAGCGCGGGCAGCGGCTCACCGAGCTGCTGAAGCAGCCGCAGTACCAGCCGCAGACGCTCGCCGAGCAGGTGACGATCCTCTACGCCGGCGTGAACGGCTACATGGACGATGTGCCCGTGGACAAGGTCGCCGACTTCGAGCGCGCCTTCCACGAGCAGATGCGCGCGACGCACCGCGGCATCCTCGAGTCCATCCAGTCCTCGGGCGAGATCGACGACGCGACCGAGGATCAACTCAAGGCAGCCATCGAGCAGTTCAAGGGCACGGTCGCCTACTAGGCGCCGCGCGAACGTAGCGAACGGCAGAGGAGCAGCACTAGATGCCAGGCGCAGGCCAGGTCCGTGCCATCCGCGACCGCATGCACTCGGTCGAGAACACGGCCAAGGTCACCAAGGCCATGGAGCTTGTTGCCGCGTCCAAGATGCGGCGCGCGCAGGATCGCGCGCTCTCCGCACGCCCCTACGCCGAGCAGATGCGCGCCGTGCTGCTCCGCCTCGCGTCCTCGACGGACACGAGCGGCGGCGACGACTCGCACCCGCTGCTGGAGCAGCGGCCGGTCAGCCACTTCGCATTCATCCACATCACGGCGAACCGCGGGCTCGCGGGCGGGCTCAACTCCAACATGAACCGCGCCGGCGCCGCGCTCGCCCTCGAGCACCAGCCCGACGTCGACCAGGTGTCGGTCATCTCCGTGGGGCGCAAGGGGCGGGACTTCTTCCGCCGCGCGGGCTTCCCGCAGCTCGCCGAGTTCAC
Source organism: Dehalococcoidia bacterium (assembly GCA_965208885.1). Classification (GTDB taxonomy): domain Bacteria; phylum Chloroflexota; class Dehalococcoidia; order UBA2979; family UBA2979; genus VXMT01. The sequence goes on from CBDBPS010000002.1 coordinate 1,261,201, forward strand.
CGAGCTCGGTGACTACCCGACGATGTCGGACACGCTGCCTATCTCGCGCATCGTCGTGAACGACTACATCGCCGGGGAGATCGACCAGGTCTACATCGGCTTCCAGCGCTTCGTGAACACCGCCATCCAGCGCCCGACGGTGCGGCAGATCCTCCCGATCCAGCCGCCCGAGGACGATGACGAGATGGGCGACGACATGGCTGCCGCCGGCGGCTCCGTCGACTTCATCTTCGAGCCCTCGCCCGCGGGACTGCTGGAGACGCTGCTGCCACGCTACGTGGAGATGCAGGTCTACGGAGCGATCCTCGAGTCGATGGCCTCTGAGCAGTCGGCGCGAATGGTCGCGATGCGCGCCGCCACCGACGCCGCCGAGGACATGGTCGGGGCGCTCACGCTGACCTACAACAAGGCGCGACAGGAACTCATCACCAGCGAGCTGCTCGACATCGTCGGCGGCACCGCCGCAGTCGAACGATAGGAAGCACGGGCGCGCAGGCGTCCGGCGAACGGGAGCGAACCATGGCAACCGGGTACGTCAGACAGGTCATCGGCACGGTCATCGACGTCGAGTTCCCGACGGGCGATCTGCCTGAGATCTTCAACGCCGTCAACGTCGAGATGGGTGACAACGGCTCGACCAAGACGCTCGTCACCGAGGTGCAGCAGCACCTCGGCAACAACTGGGTGCGCTGCCTCGCGCTCGACGCCACCGAGGGCCTCCAGCGCGGCGCGGCCGCCGAGGACACCGGTGCGCCGATCTCGGTGCCCGTCGGCCCGGCGACCCTCGGACGCATCTTCAACGTGCTCGGCGAGCCCATCGACCCCGGTGAGGAGATCCCCGAGGACGCGATCAGGCGTCCCATCCACCGCCCGCCTCCGGACTACGCCGACCAGGAGACCGAGGCGCAGATGCTCGAGACGGGCATCAAGGTCATCGACCTCATCGCCCCGCTGGCGCGTGGCGGGAAGGTCGGCCTCTTCGGCGGCGCGGGCGTCGGCAAGACCGTCGTCAACACCGAGCTGATCCGTAACCTCGCCACCGAGCACGGCGGTCTGTCCGTGTTCGCCGGCGTGGGCGAGCGCTCCCGCGAGGGCAACGACCTCTGGCACGAGATGGAAGAGTCGGGCGTCCTGGACAAGACGGCGCTGGTCTTCGGCCAGATGAACGAGCCGCCGGGCGTGCGTCTCCGCATCGCGCTCACCGGCCTGACCATGGCCGAGTACTTCCGCGACGACGAGAACCGCGACGTGCTGCTCTTCGTCGACAACATCTACCGCTACACCCTCGCCGGCATGGAAGTGTCGGCGCTGCTGGGCCGCATGCCGTCGGCAGTCGGCTACCAGCCGACGCTGGGCACGGAGGTCGGTGAGCTCGAAGAGCGCATCACCTCGACAAGCAAGGGCTCGATCACCTCGTTCCAGGCGATCTACGTCCCCGCGGACGACTACACCGACCCCGGCGTGGCGACCACGTTCGGCCACCTCGACTCAGTCGTGGCGCTGGACCGCTCGCTCACCGAGCAGGGCCTGTACCCGGCGATGGACCCGCTGACATCCTTCAGCCGCATCCTGGACGCGAACGTGGTGGGCGACACGCACTACGAGGCCGCGGCCGGCGTGTTGCGCACGCTGCAGCGCTACAAGGACCTCCAGGACATCATCGCCATCCTCGGTATCGAGGAACTCACGGACGAGGACCGGCAGGCCGTGAACCGGGCGCGCCGCATCCAGCGCTTCCTCACGCAGCCGTTCTACGTGGCCGAGCAGTTCACGGGCATCGAGGGCCGCTACGTGACCATCGAGGAGACGGTCCGCGGCTTCACGGAGATCCTCGAAGGTCAGCACGACGAGCTGCCCGAGAACGCGTTCTACATGGTCGGAAGCATCGAAGAGGCGGTCGAAAAGGGCCGCACGATGGCCGAGGAGTAGCGAAGCATGCCGCTGCAGGTCTCCATCGTCACAGCCGAGCGCGAGATCAGTGCGCGCGACGACGTGCAGCGGCTGATCGTGCCCACGACCGAGGGCCAGATCACGCTCCTTCCGGGCCACGCCGCGCTGATGGCCAGCCTCGACATCGGCGAGTTGGTCACGGTTGCCGGCGGCAACCGTGAGCCCATGGTGGTGCACGGCGGCTTCATCCAGATCCTGCACGACCAGGTCACCGTCCTCGCGGACGCGGCGGAGAGCCTGGACGAGATCGACGAGGAGCGCGCGGAGGCCGCACGCATGCGCGCCATGGAGCGCATCGAGGGCACCGTGACCCTCGAAGAGGCGATGGACATGGCCCGCGCACGCATCGCGTTGCTGCGCGCGCAAGCCCGGATCGGCGTCATCCGCAAGTACCGGGGCATGTAGCCGCCTCGCTACGCTCGACTCTTCATTTCGCATACACTGGGAGCGCGAGAGCAGCGTGGCCGCCTGTCGGCGCGCCGCATCGCAGCGGTAACGCACCGCGGCGGGTGATTCGGACGCCATGAGCCAGCAGCAGCAGTTGGCCATCGTCGGCGGACGGCCCCTGCGCGGTCGCCTGCCCGCCTCGGGCTCCAAGAACGCCGCCCTCTACGCCCTCGCCGCCGCGCTCCTCACCGCCGAGCCCGTGCGGCTCCACAACGTGCCCGAGATCCGCGACATCGGCGAGATGGGCAGCCTCATCGAGTCTCTCGGCGGCGAAGTCACCATCGAGGGCGGCGATGTCACGCTCGACGCGAGCGGGGTGACGGAGACGGTGGCCGCGCCCGAGCATGTCGTCGCGCTGCGCGCCTCCTTCCTCGTGATGGGGCCGCTGCTCGCGCGCTTCGGCGAGGCGGGGTGCCCCTCGCCGGGCGGCGACGCGATCGGTGTGCGTCCCGTCGACGTGCACCTTGCGGGGTTCCGCGCGCTCGGCGCGGAGGTGCGTCGCGACGGGCAGAACTTCGTCGCGCACTCCCCGCGGCTCGAGGGCTCGCGGGTGTTCCTCGACTATCCGAGCGTGCTCGGCACGGTGAACGTGCTGTTCGCGGCGACGCTGGCGCGCGGCACGACGACGATCGTGAACGCGGCAGCCGAGCCCGAGGTCGAGATGGCCGGCGACCTGCTCAACGCCATGGGCGCGCGCGTCTCCGGCCACGGCAGCAACCAGATCACCGTCGGCGGCGTGGACTCGCTGCACGGCGCGGAGTTCACCATCATCCCGGACCGCATCGAGGGCGGCACGTTCCTCCTCGCCGGCCTCGCGACCGGCGGCGACGTCACGCTGGACGGCGCCGACCCCACCCACATGGACTCGCTGCTCACCAAGCTGCGCGAGGCGGGGGCGCGGGTCGAGGTTGGGGAGCGTTCCGTGCGCGCGTGCGTCGACGGTCCGTTGCGGGCCGTGCAGCTCCAGGCGGTGCCGTACCCCGGCTTCCCGACGGACCTGCACGCACCGATGGCCGCCGCGCTGACGCAGGCCGAGGGCATCTCGATCATTCACGAGCGCGTCTTCGAGAACCGGCTCCTGTACGTCGGCGAGCTGCGCACGATGGGCGGCCGCATCACCACCGGCGGGCAGTCGGTCATCATCGAAGGTCCCACGCCCCTCGTGGGCAGCCCGGTGCGCGCGCTCGACGTGCGGGCCGCCGCGGCCGTCGTGATCGCGGGGCTGGCCGCCGAGGGCGAGACGGTGGTGCGCGACATCGTGCACCTCAAGCGCGGCTATCCGCGCATCGAGGAGCGCCTGGAAGCGCTGGGCGCGGAGGTACACGCCCGCTAAGGTAGCCCTCGAGGCTCCGGCAGGCGGCACATGATCACCAAACGGCTCGGCATCGACCTTGGAACGGCGCGTGTCCTCGTCTTCGAGCGCGGGCGCGGCATCGTGCTCGAGGAACCCGCGGTGGTGGCGCTGGCCGAGCGCGACAACACCGTGATCGCCGTCGGCGACCAGGCGTACGAGATGATCGGTCGCCAGCCGGGCACCATCCAGGTGATCCGCCCGATGCGCGACGGCGCCATCGCCGATTACCTCATCACCGAGGCTCTGCTCCGCTACCTCATCGGCGAGGTCATGGGGCGCCTCCGCATCATCCGGCCCGAAGTCATGGTCTCAACCCCGTACGGCGTCACGCGCGTCGAGCAGCGCGCGGTGCGCGATGCCGCCGAGGCGGCCGGGGCGCGCCGTCCCGCGCACCTCATCCCGGAACCCCTCGCCGCCGCGATCGGCGCCGAGATCCCGGTCGGGTCTCCGCGCGGACACATGGTGCTCAATATCGGTGGCGGACGCGCCGAGGCAGCCGTGATCTCGATGTTCGGCATCGTCGCCGCGGACTCCGTGCGAGTGGCCGGCGACCGCCTCAACGACGCGATCGCGCTCCACATCAGGCGTCGCCACAACCTGATCGTCGGCGAGCGCACGGCCGAGGAGCTGAAGATCGCGATCGGCTCGGCGCTGCCGATGGAGCCGGACGAGACCACACGCGTGCGCGGCCGCGACCAGATCACGGGACTGCCGCGCACCATCACGGTGCAGTCGTCGGAGATCACGCAGGCCATCCAGGAACACCTCGCGGCGATCATCCAGACCGTCCGCAGCGTGCTGGAGCGGACGCCCCCCGAGCTTGCCGCCGACGTGATCGACCACGGGATCGTGCTCACCGGTGGTGGAGCGCGTCTGCGCCACCTCGATGCGCTGTTGCTGGACCAGATCGGCGTGCCGATACACATCGCGGACGAGCCGGACCGCTGCGTGGCGAAGGGAGCGGGGGCGGCGCTCGACTACTTCGACGTGATCGCCCGCAGCATCCCGACCGAGGAGGAGTCGCTGATCGCCGACCAGCCATAGCGGCTGTCGGCTCGACAGGAAGCGGCTACGGGGCCGCCAGCGGATCGCGCTCCCGCGCCGACATCGGGTCGCGCTCCTGAGCGAGGTGGTAGGTCAGGGTCTGTAGCGCGAGCAGTGGGTTCACGTGGCGCACTTCGACCTCTCGCGGGGTCTGCACGACCACCGTCGTGTAGTTGAGGATCGAGCACACGCCGGCGTTCACCAATACGTCGGTGACCTCCTGGGCGACAGCGCCCGACACGGCAATGATCGCAATCTCGATCGGATCCTCGCGCATATCGGCATCGATAGTCGCGAGGTCGCGCACGCGGACGCCGTTGACCAGTGTGCCGATGCGCTGCGGATCGACCTCGTAGACCCGGACAATATCGAACCCGTAGGGCTGGAAACTGCCGTGGTTCAGGGATGCGATGGTGCGAGCAACGCCGCCGCCACCCACGAGCAGCACGCGCCAGAGCCGATTGAACCCCAGGATCGCCTCGAGCTCATTCGCCAGCGTATCGACCGAGTAGCCGCGGCCCTGCTTCCCAAAGCGCCCGAAGTACGAAAGGTCCTTACGGATCTGCGCCGGCGTAACGTCGAGTGCGTCCCCGATCTCCTGCGAGGAGACCGTGCTCACGCCTGCGTCACGTAGCTCGATTAGCTGGCGGTAGTAGGTAGGGAGGCGTTCGATGACCACATCAGGGATCTTGAGCGGCACGACACCTCGCTTCCCGATACCTTCCCTCAATCAGTTGGGGAGGCTAACACAAAGGTGGTAACTGATCACATCTCGTGAGCAGGCAGCACATACTATTCAGGGCGCTGTTAACATCACTCCGATGACGGATCCTCCAACCCCTCCCGCGGACCCACGCATCGAGCGGCTCCTCGTCGAGGGGCCTTCCGCGACGCCGTTCGTGACCCTCCCCGGTGGGCGCTTCAGCATGGGCTCGCCGATGCGCAACGATGAACTACCCGAACGCGATGTCACCATTGGCGCGTTCGCCGTTGCCATCACCCCGGTGACGAACCGCGAGTACCACGCCTTCCTCGAGGCGACGGGGCACGAGGCGCCTCGTTTCTGGGACGACCCCCGTTTCAACGCCCCGGACTGCCCCATTGTCGGCATCTCGTGGTTCGACGCGAACGCGTATTGCGAGTGGCTGGGCGAGCTGCTCGGTCGGACCTGCCGCCTGCCGACCGAGGCGGAGCGCGAGTACGCCGCACGTGGCGATGTCGCGACGCACTTCCCGTGGGGCGACGACCCGTGGGTCGAGGGTCGCTTCGCACTTGGCTCCCAGGGGACGGATCGCCCGTACCGCGTGGGCAGCACGCCCCCCAACGGCTTCGGCCTGTACCACATGGCCGAGAACGTCCACGAGTGGTGCTCGGACTGGTACGCGAAGCCCTACGACCCGGCGGACGTCGACGACCCGCGCGGGCCGGCCGACGGCGTGCGCCGCGCGTCGAGGGGTGGCTCGTGGCGGCACCGTGTCAAGGTCACGCGCAGCACGGCGCGCTCCTCGCTGTCACCCGAGCGGCAGTACAACGACTACGGGATGCGCGTGTACGCCGAGGTGCCGACGGCCCAGCGCTAGCGCCCGGAGACCAGCCAGCGCAGCACCACGCTGCCCAGCATCAGCCCGACGACGGCCCCGGCCATGTTCGCGAGCCAGTCGACGAGTTCCGGGTCGCGGCCGTCGACCCACCCCTGCCCGATCTCGCTGGCCGCAGCGAACACCCAGATGCCAAGCGCGACCATGCCAAGGACTCGCTGCGGCGACCGCCGCGCGGCCTCGCTCGTCGCGTAGCGCGCTGCTATCGCGACGCCGAATGCGGCGAACAGCCCGAAGTGCCAGGCCAGACACGGCAGGCCGAGCGGGCAGCCGTCCCCGGCGCCGCGGATGGGCGAGAGCGTCGCGAGCAGGATGCCCGCGCCCACCACGACAATCGCGAATCCAGACCAGCTGCGGAGTTGCACGAGGCTCAGGAGAGGCTCCGTCCACGAGTTGCGGCCGGCGTCCGCCGTCGCCTCGCGAGCATAGCGCCGGGCCCGGTCAGTCGCCGCGCCCGGGACATGTCGCCGACGGACATGCGGAGGCCATCGTTCCTATACTGGCGTGCACCCCCGAGCGGCCGGGGGACGGGGAGCAGGCGATGACTTCGAACGGCACGTACGACGTGATCGTGATCGGCGTTGGCGGCATGGGCTCGGCGACGGTGTACGAACTCGCGAGCCGCGGCCTCCGCGTGCTCGGTCTCGAGCGATTCGACATTCCGCACGAGATGGGCTCGTCGCACGGAGTGCACCGCATCATCCGCATGGCCTACTTCGAGGACCCCTCGTACGTCCCGCTGCTGCGACGCGCCTACGAGCGCTGGCGCGAGCTGGAGGCGGCGTGCGGCGAGCAACTGCTCTACATCACCGGTGGTGTGGACGCGGGTCCCGAGGACGGCGAGGTGTTCGCGGGTTCGCTCCGGTCCTGCATCGAGCATGACCTGCCGCACGAGGTGCTCACGAGCGCCGAGCTGAGCGAGCGATTCCCGGCCATCCAGATCCCGTCCGGGTCGATGGCCGTGTACCAGCCCGACGGCGGATTCGTGCTCGCCGAACGGAGCATCGTGAACCACGTCCTCGGCGCGCTCGAACACGGCGCCGATGTGCGGGCGCGGGAGCCGGTGCTGGAGTGGACGAGCACAGGTGACCGTGTGCACGTGCGGACCGCGCAAGGCTCGTACGAGGCGGGCGCGCTGATCGTGACGGGCGGGGCGTGGGCGGGGCCGCTGCTGCCCTCGCTGCATCACCTCGTCGTGCCCGAACGGCAGGTGCTGGGCTGGTTCCAGCCGTCGGACGCCGCGCGGTTCGAGGCTGGCCAGTTCCCCGTCGTGATCGGGGACTTCGACGAGGGGATGTACTACGCCCTGCCCATCTTCGGGATTCCCGGCGTGAAGTTCGGCCGCTTCCACCACCGCGACGAGACGACCACGGGCGATGACCTCAACCGCGAGTGTGACGACGAGGACGAGGCGGTGCTGCGTACGAGCCTCGAGCGCTACTTCCCGGAGGCCAGCGGCCCGGTGCTGTCCATGAAGGCGTGCATGTTCACGAACACGCCGGATGAGCACTTCATCATCGACGCGCTGCCGGATGCACCGAACGTCTTCGTCGCGGCGGGCTTCTCCGGGCATGGCTACAAGTTCTGTAGCGTCGTCGGCGAAATCATGGCGGACCTTGCCACGAGGGGCGAGACCACCCACGACATCTCGCTGTTCCGCCTGGACCGTTTCGACATGGCCTCCTGACGACATCCGCCATCACGGGCGCGGGATTCATATACTGGATCTGTTGGCCTGCCCGGGATCTGCGCCCGGCACCTGCGAAGGATCGCGCATGACCGCCACCAGCGCCGCCCGCGAGATGCGCAACGACGTCGTGCGCATGTGGCGCGCCGGCCGCGTCGAGTACGACCGCGCGCTCGCGTGGCAGCACGCGCGCAGCCGCGCGCTCGCCGCCGGTGACGAGGGCGAGTCACTGGCATTGCTGGAGCACCCCCCGGTCTACACCCTCGGTGCACGCGGCAACCGCACGAACCTGCTTGCCACGCCCGACGCGCTCGTCGCGCGTGGCGCGTCCGTGGTCCCCACCGACCGCGGAGGCGACATCACGTTCCACGGCCCCGGCCAGCTCGTCGCGTACCCGATCCTCGACGTGCGCGGCCGCAGGCTGGGCGCGGCGACGTACGTGCGCCACCTCGAGGCAGTCGTCATCGACACCCTCGCTGCGTTCGGCATCGCCGCGGAACGCGTCGAGGGCCGCCCGGGCGTGTGGGTTGAGGACGCCAAGATCGCGGCCATCGGCGTACGGATCGCCCGCGGCATCAGCCGCCACGGCCTCGCCCTCAACGCCTCGACGGACCTCGAGTGGTTCGGCCAGATCGTGCCGTGCGGCATTCCGGACGCCGAGGTGACCTCGATGGCCGTGCTGCTTGGCAGCCCGCCTCCGATGCGCGATGTCGAGGATGCGATGGCGGCCGCGTTCGAGCGCGCGTTCTCAGTGCGGCTCGTCGAGGACCCCGATACATGGATCGAAGCTCCCACAGTCGAGGAGGTCGCACATGCCCGCTGAGGCTGCGGTGCGTCCGTTCCCGCGCAAGCCACGATGGCTGAAGGCGCGCTTCCCCGCGGGCGAGCGCTTCTCCGAGATCAAGGGACTGCTGCGCGAGCAGGAGCTGCACACCGTCTGCGAGGAGGCGCGCTGCCCGAACATCGGCGAGTGCTTCAACGCCGGGACCGCCACCTTCATGATCCTCGGCGACATCTGCACGCGCGCCTGCGGCTTCTGCGACGTGACCTCCGGCAAGCCCGTCGGACTCGACCTGTTGGAGCCATACCGCCTCTCGCAGGCCGTGGAGCGGTTGGGCCTCGACTACGTCGTGATCACGTCGGTGAACCGAGACGACCTGCCGGACGGCGGGGCGGGCATCTTCGCCGCGTGCATCCGCGCCATCGAGCACCGCATGCCTGGTACCCAGGTTGAGGTGCTGATCCCGGACTTCGAAGGCAACCGGGACGCCCTCGCGACGGTCGTCGAGGCCGGGCCGGTCGTGCTCAACCACAACACGGAGACCGTGCCGCGGCTGTATCGCCGCGTACGCCCGAAGGCGCGCTACCGGCGCTCGCTGGAGCTGATTCGCCGCGTCAAGGAGATCGACCCGGCGATGACGACGAAGTCCGGCATCATGGTCGGCCTCGGAGAGACGATGGAGGAGGTACGTGCGGTCCTCGACGACCTGCGCGAGCACGGCTGCGACCTGCTCACGGTCGGACAGTACCTGCGGCCCTCGCTGAAGCACCTCCCGATCGAGCGCTTCTGGCATCCCGACGAGTTCGCGGAGATCGCGGACTACGCTCACGCCATCGGCTTCACCCACGCTGAGTGCGGCCCGCTGGTCCGCAGCTCGTACCACGCCGCCGAGCAGTCGGAGGCGGCCACGGCTGACGGCCATATCCCCCTCGCACGCGCCGGACGGGCCGGATAGTGCCGGCCACGACGCAGCAAGGATCGACGCCATGACCACGGAGATACCTCGCACCCCGTCCGCGGCCGTCGACGGCGGGGCCGCCGGCAACGGCGCCGACGAGGCCGCCTCGCGTGCCGCGCTGGAGGCCGAGTTCGACGCCATCGAGTCCGAGGAGTGGCGGCAGTCCCTCCACGACGTCTTCTACCGGCGCGGGCCCGAGCGCGTCGCGGAGCTGCTCGGGGACCTGCAGATCGAGGCGCAGCGCGAGATGGCGCAGCTCCCGGTGACCTCGCGCACCCCGTACGTGAACACGATCCCGATCGAGCGCCAGCCGCCGTTCCCGGGCAACCGCCAGATCGAGCAGCGCATCAAGAGCTTCGTGCGCTGGAACGCCATGGCGATGGTCGTCGACGCGAACAACCGCCACGAGGGCATCGGCGGACACATCTCGACGTACGCCTCGGCGGCGACACTGTACGAGGTGGGGTTCAACCACTTTTTCCGCGGCGCGGACGACCCGAGCGGCGGCGACCTGGTCTACATCCAGGGCCACGCCTCCCCGGGCATCTACGCGCGCGCCTACCTCGAGGGGCGGCTCAGCGAGGAGCAGCTCTTCAACTTCCGCCGTGAGCTGGCCGAGGGCGGCGGGCTGCCGTCGTACCCGCACCCGTGGCTGATGAACCACTTCTGGAAGTTCCCGACCGTCTCGATGGGGCTCTCGCCACTGATGGCGATCTACCAGGCGCGGTTCATGCGGTACCTCGTCGACCGCGGGCTGAAGGAGCCGACCGACGCGAAGGTGTGGTGCTTCATCGGCGACGGCGAGACCGACGAGCCCGAGGCGCTGGGCGCGATCTCGCTGGCGTCGCGCGAGCGGCTCGACAACCTGATCTTCGTCATCAATTGCAACCTGCAGCGCCTGGACGGTCCCGTGCGCGGCAATGGCCAGATCATCCAGGAGCTCGAGGCCGTGTTCCGCGGGGCGGGCTGGAACGTCATCAAGGTGCTGTGGGGCGCCGAGTGGGACCGGCTGCTCGCGCAGGACCACGACGGCCTGCTCACGAAGCGCATGGGCCAGATCGTCGACGGCGAGTACCAGAAGTACACCGTCGCCGGCGGCGCCTACATCCGCGAGCACTTCTACGGCGACGACCCGCGCCTGCTGCGCATGGTCGAGCACATGAGCGACGACGAGCTGTGGTCGATGCGTCTCGGCGGGCACGACCCGGAGAAGGTGCACGCCGCCTACCACGCGGCGATCCGCCACGAGGGCGCGCCGACGGTCATCCTCGCCCGCACCATCAAGGGCTACGGCCTGGGCGAGGCGGGCGAGGGCAAGAACATCACGCACCAGCAGAAGCAGCTCAACGCGGAGGAGCTGATGCACTTCCGCGACCGCTTCGGCATCCCGCTGAGCGACGAGGAAGTCGGCAGCGCACCGCTCTACAAGCCCGACGAGGGGAGCGCGGAGGCGCGCTACCTGCAGCAGCGCCGTCGCTCCCTCGGCGGCTTCCTGCCGCTGCGCCGGACCATCTCGTGCGCGGGGATCTCTCCCGACGAGTCGGTGTACGACGAGTTCTACGAAGGCTCCGGTGGTCGCGAGGTGTCGACCACGCTCGCGTTCGTGCGGCTGCTCTCGCGGCTGCTGCGCGACGACGTCATCGGTGACCACGTCGTGCCGATCGTGCCCGACGAGGCGCGCACGTTCGGGATGGAGACGCTGTTCCGCCAGGCCGGGATCTACTCGCATGTCGGGCAGCTCTACGAGCCGGTCGACGCCGACAGCCTCATCTACTACAAGGAGACGACGGACGGGCAGATCCTCGAGGAAGGCATCACCGAGGCGGGCTCGCTCGCGTCGTTCATCGCCGCGGGTACGGCGCCCGCCGTACACGGCGCGTGCACGCTGCCGTTCTTCATCTTCTACTCGATGTTCGGCTTCCAGCGCGTCGGCGACCTCGTGTGGGCCGCCGCCGACTCGCGGACGCGGGGCTTCCTCGTCGGCGCGACGGCCGGGCGCACGACGCTGCAGGGCGAGGGGCTCCAGCACCAGGACGGCCACAGCCACGTGCTCGCCTCGGTGGTCCCGAACCTCGTGAGCTACGACCCGGCGTACGCCTACGAGGTCTCGCTGATCGTGCGCGAGGGCATCCGCCGCATGCACGAGCAGCAGGACGCGGTCTTCTACTACCTCACCGTGACCAACGAGGCCTACCCACAGCCGCCGATGCCCGAGGGCGTCGAGGACGGCGTGATCCGCGGCATCTACCCGCTGCGCGCAGCCCTGCGGGGTATCCCCGCATCCGGAGAGGATGTCGGGGGGCCGCGCGTGCAGCTCTTCGGGAGCGGCGCGATCCTCAATGAGGTCGTCGCCGCGCAGGAGCTGCTGGCCGAACGCTACGGCGTCGCCGCCGACGTGTGGTCGGTCACGAGCTACAGCGAGCTGCGCCGAGACGCGCAGGACGCGGACCGCTGGAACATGCTCCACCCCGGCGAGCCGCCTCGCCGCCCGTACCTCTCCGAGGTCACCGCGGACGCCGAGGGGCCGTTCGTCGCCGCGACCGACTACATGAAGTCGCTGCCGGACGGCGTCGCGAAGTGGCTGCCCGGCCCGCTCCTCTCGCTCGGCACGGACGGGTTCGGCCGCAGCGAGACGCGCGAGGCGCTGCGCGACTTCTTCGAGGTCGACGCAAAGCACATCACCCTCGCGGCGCTGTACGCGCTGGCCCAGGAAGGCACGGTCGACGCCGACGTGCCTGAGCGAGCAATCGCCGATCTCGGCATCGACCCGGAGAAGCTCAACCCGCGGCTCGCCTGAGCAAGCCCGGCAACGAGGCGGAAGAGGACTGCATGGCCGACGAATACGCGCTGCCGGACCTCGGCGAAGGTATCGAGGAGGCCGAGGTCATCGGCGTCCTCGTGCACGTCGGCGATGTGGTCGAGGCCGACCAGCCGCTGATCGAGGTGGAGACCGAGAAGGCCAACCTCGACGTGCCGTCCCCGCACGCCGGGGTCGTCGAGGCGGTGCTGGTGGAGGTCGGCGAGGTAATCCACGTCGGCCAGGCCATCGTCTCGATCGCGCCGACCAACGGCGCGAGCAGCCCGCCCCCGCCGGCGGCCGTCGAGGCCCCCTCGGCGCCACCCGCAGCCGAGGGCAACGGCGCGCCTCCATCGGCGCCCGTCGTTCCCGCACCGGCCGCCGCGCCGCCGCAGGTCTCGGCACGCCCTCCCACGTTCACCCCGACGCCCGGGGCTGCGCCAGCCCTCGAGCCCGAGGGCCGCTCGGTCGCGGCGTCACCGGCGGTGCGGCTGTTCGCGCGTGAGATCGGCGTGCGCATCAGCGACGTGAGCGGGAGCGGGCCCGGCGGGCGCGTCTCGCTCGACGACGTGAAGGCTCACGCGCGCGCCCTGCTGACGCAGCTCTACGCCTCACCGCCCGCGGCCGCGCCGCCCGCGCCTGCTGCCCCCGCACCCGCACCCACTTCCGAGGCGGGTGTGCCGCCGCCGGTCGTGCTGCCGGACCTCGCTGCATTCGGGGAGATCGAGCGCGAGCGGATGTCGCCGACGCGCCGGGCCACGGCACGTAACCTCGCGCAGTCATGGGCGCACAGCCCACACATCACACTCCAGCAGAAGGCCGACGTCACCCAGCTCGACGCGCTTCGGCGCGAGCGCCGCGACGAGGTCGCGGCGTCGGGCGGCTCGCTCACGATGCTGCCGATCCTGATGCAGGTCGTGGCGCGCGCGCTGGCCGCGTTTCCGCGCCTCAACGCCTCGATCGACATGGCGACGCAGGAGACGGTGTACCGGCGCTACATCCACGTCGGCGTGGCGACCGACACCGAGCGCGGCCTCGTCGTCCCCGTCGTGCGCGACGCGGACCAGAAGTCGCTCACCGAGCTGGCCGTCGAGATCCGCGAGCTCGCCGAGAAGGCTCGCGACCGCAAGCTGTCGATCGACGACATGCGCGGCGGGACGTTCACGATCAGCAACCTCGGCGGGATGGGGACGGGCTTCTTCACCGCCATCCTGCACCCACCGCAGGTCGGCATCCTCGCCGTCGGCCGCGCCGAGCGTGAGCCGGTGTGGGTCGACGACGGCTTCCAGCCGCGGCTGCGGATGCCCCTCGGCCTGACCGTCGACCACCGGCTCATCGACGGCGCCGACGCGGCGCGCGCGCTGAGCTGGATCGTCGGCGCGCTCGAGGAGCCACCGGAACTCGTCGTCTAGCGTGCCGACCCCGGAAGCCCGATGCTGGATCAGGAGTGGGAGAGACCCTCGTGACCACTGATTCTGCAGCGACGCCGGAATCCCAGGCAGGACGCGCCCGCCTGGCCGTCATCGGCGGTGGCCCCGGCGGCTACCCGGCCGCATTCCTCGCGGCCGACATGGGCATGCAGGTCACGCTCATCGACGAGGAGCCGAACCCCGGTGGGGTGTGCCTGTATCGCGGCTGCATCCCCTCGAAGGCGCTGCTGCACGTCGCCGCACTGATCGAGGAGGCAGAGCTCGCGAAGGACTGGGGTGTCGCCTTCGGCGAGCCGACTGTCGACCTCGCAAAGCTGCGCGGCTTCAAGCAGGGCGTCGTCGACCGCCTGACCGGCGGGCTCGGCCAGCTCTCCGGCCAGCACAAGGTCAACTACGTGCAGGGGCGCGCGACGTTCCTCGACGCGCACACGCTCAGCGTCGCGCCCGCCGAGGGCAGCGACGCGCCGCCGACCGTGGAGTTTGACTACGCCATCATCGCTACTGGCTCCTCGCCGACACGCATCCCGGCGCTCGACATCGGCAGCCCGAGGGTGCTCGACTCCACGTCCGCGCTCGAGCTCGAGCGCGTGCCGGAGACGCTGCTCGTCGTGGGCGGCGGGTACATTGGGCTCGAACTCGGCAGCGTCTACGCCGCGCTCGGCTCGCGTGTCACCGTCGTCGAGATGACGAACGGGCTGCTGCCCGGCGTCGACCGCGACCTCGTGCGGCAGTTGCAGCGGCGGCTGCGCCGCAGCTTCGACGCGATCCGCCTCGAGACCACCGTGCTCGGCATGGAGGAGACGGACGACGGCATCCGCGCCCGCATCGCGGGCAACGAGGGCGAGCCCGAGGAGCACGTCTTCGACCAGGTGCTCGTCGCCGTCGGGCGCCGGCCGAACAGCGCGAACCTCGGCCTCGAACGCACCAGCGTGGAGGTCGACGCGCGGGGGTTCATCGAGGTGGACGCGCAGCGCCGCACGGCCGAGCCGCACATCCTGGCGGTCGGCGACGTGGCCGGGGAGCCGATGCTCGCCCACAAGGCCTCGCACGAGGCGTCGGTCGCCGTCGAGACCCTCGCCGGTCAGCCCTCGGTGTGGGGCGAGCGCACGGTGCCGGCGGTGATCTACACCGACCCGGAGATCGCGTGGGCCGGCCTCACCGAGACCGAGGCCACGGACCAGCGCATCGAGGTCGAGGTGTCGACGATGCCGTGGGCCGCGTCGGGCCGCGCGACCACCATCGGCCGCAACGACGGCGCGACGAAGCTCGTCCTGGAGCCGCACACGCACCGAGTGCTCGGCGTCGGAATCGTCGGGAAGGGCGCGGGCGAGCTGATCAGCGAAGCCGTGCTCGCCATCGAGATGGGCGCGGTCGCGCAGGACCTCGAGCTGACGGTCCACCCGCACCCGACGCTGTCCGAGACGCTGATGCACGCGGCAGCGGCCTTCTACGGACGCAGCCCGGACTACATCGGGCGGCGCAGGCGATAGCGCGCGCACACTGAAGGGCTGACTCGATATGGAAGTGGACTTCGCGTTCCTCAGCGACTACGCGGAGGAGTCCGGGGGAAAGCTGCACGCGCTCGGCGTGGGCATCGACCGCATCCAGGCGCACTCGGTGCCGACGCGTCACCCGCAGCTGACGATGGTGGCGCAGATCCGCTACTCGGCGGCGGAGGCCGGCAGCCACCGCCTGGAGGTGCGCGGCTTCGACGCCGACGGACAGGACATCGTCGACAAGGTCGAGGGTGAGCTGCCGTTCCCGACGCTCAGTGGAGGCACCAGCGGCACGGCACGCGTGCTCGTGAACCTCGTGGGCGTGAACTTCCCGGACTACGGCGACCACTCGTTCCACCTCGTGATCGGCGGGATCGAGGTCAGCCGGGCGTCGGTGCGTGTGGTGGAGCCGCCCGAGACGAGCGACGACGCATGAGCGAGATCATCTTTGAGGTAGTAGAGGCGCCGGAAGGTGGTTACACGGCCCGCGCGCTCGGCCACTCGATCTTCACCGAAGCCGACACCTTCGAGGAGCTTCGATGGATGGCGCGCGATGCCGTCCGCACGCACTTCGACGAAGACGATCCGAACCGCCCCGGGGAGATCGAACTTCGGTCAGCCAGGTAGTCGCGCTACGCGTCGAGTTCGTCTGGGAGGCGGAACTCGACGTCCTCCTCCGTCAGCACGATGGGCTCGACCTTCGTCACACCCCGCGCCTTGAGGTCTTCGATGATCGGGTCGAGGAGCTCGTCGGGGACGGACGCGCCCGACGTGAGGCCCACGACTTCGACGCCCTCGTACCAGGCCGGGTCGACGTCCTCGATGCCGTCGACGAGGTAGGCGGTTGCGCCGGCGTCCTCGGCTACCTCACGGAGCCGCATCGAGTTGCTTGAATTGCGCGAGCCGACGACGAGCACGAGGTCCGCCCGCTGCGCGATCGTGCGCGCCGCGTGCTGGCGGTTCGTGGTGGCGTAGCAGATGTCGTTGCGGACCTCGGCGGCCGGGTAGCGGTCGCGGATCTCGTCGATCACGCCGGCGGTGTCGTCCATCGAGAGCGTGGTCTGCGTCACGACGAAGACCGGGCGCCCGATCTCGCCAAGCGCGGCCACCTCGGACGGGTCCTCGACGACGTGCGTCCGCTCGGGCGCCTCGCCGAGCGTGCCGACGGTCTCGTCGTGGCCGCGGTGGCCCACCAGGAGCACGTCGTAGCCGCGCTTCGCGGCCTGCTTCGTCTCGAGGTGCACCTTCGTCACGAGGGGGCACGTGGAGTCGACGACGCGCAGGTTGCGTCGCTCCGCCTCTTCGACCACCGCGGGCGAGACGCCGTGCGCACTGAAGACGACGCGCGAGCCCTCGGGCACCTCGGCGAGGTCGTCGATGAAGACGACGCCGCGCGCCTCGAAGCTCTCGACGATGTGGCGGTTGTGGACGATCTCGTGGAACGCGTAGATCGGCGGCGACTCGCGCTCGACGATCATCTCGAGCGCCTCGACGGCGCGCACCACGCCGGCACAGAAGCCGCGCGGGGCGGCTATCAGCAGCGTGTGCGGCGTGACGCCCGTGCGGTGGCGCGACGGCGCGTGCCGGGTCGGAGCGAGCGAGACGGAGCCATGCCTGAGCGGTGGCGGCGCCACGCGCCGGCCGCGGGGTCGGCCTCGGAGCGCGGTGGCGGACCATGCCGCCCGGCCACCATCGCCCCGATCCTCGCGATGCGGCATGACGTCGACGCGCGGCGGCAGCATCAGGCTGACGACGCGCAGCGCCGCCGGCGGGATGCGCTGGGCGTGCTTGCCGTAGAGCTCGATGGCTTCCCGGCGCTTGCGGCAGACGGCCTCGGAGACGCGCGCGTCGGCATCACCAACCACGCCGCGAACCTGCGAGACGGCGCCGAGGATTGGCTCGGTGAGCAGGTCCATGAGCAGCTCGTCCGTACCCGGCGTCCACCCGGGGTGGGAGATGCGGGGCGGGAGTGCGAGGCTCACGACACGCAACGCCGGTGTGGGGATACGCTCGGCCTGCGCTCCGCAGAGCTCGAGGGCTTCCTGGCGCCTGCGGCTGACGGCCTCGGAGACGCGCTCGTCGGCCTCGCGGGCCACCTCGCGCACCTGCGAGACCACGTCGAGGATCGGCTCGGTGATGACGTCGACGAGCAACTCGTCGCCCGTGCGGGGCGACCAGCCGGGGTGCGTGAGCCGGGGTGGCAGCATCAGGTCCACGACGCGCCGCACAACCCCGCGACTCCGGGTCGCGATGGAGTCCAGCCAGGTGCCGCCAGAGGCGTCTTTCGGCATCGACGGAATTCCCCCGTGCAAGCCTCGCCTGCACGCCGCCATTTGTCCAGCGTCGAGCGCGAATATTTCCGATCACGAACGGCATCCGGCCCCTCGCCCCGCCGTCGGGGGCGAGGGGATCAGATCTGGACCCCGCAGGGCCCGCTGGGGGCGAGGGGAGCCGATCCGTCCCCCTCTCCCTGTATGGCTGGGTCGGCGAGCCGAGGGCGCGCCCTCGGCTCGCCTCGATGCGGGGATACCCCGCTGGCCCCGCCGGGGGCGAGGGAAGCCGATCTGTCCCCCTCTCCCCTTGTGGGAGAGGGCTGGGGTGAGGGGTTCCGGCGGCTGGCGCTCTTCGCGTGGCGCCCCCCTCACCCTAACCCTCTCCCCCCAGGAGGGGGGCGAGGGGATCAGATCGGGCGCCGGGGGCCGAGCCTGTGTCCCAACGGACGCAGTCCATTACGATCGCGCTGAAGCGAGGAGCGCCCGTGACCGCCGCACCCGGCATCTCCGCCGCCGCGTTCGCCGCCAAGTGGCGCGACAACGCGCGCCGCGAGCACGCATCCTCGCAGGAGCACTTCATCGACCTCTGCCGCCTGCTCGGCGTGCCGACGCCCAATGAGGCCGACCCCACCGGCGAGTCGTACACGTTCGAGGCGGGTGCGGAGCGGCTCAGCACGGGGCGGCAGGGCTGGGCCGACGTCTGGAAGCGCGGCCACTTCGGCTGGGAGTACAAGGGCGCGCACGCCGACCTCCGCGCGGCCTACCGCCAGCTCCTCGACTACCGCGAGGACCTTGAGAACCCGCCCGCGCTCGTCGTCAGCGACATGGACCGCATCGAGGTCCACACGAACTTCACGGGCACCCGCCCCGTCGTGCACGACGTCACGCTCGACGACCTGGCCGAGGGCGGCGACCGTACCGCCGAGGCGATGCGCATCCTCGGCGCCGTCATGCTCGACCCCGCCGCGCTGCGGCCGGAGCAGACGCCCGACGAGATCACGCAGCTGGCCGCGGCGCGCTTCGCCGAGATCGCGCAGTCCATGCACGAGCGCGGGCACGACCCGGAGGCGGTCGCGCACCACCTCAACCGCGTCGTCTTCTGCCTGTTCGCCGAGGACGCCCGCCTGCTGCCGGAGCGCGTGCTGACCGAGATGATCGAGTCGCGCCGGGGCGACCCGGAGGCGTTCGACACCGGGCTGCGCGAGCTGTTCCTACGGATGTCGGACCGCGACGCCGACCGCTTCTACGGCAACGTGCGCGTCGAGTGGTTCAACGGCGGGCTCTTCGACGACGCCGAGGTGATCCCGTGTACCCGCGAGGAGCTGCGCGCGATGCACGACGCGGCGCTGCTCGACTGGTCGCGGGTGGAGCCGGCGATCCTCGGCACGCTGTTCGAGCGCGGGCTGGACCCGGACAAGCGCGGTCAACTGGGCGCGCACTACACGGACCACGAGAAGATCATGATGGTGGTCGAGCCCGTGGTGCTCGAGCCGCTGCGCCGCGAGTTCGAGGCGATGCAGGCGCGCGTCGAGGAGCTGGCGGGCGGGCAGGAGCCGAGCCCGCTCACGCTCGACGGTCGCCGCCGCGAGCGGCTACCGGCGTGGGAGCGGGACGCCGAGGCGGAGTGGCGGGCGTTCCTCGAACGGCTGCGGGCGGTGCGGGTGCTGGACCCGGCGTGCGGGTCGGGGAACTTCCTGTACGTGACGCTGCGGCGGCTCAAGGACCTGGAGCATGAGGCGATCCGCTGGGGCGCGGAGCGGCTGCGCATTCCCGCCGACTTCCCGCAGATCGATCCGCACAATGTGCTGGGCATCGAGATCAACCCGTACGCGAGGGAGCTGGCGGGCGTCTCAATCTGGATCGGGCACATCCAGTGGATGATCGACCATGGGTACGGTCTCCCGCGCGACCCGGTGCTCGATCGACTCGACAACATCGAGCTACGCGACGCGATCCTCGCCTACGACGACGAGGGCACCCCGGTTCCGGCCACCTGGCCGGAGGCCGAGTTCGTCGTCGGCAACCCTCCGTTTCTTGGTACCAAGCTCATGAGGCTGTCGCTGGGGGACGAGTACGTCGGCGACGTGTTCGTTGCGTGGGACGGCTCAGTGGCTCGCGAGTCGGACTTGGCGTGTTACTGGCACGAGCTCGCGCGAAGGCGGATCGCGGAGGGCGTGACGCGGCGCGCAGGTCTCCTCGCTACTAACTCGATCCGCGGCGGCGCGAACCGCACCACGCTCGACCGGGTCAAAGGGAGCGGCGAGATCTTCATGGCCTGGTCTGACGAGGAATGGGTCGTCGAGGACGCGGCTGTGCGCGTTTCGATCGTCGGGCAGGACGACGGCTCGGAGGCCGAACGGACACTCGACGGAGATGTTGTTGACGTGATCAACAGCAACCTGACGACCGGCGTAGACGTGACGCAGGCTCGCATGCTCGGTGAGAACGCGGATGCCTCGTTCATGGGGGACACTAAGGGCGGAGCATTCAACGTTCCGGGCGAAGTGGCCCGCGAGATGTTGAAGCAGCCCACGAACGTCAACGGGCGCCGCAACGCTGACGTGCTGGTGCCTTGGGTGAATGGGCTGGACGTCACCCGGAGGCCACGGGGCACCTTCATCATCGACTTCGGTGCGGACGCCAGCGGGTCTGACGCGGCTGCGTACGAAGCGCCGTACGGGTACGCCCGGAAGCACGTCCAGCCAGTTCGCGCGAACAACCGGCGCAAGGCTTACCGCGAACGGTGGTGGCTCCATGTTGAGCCCCGACCAGCGATGCGAAAGGCTCTGGCTCCGCTACGCCGTTTCGTCGCAACGCCCACGGTGGCCAAGCACCGCCTGTTCGTCTGGCTGTCAGCCCCAACGCTCCCCGACCACCAACTCATTGTCATTGCGCGGGAGGACGACTACGCGTTCGGGGTGCTGCACTCGCGGGCGCACGAGCTATGGTCGCTGCGCATGGGGACGTGGCTCGGCGTTGGGAACGACCCGCGCTACACGCCCACCTCCACCTTCGAGACCTTCCCCTTCCCATGGCCCCTCGACACCCCCGACGAGGCGCTGACCGACGAGCAGCGCGCGCACCGCGACGCCATCGGCGAGGCGGCGCAGGCGCTCGACGAGTCGCGTCGGCGCTGGCTCAACCCGCCCGAGCTCGTGCGCGAGGAGCCCGACGTTGTGCCCTCGCTGCCCACGCGCCTGCTCCCCGTCGACGGGGACGCCGAGCGGGTGCTCAAGCGCCGCACGCTCACCAACCTCTACAACGAGCGCCCGGCGTGGCTCGCCAACCTCCACCGCGCCCTCGACGCCGCCGTGTTCGCGGCCTACGGGTGGTCGGAGGCCGGGGAGCCGGATGAGCTGGGGGAGGAGGAGCTGCTGGGGCGGCTGCTGGCTCTGAATTTGGAGCGGGCGGGGTAGCGCCTCGCCACAGCGAGGCGCGATGCTAGACTCGATCGGCACGGCGATCGGGAGCCGGAATCATGGACGTCAAGGAAGCAGTCGTGGTCGCGAAGAGCTACCTCGCCGATCTCCTGTCTGACGAGGATGTCACCAACGTCGGGCTGGAGGAGATCGAGCGTTTAGGCTCCGTGTGGCAGATCACGCTTGGGTTCTCACGACCGTGGGACTACCAGCGTGCCCAAGCATGGCGCGCGGAGCCGAGACCACCTCGTCGGTCGTACAAAGTGCTGAAAGTCGATGACGGCTCCGGCCAGGTCGTCTCGGTCAAGGAGCACTCGACAGCGACTGCGAACTGAGTCGATGCCGCCGACCGGCTACTTCATCGACGCGAACCTGCTTGTGTTGCTCGTCGTTGGCCTTGAGGATCCTGCGCTCATCGACACGCACCGTCGATTGCGCGACTACACCGTTGCGGACTATGACACGCTCCTCGACATCGTCGGCGACGAGACTGTGTTCGTGACCCCAAACACGCTGACCGAGGCGTCCAACCTGCTCGGGTATCGCCGGGATCTGCGCTCGAGTCTGTACGGACGGCTCAGGTGGCTCATCGAAGAGAGTGAGGAGATCATCGTCCGCAGCGCCGATGCAGCCTCGAACAGCTCGTACCGCCGACTCGGGTTGACCGATGCCGCGCTCCTCGAAGTCGCGAGTGCTGACACGCCTGTCGTTACATCCGATGTCGCCCTGTACAACGCCGCATCTGAGAAGGATCACGCTGCGGCCGTGAACTTCGCCCATCACCGTTCGGCCTAGTGCGCGCCCGACCGAAGACCCACACCGCGGGGGCTCGACCGGGCCATGCACGCTACACTCGATGCGAAGCGTGACGGAGCGGAGTGCATGGACGTCCGGGAAGCGGCTGCGCTCGCACGGAGCTACTTCGCCTCGGTGTATCTCGACGAGGCGATCGAGGGCCTTCGGCTTGAGGAGCTCAAGTACGACTACGATGAGGACGAGTGGAGCGTCACTCTGGGGTTCATCCGCCCGTGGGATCAGGGACTCGCCAGCGAGCCCACAGAGATCGCTGGACGCTCCTACAAGGAAATTCGCATCAGCGATGACACCGGTGAAGTCGTAGCGCTCAGGGATCGCTTCCCCCGCGCGGACTGAGCCGCCACTCCCCCGCTGCCCAGCCTGACGCGCGGGCTCCGCTCCGCCGGGGGCTATACTCGACGGGTCCGAGCAGAAGGGCGGGGACATGTTCTTCATCAACGTCGTCAAGCAGTACGAGCGGGCGGTCGTCTTCCGCCTCGGCCGTCACATCGGCACGCGCGGGCCGGGGCTCGTGATCCTGATTCCGTTCGTCGACAACGGCGTGCGCGTCGACCTGCGAGAGTTCGTGATCGAGGAGCCCAAGCAGACCTCGATCACGAAGGACAACGCGCTCGTCGACGTGGACTTCGTCGTGTTCCTGCAGGTTGCGCAACCCGAAGACGCGGTCATCAACATCAACAACTTCGTCGTCGCCGTCCGCAACCTGGCGACCACCTCGCTGCGCGCCGTCATCGGCGACCTCACCGTCGAGGATGTGCTGGCCCGCCGCGAGGAGATCAACACGCGGCTGCAGGTCAAGATCTCCGAGGAGACCGTGCGCTGGGGCGTCGAGGTGCGCTCCGTCGAGATCCGCGAGATCACGCCGCAGGCCGACATCCAGCACGCGATGACCCAGCTCCTCACCGCGGACCGCACGAAGCGCGCGCTGATCACCGAGTCCGAGGGCGAGCGGCAGGCCGCGATCAACGTGGCCGAGGGCAACAAGCAACGGTCGATCCTCGAGGCCGAGGGCTCACGCGAGTCCCAGATCCTGCGCGCGGAGGGGTCGCGCCAGGCGCAGATCCTGGAGGCCGAGGGCTTCTCGACCGGCCTGCAGCGCATCTACGAGACGGCGCAGGGCGTCGACTCGAAGACGATGGGGCTGCAATACCTGGACATGATGAAGCAGCTGGGCGCGGGCGAGTCCACGAAGTGGATCATCCCGATGGACCTCGCGAGCGTCGCGGGCGGCCTCAGCGACACGCTGTCGGGCCTGTCGAGCATGGGTGGCAACGGCGACGGCGCGGGGAGCGCCAACGGCGACAGCTAGAGCCGGGGCGCAGGACGCGCTACGTCCGGACGAACCGTCGCATCAGCCGATGATGCTTGCGGGTGCTTCCAGCGTCCTCGAATCCCGCTCGAACGAATGCCCGGGCCGTCCCCATATAGTCGTAGGGCCACGAGTCCTCACCGTTAGCGACCGGCAAAGCCTCGACCACGTCGGCGCCGGCATGCACCGCGACGGCGCATGCCTCCTCGATGAGGCGGGCCTGGACGCCGAGGCCGCGTGACTCTGGGGCCACATAGAAGCAGACGATGGCCCACACACTCGTCTCGGCGTCGTAGCTCTCGCCCACGAGCCTGAAGGAATCCGTCCGCGCGTACGTTGAACGAGGTGCCACGGAGCACCAGGCGGTGGGCCGCCCGTCCAGGTAGGCGAGGATGCCGACATGCGTCCCGGCGTCGACGAAGGACTTGAGCGCCTCGCGCTTCATCGCCGGTGTCGCGCCGCGCCGTGCCTCGCCGGGCATCTCCCGCCAGACCATGCACCAGCAGGTGCCCGGCGTGACCCCTGACGATGTCGACCTCGACTCCTCGAAGAGCTGTGCCAGATCGGCCCAGCGCTCCACCGTCACGGCGTGGAACTCGATCTCACCCTGCGTTGGCAACGCAGGATGCGTCCGAGGTGTGTCTTTCATGTCTGCCTCCGCCGTGCCTCAGAGTGAGCGCCCACTGCAGGCCATAGGTGCTTTCACAGGGATGATTGTGCCGGATAGAAGGCTACTGGTAGCCCTCCTCGGCGCTGGTGTCCTCGCGCGGCTTGCGGGTCGGGGCGAGGTAGCGCACGGCGATGACGCCGACGAACGCGCCGATGAGCAGCGTGATCGCGACGATCGTGCCGAGCATGATCGTGAGCACACGCTGGATGCCCACCTCGGTGTCACCGCCGCCGATCCAGATCCCGACGGCGATGGCGACCGCGATCGCCGCGCCCGCTCCGAGCACGCCCCCGGTCGGGATGAAGATCTCCAGCACCACGAGCAGCGCGGCTAGCCCGAGCAGCGCGATCGCCGTCTCGCCCGGCAGCAGCGTCCCTAGCCCGAGGAACGCGAGCAACAGCGCGATCGCGCCGGCGGTGCCAGGCAGGAACGTCCCCGGTGCGAAGAACAGCTCCGCCCCGATCCCGATGACCCCGATCAGCAACAGCAACGAGACGATCAGCGGGCTGCTGACGATCGCCAGCACGCGCTCGTAGGGATTGAAGGCGTTCTCGACGCGCGGCGCCGTCACCAGCTGCAGCTCGACCGTGCGCCCGCCGATCAGCTCCACCTCACGCCCCTCGATGGCCTCGAGGAGGTCGGCCTCGGTGGCGGCGACGAGGTCGACGACGTTGAGCTCGACGGCCTCGTCGGGCGTGGCGGAGCGGGCGTCGCGGACGGCTTCTTCGGCCCAGTCGGCGTTGCGGTCACGGAACTCGGCGACGGCGCGCGCGAACGCGACGGTGTCGTTCGTGACCTTCTCGCCGAGGTCGCCCTCGACGTCCTCGCCGGTGGCGGCAATGGGCGTCGCCGCGCCGATGGTGGTGCTGGGCGCCATCGCCGCGACATGGCCGGCCATCACTACGAACGTGCCGGCCGAGACGGCTTCCGCCCCGGCAGGCCCCACCCACGTGACCACGGGGACCCCTGCGTTCTCGATGAGCCCGACGATCGTCTTCATCGCGGTGATCTCGCCGCCCGGCGTGTCGACGCGGAGCAGCACGGCGCGGGCGTTGGTCTCCTCGGCGTGGTCGAGGGCGCGCTCGATGTAGCGCTCGAGGACGAAGTCGACCTGGCGGTCGATGGTGACCACGTGGAGGGCACCGGTGGTGTCGTCGGGCGCGCAGGCAACGGCGAGCGAGGCGACGGCGAGGAGCGTGGCGGACAGGAGCGTGAGTGCGCGTCGAGGAAGAGAGCGAGCCATCCGAGCCTCCGTGGCGACGCATGCCGCCACTACCACGATAACCCGGAGCAGCCGTCAGAGGTCGCGGGCGAGATCCTCGTCGCGGCCGGCGAAGACAAGGGCGTCGCCGGGGCCGATGACGCGGTCACGGACGGGGTTCAGCTCGATCCGGCCGTCGCGCACGACGATGAGCAGGCGACGCGTCGTGTCGCCCTCGTCGAGCGCGCTCACGGTGTGGCCGTGCAGGTGCTCCGGCGCCGGGTAGACACCGATGCCGTAGTCGGCGCTCAGCGAGAGGTAGTCGCGCGCGCTGCTCACGCGCAGCAGGTGGGCGAAGCGCTCGCCACCCTCCTGCTCGGGCTGCACCACCCGGCTCACCCCGATGCGTTCGAGGATCGATGCGTGCAACTCCGTCGAAGCCTTGGCATAGACGGCTTCGACCCCCAGCGCCTGCAGGTTCATCGCCGCGAGCACGCTCGCCTCGAGCACTCCCGTCGCGACGACGGCCGCTTCCATGGAGCCGACGCCGAGGTCGCGGAGCGCGAGCTCGTCGGTGATGTCGGCCACGGCCGCCTTGGCGCAGTACGGCGCGGTCCGCTGCACTCGCCCCTCGTTGGAGTCGACCGCGAGCACCTCGTGGTCGAGGTTGCCGAGTTCGCGGACGAGCGAGGAGCCGAAGCGGCCCAGTCCGAGCACGGCGATCTGCATGGTGCGCTCCTCTCGTCGCGCGGTCCGCTACCCGATCCGCACGCGCCCGTGCGCGTAACGGTAGCGCTCCTGCGGCCGGTCGGGGATTGAGAACGCCACGATCATGGGGCCGAGCCGCCCGACGAACATCAGGATCGTCGCCAGGATCACGCTCGGCGTGGACAGGTCCGGGGTGATGCCGAGCGTCCATCCGATGTTGGCGAGCGCCGACATCGTCTCGAAGAACACGGGCAGCAGCGGCCGGTCCTCGAGCAGCAGCATCACCCACACACCCAGCATCAGGAGGATAACGCCCAACGATGCGACGGCCACTGCGCGCAGCACGATCGCCTGCGGGATCTCGCGGCCGAAGGCCTGGGCGCTGTGGCGGCCTCGCAGGGCGGAGATCATGGCGAGGATCGTGATCATGAAGGAGCCGACCTTGATGCCGCTCGCGCTGGACGTCGAGGCGCCGCCGATGAACATCAGCGGCAGCAGCAGCGTGATGCTCGATACGTGTAGCTCGGCGATGTTGACCGTGGTCATGCCGGTGGTGCGGTTGGCGGCCATGAAGAAGACGTTCGCGAAGGCGTGCACGGGGCTGAGCTCGCTGATCGGGTCGTGCTCGATCCACTCGGAGGCGGCGAACATCGCCATGCCGACGACGAGCAGCGAGCCCATGCCGATCACGACGAGTCGCGTGTCGAGCGTCCAGCGCCGCGGGCGGTTGCGCAGGTTGAAGACGGTGACGAAGGAGAGCGCCCCGATGAACGTCGAGACGCCCATCACGATGATCGGGTACGGATCCTCGGTCTGCCCGGTGAAGCTGCGCGTGCCGCCCATGAGGTCGAAGCCGGCGCAGTTGGCGGCGGAGAGTGCGTGGAAGAAGGCGTTCCAGACCGCGGTCGCCGGGTCCCACTTCGTGAGCGACCACGGGAGCAGCAGCACGAACGTCGTGAGCTCGAGCGTGAGCACGAACAGCGCCGCGCGCCGCATCAGGCGTCGCATGTCACGCTCGCCGTCGCCGATGAGCTCGATGCCGAAGAAGTCGCGCCCGCGCAGCCCGAACTGGCCGCCCACCAGCAGGATCAGCATCCCGGCGTAGATGGTGACGCCGAGCCCGCCGAGCTGGATCAGCACGAGGATGACCACCTCGCCGAAGAGGCTGAAGTGGTCGGCGGTATCGAAGCGCACGAGTCCCGTCACGCAGAGCGCCGACGTCGAGGTGAAGAGAGCGTCCCAGCCGTTGGTCCACTCACGCGACTCGGACGCGATGGGCAGGGCGAGGAGCAGCGCGCCGAAGGCGATCAGGGCCGCGAACGCGCCGGGCACCATCCACGGCCGCGGGCGGAAGCGGCGGCTGCGGGTGAGCGAGACGCGCACCGTCTCCGGGCGCTGGCGGCGACGCCGAACGACGACGTTGCCGGGGAGCCGCTGACCGAGTCGTTGCATCCCAGCCTCGCGTAGACCCGCCGTATGACAGCCTACGCCTGCGCCCGACCCGGCGCGAGGCTCGACCTAGTCCTGCTCCCACATGGACTCGACGATCCGGTCGAAGATCTCGCTGGTGTCCGCCCGAACTCCAGTCGGGAAGTCCGGCGCGAATTTGCGGACCCATTCTCCGCCGAACTCCACGTCGAGTCCTATTGATGCGGTCTGGCTTGCATTTCGGATGATGATGCCGACATCTCCACCTCTCGGTACCGCCAAGGCGGTGTCAGGCGTAGCCAAGAAAACTCCCTTGAAGATCAGCTGCTCGCCTGGGGGTATGTCGAAGACCAGTGAAGTAGCCTCCAAGTCGAGGCGGTAAGTACCGGGAGCTAGAACGCCATCCCATTCGATAGTCTCGATGTCAGCGGGCGCTCCGCAGTCGTCGTGTGTGACGTCGTTCGTCGCCACCTGACGCAGTACCGGGGGCGCGCACCCCTCGAAGTCCGTCCCCGTGATGGAGACGCTCGTCAGGCTGTCCAGTTGCGCAAGCTTCGACGGGAGCATGCCCGTGAGTGGGTTGCCACTGAGGTCCAGCGTCGTCAGCCCGGTGAGATTGCCGAGCAGCCCCGACAGCTCGCCGTCGAGGCCGAGGTCTGCCAGGTCGAGGGCGGTGACGCGTTGGGGCGTGCCGGAGACCGTGACGCCCATCCACTCGGACATCGCCTTCGCCGCCGTCCAGTTGAGCCTGCCCGTCCCGCGGATCGTGTCGCGCAGGCCCAGCAGCGACTCGCAGTCCGCCACGAGCTCGGTGTTCGTCGTCGGGTTCGTCGCGATCCCCGACGAGCAGTCCTGCACCTCGACGCCGGTCGTGACCACGGTGGCGCCGATCTCCGGCTTGCCGTCCGACGGCGGGCGGGGGAAGGGCCGCGCGGCCTTCAGGTTGTAGGTGACGGTCGACGCCGCGGTGGCCTCATCGCTGACCGTGAAGGTGTACGTCGTCCCTACCGGTGGGATGAGCCTCGATGCCGAGACCGGTGGGATGACCGGTGACGGCTCGAGGTAGAAGCGCGTCCAGCCGCCGGGCAGCCGCGCCGCTGTGACGACCGTGACCTCGAGCCCCGCGTCGACGTGGTAGGTGCCGCCCGGCCCGGCGTTGAGCCGCATCGCGGACGGGATGTCGACGACGTGTGCGTAGTCCCCGGGCGCGCCGATGTAGACCGCGTGGATGCACGTCGGGTCGGTCGGTGTCGCGCAAGCGTCGGGCGCTGGGGCCGGTGCTGCGGGCGTCGGGTCGGTCGGCGGCGCGACGGCCGCCGACGGGTCGCTGTCACCCTCCACGACCGCCTCGAGGGCCACGAGCGCCACCACCACGACGACGACACCGCCAAGCGCCGCCGCGCCAGCCCCGACCCACACCAG
This sequence comes from Dehalococcoidia bacterium, assembly GCA_965208885.1. Taxonomy (GTDB): domain Bacteria; phylum Chloroflexota; class Dehalococcoidia; order UBA2979; family UBA2979; genus VXMT01. The sequence goes on from CBDBPS010000002.1 coordinate 1,289,989, forward strand.
GGGCCGCCCCAGCGACCACAGCGCTGCCGGCAGCGCGAACAGCGCGCCCAGGCGGCCTCGACGCCCTTCGGGGCGCCAGGCGACGAGTGCGCGGCGGTCGCGCAGCTCCAGCTTCGTGAGCATGTTCGAGATGTGCGTCTTGACCGTCTCGGCGCTGAGGCCGAGGCGCGCCGCGATCTCGGCGTTCGTGCCGCCGTCGCGCAGTGCATCGAGCACCCGCCACTCGGCGGGCGTCAGCACATCGGGATGGCGTGGCCGGCCGCGACGGTTGCGCTCCACGGAACCATCGTAGAGCCTGTGGCGCGAATTACCTCCCCCGGCTGCCCGCCGGGGCCCACGTGCAGTGACGGCCCCTACAAGGTCGACGAGGGGTGACCCGGCCTGGACGACCGCTCGCAGCGCGATCAGATCGTCCGTCCGCACCTACGGCACGATCACCGTCATCGACGCTGCAACCGGCTCGCCGTTGCGCATGTACGGCTCGTGCGTGTTGGTGGTGAGCGTCACCCGAACCTCCCGTTCGCCGGGCGTCAGCCCTCCGAGGAAGAACCACGGTCCGTACACGCGCCCGATCTTCTCGCCGTCGACGTAGATGTGCGCGTGCCCCTCGCCGGAAACGTGATCGCCGTTGACCGACTCGGGCGCGAACGCGAAGCCGGTGGCATCGATGCGCACGTTGAAGGCGCCGCCGCCGTGTGCGTCGGCTTCCGCGCGCACCTGCACCGACATCCCCTCGGGCGCTTCGACCGTCTCGTCCTGGGCGTGCATGTGGGCGCCGTCCCCGGGTGCGGGCACGGTCACCGTCCGGGTGGCGTCGACGAGGCCCGCGCTCCGCACGTAGTCGGCGTGCGAGTTGGTGCTGAGCGAGACTCGCACCTCGTGGGCACCGTGGGTGAGGCCGACGAGGTGGTAGCTCGGCCCGTAGAGGCGCGTGATCTTCACGCCGTCGACGTAGAGATGGGCGTGGCCCTGGCCGGGTATGTGCTCGCTGTTGACGGCCTCCGGGGTGAACGTGAACCCCGGCGTGGTGACTGTGATGTTGTATCCGGAAACGGCATCGGGCTCGACCTGCAACTCGACGGACGTACCCTCGGGCGCCTCGACGGACGCCGTCATTACGTGGCTAGTGGCGGACGCCTGCATGCCCCCGGACAGGGCATCACCGCCTGCATCGGTAGCCTCGTGGCTATGGGTGGAGTGGTCGTGTTCCTGGGCCGGTTGGTCGTCGCGGACGCCGACCACGACGACGCCGGCGAGTGCCGCAAGGGCGAGGACGGCGAGGGCGACGAACAGTCGCAGCCGTGTGAGACGCATCGGTAGCGTTCCTTCGCAATGTGCATGGCGCACTCGGCGCGGCCGGACGGCCGTCGCGAGCACGTGAGGAGTGCCTGGGGGTCAGGGCGGGAGCTACGCCCGAGGTGGCTCGGTCGGGACGGAGAGCGGGCGGGTGCGTGGAGTGGGCGCCACGCTCGCGAGCTCCCGATCAACTCGCGCGGCACGGGACGTGGCCCCATCGACGAGCTGGCCGTGCTGAGCTACACGCCGCCGTCCCCCGCGTAACCTCGCCCCGTCGATCCGTCCCCCTCTCCCTCTCTGAGAGAGCTGGGGTGAGGGTCCGACGGGCTCCTCGGCGGCTGTTCGCACCCAGCCGGACCCCCTCACCCTCACCCTCTCCCCCGCAGACGGGGGCGAGGGGATCAGATCGCTTCCTCTCACGCGTGCCGGATCGAGGTGTGCGCCGCGCGCCTCGCGGCGGTCTACTGGCCACGAGGTAGCAGCACTAGACTCGGGCGATGGCCGACTCACCAAACCGCCGCCGAACGCTCCACCGCGGCGCGCTGCGCGTCATGCTCGCATCGGTCGCCGCAAGCGCGCTGATGGGTTGCTACGCGGTGCTCAGCGAAGACTTCGGCGAGACCGAAGGCAAGCTGCTGCTCAGCACGCTCTCGGTCTTCGGCACCAGCATGATCACGCTCGCCTGTGGGGTTGCCTGGGAGCGCGGCCGGCTCGGAGTCGTGCCGCCGCTGGGGATCGTGCTGGGACTGGTCGGGCTGGTATTCCTCCTCGTGGTGATCTGGGTCGAGCCCGACACCGACAACGAGTTGATCGGGCGGGGTCTCCTGACCGAGATCACGCTCGCCCTGGCGGCCACGCACGCGAGCCTCGTCGGGCTCAACGGCCTTGGGCGTCGCTACGCGGTTGTCCCGGTTGGGGCGTATGCGCTGAACGCGCTGCTCACCGCCACGTCGGTCCTGTGGATCTGGTGGGAGCCCGTATGGGACGACGCGTTCGGCCGCTGGTACGGCACCCTGATCGTGCTGCTCATCGCCGCGACCATTGCGATCCCGGTGCTGCGGCGGCTCGAGGGCTCCACTGTCGACTCAGCGCGCGTCGAGACGGCGGCGCGCTTCTGCCCGAACTGCGGGGCGGGCCTCGACCTGGAGGGCGCGTCGACGTGCGCGGCGTGCGGCGCGGCCTTCGAGGTCCGGGTCACGCCACCGTAGGGCGCGCGCCGCAACTTCGTATACTCGGTGCGAGGCAGGGAGGATCGGCATGTTCAGGACCATCGGCCACACGTTCGAGTTGATGAAGATGAGCTGGCGCGTGCTCATGATGGACCGCGAGCTGATCCTGTTTCCGATCATGTCAGGCGTCGCACTGCTGGTGCTCGTGGGTGCGATGCTCGGGATCGCCGGGACGACGGGTACCCTCGACCGCGTCAGCGAGGGGTCGTCTGAGTCGGTCGGGGCCGTCGACGCGATCCTCGGCGCGGCCCTCGTGTTCCTCTCCTCGGCGATCGTGATCTTCTTCAACGCCGCACTGATTGCAGCCGCGCTCGAGCGGCTGCGGGGCGGCGACCCCAACATCGGCTCGGGCCTGCGCGCTGCCAGCGCGCGCCTGCCGCAGATCCTGGCTTGGGCCCTGATCACCGTGATCGTCTCGATGATCCTGCAGGCGCTGCGCGAGCGCGGCGGCATCGCCGGGAGCATCGCCTCGATGATCGGCGGCGTGGCCTGGGGCCTCGCGACGTTCTTCGTGATCCCCGTGCTGGTCGCCGAGGGCGTCGGGCCGATCGAGGCGATCAAGCGCTCGGCCGGGCTGCTGCGGCAGACGTGGGGCAACCAGCTCACGGCGAACTTCGGCTTCATGATCGTCGGGCTGCTCGGCGTGCTCGTGGCGATCATCCCGGCGGCGCTGCTGTTCTTCGTGCACCCGCTGCTCGGCATCGCCGTGGGGGTCCCGCTGGTGGCCGTGGCGATCGGCACCGTGCAGGCGCTCGAGGGCATCTTCAAGGCCGCGCTCTACGACTACGCCCGAGGCGATGTCCCGCACGGCTTCGACCGCGACACCCTGGCCAGCGCCTACCGCGCGATGTAGCCCTCGACGCGATTCGTGGCGGCGGGCCGTCCGCGTTAGCGGGCGGGGATCAGGTCGCGCGTCAGTTCGGCGTGCCCGAGGTGGGTCGCGACGTGGGTGGCGGTGGCGAGGAGCAGTTGCCGCCCGCTCTCCGTGCCCCGCACCGGGTGCTCGAACGTCGCGAGCAGCGCGCTCTCCTCGATGCTCGAGAGCGACGCCGGGATGCGCTCGCGCAGCGACGCCCAGCGCTCCTCGAGCGCCTCGGAGGTCGCTCCCGACGATGCGAACTCCGCCTCGCGGTCACGCTCGCCGGGCTCCCCGCAGAGCATGAACAGCGTGGCCTGCTCGGTCAGCCCGAGGGCGTGCGAGGCGAGGATGTAGAGGCTGTTGGCGCCCTCGGCGGCGTGAGGCCCGGTCGTCGGTCGCCAGTTGAGCCGGTCGCCGTCGAGCCCGCTGGTCAGGCTGACGAGCTGGTCGAGCGCGCTCTCGAGCTGCCCCCAGGCGATCTCGATCTCGTTGCTGGCGAAGTCCGGCATGGTCGTGGTCCTTACGCGGGGACGTCGGGTGGCGGCTCTACGCCCCGCCAGCAGTCTAGTAGCATGTCCGCATGCCGGTCGCACGCTGCGAGTTCTGCACCGCCCAGCCTTTCGAGGAGGTCGCCGTCTCGCGCTGGCGCGACGACCCCGACGATCGCGAACGGCTCACCATCGAGCTGTGCCGCAAGCACCTCGGACGGCTGCGCAAGGCGCCTGCCGCCGGCTTCGCCCATCGCGGGGTGCGCTACCGCGCCGGGTTCTGGTAGCGCACACAGCTCGCGCGACCCTGCTCGATGTCCCAGGGTCGGTCCGGCCACCTCTGAGCCTGGTCACCAATCCGCCTCCCCACTCGTCCATACTGCACGCGCAATCCTCAAGCTCGATGCGCGCCGACGGCGCGTGGGCAGGGATCGAGGTGGCACATGCCGGGACCACTCGCGGGGATCAAGGTGTTCGAGGTGTCGCAGATCTACGCCGGACCCTACGCGGGCCTGACGCTCGCGGACCTCGGCGCGGACGTGGTGAAGTGCGAGCCCCCCGCCGGCGAGGCCGGGCGGCTCTGGGGGCAGTTCGCGCCGGGCGAGAGCAAGGAGTTCCACACCCTCAATCGCGGCAAGCGCAGCCTCGTGCTGGACCTGGCAACCGAGGCCGGCCAGGCGGTCGTGCATCGCCTCATCCCGGGGTTCGACGTCTTCCTCATCAACGCCAGGCCCGGCGTGCCGCAGCGCCTGAACGTCGACTACGAGACGCTCCGGCAGCACCGGCCGGACCTCATCTACCTCGAGAACACCGGGTTCGGCGACCGCGGTCCGAGCGCCTCGCGCTCCGGTTCCGACGTGGTCCTGCAGGCCTACAGCGGGCTCATGGCGGCCGACGGGAAGATCGACGAGTACGGCGCGCCGGACTTCATCACCGCGACCGCGCCGGGCGATTTCCACGCCGGGCTCGGAGCCGCTCTCGGCGTGGTGGCGGCGCTCTACCACCGGTCGGAGACCGGCGAGGGCCAGTACGTCGCCTCCTCGCTGCTAGCGGCCAGCCTGAACCTTGCAAGCCCCCACGTGACGAGGCTGCCGGTGTTCGACGCGATTGTCGGCACCGATCGCATGGACCGCGTCTTCGAGGCTCGACGCCGGGGCGCGAGCTACAGCGAACAGCTCGCCATCAAGGGCGACATCTTCGCGACGGTGGGGAGGGCGTCGAGGCTGTACTACGGCGGCTACAACACGAAGGACGGCGCGGTGATCCTCGGCGCGCTGACGCCTGCCAACCAGGAGCAGTTCCGGCGCGCGATCGGGGTCGAGGACGACCCGACGGCCGCCGAGGACTTCGACGCGCTCGCCCCGGAGAGCGACGCGATCGCTGAAGCGATGCTGGAGCGCATCCGCAACATCATGCTGACAAAGACCGTGGACGAGTGGCTCGAGATCTTCGACGCCGTCGGCGCGCCCGCCTCCCGGGTGCAGTTCGCCGAGGAGATGGCGGACGACCCGCAGGTGGAGGCGATGGGCTACATGCTGGACCTGGAGCACGAGCTCACGGGCCCTGAGCGGCTCGTCGGCCCCATCGTCCAGATGTCGGCGACGCCAACGGGGAGCGACCGCGCCTCTCCGCCCCTCGGCCGTCACACCGACGAGATCCTGCGCGAGCACGGCTACAGCGACGCCGAGATTGCGGAACTGCGCGCCGCGGGCGGAACCAGCTAACGGGCGACCGAGGGTTCGCGCGCAGCCTCCGACGGCTCCTTGTCACCCGTCCCGCCACGCCCGAGCAGCGCGGCGAGGGGTGAGCGGCCGACGCCGATCTCGCGGCGCTCGAAGGCCACGAGGGCGAGCGCGGAGCACGCCGCCGCGGCCACGAGCAGCACACCCTGGTGCCAGAAGACGCTGCCCTCGGTCAGCACGCGGTGGGCGTCCGAGTAGTAGTACGGGGTCAGGTAGTGCAGCCAGTCGAGCGAGGCGACGAGGTCGGCGGTGATGTTCACGGCGTAGGCCACGAAGGCCGCGGCCGTCATCAGGGCTGCGGCCCGTCCGCGCGTCGGCGTGAGCGTGGCGGCGAGGACCGTCGCGGCGAGCGCGAACCAGGCGAACGGCAGCAGCGAGAAGGGCGCGGTCGCCAGCTCGCCCACCGCGACCTCGCCCTTGAGGTCGACGAACGGCGCCGTGAGCAGGAAGCCGAGCCCGGCGAGTGCGAGGATGCCCACCGCAGCGAGCACGACGCCCGCGAGCTTGCCGACGAAGAGCCTCCGCCGCGCGAGCGGCTGCGAGAGCAGCAGCTCAAGGGTGCCCGCGCCCTCCTCGCCGGCCAGCAGCGCGCCACCGGCGATGATCGCGAAGACCGTCATGAGCACCGGCGACCAGGTGAAGAACTCGACCTGGAAGAACTGGCGCGGGTCCGAGAGGTCGTCGACCGCTCCGAAGCCGATGTTCTCCAGCTCGACGCCCTCGAACTGCTCGGCGATGGCGGGGTAGAGCAGCACGAGCAGCGCCGCGAGGCCCGCGAGGCCGAGGCCCCACCCCAGCACCTGCCAGCGCAGGTCGCGCAGCGTCTTGCGCACGATCGTGCGGTCAGGCACGGGCGGCGCTTCCGCTCGTCGGGGCCCCCTCGGGCTCCTCGTAGTACGACAGGAACAGCTCCTCCAGCGTGATCTCGTGAGTCTCGAGGGTTTGCACAGGATGCTCGGCGAGCGCCTGGATCAGCGCATGCATGGCGTCGTGCGTCTCGAACACGGCGTCGCGCTCCTCAAGCAAGACGAGGCGCACGCCAGGCAACCGCTCGAAGAGCGCCGCGGGCGGCGCCTCCTCGAACGTCACGGTCACGCGGCGCGGCGCGAGTCGGCGCTGCTCGGCGAGGTCGTTGACGGCGACGATGCGGCCCGCGCGCAGCATCGCCACGCGGTTCGCGAGCTGCTCGACCTCGGCGAGGACGTGCGAGGAGAAGAAGACCGTCCGGCCCTCGTCGACCGCCTCGCGCAGGATCGCCTCGACCTCCTCCTGCACCAGCGGGTCGAGGGCGTTCGTCGGCTCGTCGAGCACGAGCACGTCGGGCTTCGCCATCAGCGCGATCACGAGGCCGACCTTCTGGTAGTTCCCGCGCGACAGGTCGCCGACCCGGCGCGTGCGGTCGAGGTTGAGCCGCTCGACAAGCTCCTCGCGGTAACGCCCGTCGACGCCGCCGCGCAGCGCGGCGACGAGGTCGAGGCAGGCGTCGACGTTGAGCGAGTCGTAGAGGGCGAGGTCACCGGGGAGGTAGCCGCAGCGGCGGCGCACCTCGATCGTGTCGCGCTGGGCGTGGAAGCCGAGCACCTCGGCGCGGCCGGCGCTGGGGCGGATCAGGTCCACGAGGATGCGGATGGCGGTGGTCTTGCCCGCGCCGTTGGGGCCGAGGAAGCCGAACACCTCGCCTTGTGGCACGTCGAGGTCGATGCCGTCGAGGGCGCGCACGTCGCCGTACGACTTCACGAGGCCCTCGAAGCGGATGGCCGGAGTGTCGCTCATCGCCGTCCCACGTCAGCGGATCAAGCGTAGCGGAAACGGGCCAGAACGTGCCGCATACGAAGGTGCGTGCGATGCTGCGCGCTGCCGCGCGAGTGAGCGGCTGGGAGCCGTTATGGCGTTTCGCGACGCGGGCATCGAGGCGGTTGTGTTCGACTGGGGTGGGACGCTCTCGACCCATGCCACCTCGGTGCGCGTCGAGGAGCTCTGGAGGCCCGCCGCGGCGGCCCTCGAGGCTCACACGCCCCACTCGCGCGAGGAGATCTGGGCCTGCCTCGCCGCAACCGAGGACGACTTCTGGCAGCGCACCGAGACGCACCAGCGTGCCGGCACGCTCGCCCAGATCGTCGCCGAGGCGCACGAGCGGCTCGGCGCGGACGTGCCCGGCGAGGTACTCGCGGCCGCCGCGCGCGCCTACCTCGACGCGTGGGCGCCGCACATCGAGCACGACACCGAGGCTGCGGGGACGCTCGAGGCCATGCGTGCGGCGGGGCTGCGCACGGCGATGCTCTCCAACACGCACTGGCCGCGCGAGTACCACGAGCACTTCCTCGAACGCGACGGGCTGGTGCACCTGCTCGACGAGCGCGTCTACACGTGCGAGCTGGACTACATGAAGCCGCACCCCGCGGCGTTCGAGGCGGCGCTCGCAGCCGTCGGCGTGAGCGACCCCTCGCGCGTGGTCTACGTCGGCGACCGGCCATTCGACGACATCTTCGGCGCGCAGCGTGCCGGGCTACGGACGGCGCTGCGCACCAACCCCCGTGTGCCGGCGTACGACGTGGTGCCGGACGTCGAGATCGGCGGGCTGCCCGAGCTGCTCACGCATCTCGGGCTCACGGGGTAGCGCGCCAACGCGCGCGGGGCGCGAGGTATCCTGTGCACTGAACAGCCCGAGCCGGGGAGGCGAAGGCAGGAGGCTGCGTCATGCCTGGCGACGACCAGTTGCTCCAACGGATCACCGTTCTTTCGACTGTGCTCGACGGCAGGCCGTGCATCCGAGGTTCGCGAGTGACGGTAGAGTCCGTGCTGGATCGCCTGGCGCAGGGTGTCTCGCCCGAAGCGATCCTGATCGACCACCCCGACCTCGAACTCGCCGACGTCTTCGCCTGCACGGCCTATGCCCAGAGGATCATCGCCGGCCACAGCCTACAGGTACACGCGGCGGGAGAGGGCGCTCAGACCGTCGAACACACATCGAGCGGCGGCGCGAAGGCGTCAGGTTCCTCTATATCGCTGCGGGAACTTGCGACCCGACCGCCCGAGGAGATTGACAGTGTGGTCCAAGCTGTCGGGATTGTCGTGGACGCCGACGAGATCGAGGCGTGGGACGGCACGGTGAGCGACGGTCTTGACGAGTGAACGGGGCCAATCACCGAGCGCTCGACCAACACGCGGCGAGGTCTGGCTGGTGCGTCTCCCGCGCGCTGTTGGAGCGGAGCTACAGCGCGACCGTCCGGTCATAGTCGTCCAATCGGCAATCTTTGATGCGGCGCCGGTGCGTATCATCGTGCCGCTCTCCCGCCGGCGAGAGCAGTTCGCCGGCGCGATCAACAAGGTGGATGTCGCAGCGAACGACCAGAATGGCCTGGACGCGGACTCCATGGCCGACTTCTTGCAGGTCCGCAGCGTGGCGCTTGAGCGGTTCATCGAACGGCTGGGGAACGTCGAGACGGATCTCGTCGACGAGATAGCGAGTGGTGTCGCGATCGCTATCAGCGGTGGGGCCGATCAGATGTAGCCTCCGTGGCCTCCGTCTCAGGCCTGGACGATCCGCCGAGGGTGCTACTCGGCTGGTACGGGGATGCCCTCGTGCGCCAGCATCCAGCGCTTGCGGTCCAGGCCGGACGCATAGCCGCCGAGCGAGCCGTCCGACGCGATCACGCGGTGGCACGGCACGACGATCGAGAGCGGGTTGCGGCCCACGGCACCGCCGACGGCGCGTGCGGCGCCCGGCTTACCGATCTCGAACGCGATCTCACCGTACGAGGTCGTCGAGCCCGAGGGGATGGTCAGCAGCCAGTTCCAGACGCGCTGCTGGAACGCAGTGCCGCGCGGCGCGAGGGGCACGTTGAAGTCGCAGTCCCCCTCGTCGAACCACTCGGCGAGTGCTTCGATGGCCGGCGCGGCAGCCGCCGGGTCGTGGGCGACGGGCTCGCCGCTGTCGGCCCCGAGGCTGTGCACCTCGTCATCCAGCGAACGCTCGGTGGTGACGAAGTTGATGCGGTGCACTCCCTCGTCGGAGCCGCCGACGAAGAGCCGCCCGAGTTGGGTGTCGAGAAGGTCGTACCAGGCCATGCGGGGCACCTCGGAGGTTCCGGGGGGAGAGGCTGCGATCATATCGCGCGAGGGCGCATGGCGGCGCAAGCATCGGGCCTTTCGTAGAGTGTGTCCCGACACCTCGCAGGTGCAGGGACGATTGTCGGGGAGCCTCGTATGACGACAGCAACCGAACAGGCCCGCAGTTGGCTCGAGGACTTCCAGGGCGCTCTTGAGCGCGGCGACGCGGCCGGGGTCGCATCGCTGTTCCACGCCGAGTCCTACTGGCGCGACCTCGTCGCGTTCACGTGGAACATCACCACCATGGAGGGCCCGGACGACATCGCGGCGATGTTCGAGGCCAGCGGCGCGGCGGTCGCGGCGACCGATATCGAGATCGATGGAGAGGCCTCGGAGGGGGACGGCGTCGTCGAGGCGTGGTTCACCTTCGAGACGGCGGTCGGGCGCGGCAAGGGCTACGTGCGCATCCGCGACGGTCGCTGCTGGACGCTGCTCACGACGCTGCAGGAGCTGCAGGGCTTCGAGGAGCAGCGGGGCCCCTCGCGCCCGCTCGGGGTGGAGCTCGGCGGCGTGAAGAACCGCGTCACCTGGCACGAACGACGTCGCCGCGAGGAGGCGGAGCTGGGCTACACGACACAGCCGTACGTCGTGATCGTCGGCGGGGGGCAGGGCGGGATCGGGCTCGGTGCGCGGCTCCGCCAGCTCGGCGTGCCGACGATCATCGTCGAGCGCAGCGCGCGGCCGGGCGACTCGTGGCGCAACCGCTACGACTCGCTCACGCTCCACGACACGGTGTGGTTCGACCACATGCCGTACATTCCGTTCCCCGAGCACTGGCCCGTCTACACGCCCAAGGAGCAGATGGGCGACTGGCTGGAGATGTACACGAAGGTCATGCAGCTCAACTTCTGGGGCTCGACCGCATGCACGCACGCCAGCTACGACGAGGCCGCCGAGGAGTGGCGCGTCACGGTCGAACGCGAGGGCTCGACGGTGGTGCTCCGGCCGCGGCACCTCGTGCTCGCCACCGGGATGTCCGGGCTGCCGAACATCCCCGACATCCCGGGCGCGGACACGTTCGAGGGCGACCTGTACCACTCCAGCCGCTACCAGGCGGGCGAGCCGTACCGGGGCAAGCGGTGCGTCGTGCTCGGCTCCAACAACTCGGCGCATGACATCGCGCAGGACCTGTGGGAGCACGACGCCGACGTGACCATGATCCAACGCTCGTCCACCACCGTGATACGGGGCGGACGCGGCGGCGGCGTCTCCAACTACTCCGAGTGGGCGGTGGAGCAGGGCATCACCACCGAGACCGCCGACCTCCTCGCTGCGTCGACGCCGTACCGGGTGGCGCCCGCGGCCGGCATCGAGGCGACGAAGCGGATGCGCGAGGCCGAGGCGGAGTACTACGCCCGCCTCGAGGGATCGGGGTTCCTGCTCGACTTCGGCGAGGACGAGAGCGGCGTCGGCATGAAGTACCAGCGCCGCGGGTCCGGCTACTACATCGACGTCGGCGCGTCGGAACTGATCGTGACCGGCGAGATCGCGCTCCGCACGCGCGTGAGCATCGAGCGCATCAACCCGCGCTCCGTCGTGCTCACGGATGGGACCGAGCTACCCGCGGACCTCGTCGTCTACGCGACGGGCTACGGCTCGATGAACGGCTGGGCCGCGCAGCTGATCTCGCAGGAGGTCGCCGATCGCGTGGGCAAGGTCTGGGGCCTGGGCTCCGAGACGGCGCTGGACCCCGGGCCGTGGGAGGGCGAGCTGCGCAACATGTGGAAGCCGACGCAGCAGCCGGGCCTCTGGTTCCACGGCGGCAACCTCGCGCAGTCACGGCACTACTCGAAGTACCTCGCGCTCCAGCTCAAGGCGCGCTACGAGGGCATCCCCACACCGATCTACGCGCTGCCCCCGGTGCACCACCTGCTGTAGCGGGACAGCGCTGGCGCGCCATCACGTCTGGCGTACGATCGCGTCTGCGCGGGGCGATCGAGGCCGGGGAGGGCACCATGGCGCGGTGGGTGACGGTCATGCGGGTCGAGGAGCTGCCGCCGGACCGGCCGGTGACCGTGCGCGTGAACGAGCGCGATATCGCCCTAGCGCGCTGCGGCGAGGGGGGCGCGCCGCACGCCCTTGATAACCGCTGCCCGCACCGCGGCGGACAGCTCGGCGACGGCACCATCAGCGGCGAAGACATCATCTGCCCGCTGCACGGCTACGACTTCGACCTGCACACCGGCATCTCGCGCTACGCGCCGATGGAGCGCGTCGACGTCTACCCCTCGCGCGTCCACCGCGGCGAGGTGCAGGTCGACGCAGACGCCGTGCCCGCCCTTCCCGATGACCACGACGCGGGCTACCTGGACCGCTGGGCGCGTCGTCACGACGAACAGGAGCCCTACTACAGCTACCTGCAGGGCATGCGCTCCGGCCCACCGGTCAGCGCGATGCGCACGAGGAAGCACCTGCGGCCCGAGTGGGACGACGTGCTACTGATGCCGGGCCAGCTCGCGCACCCGCCGCGCCTCGCCAGCGAGCCGTTGTCGCTGCGCACGGTCATCGGGCAGCGAGCCGAGCGACCACTCGTCCTCGACGTGCCGTTCTTCGTCTCCCACATGTCATTCGGCGCGCTGTCGGTGAGCGCGAAGACGGCGCTCGCGCGGGTCTCGGCGGAGCTCGGGACCGCGATAGGGACGGGCGAGGGCGGGATGCTGGACGAGGAGCGCGCGCACGCCTCGAAGCTCATCTTCGAGATGGCGAGCGGCTACTTCGGCTGGTCGCCCGGGCAGATCGAGCGCGCAGACGCCGTCGAGGTCAAGATCGGGCAGTCGGCGAAGGCGGGCTCGGGTGGCCTGCTCCCCGCCGACAAGGTCACGCAACGGATCGCCGAGGTGCGCGGACTCGAGGCAGGCGAGGCGGCCCATTCCCCGGCGCGCTTCACTGACATCCACTCCCTGGCCGAGCTGCGGACGCGCGTGGAGGAGATCCGCGAGCACCTCGGCGGCGGCCCGGTGGGCATCAAGTTCGCGGCCGGGCGCGTCGAGGAAGACCTGGACGCGGCGATCGAGGCGGGCGCGGACTTCGTGACGATCGACGGTCGTGGTGGCGGGACTGGCGCGGCGCCAGAGGTGCTGAAGGACCACCTGACGGTGCCGATCCAGTACGCATTGCACCGCGCCACGACGCACCTCGCCGCGCGCGGCATCGACGACCTCGACATCGTGGCGACGGGTCACTTCCGCATCGCCGCCGACGTGACGAAGGCGATCGCGATGGGCGCGAAGGCTGTCGCGCTGGCGACGGCGTCGATGGTGGCGATCGGGTGCCAGCAGTACCTCGCGTGTCACACCGGCAACTGCCCGGTCGGCATCGCGACACAGCGCGCCGACCTCGAGGCGCGGTTCGACATCGAGCAGTCGGCCGAGAAGGGTGCGGCGACATTCCGTGCGTTCCGCGAAGAGATCGAGCTGCTGTGCCGCGCGGTCGGCGTCGCCGACATCCACGACCTGACGACAGCGCACCTCGCCACCCTCGACTCGGAGATCGCGGCGCACACCTCGATCCGACACGCGTGAGCGTTGAGACGGATCCGATCTGATCCCCTCGCCCCCGTCCGCGGGGGAGAGGGTGAGGGTGAGGGGGGCGCACCGGGGCGCGACAGACTTCTGGGGAACCCGTAGACCCTCACCCCAACCCTCTCCCAGAGGGAGAGGGAGCCGGAGGTGGAGGTTACTCGGGTGGCGGCGGCGTGTAGCTCATGACGGCCAGCTCATCGACGGGGCCGCGACCTGAGCCGCGCGAGTTGATCATGCGGCGCGCCGGGATGCGCTCGATCTCGTAGCGGCTGCCCTCGTAGAGCCCGAGCACCCACTGATGCGGTGAGTTGGAGAGCAGCACGGGCGTCCCCGCCTCCCGGAGTTCGTCGACGCGCCACTTCAGCCGCAGCTGGTCGTCATGGTTGAAGTCGCTCCCCGTGTACGCCGTGAAGCTCGAGGTGGGTGAGAGCGGGTAGAACGGCGGGTCGAAGTAGACGAAGTCGTCGGGGCCGGCTCCGGCGCACGCCTCCTCGAAGTCCACGCTCGTGAGCTCGGCGTGCGCAAGGGCGTCCGAGGCCGCGCGCAAGCCGTTGGCGTCGTAGATGCGGGGGCGCGCGTAGCGGCCGTACGGCACGTTGAACTCGCCGCTCATGTTCACGCGGTAGAGGCCGTTGAAGCAGGTCTTGTTGAGGAAGACGAGCAGCGTGGCGAGGTCGAGGTCCTCGGCGCCACCGGCGACGAGCCCGCGGTACTCCTCGCGCACCGCGTAGTAGCGCTCCTCGCGACCGGCATCGTCCAGATCGAGGTAGCCACGCTGCAGAGCGTCAAGGCGTTCGATGAGCGTCTCGACGTCGTCACGGACGGCACGGAAGGTGGCGATCAGCTCGGCGTTGAGGTCGTTGAGGACGGCGCGGCGAGGGCGCCGGTCAGGGTCGGCGGCGAGACGGAAGAAGAGCGCACCACCCCCGACGAAGGGCTCGTAGTAGGTATCGATGCGCGCCGGAGCGAGGGCGAGCAGGTCGCCCACGATCTGGGTCTTGCCGCCGGCCCACTTCACGAAGGGGCGGGCCTCGGCGCGCGCTGCGTCGACCGCGCCGTCAGGCGGCGTGCGGCCGTTGGTCGCGCCGTCGACGGCGTCGCGCGTGGCTGGTGCGCCGGTGGCGATAGGTCTCGCTCCGGTTCGGGGGAGGTGGAGTGATGATAGGCGCGCTCCGGCGTGGGTGGGAGCCTCAACTCTCGACACGTCTGTCCAAGCTCCTTCCAGATGCCAGCGACCCGGAAATCCCTGCTCACGCAATCTCCCGGAAACACAACGGCAAAGGTCGTGTAACGCGCTGGAAGCATGCTGCACGGAGCCACAACTGGGGTGGTGCGGAAAGGAGGCGGATGTGGATACGGGCCATACTGCATGGCTACTCACCTGCTCGGCGCTCGTACTCTTCATGACGCCTGGGCTTGCGCTGTTCTACGGAGGCATGGTGCGGGGACGCAACGTCCTGGCCATGCTGATGAAGAACTACGTGGCCATGGGCGTAGTGACGATCACCTGGGTCGTCATCGGTTACTCGCTGGCCTTCAGCGGGGACGCGGGGGGACTCGGCCTGATCGGCGATCTCGAGTTCTTCGCGCTGGGCGAGTTGGGCTTCGGGACGGAAATCGGGCTGAGCGACGGTGAGGACTACCCGGACTCGGTGTTCCTCATCTTCCAGCTCATGTTCGCGATCATCACGCCGGCTCTGATCTCCGGCGCGATCGCTGAGCGCATGAAGTTCACGTCGTGGGTCGTGTTCATCGCGATCTGGTCGATCGTGGTCTACGCACCAATGGCCCACTGGGTCTGGGGCGGCGGCTTCATCGGCTCGACCAGCGGCACGGAGATCCCGGGCGTCGGGGCGATCGACTTCGCCGGCGGCCTGGTGGTGCACATCAACGCAGGCGCAGCAGCGCTCGCACTGGTGCTGGTGCTGGGTCCGCGGCTCGGCTGGCGGCGCGAGATCATTCGCCCGCACTCACTGCCACTGACGGTCCTGGGGGCCGGCATCCTGTGGTTCGGCTGGTTCGGCTTCAACGCCGGTTCGGCCCTGGCCGCGGACGGCGCGGCAGCGAACGCGTTCCTGACCACACAGATCGCGGCGGGAGTCGCGGCGGTCGCGTGGGTGCTGTCCGAGCAGATCATGCACGGACGGCCGACCACGCTCGGGTTCGCCTCGGGCATCGTCGCCGGACTGGTGGCGATCACACCCGCGGCCGGCTTCGTGAGCCCGCTCTGGGCCGGTGTGATCGGTCTCGCGGCAGGCGTGATCTGCTTCGCTGCACTGCAGATCAAGTTCCGGTTCAACTTCGACGACTCGCTCGACGTGGTTGCGGTCCACATGGTGGGCGGCATCGTCGGCGCGCTGTTGCTGGGGCTGTTCGCGGAAGCGGCGATCGGCGGCGTGGACGGGGCGTTCTTCGGAGCGGCCGAGCAGTTCCTGCGCCAGGTGATCTCGATCGTGATCGCGGTCGTGTTCTCCTTCGTCGCGACCTACATCATCGCGATTATCATCGACCGCACGATGGGTCTGCGCGTCTCCGAGGACGAGGAGCGGCGCGGCCTCGACATTACCCTGCACGAAGAGCAGGGTTACGTGCTGACGGAGTAGCCGAAGATGAAAATGATCATCGCCTACATCAATCCGTTCAGGCTGAACGAGATCCGCGACGCCCTCCGCGAGGCGGGCGTGACGGGACTCTCGGCCGGCAACATCCAGGGATTCGGCCGCCAGGCCGGCCACACGGAGACCTACCGTGGGGCCGAGTACGAGGTCGAGTTCCTGCCGAAGGTCCGCATCGAGGTGCTGGTGGATGACTCACTGGCGCCCACGGTCATCTCGACCATCGAGGAGACCGCGCGGACAGGTTCGATCGGCGACGGTAAGATCGCCGTGTTGCCGCTGGAAGACGTCGTGCGCATCCGCACCGGCGAGCGGGGGGTGGACGCCCTCTAGCGTATCCAGTGGCCCGGAACGGGCCGGAGAACCGCGGAATGGTTGACGTCGCAGCACTACAACCATTCCTGGAGGCGCGCTCGGCAGTAGCCGGGCGCGCCTTCGCGCGTCCTCGCGCCGAGGCCGGCCTCGCGCTCTCCCAGGGGCTGAGCGACGCGCTGGACACGTGCCTGGTTGAACTCGCCGAGCCGGTCGCGGGGCAGGGCGCCGCCGTCGTGGCGCTCGGCAGCTACGGGCGCCGCGAGCTGTCCCGCCACTCCGATGTCGACCTCATGCTGCTGTTCGCCGGCGAGCCCGACCAGGACGTCGTGAACCGCATGCTCTACCCGCTGTGGGACAGCGGCCTCCAGGTCGGGCACTCCACGCGGCGGCTCCAGCAGGTGATCCCGGCGGCTCGCGAGAACATCCAGACATGCACCTCGCTCCTCGACGCGCGGCTGGTGGCGGGCGATGACGCGTTGTTCCGGCGGTTCCGCAACGAGCTCCGCGGCTTCATACGCCGCCGCCGCTCGTGGCTACACGAGGAGCTCGCCGCGGGCCGCGACGCGCGCATTCGGGGCGAGCCGTGGCAGCCACAGGAGCCCGACCTGAAGACCGGACGTGGCGGGCTGCGCTCGCTGCAGACCGTGCACTGGCTCGACCTCTCGCAGGCCCTCGCCGACAACCGGGAGCAGGCGTGGCTCACGCCCGAGCTCGCCGAGGCGCGCGAGCTGCTGCTCGCCACCCGCAACGCGCTGCATGCGCTCGAGGACCGTGCGAACGACCGGCTGCGCCGGGACCTCGTGGACCGCGTGGCGGAGAGCCTCGGCTCGAAC
This sequence comes from Dehalococcoidia bacterium, assembly GCA_965208885.1. Classification (GTDB taxonomy): domain Bacteria; phylum Chloroflexota; class Dehalococcoidia; order UBA2979; family UBA2979; genus VXMT01. The sequence goes on from CBDBPS010000002.1 coordinate 1,306,997, forward strand.
CGGCGCGAGTGGACCCGTGGCGTCACTGAGGCGATGCGCACGGTCGACGCGGCGGCAGCCGAGGCGTTGCGAGCCGGGGCGTCCTCAGCGGGCGGCGCACGGTGGCGCATCCCCGTGCCGTGGCGTCGAGGGCCCGTCGAGCGCAACGAAGAGGCAGCGGCAGCCACCCCCGGCAGCGACCTCGACCGGCTGGTCGAGGTGCTGGAGCGTTTCTCTGCCGGCGGGCCGCTCGAGCCGCTGCCCCAGAGCGAGTGGCTGGCCCGGGTGCTGCCCGAGTGGGAGGTGCTGCGCCACGAGCCGCACGTCACGCTCTTCCACACCCACCCGGTCGACATACACATCTGCCGCACCGTCGTTGAGGCGAAGGCGGCTATGGAGACCGACGAGTTCGACGCGGGCACGCCCGAGGCGGCGGCCCTCGTCGGCGACGCGCGCGAGGTGCTCCTCGCGGCGTTCCTGCACGACATCGGCAAGGGGCACGGCGGGGAGCACAGCGAGCGCGGTGCGCTGATCGCCGAACGCTTTGCGGTACGCGCCGGTCTCGGCGACGAGGCTGCGCAACGCCTCGCCCAGGCGGTGCTGCACCACCTGCTGCTGCCGGACGTAGCGACGCGGCGCGACATCTCCGATGAGCGTGTGATCCGCGAGGTCGCCGACACCGTCGGCGACATGCGCACCCTGAACCTGCTCTACGTCCTGTCCGTCGCCGACGCGCGCGCCTGCGGCTCCGATGTGTGGAACGCCTGGAAGGCGCAGCTCATGCGCTCGCTGTACCTGCGGGTCTCCGAGGAGCTCTCAGGCGTATCGCTTCGGACGCCCGCCGTGCGGCGCGACGCCGCGGTGCGCGAGCTGGCGGGCCGCGTCGAACCGCAGGCCGTGGAGGCGCACCTCAACCAGATGCCCATCGGCTACCTGCTGTCGATGGAGCCCGAAGCCATCGGCCGGCACATCGAGCTGATCGACAACGGCGTCACATCCCGCGCGGCAGCAGACGAGCCCATCGCGCCGGTGCTGCACCACGACCAGCTCGGCAACCTGGACCGGATCACCATCGTCACGGGCGATCGGCCGGGCATCCTGCAGGCCGTGGCCGGCTCGCTGGCGGTCCACAACGTGAATGTGCTGGGCGGCACCGCCTACACCCGCGACGACGGCGTGGCCATCGACGTCATGCACGTCGGCGACGGGCGCGGGCGCAACATCGACGAGCAGCGCTGGGAACGCATCCTCGACTCGATGAGCAGCGCACTGGTCGGCGAGTTCCCGATCGAGTCGAGACTCGCCGCCGCGCGGGGGTCGTACGGGGCGGAGCCCGCGGCCCAGCTCCCCACCACCGTCGAGGTCGACAACGCCAGCTCCGACGAGTACTCGATCGTCGAGGTACACGCGGCGGACCGCCTCGGCCTGCTGTACACGATCACCACGGCCCTGCGCGACATGTCGCTGGACATCCACATGGCGAAGGTGAACACCTTCGGCGACGAGATCGTGGACGCGTTCTACGTGCGCCGGCAGAACGGCCTGCGGATCGAGGCCGGGGACGAGATCGAGCGGCTCGTGGGGCGCGTCACCGCGGCCGTGGCCGCCCTCGACGCCGGGGAGCCGGTCCGCGCGTCCTGACAACTGCCCGAGCGTCTACTGGCGGTTGACCCACGCCGCCAGGCGGTCCTCGACGCCGTCCGGGAAGGCCTGGCGCGTCCCCGCGAGCACCTCGGGCAGTGGCAGCCAGCGCGCGGTGAACCGCGCCTCGCCCTCGATCGCGGTCATCGGCTCCAGGTCCGGCGGCTCATGGCCCGGCGCGAACGTCGCGACGTGCTCGAAGACGATCTCGTGGCCCGGCACGCCTTCGAGGGTGAAGCGGTTCTCGATGACGCCCAGCAGGTCGCGTACCACCACGTCACGGCCCAGCTCCTCGCGCAGCTCCCGGACGGCGGCCTCGGCCGCCGACTCGCCGAACTCCACTTCGCCGCCGAGGGCGCGGTAGAAGGTCAGGTCGCGCGTGGAGTCGTAGCCCTCGGCCATGAGCACGTGGTCCTGGTGGAGCACCAGGCAGATGGCGATGACGCGGATGCGAGCCTGCGGGGCAGGTGGCTGGCTGGCTTCCGGCACGTCCGGCCCCGTTCTGCCCGTACCGACGGGATGCGACGCAATGTGCAGGCGATCGTGCGCCCTCGGAGCGAGTCCCTGTGGCGCGCGCAGTGTAGGATACGCGGGCCCGGCCGCAGACGGCGGCCTGCTCGAGATTCGAACGCTGGAGGAAAGCGAAGTGCCCAAGGAGATTTACGAGGTCGGCGAAGCGCCCCCGGTCGGGGAAGTGCCGCCGAAGATGTACGCCAGCCTGATCCGTCCGAGTCGCTTTGGCGCGCCTCGCGACGCGTTCCAGATCGAGGCGATCGACACCCCGACGCCGGGGCCGCGCCAGGTCCTGGTCTACGTGATGGCCGCGGGCACCAACTACAACAATGTGTGGGCCGCGCTCGGCTACCCCGTGGACGTGATCGCCGCCCGCCAGCGTGGGGGCGCCGAGGAAGACTTCCACATCGGCGGCTCGGACGCCTCAGGCGTCGTCTACGCGGTGGGCGACGAGGTCACGAACGTCGCGGTTGGCGACGAGGTCGTGCTGTCGTGCGGGATGTGGGACGAGAACGCGCCCGACATCGTGGCCGGCGGCGACCCGATGATGTCGTCGTCCAACAAGATCTGGGGCTACGAGGAGAACTGGGGCTCGTTTGCCCAGTTCACGCTCGTGGACCACTACCAGTGCTACCCGAAGCCGCAGAACCTCACGTGGGAAGGCGCGGCAGCCTACATGCTCGTCGGCGCCACTGCGTGGCGGATGCTCCGCGGGTGGGCGCCGAACGTCGTCGAGGAAGGTGACCCGGTGCTGATCTGGGGCGGCGCGGGCGGCCTCGGGTCAATGGCGATCCAGATCGTGCGCGAGTTCGGCGGCCTGCCAATCGCCGTCGTCTCGGACGAGTCCAAGTACGAGTTCTGCATGCAGCTCGGCGCGAAGGGCGTGATCAACCGACGCGACTTCGAGCACTGGGGCCGGCTGCCGGCCACGGACGACGCGGAGGCGTTCGGCGCGTGGGCAGGCGGCGCTCGCCAGTTCGGCCGGGCCTTCTGGGACGCGCTCGGTGAGCGCCGCAACCCGAAGATCGTTTTCGACCACCCGGGCGAGGCGACGATCCCGACCTCGATCTTCCTGGTCGACAACGGCGGGATGGTCGTGATCTGCGCCGGCACGTCGGGCTACAACGCGGACGTGGACCTGCGCTACCTGTGGATGCGCCAGAAGCGCTTCCAGGGCTCGCACTTCGCCAACGTCGAGGAGTGCGCGGAGTTCAACGACTTCGTGGCGCAGGGCCGCATCGACCCGGCGCTGTCACGCGTCTTCCAGTTCAACGAGGTGGGCGAGAGCCACCAGTTGATGTACGAGAACCAGCACCCGCCGGGGAACATGGCAATCCTCGTGGGCGCGAAGGAAGAGGGTCACACCGACTTCCCGTTCTAAGCTCGAGCGCCCCACAGGCGCGAGACGAGTACCACAGTGGCCGGTCGCACGAGCGACCGGCCACTGTCGTTGTGCCTCGGCCTGATCCCCTCGCCCCCCTGCGGGGCCTGCGGGTGCGACCGAGTCCCTCGGATCCGGAGCCCCCTCACCCCAGCCCTCTCCCTCGAGCGAGGGAGAGGGGGCCGGAGGGGGAGGGACAGCTACCGGAGCAGCGAGGCGAACGCGCTGTCGATGTCGGGCTGCGCGAACTCGAAGCTGGACGATGTGAGCGCCTGTGGCGCCACGCGCTGGCTCGCGAAGAGCTCCGCCGGGTCCTGCCCGAATGCCAGGCGGTAGGCGAGCATCGGCACGGGGAAGAGCGTCGGGCGACGCAGCGCGCGTCCGAGGGCCTTCGTGAACCCGGCGTTGGTCACCGCATCGGGCGCGGCGACGTTGACGGGCCCGCTGACGTCATGCGTCAGCACGTGCTCGATTGAGCGCACCTCGTCCTCCAGCGTGACCCACGGCATCCACCACCGGCCGTTGCCGAGATTGCCCCCGACGCCGAGGCGGAACGGCAACAGCAGCCGCGAGAGCGGCGGCCCCTGCGTCGACAGCACGATCGCCGAGCGGTGGCGCACCGTGCGGATGCCGTGCTCCTCGGCGCGTGTGGCCTCACGCTCCCACGCGATCACGAGGTCGGCGAGGAAGCCCGTGCCGGGCGCCGCCGCCTCCGTGAGCTCCTCGTCGCCGCGCTCGCCGTAGTAGCCGACTGCTGACTGACTGACGAGCACCTCGGGGCGATCCTCGGCGGGCAAGGAGCCGAGGTGCTCGACGAGCGTGCGGGTCGAGTCGATGCGGCTGCTCCGCAGCAGCTCGCGTCGCGTGGCGGACCAGCGGCCCTCGCCGATGCTGGCGCCGCTGAGGTGGACCACGGCGTCGTAGCCGGCGAACGTGCCGGCGCGCACCCAGCCGGCCGCGGGGTCCCATTGCGACGCGGGGTCGCTCTCGCGGCCGCGGCGGATCGTGACGGGCTCGTGGCCGGCTGACGCCAGTCGCTCGCGCAGGGCCGAACCGATGAGCCCGGTGCCTCCGGTGATCGCGACGCGCATGGCTACCGTCCTCTCGTGCAGGGGGAGCGGTTCGTCCACCTCCCATGATATGGCGCGCAATTCGACAGTGTCGGGGGCTCATAACGGACGAATGTAACTCGACCTCTCGGCCCGCGATCGGACGCGACAGCCCGCAGCGCCGCGCGATTTTGTCTAGAATGGGAGACGCGGCGGGGCTTCCAGCCCCGAACTCATCACGCACCCAGGCAGGGCTCTCCCTGTCCCGGGGCGTCGTGCGAGCGGTAACTGGAGGTTCATGCCATGACTCTTGCAGCGGAGGTAACCACCGACGTAGCCAAGCTGACGATCGACGGCGCCACCTACGAGTTGCCCATCATCGAGGGCACCGAGGGTGAGCGCGCCATCGACATCTCCTCGCTACGGTCGAGTTCCGGGCTCATCACGTTCGACCAGGGCTACGCCAATACGGGCAGCACGCTCAGCGACATCACCTTCATCAACGGCGAAGAGGGCATCCTCCGCTACCGGGGCTACCCAATCGAGCAACTCGCCGAGCAGAGCACCTTCCTCGAGACTTCCTACCTCGTCCTCCACGGCGAGCTGCCGTCGCAAGAGCAACTCGACGAATTCACTGACCGCATCACGAACCACTCGCTGATCCACGAGAAGATCCTGCGGATGTACGACGCGTTCCCGCTGGACGCGCATCCCATGGCCGTGACCGCCGCCGTGGTGGGATCGCTTTCGACCTTTTACCAGGACTCACTCGACCCGCTCGACCCCGAGCAGGTGGACATCTCCGTGTACCGGCTGCTCGCCAAGCTGCCGACCATCTGCGCGTTCGCGTTCAAGTACGCGATGGGCCAGCCGTTCAACTACCCCCGCAACGACCTCAGCTACCCCGAGAACCTGCTGTGGATGATGTTCGGCGTGCCGACCGAGGAGTACCGCCTCAGTGAGGCGAACGTGCGCGCCCTCGATACCCTGCTCATCCTCCACGCCGACCACGAGCAGAACTGCTCGACCAGCACCATGCGGATGGTCGGCAGCTCGCGCGCCAACATCTACGCCTCGGCGGCCGCGGCAACCATGGCGCTGTGGGGCCCGCTCCACGGCGGTGCGAACCAGGCCGTGCTGGACATGCTCGAAGACATCGCCGCCGTCGAAGGCAGCGCGAAGGCGTTCCTCGAGAAGACCAAAGACACGAACGACACGACGCGGCTGATGGGCTTCGGCCACCGCGTCTACAAGAACTTCGACCCGCGCGCCACGATCCTCAAGAAGCACGCGCACGAGGTCATCGCGGATCTGGGTTACTCGCCGCGCCTGCTGGAGATCGCGCTCGAGCTCGAGGAGCTGGCGCTCAACGACGACTACTACGTCTCGCGCCAGCTCTACCCGAACGTGGACTTCTACAGCGGCATCATCTACGAGGCGCTCGGCGTGCCGGAGAACGGCTCGACGCCGCTGTTCGCCCTCGGCCGCATGCCCGGGTGGATCGCGCACTGGCGCGAGCACCACGACGAGGGCGGCCGCCTCAACCGGCCGCGCCAGATCTACACCGGCGAGACGACGCGCAACTACGTGCCGATGGAGGCGCGCTAGCTGTTCCAGCCCCCTCTCCCTTGACTTGAGGGAGAGGGCTGGGGTGAGGGGCTCCGCCGGCTCTCCACGCGCCAGTCACACCCCGGAGACCCCCTCACCCTCTGTGTGGCTGAGTCGGCGAGCCGAGGGCGCACCCTCCGCGCGCCTCGATGCGGGGATACCCCGCAGGCCCCAACGGGGGGCGAGGGGATCAGAGCGCCGGACGCTCAGAGCGGGGCGGGTTATCGTGCAGGCGCAGCACCGGAGGACACGCATGACCCAGTTGCCGGACCTGCCCGCGGGCACCCCCGACCGCAAGGAACTCGACCCCATCGAGATGGCAATGCACGAGCTGGCGTACGGCGTGTACGTCGTCGGGTCGGTCGAGGACGGGCAGGCAAACGGGATGATCGCGGACTGGGTGATGCAGGTCTCGTTCGAGCCGCGGCTACTCCTCGTCGCGTTCGAGGACGACTCGCGCAGCCTCGCGCGCATCCGCGGCAACGGTGCGTTCACCGTCAACGTGCTCGAGGAAGGCCTGGACGGCATGGCGCTGGCGCGCGAGTTCCTGCAGCCGTTCGACGCCTCGAAGATCCAGGGCCGCAGTGAGGCGGCCGCGGCGCAGCGCTACCACAAGCTGGACGAGGTAGAGCACACGCTGCGCCCCTCGGGCTGCCCGGTCCTCGCCGACGCGCTGGCGTGGATCGAGTGCGAGGCGGAGCAGTTCATCGAGGTCGGCGACCACGTGCTGGTGATCGGCCGGGTGATCGACGGCGAAGTCGTCGGCTCCGGCGACCCGCTGACCTCGGTCTACACCGGCTGGACGTACAGCGGGTAGCCGCCTCGCCCGCACGGGGGGCGCGCCTGAGAGCCATCCCGGCGGGCGCGTGGCTCTCGCAAGCTTGCAATTGGCCGAACCCGAACCTTGCAATAAGACGAAGCGGGAGTGTGCACTCCCGCTTTACGATTGGACGAGGACATGGCTTGCAACTGGACGACCTATAACCTTTCAGATGGACGAGCACCAACCTTGCAATCAGACGCGTACCAACTTTACAATTGGCCGATGGAGCACGCCCTCCACCGCAGACTCATCGAGCCCCGCTTCGCCGAGGCGCTGGAGGACTCGCCCGTGGTCCTCATCGAGGGCCCCCGTCAGTGCGGCAAGACGACGTTCGCCCAGATGGCGTGCGCGCCCGACTTCCTGCCCGAGGGCACGGCGCGGACCGGCGCGGCGACCGGCGGATACACCTACCTCAACTTCGACGACAACGTCGTCCGGGCCGCCGCAGAGACGGACCCGATGGGATTCGTTGCCGACCTTCCCGATCGCGTGATCCTGGACGAGGTGCAGCGCGTTCCCGCGCTCTTCACCGCCCTCAAGCTGGCCGTTGATCGTCGGCGCACACCGGGCCGCTTCGTCGTGACCGGCTCTACTCAGGTACTGGCGGTCCCGGCCATCGCCGACTCGCTGGCGGGCCGCCTGGAAGCCATTCGGCTGCACCCGCTCGCGCAGCGTGAGCTTGAGCCGACGGGCCCACCGACCGAGGAGTTCATCGCTGCGTTGTTCGGGAGCGGCTTCGCGCCGCACCAGACGGCACGAATGGGGGCGGAGCTGGCCGAGCGCATCGCCGCCGGGGGCTACCCGCCGGCACTGGCCCGGCCGGCGGGACGGCGGCGCACGGCCTGGTACCGCAACTTCATCGACGCGCAGGTGCAGCGGGACGTCAGTGAGCTTGCGCGCATCGCAAGCCTCGATGCGTTGCCGAGGCTCCTCGCTCTCGCGGCGACGCAGACCGCGCAGCTGTTCAACTTGAGCCGCCTTGCGTCGCAATTCCAGCTGAGTCGGCCGACGATCGGCAGCTACATGACGCTGCTCCAGCGGGTGTACCTGCTCGAACTGCTGCCGCCCTGGCACAGCAACCGGGGGAAGCGCCTGATCAAGACACCGAAGCTGCACCTCGGCGACACCGGGCTGGCCTGCGCCTTGCTCGGCACGTCGGCAACGTCGCTCAGGGACGACCGGCCGCTCCTCGGTCACCTCCTCGAGACGTTCGTGCTCCAGGAGCTGCGTCGCCAGGCGACGTGGCACAGCGACGCAGTGGACTTCTTCCACTACCGGGACAAGGATCGCGTCGAGGTCGACATCGTTCTCGAGTCCGGGAGTAAGGTGGCCGGCGTCGAGGTCAAGGCCGGCGCGACGGTCACCACGTCGGACTTCCGCGGGTTGCGCAAGCTGCGCGAGGCGTGCGGTGGGAGCTTCGCCACGGGGATCGTGCTGTACGACGGTGAGACGTGCGTCGGCTTCGGGCCGGACCTCTACGCCGTCCCCGTGCGGACGCTCTGGGAGCAACGCTGACGGGTCAGAGCGTCGCGATCGGGTTCGCGGGCGAGCCCGTGCCGCGCTCCAGGCGCAGCGGGTTGAGGGTGAAGCAGAACTCCCAGCGGTTGCGCTCCGCGCACGCCTCGGCGAGGCGTTCGAGGTGTGCGTTGTCGATCAGCCGCAGGCCCATCGCCACCAGCGCGATCTCGTGTACCGGGAGGCGCACCTTCGGGTAGGGCCGGTGGCTCATGTCGTTCACCACATCGGCGCCGAGGAGCGCGACGCCGCGCTCGCGGATCCACGGCATGCAGGAGACGTGGTACCCCGAGTGCTCATCGGGCGCCTCCTCGCCGGCAGCGTGCGCCGCTTCGACCTGCGCACCGTAGCCCGTGCGGAGCAGGAGCACGTCGCCCTCCTCCACACGCACGCCCTGCGCCTGCTCGGCCGCCTCGAGGTCCTCGGGGTAGACGGCGTCCATCGGGTCCAGCGTCTCGACGCCACGCAGGCGCGCGATGTCGAGCAGCACGCCGCGGCTCATGATGCCGTCGCGCATGACGTCGGAGGTCTGCACCTGCGCGCCGTCCGAGGCCGTGATGAGCCCGGCCGAGCGGCCGTTGTACATCTGGCCACGGAAGAAGACGTGCCCGAGGCCGTCGATGTGCGTGAAGATGAAGCCGTGGAACAGCAGCGAGATCTGCTCCCCGGCCCACTGGAGCGCGCTCTCACCGGGGAAGTCCGGGTCAGGGACCTCGTCGCCGAGGACGTAGCGCTCGCCTGTCTGGGCCATCGTGATGTTGGGGTTGGCGCCGGCCATCGCCGCGCCGCGCCACGGGATGATGCGCGAGCAGGAGACGCTGACGCCGTCACGCACGAGCGACGCGGCCTGGCGGCGCTTCTCCGGCGTGATCAGGTTGAGCGTGCCGAGCGTGTCGTCATCGCCCCAGCGGCCCCAGTTGCTGAGCGTGTCGAACCAGGACAGCACCTCGTCCTGCGTCGGCTCCTCCGGCACGTGTCACCTCCTTGCCTCGCGCGAGACTGTACTACGAACCTTCGTGTCCGAAGCCGTCCGAGGGAGCGTGCGGGTCCCATGCGTGTCGTTGCGAAGGCGTGATCGGGTGGGGAAACCCCCACCCCCGCTGCTCTAGCATGGCTCCATGGAGCGCAACCGTGGCGGCCGCCCGCGCCATCCCGACGTGCTGACCCCTGCCGAGTGGCGCGTGCTCGACGCGCTGCGCGAGGGCGGGACGAACGCCGAGATCGCCGCGCGCCTCGCGCTCAGGCCGGACACGGTGAAGTACCACATCTCGAACATGCTCGCGAAGCTCGAGCTGCGCGACCGTCGCGCCCTCGCCGCCTGGCGTCCCGAGGAGCGTCGAGGGCGCCTCGGCGCGGTGCTCGCCGTGCCGCCGGCCGCGTGGGCCGTGGTGGGGCGGCCGCTCGTATTGGTGGGGTTGGGGACGGCGGCGGTCGGCGGTGCGGCCGTGGCGGTGGTGGCTGCGGTTGGGGTGCTGGTCGTGGCGTTCGTGCTCGCGACCGGTGACGACGCACCTCCATTCGCCACGCCTCTGGTCGCGCCGACCGCGCAAGGCACGCTCGGACCTGTCGGTTCGTGCGACGCCGGGATCGCGGTAACGAACCCGGACGCGAACACCGAGCTCGTGGCGGACTGCGAGTCGCTGCTCGGTCTCCGCGACACGATTCGCGGGACGGGCACGCTCAACTGGACGGCCGGGAAGGCGATGTCTGAGTGGATGGGCGTCACGGTGTCCGGCACGCCACAGCGCGTCACGGCCCTGAACCTTGCAGACCTCGGCCTCGACGGTCAGCTGTCGGGGCTGCTGGGCAATCTCACGGGCCTGACGACGCTGGACCTCAGCGGCAACGCCCTGACGGGCATGCTCCCGTCGAAGCTCGCGCTGCTGACGAGCCTGACGACCGTCTCTATCTCGGGGACGAGCTTCACGAGCTGCGCTCCGACGTCGTTGTGGAAGGTGGCCACGAACGACGTGGCCGCGACCGGCATGGACGAGTGCGGCGCGACCAGGGATGCCGCTGACTGGTTAGTCGTGTTCTCGGACTGGGCTAGAGACCCTAGCGCAGCCCCTACGCTTCCGCCAGGCACCTACTATTCCGATGCCCTGCGCGTCCACAACAGCGATCTCGTCTTCGACGTCCCCGCAGGCGCGTCAGTGGTCTACATGGGTGTCGGCCTGACGAACAGGAGCGTACCCGAGCCGGGCGAGGACGATCAGTCGCGGAGCGACCTGTCGGCTGGCTTCAGGGACACCAACAGTTGGAGCGGATTCGGGATCGACGCGATGTACAGCGGGTACTTCGGCATCGTCTATGACCCGAACCTCGACGACGCGGAGAGGGCTGCTTTCGAGGCCACTATGGAGTACATGGTCGAGTCGTCCTGGCTGCGCCCGCGATGAGGCAGGCCCGCGGATCCGGCCTCGGCCACCTCCGGCGACGGCAAGAGCGCGCTGATAACGCTCACCTCGGCTCAAGAGCAAGCCTGCGCTAGCGCGCGATCGCGTCGACCTCGGCCATCTCCTCGGGCGTGAGCCGCCAGTCGCCCGCAGCGACGTTGGCCTCGACCTGCTCGGGCTTCGTCGCGCCGGCGATGACACTGCCAACGAAGGGCTTCGAGGCGAGCCACGCGAATGCGAGGTCGAGCAGGGTGCGGTCGTGCTCGGTCGCCCAGGCGTCGAGGCGCTCGACGATGTCCCAGTTGCGGTCGGTCAGGGTACGCGCCCCCATGCTGCCGGCGAGGCGTGTGCCTTCCGGGGCGTCCTGGTTGCGGCGGTACTTGCCCGTGAGCATGCCGCTTGCGAGGGGAAAGAACGGCAGCATGCCGAGCCCGAACTGCTCGCAGGCCGGCCCGATCTCCGCCTCGACGCCGCGTTCGAGCAGGCTGTAGTGGTTCTGCGCTGAGACGAACGGCGTGAGGTGGTCGCGCTGGGCGATGTAGTGGCCGCTTGCGATCTCCCACCCGTCGTAGTTGGAGTTGCCGAGGTAGCGCACCTTGCCGTCGCGCACGAGGTCGTCGAGGGCGCGCATGGTCTCCTCGAGCGGGGTGCTGCGGTCCGGCTGGTGGATCTGGTAGAGGTCGATGTAGTCGGTGCCGAGCCGCCGCAGGCTGTCCTCCACGGCGCTCATGATGTAGCGCCGCGAGCCGCCCTGGGTGAACGGGCCCTCGCCCATCGACATCCCGAACTTGGTGGCGATGATGGCGCTGTGGCGGTCCGCGCCGAGTGCGCGGCCGAGGTACTCCTCGGACTTGGCGCCGCCGTAGATGTCGGCGGTGTCGAAGAGATTGATGCCGAGTTCGAGCGACCGGCGGACCACGGCCGTGGCCGCCTCCTGGTCGATGCGCATCCCGAAGTTGTTGGTGCCGAGTCCGACGACCGAGACTTCAAGCCCCGAGTTGCCCAGGTAGCGGGTTTCCAATGTGCCCTCCATCCGCGCGCCGCGTGGCGTCGCGTGCCGATCGTGTGGCGAGTTGTGTGCCGCGCGGAGTATAGAGCAGCCGCCCCCACCCCCATCAGATCCCGCCCTCTCTCCCCGAGGAGCGGGTTGGGGTGAGGGAGCCCCTGCTGGATCTCGAAGCGCCGGTGGCACCCCGCGCCCCCCTCACCCTCACCCTCTGTATTGCTGGGTCGTCGAGCCGACGGGCTGCCCTCGGCTCGACTCGATGCGGGGATACCCCGCAGGCCCCGCAGGGGGGCGAGGGGATCAGATGGGACTCCCTCGCGCCCCACGCGGGGCGAGGGGATCAGAGCGCGGGCAGCGTGACCGCCCGGCCGGTGTCCGAGGCACGTTCGATGGCCGCGAGCAGGCGGTGGCGGGTGACGGCCAGGTCGAAGTCGGGGGCGAACACGTCGCCCTCGCCGAGCGCGTCGGCCATGCGCGCGTAGGCGTGCGCGACGTTGCGCGGCGGGCCGGACGGCGTGCCTTCGGGGGCGAGCATGTACGCGTCGGGTGGCTCCAGCTCGGTCAACTCCTCGCCGCCGCGGGCGCCGAGCAGACGGTTCGGCCCGATGTTCGCCGAGGGCGCGGTGAGGAAGAGCGCTCCCTCGCGGCCGAAGATCTCGAGGCGCGTGCCGGTCGCGTGCGCCGGCACGCTCGCCACCTGGATCGCAGCCTCGGCGCCGCTCGCGAAGCGGCCGGCGACGGCGATGCTGTCCGGAGCGTCGACAGGGACGTCCTGCCCGGTCTCCTCGTCGCGCCACTCGGTGATGCGCGTGGTCACGCGCGCGGAGACCTCGGTGATCTCGCCGAGGATCGCGCACAGCGCGTCGATCGCGTGTCCGCCGGCGATGGTGAGCGGGTTCGCGCCGTTGGCGCGCACGGCCTGCCAGATGCGACCGGGCCCGCGCTCCAGCACCGCCTGCGTCATCACGCTCAAGTTCGCGGTCAGTACCTCGCCCACGTACCCCTGCGCCACGAGGTCGCGGGCGTAGCGAATGCTCGGGTCGCTGCGCCCCTGCAGCCCGACCGAGTTGCGCAGCGACTGCTCGCGCGCGAGGTCCGCCATCTCCTCGGCCTCGGCGACCGTGGCTCCCAGCGGCCACTCGCAGAACACGTCCTTGCCCGCGCGCAGTGCCGGCATCACGAGCTGGTGATGCAGCGGCACGCGCACCGAGACGACGACGAGGTCGATGTCCGGGTGCGCGACCATCTCGTCGATGTCGTGGAACGCGAGGGGCGCGCCGAAGCGCTCGGCGGAGGCCTGTGCGGTGTCCTCGTGTGCGGTGCAGACCGCGAGTAGCTCGTAGTCGGGCAAGGCGTGGAGCGCGGGCACGTGGGCGTTCGCGCCCCAGCCGCTGCCTCCCGTCGTCACGGTCGCGCCCACGATGCCAACGCGGATGGGGTCTGCCATCGCTCACTCCGTTCCTCGTCCTGTCCAGTCGTGCAGTGCGTGGCCGATCATCGCACGGCAACTCGGCGTCGAGGGTTGGCCGCGCTCCTATACTCGATGGTAGTGACCCCCGGAGGCGCATCATGACGACCACCACTCCCCGCAGCGAGACCAGCGGCGCGACGGTCCACGTCGGACCCCTCGCGGACATCGAAGGCGGTGCGCCACGCGTGGTGTCGGCCGGCGGCCGGACCATCGTCGTCTTCGTCGTGGACGGCGAGGTCTACGCGCTCGATAACCGCTGCCCGCACATGGGCTTCCCGCTCAGCCAGGGCACGATCCGCGACGGCATCCTGACCTGCCACTGGCACCACGCCCGCTTCGACCTCGCCGGCGGCTCGACCTTCGACCCGTTCGCCGACGACGTGACCTCGTTCGACGTTGAGGTGCGCGACGGCGACGTGTGGGTCGACCCCGTGCCGCGCGAATCGGATCGCGAGGCGCACTGGCTGCGCAAGCTGGACGAGGGGTTGGAGCAGAACATCCGGTTGGTCCTCGCCAAGTCCGTGATCGGCCTCGATGAGCTCGACGCGACCGGGCCGCTGCTGGAGCGCGCGGCGCTGTTCGGCACGCGCAACCGCGCGAACGGGTGGAGCACCGGGCTCTCGATCCTCACGGCGATGGCGAACACGCTGCCCGCACTCGCCGAGGAGGACCGCACACGCGGCCTCTACCACGGCCTCATGCACGTCGCGCGGTCGACCGCCGGCGAGCCGCCTGACTTCGACCTCGACCCCCTCGAGACGTCCGAGCATCGGCCGGAGATGTACCGCGCGTGGTTCCGGCGCTTCATGGAGACGCGCTCGCAGGACCCGGCGGAGCGCACACTCCGCACGGCGGTCGCGATCGGCCTCGCGCCCGAGCAGGTCGCGGACATGGTGTTCGCGGCGAGCACGGACCACATCTTCATGGACGTGGGCCACACCCTCGACTTCGCCAACAAGGCGTTCGAGCTTGTCGACCACGTCGGGTGGGAACACGCCGAGGCGGTGCTCCCGAGCATCATCCCGCTCATCGCCAGCGCCGAGCGGATGGAGGAGGCCGCGAGCTGGCAGCACCCGGTCGACCTGCCTGGCCTGATCGCCGAGGCCGACGCGGCCCTCGACGCCGCGCTCGCCGAAGGCGGCGAGCGCAACGAGGCGTGGGACGGCCATCTGCCGCTCGCGGAGTCCATCCTCGACGACGAGCCCCGGGTGTCGCTCCACGGGGTCGTCGAGGCGGCGCGAGAAGGCGCCTCGCTCGTCGAGCTGTCGGCGGCGGTGGCCTACGCGGCTGCGCGGCGCGCGGTGCACTTCCACGTCGCGAACGAGTTCGGCGACTGGGACACGGTGCACCACACCTTCACGTACGCCCACGCGCTGTTCCAGGCGATGCAGCGCGCGCCCTCGCGGGAGCTGGCGCGCGGCATCCTGCACGGTGCGGCCGCGGTCTACCTGGACCGCTTCCTCAACGTGCCGAAGCAGCCGATCCCGCACCTCGCGAGCAACGGCAACGGCTCGGGCGACCTCGGCGCGCTGCTCGGTGAGTTCGACCGCCAGCAACGCGTCGACGAGACCGCCGCCCACGCAGCCGACTTGCTCGCCGCCGGGCGGCGCGGCGAGCTGGTCGAGGGGCTGGGGACGGCGCTGCTGCGGGAGGACTCGGGGTTCCACGAGTTCCAGATCTTCGAAGCGGCGGTGCGGCTGGCGGACCACTTCGGCGACCGGCCGGAGGGCGGTCACGTGCTGATCGGCGCGGCGAGGTTCCTGACGGCGCACTCGCCGACGGTGCGGTCGGCGGAGCAGACATACGACACGGCGTACCGCCTGCACCGCGGGGATGTGATCTACGAGTAACCGTTCGCCGAAGGTCTCACAGCGTGCCCGTCACGCCTCGTCGAGAAGCTCAGCGATCTGCGCCACTAGCAGCGGCAGGCTCGTCTGTAACACGTCCCAAACGAGGCGATGATCGACCTCGGCATACCCGTGGATCAGTACATTCCTGAACGCGATGACGCGTCGGTACCCGTCGATGCGGGCGGCAGTCGCCTCGTCGATTCGGGCGAGCTGCGCCATCGCCTCACCGATGATCTCGAACTGGCGCTCAACGCCGGACCGCAGCAGGTCGTCTCCTTCGTAGTCGGCGAGCGTCTTGTTGGCAGTGAACTCGGATAGCAGACCCGAGGCTCTTCGTATGTCTTCCAGATACTTCGTGGTCTCAAGCCTCATAGAGAGGAGTCCGGGTCTGTTCAACGGACTGCAGGAAGTAAGGGTTCGTGATAGCCGACCGAACGACCAGATCCACGGGGACCCCGAACAAGAGCTCAAGGGCCTCGAGCAGCCCAAAGTAGGTGTTCGCATAGTCGTCGAAGGCGGGGGGCCCGAACTCCACCAGAAAGTCGAGGTCGCTGGCACCATCGCTGTACGCGCCGGTGGCGGCGGAGCCGAAGAGACCGAGCTGCGCGACATGGTAGCGGCGGCAGAGCGCCTCGATCTCCGGGGTACGGTCCGCAACGGCGGGAATCATTGGAGTCCTCCCAGGGCCAGTACCCATTATCGCTGACTGGCGCAGCCGCGCCGACCTTGCCCACCTACCCCGCGCTCCAGGTAGTGACTCACCCCATCCGGATACGGTCGCGGACCCACCTCGCCGCGGTGAGCGTGCGCCACTCTGCCTCGGCGATCTGGCCGGGAAGCAACTCCGCCTCCACCTCGATGCCCGGCTCGCTGGCGGCGACGCGGAAGACGAAGCGTTCGAGGGGTGTGCCGTCCGCGCCGAGGGCGGGTGCGGGGCCGAAGATCAGCTCGAGCGCCGTCGCGTGGGGGTCGAGGTCCTGGTCGCGCATCGCGGCCATCGCCGCCGTGAAGTCGAATCGGCGCGAAGGCCGCACGCCGCGCTGCTGTGTATGGCGCTGCTCGGCTTCGAGACGCATCAGGGTCATCGCCGCGGTCGCCACTGCCGACTCCCGATCCTCGGCGCGATAGTACCCGGCCAGGCGAGGCGTCGAGGCATCGAGGAGGCTGCGGGTACTCGCCGCGGCCGCGCGGCAGTACGCTCGGGAGGAAAGGCGAGGAGGAGAGCGATGCCGCGCTACGTCGTGCTCTACCGGTTCACCGACGAGGGTCGCAAGCGACTGAAGGAGACCGTGCACCGCGCCGACGAGATCCGCGAGCTCAACGAGGCCGCGGGCTTCGAGGTGCTCGGTCACTACTGGACGCAGGGCCACTACGACCTCGTCACGGTCGTCAACGCGCCGAGCGAGGAGGCGATGATGAACGGTGCGTTCAACATCGCCCAGACGGGCAACGTCACCAGCGAGACGCTGCGCGCATTCACCGACGACGAGATGCAGCGCATCATCGGCCCCGCCTGAGCGGGCGCTAACGGCGCGCGACGACCATCTCGCGCCCCGGCCGGCGGCCGGCCGCCACACCGATCGCCGAGGTCAGGGCGTCGAAGTGGGTGGCGATAGCGTCGATGTCCCCGCGCGCGATCAGCTCGCGCCCTACGTGGCGGGCGATGTCGCCTGGGTGAGCGGTGGGACGCACGTCGCGGAAGCCGGCTACCTCCAGGGCGTCGACGAGCCACTCAGTCGTCCACCGCCGCATCTCGACGACGCTGCAGCGCAGCGCGAGCGGCGCGAGTCGTTCGAGGAACGGCACGCCGAGGTCCTGCGCGAGCGCCGAGGTGAGCAGCGTCTCGCCGTAGGCGCGGCGGCCGGCGGCCGAGGCCACGAGTGCCCGCTGGTGTAGCTCCGCCGCTTCACCCTCTGCGGGCAGTTCTAAGGTCCAGCGCCTCTCAACGGCGGGGTGCTGGATGCGGTGGACGTACGTGTAGAGGCGTAGCGGCGTCGCCTCGGGCGTGCTCTGCCCCGCGACGCCGTCCCACAGCAGCGCGGTCTCGATCTCCGACGCGGCGAGACGCCAGTCCTGGTATGAAGCGCGCAGCACGCCGCCATCCCGCAGCACGCGGCGCAACTCGGCGAACACTGCCCCCGCGTCCGCCACCTCCTCGAGCGCCGACGCCGCCGTGATGAGGTCGAACGATGCGCCGGCGAACGGCAGCGCGACCGCGTCGCCGGTCACGAACGAGGCGTTCGCGATGCCAAGGCGCATCGCGTTCGCTGCGCACACGCGTGTCCGCTGCGCAGCCGGGTCGACGCCGATGACCTCGAGGTCGGGCCGTGCTGCGGCGATCGGGAGCGCTGGCCAGCCGTCGCCGGGGCCGATGTCGAGCACGCGACGCCCACCCTCGGGTGCATGCGCGACGTAGTCCGCGATGCGCGCGGCGTCGGCCCAGTGCTCATCGCGTCGGGCGTCGTAGGGCACGTCGACGAACGGGAGCTGGCCGCCGCGCTGGCGCGGCATGAGCTCGTAGAGCGCGTGCGCGGAGTCGAGCGGTTGGGGTGAGGCGTGGTCGAGGAGCCAGCGCTCGATCTTTGACGGGTGCGCTATGTCCATGCGGGTGGCCTCGCGACCCGGGCGCGGCGGGGGGCTAGAAGAGCCCGCCGGTGCGGACGGAGCGCTCGATGGCGTAGACGATGAGCAGGCCGACCGTGATGACGATCCACTTCCAGTGGAAGCGGCCGGGGTCTTCGAGGAGGTTCATGGCGCCAGCGTACGGAGTACGCGCCGTGGCGTCATGCGTCGCTTGTGTTCGTCACGCATGCTCCCAGGGGTTGACGACGCCCACGTCGAGGCCCTCGAAGTCCCGTACGTTGCGGGTGGCTATCGCGAGGTCGTTTGCCTTCGCGGTGCCAGCGATGAGGGCGTCAGCCACGTGCATCACTTTGCCGGCCCGGGCGGTCCTTGCCCTCATCTCGGCCGCGAGCACTGCCTCAGAGCGACCCACAGGCAGGATGCGATCCGTATACCGCGCGACGTAGTCTGAGAGCGAGCTCTGGTAGCGCTCGCGTTGGCTTCCCGCCTCCAGCCTCTGGATCCCGAACTCCAGCTCGTGCAGCACTATCACCGACAACCAGAGATCGGTGTTCTGAGCGAAGAACGAGACCACGGACGGCTCCGGCCGTGGTCTGCTCATTTCGGACAGCACGTTGGCGTCAACGAGGAGACCGGTCACTCATCGTTCCAGTCTTCATCGTCGAAATGAGCAAAGGGAATCTCGCGCTCGGGATCGCGACGATCGGGCAGTTCGAGTTCGACACCTCGCGGCCAGTTCTCGATGATCCACTGCCCCATCGAGATGCGCTCCCGCTCGTCCCGATCCTGCCACATGTGCTCCGGGACTACGACGAACGAGTTGCGCACGCCGATGCGCTGCGGCCCCTCCTCTTCGGCGAGGCGCAGGATCTCGGAGAGCCGGGCCTTGGCCTCGGCGACAGTCCAGGCGGCGCGGGTCTCGGTGTGGTCTGTTGTCATCCTCACTCCTACATGGACTAGTCTAGTCTAGACTAGTCGAGATCACAAGATCGCAACTGAGCAGACGTTGACGCGGGCCGCTCTGATCGCTTCCACTGGCCGCGCCTATGACCGCACCGATGCCGTTGGACGACGTGCGCGTGATCGACCTGACGCAACACGCAGCAGGCCCGTTCTGCACGCGCGTCCTCGCCGACTCCGGCGCCGAGGTGATCAAGGTCGAGCGGCCCGGCGGCGACCCCGCGCGGGCGCTGCCCCCGTTCTTCGGCGACGTGCCCGGGCTCGACCGCTCCGGCATGTTCCTGTTCCTCAACACCAACAAGCAGAGCGTCATCCTGGACCTCCGCACCGACGAGGGCCACGAGGCACTGCTCGACCTCGTCGCGACGGCCGACGTGCTCGTGGAAAACTACCGGCCCGGGGTGATGGAACGGCTCGGGCTCGGCTACGACGTACTGCGTGAGGTCCAACCGAAGCTCGTCCTGACGTCGATTACCAACTTCGGGCAGACCGGTCCCTACCGGGACTTCGAGGGCACCGACCTGACGCTGTACGCCATGGGCGGGCCGATGGCGAGCTCCGGCAACGACCAGCACTACCCGCTCAAGACCGCGGGCCGCGTGACCAGTTACCACGCCGGATACTCGGGAGCCCTCGCCACCGTCGTGGCGCTGCGCGCGGCCGCCGCGACCGGCCACGGCGAGCACCTGGACATCAGCATCTACGAGACAGCCGCACACTCCATCGACATGCGGCTGTCGAGGCTCATGGGGTACCAGTACACCGGGCGGGTCCTCGGGCGGATGCCGCTCGGCTGGGCCGTCGGGTCCGGCACGCTGCCGTGCAAGGACGGCTTCTACCTCATGGGCGGCAGCGCCGACCGGCTGGACCGCACGCTCCGCATGATCGGGCGCGAGGATCTCCTCGAGACCGAGGAGTGGGGCACGCTCGCCGAGCGCTCGAAACCGGAGCGCTACGAGCAGTTCCTGGACTACCTGCTGCCGTGGATGGCCGAGCGCACAAAGCGGGAGATCCGCGACGCCTCGCAGGAGTTCGGCGTGATGGGTGGCCCGATCAACACCATCGCCGATCTGCTCGAGGATGAGAACTTCACGTACCGGCGGTTCTTCCAGACCATCGACCACCCAGAGACAGGCCCGATCCAGTACCCCGGCTACCACCACACCCTCTACCGCGAGGACGAGCCGATGCCGAAGCGGCGACGCGCTCCGCGCCTCGGCGAGCACACCCGTGCGATCCTGGACGACCTGTCTCGGCGGCCCGCGCCAGCCTCCTCGCCACCGCCAGCGAAGCGCGAGCGGCTGCCGCTGGAGGGACTGCGTATCCTCGACTTCACGGTCGTCTTCGCGGGCCCGTACTCGACGATGCACCTCGCGGAATGGGGCGCCGAGGTAATCCGCGTGGAGTCGCTACGCCACTTCGCGTCGAACACGCGCGGCACGGTTGCGCGCCCGCCCGCGGCGCTCGTCGAGGCGCAGTCGCGCATCGCGGCGGCATACCCGGACGACGATCCGGGGGAGCGGCCATGGAACCGCGCCGGCACCTTCAACCACCACGCCCGCAACAAGCTCTCGATGACCGTCGACCTGACCCGGCCCGAGGGGCAGGAGGTGCTGCACCGGCTCGTCGAGGTCTCCGACGGGCTGATGGAGAACAACCTGCCGCCCAACATCGAGAAGCACGGAGTCAGCTGGGAGCAACTCGGAGCGGTGAACCCGCGCCTCGTGATGGTGCGTATCCCGGCGTTCGGCGTCGAAGGGCCGTACCGGGGGTACCGCACGTTCGGGCACCACATGGAGGCGCTCTCCGGGCACCCGGCGATCCGCTCCTACCCGGAGCTCAGCTACGAGTACGCCCCGACCGGTGTGCCCTCGGATGCGGCGTCCGGGGTGGGCTCGGCCTACGCGTTCCTGATGGGCATGCGCTACCGCGAGCGCACGGGGAAGGGCCTCATGGTCGAGCTCGCGACGGCGGAGAACTTCGTACCGCTGCTCGGGGATTTTGTCATGGACTACACGATGAACGGACGCACCTGGGAGAAGATGGGCAACGACCACCATCGGCTCGCCCCGCACAACGTCTACCCCGCGCACGGCCTCGACCAGTGGGTCGCCATCGCCGTCCGTCACGAGGAGGAGTGGCGCCGCCTCTGCGGCGCGATGCGCCGCGAGGACCTCGTTGACGACCCGCGCTTCCGCGACATGGCGAGCCGCCACGCGAACCGCCGGGAACTCGACGCGATCGTCTCGGAGTGGACGTCACTACGAGACGCACGCTGGGTGATGCAGCGCCTCCAGTACGAAGGCATTCCGGCCGGCGCAGTGATGAACGACGCCGACGCCTACGAGGACCCCCATCACGAGGCACGGGGCTTCTTCCAGACCATATCCGCGCCCGACGCCGGGACGCATCGCTACGTCGGGCGCGCCTGGAAGGCGAGCGCGACGCCGGAGCCGCCGGCGCGCCACGCGCCGCTGCTCGGCGAGCACAACGACTACGTCTACCGCGAGTTGCTGGGCTTCAGCGACGCCGAGTACCAGCGGTTCGAGGAGCTCGGCCACATCGGCTCGGAGTACGACCCGAGCGTGCGCTGAGCGCGTCGTCGGGGCCGCGCGACCGGGCGCCACAACATCCTCGATACGCGCCGTTATGAACGTAACGGATACAGGTTTCGCGTATCCTGCGGGGGCGGTGGGCACCGGCTCGCTCCCCCGGCGCCCAGGGACAGGATGCACGCGAACGTGGCTCGAATCACATCGCAGGAAGAAATCGAAGCGCTGCTCGAGCCCTTCGGGGGCGACGAGGCTGCCCTGGAAGGCCTGCGCGAATCCGAGGCTAACCGACAGTACCTCGAGGCGCACCGGGCGGAGCTGGAGCAGCAATACGCCGACGAGTGGATCGGGATACTGCATCAGCGGGTCGTCGCGCATGGGGACAGTGCGGCGAAGGTGCGGCAGGCCGTTGTGGACGCCGGCGGGAACCCGCATAGCGTGTTCCTCGAACACCTGACTACGGAAAAGCAGGTCTGGGTGTTGTAGCTCTCGTGCCACACTCACGCGGCTACTTCGCGGGCACCCAGAGGCGCCCGTTTATTCGCGCGAGGGTGGTTCTGCCCCTACTGGGAGTGGCCGGGGATCTGCCGCTCCTTGTCGACACGGGTGCGGATACCACCACGATCCACTCGCGTGATCGCGACATGTTGAGGACGCGGGAGGGCTCGCCGCTACGACCAGATACCCCGTTCCCGGAGCGCGCTCATGCACTCGGCATCGCTAGCACACCAATCGAGTACGGACGCCAGGAAGCCGTCCTCATCTTCACAACTGAGGACGGCACACCCTGGGTTTCCGATCTGCGCCTGAGCATCGAACTCGCCCCATCGTCTGTCGAAGTTCCCTCACTGCTCGGGCGAGACGTGCTCAGCGAGGCTCGGCTCGACTTCAACATGCCAGGCGACGAGCTCGTGCTCGACTGGGCCCTCGGGTAACGGGCCCTCAGCGCAGCAGGTCGGCGACGAGGTTCGCGAGCGGGAGCGCGCTCGTGAGGCCGGGTGACTCGATGCCACCGAGGTGGACGTAGCCCTCATCGTGCCAGACAAGGAAGTCCGCCTGCGGCTCGCCCGCGTCGTGGAGCTTCGGGCGGTATCCGACCTGGCCGGGTGCGAGATCCTCGTCGGTGAGTGCGGGGAGCAGGCGTTGGCCAGCGGCGAGGAACTCAGCGCGCGCGTCGTCGTTGTTGCGGTAGTCGAGCGTCGCGTCGTCGTCGAGCCAGGTGGCGTCGGGGCCGAGGTGCAGCGCGCCGTCCGTGTCGATGGTGAGATGCACGCCGAGCGCCGCCCCGGCATGGTCCGGCAGCGGGTAGATGAGCCGGGTCACTGCCTCTGCGAGGCCGGGGCCTACGACGTCGTAGTAGCGTCCGCGGCTCGCCGTCTGGCGTAGCCGCGGCACCTCGCCCTCACCGTCGAGGGGGTAGCCGAGCGCGGCGGCGATGCCGGGCGCGCCGTGGCCGGCGGCGTTGACGAGTGCGCCAGCCCGCAGCTCGGAGTGCTGGCCGTCGGCGTCACGGAGATCGAGGCGGAAGCCGGCGCCGCCGCGCTCCGCGGCGAGCACCTCGTGCTGATAGGCGAAGAGCGCGCCACCCTCGATCGCCGCGCCCTCGAAGGAGCGCACGAGCCCCGCCTGGTCGACCACGCCGCTGCTCTCCGACAGCAGCGCTCCCGCAGCGGGCACCGCCGGCTCCAGCGCGCGCGCCTCGGGGCCCGTCAGCCGCGAGATGCCGGGGACGCCGTTTGCGCCGGCCTGCTCCACGACGGCGTCGAGACCGTCGAGCTCGTCGCCCGCGAGCGCGACGATGAGCTTGCCGCAGCGGCGGTGGACGACGTTGCGCTGCTCGCACCACTCGTAGAGCAGCGCGTTGCCCTCGATGCAGGCGCGGTGCTTCAGCGAGCCCGTGGGGTAGTAGATGCCGGCGTGGATGACGCCGCTGTTATGCGAACTCGTCTCGCGCCCACTGCCCTCGTGGCGCTCGATGACGAGCACCGAGTGGTTCGCGGCCAGGGTGGCGGCGATGGCCGTGCCGAGGGCGCCCGCACCGATGACGGCGACCTCGACATCGTAGCCCGGCTGGTTCGTCATCAACCCACCTCGTGCCCGGAGTGTACGACCCAGCCGGGAGCCTGACGCGGCCCAGGACGCGCGACGGACTGTGTGGACATCGCGAGTGCGATGGTGCGAGCGTCGATGGGTGCGCAGTTTTGGCGGGAAACCCACGTACGGCAGGGGCGCGCTGTCCGGAATGCTGTTACGATACGTGACCGTTAGTCGAGGCTAACATCCCACGTACGCCGCTACGCGCCCCGAGACCCAACGAGGAGCGTCAATGACTGTTCGTGAAGCCGCGCTGCCGCTGCGGCGCGCCGTGCGCGCCCGGCTGCGCGGCGAACGAGGCCCCTCGGCTGCCCTGTGGATCCCCGCCGTGCTGGTCGGGATGGCGTGCGTGATCCCGCCCGTCTACCTGTTCGTGCGCGCGGGGCAGTCGCCGGAGGCGGCATGGGACGCGCTGCTGGCCGGCTCGACGCTGCGCCTGGTGTGGAACACCGCCGCGCTCGCCTTCGGCGCCACAGCCCTCGCCACGGCGCTGGCGCTCCCGCTCGCCTGGCTCACCGTCCGCACCGACCTGCCCGCGCGTCGGCTGATAGCCGTGCTCGCGGCGCTGCCGCTCGCGATCCCCTCGTACATCGCGGCGTGGCTCGCGGTCTCTGCATTCGGGCCGCGCGGGCTGCTGCAGGACGCGCTCGCGCCGCTCGGCGTGGAGCGGCTGCCGTCGATCTACGGCTTCTGGGGCGCGGTCGTCGTACTCGCGCTGTTCACGTACCCGTACCTCCTGCTCACGCTCCGGCCGGCCATCGCCGGGCTCGATCCGCGGCTCGAGGAGCTCTCACGCGGCTTCGGCCACGGGCGCTTCCATACGTTCCGGCGCGTGGTGCTGCCGCAGCTCCGGCCTGCGCTCGCGGCGGGCGGGCTGCTCGTCGCGCTGTACGCGATCTCCGACTTCGGCGCGGTCGCGCTGTTCCGCTACGACTCGCTCACACGCGCGCTCTTCGTGCGCTACGAGGCCGGATTCGACCTCAGCGGCGCCGCCGCGCTGGCGCTCGTACTCGTGAGCCTCGCGCTCACGCTCGTCGCCCTGGAGCTGTGGACGCGCGGACGCACGCGCTACCACGCAGCCCACGGCGGTGGGCGCGCCGCGCGGGCGGCGACGCCACACGCGCTCGGGCGATGGCGCTGGCCTGCCTTCGCGTTCGTCGCGGCCGTCCTCGCGCTCGCGCTCGCGATGCCCGCCGCCCTGCTCGGCTACTGGCTCCTGCGTGGCCTCGCCGCCGGCGAGGCGGTGCGAGGTGTTGCGAGCGCGGCGCTGGACTCGCTGCTCGCCGCGGGGCTTGCGGCCGCTCTAGCAGCGCTCGCAGCCTTCCCGATCGCGATGCTCGCCGCGCGGCACCGCGGCTTCGCGCTCACGCGACCGCTCGAGGCGCTGAGCTACACCGGGTTCGCCCTGCCGGGGCTCGTCGTGGCGCTGGCCCTGGTCTTCGCCGCCCTGGCTTCGGGCCTGCTCTACCAGTCGCTCACGCTCCTCGTGCTCGCCTACGCGCTGCTGTTCCTCCCGCAGGCTGTGGGCGCGACCCGGGTCTCGGTGCTACAGTTGCGCCCCTCGGTCGAGGAGGCGGCGCGCGGGCTCGGGCGAGGTCCCTGGGGGGTCCTGCGGACCATCACGCTACCGCTGACGGCGCGCGGCATCTTCGCTGGGGCGGTGCTCGTGTTCCTGACGGCGATGAAAGAGCTGCCGGCGACGCTGCTCTTGAGCCCGATCGGGTACGAGACGCTCGCTGCGCGCGTGTGGGGGGCATCGAGCGAAGCGTTCTTCGCGCAGGCGGCGCTGCCCGCGCTGGTGCTGATCGCGCTCTCCGCGCTTCCACTTGCAGTGCTGGCTCTCACCCGACGCGATGCCTGAGGGTCAGCTCGCGCTGCGGGCCACCGGCCTCTCGCGTCACTACGGCGGCGTGACCGCCGTAGACGACTTCAGCATCGAGGTCGAGGCCGGTGAGTTCTGCGCGATCCTCGGGCCGAGCGGATCGGGGAAGACCACGGCACTGCGGCTCATCGCCGGCTTCGAGCGTCCCGACGGCGGCACACTCGAGCTCTTCGGGGAACCCACCGCCGGCGGCTCGACATTCGTGCCACCGGACCGCCGTGACATCGGGATGGTGTTCCAGGACTACGCGCTGTTCCCGCACATGAACGTCGCGGAGAACGTCGCCTACGGCCTGCGTGGCGGCCTCCGCAGTGGCCCGGAGCGCCGCGAGCGCGTGAGCGAGGTCCTCGATCTCACCGGCCTCACCGACTTCGCAGAGCGCAGCGTGCACGAGCTCTCCGGCGGCGAGCAGCAGCGCGCAGCGCTCGCCCGCGCGCTCGCCCCCGGCCCGCGCATGCTGCTGCTGGACGAGCCGTTCTCGAACCTCGACGCGAGCCTGCGCGAGCGGCTGCGCCTCGAGGTGCGCGAGATCGTGCGGCGAGCAGGCGCGACGGCGATCCTCGTTACGCACGAGCAGGAAGAGGCCCTCTCGCTGGCCGACCGTGTCGCGTTCATGTGGCAGGGGCGTGTCGAACAGAGCGGGACGCCCGAGGCGATCTACCGCGAGCCGCGCACCCTGCACATCGCGACGAGCATCGGCGACGCGATCGTGCTGCCGGGGCAGGCCCACGCAGGCCGGGTGCGCAGCCCGTTCGGCGAGCACCCCGCGCCAGGCGACGCCGCGGAGTGCGCCGTCGTGATCCGGCCCGAGGATGTGGTGATCGGCCCGGCGGGCGAGGCGGGCGTGCCCGGCGAGGTGCTGGGCCGCACCTTCTACGGCCACGACCAGATGCTGCGCGTCCGCACGCACGAGGGCACGGAGCTACAGGTTCGCGTCGGCTCGGACGAGGCGTACGAGCGCCTCGGCAGTGTCGCGCTCAGCCTCCGTCGGGAGCCCCGAGTCTTCGCGCTGGAGCTCAACGGCGCGTAGCACACGCCTCCCGCCGGCTGATGCCCAACGCGCACGACCGTTTGACGCGCAGCGCGAACGGCCGACAATACGGCCGTGACTACCGTCGGACCCGGATCCGCCCCCGCACCCGTCGACACGCCGAGCGAGGCCGACGCGCCCGAGTCGGCGCTTGAGCCGCTCTACCACCTCGTGCTGCTCGACGATGACCACCACACGTACGCGTACGTGATCGAGATGCTCGGCAAGATCTTCGGCTACGGCCGCGAGAAGTCGTACGCGCTCGCGAGCATCGTCGACAGCGCCGGGCGCGTGGTGGTCGAGACCGCGGACCGTGAGCGGGTGACGCTCGATCAGGGCAAGATCCACGGCCACGGCGCCGACCCGCGCATCCCGACCTCGAAGGGCTCGATGTCCGCCATCGTCGAAGCGGCGGACGGAGTATGACCGGCGCGAGGCCGGCGATCGCGCCGGGAACCGTCGTCCGCACGCCCGTCTCGGGCTCGCTGAACCTCGCGCGCGCCTGCCTCGAGGGGTGGGCGAGCGACCCCGACCACGCGGACCGCACTGCGTTCACCTTCCTGCACGGCCCTGAGCCCGGCGACGCCGAGTCATGGACGTACGCCGAGGTCTGGGAGCGCGTGCAGCGCGTGGCGCGAGGGCTCCTCGACCGGGGACTGGAGCCGGGCGACCGGGTGCTCGTACGTCTGCCCCACTCGCCCGCCTACGCGTTCGCGTTCTTCGGCGCGAACGCCGCCGGGCTCGTGCCCATCCCCGCCTCGCCGCAGCTCACCGAGACCGAGGCGACATTCCTCGTCGACGACGCGGAGCCGCGGGCGGCCTTCACGACGCGGGAGCTCGGGCTCCGGGGCTTCGACGGCATCGAGCTGCACGCCGAGGACCTCGACACGCTCGACGGGAGCGCGGAGCTGCCGGAGACGACGGCCGAGGATCCGGCGTTCCTCATCTACACCTCGGGGACGCAGGCGCTGCCGAAGGGTGTGCTGCACGCGCAGCGCACGCTCTACGGGCGCGCGCTGATGTGGGAGGCGTGGCAGGGCTTCGGCCCCACCGACGTCGCGCTCCACGCCGGCACGCTGAACTGGTCGTACACCCTCGGCGTCGGACTCATGGACGTGTGGGCCTCCGGGGGACACGCGATGCTCTACGGTGGGCCGCCCGACCCGGCAGTCTGGGCGCCGTTGATCGCCAGTCACGGCATCACGATCTTCACCGCCGTGCCCACCGTCCACCGGCAGCTGCTCAAGTACGGCGCGACCGAGGAGCATGACCTCTCCTCGCTACGACACTGCCTGTGCGCCGGTGAGCCGCTGCTGCCCGCACTTCGCGCGGAGTGGATCGAGCGCATCGGCGTCGAGATGTACGAGGCCCTCGGCATGACCGAGGTGAGCACCTACGTCTCCTCGGGTCCCGCGACCCCGGTGCGAGCAGGCTCGCCGGGGCAACCGCAGCCCGGTCGGCGGGTCGCGATCCTGCCCGAGGACGGTGGCGAGGAGCCTATGCCCGCGGGCGAGGTGGGGCTGCTTGCGGTACATCGCTCGGACCCGGGGCTCATGCTCGAATACTGGCGGCGGCCCGACGAGGCTGCCAACGTCTATCGCGGCGAGTGGTTCGCCGGCGGCGACCTGGCGGCGCTCGACGAGGACGGCTACCTCTGGTTCCACGGCCGCGCCGACGACGTGATCAAGTCGTTCGGCTACCGCCTCTCGCCGGTCGAGATCGAGGCGGCATTGGAGTCCGCCCCCGGGGTCGCCGAGGTAGCCGTGGTGGGCCTGGCTATCGACGCGACGAAGACGCTGGTCACCGCATGCGTCGTGCCCGAGGACGGCGTGGACCTGGAGGAGCAGGCGCTGCGCGCGCACGCCGAGTCACGCCTCGCCGGCTACAAGCAGCCGCACCAGTACGTGCCGGTGGCCGAACTGCCGCGCACGCGCAACGGCAAGCTGCAGCGCAGCGCCCTCGTCGCGCGGCTCAGCGCGGAGCCGGCCGGGTAGCGGCCGCACACCTCCGGAGCTGCCCATGCCGCCGGCGAGGGGATCCGATTCCGGCCCCCTCTCCCTCGAGGGAGAGGGTTGGGGTGAGGGGGTTCCGGCGGCTGGCTTTCTTCGCGCGGCGGCACCCTCACCCTCACCCTCTGTATGGCCGGGTCGGCGGGCCGAGGGCTCTCCCTCGGCCCGCCTCGATGCGGGGATACCCCGCAGGCCCCTTCGCGGGGGGCGAGGGGATCGGACTGCCGAGCGTCAGTCTGTCCGGGTCACGAAGTCCACGCCGTAGCGCTCAGCGTGTTCGCTGCGGCGCGCGTCGAGGGCGGCGCGGCCCTCGGGTGTGTCTAGGCCATCGAGGAGCATCACGACCGCGTCCTCGTCGTTGTCCTTGTAGTAGTGGCGGAGCCGGCCGTGGCTGCGGAACCCGTTGCGCGCGTACAGGCTGACCGCGCGCGCGTTCGTCGGGCGCACCTCGAGCGCGACGCTGTCGAGCTCGGCGGCAACGGCGAGGTCGCATACGGCCAGGAGCAGCGCCTGCCCGATGCCCAGCCCCTGGGACCGCGGCGCGACGGCGAGGGTGACGAGGTGCAGCTGGTCGTGCGTGAACCACGCGCCCGCGTAGCCCGCGAGCGGCGCACCAGCGGGACCGAGCGCGAGCCGGTCCGGGAGCTGTTGCAGCATCCGCGCCCACAGCCCGTTCACAGGTGATGGCTCGGCTCCGGGCTCCCCGATGCCCGCGACCAGGTACTGCGCGAGCCCGTTCAGGAGGTCGCGACGAAAGCTCGTGCGAGGGGTCTGCGTGCCGTACGCGTCGCGCTCGATGCGGACGGCGGCGCGCACGTCGCCGGGACGCATCTGGCGGATGGTGATTGCCGGGGGACGGGCATCGGCGCACATGCTCCGATCGTAACGCGCCTCGCCTTGCACGCACCGCGCCATCGCCGCCTCGGGACTCGCGGGCGCGGCGGCTACCGTCCTCGCCACGTAGACCCATGTAACCGAGGAGGACCCAACGATGGCCGACCATGACGAACCCACGCTGACCGACGCCGAGGGCGACGACCTGCCGGACGAGGTGCTCGCCGAACTCGCCGCGATCGAGGATGGCGAGCACCCAGACGAGGCCGAGGAGGCGCAGACCGCCGAGGAGCTCAACCGGCTGCGGGCGGACCTCGACGCCGAGCGCGCGGCCCACCGCGCCGCCGTCGCGCGCTACCGCGAGGCGGTGCTGGCGGCCGAGCCGGCGCTGCCGCCGGAGCTCGTGACCGGTGAGAGCCTCGCCGACGTCGACGCGTCGGTGGAGGCGGCGCGCCGCGCGGTGGCGCAGATCCGCGAGCGGCTCGCCACCGAGGCGGACGAAGCGGCCGCGAGGGGCTTCCCCGTCGGCGCGCCGGGACGCCTCGAGCCGAGCGTCGAGGGAATGACGGCGGCGGAGAAGATCGCGTTCGGTCTGGATCGCCGGGCTGGAGCCTGACGCGGTCGTGCCCCGCCCCGCCGCGGAGCTGGGCGGGGCACGTAGAGCAGTCTGATTCGTCCTAGCTACGCATCCTAGAGCGCATCCAAGATCCATCCGAGGATCGTGGGAACCTCAGCCGCTGCCGCTTCGAAGTTAGCAAGTGCGTCGTCCACGTTGGCGGCACCAACAATGATCGTAGCCAGCGCCTTGGTCGAGCCGAGCAACCCACCGAGGCGCTGGACTGCCGTTCTTCGGCTTGAGGCTACCTCGGCCGAATCCGCCGACTCGGCCGGCAGGATGGCCCGAAGCTCGCTAATCGACGGCAGAATGATCTCGTTGACGATGTCGTTCTGTGCGGGTTCGAGTCCCAGGTCCTGCAGCGTATGGACGGAGCGCTCTAGACGGTCGAGTAGCTCGAGAGCCTGCCCTTCCTGTTCAGGGTCAGCCAGCACGCGTAGAGCGGGGGCTGCTGACTCAGAGTTCGGCTCATTGGCGAGCGCCGGCAGGAGCCCGATCGCGAAGCCCCTAACGTCTTCGTCGTCGTCCCCCATCAGCCTGAACAGTGCCGCGCGTACCTCTGCGTCGTGTGCGGGGAGCTCCTGGACAATGTGATGAGCTGCCCGAAGCCTTGCTGATGGCTGAACGGCGTCAAGTTGCTTGAGCATTAAGGCACGCACTTCTGGGACGCTGGCCGTGTATCTGCCAAGCAGATCCAAGCCATGCGTGCGACCACTTCCTGTGATCAACTTGCCGACTAGAGGCGCAAGCGTGGCTGCCCACACTGGTGCGTTGCTGCCCGAGCCTTCCAGCGTGCTTTCGAGCGCTGACGCGGCCGCAAACACCCTGTCTGGGTCGCCTGAATCGAGCGTCTCTACGATCGCTGCCCAAGGAATCTCATCGCTGACCATCATCCCAATCGTACTAGTTAACTCCGTGTACTGCGCCCGCCCCGGCCCGTGCCATTCACATCTTCTGGCAGCACACCCGTTCGCATAGCCTCCCTCCCACAACGCACATCGAAGCAGGCGCGCGGCGGCAGGCTGCGCGCGGGGAGGGACCAAGTGGCGCTGACGCTGACCGAGGGGGCCAAGCTCTCGAACGACGTCCTGGAGCAGGGCGTGATCGAGACCGTGATCAAGGACAGCCCCGTCCTGCAACGGCTTCCGTTCATCGAGATCGTCGGGAACGGGCTCACCTACAACCGCGAGAACGCCGCCGCCAGCGCGGCCTTCTACGCCGTGGGCGATACGTGGGCGGAGAGCACGCCGACGTTCACGCAGGTGACCGCCTCGCTGACGATCCTCGGTGGCGACGCGGACATCGATAACTACATCGCGCGCACCCGCAACAACGTCCAGGACATCGAGGCCGCCGTCGTCGAGCTGAAGGCGAAGGCCGTCCAGCAGCAGTTCGACGAGACCTTCATCGCGGGCGACACCACCGCCGACTCGAAGGCCTTCAACGGCATCGACGAGCTGTGCGCCGCCGGCCAGACCATCTCGATGGCCAACAACGGCGCGAAGCTCTCCCTCGACAAGCTCGACGAGCTGGTGGACCTCGTGCGCGGCGGGAAGCCGGAGATGTTGCTCATGTCGCGCCGCTCGCGGCGCTCGCTGAACAGCCTCGCCCGCGCGGCCGGATCGGGCGTGGTGGAGCACGACCGCGACGAGTTCGGCCGCATGGTCACGTACTACGACGGCATCCCGATCGGGGTGAGCGACTACATCAAGGACAACCAGAGCCAGGGCACGGCGCGGAACACCTCGGTGATCTACGCGCTGCAGTTCGGCGAGGGCGCCGTGGCGGGCCTGACGGCGCCCGGCGGCGTGACCATCGATCGCGTCGGTGCGCTGGAGACGAAGGACGCCACGCGCGTGCGCGTGAAGTGGTACGTCTCCATCGCGCTCTTCAACGAACTCAAGCTCGCGAAGCTCACCGGCGTGCAGGCCTAGCGGCCCGCACGCCGACCTCGACGCGCCCCGGGAGGCGACCATGCACCTGACCGAGATGCGGACACGCGTCCGCCGTGACCTCCGTGACACGGACCCGTCCGACGAGCGCTGGTCCGACGAAGAGCTCGACCGGCACATCGAGCGCGCGGTGCGCGAGCTCTCGCTCGCCGCGCCCGTCGAGGCGGTCGAGACACTCACGACGGCGGCCGGCAGCCGCGACCTCGACGTGTCGGGGCTGGCCGGCCGCGTCTCGATCGACGCGGTGGAATACCCGGCGGGGCAGTACCCGCCGTCGTACGCGTCGTTCTCGCCGTGGGGCGACACGCTCACGCTCGTCGTCGAGCGGGCGCCCCACGCGGGCGAGCGCGCGACCGTCTACTACTCGAAGCTCCACACCCTGACCGAGGATGCCTCGACGCTCCCCGCGGCACTCGAGGAGATCGTCGCGACGGGTGCGGGCGGGTATGCGGCGCTCGAGTGGGCCTCGTTCGCGACGAATCGCGTGAACGCTGGCGGGGCGGACACCTGGCGGCACTACCACATCTGGGCGCAGGAACGCCTCGCCGCCTTCGCACGCGCGCTCGCCAAACACGGGCGCGAGCGGCGGGTGCGGTCGCGGCAGCTCCACCGGCCGCCGGGCGACGCCGTCGGCGCACCCGTGCCGCGCGGGTAACGCGCCGTGCGAGGGCTCACCCCGACGCTCGAGGCTGCGCAGCGCTCACCGAGCGCGAAGCCGTACCTGCGCGTGCTGCTCCACGACCGCGATGTCGGCGCACTCCGACTGCGCTGGCGGCGCGTCTACAGCGGCCAGGAGCCGGACGGCCCGTGTGCTGCGGCCGTCGCCGGTGACGGCGCGCTGCTGCGCGTGCGCATCGACCCCTCGACGGGCGCGCTCACGCGCCAGCGCATCGCGCAGCCGGGGCCCACGAGCGACTTCCGGGTGTGGACCTCGGTAGCCACCGTCGCCGTCGGGCCGCGCGTCGGACTCGCCGCGGACGGGACGCGCGCGATGATCGCCTCGGTTCGCCCCGACGGCGTGACCGTCGAGGTGCGCGAGAGCAGCGACAGCGGCGCGACCTTCGGAACGCCGGGCACGGTCGGCGTGGCGCCGTCCGCCGTGACCGCGGTGGCCTGCTCGATGGCCCCGGACGGCACGGCGGCGGTGATCTACGCCGCCGGCGGCGTCGTGTACGGCGTCCGCAGGTTCCGCACGGCGCGCTGGCGTCCGGCCCGCGCGTGGTCGCGGTCGCTCGCGACCGTGAACGCCCTCGCAGCGTCGTTCGAGGTCGACCACCACGTGCTGGTCTCCGGTGTGGACACCGATGGCACGGCGGGCGCGTGGTGCACCACATACGGCGCCGGCGGCGCCTATCCGCCGGGGTCGTGGCGACCGCTGTCCGAGGTGGCCGCTGCTGCTCCGGGCACGCGCACCACCTATAGCGCGAGCGGGACCGTGACCGCCGACGTGCCCCGGCACGTGTTCGTCGAGTCGTACGCCGGTGGCGGGGCGTACGACCGCGCACACATCGTTGCCGGCGTCGGCGGCACCGGGTATCGCGACCAGCTCTGGCGCGATCCGCGACCGTTCGACCATCGCTCGCCCCATGGTCTCGCCATCGCCGCGGGCCCGGCAGGTGCGTGGCTGGCTGCGCCGAACGCGGTCTGGCAGGCGCCGTACCCGGTGCCGCAGACCGACCTCTCCGACGATGTCCTCGAAGCGACCATGATCCATGGCCGTCGCGGCGGACGGCTCCGCCTCCTGCTGCGCAACGACCACGCCCGCTATGCGCCTGACGCGCCCCCGCCTGGCTTCGCGGCCGGCGGGGAGCTGCCCCCCGCGCCGGGCTACGTGACCAGCGCGGGCGAGGAGTCCTCGAGCGGCCCGGCCTTCTGGATCACGACCGTGCGCCACCGCTACGAACCCGGCAGCGCATCTGTCGAGGTCGAGGCGGTGGACGGCTGGGGACTCCTGGACGCGTGGACTGCGCCGAGCCAGTTCGTCTGGGCGGCCGGCGCGACGAGCGCCTCGCAGGTGCTCACCGGCTTGATGCGGCGGGCGGGCGTGATGCTCGCGGGCGGCCGCCCCAGCCTCGAGTCCGTCACGCTGCGCCCGGCGTTCACAGTGCGGGCGGGCGAACGCGGTTCCACCGCCGCGCGACGCCTGCTCGCGATGCTCCCCGACGACGTGCTCATGCGCGGCCATCGGGCGTTCCTGACCGAGCCGAAGGCCAACGATGCACCGGTCGCCTCCTTCGCCGCGGATGGGTCCCTCGTGCGTCTCACCATGGAGTCGGGCGCGCCCGCCACCGGCTGGGCGCGCGTCTTCGGCGCCGGCGTGCTCGCCGAGGCGATCCACGAGGCCTCGCTCGCCGAGGGTGGCGCCACGGCCATCGTCGTCGACGAGAACCTCGACGTGCAGGCGCGCGCCGATGCGCGCGCGGAGACCGTGCTGCGTCGCTCGCAGCTGGACATCGCGCGCGGCGAGCTGGTGGTGCGGCCAC
Source organism: Dehalococcoidia bacterium (assembly GCA_965208885.1). Classification (GTDB taxonomy): domain Bacteria; phylum Chloroflexota; class Dehalococcoidia; order UBA2979; family UBA2979; genus VXMT01. The sequence continues at coordinate 1,341,224 of CBDBPS010000002.1, forward strand.
ACGCCGGGCTGGAGGTGGGCGATGTGGTCGCCGTGACCTCGAAGCAAGCGGGACTCGTCGACGCGCGGTTCCGCGCGTCCGGCCTGCACCTCCGCTACGTCCGCGGCGGCAAGCGGCCGGTCTACGAGCAGCGCATCGCGCTCAGCGATGTCTAGGAGCCACCGATGATCGAACGCGCCATCCTCGAAGCCTTCGACGCCACTACCCGCCTCGCGACCGTGCGGTTCGCCGGTTCACTGACCTCGGTGGTGCGGGCTGTCCCCGTCTCGCGCGCAATCCCGGCGGCCGAACTTGTCACGGGCCGGCGTGTGGCCGTGGCGCTATTCGACCCGGGCCATCCCCTCGACGCGATGATCGTGGGCGTCCACTAGGACTGGCTAGGGCGCGGCCTCACCCTCGAACAGCGTCGGCTGCACCCCGTTCGACTCGATCGAGGACTCCTCGGCGGCATGGTGGTAGTCGAGTCCGAGGTGGTCGTACGCCAGGCGGGACGCCACGCGCCCGCGCGGGGTGCGCTGCAGGAAGCCGATCTTGAGCAGGTACGGCTCGTACACGTCCATGATCGTGTCGGTCTCTTCGGACACGGCCGCGGCCAGCGTCTCGAGACCGGCAGGCCCGCCGCCGAAGCGGTCGATCAGCACGCGCAGCAGCTCGCGGTCCATCGCATCGAGCCCGAGCGCGTCGATCTCGAGCTGGGCGAGCGCCTCATCGGCGACGCGACCGGTGATCACACCGTCCGCGCGCACCTCGGCGTAGTCGCGCACGCGGCGCAGCAGCCGGTTGGCCACGCGAGCCGTGCCGCGCGAGCGGCGCGCGATGCCCGCCACGCCGCCCTCATCGATGGCGCAGCCAAGCACGGCCGCCGACCGCTCGACGATGCGTACGAGCGCCGACTCGTCGTAGAACTCGAGGCGCCACGTCGCCCCGAAGCGCTCGCGCAGCGGCTGCGAGACGAGCGCGTAGCGCGTGGTGGCGCCGATCAGCGTGAACCGGTTGAGCTTGAGCCGCACGTCGCGCGCCTTCGGCCCGGAACCGAGAATGATGTCCAGCGCCCAGTCCTCCATCGCCGGGTACAGGATCTCCTCGACGGGTCGCGGGAGGCGGTGGATCTCGTCGATGAAGAGCACGTCGCCCGGCTGCAGGCTGGTGAGCACCGAGGCGAGGTCGCCCGCGCGTTCAATCGCCGGGCCCGAGGTGACGCGAATGGAGACGCCCATCTCGGAGGCGATGATCATCGCGAGCGTCGTCTTGCCGAGGCCGGGCGGCCCGTGGATCAGGATGTGGTCGAGCGGTTCGTCGCGCCCGAGCGCCGCCTCGATGCCGATCTGCAGCGACGCCTTGACGGTGTCCTGGCCGAAATACTCGTCAAGCTTCCGCGGGCGCAGCGAAGTTTCAACCGCCGCATCGCCGGAAGTCTGCGTCCGCGCGAGCGGACCGCGCTGCGTGTCGTTCACGCCACCCTCGATCGCGCGGCCCGCTGCCGCGCTCCCCGTCCGAGGCCTGAGTATAGCGAACGTGCGTTCGTCGCGCGACCTGCGTCGCCACCACGGCCCGTGGGTCGGTATCCTCCAGCCATGGCCAACTCGAACGACCAGGCGCGCGTGGCTGAGATCACGGCGGGGCTGCGGACCTCGTTCGTGCCGTCTGTCGTCCACCAGCTCGCGGACATCGAGGGCTTCCTCGACGCCGTCTGGCCGCAGCTCGCCCCGTCGGTGGACACGGCAGGCTTCCTCGGCAGCGCCCTCTACATGGCCGACATGGCGCTCGGCGCCGTCGAGGAGGTCTACGACGAGCCGACGCTGTCGCGGGAGTCGCTGCTTGCGAGCGGACTGACCGAAGCCGACCTCGACCGCGTGGTCGCGGTGCTCGACGTCTTCCACTGGTTGCAGCCGCAGCTGCTGCTGCTGCTCGCCGCGCTCGCAGAGGCCCACGATGCACCCTCGGTCGGCGGGCAGGGGCGCCCGGAGCCACGGGAGCCGTCGGAGCGCGAGCAGGCGCACATCGACACGCCGGTGGAACTGGCCTCGCCGCAGGCGGGTCTGCTCCCCGAGGTACCGGTCGAGCTACAGCTCGACGCGCCGCCGGACCTCTACCGGGCGATCGCGGTCTGGCCCGGCTACTTCGATGCGGTGTGGGACGAGTTGCAGCACCTGGTCGCGTACCCGCTGTTCCGCCAGCGCGGTCGCGCTCTCTACTTCTACGCGCGCTCCTCGTCGCGGTTCCTCGCCGTGCCACTGCGCGCCGACGACGAGGCGCTGCGCGAGGCGGGCATGCGCCCCGAGGAGATCGCGCGGGCGCGCGTGATCGTCGACCGTGAGCTCTCCGCTGTATCCACGATGATGATGCACTGCACCGCGATGCGCGTCGGTCTCGGCCTGCGCGAACGCGAGGTTGTGCGCGAGGCATGAGACCGGGCGCGGCGCACCGTGGCTGAACGCATCGGGGACCTCACGAACGCGTGGTCGCCGGACGACGCGGACATCATCGAGGCCCTGCGCGAGGCCGACGTGGGGCAGTTGCGACTGCTCTACGACTCCTCGAACTACGTGTTCCTCGCCGAGCTCGAGCACCCGGAGCACGGCGCCGGGCTCGGGGTGTACAAGCCGCAGCGTGGCGAGCGGCCGCTGTCGGACTTCACGTACGGCACGCTGCACCGCCGCGAGGTAGCCACGTACGAGCTGTCGCGCCTGCTCGGGTGGGCGATGGTGCCACCGACGGTGGAGCGCGACGGGCCGGAGGGGCTCGGCTCCATGCAGCTCTTCATCGAGCACGACCCGGCCGAGCACTTCTTCGCGCTGCGCGACCGCGAGGACCTGCATGAACAGTTCATGCGGATGGCCGCGTTCGACCTCGTGGCCAACAACGCGGACCGCAAGGGCGGCCACATCCTCCTCGACGCCCACGGCCAGGTGTGGGGCATCGACCAGGCGCTGTGCTTCCACCACCACGAGAAGCTGCGCACGGTGATCTGGGACTTCGCCGGCGCCGAGCTGCCCGAAAGCTGGCGCGGGGATCTGGGGCGGGCGCACGACGCCATGCGCGACCGGGACGCCTCGTCGGAGCCGCTGCGGGCGTTCCTCACGGACGTCGAGGTAGACGCCTTCGTCGAGCGCGCGGCGCAGTTGCTGGGCAACCCGGTGCTGCCGGAGATGTACCCGTGGCGCTGCGTGCCCTGGCCGATGATCTAGGGGTCGTGCTCGCCTACGCCTCAGGTGGTTCGAAGTAGAGCGTCAGCGCCTCGCCAAGGTTCGCGAGTGCCTGGTCGACAGTCTCCCCCTGACTCGCCACGTCGACATCTAGCGCCTGGGCAACGAACCAGTCGCCTTCACGAGTGACGCTCGCAGCGAACATCCGCTTCATGGCTGAGTGCCTCCACACATCAGGCTACCGCGGAATCAGGAACCTTGCCGCGAAGCGCCACAGCAGGCGCCGGAGACGGAACACCACGCGTGAGCGTCGGCGGCTCATCGTCTCGCCGATGCGTCCCGTCGCCTCCGGCTGCCCCATCGCGATGAACTGCCGCCAGTCCCGCAGCGAAGGCTCACGGTCGGCCTGCACCTCGGCGGGCGCCTCGAAGCGACTGAACTCCTCGACGCCTCGCGGGCCGTTCGTCATCACGCTCAGCCCGGCCGCCTGCGAGAGGCACACGCCGCCGGCGACGTCCCAGATGCTGGGCGCGGTGAAGACGGCGTACTGGAAGATGCCCGCCGCCACGAACGCGCACTCGATGGCCGCCGACCCCGTGACGCGGATGTCCCAGCCGCGGAACCGGCCCGGCGATCCCGCCGGGCCCGCGCCCAGCTTGCGCGTCACGCCACTCGCCGGCCGCCCCACCGGCATTCGCTCGCCCTCGAAGTGGAGCGCGCCGCCGAGGTGCGCGTGGTAGACGCCAGGCCGCAGCGCGTGGCCGGTCGAGCACCAGACCGCCCCGACGACCGGTAGCCCGTGATGCGTGACGCCGATCGAGACGGCGTAGAGCGGGAACCCATTCACGAAGTTCGTCGTGCCGTCGACAGGGTCGACGATCCAGACGAACGCGGCATCGCGGTCCGGGTGCGTGTCGATCTCCTCGCCGAGGATGCCGTGATCCGGGAAGCGCTCGCCAAGGCGCTCGCGCAGGAAGTCCTCGACCGCCCGGTCCACCTCGCTGACGGGGTTAGAGGGCGGACGACCGTCCTCGCCCTGGTCCTTGTACTCGACCGCGATCTCGCGCGTGAGCGTCTCCATGATGCGCTCGCCGGCCATGCGCGCGAGCTCGACGGCGACGGCCTCGATCTCGAGGAGTTCCTGCGCCGATGGAGGCGGCGGACCGCCGGGCGCAGCCTCCGACGTGCCAGCCGCGCCGGTCACGGGGCACATCCGCGCCCGCAGGACGACGGCAGGCCGTGGCGCGGCGTCGCGCCGTTCGCTAGCCTCGGCTGCGGCACAGGCGACGAGGGAACAGGGAACCGCGTGACGAACGACGACTGGGAGTACTCGACGGAGGGCGACCTTGACCCCGACCTGACTGAGGAGGCGGGGTATGCGTATTGGGATCCACCGGCCCGCCGGTTCTGGACCCCGACGGTGCTGCGCATTGGCGCCGCCCTGGTGATCGTCTTACTTGTCGGCGGACTCATCCTCGCCGTCGTCGGCTGACGAGCCGGAGTACTCGATCGCGGAGCCGCCTTCGTCCGCGCCGATGATGCCAAGCTTGCGGAGCGCGTACGCTGCCACGCCGCCCACAGCGGCCAGCACGATCAGCGCGCGTAGAAGTCCTCGACCCGGCACGGTGTAGCCCTCTCCCGCGATGGAGCGGGCCTCACCCGCGCCGTGCGCATTGTCGCAGGCTGCGCCAGCCCTCGCCACTCGCCACCCGCCCGGCACTTCCTTCAGTCGTTCCGGGGCATCCTTGTGGTATCGTGCAGTAACGGCGGGTAGCAAGGAATCTGCGCGTGCCGTTCCGCCCATTGATCTTCCTGGCGGTGATTGCCACCGCTACTCTCACGCTCGTACAGGTCGAGGCGATGTCCGTCCCGGACGTGTCGGTGCTGCCGGCGTCCGCGCTCGTCGCCGCGCCCACCCTGCCTGCACCCGCGCCTGACACCGCGCTCGCGGTCACCGCGGAGCCGGCTCCCGCGCCGGCTGCGCTCACGGTCGCCCCGGCCTCCACCGGCGAGCCCACCACGGACGCACCCGTCAGGGCTGCCGGGGCCCCCATCGAGGGACTCGATCTTGTCGAGGTGCTGCTGCGCGTCACCGGCACCCTCACGACCACCCCCGTGGCGACTGAGGCGCCCGCGCTCACCGCGCCGAAGCCCGTGGCCGCTCAGACGCCTCCCGCGGCGGCCATTACGCCCATCACGGTCCCGGCGGCGATCACACCGGGTGCGCAGGTCACCCCGTCGAGCGGCGCGCTCCGGCCTTCGATCTTCGAGCGGGCACAGGTCGTCTCGTTCTACGGATACCCGGGCGTCGGCGTGATGGGCGAGCTCGGGCTGCACACGCCCGCGGACGCCGCCGAGGCGATCGCGCGTGTTGCCGCGGAGTACGACGCGCTCAACGGCCCTCGCGAGGTCATGCCGGCGCTGCACCTCATCGTCGCCGTCGCGCAGCGCCATCCCGGCAACAGCGGGCTCTACCTCCAGCGCATGAGCGACGAGCTCCTCAACGAGTACGTCGAGGCCGCACGCGATGCCGGCATCCTGCTCTTCGTCGATGTGCAGATCGGATGGTCGGACGCACTCACGGAGGTCAAGCTCCTGGAAGACGTGCTACGCGAGCCCTTCGTCCACCTCGCGCTCGACCCCGAGTTCGCGACCAGAAGCAAGGGCACCGCGCCGGGCGTGTCCATCGGCACGCTCGGGTCCGCCGACCTGAACGCCGTACAGCACTACCTCGCAGGCCTCGTGCGCGAGCACGACCTGCCCCCGAAGGTGCTGGTCGTACACCAGTTCCTGAACTCGATGCTCACCGGCGTCGACGACTACGACGACGTGCCTGAGGTCGAGGTGACCATCGACATGGATGGCTGGGGGAAGCCGTACGTGAAGCTCACCAAGTACGACCTCTACGCCGTCTCGGATTACTCCGAGCGGGCGGCCATCAAGCTCTTCTACCACTGGGACGTGCCCCTCCTGACGCCCGCGCGACTGCTGTCGCTGGACAACCCGCCGGACCTCGTGATCTACCAGTAAGCGCGACTCGCGGTAGGCTGGCAGCCGGCGCGCGCGCGAGCCGTACGCGTCCATCCCCGGGGAGGTGCGACCACCGATGGAGAACGGCGCCGCTCCGCTCGCCGTCATCGACGTCGGCTCCAACTCGGTCCGCCTCCTCATCGCCAGACCCCTCGCGGGCGGCCACCTCGACATCCTCGACGACGCGCGCGCGACGCTGCGGCTGGCGCGCGTGGTCGACGCGCATGGCGAGATTCCGCCGGACGTGATGAAGCAGACGCTCGGCGCCATCGGCGACTTCGTGCGCCTCGCCGAGTACGCCGGGGCCGAGTCCATACACGCCGTCGGCACAGCCGCCCTGCGCGACGCCGCCAACGCCGACGTGCTGGCGAAGGAGCTGCGCGCGCGCTGGGGCATCAAGTTCGAGGTGCTCAGCGGCGACGCCGAGGCGCGTCACGCCAGCATGGGCGCGGTCTTCGGCCTGCCCGTCACCGATGGCCTGGTGCTCGACCTCGGGGGTGGCAGCCTGCTCATCGCGCGCATCGAGGACCGCACGCCAGTGGCGACGTGGTCGTTCCCGTTCGGCACGCTGCGGCTCACCGACCGCTTCCTGACCTCGGACCCGCCCGACGACGACGCCATGTCGGCGCTGCGGCGCCACGTGCGGCGCGAGCTCCGCGGCGCGGGCGTCCCCCGGCTCGGCAAGGGCGAGGTGCTGGTCGGTACGGGCGGGACGGTGCGCAACCTGGCAAACGTCAGCCGCCGCCGCCAGCGCTACCCGATCTCGCGCCTCCACGGCCACTCGATCACGATCCGCCGCCTACACCGCCTGACGCGCCTGCTGGCGGGGATGTCGCTCAAGGAGCGCCGCGGCGTCCGTGGCCTCAACGCCGACCGGGCGGGCATCATCGCCGCAGGCGCGCTGGTGGTGGACGCCGTCGCCGCGCACACCCGCACCGACGCCGTGCTCGTCGCCGGGCAGGGTATGCGCGAGGGCATCGCACGGTCGCAGTTCATCCACAAGTTGCCGCCCGTGAGCGACGTGCGACGAGGCTCCGTCGAGGTCTTCGCGCAGCGCTTCGGCGACGCCGAGACGGACAGCGCGCACCACCGCGCGCGCCTCGCCGTCTCGCTCATCGAGCACCTCGATCCCGATGCGGGCGAGGATGTCCGTGAGACGGTCGAGTACGCGGCGATGCTCTACAACGCCGGGCTGCAGGTCGACTTCTACCGCCGCGCGGGCGCCACGACGGCGATGTTGCTGGACGCCAACCTCTCGGGCTTCACGCAGCCCCAGATCGCGCGCGTGGCAGCCGCCGCCCGTCTCGCGCGCCGCCCGACGTGGGAGGTGCGATCACTCCGCCCGCTCCTCGCTGACGACGACGCCGCCTCGTTGCACCGCGCCGGCGCCGTCGTCGCGCTGGCCGAGGAGCTGCGCCGACGCTCAGCGCCGAAGGGCGTGCGCATGTCAATCAAGCGCGGCGACCTGCGCATCACGCTCCCCGGCACGACGACGTGGAAGCCCCGCGAACTTGCTGAGCGCGTCGACGCGGCGTTCGGCGTCGGGCTGCGCGTCTCGGGTCGCGGCTAGCGGTCCAGCGCGGCCTGCTCGGCGGCGGCGCGGAGCAGACGCCACTCGCGCCGCAGCCGTCGATGCGTCTCGGGGAACGTCTCCCCCGCCGACCGCACCACCTCGTGCTCGCGCTCGGCCAGCCGCTCCATCGCAGACAGCGTCGACGCCGCAAACGGCTCCTCAGCCGCCATGCGTTCGAGCAGTGCAAGCCCGACCACCGCATCGTGGCGGCGTCCAAGCTGGTCCTGTGTCCGCTTCAGGGCCGCGACGAAGGGGCGCGCGGCCTTCCCGTAGAGGTCGGCGGCGCACTGTGTCGCGTAGCGGATTCGCTTTGCGAGCAGCCGCGCCTCGTGGAAGTCTTCGTGGGTCGAGCCGGGTTCGAGTGCTCGCGCCACGCGGTTGTAGCGCCTCCACCGCCGGCGCAGCAGGTCGGGCATCGTCCGCACGGCGGGTGTGTCGCCGACGGCCGTCGTCTCGCCCGCGCGCACCATCCCCGTCATCACCGCGACGAGGCTCGCGTAGCGCGGCGAGTCGAGGGCGACGAGCATGCGGTCCCTCGCCTCCTCGCGCCGCCCCTCGAGCAGTTCGATGAGTGGCGCGAGAGATGCCTGCCCCACGCCCTCCGGCGCGGCGGCCTCCTCGCGCAGCCATTCGAGCTGCACGTCCAGATCGCGAACTTCGCCGAGCACGTCCGCCAGCCAGCCGAAGTCGGGCCGCACGGCGAGCAGTTCCGGCGGCAGCGCCGCCGAGAACACCGACACGGCCGTGCGCAGCCGCCGCGTCGCCACGCGCATGTCGTGCAGCGCCTCGATGTCCTCGCCCAGCCGCGTACCCGGCTCGTTGGCGAGGAACACGGCGAACTGCCGACGCAACGCCGCATAGACCACCGTGCCGAGGGTGTAATCCGGGTCGACGTCTGTGGGGCCGAAATCCGGGATAGCTGCCGGCGACCGTCCCGTGGCGGCAAGCCCGACAGCGAACTTCGATGCGGAGGCTCGCTCGAACCCCTCGACGCTACCGAGCGCCGCGGCGAACTCCTCGACGGCCGCCAGCGCGGCCGGGTCGGCGAGCTCCAGCTCGATGCGGCGCACCGCGAGCGGCTCCCCATCCGCCGACTCCACCTCGGTCGCGTCGAGGGCGACCTCGGCGATGGGACGTGCCGTGCCGTTCGAGCTCACATCGAACGTGCGGCGCGCGGTACGGAGCGCGAAGAGCGCGCGCAGCTCGCCCTCGCCGACCACCGCGCGCACGCGGCTCGCGACCGGTCCGGCCGACGCGAGCAGCGCGGCACGACCCGAACGGTCGAGCGGCTCATTGATCTCGCGGCGGCGGTAGGGACCGTCGGACTGGTCGCCGAAGCCCTTGAGCGTGGCCTCCACGGCTCCGTCGGCGTCGCGTATGCGCAGCGCGAATCTCGCGCGGTGGAACGCCCAGTCGGTGGTGTCGAGGTACTCGTCCAGGAGCACGCGCGACCTCGACGGCGCAAGCGTGAGCCGCAGCGCGGCCGCGCACGCGTGCAGCGCCCGCTCCGCCACGGCGAGGTCATCCACGCCAAACTGCCACTCGACCTCGAGGCCGTCGGTTGCGGGCATGCTGGGGATCTCCGGCCCGTTACGTCGCCAAGTCTAGGGGGCGCGTCCACCGGCGGCGAACCGAACGCGCGTCGCCCGGCCGGGGTTAACAGTGGCTTAACCGCGCGCGGCTAGGCTCCTCGCTCGTGGGGAACCAGCTCCTGCCGACCGCATCCGACATGCGGGCCTACGTGGCCGAGGCCGTAGGCACGTTCCTGCTCGTATTCGCCGGGCCGGGCGCCGCGGTGATCAACGAGGTCTCCGGGGGCGCGGTCACCCACCTCGGGGTCGGGCTCTCGTTTGGCCTCGCGGTGATGGTGGCGATCTTCGCGACGGGCCACATCTCCGGCGCGCACATCAACCCCGCCGTCACCCTCGCCTTCTCGATCGCCGGGCACTTCCCGAAGCGCCACGTCGCGCCGTATATCGTCGCGCAGCTCATCGGCGCGGCGGCCGCGGCGCTCGTGCTGCGCTGGCTGTTCGGCGTCGTCGCCGACCTCGGCTCGACGGTGCCGACGGGCAGCACGGGCCAGGCGCTCGGCCTCGAGATCGTCATCACGACGTTCCTGATGTTCGTCATCATGGCTGTCGCCACGGACCTGCGCGCCGTGCGCGACCACGCCGCAATCGCCATCGGCGGCTACGTGGCGCTCGCCGCGACGTTCGCCGGCCCGATCGCGGGGGCGTCGATGAACCCGGCGCGCTCGTTCGGCCCCGCGCTGCTCTCCGGCACGTGGGTCGACCACTGGGTCTACTGGGTCGGCCCCATCGCCGGCGCGATGCTGGGCGCGGCGGTCTACATGCTCATCCGCAGCGGCAACCCGCCCGCCGACGAGCACGACATCGACGAGCCAGCGGCCTGACCCGTGCCCACGCGCGTCCTCTTCGTCTGCACCGGCAACTCGGCCCGCTCGCAGATCGCCGAGGCGCTCCTGCGTGATCGTGGCGGCGAGGCGTTCGAGGCGCACTCGGCCGGCAGCGCGCCTTCCGGGCTGAACCCGCTCACCGTGCGCGTGCTCGCTGAGGCCGGCATCGACGTCGGCGACGCCGAGTCCACCCACGTCGACGCGTACGTGGGGGAGCCGTGGGACTACGTCATCACCGTCTGCGACCGCGCCCGCGAGTCGTGCCCGGTGTTCCCGCACGCGGGCGAGCAGCTCCACTGGAGCCTCGAGGACCCCGCCGCCGTCGAAGGCGACGACGCCACGCGCATGGCGGCGTTCCGCGCCACACGCGAGGACGTACAGGCGCGCATCGATGCGTTCGTGACGGAGGTCGCGGCAGGCTGATTAGTAGCTTGAGACGTCCATCTCAGTGAGCTCGCCGGTGACCGTGAACACCACGCGCTCGGCGATGTTCGTAGTGCGGTCCGCGATGCGCTCGATATTGTGCGACGCCCAGAGCAGGTGCGTGCACGGCTCCACCGTCGAGGGGTCCGCGATCATGATCTGCACGAGGTCGTGGTAGACGCGGTTCTGCAGCTCGTCGACGCCGTCGTCGGCCTCGCCCACGCGCCGAGCCGCCTCGACGTCTCGCTCCACGAACGCGTCGAGCGAGTTGGTGAGCATCGCCCGCGCCCGGACCGCCATCTCCGGGATGTCGACCAGCGGCTTCACCAGCGGCTCGCTCGACATCATCTGCACGATCGCGCCGATGCCCTTCGCGTGGTCCCCCATGCGCTCGAGGTCGATGTTGATGGAGAGCACGGAGATGACCACACGCAGGTCGACGGCCATCGGCGACTGCTGGGCGAGCAGCGTCAGCGCGTGCAGGTCGATCTCGTAGCGGGTGCGGTTGACCTCGGCGTCGTCGCGAATGACGGCGTCGGCGAGCGTCGTGTCACGCTCGACGAGCGCCTGCATCGCGCGCTCGATCTGGCGGTCGACCATCGAGCCCATCTCGATGACCCGGTCCTGCAGGTGGACCAGGTCGGATCGGAACTGCTCGCGAGGCATCCGGACCATGTCTTTAGGGTAACCACGTACGCAAGGCCCGCCCCGTCTCAGACGAGGCGCCCTGGCGGGCGTCTTCCGGCAATTAGCCGAAGCGACCGGTGATGTACTGCTCGGTGCGCTCGTCCTGTGGGTTCAGGAAGATCTGGTCGGTGTCGGCGAACTCCACGAGGCGCCCCACCAGGTCGTCGGCCGCAAGCATGAACGCAGTGCGGTGCGAGACGCGCGCGGCCTGCTGCATGTTGTGCGTCACCACGACGATCGTGTAGTCGCTCGCGAGGTCCTGCATGAGGTCCTCGATGCGCTGGGTCGCGATCGGGTCGAGCGCGGAGCACGGCTCGTCCATGAGCACGATCTCCGGGTTCACCGCGATCGCCCGCGCGATGCAGAGCCGCTGCTGCTGGCCGCCGGAAAGCGCGAGCCCGGACTTCTTGAGGTCGTCCTTGACCTCGTCCCAGAGCGCCGCGCGCCGCAGCGACTCCTCGACCAGCCCGTCCATGTCGCCCTTGAAGCCGTTGATGCGCGCGCCGAACGCGACGTTGTCGTAGATCGACTTCGGGAACGGGTTGGGGCGCTGGAAGACCATGCCGACCACGCGCCGCACGTCCGGGGGGTCGACCTCCGGCCTGTATATGTTCTCGCCGTCGATGTTGACGGAGCCCTCGATGCGGACGCCGTCGATGAGGTCGTTCATGCGGTTGATGCAGCGCAGCAGCGTGCTCTTGCCGCAGCCCGAGGGGCCGATCAGCGCCGTCACGCGGTTACGAGGAATCTCCAGCGAGACGTCCCCGAGCGCCTGGTGCGAGCCGTACCAGAGGCTGACGTTGCGGATCTCGACCGCGGCCGCGGTGGTCGTGTCGCCGTCGCCGGCGGTCTTCGGCTGGAACGTGACACCGGCCGTCGCGGCCCCCACGCCGCTCGCGGTTGAAGTCGCCGCCTGCTCGGTTCCGTCAGCCACGCTACCGACCATTCCGCACCGCCTTCAGCAGTGTCACCCGCATTGTATCAGCGCCCATAGCGTCGTCCTGTCCATTGCCGCAGGAACACGGCGAGTGCGTTCATCGAGAGCAGCACGACCAGCAGCACAATGATTCCCGTCGCCGCGAGGTCGTGGAAGTCGGTTTGCGGGCGGCTCACCCAGTTGTAGATCTGGATCGGCATGACCGTGAACGGGTCCAGCGGAGTTTCGGGCCGGAAGGCCACAAAGGTCAGCGCCCCGATCATGATCAGCGGCGCCGTCTCACCGATCGCCCGCGAGAGGGCGAGGATCGTTCCGGTCAGGATCCCGGGGAACGCCTGCGGCAACACGTGGTGCCACACGGTCTGCCAGCGCGTCGCGCCGACGCCGTACGACGCCTCCCGCAGCGACGGCGGCACGGCCTTGATCGACTCCTGCGCCGCGACGATCACGATCGGGAGGATGAGCAGCGCCATCGTCGCGCCGCCGGCGATGATCGAGCGGCCGAAGCCGCCGCCCACGCTCGGCCCGATGCCGATGGTGCCGCGCACGAAGATCTGGAGTCCGAGCAGCCCGAAGACGATCGACGGCACCCCGGCGAGGTTCGAGATGTTGATCTGGATGATGCGCGTCACGAAGTTCTTCCGCGCGTACTCCTCCAGGTAGATCGCCGCGCCGACGCCGATGGGGAAGGCAAGGATCGCCGTAGTGCCGATCAGCCAGAGGCTGCCCCACAGCGCCGACTGGAAGCCGGCGCGCTCCGGGAAGCGCGACGGGAAGTTCTGCACGAACTCCCAGCGCAGGAAGTGGTTGCCGTCCGTCCACACGTCCGTGAGCAGGAACGCGAGGAACACGATGCCGACCATCGTCCCCGCCATGCACAGCGCGACGAATGCAGTGCCGACGGTCTGTCGGAACGACAGCCGCGGTACGTAGCTGTCGCGGGTGGTGGTTCGGCTTCCGACGGCCATCAGTCGTAGACCTCCCGGAAGCGCGAGGTGACCCTGGCCGCAATGACATTCATGACGAGGGTCATCACGAAGAGCGTGAGCGCCACGGCGAAGATCGTGCGGAACTCGATGGTCCCGTGTGGGGTGTCACCGAGCGAGACCTGCACGATGAACGCCGTCATCGTCTGGATAGACTCCAGCGGGTTCCACGTCAGGTTCGGCGTCGACCCCGCCGCAATGGTGACCGCCATCGTCTCCCCGACCGCGCGCGAGGCGGCGAGGATGTATGAGGCGATCACGCCGCTGAGCGCAGCCGGATAGACGACGCGCGTGGTCACCTCGAACCTCGTCGAGCCGACGGCGTAGGCCGCGTCGCGCAGGTCCTGCGGGACCGCGTGGAGCGCGTCGTCGGAGAGCGAGGAGACCATCGGGATGGTCATGATGCCGACCACGATCATGGCCGCGGCTGCGTTGAAGATGGTCGGTTCGGAGAACGTGCCCAGGAACGGCGTAACCGCCGTGAGCGCGAAGTAGCCGTACACCACCGTCGGGATGCCCGCGAGGATCTCAAGGATCGGCTTCAGCACCGCTCGCACGCCCGGGCGGGCGAACTCCGAGAGGTAGATCGCGGTCACGCTGCCAATGGGCACGGAGATGAACGCCGCGCCGATGGCCACCATCAGCGTCCCGCCGATGAGCGGCAGCACCCCGAACGACTGGTTCGTGAAGAGCGGGGTCCACTTCGTGCCGGTGAAGAACTCCCACGGCGTCACGTCGCGGAAGAACTGCAGGCCCTCCACCACGAGGATGAGGACGATGCCGACCGTGGTCAGCACGGTGATGGCGGCGCACAGGAACAGCGCCCAGCCGATTGCCTGTTCCACCAGCTGGCGGCCGCGTCGACGCTGGAACAGCGCCGACTGCGGCCCACCTGCCGCTGCCGATCCGGCAGCCATCAGTCGCGTTCTCCTCGCTCGCGCTTCGCCCTAGCCGCCGGTGATGGCGGATTCGAGGGCGGCGCGCGATTCAGCCAGCTCGTCCGGGGCGATGGCCGTGTAGCCAACGTCCGTGACCAGCGTGATGGCGTCGTCGCTCAGGTAGAACCGCACGAACTCGCGCACCTGCGGCTTCTCGGCCAGGGCAGTCGTGCTGACGTAGATGAAGAGCGGCCGGGCCAGCGGGTAGCTGCCGTTGGAGACCGTGTGGTCCGACGGCGTCACACAGCCCTCGCCGCCGTCCACGGACACGACCTTCAGCTTGTCACTGTTCTCGATGTAGTAGGCGTAGCCGAAGTAGCCAGCAGCGCCCGCGGTGCCCGAGATACCGGTGACCAGCACGTTGTCGTCCGTCGAGTTGGTGTAGTCGGCGCGCGACGCGCCGCCCTCGCCGTTCACTTCCTCCGTGAAGAAGTCGAACGTGCCCGAGTCAGTGTCCGGTCCGAACAACGTGATCCCGTCGCTCGGCCAGCTCGAGTTGACCTGGTTCCAGGAGGTCACGCTGCCCTCGGACTCCGGGCTCCACAGCGTGGAGAGCTGGTCCATCGTGATGCACTCGAGGAAGTCCGCCTCGGGGTGCGCCACCACGGCCAGGCCGTCCAGGCCGACTCGCAGCGGGAGGTACTCGATGCCCGCCTCGGCACAGGCCTCGATCTCGCTCTCCTTGATGGGGCGCGACGCGTCGGAGATGTCCGTCTCGCCGCTGCAGAACTTCTGGAAGCCGCCACCGGTGCCCGAAACGCCGACCGTCACGCGCACGTCGGGCGCGACCGCGCGGAACTCCTCGGCGACCGCCTCGGTCACGGGGAAGACCGTGCTCGAACCGTCGACTGCAACGGAGCCGGAGAGGTCGCTGGCGTCCGACGAATCGTCGCTGCTTGTCGTGGTCTGGCCGCCGGTGATGGCGGATTCGAGGGCGGCTCGCGACTCAGCCAGCTCGTCCGAGGCGATGGCCGTGTAGCCAACGTCCGTGACCAGCGTGATGGCCTCGTCGCTCAGGTAGAACCGCACGAACTCGCGCACCTGCGGCTTCTCGGCCAGGGAAGTCGTGCTGACGTAGATGAAGAGCGGCCGCGCCAGCGGGTAGCTGCCGTTGGAGACCGTCTCGTCCGACGGGGTCACACAGCCCTCGCCGCCGTCCACGGACACGACCTTCAGCTTGTCACGGTTCTCGATGTAGTAGGCGTAGCCGAAGTAGCCAGCAGCGCCCACGGTGCCCGAGATGCCGGTCACCAGTACGTTGTCGTCCGTCGAGTTGGTGTAGTCGGCGCGCGACGCGCCGCCCTCGCCGTTCACTTCCTCCGTGAAGAAGTCGAACGTGCCCGAGTCCGTGTCGGGCCCGAACAACGTGATCTCGTCGCTCGGCCAGCTCGAGTTGATCTGGTTCCAGGAGGTCACGCTGCCCTCTGATTCGGGGCTCCACAGCGTGCCCAGCTCGTCCATCGTGATGCACTCGAGGAAGTCCGCCTCGGGGTGCGCCACCACGGCCAGGCCGTCCAGGCCGACTCGCAGCGGGAGATACTCGATGCCCGCCTCGGCGCAGGCCTCGATCTCGCTCTCCTTGATGGGGCGCGACGCGTCGGAGATGTCCGTCTCGCCGCTGCAGAACTTCTGGAAGCCACCACCGGTGCCCGAAACGCCGACCGTCACGCGCACGTCCGGCGCGACCGCGCGGAACTCCTCGGCGACTGCCTCGGTCACGGGGAAGACCGTGCTCGAACCGTCGACTGCAACGGAGCCGGAGAGGTCGCCGGCGTCCGACGAATCGTCGCTACTTGTCATGGTCTGTGTTGTCCCGGAGGGGGCGTCATCGTCATCATCGCCACACGCTGCCGCGAGCATCGCCACGGCAGCGACCAGGCCTACGAGGGACAACAGCCCTCGCCAGCGCTTCCAATCCATCAGCGTGTCACCCTTTCGCAGGGCGCGTTCGTGCGCCCACCGACTGTGCGATGGCGTGCCCCTGCTCGCCTGATCGTCGAGTTTCCGCCACGAGCCGATGCTCAGGCGGTCCAGTTAAGGCGGGATTAACGAACTCCCCGCGCGTCAGTCCTCGCGCAGCGGCGCCACCATCGGGTTGAAGCACGCCACGAGATGCCCCTCGCCCACCGTCGACAGGCGCGGCGCGGGCTCCGTCCGGCACTGCGCGACCGCCTTCGGGCAGCGCTCGAGGAACGGGCACTCCTCGGGCAGGGCGGCCAGGTCCGGCGGCTGACCGCGCATCGGCTCCAGGCGGTGCTCCCGCCGGTGGATGCCCGGCAGGCTCGACAGCAGCCCGAAGGTGTACGGGTGCTTCGGCGCGCGGAAGATCGTCCGCACGTCCGTCGCCTCCACTATCTCGCCCGCGTAGACCACGGCGACGCGGTCCGCGAGCCGCGCGACCACGCCGAAGTCGTGCGTGATGAGCAGCACCGCCACGTCGCGGTTGTCACGCAGGTCCTCGAGGAACGTGAGGGTGGTGTCGCGGATCGCCGCGTCGAGGGATGCGGTCGGCTCGTCGGCGATGATCACGCGCGGCTGGAGCGCCGTGGCCATCGCGATCATGACGCGCTGCGCCATACCGCCGGAGAGCTGGTGCGAGAACTGCTGCGCCACGTCGCGGGGACGCGGCAGGAAGCGCCCGAGCACCTCGATGCCGCGTTCGTACGCCTCGCGCCGGTCGACCCCGTGCGCGGTGTACACCTCGGCGACCTGGTCGCCGATGCGCAGCGTGGGGGTGAGCGCGGCCTGCGGGTCCTGGAAGATCATCGCGATCTCCGCACCGCGGATCTCGCGCAACGCATCTTCATCCTCGAACGGCACCGGCGCGCCCGCGTACTCGACGCTGCCGGACGCGACCTCGGCGTTCGTGGGGAGCAGCCCGAGGAGCGCGAGCGCGATCGAGGTCTTGCCCGAGCCGGACTCGCCGACGAGTGCGAGCGTCTCCCCGGGGAACAGCTCGAAGCTCACGTCGCGGATGGCGTGGATGGGGTCGTCCTCCGTCTTGTAGGCGGCGCTCAGCCCGCTCATGCGGACGATGGGTTGATGGCGTGGCTGAGACGTGACGATGAGCCTCCCCCGGTAGGCCCGACGGGCGAGGGACAGCCTAGCGCATTTTGGTCCGGTCGACGCCCTCCGCTGCGCGCAACTCGGTGCAGCCGAGGGGCAGGATCTGCGAGGGTGCGGCCACCCGGGAACACGTTCGTGTAGCCCACCTCGATACCCGTGAGCCTTCGCCCGGAATCCCCGTATCATGGCTTCCGCGCCGCCGACGGCCGGAGCCGCACGATGTCCGACGCCCCGCGAACCCAGCTACCACCCGTAGCCCGCGCCGCCGTGCAAGGGCTCGCCGCGCTGTGGGCACTCGCGCTCCAGACGCTCATCGCCGCCGCCGTGGTCTGGTGGCTCGTGTTCGGCCCCGGCTGGCTGACCGAGCCGGCGCGAGCAGGCTTCGCGGTCCTCGGCGCGGTCGCACTCGCCGTGCCCGGGCTGCTGCTGCTCCACTTCTGGCGGTCACTGCGCCGCGCAGCGTTCATGATCGCCGAACTCGCGGACCGCACGGCCGCCGGCGAGCGCTTCGATGGACCCCCGGGGTTCTTCTTTCGCTCGATACGCCTGGCCATGCGGCAGCGCGGTATCGGCGTGCTGGCGAAGCCCTGGTACTGGGCGGTGGCAGCGTGCGGATTTGGCTCCTCGATCGCACTGATCCTCGCCGCCATGGTGCTGGTCGTTCGGGCGTTGGTGTAGGCGTTCCCGCCCCGGTGGCGAGCGACCGCAACGGGGCGGCGTGACGGCAACCCGCTCCGCTAACGCCGAAAACGTGTAGGGTGAATGGGCGGCGAATGTAGCCGCACACTCAGTACCTCTACCTTGTCGTTTCACCCGAGCGCCCGCGTCGAGCCTGAGATCAGCCATGGATCGCCCTCGCGGGCGCATCCACTATGTCGGCGTGGCCGACAAGGAGTGAACGTTTGGCTCAGAAGATTTACGTAGGCAACCTCCCGTACTCAGCGACCGAGAACGAAGTGCAAGAGCTCTTCGGCGAGTACGGCGAGGTGCTGTCGGTGGCCCTGCCAACCGACCGCGAAACGGGTCGCGCGCGGGGCTTCGGCTTCGTGGAGATGGCCAATGAGGCTGCCGCGAAGGCAATCTCGGCCGTCAACGGCAAGGACTTCGGCGGTCGCACGCTGAACGTCAACGAGGCGCGGCCTCGCGAGTCCCGCGGAGGCGGGGATCGCGGCGGCTACGGCGGCTACGACCGCCGGTAGCGTCCACCCTGGCACAGCGGCCACAGGCCCTCGGGTGACTGACTGCCAGGACACACGTGGGGGGAGCCCGGCCCAGCCGCCGGGCTCCCGCCATGACCACCACATGACTACCCGCACGAGGCGCCCGACGACGTCGGAAAGCGACGCGACCACCGCCTCACCTATCCCCAGCCTGGAGCCGCACATCGCGCCCGGCGCCCCACCCTTCCCGAACGGAACGACTCCCATGTCTCTCTTCACACGCAGTTCGGCTGCGCCCACCCAGACACCCACACTCGATGATGCCCCCGCGCCCGCCGAGGACATGACGCCCTCGCCGAACGGCAATGGCGACAACCCCGTCGCCACCTTCGAGGCCCTCGGCGTAGCCGATGACCTGACGGACGTCCTGGCCGCAGCGGGCATCGATCGCCCCTTCCCCATCCAGGCGCTGGCCATTCCCGACGCGCTCGCCGGCCTCGACATCTGCGGCAAGGCGCAGACCGGCTCAGGCAAGACGCTCGCCTTCGGACTCCCGCTCGTCGAGCGAACGACGACCGCGCGACGTCGCCGCCCGCACTCGCTGGTGCTGGCGCCCACGCGTGAACTCGCCAACCAGATAGCCGAGGACCTCACGCCGCTCGCGGCCGCTCGCGGGCTCTGGCTGACCACGATCTACGGCGGCGTCTCGATGTCGCGGCAGGTGCGGGCGCTCCACGAGGGCGTCGACATCGTCATCGCCACGCCGGGCCGGCTCAACGACCTCCTCGAGCAGGGTGAGCTCTCGCTGGAGGCAGTCTCATTCGTCGTGGTGGACGAGGCCGACCAGATGGCCGACATGGGGTTCCTCCCGCAGGTCGAGCGCATCCTCAACCAGATCGAAGGCCAGCCCCAGACGCTGCTCTTCTCAGCCACGCTCGACGGCGCCGTCGGCACGCTCGTGCGCCGCTACCAGCAAGACCCGGCTCGCCACGAGGTGGCTTCCACCACCCCCACCGTCGACCAGCTGGAGCAGCGATTCATCGGCGTCCACGCCGACGACAGGATCGACGTGACCTCGGAGATCTGCGCCGGGGCGCAGCGCGCGCTCGTCTTCGTGCGCACCACGCGCGGTGCGGACCGCGTCGCGAAGCGCCTCGAGCAGACCGGGCTGCGGGCTGCCGCCATCCACGGGCGGCTTACGCAGAACCGTCGCGAGGCGACGCTGGAGCGCTTCCGCAAGGGCGCCGCCCCCGTGCTCGTGGCGACGAACGTCGCCGCGCGCGGTCTGCACGTCGACGGCGTCGACGTCGTGGTGCACTTCGACCCGCCCGAGGACCACAAGACGTACCTCCACCGGTCCGGGCGGACGGCGCGCGCAGGCGAAGGCGGCATGGTCGTCACGCTCGTGATGCCGGAGCAGCGGCCCGACATCGACACGCTGCAGCGCGACGCCGGCACCGACTACGCCGTGGTCGAGATGCGGCCCGACGATCCCCGTCTGCGCGACCTCGCCTCGTGGGAGGCGCCGCGCGAGGAGCGCCGCAGCCGGGGCAACCGTCGCGACGGCGGCCGCGAAGGCTCGCGCGGTGGGGCGACGAACGGCGTCGCGGGTCGACGCTCCGGCAGGCGGCAGTCCGGGCGGCCTCGCGGGCAGCAGGGTCGGGGCGGACCACGCGGGTCGGGTGGGAACTCGGGCGGCGGAGCACGCCGGCCGCAGCGCCGCCGCGCGACGGCCCGGTAGCCTGCCGACCGATGATCGGCACGGCTAGCCGGTGGTTTCGCGTGCCCGGGACCGGCGGCCACCGGCACGTATCTCGACCACAGAGATCCGCGAGCGCTTCTGGTGCGTATCAACCACAACGAAGAGTGTGCGCTGCGCTCCTGTCCCGCGCACACACCCCCACGAGTCGCGCCCAGTCCGAGGAGGACCTATGAGCGATATCGCACGAGAACCCCGCTGGTGGGGCACCGCATTGAACCGGCGTACCCTGCTACGCAGCACCCTGCTCGGGGGTGCGGGCCTCGCCGCTGCCGCACTCGTTGGCTGCGGCGGTGACGACGATGACGAGACCCCCAGCTCGGGCGGTGGCGACACGGCAGCCCCCGCGACGGCAACGGCGGCGGACGGCGGCGGCGCCACCGCCACCGCCACTGCGGCGGCGCCCGCGGCTGAGGATGTGGACCTGGGCCCCCGCGGCGAACTCGTCCAGGATCCTGAGCTGCCGTTCCCGTTCAACTTCCCGGAACCCAGCACGACGCCCAAGGCCGGCGGGCGGATGGTCGTCGCGGCCACGTGGAACTTCCAGACGATCGACCCGGTCACGTCGGCGGCCGGCGGGACCGTCACCATCCCCAACACCGTCTACAACCGCCTGCTCGCGTTGGAGCGGGGCCCGGACGCCCCCGTCTTCGGGCAGGGGCTCAAGGGTGAGCTGGCCGCCTCCTGGGAACGCTCCCCGGACGGATTGACCTTCAGCTTCACCATGTCCGAAGGCGTGAACTGGCAGAACGTCGCGCCCCTGAACGGGCGCCCCTTCGTCGCCGATGACGCGCGCTTTGCACTGGAGCGCTACGCCAACGAAGGCGTCCACAAGGCGTACTACCTGAATGTTGCCGGGTTCGAGACGGTCAACGACCAGGTCTTCAACATCAACATGGCGCGTCCGACCGCGGACTTCCTCAACCCGCTCGGCAGCAACAAGCAGACGATCTTCCCGCGGGAGCTCGTCGAGGACGGCTCGATCGAGACGCAGGCCGTCGGGACCGGCCCGATGATCCTGACGGAACTCATCGCAGGCCAGCAGGTGGCGTTCGACAAGAACCCGGACTACTTCGAACGCGATGTCCTGCTCGACGGGTTCACCTTCCGACTGATGCCGGATGCCGTCGCCCGGCTCGCCGCGTTCCGTGTGGGGCAGGTGGACTACGCGTACTCGCTCGTGGCGAACATCTCCGACCTCAACGCCGTCCTGAACACCAATCCCGACATCCAGGTCAACATGATCCCCGTCGTGACCCAGAACACGCTGGGCCTGAACCTCACACTCGCGAAGTACGAGGACGAGCGTGTGCGCCGCGCGATCTCCATCGGGATCGACCGCAGCGAGCTGCTCGACATCGTCTTCGACGGTCTCGGCCGGGCGCTCCACGTCATCCCGTGGCCGTACGTGTACGAGGAGGAGCCGACCATCGAGTCGGGCAAGCTTGGCAACTGGCTGCGCCACGACCAGGCGGAGGCCACCAAGCTGCTCCAGGCTGCGGGCGCCGACGGCATGGAGATGAACAACAGCTACTACCCGTACTCCACTGCGTATGCGCAGACGGCCGAGGTGGTACAGGCTCAGCTCAGCAGGGCCGGCATCAACATGACCGGCGGCGCGGTCGACTACACCGAGTTCAACTCGCAGTGGGTGCCGCGCATGCTGCCGGACGCCTCGACATCCGCCTGGGCGACAAGCGGGTACGACGCGGACAACTGGTTCCACGGCCAGGTCCACTCGGAGTCGCCGGGCAACCGCTGGCGCATCGCGGATGCGGAGATCGACGCCTGGGCCGAGGCCCAGCAGGTCGAACTCGATCCGGAGGCGCGCCGCGACATCTGGCAGAAGATCTGGGACAAGGACCTGGATCAGATCTACCGGGTGCCGCTGCCACTGGGGTTCAGCTTCCACGTGTACCAGCCGTGGCTGCGCGGGGTCCGCTTCACAGGAACCTCGCCCGGGGACAACAACTCGTACTACTCGTGGGGCCCACAGCTGTCCCACGCCTGGCTCGACAAGTAGTCACTCCCCCAAGGGAACAACGAGCGGGCGGCCATGTGGCCGCCCGCTTCGCGTCCACTAACCCCGCGGACCGCCACGTCCTTGACTGGGATCGTTATGCTCTGCGCTTAACAGCAAGCGTTATATCGCGCGCAGTCCCCGGGGGTGCAGGCATGAACGAGCACAACGACGAAACCGCGACCACGTGGTGGCAGTCGGCAGTCAGCCGAAGGACGCTCCTGCGAGGTGGTGTCCTCGGCGGAGTGGGCCTCGCAGCGGCTGCCCTCATCGGCTGCGGCGGCGGCGACGATGATGACGACGACGACTCGGCCGCCACGACCACGCAGTCGAGCGGCACGACCGCCGCCAGCTCGACGACGTCAGGTACGACGACCACGTCGTCGAGTGGCGCCAGCGCCGGGACGACGACCACGACCGCCGACGACTCGTCAGACGACAGCGACGACACGCCCGCCCAGGGCGAGGGACTGTTCGTCCAGGATCCGGACCTGCCGTACCCATACCAATTCCCGGAGCCGGGCGACGCCATACCCAAGAAGGGCGGCGTCTTGCGCGTCGGAGTCACCTTCGACGTGGTCACGTTCGACCCGACGCTGTCCGCAGCGGGCGGGACGATCACCGTCCCGAACATGGTCTACAACAAGATGCTCGGCATGGTGGACGGCGTGCAAAAGGATCCGTTCAAGGTCGAACTCAAGCCCGAACTCGCTGCCTCCTGGGAGCGGTCGCCGGACGGCGCGACCTGGACCTTCCAGGTCCAGGAGGGCATCAACTGGCAGAACCTCCCGCCGCTCAACGGCCGCCCGTTCGTCTCCGCCGACTTGAAGTTCGCCCACGACCGCTACGCGGAGGCAGGCGTGCACCGCTCGTACTGGGCCAACGTCAGCTCGACCGAGACGCCCGACGACAAGACCTACAAGATCAACATGGGCACGGTCACGGCGGACTTCATCCTGCCGCTGGCCAGCCGCTACCAGACGGTCTTCCCGCGCGAGACCGTCGATGACGACACCATCGCGGACAACCCGGTCGGCACCGGTGCGATGATCCTCACCAGCGCCGAACAGGGCGCGAAGATGACCTTCGACAGGAACCCGGACTACTGGGAGCGCGAGGTCCTGCTCGACGGCGCCGAGTTCCTGGTCATGCGTGACGCGCCTGCACGGACCGCTGCATTCCGCGTCGGCCAGATCGACTACGGGTACGCAACCGGCAGCACGCTGCCGAACCTCAAGAACCTGCTGGAGACAAACCCGGACGTCCAGATCAACCTCAGCCCGGTGACCTTCGGCGGCATCCCGTTCGGGATGAACCTCTCCAACCCGAAGTTCCAGGACGAGCGCATCCGCCAGGCCATCTGCCTCGCCCTCGACACCGACCTGATGGAGGAGCTGATCTACGAGGACCTCTCGAAGACGCTCGCCCTCCAGCCGTGGACGTGGGTCTTCGACGAGGAGCCGAAGGTCGAGAACGGGGACTTCGGCCCGTGGTTCGGCCGCTACGATGTCGACGAGGCGAAGAAGCTGCTCAAGGCTGCGGGAGCCGAGGACCTGAGCCTCAACTCGATCTGGTACAACTACGGACCGCAGTACGACCAGCACACCGAGATCGTCATCGCCAACTTCCTCGCGGCGGGCATCGACATCAACTCGCGCAGCGTCGACTACACCGAATTCAACTCGACGTGGGTCCCGGGCAAGTTGGAGGAGGCGACGACGACGGGCTGGCTCACCGCCGGCTTCGACGCCGACAACGCCTTCTACAACTCGGTCCACTCAGAGTCGCCCGGCAACCGCTGGCGGCTCAGTGACCCGCAGGTCGACGAGTGGGCGGAGGCCCAGCAGGTGGAACTCGACCCGGACGCGCGCCGGGACATCCACAAGACGATGTGGGACTACTTCATGAACGTGATGTACTGGCCGCCGCTCCCCAGCGGGTTCAGCATCAACGTCTACCAGCCGTGGCTGCGTGGCATCCGTTGGGGCGGCACCGACGCTACGAACAGCTACTACTACGACTGGGGTCACCAGATCGCAGGAGCCTGGCTCGACAAGTAGCGGCCGACATCGGCCTCACCAACGAGCGGGCGGCCACTTGGCCGCCCGCTTCGCGTTCACTATCCCCGGAGGGGGTGCCCGCGCGCTTGACTGTGATCGCTATGATCTGCAGTTACAGCAAGCGTTATATCGCGCGCAGTACCGGGGGTGCAGGCATGAACGAGCACAACGACGAAACCGCGACCACGTGGTGGCAGTCGGCAGTCAGCCGACGGACGCTCCTGCGAGGTGGGGTCCTCGGCGGAGTGGGCCTCGCTGCGGCAGCCCTGATCGGCTGCGGCGGTGACGACGACGATGACGACGACTCTGCGGCCACGACGACGCAGTCGAGCGGCACGACCGCGGCCAGTTCGACTACGTCGGGGACGACGACCACGTCGTCGAGTGGAGCAAGCGCCGGCACGACGACCACGACCTCGGAATCAGGCGACAGCGACGACGCGTCCGCCCAGGGCGAGGGGCTGTTCGTCCAGGATCCGGGCCTGCCGTACCCGTACCAGTTCCCGGAGCCGGCCTCGACGCCCAAGCCTGGCGGCACGATGCGTGTCGGCGTCACCTTCGACGTGGTCACGTTCGACCCCACCCTGTCGGCCGCGGGTGGGACGATCACCGTCCCGAACATGACGTACAACAAGATGCTCGGCATGGTGGACGGCGTGCAGAAGGACCCGTTCAAGGTCGAGCTCAAGCCCGAACTCGCCGCCTCGTGGGAACGCTCCCCGGACGGTGCGACCTGGACCTTCCAGATCCAGGAGGGCATCAACTGGCAGAACCTGCCGCCGCTCAACGGCCGCCCGTTCGTCTCCGCCGACCTCAAGTTCGCCCACGACCGCTACGCCGCCGACGGCGTGCACAAGTCCTACTGGACCAACGTCGGCTCCACGGAGACACCCGACGACAGCACCTACAAGATCAACATGAGCACGGTCACCGCCGACTTCATCCTGCCGCTGGCCAGCCGCTACCAGACGGTCTTCCCTCGCGAGACAGTCGATGACGGCACCATCGCGGACAACCCGGTCGGCACCGGCGCGATGATCCTGACCGAAGCCGAGCAGGGCTCACACATGAGCTTCGTCAAGAACCCGAACTACTGGGAGCGCGAGGTCCTGTTGGACGGTACCGAGTTCCTGGTCATGCGCGACGCGCCTGCGCGACTTGCCGCGTTCCGCGTCGGCCAGATCGACTTTGCCTACGCCACGGGGAACACGCTGCCGAACCTCAAGAACCTGCTTGAGACAAACCCGGACGTCCAGATCAACCTCAGTCCGGTCACCTTCGGCGGCATCCCGTTCGGGATGAATCTCTCCAATCCCAAGTTCGCCGACGACCGCATCCGGCAGGCCCTCACGCTCGCCTTCGACACGGACCTCATGGAGGAGCTGATCTACGAGAATCTCTCGAAGACGCTCCCCCTCCAGCCCTGGACGTGGGTCTGGGACGAGGAGCCGACAGTCGAGTCCGGCGTGCTCGGACGGTGGTTCGGCCGCTACGACGTCGACGAGTCCAAGAAGCTGCTCGCCGCAGCAGGCGCTGCGGACCTCAAGTTCGACTCGATCTGGTACAACTACGGCTCCGACCACAACCAGCGCACCGAGATCATCCTGGCACAGTTGCTCGCGGTCGGTGTCGAGATGAACTCGCAGAGCGTCGACTACACGGAGTTCAACTCGACGTGGGTGCCCGCCAAGCTGGAGGAGGCGACGACGACGGGCTGGCTGACCGCCGGCTTCGACGCCGACAACGCCTTCTACAACTCGGTGCACTCGGCCTCGGCGGGGAACCGCTGGCGGCTCAACGACCCGACAGTCGATGCGTGGGCGGAGGAGCAGCAGGTCGAACTCGACCCGGACGCCCGCAAGGAAATCCACCAGACGATGATGGATTACTTCCTGGAGAAGATGTACTGGCCGCCGATGCCCGCCGGCATCAGCATCAACGTCTACCAGCCGTGGCTGCGTGGCATCCGCTGGGGCGGCACCGACGCCACCAACAGCTACTACTACGACTGGGGCCACCAGGTCGCAGGAGCCTGGCTCGACAAGTAGCGCGCACCGGCCCACCACCGAACGGGCGGCCTCACGGCCGCCCGTTCCGCGTCCCGCCCACTCGCGGCTCGGTATAGTCTGCGGGCACCCGTGCTACGCGCCCTGGAGGATCACCGATGGCCGAGGACTACACCGACATCATGGCGGCGGCCGCCACCGCCGCTGGACTCGAACCAGCCGCGATCGTCGCGCCGACGGATCACTGGATCGAGCTCAACGGGATCCGTTTCCACTACCTCGACTGGGGGAACGACCATCTGCCGCACGTCGTGCTGTTGCACGGCGGATCGCTCACGGCGCACACGTGGGACATGGCTGCCCTGCTGCTCCGTGACTCCTACCACCTGGTCGCGCTCGACCAGCGCGGCCACGGCGACACCGGGTGGACGCCCGATGACCAGCTGGGCGAGGACAACAGCGACCTGATGCTGGAGGACACGCGGCAGTTCATCGAGCACCTCGGCTACGACCGCCTGACGCTGGTCGGCATGTCGATGGGCGGCATGAACACGATTCGCTACTCGGCGCGCCATCCCGAGGGACTCGACGCGATCGGAATCGTTGACGTCGCGCCCGAGACGATGCGCGAGGGGCAGCTCGAGATGGAGGCATTCCGCGAAGCGACCGAGACGCTGCGCGCCTTCGACGACTTCCTCGATCGCGCCGTGAAGTTCATGCCGCATCGGGCGCCGGAGCACCTGCGCTACAGCCTCACTCACAGCCTGAAGCAGGTCCCCGACGGCTTCACCTGGAAGCAGGACCACCGCCCGCGCGAGGGCATGGAGATGAGCGACGACGAGCGCGACGCTGATCGGGCGCAGCGGGCGGACGCGCTCTGGGCCGACATCCGCGCGCTCCAGTCGCCGACGATGCTGTTCCGGGGGGCCGACAGCAAGATCCTCTCGCACGAGTCGGCGGAGCAGGCCGTGACGGCGATGCAGGACGGACGCCTCGTGGTGATCCCCGCAGCCACGCACAACGTCCACTCGGACAACCCGAAGGACTTCTCGCGCGAACTCGACGCGTTCCTGTCGGAGGTGCTCCACTAAAGCTCTTCACGTCGAGGCGCACGAGCAGGGAAGCGGTATGCGCGACGGGAGGCGGTGACCCGTGGACTTCGGCTGGACCGATGAGGAGCAGGACTTCCGCGACGAGGTGCGCACGTTCATGAGCGCGCACTGGGAGGCCGACCCGAGCGCGGCCGACGCCGAGGGAGCCGACACCCATCGCAAGGTCGTCGAGGTGAACCTAGCCGCCGGCCGGGAGGGCTGGGTGACGATGGCCTGGCCCCGTGAGTACGGTGGCCGGGAGGCCAGCCACGTCCAGCAGCTGATCTTCAACGAGGAGACCGCGTTCCACGGCGTCCCGCTCGCCACCATCGGCAGCCTGATCGGCCCCACGCTGATGGTGCACGGGACCGAGGAGCAGCGCCGCGAGCATCTGCCGTTCATCGCGAACGCGGAGCGCATCTGGGCCCAGGGTTTCAGCGAGCCCGGCGCAGGCTCAGACCTCGCGTCGCTCGTCACACGGGCAGAGCGCGACGGGGACCACTTCGTCGTGAACGGGCAGAAGATCTGGACATCGAGGGCGCACCGCGCCGACTGGATCTTCATGCTGGTCCGCACAGACCCGGAGGCGCCCAAGCACCGCGGTATCACGTTCCTCATGGCGGACATGCGCACCCCCGGCATCACCCCGCAGCAGATAGTGCAGATGCACGGCGACGCCGAGTTCAACGAGACGTTCTTCGAAGACGTGCGCGTGCCTGTCGAGAACGTCGTGGGCGAGGTCAACCGCGGGTGGTACGTCGCGACGACCACCCTCGACTTCGAGCGCTCCGGCGTACACGTCGTCCAGTCGGCGCGCCGGCAGCTCGGTCGTCTGCTCGATGCGCTCCGCTCGCGTGACGTGGTGGTGACGAAGCCGCGCGAGGCTCTCCGCGGAGCCCTCGCGGACACCGCCATCGAAGCCGAGGTGGGCACGTGGCTCGCGTACCGCGTCGCCTGGATGCAGTCGCATGGGCTGGTCCCGAACTACGAGGCCTCCATGTCGAAAGTGCTCGGCTCAGAAGTGGCGCAGCGCAACGCGCGGCGGGGCATCAATGTCCTCGGCCTGTACGGGGCGCTGAAGCCGGAATCGCCCTACGCGCCGCTCCACGGCGTCTACTCCCAGCTCTACATGTGGGCGGTCTCACGCACGATCGCGGGCGGCACCAGCGAGGTGCAGCGCAACATCATCGCGACGCGCGGCCTCGGCCTGCCGCGAGCGTGACCACATGGCTCGGACCTCGCGCTCCGGCGAGCCCTCGGTGCGGTCGGGCGCTCAGCTCGTCGCGGGGTCGCCCGGCCCCGCCGCGAACGCCGAGAAGTCGCCGCCCTGGCGACGCAACACCTGTTCCCACAGGTCCGTCGGCTCCGGGTCGAATGGGTCGGCAGGGGCGGAGTCCAGCACGAACCACGCCTGCTCGGCGATCTCGTCCTCGAGCTGCCCGGCCCCCCACCCCGCGTAGCCGCTGAACACGCGCAGCCCGACCAGGTCACCCCAGAAGTCGGCCGGGCTCGCGTCGAGGTCGACAATGCCGAGCGCGTCGGTAATCGGGATCCAGCCTGCCGACGGCGGGCTCTCATCACGCAGCCGGCCGACGGCGAGCGCGCCCTCGCGGGCCACCGGGCCGCCCTCGAACACGCGCGCGGGCGGCGAGGCCAGCGGGCCCCACTCCGGTGCGTACGTCGCGACCTCGACGCGGAACGGCCGGTTGAGGATGATGCCGAGCTTCCCGTGCTCGTTCTCGTCGCAGATCAACACCACGGTGCGCGCAAAGTTCGGGTCGAGCAGCGCTGGGGTGGCGACCACCAGCTTGCCGATGAGCGGTTCAGCCATGCTCGACTCCAGGCCCGCCACCCCGCTCCGGCGCAGCAGGGCCGCCACCGGCTTATGCGCCGGCGTCCTCGGTGTAGACGGTGCCGATGACCTGGTCGCGCTCGAGCTCGTCGTAGCGCTCCCGGCTGATCCCGAGGATGCCGAGCAGGACCTCCTCGTTGTGCTGGCCCAGCGTCGGCGCCGGGCCGCGCACGGGCGAGAGCGGCATCCGCTCGAACTTCGCCATGGGCCCGGGATGGCGGCGCACCCCGGCCACCGGGTGCTCGATCTCGATGAAAAAGCCTCGCGCTCGCAGGTGCGGGTCGTCGAACATCTCCGCCTGGTGCGCGACCACCGCGGCCGGTACGCCAGCCGCCTGCAGCCGGTGCATCAACTCGTCGTCGCCATGCTGGGAGGTCCACGCCTCGACTAGCGGCTCGAGGTCGTCCTGGTGACCGTAGCGCGCAGCGGCGTCGGCGAAGCGCTCGTCGGTCGCGAGTTCGGGCTGGCCCATCACCTCACACAGGCTCGCGAAGACCTCGTCGGAAGGCACGGCAAGCGCGAGCCAGCGGTCGTCCCCAGCGCAGCGGAAGATGCCGTACGGCGCCATCGAGGGGTGCCGGTTGCCCCAGTGCGCGTGCGTGCGTCCGTTCATCTGGTAGTCGATGAGGTCGTACGAGGTGTGGTGGATCACCGCCTCGGCCTGTGACATCTCGATCAACTGGCCCTCGCCGGTGCGCTCGCGTGCGATCAGCGCGATCTGGACCGCGGTCGCCACGTGGGCGCCGGCATTGGGGTCGCCGTGGTAGATCGCCGGTGTCTGCGACGGGTCTGAGTCGCGGTAGCCGCGCAGCATCGTGTGGCCGATGACGGACTCCATGGTCGCGCCGAAGCCCTTGAAGTGCTCGTACGGCCCGCTGATCCCGAAGCCGGGGAAGCGCACCATGATCAGCCGAGGGTTGATCTCCGAGAGCGTCTCCCACGAGATCCCGAGGTTGTCGACGACGTCGGCGGCGTTGTTCTCGACGAACACGTCGGCCTCGCTCACCAGGCCGAAGAACAGCTCACGGCCCTCGTCGCTGGAGAGGTCGACCGTGACGCTCTTGTGGCCGCGCTTGGCGAAGTTGAAGCCCGAGTTGCGGTTCCAGAACCCCTCGGAGCCGTCGCGGTTGAGGTAGATAGCCCCCGTTGGGCCGTCCATCAACTGCGGCGGCATGTGCCGGTACGAGCCACGCGTCGGGCTGATGTGGTGGATCGACTCGATCTCAATCACCTCCGCGCCGAGGTCCGCGAGGATCATCGAGCCGAATGGGCCGGCCCACACGATCGCCTGGGCGAGGACGCGCACGCCGTCGAGGGGGAGTTGCCGGGACTGCTCGTTCGTCATCGGTCGCCCCCTTACACCACGCCGCGCTGTGCGAGCACGGCGACGTCCTGCTTCGAGTAGCCGAGGCGCTCCGTGAGCACCTCGACGGTGTGCTCGCCCAGCGCGGGCGCGGGGCGCATCTCTCCAGGCGTGCCGAACATGCGGAACGGGAAGCCGGGTAGGCCGACCGTGCCGCCTCCCGGCATCTCGAGGTGCTGGAAGAAGTCACGCTCGGCGAGGTGGGGGTCGTTGGCGACGTCGGCCGTCGTGTTGATCGCGCTCACTGGCAGGCCCTGCGCCTGCCCCGCCTCCATGACCTGCTGCTTGGTGCGTTCCAGCAGCCACGGGTAGAAGACCCCGTCGATCTCTGGCGCGTAGTCGACGTTCAACAAGTTCGGCACGAGGTGCTCATCCTCAATGAGGTCCGGGCGGTCAATCATGTTGCAGAAGCGGTCCCACCACGGGGGCGCGCAGATCACGTGCACGTAACCGTCTGTCACCGGGTAGACACCCATCGGCAACGCCGTCGAGCGCGACGATTCCTGCCGCTGGAAGAACAGCGACCCTGAGTACTCGTAGGCGGCGAGGTTGGTCCCGCCTCGATCCATCGAGGTCGCCAGGATGTCGTGCAACGAGATGTCGACCCGCTCCCCGGCGCCCGAGGTCTGCGAGCCGCGCAGCGCGCCGAGTGTGAACGCCGCGACGACGCCACCGGCGAGGAAGAACGGCGCGTAGGTCGCGATCTTGAGCGGCTCGCGGCCCCACTCGGCCGTGATCGCCAGCACCCCGCCCATCGCGTACGCGAGCATGTCGTCGACCTCGAAGTCCCGATACGGGCCGGCCTGCCCGAAGCTCGAGACCGAGACCAGCGCGGCGCGCGGGTTGAGCTCCTCGAGCCGTGCAGGCCCGAGGCCAAGACGTTCGATCACACCCGGCCGGAAGCTCTCGATGACGAGGTCGGCCTGCTGCGAGAGGCGGCCGAGGATATCGCGGCCGGTGGCGGTCTTGAGGTTGAGCGTGACGCTCTGTTTGCTCGTGTTGAGCTCCAGGAACATCCCACTGCGGTCGCGGTGCGGAATGTCGTCCGGGAAGGGCCCCATCCGCCGTGACACGTCGCCGCGGTCGGGGTGCTCGATCTTGACGACGTCGGCGCCGTGGTCGGAGAGCAGCTTGGTGGCGTACGGCCCGGCGATGCCCTGCGTCAGGTCGAGGACGCGAATGCCTTCGAGCGGTCCCATCAGCGGCTCCCCCGTGCGGCACACCTGCGAGCCGTGTGCCGCTGCAACGTAGGGCGGTGCCCGCCGCCGGTCAACGTCCTACAGCGCCCTCGACGCGCAGGAGCCTCAAACGCCGCCGGCCAGTATGCTGCGCGCTACCCACCACCACCCACCGTCAGGCAACCGCGTCCACCGGAATGGTCAGACACAGTCCTGGACCGTGTCCGCGCTCATGGGGTGAGTGCCGTGGTAGCCGATCAGCCCTCGGAGCCCGTCGAGGAGTTCCCGGGTCTCGACCTCGCATACGAACGGGCGATGTCCTCGTACCAGGAGATCGCGGCACGCTACGACGCGGCGAACCGCCGCATCGACGGCCTACTCACGCTGGCATCGACAGTCACGCTGGCCGCGCCGCTCATCGTGGCCGCAACTGGCACCGGCACCGCGCTCCGATCTCCGATCCTGGTGGTCGTGGCCGGATCGTTCGCAGTCGTGCTGCTACTCGGAGTAGCGGGAC
Source organism: Dehalococcoidia bacterium (assembly GCA_965208885.1). Lineage (GTDB taxonomy): Bacteria > Chloroflexota > Dehalococcoidia > UBA2979 > UBA2979 > VXMT01. Next base: position 1,373,432 of record CBDBPS010000002.1, read on the forward strand.
GCGGCCTCGCTGGCACATTGAGATTCGTAGATCCGTTCGATCTCTACGAATCGTGGCTTGATCTGGGTGAAACTGACTTCAAGCTCGAAGGGGTCTATTGGGCCGGAGAACACGTTGACCACGGTATGAGAGTCGTCTGGCGGAAGTCGCTGGCTGCGCATGCGATGACGGTATTCTTCGCTGTAGAGGTAGTCGCGCTCCTGGTGTGGATTGGCGCCACCTTCTGAGCATGAACGCCCTACCCGGAACGGTTCCTACGCTGTGGCCGCGGGCGACGCTTGGGCGGCCGTAGCCCTTCACTCAGTTCCCGCCCCGGATCCGGCGCGTGACGGCGCGGCCGACGGGGGCCTTCCTTCGTGTCGGCGCCGGGCGCGGGCGCGCGTGCTGGCTTGCGTGTCGGCATGCTCGCCTCCTGGACCCCAGTGTAGCCCAGGCACAGCGTGCCCGGCCGCCTCGCGAGCCCCATACGCCGCAGCCCCGTATGCTGCGAGGCGGCCATGAGGCCGCATCACGACAGGCAGGGGATACATGGCCGACAACGCTGTAGGTGCCATCGACGAATTCATCGCCGCGCAGTCGCTCGACACATCCGGGGACCGCTGGCGCACGCGACTCGCGCAGCCGCCCCAGGCGGACTTCGACGCCGACAGCACCTACTTCTGGGACCTCGAGACGAACGTGGGAAGTCTGCATGTCCAGCTCATGCCCGATGTCGCTCCAATGCACGTCTCAAGCACGATTTACTTGACGCGCCTCGGCTTCTACGACGGCCTGATCTTCCACCGTGTGATCATGGGCTTCATGGCACAGGGCGGGTGCCCCCTCGGTTCCGGCACCGGCGGCCCGGGCTACGAGTACGGCAGCGAGTTCGACGCGGGTGTCCGCCACGACCGACCCGGCCTGCTCAGCATGGCCAACGCCGGACCCGGCACGGACGGCAGCCAGTTCTTCCTGACATTCGTCCCCACCCCGTGGCTGGACGACAACCACACCATCTTCGGCGAGATCATCGACGGCAAGGACACCCTGCTGGAGCTGGAACGAGGCGGTTCGCAGGGCGGGCAGACCACGCGCCCGCTCGGGATCACCTCGGCCGCCATTCGCGTCGAGTAGCCGGAGCGCGGTCACTAGCGCCGAACGGCGGCGGGCTGACCTGCCGCCGTCGCGGTGTGCGCGTCCTTGACGGTGTTGCTACGCTTCACCAGAACGCTACGCTCCCACCGTAGCGAAGATAAGGGCCATGGCTACGTTCGATGCACACCGCAAGTTGACCGGTGCTCTGGGTGACGAGAGCGCCGAAGCAGTCGCCCAGTACATGGAAGAGTCGACGCGCGAGCTAGCGACGCGCGCCGATCTGAACGTCCTGCGCGCGGAGATCCGCGGGGACGTTTACCGCGCGCTCTGGATTCAGGCCGGATTCGTCGTAACCGTGAACGCCGGCGTCGTCACCACCATCGTGGCGCTGACCACGCTCTTCAGCTAGACACCCAGCGCCAGACCGCCAGCCTTACCCCACAGGCACGAACAAGGGCCGCGCCCTCGATGGCTCCGGGGAGCCATCGAAGCGCGCGGCCCTATTGCGCTTCGCGTGTACGCCCGCGGGGTTACCCCCGCGTGCTGAGAGCGGTCAGCGGCTAGCCTCGAGGCAGCCCCAGCCCGCGCGTGGCGATGATGTTGCGCTGAATCTCAGAGCTACCACCGGCGATCGTGCTCGGGATCAGGTGGAAGTAGTTCTGGATGAAGCGCGCGCCGTACGGCGTGTGCTCCGCGTCCGGGTCCCAGAGGTTCGAGTAGAGCCCGAACATCTTGATCCCCGTGCGCGCGATGCGCTGTCCCAGCTCGGACGCGAACATCTTCGACGTCGACGCCTCGTAGTTGGGGATCACGCCCGCGGCCTGCATCGAGATGATGCGGAACGCGAAGTTGAAACCCACCTCGGTCTCGACGTAGCGGTCCGCGAGCTCCGCACGTACTGACGGGAGCATCCGCGCCTTCGCGGCGCCTTCGTCGCTGGCGGCGTACTCGAACACGTCATCGAGCTCGCGCCGCGAGGCGACCGCGCCGCTGATGTTCGAGCGCTCGTAGTCGAGCAGCGTCATGCCGACGTACCAGCCGCGGTCGATCTCACCGACGACCTGGTTGACCGGCACGCGCACGTCCTCATAGAACGTCTCGTTCGAGAAGTGCTGCCACGCGCCGCTGACGAGCGGGCGTACCTCGATGCCAGGGGTCTTCATGTCCATCAGCATGAAGCTGATGCCACGGTGCTTCGGCGCGTCCGGGTTGGTGCGGACGAGCGCGAAGATCCAGTCGGCGCGGTGTGCGTTCGACGTCCAGATCTTCTGGCCGTTGATGACGAACTCGTCGCCGTCTCGGACGGCACGCGTCTGCAGCGAGGCGAGGTCCGACCCGGCGCTCGGCTCGGAGTAGCCCTGCGCCCAGGCGATCTCGTTGGCCAGCGTGGCCGAGAGGAACTTGGCCTTCTGCTCGTCGGTGCCGTGCGCGATGAGCGTCGGGCCCAGCATCGAGACGCCCTGCCCGCCGACGTCGGGTGCCAGCGCGCCAGCCATCTCCTGCTTGAGGATGAACTGCTCCATCGGCGTCATGCCGGCGCCGCCGTACTCGGTCGGCCAGTGCGGTGCGACCCAGTTGCGGGACGCGACAGCCTGCTCCCACTCGGTCGCGGCGGCCTTCGCCTCGTCCGAGCCGAGGAAGCGGTCGTGCTGCCAGCCGCCCTCGTGGCCCAACTCGCCGCCCCGGTCAGCGATGTCCTTGTAGTACTGCGGCAGGTTCTCCTGGATGAAGGAGTTTACGTCCTCGCGGAACGCCGCCTGTTCTTCGTTGTCGGCCCAGTCCATCCGTACCTCCTCGATATGCCCACGCGGGCGCGCCCATCGTGGGCACCCCGATGCCGCGCGTTTAGCCATGCTCCACCGCGCCGGGCATACGAGCGCCCGACCCGGAATAGGCCCATTCTAGACACATTCCTGTCCGCTGTGGTCTATCGGGTCGGAATCTTCTAGCGGGACGGCACCGCCAGCGCCGCCTCGACCTGATCGAGGTGCCCGTCGAGGTGGCCCGCCGCGCCGCGGACGTGCTGCACGATCGAGCGCCGGCCCATCCCCGGGTGCAGACCGGCCCGCCCCCACGAGGAGTCCGGGAGGTGCTTCAGCAGCTCCTCGATCACCTCGACCTCCTCGGTCAGCGACGCCAGCAGCTGCTCGGGCTCCTGCGAGGTCCACGCGTTGGCCTCCGCCTCCGCCTCGTCGTCGACGACCGGGAGCACGGGGTCCGTCATCCACGCCATGCGCGTGACCTGGTCATGCAGCGCGCGCAGGTACGCGATCATGTGGCCGAGCGTGCGCGACGCCGACCATTCGCCCTCGCCGGGCTCGTGGTGCAGTGCAACGGCGCGCTTGCCTTCCAGCAGCTCGCTCGCACGCACACCGAGGCGCGCCACGGCGTCTACCTCGTCGACGTAGCGGCGCACCGCCCCGGTCACGAAGTCGATGCGGTTCTGCACGATGATGCGGTCGGGCTCGTTCGTCATCTTCCGCCTGTCCTCGATAGCTCCGACGCGGGGATACCCCGCTGGGCCTCGCCGACGGCCTCGCTACGACCCGTCGAGGACCTCGAGCTCCAACGCGAGCTCGACCGGTGACTGCAACGGCAGCGAGGATACGCCGAGCGCGAGGCGCGTGCCTACGCCGGCCTCCTCGCCGAGTGCGTCACGCAGCAACTCGCTGGCCGCGTTGATCACCTGCGGGTGCTCGCCGAAGTCCGGCGTCGCGGCCACATACCCGGTCAGCCGCACCACGCGCAGCCCGTCGAGGCTCCCGTGCAGCGCCTTCACCGCGGCGAGTGCGTTCAGTGTCGCCACCTGCGTCGCCTCGCGCGCGGTCTCGACCGTCTGCTGCGCGCCGACGACGCCCGGGTGCACGATCGAGCCGTCGCGCATCGCGACCTGGCCGGAGACGAAGACGTACGGGCCGGACCGGAGCGCGGGCCGGTACATGGCGAGTGCGCCCGGAGGGTCGGGCAGCGTGAACCCCAGCTCGCTCAGCCGCTCCTCGACGCTCATAGCCTCGCCTCACCCACTGTTCGCTGCGCGCCGAGGCTCGCGCCTGCGCGGCGTCCGGTCAAGGACGGGCCCTATGAGAGTGCGTCCTCCGGGAGCAGGCGCTCGAGGACGCCGTTCAACTCCTCGTTGCCGCCGAAGTGGATTGTGAGTGAGCCGCGGCCGCGCGAGCCGCGACGCATCGTCACCTTCGTCCCCAGCTCGCGCCGCAGCGCCTCCACGACGACCTCGGCCTCCGGGTCGGGCGCTGCTGCTCGGGTCGGCTTGCGTCCACCGTCGGCCATCCGCTTCGCGAGCCGCTCGGTGTCGCGTACCGAGAGCTCCTCGCGCTGCACGCGCGCGAGCGCATCGAGCTGGTCAGCCGGCTCGCGCAGCACGAGCAGCGCGCGGGCGTGGCCCTCGGTGATTGCGCCGCCCCCGAGTGCGTGCTGCGCCTCTGGCGACAGCTCCAGCAGCCGCAGGCGGTTGGTCACGGCCGCCCGCGAGCGGCCGACACGTTCCGCCACCTGCTGCTGCGTCAGGCCGTAGTCCTCGACGAGCCGCTTGTAGGCGCGGGACTCCTCGAGTGGGTTGAGGTCCTCGCGCTGCACGTTCTCGATGAGCGCGAGCACGAGCTGCTCGCGCGGCACGCTCTCGCGCACCGTCACGGGGACGCGCTCGAGGCCCGCGGCCTGCGCGGCGCGCAGCCGTCGCTCGCCCGCGATGAGCTGATAGCGCGGTCCGCCCATGCCGGGTTCAACCGGCAGCTCCGTCACGAGCAGCGGCTGGATCACGCCATGCTCGCGCACCGACGCAGTCAGCTCCTCGAGCGCGTCGTCGTCGAACGCGGTTCGCGGCTGCTCCGGGTTGGGCGTGATGGAGTCGATCGGCGCCTCGTACACCGAGCCGAGTGGCGCCTGCTCCGCGCCCGCGGGCGTATCCGGGATGAGCGCGCTCAGGCCCCTGCCGAGGCCTCGCGGCATGTCCGTGGGCCTACGTGTCGTCTGTCCCTGTCCGTTGGTATCCACCATTGGATGCCTCCGCGATGGGGAGTGCGAGTTGTTCGAGCAGCTCGTCGGCGAGCTCCTCGTAGGCCACCGCGCCACGCGAGCGCGGGTCGTACCGCTGGATGGGCAGCCCGTGGCTGGGCGCCTCGGACAGCCGCACCGAGCGTGGGATGACGCTGCGGAAGGTGTTGTCGAAGTGCTCGCGCACCTCGGCCTCCACCTGGTGCGCCAGGTTCGTACGTCCGTCGAACATGGTGAGCACGATACCGCGCACGAGCAGTTCCGGGTTGAGGTTGCGCCGCACCAGCTCGATTGTCTGCGCGAGGTGCGCGAGCCCTTCGAGCGCGAGGTACTCGGCCTGCACCGGAATCAGCACCTCATTCGCCGCCGCGAGGGCGTTCACCGTGAGCAGGCCGAGCGAGGGCGGGCAGTCGATGAGCGTCACGTCGTAGCGATCGCCGACGGGTTCGATGGCACGCCGCATCCGGAACTCGCGCGCCATCACCGAGACCAACTCGACCTCCGCACCCGCGAGGTGCAGTGTCGCCGGGGCGAGGTCGAGGCCGGGCGTGCCCGTCGCCACGATCGCGTCGGCGAGCGCCTGCTCGCCGACGAGCGATTCGTACAGGCCTGAGGTGTCGCGTCTCGCGCCCTGGCCGAGCCCAGAAGTGGCGTTGGCCTGCGGGTCGGCGTCGACGAGGAGCGTGCGCAGCCCTCGGGCGGCGATGCCGGCGGCGAGCGAGACGGCGGTCGTCGTCTTGCCGACGCCGCCTTTCTGGTTCACTACCGCGATCGTCACGCTCACCGCGTCGCCCCCTCGGTCGTGGCGAGAGGCGGCAGCCGGACGGGGCCGACGTGCTCGACCGTGGCCGCCGCGACCAGCGCGGCGAGGGCGCCCGCGCGCTCGTCACTCGCACCGCAGGCGAGGGCCGCCGTGAACGCCGCGGCAAAGGCGTCGCCCGCGCCGGTCGTGTCGAGGGGCGTCGCGGGCGCCGCTGGGACGTACAGCACCTCGTCGCTAGGGCGGTACACGTCCGCGCCATCCGCGCCGCGCGTCACGACGACGCGCGCGCACGACCTCGCGAGGTCCTCAACGGCTCCTCGGGGCCACAGGGCGACCTCTTCGTGCGACAGGAACACCGATGTGCGCTCGTCGCACACGGCGAACAGTGCCGCGGCCGGCTCGTCGAGGAGCGTGACGACGCCGTCGCGCGCCACCTGGCGCTGTAACCCTTGCGCCACAAGGGTGATCCGGGAGACGGGCAGTGCCGCGAACGACTCGATCTCGATGTCGTCGGGTAGCAGCGGGCCGAGGATGAGCGTTTCGGCATCACGCCACGAGGAGGGCAAGTCGCTCGCGGTCAGCGCCCCGCCGGGCCTCGACAGCACGCGCAGCCGGCGCTCCTCGCCCTCCACGTCGTGCGCGAAGGCGAGGCTCGTCTCGGATGACACGTACGTATGTTCGTGTGCCGCGAGTGCATCGAGGTACGCGCTGGGCGAGGCCGATGTCAGCACGCGGGCACGGATGCCGAGCGCCTCGAGGGCACGTGCTGCGTAGGGCGCCGATCCACCGGAGCGCGTCGCCCTGCCGAAGCGGTCCTCGGTGACCGCTCCCACCACGACGATCTGCGGCGGTGTGCGGCGTGCTTCGCTCATATGCGGCGGCCGGCGCGTCCGATCTACCGCTCCCCGGCCGCGTCCTCCTCGGAGTCCTCGTCTGCCTCTTCGACGTCGTTGCCCGGCTCGTCATCGACATCGCCGGCGTCGTCCATGGTGTCCTCGCCCCGGACGTCGTCCTCGGCGTCCTCGTCGCCCTCGGAGTCCTCGTACTCGCCCTCGCTGAGGTAGTCGTCCGCGCCGGGCTCGCCCGGCATGACCTCCACCTGGCGGTCGCTGCCGCGCCCCACGCTCTCAGTCGCCACGCCGGGCTCCTCGCTCAGCGCGAGGTGGATGATGCGCCGCTCCGCGGCAGGCATCGGTTCGAGGGTGATGACATCGCCGGTCTCACGCACCTCGTCGGCCACGCGGTGCGCCATCTCCACCAGCGAGTCCTCGCGGCGGCGGCGGTACCCCTCGACGTCCACGCCGAAGACCATCTCCTGGTCGTCGTAGTTGCGACCCACCATCACGTTCAGCAGGTACTGCAACGAGCCGAGCGTCTCGCCCCGGCGACCGATCAGCAGCCCGAGGTCGTCCGAGGCGTCCTCGGTCATGCCGGTGACGTCGAAGATCTGCGTGACGCGGCCCTCGCCGTCGCCCGGCGTCTCCGGCTCACGCGCCTCGATCTCGGTGTCCTCGAGGCCGAGCAGCGTCAGCAGGTCCCGTAGCGAGCGTCCCGCGAAGTCGACCTCGTCCTCGGCGTCAGCGGACGGCTGGAGCGGCGGGTCCTCGGGGGCGCCGGGTACTGTCGTCGGCACCTCGACGGCCGGCCCGCGCGGCTCGCGGCGGTCGCCGCGCCCGCCTCCGTCACGTCCACGGCCCCCACCATCTCTGCGGCGGCCGCCACCGTTGCGCCCGCGGCCACCCCCGTCACGGCCGCCGCCACGCTGCCGGCCCCGGTCGTCGCCGCGGGGCGCGGGACGCTCCTCGCGGCCGCCATCGTCGGCGCCGCCTTCTTCACGAGCGCGCTCGCGGCCTTCGCGGAGTTGGTCCTCGCGGGTATTGCCATCGCCGCCGCGCGCCTCGCCGCCGGAGCGGCCCTCACCGCCACCGCGACCGCCGCGTCGGCGGCCTCGCCGACGCCGCCGAGGGCGTCCCTCGCGCTCACCATCGTCTCCGCCGCCGCCGTCACGACGGCCTCCACCACCGCCTCCGCCACGTCGGGCGGGGGCGCCGGCGGCAACGCCGGACACTGCATCGCCGTGGGTGGTGACGCGGACGATGGCGTCCTCGCCGCCGATGCCGAAGAAGCCGCGGCTACCTTCGCGAATCACCTCGACGTCGACGCGGTCGCGGCTGACCCCGAGTCTGGCGAGCGCCCGCTCGACGGCGTCGTCGACTGTTCGACCGCTGACCTCTTCGACCGTCATTTGTCTCCCCTGTCTGTGCTGTCTCTTCGTCCGCCCCGGCGGTGGCCGCCTCGGGCGTATCGTCATCGTCATCGGCGCGGGTGGCGGTTGAGCCGCCCCCGCTGCCCGCGGTCGCCAGCGCCGGCAGGCCGACGCGCGACCGCACCAGGTTGGGGATGAGCGAGCCCCACGTGAAGTCGCCGGGGCCCACGAACACCCACTGCAGCACCAGCCCAATGAGCGTGCTCGCCGCCCAGTACAGCCCGAGTCCGGCCGGCACCACCAGCGCGAACCACCCGAACATCGCGGGCAGCATCCACTGCATCATCTGGTTCATCTGCGCCTGCTGCGACCCCGGGCGCGACAGTGACCGCGCCGACGAGATGCGCTGCGTGAGCCACATGGACGCGAAGATCACGACCACGAGTATCACGTTGCCGTTCGACGACAGGTCCATCCCGAGGAATCCCGTGTCGAATGGCAGCGCCGCCTGGACGATCTGGAAGTCGTACAGCCGGTCGCCGAGCTTCAGTACGTCCTCGGGGTGCTGCGACAGCGTCGTGCGGATCACGATGTAGAGCCCGATGAAGATCGGGAACTGGATCAGCTGCGGCCCAAGGCAGCCGAGCGGGTTCACCCCACCCTTGATCGACTTGCGGGCGCGGTTCACGGCGCGCGCCGGCGCGTCGGACAGCTCGACGGAGTGGACGCGCGAAAGGTGGCGCTCGTACTCCTTGAGGAGCTCGTCCTTGTTGGTGTCCTGTGCCTTCCAGTCGCACTCGACCGAGTACCCGAGCACGTTGGAGGCAACGCCGCCGCCCTCGCAGGTGACGGTCTTGCGGCGGTAGAGCTTCATCTGCTCCTCGGAGCGCCGCTTCGGGTCCTTGTAGCGCTTCTGGATCGCCTCCATGTCGGGCTGCAGCTCCTGCAGCCCGCGCGCCGCGCGAAGCGTGCGCAGCGTCAGCGGGAAGGTGACGACGCGCGTGAGGATGGTGAATACGAGGATCGCGACGCCGTAGGACCCGAAGGAGAAGACGGTCAGCAGGACCATCAGGTTGATGAGCGGGTTCTCAAGGAACGTCTGCCAGACGGCGCCGATGGGGAGCATGGCTGGCTAGTTCCCCTCGAAGACGACGGTCGCCGTCCCGATTCGGGGATCGACGGAGATCAGGTCGCCGCGGTCGGTGACGTACAGGATGGCTGATTCTAGCACCAGCGGATCACCGAGCAGCTTCCCGTCCGCTAGCGTCTCCTGCCACTGGCGCACGCCCGTCGACGGGTCAAGGCCGAACAGCACCCCCTCGCGCAGTGCGACGACGAGCACGCCACCAGCGAGCACGGGCTGCGCACGGATCTCGCTGTCGAGCTCCCGGAACTGCCACAGCTCGTTGCCGCTGCGGGCGTCGAGCGCGTAGACGGAGCCATTGGTCGTGGCGACGTACAGCGTCTCGCCATCGATGAGCGGACGCGCCCAGAACCACCCGTCGCCGTCGAAACGCCAGCGCTCGCCGCCGTCTGCGAGCACGTCGAGGGCGTACATGCGGCGGTCAAGCGCGCCGACGTAGAGCGTCTCGCCGTCGAGCAGCAGGTCACCGGCGACCGCGCCCTCAAGCCCGAGCGTCCACAGCTCGCGGCCGTCACGGTCGACGGCGCGCACATGGCGGTCGAGGCTGCCGACGTAGACTGCGGCGCCGCCCACTTCGGGTCGCCCCCAGAAGCGTTCGCCGGCCACGGCCACGGGAGCGCCGGTAGCGCCGGATTCGGCATCGATGGGCAGCAGTTCACCACCCTCGGTCGGTACATACAGTGTGCCGCCATCGAGGACCGGCGTGCCGACCACGTTCTCGGGCAGGTCGCGGAGCCAGACGACGCGTGGTCCGTCGCCGGAGACATCGACGGCGAGGGCCTGGCCGGAGAAGGCGGCGAGGTAGACGACCCCACCATCGACCACCGGTGTGGCGTAGAACGCTTCGAAGTCATCCAGGTCGTCACGGTCGACGCCGGCCGGCAGCGCGGCGTCCTCCGGGAAGCGCCAGGCGATGCGCGCGGGGCCATCACCGATCTGGATGGCAGTCAGCTCGCCGCGCTCCGGCTGGACAAGCACGAGCCCATCGACCTCGACGGGCGCAGCCCAGCCGTCGGGGCTGCCGAGGTCGGTGGCGCAGCCGGCCGCCAGCAGCACGAGGAACGCGAGGGCGCCGGTGAGCGGCGTGCGGGAATGCGCGCGCAGACGATGTTTCACGTGAAACATCGTGCGGAGGACATCGAGTGATCGCGTGCGGTTCAGTGCGCTTTCGACTCTTCAGGTTCGCCTGCCGGGATGCGCCCGACGGCGATGTGCGCCTCGTGATTGCCTCGGGACGGCGGGACCGGGTCGTAGCCCCCCGCGCGGCCGGGGTGACAACGCCCCAGCCTCCGCGCGGCGAGCCAGACGCCCCGCCACGGCCCGTGGCGATCGATGGCTTCGTATGCGTATTGCGAACATGTGGGCTGATACCGGCACGTCGGCCCCGTCTGCACGGAGACCGACCGCTGGTAGAAGCGGACAGCAGACAGCATCAGCCCCTTCAAGATCGCTCATCCGTTCTGGCAAGCGCCTCCGCGACTGTCTCGGCGATCGCTGCGCGGAGCTCCTCGAAGCTCGCGTCGACGATGCGCGGCTGGGCGGAGATCAGCACGTCGAAGCCGCCTTCGGGTGGCGTCGCGCGCATGAGTTCGCGTAGCCGGCGGCGGACGCGATTGCGGACGACGGCGCCGCCGACCCGGCGACTGACTGCGAACCCGCAGCGGACGTGGCCCAGGCCGTTGCGTCGGACCCGCACGGTGAAGAGCCGGTGCCGCCGCGCGCTTCCGCGCCGTGAGAGCGCGTCGAAGTCCGAGGCACGCCGCAACGACTCAAGTGATGGCCGGGGAATCGATGTGTCGGGACGGGCAGGCGCGTCGGCGGCCGAGGGCATGGCACGGACCGCAGCCGTGACTAGACCGCGAGGCGCGTGCGCCCGCGTGCACGCCGCCGCCGGATGACCTCGCGGCCACCGCGCGACGCCATCCGCGCGCGGAAGCCGTGCTTGCGCTTGCGCGGGACTCGCTTCGGTTGCCAGGTCCGCTTCGGCACGCGGCCGCTCCTTCGTGCACCTGCTCACGAGGTGGAATCCGAGTATAGGGTCGCCTGTCGCGCGCGAGCAATCGCGCACCGCCCTGATCGGGGGCGCGCGCAGCGGGCAGTGTTGGTAGACTCGCCGCACACGGGCGGTACAGCGGTGCAACCGTGCAGTACGAGGAGCGGACGGATGCAGGTGGCGACACACCTGAGCGCACTACGCGGGCGACTGCTCGCTGCGACCCTCGGCGTGGCGACGGCGGCGTTGCCGTACGTCGCGGCTGCGGAGCACGACCCCTCGCGAGCCCTGGCGGTGCCGGGCGACACGGGCACCGTCGTCGCGCTGACCGCGCTCGGCATCGTGGCGCTGTTCGCCGTCTCCTCGGTGGCGTTCCTGTACCGCAAGCAGCGTGGCCTCAGGTGGGACTACCAGCTGCCGGACGGGGCGCTGTCCGAGGGCCAGGGCGAGTCCGCCGACCACGACAGTCACTAGACGCCGCGCGGCCGCGGCGAACCTCGAACGGCCGTGAGGCCCATCGAGCGAGGGGGATGAGATGCTGGAACCAGGCGCACAGATGCCGGAGTTCTCGCTCCGCGATCCCGATCGGGAGCGCTTCACCAACGAGAACCTGATGGGGGAGATCGCGGTCGTCGCCTTCTACCCCATGTCCTTCACCGGCGGCTGAACAATGGAGATGGAGGGCTTCCAGTCGCGTCTCGCGGAACTGGCAGCCCTCGGAGCCCGCGTGGTGGGCGTGAGTTCAGATACATGGGCAACGCAGGGAGCGTTCGCCGAAGCCATCGGGGCCGAGTTCCCGATCCTGTCCGACTGGCCGAACTACCGGACCATTGAGGCCTTCGGCGTCGGTGTTGAGCGGGGCCCGACGGCGATGCGCGTGACGTTCGTCTTCGACGCCAACGGCGTGCTGGCCGAGCGCTTCGAAGAGCAGGGCGACATGGACGCGCACTCGGCGTTCGCCCTGGAGGCGGCGCAGCGGCTCAACGCCTAGCCGCCCTACGCGTCCCGGCACCAGACGATCGACCGTCCGGGGATACCGCGCACGGCGCGGCCCCGGACGGCATGCTTGAGGGCCGCTCACGCGGCCCTCTCTGCTGTGCGACTTCCACGCCTGAAACGGCGTTGTCCGTACTACGTCTCGAGCGGCTGCCCGCCTGCCAGCGCCTGGTCGATCTCCACGAGTCGCTGCTCGAGCGTGTCGAGGCGCTCGCTGAGTTCCCCTCGCATCTCGACGAGCTGCTCGATCTTCGGCCCGACGACCTCGAGTTGACGGCGCACCGCCACGATCACCTGCTCGACGCGTTCACGACGCTCGGGCAGGTCACGGTCGGGGCGGAACGTGGCGCGGATCTGCGCGCGCAGCTCCTCGGCCTCCACCATCTCCTTGATCTCGGCGAGGGTGAAGCCGAGCAGGCCCTGGAGCTGCTTGATCATCTCGACACGGCCGATATCGGCCTCGGAGTAGAGCCGGAAGCCGCCTTCCATGCGGTCGGCGGGCGTGACAAGGCCGCGCTCCTCGTAGAAGCGCAGCGTCCGCTGGGTGAGCCCGGTGCGCTGCGCAACTTCCCCGATCTGGAATTCGGGTTCGGTCGACAGTGAGGCATCGGTGACTTCGCTCGTCATGGGCGGCATCCTAGGTAGCGGTTGCAGGCCCGGTCAACCGGCACACGCCCGCGACGGCCCCGGATTACAGCGGCTCGTCGTCGTCCTCGTCCATCAACCCGGCCGCCGCTGCCGGCACCAGGGCGTTCGGACGGTCCTCGCGGCGCTCGCGCGGCGCGGGCACCGCTGCCGCCGCGGCCACCACCGCCGCGACCGCCTCGGCATCGCCCGAGACCAGCGCCACGAGCGCGCCGGCGTCCCGCCACACCTCGAGCTGCGTCGCATCCGCCGAGGCGTCGACGGGCACGATCAGCGGCTTGCGGGTGAGCTCGGCGATGCGCCGCGTGAGGAGCTGGTCTCGCACCGTCGCGGCCGCGCGCGCCGACGGCAGCAGGATCGCATCGAGGTCGAGTGGCTGGAGCAGCCGCAGCTCCTCCTCGGCAGCCGAGGCGTCGGCAAGCAGCGCAACGTGCCCGAGCTCAGGGCGCAGCAGCGCCGCGGCCTCGGTCTGCGCGTCGTCGAAGACGAGGAAGTCGGCGCCCGCCTCGATCAGCGCGTCGGCGTCGGCGCTCGTGGCGGCCTCGATGCGCGCCCCGACGGGGCGGCCATCGGCGGCCTCCACCGCCGCCTCGATGCCATCTGCGCCGGAGAGCAGGGCGTCGGCGCCGGCGGCGACCGCCTGCGCGGCGGCCTCGGCGCCGTCGACATCGGCGAGGACGAGCACGTGACGTTGGGTTTCTGTGGTCCGGCTGCGTGGGCCAAAGCCGAAGGGCGCGGACCGGCGCTCACGCGTGGAGCTGATGCGCTCGCGGAGTTTGCTCATGCGGGCGTACTCACGTTCAGGTGGGCGCGGAGTGCGCGCTGACGGGTGGTGGTGTGGAGCCGGCGGGGGGATTCGAACCCTCGACCTGCTGTTTACGAAACAGCTGCTCTACCTCTGAGCTACACCGGCCTCTCGTCCGACGCATAGCGTACCGCCGAGGGCGGGGACGGGGTAGGAAGCCAGCCGCCCGGACGACGGACGATCCACCGCGCCACCACGCCCGTGTCTCTCCCACATGGCGCACGTCAGTTCCGTTATGCTTGACGTGATCGAGCCGACGCGACGCGACCCGGGAGGCCTACGAAGGCATGACCACGCAACCCTCGGTCGCGCTCGCCGGTGACGGCGCGGGATCACTCGCACCCTTCGACCTCGACGCACCCGAGTGGTACGCCAACCGCGAGCTGAGCTGGCTCGACTTCAACGATCGTGTCCTCGCCGAGGCGCGCGACCGCCGCAACCCGCTGCTCGAACGTCTCAAGTTCCTCGCCATCACCGGCAGCAACCTCGACGAGTTCTACTCCAAGCGCATCGGCTGGCTGCGCCGCCTCGCCGAGGCCGACCCCAACCAGCACACCCTCGACGGGATGTCGGTGGCCGAGCAGCTCGCCGACTCCAAGCAGCGCTGCCTGGCGATGCGCGAAGAGCTCGACGAGCTCTGGGCGCACGACCTGCGGCCCGCGCTCGCGGCGGCGGGCGTCGAGATCGTCTCGTACGGAGACCTCGAACCCGGCGAGCAGGCCCAGCTGGAGGAGCACTTCAAGCGCGCGATCCTGCCGATCCTGACGCCCCTCGTCGTCGACCCCGCGCACCCGTTCCCGTTCATCTCCGGCGGCAGCCTGTCGCTCGCCGTAGGCCTGCGGCAACGCAATGGCATGACACGCTTCGCGCGTGTCAAGGTGCCGCCGAATCGCCCGCGCTTCCTCGACCTCGGCAGCGGGCGCTTCGTGCCCCTCGAGGAGGTGATCGGCGCGCACCTCGGGCTGCTCTTCACCGGTGTCCAGGTTCTCGGATGGCACCTCATCCGCGTGCTGCGCAGCGCCGAGACGGGTACACCCGGCGAGGCGGCCGAGGACCTGCGCGAGCTGATCGAGAGCCAGATCGAGCGGCGGCGCCTCGCCGATGCAGTCGCGCTCGAGTGCTCCTCGCGGCTCCCGTCGCTGCACCGTGAGCTGCTGCTCGATGAGCTGGAGCTCGACGACTCCGACGTGATCGAGGTCGAGCACCTCGTCGACACGGCTGACCTGATGCAGATCGCCACGCTGCGCGCCGAGGAGCTCACGTTCGCGGGATTCACGCCCGCCATCCCGAAGCCCTTCGCCAATATCGAGGAGGACGGCCGGCTCTGGGAGACGCTCCGCGAGCGCGACCTCCTGGTCCACCACCCATACGAGTCGTTCGATGCGACGGTCGTGCGCTTTGTCGAGCAGGCATCGCGCGACCCGCAGGTGCTGGCCATCAAGCAGACGCTGTACCGCACCTCGCCGGACTCGCCGATCCTCGAGGCGCTCATGAACGCCGCCGCCAAGGGCAAGCAGGTCGCGGTCGTGGTCGAGCTGACGGCGCGCTTCGACGAGGCGAACAACATCGAGTGGGCGCGCAAGCTGGAGGAGGCGGGCGTCCACATCTCGTACGGCTCACCCGACCTCAAGGTGCACAGCAAGATCTCGCTCGTCGTCCGCGACGAGCCGCCCGGCGTGCGGCTCTACGCGCACATCGGCACCGGCAACTACAACTCGGGCACGGCGCGGCTCTACACGGACATCGGCATGTTCACCTCGGACGAGGCGATCGGCGGGGACCTCGTGACGGTGTTCAACCACCTCACCGGCTCTTCGGAGCGCCCGGTGACGAACGAGCTCATCGTCGCGCCGACGATCATGCGCGCCGAGTTCGAGCGCCGCATCCGCCGCGAGATCGAGGCGGCCCGCGCGGGCCGGCCGGCGCGGATGGTGTTCAAGATGAACGCGCTCGAGGACCAGGACTCGGTGCGGCTGCTCTACGAGGCCTCGCAGGCCGGGGTGGAGATCGACCTGATCGTCCGCGGGCTCTGCCGGCTGCGCCCGGGCATACCGGGCCTCAGCGACCGCATCCGCGTGGTGAGCGTGATCGGGCGCTTCCTTGAGCACGCACGCATCTACTACTTCGAGAACGGCGGGGAGCCCGAGTACTTCATCGGCAGCGCGGATCTCATGCAGCGCAACCTCGACGAGCGCATCGAGATCATCGCGCCGGTGCGCGAGCCGGACCTGCAGGCGCACCTCTGGGACGTCCTGCAGGTGCAGCTCAACGACCGCCGCCAGGGCTGGCGCCTGCACGACGAGACGTGGACCCGCGACGATGAATGCGCCGACGCCGGCGTACACGCGGACCTGCTGGAGCAGGCGCCCTTCTCGTAGCCCCCTTCACTGGCCCACCGGGGCATCTCGCCTCGTACCCACCTCAGCCGCACTACGCCTGGACCGCGCGGCGACCTCGCGCGCGTATCATCGGGGCGGGAGGCTGACGTGGCGGAGGCACGAACCCCGGCGGGCAGGCCGGAGCTGGTCACTGCCCACGGCGATGACCGGCCGGCGGCCGCGTGCCGCACGTGAGCGCACCCACCCCATGACCACGCCGCGCCCACTCGCGCGCGTGACGCACGAGGCGCTCTACCTCTCCGAGGACGGCCTCGCCGCCCTCGAAGCGCCGATCGACGTGCCTCGCGCGCCCATCGCCGCGGTCGCCGCGCAGGCCGCGCGGCCTGCGAAGCAGGACCGCATCGGCGCGCTGCGGCTGCGCGACTTCCGCTTCCTGTTCATCGGCACGGTCACGTCGGGCTACGGCCAGTGGGCCACGATGATCGGCCTCGGCTGGCTCGCGTACGTGCTCTCGGGCGAGTCGGCCGCGCAGCTCGCGTGGGTCGTCGCCGTGGGCGGGGCGATGCGGTTGCTCTCAGCGCCGTGGATCGGCGTGGTGCTGGACCGCTACCACCGCCGCTCGGTCACGGTGTGGTCGACGCTCGCGAGCGCAGCGCTCGGCCTCGGGCTCGGCGTACTGGTCATGACGGACCTTGTCTCGTTCTGGCAGCTCTACGTGTTCTCGGCCTTCGAGGGGATCATCAGCAGCGCCAACCAGAACGTGCGCCAGACCTTCGTCTACGACGTCACGACGCCCGACACGCTCTCGAACGCCATCGCGCTCAACGCCATCGCGCAGAACCTCTCGCGCATCTCCGGGCCGCCGCTGGCCGGCGCGATGATCGGCCTGCTCGGAACGGCGTCGCCGTTCATGTTCATCGCCGTGATGATGACGATCGCGACGTTCTTCACGCTGCTCATCAGCAAGACCACGCGGCAGGCCGCCCTCGACACCGACAACCCGCTCCACAGCCTGTGGGTGGGCCTGCGCTATGTCGCGACGGACCGGCCCATGCTCGGCCTCTTCTTATCCGGCGCGGTACCGGGGATCTTCCTGTACCCGTACATCCCGCTGCTCCCCGTGTTCGCCGAGGAGGTGCTGGGCACGGGCTCAACGGGCTACGGGCTCCTCGCGGCGTCGGTGGGTTGGGGGTCGCTGACGGGGCTGCTGGTGCTGTCGTGGCTGGGCGACGTGCGCCACAAGGGCGTCATCGCGATCTGGGGCCTGGTCTTCTACGCAGCCGCGCTCATCGTGTTCACGCAGTCGACGGTCTTCGTCCTGTCCTCGGCGATGCTCGTCGTCGCGGGCATCTTCCACGGCGTCGCCTTCACGGTGGCGCAGATCCTGGTGCAGGTGCTGGCACGCGACGAGATGCGAGGGCGCGCGACGTCGCTGTTCCAGATGGGCTTCTCGCTGATGCCCGTCGGCGCCATCCCGATGGGTCTCGCGATCGAGGCGTGGGGTGCGGCTACGGCAGTGGGCGGGTTCATCACGGTGGCGTTCGTCTGGTTCGTGTTCATGGGCTTCTTCTGGCGCTCACTCCTCCGCGCGTAGCGCCCCACCGCCCGCTACATGTATCGATTGAATCGTGACGCGCTGTCGACGGTGAAGATGAAGGGTCGAGGTGTGTCCGCAAACCGCTGAACCATCTCATCGAGCGTTGAGACGAGAATCTTCAAGGTGTGCCAGCGACTGAGGTTCCCTGCAGAAGCCAGGATGAAACATCCTGCGCCATTCTCCTCGATCGCTTGACGTTCCGCTGGCCTTCTCCGGATCCTCTTGTCGCGAGTGACGACGACCCAGTCCCGCTGCCCGGCCTCCGCGAGCCACACCTCATCGCTTGTGCCGTGAGGAAACCTCGGCTCGAGCCACTCCACATCGTCACGAACGCATGCAAGTGCATCTGCAACGTCTCGCGGGATGGAACGATCGATGAAGATCATGCGGTCGAACGCGACGCCTCGAACTGGATAGCGTGCTCGACTTCTTCGAGCGTGATATTGAAGCTGTAAGCGATGCGCTCTTGCGATTCCAGCGCCTGCACCTGCTCATAGACGATCTCGGTGCGCACACCGCTGCCCTGGATCACTGGGAGCCCGTACCCGTAGTCAGGATCAATCACGACTCGCCGATCACCGCCAATCGGCCACCACCGGCGAGCATACGCATGCTCATACGCCACGGTCTTGAAGAACGGGACAAGCACCTCGAACCAGGCGGCCTCGCACTTCCGCGGGCCAATCCCGGCCTCGGAGAGCCCGTCGTGCCGGGCCGTGAAGAAGTCTCGGCCATCCGACGTGAACTGCTCAGTCACCAGCGGCCGGTACAGTCCGGACATGCGCTGACACGATTCGACGGCGGCGTGAATGGCCTTGAATGGCCATCCCGCCGCCCTCAGCCGACCAATCGCCGCAACCTCGATCAGATCGAAGAAGGACGCGCCAGACTCGGCCCTCCGGTCGTCCGTTGCGACGTTGGCGCGCGCCTCCCCCGATCGATGCGCGTACTCGCGGATCCACCGGCTCGCCGTCCGAGGCTTGACACCGGCGATTCGGTCGGCCTCAGCGTAGCTGTACATGGGGCGCTCGAGACGTTCGTCGGGAGTCAACTTCCTGACCTTTCGCCGATTCAAGATTAGCACGCAGACCCGTGACGGCCCCTCCCACCCCGCTACGGCATCCAGCTCCCACCGGACACCGACAGCACCTGCCCCGTGATCTGCCGCGCCCCGTCCGAGGCGAGGAAGGCGATGGCGTTTGCGACGTCCTCAGGCTCGCCGAGGCGGCGCAGCGGCGTGGCCTCGGCCGACTCCTCGAGCGTCTCGCTGAGGTTGCGGCGCACCCACTCCGTCAGCGTCGCGCCGGGCGCGATGGCGTTGACGCGGATGCCGAGCGGGCCGAGCTCGTGCGCCAGCACCTTCGTGAACACGTGCAGCCCGCCCTTCGTCGTCGCGTAGGCGATGCTCCCCTCGCCCTGCCCACCGCCTGCCGTCGAGCCGATGTTCACGATCACCCCGGACGGCTGGCGGCCCTCAGCGATGCCGTCACGCATCACGGGTGCGACCGCGGCGCTGCAGATGAACGCCCCTGTGAGGTTCACGCCGAGCACCGCGTTCCAGTCCTCGAGGGTGTGCTCGAGGATGCCGCCGCGACGGTTGAGCCCCGCGTTGTTCACGAGCACGTCGATGCGGCCCCAGCGCTCGACGACTCGCTCGACCACGCCTGCGATGTCGTCGGGCTCAGTGACCGAGGCGAGCGCGGCCATGAAGCGGTCGGGCTCGCGTGCCTCGCGCTCTGCGTGCTCGGCGATAAGCCGCTCGTGGATGTCGAGCACGCACACCGCGTAGCCCGCCTCGAGCAGCCGTTCGGCGGTCGCGAATCCGAGGCCGCGAGCGGCGCCGGTGATGACGGCGACCGGGCGGTCCGCGTCGGTAGCCATCAGCGACCCCGGAACTGCGGGTCGCGACGCTCGGCGAAGGCGCGGAACCCCTCCTTGCCGTCGTCGCTCGCGAGGAGCGTGAGCTGCGTCGCCCACTCGTACTCGAGGAAGTGCGTCATCGACATGTCGGTCGAGCGCTGGAGCATGCGGCGCACGCCCGTGTAGCCCATCGGCGGGCCGTTCGCGATCATCCGGCCGTACGCCAGCGCCTCGTCGACGAGCTGGTCGGCCTGCACCACGCGGTTCGCGATCCCCCACTCGACGCACTGCTCGGCGTTCAGCAGGTCGCCGCTGTAGAACAGCTCGTGCGCCTTCGAGATGCCGACGAGCCGCGGCAGCCAGTAGGCCGCGCCGTAGTCGGCGGCGAGCCCGCGCTTGATGAAGATCGACCCCATGCGCGCGGTGTCCGCCACCAGCCGCACGTCGCAGCACAGCGCGACGCCGAAGCCCGCGCCGACCGCCGGCCCGTTGATCGCGCCGATGATCGGCACGTCCGACTCCGAGAACGCCAGCGTGAGCCGCGTCGAGTTCCCCCGGCGATCCACGCGCTGGTGACGCGACGGCTCTCCGCCGTCGCCGCCGGCCCCGCCGATCTCGGCGCCGGCGCAGAAGCCGCGGCCGGCGCCGGTGAGCACCATGGCGTACACATCGTCGCGCTCGCTCGCCTCCCCGATCGCCTCCTCGAGCAGCGCCATCATCTCAACGCTGAGCGCGTTCATGACCTCGGGCCGGTTGATGGTGACGAGCATGACGCCGTGCTCGTCGACGTTGGTGAGGATGTGGGGTTCGTCGGACATGCGGGGCTCCTCGGCGGTGCGGGTGGGCGTGGTGGTTGTTGCGGGGGACGGTAGCACGGAGGCGGGAGCGTGCCAGCGCCAGGCGTTATGCTCCGCGTGATGACGGATACGACTCAACTCGAGGATCTGATCGCGCGGCTTGCGGCGATCGATTACTCGCAGGGCAGCGAGCAAGCGACCCGCGAAATGGCGGTGAACCCCGTCATTGGGGCGCTCGGTTGGGACACATTCGATCCGACCGTAGTTGCCCGCGAGTACTCGGTGCGGGGCGGACGCGTCGACTATTGCCTCCGCGGCCTCGGACGCAACCTTGTCTTCATCGAGGTCAAGCGCGCAGGCACTGACCTCACCGAGCATCAGGAACAACTCCTCCGGTACGCCTTTGAGGAGGGCGTGCCTCTCGCAGCTCTTACAGATGGCCTGACCTGGTGGCTGTACCTGCCGACGGCCGGCGGAAGTTGGGAGCAGCGCCGGTTCTCCGCGATCGATCTCCGGGAACCTAGCGCAACCGCTGCTGCAATGGCACTCGATCGCTTCCTCAATCGCGAGGCGTCTCTGAGCGGCCAAGCGCAAGCCGAAGCGCAACGGGAGTTCGAGAGCCAAGAACGCGATCGACAAGTTCAGGCCGCACTGCAGGGTGCTTGGCAGCATGTCCTCTCGGATCCCGATGGGCTGCTACGCGACTTGCTCGCGGAGACTGTTCGCGACATATCGGGGCATCTACCCGACCAGGAAACGGTTGCGGCGTTCCTCTCCCAGGTTGCGGGCGCCGAGAGTTCGGAGCTAAGACCTCAGGTCACACCTCGACGGGTGGATCGGACTACACCGCGCCCCGCGCGCGGCCCCGAAACAAAGCGAACACAGACCCTCGAAGACACCCCGGCACTTCCCGAACCCGCGAGCTTCAAGGGGCAGCGGGCGGCCGCCTTTTGGCTCGATGGCCGACGACACGCAATCACTAGTTGGCGTGAACTGCTGCCGAGGGTGTGCGAACGCCTGGCGGGCGACGAGGCATCCGCATTCGTCGCAAGTGTTACGGGACAAGCGGGCCTTTCGTACTTCAAGTCGTCTGTCCCGAACTCCCGGGACTGGGTGCCAATCCTCGACACGGGACTCCACGTCTACGTGAACATCACCGGTGACGTAGCAGCAGACCGCGCTCGGCGCGTGGTCGAAGTCGTGCGCGGATCTAGGACAAGATTCCACATCGAGTCGGAGAGCGCTCCTGCTGGCTCGTCGCCGCTCAGTTCCGTGGAAGCCCGGGCTCCGGAAAGCTCCACCGGACGGAGGCCCGTCGGATTCGTGCTTGATGGCGCGAGTTACGAGGTTACAACCTGGAAGGGTGTGCTACACAAGGTCTGCGTCCTTCTGGCTGCGGAGCCCGGGACAAACTTTGGGGAGCATGCGACCCATGTCCGTGGCGCGAAACGCCTCTACTTCAGCAGGCGTGCTACCGACCTGCGAGCGCCTCTTGCGATCAGTGGTACTGATTACTTCGTCGAGAGCCACTTCTCAGCTAACGATTGCGTTCGCCTCACACGACGCATCCTCGTTGCCGTCCGAGGCTCCGACGACGGCTTCCGCATCGAACTCGCCGAGTAGCGCTCCAACCAGAGCCCGCTGCACGAGAGCCTGAGCCCACGTCGCGGTATAGTGGGACGCAGACCCAACTGACGCTCCCGTATACGTCACGGTCCTGGCGCGCCCGGTGCTGGCGCGCCGCCCGGCAAGTTGCTTCGCGTGGAGCGCACCGAGAGGACTCACGGTGACGGATTTCGTCGCCCGCTACGTGGGCTCGAAGTTCTTTTATGGCTGGCTGATCATCATCGCCGGCTTCGGCATGTTCATGCTCGGCGGCGGCCTGCTCATGCACGCCTTCGGCACCTACGTGAAGCTCCTCGAGGCCGACTTCGGCTGGAGCCGCACCGAGCTCTCCATCGCCTTCTCCATGCAGCGCATCGAGAGTGGCTTCCTCGGCCCCATCCAGGGCTGGATGGTCGACCGCTACGGCCCGAGGGCCGTGATGCTCATCGGCATGGTGCTGTTCGGCTTCGGCTTCATCGCCTTCAGCTTTATCGACTCGCTGCTGTGGTTCTACGTCGTGTTCGTGATCATGGCGACCGGCCAGAGCTTCGGCTCGATGATGAGCCTGTCCGTCTCACTCGTGACCTTCTTCCGCCGCCGCCGGGGGCTCGCGCTCGGCATCGTCGGCACCGGGATGGCGACCGGCGGTCTGGTGCAGCCGCTCGTCGTCGCGGGCCTCGAGGCGTGGGGGTGGCGCCAGATGGCGCTTGTCTCCGGCGTCATCATCCTCGTCGTCGGTCTGCCGCTGGCGAGCCTGGTCCGACACCGCCCGCAGGATCTCGGGCTCCTGCCCGACGGCGATGAGCCCGGGCGTCAGGCCGGCGCGAACGGCGCCAACGGCGCCTCCGAGGGCGGCCCGCAGTACCTCGAAGAGGTGAGCTTCACGGCGCGCGAGGCGATGCGCACACGCTCGTTCTGGCTGCTGTCGATCGGGCACGCGGCGGGACTCATGACCGTCGGCGCGATGCTCGTGCACTTCGTGCCACACGTCACCGAGCAGCTCGATGTCTCACTGGGCACGGCGGCGCAGATGGTGACGCTGATGACGGCGATGCTCGTCATCGGCATGGTCGCCTCCGGCTGGCTGGGTGACCGCATCGACAAGCGCGCGATCATCGTGGTCGCGATGTTCGGGCACCTCACGGCGATGTTGATCATGGCCTGGGCGTCGGCCGTGCTCCTCGTCGCACTGGCGGCGGCGATCCAGGGCGTGTCGTGGGGGGCGCGAGGGCCGCTCACGCAGGCGCTGCGCGCCGACTACTTCGGGACAGCGTCGTTCGGCAAGATCATGGGGTTCTCGTCGATCATCATCATGATGGGGATGACCATCGGCCCGCTCGCGGCCGGAGGGGTCTACGACCTGACGGGCTCGTACACCCCGGCCTTCATCTTCATGGCCATCGTCGTGGCGTTCGGCTCGCTGTGCTTCATCTTCTCGAACAAGCCGGAGCCCCCCGCCGGTGTGCCGACATCACATGCTGGGCTGCAGCCCGAGCGCACCGAGGCGGCCGTCGGCCGGTAAGGCTGCAGGGTAGCCCCGAACGCCGGCGGCACCCGGCCGCCCCCCTCACCCTCACCCTCTCCCCCCGCCGGGGGGAGAGGGGATCAGATCGGGTGCGGCCGCTCAGGCTGCCTAGGGTTCGAGGCCGAGCTGACGCCGTCGGGCGTGCTCGTGGGCGTGCTCGGCGGCGTCGCGGAAGGTCTCGCCGCAGTCGGTGCAGACCTCGACGGACCGAAAGCCGCCCGCGGGCGCCACGCCGGCGATCGACCACAGCCGCCACTCATCGAGCGCGCGCTGCTCCGGGTCGTCGTCGGTGTCGCCGGGGCCGAGTTGCCAGCGGTCGCGGCGCTGCGTCTCGATGGTCGTCGTGCCGCGCGGGTCGGACGCGTCACGGTGCTCGCAGCGCCAGTAGCAGCCCTCGGGGCAGTAGTTGGCCGGGAGCGCGCCGGTCATGGCGCGATCATACGCCGATCGAACGGGCGGGGGTCAGGCCCATTCGGGCGGGCGGGTGAAGGAGCCGCGCGCGTCGGTGAGCGTCTCCGGGAACTGGCACGCCGCGAGCAGCCTGCGCCTTCTCGCGGTGTTGGTGATGCGCCGATCAAACGTGGCGGCTCTCTTGAGCTCCCTGCTCGGAACGCGTCGACTTCCTCTGCCCCCGGTGTTCAAGATCGGTAGTACGACACCAACCGGCCGCTCGAACCGTCCTCGAACCTGGCGAATGGGCTCGGCCAGATCCGAGTCGTTCGATATGACGAGCGCCCCGTCATAGTCGTCATCGAACGCGTCGAGCAAGAGATGCGTCGCGATATTGACGTCGGTCCCCTTCTCCTCGGTCTTGATAACGGGAATCCTCCCTGGTGCGTCGGCTCGCTCCATCATCACCTGCGTGACGAGGAAGTGCCCGAAGTGGACCGAGAGGTTCGGGAGCATGCGGAGGGCTCGTATGTAGGTTCCCTGGCGATCCGGTAGGCCCCGATCTGAGGGCAGCGGACGAACCCGTGAGGTGAAGTACCGGATGCGATTGACTTCGTCAGTGGGCCCCAGGAGGGCCTGCGCGAAGCGGCGAATGTCGAGCCAGCGATACGGCTGATGTCTCAGTGCGCCGTAGTAGAGATTGAAGCCGTCGACGTAGACGTTGAAGCGCATTGCCGTCCCAGACACCACAAGACCCCCGAACCGGGGGCCTTGCACCCACACGGACGGACCGAGTGGGGGGGTACAACCATAGTCCTGCGCGGCCACCGTCCCTGTCAACACACAAGACGGATTATCCGGATCCGGGTAGCGCTCCTATACCAGCGTCAGCGGCGCTCCCACGCGCTCGGCGACGGCGACCGTGCGGTCGTGCTTCGTGGTGTCGCCGGAGCGGGCCATAGAGACCAGCTCGGAGATCTTGTGGGTGCACTCGCCGTTGATGTCCTGGTGGCCACACACGTTGCAGGGGTCGCGCTTGCAGTCGAGCGTGATCTCCTCGTTGAGCGTGCGCATCCACTCGCCGCGCAGGAACGCCTTCGTCGTCGCCGAGTCGACGTGGTCCCACGGCAGCGGCTCCCAGAGGTCGCGGTCGCGGTACGCGTAGTGGGCGGGGTCGAGGTCGTGTGCCGCGAAAGCGCGCTCCCAGATCGACCAGTCGTGGTGCTCGGACCACGCGTCGAACTTCGCACCCAGCCGCCACGCCGTCTCGATCACGTCGGCGACGCGGCGGTCGCCGCGCGACAGCACCGCCTCGAGGAGTGACTTCTCGGGGTCCTCCCACGTGAACTGCACGCCCGCGCGCTTGCAGCCCTCGCGAAGGATGCGATGACGGCGACGCAGCGTGTCGGCGTCGCACTGCGCGAGCCACTGGTAGGGAGTGTGCGCCTTGGGGATGAAGTTCGAGGTCGAGACGCGCACGCGCGCACGGCCACCCTGGTGGCGCTTGCCGATCGCCTTCACCTCGGAGGCGATGCGCACGATCTCCTGCACGTCGAAGTCGGTCTCGGTGGGCTGGCCGACCATGAAGTACATCTTGATGCTGGTCCAGCCATTGCTGAACGCGTGCTCGGCGGCATTGAGGAGATCCTCCTCGGTGACGAGCTTGTTGATCGTGTTGCGCAGTCGCTGCGAGCCCGCCTCGGGCGCCAGCGTGAGCGTGTGCTTCTTGCCGCGCGCCACCGCGTCGGCGACCTCGACGGAGAACGAGTCGACGCGCGTCGAGGGCAGCCCGATCTTCAGGCCGCGGTCACCGTAGGCGTCCATCAGCGCGTGCACCATCGGCACGATGTCGCGGTGGTCCGTGGTCGACAGCGACATGAGCGAGAGCTCGTGGTAGCCGGTGTTGTCCAGCAGTTCGCCAGCCGCCGCCACGACTTCCTCGACGGAGCGTTCACGGGTGGGGCGATAGATCATGCCGGCCTGGCAGAAGCGGCATCCCTGCGTGCAGCCGCGCTGGATCTCGATCGCGGCGCGGTCGTGGACTACCTCCATGAACGGCACGATCGGCTTCGTCAGTGGCGGCGGCAACACCTGCATCACGCGTCGCGTGATGCGGTCCGGCGCAGCCTCGTCGATCGGCCGGGTGCCATCGAGCGCGCCATGCTCGTCGTAGCTCGCCTCGTAGAGCGAGGGCACGTACACGCCGTCGAGGGCGGCGAGGGCGCGGTGCAGCTCCTGCCGCGTGCCACGGCCCGCGCGCTTCCAGTCGCGCACGAAGTCGACGAGCTCGTCGATGAGCTCCTCGCCCTCGCCGAGCGCGAAGGCGTCGAAGAACGGCGCCATCGGCTCTGGTTCGAGGGCAGCCGAGCCGCCGCCGACGATGATCGGGTCATCCTCGGAGCGGTCGGCGCTGTGGATCGGGATGCCACCGAGTTCGAGCAGGTTGAGGACGTTGGTGAAGCACACCTCGTACGAGAGCGAGATGCCGAGCAGGTCGAACTCGTGCAGCGCGTGCCGCGTCTCCAGCGAGCGCAGCGGCTCGTCGTTGGCGCGCAGCAGGTCCTCGAAGTCCGTCCACGGCGAGAAGACACGCTCGGCGAGCGCGTCGTCGCGGCGATTGACGATGTCGTAGAGGATGCCGAGCCCGAGGTTGGACATGCCGAGGTCGTAGAGGTCCGGGTACGCTAGCGCGACACGCACCTCGGGCGCACCGGCCCCGTCCCAGTCCTTCACGATCGAATGCAGCTCACCCCCGGCGTACCGCGCCGGACGCTGCACCTGGTCGATCAGTTCGTCGTACGTCATGGTCATCGCGTGGCCTCTGGGGTCGGCGCGCTTGTCGGCTAGCCGATCGAGGGTAGTCGGGGGGTGGGCGGGGGTTCAAGCGGGCGGCCTGCCACAGCGACGCCGTCGCGCCCATCTGTAGAATCCACGTGTGGGCACCGACAACGAGATAGCCATTCTCACCGCTGCCAGCGCGTTCCTCGGCGTGTTGGCTGCTGTTCTCCTTACGGAAGCCCTATCAGCGCGGCGGCGGCGGCGGGAGGGGCGTGCTGCACTGGTTAGCTTGCTGGCGCAGATCACGGAAGCAAGAGCCGCCATTCGGGTCTTGAAGAATGGGATCGGCAATCGCGATCGGATTTCAAGGCTGCTCGAGTTCCGCACTATGCAAGACCGAGTCGTGGAGCTTGAGAACAGACTCAGCATCGACGAGATCGACTTGATCTCGAAGTGGCTCTTCCAAGCCGCCACCGCCTTTGACGACTACCTCAGGATCGGCAAGCCGCCATACCTTGACTCACCTGCGGAAGTCCTCACGAAAGCCCGACAGCTCACTGAAATCGAGACACAGTTGTCTGAGTCGTTCCGATGGCTACGCCGGCCACGCGAAACTCGGAGACTCAAACGCGACCGCCGCGCTCTTATCGAGGAAGACAGCGCGCGCGGAGGCGAAGCCACGAACTAGAGAGGCATAGGTTGAAGTAATGCGCCTCCCTAAGCCAGCTTGACCGCCGTCCCGTAGACCAGCACCTCCGCAGCGCCCTGCGCTACCTCCGCCGTCGCCATGCGCAGCGCCACGATCGCGTCGGCGCCCTGGCGCTCGGCCTGCTCCTCGAGGCCGGCGAGCGCCTGCTCGCGCGACTCGACGAGTAGCTGCTGGTAGGCGCCGATCTCGCCGCCGACGAGGTTCTTGAGGCCGGCCAGGATGTCGCGGCCGACGTTACGGGCGCGCACGGCGTTGGCCGAGACGAGGCCGACGGTCTCGGCGATCTCGCGGCCGGGAATCGTGTCCGACGTGGTCATCAGCATCGAGGGCTCCCCTCTGCGTTCGACGTCCATCATCGCACCTCGCCGAAACGCTCGCGGCTGCTACGCTGCGCGCATGACGGACCACGACACGGCTGTCGCCATCCTGCTCGCCGCTGGGCGCTCGCAGCGCATGGGCGGCATCGACAAGGTGTGGGCCAACCTCGGCGGCCGGCCGCTGCTCGCGTGGCCGCTCGAGATGTTCGCCGCACTCGACGCCGTCGACACCATCGTCGTGGTGTCGGCGGAGGAGCGGCGCGAGCAGATCGAGGCGCTCGCCGCGGAGTATGCGCCCGGCACTGACGTGCGCTGGACCGAAGGCGGCGACCGCCGCCGCGACTCCGTCGCCGCCGGGCTCGCCGCCGCGCCCGAGGCAGCCTGGTACCTGGTCCACGACGCCGCCCGACCGCTCGCGAGCGCCACGCTCGCGCGTCGCGTGCTCGACGCCGCGCGCGAGGGGGGCGCCGCCATCCCCGGCCTCGCCGTCGCCGACACCGTGAAGGTCGTCGACGCCGAGGGGCAGGTCACGAGCACCCTCGACCGCGCCACGCTGCGCGCCGTGCAGACGCCGCAGGCGTTCGCCGGCCCGCTGCTGCGTCGCGCCCACGCCGCCGGTGGCGACGACGCGACCGACGACGCGCAGCTCGTCGAGCGACTCGGCGAGCCCGTCGTGGTCGTCGAGGGCGAGGCGAACGCGCTCAAGGTCACGACCTCCGGGGACCTCGACCGCGTGCGCTCACTCGTCGAGCAGGGGGAGCCGCGCTCGCTGCTCGAGGCGCCCATCCCGCCCGGCGCGGACCACGTGGCCGGCTGATGCGCATCGGCAACGGCTACGACGTGCACCGCTTCGCCACGGGCGGCACGCTCCGCCTCGGCGGGGTGGAGATCGCCGGCGCGCCCGGGCTCGAGGGCCACAGCGACGGCGACACGCTCATCCACGCGGTCATCGACGCGCTGCTCGGCGCGGCCGGCGAGGGCGACATCGGCGAGCACTTCCCGCCTGGCGACCCGACCACCGCGGGCATCGACAGCCGCGAGCTGCTCACGCGCGTCGTGCGGCTCGTATCGGCGCGCGGCTACCGCGTCGTCAACGTCGACGCCACGGTCATCGCCGAGCGCCCGCGCCTGCGCCCCCACATCGCCGCCATGCGCGAAGCGCTGGCGCGGGGGCTGGGCGTGGAGGCGTCGGCAGTCAACATCAAGGCGACGACCAACGAGCGCCTCGGCGAGATCGGCGCCGGCGAGGCAATCGCTGCGCTGGCTGTGGCGTTGTTGGATGAGGGTGGGGAGTAGGGGGTGCAGGCGATCGCGGCCAGCGTCCCTCATAGAGGGCCAGAAACCAGTCCGGCCGTCCGGGGCAGTGCTGCATGACAACTTGTCATTGACGGCCGAACTGGAGTGCATTGAGCTCTGGGCCGACCGGTCGCGTAGACTCACCCGCATACGCTCGCCAATCATGAATCATCTGATAGTGCCGAAGGACGCTCAACGACCACTTGGGCAGCCGATAGGAAACAGTAATGTCCTCGAAGTACCTTTCGTCGCTTACCGCAGAGAAGCGCGCAGAGTTACACGTTCGACTACTCAAGCGACAGGGGTCGGTCTGCTTCATCTGTGAAGAGCCGCTCGACCTCGAGCTTCACAGCGGCGCGCTGGATGTCGATCACATCGACCCGCTTGCCACGGAAGGACTCGACGCGGAAAACAACTTCGCGCTGACGCACTCGTCGTGCAACCGGAGCAAAGGTGCCGCGAATCTCGAGATCGCTCGTCGGATGTCCAAGTTCACTCGTATCCAAGAGGATGCTCGTAGCGCCGGAGAGCGGGGCGCGAACTTGGGCCACGTTCTCGAACTCTATGAAGGAGGAAAGGAGACGCTGCGCCTTCGGCGTAATGGCCCTGCCGTCGAGTACAGCCTGAGTGCGATTGGAGATAACGCCGTACGCACGGCTCCGGTCCTCCACGACCGCCTCAGTGGGATGGACTCGTTCTTCGCAGAACTACCGATCGAGTACCTGCATCACGACGATCGGATCAACCCGCGCAGCATTGGGGCAAGCCTCAGGGGCCTCGTTGAAGAGTTCCAGAAGGGACGTCCCCAACTCCATGTCGCACTGGCATGGTGGCAAGCGAACGATGGTGAATCAGGAGTTGTACGAATCTTCGATGGGCAACACAAGGCGGCAGCGCAGATGCTGCTAGGCACCCAGTTTCTTCCCGTCCGAGTGTTCCTCAACCCAGACCCTGATGTGCTATTGGCGGCCAATACGAACGCCGGAGGCAAGCTTAGGCAGGTCGCGTTCGACATGGCCGTAATGCATCACCTCGGCAGTTCACTCTACGCGGAGAGGGTTGCTCAGTACCAGGAGATGCGTGGACTGAGCGACTCAGACATCTCGTTCTCTGAATCGGAGCTCGTCGGATTCTTCGGGGGAGAGAGGCGGGAAATGCTCAAGTACATCCTCGATGCCCAGAAGGACCGTGTCATGCGCGACCCCAACAACGGGTTGACTGAGTTTGTCGAGTGGGCAGGGAAGGGCGCTTCACTGCCGCTCTCATACAGTGCGATCAACGGCTCGTTCTTCAAGGAGTTCCTCTATAAGAAGCCCTTAGCAACCGCCCTTGACGCGGGGCTTGACGACGGTGAGGGTCCGCGCCAGTTCGAACACGAGCAACTCGTTCGGCTCATGTCCCTGTACGCCGAAGCTGTCTTTGTCGACCAATGGGATCCGGAGCTGCGTGGGTATCAGTTGGAGAGCCGCGTGCAGAAGAACGAGCCGATCCCCGATGCGCACCTACGCGCCTGGAGGCTTGGCCGCGTCGAGGTACTCGCGAACGTCCTCCACTGGGTGCGACTCGTAATGACGAACTACTACGCATTGCGAGGGAGGATGGTGCATGAAGATCGGTTGCTGCAAACGAGGATCCCCGATGAACTGTGGGAGGCGATCCGCAACTTCCTCGCGCGGATGGTCGCCCTTCCTTGCTGGGTGGACCATAAGTTGAGCGGCACGGTCTTCGGCGCGAGGCAGAACTTAGACTTCTGGGAGCGCGTATTTGAGACGGGGCAGGCCCCGAACCAGATTCAGGTTCTCGCAGAAGGGCTGAACTTGATCGAGATGATCAAGGCGCCCAGCACCGAGTCGCGCTGACCAGAGTCGTCGCGGCCAATGCAGGTGACAGAGAGCACAGGGCGCTCGACGCCAGCCAGACTCCTCCACTCAGGAACGGATGGCCGATCGAGTCGGATCGCCATGTTCTGCGTGCGATGCCTCAGCGTCGCTAAACCATCCGTCTAGCGTTCGGGAACAGCGTTTGACGCACAGCATGGCACCCGGCACACCGGTGCTTGCGGTGCTTCCCCCGTCCCCCTCGCCCCCCTGTGCGATAATCCCCCCGACGCGCGGTCACGCCGCCGCACGAGGGGGAGCCGCCATGAACTGGCTCGGCGCCATTCGCAGTGACATCGACGCCGCGCAGGCGCGGGATCCGGCCGCGCACGGGGCGCTCGAGGTGTTCCTGACGTACCCCGGGCTGCACGCGCTGATGATCCATCGGCTGACGCACCAGCTGCACCTGTTCGGGCTGCCCATCCTGCCTCGCCTGCTCTCGCACCTGAACCGCTTCGTGACCGGCGTCGAGATTCACCCGGCGGCGCGCATCGGGCGGCGTTGCTTCATCGACCACGGCATGGGCGTCGTCATCGGGGAGACCACCGTCGTCGGCGAGGACTGCCACCTCTACCAGGGCGTCACCCTCGGCGGCACCTCGACGCGGCGCGAGAAGCGCCACCCCACGCTCGAGGACCGCGTGGTCGTCGGCGCCGGGGCCAAGATCATCGGCAACGTCACCATCGGCCACGACTCGCGCATCGGCGCCGGCGCCGTGGTCGTCTCGAGCGTGCCGCCCAACGCGACCGTCGTCGGGGTGCCGGGCCACGTCGTCGCCTTCACCAACACCAGCAACGACACCGTCGAGCGGCTCCCCGACCCCGAGTGGGACCGCATCGAGGAGCTCGAACGCCGCATCGCCCGGCTCGAGCGCGAGCGCACAGGGTCCGACCCGGCGGTGCCCGGCATCGGCGGCTCGCCCGGCGGCTTCGACGGCGGAGCGTCCGAGCGGCCGTCCTGACCTGCTACGTGGCCTCCACGCACCTCGCGTTTCTGGGATGCGGGGATACCCCGCAGGCGGCACACTGGAACCCATGCGACTGACCAACACGCTGACCGGAGCCGTCGACGCCCTCACGCCCCTCGAACCGGGACGGCTCGGCATCTACGTCTGCGGCGTGACGCCGTACGCGGAGAGCCACGTCGGCCACGCGATGGCGGCGATCGTCTACGACGTGCTCGTGCGCTACCTGCGCTGGCCCGGCAACGCCGCCGGCGGCTACGACGTGACGTTCGTTTCGAACTACACCGACGTCGACGACAACGTGATCGCGCGCGCCGCCGAGGTGGGCCGCGACCCCCTCGAACTCGTCGGCGAGAACATCGACGAGTGGGAGGAGCAGCAGCGCGCGCTCAACCTCGTCTTCCCCGATGTGCGGCCGCGGGTCACCACGCACATCGAGACCATCATCGCGGCGACCGAGGCGATCGTGGAGCGCGGCTTCGGCTACGCGACCGATGCCGGCGACGTCTACTTCCGCGTCCGCGCCAAGCCCGACTACGGCAAGCTCTCGCACCGCGACATCGACCAGCTCCGCTCGGGCACGCGCTTCGAGCCGGGCGAGGGCAAGGAGTTCCCGCTCGACTTCGCGCTGTGGAAGGCCACCAAGCCCGGTGAGCCGTCGTGGCCCTCCCCGTGGGGGCCCGGCCGTCCCGGCTGGCATATCGAGTGCTCGGCGATGTCGCAGCACTACCTCGGCGCGTCGTTCGACGTCCACGGTGGCGGGCTCGACCTCGTGTTCCCGCACCACGAGAACGAGATTGCGCAGGCCGAGGCGGCCACCGGCACCTTCGCGCGGCACTGGCTCCACAACGGCCTGGTGCAGCGCGACGGCGAGAAGATGTCGAAGTCGATCGGCAACGTCGTCACCGTCCACGACGCCCTCGAGCGCTGGCGGGCCGACGCGCTGCGCCTGTTCGTTTTCAGCAGCCACTACCGCAGCCCGGCGAACCTCACCGACGAGGCGCTGGCTGCCGCCGAGTCAGGCCTCGACCGCCTGCTCGCGGCCTTGCGGGGTATCCCCGCATCCCCAGGAACACAGCGCGACGCGCCAGGCGGCAGTGGCGAGGCCATCGACCCGTCGGCGGAGCGCGCGCGCTTCGTCGACGCGCTCGAGGACGACCTCGGCACGCCGCAGGCGCTCGCCGCGGTCTTCGACCTCGCCCGCTCGGTCAACCGCGGCCGCGACGCGGGCCACGACGTGACGGCGGCGCAGGCCACGCTCGCGGAGCTGACGCGTGACGTGCTCGGACTGCAGCTCGAGGAGCCGGACGCCGTCGAGGTGCTCGACGTGGTCGCGCTGTCGAAGCTGGCGTCGAAGCACGGTGTGTCGTGCGGCGGCAGCGACGCCGAGTCGACCATCGAGGCGCTGCTCGCTGCTCGCACCGAGGCTCGCGCCGACCGCGACTTCGCACGCGCGGACGCGATCCGTGACGACCTCGCCGGTGCGGGGGTGGAAGTGGCGGACACGCCGGAGGGGCCGCGCTGGAGCGCGGGGCGGTAGTTGAATCGCTCACCGAGTCGCGTCTATGGAAGACCTCTTGCCACATGACGCCTGAAGGCTGCCGGCAATCGCTTCGTACCGGAGCCTGAGCCGCTCATACTCCTCGCGGAGTTCGGGCGATGCAGCCAGAAGCCGTTCGCGGACCACGTCGTGAGTGTCGCTGATCATCTCATCTCACTCCCGGACGAACGGGCGACACGCACCCACTGCGGATATACAATATATCTACGAGGAGGCAGCCATGGGCGCAACGTCGCACGTGTCACGATGGGGTTCGAGCCTTGCTGTCCGCATCCCGAAGGCCTTGGCCGAGCAGTGGGGTGTCGAGGAGGGTTCGGCCATTGAACTCTTCGCCGAAGGTGACGACATCGTACTCCGGAAGCGAAGCTACGACCTCGCCGATCTCGTGGCTGACATGGGTCCCGAGAATACCCATCCCGAGGTGGACTGGGGTGAGCCACAGGGTGACGAGGTGTGGTAGACGAGCCGTACCTGCCAGAGCGCGGCGACCTGGTCTGGATTGAGTTCTCCCCCCAGGCCGGTCATGAGCAGGCGGGCCGTCGGCCCGCCCTCGTCGTGAGTCCCCGTCTCTACAACGAGCGCTCCAGCGTTGCGCTGGTATGCCCTGTCACCTCGAGGGTCAGAGGATACCGGTTCGAGGTCGAGCTTCCCCCTGGTGGCCCCGTGACCGGCGTGGTGTTAGCCGACCAGATCCGCAGCCTCGATTGGCGGGCAAGGCACGCACGCCCAGCGGGCCGGGCCCCGCGACCCGTTGTTGCCGAGGTACTGGCGAAGGCTCGAACGCTCCTCGGCTGAGTCGGTCGCGTTGACCCTCTTTGAGGGCGATTCATATACTGAAGGGCGGTCGTCTTCCGGGTTGACTCGGCGACGATGCACTCTGGTGAGCGTCGGCTTTCCATCGAGCCCGAGTGGCGCAATGGCAGCGCAACCGATTTGTAATCGGTAGGTTAGCGGGTTCGAATCCCCTCTCGGGCTCCACCGCGCCGCGGCGGTCCCCGGGGTGTGGACGGTCGGCGCAACCGCGGCTCCGCGCAGGGGTGGGAGAGTGGTTAAATCCAGCGGTCTGTAAAACCGCCGCCTTACGGCTACGCAGGTTCGAATCCTGCCCCCTGCACCAGCCGAACCGGGGCCGCGGCGCACGCGAAGCGGAGATGGCGCTCGGCACGAGCCTCACGGGGCTTCGGGTTGCGGAATCCAGCCCTCATAGCTCAGTCGGTAGAGCGCGTTCTTGGTAAGAACGAGGTCAGCGGTTCGAATCCGCTTGAGGGCTCCAGCAAGGCATCAAACACGCGGCCCCAACCGGCGGCCGGCTAACACTCAGGCAGAGCCACCCGGAGCAGGGTCAGGCGGGGAGACGGGAGCGGGAGATGGCGCGAGGGAAGTTCGAGCGGACGAAGCCGCACGCCAACGTCGGGACGATTGGTCACGTCGACCACGGCAAGACCACGCTCACGGCGGCGATGACAAAGGTGCTGGCGCTGCGCGGTGAGGCCGAGTTCCGGGAGTTCGACTCGATCGACAACGCTCCCGAGGAGAAGGCGCGCGGCATCACGATCGCGATCGCGCACGTCGAGTACGAGACCGACAGCCGCCACTACGCGCACGTCGACTGCCCCGGGCACGCCGACTACATCAAGAACATGATCACCGGCGCAGCGCAGATGGACGGCGCGATCCTCGTCGTGGCCGCACCCGACGGCCCCATGCCGCAGACGCGTGAGCACCTGCTGCTGGCGCGCCAGGTCGAGGTGCCGGCCGTCGTGATCTTCCTCAACAAGGTCGACATGATGGACGACGAAGAGCTGCTCGAGCTCGTCGAGCTTGAGATGCAGGAACTGCTCACCACCTACGAGTTCCCCGGCGACGAGGTGCCGATCATCCGTGGCTCGGCGCTGGCCGCGCTCGAGTCCACCTCGACCGACCCCGACGCACCGGAGTACGCGTGCATCTGGCAGCTCATGGAAGCCGTCGACTCCTACATCCCGCAGCCGGCGCGTCCCAAGGACGAGCCGTTCCTGATGCCGATCGAGGACGTCTTCGGCATCAAGGGCCGCGGCACGGTCGTGACCGGGCGCATCGAGCGCGGCGTGGTGAACGTGGGCGACTCGGTCGAGATCGTCGGCATCAAGGACACCGAGACGACGGTCGTGACCGGGGTCGAGATGTTCAAGAAGCTGCTCGACGCGGGCGAGGCCGGCGACAACGTCGGTTGCCTGCTGCGCGGCGTGGACCGCGAGGACGTGGAGCGCGGGCAGGTGCTGGCGCAGCCGGGCTCGATCACCCCGCACCGCAAGTTCAGCGGCGAGGTCTACGTGCTCTCCAAGGAGGAGGGTGGGCGGCACACGCCGTTCTTCACCGGGTACCGGCCGCAGTTCTACGTGCGCACGACGGACGTGACGGGCGTGGTGACGCTGCCGAGTGGCACCGAGATGGTGATGCCCGGCGACAACGTGACGGTGGACATCGAGCTGATCACGCCGATTGCGATCGAGGACGGGCTGCGCTTCGCCATCCGCGAGGGTGGCCGCACCGTCGGCGCTGGCGTCGTCACCGGTATCAACGAGTAGCAGCACGCGCATCACTCCCGCGGCGATACGCGCGGGGTTGCGACCACACGAGGAGTTCTGAGCCATGGCCAAGGGAGACCGGGAACACATCTCGCTGGCATGCGGGACGTGCCGGAGCCGGAACTACCACACGAAGAAGAACCGGCGGAACGACCCGGATCGCATCGAGTTGCGCAAGTACTGCCCTCGCTGCCGGTCGCACCAGCCACACCGCCAGACGCGGTAAGCTGCCGGAGCGGTAGGGGGCAGCAACGATGGGTCGAGCACTGCGCAGGCAGCAGGAGCGCGCCCAGCGGCGTCAGCAGCGCCAGCAGCAGCGGCCTGCGCGCGGCGGGCGACCGCCGGTCAGCGTCTCCGGCCCTGCCACGGCCGAGGGCCGCGGTGGCGGGCGGCGCTGGGTACCGCGCTGGCTCTCCGAAATCATCAGCGAGCTACGCAAGGTGACGTGGCCTACCCGCCACGAGGTCGGGTACCTCACAGTGGTGGTGGTGATCGTCTCTGCGTTCTTCGGCGCTATCCTTGGCGTCGCCGACCTCGGCTTCAACTGGATCATCGAGAGCACGGTGCTGCGCTAGAGACGCGCAGACCTCGGAACGGGACTAGCGCGGAGCGCTCACCGGCCTGACCGGGCCGGGACGCACGCAGGGGGCCTCATGACGACTGAGCAGGAACGGGCACGGGACGCGGTCACCGGCGGTGTCCTGACGCCTGCCGCGCACCCGCCGCCGCCGAATCCCTACACCGCGAGCCTCATCGAGGAAGCCGCTGAGCCGGAGGTCGTCGCGGCCGACGACGATCGCGCCTGGTACATCATCCAGACGTACTCCGGCTACGAAAACAAGGTGAAGAAGAACCTCGACCAGCGCATCAAGCAGATGGACCTGGGCGACTTGATCTTCCAGGTGGTGATCCCCACCGAGGAAGAGATCGAGATCCGCGACGGCCAGCGCCGCACGGTCTCGAAGAAGCTCTTCCCCGGCTACGTGCTCATCCAGATGCTGATGGAGGACGACGCCTGGAGCCTGGTCCGCAACACTCCCGGGGTCACCGGCTTCGCCGGCGGCAACGAGGAGGAAGGCTCGCGGCCGGTGCCCCTCGACGACGAGGAGGCGGGGCGGATCCTGCGACAGATGGACGCGGGAACCCCGCGCATCAACGTCGGGTTCGCGATCGGCGAGTCGGTGCGGGTCATCGACGGCCCGTTCATCGACTTCGTGGGGCAGGTGGACGACATCAACCTCGACAAGGGCAAGGTGCGGGTGATGGTCTCGATGTTCGGCCGTGAGACGCCGGTCGAGCTCGACTTCCTGCAGGTCGAGAAGCAGTAGGACCGGAAGCGGGAGGCTCGGGCAAATGGCGAAGCGCGTTCGCGCGGTGGTGAAGCTGCAAATCCCGGCAGGGCGGGCGAACCCCGCGCCGCCAGTGGGTACGGCGCTGGGCCCCCATGGCATCAACATCATGGACTTCTGCAAGGCGTACAACGCGCGTACGCAGGCACAGTCCGGCCAGATCATCCCGGCTATCA
Organism: Dehalococcoidia bacterium; assembly: GCA_965208885.1. Taxonomy (GTDB): domain Bacteria; phylum Chloroflexota; class Dehalococcoidia; order UBA2979; family UBA2979; genus VXMT01. The sequence continues at coordinate 1,410,776 of CBDBPS010000002.1, forward strand.
TCACGATCTTCGAGGACCGCTCGTTCACCTTCGAGCTGCGCACGCCGCCGGCCTCGGACCTGCTGCGCAAGGCGGCGGGCGTCGAGAAGGGCGCCGCGAGCCAGCTCACCGAGGTGGTGGGCGAGGTCACCCCCGCGCAGGTCCGCGAGATCGCCGAGACCAAGCTCCCGGACCTCAACACCGACGACATCGAGCAGGCAGTCAAGATCATCGAGGGCACCGCGCGCTCGATGGGAATCGAGGTCAACTAGCGATGCCAAAGCGAGGCAAGCGCTACCAAACCGCCAGCGAGCAGATCGACGCCGACCGCCTCTACGAGCCGGACGAAGCGCTCGGCGTCGTGCGCGAGAGCGCGACCGCGAAGTTCGATGAGACCGTCGAACTGCACCTGCGGACAGGCCTCGACGGCCGTCACGCGGAGCAGCAGATCCGCGGCTCGGTGACGCTGCCGCACGGGCTCGGCCGCGAGCAGACCGTGATCGTCTTCGCCGAGGGCGAGGCGATCTCACAAGCCCTCGCGGCGGGCGCGAACGAGGCCGGCGGCGACGAGCTGATCCAGCGTGTCGCCGACGGCTGGACGGACTTTGACGTCGCGATCGCGCAGCGCGAGCTGATGGGGAAGGTCGGCCGGCTGGGTCGTATCCTCGGCCCGCGCGGGCTGATGCCGAACCCCCGCAACAACACCGTGATGGACGCGGCCAACATCCCGCGCGGGGTGCAGGAGGGGAAGTCGGGGCGTGTCGAGTTCCGGCTGGACCGCACGAATCTGGTGCACATGGCGCTGGGCAAGGTCTCGTTCAGCGACGACCAGCTCGCCGAGAACCTGACCGCGGTCATGGCCGAGATCGTCAAGGCCCGTCCGAACGACATCAAGGGCCAGTACATTCGCTCCGCGACGCTGACCTCGACGATGGGGCCCGGCGTGCACGTGGACGTGCAGCCGTTGCTGGCGCTCGCCGCGGAGACATAGCAGACTGATGCGTGCGCCCCGCACAGTCGGGGCGCACCGCCGGAGACCACGGGTCCGCCGGGCCAGCCGCCCGAACGGACAAAGGCCAGAGGCCGCCCGTGCAGGTGGGACGAGTTGCAGGCTGCACGCGAGGGACCTCGCGGCGCCGGTAACGCCCTCCCACCGCGTGGTGGCGAGGGCGTTTTTCTTGGGGCCGCGCGGACGTGTCGCGGCCGGAACGGGGGCAGCGTGCCGACGGAGCGAAAGATCGCGCTGGTCGCCGAGATCAAGGCGCTGATCGAGGAGTCCGAGATTGCCATCGGCATGGCCTACCAGGGCATGCCGGTGACCGAACAGACGGAACTGCGCCGCCAGCTGCAGGACGTAGGCGTCTCCATGCGCGTCGTGAAGAACACGCTGCTGCTGCGCGCCGCCGACGAGGCCGGCAGCGAGGCGCACCGTGCCCTCGCCGACGGACCGACGGCGCTGGTCACGCACCCGGACGACCCGGTGGCCGCCGCGCGCGCGGTCGAGAACTGGCGACGCGACAACACCGGCACGCCGTTCGAGGTGCGCAGCGCCGTCCTCGGCGGCCAGGTGGTGGACGCGGCGTACGTCATGGATCTGGCCACGGTGCCGCCGCGCGAAGAGCTGCTTGGCAAGCTCGCGGGTGGGCTGACCGCAAAGATCACGGAGCTGCTGATGCTGCTGCAGGCGTCGACCCGCGACTTCGCGGGGCTCATCGACGCGCGTGCGCAGCAGCTGGAGGAATCAGAGGCATAACCCGACGCCACGATCCCGCAAGAGCGGGCGGCGCCGGCAGGCTGGGAGGAGCACGAACATGAGCAAGGTAGACGAGCTGCTCGACGCTATCGAGGGCCTGACCCTTCTGGAGCTGCGCGATCTCAACAAGGGCATCGAAGACCGCTTCGGCGTGACCGCCGCCGCCCCGATGGCGATGGCAATGGCGCCCACGAACGGCGACGGCGGCAACGGCGCCGCAGCCGTCGAGGAGCAGGTCGAGTGGGACGTGGTCCTCACGGACTTCGGGGCCAACAAGATCAACGTCATCAAGGCTGTCCGCGAGCTCACCTCGCTCGGTCTCAAGGACGCCAAGGACGTGGTCGAGGCCGCGCCCAAGGCCATCCGCGAAGCCATCACCAAGGACGAGGCCGACGCGGCCAAGACCAAGCTCGAGGAAGCCGGCGCGACCGTCGAGCTGAAGTAGACGAACGCCTGCCGCACTCCCGGCGAAACGCCGGGAGTGCGTGCTAGGCTCGTACAGTGGAATGCTTCCTGTGCGAGCGTGACGCCGCGCACGAGTGCGCTCGCTGTGGCGCGCTGTACTGCGACGACCACGGCGACGCCCTGTGCGAGCGCTGCGGAGATCCCGACCTTGCCCTGCCCTCGCACCGCCTCTACCGCGGTTCGCTGCTCGCGCTCTTCGCGGGCAGCCTCTTCGTGCTGTGGCTGCTGATCCGCCCCCCGGGCGAAGATCTATTCGCGACCGCGCCGATCACCCCGGTGGTCGGGCCCGCCACCATCGTGCTCGCACCCGACCCCACGCCAACCTCGACGGCGACCGAGCAGCCCGCCACCGCCACGGCCACACCGACGCCCACCGCGGCGACCGAGCCCACGTCGACGCCCACACCCTCGGCAACGCCGAGCCCGACGCCCTCGCCCACTGCTTCGCCAACGCCGACGCCAACACCAACGTCGACGCCTACGCCTACCCCCTCGCCGTCCCCCACGCCGACACCATCCCCAACGCCGACACCAACACCAACACCGACACCGACAACCGGGCCCTACATCGAGCACACCGTGGTAGCGGGCGACATACTGAGCGCCATCGTGTCGAGGTACATCCCCGACGACGCGGATTACGGGGATTTCCAGGCCCGTATCATCGACATCAACAACATCGAGAACCCCGCCTCCCTGAGCATCGGACAGGTGCTGCAGATCCCACGCGAGTGATGATGACCGCGAACACCCGAACCACTGCCCGCCCGCGGAGCGCACGATGACGCAGCCCCCCGTCGACCGTGACCCGTACGCCATCCTCGGCGTGCCGCGGGATGCGACGCGCGACGTGATCCGGCAGGCTCACCGCGAGCTCAGCGCCCACTACGCCTCCGGCCACGCCGGCGAAGACGCCGACGAGCGACTACGCCAGGTCAACGAGGCGTACGAGGTCCTCTCGAGTCCCTCGCGTCGGCGCAGCTACGACCAGTCGCAGTCCGAGGAAGTGGCAGCAGCGGCCGAGCCCGCGCGGGCCGCAGCACCCGCCGAGCGCGAGCCGTTCGCGATGCGCATGCCCGAGCGTCGCGAGGAGCGGTTCCGCTACGAACTCGTCGGCGAGAACACCGCGCACCGCCGCACCCTGCAACGCATGGTGCTGATGTACGGCCCGCTCACCCTTGCGGCGATCGCGCTCCTGATGCTGCCGCTCACGAGCTTCCTCGGAGGCAGGTTCGGGGCGATAATCCCGCTCGTCATCGTCGTCGTGGTGATCCTGGCGCTGGCGTTCCAGGCGATCATGGCGCTGCGTGACCTGCGCTCCCAGCCGCTGTTCACGCGCGGCGAGGTGCAGCGCTCGTGGTCCAAGGGCGGGTTGCTGTGGTTCTTCCGCTCGCACTTCCTGATGGTCAACCGCCAGGTCTTCGTCGTGCCCCCGGAGATGTGGGTGCGCGTGGGCGAGGGCGAGATGGTGGAGGCCCACCACTGGCCGCACACCCGCACCGTCATCCGCCTGATCCTCCTGCACGGCAGCGACGAGGAGCTCGGCGCTCTGGATCCCGAGACGCCAACCGTACCGCTCTGATGCCCGCGTGCGCCGCAGCCGACGAGTGAGCCTCGGGCTGCCGCGCACCTGTTGACGCCTATCGCACGCCTGTTCTATAACGGGGCTCCCACCACCAGGCGAGGAGCCGTCCCCGTGAGCGAGTCACCACCCGGCGCCCCCGCGTCGGGGCATCAGTCGCGCGTGGCCGAGATGCCGGCCACGGATCGCCCGCGCGAGCGCCTCGAGCGGCTCGGGCCGCAGGCGCTGACCAGCGCCGAGTTGCTCGCGATCCTGCTGCGCACCGGCACCGCCGAGGAGGGCGTGCTCCAGCTCGCCTCGCGGCTGCTCCAGGATCACGGTGGCCTGCGTGGGCTCGCCGCCGCGGACTTGCCGACGCTCGCGCGCACACGCGGCGTGCGCATCGCCAAGGCCACCACTATCGCCGCGGCGTTCGAGCTTGGCCGCCGGCTCGCCCTCGAGGGGGACGACCTGCGCCCCTGCATCGAGGGGCCGAAGGACATCGCGCGGCAATTGCAGGCGGACCTGGAGCTGCTGCAACAGGAGGAGCTACACGTGCTGGTGGTCGACACCAAGCACCGCCTGCTCGGCTCCTCGATGGTGTACCGGGGCTCGATCAACGGCGTGCCGGGACGGGTGGGAGAGATCTTCCGCGAGGCGGTGCGGCGCAACGCCTGGGCCGTGGCGGTGGCGCACAACCACCCCTCGGGCGATCCCGCGCCCAGCGTCAACGACGTCGAGTTCACGCGAGATCTCGTGGACGCGGGCGCGCTGCTCGACATCGAGGTGCTGGACCACGTGGTGTTCGGGCATGGCACGTATGTCTCGATGCGTGAACGGCGGCTGGGCTTCGAATAACAATCGCGATGTCGAGAATGGTGCCACCGTGCTACGATCTAGGTGCGCCATGCGGGAGGCGCGTCGGGGCGCCCACATGCATTGGCTCGACCTCGCTATTGTTGCTGTGATCACATGGTTGACCTACCGCGCCTTCACCGTCGGGCTGATCCGCGAGGTAGTCACGACCGCGGCAGTGGTACTCGGCGCCGTGCTCGCGGGCCACTTCTACAGCGAACTCTCGGACGACATCGCATTCGCCATCGAGGATCACGCGTGGCGCGACTTCGCCGCGTTCGCCTCGATCTTCATCGGCGTGATCGTGATCGGGCAGGTCGGCGCCTCGCTGCTGCGGCGCGCGGCGTCGGTGCTGCTGCTCGGCTGGGTGGACCGCGTGGGTGGCGCGGCATTCGGATTCGCCCAGGGGTTCCTGCTCGTCGAGGTGCTGCTGTTCGCGGGCATCACGTTCCCGGTGTCCTCCGCCGTGGACGCCGCGATCGAGGCATCATTGCTGGCGCCCGTGTTCATCGAGACCATCCCCGTCTTGCTCGAGTTCCTGCCGGAAGAGTTCGAGGCCGCCGTCGAGATGCTCTCCACGTAGGGTCTGGTCGGCCGATGCGACGCCCCGACCGTTCGTCGAATGTGACCACCCGCCGCGCAATCCTCTACACTGCGCCGCGACGGGAGCCCACACGCGAGTGTCCATCCACCGCCAGGCGCTGGTCCTGAATCAGAACTACGAGCCGCTGAACGTCTGCGGCGTGCGCCGCGCCGTGGTGCTCGTGTTCGGCGGCAAGGCCGATCTCATCGAGACCGGCGACCTCTCGATCCGCGGTGTCGACCGCGAGTACCCGACACCCTCGGTGATCCGCCTCCGCCACCCCGTGCGTCGGCCCCTGCCGCAGGTGCGCCTCACGCGCCGCGAGGTGTTCGCGCGCGACCGCCAGCAGTGCCAGTACTGCGGCAAACACGGCCACGACCTGACGCTCGACCACGTCATGCCGAGGCACCGTGGGGGCCCACACGAGTGGGAGAACCTGGTCACCGCGTGCCGCTCCTGCAACCACCGCAAGGGCGGACGCACCCCTCGCGAGGCGCGGATGCGGCTGATGAAGCAGCCGGTCAAGCCGCGCGTCACGGTCGCGCAGCTCTTCGCGCACCACCTCAACCGCTACCACGAGTGGCGGCCGTTCCTGCTCGGCTGGCTCGACCGCGAGAGCCAGGCCGCGCTCGCGTCCTCCGGCTAACAGGCCAGGCACCCGCACCTGGGAATCCGGCTCCCTCGCCCGCTTGCGGGAGAGAGCGGGGGGTGAGGGTCCGGCGGCCGAGGTTCCGAGAGCTCCTCATAGGTTGATTGCACCCCGCACGCCCCTTCACCCATTCCCGCAGACTGCGGAGGGGATCAGACCAGGAGGCCAGCATGACGTTCTGGGACGGCAAAGTGGCGGTGATCACCGGCGGGGGCGGCGGCATCGGCCGCGCGAGCGCGCTGCTCTTCGTCGAACGCGGCGCACGCGTGGTCATCGCCGACCTCAAGGAAGACGGCGGCCACGAGACCGTCGAGATGGCCGGAGGGCCCGACCACGCCGTGTTCGTGCGGGCCGACACCACCTCGGTCGACGATGTCGCGCGGCTCATGGACGCCGCCGTCGGCGCGTTCGGCCAGATCGACGTACTGCACAACAACGCGGCCATCATCGAGCGCTTCGACCGCATCGAGGACGAACCGGTGGAGCGCTTCCGCCGCGTGATCGACATCAACCTCAACGGGCTGTTCATCTGCTCGAAGGCGGCGGTCCCACACCTGCGGGCGCAGGGCGGCGTGATCGTGAACATGTCGTCGATGGGCGCGGTGGGGGCGGCGAACATCCTCGCCTACGGCTCGGCGAAGGCAGGCGTGCTCGCGCTCACGCGCGGCCTCTCGCAGCAACTCGCGGGCGACGGCATCCGCGTCAACGCGATCATGCCGGGACTCGTCGAGACGCCGATGACCGCCGAGGGCCCGGCCATCGCACGCGCGCAGCGTGAGCAGTTGCCGGTGTTCCAGCCCGAGGAGATGGCGCGTGCGGTGGCCTACGCGGCGGAGCACGAGGAGCTGAACGGCGCGTTCCTCCAGTACGTGCCCACCGCGGAGGGGCCGCGCTTCGCGATGATGGAGCCGTGGACGTGGGAGCCCCTGGAGCTCTAGTCGCGGTACACTGCGCACCCGGCGACCCTCGGCATCTTCGTCCGGCGTCGCCGATCCAGGATTGAGCACGGCGCATCGAGCGCGCGATGGGAGGTCCGGCATGGACTGGGGCGACAGCCCGGAGCAGGCAACATTCAGGCAGCGGGTACGCGACTTCGTGCAGGAGCGCCTCCCGGAACACTACCGCCGCAAGGCCGACGGCGCGCCCGACGAGTCCTGGAGCGGCGGCTGGGCGACTGACCGCGCAGGCGAGGGTGAGGCGCATGACGCCGCCGTCGACTGGGCGCACGCGCTCTCCGAGCAGGGCTGGATCGCCCCGCACTGGCCCACCGAGTTCGGCGGCGGCGGGCTGTCCTCCATGGAGCAGTTCATCTTCAACGCCGAGCTGGCCGACCTCGGCGCCCCGTCGGGCGTTGGCGGCTCCGGCGTCTCGATGCTCGGGCCGACGCTGATCGCGCACGGCAGTGACGAGCAGAAGGAGCAGTACCTCTCCGAGATCCTCACCGGTGAGGTCTCGTGGGCGCAGGGCTACTCCGAGCCGGGCGCCGGCTCGGACCTCGGCTCGCTACAGACGCGCGCCGTCCGCGACGGCGACGAGTACGTGGTCAACGGCCAGAAGATCTGGACCTCCGGCGCGCACAACGCCGACAAGCTCTTCGCGCTGGTCCGGACGGATCCGGACGCGCCGAAGCACCGCGGCATCTCGTTCCTGCTGATCGACGACATCCACACCGAGGGCCTCTCGGTGCGGCCGCTGGTCAACATGTCCTGGAAGCACGGCTTCAACGAGACGTTCTTCGAGAACGTCCGCGTGCCCGTCAACATCGTTGGCGAGGAAAACCGCGGCTGGTACGTCGGGATGACGCTGCTCGACTTCGAGCGCTCCAACATCAGCGGCGCGATCGCCTCGCGCAAGGAGCTGGACCAGCTCATCGGCTACCTCAACAGCGAGGAGGGCCAGGAGCGCACGTACATGCGCCCGGGCGTCCGCACGGCGATCACGGACCGCTACATCGAGTCCGAGGTCGGGTTCAACTTCTCGTTCCGCATCGTCTCGATGCAGCACGCGGGGATCATCCCGAACTACGAGGCGTCGACCTCGAAGCTGTTCATGTCGGAGCTGGTGCAGACCACGGCGCGGACGGCGACGAAGGCGCTGGGCCTCCACGCCAACGTGTGGGCCGAGGACTCGAAGTGGACGCCGATGCACGCCTACTTCACCCACCGCTACGTGACGACCATCCCGAACACGATCGGCGGCGGCACGTCCGAGATTCAGCGCAACATCATCGCCACCCGCGGCCTCGGGCTGCCTCGCGGCTAGCGCGGAAACGCCCCGGCAGGGGCACGGCGACGCAACGAAGTCCGGGGGCGGCTGAGCCGCCCCCGGCGCACGTCCGAGGAGTCTGAGGCTGGTGGGGAGCCGGATCTGATCCCCTCGCCCCCCGCGAAGGGGGGAGAGGGCTAGGGTGAGGGGGCCGCCCCGCAGGGCACCGCCAGACCGTGCCGACGCGCGACCTCACCTCGACGCCTGTGGCTCTGACCGCGGACGCCAGACCCTCACCCCCCGCCCTCTCCCGCAAGCGGGCGAGGGAGCCGGAGGAGCCGGTCAGAGCGTCTCGTCGGTCTCGCGGTTGATGATCCAGGCGAGGTACTGCATCCCGGCCGCCTGTCGCGCGGCCACCAGCGCTTGCAGGCAGGCGTCACGCGAACCCCAGCCGTGCTCGTTCACCGCTTCGACGATGCGCCGGCCGCGAGCCACGGCGATGGGCAGCGCGCGCTCCATCTCCTCGCTCAGGCTCTTCCACATCTCCGGCGGGTGCTCGAACTCGAAGCGGGCGTACTGGAGGGACGCGAACTGGTTGCCGAGCGTCCCGTCGCGCGTCCACTCGCCTGGCGGTGCGCGCAGGATCTCCTTGAGCGCGGCGTGGCGCTGCTCCACTTCCCACTCGCGGTCGAGGTTGAGGTGGGCAATCTGCGCTTCGGCCTCGGGCGCCATCACCACCTCGCGCAGCATCGTGCGCACGGGGCCCGCGCCGCGGGCAGCCTGCCGGCCGCGTGGGCGTCGCACCTCCGGGTAACCGTCGAGGCGCTGCCGTACATGCTGCAATGCAATGGCGAGCGCGTGGGCGATCGCATGCGTGGGCAGGTTCTCGTGCACCTCGACGTCGACCTCGTCATCTTCGTCGGCCCAGCGAACGTTGGAGAACGCGTCTCCGTCGAAACTGTCGACGACGAGCTCCCGGTCGGCTTCATCGCGCACGCGCGCGTGGAGTTCCTCGAAGAGCCCGTCCAGTGCATCGCCGATGTCGCGGCCGTTGACGTTCATGCTTGCTTCCTCCGTGCTGCCCCCACCGGCCGGCGCTCGAGGTCGAGCGGCTGGCAGGCGATGCAGAAGTTCGTCTCGCGTCCGCCGCTCACGCGGCCCCGGATCTCACGTTCACAGCGCGGGCACGCCTCGCCGGTCCGCCGATGGACCCGGAGGTGCTCGCGCCACTCTTCCTTGCGCTGCTTCAGCCCCTCGACGACCCGCGCGTCGAGGATCGGCTGCGCCCACTCGAAGACGCGCCGCATCGCCCGGTAGAGCTCGCGGCGGCCGTCGTCATCGAGCGTAGCGCCCCGCCGGTGCGGGTGGAATCCCGCCTCCCACAGGATCTCGTCCGAGTAGGCGTTGCCGATGCCCGCAATGAACTGCTGGTTCGTGAGCGTGTTCTTGAGTTGGCCGCTACGCCGCCGCATCCGCTGCACAAACTCGTCCTCCTCGATCGCCAGCGCGTCCGGCCCCAGCTCGCCGAGCTGCGGCACCGTGCCGAGGTCGTCGAGGGGCACGAGGTACCAGCGGCCCATCCGCCGTTCGTCCGCGTAGCGCAGCTCGTGGCCGTCGGCGAACGAGAGCACCAGGGCGGGCGCCGGGGTGCGCTTCTCGTCGGGCAGCGCCCAGTGGAAGCGGCCGGTGAGCATCGGGTTGATGACGAGCACGCGGGCGTCGTCGCTGGTCAGCAGCAGGAACTTCCCGAGCCGGCGCACGTCGACGAAGGCGTGGCCGGCGATGGTTTCGAGGTCCGCCAGGCCGGTGCGCACCAGCCACGGCTGCTTCCCCTCGACGGCCGTGACGGCGTTGCCGGCCAGGCGCGGCGCGAGGAAGCCGCGGATCGCCTCGAGGTCCGGTATCTCAGGCATCGGAGTCAGGCATCGCCGGATGGCGTCCAGCGGGGGTAGGAGCCAAGCACGCGCAGCCACTCGGACTGCGCCTCGGTCGCCGCGAGCGCCTCGGCCACGGGGTCGTCGGTGCGGTGGCCCTGCAGGTCGAGCAAGAAGACGTACGTGCCGAGGGCAATGCGCGTCGGCCGCGACTGCACGTGCGTGAGGTTGAGGCTGCGCCTGGAGAACTCCTGCAGCACGGTGACCAGCGTGCCTGGCAGGTCGGCCGCCGTGGTAAAGGCGATCGACGTCTTGTCGTCGCCGGTGGGGGGGTGGTCTTCCGGCGCCAGGACGACGAAGCGCGTTGCGTTGCCCACCTCGTCGGCGATGTCGTCGGCGAGCACCGCTGCGCCGTAGATCGAGGCAGCCCGTGCGGTGCTCACCGCCAGCGCGCCCGGCTCAGCCAGCGCCGACTCGATCGCCGCTGCGGTGGAGAGAGCGGCGACGGGGCGCGCACCCGGGGCGAGCTCCGCGAGCCGGCCCCGGCATTGCGCCAGCGCCTGTGGGTGCGAGTAGACGACGGTGGCAGCGGCGGGATCGGCGCCCTCGGGTGCGACGAGCGCGTGACGGATGGGCAGCACCGTTTCCCCGTAGATCTGTAGCTCCGTGTCGCCTCGCAGCAGCATGTCCAGCGTCTCGCGCACCGACCCCTCGATCGAGTTCTCGATGGCGCAGACGGCCGCGTCAGCCTCGCCGTCGCGGACCGCCTGCGCGGCGGCCGCCACGCTGGCGACCGGGATCAACTCGGCAGTCGGGTCGTACCCCACGGCGGCAACCTCGGTGTTGGTGCCGCGCGGGCCGAGGTAGGCGAGTCGCGTCATCCGATCACCTCGTCGATCTCGCGCAGTGGCTCGTCCGGGCTGCGCACCAGCTCGCGCATGGCGGGCTCGGACGCCTGCTGGATGACGGCGATGATCTCATCGCCCGCCTCCAGTACCGTGTCGCCGTCCGGCACGCGAGACTGGTCGCCGGTCACCACGAGCGAGATCACCGCATCACCCGGCAGCTCCAGGTCGCGCAGCGCCACACCCGCCGCGCGCGAGCGCGGCTGCACGTGCAGGTCGACGACCTCGAGGCCGGACGCGCGCAGTTGCAGCAACGGGATGAACGAGTGCGCCGGCAGGTCTGCCTCGATCTGTGCGAGCACGGCAGACGCCGCCGACACCGTCGACTCGATGCCGAGGGTCTGGAAGAGGCGCTCGTTGCGGGGGTTGTTGACCCGCGCGATGGTCCGCGCGACGCCGAAGCGGTGCTGTGAGACCTGGCAGGCGATCAGGTTGTGCGAGTCGTCGCCGGTCACGGCGATGACGATGTCGGCGCGGCCCACGCCGATGGACTCGAGGAACGAGACCTCGGTGCCGTCGCCGTGTACGCAGAGCTCGCCCAGCTCGTCGCGCAGCATCTCTGCGCGGCCGCGGTCGTTCTCCACCAGCAGGATCTCGTAGTCGGTGTGGCCGTAGAGCTCGAGCGCGAGACCGTATCCGACGTTGCCCGCACCGATGATGATGATGTACATCGCGCCGCCCTCGCCCCTCAGGCCCTGCCGAGCAGCGCGTTGATCGCGAGGTCGGCGCTGATGCGGGTGGGGCTGAACGTACGCAGCCCGAGCGCACCGAAGAGCTCGGCGCGCAGCGGGTCGTAGACGCGCGTCACCACCGTCTCGACGTTGAAGAGGTGCTTTGCCATCTGGCTTGCCATGAGGTTGCGGTTATCGCCCTGCGTGAGCGCGATGAAGGCGTCGGCCTCGCGCACACCGGCGGCGACGAGGGTGCGGTCGTCGATCCCTGAGCCACGGAGACGCTCGCCGCCGAAGCTGCCGGGCAGCCGCCGGAACGCCTGCGTATCGAGGTCGATGATGGTGACGTCGTGCCCCTCGGCGTCGAGGCGCGACGCCACTGTCGAGCCAACGCGGCCGCAGCCCATGACCACGACCTTCACGGCCGCTCGCCCCACGAGTGCAGGCTCGTCATCCCGCCACCGCCCGATCGGCGGGCGAGTACCGGAACAACCAGACCTCGCACGGAGCATTGGCCAGTACGTAGTCGGGGAGGCGGCCGAGCCGGAAGCGCCCGTACGGGCGGTGGTAGTCGACGCCGACGACGATCGCGTCGGTGCCGTCCTCGATCGCCTCGTCGACCACCGCGTGGCCGGCCTGGCGTGCCTGGCACATCGAGGCGTCGACGTTCACCTTGTGGTCGCGCCCGATCTGTTCGGCCTGGGTGAGGATGTCCTCGGCGCGGTCCGCGGCGCCGCGCATGTCGGCGTCGAGCGGGAGCGTGCGCGGCACCTCGATGACGAAGAGGGCGGCGACGTCCGCGCGGTTGAGGCGGGCCACGTCACACGTGGCGGCGAGTGCGGCGTAGGAGGCGGCGGAGCCGTCGACGGGGACGAGGTAGCGACCTACTTTGCGCAGCGGCTCCAGCTTGGCCATCTCGCACGCAACCTCGGTGTTCCGCGGCCCGGACCGCTAGCCGGCCTGGGCCAGGCGATACCGCACGACAGCGATCGCGAGGAAGAGTACCCCCACGAGCGACTCGAACGAGACCAGGTTCCCGCCGGTGATGCTCACCGCCAGCACCACCAAGCCGATGACCGCCGCGAGGGCCGCCACCAGTATGTGCCGCCGGTCGTTTGTCGATTCCGTGGTACTTCTCCGTCGTCCGCGCCGGGCTCTGCCCGGCGCACGGGGATGGATGCTAGGTCGCGTCCCCTCGACTGTCCATCCCTATCGCCCGGGGCGGGTGAGCAAACCCCGCCGGTACAGCACGGCGAGCACCACCGCGACGATCGGCACGAGCCACCACGAGAAGGCGATGACCGCGAGGCCGGCGCGCGCGATCACGTTCAGCGTCGCCAGCGACGCCTCCCAGCCATCGCGGGCCGCGTCGAGCAGGCTGCCGTCGTCGACGTCCTCGTCGGGGGGCTGTGACTGCAGCTCGACGCTCAGCGTGGACAGGTCGGCGAGGGAGTGGAACAGCGCGAGGCTCCCCTGGATGCGCTCGATCTGGCCTCGCGTCTGCGTGAGGCGGTCGTGCACCAGCACGACGTCGCCGACCTCGCGCGCCTCCCCGAGCAGTTCGAGGTACTGAGCCTCGACCGCGCGGAGGTTGCGCAGGTCGGACTCCAGGTCGGTGACCTCGCCGGTGATGTCCTGCGTGTTGGTCGAGACGGAGAGCACGCTGACCGCGAGCTCGCGCAGGTCGCCGACCACTCGGTCGTAGCGGTCGGCGGGAATGCGCAGGGTGAGATTGGCGTAGGCGAAGCGTTCGTCGTCGTCATCGTCACGGTCTCCGATGTTGCCGGAGAACGAGGAGTCGGCGACGTAGCCGCCATGCGTGGCCGCGAGGGCCTGTGTGGCCTCGAACGCCCGGCCGACGGACTCCACCTCGAGCGAGACGTAGCCGTTGCGGATGATGGTGCGGCCGAGGACGGTCGCGGAAGAGGCGCCCTCACCGCCGCCGTACGCCTCGCCCTCCTCGGCGTAGTCCGCGGTCGCAGCACCCGCCGAGGTAAACGACGTGGTCTGGGCGAGCGAGGCATCCTCGTCGGCGCCGTCGAAGCCACCGTCGTCGGAGCAGCCGGCAAGCGCGAGGGTCAGTGCGGCGAGGACCGCCATGCCGAAGCCAGTGACGTATCGCACACCGCACCTCCCAGCGCACACCCTCGAGCGCTCCACTCACCAGAGGGTATGTCCTCAATACGTTCGGCGGGGCGCAGATGGTTCCCTCACGGGCCATCGAGCCTCCGCCCGGACGCGATACAATGGCTGTGCAGGGCGCGGCGGCGAGCGAGCAGCCGCGACGCATCACTCACCTCGGAGGGGTCATGACGACCAACGGGAACATGGCGGCAGGCGAGCACGGCGAAACAGCGACCTGGCGTGTGAAGGCGGGCCTCGCGCAGATGCTCAAGGGCGGCGTCATCATGGACGTCGTCACCGTCGAGCACGCGCGCATCGCCGAGGAGGCAGGCGCGGTGGCCGTGATGGCGCTGGAGCGCGTCCCCAGCGATATCCGCGCGGCAGGCGGCGTCGCCCGCATGAGCCACGTCGCACTCGTCGAGGAGATCTGCAACAGCGTCACGATCCCCGTGATGGCGAAGGCCCGCATCGGTCACTTCGTCGAGGCGCAGATCCTCGAGGCCATCGGCGTCGACTACATCGACGAGTCCGAGGTGCTCACACCGGCCGACGAGGCACACCACATCAACAAGCACCCGTACCGCGTGCCGTTCGTGTGCGGCTGCCGGGACCTGGGCGAGGCGCTGCGGCGCATCGCCGAGGGCGCTGCGATGATCCGCACGAAGGGCGAGGCCGGCACCGGCGACATCGTCGAGGCCGTCCGCCACATGCGCGCCGTCCACGACGGCATCCGCCACATCTGCTCGATGCGCGACGACGAACTCGCGAGCTACGCGAAGAACCTCGGCGCGCCGATCGAGCTCGTGCGTGAGATCAAGGAGACGGGGCGGCTGCCGGTCGTGAACTTCTCCGCCGGCGGCGTCGCCACGCCCGCCGACGCGGCCCTGATGATGCAGCTCGGCGCGGACGGCGTGTTCGTCGGCTCGGGCATCTTCAAGTCAGAGGAGCCCGCGAAGATGGCGTCCGCCATCGTCCGCGCCGTCACGCACTTCGAGGACCCGATGGTGCTCGCCGAGGTATCGCGCGACATCGGCGAGCCGATGCGTGGCCGCTCCGCCTCGTCGCTGCCCGTCGAAGAGCAGCTCGCTGCGCGAGGGAACTGAGGGCGCTCACGCTGCCACTCGCCACCACCCCACCGGGAGCGTCGTGACCACCGCGCCGGAACCCACCGCCGTCGCGCCGCGCGTTGGCGTGCTCGCACTCCAGGGCGACGTGCGCGAACACATCGAGGCGCTCGCCGCGCTCGGCATCGAGGGCGCGGAGGTGCGCACGCTCGCGCAACTCGACGCCGTCGACGGGCTGATCATCCCCGGGGGAGAGAGCACGACCATCGCGCGGCTGCTGCTGACGTTCGAGATGCACGAGCCGCTGCGTGACCGCATCGCGGCGGGTATGCCGGTGTGGGGCACCTGCGCGGGCGCGATCCTGCTCGCGGAGCGCGCGGACCTCGACCGCCCCACGCTCGGGCTGATGGACATGCTCGCCGAGCGCAACGCCTACGGCCGCCAGGTCGACTCCTTCGAGGCCGATCTCGACATCGCGGGGCTCGACGGCCCACCACTGCGCGCGGTGTTCATCCGCGCGCCGCGACTGGCGGAGCCCGGCCCGGGCGTCGAGGTGCTCGCGCAACTTGACGACGGCTCGATCGCCGCGTGCCGGCAGGGGCATATGCTGGCGACGGCCTTCCACCCGGAGCTCACCACGGACGGCCGGTTGCACGCGTACTTCCTCGCGATGACCGAGGAGGCACTGACGGCGGCGAGGGCATAGCCATGATCGGCCCCAACGACCTCATCGCATTCGTCACCTTCGACGGGCACGTCTACGCCAACCAGGCAGTCACGCGCGAGCGGCTGGGCCAGCCGCCGGAGCCCGCGCACGCCCTCAAGGCCGCGCTCGCCCGCTGGATGCGACGCCGTCACGTGTGGCTCGATATCGAGGGTCGCCGCATCCAGGGGATCGCCGCGGCGCGGCCGTTGTCGGCGCCCACCGCCTGGGAGATCGACACGCTCGTCGACGCGGGCGAGCCCGGCGCCGAGGCGAGCGTGGTGCGCGCGCTGCTGGAACAGGCACAGCAAGCCGCGTTGCACGACGAGGTGACGCACTTGCTGGTGCGTCTCCGCACGAACGCCCCCGCCGCCGTTGGCGCGCTCCGCGCCGGCTTCACGCAGGCCCTCGGCGAGCAGCTCTGGCGCGCCCCGGTCCTGCGCGGCCTCGCCACGCCCGCGCGCTCGATCACCGTCGAGGAAGCTACCGACGCCGACGACCTGTTCCTGCTGTACTGCCGCGCCGTCCCCGTGACCGCGCGCAGCGCGATCGCGATGACACAGCGGGAGTGGCTCGCCACGCGCGAGGACCATTGGCTCGGTCGCCGCTCGCTGGCGCTCATCGCGCGCTCGCAGGGGCACGTCGTCGGCATGGCGCGGCTCTCGACGTCGCACGGCAGCACGCACATCGAGCTACTGGCCGCGCCGGACGTGCCCGGCGTGGCCACCGCGCTGCTCGCGGCCGCCGCGCCGCGCTGCCCGGGCGGGCAGCCCGTGCTTGTGCTGACGCCGGCCGTCGCCGGCCCGGCCGCGGGCGAGCTACGCGCGACCGGATTTGAGCCGGACGACGAGTACGTGGTGCTCAGCAAGCGTGTCGCCCGTCCTGTCGAGGAGACGGTGACCGTGAGCGCGGGCATCGTGGTGTCGGGAGGCTAGCCGGTGGCAACGGAACCTGTGGTCGCCCCGGGCGAGGAGACCCTCGCCGACCTGCACGAGATCGAGTTGATGTTCGATGCGCTCCCGGTGCGCGTCGCCAACGCATTGCGTGAGACCACCGCCCACGACTTGCTCGAGGTCGTGCTTGACCTCGGCCGTCAGCCGACGGCGCGCCACGCCGACCGCGAGGTCGTGCTCAGCGAGGACGAGGTGACCGCGCAGGACCTCGACCATGTGGTCGCCGCTATCTCCGAGTTCGCCGACGACAACCGCGCGGGCATCCCACGCACGCTCCACCGCATCTCCGCGATCCGCAATCGCCGAGGCCGCATCGTCGGGCTGACGTGCCGCGTCGGGCGCAGCGTCACCGGCTCCGCCGGCGCCATCCGCGACCTCTTCGAGGCCGGCCGCAGCGTGCTGCTCCTCGGCGCGCCGGGCGTGGGCAAGACCACGATGCTGCGCGAGGCCGCGCGCGTGCTCTCCGACGACCTCAAGCGCCGCGTGGTCATCGTCGACACCTCGAACGAGATCGGCGGCGACGGCGACATCCCGCACCACGCCGTGGGCCGCGCCCGCCGTATGCAGGTGCCGCACCCCGAGCTGCAGCACCAGCTCATGATCGAGGCTGTCGAGAACCACATGCCCGAGGTGATCGTGATCGACGAGATCGGCACGGCCCTCGAAGCGACCGCGGCGCGCACCATCGCCGAGCGCGGGGTGCAGCTCATCGGTACCGCGCACGGCAACACGCTGCACAACCTCATGCAGAACCCGACGCTCTCCGACCTCATCGGCGGCATCGAGTCGGTCACCCTCGGCGACGAGGAGGCGCGGCGACGCGGCACGCAGAAGACCGTGCTCGAACGCCGCGCTCCGCCCACGTTCGAGTCGCTCGTCGAGATCCAGTCGTTCGACCGTGTAGCCGTGCACGAGGACATCGGCGGAACCGTCGACAAGCTGCTGCGCGGCTTCGACGCGGAGTCCGAGGTGCGCACGATCAGCGCCGCGGGCGAGGTGTCAGCCGCCACGCGCGTCCCGGTGCCCTCGGCGCCGGGCGAATCGCCGGCCCCTCGACGCGAGCGACGGACTGAGCGTCACGAGTTGCCCCCCGCGCCGGGCGGCCCGATGCGGCGCATCCTGCCGTTCGGCGTGAGCCGCTCACGGCTGGAGCAGGCGATCCACGAGACGCGTTCGGACGCGGAGATCGTCGACCGCGTCGGCGAGGCGGACGCGGTGATGACGCTGCGACCGTACTACCGCCGTCGCAGCGGCCCGCTGCGCGAGGCGGCCTCGCGCGGCATCCCGGTGTACGTGCTGCGCAACAACACGATCAGCCAAATGGAGCAGTCGCTGATGCGCATGCGGGGCGACGACGACCAGCCCGACCCGACGACCTCGGCGCTGCGCGAGGCCGAGGAGGCCATCGCGGCGGTCAACCTGCGCGGTGAGAGCGGTATCGAGCTGTCGCCGCAGAACGCGTACATCCGCCGCCTCCAGCACGAACTCGCCGCCCGCCACGGCGCGACCTCGGTCTCGCGCGGCCGTGAGCCGTACCGCCGCGTGATGCTGACAGCGGGCGACGGCGCGGCGCGAGCCGCCCGCGCGGTGCCCGCGCTCAGCGAAGCGCTCGAGGACGCCGAGTAGGCCCGGTGGCTGCCGGCGCCGGCTGCTTCGTCACCATCGAGGGCGGTGAGGGCGCCGGAAAGTCGACCCTGCTCGATGCACTCGCCGAGCGGGCACGCGCCGAGGGCTTCGAGGTGGTGACATGCCGGGAGCCGGGCGGCACCGAGCTCGGTGAGAGCCTGCGCGAAGCGCTCCTCGGGAGTGGCGGGCCGGCGCCCGACGCGCGCGCCGAGTTGCTCGTCTTCGCGGCGGCACGTGCACAGCTCGTCGCCGAAGTGGTCCAACCGGCGCTGGAGCGCGGCGCGCTCGTCCTGTGCGACCGCTACGCCGACTCCACGACCGCCTACCAGCACCACGGCCGCGGGCTACCTCGCGACACCGTCGACTCGGTGAACGCCGCAGCGACGCATGGCCTCACGCCGGACCTCACGCTGCTCCTCGATCTCCCGCCCGACGCAGGCCTGCGCCGCGCAGGGCGAGCCGGCGACTACATGGAGCGCGAGGGGCTCGCGTTCCACGAGCGCGTCCGCGCGGGCTACCTCGACCTCGCCGCCTCGGAGCCGGATCGCTGGCGCGTCCTCGACGCGTGGAGGTCGGCTGCTGAGTTGGTGGACGAGGCATGGGGCGAGGTGCGGCGGGCCGCCAGCAGCTAAGACCGTTTCAAGGCGACCTCGGCGCGCGGCTCCCGGTACCAGTGCCCCGTGCGAGACTCGTGCCCCACGTCACAACCGACCCGTAACCGCTCCCACGGAGGGTCGACGATGAGCGAGCCGGAACTGCCGGAGGGGTGGCCTGACGCGTTCGACGAGGAGGCGCGCGACTACCTGTACGAGGAAGCGAGTACGCGCCTTCGGGAAGTCATTGAGTTCGGGAACCACAACTCGACAAGGGACTCGCCCTGCTGCGGCTTTCGCTCCTGGTGATAGCCGCCGGAGGGATCTTCGGGGACCTGCACCTGAGCCTCAGCGTACTTGGCGTCCTTTCCGCGACGGCTATCGCGTCCGCGCTTGCCGTGGGCGCGCTCGGCCTGCTGCTGCTTTATCCCAGGGAGTGGGAGACGGGCGCCAACGTCGAGTGGCTTGCCCGCTGGCAAGGCGCTGGCGCACGCGCAATGAAAGACTCAGTCCTCGAGACGACGGTCGCAGGCTTCGCGACCAACCGCAGGATCACTGAGCTGCGAGGGCGGATCCTCGTCCTGTTGATTCCCGCTGTGACGGTCCAGACCGTACTGGTCGTGTTCGTGCAGGTCGTGTCGGCGCTCACTGGCCTTGTCGGCTAGCGGCCCCACTTCTCGATCGTGCTCGGAGATCCGGGAGGGCGTGGCGGCTCCGACGGCTTGCCGTCCTGCTTTGGCGTGTCGCCAGCCGCGCCACCTCGTGGCGCGGCTCCTGTGTCGGCCTTGCCCCCGGCCATCGTGGACCTCGCTAGTTGATGCGCTCGAAGATCGAGGCGATGCCCTGG
The DNA here is from genome assembly GCA_965208885.1 of Dehalococcoidia bacterium. Taxonomy (GTDB): domain Bacteria; phylum Chloroflexota; class Dehalococcoidia; order UBA2979; family UBA2979; genus VXMT01. The sequence continues at coordinate 1,430,186 of CBDBPS010000002.1, forward strand.
CCGCCGCCGATGCACAGCGACACCATCGCGTAGCGACCGTCGATGCGCTCGAGCTCGTACATCGCCTTCACCGTCAGGATCGTGCCGCTCGCACCCACGGGGTGACCGAGGGCGATCGCGCCGCCGTTCGGGTTCGTCTTCTCTTCCGGCAGGTTCAGCGCCGTGCTGCACGCAGCCGATACTGAGGCGAACGCCTCGTTCAGCTCGATCGTGTCCATGTCGTCCACGGTCAGACCGGCCTTCTCGAGCGCACTCTGCATCGCCGGGATGGGACCAGAGCCCATGATGCGCGGCTCGACGCCCGCCTGTGCACGGGCGACGAGCCGGAACTTCGGCGTGAGGCCCAGCTCGGCGGCCTTGCTGGCCGTGGTCACGACCACCGCGGCAGCCCCGTCGTTGATGCCCGACGAGTTGCCCGCGGTCACCTGGCCGTCCGGCTTGAAGGCCGGCCGCAGGCGGCCGAGCGACTCCATGTCCGTCCGGCGGGGGTGCTCGTCCGTGTCGAACGTCGCGGTCTTGCGGCCCTGGCGAACCTCGACCGGCAGGATCTGGTCCTTGAAGTACCCGGCCTCGATGGCCGCGAGCGCGCGCTCCTGGGAGCGCACGGAGACCTCGTCCTGGGCCTCGCGGGAGACCTCGAACTGCTCGGCGAGGTTCTCGGCCGTGATGCCCATGTGACAGGACTCGTACGGGTCGGTGATGAGGTGCAGCAGGTTGTCCTCGACCGCATCGTGGCCGAGGCGGTAGCCCGAGCGGCCCCGGCGCAGCAGGTACGGCTGCATCGTCATGTTCTCGGCGCCGCCGGCGACAATGATCTCGGCGTCGCCGGTCTGCAGCCAGCGGGCCGCCGTGTTGATGGCCTCGAGGCCGGAGCCACAGATGCGGTTCACCGTGTACGCCGGAGTGCCGACGGGCAGGTCGGCCTTCAGCGTGGCGACGCGGGCGATGTAGCCGTCCTCGGCCACCTGCCCGACGCAGCCCAGGATGACCTGGTCGATCTGCTCTCCCTCGAGCCCGGCGCGTTCTACCGAGTCGCGGATGACGGCCGCTCCGAGGTCGGAGGCGGGCGTCTGGCTGAATGAGCCGTTCATCGTGCCGATCGCGGTGCGCACGCCGCTGAGCAGGACAATGTCTTCCATCGGAAGCTCCCTACGGTCGATACTCGCTGGCCGTTCGGCCACCGCCGGTACCCGCATTCTGTGTATACAAGTGTACGGCCCGTCGCGCTAGCGGGTATGACCCACTCGCTCTGGATTACGTGAATTTGGGCGCATCAAGCCCGCCCGCTGCCCTCTCTGCGGGAAGCCCTCCCGTCGCGCGCGTCTCGTTGCCCGCCCCCCGGCGCGCCCATACACTCGATCCATGAGCGCATCCAGCGTCGCCGTCGAGGTACCGGCTACCTCCGCCAACCTCGGATCGGGATTCGACAGCCTCGGCGTCGCGCTCGACTGGACGCTGCGCCTGCGCTTCACCCTCCGCGACGATCCTCAACCAGCACCCAGCGACCCGATCGCCCTCATGGCAGGCCGTGCTGCGCTCACGCTCTACAACATGGCCGCCATCGCGCCGCCCGCCGGCCTCGAGGTCAGCGTCGAGCCGGACGGCCCCCCGGTCGGCCGAGGGCTCGGACTCTCGGCGGCGGCGCGCGTCGGCGGCGTGATTGCGGCCAACGCACTCACCGGCAGCGACTACGACCCCGAGACCCTGCTCCCGCTCGCGGTGCAGCTCGAACGCCACGCCGACAACGCCGTCCCGGCGATGTTCGGCGGGCTCCAGGTAGTCGTGGAGCACGACCTCGACGGCGTGCTGCACCTCGGCCTCGACACGCCCGAGGAGCTGCGCCTTGTGCTGCTGGTTCCTGACCTGACGATGGCGACCGAGGAGACCCGTCAGAAGCTGCCGCAGCGCGTCTCGCGCAACCACGCCGTCCACAACATCGGCCGCGCCGCCTTGCTCATCGCGGCCCTGCAGGAGCGTCGCTACGACCTGCTGCAGGCGGCGACCGAGGACGTGCTGCACCAGCCGGCGCGCGCGACGATCTTCGAGCCGATGTACCCGATCTTCCAGGCTGCGCGCGACGCGGGCGCCCACGGCGCCTACCTCTCCGGCGGCGGCCCCTCGATCGCCGCGCTCGCCACCGACCACTTCGAGGAGATCGCCGGCGCAATGCGTGCCGCGGCTGCCTCGCACGGCATCGACGCGGTCACGCGCGTCTGCGCAGCCCGCACGGCGGGCGCGGTGCTGTTGCCCGACGAGGCGTAGGGTCGACAGATGGCGCTTGTCGTCCAGAAGTACGGTGGCTCGTCCGTAGCCGACGCAGAGAAGATCCAACACGTCGCGCGCCGCATCATGGCGCGCCACACCGCTGGCGATCGCGTCGTCGCGGTCGTATCGGCGATGGGCAAGACGACGGACGAGCTGATCGCGCTGACCCGCCAGATCACGTCGACTCCGCGGGCCCGTGAACTCGACATGCTCATGTCCACTGGCGAGGCGGTCTCCTCGGCGCTGCTCTCGATGGCGCTGCACGAACTGGGCGTCGACGCGATCAGCCTCAGCGGTCCGCAGGCCGGCATCCGCACGGACGCCGTCTTCGGCCGCGCGCGCATCTCGGGCATCGATACGGCGCGGATGGAGCGAGAGCTCGACCGCGGCCAGGTGGTCATCGTCGCCGGGTTCCAGGGAGCGTCGGACGACTTCGACATCACGACGCTCGGACGCGGCGGCAGCGACACGACCGCGGTCGCCCTCGCGGCCGCGCTCAACGCGGACCGCTGCGAGATCTACACGGACGTCGCCGGCATCTACACCGCCGACCCTCGCGTCTGCCCGGCGGCGCGGCCGCTGCGCGACGTCGGCTACGAGGAGATGCTGGAGCTGGCAACCACGGGTGCACGGGTGATGCACGCGCGCGCCGTCGAGATCGGTGAGCTGTACGACGTCGCCATCCTCGTCGCGAGCACATTCGACGTCGAGGCGCCCGGTACGCTGATCCACGAGGAGACGACGATGGAGCAGGCCAACAAGGTGCGCGGCATCGCGCACGAGTCGAACATCGCGAAGATCACGGTGCGCGGCGTGCCGGACCAGCCGGGCGTGGCGGCGCACCTCTTCGGGCCCCTCGCCGCAGCCGGCGTGTCCGTCGACACCATCGTGCAGAACGCGAGCGTCGAGCAGCTCACCGACATGACCTTCACCGTCGACCGCGCAGAGCTCAACGGTGCCGTGCGCGTCGTCGAGGAGGTGCTGCCACGCATCAACGCCGCCGACGTCATCGCCGATCCTGACTTCGGTTCGGTCTCGATCGTCGGCACGGGCATGTCGAGTAGCCCGGGCTACGCGGCTCGCATGTTTGAGCTGCTCTACGAGCACGGCATCAACATCGAGCTGATCTCGACCTCGGAGATCCGTATCACGTGCATCGTGCGGTCGGGACAGGTGGAGGCGGCCGTGCAGGCCCTGCACGACGGCTTCGCGCTCGACCGGGAGTAGACTCGATCGGGTAGCCCTCGGCGGCTACGAGAAGGGCGGTGCGTGATGCGCCGCGACCCGAGACTCGTCCGCCTCTCCGAGGAGCACCACCACGGCCTCGTCTTCGCGCTGCGGCTCGAGCGCGAGCTGCCCGCAGCGGGGGACGCTGAGCTCGCGGCGCTCTACGCCGAACTGCTCCGCTTCTGGGCGCGTGGTCTGCTGCCGCACTTCCACGCCGAGACGGGATGCCTCATCGCACGCCTCGTGCGCCATGTGACCGACGAGGACGAGCGTGTGCGTCGCCTGCAGCGCGACCACCTCGGCATGGAGGCGCTGGTGGCGCGCATGCGCGACGCCACGGGCGACGAGGACCGCCGCGATGCTCTCGCGACGTTCGGGGAGACGCTGCGCGCCCACATCCGCTGGGAGGAGCGCGAGCTGTTCGAGTCGTTGCAGGAGGACCTGAGCGAGGCGGAACTGGACGCGGCAGGGGACGAGATCCTGGACCGGCTCCCGAAGCCGACGCGGTCGCCGTGGGTGGAGCACTAGCGGCGATACCTGCCGCAGGGAGACAGAACTTGCTAGCGGGGCCACCTCGGCCCGTGTAGTATTCCCCGTACGCCCGTTCGCGTAACGACGTAAGCCGATACCCCGAAGAGCGCGAGGCGCCAGCGCCATGTTCGCCCACCTCCATACCCACTCCGAGTACTCGCTGCTCGACGGGTTGAGCACGATCCCGGACCTCGTGGCGCGGGCGAAGGCGCTCGGCCAAGACTCGCTCGCCATCACTGACCACGGCGCGCTCTACGGCGCGCTCAAGTTCTACGAGGAAGCGCGCGCCAACGAGATCAACCCCATCATCGGCCTCGAGGCGTACGTGGCGCCCGGGAGCCGGCTCGAGCGCAATCCGTCCGAGCGCACCCCGTACCACCTCACCCTGCTCGCGCAGAACGAGACGGGTTACCGCAACCTCCTGCGGCTCTCCTCGGCATCGCACCTCGAGGGGTTCTACTACCGCCCGCGCGTCGACCGCGAGCTGCTGGCCGCGCATCACGAGGGCATCATCGCGCTCTCCGCGTGCCCGTCGGGCGAGGTGCTGACGGCGCTGCAGGAGGACCGCGACGACGCCGCCCGCGAGGCGCTCGGGTGGTACCGCGACCTGTTCAAGGGGCGCTACTACGTCGAGCTCCAGGATCACGGGCAGGAGCAGTTCTCGCGCTACACGCCGAAGCTCGTCGAGCTGGCGCGCGAGCTCGAGCTGCCGATGGTGCTCACCAACGACTCGCACTACACCTCGCCCGACCAGGAGCACCCGCACGACGTGCTGCTGTGCATCGGCACGAACGCGACGGTGCACGAGACGAACCGCATGAAGCTCGAGGGTGGCTCGTTCTACCTCAAGTCCGAGGACGAGATGCGCGCGCTCCTGCCCGAGCTGCCCGAGGCGGTCGACGAGACAGCGCGCATCGCGGAGCAGGTCGACATCCGCCTCGACTTCGGGCGCACGCTGCTGCCCGACCCCGGCATCCCCGAGGGCGCGACGGCGGAGAGCCATCTCCGCGACCTCTGTGAGCGCGGCCTGCGCGAGCGCTACCCCGACGCCACCGCCGAGCAGCGCGAGCGGCTCGACTACGAGCTGTCCGTAATCGCCGAGACCGGCTTCAACGAGTACATCCTGATCGTGCGCGACATCGCGCGCTTCGCGCGCGAGCGCGGCATCCCAATGGGCGTCCGCGGCTCGGCCGCGGCGTCGATGGTGCTGCACTGCCTCGACGTGACCGACATCGAGCCGACGCAGTACCGGCTGGTGTTCGAGCGCTTCCTCAACCCCGAGCGGCGCGAGATGCCGGACGTGGACTTCGACTTCGCGGACGACCGCCGCGAGGAGGTCATCCGCTACGCCGCCGAACGCTACGGCCGCGAGCGCGTTGCGCAGATCGTCACGTTCGGGACGCTCGGCGCGAAGGCCGCGATCCGCGACAGCGGTCGCGCCCTCGGCATGAGCTACGGCGACGTCGACCGTGTCGCGCGGCTCGTGCCCAACATGCTCGGCACGACCCTGGAGGGCGCGCTCGCCGACGTCGAGGAGCTGCAGGCCGCGTACGAGGGCGACCCCGCGTCGCGCGAGCTGCTCGACACCGCTCGATCGCTCGAGGGGGTCGCGCGCCACGCGAGCACGCACGCAGCCGGGATCGTCATCTCGCGCGAGCCGCTCGTCGAGGTCGCGCCGCTGCAGCGCGCGACCTCGGACCGCAGCGACGACGCCGAGACGCTGCCGACGACGCAGTACGACATGAACGACGTCGCGAAGATCGGGCTGCTCAAGCTCGACTTCCTCGGCCTCGCGAACCTCACCATCCTCGGCAAGGCGGCGGAGCTGATCGAGGGCGGGCTCGACCTCGAGGCGATCCCGGACGGCGACGAGGCCGCCGCGCAGCTGCTCGCCGAGGGGCGCACGTTCGGCGTGTTCCAGCTGGAGGGCGGCGGCATGCGCCGCTGGGTGCAGGAGCTGCAGCCCAGCGACATCCGCGAGCTCGCCGCGATGATCGCGCTCTACCGCCCCGGTCCGATGGAGCACATCCCGCGCTACATCGACGTGAAGTACGGGCGCGCCGAGGCGCACTATCCGCACGAGGACCTCGCGTCGGTGCTCGACGAGACCTACGGCGTGATCACGTACCAGGACCAGGTGCTGGAGATCGCGCGCACCTTCGCCGGCTACACGCTCGGCCAGGCCGACGTGATGCGGAAGGCGATGGGCAAGAAGATCGCCTCGGTGATGCTCGCCGAGCGCGAGCGCTTCATCGGCGGCGCGATCGAGAAGGGTTACGAACAGCGGCTCGCCGAGCAGCTCTTCGACCTCATTGAGCCGTTCGCGGGGTACGCGTTCAACAAGGCGCACGCCTTCTCGTACGCGGTCATCGCGTACCGCACGGCCTGGCTCAAGGCGCACTACCCGGTCGAGTTCATGACCGCGGTGCTGATGGCTGCCGGGGCCCACCCGACGGGCGCCCAGGACCGCATCGCCGCCGCGATCGCCGAGTGCTCACGCCTCGGCATCGAGGTGCGCCCGCCCGACGTCAACGAGTCCGGGCAGAACTTCCGCATCGCCGCACACGCCGCCGACGGCAGCGCGGGCTCGATCCGCTTCGGGCTCGCGCAGATCAAGAACGTAGGGCAGGGCGCGGTCGAAGGACTGCTCGCGGTCCGCGAGAAGGACGGCCCGTTCACGTCGATCGAGGACTTCGCGCGACGTGTCGACCCACGCGACTGCAACCGCCGCGTCCTCGAGGCGCTCGCGAAGGCAGGAGCGCTCGACCCGCTGCTGCGGAGTGACCGCGGGGAGGACCGCTCGTCCGTGGTGTTCGGCGTGGACCGCATCCTCACCGTCGCGCAGGAAGCGCTGCGCCAGCGCGAGACCGGCCAGACATCGATGTTCGACCTCTTCGGCACCGAGGTGGACACGCCACTGCCCGCGCTGGAACTCGAGGCAGTGAAGACGCCGGAGCGCGAGATCGGCGAGTGGGAGCGCGAGCTCCTCGGCACGTATGTCTCGTCGCACCCGTTCCGCGAGGCGGCGCGCGGGCTGTCGCCGTGGATCACGCACCAGACGACCGAGCTGACCGCCGACCTGGCGGGCCAGGAGGCGATCGTGGCCGGTATGGTCACCGGCGTGCGTCGGCTCACGACCCGCCAGGGCAAGGCCTTCGCCGCCGTCACCGTCGAGGACCTCGGCGGCACCGCAGAGCTGACCATCTGGCCCGACCGCTTCGAGGAGCACGAGCGCCGCCTCGTGCACGGCAACGTCCTGCTCGCGAAGGTCGAGGTCCGCGAGCGCGGTGACCGGCTCACGATCGCCGTCGAGGAGCTGGCGCCGTACGACCAGGAGCGAGGCCGGCCGATCGAGTTCGAGTCCACCAGGTTCACGGTCACGCGCGGCGCTCGACGCCGCAGCCGCCCGCGCAACGGGTCAGCCTCCGGCGGCGCCACGAACGGCCGAGGCCCGAACGGCAACGGGCCGAATGGTGGACCGAACGGCGGCGGCCCCGGGCCGCGGCTGCACGCGGTCCCCTCAAACGGGGACGCCAACGCCGACGGTGCCCCCTCGAACGGGGCTACGCCGCGCGAGCTCCCGGCCGCGCCGGCCGACGGCCCAGCGCGCCTCCGCATCGCGATGGAGGAGACCACCGACGTCGCCGCCGACCGGCGGCGTATGGGACGCATCCTGCGGCTGCTCGCCGAGCACCCGGGCGACGAGCCCGCCGAGCTGGTTGTGGTCGCGCGCGACGGGACGCTGACGCTGCTCGCCCTGCCGTCCGTCTCCGACATCGACGCGATCGCCGCGGCGCTGCGACCGCTCCTCGGCGTGCTCGGCCGCGCGGAACGCGCGGGCGGGGCCGTAGAGTCCGCCCCGCGGCTCGCTGTGGTCGGCGGGTAGCCCGCCGCTCACCTGCAATTCAGCGCGCGGTTCCCACGCCGCGCGGATTCGGTAGACTGGAATGCAGGTTTCGACCGACCCACCGCAACGCACGGCAGAAGGTCACCGGCCATGACGCAGCAGACCTCGGAGCCCGAGGCGCCGCGCGCGCGCGAATCCGCCAATGCCAACCCGACCATCGCGCGCGTCCAGTCACAGGTCGCCCGCGTCATCGTGGGACAGCAGCGGCTCATCGACCGGCTGTTCGTGGCGCTCATCACAGAGCAGCACGCGCTCATCGAGGGTGTCCCGGGGCTGGCGAAGACGCTGACGGTCTCCACGCTCGCCCGTTCCCTCGACCTCTCCTTCGCCCGCATCCAGTTCACGCCCGACCTGCTGCCGGCCGACATCACCGGCACCCTCGTCTACAACCAGAACGCCGGCGAGTTCGCGCTGCGTCGAGGGCCGCTCTTCGCAAACGTCATCCTCGCCGACGAGATCAACCGCGCGCCCGCCAAGGTGCAGTCGGCGCTCCTCGAGGCGATGCAGGAGCGCCAGGTTACGATCGGCGGCGAGACGCACCGCCTGCCGCAGCCGTTCTTCGTGCTCGCCACCCAGAACCCCATCGAGCACGAGGGCACGTATCCGCTGCCCGAGGCCCAGCTCGACCGCTTCATGCTCAAGGTGATCGTTGGCTACCCGCGCCGTGACGAGGAGCGCACGATCCTCGCCCGCTCCCTCGACGGCGACGAGCCGACGGTGCACCCGGCGGCCGACTCGGCCGACCTCGCGGAAATCGTGCGCAGCGCGGCGGGCGTGCAGGTCAACGAGCGCCTGCGCGAGTACATCGTGCGGCTCGTGGAGGCGACACGCGATCCGGCGCGCTACCGCATGCCGGAGCTGGAGCCGCTGATCGAGTTCGGCGCCTCGCCGCGCGCGGCGACAATGCTCGCGCGCGCCGTGCGGGCGCACGCCTTCGTCTCCGGCCGCGGCTACGCGCTGCCCGAGGACGTGAAGGACCTCACCCCCGACGTGCTCCGCCACCGGCTCGTGCTCACGTACGAGGCCGAGGCGCAGGGGGTCAGCGCCGATGAGATCATCGAGCGATTGCTCGAGAGCGTCGGGATCCCGTAGCCATGCCCCGCTTCCCCTGGCTGCCGCGGCCGGGGCGCATGCTCGGGTGGGCGCGCGGCATCTTCGGCAACCCGCGCGACGAGGAGCGCCTGTCTCGCCCTCCCCTCGGCGAGGCGCCGATGCTGCCCGCCACACTCCTCGCCGCGATGCGCCGGCTCGAGCTGCGCGCGCGCCGGCTGGTCGCGACGGAGCTGGCCGGCGAGTACCGCAGCGTGTTCCGGGGCTTCGGCATCGAGTTCGCCGAGGCGCGCGAGTACGTCCCCGGCGACGACGTGCGCCTCATCGACTGGAACGTGACCGCCCGCATGGGCTCGCCGTGGGTGAAGGAGTACACCGAGGAGCGCGAGCTCCACGTTGTCTGCGCGGTCGATGTCTCCGCCTCGCAGCTCGCGGCGCGCGCCGAACAGGGCCGCCGCGCCGCTGCCGCGGAGGTGTGCGCGCTGCTCACGCTGTCCGCGGCGAACAGCCAGGACCGCGCCGGGCTGCTGACCTTCGCCGGCGCACCCGAACGCTTCGTGCCGCCGGACAAGGGCACGCGCCACGCGCTCCGGATCGTGCGCGAGGTGCTCGACCACCCGCCGCCGCGCAGCAGCGGCACCTCGATCGCCGCGGCGTGCGACTACCTGGGCCGCGTGCTCAGGCGGCGCTCGCTGGTGTTCCTCATCTCCGACTTCCTGGACGACGACTACGTACGCGCATTGCGCGACCTCGCCCAGCGCCACGAGGTGATCGCCGTCTCACTCGTCGACGCGCTCGACGAGGCGCTGCCGGACGCGGGGTTGATCGAGATCGAGGGTATCGAAGGCACCGGTCGCATCCTCGTCGATAGCTCGGATCCCGGGCTCCGCGAGCGCTACGCCGAGGCGGCAGCACAGCGCGCCGAGGCGCGTCGCGAGGCACTGCGATCGGCAGGGGTCGATGAGATCGAGGTGCATGCCGACGGCGACGCCGCCGAGCCGGTGATGACGTACTTCCGCAGGCGCGCCGCCGGAACACAGCCGCGCGAGCGCCCGCACGGCCGGCGCGCGTACCGCGCCCGCGCGCGCCGGAGCTAGCCGCATGCCCTCGCGCGCCTGGCTGCTCGCCCTCGTCGCGACCGCCTCGATGGCGGTCGCGGGGCTCGCCGCGCACGGGGTCGCGCTCGCGCAGGAAGCCCCGATCGACGTCAGCGCCGACCTCGAACCGCGGCGCGCGACGCTGGGCGACCGGGTGCGCATGACGGTGAGCGTGACGCACACCGACGCCGTGCTCATCACCGCCGAACCACCCGAACAGCGCGAGGGCCTGACGCTCGTCGAGACGATCCCGGTGACGACGACCGTGCTGCCCGACGGACGGCTCCGCAGCGAGTTCGGATTCACGTTCGCCGCGTTCGAGCTCGGTGTGATGCAGCCGGGCTCAGCGCGCATCCTGTGGCTGCACGAAGACGGCCGCTCGGGCGCCACCACCATCACCCCGCCGACGTTCGAGGTGTCCTCCGCCGCGGTTGGCGATCCGACGGCGCTGCGTCCGCTCAAGCCGCAGGCCGAGTACGGCGAACCGCCTGCCGCGTGGCTGCGCCCGGCCATCGCCGGTGGGGTCGCTGCCACGGTGCTCATCGGGATTGTCGTCGCCCTGTGGTGGCGACGCAGGCGGCAGGCGGAGCCCGTCGCAGCACCGGTCGTGGTGACTGCCACCGGGCCAGAGGCCGACGCGCGCAGGGCGCTCGAGGAGCTCGCGTCGAGCGGGCTGCTCCGCGATGGGGAATTCGGGGCGTTCTACGGCACCATCGCAGTGGTGATGCGGCGCTACCTGGAAGAGCGCTACATCTTCCCCGCCACCGCCCTCACCACGCCGGAGCTCGACGCGCGGATGGACCACGCCGGCATCGAGCGCTGGCAGTCCCGGCTCGCCGAGGGGCTGCTCGACCGCTGCGACGCAGCGGTCTACGCCGGTTACATGCCGGACCCCGTCGCCGCCGACCACGACCTGACCGTGGCCTTCGAGATCATCGAACTCTCACGCGACAGGCCCACCCCAGCGACTGCACTGAGCTTCGAACGACCTTCCGAGAATGGGGACGGGGGCGCCCGATGAGCTTTGCCAACCCGTGGCTGCTCGTGCTCCTCCCACTGGGCGTCGCGCTGCTCGGCTGGCGATGGTGGTCGCGGCCCGCGCGCCCGGCGCTGGCGCTCGCCGACCTCGGCGCGTTGCGTGAGGCGGCGCGGCCAAGCTGGCGGCTGCGGCTGCGCTGGCTCCCCACCGCGCTGCGCGTCGCCGCGCTCGTGCTGCTCATCGTCGCGGTGGCCCGCCCGCAACGCGGCCTCGCCGTCACCACCGTGCCCGAGGAGGGCATCGACGTGGTCGTGGCCCTCGACATATCGGGATCGATGCAACAACGCGCAACGCTCGACGGCGAGCGCACCACGAAGCTCCTCGCCGCGAAGGTGGCGATCGATGAGTTCGTGCGCAAGCTGGAGGGTGACCGGGTTGGCCTCGTGACGTTTGAGTCGACCGCGCTGCTCATGTCGCCGCTGACGCTCGACCGCGTGGCGCTGACACGGCAGGTCTGGTCGCTGGAGTCCGGGCTGGTCCCCCTTGGCACGGCAATCGGCCTCGGTCTGGCGGAGGCAGTGAACCTGCTGCGCGACTCGCCGGCGCGCAGCCGCGTGGTGGTGCTGCTCACCGACGGCGAGAACAACGCGGGCGAGGTGCCCCCGCTGCAGGCCGCGCGCATCGCCGAGGCCCTCGACATCCGCGTCTACACGATCGGCTTCCACGGCGCGTTCCGTTCGTCGAGCGGCGTCGACGTGCGCCTCTTGCAGCAGATCGCCTCGACGACGGGCGGTGCCTACTACGACGCGTCGAGCCCGGACGAGGTGGAGCAGGCGTACGAGTCCGTGCGCACCCTGGAGCGCAGCCGCATCGGAGAGCGGCAGTTCACGGAGTTCGAGGAACTCGCGCCGCGGCTGGCGATCGCCGCGATCCTGCTCCTGCTGGCTGAGGCGGGGCTGCGCTCGACGCTGCTCCGGCGGTACCCGTGAGGTCGCGGCAATGATCACGTTCGCGAACCCGCTCGCGCTCCTGTGGCTGCTCGCCATCGCACCCGCGATCGCCGCCGCGTGGTACGCGTCGAGGCTGCGACAGGACGCCGACGCGGCGTTCGGAGGCACGGCCGAGTTGCGGCTCCGGAGCAGCGGATGGCGCCGCGCGCTCCAGCTCACGCTGCTGCTCGTCGCCCTCGTCCTCGTGGCTCTCGCGGTGGCGCGCCCGCAGTGGGGCGCCGAGGAACGCGAGCTCACCCGCCTCGGCGTCGACGTGGCCGTCGCGCTCGACATCTCGCGGTCGATGACAGCCGACGACCTCGCCCCGTCGCGCGCCGAGGCGGCCGCTGCCGGACTCACGGACATGCTCGCGCACCTGCGTGGCGACCGCGTCGGCCTCGTCACGTTCGCGGGCGAGGCGTTCCAGCGCTCGCCGCTCACGCTCGACCTCGAACCGCTCGCGCAGCTGATCGCGCGCTCGCAGAATGAGGCAGCGCTGGTCGCACAGGGCACCGACCTGGGCGGCGCGCTCACGTCCGCACTCGACCTGCTCGACGTCGACGACCCCGCGGACACGCAGGTGATCGTGCTCATCTCGGACGGCGAGGACGTCGCCGAGGACTTCGAGGACGCCCTGCTGCGCGCGAACGACCTCGGTGTCCGCGTCTATACCGTCGCCGTCGGCACCGCCGAGGGCGGCTCGATGCCGGGCACCGAAGCCCCGCCGAGCTACGTCGATGTCGACACGCTGGGAGCCATCGCCACCCGCACCGGCGGCAACATGCGCTCGCTGGACGCGATCGCCGGCCTCGCGGTCGAGTTCCAGCGGCTCCGCCGCTCTGCGTTTGACGAGGGCGCGAATCAGGCGCCGATCGATCGTTTCCAGTGGTTCGTGGCGGGCGCGCTCGTCCTGCTGCTTGCGCAGTCGTGGATCGCCGAGGGGGCGCGCAGCGCCTCGCGGCGGCCCGCGGCGCGCATCGTGCTCGCCGGGACGGGGCTGCTGGCTGCGATGCTCTTCGCCGCGTGCGGCAGCGCGGCATACGAGGATGTGCAGCGCGGCAACGAGGCGTACGAGGCGGCAGCCTACGAAGATGCGCTCACGGCCTACCAGGAGGCCATCGGTGAGCCCTCGGAATCCGTCGAGTCGCCGCCGCCGATCGACTACAACATCGGCAACACGCTGCACCGCCTCGCGCGCTACGAGGAGGCGACGGTCGCCACGACCGGGGCGATGACCGCGACCGACGACCCGGTGCTGCTGACGCGCGCCTCGTACGCCGTCGGCAACCACGCCTTCAAGCGTGGGGATCTCGAGGCGGCGCGGCAGGCATACATCGACGTGCTGTTGCGCGACCCCGGCGACGCGGACGCCAAGCACAACCTGGAGCTCGTGCTGCGGCTGCTCCGGGGCAGCCAGCCGGCGCCCGCGGATCCAACACCGACGCCGACGCCGCCTCCCCCCGACAACGATCAGGACCAGGATCAGGACGGCGACCCCGATGACGAGCAAGAGGGGGGCGGCGGGGAGGGTGAGCAGGGCGATCAGGAGCCCGAGGACCAGGACGACGAAGGCGGCGGCGGCGACGGCCAGCCAGGAGACGAAGAACGCTCGGACACACGCCGCGAGCAGAACGAAGGCGGGGAACCTCCGGAAGGGCCCAACGAGCCCGAGAACGTCGACGAAGCGCAGGATCAACTGGAGGAGGCGCTGACCGAGCTCGGTGATGGGCCGCTGACGCTGGAGCAGGCCCTCGACATCCTCGATCTCGTGCGGATCGCTAACTCGCTGGAGAGCCTGGAGGCGCCACCGCGAACCTCGGGCGGCGCGCTCCCTGACCGGTAGGGCGGGAGCAACTCGGCTATACTTCGCGGACGAGAGTCGCCATGTGCGACCTTCAAGCAAGTCGCTCCCACCTCGATGTACCGCGATCCGCAACACGGGTCATGGGAGGATTGCTATGGCCATACCAACCTTCGACACGCTGCGCGCCGTGCGTAAGCTCCGAGGGTCCGGCATGGACGAGGAGCCTGCGGAGGCTGTCGTGGACGTCGTCGGAGAGGCCACAAGCCCCCTCGTCACCCGCGAGATCCTACACTCGGAGTTGCGGGGACTTCAGCTCCGCATCGGCGGCATGCTAGCCGTAGCTACCGGCATCATCCTCGCGGCGATCGCAATCGCCGCAGGAGCCGTCATCCAGGCCGTCGGCTAGAGGAGCCCCGCCCGAGCCAGGATCGAACCGACTACCCCGACTGCCCGCGCCGCCGCAGACGGAACGGGCGCAGGAACGCGAGGCGGACGAGCCGGTTGCGGACCTCGCGGTAGGCGCGGTCGAGGCGTTCGAGTTCACCGTCGTCGCTCTCACCGATCGCGCGGCCGTAGCGCTCTCGCGTGAACGAGCGCGCGAGACGGTCGACCGGCTCATCGACTTCGATGGCGCTGCCGAGCGAGTTCGCCGACTCGAGAGGCGTGCGGTCCGGACCCGGCGAGATGCCTGCCCAGATCGAGAGTCGCTGGACCTTTGCCCAGCGCTGCGTGGCGGGCGCCAGCTGCCGGTACGGGTACGCCCACGCGAGGCTGACGAGGAAGTAGAGCGCGGACAGCGCGGCGACTGCCGCGAGCAGCCACAGCAGCGGCGTGGTGAAGTCTCGCGCGGCGGCTTCAGTTGCCCCATCGTCCCGATCGGGAGCGGCCACGTCGTCCTCATCGTCGAAGCCGCTCGACTCGAGGAGCAGGAGCTCATCGGTGCCCTCGGCAAGCACGAGCGGGTCATCCTCCTCGATGCCGAACACCCCGGGCCCGGGCCGTGCAACTGTGGCGCGGAACGGCGTCGGGTTGAACTCGACCCAGCCGAGGCCGGGGAAGTAGACCTCCGGCCACGTCCACGAGTCCTCCTCGGTCAGCACGTAGGTCCCCGTCTCGTCGTCGTAGATGTGCTCCCCGACGAAGAAGCCGACAGCGACACGGGCTGGGTAGCCGAGCGCGCGCATCATCACGGCCATCGCCGAGGCGTGGTGGTCGAAGTACCCCTCGCGCGACTCGAACAGGAAGTAGTCCACGGGGTCGCGCCGAGGCGGCTGGTCGTCGACCTTCAGGTTGAATTCGTAGTTCGTGCGGAGGTAGTTCTCGATCTGGAACGCCGCGACATACGCGTACTCGGTGTCCCCCGCGATCTCCACAGCAAGCTCGCGCACCCGGTCCGGGAGGCTGTCGGGGAGCTGCAGGTAGCGCTCCGTCACCCACGCCGGGTACTGCGTCCCCGCGGCGACGAGGATCTCCGGGTCGGCGGCGGACACGGTCCCGACCGTCACGTAGGAGTCGCCGGGCCTGATGCGCTCATCGGGCTGCAACGCAGCAAAGTCGCCCGCGACGGGCCCGGTGACGGCCTCCGCCTCGATGTCCGTGGCGAGGGGGTCGCCCACGGTGAGCAGGCGGCGGTCTGAGAGCGGCTGGATCACCTCGATCTCCGTCACGACCGGCCGGCGCAGCTGGCTGCGCGAATCGGGCGTGCCGAAGCTCGCCGCCTCGATGGTTGTGCCGGGCAGCGCATCGCGTTCGGTCTCCGACAGCTTCCAGCCGGCGCGCGTGTACTCGTCGAACGCGGTGGCGCGGAGGTGCAGGAACTCGTCGTCAAGCAGCGTGTCGTTCACCGGCAGCGAGACGAGGTACATCGGCTCGTCCTCGAGCTTGACGCGCCCCTGCAGCGGCAGGGCGCTGTCGAAGTGGTGGATGAGGTTGCCACGCTTCGAGTCGATCCCCAGGAACACCTGGCCGAAGCGGTCGACGCGGTCGGTGACGGGCTGTGTGAGGCGCTCCCAGCCCGCGGAGACGCGGTCGAGCTCCCCGCCGGTGGGAAAGACCCAGGAGGCGAGGATGAGCAGCACGGCCACCCACGCTCCGGCGTGCAGCACCTCGAGCGAGAGGAGCTGCGGAAGCGCGGCGCGCTGGCCCTCCCAGCGGGAGATGGTGCGCAGCAGCTGGAGGCGCGTGAAGAGCAGGATCGCGGCGAACAGGAACAGGATGAACGCGATCGAGGGCTGACCGGGCAGGTACGAGATATTCGTGAGGATGCCCACCCCGGCGGGCACGAGCGCGAGCCACGGGTTGCGCCACCGGAACACGGCCCACCCCGAGAGGTACGGCACGATCCACGTGACGAAGACCATGAGCAGCACGAACGGCATCGGGTCCGACGAGACGCCGCCGAAGATCAGCGCACCGCCCCAGTCCTTGAGGCGCGCCCACAGCTCAGACCAGCGCGCCTCGATGCCCCCCGTGGTGAACGGGTCGGCGAGCTCCATGGTGTGCATGACCATCGCCACCGAGACGATGGCGCCGAAGGCGAGGCCGGCCGGGAACAGCCACCACGCCGACCAGCGCACGCGCGAGAGCGCCGCGAGTCGAGCCGGGTCGTACGCGTACCAGCTTCCCGAAGCGCGCAGCCGCGCAAGCCCCGCGCCCGCGAGCAGGCCGACCCACGCCGCGACCGTCAGGTCCGGCATCTCGTCGACCCAGTTGGCGTTCGCGATCGAGAGCGCGAACGCAGTCTGGCTCGCCGCCAGCAGGACGAACGTGAGGATGTCCTCCCAGTGGGCGAGGAAGACCCTGCGGTCCCCCTCGGCAAGGAGGTCCGTGAGGCCGCGCCTCGCCTGTCCGTCGTCGACGGGGAGGCCCGCGGCGGTCATTGAGGCGACGCCGGGCCGGTCGGTGCGCCGGTCTCGGGATTGGGCGCGCTCGCGGCCGCGCTGAGCACGTGGACGAGGTCGTCGCCGAGCTTGACGGTGTAGGTGTAGACGCCGCCCGCGGTGAGCGTCCCGTAGACGTCGAGGGAGCTGCGCTCGCTACCGAAGGTCTCACCCTCGACCAGCACGGCCGCCACCTTCACGCCGCGCGAGGCCAGCGACATGAGCGCGAGCGCCCACGCGTCGTCGGGCGACGGCGTCACCGCGACCACGGTGGTGTGGCGGCCGAAGTTGCGTTGCTCCTCAAGCAGCAGGTGGTCCAGGGGCACCTCGCCGACCGAACGCGCGAGCGCGAGGGTCTCGAGGATGCGCGTGTAATGGTTCGCGCCCCGCTCGGGCTCGTCGACGCGCAGGTCGTCACCGTAGGCGATGAGGCCCACGGAGCGGTTGGCGGTGATGAAGTAGCGGGCGATCGAGGCGGCGACCATCACCGCCGTCTCCTCGGTGCCGTCGTCGCCTTCGCCGACGTGCACGCCTTCCTCGAGGTCGAGCAGCACCCACACGTCGGACGCGGGGTCGAGCTCGAAGAGCTTGACCATGAGGTTCCCGGTGCGCGCGGTGGCCGGCCAGTGGACGCGACTGAACGAGTCGCCGGGCTCGTACGCGCGGATGCCGGCGACGTTCGGCGTGACGTTGTGCGTGCGACGCCGGAACCGCCCGTCGCCGGGCAGGCTCGCCGGCGGCAGGTACAGCCCGGGCAACTCCGGCGCGTTCGGGTAGACGAGCACCTCGACCTCCTCGCCGAAGGTGCGCGACATGCGGAAGAAGCCGAACGGGTCGGCCGAGGTGATCGTGATGGGGCCGAGCGTGTAGAGCCCTCGGCGCAACGTGGGGGTCTCGTAGCGCCACACGTCGACGCCGTGCGAGCCGAGCGTGACGACGCGGTTCGTGATGTGGCCGGGCATGTCGGAGGCGTCCTCGACCTCCAGCCAGATCTTGGGCAGACGCGAGCGCGAGCGGATCAGCACGCGGCCTTCGAGGTCGCTGCCGCGCGTGACGCGACGGTCGCGGCGCAGCACGTCCACCTCGATGTTGCGGATCATCGAGCGGTTCCAGAAGTAGAGGATCGGGACGCCGATGAAGATCACGTACGCCAGCCGGAACAGCAGCCAGAAGCCGGTCGCGAGGCCGATCGCGACGCAGATCAACGCCACACCGAGCGCGACGGTGACGTTGGGACGGCGACGTGGCGCGGCTGTGAGCCACGCGAGCCAGCGCACGGGCCGCTCAGGCGCCGCCGCGGGCGCGCGCTCCCGGGACGGGGACGCGCTCGATGCACTCATCGATGATCTCGGCGGTCTCGACGTTACGCACGCGCGCGGCCGCGCTGACGATCACGCGGTGCCCGAGCGCCGGGAACGCGAGGAGCTTGATGTCGTCCGGCTGCACGAAGTCGCGGCCCTCGAGCATCGCGAACGCCTGCGCACAGCGCATGAGCGCGAGCGACCCGCGCGGCGAGGCGCCCAGGTAGACCGCCTCGTGGTCTCGCGTCGCGTTGACCAGCGTGACGATGTACTGCTTGATGAGCGGGTCGATGTAGACCTCGCGCACTGCGCCCTGCAGCTCGACGACCTCGTCGGCCGAGGTGACCTGCTCCAGCGATTCGATGGGGTGCATGGCCTGCTGGGCGTCCATGACCAGTACCTCGTCGGTGGGGCTCGGGTAGCCCAGCCGCACGCGCATGAGGAAGCGGTCGAGCTGCGCCTCGGGGAGCGGGAACGTGCCCTCGTACTCGATGGGGTTCTGCGTCGCCATCACCATGAACGGCTCCGGCAGGCGGCGCGTGACACCATCGACGGTGACCTGGCGCTCCTCCATCGCTTCGAGGAGCGAGGACTGGGTCTTGGGAGTGGCGCGGTTGATCTCGTCGGTGAGGACGATCTGCGCCATCACGGGGCCGGAGCGGAACTCGAACTCCCGTGACGCCGGGTTGAAGACGGAGACGCCCGTCACGTCCGAGGGCAGCAGGTCCGGGGTGAACTGGATGCGCTGGAAGTCACACCCCGTCGAGCGCGCGAGTGCGCGCGCGAGCATGGTCTTGCCGACGCCGGGCACGTCCTCGATGAGGAGGTGGCCACGACAGAGCAGGGTGACGAGCGCGAGTCGCGCTTCCTGGGTCTTGCCGATGATGACGCGCTCAACGTTGTCGAGGAGGCGTTCAGAGATGATGCGAGGGTCTTCCAACACGCACTCCTGTAACGCGTTGCGGTGGGATGGCCGCGAAGCCGAGCGTCAGTATAGCAACTCGTTACGTTCGCGCTGACAGGCGTGCTTCAGGCGCGGCCGATGACGACACTCCACTCGCCGTCGACCTCGCTCACCACGTCGCGCAGGCCGGCTGCCCGGGCGGCAGCCTCGACCTCCCCGGTGGCCTCAGCAAGGAAGCCGCTCGCGATGAGCGAGCCACCGGGACGCAGCGCCGCCAGGGCGCCCGGGAGCAACTCGGTCACGACGACGAGCGCGATGTTCATCACCACGCAGTCGTACTCGCCTCGTGCCTCCCGGGGCCACGGCCACGCCGCGCCCAGCGAGCCCTCGCGCGCGTCGATGTCTGCGTCGAGGCCATTGCGGGTGGCGTTCTCGCGCGTGGCAGCCACGGCGACCGGGTCGGTGTCGAGCGCGTCGACGCGGGCCGCACCCAGGCGCGCGGCCGCGAGCGCGAGGATGCCCGAGCCGCTCCCCACGTCGAGCACCAAGTGGCCGGGCCGCACAAGCCGGTCAAGCGCGGCGAGGCAGAGCAGCGTGGTCTCGTGCTGCCCCGTCCCGAACGCGCGGCCCGGGTCGAGCGTGATCAGTAGGTCGTCTGCGCCGACATCGTCGGCCGCCTCCCACGAGGGTTGCACGACCAGCCGTCCGACGCGGAGCGGGTGGTAGAAGCGTTTCCACTCCTCGGCCCAGTCGGCCTCGCCTACCTCGCGGTAGCGCAGGCGCGGCAGCGGCCCGGCGAGCGGGAGCGCCGCGAGGCGCCTACGGATCACCCGGCGCTGCGCGGGCGCGAGTGGCGCGGGGAAGAACGCACGCACCGTGGCGGCCTCGTCGGTGAGTTCGAGGCCGAAGCGTTCCGGCTCCACGTTGCGGAACGGCGCATCCATGGACGCACCGCCGGGGGCGAGCACCGCGAGCACGTCGGCGACGATCTTCGCGTCGGCGGCCGGGAGCCGCAGTGACAGCTCGATCCATGTGTCGGCGCGCGCGTCGCTGTCGGGCTGTGGGTGGGCGTCGCCAGATGAGGACGGCGGCATGGGCGGCTAGGTGAAGGCCTCCCGCACGCGTTCGAAGAAGCTACGCTCGTGCTCCGGCATGGAGGGCGTGCCGAGCGACTCCGCGAGCTGCTCGAGCAGCTCGCGCTGCTCGTCTGTGATGTCCGTGGGCGTCACGACGTGGGTGTGCACCAGCAGGTCGCCGCGGCCACTGCCGCGCAGGTGCGGTACGCCGTAGCCGCGCACCGTGAACACATGCCCCGGCTGCGTGCCGGACGGCACCTCAAGCGACACCGCCTCGCCATCGATGGTCGGCACCTCGACCTCCGCGCCGAGCGCCGCCTGGGCGGGGTTCAGCGGGAGCTCGTAGACCAGGTGGTTGCGCTGGCGGCTGAACTGCTCGTGCGGCTCCACCTCGATGTCGAGGTAGACGTTGCCGGCGGGGCCGCGACGCTGGCCCGCGTCGCCCTCGCCGCTGAGGCGGATCTGATGCTCCTCGTCGACCCCGGCGGGGACGTTGACCACGCGCGAAACGTGCTCGCGACGCAGGCCGCGGCCGCGGCACTCCTCGCAGGGCTCGGAGACGACCTCGCCGTCGCCCTCGCAACGAGGACACAGCGCGGCGTTGACGAAGCGCCCGAAGAGTGACTCCTGGACGCGGCGCACCTCGCCCTGCCCGTTGCACTCGGGACAGGTCACGGGCTTCGTGCCCGGCGCGCCGCCGCTGCCGCGGCACTCCTCGCAGTGCGCGACGCGGTCGAACTCGATCTCCTGCTCACCGCCGAACACCGCGTCCTCGAGCGAGATGTGCAGCGTCGCGCGGCGGTCGGCGCCGCGCTGCGGGCCGGGCCGGCGGGTGGCGGTGCCGTTGAAGAAGGCGTCGAAGATGTCGCCGAAGCCGCCGAACCCCTCGAAGCCCGAGAAGCCGTGCTGTCCGCCGCCGTTGAGCCCGTTGATGCCGAAGCGATCGTAGGTGCGGCGCTTCTCCTCGTCGGAGAGCACGTCGTAGGCGGCGGAGATCTCCTTGAAGCGGTCCTCGGCGCCGTCGCTCTTGTTGCGATCGGGGTGGTACTCCATCGCGAGCTTGCGGAAGGCGCGTTTGATCTCCTCCTGCGAAGCGTCGCGGGAGATCCCAAGCGTGCCGTAGAGATCAGCGTTCGCGTTCATCAATCAGTCAGTGTACGGCCTGCGTGCGTGGTGAGCAGCGGCTGCGCCGAAAGTCTTCGCTCGATTTGGGTCGAATCGAAGCGAAGACTTTCGCGCGGCGACGCTAGACCTCCCGGAACTCGCCCTCGACGGTGCTCGCCGCCTCGCCCTCGTCGGCGTCGTCCGATCCGGCGGCGGCGTCGCCGTTCGGGCCCGGGGCTGCTCCACCCCCGTCGGCCGCGCCGTACGCCGCCTGGCCGATCTCCTGCAGCACCATCGACAGCGCCTCGCTCGTCGACTGGATGCGCTCGGCGTCGTCGGCTTCGAGGGCGGAACGCACGTCGGCGATGGCAGACTCGACGCGCGTCTTGATGTCGTCGGGGATGTTCTCGGCCTGCTCTGTGAGCGTGCGCTCGGCGGAGTAGGCGAGGGTGTCCGCGGTGTTGCGCAGCTCCACGGCCGCGCGGCGCTCCTGGTCCTCGACGGCGTGCTCCTCGGCCTCGCGCGTGAGCCGCTCGACCTCCTCGTCGGTAAGACCTGAGGCGGGCTGGATCGTGACGTGCTGCTCCTTGCCCGTCGCCTTGTCGCGGGCGGCGACCGTGACGATGCCGTTCACGTCGATGTTGAACTCGACCTCGATCTGCGGGACGCCGCGCGGCGCCGGCAGGATGCCGTCGAGGATGAAGCGCGCGAGCGACTTGTTGTCGCCGGCCATCTGCCGCTCGCCCTGCAGCACGTGGATCTCGACCGAGGGCTGGTTATCGGCGGCCGTCGAGAACGTCTGCTGGCGGTCCGTCGGGATGATCGTGTTGCGCTCGATGAGCGCGGTCATCACGCCACCGAGCGTCTCGATGCCGAGCGTGAGCGGGGTGACGTCGAAGAGCGCGATGTCCTGGACGTCGCCCTTGAGGATGCCGGCCTGGATAGCGGCGCCGATGGCGACGACCTCGTCCGGGTTCACGCCCTTGTGCGGCTCCTTGCCGAAGAACTCCTGCACGCGCTGCTGCACCAGCGGCATGCGCGTCATGCCGCCCACGAGCACGGCCTCGTTGACCGCACCCGGCTGCAGCGAGGCGTCGTCGAGCGCGGACTTCGCCGGGCCGAGTGAGCGCTGCACGAGGTCGCCGACGAGCTGCTCGAAGCGGGCCCGCGTGAGCGTGATCTGCATGTGCTTCGGGCCGCTCTGGTCGGCGGTGATGAACGGCAGGTTGATATCGGTCTGCTGCGCGCTGGACAGCTCGATCTTGGCGCGCTCCGCGGCCTCCTTGAGGCGCTGGAGGGCCATGCGGTCCTCGGACAGGTCGATGCCCTGCTCGCGCCGGAACTCGGCGACGAGGTCGTCGATGAGGACGTTGTCGAAGTCGTCACCGCCGAGGAACGTGTCGCCGTTGGTCGCCTGGACATGGAAGGTCCCGTCGCCCAGGTCGAGGATCGAGATGTCGAAGGTGCCGCCGCCGAGGTCGTAGACGGCGATCACCTCGTCCTCCTCCTTCTCGAGGCCGTAGGCGAGGGAGGCGGCAGTGGGCTCGTTGATGATGCGCAGCACCTCGAGGCCGGCGATGCGGCCGGCGTCGCGGGTGGCCTGGCGCTGCGAGTCGTTGAAGTAAGCCGGGACCGTGATCACGGCCTCGTTGACCTCGTCGCCGAGGTACGCCTCGGCGTCGGCCTTGAGCTTTTGCAGGATCATCGCCGAGATCTCGGGCGGCGAGTAGTCGCGGTCGCCCATCTTCACCAGGGCGTCGCCGTTGGGGGCCTTGCTGATCTCGAACGGCGCGATGTCGCGCAGGTGCGCCACCTCGGGGTCGTCGAACTTGCGGCCCATGAGGCGCTTCACCGAGAAGATAGTGCCTGTGGGGTTCGTCACGGCCTGCCGCTTGGCGACCGTGCCGACCAGGCGCTCGCCCTGTCCGGTGACGGCGACCATCGAGGGGGTCGTGCGGCCGCCCTCGGCGTTCGGGATGATCTCGGGCTCGCCGGCCTCCATCACAGCCATGGCGCTGTTGGTGGTGCCGAGGTCGATGCCGATGACTCGTGCCATGGTGTCTCCTCCTTGTTGCGTTGGTTGCTGGTTCGATGCGCCGCCGGGCGATGGCCCGAGGGCGGCGCGGCTATGCCTCCTGCGTTGTTTCCGTATCCGTGGAGCCGTCACCCACCACCACCTGCGCGGGGCGGACGACGTAGTCCTGCATGGTGTAACCCGACCGTACGGCCGCGACCACGCGGCCACCGGGGCCCGGCGCGTACGAGATCGCCTCGTGGACGCGCGGGTCGAACTCGGCCTCATCGGTCGGGATCGCCTCTACGCCCGCCGTCGCGAGCGTCTCGACGAACTTCTGGCGGACCAGGCGGACGCCCTCGATCCACTGATGCCCCTCGAGATCGGCGTCGACGTTGCCAAGCGCGAGGTCGAGGTCGTCGAGTAGCGGGAGGTAGCGTCGCACCGTGTCGGCGAGCGTGGTGCGGGCGCGCTCAGCCCAGTGCTGCTCGGAGCGACGGCGGTAGTTGAGGTGGTCGGCCAGGGCGCGCGCGTGCGCGTCCTTCAGCTCGGCGACCTCCGCCTCGAGGCGCACGATGCGCTCCGCGTCGGTGAGCGGCGCGGCTTCGGCATCGGTAGTTGTGGCCTCGCCGTCGGCAACATCGGTGGTGTCGTCGACGGCTGCGGGTGCCTGTTCGGCGTCGTCGGGGAGCAGTGTCGTGATCCTTCCGTGCGTGAGGGGGTGAGCGGTGGCTACCCCTCGACCTCCTGGAGGAGGTCCGAGATGAGCGAGGAGAAGTAGCGGACGCGCGGAATCGTGCGCCCGTAGCGCATGCGCGTCGGCCCGAGTACGGCGACCGTACCGGTGGCCCCCTCAGGGCCGTCGAAGGCGGACACGACCAGCGTCCACTCCTGCAGCCAGTCGTCGGGGTTTTCGTCGCCGATGAGGATGCGCGCCCCCGCCGCGGGTGTATCAGTCGAGCGCAGCGCGCCCCGCAGGTGATACGCCTCAAGGTGCTGGACGGCGTCGAGGATGCGCTCGGTGGAGTCGAACTCCGGCTGCTCGAGCGCGGGGCGCACACCGGCGATGTACAGCTCGGTGTCCACATCGTGCTCATCCAGCAGCTCGGCGATGTCAAGCACCAGGATGCGGTCGTGCTCGTCGTCGATGTCGTCCAGGGCGGCTCGCAGCGCAGCGGCGCCGGCATCGGAGCAGCGCCCGTTGAGGCGCTCGGCTCGCGTGTTCAGTCGGTCCTGGGTCTCGGGCTCCGGCACGCCGACGATGCGCTGGCGCACGCTGCCGTCGTCGAGGACCGCGACGAGCAGCGCGGCGCCGGGGCGGAGGTGCACAAGCTGCGCGTGGCGCAGCGTCGGCAGCTTCCGCTGCGGTCGTGTCACGACCGCGACATTGCCGACCGCGGCCGAGAGGACCGAGGCGGCAAGTCGCAGCCAATCGTCGTAGCCGGGAGCGGCCTGGTGGAACTGGTGCTCGATCATGCGCTGCTCGGCCACCGTCACGGGCTCCTCGGCCATCAGGCGCTCGACGTAGAAGCGGTAGCCGACGTTCGAGGGCACACGGCCGGCAGAGGTGTAGGGATGCGTGATGTATCCCTCTTCCTCGAGCCGCGCGAGCTCGTTGCGGATGGTCGCAGTGGAGAACTCGAGGTGGTGACGGTCGACGAGCGCGCGCGAGCTGACGGGCACGGCCGTGTCGATGTACTCATCGACGACGAGGTTGAGAATGCCGGCTCGGCGCTCGTTGAGCACGCGCCCTCCACGCGGGTCTGTGTACGAGGTGTGGATTAGCACTCTCCCCGCGAGAGTGCTAACTGGTACGATTGTAGCGACCGGCGGGCAGCCCGGTCAACGCCGGGAGACGCCTCGCACGAGGGCTCCCGCGGCAACTGCGAGGGCGGTGCCTACGCGTGGAACAGACGGCTGACACCGCGAATGCGACGGCGGACGCGCGCCCCGGCGATGAGCGCGGCCACGACGCCTTCTCCGCGCTCTACGAGGCGCATGCCGACCGCGTGTACCGCTACCTCCTGGCGCGTACGCCGAGCCCCGCCGACGCCGAGGAGCTGACCTCCCGCACCTTCGTCAACGCCTTCACGAACCTGGGACGCTTCCGCGGGCGCGGCTCGTTCGAGGCGTGGCTGATGGCGATCGCCCACAACCTGCTCGCGAACTGGTACCGGGACCGCGGCCGACGCCCGCCGACCGCCCCGCTCGACGAGGCGCTCGGGATCGCATCGGACGTACCGGGGCCGGAGTCCGAGCTGGAGATGCAGGAGCTACGCGGGCGCATCCGCGAGGCGACGGCCGAGCTCGCGCCCGACCGCCGCCAGCTGATCGCGCTCAAGTACGTCGACGGCCTCACCAACGCCGAGATCGGTCGCCGCATGGGCCGCACCGAGGGCGCCATCAAGGCGCTGCACCACCGCACGCTGCGGCAACTGGAGAAAGTGCTGGGGCCGGCGCCGCCGTAGCGGGTGGCCGGTGGCAGGCGAGGCGGCACCTCGCTACGATCGGACGCACGGACGGGTTCTGCCCGCTCCCTCAAGGACGGTACGCCGTGGACATCAGCTGGCTCGGGCATGTCTGTGTGCGGGTCCGCACGCGCCAGGCGGCGGTGGTCATGGACCCGGCCGACCGCTCGGCCGGCTTCGACATGGGTCGGCCCACGGCCGACATCGTGACGGTGAGCCGTCACCACCCCCACCACGACCACAGCCCGGGCGTGCGCGGCCAGCCGATCGTGATCGACGGGCCGGGCGAGTACGAGATCAGCGGCGTGCAGGTCCTCGGCATCGCGAGCCCGCTCCCGGCCGCGGACGACGCCGACTCAGCGCCCGACCCGGCGGCCCGGCGCAACACCGCGTTCCTCGTCGAAGCAGAGGGCATGCACGTTGCGCACCTCGGGAGCGGCTGCACGCCGCCGGCCGCCGATGCCGAGCTGCTCAGCAACGTCGACATCCTCATCCTCGCCATCAGCGGCGAGGAGCACACCGAGCCCGCGGTCGCCGCGCGCACCGTGCGCGACCTGGAGCCGAAGATCGTCATCCCCGTGGGCTACGGCGGGCAGAACGGTGACCCGAAGCAGGGCCCGCTCGGCGCGTTCATCGAGGCGACCGGGCTGACCGTCGAGGATCCCCAGGCACGGCTGAGCATCCAGCGGCGCGGCCTGGGCGAGCAGCAACGCGTCGTGCTGCTGGAGCCGAGCCGCCAGTAGCGCCGCTCGCGTCTGGGTCGCTACGGCAAGTAGAGCAGCGGGTTCTGTACGACGCCCTTGCGCCGGATCTCGAAGTGCAGGTGCGGGCCCGTCGACGCGCCCGTCGAGCCGCTGTAGCCAATGAGGTCGCCCTGCTCGACCCACTCGCCCAGGCTCACGGCAAAGCGGCTGAAGTGCCCGTAACGGGTCGTGAACGTCTCGTCGTGCTTGATGATCACGTGGTAGCCGTACGAGCAGCACGGGTGACCGCCGACGAAGATCACCTCCCCGCCGGCCGAAGCCACGACGGGCGTCCCCGTATCCATACCGAGGTCGATCCCCAGCGGGTGGCTCGGGCCGAAGTACGACGTGATCCGGCGCTCGACGGCCGGCGCCGGCCAGATGAACCCGTACGTGGAGGTAGTCGGTGTGGGCGTAGGCGTGGGCGTCGCCTGCACTGAAGTGGGGGGCGGGGGAGGAGGCCGGGGCGGCGTCACGACCACGATCGGAGCGACGATGCGACCTCCTGGGACGAGGATCGTCGAGCCTTCCCGTAGCTGGTTCGGGTCGGAGATGTTGTTCGCCGGGAAGGCGACGATGTCTGACACGGCCGCGTCGTAGAGGTCGCCGATCTCGATCAGAGTCTCGTGCAGCAGCACGCCGTGGATGATGCCCTCGACGCTCGGGATCTGGAGCTGCTGGCCGGGCGTCAGCAGGTCGGCGTCCGTGAGCGTGCCGATGTTGTTCCAGATGATGTACTGCACGTCGATGCCGAAGCGGGACGCGATCCCGATGACTGTATCGCCCTCCCGGACCACGTAGCGATAGAAGAGCGGGAGTTGCTCCCCTTCCCGTTCCAGATCCTCGTCGTCCTGCTCTGTCTGGTCGTCTGCCGGCTGATTGGTCCCCGCATCGATCGCCCTCGCGGTGTCGGCTGGCGGCTCGGATCCCCCGACAGACGTCGCGGCATCCACCACCCGGGTCACGACGAACGACACTTCCGTGGCGGTCAGGCTCGTCGCGGACGCCGGCGCATCACCCAGGCTCGGGAGCGACATCACCTCGGCACGGAGCACGGGCTGCCGCGGCGCCGAGCGCACGGTGCGCGGGAAGAACCCCGCGACGATGACCACGGCGACGAGCGCCAGCACGATGCCGCCATGCACAAGCGCCTGTGTGTGTAGCGCGCGCCCTGGGCCGGCGGCAGGGCGCTGCTGGCGACGAGCGCGCAGCAACGCACGCGGGCGACGAGGACTCGGTGGAGGGGTGACCAGGCCGCTGATAGGCCCTGCTCCCGGCTGCGACCGCACCGCCGCTCACGCTGCGGCGCTTAACTCGAACGTGCCGGGCACCGCCGGCACCACACCAGTCTAGCAATCCGCCCGAAGCGGACACCACCGCCCGAGGCGCGCGGCGCGCATATCCGTATCGTGGTCAGGAGGGGCGGTAGCGTGCGGCCAGTCGGTGGCTAGATCACCTCGGACTTGAGGGTCATCAGGAACTCCGAGTTGGTCTCGGTCTTGGCGACGCGCTCGATCACGCGCTCGGTGGCGTCGGTGCCCTGGTCGCCGACCATGGCGGCCATGCGGCGCAGCAGCCAGACCTGCCGGAGCTGCTCCTCGCTGAAGAGCAGGTCCTCGCGTCGCGTCGAGGAGGCGAAGATGTCCATCGCCGGGTAGACGCGCTTCTCCGCCAGCCGGCGGTCGAGGCGAATCTCCATGTTCCCGGTGCCCTTGAACTCCTCGAAGATGACGTCGTCCATGCGCGAGCCGGTCTCGATCAGGCACGTGGCGATGATCGTCAGCGACCCGCCATCCTCGATGTTGCGCGCCGAGCCGAAGAAGCGCTTCGGCGGGTACAGCGCGATCGGGTCGATACCACCGGAGAGCGTGCGGCCGCTGGTCGGCACCGCGAGGTTGTAGGCGCGCGCGAGACGGGTGATCGAGTCCAGCAGGATCACCACGTCCTTGCCGGTCTCGACGAGGCGCCGTGCGCGCTCGATGGCGATCTCGGCCACACGCGTGTGGTCTTCGACCGGCTCGTCGAACGTCGAGGCGATGACCTCGCCGCGGACGGAGCGGCGCATGTCCGTGACTTCCTCGGGGCGCTCACCAACGAGCAGCACCATGAGCGAGACTTCCGGGTTGTTATGCGTGATGCCGTGGGCGATCGACTTGAGCAGCATGGTCTTGCCGGCCTTGGGCGGCGAGACGATGAGCCCGCGCTGGCCGCGCCCGACCGGCGCAAACAGGTCCACGAGGCGCTGGCTGAGCTCGATGCTCTCGGTCTCCAGCGGGAGCATCTCGTCGGGGAAGATCGGGGTCAGTTCCTCGAAGTTGGGGCGCCGCTTCGCGGTCTCGGGGTCGACGCCATTGATAGCCTCGACACGGAGCAGGCCGTAGTACTTCTCGGAGTCCTTGGGCTGGCGTACCTGGCCGGTGACGTAGTCGCCGTTGCGGAGCGCGAAGCGGCGAATCTGCGACTGCGATACGTAGACGTCGTTCGGGCCGGGCACGAGGCGATCCCCGCGCAAGAACCCGAAGCCGTCGTCGACCACCGAGAGGATGCCGCCGGAGAAGATCGTGCCCTGGCGCTCGGCCTGGTCCTGGAGGATGCGGTAGAGGAGGTCCTGCCGCGCGTAGCCCTCGGGGTTCTCGATGCCGTGCTCGCCCGCGAAGGCGAGGAGCGCCTCGCGTGGCCGGGCCTCGAGCTCCGGGATGTTGAGGCTGGGCGGAGCGGGGCCTTCGACGCGCGGAGCGCGCGAGCGGCCATTACCGCCATCGCGACGTTCGTCGCGGCGCTGTTCATCTGCTACTCGTGCGGAGCCGTCTCGGCGTCCCCGTGCGGGCGTACGTGCCATGTGCCTACTTGTGTCGCATCACGTGCGAAGCGGAAGGGGATGGGATGTGGACATGTGCTGTCCGGCGGCCAGTGTAACGCACCACTCCCGGCGTGAACACCCCCCGATATGCGCAGCTCGCCGAGATCGCACTCGCCCGGGCCGGCGCGGGCGCCACAACGGCCCCCACCACCGACTCCCACACCATAGCGACACTCGCCGGCCGCGCGCGCGAGGGCTGGCGGGTGGGGAAACCTCACCCCTGTCCGGTCTAGCATGGTTCCATGGAGCGAAACCGTGGTGGCCGCCCGCGACATCCCGACGTGCTCACGCCCGCCGAGTGGCGCGTCCTCGACGCACTGCGCGAGGGTGGGACGAACGCGGAGATCGCCTCGCGCCTCGGGCTCAGCCCCGACACGGTCAAGTACCACATCTCGAACATGCTCGCGAAGCTGGAGCTGCACGACCGCCGCGCGCTCGCCGCCTGGCGTCCCGAGGGGCGTCGAGAGGGGCTCGGCGCGCTCTTCGCGCTCCCCGCCGCGCTGTGGTCGCTCGCGCGGCCGCTGGCGTGGGTGGGCGCAGGAGTGGCGTCGCTCGCCGGGGTCGCCGTCGTGGTGGTGGCGCTCGTGGCCCTCGAGGGCATCGTGGAGCGCGATGCCGACTCGCCCGCCGCCCTCGCGCCGCCGACCACCTCGACGCCCGCGGGACCGCCCTCCGCGCCCGGCTCCTGCGCGACCCCGGCCGACCCGACGTGCATCCACGCGGTCTACATCGGTGCACCCAGCGACTACGCGCAGGTCGTCGACATCCCGTCCGCGATGCGGCTCAACGCGGGGCCGGGCGGCACCTACCACGTCGACGCGGGGCTGGAGGTCACGGTCGTCACGGCGGCGCGGCTGCCGTCCGGCTGGACGCGCTTCTACCTCGAGCCGTCACCGGTCATCGCGCCAGTCTCGGTATCGAGGTTGATCCAGCCAGTGGGGACCACCTACACATTCACAGTGGAAGGGGCGCCGCCATTCGGCGTGACGGTCATCAACCGCGCCCCCACCTCCTTCACCTACCACCTGAAGCAGGCCAAGCCGTTCGTGAGGCCCCGGCCCGACGGCAAGCCTCACACCGGCGCCCCCGTCGTCGAGACCGAGTTCGTGGTGAAGGACTGCTCATCGGGCGTCGCGGTGACGAACCCGGCGACGAACACCGAGCTCGTGTCGGACTGCGAGTCGCTGCTGGGCCTCCGCGACACGATCCGCGGGACGGGCAGGCTCAACTGGACGGCCGGCAAGGCGATGTCCGAGTGGATGGGCGTCACGGTCTCCGGCACCCCCCAGCGCGTGACAGCGCTGAACCTGGCGGACCTCGGCCTCGACGGTCAGTTGTCGGGGCTCCTGGGCAACCTCACGGGCCTGACTGCGTTGGATCTCAGCGGGAACCCGCTCACGGGCATGCTCCCGTCTAAGCTGGCCCTGCTCGAAAGCCTCACAACCGTCTCCATCTCGGGGGCGTCGTTCACGGGCTGCGCTCCCGAGGTGCTGGGCGCCACGGCGACGAACGATGTCACACTCGACGACTGCGCGGCACCCCGTCCATTCTTCGACGCCTGGGGTGTCACCGACCCAATGCCAACAAAGAACCCCATCCCAGAAGGGACGTACATCCTTGAGCGTGGTCGGGATGGGGACCCTATGGTTTTCGACTGGCCACCCGACACGGGGTTGATACCTGGGCCGTTCCTCAACGTGACCCCGCCTGTAGAAGGCCAGCCGGTGCTCTACGGCGATCTCGGACTACTTCTAGTGAATGCCGAGGGAACGGTGGAGATCGCCATCGACATCCGTATGGGCAGCATGTGGCCTGTCCATTTCCGCAATGGCTTCACCCACGAAGGGACGGTCACGGGATACACACGAGCCGAGTACGAGGCCATCCTCCAGCGAGTCCTCGATTCGATCTGGCTGAAGGCCGACTAGTTGGGCAGAACCACCTCCGCCGTCTTCCTCGTTCTGCTCGTGGTGACGATCGCAGGGGCCAGGATGCCGCGGTTCTTCGAGCGGCACGTGGCAGTGGCGGACATCCAAGACCGCGACGACGCGCTGTCCGACACTTGCTCTATCTCACCGGGCATCGTGGCCCGAAATCCGATCCCACCACGGAGCACATCGGGTTCGCGCAGGAGGTGACGGTCTACGTCACGCTCGAGCAGCCCCTGACAGGATTCGCGTACGACCCCGCCCCCGCGACTGCCGGGTGCAAGCGACGGCCGCTCCGACCACGGGCGTCGGGCGCCTAGACCGGCGTGTACTTCGCGGCGTCCGCCAGGAAGCGCTGGATGCCCACGTCCGTGAGCTGGTGGTGGATGAGCTGGAAGAGCACCTTCGGGGGCACCGTCGCGATGTGCGAGCCTGCGAGCGCCGCCTCTGTCACGTGTCGTGTGTGGCGGACCGACGCGGCGAGGATCTGGCTCGGCAGGTGGTACGTCTCCATGATCTGCACGGACTCGCGCACCACCTCCATGCCGTCCTGACCGCCGTCATCGATGCGGCCGATGAACGGTGAGATGAGCGTCGCGCCGGCGCGCGCGGCGAGCAGCGCCTGGTTCGCGGAGAACACCAGCGTGCAGTTCGTGCTGATGCCCTCCGCAGACAGCCGGCTGATCGCGGCCAGGCCCGCCTCGGACATCGCCACCTTCACGACGACGTTCTCGTGCCACGAGGCGATGCGCCGCCCCTCCTCCACGAGTTCGTCGGCCGTCTCGGAGATGGTCTCGGCGGAGATGGGGCCGTCGACGACCTCGCATATCTCCAGCACGCGGTCGCGGTACTCGACCCCTTCGGCGGCGACGAGCGAGGGGTTGGTCGTGACCCCGTCGACGACGCCCATGGCGGCGCCGCGGCGGATCTCATCGATGTTCGCGGTGTCCAGGAAGATGCGCATTCGGGCGGGCTCCTCGGTGTGCTATGCGCAGTCTCGCATGCTCGACGCCGACGGTCGCTCGGCCTTTCTGAGCGGCTCGTACAGCGTTGTCAGAACGGCTTCGCGATCGCTAGCCACGTCATCACCGGCACGGTGATCACCATCATGGTGCCGAAGACGACGGGTACGCGGTCGTTGAGGGCGTCCTGCAACTCCTCGGTCATCTCACCGCGCTTCTGCGCCTGCAGCGCGAGCAGCCGCACGCGGCGCAGGCCGACGCCCATCAGTGGCAAGAAGATGAAGACGTCCACGATGAACAGCACCTCGAGCGCCAGTAGCCAGCCGGTGGTGATCAGGTTCGTGTTGTCCGACGCCGCCCACGCGAACCCGGTGAGTCCGGTGGCGAGGAGCCCGGAGAGCAGCCAGCGCGTTTCGGCCTGCGCTGCCTCGGTCAGCATCACGGCGCGCGTCTCGAGCTCGTCGGTACCCCAGGCGCGCCAGATCGGCACCATCACGGCGCCGAGGCCGGCCATCAGCCAGAACAGCGCGAGGACGTGGATGAGGCGGAACAGGTCCATCGGCTACGTTTCGCCCCTCACCTCAACCCTGCCGACTTGAACCTCTGCATGGGTGAGGCTCCCTGTCCGGAACTCCCTCACCCTGACCCTCTCCCCCGCGGGGGAGAGGGAATCGGATAGCGCGGACGCTCAGGCCGAGGCAGCCTCGATCGCCTCGGCGCGGCGCTCGTGCTCGGCTGCCGCCGCGCCTACGAAGTCGCGGAACAGCGACTGCGGCCGGTGCGGGCGCGAGGTGAACTCGGGGTGGAACTGCGCGCCCACCATCCACGGATGGTCTGTGAGCTCCATGATCTCGACGAGCTGCCCGTCCATCGTCCACCCGGACGGCACGAGCCCGTGTTCCTTGAAGGCTGGCAGGTAGGCGTTGTTTACCTCGTAGCGGTGGCGATGGCGCTCGCGCACGGTCTCGCCGCCGTAGGCGGCCGCCGTCTTCGTGCCCGGCACCAGCCGGCAGTCGTAGCCGCCGAGGCGCATCGTCCCGCCGTAGTCGTGGACGCCGCGCTGCTCCGAGAGCAGCGAGATCACCGGGAAGGGCGTCGAGGTGTCGACCTCAGTGGTGTTCGCGGCGGGCATGCCCGCGACGTTGCGGGCGAACTCGCAGACCATCATCTGCAGACCCAGGCAGACGCCGAGGAACGGGATGCGTTGCTCGCGCGCGTAGCGGACCGCCTCGATCTTGCCCTCGAGCCCCCGGTCGCCGAAGCCCGGGCATAGCACGATGCCGTCGACCTCTCCGATCACCTCTTCCGGCGGGCGGTCCTCGAGGTGCTCGGAGTGCACCCACTCGAGGTCCAGGCGTGCTCCGTGGTAGACGGAGGAGTGGATCAGCGCCTCCTTGATCGACAGGTACGCGTCGTGCAGCTCGACGTACTTGCCGACGATGGCGATACGCACCTCGCGGCGCGGGTTGCGGAGCCGCTCGACGAAATCGCGCCACTCGGCGAGCTCGGCCTTCGTGCCATCGAGCCCGGCCTTGCGCGCGACGATCTCCGGCAGACCGCGCGCCTCGAGCATCAGCGGCACTTCGTAGATCGAGTCGGCGGTCTCGAGCGGCACGACGGCCTCGTGCTCGACGTTGCAGAAGGCGCCGATCTTCGCCCGCAGCGCCTCCGCAACGGGGTAGTCCGAGCGCGTCACGATCACGTCAGGCTGGATGCCGAAGGAGCGCAGCTCGCGCACAGAGTGCTGCGTCGGCTTGGTCTTCAGCTCGCCCGTCGATCCGATGTACGGCAACAGCGTGACATGGATGGCGACCGTGTCCCCGAGCCCGTGCGTGTGGCGCATCTGGCTGATCGCCTCGAGGAACGGCTGACCCTCGATGTCACCCACGGTGCCGCCGACCTCGACGAGGACGACGTCGGCGTCGAGGGCCGTGCCGGCCTCGACGATGCGCTTGCGGATCTCGCCGGTGACGTGAGGGATGGGCTGGATGGTGCCGCCGAGGAAGTCGCCTCTGCGCTCCTTGCGGATCACCTCCTCGTAGATCTGGCCGGAGGAGGTGGAGTTGGCCTTCGTGAAGTTTTCGTCGAGGAAGCGCTCGTAGTGGCCGAGGTCGAGGTCGGTCTCGGCGCCGTCGTCGGTGACGAAGACCTCGCCGTGCTGGTACGGCGACATGGTGCCGGGGTCGACGTTGATGTAGGGGTCGAGTTTGAGGACGGAGACGCGGAGGCCGCGGGCCTTGAGGTCACGCCCGAGCGAGGCGGTGACGATGCCCTTGCCTACCGAGCTGACAACGCCGCCGGTCACGAAGATGTACTTCGTCATCGCTCCTCGGTCCGTCGGGGAGGACACGCTTCATATTCTGCGCGGGCCGGGGGTGTGTCAACGAGGGAACCGGGAATCGGCTGGTGTTCGTCAGTCCTGCGTGACGCCCGCGGCAGCGTGCTCTCGACGCAGCGGCGATAATCGATGGGACGGCGATGACTATATCTCCAATGAGGAGCGGGAACGATGACCGGGCAAGCGCTTCGCAGCCACGACGCCCTCGCGACACTCCGAGCGCACAAAGCAGAGCTCGTCGAACGGTTCGGCGTCGTCGATCTCGCGCTGTTCGGCTCGGTCGTCCGCGACGAGGCGACGTCGGAGAGCGATCTCGATGTCCTCGTGCGCTTCGATGGCCCCGCGGATTCGAAGCGCTACTTCGGCGTGCAGTTCTACATCGAGGACCTGCTGGGGTGTCCCGTCGACCTGGTGACCGACAAGGCGCTCAGACCGGAGCTTCGACCCTACGTCGAGGCCGAGGCCGTTCGTGTCTGATGCCCATGCGGGCGACCGCCCGTGGGCTGTATGCCTGCCGTGTACGACGCACCGCGTTCGCACGCCTAGATCATGTCCCGGACATGTTGCGTAGCGTTGCGTCGTATGTGCGCGCGCTACTCGAACACCCGAGGCGCCCGCCGCTCGGGCAGGAACTCGCCGTGTCCACTTCCGATACCTCGTCTCTGATCTTGCTGGCGACCTACCACCCCCGTAGGCTGATCTGACCCGCGCCCGCACCACCTCGCGACGAGGGGAGCACGCATCCATGCCGTCTGCCGACGCCATCCGGCCCGACATCAGCACACTCGACAACGGCCTGCGCGTCGTCACCACCTCGATCCCGACGGCGCAGTCGGCGAGCACCGCCTTCTTCGTCGGCGTCGGCTCGCGCGGGGAGGACCGTCGCACCAATGGCGTCTCCCACTACCTGGAGCACATGCTCTTCAAGGGCACCGAGCGCCGCCCGACCGCCCCCGAGATCAGCCAGGCGATCGAGGGTGCCGGCGGCTCGCTCAACGCCTACACCACCCGCGAGCTCACATGCTACTGGAACAACCTCCCGTTCGAGCGCGCCGAGACGGGTATCGAGGTGGTCGCGGACATGCTCCAGCACTCGCTCCTCGCCGCCGAGGAGATCGACCGCGAGCGCACCGTCGTGCAGCAGGAGATCCGGCGCGGGCACGACACGCCCGCCCAGCGCGCGGGCGAACTCATGGTGCAGGCGGTCTACGGTGACCAGCCGATCGGCTGGCCCGTGACCGGGTCGCTTGAAACCGTCGGCGCACTGCAGCGCGAGGACTTCACCTCGCACGTCGAGCGCTTCTACACCGCCCACAACTCCGTGCTGTCCGTGGCGGGCAACGTCGAGCACGAGTGGGTCGTCCAGACCGCGGCTCGCCACTTCGAGGACCTGCGTGGCGGCGACCCGGAGACGCAGGTCGCCGCGGAACACGGCCCGCCCGAGGAGGCCGTCATTGTCGAGGAGCGCGAGATCGAGCAGACCAACCTCGCGCTCTCCGTGCAGGCCCTCTCACGCCGCGACCCACAGCGTTACGCGCTGGAGTTGCTGCACACGGTCCTTGGACGCGGCATGTCGTCGCGACTCTTCAAGGAGGTCCGCGAGCGGCGCGGGCTGGCCTACTCCGTCGGCTCGAGGGTCGCGCGTCACCGTGACATCGGCATGTTCTCCGTTAGCGCGGGGGTGACCGCCGACCACCAGGAAGAGGCCCTGGAGGTCATCCTCGGCGAGCTGGAGCGCGCCGCAAGCGAGCCCGTCTCCGAGGACGAACTGCGCCGCGCCCTGGATTTCGCCACGGGCACGTTCCGCCTCAGCC
The DNA here is from genome assembly GCA_965208885.1 of Dehalococcoidia bacterium. Classification (GTDB taxonomy): domain Bacteria; phylum Chloroflexota; class Dehalococcoidia; order UBA2979; family UBA2979; genus VXMT01. The sequence continues at coordinate 1,466,426 of CBDBPS010000002.1, forward strand.
TGGAGACGCCGATGTCGCTCGGTCAGCGCTTCGGCGAGCAACTGCTGCAGGATGGCGAACTCCAACTCCCGACCGACACCGTCGCGCACATGCAGGCCGTAACCGCCGAGGAGATCCAGGAGGTCGCGGCGCGCATCTTCGCCGAGCGAGCGTACGCGCTCGCCGTCGTCGGGCCCTCGGCGTCGGCCGAGCGGCTCGAGTCGCTGCTGGCGGCCTGAGCGAGCACGCGCGCGATGCCCGCACCTCGCACGAACCTCATCCTGCTCCCCGTCTTCGCGGTCGGCCCCACACGCGCCGATGCCGTCACGGCGGGCATCGAGAACGTCGCGACGGCCGCCGCCACCGGCGCCGAGCTCCACGTACGGGTCGCGAACCCGCGTGCCGAGCGGCTGCGGGAAGACCTCGAGACGGCGGTCGGCGCGGGGGCAGCGGCCGTGCTGCTCGCCGAGACGCTCGTCCCCCAGGACCTGCGCGACGCCGACATCGAACTGCGCCGCCAGGAGCTGCACCACGATCTGGTGCCCGGGCAGGTGGGCCTCATCCCGGAGATCGGCAGTGCCGCCGCGCTCGCGCGGCTGCCGGAGCTGCTCGCCGCCGTCGACCGGTTGGTGAGCGTCGGCGTGGATCTCGCCGGGGTCGCAAGCGACCTGGGTGCGCCGAACCCGACGGCCGCGGCGGTACAGCAGCCGCTGCTCGCTCAGATCGCGGTCACCGCAACCGCCGCGCGCGTGCCGTGGACCGTAGCGGGGATGGGATTCTCGGCTGGCCAGCGAGCCGCGCTCGCCTCGCGGGCCCGTGCGCTCGGCGCGGCCGGCGTGTACGTGACGAGCGAGGCCGAGGTGGCAGGCATGAACACGCTCTTCGCGCGCCGTAGCTAGCCCTCGCCGCCTACTCAGGCAGCCGCCCCAGCCTCGTCAGCAGCCAGCGAATGTCGCGCACGATGCGCCCGTGGCCCTGCTCGAGCGTACGCCGCGACCGCTCGATGTAGGCGGCATCCGCAGCGCCGAGCAGTCCGTCGGCGCGCGCCTCGGCGACCTCGTCCTCGTCCTCCCAGCTCGGCACGCCGTCTTCGACCACCAGGTCGAGGAGCAGATCGCGAAAGCGCACCTCGCCATCCGCGATCTCGATGTCACGTGCCACGTCGAAGCGCGTGACCACCTCGTGCCCCGCGTCCGGCGCGCCCTCGGGGCGCACCATGTGGTAGCAGACGTACGTGCGGTCCACCCAGTAGCAGCCGTAGGAGTCGACCGGCCCCCAGCGCGACTCGGGCATGCGGTACAGCACGACGAGCGCGCCGCGTCCGCGGTACACGAGCTCCGTCTCGAAGCGCTCCTCGCGGCCGTCGAGGTGGCGCTTCACCTCGATGACCGTGGGTGGAGCGCCGTCGTCGGTCATTCGAGGACCACGAGCCACGCGATCACGTACGCGCCGCTCCCGTCGGCGGCGGGGTCGATGCCGACGGCCACCTCGGAGGCGCCGATAGCCTCCGCGACCGGTACCAGGTCGTTGGCGCCGGGGCTGAGCCCCGGACCCCCGTAGCGGGAGCCGGGTGCGGCGCTCACGCGCATGACCCCGTCGGCGGTCGCGATATCCAGATAGTGCCGTGTGGCGCCGGCGACGGTGCCCGTGATGATGCGCTCGCCGACCCACCGCACCACGCGCCCCTCGGCGTCGCCGTGGACGCGGTGCATGCCGTCGAACTTGTCGTGCAGGACGGCACGGAAACCGGGCACGAGGGCTTGCGTGCAGAGCGTTCCCGGCACCGCGACCCCCAGGCAGCCGTCCGACCACACCAGCGCCTCGGACTCCACCACGCCAAACCCCGTGACATCCCAGCCGAGCCACTCCGCCAGCAGCTCGAGCGCGTTGCCGACGAGCGCCTCGAGGACCTCGGGGGACGGTGCACCCTCGGACGACGGAGCCGGGGTAGCCGCAGCGGCGTCCGAGGTGGGGGACGGGTCTGGCGTCGGCGATGCGGCCGCGGTGGGCGAGGTAGTGGGCGTGGCGCCCAGCGGGCTGCGCGGCGGGGGCTCGTCGCCCGAGGTGCAAGCCGCGAGGGCCAGCACAGCGAAGGCGACGAGGGCGAAACCGGCGATCGTCGTCGGACGCGAGAGCATCAAGACCTCCTGCCAGTCAGACTTCATAACGCGGAAACACAGCATGGCGATTGAGCGGGCGACCTGCGGTATCATGTCTCGGGCTCCCACGCTTTCAAGCGTACGGCATGAGCGCCCACGGGCGCGCTATTCGAGGTGACCGGGACGTGCCAGCGACGGTAATCATCGGCGGACAGTGGGGCGACGAAGGCAAGGGCCGCGTCGTCGACTTCCTGTCGCGTAGCTGCTCTGTGATCGCCCGCTACTCGGCCGGCAGCAACGCCGGACACACGATCGTGAACGACCTCGGCCGCTTCGGGCTGCACCTGGTGCCGGCCGGCATCTTCAACCCCGGCACGACGTGCATTGTCGGCAACGGCGTCGTCATCAACCCGCGCTCGCTGCTCGACGAGCTCGCGATGCTCAACGAGCGCGGCGTCGACACCTCGCGCGTGCGGGTGAGCGACCGCGCCCACATCGTCATGCCGTGGCACCTCGCCATCGACGAGCTCGACGAGAAGATGCGCGGCGAGCACGCCATCGGCACGACCGGCACGGGCACGGGCCCCGCGTTCACCGACAAGACGGGCCGCCTCGGCGTGCGCATGATCGACCTCGTGCAGCCCGAGTCGCTCGACCAGCTACTCAGCTTCGTCTTGCCCTACAAGAACCGCATCATCACCGAGCTCTACGGCGGCGAGCCGCTCGACGGCGACGAGATCCGCGAGGAGTACCAGGAGTACGGCCGCGTGCTGCGCCCATACGTCGCAGACACCTCGCGGCTCGTGCAGGATGCGCACGACCGCGGCGAGCAGATCCTGCTCGAGGGTGCGCAGGGCACGCTGCTCGACCTCGACAACGGCACCTACCCGTACGTCACCTCCTCGGTCCCGTCGTCGATGGCGGCCGGGGCCTGTCTCGGCGTCGGCCTCGGGCCGACGGCGGTGGACCGCGTGGTGGGTGTCTACAAGGCCTACCAGACGCGCGTCGGCGACGGCCCCTTCCCGACCGAGCTGTTCGGCGAGGAGGCCGCCGCGCTGCGCGACCACGGCATCGCCCAGGGCACCGGTGAGTACGGCACCACCACGGGCCGGCCTCGCCGTTGCGGCTGGTTCGACGGCGTGCTCGCGCGCCAGACCGCAAAGCTCAACGGCGTCAACTCGATCGCGCTCACGCGCCTCGACGTGCTCGCGCAATTCGACGCCGTACACGTCTGCGTGGCGTACGAGCTCAACGGCAAGCGCCTCGACTCGCTGCCCGCCTCGCTCCAGGACGCGAACGCGGTGCGCCCCGTCTACGAGGAGCTGCCGGGCTGGCGCCAGGAGGTCTCCGACGTACGGCACTTCCCCGACCTGCCGCCGGAGGCTCGCGCCTTCGTGCGGCGCATCGAGGACCTCGTCGACGCACCGGTCGACATGATCTCGGTCGGGCCGGCGCGCGAGCAGGCGATCGTGACACGCGACATCTTCGGCGGGCCGCTGTAGGCGCTCGCTCCAACCAGGACGCCTCGGGATACGGAACAGGAGCAGGACATGGAGCACCTCTTGCCGGGGCTGCACGTACTGTTCGCCGCGGCGCTCGTCGGGGGCGAGATCCTGCTCTTCTTCGCGGTCGTCCCGTCGACGTGGCTCATCGACGACGAGGGGCTGCGCCGCCAGGTCACGATCGTCGTGGCGCGGCGCTTCAGCAGCATCGTGGGCGTATCGCTCGTCGGGCTGCTGGTGACCGGGCTCGCGATGTTCTACACGGACATCTTCGTGCCGCCCAGCATCCGCGAGGACATCATGGGCTTCCACTTCGGGCGCGTGTTCGTCGCGAAGATGACGCTCTTCCTGGTCCTGATCGCGATGATCGGCATCCACGGCGCGGTCTTCGGGCGTCGCATCGCGCGCATCTCCGACGCCGTCGAGGCGGGGGAGATGGAGCGGGGCGAGCTGGAGCAGGCGCGGCGCAACTCGTTCCTGTTCTCGGCGTTCATGGTGGTGGTCGCGGTGCTGCTGATTTTCCTGGGTGCGAGCCTCGGCAACCACGCCTACTCCCACGACCCCCTCTAGCGGCGTGCCGACGGCCACCGCGAAGCTCGAAGCCGCATCGGTGGGTGCGCGCGTGCGCACTCTGCCGGATCTCCTCCGCCCCGGCCTCGACCTGGTCTTCGTGGGCATCAACCCGGGGGAGCGGTCGGCAGAGCTCGGCCACTACTACGGCCACCGCGGCAACGCGTTCTGGCGCACGCTCTCGGCGAGTGGCCTCGTGCCGCACGAGGTCGGGCCGGACGACGACCGCTCGCTCCTCGACCGTTGTGGCATCGGCTTCACCGACGTGGTGAAGCGCGTGGTGACGGACTCGACGCGCGTGACCGACGACGAGCTCCGCAACTCGACGCCAGCGTTCGGGCAGCGGATCGCCTACGCCTCCCCCCGCGCGGTGTGCTTCACGACGACGCGCGCGTTCGACGTGCTGTTCCCGCGCGTGCGCGCCGCGGGCACGTGGGGCCGCCAGCCCGTCCAGGTCGCGGGCGCCGAGGCGTGGGTGATGCCCTCGACGTCCGGGCGTGCCGCCGGCTACCGCGAGGAGGGCCGCCGCGTGCTCGCCAGGCTGGCATGCACCCTCGGACGGGGCGCGACGCGATGACCATGGAGAGCGGCGAGCGCCGCTACGTCCCCGACGACGACTGTCCGCTGTTCAGCGAACGGCTCGAGGAGCAGATCCTCGCCGTGACGGGCGGCTCAGCGCCCAACGCAGGCCGCTTCTGCGGCCACTGCTACACGCCCCTGGGCGAGCGGACTGCGGTCTGCCCACACTGCGCGACGGAGACCTCGGAGCGCAGGCCGGTGGGCCGCATCCCGGAGGTCGTCGTCGAGATGCTGCAGGCGCAGCGGAAGACGGAGAGCCGCATCGTCAACGGCTTCGCATACCTCGGGCTCACGCTCGCGGTGGTCGGCGGCCTCGTGCTGGTCCTCGGCGTCCCGTACCTGCGCGCGCACCTCATCTGGGCCACGATCGTCTACGCGGCCGTGCTCATCGTCGGCGGGCGCGTGCTGGCGGGCGTCCTCGGCGGCTACTACGGGGACCGCATCGCGTACGAGCGTGCGCGGGGGCGGCTGCGCGAGGGGTGGGCGGAGTGGGTCGAGGAGCGGGACAGGCGGTAAGCTAGGGCCCGAAAGCAATGCGGAGAGTCGGCCATGACGATTGAGACCTCGCCACGCGTCTCGCAGGCACACATCGCGGGGCTCCGCACCCGCCTGATCAGCCGGCTGACCGGGCTCACGGTTCCGCGCCTGCGGTACTGGCACGAGAGCGGTCTCCTTGAAGCCAGCCTTCGTGGCGGCCGCCGCGGCGTCCCCCGGCTCTACAACTGGGTCGACTATCTACGCCTGCAACTCGCGACGCACCTAAACGAAGAGGGTGTCCCGACCGCCCGTATTCGTCGCGCAGTGGAATTCCTCGACAGGCACTTCGACGAGTGGTGGCTGCTCACGGATCCACTATCAGCAGACGATCGCAAGCACGTGCTCGCGGACGTGGTGCCGGATGCCTCGCCGTTGGTGGCCGACGGAGCGGGTCAGTTCATCGTCGAGTGGCCCGCGGACTCCCGCGATCTGGGAAGAGCCACCGAAAGGGCTCTGTCAGAGATCGGATCACGGGGGTCGCTCTGCATGCTGAGCGAGTTCCGCGACGCAGTATTCATGAGCCCACGGGTCAACCTCGCGCAGCCGACCGTGGTGGGTACCGCGCTGGAAACGCAGTTCGTGGCAGGCATGGCAGGCGCGATGAGCCCGCAAAGCGCGGCGAAGACCTTCCGCGTAGACATCCGACTGGTTCGGCGGGCGATCAGTTTCGAGGACGCTCTCGTATAGCACGAATCCTGCTCGACGAGCACATGCCAGACGAACTCGCGCTCGTGTTCCAGGCGCTTGGGCACGAGACGCTACACGTGACCGACCCCGCGCTCGGTATCCGCGGCCGATCCGACGGCGACCACGTGCGGCATCTCGCGGACTTCGAATGCAAGTATCTCGCCACCCTCGACCAGTTCCGCCAAATGGAAGTCTGGCCTGATGTGTACACGGCTATCGCCGAAGGGACAGGCCGTGTGATCCGGATCACGCCACAACGACGCATTGGCCTTGAGGGCCCGCGCCTTGTGGCATGGCTAACGCGGTACCTCGTCGATGCCTTCGACGATTGGAGCCCGAACCTCGACGACGACCGGATCGCCCTCATCGACCTCGGACGCGCACGCGACGGCGGGCCAAGGGGGATCAGGAAGTACTCGGCGTTTACCCGCGCTGAGGTCGGTGAGCTGCTCCAGCAGCAACTCAGCGGCGGCGATACTCCTCGCCTTCGACGAGGCACCCAACCGAGGCGTGGCCGCTCGTAGGCGACCGCCGCTACACAGCCACCGTCACGTCGATCTGGTGCTTCGCGAGCTCCTCGCGGATCGCGGCCTGCGACGCCTCCGAGGGCGGGACCAGCGGCAAGCGGAGCGTGCCGGCCTGCACGCCTACCTCGTTCAGCGCGAACTTCACCGGGATCGGGTTCGACTCGATGAACAGCGCGTCGACGAACGGGAGCAGCCGCTCGTGAATAGCACGCGCCTCGTCCAGCCGACCCTCGGCCGCCCCGTACACCATCTCGCGGATCTGGCGGGCGACGAGGTGGCCTGCGACGGAGATCACGCCGTAGCCGCCCATCTCGACCATCGGCTCGGTGTCGTTGTCGTTGCCCGACCACATCAAGAAGCCCTCGGGCGCCCCGGTGAGGATCGCTTCGAGCTGCGCGAAGTCCCCGCTCGCCTCCTTGATGCCGATGATGTTGGGCACCTCAGCCAGCCGCAGCGTCGTCTCGGCGGTCATGTTCAGCGAGGTGCGCGACGGCACGTTGTAGAGGATGCACGGCAGCGGGGTCGCCTCGGCGAGCGTGGTGAAGTGCTGGACCAGGCCCTCCTGCGGCGGCTTGTTGTAGTACGGCACGGTGAGCATCACCGCGTCCATGCCGGCGTCGACGCAGGCGCGCACCAGCGGGAGCGACTCGTTCGTCGCGTTCGTCGAGGCACCCCCGACGAGCGGCACGTCGGGACCGACCGCCTCGCGCACGGTGCGCCAGACGCTGATCTGCTCCTCGTTCGTCAGCGAGGGCGCTTCGCCCGTGGTGCCGGTCACGACGAGCCCGTCGTTGCCGGAGGCGATGAGCGCGCGGGCGAGCTCGCCCACGGCCGGGTAGTCGACGGCGCCGTCGTCGTCGAAGGGCGTGACCATGGCTGTGAGCACGCGGCCGATCTCGTTGGTCATTGGAGCGCCTCCCCGTCGCGGCGCGCCGGGAACGTCCGGGCGGCGCCTGTGTGCCCTACAGTTTGCCTCGCCGGATCAACTCCTCGGCGATCTGGATGGCGTTCGTCGCCGCGCCCTTGCGCAGATTGTCCGTCACGCACCAGAACGCAGCCCCGTGCTCGACCGAGGAATCCTTGCGCAGCCGACCCACGAACGTGCGGTCGTCGCCGGCCGTGTTGAGCGGCGTCGGGTAGCTCGCGGAGGCCGGGTCGTCCATCAGCTCGATGCCGTCGTGGGCCTCGAGGGCCTCGCGCAGGTCGCCGATCGGCGCGTCGTCGGTGAACTCGACGTGGACCGCCTCGGCGTGACCGATCATCGTCGGGACGCGCGCACAGGTCGACGAGAACGGCAGGTCCGGCATGTGGAGGATCTTGCGCGTCTCATTGCGCATCTTCAGTTCCTCGCGCGTGTAGCCGTCCTCCTCGAAGGCGTCGACGTGCGGGAGCACGTTGAGCGCGATCTGGTGGGGGAACTGCTCGGGCGCCGGAATGTCCTCGCCACGCCCGTGCGCCGCAAGCTGCGCGTCCAGCTCCGCCGCGGCGGCTGCGCCCGCGCCGGTCACGGCCTGGTACGTCGCGGCGGTCACGCGCTTGAGCGGGGCAACCGTGCGCATCGCGTGCAGCACGAGGGCGAGCGGGGTGGTAGTGCAGTTGGGGATCGAGATGATGCCCTCGTGCCACTCGACGTCCGCGCCGTTGACCTCGGGCACGACGAGCGGGACGTTCGACTCCATGCGGAACGCGGAGCCGTCGTCGATGAGGATCCCGCCCGCGTCGGCGATCCTCGGGCCCCACATCCGTGAGGCGGCGGCGGTGGCGGAGCAGAAGACGAGGTCGGCGCCGTCGAGGGCGTCCTCGGTCGTCTCCTGGACGGTGATGGTCTGGTCGCGATAGCGCAGCTCACGCCCGGCGGAGCGTGCGGTGGCGAGGAGGCGCAGGTTGCCGATGGGGAGGTCGCGCTCGGCGGCGACGTCGAGGAACACAGCCCCGACGGCCCCCGTCGCGCCGATGACAGCGATATCGAGTCCGTTGGTGTTGCTCATGGTGATCAATCGTAAGGCCACCCCGCGTCTGCGTCGCGGCTACAACGGGACGGATTCCCGGATAATCCGCATTGTCGATAGACTATTGCTTGCGACAATTGCTAATGTGCACACACCCACCACCAATGGGACCTGGCGGTCCCGGAGGTCAGTGTGTGATCGACTACCACAGTGAGCCCGCCCCGGAGATCTGCGATGTCTGCTGGTACGCCGTCGAACACGACCTCGACTGCGGCTACGAGCACGGTCGCACGAACGTCGCAACGGCCTGGCTCGTCGAATCTCTCGAAGAGGCTCGCGAGTCTGTCCGGCTCCGCGCTGTTGCCGTCTCGGCAGCCGGTGTGGAGCCGGGTCCCGTGCACATCCTCGAACCACGTCACTGGTTCTGGGCGATGTTCTACGAGCCCGACATCCGCATCTCGTTGAGGAGGGAACCCTCATGACGAGCGCGCCCAAGATCCGCGACCTGTACCAGGAATACCTCCAGGGTCGGATCACCTTCGAAGATCTGGTCGAGGCGGCGAACAGATTCCTCGCGCGCTACGAGGCCAGGCGAAGCGCGGAGCATGCCACATCCGTTGAGGCGCCGGACGGGGCACTCGGAACGTAGTCACCACAGTGAACAACAAGCCGCGCATGCGTGACCTTTACCAGGAGTACCTGCAAGGCGGCGTAACCTTCGAGCACCTCGTCGAGACCGCAAACCGCCGCCTCGCCAGTTGGAAGGCAGAACAGGCAGCCCTCGAGGTTCACCCGGCAGCGTCCCGACCGAGCGAACCTGGCTCGTAAGCGCGCGTCCGCGACCTACGCGCTCTGCCCCAACGTCACCATCCGCCGGTTCAACTCGAACAGCATCTGCCGCGCCGGGTCGCCCGAGGGGTCGACGAGGACGCCGCCCCAGCCCACGTCCAGCGAAGCGTCGATGTGGCGCTTGCTATCGTCGAAGTAGAGGATGCGGCGCTCCTTGAAGCCCGTCGTCGCCATCACTGCCTCGAAGACCGCGCGCTCGGGCTTCACCACGCCGAGGCGGTGACTGGCGAAGCGGTGCTCGATACGACGCACCGAGGCGAAGCGGTCGGCCTCGGCCTCGTCGGCGAGCTGCTGGTGCCAGTGCCACTCGTCGGTGTTCGTCAGAATCGCCGTCCCGACGCCGGCCGCGTGCACGGCATCGACGACCTCGCCGACACCCGGGTACTCATCGATCACCCACGCGCGGTGGATGGCCGCGACTTCGTAGGGCCCGTACACACCGCCTGAGATCCCGGCGACGAGGTGGCAGTACTCCTCGGCGCCGATCTCGCCGCGCTGTCGGCGCTCGCTCAGCTCGAGGCGCTGTGACTCGAATGCCGGATCGGACAGCGGGTCGCCAGCCACGCCGGAGCGCGCATGGCCGTCCGCCCACGAGTCCACGACCCGGACGAGCACGCCGCTCAGGTCGAAGACAACGAGGTCGTACGGCTTCGGCAGGCGCACTTAGCTGAGGCCCATCAGCTCGTCGAGACCGTAGACGAGGCCCTCGCGGCCCATCACGTCGCGCACGGCGAGGACCACCCCGGGCATGAACGAGTCGCGCCCGGTCGAGTCGTGGCGGAGCGTGAGCGTCTGGCCGAGGCCCCCGAAGATGACCTCCTGGTGCGCCACCAGGCCCGGCAGCCGCACCGAGTGCAGCCCGACGCCGCCGGACTGCGCGCCGCGCGCGCCCTCGACGTGTTCGATCTGCGACTCCGGGTGGGCGAGGTCCTCGCCGCGCGCCTCGCGGATGAGCTGCGCGGTGGCGACGGCGGTGCCGGATGGTGAGTCGACCTTGCCGTCGTGGTGCAGCTCGATGACCTCGGCGGCGTCGAAGTGCGGCGCGGCCACCTTCGCGAGGTGCATCAGCACGACCGCGCCGAGCGCGAAGTTGGGCGCGATCACACCGCCGAGCCCGCGCTCGGCGAGGCCTGCTCGGGCGCGCTCCACGACCTCGTCGGGGATGCTCGACGTGCCGATGACCGGCCGCACGCCGTGCGCGATCGCGGCGTCGAGGAGCGTCGGGGCGAACGACGCGTTCGTGAAGTCGACGACGACGTCCGGGCTGACCGCCTCGAACAGCGCTCCCGGGTCGGCGCTGGCCGGGTAGACAGCGCCGCTGGCCGCCGTGATCTCGTCACCCTCGAGGCCGAGCGGTTCGATGACGCCGACGGGCTCGATGTCGTCCTGAGCCTCGATCGTGCCGAGGACCTGGGCCCCCATGTTGCCGCTGCCGCTGACGACGACCCTGATCACGGTGCACCCCCTCGCTGACCCTCGGTGTCGGAGGGCAGAACGACGCCCCACCCTGTCATCTCTGACCTGCCTTCCGGCAGTGGGGTGGGGCGCCAGTGTACCGGCCCGCATCCTGCTGATGCGGCCGGGCTACGCGGGTTGAGGCCTACCAGCGGCGACCGCCGCCTCCGCCTCCATCGCCGCCTTCGCGGCTTCCGCCTCCGCCACCGCGGTTCCCGCCGTCGGAGCGTGGGCCGCGGCCTCCGCCGCCACCCCCACCACCGCGCGGACCACGGCCGCGACCACCGTCACGGTCCCCGCCACCGCCGCCTCGCGGGCCGCGGCCTCCGCCGCCGCCGCCGCCACCGCGCGGACCGCGGCCACGACCGCCACCGCCACCGCCGTTGCCGCCGCGACCTCCGCCGCCGCCCCGGCTACCGCGCGTACCGCGGTCGCCGGCCATGGCGGGCTCGCGACCCTCAGCCTCGGCGGCCTCGTCGGAGAGGCCGACCTGCTCGGAGCCGTCATCGCCGTCGCGCAGCCGCGTGAGGTTGATGCGGCCGAGGTTGTCGATCTCGATGACCTGGACGCGCAGGGTCTCGCCCTCGCTGACCTCGTCCTCCACGCGGTTCACGTGGTAGTCGGCGAGGTCGGAGATGTGCACGAGGCCGTCCTTGCCGGGCAGGATCTCGACGAACGCGCCGAAGTCCAGGATGCGGACCACGTTGCCCTCGTAGATCTCGCCGACCTCGATCTCCTTGGTGAGGCCTCGAATCATGTCGATGGCGCGCCGCACGCCTTCGGCGTCCGAGCCGCTCACGAGCACGACACCGTCGTCCTCGACGTTGATGTTCGCGCCGGTCTCCTCCTGCATGGCGTTGATGACGCGGCCGCCGGGGCCGATCACCGCGCCGATCTTCTCGCGGTCGATCTGCAGCGCCTCGACGCGCGGCGCCCACTCCGACAGCTCCTCGCGGGGCTCGGAGATGGCGTCGAGCATGACCTCGAGGATCTGGAGTCGCGCCTCGCGAGCACGCTCGAACACCGTCTCGAGGAGGCCGTCGGGCAGCGACTGCAGCTTGATGTCGAGCTGCACGGCGGTGACGCCCTGCTCGGTGCCGGCGACCTTGAAGTCCATGTCGCCGAGGCCGTCCTCGACGCCGGCGATGTCGGTGAGCACCCGGTACTCGTCCTCATTGCTGCCGGTGATCAGGCCCATCGCCACACCGGCGACGGGCGCCGTGATCGGTACGCCGGCGTCCATGAGCGCGAGCGTCGAGCCGCAGACCGACCCCATCGAGGTCGAGCCGTTCGACATCAGCGCCTCGGAGACGACGCGCAGCGCGTACGGGAAGTCCTCGGCGGGCGGAAGCACGGGCAGCAGTGCGCGCTCGGCGAGCAGGCCGTGGCCGATCTCGCGGCGGCCGGGGCCGCGCAGCGGCCGCGCCTCGCCGACGGAGAACGGCGGGAAGTTGTAGTGGTGCATGTAGCGCTTGAACTGCGTCGGCGAGAGCGTGTCGAGGCGCTGGCGGTCGGCCAGTGGGCCGAGCGTCGCGATCGACATGATCTGGGTGCCGCCGCGGCGGAACAGCCCCACGCCGTGCGCGCGCGGGAGCACCCCGACGCGGCTGAACAGCGGGCGAATCTCGTCCTCGGCGCGGTCGTCGGGGCGCAGGTTGTCCTCGACGATGCGCCGGCGCACGAGCGCCTTCACCTCGTCCTCGACAGCGGCGCGCACGGCGCGGCGGTCGAGCGAGTCGTCCTCTTCGCCGCCGAGGCGCTGCCAGACCTCGAGCCCGAGCGTGTCGACGCCACGGAAGCCCTCGTCCTGCACGGCGCCGAGCAGGTCGGCGTCGTCGACGCCTTCGAGGTCGGCGCTGACGCGGGCCTGCAGCTCCTCGTCCTTCTCCTGCGGCTCGTACGGGACCTTCTCCTTGCCGACGGCATCGATGACCTCGCGCTGCAGCGCGTTGAGCTGGGTGATGATGCCCTGCGCGTACTCGACGGCCGCGATGACCTCGGCCTCCGGCACCTGGTCGGCGCCGGCCTCGATCATCACGATCGAGTCCTCGGTGCCCGCGACGATGAGGTCGAGGTCGGACGCCTCGATCTCTTCGTAGGTGGGGAACGCCTTGAACTCGCCGTCGACGCGGCCGATGCGGACGGAGGACACCGGGCCCTCGAACGGGACGTTCGACATGCCGAGCGTGGTCGAGGCGCCGAGGACGCCGAAGACGTCGGCGGGGTTCTCGCGGTCGGACGCGAGGGTCAGCAACACGAGCTGGATCTCGCGGCGGTAGCCCTTCGGGAAGAGCGGGCGGATCGGCCGGTCCGTCATGCGCGCGGCGAGCGTGGCCTCGTTGCCGGGGCGACCCTCGCGGCGGAAGAAGGAGCCGGGGATCTTGCCGATGGCGTACATCCGCTCCTCGAAGTCCACGGTGAGCGGGAAGAAGTCGATGCCCGCGCGGGGCTCACCGTCGGTGAGCGTGGCGAGGAGCACGGTGTCGCCGTAGCGCATGGTGCACGCGGCGCTTGCGTTCTGTGCGAGCAGTCCGACACCGATCTCGAGGGTCTTGCCCTCGATCTCGGTGCTGAAGGTCCGCTCCTCGACCTCCATGCGGGGTGCTGAAACTGCTGGCTGGGTCATGGTGGCTATCGCCTCTCCTGGGCGCGCCCTGTCATGGCCGCGCATCTCTCATGCCTGGGGTGGGTTGCTGAACGGTCCGGGCCGCCGGTGTGTTCGTGCGGCCGGGTGGTGGGGTGGTCGATGTCTTCCGTTACTCCTTCATACGCCTGCCGGCGCGGTACTTCCTGATGCGCCTGCCGGCGCGGGACTCCCTCGCGCGCGCTCGTTGAGCGCGGCTGATCCTTCACGCGCCTGCCGGCGCGGGCGCAGGCGCACGCCCATTCGCAGGGCATGCACTGCCGATTGGTGTCGCGCGGCCGGGAGGTACGAGGGCGAAGCGGAACTCAGCGCGATTAGCGTCGCAGCCCGAGCTTCTGGATGAGCGTGCGATAACGCTCAACGTCCTTCTTGCTGAGGTAGCGGAGCTGCCGACGGCGCCGACCGACGAGCTTGAGTAGCCCGCGCCGCGTGTCGTAGTCGTGCGAGTGCTCGCGGAGATGGTCCGTGAGGCGCCGGATGCGCTCGGTCAGCAGCGCGACCTGCACCTCGGGGGAGCCAGTGTCTCCCTCGTGGGTCTGGTAGTCGTGGACGATCTCTTGACGGCGTTCCGCAGTGATGAGCGAGGCGATGCGAGTTGGTCCTGTTCCTTGTTGCCTATTGCCACCTACACACTCAGCGCCATGGTCCTCCCGGGACCGGGCGGTAGCCGCGGGCCGTTGTCTGGCGATCCGGCGCGCGCACGCGCCGTGCGACTACGCGGATTACGCTAGCACAGCGTTTCATGGCGGCCAACCGCGCGCCTCAGCATCAGAACAATCGCCCGAGGCGGCGCAGGGTATGTCTCACGCTCCGGCCAACCACGGGTAGGGTCGATCCAACCTATCTGAGCAGGGCGGAGAACCCCGCTTGCTCGAAGTCCCGGTCGTAGGCCAGCGCCTCTGTGATGTTCCGTTCCTCCATCAGGAGGAAGCTCGCGCAGTCCGTGAGACTCCATGTCTGGTCGGGCCGGGCCGCGTAGCGGTCCACCGCGGCCTGGAATTGGGCGTCGGTCTGCGGGACGACCTCCACGTCGGGTCTGCCTTCCAGGCCTCGGACCATCTGGACGGCGAGCCCGCGAACGTAATCACTCCCACGCGACGCGTAATTCAGCACCTCGGCTATCACCATCTGGGTCGTCACAATGCTGAAGAGCCCTAACCCTGCTGCCACCGTTCTCGCTCGTTCGTGCAGCGGGTCCCTGCTGTCCAGATTCGCTATGAAGTACCCCGCGTCAGCGAACACAACCCTCACTAGTTGTCGACTTTCGGATGTCCGTACAGGTAGTGCTTGTAGTTCTGAGCCCCGTCGGTCGGCATGTCGTCCCATGCCTCCGCGGGAACCGAAGCCCTGAGCCTGTCGAACATCTCGACGAGAGGTTCAGGAGTGGCGGCCGGGAGCGGAGCGTTCTCAATGGACACCGTTACTTCGGCGCCTTCCTGGAGGTCCAGGGGCTCCACAGGCGTGAGCACGCCATTGGCGTAGGTGGCCTTGACGGTGGTCATCACTGCTGATCCTCCAGGGTGCGCGTCTGCCCTTATCGTACTGTGCTAGACCTGCGAGTCGTGAGAGTTCCCCTTGGCCCAGCTAGAGCAGAGCCCGCCCTACGCGGTAGTCGGTCGGCCCCTCCGCGTCGACGGCGAGGCGCCCTGGCCCGGCTCGGGCGCGCGACCCAGCCCCGCGCGCCGCGCGAGCACGGCGCCCAGCGCCGGGTAGCCCCGACGCTGCATCCACACCGCCACACCGAGCGCGACCGCGCAGACGACGAGGCCCACGACGCCGTCGAAGATGTAGTGGTTGCCCGTCCCCACCACCGAGATCGACTGCAGCACGAACACGGCGATCGCCGCCAGCCGCAGGATCAGGTTGCGCGTCGAGACGAACACGCCGGCCGCCAGCAGCAGCGCCCATCCCACGTGCAGCGACGGCACCGCCGCGAACGGGTTCACGAACGGCTGCATCGACTGCGCCTGGTACGAGAGGTTGTCGTACACCTCGAGCGTGTCGACGAAGCCCCACTCAGCGAGGAAGCGCGGCGGCGCGACCGGGTAGGCCCAGTACAGCAGCAGCGCCATCCCGCCCGAGATGAGCATCGCGTCGCGCGTCAGCGTGTATGCGCGGCGGTGCTTCCAGAACAGCACGAACCCCACCACCGCGATGAGCGGGAAGTCGAGCCAGAAGTAGACGAAGTTCAGGAACCGGCTGAGCAGGTCGTAGTCGAGGACCCAGCGCTGGAAGGCGGGCTCCACGAAGACTCCGAGGTCGATCTGCAGGTCGATGATCCAGCGCGCGTGCTCGATAGCGTCGGCGGTGCGGTCGACGACGGCCCCGCGCACGACGAAGTAGCAGAGGAACGCGAACACCACGATGAGCAACTCGGTCACGTCCCAGCGGGTAACGCCGGAGCGCTCCGGGTTAGTGGAGTAGAAGAGGTAACGAGCGAGACGGCGGGGTACACGAGACACGGTGGGCGGCTACGCCTCCATCGCAGCAAGTGCGGCAGCTTGGATCGGTGCATTGTAACGTACAGCCTGGAGTCAAGCCGGGCGGCGAGCCGCGCGCGAAGGAGACCGAACATGCAGATCGAGGTGACGAGCGGCGAGCTGGCCGCCCAGGACGTCGACACCATCGTCGTGTCGCTGCCCGAAGGGGCGCGCCGACCAGGCGGCGCCGCAGGCGCGCTCAACGCAGCTGCCGGGGGCGCGATCAACGCCATGCTCACCTCGCGAGCGATCCGCCTCAACGATGGCACGCTCACGCCCGTCCCCGTCGGTGACGAAGTCGCCGCGCGACGCGCCTTCGTGCACGGCCTGGGCGACCGCGACAAGCTGGCGCCCGGCCGCATCCGCTCGCAGGCGGGCAACCTCGGACGAGCTCTGCGCGGCGTCGACGCGGGCAGCGTCGCCATCGCCGCCCAGCCCGACTGGCTGGGGAGCGACCTCGAACGCGGCGGGCAGGCGCTCGCCGAGGGCTTCACGCTCGGCCTCTACCGCTTCGACCGGCACCACACGCGCGAGCAGGACCGTCCGCGCGGCAACGTCGCCTCGATTCGCATCGTGGAGAGCTCGGAGCGGCGCGCCGCCAGCCTCGCCGCGGGTGTCGAGCGCGGACAGATCATGGGTGAGGCGCAGAACCTCACTCGCGACCTCGCGAACTCGCCGGCGAACCTGATGACGCCGACGCACATGGCCGAGAAAGCCCAGGAGATCGCGGAGGCGACCGGGCTGGAGTGCGAGATCATCGAGCGCGAGGAGGCAGAACGCCTCGGCATGGGCTCGTACCTCTCGGTCGCGCAGGGCTCGCAGCAACCCCCGAAGTTCATCGTGCTGCGCTACCGCGGCAGGACCGGGCGGCGCAGCGTCGGGCTCATCGGCAAGGGCATCACGTTCGACTCGGGCGGCATCTCCATCAAGCCGGCCGGCGGCATGGAGCGGATGAAGGCCGACATGAGCGGCGCGGCAGCCGTGCTCGGCGCGATGCAGGCCATTGCGCGCCTCGCGCCTGCCATCAACGTGACCGGCATCGCCCCGTGCACCGAGAACCTGCCGAGCGGCACCGCCACGAAGCCCGGCGACGTCTTCTACGCGATGGACGGCCAGTCCGTCGAGGTGATCAACACCGACGCCGAGGGCCGCCTCGTGCTCGCCGACGCACTCGGTTACGCGCGCGCCCACAACTGCTCACCGCTGGTCGATGTCGCGACGCTGACCGGCGCGATGTCGATCGCGCTCGGCAACGTGCGCGCCGGCGTGTTCGCCAACAACGACCGCCTCTTCCGCGACCTTGACCGTGCCGCCGCCGCCGCCGGGGAGCCGATCTGGAGGTTCCCGCTCGACGACGAGTACGACGACCAGATCAAGTCGGACGTGGCGGACATCAAGAACACCGGCGGCCGCGGCGCGGGTTCGATCACCGCGGCGAAGTTCCTGCAGCGCTTCGCCCACGACACCCCGTGGGCGCACTTCGACATCGCGGGCGTCATGGACAACGACCGCGACCGCGGCGAGAAGGTGAAGGGCGTCGCAGGCACCGCGACGCGCACGCTCGTCGAGTACGTCCTGGCGCGAGCCGGGTAGTAACAGCCGCCTCTGATCCCCTCGCCCCCGTCCGTATGTCTGGGTCGGCGAGCGGCGGGCTGAGCCATCGCTCGCCTCGACGCGGGGATGCCCCGCAGGAGGGGGAGAGGGCTAGGGTGGGGGGTCTGGGTGACCCCTCACCAGCCCCGCCGGACCCTCACCCCCCGCCCTCTCCCGCAAGCGGGCGAGGGGGCCGGATGGGCGCGCTGCTACCGCTCGGCGGCGAGGAGTTCCTGCACGCGGTCAAGGATGCGCACGCCGCAGTCGTACTTCGACATCAGTGGCAGTTCTTCGTGGGCGCCCGTGCGGTCGAGGATCGTGATGCGGTTGGTGTCGACGGCAAAGCCTGCGTCGGTCGCCGAAACGTCGTTGGCGACGATGAGGTGGGCGTCCTTCTCGACCAGCTTCTTCGCCGCGTTGTCCACCAGGTCCTGCGTCTCGGCAGCGAACGCGACCTTGATCAGCCCGTCGACCGCCACCGAGGCGATGATGTCCGGGTTGCGGACGAGGTCGATGCCCCACGTCTCGCGGCCGCCGCGCTTCTGCTTCTCCGTGGCCGCCTCGAGCGGTCGGTAGTCCGCCACGGCCGCAGCCATGATCAGCGCGTCGCACGCCGGAACGTGCTCCTGTACGGCGTCGAGCATCTCCTGCGCGGTCTCGACCGGCGCGACTCGCACGCCCGCCGGGGCGGCGAGCTCCGCGCTCGTGATGAGCACGACCTCCGCGCCGCGGTCGCGGGCGGCCTCGGCCACCGCGTAGCCCATCTTCCCGCTCGAGCGGTTGCCGACGAAGCGCACCGGGTCGACGGGCTCGCGCGTGCCGCCCGCGGTCACGGCGATACGCGCACCGGCGAGCGGGCCGTCGATGCGGCCGGCGGCTCCCTTGATGTGGTCGACAATCGCGGTCGGCTCCATGAGCCGGCCCGCGCCCATCTCGCCCGACGCGAGGCGACCCTCGACGGGTCCGAGGAAGGTGACGCTGCGCTCCTGGAGCGTGCGGGCGTTGGCCTGCGTGGCTGCGTTCGCCCACATGCCCGCGTCCATCGCCGGGGCTACGAGGAGCGGGCCGCGCATGGCGAGTGCGGCCAGCGTGACGCAGTCGTCGGAGATGCCGTGCGCCAGCCGTGCCATCACGGACGCCGTCGCCGGCGTCACGAGCATCAGGTCGGCCTCGCGGCCGAGCGCGACGTGGGGCTCGGCGTGCTCGCCGTCGGGCGCCCAGATGTCGACGAGAGGCTCGTGACCGGTGACGCCGCGGAATGTCGCGGGGCCCACGAACTCGGTGGCCGCACGGGTCATCACGGGGCGCACGGTGGCGCCAGCCTGGACAAGCCGGCTCGCCACCTCGACGGCCTTGTACGCGGCGATCGAGCCTGTCACACCAAGCACGATCGTGCGTCCCGAGAGCGGTCCCGATGTTTCACTCATGAGTTGGCCTCATAGACGAGCCGCAAGGCCTCGAAGTTGAGGTCCGGCTCGATCGCGTCGACGCAGCCCGTGGCCGCGGCGATCTCGTTTGCGTAACCCCCCGTGGCGATCACCGTGGCGTCATCGCCAATCTCCTCCTTGAAGCGCCGCACCATTCCGCGCACCATCTCGACGTACCCGTAGAACATCCCCGCCTGCATCCCGTCGGCCGTGTTGCGGCCGATCACGCTGCCCGAGGCCGGCGGGGCCACCTCCACGCGGTTCAGCATGGCCGCCCCGTCAAACAGCGCCTGCGCGGATATGCCGATGCCGGGGGCGATGGTACCCCCCAGGTAGTCGCCCTCGCGCCCCACGGCGTCGAAGACCAGCGCGGTCCCGAAGTCCACGACCAGCACCGGCGGCGTGTGGCGATGCACCGCGGCCACCGCGTGCAGGATCCGGTCGGGACCGACGGCGGCGGGGTCGTCGTAGCGAATGCGGACGCCGGCCTGCACCTCGGCGCTCGCGACGATCGGCGTGACGCCGAACGCACGCTCGCAGGCGCCTCCGACCGCGGTCGCGAGGACGGGTACCGTCGACGAGAGCGCCGCGCCCTGCACCAAGTGCGGCTCGATGTCGCAGCTGCGCAGCTCGGCCGCCAGCCGCTCCGCGTACGCCTCGGCGCTCGTTTCGCGGTCACTGGCGAGGCGGAATCGGGCCGCGATGGTGGCGCCGTCGAAGACCCCGACAGCGATGCTGGTGTTGCCGATGTCGATGGCGAGGAGCACGACCGCTCCCGTCGTTAGCCCCTGGAAGGAGGACCGGCGGCGTCCCGTCGAGCGGATATCACGCTCGCACCGGGCGTGTGCCGCGCAGGATTATACACAGAGCATCCCAATTTCCCCGGTCAAGGGCGCTTTACGACATAGCGTTGTTGCCGCGCCGGGGTAGGGCCGATAGGCTGCGTTCCGCGTTTCACATTCACTCCCGCAGCGAAGCTCTGGGGCGGCGTAGCGGGGACATGCCTGATGCGGCCGGTGGGGTGATCCCGTTTCACGGGTCGGCCGTAGTCCCTGCGTACTTACCCACAGTTATCCCAAACTGTGGGTACATCCGTGTCGCCTCTGGGAGCCATCGCTTGGAGCATTCTGGTGTCCGACGACCCCGCTGAGCTCTGGGAACTGGCACGACGCTCGCTCCGGCAGCACGTGTCCGACGCCAACTACGAGACCTGGCTTGGTCCCACCGAGGGCGTCCGCCTCGAGGGCGGCACGCTCATCGTCGGTACCCGTTCCGAGTTCATCACGGAGTGGCTGCAGCAGCGCCTCATGCCGCTCATCCGCCGCACCCTCGCCGATCTGGGCGACCAGCCGCTCGACATCGCCTTCGAGCCCCTCCGGGCGCCCGACGACGAGGCGCCGGTACTCCAGCGTGGCGGCGACCCGCGCCCTGCGAGTACCGACGGCTACCGCCGCCCACGACTTCGCGAGCAGTACCAGTTCCGTTCGTTCGTGGTCGGGCCCAACAACCGGCTGGCCGTCGCGGCAGCCGAGGGCGTCGCTCGAATGCCGGGTCACTCCCACAACCCGCTGTTCCTCTACGGCGCTGTGGGTCTGGGCAAGACACACCTGCTCCAGGCAGTGGGCCACGCGCTACTCGATCAGAAGATGCAGCTGCTCTACATCTCCGCCGAGCAGTTCACGAACGACCTCATCCAGTCCATCCAGCAGCGCAAGCAGGAGGAGTTCCGCAACCGCTACCGTCACGCCGATGCACTGCTGATCGACGACATCCAGTTCGTGAGTGGCAAGGAAGCCACCCAGGAAGAGCTGTTCCACACGTTCAATAACCTGCACGAGGCCGGCCGCCAGATCGTCATCACCTCGGACAAGAGTCCGCACCTCATCCCCGACCTCGAAGAGCGCCTCCGCTCGCGCTTCGAGTGGGGCATGATCGCTGACATCCAGGCGCCCGACGTTGAGACGCGCATCGCTATCCTGCGCTCCAAGGCGGAAGAGCAGCACATCCAACTCGACAACGATTCGCTCCATGTCATCGCGCGCCGTTACACGCACAACATCCGTGAGCTCGAAGGTTCGCTCACCCGCGTACTCGCTTATGCACGCCTGGTCGAGGAGCCCGTCTCGCCGGCGCTCGTGCAGTCCGCGCTCGCCTCGCTCGACCCGGCGGAGCCGCAGCTCCCGCCATCGCCTGAGATCATCATCGAGGTGGTCTGCCGCTACTTCGGTATCGACCGCGACGCCTTGCTCTCCAAGAGCCGCGCCAAGCGGGTCGCCTACCCCCGGCAGCTCGCGATGTACCTCATCCGCGAGATGTCGCACCGCTCGCTCGTCGAGATCGGCACTGTGCTCGGTGGTCGCGACCACTCAACGGTCCACCACGGCTGGCGCAAGATGAGCCGCTCGCTGCAGATCGAGCCCGAGACGCGCCAGGACGTCACGACACTCCGCGAGCTCGTCGAGCGCGCGCGTCAGGCAGCCTGAGCCTCGTCCGGGGCCCGCGCGTCATTTGTCCGTTAACCCGTATTACATGGCCATGACGATTATCCACCCTCGTGGATGAGACGTGGGTAACTCGCGTCCGACGTGTCGACAACGTCTCACGTCCGTGGACGTTCGCTCTTCGCTACCCTCGGCCGCCTCGCCGCTCCGTACCGCGGCGCGCTCTTCTCCCCAATCTCGCCCTCGCTCAGCCGAGCGTTACCCACAGGCGCTGCGCCCGTCGCTGTAAGGATGGCCCGGTGGTTACCCACGCCGCCAACGGCTCTACCACTACGACGAGGTCTCCTCTCCTACACTGATATCGAGCGATCCTTTCCAACAGGCGTTATCCACGAGAGCGCGAGTATCAAGCCGTGATCGATCAGGTCGAGTTCGTTGTGCAGGCCGGAGCGGGCGGTGGGGGCATCGTCTCGATGCGACGCGAGAAGTTCGTGCCCCTCGGGGGCCCGGATGGCGGGGATGGCGGCCGTGGCGGCAGCGTGATGCTCGTGGCTGACACGAAGGTGGCGGGGCTGGGTGCGTACCGCGACGGGCGACCGCGGGTAGCGGAAGCAGGGCGAGCGGGTGGAGCGGGGCAACGCAAGGGCGCCTCGGGCGAGGATCTCGTGTTGCCGGTACCTGTCGGCAGCATCATCTGGGACGGCGAGGATCGGCTGGCGGACCTCACTGAGCCGGGTGAGCAGGTCGTGGTGGCTCGAGGTGGCCGCGGCGGCTGGGGCAACAAGCGGTTCACGACACCGACGCGTCGGGCCCCGCGCTTCGCGCAGAAGGGGTCACCTGGCGAGCGCCGGGGGCTCCGTATCGAGTTGAAGCTGCTCGCCGACGTCGGGCTCGTCGGGCTTCCGAACGCAGGGAAGTCGACGCTGCTCGGAGCGTGGTCGGCGGCGCATCCGCGCGTGGCTCCGTATCCGTTCACGACGCTCGAGCCCGAGTTGGGCGTGGTTGAGCTGGGGTACGACAGCTTTGTCGCGGCCGACATGCCGGGACTCATCGAAGGCGCGAGCCAGGGCGTGGGGCTGGGGCATGAGTTCCTGCGCCACGTCGAGCGCACGCGCGTGCTCGTGCACGTGCTGGACATGACGCGCGACGACCCGCTCGCCGACCTCGTGCTCATCAACGAGGAGCTGGCGACGTTCGGTCATGGCCTGGCCGAGAAGCCGCAGGTGCTCGCGCTCAACAAGATCGATGACCCGGACGCGGCCGCGCACGTCGAGCTGCTCGAGGAGCAGGTAGAGGCGCTCGACGTGCCGTGGCTGGCGATCTCGGCAGCGGGCAGCGAGGGGACGCAGCAGCTCGCGCAGCGCGCGTTCCAGGTGCTGCAGGAGGCGCTCGAACACGAGGCGGAGGCGCCAGCACCACCGCCACTGCTGCAGCCTGAGCCGCGCGTGCGTGAGCGCGTGCGCGCCGAGCGGGCCGCGGACGGCACCGCCGTGGTCCACGGACGCACGGCCGAGTGGCTCGCGATGACCCTCGACCACGAGGAGCCCGAGGCGCGCGAGGAGCTGCTGGACCGGCTGCGCCGGCTCGGAGTGCAGCGAGAGCTATCGCGCCTGGGGGTGCGAGTCGGTGAGCGCGTCCGGATTGGCGAGACGGAACTGACGTGGGAGTGAACGAGCCGGCCCGGGTCGGCGTGCTGGGCGGGACGTTCGACCCGCCGCACCTGGCGCACCTCGTGCTGGCCGCCGCGGCGCGCCGCGAGCTGGGCCTCGACCGCGTGGTGCTCGTGCCCGCGGGCGACCCATGGCGCAAGGCGGACCGCGCCGTCACGCCCGCGCGGACGCGCCTGAGGCTCGTCGAAGCGGCCGCCGCGACCCTGCCGTGGGCCGAGGTCAGCGCGATCGAGGTCGAGCGCGACGGCCCCACGTACACCCTCGACACGTTCGAGGAGCTGGCGGCGGCCGCCCCGGCCGCGGCGTGGTGGTTCCTGCTCGGCGAGGACGCGCTGGCGGACCTGCCGCGCTGGCACGAGCCCGAGCGGCTGGTGGAGCGTGTGCGCTTCGGCCTCGCACAGCGGCCCGGCGCCGAGCCCGCCGCGGACACCCTGGGGGCGCTGCCCGGGCTGCCTGGCCGCGTGGATCTCGTGCCGATGCCGGCGCTGGATATCTCCGCCAGCGAGTTGCGTCGACGCGTCGCGCGAGGAGAGCCGACGACGCCGCTCCTCCCGGAGGCGGTGCGAGCGCTCATCGACGACTTGCGACTGTACCGCGAGTGAGCCCCGGTACCCGTGCCGGCGGCTACGGCTCCTCGGGCGGCCGTCCGATGAGCACCGAGGCGCGCGGGATCGGCGGGAACAGGAACGGGCGCAGCATCGCGTCCGTCACGAACGGGAACCCCGCCTCGTTGGCGAAGCGCATGAGCGTCGCAGTCGAGCGCAGGAATGGCTCCTTCACGTGCGAGGTGATGAGGAGCATGTTGAACGCGTCGAGGAGTCGTAGGCCCGTCGGCGCGAAGTCCCACAGCACGGCGAGCCCGCCGGGCGAGAGCACGCGGTAGACATCGTCCAGGAGGTCGCGCAGTCCGTCGTCGTCGAGGTGCTTCACGAGGTGGCCGCAGAGCACGAGCTGGAAGCTGCCGTCGGCGAACGGGAGCCGTGTCGCCGAGGCCTGCACGAGCGCGCTGGGGCGCCCGGCGTGGGCCTCATCCTCGGCCGCCAGCCGGAGCATCGGGCGTGAGAAGTCGAGGCCCACGGGGTCCTGGTCGAACGGGATCTGGCGGTCGAGCTGACGCAGCAGCGCGGCTCGGCCGGTCCCGATGTCGAGGGTGCGCTCGAAGCCGGTGAGGTTGAGCTCCTCCGGGAGACGCAGCACGGGTCCGTTCACCAGGAACATGCCGCGCTCGGCCAGGAACCAGCGCATCAGCACCCCGCTGGGCGAGGGCACAGAGAGCCAGCGGTCGTACTCGGAGAGTCGGGCGCGCTCGTGTGAGTCGGAGGTCACGCCTGCGATGGTGGCACGTCCGACCGGGCGGCTCAATCCTCGGACGTGCGCAGGTCGAACGAGAGCCGCACGCGGGTCTCGGCCCCGGCCGCCCAGTCGCACATCTCGGCCAGCTCGGTGAGCCGCGGCGCCAGCTCGCCGTAGTCCTCGATCAGCCCGTCGAGCTCCTCATCGCCTCCGGCGATGGCGGCGGTGATGGCGCGGCAGCACTCGGCCAGCGGCGCCGCATCCTGCCAGGCGCGGTCCAACTCGCGCTGATCGGCGGCATCCTCGACGTCGCGGTCGGCGTAGCGCAGCAGGGGGCGCAGCTCGACCTTGAAGCGGCGCTGCATGCGCATCGCGGCCTGCGCCAGCTCGTGCTGCCCGCCGAAGCGCACCGAGTACGCCCACGAAGCGAAGAACAGCACGATCGTCGGGTCACCGCCGAAGGCGACCGGGCACTCCTCGTCGCCCTCGAACTCCACGTGCAGGCGTTGTGTCGCGGCGTCGGACGTCACGAGGGCTCTCCGAACCGGATGTCGAGGCCGCTAGTGAGCCAAAACAGCGCGACGTACGTCGGGACGGCCGCGGCGGCCAGCACCGCGAGCATGCGGCGGTAGCGCAGCGCCCCATCGATCGAGCGGGCACCGCGCCGGCGCAGGTGCAGCACGACGGCGGTGACCGCGACGAGCGCGCCCGCGCCGCGGAAGTACCATCCGTAGTCGTAGTAGAGGTTGTCGCCGAGCGTGACGCCCTGTGCCGCAGTCGCGATGCCGAGCAGCACGGCGACGACCGGCGAGACGCAGCACATGATGCCGGTCAGCCCGGACACCAGCCAGATCAGCACGCCTGCGCGCACCTGGCGATCCTCGGCGGGTGGCGCGGAAGGCGCAGCGGTCATTGAGGTGGTCCGTACTGGCCACGCTCGGTCAGGTAGGCGGTAGCTGCTCGAAGACGCCCGGCGGAGTCGCCGAACAGGCCGAGTCCAGTGTTGCAGGGTCGACAGAGCAGGCCGCGGACGGTGCCGGTTTCGTGATTGTGGTCAGGAATCGGCTTGCCCCCGAACTCCTTCTCACAGATGGCGCAGCGGTCGTTCTGGTCGCGCAGCATCCGTGCGTAGCCCTTCACCCCGAAGCCTGGATAGGACTGTAGCCGCTGTTTGAGTTCGCGCCGGGTCTCTTTGCGTCCCGCAGCCGTGCGCGCGGCCTTCCGGTCGGCCTTCTCAGCGGCCGCCTCCTCGTCGACGCTCTTGCGGCAGGCAGTACAGAACTTGCGGGTTTGGTAGCGCGCTAGCAGTTCTTGGCGTGTACCGCAACGCTGGCACTTCCACCAGACTTGCTTCGGTGGCTGTGGAAGCCTCCGCTTCCGAGCCTCACGCCGGGCCTGTATGGATCGCGCGGTTTGAGTCACCCTGGCCACCCGAAGGAACGCGCCCGCTAGACGTCGAGGGTGGCGTCGAGGGCGTGGGTCATGATGAAGGCGCGGCGCGGGGGGACCTCGTCGCCCATCAGGCGCGTGAACAGCTCGTCGGACTCGGCGGCGTCGCGCACCTCGACGCGCAGCAGCGAGCGGCGCGCGGGGTCCATGGTGGTGTCCCAGAGCTGGTCAGCGTTCATCTCCCCGAGGCCCTTGTAGCGCTGCAGGTTGCCGTTCTCGGCGGCCGCCGGGTGCTCGGCGAAGTGGGACTCGCGTTGCTCCTCGGTGAACAGCCACGTCACGCGGTTGCGGTAGCGCAGGCTATAGAGCGGCGGCTGGGCGATGTAGAGGCGGCCGTCCTCGATGAGCTGCGGCATGAAGCGGTAGAAGAACGTGAGCAGGAGCGTGCGGATGTGCGCGCCGTCCACGTCGGCGTCCGTCATGATGATGATCTTGTGGTAGCGCAGCCTGGCGGCGTCGTAGTCCTCGCCGAAGCCGGTGCCGAGGGCCGTGATGATCGTGCGGATCTCCTCGTGCGCCAGCATCTTCTCGAGCCGCGCCTTCTCGACGTTCAGGATCTTGCCGCGCAGCGGGAGGATCGCCTGCGTGCGCCGGTCGCGGGCGGCCTTCGCGGTGCCGCCGGCCGAGTCGCCCTCGACGAGGTAGATCTCGGAGAGCTCGGGGTCGGCCTCGGAGCAGTCGGCGAGCTTGCCCGGGAGCATCGAGCCTTCGAGCACGCCCTTGCGTTGCACCAGGTCGCGCGCCTTGCGGGCGGCCTCGCGGGCGCGTGAGGCGGTGAGCGCCTTCTCGACGATGCGCCGGCCGATCGCCGGCTGCTCCTCAAGCACCTGCGCGAGCCTGGAGGCGACGGCCGACTCCACGAGGCCCTTGACCTCGGGGTTGCCGAGGCGCGTCTTCGTCTGCCCCTCGAACTGCGGCTCGCCGAGCTTGACTGAGACGACGGCCGAGAGGCCCTCGCGCACGTCGTCGCCGGAGAGGTTGGGGTCGTTGTCCTTGAGCATCTTGGCGCGCCGCGCGTACTCGTTGAGCGCGCGCGTGAGCGCGGAGCGGAAGCCGGTCAGGTGGCTGCCGCCGTCGATGGTGTGGATGCAGTTCGCGAACGAGTAGACGGTCTCGTTGAAGCTCTGGCTGTACTGCAGCGAGACCTCGACGAGCGTGTCGCCGCGCTGCTCCTCGATGTGGATCGGATCGGGGTGCAGCGGCCCGCGGCCGCGGTTGAGGTGTCGCACGTAGGCGTCGATGCCCGAGTCGAAGTAGAACGACTTCTCGCGCGGCCCGATGTGCGTCGCGGTGGCCGAGTCCGAGGCGCGCTCGTCGTGGAACGCGATCCAGACGCGGCGCGTGAGGTAGGCCATCTCGCGGAAGCGCGCCGCGAGGGTCTCGAACTCGTAGTCGAGCGTCTCGAAGACGTCCTCGTCGGGCAGGAAGGTGATGGTGGTGCCGGTGTAGTCGGTCTTCTGCCCGCGCACCCTCGCGAGCTTGGAGGTGGCGACGCCGCGCGCGTAGGTCTGGCGGTAGAGCCCGCCCTTGATGGCCACGTCTACCTGGAGGTGGCTCGAGAGCGCGTTGACGACCGAGGCGCCGACGCCGTGGAGTCCCCCCGAGACCTTGTAGCCGCCGCCGCCGAACTTGCCGCCGGCGTGAAGCGTGGTCAGCACGGTCTCGACGCCGGAGAGCCCGGTCTTCTCGTGCTTGTCGACGGGGATGCCGCGACCGTTGTCCTCGATGGTCACGGTGCCATCAGGGCGGATGGTGACGTCGATGCGGTCGCAGAAGCCGGCCATGGCCTCGTCGATGGCGTTGTCGACGATCTCGTAGATGAGGTGGTGGAGTCCGCGCTGGTCGGTGGAGCCGATGTACATGCCGGGGCGCCGGCGCACGGCCTCGAGGCCCTCGAGGACCTGGATCTGTTCGGAGGTGTAGGCGGGGTCGCCCGCGCCGTTGGCGCCGCCCTTGCCGTTGCGGCCCTTGCGGCGGCCGTTGGTGCGGGAGCCGTTCCCGTTGGCGGTGCGCTTTTTGGCGCTGCCTCGTGCTGAGCGGGTTGCGGCCATCAGACGGTCACTGGCTCACGGATAGGTCGTACCCTGATTCTTCGGCGCGACGGCTGTGCGGGGAGGGGCTGCGCATCGAACGGATGGGGCGCAGCGGCGGGCTCCGGCGTCGCGTTGAACACGCAATCAGTTTACCACGGATCGCAGTTTCTGAGGCGCTGCCCGAGAGGGCTGATTGACCCGCTCCAGCATCGAGAAACGCCCGTAGAATCAAGGCTATGACCGGTGACCTCGAACCCATCGAAATGACCCCGATCGGCATCGTGCGCGGCGGCGACCGCGACGTGCGACGACAGGACTGGTCGCGCGTGCGCAGCGAGGTGGAATTGCGGTCCGACCTGGCCGAAGCCCTCGAAGGCCTCGACGGCTTCTCGCACGTGATCGTCGTCGGCTGGCTCGACCAGATCCCCGCCGAGCTGCGCGAGCGAAGGCAGGCGTACCCGGGCGGCGACGAGCGGCTGCCGCTGCTCGGCTCCTTCGCGCTGCGAGGCGCGCGCCCCAACCCGGTCGCGGTGACCGTCTGCCGCCTCCGCGGCATCAAGGGCTCCACGCTGCGCGTCGAGGGCCTCGACCTCGTCGAGGGCACGCCGGTGCTCGACGTGAAGCCGTACATCGCCGTCTACGACTCGGTCCCGGACGCGAAGCTGCCGCGGTGGGCGCAGGGTTGACCGCCCGCACCCCGGCGCTCGACGGGGCCCGCCTCGACGAGGCCTACCACGCGCTGCTCGCCGAGTACGGCCGGCAGGGCTGGTGGCCTATCGACGGCCCTCCCCACACTGCCGCACTTGAGGTATGCGTCGGCGCGATCCTCGTGCAGCACGCCCGCTGGGAGTCGGCGGCTGCCGTGCTGGTCGGGCTACGCGAAGCCAGTGCGCTCTCGGTCGAGGCGCTCGCCACGCTCCCGCTCGCGAGGATCGAGCAGCTCGTGCGTGGCGCCGGCACGTACCGATCGAAAGCGCGCGCGCTGCGCTCGTTCGCCGAACGCGTGCGGACTTCGCCGGGCGGGACGGTCGAGTGCTTCCTCGACGGTGACGCCGAAGCCGTGCGGCAACGCTGCCTGGGCGTGTGGGGCGTCGGGCCGGAGACGGCCGACGCGATCGTGCTCTACGCGGCGCGTCGCCCCACCTTCGTCGTCGATGCCTACGCGCGGCGGCTGCTCGCCCGGCTCGGCTGCGAGCTACCCGAGGGGTACGAGCCCGCGCGCCGCTTGCTCCTCGATGCCGTCGGCGACGACGTCGCGCGCCTGGCCGAGTGGCACGCACTCATCGTCGCGCATGGCAAGGCGCGGTGCGGCGCTCGCGCGCCACACTGCGAGGGCTGCCCGCTGCTCGACGCGTGCCCGACCGGGCAGGTGACGCGTTGCGCGACGGTCGTGGCGCGCTGAGACTGACTGGCATGGACCTCGGCATCATCGGCCTACCCGCATCCGGCAAGACCACGCTGTGGCGTGCGCTCACCGGTGGCAGCGCTACGGGAAGCGGCAGCGGCCGCCTCGAGGCGGCGATCGGCGTCGTGCGCGTGCCCGACGAGCGCGTCGACCGGCTCGCGGAGCTGTACGAGGCGAAGAAGGTCACCCACGCCGAGATCCGCTGGTTCGACTACCCGGTCGCCGCGGTCGCCTCGCGCGGCGCCGAGACCTCGATGCTGGGCGAGATGGCGCGCATGGACGCACTCGCGCCGGTCGTCAGCGCGTTCAGCGGCGGCGGCGTGGCAGAAGCACGACGCGACCTCGAAACCCTCGAACTCGAGCTCACCTTCGCGGACCTGGCGCTGATCGAACGCCGCATCAGCCGCATCGAGCCCGAGATGCGCTCGATGCGCGCGGGGGACCGCGGGCCGCTCGAGACGGAACTGGAGCTGCTGCAGCGCGTCACGCAGGAGCTCGAGGCCGGCCGAGGCCTGCGCGCGCAGGAGCTGACGGAGGCCGAGCAGAAACGGCTGTCGGGCTACCAGTTGCTGACGCGCCGCCCGCTGCTCGTCGTCGTGAACGTGGCGGAAGACGACGTCGGCAGCGCCGACGCGATCGAGGCCGAGTTCGCGCAGCACCTCGATGCGTCCGCGACGACGGTCGTGGCGCTGTGCGCGCAGCTGGAGGCGGAGGTCGCAGCGCTCGACCCAGACGAGGCCGCGGAGTTCCGCGGCGAGTTGGGGCTGCCGCCCGTCTCGCCCGTCGACCGCCTGGTGCGCGAGGCGTATGCGCTGCTGGGGGTGCACTCGTTCCTGACGGCGGGGCGGCCGGAGTCACGGGCTTGGACGCTGCCGGTGGGCGGGACGGCGCTCGACGCGGCGGGCCGCATCCACTCGGACATCGCGCGCGGCTTCATCCGCGCCGAGGTGGCGCGCTACGACGAGCTGATGGACGCGGGCTCGCTCGCCGAGTTGCGCAAGCAGGGCCGTCTCCGCACCGAAGGCCGCGACTACGTCGTCGAGGACGGTGACGTCATCGAGGTGCTGTTCAACGTGTAGCGTCGCGGGCCTGTGAGTCTGAGCGCGGCTACCAGATCGTCTCGATCTGGGGCGACGCCCTCAGGAGTGCGTCGCGCGTCACAAGGGGAGCACTGCGGATCAGTGACTCCGCGGCAATGAGCCGGTCATGCATCTCCGGAATCTCGGGCAGGCGATCGAGGAACTCCAGTTGCTCTTGCCCGAGCGCGGAGAATTCAACCCCGCGCACCGCTGCCAGGGCGAGCAGGAGATCCGAAGGCGTCACGGGCTCCCTCACCTTGACGGACAGGAAGTGGTACTCGGCAACAACGATCGCGGGGACGACGAGGGTCGCGTTGCCGGTCGCGGCCAGCATGAAGGCGGCGGCGGCGGCGGGACTGAGCCGGCTCGACGAATTGAGGTACCACCAGAGCGCGTGTGTATCGATAACGAACTGCTGGGGCCTATCCAGCACTGGAGGCCGCTTCCTAGAAGTCATCCGGCAGGCGCGGCTCCCAGATCTTCTTTGCCTCCAGGAACTCTTCGTACTCGACGTCCGGCATGTGCGCGAACATGCCTCGTAGGGTGCTTAGCGAAGGCTTGTCGTCGTCGGGCTTCGGGGCGGTGGTCAGCCGAGCGCACGGCTTGCCGTGGCGTGTGATGATCACCTCGTCGCCCTCCTCGAGATCGTTGAGGATCTCACTGAGGCGGGCCTTGAACTCTCGCACTCCGTATGTGGTCACAGCAGGCTCCTGGAACGGACTACATATGTACGTAAGTGTGACCACAACATATTAGCACGGACGCCTGTCGCGTACGTGGCGATCCGCTGGCCGGTGCGACGCTCCACGTCCAAGCGTTGCATAATGCGTAGCCGCAACCGCGCGGGCAGACGAGGAGCAACCACGCCGTGAACGATGTCCGGGGACAGATCGTCGAGATCATTGAGGAGGCGCTCTCGGGAGGCGAGACAGTCGCCGTGGCTACCGTCATCGACCTCGGGGAGCAGCAGGACCAGGGCATCACCCTCGGGGGCAAGATGCTGGTTCGCAAGGACGGCTCGACCGTTGGCAGCATCGGCGGTGGCGCCATCGAGGAGGCGGTCCGCCAGTCTGCCGTCGACGCGTTCGATGAGCGCCCGCGGCTGGAGGCGCAGACCGTCCACGTGGCGGCCGAGGGCGATGCCGTCTCGCGGCGCTCACAGGCGCGCCCAGGGGACGCGCGCGTGCTGGTCGAGCTCCACGAAGCGCCCGGCGAGCTGATCGTGGTGGGCGGTGGTCACGTCGGCCTCGCGCTGGCGACCATGGGCCACATGCTCGGGTTCCGCATCACGGTCGTCGACGACCGGCCGGAGTTCGCGAACGAGGAACGCTTCCCGATGGCCGAGCGGGTCATCGCGGAGGAGCCGGCACCGGCCCTCGACGCCATCGAGGTCAGTGACACGACGTACGCCGTACTCGTCTCGCGCGGGCACCAGCTGGACGAGGAGGGGCTGCGCCACCTGGTGGGCCGGGGCGCGGCCTACGTCGGCATGATCGGCAGCCGCCGCCGCACCGGAACGGTGCTGCAGCACCTCGCGGACGACGGGTTCGACATGGCCGACCTGGAGAACGTGTACACCCCGATCGGCCTCGACATCGGAGCGGAAACGCCCGAGGAGATCGCGATGTCGATCCTCTCGGAGATGGTGCTGGAGCGTCGTGGCGGCACGGGTGGTCAGATGCGCGAGGTCAAGGGCCGGGCGAGGCTGACCGCGCCGACCGCGTAGCCGGCAGCGAGCAGGGTAGCCGGACTTATGAAGAAGGAAACGACTGAGCTGCCGGAGGGCGTTCAGGCACAGTTGAGGGCACTGGAAGCACTCCCGGACGATCAGATCGATACGACCGACGCGCCGGAACTACTCGACTGGTCCGACGCGAGACGAGGGGCGCTGCAGGAGCATGTCCACCGGGCGGATCGCTCGGCAACCTGACAGGGCGCGACTGCTCGCGCGCGGCTGGTACAATGCGCGGGTACGACTGAAGGAGCGACACGTGGCGGATGTTGAGCTGTACGAGGAGATCAAGGAAGCCCAGCGCGCGGGCGAGCGTCGTGTACTCGCGACCGTCGCGACGGCGCGCGGCTCCACGCCGCGTGGCCCCGGCGCGCAGATGCTGCTGCGCCCCGACGGTACGTTCGTCGGCACCATCGGCGGCGGCTGCGGCGAGGCCGAGGTCTGGCAGGAAGCCATGGAGACCCTGGCCGACGGCGCACCGCGCATCGTCCTGGTGGACCTCACCGAGGACGTCGAGGGCGACGACAAGATCTGCGGCGGCGTGATGGAGGTCTTCCTCGAGCGCATCGCCGACTAGACGGCGATCCGCGGAGGGCCCGGCAGCGTACAGATAGCAGGTACGGGGTCTGACGGGGTCGCGTGGTACGATCCCGCGACACCGAAATGCACGCTGCTGCGATACGTCAGGGAGGCTGACTCATGATCGGTGGACTGGGCTGGCAGGAACTGCTCATCGTCCTCGTGATCATCGCGCTGATCTTCGGCGCGAGCCGCGTCGCCGACCTTGGCGGCGCACTCGGCCGCGGTATACGCGAGTTCCGCACCGAAGCCCGAGGCGACGAGGAAGAGATGGACGAGGAAGCGACTGAAGAGGGCGAAGACGAGGGCGAGGAAGCGTCGGCCGCCGCCGGAGACGGCGAGGGCTCGAACGAGGGTTCGCGCTCCGGCTGACGTCCACCACTCGATCCACGATGACCAGCCACGCCCGGCGTCGAGACGGCGCCGGGCGATTCTGTCTCTGACGGCGATACATCGACCGCAGCGGAGAGAGCGGAACGTCCGATGACCGGCAGGCTCGGCCCGCGCGATCGAGTGGCGGTACTTCTCGGGACGCTTGCCGGTGAGGCCGCGCGCCGGCTGGGCCGTGGCGGTGGCACTGCACTCCCGGGGCTTGTGGCCACGAGCGTCGCGCCCGGCGTTACCGAGCAACTGGCCCGCCTCCCGGATGCTGGCTCGGTGGTCGTCACCGGCACGAACGGCAAGACCACCACAGCGCACCTGCTGGCCGGCATCGCAGGCGCAGCGGGCTACGACCCGATCGCCAACCGCTCCGGTTCCAACCTCGAGCGCGGCATCGTCTCCGCGTACCTCGACGCACAGGACGGCGGCGCGGCCCGAACTCCGCGCCTCGGCGTCATCGAGGTCGACGAGGCGGCGCTGCCCGGGCTGCTGCCGGTGCTGCGGCCGCGCGCGGCGCTGTTTCTCAATCTCTTCCGCGACCAGCTCGACCGCTACGGCGAGGTGGACTCGGTGGCCGAGGGCTGGCGGGAGATGCTCGTCGGCGACGGCAGCGGGCTGACGCTCGTGCTGAACGCCGATGACCCGCCGATCGCGCAGCTCGCCGAGACCGGCCGCGGCGAGGTGGTCACGTTCGGCATCGAGGACCGTGGCGTCGCGATCGAGGGCGACGAGCACGCCTCGGACGCGCGCTTCTGCGAGTGCGGAGCGGCGTTCTCCTACGACGCGGTGTTCCTCGGTCACGCCGGGCTCTGGCGCTGCGGCGGCTGCGACCGGGCGCGACCCACACCCGATGTTGCGGCGTACGAGGTGCACGTTGGAGCCGGCGCGAGCACGTTCACGCTCGACGTCGCCGGTGAGCGCGTCGAGGTCGAGTTGCCACTCGAGGGGCTCTACGCGGTCTACAACGCGCTCGGGGCCGCTGCCGCGGCGCACGCGCTCGGCATCGAGGCCGGCGTGATCGCCTCGGCGCTCGCGGAGGCCGCCCCGGCGTTCGGCCGCCAGGAGGCGTTCCAGCTCGACGGGCGCGACGTGCGGATATGGCTGGCGAAGAATCCCGCCGGCCTGAACGCCGTGCTGCGCACGCTGGCGGCGACGCAGGCCGCTCCCGACGACGACGAGCGCGCGCGCGGGTTGCACGTGATGGCGCTGCTCAACGACGGGATCCAGGACGGCCGCGACGTGTCCTGGATCTACGACGCGGACCTCGAACTGCTGGCGGGGCGCGTGGAGAGCCTCGTCGCTTCCGGTGACCGCGCCGCGGACCTCGCGCTCCGATGCGACCTCGCGAGGCTGCCGGTTGACGTGGTGCAGCCCCAGGTCGGTGTGGCGCTCGCGCGGGCGGTGCAGCTCGTGCCGAAGGGCGGGCGCCTGGACGTGGTCGCCACGTACACCGCGATGATCGAGATGCGCGAGCTGCTCGCCGAGTGGACCGGAGTCGCGCCGTACTGGGCGGCGTCGATGCCTGCCCGACGGGGTCGAGCATGATCGAGCGCGCGATCCGGGCCGTGTGGCTCTACCCCGAGCTGATGAACGTCTACGCCGACCGCGGCAACGTGATCGCGTTGCGCGCCCGCTGCGCCCAGCACGACCTCGACTGCGAGGTGCTGCACGTCGGGCTCGACGAGGAGTTGCCGGACGAGGTGGACCTCGTCCTCATCGGCGGCGGTCAGGACCGCGAGCAGCGGCGTGTCGCGCCGGACCTGCAGCGTCATGCGGCACGGCTGCACGAGTGGAAGGACGAGGGCGTCGCGTTCCTTGCGGTCTGTGGCGGGTTCCAGCTCTTCGGTGACGGCTACCGCACCTCGCGCGGTGAGGAGTTGCCGGGCGTCGGGCTGTTCGACGTGACCACGGTCGCGCCGCCTGAGGGTGCAGAGCGCTGCGTGGGCGACGTGCTGGCGGAGACCCAGCTCGCGGGGATCGGCGAGGTCGTCGGCTTCGAGAACCACGCCGGGCGGACGTACCTGGGGCCCGGCGTGCGCCCGTTCGCGCGGGTCCTCAACGGCTGGGGCAACAACGGCGTCGACGGCACCGAGGGCGCCGTGACGGGGAGCGCGCTCGGCACCTATCTGCACGGCTCGTTGCTGCCTCGGAACCCCGCCGTCACGGACTGGCTGATCGCCGCGGCCCTGCGGCACCGCTACGGCCCCGACGCGACGCTCGAGGAGCGGCCGGACGGCTCGTACGCGATCGAGGCCCGCCGTGCAGCGGCCGACGCGGCGCGCGAGCGTGGCCGGGCGCCGGCCGATTGACGGCGCCTCGCAAGCGGTCGAACCTTTGATCGCGGGGTGGAGTCGGGAAGGCGCCGCATGAGCGCTCGGTGGCTCGCTGCCCTGCTCACCCTCGTGCTGCTCGCCGCTGCGTGCGACCGCAGCGAAGACGAGACCGTCGAGGTGACCGTCGACGGCTCGCCCGTACCCTCCGAAACGCCCATCCCGACCGCAACCTCGACGCCAGGCACGGTCTCTCACCTCGTCCGCACGCCCACGGCGACCCCGGACCCTGATGTCCTCGACCCCGACAACCTCACCGGCTTCACGCACCCCGTCGCCGGCGCGTGCCTGCCGTATGTGGACAGCCTTATGCCGAACTGGCCGCGTGCGTACCGCAACGGCGTGCACGAGGGCGTCGACATCTACCCCGGCTACGCCTGCGCGCACGTCGAGCTCAATACGCCGGCTCTGGCGATGTACGACGGCGTAGTGGTGCGCGCCGACCTCGACTACGTCGACATCACGGTGGAGCAGATCCGTGACTTCGCGGCACGCACCGCCCGCGATGGCTACACCGCGCCGGAGATTCTCGACGTCTACCGGGGCCGCCAGGTGTGGATCGACCACGGCTCGGGCGTGGTCGCGCGCTACGCGCACCTCGAATCCATCGCCGACGGCATCGAGGTGGACGTGCAGGTCACGCAGGGTCAGCACGTCGGCGGCCTCGGCGAGTCCGGCACGCCCGAGTCCCAGCTCGCGCCGGGTACCGACGTCCACCTCCACTACGAGGTGCGCATCGGCGACTCGTTCCTCGGCGCGGGGCTCCCGCCCGACGTCGTGCGAGGGCTCTACGAGCTGCTGTTCAGCAACCCCGCGGCGGCCGAGGCGGACGGATCGCCGCCGCCGGTCTTCCGCGTGTACACCGTGGAGGCGGGCGACACCGTCGAGTCGATCGCGGAGCGCTTCGAGGTCGGCGCGGAGCACCTCGTCTGGAACAACGCCGGGATCGCCTCGGTGGACGACGAGCTCGAGGAAGGGGCGCGCGTCCGCGTCCCGGGCGTGGCGGGCATCATCCACGTGGTGGGCGCGGGCGAGACGCTGGGGGAGATCGCCGACCGTTACGGGGCGAACGTCGGCTCGATCGTCTCGTTCGAGGCGAACGGCCTCTCGAACCCGAACCTGCTGTACGTCGGCGCGACGATCCTCGTGCCGGGCGGCCGCCTCGCCACCCCCGTGTCTGCGCCGACACCCGCGCCGACCGAGACCGCGACTCCCGATCCCACACCTGCGGCTACGCCTGCCGCGGACGAGGACGCAGCAGACGCGGAGTAGGCGTCCGTAGCGACCCTCGCGCGTAGCATGATCGAGGAACGACAGGGAGCCGCGACGTGCCCGTGCTGGCGATCGAGATCGGCTGGGGCCCTGACCTCGCGCAGCTGGGTGGGCTGCTGCTGACCTGGCACGGAGTCTTCACCGCCGTCGGCATCCTCGCCGGCGTGCAGCTCGCGCTCCAGCTCGCGAAGATGACGGGGTACGACTACGACGACGCGTACACGCTCGCGCTGGTCGGCATCCCGAGCGGGATCATCGGCGCGCGACTGCTGTTCGTGGCCGAGGCGTGGGACTACTACGGCTCGAACCCCGGCGACATCATCCGCATCACCGAGGGCGGCATCTCGATCTGGGGCGCGATCCTCGGCGGTGTCGGGGGTGCGCTCGCCTTCGGGCTCTGGAGGGGTTACCCGGCCGCACGAGGGCTCGACATCGCAGCGCTCGGGCTGATCCTCGGCCAGGGCATCGGGCGGCTCGGCGACCTCGTGAACGGCGAGCACCTCGCGAAGGCGACCGACCTGCCGTGGGGCGTGATCTACACCCACCCGGACTCGCCGGCGTTCGTGCACTCGCTGACCGTCGGCGCGCACCACCCGGCGACGACGTACGAGATGATCGGCGACTTCCTCATCCTCGCGCTGCTGTTCGTGGTGCTGTTCCGCGTCTTCTGGCACCGGCCCGGGCTCACGTTCTGCGTGTACATCGTCGGGTACGCGGTCATGCGGTTCTTCCTGACATACCTGCGCATCGACTCCTCGGACACGGTGCTGCTGGACCTCAAGGTGCCGCAGCTGGTCGCCGTGCTCGTGGTGCTGGGGGCGCTGCCCGTGATCTGGTACTTCGCGAAGCAGCCGCCGATCGAGGAGCCCGCGCCGCCACTGCCACTGCTGCGTCGCGGGTAGAGTGCGACGTGGCCGAGCGCGTCCCCGAGGTCGTGCTCTACACGCGCGAGGGCTGCCGCCTCTGCGTCCACGCCCGCGATGCGCTGCGCCGCCTCGGACGCGACGCACGGTTCGACCTGCGCGCGCTCGACGTCGACGCGGACCCCGCGCTCGTCGAGCGCTACGGCGAGACGGTGCCGGTGGTGGCGGTCGACGGCGTCGAGGTGAGCACGGGGCGCATCGACGTGGCGGCGGTGCGGCGGGCGCTGCTGTAGAGAGGTCAGGCTAGGACTGATGCAGGAGTACCCGGTCACCCTCGAAGCGGACGACAACGACACCGTGCTCGTCACCGCGCCCGACTTCCCGGAGTTGACGACATTCGGCGACGACCGCGACGAGGCGATCGCGCGTGCGGTCGATGCCTTCGAGGAGGTGATCGCCGCGCGCATGCACGACCGGGAGGACATCCCGCAGCCCTCAGCCGGCGAGGTCCATGTCACGCTGCCGACCCTCACAGCGGTCAAGGTGATGCTGTACCAGGGCATGCGAGACCAGGGCATCGGCAAGGCTGAGCTCGCGCGACGGCTCGGGTGGCACATGCCGCAGGTCGATCGCGTGCTCGACGTCAATCACCGCTCGCGACTGGATCAGATGGACGCCGCGCCGGGCGCCATTGGTCAGCGCCTGCAGGTCACGGTGGCGGCCGCGGAACGGTAGTCAGACAGGCTCCGCGCGGAAGAGCGGGATGACGCGCTCGGTGCGCTCCTGGTAGTCCGCGTAGTCCGGGTACGCCTCCACCGCGAGCCCCCACAGCCGCTCACGCTCCTCGGCATCCTCGACGAGCCGGGCCCGCATCGAGGAGACCTCGGCGCGGTCGCGGAGTTCGATGCTGGGGTCGGCGAGCAGGTTGTAGACCCAGACCGGGTTCTGCGGCGCGCCGCCGAGGGAGCCGACGAGCACGTAGCCGTCACCGTCGGCCACGCGCATCAGCGGCGTCTTGCGGATCGCGCCCGTCTTGCGCCCGCGATGGGTCACGATGACCACGGCCATGCCGCGCAGGTCGTTGCCCTCGGCGCCGTTGGTGCTCTCGTACAGCTCGACCTGGTTCCGGACCCATTCGGTCGGGCTCGGC
Source organism: Dehalococcoidia bacterium (assembly GCA_965208885.1). Classification (GTDB taxonomy): domain Bacteria; phylum Chloroflexota; class Dehalococcoidia; order UBA2979; family UBA2979; genus VXMT01. The sequence continues at coordinate 1,504,980 of CBDBPS010000002.1, forward strand.
ACGTACTCGGCCACGTGTTGCCTCCCACCTGCGCTCACGTCGCGTGTCTTGCAGAGTCTCGCGGTGAGCCTGGTGCGCTGTCGAGCGGCCCCCGGTCCGGTTGACACTCCGGTACGGCGTTCATAGCCTCACTGGTGCGCCTCGCGACGGCAGATGCCCGCTCGCGAGGACGATGACGAAGGCAGCCCGTGACGCTCCCAACCGCCAACATGCGTCTGCTCCCGGCCGCCCCGATGGGCCGCATGGTGATGCGCTAGCCCGCGCGTCCTCGCTCGGCGAGGGCGACGGCGGGCGCCCACCTGTCCGGCCCCACGAACCCTCGACGAACCCAAAGGCCCTCACCATCATGTCCTATGCGCAGGCCCTCCGATGCCGGGAGTGCGGGCGGGAGTATCCGCTCGAACCCTCCTTCTTCTGCCAGTTCTGCTTCGGTCCCCTCGAGGTCGACTACGATTACGAGGCGATCTCGAAGGTCATGACCCGCGAGTCCGTGGCCGCCGGGCCGCCGACGCTGTGGCGTTACGCGCCGTTGCTGCCGTGCGACCCCGAGTACAAGGTCGACCTCGGCACCGGCTACACGCCGCTGCTGCGCGCCGACCGTCTCGCCGAGGCGATCGGGCTCGAGCGGCTGTGGATCAAGAACGACACCGTGAACCCGACGTGGTCCTTCAAGGATCGCGTGGTCTCCGTGGCGATCGCGCGCGCCCGCCAGTTCGGCTTCACCGGCATCGCCTGCGCGAGCACCGGCAACCTGGCCAACTCGGTCGCCGCGCACGGCGCGCACGCCGGCATGGACACGTTCGTGTTCATCCCCGACGACCTCGAGGAGGGCAAGGTCGTCGGCAGCGCCATCTACGAGCCCACGCTCGTGATGGTGCGGGGCTCCTACGACGACGTGAACCGGATGTGCACCGAGCTCTCCCACGACCAGCCGTGGGCGTTCGTGAACATCAACGTCCGCCCCTACTACGCCGAAGGCTCGCGCACCCTCGCCTACGAGGTCGCCGAGCAGCTCGGCTGGCGCACACCGGACCACTGCGTGGTGCCGATGGCGTCGGGCTCGCTGTACACCAAGATCTGGAAGGGCTTCAAGGAGCTCCACCAGGTGGGCCTCATCGACGAGCCGCAGACGCGCATGTCGGGCTCGCAGGCGACGGGCTGCTCGCCCATCTCGACGGCGTACGCCGAGGGCACGCTCAACTTCCGGCCGCAGAAGCCGGACACCATCGCCCGCTCGCTCGCGATCGGGAACCCGGCCGACGGCTACTACGCGCTGAAGACGATGCAGGAGACCGAGGGCGGCGCCGACATGGCGACCGACCAGGAGATCGTCGACGCCGTGAAGCTGCTCGCGGAGACCGAGGGCATCTTCGCGGAGACCGCCGGCGGCGTGACCGTCGCCTGCCTCAAGCGCATGGTCGAGAGCGGCCACATCCGGCGCGACGAGGAGACCGTTGCGTTCATCACCGGTGGCGGACTGAAGACAATCGAAGCAGTACAGGGACACCTCGAGGAGCCACTGCGCGTACCGGCCAGCTCGGACGCGTTCGTCGAGGCGTTGGAGGCGCGTCGCGCCGCGCAGGCGGGCGTCGCCGTGACGGCAGGTGGTGCGTAATGGCAAAGCAACACGTGCGGTTCACCTTCGAACCGAACCTGATCCGGGAGCCCCTCATCTACCTGCTCGGGCACGAGTTCCAGGTGATCACCAACATCCGCATGGCGGACGTCGACGAACACGTGGGATGGGTCGTGCTGGAGCTGGAAGGCGAGCCCGACGAGATCGAGCGCAGCCTGGAGTGGGCGCGCGCCAGGGGCGTGCGCGTCGACGACCCCACACTGGGCGACGTGGTCGAGGGCTAGCAGCCGAACCCACCCGCGGGGTATCCCCGCATGAAGAGATGCGCGGGGTACCGCCGCGTGAAGGCGTGCGCGGGCTATCCCCGCGAACACGAGAGGAAGGCCGCCATGGCGGTGACCGTGAAGATTCCCACCCCCCTGCGCGAGCTCACCGCCGACCAGGGCACGGTGACGGCAGACGGCGCGAGCACGCTGCTTGAGCTGGTGGAGCACCTCGAGACGACGTATCCCGGGATGCGTGACCGGCTGTGCGACGACGACGGGGAGCTGCGGCGCTTCGTCAACGTCTTCGTCAACGGCGAGGATGTGCGCTACCTCTCCGGGCTGGACAGCGCGCTGTCGGAGGGCGACGAGGTGTCGATCGTCCCGGCGGTCGCGGGCGGATAGGGGCGCCACCACGCCCGCGATGACCGTTCCGACGGCCTGCTATAATGTTGAGCGAAGAACTCGACAATTCCGCCGCGACTGCCGGCGGGGGCAGGGCGGGCCTCCCCGGTGTGCGGGGAGACCGCACCGGGCCGGGCGAAGCCATGAAACTCAGCACCAAGAGCGACTACGGCGTGCGCGCGCTCATCGAGCTTGCGCTCAGCGGCGACGGCGCGCCCGTACAGCGCGCCGAGATCGCCTCGCGCCAGCACATCCCGGAGTCGTACCTGGACCACCTGCTCGCGCAGCTGCGCCGCGACGGCTTCGTGCGCAGCGTGCGCGGCCCCGGCGGCGGGCACCTGCTCACGCGCGAGCCGGAGGAGATGTGCCTGCTGCATGTCATCGAGAGCCTCGAGGGCTCCGTGGCGCCGATCGCCTGCCTGGAAGAGGGCACCGAGTGCTCGCACGAGCCGGGCGAGTGCGTGCAGCGCTGGGTGTGGGAAGACATCTACGAGGAGACGCGCCGACGCCTGCGCGCCGTCTCGCTGGCGGACCTCGCCGAGCGCGTGCGCGACCGGCGCCGCGGTGCGGCAGCCAACTACTCGATTTAGCACGACGGCCCGGAGCAAGAGAGCAACGCGCGTGAACCACGAGGGTGGCTACGGGATGCAGACGGCCATCGCCGACTCAGTGCTCGATCTCGTCGGCGCGACCCCGCTCGTGCGGCTCCACCGCGTCGTCCCCGAGGGCTGCGCCGAGGTGCTCGGCAAGCTCGAGGCGCGCAACCCGGCCGGGTCGGTCAAGGACCGCATCGCGCTGCGCATGATCGAGTCGGCCGAGCGCGAGGGGCATATCCACCCCGGTGACACGCTCGTGGAGCCCACATCCGGCAACACGGGGATCGGGCTCGCGATGGTGTGCGCCCGCAAGGGCTACCAGCTCGTGCTGACGATGCCCGAGGACATGAGCCTCGAGCGGCGGCGCCTCCTCGAACGCTTCGGGGCGACGCTACAGCTGACCCCGGCGATCGAGGGCATGACGGGCGCGGTCTACGCAGCCGAGGAGCTCGTCTCGCGGCACGGCTACTTCATGCCGCAGCAGTTCGACAATCCTGCCAACCCGCAGGTCCATCGCGAGACCACCGGCCCCGAGATCCTCGAGGCAACCGGCGGCCAGATCGACGCGTTCGTCGCCGGTGTCGGTACGGGCGGGACGATCACGGGCGTGGGCGAGGTGCTGCGCGACGCAGGCATCGACGCCCGCATCGTCGCCGTCGAGCCCACGCGGTCGGCGGTGCTGCAGGGCGAGCGGGCTGGGCTGCACGGCATCCAGGGCATCGGCGCGTCGTTCGTGCCGAACGTGCTCAACCGCGATATCTACGACGAGGTCATGAGCGTCCGCGACGAAGACGCGTACGAGATGGCGAGCCGGCTGACGAAGGAGGAGGGCCTCCTGGTAGGCATCTCCGCGGGCGCGAACGTGTGGGCCTCGATCGAGGTCGGCATGCAGCTCGGGCCCGGCAGCCGGGTGGTGACGATGCTCTGTGACACGGGAGAGCGTTACCTGAGCGTGCCGCTCGAGTAGCGGTGCGCACTGAGATTGAGTCGAGGAAGCACGCAAGTCCCGCGCAGGCGATGATGACGGGACAGACGGAGGAGGAGCAGGCATGGCGGTGAGTGTGTACATCCCCACCCCGTTCCGGCGGATCACGGCGAACCGTGAGTACGTCCAGGCGGAGGGCACGAGTGTCGCCGAGGTACTCGATGGGCTGACCGAGCGCTTCCCGGGCTTCGACATGCTCGTCTACGACGAGCACCGCGAGGTCCCGGCGCACATCAACATCTACGTGAACAACCAGGAGATACACGACCTGGAGGGCACCGCGACGTCGCTCGACGACGGTGACCAGGTCGCCGTGATCCCCGCCCTCGCCGGTGGCGCCGACGACGGCCCTGCCACCAATGGGGGCGGCGCGGCCGCGCCAAGCGCCGCGCTCACGCCCGACGAGGCGATGCGCTACTCGCGCCACATCATCATGGGGCAGGTCGGCTCGATCGGTCAGCGCCAGCTGCGCAACTCGAAGGTGCTGGTCGTGGGCGCCGGTGGGCTCGGCTCGCCGGTCGCGATCTACCTCGCGCTCGCGGGAGTCGGCACGATCGGCATCGTCGACTTCGACATCGTCGACCTCTCGAACCTGCAGCGACAGCTGCTGCACCAGACCGAGGACGTGGGCCGGCCGAAGATCGAGTCGGCGGTGGACTCGCTGCACTCGTACAACCCGCACGTGCGGGTGGTGACGCACGCCGCGCCGCTGACCTCCGAGAACGCGATGGAGATCATCGGCGACTACGAGATCGTGGTGAACGGCGCGGACAACTTCGCGACGCGTTACCTCGTGAACGACGCCGCGTACCTGCTCGGCAAGACGCTCGTCGATGGCTCGATCCTGCTGTTCGACGGGCAGGCCACGGTGTTCAAGCCGGGCGAAGGCTGCTACCGCTGCCTCTACCCCACGCCGCCGCCACCGGGCCTGGTGCCCTCGTGCGCCGAGGCGGGCGTGCTGGGCGCGATCACGGGGATCGTCGGCTCCATCCAGGCGACCGAGGTGTTCAAGCAGGTGCTGGACGTCGGGCGCCCGCTCACCGGCCGGCTGCTGCTGGTGGACGCGTTGACCATGGAGTTCCGCGAGATGAAGCTCCGCCGCGACCCGGACTGCCCGCTCTGCGGCGACGAGCCGACCGTGACCGAGCTCATCGACTACGACGCCTTCTGCGGCTCGCCGCCGCTCGACTGGGAGCCGAACAACTAACCGACGCCTGTTGCGTCATCCGCCCGGACGGGACGGTGAGGACCGGCCCGGCGGGCCCGGAGGGGAGACCACTTTGGCCGTGCAGGTGCACGTGACATCCGTGATCCAGCGCGTCGTGGGCGGGCAACGCACGCTCAGCGCCGACGGCGGCACGGTGATCGAGATGATCGACGACATCGAGGCGCGCTACCCGGGCTTCCGGGAGACGCTCGTGGGCGAAGACGGCAAGCTGCACCGCTTCGTGAACATCTACCTCAACAGCGAGGACGTGCGGTTCATGGACGGGGCCGAGACCGAGCTCTCCGAGGGCGACGAGGTCTCGATCCTGCCGGCCCTCGCGGGGGGCTAGGGAGCACCCGACCGTGCTGCAGCCGGTGACCGTCGCCAGGAACCTCGCCGACCTCGTCGGCGGGACCCCGCTGGTCGACATCTCCGTGCTGTCGCCGAAGCCCGAGGTCCAGATCTACGCGAAGCTGGAGGGCGCCAACCCCACCGGCTCCGTCAAGGACCGCATCGCCCGCTTCATGGTCGACGCCGCCGAGCGCGACGGCCGGCTCGAGCCGGGCCAGACGATCCTCGAACCCACATCGGGCAACACCGGCATCGCGCTGGCGATGCTCGGCAGCGTGCGCGGCTACCCCGTGAAGGTGGTGATGCCGGACGCTGTGACGCGCGAGCGCGTCGAACTGCTCGAGGCGTACGGGGCGGAGATCATCTACTCGCCCGGCGACCTCGGCACCAACGGCTCGGTGCAGATGGCCGAGCGTGTCGCAGCCGAGCACCCCGAGTGGTTCATGCCCTACCAGTACGAGAACGAGGAGAACCCGCGCGCCCACTACGAGTCGACCGCGCCGGAGATCATCGCCGACATGCCGGACCTCGACCTGTTCGTCGCCGGTCTCGGCACTGGCGGGACGCTCACGGGCGTCGGGCGCCGGCTCAAGGAGCACAATCCCGCGGTCCGCGTCGTGGCCGCGGCGCCGCACCCGGGCGACCTGGTGCAGGGGCTGCGCAGCCTCGAGGAAGGCTACATTCCGCCGGTGTTCGACGAGTCCGTCCTCGACGGTCGCATCGTCGTGGACTCGGCGACCTCGTTCCGGCTCACGCGCGAGTTGACCGCGAAGGCGGGCGTCTTCGCCGGGGTGTCGAGCGGGTCGGTGGTGCGCGCGGCGCAGATCGCCGCGCAGCGCATGACCTCGGGCAAGATCGTGTGCCTCCTCGCGGACAGCGGGTGGAAGTACCTCTCGTCCGGGCTGTGGACGCACACCTACGAAGAGATCGAGGAGGACGTCGCCACCGTGCTGTGGTGGTAGCGCCTTCCCTCGCAACGCAGGCACACCGAACACCGGCTCGCGAGCCGGCAGGGAGGATCGAACGGCATGGCGGACAAGCTGGTATCGACCGACTGGGTCGCGGAGCACGGGAACGACGACGGCGTACGGCTTGTCGAGGTCGACGTCGACACGTCGGCCTACGGCGAGGGCCACATCGCGGGCGCGGTTGGCTGGGACTGGACGACCCAGCTCCAGGACCAGATGCGGCGCGACATCATCTCCAGGGCCGACCTCGAGGCGCTGCTCGGCGCGTCGGGCATCGACAACGACACGCAGATCGTCCTCTACGGGGACAACAACAACTGGTTCGCCGCCTACGCGCTGTGGGTGCTGGAGCTCTACGGCCACGACAACGCCGCGCTCATGGACGGCGGCCGCGTGAAGTGGCTGGCCGAGGAGCGCGCGACCACGACCGGTGAGACCTCGGTCGCGGCGGCGAGCTACGCCGCGCAGGACCCGAACCCGGCACTGCGCGCCGAGCGCGACGAGGTCCTCGCGGCTGTCGGCGGCGAGAGCACGCAGATGGTCGACGTGCGCAGTCCGGCCGAGTTCACGGGCGAGATCATCGCGCCTCCGGGGCTCCCGGAGACGGCGCAGCGGGCGGGCCACATCCCCGGCGCTATCAACGTGCCGTGGGCGCGCGCCGTGAACGAGGACGGCACGTTCCGTCCCGTCGATGAGCTGCGCGAGCTCTACGGCGGCGCTGGCGTCGACGAGGGCACGCCGACGATCGCGTACTGCCGCATCGGCGAGCGCTCCTCGCACACGTGGTTCGTGCTGCGCCACCTGCTCGGCATCGACGACGTCAAGAACTACGATGGCTCGTGGACGGAGTACGGCTCGCTGATCAACGTCCCGGTCGCGCGCTAGCGATGACCGGTGAGCCCACTGCGGGCGGCTCTCCCCGAATGCCGGGACACCCGGCAGGGGAGGCCACGGCCACTCGTCGGCTCCTGCTCGCCCGCGTGCTGGCGGGTCGCGTCGACGCCGAGTTGTACCCGGTGCGCTTCCGCGCCGCGGTCATCGAGCGCTATCGTGCACTGCCGGGCGCGCAGGTAATCCGCACTCGTAACGTCGGCCGTGTCGGACTGCCGCGCCAGTGGTCGCTCGACGTGGGCATCGACGACGACGCCGCCGAGGTGAGCGTGCCGCTCCGCGACCTCGCGGGGCGGCTGCCGGAGGCCGAGCGCGACCACTGGCTTGACTACCTGGTGGACGAGCCGGGCAGCGCGGTGTTCCTGCGCATGCAGTTCGCCGGCGCGGCCTGCATCGACGACGGTGAACCCGAGGCGTGGGGGTAGACCGGATGACCGCAGACGAGTCGGCGCCCGTACACATCGCTCGATCGCTCGTCGACGAGATGATCGCGCACGCCCGCGAGGACCTGCCGAACGAGGCGTGCGGCATCGTCCACGCGAAGGACGGCGAGCCCGTCTCGGTACACCGCGTGACGAACGTCGCGGCGAGCCCGTACCGCTTCGAGATGCACGGTGTGGAGCAGATGCGGCTGGAGCAGGCGCGCGACGACGCCGGCGAGACGCTGTTCGCCATCTACCACTCGCACGTCGCCTCACGCGCGTACCCCTCGCCCACGGATGTGCGGATGGCGTTCTTCCCGCCCGGCGAGGTCGACCAGACGCCCGCCTACCCGGAGGCGCTCTACATCCTGGTCTCGCTCGCCGAGGATCCGCCGCCCGTCCACGCGTACCACATCCGCGAGGGCGGCGAGATCGTGGAGCAGCCGATCGAGATCGTGTAGCGCGTCCGCGCCACGCCTCGACGGCCCCAATCGAGGATCGGGCGATGCTGGCAGCCGTGCCCCCCATCCAGATCGGCGGTCGCCGCTTCGAGTGGGGCGTTCGCACGTACCTCATGGGCATCGTCAACGTCACGCCGGACTCCTTCTCAGGCGACGGCGTCCTCGACCCCGCGCGTGCGGCCGGCCAGGCCGCGCGCATGGTCGCCGAGGGCGCCGACCTCATCGACGTCGGCGCGGAGTCGACACGGCCCGGCCACGCGCCGCTCAGCGTCGACGCCGAGTGGGCGCGCCTCGAAGCGCCACTGCGCGCGATCCGCGCGGCCGTCGACGCGCCGATCACCGTCGATACCTCGAAGGCGGGCGTCGCGGAGCGCGCCTTCGACGCGGGGGCCGACGCGCTCAACGACGTGCGTGGGCTGCTTGGTGACGCCGACCTCGCGCCGCTGCTCGCGCGTCGGGGGCTGCCCGCCGTCGTCATGCACAACCAGCGCGACCGCACCTTCGGCGGCGACGTGATCGGCGACATCCGCGCCGGGCTCCGCGAGAGCATCGAGGCGGCCGAGCAGGCCGGCGTCGATGCGCATCGGCTCATCCTCGATCCTGGATTCGGGTTCGGCTGGGAGCCCGCGCAGAACCTCGAGATGGTGCGGCGGCTCGGCGAGCTGCGCGACCTGGGACGGCCGCTCCTCGTCGGCGTCTCGCGCAAGTCCACGCTCGGTCTGGTGCTCGACAGGCCGGAGCACGAGCGGGTGTGGGGCACGGCTGCCGCCGTCGCGCTCGCGGTGCAGGCGAGGGCCGACATCGTCCGCGTCCACGACGTGGCGGAGATGGCCGACGTCGTGCGCATCGCCGACGCCATCAGCCGACCGGGCGCCGGCCCGTGACCGCCAAGGAGGTCGCGTACCTCGGACTTGGCAGCAACCTCGGCGACCGAGTCGCGAACCTCGCGTCCGCCCTCGAGGCGCTCGAGGCGGCGGGGCTGACCGTCGAGGCGGTGTCGTCGGTGTACGACACCCCGCCATGGGGTGAGCCGCCCCCGGGGCTCGCCGAGCCGCCGCGCTACGCCAACGCCGCCGCGTGTGTGCGCGGAGACCTCGCACCGCTCGACCTGTTGCGGTTGTGCAAGCGCATCGAGGTGGGCGCCGGCCGCGACCTGCAGGCCGCGCGCAACGCTCCACGCGTGCTGGACCTCGACGTGCTGCTCATGGGCGACCTGGAGATGGCCACGGACGTGCTCGAGGTGCCGCACCCGCGCATGCATCTGCGCGCGTTCGTGCTGGTCCCGCTGGCCGAGATTGCCGCGGACGCGCGGCATCCACGCCTGGGACGCTCGGTGCGCGAACTGCTCGCTGGCATCGACGCGGCGGAGGTCAGCGAGGTCGAGTTGCTGATCGGGCCGGCGTGGTGGCGGGGCCAGAGTGAGAGACCTTCGTCACCGCCGATCCGGCCCCCTCTCCCCGAGGGAGAGGGTGGGGGTGAGGGAGAAGAGCGCCACGGGGGGTGACGAGGGGCTTGCGAGACCCTGGGCCGCCCCCCTCACCCTGGCCCTCTCCCCCCTCCCGCGGGGTATCCCCGCGTCGAGGCAAGCCGCGGGCCGGGACCGCGGCTCGCCGGCCCAGACATACAGAGGGGGGCGAGGGGATCAGACGCGTCCTCAGTCGCCGGCGGCTCGCTGGCGAGGAATCGTGGGCTCCTCGTCGTCGTCCCAGCGGGCGTACGCCATCGTGTAGCCGACCCAGAAGGCGACCGCAGAGAGCGCGGCGACCGCGAAGCCAACCGGCAGCGCGATCGCGAGGTATGAGCGGCGCACGACCGCGCCGACGAAGAGCAGTAGCTGCACCGCCGCGCCCCCCATCAGCGCACGACCCATGAGTCGCGAGCGCTCGTCGTTGGTCACGGGTGCAGCTCCTCGGCCTGGCCGCGCGTGGAGGTGAGCGTCTCGTTCAGCTCCGGCGGCAGCAGGTTGGGGATGCCCTCGTCGATGCGGTATGTGTGATCGCAGGCGGCGCAGCCGAGCGTCCCGGCGAGGATCTCCTCGCGGCCGTCGTCCAACACCTCGGTTTGCTCGATGCCGAGCGTGAGCGTGCCCTTGCAGACGGGGCAGACGAGGATCTCCATCAGGTCGGCGCGCATCAGGCCTCCGTGGGGTGCGGCAAGTCCAGCATACGGACGCCGCGACGGGGGCGGCAAACCGCCGAGCAGGGTTGCGAGCTAATCCACCACGAGAGCGTCGATGGTGGTGCCTAGCGCCGTGGCGACGCGGGTGAGTGCTGCGACGGATCCCGGTTTGCGGCCGTGCTCGATCTCGGAGAGATAGCTGACGGAGATGCCCGCGCGCTCGGACACATCACCCAGGGTGAGCCGTCGATGGCTGCGGAACGCGCGCACAGGGCTGGTGCCATCGATGATCGCCAGCGCCACCTCGTGCGGCACTCGTGTAGCACGGGCTGCCTCGGCTGCGGCGAGCATGTCCTCGAGCTCCCTCGCACGCTCGATCAGCGCCTCGTACTCCTCGCGGGTCAGTGTGACGGTCTCACCGCTGGTCATACGCTTCTCTCCTGTGACGCACCCGGAGGACGACCATGACGTCGGCGCCACTGTGCTCGACGTTGAAGATCACGCGATGGCTGCCGACCCGCAACCGGCTGTACTCGCTCCCGGTCAGCCGGGTCACCTGATTGCCCAGCGACGCGGGGTCTCGGACATGCTGCTCGATCTTCGCGATGATGCGCTCGCGATCGCTCGAGGCGAGGCGGCGCATGTCGCGAATGGCGCGTGTTGTCCACTCGATAGTCATGCCCACGCTGACCAAGATTCGCTAATAGCGAAGAGATAGTCAAGCGAGCGACGCTGGCGAGGGGACGCTCACGCGATAGACTCAGGGTCGCGCGAGGGCCGGTGGAGGCGAGGCGACGTGGCGGAAGTCGAACGGATTGCACTGCGCCGCGCCGTGGCCGCGATCAGCGACGACACGATCGTCGTGCGCCCCTCGCGTGCGCAGCTCCTCGGGCCTGTCATCCAGATGGGGCTCACCGCGCTCGCGGTCGCGGTGATCGTGCTGTTCCTCGACACGCTGCCGTTTGCGGTCGTCGTCGTGCTCACGGTCATCGCCGTGTTTTTGGGGCCCGTGGCGACGCTGGGCTTCGTGTTCGCCGTGGTCGGCAGCAGCATGGTCGTCGACCGCCGCAAGCAGTCGGCCCACTGGCAGCAGGGCTTCCTCGGCCTGGGCATCGGCACCACCAACTCGATACCGTTCGACCGCATCGACCACATCGCCGTGACCGGCGACTACGACGAGGAGGACATCGGCGGACGGGGCCACGACTTCGTGACCTGGGAGGTCGAGATCGTGCGCGACGACGGCCGACGCAGCGCGGTCGGCTCGGTGATCTCCGCGCGGCCGCTCGCCGATGTGGGCCTGGACCGCGCCAACCGCCTCGCCGAGGCCGTGGGCGCGATGGCCGAAGCCGAAGCACGTTTCGGCCTGCTGCCCGCCGACGAGTTCGAGGAGCCCGAGGTGTCCGAGGCCGCGCCGACACCGCGACGGCGTCGACGCGTAGAGCGCGCTACGCTCCCACCGCCGGAGGGGGCGCCACCGGAAGGAGGATCGTGATGATCGTTGACGGAGACCGTGCGTGGGAGGTGCTGCGCGACCACCCGCGCCTCGCGATCGTGGCGCGCTCGAAGCGCACCGACCGCCCGTGGCACGACGTGGCGGGCTACCTCATCGCCGAGGGCTACGACGTGCAGTTCGTGAACACGCTGCTCGACGAGGCGCACGGACGCCCCTGCTACAACTCGCTCGCCGAGCTGCCCGAGCCATACGACATCGTCGACGTGTTCCGCCGCGTCCCCGAGGTACCGGGCGTGGTGGACGAGGCGATCGAGTCAGGCGCCCCGATCCTGTGGCTGCAACTCGAGATCGTGCACGCGGATGCGATCGCGAAGGCGTCGGAGGCCGGCATGCAGGTCGTCTTCGACCGCTGCACGGCGATCGAGCACCGCAAGCTGCTCCAGAACGCCTCGGCGGAGACGGCGGGGTGACCGTGCGGGCGCCCGTGATAGGATGACGACCTAGCGGGACCATTGGGGAGGGGCGCCCTTGATCCCGAGCCTGCACGAGAAGTGCGGCGTACTCGGAGTCTTCGCACCAGGCGAGGACGTGGCTCGCCTCACCTTCTTCGGGCTCCACTCCCTCCAGCACCGCGGGCAGGAATCGGCCGGCATCGCCACTGCCGACGCGCGGCTGCCCGAGTCCGACGTCCACCGCTTCGCCCGCATGGGCCTGGTCACGCAGATCTTCGACGAGCAGGCCCTCCACAACCTCGGCGGCGGCACGCACGCCATTGGCCACACGCGCTACTCCACCACCGGCGGTAGCCACGAAGTGAACATGCAGCCGCTGGTCGTGACCGGTCCGCAGGGCGAGCTGGCGCTGGCCCACAACGGCAACGTCGTCAACGCGGACCTGCTGCGAGCCGACCTTGAGGAGCAGGGCATCTCCTTCTCCACGGGCACGGACTCCGAGGTGCTCGCGGCGCTGATCGCCAACGCGCCGGGTGGCTCCTGGGGCGACCGTTTCCACTACGCGATGCGCCGCGCGAACGGCGCCTACTCGCTGACGCTGCTCACGCACGACGCCATGTTCGGCGTGCGCGACCCGCTCGGCATCCGCCCGCTCTGCCTGGGCCGGCTGGACGGGGGCCGCGGCTGGGTGCTCGCCTCGGAGACGTGCGCGCTCGACACCCTCGGTGCGACGCTCGTGCGCGAGCTCGAACCGGGCGAGGTCGTCCGCATCGACGAGGCCGGGCCGCAGTGGTGGTCGGCCGGCGAGGGGCTGAACCCGGACCGGGCGTCGGCGCTCTGCCTCCTCGAGCACATCTACTTCGCGCGGCCCGATTCGCGGCTGCAGGGCGAACTGCTGTACCCGGTGCGGATGCGCATGGGCGCGCAACTCGCGCGCGAGCACCCCGTCGACGCAGATATCGTGATCGGTATCCCGGACTCCGCGACCAGCGCCGCAGTCGGCTACGCGCGCGAGTCAGGCATCCCGTACACGGAAGGCCTGGTCAAGAACCGGTACGTGGGCCGCACCTTCATCCAGCCCGACCAGCGGCTGCGCGAGCGCGGCGTCGCGCTCAAGTTCAACCCGCTGCCCGAGATGCTCGAGGGCCGCCGGGTGATCGTCGTCGACGACACGATCGTGCGCGGCACCACGACGCCGCGCGTGGTGGCGATGCTGCGCAAGGGTGGCGCCAGCGAGGTGCACATGCGGATCACCTCGCCCCCGATCACGCACCCCTGCTTCTACGGCGTCGACATGGCGTCGCGCGGTGAGCTCATCGGAGCACACCTCGATGTCGAGGAGATCCGCGAGCACATCGGCTCCGACTCGCTCGGCTACCTCTCGCTGGAGGGGACGGTGCTCGCCACGGGACAGACCGAGGACCGGCTTTGTACGGCGTGCTTCAGCGGCCAGTACCCGAGCGAGGTCCCGCTCCAGCTCGACAAGCTCGCGCTCGAGGGCGATACCAGGCGTGACCGCCACGCGATCCCGCTTCAGACGGTGCCGCTGCGGGCGGTGAACTGACCCTTCCGCGCGGACCCGCCGCACTGGCGTAACCTGTACCCATGGTCAAGAGCCGCGAATACGTCACACCCGACGAGAGCGTCGTCGCCACGATGGTGGATCGCATCGTCGAGGGCTTCGACCCTGAGCGCATCGTGCTCTTCGGCTCGGTCGCGCGCGGCGAGGTGACGAAGTACAGCGACGTGGACCTGTTGGTCGTGATGCCCGACGGCGCGGACCGGCACGAGGCGGCTGTTGAGATGCGGCGCTGCCTTCGGGACATGCTAACGGCGAAAGACATCGTCGTGACAACTCCCGACGAGATCGCGCGCCGCAGTCACGTCGTCGGAAGCGTGCTGCGCGAGGCGTTGCGCGAGGGCAGGGTCGTCCATGATCGACCGTGAGGCTGAAGCGGACGAACTGCGCTGGCTTCGCTACGCCGCGATACGGCGCTTGACATCTCCTACGGGCATGTGCTGAGGTGCGCGGGAAGGCTCTGCTAAGTACAGTAGTTCTGATAACTCGCTAGCGCACAGGGAGGTATCTGTGGTAGCTCCTGACATTCGAGAAGCCATAATCAGGGAACTTGAGGGTGAGCAAATCCTCTGGGCGAGCGAGATCATTGAGCGGCTGCTCAATGAGAGGCGCGATAGTGCGCCGAGCCGCGAATCGATTCGCTCAGCAATCTGGGATCTCGTTGACTCTCGAGAGGTGAGTTGGGCCCCAGACGGGCGCATAGCGCACAGGGTTGAAGCGGCGAGTGCCTGAGGAGCCGACTGACCCGTTTGCCCGTTGCTATGACGAGCAGGACGACCAGCGTGGGCGAACCCAACGCGATCGTGACCGTGTTCTCTACGCCTCGGCTTTCGCGCGTCTGTCCGGGGTGACGCAGGTTGTCTCCTCCGAGGAAGGCCACCCATACCATAATCGATTGACGCACTCGCTCAAAGTGGCTCAGATCGCGAGGCGGGTCGCTGAACACCTCGTGGTGGCACAAGAAGAAGCGGCGCGTGAGGCGGGGATCGATGCGGACGCGTGCGAAGCTGCGGCTCTAGCTCACGATCTAGGGCACCCACCGTTTGGACACATCGCCGAGAGGTGTCTGGATGCCTTGGTGAGGGGCCAAGGCGATGGGGAGGGCGGAGGTGACCCGGATGGATTCGAGGGGAACGCTCAGACCTTTCGGATTGTGACCACCCTAGCGCAGAGGCGGAACGACTTCGACGGCCTGAATCTGACACGTCTCACTCTCGACAGCATCCTTAAGTATCCGTGGTTGCGTGAAGAGCCTGAGACTAACCCGAGGTACGCCAAGTACGGTGCCTACGAGTCCGAGAAGGAAGCCTTCGTGTGGGCGAGACGCGGCCACCCGCAAGGGAGTGACCGACGGTCCGCCAACGCGGAGGTCGTCAACTGGGCCGATGACGTGGCCTATGCGGTGCACGATGTGGAAGACTTCTACCGTTCAGGGCTCCTTCCGTTGGATCGTCTCCGCTGGAGCCAGGACGAGCGCGCGGTGTTCCTGGACTGGCTGCATACGCGTTGGAGTAGGCTGGCCGAGCAGGAAGCTTGGATCCCACCGATTCCATTGGATGATTGGGAGAGCGCACGGCGGGCGGCTGACCGCTTGTTCAGTGAGGAGTTTGCTTTCAGCTCGCTCACGCGGCCATACGCTGGCGAACGCTCTCAGAGGAAGGAACTACGGAGAGCCACGGCGATTCTCATTAGTCGCTACCTGGGTGCGGTTCGCCTTGAGAAGGTCGCCGGTACTTGGTCCCTCGGCTTCCCGGACGGGGACGCTTTCCGGCAAGAGGTGGAGCTCCTGAAGGAACTTGTCTGGTACTACGTTATTGACCGTCCTGCGCTGCGGACTCAACAGTACGGCCAGGAGCGAATCGTGACTGAGCTGTTCACCACCTACCGGGATGCAGTAGCGCGCAAGGATCTTGCAGTGCTCCCTGCGAGCATGAGGGAGTCCGTTGACGAGGCGACTGAGCCAGCTCTGGCTGCGAGGGCAGCGGCGGACGCGGTCGCGTCTCTCACGGAACGTCAGGCGGTGGCACTCTGGCGGAAGCTGACAGGAGCCGCGCAAGGGACGCTTCTTGACTTCCCCATCAGTTAGCCTCCCGCTGGTACCATCCCCCCACTCCCCCGTACGCGGGCCTCGAGGCCTGGTGAGGCAGTGACGGCGCGATGACCGCGCGGGCTCCACGTCCCTTGCGCTACGCCGACGCCGGCGTCGACGTCGCGGCTGCCGACGCCACCGTCGAGCGCTACCGCGAGGCCGCCGAGGGCGCCACTCGCCCCGAGGTGCTCGGGGGCGTCGGGCCGTTCGCCGGGCTCTTCCACCTCGACCAGTCGCGTTACCGCGACCCCGTGCTCGTCTCCAGCGCCGACGGCGTGGGGACGAAGCTGCTCGTCGCCGCCGCGCTCGGGCGTTACGGCGACGTCGGCCAGGACCTCGTCAACCACTGTGTCAACGACGTGCTCACGGCGGGCGCCGAGCCGCTGTTCTTCATGGACTACCTCGCCACCGCCGGGCTGCCGCAGGAGCAGCGCGTGGAGGTGGTGGCGGGGATCGCCGAGGCGTGCGCTGCCAGCGGCGTGGCGTTGCTGGGCGGCGAGACCGCGGACATGCCCGACCTCTACACGCCCGGCGACTACGACCTCGCCGGTTTCATGGTCGGCGTCGTCGAGCGCGACGCGATCGTCGACGGCTCGCGCATCGAGGCGGGCGACGCGCTGATCGCGCTGCCCTCAACGGGACTCCAGACCAACGGCTACTCGCTCGTGCGCGAGATCTTCAGCATCGGCAAGGGTGGTGAGGACGACGGCGACCGACTCGACGGGGATGTCGAGGAGCTGGACGGGTCGCTCGGCGATGCGCTGCTGGCGGTGCACGGCTCGTTCCTCGACGCTGTCCGGCCGCTGCTGCCGCTCTTGCACGGCATGGCGCACATCACGGGTGGCGGGCTGCCCGGCAACGTGCCGCGCGTGTTGCGCGAGGGGCTGGCGGCGCACCTCGACGTCGAGAGCTGGGAGCCGCCGCCGCTGTTCGGCTACATCCAGCGCATGGGGGGCATCGAGGACGGCGAGATGTTCCGCACGTTCAACATGGGCGCCGGCATGGTGCTGGCCGTGGCGCCGGGCGACGCCGACGCGGTGCTCGCCTCGGCGACCGGTAGCTGGCGGATCGGCGAGGTGGTGGCCGGGGACGGCGCGCCCGCCGTGCGCGGACTGCCGGAGTAGGGGGCGACGCGGTGCGCGCGATCCTGAGCGTCTTCGACAAGACCGGCGTGGCCGAGTTCGCGCGCGGCCTGCACGAGCTGGGCTGGGAGCTCTTCTCCACCGGCAACACGCAGCGCGTGATCGCCGAGACGGGCGTCCCGGTAGGCAGCGTCGCCGACATGACCGGCAGCCCCGAGATCCTCGACGGGCGCGTGAAGACGCTGCACCCGAGGGTCCACGGCGGGCTGCTGGCGCGTCGCGACCGCGACGCCGACGCCGCCGAGCTGGCCGAACACGGCATCGAGCCGATCGACCTCGTGGCCGTGAACCTGTACCCGTTCGTGCAGACCGTGACCGGAGGCCCGGTCACGCTCGCCGAGGCGCTCGAGGAGATCGACATCGGCGGGCCGACGATGATCCGCGCGTCGGCGAAGAACCACCCGTGGGTGGTGCCTGTCGTCGACCCCTCGGACTACGATGCGATCCTCGACGCGCTGCGCGCGGGCGGCGTCGACGCCGGACAGCGGCGCGAGTTGGCCGCCAAGGCCTTCGCGCATGTCGCGCACTACGACACGGCGATCGCGGAGTACCTGCGCGGCGAGGACGACGCGCTGCCCGAGCAGCTCACGGTCGGCATGACGCGCGTCGCGGAGCTTCGCTACGGCGAGAACCCGCACCAGCGCGGCGCCTTCTACACGCTCGACTCCGTGCGCGCGCCGGTCGAGGGCATCGGCGGGTTCGTCCAGCATCACGGCAAGGCGCTGTCGTACGTGAACCTGCTGGACGCCGACGCCGCGTACAACCTGGTCGCGGAGAGCGAGCGGCCGGCCATCGCGATCATCAAGCACACGAACCCGTGCTGCTTCGCCGCGGGCGACGAGGCCGTGGCAGCGCTCTACGAGCGCGCGCTCATGGCCGGCGACGCGATCTCGGCGTACGGGGGCATCGTGGCCACCAACCAGCCGATCGACTTCGCGTTCGCCACGGCGCTGCGCGACGTGCTGAGCCCGGTGACCGACGGCCGCATGTTCTTCGAGATCGTCGTCGCGCCATGGTTCACCGAGGACGGCCTCGAGCACCTCAAGAAGAAGTCCCGCGACCTGCGCATCCTCACCGTCGACGCGGGCGACCCTCGACGGCCCCGCATGGAGCTGCGCTCGACGCGCGGCGGCGTCCTGGTGCAGGAGTCCGACCTCTCCGAGGAGACCACGTTCGAGGTCGTGAGCGACCGCGAGCCAAGCGCATCCGAACTCGCGGACCTGCGCACGGCCTGGCTGGTCGGCAAGCACGTCAAGTCCAACGCGATCACGCTCGTGCGCGACGGTGTGCTGGTCGGGATGGGCGCGGGACAGCCGAACCGCGTGGAGAGTGCCCGCCTGGCCGTGAACGGCGCTGGAGAGGCCGCAGCGGGCTCCTCGCTGGCCTCGGACGCCTTCTTCCCGTTCCCCGACTCGCTCGAGGTAGCCGCGGCGGCCGGAGTGACGGCCGCGGTGCACCCGGGCGGCTCGATCCGCGACGAGGAGTCGGTGGAGACCGCGAACCGCCTGGGGATGGCGCTGCTGACAACCGGCGCGCGCCACTTCCGCCACTAGGCGCGGCGGACGCCCTCGATGGCCACGGTCGACCTTGTCCTCCCGGTCTACAACGAGGAGGCGATCCTCGAACGTAGCACGGAGACCGTGCTGGCGTGGACCGGGGAGCACCCGGAGCACGCGTGGCGCATCGTCATCGCCGACAACGCCTCGGTGGACCGCACGCGCGCGATCGCCGAGGAGCTGGAGGTGCGCCACCCCGGGCGCGTGACGCTGCTGCACATCCCGGTGAAGGGTCGCGGTATCGCGCTGCGGATAGCGTTCCTGACCTCGCACGCCGACGTCTCGGCGTACATGGACGTCGACCTCTCGACGGACATCAAGCACATCCCGGAGCTCGTCGACCCCATCGCGGCCGGGCGCGTGGACATCGCGTACGGGACCAGGCTGCACGCGGACTCGCAGACGGCGCGCGGATGGCGTCGCGAGGCGATCTCGCGCACCTACGTGCAGATCCTGCGTCGCCTGGCAGGCCTGCGCGTGACCGACGCACAGTGCGGCTTCAAGGCGATTAGCCGCGAGGCTGCACGCGAGCTCGTGCCGCTGGTGGAGGACACACAGTGGTTCTTCGACTCCGAGCTGCTGCTGATCGCGCAGGAGAACGGCTACCGGCTGCGTGAGGTGCCCGTACGGTGGGTCGAGGATCGGGACAGCCGGGTGGCGATCGTGCGCACGGCGATGGAGGACCTGCACGGCATCTGGCGGCTGCGAAGGGGCGGTGTGCCGAGGGTTGTGCGAGCGTCCTGAGCGAGCGCCCGCTCACCGTTACGTGCGTTTGTAGTGGCGTTGTCCCGCCGGGTGGCGGGAAGCGGCCGGTTGGGGCTGGACAACGCCCGGAGTTTCCTTGACCTTAGCTCCGGGCCGTCGCTAGGATCGCCGCGGTCTGGACGCCACCTGTGCGTCCCGGCTGATGGTCACGCTCGGACGGCCGGGTTGAGGCGAACATCGGGGTGCATGATGATCTTCGGTGAAGTCGGCGAGGCAATGGAGTTGACCATCATCTTCTTCCTCATGGCCGCGGCGCTGGCCGCGATTGTGGTGCTTGGGAAGTGGTGGGAGGCGTAGCGCGTCGCTCGCGCTCGCACGTTGGAGGCGCTTGCCGCGCGCCTGATCGCGGCAGCTAGAGGACCAAACCGAAAGGGGCGGGATGGCAACCACCGAACGTCCCCAGGGGCAGGCGATCGTCGATCGCGCGTACGAGTTCCTCGTCAACAACCGCGTCTGGAAGTCCATCTTCCGCATCGGGTACCCCAACACACCGCGTAACCAGATGCTCGCGGTGGCCACCAACGTGTTCCTGCACCTCCACCCCACGCGTGTGCACCGCACGCACGTCAAGATCACCCACACCTACTGCCTCGGCGGACTGTCGTTCTTCCTGTTCCTCGGGCTGACCATCACCGGCGTGCTGCTGATGTTCTACTACGTGCCCTCCGTGGAACGCGCGTACGCGGACATGCAGGCGCTACAGACCGATGTCCGCTTCGGGATGATGCTGCGCAATACACATCGATGGATGGCGCACGGCATGGTCATCACCGTGATGCTGCACATGATGCGTGTCTTCTACACCGGCGCGTACAAGCCGCCGCGCGAGTTCAACTGGGTCGTCGGCGTGATCCTGCTCGTGCTGACGCTGCTGCTCTCGTTCACCGGCTACCTGCTGCCGTGGGATGAGCTCGCCTTCTGGGCCATCACCGTCGGCACCAACATGATCGGTTCCGACCCGATCCTCGGCGAGGTCAACCAGTTCGTGATGATCGGCGGGTTCGAGGTCGGCCAGAACGCCCTCATCCGCTTCTACACCCTGCACGTGATTGGGCTGCCGCTCGCCGCCGCAATCTTCATGGCCGTGCACTTCTGGCGAATCCGCCGTGACGGCGGACTCGCGCGGCCGCTGTAGGGAGGACCGCGATGGTTGCCGAAGCATCTGCTCCCGCCTCATCGCGCCAGCGCGGCGCCATGCCGAGCGGTCGGCCTCGCCGGCAGCGCGAGGAAGAGTTGCTGGTCTGGCCGGACCTCGTATTCGTCGAGTTCATCGCGGCGCTGATCTTCACGCTCACGTTCGTGGCGCTGGCGATCCTCATCAACGCCCCGCTGCAGGACCGCGCCAACCCGGCGAACACGCCGAACCCGTCCAAGGCGCCGTGGTACTTCCTGAACCTGCAGGAGTTGCTGATCCACATGCACCCGGCGCTCGCCGGTGTGATCGTCCCCACGATCTTCCTGATCCTGCTCGCCGCCGTGCCCTACTTCGACACGTCGAACGAGGAGCAGGGCCGCTGGCTCGCGACGCCGCGCGCGTGGCCGAACCTGATCGTCGGCATGACGGTCGGCTTCGTCGGGACATGGCTGCTGATCGTCTACGACTCGAGCAAGCACATCGTGCTCTACGAGCGCTTCTCCGTCGGCAGCGAGGCCTTCCGGGTCTGGCCGCCGTTCATGGCGGAGGAGAACGTACGCACGTGGCCGGAGACGCTGAACTGGCTCAAGAGCGTCCGCGCCCTCCAGACCGACATCAACTGGCACAACGACCTGACGGGTGTCCCGCTTGGCGAGACGTTCGTTCGCACGGACCTGCTGGGGCTGCCTAGAGGCAGCATCCAATGGAACATCCCGGCGTGGATCGTGGAGCAAGCGATCCCGATTGGCATCATGGTCGGGCTACCGATCCTCCTGTCACTGGTTGCCTGGCGGACCGGGCTCGCGAGGACGCGGCGGGACCACATGATCCTGCTCATCTCGGGGTGGTTCGCGTCGTGGCTGGTGCTGACGGTGGCGGGCACGTATTTCCGGGGCGCCGGGCTGGAGCTGCTCTGGCCGTGGGACGTCTACCCGGCGGAGTCATAAGAGAGTCAAGCGATCGCCGTTCGGTGGGGTGACCCACCGCGCGCGAGGAGCGTCTGAGTGACGACCGAGACAGAGACACCGGAACAGATCACCGACGCCTGGCGAGAGGCAATTGCCGCTCGGCGCGTCCAGGTGGCCGAGGGGCAGGCCGTCCCCGGCGCGCAGGTCAGCAGGCCCACGCGCGACGAGATGACGCGCCGGAACTTCATCCGGCTCTCCTTCTGGTCCGGCCTGGGGCTCACGCTCCTCGGTTCTGTCGCCGCGACGCTGGACTTCCTCTACCCGCGTGGCATCAAGGGCTTCGGCGGTCCCGTCCCGGCGGGTAACGCCTCCGAGTTCCCGCGCGGCGGCAACCCGCAGCACAACATCATCGGGCAGTTCTGGCTCGTGAACCTCGACCCGAACGAGACACGGCCGGGCGGCAGCGGCGGCGGCGCGGGCATGCTCGCCCTCTGGCACCGCTGCCCGCACCTTGGTTGCACCGTGCCGTGGCGCTCGGGTTTCACCTACGAGGGCGACCAGGGCTGGTTCCGCTGCCCATGCCACGGCTCGACGTACACGAAGTCGGGCATCCGTGTGTTCGGGCCCGCGCCCCGCTCGATGACCACCATGAAGGTGGACATCGACGACGGCGGCAACATCACCGTGCAGACAGGCGACCGCTTGCCGGGCAGCCCGGACAACCCGCAACGCGCAGTCGACCACCCGTCACTGCCCGCGTAGCCGGCGCGACTCAGGGCATCACTGAGCCGGAGGTGAGATGAACACCAGCAAGCAGGTCAACGTGATGATCGGGCTGCTGTTCGTCAGCTTCGTCGTGATCGTCGGCTACTTGTTCAACGAGTCGAACCGCCAGGTCGTCGAGACCGAGGAGATCACGCACCGCAACGCCGAACGCGGCGCGCGGCTCTTCGTCGCCAACTGCCGCACCTGCCACGACCTCGAAGGCACCGGCGGCATCGGCGCCGCGATCAACAACAAGGCCTTCTGGATCTTCGAGGAAGGCAACGCCCAGGGCGTCGCCGCCACGCCCGAGGGCGAGGCGGAAGCCATCCGCAAGTACCTGCGCGAGACCATCGAGTGCGGCCGCCCCGGCACCTACATGGCGACGTGGTCACAACGCTTCGGTGGACCGCTCTCCGACACGCAGGTCAACCACCTCGTGACGCTGCTCACCAACGACCCGACGGGCAAGTCGGACTTCTGGGACCTCGTCATCGAGGAGGGCCACCACGCCGACGAGGAGCAGTTCGCCACAGTGCTCGAGGAAGAGCTGGGCCGCCACCCGACCCTCGACGAGATCACCGAGCGCAGCCGCGAGGTGACGGTCGTGATCGACCCCACCGCGCTGACCGTGAACACCGAGTCGTGCGGCAACTGGGCGCCGGACACGAAGGCCGAGTTCCGCGCGCGCGACCCGTTCGCCGCACCGGGTGAGGTGACCGTCGCCGCGGATACGCCGGCGACCCCGACGCCCCCGCCGATCGACGTCAGTGACGCGGATGCGACGGTGACCGTCGAGATGACCGAGTGGGACATGATCGTCGACGACCCGATCCCGTCCGGCAAGATCGCCTTCCAGGTCGCGAACGCGGGCGCCGTGGCGCACGAGTTCAAGGTCACTCGCAGCGATATCGCAGCCGACGGCTTGACCATCGAGGGCGGCAAGGCGAATGAGGGTGGCCTCGAGATCCTCGCGACGATTCAAGAGTTCGCCGGTGGATCGACACAGGTGACCACCGTGGACCTGGAGCCCGGCCAGTACCTGTTGTTCTGCAACATCCCGGCGCACTACCAGCTCGGTATGGCCATCTCGGTCACCGTCGAGTAGCGAGGAAACACACGCGGCGGAGGCGCCCGCCCACGGGGAGCCCTCGTCACGCGGCAGGCAACACGGAGGCGACCGCGGGAGCGGCGCCGGCGGAGGGGAATCACATGGCAGTCGAGACCGGCAAGCGCTACCGCTGCAACACCTGCGGCGCCGAGTTCATCGTGACACGCGGTGGCGACGGCGCGCTCAAGTGCGGCGACGACGAGCTCGAGCAGATCTAGGGGGCGCGAAGATGGCCGTAGCACTGGGCAAGCGATACCGCGACGACAACTCCGAGGTCGAGGTGCTCTGCATCAAGCCGGGCGACTGCAACCTGAACGTCGACGGCCGCGGCATGGAAGAGCTGCAGCCGAAGGTGCTGCCCTCCGCCGACTAGTCCTGCCTCGTGGCAGACTCCAGCGAGCGCGCGGCGTCACCGTCGCGCGCTTGTTTCGTGTCCGCAGCCCCGCGCACGCCTCGTCCGACTGACCCATGACCTCGCGATCATCAGCACCGCCCGAGCCACTGCTCGTCGAGGCGCGCGTGCTCGTGCCAGACGGTGCCTCGCTGCGCCACGCCCACGGCGCACTCGCCTGCGTCGACGGCCGCATCGTCGCCCTCGGCACGTCCGAGGAGTGTGCAGGAGCACTGCCCCCGGACCATCGCCGCGTCGCCGCACCCGAGGCGTACGTGTTGCCCGGCTTCATCGACGCGCACGTCCACGTGTTGGCGGCTGCGGCCGCTGCCGCCGGGGTCGACTGCTCGCCGCGGGCGGTCTCCAGCATCCCGGAACTCCTCGACGTCATCGCCGGGGCGGCGGCGGAGCGGCGGGCCGGCGTGTGGGTGCGCGCGCACGGTTACGAGGAGACGATGCTCGCCGAGCGCCGCCACCCCACGCGTGCAGAGCTCGACGCCGCCGCGCCGCACCACCCGGTGCGGCTCACGCACCGCTCCGGGCACGCCGAGGTGCTGAACTCGCGCGCGCTCGCCCTCGTTGGCATCGACGAGTCCGTACCCGAGCCGCCGGGTGCGGCCTTCGGGCGCTCGCTCGACGACGGCCGCCTCGACGGGCTGTTGCTCGGCATGGCCGAGCGCATCGAGGCTGCCATGCCGACGCCCAACCCTGCGGCCGTGGCGGCAGCGGTCCGCGCGTGGGCGCAGGCGCAGCTTGCCGAGGGCGTCACGACCCTCGTTGACGCGGGCCCGCGCAATGGCCTGGCGGAGTGGGAGACCCTCGCCACCCTGGTCGCCGACGGGACGGTGCCGCAGCGGCTCGTGGTGATGGAGGGCGCCGACCACCTCGGCGAGCTGCCCGAGCAGGCAGCCGCAGGCCGCGTGCTGCGCGGCGAACTGAAGGTACAGCCGCGTGTCCTCGAGGGTGACGACGTCGGCGTCGAGGGCCTCGCGGCAGTGGTGCGGCGGGCCGCCGAGGCCGGTCGGCGCGTTGCCGTGCACGCGCCGACGGTCGAGTCGGTGCGTGCGGCCCTCGACGCGTTCCGGGCAGCGGGCGACCCACGCGGTCAGCGCATCGAACACGCGCCGTTGCTGCCGCGCGACCTCGTCGAGGCGATCGCTGAGGCGGGCGTCGCGGTGGTCGCGCAGCCCGGACTGCTGACCGAGGTGGCACCTCGCTACGAGCAGTTGCTGACCCCGGCCGAGCGCGAGCGGCTCCACCCGTGGCGCGACGTGATCGAGGCCGGGGCGCCGCTCGCGTTCTCCTCGGACGCGCCGGTGAGCCGCTCCGGCCCGCTCTCGGCGAGCGCCGCGGCATCGACTTCGCGTCCGACGACGCTCGCGCCCGAGCAGGCCTTGCGGCCATTGGAGGCGCTGGCCGCGTGGACGTCGGGAGCCGCCGCGGTGAGTGGCCTCGCGGACCGCGGCCGGCTGGAGGTGGGCCGGGCCGCCGACCTCGTGCTGGTCGAGGGGCCGCTGGAGGCGAACCCGGCGTCGTGCCGCGTGGTGGGAACCGTTATCGGGGGCGAGGTGGTGTACAGCGTGCCTGAGATCGACGCGGAGGCTCCTCGTGTTTGACGGCCCCGGCGTGGCGCACCTACGATTCAAGGCGCTCGTCTCGGTGGCCTGTGGGCAGGCGTGAGACGGAGCCGCGAGACCATCTCGCGGGGATAGTTGCGAAGGGTCGGCACGACACGTGACCGAGGTTTACGTTGGGGAGACGGAGTCGTTCGAGGCCGCGCTGAAGCGCTTCAACAAGCGCGTGCAGGCCGACGGCATCCTCTCCGAGGCACGTCGGGCGGAGTATTACGAGAAGCCGTCCGTGCGTCGCAAGAAGAAGGAAGCCGCGCGCCTCCGCAAGCTGCGCAAGGCGATGCGCGCCCAGGCGAAGCAGCGACGCTAACGACGCGCCCGCAGGGACGCGTCACAGTCTCGCTACCGG
Organism: Dehalococcoidia bacterium; assembly: GCA_965208885.1. Classification (GTDB taxonomy): domain Bacteria; phylum Chloroflexota; class Dehalococcoidia; order UBA2979; family UBA2979; genus VXMT01. The sequence continues at coordinate 1,530,549 of CBDBPS010000002.1, forward strand.
GTGAACACGCCCGGTTTCAGTGCGCGCCACACGGCAGCAGTACCGCCGAGGCGGTCGGGAAGTGCAGGCGCTGAGAGATGCCTTCGATCGCGGAGACCATCCGCGCGGACATGACCGCGGCCATGCGAGCCCGCGACGCCGGGCGTCGTGACACGCTGCGCCTGCTGATCGCCGCGCTCGATAACGCGCGCATCGCCGCCGGCCACGACCTCGATGACCAGGAGGCGGTGGTCGCGCTCCAGCGCGAAGCGCGGCAGCGCCGCGACTCTATCGAGGAGTACCAGAAGGGCGGACGCGACGACCTCGCGGCCGGCGAGCAGGCGGAACTCGAGATCATCAGCGCCTACCTGCCGGAGGAGCTGAGCGAGGACGAGATACGCACGGCAATAGACGAGGTCGTGACGGAGGTCGGCGCCAGCGGCCCCGGCGACCTCGGCAAGGTCATGGGCCCTCTCATGGGGCGGGTGCGCGGTCGCGCGGACGGACGCCGCGTGAACGAGCTCGTCCGGGAGCGGCTGGCGAGCGGTTGACGGCTCGCCTCCGACATCCACCGCCGTGTCGCTGAATCGGGGAGCCGGGACCGACGCCCGTTACTCGCGCCTGACTGCTGTCGTCCTCGGGCTGGTCATCGCCGCGGCGCTGAGCGCCCTTCTGGTCCCGTGGTACCCCGGCGGCACCACGCTGCGCGAGGGCGAAGCCTCACCGTTCACCCTCGCCGCGCCGCGCGCCATCTCCTACGAGTCCGACGTGCTCACCGAGGAGGCGCGCGAGGCCGCCGCCGCGGCCGTGCCCCCGAAGCTCGTCTTCGAGCCCTCGATCTTCCGTCGCCAGCTCGGCGAGCTGGAGCAGCAGTTGCTCCAGATCGGGGAGGCACGCCGCGCGACGCTCGGCGATGCGGCGCGCGAGTCGCAGATCCGCGCGGCGACGGCCGGCGCGCTCGGACAGCGCGCCATCGACACCTTCGCCGCTGCCTCGGACGCTGAGTTCGGCGCACTTGCCGACGAGGCGCGTGCCCTGCTCGAAGCCGTGCTCGGTGGTCCCGAGGTGACCGCCGAACAGATCGAGGAGGCTCGGCGCGGCCTGGCGTCACGGATCGCCGGCGAACTCAACGCCGACGAGCTGGTCGCGCTGACGGAGCTGCTCACGCCGCTCATCGTCGCGAACGTCGTGGTCGACCCGGAGGAGACGACCGCTGCACGCGACGTCGCGCGCAGCCGCGTCGCGGCCGTCCGCGTCACTCGTGAACGCGGCCAGGTCCTGGTCGAGGAGGGCCGCGAGCTGTCGGCCGCCGACCTCGAGATGCTCCGCGAGGCGGAGCTGCACACATCGGGCGTCGAGGCGCGAGCCATCGCCGCGGCGGTGATCGTCGCGCTGCTCGGCGGCGCGGCGAGCGGCGCCTACCTGTACGTCGTCCGCCCCCCGGCGCTCATCGGCGTGCGGCGCCTCACGCTGTTCGCACTGCTCCTGCTGCTGCCCGCCGTCGCGCTCAAGTTCACGCTGCCACTGCTGCTACCCGACATCGAGCGTCACTTCCTCGCGTATGCCATCCCGATCGCGGCCGCCCCCATGGCGGCGGCCGTCTTGCTCGACCTCGGCGTCGCGATGCTGCTGACGCTGCTGCTCGCGGTGGTCGCCTCGTTCGTCTCGATTGCGCTACCGTTCGCCGATGCGGCCGGGGGTGGCCAGCTCGAGACGGCGAGGATCTGGCTGGCCCTCAGCTCCGGGTCACTCGCCGGCGTCTTCGTCGCGTCCCGGGCGCTGCACGTCAACCGCTACCTCGTCGCCGGCCTGGCGACGGGCGGGGCAGTCATCGCCTCGCTGCTGGCCATCTGGCTGCTCGACGCCGACCGGCAGATCGCGGACCTCGCGTGGATCGTTGCCGGGGGCACGGTGAGCGGGCTGGCGTCGGCGCTGATCGGCGTCGGGTTCTTCCTGCTGCTCAGCCGGCCGTTTGGCATCATCACGCGCGTTGAACTCATGGAGCTCGCGCAGTTCGGCCACCCGCTGCTGCGCCGCCTGCAGGACGAGGCGCCCGGCACCTTCCAGCATTCCGTGCTCGTCAGCAACCTGGCCGAGCGCGCGGCCGACCGCATCGGCGCGGACCCGCTGCTCGTGCGCGTGGGGGCCTACTATCACGACGTCGGCAAGCTCACGGCGCCCGAGTTCTTCATCGAGAACCAGTCTGACCAGGACCCGCACGCGACCCTCGACCCGCTCCAGAGCACGCGCATGATCCAGCAGCACGTCGCGGCCGGCGTCGATCTGGCGAGGCGCGAGGGCATTCCCGCGGCGGTCGCGCAGTTCATCCCCCAGCACCACGGCACGCGCCGCGTGCAGTTCTTCTACCGGCGTGCAGCCGCCGAGGACCCCTCGATCGACCCGGAGCTGTTCCGCTACCCTGGCCCGCGTCCCCGGTCGCGCGAGGCGGCGATCATCATGCTCGCCGACTCCAGCGAGGCTGCCGTCCGCGCCAGCGCCGACCGCACGTTCGAGAGCATCGCCGCGACCGTGAACGGGATTGTCCGCGAGCGCATCGAGGAGGATCAGTTCGCCGAGTGCGACATCTCGCTGCGCGACCTCCGCGTCGTCGCGGAGTCCTTCGTGCAGTCGCTCAACGCCGTCTACCACCCTCGTGTCGCGTACCCCGAGCCGACCGAGCACGAGATCGAGGAGCGCGAGTCGGGCGGGATGGGCGATCCGCTGACGCACCGCGGCGCCACGCAGGGTTCCTCGCAACCGGAGGACTAGTTGCCCGAGCCGGTGACCCGTTGCGAGTGGGCGGGTGACGACCCCCTCATGCAGCAGTACCACGACATCGAGTGGGGTGTCCCCCTGCACGAGGACCGCGCCCTCTTCGAACTGCTCATCCTCGAGGGGGCGCAGGCAGGGCTCTCGTGGCGCACCGTGCTGCACCGGCGCGAGGGCTACCGGGTCGCCTTCGACGGCTTCGATGTCGCGACGGTCGCAGCCTACGGAGATGCCGACCGCGAGCGGCTCCGCGCCGACGCCCGGATCATCCGCAACCGCGCCAAGATCGACGCCGCCATCGGCAACGCGCGAGCGACGCTCGCCGTGCAGGCCGAGCACGGCTCGCTCGACGCCTTCCTCTGGTCCTTCGTGGGTGGCGAGCCCCGCCGCGACGCCTTCGCCGCTCTCGGCGACATTCCGGCGCAGACCGAGCAGTCGCTCGCCATGAGCAAGGCGCTGAAGGAGTACGGGTACTCCTTCGTCGGCCCCACCATCTGCTATGCCTTCATGCAGTCGGCAGGCCTCGTCAACGACCACGTCACGAGCTGTTTCCGTTACGGCCAGGTAGAGGGCCCGTAGGGGCCGCTTCCGGGGTTCGGACAGCCCGGCGGTGCCGTATCATCGGGGCATGCGAGCGGCAGTCGTGGTCTTCCCAGGCACCTGGAGCGATGGCGACTGCGTCTTCGCCCTCGAACGCCTCGGTGTCACGGCACAGCGCGTGTGGCACCGTGAGACCGACCTCGGCGACGCCGATCTGGTCGTGCTGCCCGGCGGCTTCTCCTACGGCGACTACCTGCGCTGCGGCGCCATCGCGCGGTTCTCACCAGTGATGCAGTCCGTGCGCGCGCACGCCGACTCGGGTGGGCTCGTGATCGGGATCTGCAACGGCTTCCAGATCCTCTGCGAGGCCGGGCTGCTGCCCGGCATCCTCATGCGCAACGCCTCGCTGCAGTTCCGCTGCCAGCCCACCCACCTCGTGGCCGCCGAGCATCGATCGCCGTTCACCGCCGGTATCGAGCCCGGCCGGGTGCTGCAGGTCCCGATCTCACACGGCGAGGGCAACTACTTCGCCGACGCACCCACCCTCGAGATGCTCGAGGCGGAGCAGCGTGTGGCGTTCCGCTACTGCGACGCGGACGGGCACGTGACGCCCGAGGCGAACCCGAATGGCTCGGTCGCGAACATCGCCGGCGTACTCAACGAACGCCGCAACGTGCTCGGCATGATGCCGCACCCGGAGCGCGCCTCGGCCGCGCTCCTCGGCGGCGAGGACGGCAACGCCATCTGGCAGTCCGCCCTCGCGCGCATCGAGGCCGCGCCGGCGGCCTGACCGCGGCTCCCCGGAAGGACGCGCACCGTGAGCGCCGACTACATGGACCGATCAGGCGCGCCGTACCCGGCGCGGCTCGATATCGACTACCCGGAGGAGGGGCTGAGCCGCGCCACGACGCTGTTCCGCATCGTCCTGGCGATCCCGATCGTCGTCGTGATCTCGCTGCTGACGAGCGGCGCGAACAACACGCAGCAGATCGGGGAGGCCACGTGGATCACCGTCTCGACGAGCGGCTTCCTGTTCGGCCCGACGCTGCTCATGCTGCTCTTCCGCCGCAAGTACCCACGCTGGTGGTTCGACTGGAACCTCGAGCTGTCCCGCTTCTCCACGCGGGTCAGCGCGTACTTCCTGCTGATGCGCGACGAGTACCCCTCGACCGACGAGGAGCAGGCAGTCCATGTCGACCTCGACTACCCCGACACGGAGCGCGACCTGAACCGCTGGCTGCCTCTGGTGAAGTGGCTGCTCGCGATCCCGCACTACGTTGTGCTCGCGGTGCTCGGGATCGTCGCGATGGTGCTGCTCGTCGCGGCGTGGTTCGCGATCGTGTTCACGGGCCGCTACCCGCGCGGGATCTTCCGCTTCATGGTCGGGATTAACCGCTGGGCGCTGCGCGTGGGAGCCTACATGTGGCTGCTCACCACCGACCGCTACCCGCCCTTCAGCTTCGAGGAGTAGCGTAGCGGCGCGGCATCAGCATTGATCCGCACCTTGCGGTGGCGATGAGGGATCATGGTGCCGTAGGATCAGGCTATGGCGATGATCGACACGTTGCGGGCGTCACGACGGTTGCAGGAAGCTGGCTTCGAGGAGGCGCAGGCCGACGCGCTCGTCGGCGTGTTGGCCGACGACCTCGCCGATAGCGTCGTGACGAAATCTGATGTCGCTCTCCTTGAGGAGAGGCTGAATGCGCGGATCGACGCGATCGAACAGCGGATGATCATCCGCCTCGGCGGCTTGGTCGCCCTCGCGACCGGACTCATCATCGCCGCCATCGCCATCGCAGACTGACGTTCCGAGCCGGGCTTCCCCCTCCGCCCCGTCTCCGCCAAGCTAGCGGCGATGCCCGTCGACGACGTGACCCTCGAACGCATCGCACTCTCGCGCGCCGAGTACGAGCGGCTGGTCGGCATGCTCGACCGCGAGCCGAACGAGCTCGAGCTGGGCATGGCGGCGGCGCTGTGGTCGGAGCACTGCGGCTACAAGCACACGCGCCCGCTGTTCCGCCACTTCCCGACCACCGGCGATCGCGTCCTGACCGAGGCGGGCGCCGAGAACGCCGGCGCCATCGACCTCGGCGACGGCTGGTGCGCCGTCTTCAAGATGGAGTCCCATAACCACCCCTCGGCGATCGAGCCCTACGAGGGCGCCGCGACGGGCGTGGGCGGCATCCTGCGTGACATCTTCGCGATGGGCATGCGCCCCGTCGCCTTGCTCGACTCGCTCCGCTTCGGGCCGCTCGACGACGCGCGCAACCGCCACCTGTTCTCCGGCGTCGTCGCGGGCATCGGTGGCTACGGCAACTGCGTCGGCGTGCCGACCGTCGGCGGCGAGGTGCAGTTCGACCCGGCGTATGGGGGTAACCCGCTCGTCAACGCGATGTGTCTCGGCGTCGGGCGCGTCGAGCACATGCTGTCGGCCTCGGCGCGCGGCCCCGGCAATCCGCTTGTGCTCGTCGGCGCCGACACCGGCCGCGACGGCATCCACGGCGCGACCTTCGCATCCGTCGAGCTCGACGAGGCGTCCGAGGAGCGCCGTCCGGCCGTGCAGGTCGGCAACCCGTTCATGGAGAAGCTGCTGCTCGAGGCCTGCGTCGAGCTGGCCGAGCAGCACGGCGACTGGGTCGAGGGCTTGCAGGACCTCGGCGCGGCCGGTCTCACGTCGAGCGCTGTCGAGGCGGCCGCGCGCGCGGGCACCGGCATCGAGATCGACGTGGCGCGCGTGCCGCGCCGCGAGGCGCATATGACGGCGGACGAGGTCATGCTCTCCGAGTCCCAGGAGCGGATGCTCGTCATCCCGAAGCGTGAGCACCTCGACGATGTGCTCGAGTTGTTCCGGCGCTGGGAGCTGCACGCCGACGTCGTCGGCCTCGTCACCGACGACGGCTACGCCACGATTCGCGACGGCGAGGCCGTCGTCGGCCGCATCCCGGTCGGCGTGCTCACCGACCCGCCACAGTACGAGATCGAGACCGAGCGCCCGCCGGACCTCGACCGCCGCCAGGCGGAAGACCTGGCGGCGCTGCCGGACTGCGACGACCCAACGGCCGAGCTGCTCGCATTGCTCGGCTCCCAGAACATCGCGAGCCGGCGCTGGATCTACCGCCAGTACGACCACGAGGTGCTGACCGGCACCGTCGTCCCGCCGGGCGGCGACGCCGCGTTGATCTGGCTCAAAGGAACCGACCGCGCGCTCGCCGTCGCGACCGATTGCAACGGCAGGCTCGTCGAACTCGAGCCGCGCACGGGCGCCGCGTGCGCGGTCGCCGAGGCAGCCCGCAACGTCGTGGCCGTCGGGGCGACGCCGGTGGCGGTGACGGACTGCCTCAACTTCGGCAACCCCGAGCGCCCGCACATCGCGTATCAGATCGAGCAGGCGATCCTCGGACTGGCCGACGCGTGCCGCGCCTTCGGGACGCCGGTGGTCTCCGGCAACGCCTCGCTCTACAACGAGACGCCCGCAGGCGCCGTCCTGCCCACGCCCACGATCGGGATGCTCGGTGTCCTCGACGATATCGAGCGACGCCTCACCCCGGCCATCAGCGAGGGGGACGACGTGCTGCTCCTCGGCGCGTCGCTGGCGCAGCCCGCCGCCGCGCTCGCCGGCTCCGAGTACCTCGCGACGCGCCACGGCCTCGTCGCCGGTGCTCCGGCTCTGGACCTCGACCTCGAAGCGCGCGTACAACGCCTCGTGCTCGGCGCGAACGAGCACGGGCTGCTCAGCGCGGCCCACGACCTGGCCGACGGCGGCCTCGCCGTCGCGCTCGCCGAGGCCTGCCTGGCCGGCGATGTCGGCGTCGACGCCCGCGCCGCCGAGCTCGGCGGCCGCGTGGACGCGGCGCTCTTCGGCGAGGCGCAGTCACGCTTCCTCGTCGCCACACCGCACGCCGAGGCACGCGCCGCCCTCGAAGCCCTCGCCGCCGAGACGGGAGTCGCGGTCACGGTGATCGGCACGGCGGGTGGCGACCGCCTGCAGCTCGGCCCCGTCGACGCGTCGTTGGCCGCGATGCGGGAGGCGTACGAGGGTGGGTTGCCGCGGGCGCTGGGGGCTGAGTAGCGTTCAGAGGCTTGGTGCGAACGTACGTTTGACATGATGCGCACGCCCGTTCTACCATCGGGCCGATGCGCCGATGGTAGAGGAGGTGCGGCAGGGCGATTGCGCTTGATCAACGGTCGTGACTAGCCTGTGTGGGCAACCGCGCAGGCTTGCCCACAGCTCCAGCGTCCACGTGGGCGGTGTGTGCAAAGCCGCTTTGAAAAAGCATGAGCCGCTCAGTCGCGCGACCGCCAATATCACTGGCGTCCCGGCTCCGGCACGGCGAGAGGGTTTCGGCGTGAAGGTCGTGTTCCTGGAGACCGTTGAGGGGTCCGGCACCCGTGGCGAGGTGAAAACCGTTGCCGCGGGCTATGCCCGGAACTTCCTGTTGCCGCGCGGCCTTGCCGCTCCGGCAACGCCCACCCTGCTCCAGCGGGCGGAATCGCTCGCACAGGAGGAGGAGGAGCGACAGCGGCTCCTGGACGAGCAGGCCCAAGAGCTTGTCGGCAAGCTCGAAGGCCAACGGCTCGTGATTCCTGTACGCGTCGGTGAGCAGGGGCGTCTGTACGGTTCCGTCACGAATGGTGACATTGCCGAGAAGGCTGGGGAGATTCTCGGCGAGGAAGTGGACAGGCGTCGCATCCTGCTACCTGAGGCGATTCGCCAGGTCGGGGTCTACACCGTTCCGATTCGGCTGTCACGTAACGTGACTGTCGAGTTGGAGGTGATCGTGGTCGACGTCGAGGCGCCGGAAGGCGTTGACGCCGCAGCCGAAGCTCTTGTGGCGCTTGCGCTCGCGGGAGACGAGGAACCGATCGCCGAGATGGTGGACGACCCGGACGTGGCATTCGCCGAGGTCGCGCCGGAGCCGGGTAACGAATCCTCCGAGGAATCCTCCGGCTCCGTAGCTGTGGCAACTGACCCTGCGGGTGAGCCCGAGGAATCCCCGGCCCCGTAGCGCCCCGTGGTTAGCTCCCGGCCGGCGCAACTCCGGCCGGACACCCGGCCCCCGGTCGGCGGGCTGCCTCCGCACGACATCTCCGCCGAGGAGGCCGTGATCGCGGCTCTCCTCCTGGACGAGGAAGCCTACCCCCGCGTCGTCCCGATCCTCCGCCCCGAGGACTTCTTCCGCGAACAAAACCAGTGGTGCTACGAGGCCTGCGTCGCCCTCGCCGACCGCGGCGAGACGCTGACGCACCCCACCGTCACCCACGAGCTCGAGCGTGCCGGGCGCCTCGACGCGGCCGGCGGTGAGCCCTACCTCTTCGAACTCACCGGCAAGCACTTCACCGCAGAGGGCGTCGAGGCCCACGCACGCATCATCGCGCGCGACTCGCTGTACCGGCGGATGATCGCCGTCGCCGGCCAGATCGCGCAGATCGCGTACCGGGGCGGGCCGGACGCGAGCGAGGTACTCGCGCAGGCCGAGGCGCTGCTGCTCACGATCCGCTCGGCGGAGTCAGCGGGCGACTTCCGCGCGCTGCGTGACCTGCTGGATGAGTTCCTCGAGGACCCCGGCGAGGCGGTCGAGGGCGTGCTCGTCAGCGCGGTGCGTTCGGGCTTCATGGACCTGGACGCGCTGCTCGGCGGCTTCAAACGCGGCGACCTGATGGTCCTGGCGGCGCGCACGGGCGTCGGGAAGTCCTCCCTGTTGCTCAACTTCGCGCGCAACGCGGCGGTCGGCCAGCACGGCACGGTCGCGTTCTTCGCCCTCGAGATGTCCGCCGACCAGCTTGCGATGCGACTCCTGTCTGCCGAGGCGGACGTCGACGCGACGCGGCTCCGGCTCGGCATGCACACCGAGGACGAGGAGTCGCGCATCATGCACGCCATCGGCGCGCTCGGCGAGGCGGGCGTCTACATCGACGACTCCGCGGTACTGACCGTGCCGGAGATCCGCGCGAAGTGCCGGCGGCTCCAGGCCGAGCACGGCCTCGACCTCGTCGTCGTCGACTACCTGCAGCTGCTGCACTCGGCGTCCCTCGGCGGCGAGAACCGCGCGTCCGAGCTCGGCAAGATCACGCGCGCGCTGAAGGAGACGGCACGCGAGCTCGACGTGCCGGTCATCGCGGCGGCCCAGCTCTCGCGCGCCGTCGAGACGCGCACCCCGCACATCCCGATGCTGTCCGACCTGCGTGAGTCCGGCTCGATCGAGCAGGACGCTGATATCGTGATGTTCATCTACCGCGAGGACGTCTACCGCACCCCCGAGGAGTGGCAGGACGAGCACCCCGACGACCCCGGCGGCCAGCACCCGACGGGCCTGGCGCAGCTGATCGTGGCGAAGCACCGCAACGGCCCCACGGGCACTGTGACCGTCCGCTTCCGCGACCGTACGGCGTCGTTCCAGGACCTGGTGCTGCGCGAGCCGCCGCCGGAGTTCGACTAGTGAGCCCCGGACACCCCGTCGAGGGACTGCCGTTCGAGGGGTTCGTGGCGGGTGGCGCGGCGACGACGCTGCCGTCGCAGTTCTTCACCGAGCTGCTGCCGCGCATCGACAACGAGGCGGAGCTGCGCGTGACGCTCTACGCGCTCTACGCGATCGCGCGCCAGCGCGGCCCGCTGCGTGCCGTGCGCGCCTCGCAGCTCGCCACCGAGGAGCCGCTGCGCCGCGCGCTGGCAGGGTGCGGCGGGCACGACGCCCTGGCGGCGGCCATCGAGCGCGCCTCGGCGCGGGGGAGCCTGCTCGCACTCGCGCTCGACGACGGCGACACGCTGTGCTTCGCGAACGACGAGTCGGGACGCCGCAGCCTCGACCGTGTGCGCTCGGGAGCGACGCCGCTGCCGGAGGGGGCACGGCTCACCGCGCCGCGCGAGGAACACGCCGGCGTTGGGCTTGCCGAACCAGCGCGGGTCTATGAGCAGGAGATCGGGTTGCTCACGCCCTCAACGTCCGAGGCGCTGGGCCAGGCGTGCGAGCGCTACACGGAGGAGTGGGTGACGGACGCGCTGCGTGAAGCAGCGCGCAACAATGCGCGCTCGTGGGCGTACGCCGAGGCGATCCTTCGGCGCTGGGAACACGAGGGCAAGGACGAGGGAAGCAGGAGTACGCGGGATGCGTCCGCTCAAGGAGCTGCTGCAAGCGCAGCGCGCGACCACGGCCCGTACGAACGCGTCATCCGCCGCAGCTAGCGCCCCGGCCGCCTCGCGCGAGCCGGTGTGCGCCGAGTGCGGGGGTGCGCGCTTCGTGCGTGTGACCGCGGACATCGACGACCCCAACTTCGGCCGCGCCGTGCCGTGCAACTGCGCACGCGCAGAGGACGAGGCCGAGCGGCGCGCGCGCCTGCTGCGCTACTCCCGGCTGGGCGCCCTCGAGCGCTTCACCTTCGAGACCCTGCTGCCGGAGGGCCGGTCGAGCGACCAGCCGGCGCGCGCCCGCTACGCCGCGGCGGTCGAGGCGGCGCGACGCTTCGCCGATCAGCCCGAGGGCTGGCTGGTGCTCAGCGGCGTGCCCGGCTGCGGCAAGACCCATCTCGCGGCCGCGATCGTCAACCAGGCGATCGAGCGCGGCAGCCCCGCGCTCTTCTTCACCGTCGCGGACCTGCTCGACCGGATGCGCGCCTCGTACGACGACGATGCGGAGATCGCTTACGACCGGCTCAGCGAGCAGGTGCGGGACGCCCCGCTGCTCGTGCTCGATGACCTCGACGGCTACTCGGAGACGGCGTGGGCGCGCGAGAAGTTCGTGCAGGTCGTCTCGCACCGCTTCCACGCCGCGCTGCCCACCGTGTTCACCTCCGTGACGGTGCCGGAGGAGATCGATGGTCGGCTGGGTGCGCGGCTGAGCGACCCGTCGCTCGTGCAGCAGTTCGTGCTGGAGGAGCCGAGGCGGGAGCAGTTCATCGCCGTGGGCGGGATGGCTGCCGACCGCCTCCCGGCGTTCAGCTTCGAGGCGTTCCGGCCCGGCGGCCACGGACTGCGCGGCGAGGCACGTCGCAACCTGGAGTCTGCATTCCGGCTCGCCCGCAAGTGGGCCGACCAGCCCGAGGGCTGGCTGGTGCTGCTCGGCCCGAACGGCACCGGCAAGACCCACCTCGCCGCGGCGATCGCCTCCGACCGGGTCGAGGCGGGCGACCGCGTCGCGTTTGCGACGGTGCCAGACCTCCTCGACGAGCTGCGTGCCACGTTCGACCCGAACTCGGCCGAGCGTTTCGATACGCTCTTCCGCCGACTCCGCGACGTCGACCTGCTGATCCTCGACGACCTCGGCGCGCACCAATCGAGCGCGTGGGCGCAGGAGAAGCTCTACCAGCTCCTCAACTACCGCCACCTCGGCCGGCGGCCGACCGTGGTCACGAGCGACCTCGAGCTCACGAAGCTGGAGCCGCGCATCGCCTCGCGGCTCGGCGACCTGCAGGTGGCGACGGTCTACGAGTTGCGCGTGCCCGACTACCGCATGGGGTCATAAGTAACGTAATCGCGCAAATGTGCTACCTTTCCGAAGCACCCGCTCCCGGGAAGGCAAACAACGGACACTCGTGGCGATGGCACTGGACACCCTCACTATCTCCAAAGAGCTACGTGCCGCTGGCTTCAGCGAGGAGCAGGCCGACGTGCTCGCGACGCAGATGGCGGCGCGGCCGGACGATCTCGTGACGAAGCAGGATCTCGCGCTCGCCGTGTCTCAGTTGGAGACGCGTCTCCTTCTGAAGATCGGGGCTGGGCTGGTTGCAGGGTTCGGGCTCACGCTCGCGGCCATCGGGGCGGTCCTCGCGCAGATGGGATAGTCGTACGAGGAGGGCCGCTCGTGCCTCATGCTGCAGCTCTCGTGACCAGGCAGGATCTCGCGCTCGCCGTCGCGGCACTTGAGCGGAAGATCGACCGGCTCGACGCCAAGATCGACGAGATAGAGCCCCGGCTGCTCCTGAAGCTCGGTGCGGGCATGGCCGCCGGGTTTGGCCTGATGCTCGCGGCGATGGCGATTGGCGTCGCGGTGTTGCTGAACCAACTCGGGTAGCACCAGTCTGCATCGGCGTTGGAGTGCCGTGAATCGACTCGAGCTGCGAAGCACCAATAGCTGAGGCGATCTATGGAGAGTGACCTATGGCGGACCTGGTTGCGATTGCGCTGATTGGGTTCGGTCTCACGCTCACTGCCGTCGGCGTCTGGGTATGGGCGATTGTCGGGCAGCTCCGCTCAGGCGGGTGGGTCGGCAGCGTCACGCGCCGGCGAGGTGCTCCGCTCCCTCGGGGCGCGGGCTCACGCCCTCCTGCCACATCGAGCCGTCGGTGCCGTGCTCACGCTTCCAGACGGGCACCGTCTCCTTGATGCGGTCGACGGCGCGCAGGGCGGCCTCGAACGCATCGCCGCGGTGCGCTGCCGAGACGGCCACGAGGAGGGACACGTCGCCGATCTCCAGCATCCCGATGCGGTGATGGGCAGCGATCTGGTGTACCTCACGGTCGGCGAACTCGGCGAGCACCTCGTCGCCGACGGTGGCCATCTGCCGCTCCGCCATCGGTGCGTACGCCTCATACTCCAGCCGCGCGACGCCGCGGCCCTCGTGGTGGTTGCGGACGACCCCCTCGAACAACACGACGGCGCCGCTGGCGTCGGTCGCGACCAGATCGCGCAGTGCGTCGCGGTCCAGGGGCTGCTCGGTGACGAGGTAGCGGGGCGTGGAGTCGGCGGTGGCGCCGCCGGAGATGGGCTGGATGAGCGCCACCTCGTCGTTGGGCCCGATCTCGGCGGCCGCGTCGAGGCAGTACTCCTGGTTGATCGCGACTGCGAGGGTCGGCAAGTACGGCTCGAGCGCGGGGTGCGAGCGTTCGAGGTGGCGATGCAGCTCGGCGACGGTGATGCAGTCGCCGGCGACGTCCTCGTGGAGGTCGCCGCCCATCAGCTCGCGGAGCTGCGCGAAGAGCCGGATGCGCACCTGCACGTCGGTAGTCCCTCGCTTCGAGTGGGCCGGTCGGGGGCATGCCGCCCTCGCCAGTATACGCTCGGCTCGCCGTGGAGCCGCCTCGCCCGAGGCGGCAGGAACGGCGCAGCGGCATGACGCTCCGGGACACCATCCACACTCTCGCTCCGGCCCTGCGGCACGGCCTGGGCGATGCGCTGCTCCCGCAGCGCTGCATCGTCTGCGGCCGCTACGGCGCAGCGGTCCACGACGCGTGCCTCGACGCACTTCCCGACGCGGCGCCGCCTCGTTGCCCGCGCTGCTGGCTTCCCACGGCGGGCGAGCCGCGCGGCGCGCGACGCCGCGACCGGGCATGCTCGCGGTGCGCTGCCGCGCTGCCACCGTTCGAGGGGCTCCGCACGCCGTATCGGTTCGTCGGCCACGCGCGCCGCGCCGTGATCGAGGCCAAGTTCCGCGGCGTCAGCGCGCTGCTCGACCCGCTCGGGCGGGCCGCGGCGCTCGTGGTGCCGGCCTCGTGGAGCGTCGACGCCGTGATCGCGGTGCCGCTGCACGGCGCGCGACGGCGCAAGCGCGGGTTCGACCAGGCCGAGTTGCTCGCGTCGGCCGTGGCGGACGAGCTCGGCGCGCCGCTACATCGCCGTATGCTACGCCGCGCCCGATCGACGGGCGCGCAGACCGCGCTCGGCGTCGACCGCCGCCGCCGCAACATGGCCGGCGCCTTCGAGGTGCGTACCACTCCACCACCCTCGGTGCTCCTCGTTGACGACGTGGCGACGACGGGCGCGACGCTCGGCGCGGCCGCGCGAGCGCTACTCGATGGGGGCGCCGAGCGGGTGTATGCGCTCGCCGTTGCGCGAGAGGACTAGTAAGTGCGAGCCGCAGCGACCTAGAATCGATCGAACGGGGCTACGGCGGGAGGCTCCTGTGATCGTCACGGTCACCCTCAACCCCGCGATCGACCAGACCATCGAAATCGACGCACTCGTCGAGGGCGATACGAACCGTGTCGCCTCGAACCGCTGGGACGTGGGCGGCAAGGGCATCAACGTGGCCCGCGTGCTCAAGGAACTCGGCTACGAACCGCTCGCCTGTGGCTTCGCGCCCGGTGACATGGGGCGGATGATCGAGGACTCCCTGCTCGACGCGGGGATCGGCTGCGAGTTCATGTTCGTGCCGGGCGAGACCCGTACGAACATCACCATCCTCGACCGCACCAGCCATGTGCACACCGTCCTGGCCGCAGCGGGACCCCGGGTGACCGAACACGCCATCACCCAGCTCCGGTCCCGCATCGCGCGCCGGCTGCGGCCGCGCATCGAGAGCTGGCTGGTGCTCGCCGGCTCGATCCCGCCCGGCACCGACGCCGGGCTGTACGTGGACCTGCTGGGCATCGCCGCGGACCGGCAGGCGAAGACCGCGCTGGACGCCGACGGCCAGATCGTCGCGCAGGTGCTGGCCGCGGGCGCCGCCCCGAACCTGCTCAAGCTCAACGACCACGAGGCCGGGCGACTCCTCGGCAGCACCATCGAGGGCTCCGATGCGGCGCTCGACGCGGCCCGCATGCTGCGCTCGTGGGGTGTTGAGCACGTGGTGATCACGCAGGGCAGCGAAGGCTGCGTGGCCTCGACCTCCGGGGGCGACTTCCGGGTCCCGGCGCCGTTGGTGGAGGTCAACTCGGCGGTCGGCGCGGGCGATGCGTTCCTTGCGGGGCTGCTGTTTTCGCTGGTGCGCGACCACGGCTGGGACGAGGCGCTGGCGACTGCGACGGCCGCCGGGGCGGCCGTGTGCCTGACGCCGGGCACGACGCTCTGCACGTCCGCGGACACCCACCGGCTGGAGACGCGCGTGCGCGTCGAGCGAGTGGGGCCGGTGGTCGCGGTCTGACACGGGTCGCGGTGTCCGTGGGCCCGGCTGACACATACGGTGCTCGTGCTAGGGTGGAATGACAGGCACGTCGAGGTGTGCGAGGGGCAGACATGAGCATGGTGGCGGACTTGAGCGGGGCGCTCGCGGACACGGACCCGGCGGTAGCGGGGGCCATCGGCCGCGAGGAGGATCGGCAGCGTACGACGCTGGAGATGATCGCCTCGGAGAACTTCACCTCCCGCGCGGTCCTCGAGGCCGTCGGCAGCGTCCTCACCAACAAGTACGCCGAAGGGCTGCCCGGCCGCCGCTACTACGGCGGCTGCGACTTTGTCGACGAGGTCGAGACGCTCGCCATCGAGCGCGCGCAGACGCTGTTCGGCGCCGACCACGCCAACGTGCAGCCACACTCCGGCGCGCAGGCGAACATGGCCGTCTACTTCTCGGTCCTCAAGCCCGGCGACACCGTGATGGGGATGCGCCTCGACCAGGGTGGCCACCTGACGCACGGCAGCCACGTCAACTTCAGCGGCCGCCTCTTTGAGTTTGTGTCCTACGGCGTCGACCGCGAGAGCGAGACCATCGACTACGAGGAGATGGCGCGCCTGGCCGAGGAACACCGCCCCAAGCTCATCGTCACGGGCGCGACGGCGTACCCGCGCATCATCGACTTCCAGCGCGCCCGCGAGATCGCGGACAGCATCGGCGCCATGCACATGGCCGACATGGCGCACATCGCCGGGCTCGTCGCCGCGGGCGTGCACCCCACGCCGGTAGGCCAGGCGCAGCTCATCACCAGCTCGACGCACAAGACGCTGCGCGGCCCGCGCGGCGGCCTCGTGCTCTGCGACGCGGACTACGCCCGCCAGGTGGACCGGGGCGTCTTCCCGGTGGCCCAGGGCGGCCCGCTCATGCATGTCATCGCCGGCAAGGCGGTAGCGCTGGCGGAGGCCTCGACCGAGGCGTTCCGCTCTTACTCGCAGCAGACGGTCGAGAACGCGCGCCTGCTGAGCGCAACGCTCGTCGACGCCGGGCTGCGCGTCGTGAGCGGCGGCACGGACAACCACCTGCTGCTCGTGGACGTGACGCCGAAGGGCCTGACGGGGCAGAGCGCCGAGGACGCGCTCGCCCGCGCGGGCATCGTCGTCAACAAGAACGCGATCCCGTACGACGAGCTGCCGCCTGCGACCGCCTCCGGCATCCGCGTCGGCACGCCCGCGCTCACCTCGCGCGGCCTCGAGTCCGACGAGCTCCGCCGCGTCGGCGAGCTCATCGCCCGCGTCCTCGACGCCCCCGAGGACGACGACGTTGCCGCGGCCGCGCGCGCCGAGGTGCTGGAGCTGTGCGACGCATTCCCGGCGCCGGGGGTGCCGCTGGCGTAGGTTTCGAGTCTTCGTTCTGCCAATCGACTTTGGGAGGAAGCCGTGACTGCTGCCCGCCGCCCCGCCGAGGAGACGGCGCGCCTCGGCGATGAGATCTACGAGCGCGACATCCGTTCACGCGTCGAGGAAACCCACGATGGAGCGTTCGTCGCCATCGACGTCGAAACCGGACGGTGGGCGATGGGCGACAGCGAACTGTCCGCCGCCGACCGTCTTCGCGCGCAGCAGCCCGACGCCATCGATGTCTGGCTACTGCGGGTTGGCTATCGGGTGGTTGCCAGTATTGGGGGCGGCGCCCCACAGAGGGCGCGATGATCGAAGGCGCTGTGAACGCCGCCAGACAGGCGGTGGTCGGCCTTCCGCTTCGCGGCCCCTCGGGGCGCGCTCTGGAAGTCGAGGCTGTGGTGGACACCGGGTTCGACCGCTTCCTCACCTTGCCCCTGAGAGTCGTGAGCGAACTGGACCTGACCTTCGCCGGTGTCAATCGTGTGCAGCTGGCAGATGGCAGCGAAGCAGCCCTCGACAGCTACGCTGTCACGGTACTGTGGGATGGTCGGCCCAGGCGCGTCGTCTCCTACGTGTCGGACGCCGCGCCCCTTGTGGGGATGTCCCTGCTCGCTGGTCACCGCCTGTGCGTCGATGTCGAGCACGAGGGTCGGGTTGTTATCGAAGCCACGCAGTAGCGATCGCACGCTCTGGCCCGCATGGTCGACAGTCCGGCGGCTCACAGGTTCCGCCTGGAGGCTGGACGATGGCGTGAGGGTTGCCCGTCGATCGGGGCGACTTATACTTGCGTGCGCGCGTGGGGTGCGCCCATCATCGGATGTGCGTTCGGTCGCCGCTCAAGGCGGCGGCTGCTGTTTCGACGACCCGAAGCCCCGCGAACGTGACGGAGTCGGTTGGGCTGCAGGCCCGTGGGCTGGACAGCCCGGCGAAGGAGACGCTTGAACGAGTACGAACTGCTGTACGTGATCAGCCCTCGTCTGTCGGCCGACGACGTTGACGGCATGGTCGAGCGGGTGGGCGCGCTGATCGAGGACGCCGGCGGCTCGGTCTCGATGGTCGACAACTGGGGACGCAGGCGCCTCGCCTACCCCATCCGCCACCACTTCGAGGGCACCTACGTGCTCACCTACCTCAACATGCCTGGCGAGCGCGCCGCGGAGTTCGAGCGCTCCCTGAACATCAACGAGGACGTGCTGCGCCACCTGCTCCTCTCCGGTGTGATCCCGGGCTACGAGGGTCCCCCGGAGCAAGAGGTCGACATGCGTCGGCCCGCCGGTGGTCGCCCCTCGTTCGATGACCGCCCGCCGGCTGATGCACCGCCCGCCGAGGCGGCGGACGCACCTGCCGAAGGCGCACCTGGCGAGGCTGCGGCGGACGCATCTGCGGAGGCGCCTGCCAGCGAGGCCCCGGTGGCCGAGGCCGCGCCCGCAGCCGCCGAGGCGCCCGCGACCGAGGCACCCGCCACCGAGGCGGCAGAGGCGACGGCAGAGGCTCCGGCCGAGGAGGCCGCAGCGCCAGCAGCAGACGCTCCAACCACAGCGAGCGGGGCGCCTCCTGCAGCCGTTGCCGGCACCGAGTGATTCGTCGGTTGTCGATCGAGCACGGCGGACGCGGGGGCGTTACAGTACACGCAGATCGCAACCACTCCCCACTGCACCATGGGGGACGTGCGCCATGCTGAACAAGGTAATGATCATCGGGAACCTGGGTGCAGACCCGGAGATGCGCTACACGGCCAACGGTAGCGCGGTGACCGAGTTCCGAGTCGCCTCGAACCGTCGCTTCACCACGCGCGACGGTGAGGCCCGCGACGAGACCGAGTGGTTCCGCGTCGTGACCTGGAACCGGCTCGCCGAGATTTGCAGCCAGTACCTGTCGAAGGGTCGGCAGGTGTACGTTGAGGGTCGGCTCCGCACCCGCTCCTGGGAGGGGCAGGACGGCGTCACCCGCTACACCACGGAAGTCATCGCCGAGGAGGTCAAGTTCCTCGGTGGCCGGGGCGACGCCGCGCCGTTCGGGCGCGAGGGCGCGCCGGCCATGGCGGTGGGCGCCGATGCCGAGGGCGACCTCGAACCCGACGACCTGCCGTTCTAGGCTAAACACGGAGCGTCGGCGGGGCCGGCGCGCAGGGAGGACCTCGTGACGAACGAACCGACGCCGGACAGTCCAGCGGCTGCCGCGCCGCCCCGCGAAGATGGCGGGCCTCGCCAGTTCGACCGCGGGGACCGGGGGCCGCGCGGCGATCGGGGTGACCGTGGCGACCGCCGCGATCGCGGCCGCCGCCCGGGCGGCGGCGGAGGCCGGCGCCGACCCTGCGACTTCTGTCCGCCCGGTACGCGCGTGATCGACTACAAGGACGTCGGCCTGCTGCGTCGTTACCTCAACGACCGCGGCAAGATCGAGGGCCGCCGTCGCGTCGGCTGCACGGCGAAGTGCCAGCGGCTGCTGGCGCAGGCGGTGAAGCGCGCACGCCACATGGGCCTGTTGCCGTACACCTCCGAGCACGTGCGCGTCTCCGGCGTGCCCGCCGGGCGGCCCTCGCGCCGCTAACGGTTCCACTCGCCTCGCAGTCGCCGAACGCGAAGGCATTCGGCGGAAGAGGAGCCGGGCGTGGCCGCCTACCGACCGCCGGGTACCTCGCGTCGTGAGCGCGAGGAGCGTGACCGGCGCAGAGAACGCCTTGTCATCTTCGGTGTGGTCGGCGTCCTCAGTGTCGCCATCCTCGTCGTACTGCTCGGCCTCTACTTCACCCAGTACCTGCCCCCGCGCGCGCATGTCATCAGCGTCGGCGACGCCGAGTACGACGCCTCGGCCGTCGCCCGCCGTGCGCTCTACGAGATGCGCTACGGCGACGAGGGCCTGAGCGGCTTCGACACCGCCGTCAACGAGACGCTCGAACTGATCCAGAACGCCGAGATCGTGCTGTCGCGGGCCCCTGCCATCGTCGGCGAGGTGTCCGACGACGACGTGCGTGCCGACCTGAGCGTCCGGCTCGCACTCCCGGAGGAGGCGACCGAAGCGGAGTTCGCGGAGGGACTCGCGGAGATGCTCCGCGAATCGCGGCTCGCACGCGACGAACTCGACGCCATCGTCCGCGCGAACATCCTCGTTGGCCGGCTGCGCGACGCGTTCGTCGACGAGTACGGCGAGGCGGCCCCGCAGGTGCTGCTGTCGCGCATCCGCGTCGCGGACGAGGCTGCGGCCGAGGAGATCTCGCGGCAACTCGGCGACGGCGCCGACTTCGCCACGCTCGCGGACGAGCGCAATTCGGGCGGCTCGCCCGGCGGTGACCTCGGATGGCTTCCGGTCGCGGCGCTGTCTCCCGAGGCGCGCGTCGCGATCGAAGACCTGGGGGCGGGGGCCGTCAGCGCGATCGTGCGCGACGGCCCGCTATACGATGTGTACCTCGTGCGCGAACGTGACGAGGCGCGCGCGATCGATGAGGATCAGCGCGAGTCGCTGGGGGCCACGCGGTTCCTTGAGTGGCTCGAGGCCGAGCGCGAGCACGTCGAAGTGGTCGAGGATCTGTCACCGGACGAGGAGCGTTGGATCCTCGACCGGCTGATCAGCGACCTCAGCGGCTAGCGCGCGGCGGTATCTGGAGGCAGTCCGTGACTGACGCGATAGGCGTTTCGCTGCTGGGCGCCGGCAACGTCGGCGGGGGCGTGATCCGCGCAATCGCCGCTGGAGCCGACCGCTACGCCGCCGCGGTGGGTCGCCGCCTGGAGTTGCGCCACGTGCTCGTGCGCGACGCATCAAGGCCGCGCGACGGCGTGGAGCCGCACCAGCTCACCACGGACCTCGACACCGTGCTCGGTGACGACCAGACCTCGATCGTGGTCGAGCTCATGGGCGGCGAGGAGCCCGCGCGCTCCTACATCGCCGAGGCGCTCGGCTCCAGCCGCCACGTGGTCACCGCCAACAAGGAGGTGATCGCGAAGCACGGCGCTGCGCTGCGCGACCTCGCCGCCGAGGGCGGGGTGCGGCTGCTGTACGAGGCTTCCGTGGGCGGCGGCATCCCGATCATCAGCCCGCTCTTCCGCGACCTCCTGGCGAACGACATCACCGCCGTGACCGCGATCATCAACGGCACGACGAACTACATGCTGACCGCAATGGCGCAGGAGGGCGCGGACTACGCCGACGCACTCGCCGATGCGCAGCGCCTCGGCTACGCGGAGCCGGACCCGACGGCGGACGTCGAGGGCCACGACGCGGCGTTCAAGCTCGCGATCCTGTGCGGGCTCGCCTTCCACGTGGAGGTGAGCCCCGAGGAGGTGGTGCAGCGCGGGATCACCCAGCTCACCGCGCGCGACATCCGCTACGCCTCCACGCTCGGCTATGCCATCAAGCTCATCGCCGAGGGCCGGCTCGCCGACGGCGAACTCCTCGCGTCGGTGCAGCCCACGCTGATCGCCCGCGACGAACCGCTCTCGAAGGTCGACGGCGTGCTCAACGCCGTGCAGGTCGAGGGCGACCTCGTTGGCCGCGTGGTGCTGGAGGGGCCGGGCGCGGGCGCCGCACCGACGGCGAGCGCGGTGCTCGCCGACGTGCTCGACATCGCCCGCGACATCGTGGCGGAGCGCCGCCCGCCACCGCCGCAGGCGTACCGTTCGATGCGTGTGCGCGCGCCGGGCGAGCACCACGCGCGCCGCTACGTGCGCATGACCGTCGCCGACCGCCCGGGCGTGCTCGGCGAGATCGGCAGCGCGCTGGGCGCGCGCGGGGTGAGCATCGCTTCTGTCGTACAGTTCGAGGTGGACGAGGACGCGCGCACCGCGGAGATGGTGCTGACCACCCACGCCGGCCCGGGCGCGGCGCTTGAGGCGGCGCTTGACGACATCGCGGCGTCCGAGGTGGTGATCGAAGTCGGCAACGTGCTCGCGATGGCGGGCTGACCGGGGCGGCACAATGACCGGTGAACGCGTGACGATCGAACCGACCGCCGAGACCGCCGATGCCTCGACGCCCCCCGCGGGCGCCGAAGGCTGGGCGGAACGCCAGGTTGCGGCGTTGCGCGAACACGCCGACCGGCTGCGCCACGAGGTGGACGTGGTGCGCTCCGCGCTGCACGAGGAGCAGCGCACGGTCTCTGGCCTGCAGACCACCCTCATGTCCATCGAAGATCACACACGACGCCAGGAGGCGGAGCAGCAGACGACGCGCTCCACCCAGCAGCGCGTCCTGGCCTCGCTCGAGGGTACGGAGGCGGTCATCAGCCGCCTCAACGAGCGTGTGCAGGCGCTCGAGCAACGGAGCTTGTCCGCCGAGTCGGCGCATCGACAGAGCGGATTGGACAGGGAAGACGCAACGCGCATGCCCGGCCGCATGGAGGATCTGGAGAACCGCGTGTCGGCGCTCACGGAACTCGCGATGCAGGGACGGCAGGCGAAGGATCAGATCGAGCTCGCGCTTCCGGAAATCGGAGCCTCCATCAGCCAGCTGGCCGCCACGACGGAGACGCTGCGCACCGAGCTGCGTCGCACCGGCGACGAGCTCGCGCAGGAACGCGCGCGACGCGACTGCGAGGCCGAGCTGCTGGAACTCATCGACCAGCAGCGCTCGACACGGATCCGGCTGGAGGAGCGGCTCGCGCTCTACGGCGAACACCTGGAGGAGGCGCGGGGGCGTCTGGGCGCAGCCGCAGAGGAGCGCGGTGCGCTGGCCCGCCAGATCTCGCGCACCGACGAGCGGCTGCTGGTGCTGAGCGAGGCGCTCGACATGCAGCGCGAGGCGGTGATCGATCACTTCCAGCGGCTGCTCGAATCCGAGCGGGCGGCCAGTGGCAAGCAGGTCCAGGATATCGAGGCGCGCCTCCGGGAGGGCCAGCAGTTGCTGACCCGGCTGCGGGAGGCGGGCGAGCTGCAGGCCCCGGAGCAGCCGCTGTGAGCGGCATGGGCGAGCGCTTCATCCTGGATCGCTACGCCGACCTGTTGCCGGTCACCGATCGCACGCCGCGTATCACCCTCGGCGAGGGCGGCACGCCGCTGGTGCGCTCGCGCAAGCTGGAACAGGAACTCGGCCTGGAGGCGCTCTACTTCAAGCTCGAACTCGCCAACCCGACAGGCTCGTTCAAGGACCGCGGGATGGTGCTCGCCGCCGCGAAGGCCGCCGAGGATGGGGCCGAAGCGGTGATCTGCGCCTCGACCGGCAACACGTCCGCGTCGATGGCCGCCTACGCGGCGCGCTACGGGATGCGCGCGTACGTGATCGTCCCCGCTAACCGCGTCGCGATGGGCAAGCTCGCGCAGGCCGTGGCTCACGGCGCCGAGATCGTCACCATCGACGGCTCGTTTGACGACGCGCTGCGCGTCGCGCGCAGCCTGGCCGACTCCTACCCGGTGGTGCTGCTCAACTCCGTGAACCCGAACCGCATCCAGGGCCAGAAGACCGCCGCGTTCGAGATCGTCGACGAGCTCGGTGCGGCGCCCGACGTGCTCGCGATCCCGGTGGGCAACGCCGGCAACATCACCGCGTACTGGATGGGGTTCGTCGAGTACCACCACCGCGAGCGGGCGGCGACGCGGCCGCGGATGTGGGGCTTCCAGGCGGCAGGCGCCGCCCCGCTGGTACACGGCGGACCGGTGGCGGACCCCGAGACAGTGGCGACCGCCATCCGCATCGGCAACCCGGCGTCGTGGCAGGGCGCGATTACCGCACGCGACGAGTCCGAGGGCTCCATCACGGCCGTGAGCGACGAGGAGATCATCGAGGCGTACGAGCGCCTCGCGGCAGATGAGGGCGTCTTCTGCGAGCCCGCCTCCGCGGCGTCGGTCGCCGGCCTCTTCTCGCGGGCACGCGCAGGCGAGTCGCTCGAGGGGCTCACGGCGGTGTGCGTGATCACTGGTTCTGGCCTGAAGGATCCCGAGACCGCGCTCGGCATCGACGCAGTCACACACGAGACTCCCGCCGAGACGGAGGCGGTGGCGTCCGCGCTGGGCTGGCGTGACACGTAGGTTGCGGCGCCATGTACCCCCACGGGGTACGGGGTCGTGCTACGATCGTGCGTGGCGCCCGATGTGGGCGCATTCGTACGCGCGTTGCCTGTCAGGCCGGCCGGCGACGCGCATTGCGGGAAGGGACTTCGTGTGACGGCGATCCACTCGTCCCCGCTTACCCGCGGACGTTTCGACGTCGACGCGGCCGAGGACGCGATTCGCAAGCTGATCGAGGCCGTCGGCGAGGATCCCGCGCGCGAAGGGCTGCGCGACTCGCCACGTCGCATCGCGGCGATGTACCGAGAGGTGTTCGAGGGCCTGGAGCAGGATCCGGCGTCCGTACTGTCGGTCGGCTTCGAGGAGGGCCACGACGAACTCGTGATCCTGCGTGAGATCCCGTTCCACTCGATGTGCGAGCATCACTTCATGCCGTTCCACGGGCAGGCACACGTCGGCTATCTGCCGGACGGCCGGATCGTCGGACTGTCCAAGATCGCGCGCGCCGTCGAGATCTTCGCGAGACGCCCGCAGGTGCAGGAGCGGCTCACCAACCAGGTCGCGGAATGCATCGAAGAAGTACTGGACGCGCGCGGCGTCGGCGTGGTCATCGAGGCCGAGCACCTGTGCATGACGGCGCGCGGCGTCCGCAAGCCGGGCTCGAAGATGGTGACCTCGTCGATGCGCGGCGCGTTCCGCAGCGATGCCAATACGAGGGCCGAGTTCCTGGAGCTGATCCGTCCGCCGCGCTAGCAGCGGCAGGCCCATGGTGGGGGACTACGTTTCGGACCATGCTGTCCCGATGACGCTCGCGAACGGTATGCACACGGCGATCGCGGTGGCCACCGCACGTGCCCACCGGCGCACGCGCGGGTCCGTGCGCCGGATCGCGATGCTCTCCATGCACACCTCGCCGCTCGCGCCGCTCGGCGGCCGCGAAACGGGCGGGATGAACGTCTACGTGCATGCCGTCTCGGCCGCGCTCGCGCGCGCCGGACTCAGCATCGACGTGTTCACGCGCCGCACCGACCCCTTCTCGCCCGAGGTGCAGCGCGTTACCGAGGGCGTCCGCCTCATCCACGTGCCGGCAGGGCCTGCCGCGCGCGTCGAGAAGGAAGAGATGGACGGCTTCGCCGACGAGTTCGCCTCGGGCGTCAGTGCCTTCGCGGCCGGCGAGAGCGTGCGCTACGACTTCGTCCACTCGCACTACTGGCTGTCCGCCATGGCGGGCCGCTCGCTTGCCCGCGAGTGGGACGTGCCACACATCGCGATGTTCCACACCCTCGCCGACGTCAAGCTCAACGTGGGGTACTCCGAATACGAACCCGACACCCGCGTCGTCGCAGAGCGCGCGCTCGTCCACGACGTGGACCGCGTCATCGTCGCCACCGAGCATGAGATGCACCTGCTGGGCGACCTGTACGGCGTGCCGAGCCGCAACGTGGCAGTGATCCCGCCCGGCGTGGACCGCGATCGCTTCCGCCCGCGTGACCAGGCGACCGCCCGCGCCGAACTCGGACTTGACCCCGGCGCCCGCATCCTGCTCGCTGCGGGACGCATCGAGCGCCCCAAGGGCCTCGACGTGCTGATCGAGGCGCTGGGCGAGATGACCGCCGTGGACGGCACGCAATTGCTGATCATCGGCGGCGACGAACGCTCGATCGACGAGGTGGCGCGCCTGCGGCGCGTTGCCGAGGACGCCGGCGTGAGCGACCTCGTGCGCTTCGTCGGCTCGGTCACGCACGAGCAGATCGGGACGTACTACAACGCCGCGGACATCGTGGTGATGCCGTCGCGCTATGAGTCCTTCGGGCTGGTGGCGGCGGAGGCGATGGCGTCCGGCACGCCAGTGGTCGCCTCGCGCGTCGGCGGACTCGCCTCGACGGTCGCCGATGGGCGCACCGGGTACCTGATCCCGTGGCGCAGCCCGGAGCTGTTCGCGGAGAAGCTGGATCTGCTGCTGAAGGACGCCGCGCTCCGCGAGCGCTTGGGCGCGAACGCTGCAGAGGCGATGCGCGTCTACGACTGGCGCTCCGTCGCCGCGCAACTCGTCGACCTCTACGCGCACCTCGTGCGCGACTCTGTCGCAGTCCCCGCGTTTGCCGGCAGTGCGCCGTGGCGCGCGTGAGGCGGCCCGCATGACGCCCGCGGTCGACGTCGTTGGTGTCGAGTCGCTCACCGAGAACATCGAGGAGCGGCGGGCACTGGTGCTGACTGCGCACCCCGACGACAGCGAGTTCATGTGCGGCGGCACCATCGCGCTGCTCACGGCCGCCGGCTGGACCGTCGACATGCTGATCGCCACAAACGGCAACAAGGGCACGAAGGACCCGCGCCGGACGCCGCAGATGCTGGCCGCCGAGCGCGAGGAGGAGCAACGCGAGGCCGCGCGCCTCATGGGCGCGAACGAGCCCATCTTCTTCGGCTTCGGCGACGGCCAGCTCAAGGCCGACGAAGAGCTGCGCGGGCTGGTGGTGCGCCAGCTGCGGCGTCTCCGCCCGATGCTCGTGATCACGTGGGACGGCTTCCGCCCGGGCTTCAACCACCGCGACCACCGCCACATCGGCCAGGCCACGTACGACGCGATCTGGCCGGACACCGACGACCGGCTGTTCTTCCCCGAGCAGATCGAGGAGGAAGGGCTGGAGCCGCACCGCCCACAGATGATGCTGCTCGGCGGCGCGACCGAGCCCGACGTGTACGTCGACATCGAGCCGGTGCTGGAGACGAAGGTGCAGGCGGTCTCGGCGCACGTCTCGCAGGTGGGCCGGTCCGCCGAGGAACTGCTACAGTTCTGGCGCGAGCGCGCGGAGAACGAGGCACGGCAGCGCGGCGAGGACGACTCGGATCTACCGCGTTACCGCGAGGCCTTCCGGCGCATCGAGTGGCCCCGCCAGCCGCGGCGGCGGCCCCGGCTGCGGACGCGGCGCTCGCGTTGACACTGCTCTAGCCGGGACGTAGCATTCTTTGTTGCGCGCTCGGCCGCGCACACCCTGCGCACGGTCGGTTGGCCGATGCGGGTGAGGACCAGCGGTGCAGCATCGCGTGATGCGGGCGCCGCAAGGCTCACACCGCTGCCTGCTGGCCGTTTCTTGTGCCTCGGAACAGCAGCCGGGACGTGTGGATAAGCGGACTCGACATCGGGTCCGGGTGGAACATCAGACGAGGAAGCCACGTTGCCGACCATCAATCAGCTGGTTCGCAAGGGTCGTAAGCAGGTCTCGAAGAAGACCAAGGCGCCCGCGTTGCGCTTCGGCTACAACTCGCTCACCAACCGCATGACGCGCGGCAAGAAGGGCTCGCCCCAGAAGCGCGGCGTCTGCACCCAGGTCCGCACCGTCACCCCCAAGAAGCCGAACTCCGCGCTTCGCAAGGTGTGCCGCGTGCGCCTCACCAACGGCATCGAGGTCACCGCCTACATCCCGGGCGAGGGCCACACGCTGCAGGAGCACTCCGTGGTGCTCGTGCGCGGCGGCCGCGTCAAGGACCTGCCCGGCGTGCGCTACCACGTAGTGCGCGGCGCGCTGGACGCCACGGGCGTCGAGGGCCGTCGCCGCAGCCGCAGCAAGTACGGGACCCGCAAGGAGTAACCGGTGCGTCGTAACCGAGCCGAGCGCCGCCCTGTCGATCCCGACCCGCGATTCCAGTCGCGGCTCGTCACCGCGTTCACCAACAAGGTGCTCATGGATGGCAAGAAGAGCGTGGCCGAGCGCATCGTCTACAACGCGCTTGACCGCGTCGAGGGACAGACCGGCCGGCCGGGCATCGACGTGTTCGAACAGGCCGTGCGCAACGTGACCCCGGTGATCGAGGTCAAGCCGCGCCGTGTAGGTGGCGCCACGTACCAGGTACCGGTGGACATCCGTGCCGAGCGCCGTCAGGCGCTCGCTCTGCGCTGGCTGCTCAACGCCGCACGCGGCCGCGGTGGACGCTCCATGGAGGAGCGCCTCGCGGCCGAAGTGCTGGACGCCGCGAACAACACGGGTGTCGCCGTACGACGCAAGGAGGAGACGCACCGGATGGCGGAGGCCAACCGTGCGTTCGTCCACTATCGCTGGTAAGCGCCGGTCTTCCGGCAAGCGCGCCCCCGGCCTGTGTCGGGGGCGAAATCATGCAAGAGAGCTGTGGACGGTCTGGCGGGACCGTCGCGTGTCGAGGGAGCAATCAGCGACATGACTCGTGAGACCCCGCTGGAACGCGTCCGCAATATCGGCATCATCGCCCACATCGATGCCGGCAAGACCACCGTGTCCGAGCGCATCCTCTACTACACCGGCCGCACGTATCGCATCGGCGAGACGCACGAGGGTACGGCGGTGATGGACTGGATGGAGCAGGAGCGCGAACGCGGTATCACCATCACGTCGGCGGCGACCACCGCCGAGTGGCGGGACCACCAGGTCAACATCATCGACACACCGGGCCACGTCGACTTCACCGTCGAGGTGGAGCGTTCGCTGCGCGTGCTCGACGGCGGCGTGGTCGTCTTCGACGGCGTCGCGGGCGTCGAGCCACAGTCCGAGACGGTCTGGCGCCAGGCGAACAAGTACCAGGTGCCGCGCATCTGCTTCGTCAACAAGATGGACCGCACCGGCGCCGACTTCGACCGCACGCTGCGCATGATCGAGGAGCGCCTCGGCGCGGTGGCCATACCGCTGCAGCTCCCCATGGGGGCCGAGGACCAGTTCGGCGGCGTCATCGACCTGGTCGCGATGCGCGCGCTGCGCTTCGGCGGCGATCGCGGCGAGACCGTCGCCGAGGACGTCATCCCGGTGCACTACCGCGACGCCGCGAACGAGGCGCGCGAGGCCATGGTGGAGCGTCTCGCCGAGCACGACGACCAGCTGCTCGTCTCCTTCCTCGAAGGCCACGAGATCGGCGTGACCGAGCTCCAGAAGGCCATCCGCCGCGCCACCATCAGCAACGCCATCACGCCCGTCCTCGCGGGCTCGGCCCTGCGCAACAAGGGCGTGCAGCCGCTGCTCGACGCAGTGGTGACGTACCTGCCCTCGCCGCTCGAGGTGCCGCCGATCGTCGCCCACGACGTGAAGGACACCGAGATCACCTACGAGCGGCCCGCGTCGGACGACGAGCCGCTGACCGCGCTCGCCTTCAAGGTGGTGTCGGACCCATTCGTCGGGCGGCTCGTCTTCTTCCGCGTCTACTCGGGCGTCGTGCGCTCGGGCGAGCGGGTGATGAACACCGGTCGCGGGCGTCGCGAGCGCTTCGGGCGGCTGCTGCGCATGCACGCCGATTCGCGCGAGGACATCGAAGAGGTGTACGCGGGCGAGATCGCCGCGGGCATCGGCCTCAAGGACACGTTCACCGGCGACACGCTGAGCGACCCCGACAAGCCCGTGGTGCTGGAGGCAATCACCTTCCCGGCGCCCGTCATCTCCGTCGCCATCGAGCCGCGCACGCGCGACGACCAGGACCGCC
The DNA here is from genome assembly GCA_965208885.1 of Dehalococcoidia bacterium. GTDB lineage: Bacteria > Chloroflexota > Dehalococcoidia > UBA2979 > UBA2979 > VXMT01. The sequence goes on from CBDBPS010000002.1 coordinate 1,559,370, forward strand.
TAGGCGAGTCGCTGCAGCGGCTGTCCGAGGAAGACCCGACGTTCAAGGTGCGCTACGACGAGGAGACCGGCCAGACGGTCATCTCCGGCATGGGCGAGTTGCACCTCGAGGTCATCGTCGACCGCATGCGGCGCGAGCACCGCGTGGAGGCCAACGTCGGCCGCCCGCAGGTCGCCTACCGCGAGACGATTCGGCGGGCGGTGCGCACCGAGGGGCGCTTCGTGCGCCAGACGGGCGGCCGCGGCCAGTACGGGCACTGCGTGCTCGAGGTCGAGCCGCGCGAGCCGGGCGCCGGGTTCGTCTTCGAGGACCGCACCGTCGGCGGGTCCATCCCGCGCGAGTACATCTCGGCCGTACGCCAGGGTGTCGAGCGCGCGCTGACCACCGGTTCGCGCGCGGGCTTCCCCGTGGTGGACGTCGGAGTCGCCGTGGTCGACGGGTCGTTCCACGCGGTGGACTCCTCGGAGATGGCGTTCCAGACAGCCGGCACGATGGGCATGCGCGAGGCGCTCGACAAGGGCTCCTCGGTGCTGCTGGAGCCGGTGATGAAGGTGGAAGTGGTGACGCCCGACGATCACTTCGGTGACGTCTTGGGTGACATCAGCCAGCGCCGCGGCCACGTGCTGGGGTCGGAGCCGCGCGGTAACGCGCAGGTCATCGCAGCAGAGGTGCCGCTGGCGGAGACGTTCGGGTACGCCACCGACGTGCGCTCGCTGACGCAGGGCCGCGCGACGTACTCGATGGAGTTCGACCACTACGAAGCGGCGCCGGACCAGGTCGCCCGCGAGATCGCGGGGGAGCGTTCGGGCGTACGGGCACGAGCATAGATAGCAGGCCGGAGAACCACACGGTTCACGGGGAGACAGGAGCGGGAGATGGCGCGAGGGAAGTTCGAGCGGACGAAGCCGCACGCCAACGTCGGGACGATTGGTCACGTCGACCACGGCAAGACCACGCTCACGGCAGCGATGACGAAGGTGCTGGCGCTGCGCGGCGAAGCCGAGTTCCGGGAGTTCGACTCGATCGACAACGCTCCCGAGGAGAAGGCGCGCGGCATCACGATCGCGATCGCGCACGTCGAGTACGAGACCGACAGCCGCCATTACGCGCACGTCGACTGCCCCGGGCACGCCGACTACATCAAGAACATGATCACCGGCGCAGCACAGATGGACGGCGCGATCCTCGTCGTCGCCGCACCCGACGGCCCCATGCCGCAGACGCGCGAGCACCTGCTGCTGGCGCGTCAGGTCGAGGTGCCGGCCGTCGTGGTCTTCCTCAACAAGGTCGACATGATGGACGACGAAGAGCTGCTCGAGCTCGTCGAGCTGGAGATGCAGGAGCTGCTCACCACCTACGAGTTCCCCGGCGACGAGGTGCCGATCATCCGCGGCTCGGCGCTACAGGCGCTCGAGTCGACCTCGACCGACCCCGACGCACCGGAGTACGCGTGCATCTGGCAGCTCATGGAAGCCGTCGACTCCTACATCCCGCAGCCGGCGCGTCCCAAGGACGAGCCGTTCCTGATGCCGATCGAGGACGTCTTCGGCATCAAGGGCCGCGGCACGGTCGTGACCGGGCGCATCGAGCGCGGCGTGGTGAACGTGGGCGACTCGGTCGAGATCGTCGGCATCAAGGACACCGAGACGACGGTCGTGACCGGGGTCGAGATGTTCAAGAAGCTGCTCGACGCGGGCGAGGCCGGCGACAACGTCGGTTGCCTGCTGCGCGGCGTGGACCGCGAGGACGTGGAGCGCGGGCAGGTGCTGGCGCAGCCGGGCTCGATCACCCCGCACCGCAAGTTCAGCGGCGAGGTCTACGTGCTCTCCAAGGAGGAGGGTGGGCGGCACACGCCGTTCTTCACCGGGTACCGGCCGCAGTTCTACGTGCGCACGACGGACGTGACGGGCGTGGTGACGCTGCCGAGTGGCACCGAGATGGTGATGCCCGGCGACAACGTGACGGTGGACATCGAGCTGATCACGCCGATTGCGATCGAGGACGGGCTGCGCTTCGCCATCCGCGAGGGTGGCCGCACCGTCGGCGCTGGCGTCGTCACCGGTATCAACGAGTAGCACGGGCAGACTGGCCCGCGAGGAGTCCTGAGTGGTAGCAGCGCGTCAACGGATACGGATTCGGCTCAAGGCCTACGATCACCGCGTGCTGGACCGCTCGGCGGCCCAGATCGTGGAGACGGCCGAGCGCACCGGCGCGCAGGTGGCGGGCCCGGTTCCGCTGCCCACGCGGATCCGCAAATACACCGTGATCCGCTCGCCGTTCATCGACAAGGACTCGCGCGACCAGTTCGAGATCCGCACGCACAAGCGACTGATCGACATCTTCGATCCCACGTCGCGGACGGTGGACACGCTGATGCGGCTGCAATTGCCGTCCGGCGTCGACATCGAGATCAAGCTGTAAGGCGGCCGCTGAGATGATTCGCGGAATGGTCGGTCGCAAGGTGGGCATGATGCGCCTCTACGACGGCGCCGGCCGCGCTCGTGGCGTAACCGCGATCCAGCTCGGCCCCAACCGCGTCACCCAGCTCCGCACCGAGGAGCGCGACGGCTACAGCGCTGTCCAGGTCGGATTCCGCGGTAACCGCAAGCGGCTCAGCCGCCCCGGTCGCGGCCACCTGGCCGCAGCGGGCCTCGAGGGTGAGACCCTCACGATGCTGCGCGAGTTCCCCGCCGACAACCTGGACGACCACGAGCTCGGCGAGGTCGTCACCGTCGAGCAGTTCGAGGCGGGCTCCTACGTCGACGTGAGCGGCACCTCCAAGGGCCGCGGCTTCGCCGGTGGTGTGAAGCGCTGGGGCTTCCACGGCGGCCCGAAGACGCACGGCCAGTCCGACCGCCACCGCGCGCCGGGCTCGGTCGGCGCCGGCACCACGCCGGGCAAGGTCTTCAAGGGCCAGAAGATGGCCGGTCACATGGGCGCGCGCACGGTCTCCGTGCTGAACCTGCTGGTGGTCGCCACAGACCCCTCGCGCGACCTGCTGTTCGTCGAGGGCTCCGTGCCCGGGCCGCCGAACGGCATCGTGCAGGTGACGCCGGGCCGCAAGACGGCGCTGGCGGACTACGAGCCGCCCGAGATCCCGGCGGCCGAGGTCGAGGCCATCGAGCCTGTCGCCGCAGACATGGATGACGCCGAGACACCGGACGTCGAGGCCGCCGACGTCACGACCGACGACGCTGAGACCCATGCCGACGCCGAGACCACGGAAGAGCAGGACGAGTAGCTATGCAACTCGCGGTGCGCGACGCACAGGGCGCCGACCTCGACCCGATCGAGGTCGATGACGCGGTGTTTGGCATCGAGCCGAACGAGGCAGTGGTGCACCAGACCCTGGTGGCGCAGCTCGCCGCGCGCCGCGGCGGCAACGCCAGCACCAAGTCACGCGGCGAGGTGCGTGGATCGCGGGCCAAGCTGCGCCGACAGAAGGGCCTCGGCATGGCGCGCGTCGGTTCGGCCAGCGCGCCCATCCGCCGCGGCGGTGGCGTTGCGTTCGGCCCGAAGCCGCGCTCCTACGTGCAGCGCCTGCCGAAGCGCATGCGCCGCCTCGCGATCCGCTCCGTGCTCTCCAGCCGCGCGGCCGAGGGCCGCCTGCACGTGGTCGACAGTCTCGGCATCGACGAGCCCTCGACGAAGGCGGCGACGGCGCTGCTGTCCAACCTTGGTGTCGACCGCTCGGCGCTCGTGGTGACCGGCGAGCCGGACCGCGTGGCGACGCTCTCGACACGCAACATCCCGGGCGTGCGCGCCACGCCCGCCGACGTGCTCAACGTGGCGGACATGCTCGCGCACCGCACCCTCGTGCTGACGGTCGACGCAGTGCGTCGCGCCGAGGCGCTGTGGGGCGGCGAGCGCGCAAGCGGCCGCCCGACGGCAGTGGAGGTCTAGCGCGATGCCGAAGGCGATGCACCCGCTGCAGATCCTCAAGCGCCCCGTCGTCACCGAGAAGACGACGATGCTGGGGGGGCTCGGCCAGTACGTGTTCGAGGTGGACACGCGCGCGAACAAGCCGCAGATCGCCGAGGCGGTCGAGTCGGCGTTCGACGTCACCGTGCTCAAGGTGCGCACGATGATGGTGCGCGGCAAGACGAAGCGCTTCGGGACGCAGCTCTCGACGTCGCCGTCCTGGAAGAAGGCCGTCGTGACGCTGGCCGCGGGCGACCAGATCCAGTACTTCGAGGGGGTGTAGGCGATGCCACTGCGGACCTACAAGCCAACCTCGCCGGGCCGTCGCAACGCGATGGGCCACACGTTCGAGGAGATCACGAAGAAGAAGCCCGAGAAGCGGCTGCTGGCCACGAAGAAGCAGCGCGCCGGCCGCAACCGTGACGGCCGCATCTCCGTGCGCCACCGCGGCGGCGGTCACAAGCGCCGCATCCGTATCATCGACTTCAAGCGCGACAAGAACGGGGTGCCCGGCCGCGTTGCGGCCATCGAGTACGACCCCGGGCGGAGCGCCCGGATCGCGCTGATCTTCTACGCCGACGGTGACAAGCGGTACATCATCGCTCCCGACCGGCTGCGCGTGGACGACACGGTGATCGCCGGCGAGGGCGCGACGATCGCGCCCGGCAACTCGCTGGAACTGCGCGACATGCCGCCGGGCACCATGGTGCACAACGTCGAGCTGCAACCCGGCAAGGGTGGCCAGCTCGGGCGGTCCGCCGGCGCGGGCATCCAGGTGATGGCGCGCGACAGCGGCTACGTGCTGCTGCGTATGCCCTCGGGCGAGATGCGCCAGGTGCTGGAGACCTGCCGGGCGACCGTCGGGACCGTCGGCAACCCGGAGCACGGGCTGATCAAGCTCGGCAAGGCGGGTCGCAACCGGCACCGCGGGCGTCGTCCGCAGGTGCGCGGCTCGGTGATGAACCCGGTCGACCACCCGCACGGCGGTGGCGAGGGCAAGGCTCCCGTGGGCCTGCCCGGCCCGAAGACCCCGTGGGGCAAGCCCGCGCTGGGCTACCGGACGCGTCGCAACAAGCGCACGGACCGATACATCGTGCGCCGGCGTACGCGCGGCGGGCGGAGGCGTTAGTCATGTCGCGATCGACGAAGAAGGGGCCGTACGTCCACCCCAGCCTGATGAAGCAGGTGGAGGCGGCGCAGCGTTCTCAGAACAAGCAGGTGATCCGCACCTGGTCGCGGGCCTCGATGGTGATGCCGGAGATGGTCGGGATGACCATCGCGGTACACGACGGGCGTCGGCACATACCGGTGTTCTGCACCGAGAACATGGTGGGTCACAAGCTGGGCGAGTTCGCCTTCACACGCACGTTCCGCGGCCACCGCGGCCGCAGCGAGTCGAGTTCGAGGGTTCGGTGATGGAAGTCCGTGCCGTCGCCCGTCATCAGCGCGTGTCGCCCCGCAAGGTGCGGCTGGTGCTGGACGTGATCAAGGGCATGGAGGCGAACCAGGCGCTGACGACGCTGCAGTTCATGCCGCAGCCCTCGGCGCGCATCGTCTGGAAGGCCGTGCGGTCGGCAATGGCGAACGCGGAGAACAACTTCAACCTCAACCCGGACCGGCTGGTCATCACGGGCGCGACAGCCGGCGACGCGCGCACCCTGAAGCGCTTCAAGGCGCGATCGAGGGGCCGCGCGGCGCCGCGGCTGAAGCGCTACGCCCACATCGAGATCGTGGTCGACGGCGAGGAGGCCTTCTAATGGGTCGCAAGGTCCACCCCTACGGCTTCCGCATGGGGATCACGAAAGACTGGCAGGCGAAGTGGTTCAGCGAGCGCGGCTACGCCGACCTCGTCCACGAGGACCTGCGCATGCGCAAGGTGGTCCTGGACCGCCTGCCAGACGCGGGCATCTCGGAGATCATCATCGACCGCAACGCGAACCAGCTCACGCTGACCGTGAAGACCGCGAAGCCCGGCATCGTGATCGGCCGCGGCGGCGCGAACGTCGAGCAGCTCCGGAACGCCCTCGAGATGGCGACGGACCGGCGCGTGCGCCTCAACATCGAGGAGATCCGCGTACCGGAGACAGACGCGTTCCTCGTGGCGCGCTCCGTGGCGGACCAGCTGGAGCGCCGCGTGGCGTTCCGGCGCGCGATGAAGCAGTCGGTGCAGCGCACGATGCAGCGCGGCGCCGAGGGCTGCAAGATCAAGATCGGCGGCCGCCTCGGCGGCGCGGAGATGTCGCGCTCGGAGTACGAGCTGCAGGGGCGCGTGCCGCTGCACACGCTGCGCGCGGATATCGACTACGGCCAGGCGGAGGCGCGCACCACGTTCGGCATCGTGGGTGTGAAGTGCTGGATCTACAAGGGCGACATCGCCCCGGACCAGTCGCCGTTCGCCCTCGCCGGCACCGAGGAATCGGAGTAGCGCGATGTTGATGCCTCGTCGCGTCCGCTATCGCAAGCAGCACCGCGGCAAGCGCCGCGGGATGGCGCACTCGGGCAACTCGGTCGCCTTCGGCGAGTGGGGCCTGCAGGCGCAGACCACGGGTTGGGTCGACGCGCGCCAGATCGAGGCCGCGCGTCGCGCCATCACGGGGTCGCTGCGGCGCGGCGGCAAGGTGTGGATCCGGGTGTTCCCGGACAAGCCCGTCACCAAGAAGCCCGTGGAGACCCGCATGGGCAAGGGCAAGGGCAACCCGGACCACTGGGTCGCGGTCGTGAAGCGCGGCCGTGTGCTCTTCGAGGTTGCCGGGGTGCCCGAGGATGCGGTGCGAGAGGCGTTCCGGCGCGCGCACCACAAGCTCTCCGTCAACACCAAGATCATCGCGCGCGAGGAGGGCTGATGCCCGCAGCAGACATCGCCGACCTGCGCGCCATGTCCGAGGCCGACCTCCGCACCGAGCTGGAGGAGACGCAGCGCGCGCTCTTCAACCTGCGCTTCCAGGCCGCCACCAGGCAGCTCGCGGACGTCTCGCAGGTGCGCACCGCGCGCCGCCGCGTGGCCCGCATCAAGACGCTGCTGCACCAGCGCGAGCTCCTGGCCGCCTACGGCGAGCTGGTGGAAGCCGCCGCTGCGTCCGGCGACGACGCGGACCAGGAGGAGTAAGCCGTGGTCCAGGCCGAACGACAGGTCAACCGCAAGCGCCGCACCGGCACCGTGGTGTCGTCGACGAACGACAAGACGGTGATCGTGGCCGTCTCGCGCGCGACGCGGCACCGCCTCTACCGCAAGGTGATCCGCCAGACGAAGCGCTACGCCGTGCATGACCCGGACAACCGCGCGACCGTCGGCGACCTCGTGACCATCGAGGAGTCGCGGCCGGTCAGCAAGACCAAGCGCTGGCGGCTGGTGGACGTGATGACCGAGCGCGACGTGGCCGAGGTGGCCCCGACGAGCCTGGACGCGGCGCTTGTCGACGAGATGCAGCGCACCGCCGCGCGCGCGGCCGCCGAGGCCGGTGAGACCGGCGGTGCGGGCGCCGACGCCGCCGCACGCACGGCCGCCGGGGACGGCGACGAAGAGGGTGAGGCCGAGGCGTGATCCAGCAAGAGAGCCGCCTCACGGTCGCGGACAACTCCGGCGCACGCGAGCTGCTGTGCATCCGCGTGCTCGGCGGCTCCGGCCGCCGTTACGCCGGCGTCGGCGACCTGATCGTGGCGACGGTGAAGGACGCGCAGCCCAACAGCCCCGTCCGCAAGGGCGAGGTCGTGCATGCAGTCGTCGTACGTACCGCGCACCCCGTGCAGCGCCCGGACGGCTCCACCATCAAGTTCGACGACAACGCCGCGGTAGTCCTCGAGAACCGCGAGGGCAACCCGCGCGGAACGCGCATCACGGGTCCCGTGGCCCGCGAGCTGCGCGACCGTCAGTTCATGCGCATCGTCTCGCTCGCGCCGGAGGTGCTGTAATGGCAGCCCGGGTGAAGCGCAACGACACGGTCGAGGTGATCACGGGCAAGGACCGTGGCCGCCGCGGTTCGGTCCGGCAGGTACTGCGCAAGCGGGACCGCGTGATCGTGACCGGGATCAACATGGTCAAGAAGCACCGCAGGTCGCAGAACCCGACGACGCCGTCGGACATCATCGACCTGGAGGCGCCGCTGCACCTCTCCAACGTGATGCTGGTCTGTCCGTCATGCGATGCAGCGACCCGTGTCGGGTTCCGCGAGCTGGACAGCGGTGGCAAGACGCGCTTCTGCAAGCGCTGCGGCAACGCGATCGACTAGGGGTACGAGTACTGATGGTGACCGCGACCAGACCCCGGCTGCGACAGCGCTACGTGGATGAGATCCACGGCGCCCTCATGCGCGAGTTCGGCTACTCGAACCCGATGGAGGCGCCGACGCTCCGCAAGATCGGGGTCAACATCGGCCTTGGCGAGGCGCTCGACAACGGCCGCGCGATCGACAGCGCGACCGAGGACCTGCGCGCGATCACCGGTCAGAGGCCGGTGGTGACGCGGGCGAAGCGAGCTATCTCCAACTTCCGGCTGCGCGAGGGCAACGCCGTTGGCCTCAAGCTGACGCTACGCCGCGCCCGGATGTGGGAGTTCTACGAGCGGCTGGTGCACATCGCGCTGCCGCGTGTGCGTGACTTCCGTGGCGTCTCGCCGAACTCGTTCGACGGGCGCGGGAACTACTCGCTCGGGGTGACCGAGCAGGTGATCTTCCCGGAAGTGAACTTCGACAGCATCGACCGCGTGCGGGGGCTGCAGATCAACGTGATCACCTCGGCACGGACAGACGAAGAAGGCAAGCGGCTCCTGGAGCTGCTCGGCATGCCGTTCGCGCGGGCGCAGTAGCGCGCGCGATCGGGATGCATCGGTACGGAGGAAGAGACGGATGGCGCGTAAGTCGCTGATTGCGGCCGCGAACCGCAAGCCGAAGTACTCGAGCCGCAAGGTGAACCGCTGCCCCGTGGTGTGGCGCAACCGGCCGTGCGGTCGCGCCCGCGCCTACATGCGGCGCTTCCAGATGTGCCGGATCTGTTTCCGGACACTCGCGAACCAGGGCAAGCTGCCCGGCGTTCGGAAGTCGTCGTGGTAGGCCGGCTGGAACACGGCGGAGAGGAGACGAGCACGAACCGATGAGCATGTCTGACCCCCTGGCTGACATGTGCACGCGCATCCGCAATGCGCTGGGCGCACGCCATGACTCGGTCCGGGTACCCGACTCCAAGTTGAAGCAGGCCATCGCCGATGTACTGCAGTCCGAGGGCTTCATCGCCGGCTACTCGGAGGAGCAGGATGGCAGCCGCAGCTATCTGCGTCTGCGCCTGAACTACCTCTCCGATCAGCAGGCCGCGATCGGCGGTATTCGCCGCGTCTCGCGGCCCGGTCTGCGCGTCTACGTGAACCGCCGCGAGATTCCGAGGGTCTACGGAGGCCTCGGCGTGGCCGTGATGAGCACCTCCCAGGGCGTGATGACGGGACAGGAAGCCTGGCGCCGCAAGGTCGGCGGCGAGGTCCTGTGCTACGTCTGGTAACCGGATAGGCAGGCAGAACAACGATGTCTCGCGTGGGCAAGCAGCCGGTTCCCGTCCCAGACGGCGTGCAGGTGCAACTCGATAGCGGCGTGTGCCGCGTGCAGGGGCCGCGCGGCGAGCTGTCGCAGGTGTTGCACGGCGACATGGACGTGCAGCTCGGCGACGGCGAGGTCGTCGTGACGCGCCCGTCCGACACACCGAATCACCGCGCGCTGCACGGGCTCACCCGCGCGCTGATCGCCAACATGGTGGAGGGCGTGACCCAGGGCTTCACGAAGTCCCTGGAGATCGTCGGCACCGGCTACCGCGCTGAGCTGCGCGGGCAGAGCCTGGTGCTGAACGTCGGCTTCTCCCACCAGGTCGAACTGCAGCCGCTGGACGGCGTTGAGTTCGAGGTGGAGACGCAGACGCGCGTGCACGTGCACGGCATCGACAAGCAGATGGTGGGGCAGCAGGCGGCGCTGGTGCGTCGCGTGCGGCCGCCCGAGCCCTACCAGGGCAAGGGCATTCGCTACCGCGGCGAGCAAGTCCGGCGCAAGGCCGGGAAGCGCGGCTAGGAGCGCCTGCGATGAGTAGTGGTCAGAACACCCGTCGCGCCGCGCGGCTGCGCCGTCACCGGCGCATCCGCAAGCGTGTCGTCGGCACGGCTGAGCGTCCGCGCCTCGCCGTGTACCGCTCGTCGCAACACATCTACGCGCAGGTCATCGACGACCGCGCCGGGCACACGCTCGTGGCCGCCTCGGACCTCGATGCGTCGCTGCGCGAGAACGGCAACGGGACGAAGACGGATCGCGCACGCGCCGTGGGCACGCTGCTCGCGCAGCGCGCGCGCGAGGCGGGGCACGATGCCGTGGTCTTCGACCGCGGCGGCTTTGCCTTCAAGGGCCGCGTGCGCGCGCTGGCAGAGGCCGCGCGCGAGGAAGGGCTGGTCTTCTGATGGTGCAGCAGCGAGGCGGGCGCGACCGAGGCGACCGTGACCGTGATCGCGGCGGCCGTGGCCGGCGTGGCGACCGTCGCCGCGACCAGGAGCCCGAGGGCCCCGAGTACATCGAGAAGGTCGTGGACATCAACCGCGTCGCGAAGGTCGTGAAGGGCGGGCGACGCTTCTCCTTCACCGCCGTCGTCGTCGTCGGCGACGGCGCGGGGCGCGTCGGCTTCGGCATGGGCCGCGCCAACGAGGTCCCCGAGGCCATCCGCAAGGGCGGCGTCATCGCGCGCCGCTCCATGATCCAGGTGCCGATGCGGGAGGGCACGCTCGTTCACGAGTTGGTCGCGCGCTTCAAGGCTTCGAAGATCGTGATGCGGCCGGCCGCGCCGGGCGCGGGCATCATCGCCGGCGGCGCCGTGCGCGCGATCATGGAGGCCGCCGGTGTGACCGACGTGCTGACGAAGTCGCTCGGCTCCAACAACCCCGTGAACGTGGTACGCGCGACCATCGACGGCCTCTCGTCGCTGCGCGACCCGGAGGCCGTCGTGGCGGCCCGGCGCGCGCTGGTGGGCGCGGAGTAGCACGATGGGGAAGCTGCGCATCACCTGGACGAAGTCCGCCATCGGCTATGCCGAGCGCCAGAAGCGCACGATCAAGGCACTGGGGCTGAAGCGCCTCCACCACAGCGTGGAGCACGACGACAACGACACCATCCGCGGCATGGCGCACAAGGTGCAGCACCTGGTGACCGTCGAGGAGATCGACTAGTGGACCAGCACACGCTCAGGCCGCCCGCCGGGGCAAAGCGCCCGCGGCTGCGTCGCGGCCGCGGTAACGCGTCCGGCAAGGGCACCTACTCCGGTCGCGGCCTCAAGGGCCAGAAGGCCCGCAGCGGTGGCAAGGTGCGGCCGGGCTTCGAGGGCGGGCAGATCCCGCTGATGCGCCGCATCGCGCACAAGCCCGGGTTCCGCAACCCGTTCCGCACCGAGTTCCAGGCCGTGAACCTGCGCGACCTCGAGGCGCGCTTCGAGGCCGGGGCCGTGGTCGACGGCGACTCGCTTGCCGCGCTGCGGCTCATCGACGGGCCCGATCAGCCGTTCAAGGTGCTCGGCACCGGCGAGCTGACACACGCGCTCACCGTGCGGGCGCCGCGGCTCTCCGCCTCCGCGAAGGAGGCGATCACCGCCGCCGGCGGCAGCTTCGAGGAGGTGGCCCCGGCCGTGCGCAGGGTGCGCAACCGCATCCACCGGCGCGGGGACAACTAGACCGTGACGCAGCAGCAGACCGCTCCTTCACAGCGGCCTCGGCTGCTGCAGGCCGCCGTCGACGCGTTCCAGCAGCCTGACGTCCGCAAGAAGATCCTCTTCACGCTGGCTATGCTGCTGATCTTCCGCTTCGTCGCGCACGTACCCGTGCCCGGCATCAACTCCGACGTGCTGGAAGACGTCTTCGCCAACAACGCGATCCTCGGCTTCCTCAACATCTTCTCCGGCGGCGCGCTCGAGAATCTCTCGGTAGCCGCGCTCGGGGTGTACCCGTACATCACCGCGTCGATCGTGATGCAGCTCGCCGTGCCGCTCATCCCGCGGCTCCAGGCACTGTCGCGCGAGGGCGAGTCCGGGCGTCAGAAGATCCAGCAGTACACGCACTACATGTGCGTGCCCCTCGCCGCCTTCCAGGGCTACGCCCAGCTGCTGCTCATCCAGCAGTTCGGCGGCGTGAGCGGCATCTCGCTGAGCGGCGCCGAGGCGCTTCCGACCGTCGCAACCATCGTCTCGATGGTGGCCGGCACGATGTTCCTCGTGTGGCTCGGCGAGCTGATCTCGGAGGAAGGCATCGGCAACGGCATCTCGCTGATCATCTTCAGCGGCATTGTCGCTGGCCTCCCGGGCATCGTCGGACGCGCCGGGCTCTCCGGCACGGGCGCGACGTTGAGCGCGATCCTGCTGCTGGCGCTCATCACCCTCGCCGTCGTGGCGCTCATCGTGCTCTTCCAGGAGGCGCAGCGACGCCTCCCCGTGCAGTACGCGAGGTCGTCGATCCGCGGTGGAAGGATGTACCGCCAGCAGGGGCAGACGCATATCCCGCTGCGAGTGAACACGGCGGGCATGATCCCGCTGATCTTCGCCTTCTCGATCATGATCTTCCCGCCCGCGTTCGCGCAGTTCGTGGCGGAGACCTCGGACGTGGGGTGGATCGCGGACGTCGCGCGGTTCTTCCAGGACACGTTGACGCCGGCCAACTTCATCTACTGGCTGCTGGTGTTCGTGATGGTCGTGCTGTTCGCGTTCTTCTACACGATGGTGGTGTTCCAGCAGCAGAACCTGGCCGAGAACCTCCAGCGGCAGGGCGGCTTCATCCCCGGCATCCGGCCGGGACGCCCGACGCAGGAGTACATCTCGCGGGTGCTGATCAGGATCACGTGGGGCGGCGCCATCTTCCTCGGATTCGTCGCGATCCTGCCGTTCTTCGCCACGATGCTGACGAACGTGCAGGCGTTGCAGATCAGCGCCGCCGGTCTGCTGATCGTGGTGGGCGTGGTGATCGATACGATGCGGCAACTGGAAGCGCAGATGATGATGCGCAACTACGAAGGGTTCATCGCCTGATGCGACTCGTGATTCTGGGACTGATCGGCGCCGGCAAGGGCACGCAGGCCAAGATCTGCGCCGAGCAGCACAACCTCCTCCACCTCTCCACCGGCGACATGCTGCGCGAGGCCGTCGCGGCCGGTACGGACCTGGGCAACCAGGCCAACGAGTTCATGACCTCCGGCCAGCTCGTGCCCGACGAGCTCGTGATCGACATGCTGCTGGAGCGCATCGGCCAGCCGGACGCCGAGGGTGGGTTCATCCTCGACGGCTTCCCGCGCACGGTCGGGCAGGCGGAGGCGCTGGAGACGGCGCTGACGGGGCGCTCCCTGGACATCGACACCGTGCCGTTCATCCGTGTGCCGGAGGAGATGCTGCTGGAGCGCATCGCGCGCCGGGCCGAGGTAGAGGGCCGCGCCGACGACACGCCGGAGGTGGCGCAGCGCCGCCTCCGCGAGCAGTCCGAGGGCATCGAGGGCGTCGCGAGCTTCTACGCGAGCCGCGGCAAGCTGCAGGACGTGGACGGCGTCGGCAGCGTCGAGGAAGTGAACGCGCGGCTGGAGTCCGCGCTGGCAGGCTAGGCTCCGGTCATGCGCAGTGCGTGCCGGGTGAATCACGAAGGCGTAACATAGATTGACGTCCGTCGAACTGAAGTCGTCAGACGAGATCGCGATCATGCGCGAGGCCGGGCGTCGCAACGCCGAGGTGCGCCAGTTGCTCCTCGACGCGATCGAGCCGGGTGTGACGGGCCGGGAGCTGGACGAGCTGGCGAAGGCGGAGATCGCGAAGCGCGACGCCGAGCCGACGTTCATGGGGTACGCGCCGGGCGGCAGACCGCCCTATCCGGGCGCGATCTGCTACTCCGTGAACGCGCAGCTCGTGCATGGCATTCCCGGCGAACTCGAGCTCGCGGAGGGGGACATCGTCAGTATCGACCTCGGCGTGACATACCGCGGCTATGTGTCGGATGCGGCGTTCACCGCACCCGTGGGCGAAGTGCCCCCGGAGGTCGCGGAGCTGTTGCGGGTGACGGAAGCGTCGCTCCTCGCGGGTATCGAGCAGGCGCGCTCCGGCAAGTACCTGGGCGATGTCTCGCACGCGATCGGCGTGCACGGGGAGCAGGCCGGGTACGGCATCATCCGCGAGTACGGCGGGCACGGCGTGGGTCGGGAGATGCACGAGGCCCCGCACGTCGCCAACTTCGGCCGGCCCGGAGTCGGACACCGGCTGAAGGCCGGGATGGTACTGGCGCTCGAGCCCATGTTCGCCATGGGCGGCGAGCGGACGTTCGAGGAGGAAGACCACTGGACGGTGAGCATGCGTGACGGCAGCCTGTGCGCCCACTTCGAGGAGACGATAGCGATCACCGAAGGTGCGCCGGAGGTGCTGACAAGCCTCTCACAGCTCCCCTCGCGAGCGGAGGCGAGTGCCTGATGCCGCAACGCAAGGAGAAGCAGCGCCAGCAGCAGAAGAAGAAAGAGGTCATCGAGGTGGAGGGCGTCGTGCGCGACGCGCTCCCGAACGCCCAGTTCGACGTGGAGTTGCCCAACGGCCACCACGTCCTCGCGCACGTGTCGGGGAAGATGAAGGTGCACTACATCCGCATCCTCCTCGGCGACCGCGTGCTGGTGGAGTTGAGCCCGTACGACCTGACGCGCGGACGGATCACGTACCGCTTCCGCTAGGAGGCGGTGGACGGAGCAGGCGATGAAGGTGCGAGCCTCGGTGAAGAAGCGGTGCGACCGCTGTCAGATCATCCGGCGTCACGGCCGGTTGCGCGTGATCTGTGTGATCCCGCGCCACCGCCAGCGCCAGGGCTAGGTAGAGGGAACGAGGAGGACGGACGATGGCAAGAGTAGCCGGCGTCGACATCCCCAACGACAAGCGTCTCGAGTTCTCGCTGCCGTACGTCTACGGCATCGGCCGCTCGCGCGCGAAGCAGATCGCGGAGCAGACCAACATCCCGCTCGACAAGATGGTCGGTGAGCTGACCGAGGAAGAGCTCGTGCGCCTGCGCGCGGTCGTCGAGGGCGAGTACGCCGTCGAGGGTGACCTGCGTCGCGACGTGCGACAGAACATCCAACGGCTGATCGAGATCAACTGCTACCGCGGGTTCCGCCATCGTCGCGGCCTGCCGGTGCGGGGCCAGCGCACGCGCACCAACGCGCGCACGCGCCGTGGCTCAAAGCGCACCGTTGCCGGCAAGCGGCGCGTGGCCCGCAAGAAGTAAGGGAGCACGCGACATATGGGAGGCCGGCGCGGACGACGACGCGAACGCAAATCGATCCCGCGAGGGCGGGCGTACATCCGCTCGACGTTCAACAACACCCTGATCACCATGACGGACCCGAACGGGAACGTCGTGGCCTGGGGATCGGGCGGCACCGCGGGATTCCGCGGCTCGCGCAAGAGCACGCCGTACGCGGCGCAGCTCGCGGCCGAGGGCGCCGCACAGACGGCAATCGAGAACGGCATGCGTGAGATCGAGGTCTACGTCCGTGGACCGGGAGCCGGCCGTGAGGCCGCCGTGCGCGCACTGCAGGCCACCGGCCTGCGCGTCTCCTCGATCCGCGACACCACGCCAATCCCGCACAACGGCTGCCGCCAGCGGCGCCGGCCGCGGACGTAGAGGGCGGGTAGCGACTCATGGCTCGATACACCGGCCCGAGGGTCAAGAAGGCTCGCCGCTACGGCGCACCGATCTTCGCCAACGCAGCGGTGCTGCGCATGCGGCGGCAGGGCCCGCCCGGCGCGCGTCCCGCGCGTCGCCGCAAGATCTCCGACCGCGGCCTGCAGCTCATCGAGAAGCAGAAGGTGCGCTTCGCCTACGGGCTGATGGAGAAGCAGTTCCGGCGCTACTACGAGCGCGCCGCCGCCCGCCCGGGCGTCACCGGCGACAACCTGATGGCATCGCTGGAGCGGCGCCTCGATAACGTCGTGTACCGCATGGGCTTCGGGGGCACGCGGGCGCAGGCGCGCCAGCTGGTGACCCACGGCCTGATCGCCGTCAACGGCAAGAAACTCGATGTACCCAGCGCCGAGACCTCGATCGACGACCGCGTCAGCTTCAGCGACCGCGGCAAGCGCTCGAAGTACATCGACATCGTCAAAGAAGATATCCAGGGGCGCGAGGTGCCCGGCTGGATCGAAGTGGACCGTGAGGCGCTGCAGGGACGCGTGTCGGGTGCGCCCGGCACGGGGGACATCGAGCCCTACTTCAACCCCAGCGCCATCGTCGAGTACTACTCACGCTAAGCAACCAGGTGGAGGGCCCCGACCGGCCCGCCGCCACGACCACGCAGCGAGGTGTTTTTTGGCTGCAGAACTGCAGACCCCGGAGCTTCGAGTCGAGGATCAGTCCTCGGACTACGTGAAGCTGGTCATGGAGCCGCTCGAAGCCGGCTTCGGTACGACTGTCGGCAACGCGCTCAGGCGCGTCCTGCTCTCGTCACTGCCGGGCGCGGCGATCACGTCCGTCCGCATCGAGGGTGTCGACCACGAGTTCTCGACTGTCGAGCACATGCAGGAGGACGTGACCGAACTGCTGCTCAACCTCAAGGACGTGCGACTCCGCGCCTACGCGGACCGGCCCGCGCGGCTGTTCCTGGAGGCGAGCGGCGAGACGGAGGTGCGCGCCGGCGATGTCCGCGCCACCGCCGACTACGAGGTCGTCAACCCCGACCTGCACGTCGCGACGCTCGACGACCCGGAGGCTTCGCTCGTCGTCGACCTCAACGTCGAGACCGGGCGCGGCTACATGCCCGCCGCCGTGGCCGAAGGCCTGCCGATCGGCGTGATTCCGATCGATGCGCTGTTCACGCCGGTGCGCCGCGTCAACTTCAACGTCTCGCACACCCGCGTGGGGCAGGACACGAACTACGACCGCCTCGAGCTCGAGGTGTGGACGGACGGCTCGATCACCGGCGAGCAGGCCATCTCGACGGCCGCCGACATCCTCCGCGACCAGTTGCAGCCGCTGCAGCTGTTGGGCCGTGCGGAACCCGAGCCGGAGCGCGCGACGACTGAAACAGCGCGCCCGTTCGACGGCTACGACACGCCCATCGAGGACCTCGAGCTCTCGGTGCGCGCCTACAACTGCCTCAAGCGCTCCGGGCTAACCACGGTCGGCGTGATCCTCGAGCGTTCCGAGGAGGAGCTGCTGGCGCTGCGGAACTTCGGCGAGAAGTCCTACGAGGAGCTGCGCGACAAGCTGTCCGAGCACGGCTTCCCCTCGCCGCGTGGCGATGGGCGGCGCCAGGCGGAGCCGGTGGCGGTCGCCGAGCCGGTCGCGGCCGGCAACGTGGCGACGGCCGAGGCGCCCGCTGCCGAGGACGACGAAGACGGCGTGGGCTCACTCGGCGCCGCGCTCATCCAGGCACTGCGCGAGGCCGGCGAGGATCCCTCGGACCTCGTCGAAGCCGAGTAACCGGCACGAACACGGACTACAGGGACAGGTAGCGAGTCATGCGTCACAAGGTCGACGGCCGGAAGTTCGATATGCCAACCGCGCAGCGGATGGCCATGATGCGCAACCTCACTACCGATGTGCTGCGCTACGGCTCGGTGCAGACCACCGAGGCACGCGCCAAGGAGGCGCGGCGCTTCGTCGACCGCATGGTCACACTCGGCAAGCGCGGGACGCTGCACGCGCGCCGCAGGGCACTCGCGTTCGTCTACGACCCCAAGGTCGTGCAGCGGCTGTTCGACGAGCTGGCGCCACAGTACGCAAACCGCCCGGGCGGCTACACGCGCGTCCAGAAGCTGGGCCAGCGCAAGGGCGACGGCTCACGCATGGCGAAGCTGGAGTTGGTGTAGGCGCCCGTGGACACCCTGCGACGCGTTGCACTGCTCGTCGAATACGACGGGACGGAGTTCTCCGGCTCGCAGCTGCAGCCGGGCCGCCGCACCGTGCAGGGCGCCATCGAAGACGCCGTCTACGCCTACGACGCGGAGCCCGACGCGGAACCGCGTCGCGCGGCCCTCGCGGGGCGCACCGATGCCGGCGTACACGCCCGAGGGCAGGTTGCGGCGATCGACCTGAACCGCCTCGACGCCCCGGGCACGGTGCGCGACGCCATCAACCACTACCTGCCCGATGACGTCGCGGTGAGCGCCGTCGCCGATGTCGACGCGTCGTTCGACCCGCGGCGCTGCGCGACCTCGCGCTGGTACCGCTACCGCATCGAGGATGGCCGCACGCGCTCGCCACTGAGCCGGCGCGACCGCTGGCAGGTTCCGAGGCGCCTCGACCACGACGCGATGGCGGAGGCCGCCGCGCTGCTGCCGCGCGAGGAGCGAGACTGGTCCGCGTTCGCGAGCCCGCTCGAGGAGGGGCGCTCGCCGATGCGTACGCTGCACCACCTGTCGGTGGTACGCACGGGCACACACACCATCGAGATCACGATGGAGGCGGACGCGTTCCTGCCCCACCAGGTGCGACGCACCGCGGGCGCGCTGGAGCGCGTCGGCGCGGGCGCATGCACGCCGGGGGCATTCGCGTCGCTCATCGAAGGCGAGGTGGCGAGCGTGGGTCCCACGGCGCCACCGCAGGCACTGACGCTGGAGGCGGTGCGCTATGCGCCCGGCCTCCTCGCGTGGGATTGCGACAACACGGCGCCGAGCGGCGCGGGAGGTCCGAGGTGACGACGAAGACGTACCGGCTGCGCGCGTCCGATATCGAGCGCGAGTGGCACGTGCTGGACGCCAGCGGGCGGCCCCTCGGCCGCGTCGCGAGCGACGCTGCGCGCCTGCTCCTCGGCAAGCACAAGCCCACGTATGAGCCGCACCTGGCGATGGGCGACCACGTGATCGTGGTCAACGCCGGCGAGGTGATCCTGACCGGCAACAAGGCGAGCCAGAAGAACTACTACCGGCACTCCGGCTATCCCGGCAACCTGCGCACGCGCAGCTTCGAGCAGCAGATGGAGCGCGACGCGCGCAAGGTCATCGAGATCGCCGTGCGCGGGATGCTCCCGCACAACGTGCGCGGCCGCGAGCTGTTCCGGCACCTCAAGGTCTACAACGGCCCCGAGCACCCGCATGAGGCGCAGGTCAACGCCGGTACCGGCGCGCGAGCACGTCGACGCGCGGCTGCGGAGGCCCGGGCGGCTGCCGCCCCGTCCCCGGTCGCGGAAGCCGAGGAGCCGATGGTCGAGGAGCCGACCGTTGAGGAGCCTGTGGCCGAGGCGCCCGCGGAGACCGTCGAGGAGGCCGCGAGCGAGGCGTCGCCGGAGCGGCTCACCGGCTCGCTGTCGCGCTACCGCCGGGACGAACTGGACGCCGAGGCGGAACGGCTCGGCATCACCATCGAGTCGGGATGGCGCAAGAGCGACGTCGCCGACGCGATCACGGCGTACTACGAGGCGAACCCGCTGGACGAGGAAGAGTAGACGATGACGACTGACGCGCAGCATTACTACTACGGCCTCGGCAGGCGCAAGGCGGCAGTCGCCCGTGTGCGGCTCTACCCCGGCAACGGCGCGGTGGTCGTGAACGGTCGGCCGCTGGAGGACGTGATCTTCCGGGCCTCGCAGCGCCAGGACATGATGCTCCCGCTCACCGTCACCGAGACGGCGGGACGCTTCAACGTGCAGGCGATGGTGAAGGGTGGCGGCGTGACCGGCTGGACCGGCGCGCTCCGCCTCGGCATCGCGCGCGCCCTCCTCGCCGCCGACGAGGGGTACAGGCGAACGCTGCGCCAGAACGGGCTGCTCACCCGGGACGCGCGGGTGAAGGAACGCAAGAAGCCCGGCCTCAAGCGCGCCCGCAAGGCCCCGCAGTTCACCAAGCGCTAGCGCGCGAGTCCTCGGGACACTGGATTACGGGGCGGCTCAGCCGCCCCGTTCCGCGACTACACCCGCGATGTGCTTCCCCTCGCGCAGCGCGGACTGCACCAGCTCCGCAGACGGCATCTCCGCGTAGATCCGCAGCAGCGGCTCCGTGCCGCTGAACCGCAGCAGCAGCCACCATCCGCCATCGAGGGTGAACCGGTAGCCGTCGAGCGTGTCCTTCGAGGTGACCGCGAGGCCCGCGATCGTCGCGGGTTCGGCGGCGGCGACGCGGGCGGCGATCGCGTCGCGGTCCTCGGGGCGGAGCGCGATGTCGACGCGGTCGTACTCGTGGCGACCGACTTCGTCGTAGAGCTCGGCGAGGAGCTGCGAGGGCGGCTTGCCGGTGCGCACGATGTGGTCGAGTAGCAGCAGGCCGGACAAGATGCCGTCGCGCTCGGGAATGTGGCCACGGAACGCATAGCCGCCCGACTCCTCGCCGGCCACGAGCGCGTCCTCCTCGATCATCTTCGGGCCGAGGAACTTGAACCCCACCGCTGTCTCGTGCACCGGCACGCCGAAGCGCTCGCCGAGGCGGTCGATCATGCGCGTCGAGGTGATCGACCGCACGATCGGGCCGCGCTCGCCACGCACATCGAGCATGTAGCGCACGAGCAGCGCGAACACCTGGTGCTGGTTGAGGAACGCGCCCGTCTCATCGACGACCCCGAGGCGGTCGCCGTCACCGTCGGTCGCGAGGCCGATGTCATAGCCGCCGCCCGCGATGAGCTCGAGCAATGGGCCGAGGTTGCGCGCGATCGGCTCCGGCGCGTGCATGCCCGGGAACGCCGGGTTGGGCTCGCCGCGCAGCTCGTGCACCGTCGTGGCGCCCTCGGCGAGAGCGCGCGCTGTGAGGCCGCCCGCGGCCCCGTGCATCGAGTCGACGGCGACGCGCAGGCCGGCGTCGCGGAGGCCCTCGACATCGACGAACGCTCGGAGTGCACCGACGTAGTCGGGGCGCGGGTCGAAGGGGGCGATCGCCCCGCTTGAGGCAGCGGTGCGGACCGCGCTGCTCGCGAGGATGGCGGGGATGTCGCGCTCGATCGCGGCGGTGACCTCGGGTGGTGCCGAGTTGCCGACCGCCTGCTTCACCTTGAAGCCGTTCCACTCCGCGGGGTTGTGGCTGGAAGTAATGACCACGCCCGCCCCCGCCCCGCGGTGGCGCACAGCGTGCGAGATGGCCGGCGTCGGTGCAGCGGTCGATGCGAGCGCGACGGCGATGCCGTTGCCGGCGAGCACCTCGGCGACCGCCTGCGCGAACTCCGCCGACAGGAAGCGGGTGTCGTAGCCGACGACGGCGCCACTGGACGCGAGGCCGGCGCGCTGCATCCACCCGGCCGTGGCCTGCGCGACGGCGCGCACGTTGTCGAACGTGAAGTCCTCGGCGATGATCGCGCGCCAGCCGTCGGTGCCGAACCGGATCTCGGCCATCAGGCGCTGCGGCTGCCCGTTGCGGGGTGGATCGCGCCATCGCGGAACACGGTCTCGTCGTCGATCTCGATGCCCGTTGGTGGGCGCTCCCCGACGGCGACCTCGGCGCCGTGGCCGACCACCACGCCCTCGAGGACCGCGCCCTGGCCGACGCGCGCCCCGGTCGCAAGCACGCTGCGGTCGACGCGGGCGCCTGAGCCCACCTGCACGCCATCCCACAACACGCTCGCCGTGACGAGCGCCCCGGGCCCGATGTCGCATCCGGCCCCGGCGACCACACCCATCCCGAGCATGGCGGACGGCGCGACCTTCGCGCTCTCGCCGAGCAGCGCCGGGAAACCCTCGGGCGCGAGGGCAGGCGCGTCGCCGCGGAGCAGGTCGATGTTGGTCTGGAGGTAGGCCGCCGAGGTGCCGACGTCGGCCCAGTAGCCGTGGTGGTGGAACCCGACGATGGCGCGCCCGCCCTCGGCCATGCCCGGGAACAGCTCGTCCTCGACACGGTTGAAACGCGTCGCGTCGAGTTCCCGTGCGATATGCGGCTCGAACAGCCACACGCCCGCGTTGATGAGGTTCGAGGGCGCCTCGGCGGCGGGTGGCTTCTCAACGAAGCGCGTGATGCGGTCGCCCTCGAGCGCCACGACGCCGAAGCGGGAGGGGTCGTCGACCTCGTAGAGCGCGATCGAGAGCTCGGCCGAGCGGGCCCGGTGCGCATCGATCATGAGCCCAAGCTCGATGTCGCAGACGAGGTCGCCGTTGCACACCAGGAACGGCTCGTCCCACCCGGCGGCGCAGGTCGCGATCGCGCCGCCCGAGCCGAGCGGCTCCCCCTCGTACACCCGCTCGATGGAGAGCCCGAGGTGCGCGCCGTCGCCGAACGTCTCCTCGATGGCCTCGTTGGGGGCGGTCATCGCGAGCGTGACGTCGCGGACGCCGTGGAGCTGGAGGCGCCGCAACAGGTACTCGAGCAGCGGGCGGTTGAGGATCGGGACGAGCTGCTTGGGTGTACGCGGCGTGAGCGGGCGCAGCCGCGTGCCGCGTCCACCGACGAGTACGATGGCTCTCATGCCGGCCTCGATCCGAACGCTCGCTGTCCTCGGGGCATCGTACAACCCACGCTCGCCGTGCTCTTCGATAGCCGGCGACGTCCCGCGCCCCCTCACCCTCACCCTCTCCCCCCGCTGGGGGGCGAGGGGATCGGACGGCGTCGGGCGTTATCCAGCCTCGTTCACGGACAGCCCTGCGGCGCGCTGTAGCACGTCGACGGCGTCGAGGCGTTCCCATGGCAGGTCGAGGTCCGGGCGGCCGAAGTGGCCGTACGAGGCCGTCGGGCGGTAGATCGGGCGGCGCAGGTCGAAGCGGTCGATGATCGCGGCCGGCCGCAGGTCGAAGTGCTCGCGGATGAGCCGCTCGATCTCCACCTCCGGTAGCCGCCCGGTCCCGAACGTCTCGATGCCGACCGAGGTGGGCTGCGCGACGCCAATGGCGTACGAGACCTGTAGCTCGATGCGCTCGGCGATGCCCGCGGCGACGATGTTCTTCGCGGCGTGGCGCGCGGCGTAGGCGGCCGAGCGGTCAACCTTCGTCGGGTCCTTGCCGGAGAAGGCGCCGCCGCCGTGGCGGGCGATGCCGCCGTAGGTGTCGACGATGATCTTGCGGCCCGTCAGCCCGGCGTCGCTGGCCGGCCCGCCGGAGACGAAGCGGCCGGTGGGGTTCACGTACAGCCGCTCGCGGTCGAGCCCCGCGAGGAGGTCCGGCGGGCAGACCGGCTCGACGACCAGGCGCTCTATGTCCTCGCGGATCTGCTCGTTGCGCACGTCCGGATCATGCTGCGTCGAGACGACGAGGGCGGCGATGCGCTTCGGGCGGCCGTGCTCGTACTCGATCGTGACCTGCGACTTGCCGTCCGGGCGGAGGTAGGGGAGCGTGGCGTCCTTGCGCAGTTCGGCGAGGCGGCGCGTGAGGCGGTGGGCGAGCGAGATCGTGAGCGGCAGGTACTCGTCGGTCTCGTTGCACGCGAACCCGATCATCATGCCCTGGTCGCCGGCGCCGACGAGGTCGTAGCGGTCCTCGGAGCCTGTGTTGCGTACCTCGTGCGCGCGGTTCACGCCCTGGGCGATGTCGCCCGCCTGCTCCTTGATCGAGGAGAGCACCCCGCACGTCTCCCAGTCGAAACCGACGCGCGAGTCGTTGTAGCCGATCTCTTTCACGGTGTTGCGGACCACCCGTTCGAGGTCCACGTACGCCTGGGTCGTGATCTCGCCGAGGATGAGCACGAGGCCGGTGGTGACGGCGGTCTCGCACGCCACGCGCGAGTTGGGGTCCTGCTCCAGCATCGCGTCGAGGACGGCGTCGGAGACCTGGTCGCAGAGCTTGTCGGGATGGCCCTCGGTGACCGACTCGCTGGTGAGCAGCAGCGAGGGCGAATCGTAGAACGTGTTGGTCAAGCCGTACCTGCTTCCCACGAGCTGAGGTAGCGTTCCTGCTCCTCGGTGAGGGTGTCGATGGTGATGCCCATGGCCTCCAGCTTGAGCCGCGCGACCTCCTCGTCGATGTCGCGTGGCACGTCGTAGACGCCGGGCTCGAGGCTTGCGTGACGGTCGGCGATCCACTCGGCAGCGAGCGCCTGGTTGGCGAACGACATGTCCATCACGGACGCCGGGTGGCCCTCGGCGGCGGCGAGGTTCACGAGCCGCCCCTCGGCGAGCACGACGATGCGGCGGCCGTCGGTGAGCGTGCGCTCCTCGACGAACTCACGCGGGCGGTGGCGTGCCTCGGTCATGGCGTCGAGGGCGGGGAGGTTGATCTCGGAGTCGAAGTGGCCCGAGTTGGCGACGATCGCGCCGGACTTCATTGCGTCGAAGGCAGGCCGGTCGATGACGTTCACGTCGCCGGTGACGGTGACAAAGATGTCGCCCTCGCGCGCGGCCTCCACCATCGGCATGACGCGGTAGCCGTCCATCGCGGCCTCGAGGGCTCGCGTCGGCTGCACCTCGGTCACGACCACGTGCGCGCCCAGGCCGCTCGCGCGGCTGGCGAGCCCGCGTCCGCACCACCCGTACCCGGCGACGACCACGGTCTTGCCGGCGAGCAGCACGTTCGTGGCGCGGATGATGCCGTCGATGGTCGACTGGCCGGTGCCGTAGCGGTTGTCGAAGAGGTGCTTGGTGTCCGCCTCGTTGACCGCGACGATTGGGTAGGCGAGCGCGCCGTCGGCGGCCATCGCGCGCAGGCGGATCACCCCGGTCGTCGTCTCCTCGGTGCCGCCGAGCACGCCGTCCAGGAGGTCGCGGCGCTCGCGGTGGAGCATCGCGACGAGGTCCGCGCCGTCGTCCATCGTCATGTGCGGCCCGTCGCCGGCGGCCTGCTGGAGGTGGCGGTGGTAGGCGGCCGAGTCCTCGCCCTTGATGGCGAACGTCGGCACGCCGAGCTGCACGCTCAGCGCCGCTGCGACATCGTCCTGCGTTGAGAGCGGGTTCGAGGCGCAGAGGCGCACCTCGGCGCCGCCGTCGCGCAGCGCGAGCATCAGGTTCGCGGTCTCGGTGGTGACGTGCAGGCAGGCGCTGATGCGCACACCTTCGAGGGGACGCTGCACGGCGAAGCGCTCTCGGATCCCCGCCACGACCGGCATCTCCCGCGCGGCCCACTCGATGCGACGCAGCCCCTCGGCCGCGAGGGTCGGCTGTGCGATGTCGCTCTCGGCGGTCGTGGTCATGGATCGCTCCGTCCCGCACTACCATCCTCGGGGCGCGCGGACGCTCGTACCAGTGCCTCTCCGTCCTCGCCGCGGCGCGCGAACCAGCGACGCAGCAGCGAGCCCATCCCGAGCACGTCACGGCGGCGCAGACGTGCCTCGACGATAGGCGCGCCGGCGACGTAGCCGAGCCGCTGGTAGGCGCGCACGGCGGGCGTGTTCTCGGGGTCCACCGTGAGCGTGACGATGGCGCAGCCGCGCGCGAACAGCTCCCGCGTGACGGCTGCGGTGACCGCGCCCGCGAGCCCGCGGTCGCGCGCCGAGGCGTGCGTGAACACGTTCCCCACCACCGCAATGCCGATGTGCGGCGCGAGCATGTGCGTGCCCGCGACGGCGCGCAGCCGCCCTTCGTCGAACGCGCCGAAGTACACGCCGCGCTCGATGTGCTCGCCGCGGTAGCCCGTGGGTCCGTCGCCGGTGGCGTAGAGCGCGTTGAGCGCGCGCACGTCGGCGCGCACGAGGCGGCGGACGTTCCGCATCGTCGAGGCCGGCGTGTCCCGGAAGGTGTGCGAATCGACGGTCATACGCATCATGCGCAGCGGATCGCCGAGGTCGTAGACGCGCTCGGCGACCGCGACGTGCTCCGGCGCGCAGGTCGCGAGGTAGCCGCCGCCTGGCCCGGGATGCAGCGACAGCACGGCCTCGACGGCATCGGGATCGCCGGCGAAGACCGTGGTGCGGCCGAGGTTGGCGCGCGCGTGCATGACGATGCCGCTGCGTCCCCCGGGGCCCTCCGCGGTCCAGAAGCGCGAATGCGGCAGCAACTCCGGTTCGAGGTGGCCGAGCGCGAAGGCGGCGAACGCCGGGTCCTCGCTCAGCGCGGCGCGCACCACCTCCGGGTCGGACTCCTCGCGTACCGCGAAGGTCGAGGCCTCGTCGAGGGCGTGGTCGCGGTCGGATGCGTGTGTCACGCGCCCTGCCCCTCGGGTGCCCCGCCATCGGCAGGGCCCCAGTACGGGTCGACGAGCAGCGCGAGGCGCTGACGGGTCGCGGCGGGGACGAGGTGAGGGGCGGTCATCAGCGCCCCTGACAGCGCGCTGCCGCACTCGCACGCGCGGCCGTCGTCGAGCCCCTCGATCGCGCCGGCGAGGATCGCCCGGGCGCGCTCGGTGTTCTCGGCGAGCACGCGCAGGACGAGGTCGGCGCTCACGTCTTCCTCGTGCTCGTGCCACACGTCGTAGTCCGTGACGAAGCAGATCGAGGCGTAGCAGAGCTCGGCCTCGCGGGCGAGGCGCGCCTCGGGCAGCGCCGTCATGCCGATGATGTCCGCGCCCCACGAGCGGAACAGCTCGGACTCGGCGCGCGTCGAGAACGCAGGCCCCTCGATCACCACGAGCGTCCCGCCCTCGTGCGCCGTCGCGCCCGCGCCGACTGCCGCTGTGGCGAGATGGTGCGAGAGCGTCGCGCAAAACGGGTCGGCCAGGCCGACGTGTGCGACGAGGCCGTCGCCGAAGAAGCTGGGCGCGCGCCCTCGCGTGCGGTCGATGAGCTGGTTCGGCACGACGGCGTGCCGCGGCTCGATGTGCTGTTGCAACGAGCCCACGGCCGAGGCGGCCAGGAGCCGCTCGACGCCGAGCTGGCGGAAGCCGTGGATGTTCGCGCGCGCGGGCAGCTCGTGGGGCAGCAGCGTGTGCCCCTCGCCGTGGCGGGCGAGGAAGGCGACGCGCTTCCCGCGCAGCGTGCCGACGACGTACGGACCGCTCGGCTGCCCGAACGGCGTATCGAGCTCGACGCGTTCCGGCGCCTCGAGCGCGTCGAGAGCGTAGAAGCCGGAGCCGCCGATGACGCCGATCTCGGCCGTCGCGCTCACGTTCGCGCCTTCCTGCTGCCTCGACCGTCAGACAATCGAGTCACTCTTCTGCCGGTTGCAGTCTCCGCACAGGATCTGGATGTTGTCGATGGTGTAGCCGCCGCCCTTCGCCACGGGGATGACGTGGTCGAACTGCAGGTCGTCTTCGACGCCGCATTGCGTGCATTGTCCCGCGTCGCGCTCCCACACGAACGCCCGCATCTCGTCGGGGATGCGCTCGCGGCGCGCCTCGGCGACGTCTTCATCGCGCGCGCGGATCTTGCGCAGGCGGTCGAGCCGCGCGTCCTGGCGGCGCTGGCGGTCCCACACGAGCAGCTCGACGTCATCGGCCGACAGCTCGGCGTCGGCCCAGAAGAGCCCGCCGTCCGTCCACCACAGCACACGGTCGCCGTCCTCGCCGATGCGGGCGGCGCCGGTGGCCTCGACCTCCCGCGCCGCGCGCCGGTGCTCGCTGCCGGTGAGGCTGAAGTGCTGGGACTTCGAGGTGAAGAAGCGCCAGTTGGAGAAGATCCAGAACCCGGACTTCTCGATGCGCCCGCTGCTCACCTTGCGCAGGCTCACGGCCGCGCCCTCACGATGGCACCTCGGCGCTCACGGGTGGCGAGGCGGCGACGGCGGCGGCGATCGATGGGCCGTACGGCGCGCGCAACACGCCCTGCTCCGTCACGATCGCCTCGATGAGCTCGGCGGGGGTCACGTCGAACGCGGGGTTGAGCGCCCGCGCGCCCGGCGCGGCGAGGTCCGCGCCGCCCGGGCGCAGCACCTCGTCCTCCCCGCGCTCCTCGATCGGTATCGACGCGCCGTCCGGCGTGTGGGGGTCCAGGGTGGAGACGGGCGCGACGATGTAGAACGGCACGCCGTGGTGGCGGGCCAGCACCGCGAGCATGTAGGTGCCGATCTTGTTGGCCGTGTCCCCGTTTGCCGCGACGCGGTCCGCGCCCGTGACGACGGCGGTGACGCGACCGGCGGCCATGAGCGACGCCGCCGCGCCCTCGACGACGAGGCGGAACGGCACGTCGTGCTGTTGTAGCTCCCACGCCGTGAGCCGCGCCCCCTGGAGGCGCGGGCGCGTCTCGCACGCGAGCACCTCGGTGAGGCGGCCGCTGCGCCACCCCTGGACGATCACGCCGAGGGCGGTGCCGCCGCCCGCCGTGGCGAGCGGGCCGGTGTTGCAGAGCGTGAGCACGCGCGTTGCGGGCGGGAAGAGCTCGGCGCCCAGCTCGGCCATGCGCGCGTCGGCGTCGTGCTGCTCCTCGTGGATCGCGCGCGCCTCCTCGAGCGCAGCCGCGCGCGCCTCCTCGTCACTCGCCGACGCCGCAACGCGTGCGGCGACGCGGTCCAGCGCCCAGCGCAGGTTCACGGCCGTCGGCCGCGTCGCGCCGAGGAGCCTCGCCGCCTTCTCGACCGCGACGGCGACGCCCGACTGCGTCGAGGCGGCGACGACGGCCAGGGCGTAGGCGGCCGTCACGCCGATGGCCGGAGCGCCGCGCACGCGCATCGTCGTGATGGCCTCGGCGGCCGCCTCGGCGGTGTCGAGCGGGATGTAGCGGGTCTGGACGGGGAGCAGGGTCTGGTCGAGCAGCCGCAGCCGCCCGTCGCGCCACGCGACGGGGTCGTACGGCTCGCGGGTGGAGGATGCGGCAGCCGTCGCCCGTGCCATGCGCACATGGTAGAGCGCGAGGGCGTCCGGCGGCATCTTCCCGGCGCGCTCGGTCCGTCGCGAGCATACGGTCGCGCGTCGCGGGCTTGACGTGACCGGCGCCGGAGAAGGACTCTGGGTAAGACGTGGTAACAACAGGAGCCCACCATGCCCCGCACCACGAAGACGATCACGTTCTCACTCTCACCAGAGATGTCGGAGCGGCTTGACGCGCTGATGAGCCGGAACGAACGCACCCGGAGCGAGCTCATACGAGAAGCCCTGGAGCGATACATGGAAGAGTGGGAGTGGCGCGACTTGCTCCAATACGGCGAGCAGCGCGCGAGGGAAGCCGGCATCGACCCCGAGGATGTGTCTCGCCTCATTGCCGAGTATCGGGCGGAGATGGCTCCCCGTAGCGGATGAAGGTGGTTCTGGACACCATTGTGATCGTGTCGGGACTGAACTTTCCGGGGAACGAGCGCCTCACGCTGGAGTACGGCCGTCGAGGCCGCTTCGAACTCGTCCTCTCGCCGTTCATCCTCGCCGAGGTCGCCGGGGTGTTGACCCGCAAGTTCGACTGGAGCGAAGCACGGGCGTCTCGGGCGGTGGGCCGGCTGCGCGAGGTGTCGACGATGGTCGAGCCTTCTGAGGTCCCCGATGCGGTTGCGGGCGCTCACGCAGACAACCGCATCCTTGCCTGTGCTGCCGACGCACGCGCCGACTACCTCGTCACTGGCGACCGCCGGCACCTGCTGCCGATTGGAGAGTACGCCGGCACCCGGATCGTGCGTGCGCCGGCCTTCCTCATCGCCCTGGAACAGGCATGACGCATGTCGACTCCAGCGACGCGTTGACCTGCGACGGAGCGCGAACCTAGCATCGAGCCGATGACTGAACCGTTCCCCGACCCCTTCGCGCGCATCGCGCGCTTCTACGACCTCGACCTCGAGGGCTTCGACGATGACCTCGCGCTCTACATGGAGCTCGCAGAGGGCCGCGACGTGCTCGAACTCGGTTGCGGCACGGGGCGCATCGTGGTTCCGCTCGCCGAAGCCGGCGTGCGGGTCACCGGCGTCGACCTGAGCACCGCGATGCTCGGTATCGCGCGCGAC
The DNA here is from genome assembly GCA_965208885.1 of Dehalococcoidia bacterium. GTDB lineage: Bacteria > Chloroflexota > Dehalococcoidia > UBA2979 > UBA2979 > VXMT01. The sequence goes on from CBDBPS010000002.1 coordinate 1,588,867, forward strand.
CGCGCCGAGGGGCTTGCGCTGCGGCTGATCGAGGGCGACATGCGCACGCTCGACCTCGACGAGCGCTTCGGCGCCGTCTTCGTCCCGCTCGGCGGGCTCCAGCACATGACGACGGCCACCGACATCTCGGCCGCCCTCGCTACGGTCGCACGACACCTCGCGCGCGATGGGCAGGCGGTCGTGGACGTCGAGGCGCCGCATCCCGACGACTGGCTGCCGGGTCCGCGCCCGCTGCTCCAGCACTGGACGCGCGAGCTTGCGCCGGAGCCCGGCACGCCGGGCGGCACAGTGACGAAGCTGGTCGCCGTCGGGGGCCGGCCCGTGGAGGCGCTGCGCGACGTGACCTACCACTTCGACGTGCAGCCACCCGAGGGTCCACTGCAACGCGTGACGCAGCAGTTCGCGCTGCGCGTCATCACCGCCGGTGAGATCGAGCTGGCCGCGCGCCTCGCCGGCCTGCGTGTCGCCGCCTGGTACGGCGACTACGACGGCGCGCCGCCGCGCGACGGCGACGACCGGCTCATCGCCATGCTTGAGCACGGTGGCAGCCCGGGAGCCGGCTCATGACGCGCGTCGTCCTCGACGCTATGGGCGGCGACTTCGCCCCGCAGGCCACGGTCGCGGGCGCAGTCGAAGCGGCCCGCGAGGGCATCGAGGTCGTCCTCGTCGGCATCGAGGAGCAGGTGCGCGCCGAGCTCGCGCGGGTTGAGGGGCCGACGCCCAACATCGAGGTGGTGCACGCGCCCGAGGTGGTGGCGATGGGCGACCACGACGCCCGTGCGACGCTGCGGCGTCGTGACACCTCGATCGCCGTGGGCGTCGAGCTGGTCCGGGACGGATCCGGCGACGCGTTCATCTCCGCCGGGAACACGGGCGCGGTGCTTGCCGTCTCGCTCGTGCGGCTCGGACGGTTCCCGGGCGTTGAACGCCCCGCCATCGGCATCCTGCTCCCCACGCCTCGAGGCGTGCTGCTGCTGCTGGACGGCGGCGCGAATGCGGACGCACGGGCGGCGCACCTGCTGCAATGGGCGCGCCTCGGCTCCACGTACATGCAGACCACGCGCGGCATCGACCGGCCGGACGTAGCGCTGCTGAACATCGGCGAGGAGCCAACCAAGGGCTCGCAGGTCACGGTTGAGGCATACGGCCTGCTCGCTGCGTCCGGCCTGCACTTCATCGGCAACGTCGAGAGCCGCGACCTGCCGTCGCGGCCGGCCGACGTGGTGGTGACGGACGGGTTCACCGGTAACACGGTGCTCAAGCTCGCCGAAGGGCTCAGCTCGATGCTGTTCCAGGAGCTGCGCGAGGCGGCGGCGCAGTCCCTGCGTGCGCGCATCGGCGGCCTGTTGATCCGGCCCGAGGCGCGCCGGATGCGCGACCGGCTGGACTACCGTGTCTACGGCGGGGCTCCGCTGCTCGGGCTGCAGGGCACGGTCTTCATCGGACACGGCTCGAGCGACGCCCGCGCCATCGGCAACGCGATCCGGCGCGCCGACGAGGCAGTCGCGGCGGGCGTGGTCGACGCACTGCGGACAGCGGCGGCCGAGGGCGAGCAGGCCGCCTCGTAGGTCCGGGTGATAGTTCGGGGCGTGGGGTCAGGGAGCCGGCTGCTCCGCCGGCTCGGCGTCCGTGTCCTCGGCGGCCGCGAAGCCGGCCGCGCCGGGGGCGAAGCGCCACCACAGCTTCATCGAGTCCCGCAGCGCGGCGATGCGCTCCGGGCTGTTGTCCTCCGCGAGGCAGCGTTCGAGGTGCGTGTCCAGGATGAGCGCACCGGCCGTGTCGATGCCGGAGCGGACCGCCATGAGCTGCGTGACGATGTCCTCGCAGGCGCGGTCATTCTCGAGCATGCGGGCGATGCCGCGGATCTGGCCCTCGATGCGGCGCAGGCGGGCGCCGACCTGGTCCGGGGTTGCCGAGTCGTTCATGGCTACGATCCGCTCACGGCTGGCGCCTTCGTTGACATACCCCAGTGGGGTATATAGAATCCTATGTGTCCGGTGCACGCCTTGTCAATCGTGCTGATGCACGAAAGGGCATGCTGAGCCGGAGTGGAACCCGTTCAGGGTCCGGGCGCGGCGAGCGGCGACGCGTTCGGGCGGGGCTCCCCCGAGTCGCGACACATGCGACGTTCCGGGGTAGCCGAGTAGAGCCGATCTTTGCTAGGTTGCGCGCGGCGCGGTGAGCACATCGCCGGGCCCGCCAGTGCGAAAGGAATCCCAATGGCAGCACCGACCGACACCTCCGACACCACCTTCAGCTCTGACGTGCTCGATCACGACACGCCGGTCCTGGTCGACTTCTGGGCTCCGTGGTGCGGGCCGTGCCGCATGGTCGCCCCCATCGTCGAGGAGCTCGCCGAGGACTACGACGGCCGCGTCAAGTTCGTGAAGCTCAACACCGACGAGAACCCGATGGTTGCCGGCCAGTACGGCATCCGCTCGATCCCGACGCTGCTCGTCTTCAAGGGTGGCGAGAAGGTCGGCGAGATCATCGGCTTCCGCCCCAAGGGCGACCTCTCGAAGCGCCTCGACGAGGCGCTCGCCTAGCCGATACCCCCGGCCGCCCGGCGGCCGGAGCTGACACCGCACGAGCCGCAGGTTGCATCGCAGCCTGCGGCTTCTGTGTGCCCGGGGTATCCGATCCCCTCGCCCGGTCCGTATGTCTGGGTCGGCGAGCCGCGGGCTCAGCCCGCGGCTTGCCTCGACGCGGGGATACCCCGCGGGAGGGGGGAGAGGGTAAGGGTGAGGGGGGTCTGCGGGGTGTAACGGGCGATTCGAGGAGCCGGCCGGACCCTCACCCCCCGCCCTCTCCCGCTTCGCGGGCGAGGGAGCCGGATCTGATCCCCTCGCCCCCGTCCGTATGTCTGGGTCGGCAAGCCGCGGGCTCAGCCCGCGGCTTGCCTCGACGCGGGGATACCCCGCGGGAGGGGGGTGAGGGTGAGGGGGTCTGCGGGGTGCGAGGAGCCGGCAGCGGCGCGGCAGCGCCCCGGGGACGCCTACTCCTTGCGGATGGTGCGGCCCTGCTTCTCCTCGAGGCGGGCCAGGGCGCGCCCCTTGTCGGGGTGCGGGTCCTTCACGAGGCCGTAGATCTCTCGACCTTCGTGGTCTTCTGGGAGGTGCTCGGTGATAGGAAGACCTTCCTCATTACAGAAGAGCAGTCAGTGGCAGTACTTGTACTTCTGCATCTCCTCGCAGGCACAGATCCACGTCGAGCGTGTGACCTCTTCTTCCTTGTCCTCGTAGAAGTTGCAGGGACAGAGCGGCCGCCCGAGGTCGTCGACGTGCTTGGCGAGGCCGATCACGAGGAACTCGGTGATCTCGCGCTGGGGGTGCAGGTATGAGCCGCTCTTTTCGGCGAACTTCTCGACGAACTTCCACATCCGGTTCATGGACTTTTCCGACGCCTCCGCCCGGTCGGCGTCGGTCGGCTGTTCGAGCACGGTCTAGCTCCCGCCCGTTGCTGGGTGCCCGGGTTATAGAGTCAGCGTATCACGACGCCAGCACTGGCACCGCGCGCGGAGGGGCTCTTCGCGGACAAGCAGACGGGCCGCCCCGGAGGACGGCCCGTCGTGCGATTGCGTAGCAGGCGAGGGCTACATGCCCGGGATGCCACCTGGCATCCCGCCGCCCATGCCTCCCGGCATGCCGCCGCCCATGGCGGCCATCTGCTCCATGTCCGGGATGCCGGCCGCGACGCCCGGACCCTGGCGCAGCTTCTCCCGGATCTCACCCACGAGGCTCTCGGTGGTGAGCATCAGCGCGGCAACGGAGACCGCGTTCTCCAGCGCCGCACGCGACACCTTGACCGGGTCGAGGATGCCGAGGTCGTACATGTCGCCGAGCTCGCGGCGGGCGACGTCGTAGCCGGTGTTGGGTGCGGCCGTGCGCACGTCGTCGACGATCACCGCGGGCTCAAGCCCGGCGTTGGAGACGAGGCGGCGCAGCGGCGACTCCAGCGCGCGCTGGAGGATGCGGACGCCGACCTCTTCCTCCGGGTCCGCCATCTCGTCGGCGGCGCGGTCGAGCGCATCCTGGACGCGGATGTAGGCGACACCGCCGCCCGGCACCACGCCCTCCTCGACGGCGGAGCGGGTAGCGGAGAGGGCGTCCTCCACGCGGAACTTCTTTTCGCGTACCTCGGTCTCGGTGGCGCCGCCGACCTTGATCACGGCCACGCCGCCGGCGAGCTTCGCGAGGCGCTCCTGGAGCTTCTCGCGGTCGTACTCGGAGGAGGCGTCCTCGATCTGGGCGCGGATCTGGCGGATGCGCGCCTGCACGGACTCGTCGGAGCCGTAGCCGTCGATGATCGTGGTGCGGGCCTTGTCGGAGACCACGCGGTAGGCTCGGCCGAGGTCGGCGATCTGCGCGTCCTGGATGCTGCGGCCCATATCGGCCGTCAGGAACGTGCCGCCGGTGAGCGCCGCGATGTCCTCGAGCGATGCCTTGCGGCGGTCGCCGAAGGACGGCGCGCGCACGGCGAGGAAGGCGAGCGTGCCGCGCACGTTGTTGACGATCATCGTCTGCAGCGCTTCACCCTCGAAGTTCTCGCAGAGCACGACGAGGTTCTTGGTGACCTGCAGCGACTTCTCGACGATCGGCAGGATGTCGTTCACGGCGGTGAACTTGTAGTCGGTGACGAGGATGTAGGCGTCCTCGATGACCGACTCCTGTCGTTCCTGGTTGGTGATGAAGTGCGGCGAGATGAAGCCGTGCTCGATCTGGAGGCCGTCGACGAACTCCGTCTCGTCATCGATGGACTTGCCGTCCTCGACGGTGATGACGCCGTCCTTGCCGACCTTCTCCATCACGTCGGCGATGAGGTCACCGATGCGGCCGTCGTTACCGGCGATGCCGGCGACGGCGGCGACGGTCTCCTTGCCCTCGACGGGCGAGGAGAGGCCGCGCAGCTCGCGGGTGACGACGCGCTGGCCGTGCTCGAGGCCGCGGCGGATCGCCATGGGGTTGGCGCCGGCGGCGATGACGCGCATGCCGTCGGTGAAGATCGCCTGGGCGAGCACGGTCGCGGTGGTGGTGCCGTCACCGGCCATCTCGTTCGTGCGGACGGCGACCTGCTTCACGAGCTGGGCGCCCATGTTCTCGAAGCGGTCGTCGAGCTCGATCTCCTTGGCGACCGTGACGCCGTCCTTGGTGATGACGGCGGGGCCGTAGTTCTTGTCGAGCACGACGTTGCGGCCACGCGGCCCGAGCGTCACACCGACGGCGTTCGCGAGGATGTCGACGCCGTCCTTGAGGGCGTGTCGAGCTTCCTCGTCGAACTTCAGCTCTTTGCTGGCCATATTGGACCGCTCCTAGCCGTCGACGAGCTTCGCGAGGACATCCTGGAAGCGGATGATGATGTAGTCCTCGTTCTCGACGTTGATTTCCTGACCCGTGTACTTCTGGTAGAGGACCCGGTCACCGGAGGCGAGGTCGATGGTCTCGACGACGCCGGCGTCGTTCATCTTGCCGGGGCCGACGGAGACGACGTTGCCGTGCTGGGGCTTCTCCTTCGCGGACTCGGGGATGACGAGCCCGGAGGCCGTCAACTCTTCCTCCTCGACGGACTGCAGCACGATGTGATCGGTGAGCGGGACGACTGACGTTGCCAAGTTCTGTTACCTCCCCATTGCCTGTCTTGCCTGCCTGACTGGTATCCGCCGCCGCGGGCCCGGAGCCGGCCTGGAATGCTCGCGTCTCCTCCTCGGCCGCGACACACCGTCGCGCCCGCACCGCTGCAGCGAACGGTAGCTTAGCACTCTATATGGGAGAGTGCTAGCAACCCCCGGCCCGCGCGGCCCGCGATCGAAACGTACACGAATTCGTGTATCATCGACGGTATGAGTGAGCAGGCCGGGGAGTACGGGGCCACAGCACCACACGGGCAGCCGCGCGGGGAGGAGTGGGCCAGCGGACGGCGTGTGCGCCGGCTGCGCCGCCACCTGGGCGAGACGCAGGCGGCGTTCGCGGACCGCCTCGGCACGAACCAGCAGACGGTGTCGGAGTGGGAGCGCGGCGCCCGCCAGCCGCGGCGCATGGCACGGCGGCTGCTGCACCTGGTCGCCGAGCAGGCCGGCTACTACGACGCCACCGACGGTGCCGCCCCGGCCGACGAGGAGGGGTAGACGCGTGGTCGGCACCGTCGCGGCGCCCGCAGTAGCCTCGCTCCAGGAGCGGGAACTCGTCGCGCTCTGGCTGCTCGGGCGCGTGCCGGAGGGCTTGCTGCCGTGGCCGCTGCTGCGCGCGGGCCGGGCCGGACGCGGGCCGGGCCCGGACGTGCGCGAAGCGGCGTTCCGGGGCCCGGACGGCGTGGTGCTATGCGGGGACATCGAGGTCCACCTCGCCGCCACGGACTTCGTGCACCACGGCCACCTCGATGACCCCGGGTACGCCGGCGTCGTGCTGCACCTCGTGTGGGCGGATGACCGGCCGCCGGCCGGCCTGCCCCCCAACGGCCACCCCACCAACGGCCACCCCACCAACGGCCACCCCACCAACGGCCACCCCCACAGCGGCCACGCAGTGCGCGGGACCCCGCAGCCCCTTCCCGGCGGCGGCGCGGCGCCCACGGTCGAGGTCGGCCCCGCGCTGGGGGATGACCCTGCACGGCTGCGTCGGCTGCTGAGGCGCGGTCCCAGCGGCGTCGAGCCCTGTGCGGCCGCGGCCGAGGCTCGCGGCCTCGCCGCCACCTCGGAGCTGGTGCGTGCCGAGGGCCGGCGACGGCTCGCCGAGCGCGCGTGGCGCGCCGCCGAACTCGCGGCCGAGCACGGCTGGGATGGCGCGTGGGACGTGCTGCTCGACGGGGCGCTGCAAGGGAGCGCCGGACGCCGCCGCGAGACCGCGCAGGAGCGGAGCGCGCTCGGCGCCCGGCTCGCCGGCGGTCTTCCTCCACGCGGGGATACCCCGCAGGGGCCGGACGTGCTACGTGCACTCCGCTCGCTCGCCGTTGACGGCGGCGCGCGGCCGCGAGCGCTGATCGCGGCACTCCGCATCGAGGGCGCCGTGGGGCCCGGTCGCGCCGCCGAGGTGGGCTGGAACGCCGCACTCCCGCTCCTCGCCGCTGCTGCCGCCGCCTACGACGACGCCCCCCTCGCGCACGCCACCGCGGAGCTCGCCGAACGCTGGCCCGCCCCTCGCCCGTACGGCCGCACGCGTGCCCTCGCGTCGCTCCTCGGGCCGCCCCCACGCGGCGCTGGCGCCCAGCACGCGCAGGGTTTGCTCCACCTCCAGGACCTCTGGTGCGAACGCGGCGGCTGCGGAGAGTGTCCTCTCTCCTAGCAGGAGTGGGGTTGGGCGTGTTGGCGGGGTGGGGACCGTGATCATGGGGCGATTGCACGGTTGTTGAGCGCCCGATCTTGCCAACGAACGGTGACAGCCGGTTCGCAGGAGTAGCTTCTGCTCGCCGGCGATGTGGGGACCGTGATCATGCGGCGACTGCACTGTTGTTGCGCGCCCGCGACTGCCATCGCGCGGCGGCAGCCTGTTCGGGGTTCGGATCCGCGTCGATCAGTCCCGACAGTGGGCCTGGGTGGCCTCGTGCATATCGGGTCACTCGACACCCCTCGGCGGGAAGGGCCGTAGAATCAGCGCGGGAGTGGATGGTGTCCGGTGGCGCCCGCGGTCTTCAAAACCGTTGTGGGGCTGCGTCGCAGTCCCGGGTGGGTTCGACCCCCACGCACTCCCGCCAGGCGGCACTGCCGCCCCTTGCAGGCGGCGTTCGCCGCCCCGAGCTGGAGGCTGTCGGCCTTGCCTGACGTGGCTGGCGACAGTCATGCGGCGCGGGCATACCAGCGATCGACCGACTCCTCGGCAGTCACGCGATCCGGCTCCCTCGCCCGCTCGCGGGAGAGGGCGGGGGGTGAGGGTCCGGCGGGCTCCTCGATGGCTGGTCGCACCACCGCGCGCCCCCTCACCCTGGCCCTTTCCCCCCGCGGCGGGGGAGAGGGGATCAGATGCGATCGCGCCCGTAGGCTCGGACGGCATTCCGGCGAGCCTGAGGCTGCATCACAGCTCCGACGCTCCATGACTGCCGCCAGCCACCGCAGACGAGGCCGACACCCTCCTGCAAGAGGGCCGAAGGCCCCCGAAGGCCCCTTAAGGCCCCTGAAGGCGCTCGAGGAGGCCGTCCTCCCAGGCCCAGTCGAACTGCTGGGACTCGTGCAGGCCCTCTGAGCGGTACCACTCGTAGGTCTGCTCGACTGCCGAGCGGAACGTGTAGGCGGGCTCCCAGCCCACGTCGCGGCGCAGGCGCTCGATCGAGAAGACCGTGTTCTCGTTCCAGCGATGGATGTACGGCGCGAGGCGCTGGATCATCTGCTGCAGGTACGGCAGGTTGCGCTGGCTCTGCGGCGCGGTCACCGCGCCGAAGTTGCCCGGCTCCTCGGGGTCCTCGGCGAGCGGGATCTCGCCGTCGTAGACGGCGTCCATGGTGTCCGCCGGGATGAAGACCTTGTTCGCCTCGACGCCCAGGATGTCGGCGAAGGTGTCGACGTAGCCTTCGTCACTCCAGTAGTCGCGGCCTGTCAGGTTGTAGCGCTTGCCGAAGGTCTGCGGCTGTAGCATGAGCATCCGCATCGCGGCCGCCTCGTCGTCGACGTGGCCGATCTGGCTGAGCGTGGTGCCGTCGCCGGGGATGAGCACCGGGCGGCCGAGCAGCAGGCGGCTGAACATCCGCTGCTCGCGCACGGGGATGATGTTGTTCGGCCCGAACACCATCGAGAAGGGCACGATGGTGGCGGGGAAGCCGTTCTGGCGGTGCTCGCGCAGCAGGATCGCCTCGCAGGCCAGCTTGTCGAGGCCGTACTGCGACTGCCGATCGGTGCCGTCGACGGGCGAGCTCTCGCGGATCGGCAGCAGCTTCGTCGCGGCGTAGATCACGGTCGAGCTGGCGAAGATGTAGTGGCCGACGCGACCACGGAAGATCTCGACCATGCTCTCTACGTCGGCCGGGGTGTAGGCCGAGATGTCCTGGATGCAGTCGAACTCCTCGTTGGCGAAGACCTCGCGCATGCCGTCGTGGTCCGTGCGGTCGCCGTAGAGGCGACGCACGCCGTGCGGGATCTTCGCCTCGGTCTGGCCACGGTTGAAGATCGTGACGTCGTGGCCGTGCCTGGCCAGCTCGTGGACGAGCGCAAGCCCGTTGAACCGCGTCCCGCCCATCACCAGCACCTTCATCGTGGCCTCCTCGTGTGCGCTCGCTGTGCTCTCTGTGGCGATCGCTGGCGTCAGCTGGCGAGGGCTGAGGCGAAGAACGGCCCTACCGCCTGCTCGATCGCGTATTCGTCGCCCCACCAGAAGTGGTCGGCGCCCGCGACGACGCGGACGGTCGCCTCGCCCGCGCTCGACTCGGCGAGGGCGTTCAGCCCGTCCTCGTTGCTGCCCTCGTCGTCGCTGCCGGAGATGAGGAGCAGCGGCCCGGTGAACGCCGCGAGGGTGTCGCTCGCTCCCTCGGCCATCATCAGCGGCAGCGAGACCAGCGCCAGCGCAGGCAGCTCGTCGCTCGCGACGCCTATGGCCGTGCCGGCGCCGAACGAGTAGCCCGCGAGGGCGACGCGGTCGCCGTCGATCTCGTCGAGGGCTGCCGTGTAGGCGAGCACCGTTGTGGCGTCGGTGCGGGCCTCGTCGCGGTTACCGGGCATGCCCTCGCTCGCGCCGACGCCGCGGAAGTTGAACATCACGGCGGCGATGCCACGCGCGACGACGCTGGAGGCGACGGCGGCGACGACGTTGTTGTGCATCGATCCGCCGTACTCAGGGTGGGGGTGGCAGATCACGACCGCGGGGACCGGGCCATCACCTTCATGCGGGGATTCCCCGCTGGTACCGTCCGGCAGCGTGAGCACGCCCTCGAGGCTGGCGCCGTCGCTCTCGATGGTGATGCGGCGTTGCGGCATGGGCGGCCCTCCCCGGAGACGCGATGTGGCGCGCAGCGTACCGCATCGGCGGGGCGTCGCGACGCGGCCTGCGGGGCGGGCGTATGCTCGCGCTCGATGGATCGGAATCAGGGAGGTGGACCGTGCCGAATTTCCAGTACTTCTCCGTGGCCGTGCGCGACCTCGAGGCGGGCATCAAGCGCTACGAGGAGATCTTCGGGCTCAAGCAGACCGGCGAGATCTTCGAGCAGCGTTGGGGCTTCCGCGGCGTGATGATGGGCAACGACGACGGCAACATGCTCGAGCTGGTCTCGCCGATGGAGCAGGACTCGGCGCTCAAGCGCTTCATGGACATGCGCTCCGGCGACGTGTACCCCGATGGCGAGGGTCTGTACCTGATCGGCATGGAAGTCGAGGACATCGGCGAGGCCGTGAAGCGCGCCCAGGACGCGGGCGCGACGGTGACCCTCGAGGAGGAGTCGCCCACGAGCGCGTGGATCCACCCGCTCAGCAACGGCAACGTCTTCGTCGAGTTCAACCAGGTCAGCGACGACGACGAAGAGGGCGACGGCTAGCCGCACTCGCCGCCAGGGACGCGGCCGTCGCAGACATCGCTCCAGCTGATCGAGGGGCAGCCGGATGGCGGCGCATGCCTAGCCAGGTGTCTTAGGAAGCGCCAAGGCTTAGTGACCGTCGCGGAAGAACCGCCACGTGATCGTCGCGATTCCGAGGATCAGCCCGACGACAAGCATTAGGTTCAGGATTATGGAGAGTGCGAATGCTACGGCAAGAAGCGAGACGATAGCGATCATCATGAGCGGGAGTCCGAGGAGACGCACTACAATGCCCTCCCACGTCGGCTGTTCGTCCGGGTCCCACTCCCAGAAGAGCGCTGCTGAAGCTGCTATGCACAGCGACGTAGTGAGCGCGACGACCACCGGCCACGCCGACTCTTCGCCGAACGCGATAAGGACGATGGCAAAGATGACACAGCCCGCGATCACGACGTACGTCCTCCAGCGGCGCATTAGGCGCACCGCTTCCGTTGGCGTCACCGTACGTCTCCCGTACCGGGTGGGCAGACTCTTTCTTCCATCCCTCACTCTCTAGTCCTTCTGTACGCTCATCCGATTCTGGCGATGGGCCGCACGCCTGACAATTCGCGGAGCTAGGAACAGGAGATCTCCTGCGCCCTCGGTGCGGCGAGGACCGTGACCTGGACGCGGGATCGCAACGGCGCGCACCGTTAGCATCGATCGTACCGGCCGGCGTATCGGCACGGGCGGTTGCTCCCGGCCCCGCAACGCGGGGCCGCGCAGCGCCCGGTCGCGGAGGAGACATGCGCCAGGCGCTCAGCCTGATCACGCTCGCGACACTGGTGACGGTGCCGGCGCTCTACCTGCGCATCACCGGCACGCATATCGAGCTCGTCACGGACACGACGCTGTACGGCGTCGCGATCGTCGCGGCGGCGTTCCTGCTGGCCTGGGCGGCGGAGGCCGCTGAGGTCGACATCTCGCAGGCGCTCGCCGTCGCGTTCATCGCGTTCGTGGCGGTGCTGCCGGAGTACGCGGTCGACCTCACGTTCGCGTGGAAGGCGGGCAAGGACCCCGAGTTCGCTCAGTTCGCGGTCGCGAACATGACGGGCGCGAACCGGCTGCTGATCGGCCTCGGCTGGTCGGCGGTGTTCTTCATCTTCTGGATGCGCACGCGTGGCCGGGTGCTCAGCCTCGGCCGCGGCAACGCACTCGACGTGGTCGCGCTGACGGCGGCGACGCTCTACTCGTTCACGATCCCGCTCAAGGGGTCGATCAGCCTGCTCGACACGGTGGTGCTGTTCGCGATCTTCGTCGCGTACATGTACGGCGTCTCGCGCGCCGAGGGCGATGAGCCGCACCTCGTCGGCCCGGCCGCGTGGCTGGGGGGACTCGCCCAGCGGCGCCGCCGCCTGGCGAACACGTGGCTGTTCATCTTCGCCGCCGCCGTGATCCTCGCCTCGGCCGAGCACTTCGCCGAGGGACTCGTCGAGAGCGGGACGAAGCTCGGCATCGACGAGTTCCTGCTGGTCCAATGGCTGGCGCCGCTGGCGTCCGAGGCGCCCGAGTTCCTCGTGGCCGGCATCCTCGCGTTCCGCGGCCGCGCCTCGGTGGGACTGGCCGCGTTGCTGTCGTCGAAGGTGAACCAGTGGACGCTGCTGGTGGGCGGCCTGCCGGTGGTCTACAGCATTTCCAGTGGGACCGTGGACGGCGTCGCCGGCGTGTTCGGCGGGGGCCTGCCGATGGACGCCCGGCAGTCCGAAGAGGTGCTCCTGACGGCGGCGCAGTCGCTGTTCGCCGTGGCGGTGCTCATCAGTCTCAGCCTCGGACGCTACGAGGCGGGCGCGCTGCTTGGCCTGTTCCTGATCCAGTTCCTGATCCCGATCAGCGAGGTGCGCCTGGTGATCGCGGGGATCTACATCGTGCTGGCGGTGGTGCTCATTGGCAGGCAGCGCCGCGAGGTGCGGCAGCTGATCGGGTGGGCGCGGATGGCGATCCAGGACCGCGAGCGGCTCGAGGCCGAGGAGGCTGCCGGGGAGCCCTCGCACGGCTGAGCCGGGGCGCGGTTGCGTACTGCATCGTGATCGTGAGAAGCGAAGACGCCTGCGATCAGTCGTCGATCGGTTCCCGCACCCATGCCGGGATGTCGCGGGCCGCATGCAGGACTCGCCAGACATCGATATCCGCCTCGCGCTCGAAGTAGAAGATCAGATACGGAAACCCCCGCAGGGCCCACGTGCGGATGCCGGGGAGATCCAGTTCGCTCGCGTAACGGGGTGAACCACTTGCGGGGTGCTCGCTGATATGGCGCGAGGCTGCATCCAGCGCGTCGACGAAGCTCAGCGCAACGGACGACGACGCCTCGGACAGGTAGTGCGTGACAGCCTCATCGATATCCCGGCGCGCCAGTCTCCGAAGGACGACGGGTTTCCCACTCACCGCCCGGAGGCTGAGCGGATGTGATCGCGGAGCTGGCCGAAGTAGTCCGCGTCGGCGGTGACATCCGGCGGCGATGCCGCCCCCTCGAGCAGCAGGGCGCGCAGGCGCTGGCGGTCCTGATCCTTGCGGATCAGCTCGCGTACGTACTCGCTCGACGAGCTGTAGCCGCGACCGTCGACCTGCTGATCCACGAATGACTTGAGTGCCTCGGGCAGCGATATGTTCATCGTGCTCATCACCGAACGCTAACGCTCATGGCAAAGTTTGACAACTCGTCGTATGACGCCATGCTGTCAACGCGTCGCCCTGACAAAGGCGGCTCGAGGCGCGTGAGTCGCGTGTCCGCGCATGCGCCGAGGGATGCTTGAGGACCGCTATAGCTCGATGATCTCCGCGGGCTCGGGCGCAGGGATGCGCTGCTCGCGCGGGGCGCGGGCGGCCTCGAGACGTGACAGCAGCGCCAGCGCCTTGCGCGTGTCCGACGCGACGCGGGCCGGCTCGGCCAGCCGGAAGCGGTACTTCGAGCACCAGTAGGTGAACGCCGCGAGCTCCGCCTGGCTCACGTTGGAGCCAAGGCTGGCGCCCGTCTCGATGCGGTACTCGGCGCCGAGCTCGGCGAACGTCTTGCTGTAGACCCGCTCGTAGGCCGCGACGTCCGCGGGCTCGCCTCGCGGGCCCTCCAGGTGGCGCGCCTTCTGCAGGTCCTGCTCGGCCTGCAGCAGCAGCGCCTCCTCGACGGTCACGCCGTACTGGAAGTTGAGGTGCGCGCGGTACTTCTCGCGGCCGATGGCGCGTGCGAACGCCTCCTCCGAGGGGTTCTCGCCCAGCGGCGGCTTGCCCTCGAACACCAGGCGCTCCGCTTCGTCGGCGGGGACGAGGTCGCCCGCCGCGTCGAGCAGCCGCTCGGCGAGCCGCCGCCAGTCGAACGCCTCGCCGCCGATCAGGTAGCGATACGTCGCGTCGTCCACCGTCTCTTCCGGAGTCACCCAGCGCGCGACGACATCGAGCAGCGCCGGGTACCAGAGGTCGCCGGCTCGCAGGGCGTCGAGGAAGGTCGCGACACCCTCCTCGGCGCTGAGTGCGGGCAGGTCGGCCTGGTCGGAGTCGCCGAAGGTATCGAAGCCGGGATGGGTGTCGGCGCCCGGCGCGCGGCGCGCGCCGTTGCTGCGTGACGCCGCCGCGCCCTTGCGGCGCGAGCGCTTCTTCGTGCCGCCGCGGGCGGGGGTCACGCCGCCTGCCCGTGACAGCGCTTGTACTTCTTGCCGGAGCCGCATGGGCACTGCTGGTTGCGGCCCACCTTTTGCACGACGCGCGTCGCCGTGCCGGTCGCCGCGCCGCCGTTCTCGTCTCCGGGCCCGCTCCGCATCGCGCCGACGGGGATCGCGGGCCGCGGCCTGGGCACCTCGATGGGCCGGGCGTGGAAGAGCTGGCGAGCGACGGTGGAGCGGATGTTGTCGAGCAACTGCTCCCACATGTCGTGGGCCTCGCTCTTGTACGCGACCAGGGGATTGGCCTGTCCGTAGGCGCGCAGGCCGATGCCCTGGCGGAGCTCGTCGACGGCCGTGAGGTGCTGCACCCAGAGCGCGTCGATGGTGCGCAGCAGCACCATGCGCTCGATCACGCGCTGGATCTCCTCGCCCGTCTCCCGCTCGAGCTCCTCGTAGCGGCCGAGGGCGAACTCGATGAGCTCCTCGACGATGTCCTCGGCGGGCGTGTCGGCGATGTCGCCGGTGGAGAACGTGTTGCCGAGCGGCACGACGGTGTCGACGGCGACGCGGAACGCGTCGGGGTCCTTCGCTTCGCCGAGGTGTTCGGCGGCGAGGGCGCGCAGCTCGTCCTCGACCATGCCGAGGGTGGTCTCGCGCAGCGACTCGCCGGCGAGGACCTTGTCGCGTTCGCCGTAGATGACGTCGCGGTGCTGGTTCATCACGTCGTCGTAGTCGACCACGTGCTTGCGGATGTCGAAGTGGTACGACTCGACCTTGCCCTGAGCGGTCTCGATGGCGCGCGTGACGGCCTTGGACTCGAGGGGCATGCCCTCGTCCATGCCGAGCTTGTTCATCACGTTCGGCAGCCAGTCCGGCGCGAAGCGCCGCATGATGTCGTCCTCGAACGAGACGAAGAACCGCGAAGAGCCGGGGTCGCCCTGGCGCCCGGCGCGACCGCGCAACTGGTTGTCGACGCGACGCGACTCGTGCCGCTCGGTGCCGATGATGTGGAGACCACCGGCCCGAGCGACGCCGTCGCCGAGCTTGATATCGGTACCGCGCCCGGCCATGTTCGTCGCGATCGTGACCGCGCCGGGCTCACCCGCGCGAGCGATGATGGTGGCCTCGCGATGGTGCTGCTTCGCGTTCAGCACCTCGTGGTCCACGCCGCGGCGGCGCAGCAGGTCGGCCAGTAACTCCGAGTCCTCGATGGAGACGGTGCCGACGAGCACCGGGCGGCCCTCGTCGTTGCGCTCCATGACCTCCCCGACGACGGCGTTGAACTTCTCGCGCTGCGAGCGGTAGACGAGGTCGGCCGCGTCGTCGCGCACCATCGGGCGGTGCGGCGGGATGACCAGGACGTCGAGCTTGTAGATCTCGTGGAACTCCTCGGCGTCCGTGACGGCGGTACCGGTCATGCCGGCGAGGGTCTCGTAGAGGCGGAAGAAGTTCTGGAGCGTGATCGTCGCGTAGGTGACGGACTCCTGCTGGATCGGCACGCCCTCCTTGGCCTCGACGGCCTGGTGCAGCCCGTCCGACCAGCGGCGTCCCTCCATCAGCCGGCCCGTGAACTCGTCGACGATGATGATCTGACGGTCCTTCACCACGTAATCGCGGTCGCGCTGGAAGATGATGTGCGCCTTGAGCGCCGCCTCCATGTAGCGCGTGAGCCGGAAGTTCTCCTCCGAGAAGATGTTATCGATGCCCAGCCCGCGCTCGAGGACGGCGATGCCTGCCTCGGTGAGGTGCACGGAGCGGGTGCGCTCCTCGATCGTGTAGTGCACGTCGCGGTCGAGGCTGGGGACGAGCGCGCGGAAGCGCGGGTACAGCGAGAGGTCATCGGCCTGGCGGCCGGAGATGACCAGCGGCGTGCGCGCCTCGTCGATGAGCACGGAGTCCGCCTCGTCGACGATGGCGAAGTGGCGGCGGCCCTGCACGCGCTCGGCCTCGGTCTGCACCATGTTGTCGCGCAGGTAGTCGAACCCGAACTCGTTGTTGGTGCCGTAGGTGATGTCGGCCTCGTACGCCGCGCGTCGAGGCGCCTCGATGAGGTGCTCCATGCTCGACTGATCGGAGACCGGTTCGCGCGAGTAGAGGTACGCGGCGCCGCCGTTCTGGATCACGCCCATGCGCATCCCGAGCAGGTCGAGCGCGGGCCCGTACCACTGCGGCTCACGTCGGGCGAGGTAGTCGTTGACGGTGACGAGGTGTGCGCCCTCGCCGCTCAGCGCGTTCGCGTAGAGCGCGAGGGTCGCGACGAGCGTCTTGCCCTCGCCCGTGCGCATCTCGGCGATCATCCCGCGGTGGAGCGCGATCGCGCCGGTGAGCTGCACGTCGTAGGCGCGTTCGCCGACGGCGCGGCGGATCGCCTCGCGGCACACAGCGAGCGCCTCCGGCAGCAGGTCGTCGATGGTCTCGCCGTCGTCGAGGCGGGCGCGGAACTCGTCGGTCTTGGCGGCGAGGCCGTCGTCGCTCAGCGGCTCGATCGAGCGTTCGAGGTCGTTGATCTCGTCGACGATCGGTTGCAGCTGCTTGAGCGCCCGATCGTTGGGGTCACCGATGATCTTGCGGAGCGGATTGAAGGCCATGGTGGCTTCCGGGTGGTCTCCTAACGGAACAGTTCGCCGACGGACCCGCCGGTGTGGATGCGGTGCATCGCGTCGCCGAAGTACGGCGCCACCGAGAGCACGTGCGTCTTGACGTTCTGGAACGCGCCTTCCGCCACCGGCACCGTGTCGGTGAAGACCAGTTCGGAGATGTCGGGCGTGTCGAGGCGCTCGAAGCCGGCGCCGGCGAACAGCGGGTGGATGGTGCCGACGTAGACCGAGCGCGCGCGGTTGCGGCGCAACAGGTCGAGCGCGCTGGCGACGGTGCCGCCGGTCAGGATCTCGTCGTCGACGATGATCGCGTCGCGGTCCTCGACGTCACCGATGATCGTCATCGCCTCGGCCTGCTCGTCGTTGGAGGTGCGGCGCTTGTCGACGATGGCGAGCTCGGCGCCGAGGCGCTCGGCCACATCGCGCGCGTTCTTCGCGCCGCCGACGTCCGTGGCGACGATGACGGGGCGCGGCAGGTTGAGCGAGCGGAAGTACTCGGCGATGTGCGGCTGCGCGTGGAGCTCGTCGAGCGGGATGTTGAAGAAGCCCTGGATCTGCCCGGCGTGCAGATCCATCGTCAGGACACGGTCGGCCCCGGCCACCTCGATGAAGTTCGCGACGAGGCGCGCGGTGATGGGGACACGGGGCTGGTCCTTCTTGTCGGAGCGCCCGTAGGCGAAGTAGGGGATCACCGCCGTGATGCGCCCCGCCGAGGCGCGCTTGGCGGCGTCGATCATGATGAACAGCTCCATGAGGCGCGTGTTCACCGGCGGGGCGATCGGCTGAATCAGGAAGACGTCGCGCTCGCGGATGTTGTCCAGGAAGCGTACGAAGATGTTGCCGTTGGAGAACTCGAACACCTCGTTGCGTCCGAGGGGCATCTCGAGGTGCTTGCAGACGGCCTCGGCGAAGGAACGGTGCGCGTTGCCGCTGAACACCGCCATCTCGCGATACACGCCAAGGTTGTCCGGCTCGTTCATGCCTCCACCGCCCAGTCCGCCCACCAGTTAGTATGCCCAGCCCGCGCTGCCCGGTATGTATCGGGTGTCGCCGGAACACTGGCGGCGCCGGGAGCAGCACAGTCAGCGCCGCGCGCAGGCCCGCTTCGGCGGGGGTGCTCCGATGGTACCATGAGGGCCCGCGGACTCGTGGTGAGCCTGCGCCGGAACAACCGAGGAAATGGGCCGCCGCCATGGATTTTGAGTTCACCCCGGACGAGGAACGGTTCCGAGCCGAGCTGCGAGAGCTCCTGACCTCGCAGCTGCCCGGCGACTGGGCCAGGCGCGGCCTGGCCGAACCGATCGACTCCGAGGAGCGGCACGCCCTCGCCGACGTGATCTCGAAGCAGCTCGCCGACCGTAAGTGGCTGACCATGGCCTGGCCCGAGAAGTTCGGCGGCCTCGATGCCTCCTACCTCATGCAGTATCTCTTCAATGAGGAGATGGCCTACCTGGATGCACCCGGCGGTGGCGGCGTCGGCGTCAGCTCCGTCGGTCCCGCGCTGATGATGTACGGCAACGAGGAGCAGCAGCGCATCTACCTCCCCCGCATCGCCAACGCCGACGACCGCTGGGCGGCGCTCTACTCCGAGCCCGGCGCGGGTTCCGACCTCGCCGCTATCCAGACACGAGCCGTGCGCGACGGCGACGAGTACGTGATCAACGGCCTCAAGACCTGGGTCGCCGGCGCGGACCGCGCCACCATGGGCTGGCTCGCCGCCCGTACGGACCCCTCGGCGCCCAAGCACCGCGGCCTCTCCACGTTCGCCATCCCGATGGACGACCCGGGCGTCGAGGTCCGCCCGATCGAGAACCTCGCAGGTGAGCGCCAGCTCTCCGAGGTGCTCCTGCACGACGTCCGCGTGCCCATCGAGAACCGCGTCGGCCCCGAGAACCGCGGCTGGTACCACGTCGCCTCGACGCTCGACTTCGAGCGCTCCGGCGTCGCCTCGTACGCGCGCGGCAAGCGCCACGTCGAGCAACTCGTCGACCTCGTGAAGGAGGACGCGACGCTCTCCGAGCAGCGCGCGGCGGTGCGCTACGAGCTCGCCGACCGCTGGATCGAGCTGCAGGTCGGCTTCAACGTCGCGCAGCGCATCCCGTGGCTACAGAACCAGGGCATCTCCCCGAACCACGAGGCGTCCGTGTCGAAGGTTTACGGGTCGGAGATGACCCAGCGCATCGCGGGCACCGGCATTCGGCTCCTCGGCATGGCGGGCCTGCTCCAGCGCGGCACGGACGGCGCCCCCGCGGGCGGGGCGTTCGCACGCCACTACCTCACATCGGCCGGCAGCACGATCGCGGCCGGCACGTCCGAGATCCAGCGCAATATCATCGCCCAGCGCGGGCTCGGCCTGCCGAGGTAGGCGCGAGGACGAGGCGAGCGATGACGAGCATCACGCTGCACGATCTCGACGACGTCGTCGCCGCCCGGCTGCGCGTGCAGGCGGCGAAGCACGGCCGCACCGTGGAGCAGGAGGCGTGCGCGGTCCTGCGCGATGCACTGGGTAGCGGGGATGCACCGCCGGAGGCTCCGCCGGAGAAGCTGGGTACCGCGATGCAGGAGCTCTTCCGGGAGTACCACCGCGAATTCGGTGACGTTGAACTGCCGATTCCGCCCCGCGAGCCTGCGCGCGAACCCCCGACGTTCGACTGATGCCCACTGTCGGCTCCGCAGTCCGCGTGATGAGCGCGGTCAGTCTTCAGAAGGTGACGCTCCACTGTCCAGCGGCAGCCCAAAGAACGCGTGCCCCCCGATGTTGTGCGCTGAAGCCGACGCAACCCAATCGTCCGCGAAACGCAGAGCCTCGCGTTGCGTGTCAGGATCCTCGGCGTACGTGTTGAAGAGAGCACTTTGACTCGCCTGACTCGCCATTTGCGCAGTCCAAGCATCGAGCCATCCTGCGTCCGTCCACCCTATGCGTTTGAGGAAGTCCCCACACGCCGTAGGGAGCGTCTCCAGTATCTCGCGCAGGCCTGCGGGTAGAGTCAATACCCGCAGATCGAAGTCGGGTACCTGTCTCAGCGCCCGCGCGAACAACAGCAGAGCGATGCCTGTATTCGGGTACACGTTCAGAAGCGCACCCTCCCGGAGAGGCTCGCCATAGTCGGCTACAACCTGCTGATCGAGCACGGCGTACTCCGCGAGCCGTCGTTTATCCGCGTCGGAATCGCCTCCCATTGCAACTCCATGCCCGGCAACCGTGAACCCTGCCGAATCACCCCAAAGCAGCAAGCGCTCTTCGCCATCAAGCCCGGTACGTTCCGGCGGGACCGTAGCGAGCGACAACGCCTCAATGACGCAGACCTGATAGGCGAGCAGAACACTGTGCAGGTCTTGCTCCTTGGTGTGCAGTGCGGGGAAATGCTGGCGAAGTACTGCCCAGCGCTCCCGCGCCGCCCGCGCTGCGTCAAAATGTGCGCACATCAGCATGGTTGCGACTACTCGCGGCAGAGGCGCAGTGCCGCTCTGTTGCTCGCTCACTTGGGCGTCCGAAGCCATCCAGAGCGCTGACCACGCGTCCGGTTCGATAGTGGACTCTGCCTCCATCGATGTTCGTCCTCCCGGCTCCCGCTGGCCGCTAACCGCTGAGCAGCGCGATGGCGCGGCGGAGGTGGTCGTCCTCCAGGAATGGCGCGCCCTGCGACTCCTTCAGCTCGCCTGCCTTCGCCAGCACCTCGGCGCGCGACATGCCGGCCGGCGGCTCGGTCGTCCACGCGATGAGCGCGATCAGCACCTGGTTCGGGTCCTCGAGGAACACGAGTCGCTCGTAGCCGCGGCGGATCTCCTCGCTCGCCTGCAGGCCGGCCGACGACAGGCGGAAGTACGCCTGGTCGATGAACTCGCCGCTCACGTGCAGCGTCAGGTACTGCATCGACCCGACGCCGGGGCTGGACTCGGCGATGTTGATGCCCTCGCGGTTGGGGCCGACGAGGAGCAGGTAGTCCTCGCCGCCCGCGTGCAGGAGGACCTGGACGGAGTCGGGGTCGTCGCGGTTGGGCTCCATGAAGAGGCGACGCATGCCGAGCTTCTCATAGAAGTCGATGCTGGCCTGCATGTCCTTGCAGATGAGGGCCGGGTAGCCGAGGCCGCGCAGCTCCATGCCGTCCGCCTTTCGTGTCGGATCCGACGTGCTCCGCACGTCCCCTCACGACTCTAGGCTGTTATGGCGACCCGCGCAGCCTCGATGCATCGAGGCTGCGCGCCCGGCGGGCGCTACCATCGAAGCATGCCGACCCCGCCTCCGCCGGAACGCTTCACCGCCACCCTCCGCAAGCTCGCCATGAACTACTGCGTCGACGTGCCCGACGAGGCGAGCCGCGCGCTCGCCGGCGACCCGCCGGAGCGCTACGTGCGCGTGCAGGGCACTGCGAACGGCCACCCGTTCGCGACGCGACTCACCCCGCGCGGCGGCGGCGCCTACCGCCTCTTCCTCGACGGCGACGTGCGCGCCGCGGCCGGCATCGACGTCGGCGACGAAGTGACCGTCGAGGTCGCCCGCGTCGACGCGCCACCCGAGCCACCGCTCCCCGACGACCTGCGCGAGGCGCTGTCCGCCCTCCGCGGCGGCGTCGAGGTGTTCGCCGCCCTCACGGAGGCGCAGCGCACCGGAATGCTCGCCTTCGTCGAGCGTGCACGCACCGCGTCGACGCGGGCGCGGTATGTGGGGCGGGTGGTGGATGAGGTGCGGAAGCGGGCAGCACGATGAGCGTGCGGGCGGGATGGAGCATGGGCCTGGCCGTGACCGGCGGCCTGGTGATCGGGACGGTTATCTTCGCGGCGAGCGGGAGCGCGGCCTGGATCGGCATCGGGTTGGTGGCCGGAGCGGCCTTCGGACAGGCCCTGCGCTGGTCAAGACGCGGCTCAAGCGACGACGCGCCGCGTTGACCCCTCACCACCCCCTGCCTACCATCGACCCATGCACCAACGCGTACACCGCGACGTAGTAGTAGCCGGCGGCGGCTAGCCCGGCCCCACGCATCGAGGGCCGCGCCGGCCGCCTGCGCCCCGCACCCGCGGGGCGTCGCTTTGCCCGCGCATCGATCCACTCACCAGGCATCACCGAGGAGCCTGCTCGTGACCACCGAACCCGCGTCCCCAGCCACGGAGATGGCCACCGCCTATGACCCCTCACAGGTCGAGGAGCGCGTCTACGAGGCGTGGGAGCAGGCCGGCGCCTTCCGGCCGCAGGGCGGCGATCAGCCGTTCACCATCATCATGCCGCCGCCCAACCTCACGGGTGAGCTGCACATCGGCCACGCGCTCACCGTCGCCGTCGAGGACGCGCTGGTGCGCTGGCACCGCATGCTCGGCGACGACACGCTCTGGCTGCCCGGCGTCGACCACGCCGCCATCGCCGTCAACGCGCTCGTCGAGCGTGAACTCGCCGCCGAGGGCATCTCGCGGCACGACATCGGCCGCGATGCGTTCCTCGAGCGCGTCTGGCAGTTCGTCGGGCGCTCGCGCTCGCGCATCGCCGAGCAACACCGCCGGCTCGGCGCCTCCGCCGACTGGGAGCGCGAGGCGTTCACGATGGATGAGGCGCGGCAGCGCGCGGTGCGCCAGACGTTCGTGAACCTCTACGAGGACGGCCTGATCTACCGCGGCGAGCGCATCATCAACTGGTGCGTTGACTGCGGCACCGCGCTGTCCGACCTCGAGGTCGAGCACGACGACGAGCCCGGGTCGTTCTGGCACTTCCGCTACCCCGTGCTCGACGACAACAACGAGCCGACCGACGAGTACCTGGTCATCGCGACCACGCGGCCCGAGACGATACCGGCCGACACCGGCGTGGCCGTGAACCCCGAGGACGAGCGTTACCAGCACCTGCTCGGTCGCAACGTGCTCGTGCCGACATCGGACCGGCCGGTGCCGGTCATCGCCGACGAGGCGGTGAGCATCGAGGCGGGGTCGGGCGCGCTGAAGGTGACGCCCGGCCACGACCCCGTCGACTTCGACATCGGGCAGCGCCACGGGCTGCCCGTGCTCAACATCGTCGACGCCGACGGGCGGCTCACCGAGGACGCCGGCAAGTACGCCGGGATGGAGCGCTTCGAGGCGCGCGACCGCGTGGTTGCGGACCTCGACGCGGCGGGGCTGCTCGAGCGCACCGAGGACTACACGCACTCGGTCGGGCACTGCCAGCGCTCCGGCACGATCGTCGAGCCGATCATCTCGGAGCAGTGGTTCGTGCGGGCGGAGCCGCTGGCGCGCCCGGCCATCGACGCCGTGCGGGATGGACGCATCGAGTTCGTGCCGCGGCGCTTCGAGCGCACGTACTTCCACTGGATGGAGAACATCCGCGACTGGACGATCAGTCGCCAGATCTGGTGGGGCCACCGCATCCCCGTCTGGTACTGCGACTCCTGCTCCAGGACCATCGTCGCCGTCGAGGACCCCGATGCCTGCCCCGATTGCGGCGACGGCGTGCGGCAGGACGAGGACACGCTCGACACGTGGTTCTCGTCGGGACTGTGGCCGCACTCGACGCTCGGCTGGCCGGACGACGACGCCGAGGACCTCGGTCGCTTCTACCCGACGCAGGTCATGGAGACCGGCTACGACATCATCTTCTTCTGGGTCGCGCGCATGGTGATGCTCTCGCTCTACAACATGCGCGGCCTGGGCGACGACGCGATCCCGTTCGAGACCGTCTACTTGCACGGCCTCGTCCGTGCGCCCGACGGGCGCAAGATGTCGAAGACGCTCGGCAACGTCACGGACCCGCTCGACGTGATCGGGCAGTACGGCACCGACGCACTGCGCTACGCACTGATCTCGGGCACCTCACCCGGCAACGACCAGCGCATCACGGACGACCGGTTGGAGGCGGGCCGCAACTTCGCGAACAAGCTGTGGAACGCCAGCCGACTGGTGCTCACGCTCATCGAGCAGGAGCAGCTCAGCGCCGAGGACCTCGTGCTGCCGGCGGTCGACGACCCGCGGCTGCTGCGCGAGGACCGCTGGGCGCTGTCACGCCTCGAGCGGACCGTGGCGCTCGTCGACGAGCTGCTGCGCAAGTTCGAACTGGCCGAGGCGCTGCGCCAGACGCGCGACTTCTTCTGGGACGAGCTGGCCGACTGGTACCTCGAGCTGGCGAAGGTGCGCGTGCGCGGCGGCGACACCACGCCGCTCCCGGTGATGCTGCACGCGCTCGACAGCGTGCTGCGGCTGCTGCACCCGTTCATGCCGTTCGTGACCGAGGAGCTGTGGCAGCGGCTCGCGCCGCTGCGCGCAGACGCCGCGAGTGACGCCTCGCAACTCATCGTCGCCCGCTACCCGGTCGCCGACGAGACGCGCTTCGACGACGAGGCCGAGCGCGAGCTGACCGCCGTCCAGGACTTCGTGCGCGCGATCCGCAACGTGCGCGCTGAGCGGCGCGTCGACGCGGGGCGCTGGGTCGAGGCCTACATCGTGGGCGCCGAGGCGTCCGAGGCCGCGCGCGGCACGGCCGAGGCGCTGGGCCAGCTCGCCCGCGTGCGACCGCTGCACGTCGTCGACGCGCCCGACGAGGCGCCCTCGGATGGCGTGGTGACGTCGGTGCTGCCGGTTGGCCGCGTCGTGCTGCCGATGGCCGGACTGTTCGACCTCGACGCCGAGCGGACGCGCCTCCAGAAGCAGATCGACGACGCGACGAACGAGGTGCAGCGCCTGGAGCGCAAGCTCGCGAACGAGCAGTTCCGCACCCGCGCCCCGGCTGAGGTGGTCGCGAAGGAGGAGGAGCGCCTCGCGACCGCCGGCGGCCGCCTCCGCGGCCTCGAGGAGTCGCTGACGGAGATCAGCTAGCGGCGCTCCTCTTCCGGGCGAGCCGGCCCGCGCTCACAAGGAGTCCGGCCCCCTCTCCTGAGGGAGAGGGCGGGGGTGAGGGCTCTGCCACGGCAAGCGTCGGTCGACCCCCCCTCACCCTAACCCTCTCCCCCCGTTGGGGGGCGAGGGGATCAGAGCCTTCCGCCCCTGCCCTCTCGCTGGGGGCGCGAGGATCCGAGACGGCATCCGTCAGGAGAATGAGGCGCAGGCAGTGCCGTGGATGCGGAGCACCGAGTCCTGGTCGAAGCGCCGCTCGTACTCCTGCGAGATCTCGTCGATCAGGCGCAGGGTCTCCTCGCCCGGGCCGGCGAGGATCCACAGCACCTTGGAGCGTTCTCGCTCGACCGTGCCTGAGTCGTCGCGCCACTGGCCCGATGCGTCGAGGACGGTGAGGCCGTCGGGGAAGCGCGGGGTCACGGTGTCGGCGAGGAACGCCGACCACGCCTCGTCGCTGACCTCGCCGCCGTCGGCCGTGCTGCGACCGAAGAAGAGCTGGTACTCGGCGTAGCGGTCGCTGCCCTCGGGGCAGGGCTCCTCACCCTCGTCGCCGCAGGCGATGAGCGTGAGCGCGATGACCGCGAGCAGGGTGGTGGCGAGGGAGCGTCGTGGGGACATCGCCGTGATCGTACCAACGCGCGTGGTTGAGAGCGGCGGGGGTGCGCGAGGAGGCGTCGGGCGACGTTGACCATGCACGGGGCCGCTGCTACGTTCCCCTCGGCTGCGGGCCGTGCCATCGCACGGCGGAAATGTGCTGCGGCCAGCGGGGTTGGAACAGCCGTGGACGAGCTCTTCGGCGACTATCTCCCGGTGTTGATCGCGACCGTCACGGGCTTCATCCTCGTGATCACCGCGCTCATCGCTTCGCGCCTGCTCGCGCCCTTCTCCGAGGAGCGCCAGAAGGGCACGACGTACGAGTGCGGCATGCTGCCGATCCGGCGCACGAGCACCAACGTGGGCGTGCGCTTCTACCTCTACGCCATCCTCTTCATCATTTTCGACGTCGAGGCCGTGTTCATCTTCCCGTGGGCACTGTCCTTCGTTGAGGTCGGCGCCCAGGCGTACTGGGAGATGGTGCTCTTCGTAGCCATCCTCGCCGTCGGCCTCGTCTACGCGTGGAAGAAGGGAGCGTTGCAGTGGCGCTAAGACCTCCTGACGTGACCGGAACCACCGCGCCGCCAGGCGCACCCGAGACCGCACCGCCGCTGGTGCCATCTCCACTCGTACCGGAGATGCCGCCGACGGAACACCCGGCCGAGGCCCCGCGCCTCCTGCCGCTCGAGCCCGCACCGGGCAAGGCGCTCTACCGCGTCGTGCTACCGGGCGTGATGCAGGTGCCGGCGGACCTCGTGCTCGCCGCGTCGCGCAAGTCGTCGCTGTGGCCGATGACCTTCGGCCTCGCGTGCTGCGCGATCGAGATGATCGCGACGTACATGGCCCACTACGACCTCGACCGCTTCGGCATCGTGCCGTGGCCGTCGCCGCGCCAGTCCGACGTGATGATCGTCGCGGGCACCGTGACCAAGAAGATGGCGCCCGCCGTGAAGCTGCTCTACGAGCAGATGCCGAATCCCAAGTGGGTCATCTCGATGGGTGCCTGCGCCACCAACGGCGGCCCCTACACCCGCTACGACCGTGTCCTCCAGGGCGTCGACAAGATCGTTCCCGTCGACGTGTACGTGCCGGGCTGCCCGCCGCGGCCGGAGGCGCTCCTCGACGGCTTCGTCGCCCTCCAGGAGAAGATCATGGAAGAGCGGGGGGCGACCGGTCGATGACGACCGACGAGTCCAACGGCGCTCCCGAGTCCTTCGACGACACCATCTGGGGTGATGTCGATGCTGCGCTCGCCGGCATCAGCGCCGAGCCCGAGCGCGGCGCGCAGGACCTCATCGTGTTCATCCCGAAGGGTGAACTCGCGCGTGGGCTGCGCGCGCTCCGGTCGAACGAGGCGCTCGATTTCGACTACCTGCGTAACCTGACCGCGATCGACTGGGAGGAGGAGGGCATCGACGTGGTGTACCACCTCTACTCCACCGGGATGCACCACAACCTGACCGTGAAGTGCCACCTCGATAACGACGACCTCACGGTCGACACCGCGACCACGGTGTGGCGCGCGGCGGGGTGGCTGGAGCGCGAGACCGCCGAGATGTTCGGCGTGCGGTTCGAGGGGCACCCGGACCCGCGCCCGCTGCTGCTCCCCGAGGACATGGACGACACGTTCCCCCTGCGCAAGGATCACCCGCTCGCGGAGATCGAGGTGCTGCAGGGTGAAGGCATCGCCTACGCAGAGGAGGCGTTCGAATGACCCAGCCTCCCCCGGTACTCGGCAGCGAGTTCGAGACCGAAGACATCTTCGTCAACATGGGCCCGCAGCACCCCTCGACCCACGGGGTCTTCCGCATGGTGCTGACGATCGACGGCGAGATGGTCACCGAAGTGGTTCCGCACCTGGGCTACATGCACCGCGGGGCCGAGAAGCTCTGCGAGACCATGGACTACCGCCAGGGCATCGGCTACATGGACCGCACGGAGTACCTGGCGAACTTCAACGCCGAGCTCTCCTACGTCATGGCCGTCGAGCGCCTCGCGGAGCTCGAGGTGCCGGAGCGCGCGCAGTGGATCCGCATGATCCTGTGCGAGCTCAACCGGCTCTCCAGCCACTTCATGTTCCTGGGCGCGTTCGGTACGGACGTGGGTGTGTTCGGCACGGCCTTCGTCTACGGCTTCAAGAACCGCGAGGTGGTCCAGGACCTGTTCGAGGAGGTCACCGGCGACCGCCTGATGTTCGCGTACTTCCGCGCCGGCGGCCTCGCCTGGGAGGTCCCGGACAACTTCGAGACGCGCGTCCGCGAGGTGCTCAGGGATTCGCGCGAGGGCCTCAAGGAACTCGACGGGCTGATGACCCAGAACGATATCTTCCGTGCCCGCACCGAGGGCGTCGGGGTCATCACCGCCGAGGACGCCATCGACTGGGGCATGAGCGGCCCGTCGCTGCGAGCCAGTGGCGTGCCGATGGACATCCGTCGCGACGAGCCCTACCTCTACTACGACCAGATGGACTTCGACGTCATCACCGGCGACCACGGCGACGTGTTCGACCGCTTCTACAACCGCATCCGTGAGGCCAACGAGTCGATCAAGATCATCGAGCAGTGCCTCGAGCGGCTCGAGCCCGGGCCGATCGTCCCGGACCGCCTGCCGCGCATGCTGCGCACCCCGCCCGGCGAGGTGTACACCCGCACCGAGGCGCCGCGCGGCGAGTACGGCATCTACCTGGTGAGCAAGGGCGGGAACCGCCCGCACCGCCTCAAGATCCGCTCGGCCTGCCTCTCCAACCTGCAGGCACTGCGCGACATGACCGTCGGTGGCTACGTGGCCGACGCGGTCGTGGTGCTCGGCTCGCTCGACATCGTGCTCTGCGAGGTTGACCGATGAACGTCGGGCTCTTCGGCATCGAGAACGTCAACATCTGGGTTGATGCCGTCGTCCGGCTCCAGCTCATCGTGATACTGATGACGGTGGTCGTGATGGGGCTCATCTATGGTGAGCGCAAGCTCATCGCGCGCTTCCAGCGCCGCCTCGGCCCGACGCGCACCGGCCCCGTCGGCATCCTGCAGTCGCTCGCCGACGCGCTGAAGCTGGTTGGCAAGGAAGACCTGCGGCCGCGCGGTGCGGACCCGTGGGTGTTCGAGCTGGCCGTCTACTTCGTCTTCGTCCCGATCTTCCTCGGCTTCGTGGCCGTGCCGTTCGCGTTTGACTGGAACGTGCGCGTGCTCGAGCTCGGGCTCTTCTACGTGGTCGCCGTGAGCTCGGTGAACATCGTGGGTTGGGTCATGGCCGGCTGGGCGTCTGACAACCGCTACGCGATGCTGGGCGCGCTGCGCGCCGCCGCGCAGGGCATCTCCTACGAGCTGCCCCTGATCCTCTCGCTCATCGCCGTCTCGATGGTGGTCAGCACTGACGCCGGGCGCGGCTCGCTCGACCTCGGCGTGATCGTGGCGGAGCAGGGCCACATCCCGTACATCGTGTGGCAGCCGCTGGCGTTCGCGATCTTCTACGTCGCCATGCTGGCCGAGCTGAACCGCACCCCGTTCGACATCCCGGTGGGAGAGTCCGAGGTGGTCGGCGGGCCGTTCGTCGAGTACAGCGGGATCCGCTGGTCGATGTTCTTCCTGGGCGAGTACGCCGGACTGTTCATCCTCGCGCTGGTGGGCGCCGCGGTCTTCCTCGGAGGCTGGGCGTGGCCGCTCGGCGAGGAGATTGGGACGGTCTGGCAGCTGGCGCTGACGGCCGCGAAGGCGCTGTTCCTCATCTTCACGGTCTTCTGGGTGCGTGTGACGATGCCGCGTATGCGCATCGACCAGCTGATGGGCTTCTCGTGGAAGGTCCTGCTGCCGATGTCGTTCGCGCTCATCCTCGTCAACGGGCTGATCCTCGTGTACGGGTGGCCGGATGTGGCGCTGCTGGCAGCCAACCTGGTTGGCCTCGCGGCGCTGTACCTGATCGTCGACCGAGGCATCACGAGACGACGGGTGCGACCTCCCGCGCGGGCGGGCGCGCCCACTACCGCATAAGGGGCGATCGTGAAAGGCTCCGCGCCATGAAGGGCGTACTGAAAAGCATGGGCGTGACGATGAACGCATTCGTGCGTCGCCCCGTCACGCGTGAGTACCCCGAGGTGCATCGCGCTCTCCCTGAACGGGACCGCGCCTTCCCGATCCTGCTGTGGGACGACGACATCGATGAGCCGTACTGCACAGGCTGCCACGCCTGCGAGCGGGCCTGTCCGGTGGAGTGCATGACGGTGCTGATGAAGGACAATCCCAACCACGAAACCGTGGGTGGGGACTCCCGGCGCCGCAAGATCATCGACAAGTTCTGGATTGACTACGCCCGCTGCATGCGCTGCAACATCTGCGTCGAGGTCTGCAACTTCGAGGCCATCGCCATGAACAACACATGGACTGGCCATGAAATCTCGGTCTACGACCGTGCAGACCTGGTCATGGACCTCCCGCAGCTGCTCGCGCAGCACCGGGCGGGTGAACTCGATGAGTGGGTTGCCGACATCTAAGTCGGTCCCTATCCGGAGCGTGGTACAGGGCCTGAAGTGATCGATCGATTACCGCTTCCTGCCGCACTCGACGCCCTTGTGCGTCGCGTCTTCTACCCGGAAGGGTCATTCCGGGTACCCCTGCCTGCCCAACTCGACCGCGTGATCATCTTCAGCGGCCTCGTCGCCGGCGCGGTGATCACGCCGATCCTGCTCGTGCTGGTCGTGCTGCTGGTCTTCGACATCCTGTCGGCGCCCGAGCTGGTCTTCTGGCTCGTGTCGGCCCTCATCGTGGGGAGCGCGCTCGGGGCGGTGCTGCTCAAGAACATCGTGCACGCCGCGCTCTCGCTGGTCGTGACGCTGCTCGGGGTCGCGGCGATCTTCCTGCTGCTCGGCTCGGAGTTCCTCGCGCTCGTACAGATTCTCGTCTACGGCGGCGGCGTCACCGTCCTGCTGCTGTTCGGTCTCATGCTCACCAACGCGACCGATGACCCCATCGTCTCCGACGGGGCGCAGAAGCCGTTCGCGTTCATCGTCGGCATCGCGCTGGCCGGCATCCTCGCCGTGGCGCTCGTCGACCAGGTGTGGGGCGCCCCGACGGCGTCCACGATCCCGTTCCGCGAGCTCGGCGCGCGGCTGTTCCGTGACTTCGGGGCGCCGTTCGAGATCGCCTCGCTCGTGCTGATCATCGCGCTCATCGGCGCCATCGCCATCGCGCGGCGTGACCTGCCCGAGGACACCGAGGACGCCGCGATGGGGGACGGTTCCTGATGGCCGGCGACATCCCCATGGAGAACTTCCTGGTGCTCGGCGCCATCCTCTTCGGGATCGGCTTCTATGGCGTGCTCGCGCGGCGCAGCGCCATCCTCATCCTCATCTCGGTTGAGCTCATGCTCGCCGCCGTCTCGATCAACATGGTCGCGTTCGCGACCTACCTCGACCCGGAGCGGTTCACCGGCGTGATCTTCGCGATCTTCGTCATCACGGTTGCCGCGGCCGAGGTCGGGCTCGCGCTCGGCATCGTGTTGCGGCTGTTCCGCGACCGCCAGACCGCGATGGTCGATGAAGCGAGCGATCTCAAGTGGTAGGCGCGGACGCCACCGCTCGAGTGGCCGGGGAGTAGCGCGG
The DNA here is from genome assembly GCA_965208885.1 of Dehalococcoidia bacterium. Taxonomy (GTDB): domain Bacteria; phylum Chloroflexota; class Dehalococcoidia; order UBA2979; family UBA2979; genus VXMT01. The sequence continues at coordinate 1,619,505 of CBDBPS010000002.1, forward strand.
TATGGGCATGGAGCAGGTCTGGCTGCTGCCGGCGATCCCCGTCGTGATCTTCGCGCTGATGGGGCTCTTCAACCGCCTCGTCCCGCGTCGCGGCGACTTCATCGTGATCCTCGGCATGGCCGTGGTCGTGGTGCTCTCGCTGCTCGTGCTGCTCGACTTCCAGGGCTCCTTCAAGGACGGCTCGTTCTCGCCGGGTGATAGCAACGTCTACTCGTTCTCGTGGGTCGAGATCGACACTGGCGTCGTCGATGACCTGCTGCTGATCGAGTTCAGCACGTTCGTCGACGGCATCACGGTGCTCATGCTGGCCGTGGTCAGCATCGTCACGCTGATGGTGATGATCTACTCGGTTGGCTACATGAAGGGCGAGGCGCGCTACGGGTGGTACTTCGCGGTGCTGTCCGGCTTCGGCGCGGCCATGCTCATGCTCGTGGTCTCCGGCAACCTGTTGCTGCTCTACCTCTCGTGGGAGGCGGTGGGCCTCGCGTCGTACCTGCTCATTGGCTTCTACTGGGAGCGCCAGACTGCCGCCGAGGCGGCGAAGAAGGCGTTCATCACCACGCGCATCGGCGACGTCGGCCTGCTGATCGGCATCATCCTGCTCTGGCGTGGCGCCGGCTCCTTCGACATCCAGGAGATCATCCACTTCGCTGAGGGGGGCGGGTACAGCGACGTCTACCTGACCGTCTCGATGCTCATGCTCTTCGCCGGCGCTGCCGGCAAGTCCGCGCAGTTCCCGTTCCACGTCTGGCTGCCCGACGCGATGGAGGGCCCGACACCCGTCAGCGCCCTCATCCACGCCGCGACCATGGTCGTCGCCGGCGTCTACCTCGTGGCCCGCATGATGCCGGTCTTCGACGTCGCGCTCGTCGCGCGCGACGTGGTGCTGTACATCGGCCTCACGACCGCCGTGCTGGGAGCCACGCTTGGCCTCGTGACGAGCGATATCAAGCGGGTGCTTGCGTACTCAACCGTCTCGCAACTCGGGTTCATGTTCGTCGCGCTCGGCGTCGGCTCGGTGACGGCCGCGATGTTCCACCTGTTCACACACGCCTTCTTCAAGTCGCTGTTGTTCCTCGGTTCCGGTTCCGTCATCCACGCGACCGAGCAGCAGGTCGTCGAGTCGCTCGGCGGGCTGTGGCGGAAGATGCCTGCGACGACGGTCCTGTTCGGCATCGGCTCGCTCGCGCTGGCCGGGATCGTGCCGCTGGCCGGGTTCTGGTCGAAGGATGAGATCCTGCTCGTGCTACAGGACGGCGCCAGCTTCGGGCCGTTCGTCATCCTCGCCGCGACGGCAGCACTGACCGCCATCTACACCACGCGTCTGGTGCTGCTCACCTTCTTCGGCCAGCCCAAGGACCAGCACGCCCATGACCACGCGCACGAGTCTCCCGCTGTGATGATCCTGCCGATGGCGCTCCTCGCACTGCTCGCGGTGATCGCCGGATTCGTTGCCCTCGACCCCGTCGGCAAGGCGCTGGGCTTCACGGGCGGCATAGGCGAGGTCGTGTTCACGCAGGGCGACAAGGGGCACGCATTCAAGCTCGATGCGACGATCGCGCTGGGGGCGACGCTGTCGGCCCTCGCCGGCATCGCGATCGGGTTCATGTACTGGTCGGGCGCAGCCGAGCGCGCGGTTCGCGCACGGCAGTGGGCGCCTGAGTTCCATGACCTGCTGGTCAACCGCTACTACATCGACCATCTGTACCAGTTCACCATCGACAGGGTGGTGCTCGGACTCGCGACGGTCGTGGCGTACTTCGACCGCTGGGTGGTCAACGAGACGGGTGTCGACGGGAGCGCGCAGGGCATCAGCTTCGCGGGCTACCGGCTCAAGTTCTTGCAGACCGGCCGCATCCCGAACTACGCACTGGCGATGGCCATCGGTGTCGTCGTCCTCGCGCTTGTCGCGGTCGGCCGGACGTAAGGCGCAGAGGGTCAAGGGTCTCGAGGAACGATGACGCAGAACGAAGGCTACCTGCTCCTCGCGCTTCCGCTGATCCCCATGGCAGCGGCGGTGCTGCTCATGCTTGTCCCCTCGGGCGAGCGGACGCTGATCCGCATCATCACGGGCGCGGCCTCGGTCGCGATGTTCGTGATCTCCGTCTATGTCTTCTTCGCCTTCGACTACCGCGGCGAGCAGTTCCAGGGCGTGCTCGCGTGGCCCTGGTTCGAGAACGTCGGGTTCCTCGGCGAGAACGGCGTGCAGCTCAAGGTCGGCGTCGACGGCATTGCCGCGCCGATGGTGCTGCTCACGGGCATCGTGATCCTGACCGGGACCTGGGTGTCCTGGAAGCAGGAGCACCGCTCGAAGGACTTCTTCATCCTGCTGTTCGTGCTCGTGGCAGGGGTCTACGGCACGTTCGTCGCGCTCGACCTGTTCTTCTGGTTCCTGCTCTACGAGACCGCGGTCCTGCCGATGTACTTGCTCATCGGCGTGTGGGGTTCCGGCCGCCGCGAGTACGGCGCGATGAAGCTGATGATGATGCTGGTCGCGGCGTCGATCCTGATCTTCACCGCCATCTTCGGCATCTTCACCGAGGCCGGACTCGGCACGTTCGACCTGCCCGCCCTGTTCGACGCGACCTACGACCCGACGTTCCAGAAGATCATGTTCCCGCTGATCGTCCTCGGCTGCGGCACGCTGGGCGGCATCTTCCCGCTCCACCCGTGGTCGCCTGACGGCCACGCCGCCGCGCCCACGGCCGTGTCGATGCTGCACGCGGGCGTGCTGATGAAGCTCGGCGCGTTCGGCATCATCCGCCTCGGCTTCCAGATCATGCCCGAGGGCGGCGAGTTCTGGGCGCCCGCGCTGCTCACACTTGGTATCGTCGGCGCGCTCTACGGCGCCATCGGCGCGCTGCGCCAGACCGACTTCAAGCTGATGACCGGCTTCTCCTCGGTCTCGCACATGGGTTACGTGTTCCTGGGGCTTGGCACGCTCAACCTCATCGGCATGAGCGGCGCGGTGCTGCAGATGTTCGCGCACGGCGTGATGACGGCGCTGTTCTTCCTCCTCATCGGTGCGCTGTACGACCAATCGCACGACCGCGAGATCGACCACTACTCCGGGATGGCGAAGCAGATGCCGATCTGGGCGGTCTTCTTCGTCATCGCCGGCCTGGCGTCGTTCGGACTGCCGGGGCTCTCCGGGTTCATCGCCGAGGTGCACATCTTCATCGGCGCGTTCCGGGCCTACCCGATCGTCGGCGGACTGGCGGTGCTCACCGCCGCGATCACCGCGACGTACCTGCTGCGCATGTTCGCGCGCACCTTCTTCGGCGAGGCCGACCCGCGCTGGAGCAATGTCGGCGAGATCACCTGGGCCGAACGGGCCGGGGCAACCGTGCTCTCGATCTCGATCTTCGCGCTCGGCCTCTGGCCCGCGCCGTGGATCGACCGCATCGCGATGGGTCTTGAGCTGGGCATTCCCGAGGTGCTGTCGTGAACGACCTGAACTTCGAGTACGCACTGCTCCTGCCCGAGTTCATCCTCGTGGGCGCGGCCGCCGCCGTGCTGATGCTCGACGCGTTCCGCGCCGACCTGAATGTCTCCCGCAACCTGCTCCCAGCCGTCACCATCCTCGGCGCGCTCGTTGCGGGCGTTGCCAGCCTGCTCTTCCTGGACCGTGACCCGACCGACTTCGCGTCCCTCATCGCGGTCGACGACTACACGACGTTCTTCCGCATCCTGTTCATCGCGACGCTGGTCGCTATCGTGCTCGGCTCGTACGAGTTCGTGAACCGCAACATCACGCACCAGGGCGAGTTCTACGCCCTGCTCCTCGCGTCCACGATCGGCGCCATCTACATGGCCGCGGCGCGCGAGCTCCTCACCGCCTACATCGCCATCGAGCTGCTCTCGTTCTCGCTGTACGTCGGCGTCTCGCTCGCCAAGACCGACACGCGGTCCGGCGAGGCGGGACTGAAGTACGTGCTGCTCGGCGGCGTCGCCTCGGCGATGCTGCTCTACGGCCTGAGCCTCGTCTACGGCACCACCGGCACTACGAGCTACGACGCCATCGCCGCGGCGCTCGCGGACGGCGTGGTCGGCACGCCGGCGTTCCTGATCGGCCTCGCCTTCCTCGTCGGTGGCCTCGGCTTCAAGGCCTCGGCGGTCCCGTTCCACATGTGGACACCCGACGCCTACGAGGGCGCGCCGCTGCCCATCACCGCCTATATCTCGGCGACCTCGAAGGCCGCGACGTTCGCGCTCATGCTCGCGCTGTTCGGCACGGCGCTGGAGCCGGCAAAGGCCGACTGGCAGTGGATGCTCGCCTCGCTCGCCGTCGCGACGATGGTTGTCGGCAACCTGGTCGCCATCCAGCAGACGAACATCAAGCGGCTGCTCGCCTACTCCTCGATCGGCCAGGTCGGCTTCATGCTGATGGCCATCACGACCGTGTCAGACGCGTCGGGATCGGCGCTGCTGCTGCACCTCGCCGGCTACCTGATCACGAACCTCGCCGTGTTCATCGCGGTGATCGCGTTCTACAACCGCACCGGGTCCGAGGAGATCGCGGACTTCCGCGGCCTGGCGGAGACGCAGCCGTACCTCGCGCTCGTGATCACCACGGGGCTGTTCTCACTGAGCGGGATGCCGCTGCTCGCCGGCTTCGTGACGAAGTTCGTGCTGTTCCAGGCGGCCGCCGAGGAGGGCTTCCTCTGGCTCGCGACCGTGGCGGTCATCATGAGCACCGTCTCGCTCTACTACTACCTGAAGGTCATCCGCCAGATGTACGTGGCCGAGCCCGCCGACGGCGATTCACGCTGGCGTCTCTCGCCCATCGCGTACTTCACGACAGGTGTGCTGTTCCTCGGCATCTTCCTCGTCGGCCTGTGGGCGCGGCCCATCTTCGAGGCCGCCGACGGCGCCTCGGCGATGCTCTTCGGGTAGGCGTCAGCCGACCTTCACCACGACCCGCCAGTACACCTCGATCGTCGTCCGATAACGGAGGGATCACCCATGGCATGGACACGCAACCGCCCGTCTGGACTCGTCTACCGGGACCCCGAACAGTCGCACGACGGCTACACGCTGTTCTCGAACGTCGAGGGCTACCACGCGACGCTCCTCGACCCCGAGGGCCGCGTCGTGCATCGCTGGGTGCACGATGAAGGCGTGCAGTACGCGAAGCTGCTGCCGGGCGGGAACGTGCTGTTCCACACCGCGAACCCCGTGCACTTCATGGACGCCGAGGAGGTCAGCCCCGTCGGCGTGATCGGCGGGCACGCGCACGCGCTGATCGAGCTCGACTGGGACGGCAACACGGTCTGGGAGTACCGCAACCACCAGCAGCACCACGACTTCGTGCGGCTCGACAACGGCAACACCGTGATCCTGCACTGGGAGCTGCTGGACGACCAGGTGCGTCGCCAGGTCCAGGGTGGCTTCACGGGCGCCAACGACCCGGACGCGATGGTCGGTGACCTGGTGCGCGAGATCACGCCCGAGGGCGAGACGGTCCGCGAGTGGCGCTCATGGGAGCACTTCGACTACCGGCTCGACGTGCTCTGCCCGCTCGAGCGTCGTCGCGAGTGGACACACGCGAACTCGGTCTCTGTTGGGCTGGACGGCCGCTGGCTGGTCAGCATGCGTCAGACGGACACGGTGATGATCGTCGATCCCGACAGCGGCGAGATCGAGTGGCGCTTCGGGCCGGGCGTGACCTCGCACCAGCATCACTTCACGCAGCTCGAGAACGGCAACGTGATGCTCTTCGACAACGGCTCGCACCGCCGCGGTGGCCCTGGTCACTCGCGCATCCTCGAGATCGACACGGAGACCAACGAGATCGTCTGGCAGTACCAGGCGGAGGTGCTGCTGGCGTTCATCAGCTTCATGACCAGCGCGGCGGACCGCCAACCGAACGGCAACACGCTCATCACCGAGGGCGCCACGGGCCGCATCTTCGAGGTGACGACCGAGGGCGAGACGGTGTGGGAGTACGTGACCGGCTTCATGCCGCAGGGCCGTTTCGGCAAGACCCCCTCGATGTTCCGCGCCCACCGCTACGCGGCCGACGGCCCCGAGCTGGCGGGTCGCGACCTGGATCCCGGTCGGTGGGCCGAGGAGACGGAGAAGCTCAATCGCGGCGAAGAGCCGTACGGCGTGCAGAGCGCGTTCGAAGCCTCGGGAGCCACCCCCACGCATCGCTGACACCGGCGCGGTGGGCTTACGTCCGGACCCGCATCGCGGCGAGGATGATGCCGGTCGCGGTCGCGAGGCCCACGGTCATCGCGACGTACAGGCGCACTGCGAGCCGCTCCACGTCCGCCTTCGTCGCGAGGTGCTCGATGATGCCCTCGATATCACACGCCGGCGACGCCGCCCGCGCGAACGGCCGTTTACATCCAGAGCCGCATCGCGGCGAGGATGATGCCGGTCGCTACGGTGACGCTGACGTACATCCTGACTGTCAGCCGCTCAAGGTCGGCCTTTGTGGCCAGGTGTTCGATGATGCCCTCGATGCGGGCTACGCGTTCGCCGAGCGTGTCCGTGGCCATCTCTTCTCCGGTTCCCCGGTGGTGGGGCTCCAGATTAGCAGTGTGACCTGGAAATGTGTGACGTCCGGGAGCATTATCCGGATCTTAATGGCAGGGCGAGGGCCGTCGTGAGCCGCCGCGGCTACAGCACGCCGAGGTAGCGCTCCAGCTCGAACTCGGAGACGTGGGTGCGGTACTCGTCCCACTCGTGGCGCTTGTTCGCCACCAGTGACTCGCAGACGTGCGGCCCGAGCGTCTCGCGCAGCAGCGCTGAGTCGTCGAACGCTGCGATCGCCTCGCCGAGCGAGCTCGGCAGCGGTGTGATGGCGCGCTGTTCGACCTCGTCGGGTTCGAGCTCGCGGACATCGCGGTCGAGTGCACCCGGCAGCGCCGCCTCGCGCTCGATGCCGTCGAGGCCTGCCGAGAGCAGCGCGGCGAACGCGAGGTAGGGGTTGCAAGCGGGGTCCGGCACACGGTACTCAATGCGCGTTGCCCCGGGGTCGCCCGGCTTGTAGGCCGGCACGCGCACCAGGTCGGCGTGATTCCTCGTCGACCAGGTGGCGTGGGTGGGCGCCTCGAAGCCGGGCACCAGGCGTCGATACGAGTTCACCCACTGGTTGGTGACGAGCATCGTCTCCGATGCGTGGTCGAGCAGGCCCGCCATGAAGCTGCGGGCGAGCGGGCTGATACCCAGCGGGTCGGCATCGTCGGAGAAGGCGTTCTCCTCGCCCCGGAAGAGCGAGAGCTGGAGGTGCATGCCGGAGCCGTTGACGTCGCGCAGCGGCTTGGGCATGAACGTCGCGTACGCCCCGTGGCGCATCGCGACCTCCTTCACGACGAGGCGGTACGTCATGATCGCGTCGGCCATCGTCAGGGCGTCGGTGTAGCGCAGGTCGATCTCGTGCTGGCTGGGCGCCGCCTCGTGGTGGCTGAGCGCCACGCCGATACCCATGCTCTCCAGCATCAACACCGTCTCGCGGCGCAGGTCGCTGCCCGAGTCGAGCGGGGTGAGGTCGAAGTACCCGCCACGGTCGAGGGGTTCCGTGCCGGTGGCGTCGCGGAAGTAGAAGAACTCGATCTCGGGCGAGACGTAGAACGTCAGACCCTGCTGCGCCGCACGCTCGACGGTGCGCTGGAGCACCCACCGCGGGTCGCCCTCGAACGGCTCGCCGCCGGGCCGGCGGATGTCGCACAGCATGCGCGCCACCGCGCGCTCGCGCGGCCGCCACGGCAGCAGCTGGAACGTCGAGGGGTCGGGGACAGCCACCATGTCCGCCTCGTCGACACGGGCGAAGCCCTCGATCGAGGCGCCGTCGAAGGTCACGCCGTCGTCGAGGGCGTGCTCCAGCTCCTCGATGGTGATGGCGACGGACTTGAGCATCCCGAGGATGTCCGTGAACCACAGGCGGATGAACTTCACGTCCTGGTCGTAGCACGCCTGGATCACGTGCTGCCGCTCGTCGAAGTCGGACCGGGGTGGACTCGTCATCGTGCGCTGATCGTAGGCCGCCGACGTTTCACCGATGTTTCTCGCGGGCTTCGCGACCAGCTCGAGGGAGTCTGGCTACTCGTCGGCGAGTTCGCGCAGCGCGGCGTGGATGCGCGCGGTCTCGTCCTCGCTGGCCGGGCGCGGGCGGTTCTCGTCCGGGTCGATGTACGCCGGGCGGAACTCGACGCGCGGTGGGGCGTCTTCGTGCAGCTCGACCACGGCGACCGCTGTCGCGAACGGCCCCTCGCCGAGCACCCGCAGGTCCTCGCGATCGAGGTCGAACACGAAGTTGCCGAGGCCGTAGAGGATGAGCGCGTCGCCTCGGCGCTCCCACGGCTGGAGCGTGTGCGCGTGGTGCCCGACCACGAGCGCGGCCCCGGCGTCGGCGGCGGCGCGGGCGAGCAGGCGCTGCTCGTCGGTGGGGACGGGGTCGTATTCCGTGCCGAAGTGGAGTGCAACGACGACGAAGTCCGCCTCGTCGGTCGCCGCCTGCACGGCGGCAATCACGGCCTCGTAGTCCGCCTCGGCGACTCCGGGCCGTGACTCCCCGGCGAAGACCGAGGAGCGCACCGCGCTAAAGCCGAGCAGCGCGAGCCTGAACCCGCCTGCTTCAAGCACGAGGGGCCGTGTCGCCTCCGCCTGGTCCTGCCCCGCGCCGAAGTACGCGATGCCGAGTGCGTCGAGGACCTCGCGGGTGTCGGCGAGCCCGACCGGGCCGAAGTCGAGGGCGTGGTTGTTGCCAAGCGAGACGGCGTCGAAGCCCGCTCGCAACAGCGTCGAGGCGAGGGCGGGGGGAGCGCGGAACGTGTAGTACTTGTCCGCCCGCTCACCCCGGTCGGTGAAGGTGCCCTCGAGGTTCCCGATCAGCACGTCGACGCCCCGGAACAGCGGGGTGACACGCTCGAACGGGTAGCCGGCGCCGTGCTCCTCCATGAGCGTGACCACGTCGCGCGCGAACATGAGGTCGCCGACGAGCCCGATGGTCACGACGCCGGATGCCGGCGGTGGGGGTGTCGGGGTGGGCGTGGCAGTCGGCGTGGCGGTTGCAGGTGCTGCGGCGGTTGGGCTCGCGGGCGCTCCCGGCGTCGCGGTCACCAGCCCCGGCCCGCGCACTGGGTCGCGCGCCGTACAGGCCGCGAGCAGCACGAGGAGCACCGGCGCCAGCGCGACGCGGAGCGCGAGCACGCGAGGTCGCCCTGCTACGGGCCGCAGCCGGTGATGAGCAGCGGCTCTTGCCAGAGGCGGTCGAAGAAGAACCGCTCCTCGAAGGCCGCGTTCGCGTCGTCGTCGAGGGAGGGGGAGAACGGCACGAGGCTGCCGCTGCCGGCGCCGCTGGTTGCGTTGGCGTAGGCCACCGCTCCGGGTGCGCACTCCGTCTCCAGGGCGTGGTAGAGGCGTTCCACGCCGCCCGTGTAGATGGTCAGCGCCAGGCCCCTGCTGCGCACCTGCTCATCGAAGTACGTCTGCCGGTAGCAGTGGCTCACGAACAGCGGGGTCACGTCGAACCCGTCGGGGAACAACGCTTCGAGGACCGGGTTGGACCGCCCGGCCGACCCGTCCGAGGCGATCGAGTAGGGCACGAACGTTCCGCCCACCATGTCCGTCCATGCGTGGACCTCGAAGCCGCCGGGGCATTGCGCCTGTAGCATGCCGCGGAACTCCTCGTGCGTGCCGCTGGCGGTGATCAGACCCCACCGGATCCCCGCCCACGGCGACCATGCACCCTCGCCCACGTTGTTCCAGGAGCGCACGCGGAAGGTGCGGGGCCTGCCGTGGAACACCGTCTCGATGGTCGTCCAGCTCTTACCGGCGACCCATGCTGCCTCGGACCAGTGGTCGTAGCCGAGCAAGTGGTCGATGGCGTGCCGGCGCTCGACCTGGTGGGCGAAGATCTCGCTCCCGTTCGACTCGGGCGCGCTCCAGTCGAGGCGGATCTCCCGCGGGCTGATCCCGACGATGGTCAGCGAGTGGGAGCGCGCCGGGGTGGCTGCGCCGGTGTCGACGACCACGGGCTCCGACCACTCGCTCTCACCCGCGAGGTTCCACGACCGGATCCGGTACGCGCGCCCCGGCCCCTCGAGCGGGTTCGGGACGGCGAACGCAAATGTATTGTGCTCGCGAGGCCACTCGGTGAAGGCCCAGAAGCCGACGGCCTGCCTGTGATCCGCGCCGAAGAGCCGTTCGAGCTCGTACCGGATCACCGTGCTGCCGTTCAGCTCGGGCTCGCTCCACGTCACGGTGAGCGACTCGTCGCTCACGTCTGTCACCGTGAGGTCGGTAATCACACTCGGCGGCAGGGCCGGGGCGCCCATCGCCGGGATCGACCATGGCCCCGGCCCGACCGCGCTGATGGCTCGCACCCGGTACCAGTACCGCTGCCCCTGGTTCAGGGACCGGTCGCGATACGCGGCGACGGGGTACTCGAGGGCGATATTGACCCACTGCTCGCGATTATCGCTGCGCTGGATGTCGAAGCCGGTGATGGGTTCGCCGCTATTGGCGGGTCTCGGCCACCGCAGGGTGAGAGCGTCCGCCGACCCGGTGATGACTTCGAGCTGCTGCACCTGCGCCGGCGCGGGTGGCTCCTCGGAGTCCGTGTCCTCATCTTCGGCTGCCACAGGCGTCGCCAGGGCCAGCCACGCGCACGAAGTAACGATGAGCCACGCGGCGAGGCTGCGTAGTCTGCTCACGCAGCGCTCATTCGCTGCGACCCGGCGCGTGAAGTGTCATGCTCGTCACTCTAACATTACGAACGACCACACCCGCTGGATGTATCCGCTCAACCAAGGGACTGGACGATGACCGGCCGGCCGCTGGATACCTCGCATCACTTGCCCGTGCTGATCGCGCATCGCACGACGATGGGCCTGTGCCCTGAGAACACGATCGTTGGCATCGAGGCGGCGATCGCGTCGGGCGTCGACGGCGTCGAGATCGACGTGCGCGCCACGCGCGACGGCGTGCCGGTGCTCATGCACGACGCCTCGCTTGAGCGCACCACCGGCGACCCACGCGACGTCGAGGCAGTTACGCTCGAGGAGCTCCGGGCGGTGCGTGTTCTCGACCCACACGGCGATCTCGGCCCGCAGCCGATCCCGACGTTCACGGAGGCGCTCGCGGCAACGGCGGCCACGCACCTCGTGATCGAGGTCAAGCAGACCGGCATCGAGGACCTCGTCGCGCGCACGGTCCGCGAGGCGGACGCGCTTGGGCGCACATCGCTGTGCGCGTTCGACGCCGGGGTGTGTGCGGCATCGGCGCAGGTCATGCCCGAGGTCCCTGCCTCGCTCCTCGCCGCCCCCAACCGCGACGCGCGCGAGGTGCTCACGCAGGCCGCCGCCCTCGGCCTGGCGGGGGTGAGCCTGCACTACTCGATGGTCGACGAGCAGCTCGTGGGCGAGGCCCACGCCGCCGGCCTGACGGTGGCGACGTGGACCGTGAACGCCGAGGCGGACGTGTGCCGCATGCATGCCGCGGGCGTCGACCTGATCTGCGGCGACTACCCGGCGAGGCTCGTCGAGGTGGTGCGAGGCTCCTGACGCCGAGGAGCCCGCGGGGGCTACTCCAGCGTGAGCTGGGTGTCCTCGCGGTTCGCCCACTCGCCCATCGAGCCGTCGTAGTTGCGTGCGCGGTCGTTGCCGAGCATGCGCAGGACGAAGGCCGCGAACGCGGCCCTGATGCCCCCCTGTCAGTAGGTGACGGTCGCCGCCTCCGGGTCGATCCCCGCGCCCTCGATCAGTTCGCGGATCTCGTCGAGGGGGCGGAAGCGGCGCGACGGCGGCCCCTGCATCAGCCGCGTCCACTCCAGGTGCTTCGCACCCGGCACGTGGCCGGCGCGCTGATTCCCGCGGTCGTTCGAGCCGTCCCACTCGCCGTCGGAGCGCGTGTCCCAGATCTGGGGCGCGTCCGGCGCGTCGGGCCCTGACTCGACGATGGCCATCAACTCGTCGACGGTGCAGTGCGCGCCGTCGTCGACGCGCGCCGTGAACGTTCCGGGCTCCGGGCGCGCGGGCGCCGAGGTCAGCGGGCGGCCCTCGTGCAGCCAGGCGTTGAGGCCGCCGTCGACCACGCGGACATCGCGGTGGCCGAAGTGCTCGAAGACCCACCACACGCGCGCGGCGTGCAGCGAGGCGTTGTCGTCGTAGATCACGACGGGCGTGTCGTTGGAGATGCCGAGGCGGCCCATGAGCGCCTCGAACTCCGCGGGCGTCATGACGAGCCGGCTGTTCTCGCGGCCCTTGAGGTACGGGTGCGGCAGACCGACCGCGCCCGCGATGTGGGCGCGCCGGTAGGCGACCGCCTCACCCGCATCGACGAGCGCGAAGTCGCTGCCGACGCCGTCGAGGTTCTCGGCGAGCCAGTCGGTAGTCGTGAGCAACTCGGACTGCGCGGTCGTCATGGTCGCCTCCTCATTGCCTCGGCGTTCGCGAAGGCGATCATACGCGGCTCGGCCCGCAGCGTCGGGCCGCCTCGAGGCAGAGCGCGGTAGCATGGCGGCGCTTCAGGAGGCGACCCGTGCGCATCGGCATCTCGCTCCCAGTGCGGGAGCTCCAGAACGACATGGCGGCGATCCGCGACTTCGCGCAGACCGCCGACGAACTCGGCTTCACCCACCTCCGCGTCCCCGAGCTGCTCATCCGCCCCGGCAGCGGCGAGCTGCACGAGTCACTCACGCTGCTGAGCTGGGTCGCCGCGCTCACGACGAACATCGAGCTCGTGCCCTCGGTGATCATCCTGCCCGCTCGCCAGACCGTGATGGTCGCAAAGCAGGCCGCCACCATCGACGTGCTCAGTGGCGGCCGGCTGCGCCTCGGCGTCGGCGTGGGCGGGAACGCCGAGGAGTACACGGCGCTCGGCCAGGACTTCCACACGCGCGGGCGGCGCTGCGAGGAGCAACTCGAGCTGCTGCGCCTGCTGTGGACGCAGGAGTCGGTCGACTTCGAGGGGCGCTGGGACCGTGTCGAGGGGGCAGGCATCAACCCGCTGCCGGTGCAGCAGCCGATCCCGGTCTGGATCGGGCCGGGTGGCGGCGCCCCGCTCGCCGATCGCATGGCAAGTCGCATCGGACGGCTCGCCGACGGGTGGTTCGCCATCGTGCCGCGCGATGACGTCGCCGCGTCGCATGCTGCGGTCGCCCGCCACGCCGAGGAGGCGGGCCGTGACCCCGCCTCGATCGGCGTCGAAGGCGCCGTGCCGTCGGTCGGTCGGGACACGTCGGAGTGGCTCGCGGACGCCGACGCGTGGGAAGGCGCGGGCGCGACGCACCTCTGCCTGCGCACGCTCGGTGCGGGCCTCGACGCGGCGGGACACCTCGCCGCGCTGCGCGAGGCGCGCGAGGTGCTCGACGCCCGCTAGGTCGGCGCACCGGCGCTGAGGCTATGCCCCGCGGGCGCCGAAGATGGCGGGCGGGTAGGCGGGCTCGACGTCGTCCGGGATGCCCTCGACGATGGCTCGCTCGACCGTCTCAGCGGCGAGGTCCACGTCGGCCTCCGTGTTGAAGGCGTGTAGCGACAGCCGCACGCTGTTGAACTCCGCGACCGAGCGGCACACGACCCGCGCCTCGGCCTGCAGAAACGCGTTCACATCGCCCGCCGGCAGGTCGTCGACCGTGAAGCAGAACAGGCCCGTGCGTGTCGACTCGTGGTGCGGGCTGACCACGCTCACGCCCTCGATGCGCCCGAAGCGCCCCTCGGCATAGCGGTTGAGTTCGCGCGCCCGCTCGAAGACCGCCTCGGGTCCCGAGTCGAGGAACCACTCGGCCGCCTCGAGCGTGCCGGCGATGAGCGGCGTCGAGGTGGTCGTGAGCTCGTACTTCGTGATGCGCTCGCGCTCGGGCTCGAAGTTGCCCTCGAAGTCGTACGAGGCGGCCGAGCGCCCCGCCACCTTCGCCGGCGCGACGAGCGGGATCAGCTCCTCGCGCACATAGAGCGCGCCGAGGCCGTCCGGCCCGCACAGCCACTTGTGCGAGGGGATCGCGTAGAAGTCGACGCCGCTCTCGCGCACGTCGATCGGGATGTGACCGGCCGTCTGCGCGCCGTCGACGAGGACGTAGCCACCTCGACGGTGGGTCTCGTCGACGATGGCCTTGAGCGGGAGCAGCTGGCCGGTCGAGTAGGAGATCTCGGACAGGATGACGAGCTTCGTGTTGCCCTCAGCGGCGCCCATCGTGGAGACGAAGGATTCCATTGCCTGGCCGGGCGAGTCCTGGGCGTGGATCGGGACGATCACCACCTCGCAGCCCGTGCGCTCGCGCAGGTAGTAGGCAGGCACGATGCCGGAGCCGTGCTCGACATTCGTGGTCACGATGGAGTCGCCCGAGGTGACCTCGAGGCCGTTCGTGATGATGTTGATGCCCTCGGTGGTGTTGCCGGTGATGGCGATCTCATCGGGCGAGGCGCCGCCGACGAGCCGGCCCATCGCCTCGCGGTAGCGCCCGGCGAGGTCGAATCGGTCATCGAGCGCGCGGCGCGTGGTGGAGCCGTGCATGAGTTCGAGGTCGAGACGCTGCTGTACGGCCTCGTGGGTCGCGCGACGCTTGGGGCCGGAGAAGCCCGAGTTCATGTACGCGTACTCGACCATCGCCGGCGTGTCGTCACGCCACGCCTGCCAGCGCTCGTTGCTCATGCCACGGCCTCCGTCGTCAGTCCCGGTGGCGCCCTCGCCTTCGGGGCGCCTGTTCGAGTCTACCCCGCGCCGACGCTTGCGGCCTGTCGGATAAGGTACCCGGCACCGGGAGAGCCGAGCGCGGATCGCTGAGTGGCGCCGCACATCGCAGGCTGGGGAGGTGCGAAGGTGACCAGGGAGCCGAGCGGACCTTCGAGCACAGACATCACGCCCGAGCAACCACTGGCCATCTCGCTCGATGAGGCATCGGAGATCGCGACCGAGGTTCGCGAGCTGATCGAGGCCGGCGAGGAGCACACCGCGTGGGAGCGGGTCCGGCACCTCCACCCAGCGGACATCGGGATCATCGTTGCCGGCCTGCCACGCACGAGTCGCGACACGCTGCTGCGCGTCATGTCCCCGGAGACGGTGGCGTGGATGCTGCGGCAGATGAATCCCATCGAGGCCGGTCGGGTCGGCACGCGCCTCGGGGCACGGGTGCTGACCCCGGTGCTCGGGCAACTCCGTCCGCAGCAGGCGTTCCGCACGCTCCGCCGGCTGCCGACGCGCACCGCGCGCGAGCTGGCAGCGCTCCTTCCGCGCCAGCCCGAGGCGGAGGCCGCCCTGCTTGAGCACCACCCGGACACGGCGGGCTCGCTCATGGTCGGGCGCTTCCCGTCCGCCGCGATCGGTGGTGGCGCCGAGTCCGCGCGGGCCAGCCTGCGCGCGCTCGACGAGGACCGCCGCCTGTTCACCCTCGTCTTCGTGGTGGACGGCGACCGCCTCGCCGGACAGATTGCGTTGGTCGATCTCGCGCTTGCCGAAGCGGACGCTCCGGTCCGGGCGCTGGCCACGCCGGTGGTCGCGACGGTCACGGTCGACACGCCGGCCGAGGAGTGTGCACGCCTGCAGCGTCACTACAACCTCACGCAGCTCCCCGTGGTCGATGACGAAGCACGCCTCATTGGCGTAGTGCCGGGGGAGTCACTGCTGAGCGCCACGGTCGAGCAGGGCACCCGCCAGATGCTGCGGGTGGCGAGTGTGGCCGGCGAGACCGTCGACGGCCCCGTGGCCGCCTCGATCCGGACGCGGCTGCCCTGGCTCACGGTGAACCTCGCCACGACGTTCCTCGCGGCTGCCACGATCGCGCTGTTTGAGCCGACACTCGCGCGGGTCGTGGTGCTCGCGGCGTTCCTGCCGGTGGTGGCCGGACAGGGCGGGATCGCCGGCACGCAGACGCTGACGCTCATCGTGCGCGCGATCGCACTCGGCGAGCTGGTGGGCGTTGCTGCCCGCCGTCTGCTCATGCGTGAGGCGCTGCTCGGACTGCTGCACGGCGTGTGGTTGGGCGTGCTCGTGGCTGCGATCGCGGTCGCGTGGCAGGGAAGCCCCGGTCTCGGGCTCGTGCTCGGTATCGCGATGCTGGGCAACATGCTCATCGCGGGCGTTGTGGGCGCCGGGGTGCCACTGTTGCTGCGCCGGATCGGCATCGACCCGGCAGTGGCCTCGGCGGTGATCGTGACCACGGCCACTGATGTCTTCGGCTTTGTGCTGTTCCTCGGCATCGCGAGCGCCCTGATCGATCTCATCGAATAGGGGTGCCGCGGGCCGAGTTGGTACCGGTGAGCCTCGATGGCTCAGGCCTATGATGCCCGCGGGATACGGACAGGAAGGTAGGACGATGGGCAAGCTCGATGGCAAGGTCGCGATCATCTCCGGTGGTGCGCGCGGGCAGGGTGAGGCCGAGGGCCGGTTGTTCGCGGAGGAAGGCGCTGCGGTCGTGCTTGGCGACATCCGCGACGACGAGGGCGAACAGGTCGCAGCGGTCATCGCCGACAGCGGCGGGCAGGCCGTCTACCAGCACCTCGACGTGACCAGCGAGGACGACTGGGCGGCGATCGTCGAGCGTGCGAAGGACGAGTTCGGCGGTGTGCACATACTGGTCAACAACGCCGGCATCGGCGGCGCGTCGACGTTCGTCGAGGACACGAGCCTCGAGGACTACATGCGGGTCATCAACGTGAACCAGGTCGGAGCGTTCCTCGGCATGCGCGCGGCGATTCCCTCGATCCGCGACTGCGGCGGCGGCTCGATCGTGAACATCTCCTCGACCGCGGGGCTCGAGGGATCGCCAACGCTGGCTGCGTACGCGTCGAGCAAGTGGGCGCTGCGAGGGCTCACGAAGGTGGCGGCGATGGAGCTGGCGGTAGACGGCATCCGGGTCAACTCGGTGCATCCCGGCCCGATCGACACGCCGATGCTGCAGGGAGCCAATATCCCGATGGACAACTGGGGCCGGTCGGTGCCACTGAGCCGCGTCGGGACAGTCGACGACATGGCCTCGCTGTTGCTGTTCCTCGCCTCGGACGAGAGCTCGTTCTGCACGGGCACCGAGTTCGTCATCGACGGCGGCATGACGGCCGGCCGCCCCTTCCGCCGCCGCCGCTGAGGCTCCCTCTGATCCCCTCCCGAGCAAGCAGGCGAGAGGGCCCATCTGATCCCCTCGCCCCCGTCTGCGGGGGAGAGGGTTAGGGTGAGGGGGTCTGCGAGTGCGAGCAGCCCCCGGGGAGCCCGCAGACCCTCACCCCCCGCCCTCTCCCGCAAGCGGGCGAGGGGGCCGGATCTGATCCCCTCGCCCCCGTCTGCGAGGGGAGAGGGAGAGGGTGAGGGGGTCTGCGGGGAAGGTTGAACGCCGCGCGGCTCTCGGCGCTGCCAGCGTGGCCCCAGACCCTCACCCCCACCCTCTCCCAGGGGGAGAGGGGGCCGGATGCGCCCCTACATAGCGAGAGGCCCCCGTGAGGGGGCCTCTGCGTGGTGCCTGGACAAGCGACCCTAGTCGTTGAAGTACATCTCGTACTCGAACGGGGTGGGGCGCTGGGCCTGCTCGGAGACCTCGGACTGCTTGAACTCGAGCCACGTGTCGATCACGTCCTGCGTGAAGACGCCGCCCTGCAGCAGGTAGTCGTGGTCGGCTTCCAGTGCGTCCAGGGCCTCGCCGAGGTTGGCCGGGACCTGCGGGAGGCCCATGGCCTCTTCGGCCGGCAGGTCGTAGATGTTGCGGTCCAGCGGGTCGCCGGGGTCGATCTGGTTCTGGATGCCGTCCAGACCGGCCATCAGCATCGCCGAGAAGGCGAGGTAGCAGTTGGCGGTGGGGTCCGGCGGGCGGAACTCGATGCGCGTGGTCTCCGCCCAGTCCGGCATGCCGATGCGGTAGGTGGAGATGCGGACCGCCGCGGAGCGGTTGCGCATGGAGTAGACGAGGTTCACGGGAGCCTCGAAGCCCGGCACCAGCCGCTTGTAGGAGTTCGTCGTCGGCGCCGCGAACGCGAGCACGCTGCGTGCGTGGCGGAGCAGGCCGCCGGTGTACCAGCGCGCGAGCTGCGAGAGGCCGGCGTAGCCGTCGGCGTCGAAGAACAGCGGCTGGCCGTCCTTCCACAGCGACTGGTGGGTGTGCATACCCGAGCCGTTGTCGCCGTAGATCGGCTTCGGCATGAACGTCGCGACGCGTCCGTGCTGCCGGGCGATGTTGCGGACCAGGTACTTGTACCACTGCGCGATGTCGGCCTGGCGGAGGAGGGTGTTCTTGCCCACGCCGATCTCGGCCTGGCCGGCGGTCGCCACCTCGTGGTGGTCGACGAAGGTGTCGATGCCGCAGTTGTTCATTGCCGTGACGATCTCGGCCCGGAGGTCGGCGGTGTCATCGAACGGCGGGAGCGGCGCGTAGCCCTCCTTGCCGGCGATCTTGTAGCCGAGGTTCGGTGCGTCGCCGGAACCACTGTTCCAGTGCGCCTCGACCGAGTCGATCTCGTAGTAGGCGGCCTGCGGGGTCTGCTGGTAGCGGACGTCGTCGAAGAGGAAGAACTCGAGCTCGGGGCCGATGAATGCCTCATCGGCGATGCCCGTGGACTTCATGTACTCCTCGGCCTTGACGGCGACGTTGCGCGGGTCGCGCGAGTAGCGGTCACGCGTGACGGTGTCGATGACGCCGCACACGAGGGCGAGGGTGGGCTGGGCCGGGATCGGGTCGATGACCGCGGACTCGATGTCCGGGACGAGCAGCATGTCGGACTCGTGGATCTCCTGGAACCCACGGAGGCTCGAGCCGTCGAAGCCGTTGCCGTTGGCGAACAGGTCTTCGTCGAGTGCCTTCGGCGGGACCGTGAAGTGGTTCCAGCGGCCGAGGAGGTCTGTCACGCGCAGATCGATGCGCATGATGTTGTTCTGCTGTACCAGTTCCTGAAGCTCCTGCAGGTTCAAGCGCTGCCTCCATCTTCCCGGCGGCCCCCTTCGCGGCAGCCGCACCGTGGACTCTGTACTACCGATGTTGCACCGTGCCGGGCGCGTGATCACGCGCCGCCACGGATTGCAGGCTAGGGGCGCGCCATTACCGCAGGATTACCCGGTTGTTACCGGTATGTTTCAAGGCCCCGAGAGGGCGGACTCTGATCCCCTCGCCCCGTCCGCGGGGGTGCGAGCAGTCATCGAGGAGCCCACGGACCCTCACCCCAGCCCTCTCCCAGCGGGAGAGGGGGTCAGAGGGGAGGTCCGGGCGACGCTAGCTCAGGCTGGCGGGTTCACCTCGACGAAGCGGTAGCCGACGTTGCGCACGGTCTCGATGTAGGGCTCGTGCAGCTCGATCTTGGCGCGGATGCGGCGCACGTGGACGTCGACGGTGCGTGATCCGCCGTAGTAGTCGTAGCCCCACACCTGGTTGAGCAGCATCTCGCGCGTGAAGGCCTTGCCGGGGTTGAGCGCGAGGAAGCGCAGCAACTCGTACTCCTTGTAGGTGAGGTCGACCACCTCGCCGCCGAGCCGCACGGTGTAGCGGTCCTGGTCGATCGCCAGCTCGCCGCGGCGCAGCACGCCGGTCTCGCTCGCCTCGCCGACTGAGCCGAGGATGCGCTCCACGCGCAGGCGCAGCTCGTCCGGGTCGAAGGGCGGGACGATCAGGTCGCTGACGGGCACCCCCGCACCCACGAGGTGGAACTGCATCGGCGTCGCGATCGCGAGCAGCGCGGTGTCCGCCTCGAACTGCGGGTCGCGCATCAG
The DNA here is from genome assembly GCA_965208885.1 of Dehalococcoidia bacterium. Lineage (GTDB taxonomy): Bacteria > Chloroflexota > Dehalococcoidia > UBA2979 > UBA2979 > VXMT01. Next base: position 1,639,131 of record CBDBPS010000002.1, read on the forward strand.
GGCGGCGAACCCGCCCATGGTGAGCCCGAGGTTGAGGTCGACGCAGAAGACGCGCGGGGGATCCTCGCGCATGGCCAGTAGCCCACGCTCGAGGGTGGGCTCGCAGCGCAGTTCATACGCGTCGTCGCGGAACGCCGCCTCCGCCGCGTCGGTGAACGCTCGCGAATCGCTGACCATCAGTACCTTCGGCACGGGTGCAGTGTAGGGAATCAGCGGCGCGATATGCGAGTGGCTGCCGAGCTCCGGCGCATGGCCGCTATCGCGGCCCGCTCGGGGGTTGGCTACAATCGTTCACCCACCCTCGTGACGGCGCACGTTACGTCCACGAGTGGAGTTGCGCGGAGGAGTCGCCTCGCATGCATGTTGTCGAGGCGGTGGACCTCACCAAGGTCTACCACAATCGCCACATCGCGCTGAACGCGCTCGACCTCAAGGTCGAGAAGGGGATGGTGTACGGGCTGGTGGGGCCGAACGGGGCGGGCAAGTCCACCACGTTCCGCATCATGATGGGCCTCCAGCGCGCGACGGCCGGCGAGATGCGCGTCTTCGGGGAGTCGATGACGACCCAGCGCGCGGACCTGCGGCGCCGCATGGGCTTCCTGCCGACGAACCCCTCGCTGCCGCGCGAGATGACGCCGATCACCTACCTGAAGTTCGTCGGCAAGCTCATGGGCATGGACTCCGCGCAGGCCGTGATCCGCCTCTCCACGCTCCTGCAAGTCGTCGACCTGGCATCGGTCGGGTCCCAGCGCATCGACGAGCTCTCGACGGGCATGGTGACGCGGCTCGGCATCGCCGCAGCGCTCATGAACGACCCCGAGTTGCTGATCTTCGACGAACCGACGTCCGGCCTCGATCCATCCGGACGGCGCCAGATGATGGAGCTCATCCGCGAGCTCTCCGGCTACGACCGCACGATCATCATCGCCACGCACATCCTCAGCGACGTCGAGCGCGTCTGCACCGACATCGGGATCATCTCGCAGGGCCGCATCATCCACGACGGCCCGATGGCCGAGATGCGGCGACTCGCGCGACAGCGCACCGTCTCCGTGGAGGTCGAGGGCGATCTCACGCACTTCGAGCAGTTGCTGCCGGAGCTGGACACCTACGGGTCGATCCGCTCCGAGCGCATCGGCTCGGAGTTCCGCATCACGTTCCTCGGCACCGAGGCGATCCCGACGTACGTGGAACGCGTGCTCAGCCTGGTCAATCGCAGCGGCGTCGAGCTGCTGCACCTCGACACCGGCAGCCACGAGATCGAGGAGGCGTTCCTGCGACGCCTCGAGGAGGACCGCACGCACAGCTTCATCCGCGCCTCGGCGTGGGCGGCCGCGCAGAAGCTCGCGCTCCCGTCCGGCAACGGCGCTGTGGAGGTGATCAGCGAAGCACCCGCCGCAACCGACTACGCTGTCGACGGCGCCGGCGGTGAGCCCGACGACGTCACACCCGTCGCCGACGTCGAGGTCGTCGAGGGTGACGACCACGATGGTGACGCGGAAGCGGAGGCAGTTGATGGAGGCGTACTTCGCTCTCGTACGCCGTGACCTGGAGCAGCTGATCGGATCCTGGCTGCTGCGCGGCTGGGCCGTGTTGCTGGCCGCGCCCGCGGTCTTCCTGGTGGTGGTGGCGGCACGTGAGGAAGAGCTGGCCTCGGAGACGCTGGCGGCGTACGTCGCCGCCGTGCTCGCACCGCTGTCGTGGCTCGTGATCTCGTACCTTGCGGGAACGGCGGTCAGCGGCGAGGCGAACGTGGTCGCGGATGCGATTCTCTCGAAGTCGGTGACACGCAGCGAGTACATCTGGTCCAAGATCACCAGCCGCCTGGCGGTATTCATGACGGTGTACCTCGCGGTCGTCGTCCCCTTCGTGTACCTCATCGATCGCTATGCGATGACGAACGACACCTCGCCGGAGGGCGTCGTGGGTGGCGTCGTGCTGGTTGGTGTGCTGTTCGTGTTCCTCACCTCATTCGGCATCGCGCTGTCGACGTTGTTCCGCAACTCGCAGTACGCCGTGGTTGCCGTGCTGTTAACCGTGGCGGTCTCCGGTGCGGTGCTCCAGTTCCTGGGGCTCAAGTGGATGAGCACCACAGCCGTGATTGGCGAGCTGGCGGAGACGTTCCGCGGCGAGACGCCGATTGCGGACCAGGTGCGCGTCCTCGTGGTGTTCACCGCGCTCAGCGCCGCCGCCGTCGCGTTCGGCGTCTGGGTTTTTGAGCGACGGGACCTGTAATGCCGGCGGGCGCGGGACTGCTCTTCACCACGGAGGTCACCCGCGCCGACCTCGGCCTCCACGGTGGCCGCCGGCTGCGTGGCCGCGCCGCGCGCCGCACGCTGCGGATCGCACTCGGCAAGGGTCGTGGACTGCGCGTGTACGCAAGCCGGCTGCGCCCCGTCGCCGTCGAGGTCACCGAGGCGGACGAGCGCAGCTACGAGGTGCCGGTCCCCGACGTTCCGGATCCGCGACTTCGCATGCTTCGTCGCGTCATCACGTGCTGGGTGATCGCCTCGGCGGTGCTGAGCGCGGCGAGGCTGCTACGCACGAAGCTGGCCGGGTCATGACGCCCGGCTCGCGAGTAGTACGCGACGAAGGCATGGACGAACTTGCTTCCGTCGCCGCGCGGGCGACGGCCGCAGCGTGCTTCGGTGAGCCGAGCGTAACGGGTGACCACGTCGTGATCCCCGCCGCCGAGGTGACATACGGGTACGGATTCGGCTATGGCCATGAGGGCGGCTCCGCCGACGAGGACGAGCCTGCGGGCGGCGGCGGGGGTGGCGGTGGCAGCCGCGCGCGCGCCGTCGCGGTCATCCACGCCTCACCGGACGGGGTCGAGGTGCATCCAATCCGCGATGAGACGGCCATGACCATCGCCGGGCTCGCGTTCGCCGCGGCCGCGGCGGTGATCGTGGCGCGCACGCTGCGGAAGCTGATCCGCGGGTAGCCCCGCGCACTCATCGGGATCCTGCATTCGCCCGAACCACAACAAAGGGGGAGCCCGCGGGCTCCCCCTTGTCGTTGCGTCGGTTGGCGGGGAGGGCCCCGCCGCCGGTGCTAGTCGGGTTCCGCCACGTAGGCGCCGGCCAGCGCGAGGTCGCCGGGTTCGGCCTGCATGAGCTCGGCCAGCGACTCGCCTTCGCCATCGGGCGCGTCGTGGCGCTCGAAGTCGAAGATGAACGGCAGGAGCAGCGACTCCGGCATCGGCATCTCGGCGATCGGCGCGGGGCGCTCGACGGTGATCTCCGCGCGGGCGGGGATCAGCTTGCCGATGATGACGTTCTCCTTGAGGCCGCGCAGGTGATCCGTGGCGCCGCCGATGGCGGCCTCCGTGAGCACCCGAGTGGTCTCCTGGAACGACGCCGCGGCCAGGAACGAGTCCGTGCTGAGCGAGGCGCGCGTCACGCCCTGCAGCATCGGCTTCGCCTGCGGCACCACGCCGCCCGCCTGCTCGATGCGCTCTGACTCGCGCTCGAAGAGGTGACGGTCGACGGGCTCCTCCGTCAGGAAGTCGCTTTCGCCGGGGTCGGTGATGCTCACGCGCCGCATCATCTGCCGCACGATCACCTCGATGTGGCGGTCGTTGATGTTCACGCCCTGCGAGCGGTAGACCCGCTGTACCTCGTCCACGAGGTACAGCGTCACGGCCTCCGGCCCGAGGATCGCGAGCACGTCCTGCGGGTCCAGCGCACCCTCGGTGAGCTGCTGACCAGCGCGCACCAGCTCGCCGGTCTCGACGCGGATGCGCGCCGAAGCCGGGATCGGGTACTCACGCTCGTCCACGACCTCGGAGACGACGCGGAGCCCGACCGGCGCCTTCGCGCGGCCCTTGCGGACGAACTCGACGCGGCCGCCGAGCGCTGATGCCACTGCCTGCACGGCGGGCACCGACGCGTCGTCGTCCTTGTCGCTCGCCGGGGCCTCGGCAACCACCTGGTCCGGGGCGACTTCCTCGCCGTCCTCGACCAGGAGCGCAAGCCCTCCGGGGAGCTCGAGCTCCTCGGTGGCGGTCTCCGTGTTGGTGACGGTGATGGTGCGGACATCGCCGGAGCGGATGACCTCCACCTGGCCGTCAATCTCCGTGATCACCGCCTGCCCCTTGGGGACGCGTGCCTCGAAGATCTCCTCGACGCGCGGCAGACCCGACGTGATGTCGAGGCCGCCGGCGACGCCGCCGGTGTGGAACGTGCGCATCGTCAGCTGGGTGCCGGGCTCACCGATCGACTGCGCGGCGATGATGCCAATGGCCACGCCGTGCTCAACCAGGTCGCCGGTGGCCAGGGACTGGCCGTAGCAGCGCTGGCAGACGCCGCGCTGCGCGGCGCAGGTGAGCGGCGAGCGCACGTGCACGCGCTCCACGCTGGCTTCCATGATCGCGCGCGCGGCGTGCTCGGTGATCTCGTTGTCGGTCTCGACGATGACCTCGCCGGTCTCGGGGTGGGCGATGGGGCTGGCCGCCCAGCGGCCGGTCATGCGCTCCTCGAGGGAGGCGAGGATGCCGGTCTCGGCGTGCTCACGCAGCCAGATCCCCGACGGCTGCTCGCCCTCCGGCGTGCAGTCCGCCTCCAGCACGATCACGTCCTGTGCGACGTCGATCATGCGGCGGGTGAGGTAGCCCGAGTCGGCCGTCCGCAGTGCGGTGTCGGCCAGACCCTTGCGGGCGCCGTGCGTGGAGATGAAGTACTCCAGGACGGACAGCCCCTCGCGGAACGAGGAGCGGATGGGCAGGTCGATGATGCGGCCGGTGGGGTCGCTCATGAGGCCGCGCATCCCGCCCATCTGGCGGATCTGCGCGATGTTGCCCTTCGCGCCGGAGCGCGACATGAGGGCCAGCGGGCCCAGCGGGTCCAGACTGTCCTCGAGCGCCGTGGAGATCTCATCTGTGGCGTTCTGCCAGATGTCGATCGCCGCCATGTAGCGCTCGTTCTCGGTCATCAGACCCATCTGGTAGTCGCCCTCAAGGGCGTCGACACGCTCGTCGGCGCTCTCCATGAGGTTGGTCTTGCTGGTCGGCACCACGATGTCGGAGACGGCGATCGAGATCCCGGACTGGGTCGCGTAGCGGAACCCGAGGTCCTTGATCGCGTCGACGAACTCGACGGTGCGCTCCGAGCCGAGGTCCTGGTGGACGCGCGAGACGAGCGAGCGCAGCGCGCGCTTGTCCTGGATCTCGTTCTGGAACTCGAAGCTGTCCGGCACGATGTCGTTGAAGAGCACACGACCGACGGTGGTGTGAATCACCGAACCGTCCTGGCGCAGACGGGCGTAATCGTGCAGTGCCACGTGCCCGAGCTCGTAGGACATCCGCACCTGGTTGGCGGAGCCGAAGAGCGGTGCGCCCTCGGCCGTCTCGGCGGTGGGCTCCTCGTCGGCGAAGGTCATGTAGTAGCAACCGAGCACCATGTCCAGTGTCGGCGCGACCACCGGCTCACCGTCCGAGGGGGAGAGCAGGTTCCTGGTGCTCAGCAGCACCTGGCGCGCCTCCGCCACGGCCTCGTAGGACAGCGGCACGTGGACGGCCATCTGGTCACCGTCGAAGTCGGCGTTGTAGGCGAAGCAGACCAGCGGGTGGAGCTGCAGCGCAGAGCCTTCCACGAGTATCGGCTCGAACGCCTGGATGCCCAGGCGGTGAAGCGTCGGTGCGCGGTTGAGCATGACCGGGCGGTCCTGGATGACCTCCTCGAGGACATCCCAGACCTCGGGCCGTGCCCGCTCGACGATGCGCTTGGCGCTCTTGATGTTGTGGGCGAGGCCCTTGCGCACGAGCGCGTGCATGATGAATGGCTTGAACAGCTCGAGCGCCATCTTCTTCGGCAGCCCGCACTGGTGGAGCCGGAGGTCCGGGCCCACGACGATCACCGAGCGCCCCGAGTAGTCGACGCGCTTGCCGAGCAGGTTCTGCCGGAAGCGACCCTGCTTGCCCTTGAGCAGGTCGGACAGGGACTTCAGCTTGTGGTTGCCGGAGCCGCTCACGGCGCGGCCGCGCCGGCCGTTGTCGATCAGCGAGTCGACGGACTCCTGCAGCATGCGCTTCTCGTTACGGATGATGATCTCGGGCGCGCCGAGGTTCAGCAGCCGCTTGAGGCGGTTGTTGCGGTTGATGACGCGGCGGTAGAGGTCGTTGAGGTCGGACGTCGCGAACCGGCCACCATCGAGCTGCACCATCGGGCGCAGGTCGGGCGGCAGCACGGGCAGTTCCTGCACGACCATCCAGTCCGGGCGGTTGCCGGACTTGCGCAGCGCCTCCACGACGCGGAGTCGCTTCGTGGCCTTCTTGCGGCGCTGACCGGAGGCGGAGTGCGTCTCGCCCTGCAGCTTCACGCGCAGGGTGTCCAGGTCCAGCCGCTCGAGGATCGAGAGGATCGACTCGGCGCCCATGCCGGCCTTGAAGACGAGCCCGAAGCGCTCGTCGAGCTCGCGGAACTCCTGCTCGGTGAGCACGGTGAGGGCGTCTGCCTCGATCGGGTCGCGCAGCTTGTCGAGGCGCTTGAGCAGGTCCTCGTTCTCCTTGCGGACCTGGGTGCGCACCTCGGCGACCTGCGTGCGCAGCGGTTCGAGCTCCTGGAAGGCCTCGTCGCGCTTCTGCTGGCTGGCGGTTTCCGCGCTTGCCTCAAGGTCGTGCTTGCGCTGGCCGATGCGCCCCTCGACCTCGGCGACCTGCTGGGTCGCGGCGTCGTGGAGCGCGGCGATCATGTCTGCGTCGATAACCGTGCCGCGCGTGGCGAGGGTCTCACTGCGGAAGGCGAGCTTGGCGCGCAGCTTCTCACCGTCGCGGCCCTGCAGGTCCTCCTCCAGGGTGCGGGCTTCGCTCATCACCTCGTCGATGAGCCCGGGCAGCTCCTCGTCGGCGGTCGCGAGTTCCTCGTTGCGCTTGCGCTCGATCTCGGCGAGCTCCTGCGCGAGCGCCTCCTCGCGGACGATGATGTGGTTGGAGGCCTCGCTCTCGCGGCGGTTGACCTCCTCCTCGATCTCGAGCTGGAGCTGCTCGAGCGCGTACTGGCGCGCCTCGTCGTTCACCTCGGTGATGACGTAGTGCGCGAAGTAGAGGACGCGCTCCAGCGTGCGCGGGGCGACGTCCAGGAGCAGGCCGAGGCGGCTGGGCACGCCCTTGGCGAACCAGATGTGGGTCACGGGCGCGGCAAGGCTGATGTGCCCCATGCGCTCGCGGCGCACCTTGCTGCGTGCGACTTCAACGCCGCACTTGTCGCAGACGATGCCCTTGTAGCGGACGCGCTTGTACTTGCCGCAGTAGCACTCGAAGTCCTTCGTGGGTCCGAAGATCTTCTCGCAGAACAGCCCGTCCTTCTCAGGCTTCAGGGTCCGGTAGTTGATGGTCTCCGGCTTGGTTACCTCGCCGTACGACCACGACTTGATCTGCGCCGGGGATGCCAGCGACAGCCGGATCGCGTTGAAGTCGTTGACCTCAAGCACTCGTGCTCTCCTCTGCCTCGCGCCCGGACAGGTTGATGCCGAGCGACGGGATGGCTTCGATGTAGTCCTCTGAGAACGCGACCTGTTCCTCGTCCTCGTTGAGGATCTCCACGCTCATGCAGAGCGACTGGAGCTCCTTGACCAGCACCTTGAAGGACTCCGGCACGCCGGGCTCCATGGTGTTTTCACCCTTGACGATCGCCTCGTATGCCTTCACGCGGCCGACGACATCGTCGGACTTCACGGTCAGCATCTCCTGGAGGATGTGCGCTGCGCCGTAGGCTTCCAGCGCCCACACCTCCATCTCGCCGAAGCGCTGCCCGCCGAACTGCGCCTTGCCGCCGAGCGGCTGCTGCGTGATCAGCGAGTACGGCCCCGTCGAGCGGGCGTGGATCTTGTCTTCCACCAGGTGGACGAGCTTGAGCATGTAGATGTAGCCGACGGTGACGGGCTGGTCGAACGCCTCACCCGTGCGGCCGTCGTAGAGCGTCTGCTTGCCCCACACCGGCGGCGCCTCGCCCACGTCGCGGGCGACCTTGGCAAGCCGCTCGGCGAACGCCGTCTCGTCCAGTTCGCGGACGTCGCGCTGACCGCGCTGCTCCAGCCACAGCGTCAGGCAGGCCTCGCGGGCCGCGCCGACGTGCTGGTGGCTGAGCACCTGGTCCGGGTCGAAGCCACCCTCGCGCACGTACGCTTCGAGCTTCTCGAGGTCGAGGCGAGCGCCGAGGTCGCTGGGGTCGCCGGCGTGACCGGCGCCGTTGCCATGACCGTTGCCGGCCACGGTGCCCTCGGGGCCGATCGCCTCGGCCTGCATGGCCAGCCAGGCGCGGGCGAGGGCGTCCTCGATCTCGGCGTCGGATGCGCCGTCGAAGACCGGGGTCAGCGCGCGCATGCCGAGCGTGTTGGCGGCCCACCCGAGGTGGGTCTCCAGCACCTGCCCGACGTTCATGCGCGACGGCACGCCGATGGGGTTCAGCACGATCTCGATCGGCCGCCCGTCGGCGAGGTACGGCATGTCCTCGATGGGGGTGATGCGGCTCACCACGCCCTTGTTGCCGTGGCGGCCCGCCATCTTGTCGCCCTCTGCGATCTTGCGCTTCTGGGCGACGGAGACTCGGACCATCATGTTCACGTCGGTCGGCAACTCGTCGTCGGCGGTGCGCTCGAAGACGCGCACGTCGATGATCTTGCCACGCTCGCCGTGCGGGACGCGCAGCGAGGTGTCCTTCACCTCGCGAGCCTTCTCGCCGAAGATCGCGCGCAGCAGCTTCTCCTCCGGGGTGAGCTCCGTCTCGCCCTTCGGCGTGATCTTGCCCACCAGGATGTCGCCTTCGCGCACTTCCGCGCCGACGCGGATGATGCCGCGCGGGTCGAGGTCACGCAGGGACTCGTCGCCGACGTTGGGGATGTCGCGCGTGATCTCCTCGGGGCCCAGCTTGGTGTCGCGGGCCTCGACCTCGTACTTCTCGATGTGGATCGAGGTGAACTTGTCGTCGCGGATGATGCTCTCGGAGAGCACGATCGCGTCCTCGAAGTTCAGGCCCTCCCACGACATGAAGGCGACGAGCACGGATTGGCCGAGCGCCAGCTCACCGTTCTGCGTCGACGAGGAGTCGACCAGCGGCTGGCCCGCTGTCACGCGGTCGCCCTTGGCGACGACCGGACGCTGGCTGATGCACGTGCCCTGGTTGGAGCGCACGAACTTGCTGAGCGGGTAGCGCTCCTCGCGGCCGGACGCGTAGCGGATGGTGATGAAGTTGGCGGACGAGGACAGCACCTCGCCGTCTTCCTCGGCCGACAGCACCTGGCCGGAGTTGAGCGCGACCTGGCGCTCCATGCCGGTGCCGACGAGCGGCACCTCCGGGCGCAGCAGCGGCACGGCCTGGCGCTGCATGTTCGCGCCCATGAGCGCGCGGTTTGCGTCGTCGTGCTCCAGGAACGGGATCAGCGCCGCGGCGACCGAGACGATCTGCTTGGGCGACACGTCGATGAAGTCGACCTCGTTCGCCGTGACCATGCGCAGGCGTTCGGCGTGGCGCACCTCAAGCCGGTCGTCCAGGACGTTGCCCTGTTCGTCCAGCCGCGCGCTCGCCTCGGCGATGCGGAAGTCCTTCTCGGTGTCGGCGTCCAGGTACTGCGTCTCGCGCGAAGCGAACGCGCGCACGAGGAGGCGGTCCTCGGCGGCGTTGGCCATGGCCCCGGCGAGCTCCTCGGTGACGATGTCGCCGGCCGCGGCGATGCCCTTGCCGGCTTCGTCCGCAACGTCGGCGGTGAGTACGCGGCCGACGAGCTCGGGGCTCGCCTTGCCGACCTCGCGGCGCACGGGACGGTACGGCGTCTCGATGAAGCCGAAGTCGTTGATGCGGCCGTAGGTGGCGAGGTTGCCGATGAGGCCGATGTTCGGACCCTCGGGGGTCTCGATGGGGCAGATGCGGCCGTAGTGGCTGAAGTGCACGTCGCGCACGTCGAACCCTGCGCGGTCGCGCGAGAGGCCGCCGGGGCCGAGCGCGGAGAGGCGCCGCTTGTGGGCGAGCTCCGCCAGCGGGTTCGTCTGGTCCATGAACTGCGAGAGCTGGGAGCCGCCGAAGAACTCCTTCATGGCGGCGACCACCGGCCGCACGTTGACGAGCGCCGAGGGCGTCGCCTCGTCGGGGTCGGTGATGGTCATGCGCTCGCGGACGACGCGCTCCATGCGGAGCAGGCCGACGCGGAACTGGTTCTGGATCAGCTCACCCACGGACCGCACGCGGCGGTTGCCCAGGTGGTCGATGTCGTCGGGGTCGCCGACGTGGTTGTTGATCTCGATCATCTTGCGGACGATCGAGATGATGTCCTCGCTGCGCAGGGTGCGCTCGGCGGGGTCGTCGGGGAACGCGAGTCGCTTGTTGACCTTGTAGCGGCCGACGCGGCCGAGGTCGTAGCGGCGCTCCCCGAAAAAGAGCGTGTCGAGCAGGTTGCGGGCGTTCTCAGCCGTCGGCGGGTCGCCGGGGCGGATGCGCCGGTAGAACTCCTCGAGCGCCTGGCGGCGGTTCTCGGTGGGATCCTTGGCGAGCGTGGCGTCGACGTAGGAGTGGTCCTCGTCGGTGTCGACGGCGCCGAGCATGCGGCGGATACGGTCGTTGGTGCCGAGCTCGTCGTCGCTGATGTCCGCGTCGATGTCGATGGCGCGGAGGAGGATGGTGACCGGGATCTTGCGCTTGCGGTCGACCTTGACGGAGACGATGTCCCTGTTGGAGGTCTCGAACTCCAGCCAGGCGCCGCGGTTCGGGATCAGCTTGGCCTGCGTGAGGCGGCGGCCGGTCGCCGGGTCCAGGGTCTCGGTGAAGTAGACGCCGGGCGAGCGCACGAGCTGCGAGACGACGACGCGCTCTGCGCCGTTGATGATGAACGTGCCCTGCTCGGTCATGAGCGGGAGGTCGCCCAGGAAGAGCTCCTGCTCCTTGACCTCGCCGGTCTCCTTGACGGTGAGCTCCGCCCGGACGCGCAGGGGGGCGCCGAAGGTGGCGTCGCGCTGGCGGCACTCACGCTCGGAGTGCTTGGGCTCCTCCAGGTGGTACTCGGTGAAGGACAGCGCCATGCGGGTGCCGGTGAAGTCCTCGATGGGCGAGATCTCGTCGAAGAGCTCGCGGAGTGACTGCCGCAGGAAGCGCTCGTAGGAACGCTTCGGCATATCGATCAGGTGCGGGACGTCCATCACCGGATGCGACTTGCCGTAATCGCGGGTAATCAGTGGTCCACTCATGGGCATGCCGGCTCGCTCGGTGGTGACCAAGTAGCGACTCCTTCGGATTCGTCACTGTCAGCGCCTGGTTGGGCCTGTAGAGGAGCATTGCGACACAGCAAAGCAGCCCCGGTTGCATACCGGTGCTGCACGATCTGTCGTCGCTAATGAATTTGTCGCGCCCAACGCTTCGGACATGATACGCGATTGCGCACAGAAAAGCGAGGGTATCGAGGAGCGATCAAGGTGTCAACGATCGTTCCACGCCCGGCGCACACCTCGGCCGTGGTGAGCAGGGCCAATGCGTTGTAGGGGCATGGCGAAGAGGGGCCGACCCCTCGACGATCGCACGGGTGTTCTGTATGATTCGTCCCTCCCCACGAATCAGTCTCAGATCGGGGACCCAAGTGCAGGATCTGTTGCTTCAGGGCGAAGTGGCCGATGGCCAGTTCGACAGTGAAGCCATTGTGACGTTCGAGGATGCAAGCGGGAACAAGATATCAGCTATCGCTTCGAGAACGCTGCTTCAGAAGGACAGTCACGGTCGGGAGTCGCTCCGGGTGAGGCTGCTCGCTACTGATGGCGCAGTCAGCCTGGTCGAAGTTCCCGGCGACCTGTATGGCGCAACGCGTGATGTAGTGGTGAGACAGGCCATCCTGGAACCACTGGTGACAGCCGCCGAATGATCCTGAGCGACACATCGATACAACAGGCGCTTGACGAGGGCCGCCTGATGATCGAGCCGGAACCGACCCCGAGGTCGGGAATGCTTGATGGCGCTACCCGGCCCTATGGTCGCTCGTCGGTTGACCTGCGCCTGAGTCCGCTCCTGCGGGTACCAAAGGAAGGGATCGGGATCGGGGTTGATCCTCTTGGGGGAGACGTGCAAAGCACGCTCGACACCCTGTATGAGACTCAGGAGATATCGTCCCAGGGGTTCGTTCTCGCACCGCACCGACTCGTCCTCGGCGTGACCCTCGAGCGCGTCAAGCTCCCACTCCCGCACGAGATCGAAGAGAACGTGCGAGATAACGGGTGGCTAGCCGCCAGGGTCGAGGGCAAGAGCTCGCTTGCCCGATTCGGCTTCCTGGTGCACTTCACGGCGCCGACGATCCATTCTGGATTCGAGGGTCACATCACGCTTGAGATGATGAATCTCGGTCCAAGCCCGATCATCTTGCAGCGCGAAATGGCCATCTGCCAGCTCATCCTCGAACTCGTGCACGGGGTTCCCGCTGGCCCTGCAAGCCAGTTCGCCGGACAGACCGACCCTTCCGGGCTCAGGTAGGGCCGCTACGGCGCGACCGGCTCCTCGATCGCGCTCTCCACTGGCCGGCCCGAGGTCTCCGCCCACACCGTCCACGCCTCCTTCGGACGGTCCAGCGCGTCGCGTAGCCCTACGCTCGACAGGAGGTCGAGCGGCGGCTCGACGAGGAAGGCGGGGTCGCGCCCGGCGAACCACGCCACGAACGGCGCGTTCAGGGCGTCGGCGTCCGCGAGCAGCCGCTGGAGGTAGCGGCGCTGCTCGGCCGGCGTCGAGGCATGCACCGCGTCCGGTTCCGACGCTGATGCGAAGCCCGCCGTCGCGAACGCAATGGGCAGGGTCGTGTGGTCGCGGATCTGCAGGTAGTACAGCGGTGGCAGGTCGTGTGCGATCGGGTAGGTCACCGAGGGGAACGTGGCAACGGCGAAGAGGTCGAGCCGTCCCGTGAAGTCGCCCAGCAACTCCCATCGCGGCGGCCTCGGTGGCTCCCACGGCACGACGCCCAGGAGCTGCTCGTACTGGAACGTTGCGAAGACGAGCGTCTCCGGGCTCACCGCCTTCACCGCCCGGTACGCCTCACGGTACGCACTCAGGAACGCCTGGTACTGGGTGGGCGAGCGCTCGAACGTCGAGTTGATCTCGACGCCGATCGCCAGGTACGCGGGCTCGTAGCTGGTGGCGATGAAACGCGCTTCGGCGACGAAGGCCGCGCGCAGCTCGGGGTTCGAGAGGTCGGCGTGCTCGTAGCCGGGTGGGGCCGAGGCCAGGCGCCCGCGATCCGCGGGGTCGAACGGATCGAGGGCGTAAAACACGCGCAGCTCGCGCTCCTCGACGGCGATGCGCTCTCGGAGCGTGAGCTCGGTGAGGCGTAGCGACGGTTCGACGCCGGGGAGGAACTCAGCCCACTCGGGCGCGCGCTGGATGAGCAGCAGCTCGCCGTAGCGCGCGGCCAGGTCGAGCGCTGCGATGTAGTCGCCCTGCGTGAGCTGCGCGGGGATGGACGAGAAGCCGAGCAGGAACGGGCGGGGGGTGCCGGACTGCGTGCGCGGCTGCGGTACGAAGCCCGGCTCCTGGACCTGTTCCTCGCGGCACCCGAGGAGTGCGGAGACGCCAAGGACGAGCACTAGCGTCGCCGTTGCGAGCGCCGCGCGCCGCCGCCCACCGGTCGATCGAGTGCTCTGCACGGTTCGATTGTCCGGACGACGGGCGATCGAGGTCAAACGTCGACGCGCCGTGTCGCCTTCGCGCGAGGTGTAGACTCGACCAATGGACGGCCCGCAGAACATCGACCTGGAGGGGCTGCGCTCGTCGCTGCAGTCCGTCGAGCACTTGCTGTTGCGCTTCACGCCCGTCGCGGAGCGGCTGCTGCTCGACTTCCGGACGCGCGAAGGCGTCGGGCCCGGCGTGGCGCTCCTGCCGCCCGTCGACTCGTTCGCGGAGCGCATCCGTACCATCGAGCGCGTCCGGCCGGGGTTCCCGCGGCCCAAGCGCATCCACGTGGTGACGTGGCCCCTGCGCGTCGCGTCGCTTGAGCGCCTCGGCGTACTCGAGGCCGTGCGTGGCCGCCTCGCCGACATGGACGCCTTCGACGCCATCGCCAGCATGAACGAGACCTACGAGCGCCTCCTGGAGATCGAGCGCGAGGAGACAAAGCGCGCGATCGAGGGCGAGGGCTATCACACCATCTGGCCCGCCGAGACCACTGGTCGACGCGGCGCCTGAGCGCACTCGCACCTCTCGGATGCACCGCGACCGGTTCCGCCGCCTCGTCCAGCAGGCGATCGACTCCTTGCCGCCGCACATCGACAACTACCTGGACAACGTCGCGATCGTGATCGAGCGTGAACCCACGCCCGAAGACCTCGAGGACGCAGGTATCCCTCGAGGGACCGAGCTGTTCGGCCTCTACATCGGCACGCCGCTCATCGACCGGAGCGAGTACCACATGACGCTCCCGGACCGCATTGCCATCTACCAGGGCCCCCTGGAGCGCGCCTTCCATCCGCGGGTCATCCCTGAGGAGGTGCGTCGCACCGTCCTCCACGAGATCGCGCACCACTTCGGGTTCGACGAAGACGAGATGGAGCGACTCGACCTCCATTAGCGCCGACGGTCATCGTGGCGGGAGCAGCCAGCGGGTCAGTAAGACGACGCGCCGCACGCCCGCAGCCGGCTCAGGCGCCCCTGCTTACTGACCGCTCAGCGTGAGGATCCTCGAGGCCTCCTCGAGCGTCGAGGTGACGCGCAGGGCGTCCCAGACATCGGTGCCGCGCGCGTAACTGCCGTGGCCGCGCACGACCACGATCGGGTGCTCGCGTAGCGCGTCCGCAACCGGCTGAGCCGAGGTCTCCCACTCCGCCTCCACCACCGGCACGCTGCCGAGGAAGAGCCGCCCCTCGAGGTTCGCGGGGTCGATGGTGTCGCGGCCGTAGGCGAGCGCGATGGCGTGCACGGGGTGGGCGTGCACCACCGCGCCGGCGTCGGCGCACGCCTCGTAGATGGCGAGGTGCACCGCCGCGTCGGACGAGGGCGCCGGGGCGTCCTCGTCCCGCCGCTCACCGCTCGCCTCGACGGCCACGAGCAGGTCGTCGGTCAGGCGCCCGAGCATGGCGCCCGTCGCTGAGATCATGGCGCCGCCGCGCGTGCGGCGCGCGGAGACGTTGCCGCCGTGCGAGGTGACGAGGCCGTCCGCGCGGAGGTCCTTCCCGACCTCGATCAGGTCGCGCGTCGCCGCCTGGTCCGCCGCGATCGCCGCCTCGTCCCATGTCCCGCGACGCACGAGGCGTTCCGCGGCCCCCTCGGCGAGCTCGGCGGCGCGCTGCATCGCCTCGGCCTCGAAGATGCGGTTCGTGGTGAGCGTCTCGAAGTCGACGATGCCCGATGTGGCGCCCTCGACACCGCCCGCAACGACGACGCACGGTGTCTCGTAGCGCTCGGCGAGCGCGGTGACGAGCTCGAGGGCCTTGCCGTACGTCGTCTGCGCGTCGAGGCGACCTTCGCCGGTGATGACCAGGTCGGCGTCGCGGATCGCGTCCTCCAGCCCCACGGCCTCGGCGATCAGTGCCGCGCCGGACTCGATCGCGCCGCCGACGGTACCGACCAGCCCTGCAGCCAGTCCGCCGCCCGCACCCCCGCCCGAGAGGTCCGTGACCCGGACCCCGAGGTCTGTCTCGATCACGCGCGACCAGCGGCCGAGCGCGTCCTCCAGCGGCTGCATGCTGTCGGCGTCGACGCCCTTCTGCGGGCCGTAGACGACGGTCGCCCCCTCGAGCCCGAGCAGCACGTTCGTCACATCGACCGCGACCGTGAGGTCGACCTCACCGAGGCGGCGGTCGACGCCAGCGTGATCCAGGGACACGAGTCCGCGCAGGTCGACCGGCGGGACGGCCTCCGGCAGTGCTATCCCGCCCGTGCCGACGAGGCGGTAGCCGAGCGCCTGCGCCGCCCCCGCGCCGCCGTCGTTGGTGGCGGTACCGCCCACGCTGACGGTGATGTCGCGCGCGCCCCGCTCGATGGCGGCGCGCATGAGCTGGCCGACCCCGTAGGTGGTCGCGCGCCCCGGGTCGCGCTCCTCGCGAGGCACGAGCACGAGGCCAGCGGCCTCGGCGGCCTCGATGACGGCGGACGGCGCGCCGCCTGCGTCGCGTGGCGGCAGCAGCGCGAAGCGCGCCTGCACCGGCGTGCCCATCGGCCCCGTGACCTCGGCCTCGACGAGCTCGCCGCCGTGGGCGGCCGCGAGGATGGCCGCGGTGCCCGGTCCGCCGTCGGCGAGGGGCATCTCGATGATCTCGGCGTCGGGCTCACCGGCGCGCGCGCCGGCGGCGAGGGCCGCGGCCGCCTCGAAGGCGGTCAGCGAGCCCTTGAATTCCTGCGGGCAGACCAGGATCCGAAGCGGCGTGGTCATCGCTACGTCCTTCCCTCGGGCGCTACGGGCGTGTGAGGCGAGGGGCGTCTACGTGCCCCAGAAGCCGGCCAGGCGCAGCACGGCGCTGATCAGGATCGCGGCCACGTAGGCGTAGCCGATCGTGCGCGCGTTCTTGCCGAGCTGCCGGAACCGCCGCGGCTGCATGATCGTCATCCAGACGACCACCAGCCCGACGGCGATGAATCCCCAGTAGACGAGTCGCCACATCGGCGCATCGTAGCGGAGCACGCCCACGAGCGTGTGCGGCGGTTGGCTCGCCTGGGTCGAACCGGACCTCGCGCGGTCAGTTGCCGGCCACGTTTCCGAACAGCGCTCAGGTATCCGCCGAGCCGAGGTCGGCTTCGGCAGAGCGCGTCCCGAGGTGTGTCAGCGCGGCAGCGACAGCCAGTACCGTAAACAGGAACAGGAATACGGCGGACGTGGTGCGCATCTAGTCAGTTCTCTCCCAGATGGACTCGGAGATCTGCTTGTAGATGGCCTCAAAGTCGGCGCGTGAGTGGCCGCTCTCCGTCCCCGTGCTGGTGAATCCGTCCTGGAAGCTCAGACTCCCGGGAAGGACCCAGCCGAGGTCGACTGAGATCCACGCCGTGCGCTCGGCGTTCGCGAACATCATCATGCTGTCACTGTTCTGGCGCCCAGGCCGGTGGTGGATGAGTCGCGCGCCCAGGTACAGCAGGCCGGAGTCTGCCGGGACGTCGAAGACCACCGTCGGCTCGTTGTCATTACCGGGATCGAACTCGTACGTGCCGGGTGGGAGGGGGTCTTCAAACTCAAGCGACCACGTGCTCGTCGGCTCGCCGCATGCAGCAAGGCCGCTCGCCGTGGTCAGTCCCGGCGGCGCGCAGCCCTCGAAGGTGCTATCGAGGGAGACGCTCGCCAGGTTCGTGAGCAGCGCGAGCTTCGACGGAAGGCTGCCGGTGAGGGCGTTCCCGCTGAGATCCAGCGTCGTCAGCCCCGTCAGATTGCCGAGGAGACCCGACAGCTGACCGTCGAGGCCGAGGTCCGACAGGTCGAGCGAGGTGACGCGCTGCGGCCTACCGGAGACGGTCACGCCCGTCCAGTCGGACATCGCCCTGCTACCCGTCCAGTCGAGGGTCCGGGTGCCCCGTATCGTGTCGCGGAGGCCCAGGAGCGACTCGCAGTCCGCCACGAGCTCGGTGTTCCCCTCCGGGTTCGTCACCGCCACCGCGGAGCAGCCATCGAGGTTCAGGACGGGGGCGGGACTCACGGTCGCCGCGCCTTCGCGGGACCCGCTGATGACGACGGCGAAGACGACAATCACGGCGACGATCCCAGCTGCGGCCCCGACGCCGACGGCCGGCCTCACCAGCAGGGCGAGCCCGCGGCCCGCTCCTCGTCGCGGTGACTCCGGACGCCACGCGGCGAGCTCACGCCGATCGGCCAGGCCGAGCTTCGAGAGCATGCTGGCGATGTGGCTCTTGACGGTCTCGCGGCTGATCCTGAGCCGCTCGGCGATCTCGGGGTTGGTGCCGCCCTCGCGCAGCTCCTCGAGCACGCGCTGCTCGGCGGGCGTCAGCACGCCGGGGTAGCGAGGTCTGCCGCCGCGGTGGTGTTCCATGCCCCAATAGTCCCATGTCGAGGGGGCTCGCCAGGGTGCGGCAGCACGGCAGCGCCAACCGTCACTACAAACAGGAGCAGGAACAGGTCTGCTGTGGTGCGCAACTAGTCGACCCTCTCCCAGATCGACTCGTGTATCTGCTTGAAGATGGCCTCGTACTCGGCGCGCGTGTAGCCGCTGGCCGTCCCAGTGCTGGTGAAGTCGTCGGTGAACCAGATGGTCCCGGGCAGAACCCAGCCGAGATCGATGGAGACCCTCGCCGTCAACTCGGCGTTCCCGAACTTCATGATCGAGGTGCTATGCCCCAGCCCCGGGGACGGGAAAACGCTGAGTGTGGCGCGGTACACGAGCCCGGAGTCGTCCGGGATGTCGAAGACCACCGTCGGAGCGCCGCGCCTCGAGAACTCGTACGTGCCGCCGGGGACGGCGGCCTCGCGTTCGAGCGTTCCCGTGCTCGTCGGCTCGCCGCATGCAGCAAGGCCGCTCGCCGTGGTCAAGGCTGACGGCGCGCAGCCCTCGAAGGTGCTATCGAGGGTGACGGACGTCAGGTTCGTGAGCAGAGCCAGCTTCGACGGGAGCCTGCCAGTCAACGTGTTCCCGCTGAGGTCCAGCGTCGTCAGCCCCGTGAGGTTGCCGAGGAGACCCGACAGCTGACCGTCGAGGCCGAGGTCCGACAGGTTGAGACTCGTCACGCGCTGCGGCGACCCTGAGACAGTGACGCCCATCCAGTCTGAGATGGCGTTGCTGCCCGTCCAGTCGAGGGTCCGGGTGCCTCGTATCGTGTCGCGGAGGCCCAGGAGCGACTCGCAGTCCGCCACGAGCTCGGTGTTTGCCTCCGGGTTCGTCACCGCCACCCCGGAGCAGCCCTCGAGGTTCAGGACGGGGGCGGGGCTCGCAGTCGCGGTGACATCCATCGCTGCGTCTTCGCGGGACCCGCTGATGACGACGGCGAAGACGACAATCACGGCGACGATCCCAGCTGCGGCCCCGATGCCGACTGCCGGCCTCATCAGCAGGGCGAGCCAGCCGCCCGCTCCTCGTCGCGGTGACTCCGGACGCCACGCGGCGAGCTCACGCCGATCGGCCAGGCCGAGCTTCGAGAGCATGCTGGCGATGTGGCTCTTGACGGTCTCGCGGCTGATCCCGAGCCGCTCGGCGATCTCGGGGTTGGTCCCGCCGTTGCGCAGCTCCTCGAGCACGCGCTGCTCGGCGGGCGTCAGCACGCCGGGGTAGCGAGGTCTGCCGCCGCGGTGGTGTTCCATGCCGCAATAGTCCCATGTCGAGGGGGGAGGTTTCCTCACCCACCTGGCCGAGGTGCGAAGGCTGGACGCGAACGCACGTTCTGACTAGACTATGTGAAACGTCTGTTCGATGGAGACGACCGATGGTCACCACCCACGCCCCCGCGACTCCCGGCGTCGAGCGCGCGCGGCGGCCGCGCCGGGGCACCGAGGCCGTCCGTGATGCCGCCGCCGAGGCGGTCACGCAGGTGCGCGAGCCGCGGCGGCTGCGTCGCCTCGTCGCGTTCGGGCCGCGCTGTCCGGACTGCGCGGCCCGAACGCGACGAGGGCTGCTCGCTCTGCCCCGTCTGCGGCTACTCGGCCTGCGATTCCGTCCGCCGGGGGCCATAGGAGCCTGCGGCCAAACGCCGTTCGCGCGCTTTCGAGCGTAGCCCTTGTGCGCGACCGTTCGTATACTCGCCAAAATCCCCAGGGCGCAGAGGCGACATGGTCATCGGCGCGGCACGTGACACGGACCTGACCGCGCTGGGCAGGCGCATCCGACGCCATGTCGTGCGCATGGTCTACGACGCCAAGTCCGGCCACATCGGGGGCTCGCTCTCCGCCGTCGAGATCATGAGCGTGCTCTACTGCCGCGTCATGCAGCACGACCCCGACCGCCCCGACTGGCCCGGCCGCGACCGCTTCATCATGAGCAAGGGCCACTGCACGCCGGTGCAGTACGCGCTCCTCGCCGAGCTCGGCTACTTCCCCGTCGACGAGCTGTCGACGTTCCGCCAGCTCGGCTCGCGGCTGCAGGGACACTCGGTGCGCAACCGCCCCCTCGGCGTCGAGAACTCCGCGGGCTCGCTGGGCATGGGGCTCTCGTTCGGCCTCGGCATGCGCCTCGCGGCGCGGCTCGGCGAGGGCGACGTGCCCGCCAACGCGCGCGCGTGGGTGCTCATGGGCGACGGCGAGCAGAACGAGGGCCAGGTCTGGGAGGCGGCGATGGCCGCCGCCCACCACGACGCCGAGGGCCTGATCGCGCTCATCGACCGCAACGGCATTCAGAACGACGACTTCACCCGCTCGACGATGGTCACCGAGCCCCTCGACGAGAAGTACGCCGCATTCGGCTGGGACGTCATCTCGGGCGTCGACGGTCATGACATCGACGCCGTCGAGGAGGCGCTGCTGCGCGCCCGCGACGTGCGCGGGAAGCCCGCGTGCGTGATCTTCGACACGGTCAAGGGGCACGGCGTCTCGTTCATGGAGCACAACCCCGGCTTCCACGGCGCACCGCCCAGCCCCAATCAGTTCGAGGAGGCGATGCGCGAGCTCGCCGACCCCGACGACGTCAACGGAGCTGCCTCGTGACCACCACCGAAGCGCCCGCCCCCGCCGCGACCCGCGAGGCCCTGGGGCCCACGCTGATCCGCCTGCGCGAGGAGGGCATGGACCTCGTCGTGGTCGACGCCGACCTCGGCAACTCGACCTCGGCGCGCAAGTTCCAGGCCGCGTACCCGGAGCGCTTCTTCACGCTCGGGGCAGCCGAGCAGAACATGATCTCGGTCGCGGCAGGCATGGCGGCGATTGGCAAGGTCGCGTTCGCGTCGACCTTCGCGGTCTTCGCCGAGCACGCCTACGACCAGCTCCGCATGTCGGTGTCGCAGCCGAACCTCGACGTGAAGCTCGTCGCCTCGCACGGCGGGCTCTCGGTGGGCGAGGACGGCGCGTCGGCGCAGTCGGTTGAGGACATCGCGGTCATGTCGTCGCTCGTGAACTTCCGCGTGATCGTGCCGGCCGACGTGGTCGAGGCCGCGGCTGCCCTCGAGGTCGCCGCGCGCACGCCGGGGCCGTTCTACATCCGCACGGACCGCCCCAAGCACCGGGTGCTGTACACCGACGGCGCGCGCTTCGAGCTCGGCCGCGCGGACCTGCTGCGCGACGGCTCGGACGTCACGCTCGTCTCGTACGGCCTCATGGTGGAGCGCACCCTCGACGCCGCCGAGGAGCTCGCCGCCGACGGCATCTCGGCGCGCGTGCTCAACATGGCCACGATCCGCCCCCTCGACGTCGACGCGCTGGAGCGCGCGGCTGCCGACACGGGCGCGATCGTCGTCGCCGAGGAGCACCTCGTGCACTCCGGGCTCGGCGCGATGGCCGCGCAGGCACTCGCCTCGCGCCGTCCCGTGCCGATGGAGTTCGTCGGGGTGAAGGACCGCTACGGCGAGTCCGGCCTGTGGCACGAGGTCCTCGACGCGGTGGGCCTGACGACGGAGAACATCGCCGCCGCCGCCCGCCGCGCCATCGCCCGCAAGTAGCCGCCCACACTTCGGCCTCCCATACTCCGCCGCCTTCGGCGTGACGGGCCTGTTCCCGTGTGGTTCGTACCCGTCCGGGGAATGGCCAGGGCAAGAGGCGACTGTCTCGCTGCTGGGCGGCCAGAACGGGCCGTATCTGATCCCCTCGCCCCCGTCTGCGGGGGAGAGGGTGAGGGTGAGGGGGTCCGGCGGGATCTCGCTGGCGTCCCGAGAGCCGTCTCTCAGCGCTGGGCCGAGGGTCCCGGACGCAGCCGACCTGACGCGGGGTACCTCGCGCCGGACCCTCACCCCAGCCCTCTCCCTCAAACAAAGGGAGAGGGGGCCGGACATCGCGGGAGTCAGGGCTGGGTTCCCAGGCGCTTACCCCGGGTGCTACCCCACGCCCAGGTACGGCCACATCTCGCGTAGCTCACGGACCTCGAGGTCGGGAACAGCGTCGCCGCCTTCGACGTGCCAGTCGCCACGGTTGACCCAGATGGCGCCGACGCCCGCCGCGCGCGCCCCGACCACGTCGTGGTAGGGGTTGTCGCCGATGTACACCGCCGCCCCGGGTGGCACCCCGAGGGGTTCGAGAGCGAGCTCGAAGATCGCCGGGTCGGGCTTCTGCACCCCCGCCTCACCAGAGACGACGACCACCTCGAAGTAGCGTTCGAGGTCGTAGCGCTCGATCTTCGGGCGCTGAATCCGCGAGAGGCCGTTGGTGATGAGCCCGAGCGGGTAGCGCGCAC
Organism: Dehalococcoidia bacterium; assembly: GCA_965208885.1. Lineage (GTDB taxonomy): Bacteria > Chloroflexota > Dehalococcoidia > UBA2979 > UBA2979 > VXMT01. The sequence continues at coordinate 1,661,320 of CBDBPS010000002.1, forward strand.
CGACTACCTCGAGTGTCTCGATCGCGTCGGGGTAGATCTGCACGTAGTCGACATGGATCGCCCGGTAACGATCGGCGAGGCGGCGCGCGAGTGTGGCGTCGGGCCGGAGGTGCGTGGCGACTAACCTCTCGAAGGCCTCGAGGGTGAAGCGCTCGTTCCACTCACCACGGCCGGCCGCCCGGTACGCGTCCTCGGTGTAGTGGCGGAAGTATGCGTCGTAGATCTCCTCGGGGCTGCCGAGGGCCTGGAGGGCAGGCTCGGCGGCGTGCAGCTCGGCGATCGACGCCGCGAAGCCCGCGCGCCACGAGCCGCGCGCGTCGATGAGCGTGTCGTCTAAGTCGAAGAGCACCGCCTGGAGCTGGTCCGGGGTCGGCAGTCGGGTGCTCATGGTCGCCGGTTCGGCGGGGTGCTCATGATCGCAGCGGGCGGCTGGAGGTCATGGTCGCGGCGGTCGGCGCAGCGGCCTACGAGGGCTCCTCGGCGTCATCGTCCCCATCGCCCTCGCCGTCCTCGCCGTCCTCGCCTTCGTCCCCGGTGTCGTCGGCGAAGACGCCCATCTCCTCGCCACGCCACACCGTCACGACCAGGTCTTCGCGGTACGGGTCGGCGGAGGTCACGATCTGGTCGTCGATGGCTTCGAGGAGATCCTGCACCCGGTCATCGTCGATGGCTGCGTGGACCACGAGCGTCGCGTGCGCGGCCGAGCCCGTGTAGTGCACGTCGACGCGCCCGAGCGCGTGCTCGCCGTCGTCGATGGTGTAGACCTCGGAGTACGGGGTGCGCGCCTCGCGGTTGAAGCGGTAGTCGGCCATCGGATCCCCTCGTTCGCCGCGACTCGTCTCGGCGGCTGCTACGTCCGCACCTGGCCGGTGCCAAGCACCACCCACTTGTAGGAGGTCAGCTCGCGCAGGCCCATGGGGCCGCGGGCGTGCATCTTCCCGGTGGAGATGCCGACCTCGCAGCCGAGCCCGAACTGCCCACCGTCGTTGAAGTACGTCGAGGCGTTCACGAACACCGCCGAGGCGTCCGCCTCGCGCTGGAAGCGCTGCGCGGCGGCGTACGAGTCCGTCACGATCGCCTCGGAGTGCCCGCTCCCGTGTACGTCGATGTGATCGAGCGCGTCGTCCATCGAGTCGACGATGCGCACCGAGCAGTCGAGTGAGAGCCACTCGCGGTCGTAGTCGTCGAGCTCGACGGGCAGCGACGGCGCGGCCTCGCCGACGAAGGGCGCGGCTCGGTCGTCGACGTGGAGGGTGACGCCACGCTCGCCGAGTGCCCGCGCGATGCGCGGCACGAACGAGGCGGCGACACCTGCGTGGACGAGCAGCGTGTCCATGGCGTTGCAGACCGAGGGACGCTGCGTCTTCGCGTTGACCACGATGCGCTCTGCCATCTCCAGTTCGGCCTCGTCGTCGACGTAGGTGTGGCAGACGCCGATGCCGCCCGCGATGACGGGCATCGAGGCCTCGTCGCGGACGCGTCGGATCAGGTCGGCCCCGCCGCGCGGGACCATGATGTCGATGTACTCATCCGCGCGAAGCATCGCGCCCACCTCGGCGCGGTCGGTGGAGTGCATGAACTCGACGCTGTGCTCCGGAAGCCCCGCGGCCACCGTCTCACGCTGCAGGATGGCGGCGAGCGCACCCGAGGAGGCGTGCGCGTCGGTGCCGGAGCGGAGCAGCACGCCGTTCCCGGACTTCAGGCACACGGCGGCGATGTCGACCGTCACGTTCGGGCGCGACTCGTAGATGGCGCCGATCACGCCGAGCGGCACGCGCATGCGGCCGATCTGTAGCCCGTTGGGGCGCGTCGTCATCTCCTCGACCTCGCCGACCGGGTCGGGGAGTGCGGCGACCGCGCGCACGTCGTGGGCGATGCCCGCGATGCGGTCCGGTGTGAGTGTCATGCGGTCGAGGAAGGCGTCGGTCAGGCCGTTGGCGCGGGCGCGCTCGAGCTCGGGGCCGTTGACGGCGAGGAGCGCGTCGGTCTCGGCCTCGATGGCGTCGGCGACGCGCAGCAGCGCGCCGTCCTTGAGGTCGGTGGAGGCGGTGCCGAGTTGCCGTGCGGCCCGGCGCACGCGCGCGGCTCGCTCGACGGCCTCGATCTGTGTCGTAGTCATGGCAGTGAGTGTACCTGTCGACTCGCCTGTGCGCGCCGTGAGCGACGCTCCTCGCTACTCCGAGGCGGCGATGACCACGGGCACAATCGCGCGCGGCGGCGGGAAGCCCTCGCCGTCCGACACGTCCTCCTCGTACACCTCGAGGTACGCGAGTTGGCGCTCGGCGGACTCGTACTCGACGGCGAAGATGAACGGCGCGGGGCCGTCGACACCGCCGCCCATCGCGAAGCCGCTCGCGAGCTCCTCGCCGGTGCGGTCGAGCAGGCGCCACTGGACGTTCGACTCGAAGGTGCGTGAGCAGCCGCTCACCGCGAACCCGTTCGCGACCTCCTCGCCGCCCGCAGGCGAGAGCACGACGACGAGTGCTGCGTCGGGCAGGCTGTCGTCGCACGCGAACGCCTCGTCACCGCGGATGCCCTCGATCTCCTCCAGCGCCTCGGCCACGAGGCGGTACCGGCGGATGACGAGGATCGATGGCTGTTCGGAGAACGGCGCGTCTGCCGGCCGATCGAGGAGCGCGACCGTGATGACGCCCTCGTGGATGGAGACGCCCTCGACGCGGATGCGGTCGCCGAGGAAGGCGATGTCGGCGTCGTGGAGTTCGCCTTCCTCCTTCAGGATCGCGTGCAGGTAGCGGAAGTTCCCGCTGCCGCCCGGGTCCTCGATCGTGATGGCGGCGGCGTCCGCCGCGCCGTCCGCGTCGAGGTCGCCGAGGGCCCACTGGCTCAGGCGAATCACGACCTCGCTGGCCGAGCCGGGCGCGACCGGCTCCCGGAACTCACCGTCCTCGAGCGTGGCCCGGCCGGTCTCGGTGTTCTCGGTCTGGATGGTGGCTGCCTCGAGGGACACTGCATCCGGCGGTGCGTTGTCGTTGTCGGCTACGCCGTCGCATGACGCGAGCACCGCGGCCATGACGAGCAGCGCGCCCACGGCGCTCACGCCTCGCGCTGCACGCCGGGTCCATTCGAGGCTCTGCATAGCGGCTCCCTCGCGGTCGGACGTTAGCTACAGAGTAGCCCGAAGGTGTAGCCACGCCCCGTCAGCCCCTCGAGCACGGCATCGAGGGCGGCCACGGTCTGCGAGCGCTCCCCGCCGCCGTCGTGCATCAGGATGATGGCGCCCGGCCGCGCGTTGGACAGCACGTGCGAGACGATCTGGTCCTCTCCGGGGCGCCGCCAGTCCTGCGTGTCCACGCTCCAGAGCACGATCGACTTGCCGAGCTCGGCTGCGAGGCTCCTCGTGTGCTCGTTCATCGCTGCGTACGGGGGCCGCAGGCACGCGATGGGGTCGACGCGCCTGCCGGCCGCGGCATGCAGCGCCTCGTCGGCGGCTTCGACCTGCGACACGAAGAGGTCGCGCGGGGCCTTGTCCAGCCAGATGTGGTCGAAGGTGTGGTTCTCCGCCTCGTGCCCGGCGGCGACCATGCGCTCGACGATCTCCGGGAAGCGGGCGGCGTTCTGCCCCAGTACGAAGAAGGTCGCGGGCGCGCTGTAGGCGTCGAGGAGGTCCAGCACCTGGGGCGTCCATGTGGGATGCGGCCCGTCGTCGAATGTGAGGTAGACCACGGATGCGCCCGTACGGTCGTGCGCCACGGGCTGCGATGGCTCCACGTTCGCGGGCGCGGGTTTCGCCTCCGGCCGCTGCCAGGCCGCCTCGACCGCCTCCCATGTCGCCTGGTCGACGACACCGGTGGGTTCGAGGTCGGCCTGCTGCTGAATCTGGATGACCGCCTCGCGCGTCGCGGTGTCGTAGACGTCGTAATAGCGGCCGGGGTCGAGGAAGCCCAGGTCCCGCGTGCGGGCGAGCCGCTGCTGCAGCGCGCGCACGTGGCGACCCCGGTCGCCCGAACCAAGCGTGTAGCCTTCGGCGAACCACTCGGCCGTCAGGCCCGGCAACAGCTCCTCGGCCGCCGGCGCCTCGGACGGCAGGCCCGACGCCTGGTCGACGCTGTCGAGGTACGCCGTGGCGCGCTGCAGGAAGGCGTCGCCCGGCGCGAGCTCCGCCGCGCGGGCCGCCGCCTCGCGCGCTCCACCGAGGTCGTCGGGCGAGGCGAGCGCGAGGCCAAGGGCGCGCACAGCGTGGATCGCCGGCTCGTCGGGGCGCTGGCCGAGCGCGCGCTCGGTGTAGTCGAGGATGGTGACGGCCATGGTCGAGAGGTCGGTCTCCGCGGCGGTGCCGTCGATGAGCGGGCCGTCGAGGGCGAACGCGTCGTCGGGCGCGTGTGCGCGCATCAGGTCGAGCGCGGCCGTGTACTCACCGGCCAGCACGTTCGTGAGCAATGGCTGGCCGGGCGAGCCCGCGTGCGCGAGCCGCAGCGCCGCCCGCTGGTTCACGAGGATCGACAGCCAGCGCAGCCCGTCCTCGCCCGGCGACCGCCTTGCCGTCGCCACCGCGAGCGCGCCCGCCTGCCGCCACAGGTCCGCCTCGGCGAGCGAGACGACGCGGTCCGCGGCGGTCGCGACGCTTCCCGTCAGGCCGGCGGGCGCCCGCAGCGGGACCTCAGCGAGTGCCGAGCCGTCCCAGCGGTGGATGCTGACGGAGTGCTCCTCGACGGCACAGGCGTAGCAGAAGACGTACGGGTTCGAGGTGTTGAGGACGAACTCGGGGAAGCCATCGCCGTCGAGGTCCCGGATCTCGCCGGCACTGGGTCGCGAGCTGACGTGCGAGAGCGCCGTCGAGAGTCCCCCGGTGGCAGCCTCGAACCGGATCACGTCGAGCGTGCCTGCGTGGGCGCCCGTGCCCGCTCGGACCACAATCCAGGCACTGCCGGGCGCAACCGCGACCAGTTCGGTGTCGGCCGTGCGCTGTGGGGCCGACTCGATCTCGACTCGGGCGATCTCCGGTGACCAGGAGCGATCGGGGTTGAGCCGGTACACGGCGACGACGTGGAAGAAGTTGACGGGATCGCCGTTGTCGTTGAGGTAGACGGGCTGGGGGCCGTCGGTGATGACGGCCCAGTAGTCGCCCTCGGCGTCGCTCAGCCCGAGGTCGACCGCGTGGGCTGTGAGTTCGCTGTCACCAAACTCCTCGGCGATCTCCGCGAGCACCATCGATGCGAGCTCGTCCGCCAGCCGCGCCTCCTCGGCGGGTGTCAGGGCTGGAACCGACGTCGGAGTCGCGGTGGGTGCAGGCGTTGCGGTTGCGGGCGGCGTGACGGGGGCCGGGCGTGCGGTCGCGCCTGGATCGCGAGTCTCGGGCGCGTCGTCGCCGCCGAGGATGTTGCACCCGGCGAGGACGAGCCCGAGGAGTGCGAGGGCAGCGATGAGGGTCGGGCGCGTCGGCATCGAGCGGAAGGTATCAGGCGCGGGGCTTGCCCGGATCTAGACGAGGACGAGGTTGTTGCGGTGTACGACCTCGTCGCCGTGGTCGTAGCCGAGCACCTGCTCGATACGGTCGGAGTGCATGCCGCGGATGCGTTCGACGTCGCCCGCCGCGTAGTTCGTCGTACCGCTGGCAATGTGCTCACCGTCGCGCGTCTGGACCCGCACCACGTCGCCGCGCCCGAAGTCGCCCGAGGCGGCGACGATGCCCGCCGGCAGCAGCGACTTGCCGTCGCGCACCAGCGCGCGGACCGCACCCTCATCGACCGTGATACGGCCGCGCTCGCGCAGCCCCGACAGCAGGAACCGCCGCCGGCTCTCGAGGCGGTCGACGGTGGGCAGGAAGTGCGTGCCGACGGCCTCGCCCCGCACCGCGCGCGGCACGACGTCGGGCTCGCGCCCGTCGGTGATCACGACGTGCGCGCCGGACTGCGTGGCCAGTCGCGCTGCTTCCACCTTCGTCGCCATGCCACCGGTGCCGCGCTGGCCGGCCTGCCCGGCCGCGGCCTCCTCGATGGCGGGGCCGATGTGGTCGACGTGTTCGATGAGGCGGGCGTCTGGGTCGGTCGTGGGGTCCGCCGTGTGGAGGCCGGCCGTATCGGTGAGCAGCAGCAGCAGGTCGGCGTCGACGAGGTTGGCGACCTGGGCGGAGAGGTTGTCGTTGTCGCCGATCGCGGCGTCCTGGATCTCCTCGATCGACACGACATCGTTCTCGTTGACGATCGGCACTACGCCGAGGTCGAGGAGGGCGAGCAGCGTGTTGCGGGCGTTGAGGTAGCCCTGGCGGTCTGCCAGGTCGCCGCGCGTGAGGAGCGCCTGGGCCGTCGTGACCCCGTGGCCCGCGAGGAGTTCGTCCCAGTACGAGAAGAGCTGCGCCTGCCCGACGGCCGCGAGCACCTGGCGGCGAGTGAGGTGCTGCGGCGTGGATGCGCGCCGCCCGAGCCGCGCACGACCGGCAGCGATCGCACCCGAGGTGACGAGGATCACCTCGCAGCCGAGTTCCCGCACTGTGGCGATCTGGGAGGCGATCGCGGCCATCACCGCGCGGTCGAGTTGCTCGGTGCCGGCAGTCAGCAGGTTGGTGCCGCACTTGACGACCAGGCGCCTGCGCTGTCGCTCACCGTTCGCGGGGTTGCGTTCGACCACCGTCGACCTCGTCTGCTTCGACTTGAGGGCTGATCATAGGATCACCACCGCACCTCTGTGGGTCGAGCCGCAGAGGTGGATGGGGAGGATGACCGCTTGGCCGAGGTAGCGACACCAGCCGAACCAGGCGCCATCGAGGAGTGGCCGTGGCGGCGCGTGCTCGTGCTCGCGGCGGTGGTGCTGCGCCGCGCGACCGCGAACTTCATCGAGGACCGCGCGACACAGCTCGCCGCAGCGGTCTCGTACTTCGCGTTGATCTCGCTGTTCCCGTTGGTGCTGCTGTCGTTCTCGGTGTTCGGGCTGCTGTTGCGCGACGCGGAACTGCAGGCGCGCGTCCTCGATCAACTCGTGTCGAGCATTCCCGTGGATGCGCCGCTCGTAGCGGAGGCGCTCGAACACCTCGCCGACGAGGGGGTGACGGTCGGGCTGCTCGCGCTGGGCGCCACGATCTGGACGGGGAGCGCGCTGGCCGCCGCGCTGCGGAACGCGCTGAACGTCGTGTTCGACGTGGAGCAGCGTCGCCCGCTGGTGATCGGCAAGCTCATCGACTTAACGATCGCGCCCGCGCTGGGCCTGCTCCTGCTCGCTTCGTTCGTGCTGACGACGATATGGCGCGTGGCACAGGCCGAGGCGGTCGACCTGGGCATCCTGCGAAACCAGTCCTTCGTGTGGGAGCTGGGCGCGATCGGGATCGCGGGCATGATGAGCTTTGTCGCGTTCCTCTTCCTGTACTGGCTGCTGCCCAACTCGCCGCTGCGCGTGAGCTACCTGTGGCCCGGCGCGCTGCTCACCGCAGTGTCGTTCGAGGTGCTGAAGCTCGGCTTCGCGTTCTACCTCGCGAGCTTCGGGCACTACGACGTGATCTACGGTTCACTCGGCGGCCTGATCACCCTGCTCGTCTGGGTCTTCGTCAGCGCGAACATCATGATCTTCGGAGCGGAAGTCTCCGCGGAGATCCCTCGTGTGCTGGAAGGGCAGGCTCGTCAAGGACTGGAGGGCACGCCCGACATGGGCTGGCGCCAGTCGGTGCTGCTGCTGGTGCGAGGGCTGGTCCTCGGGCCGGTCGAAGACGAGCCGGGCCCGCCGCGGCCGGCTCCATCCGGAGAGGGGGTAGTGCGCGAAGATTGACCGGCGCTCCATACTCGTAGTCCCACTCCCACCGATTCGGCATGTACACGCTAGTCGTTATTACATCGTGCACTGCCGGCGCGCGATCACGGCCGACACCGCCCTCCGGATGGGGCGCGCACTGAGCATGACACCCGAGTTCTGGCTGAACCTCCAGCGGATCTACGACCTCGACGTCGCCCGGTCGAAGGTTGATGTCAGCGCTATCGAGCCGCTCGTCGAGCCGTCCGACGACCTTCTGCCAGCGCCCGAGTAACGGGGTCGCCGGGCGCTAGGCCCGCCACAGCACCAACCGCACCGCGATCCCCTCGATGCTCGCCTCGGTTGAGGCCGCGCCGTCCGGCGCGTCGCCGTCGAGGGGTTCGAGGGAGAGCGCGAGGGTCTCGCCCGAGACGTACTCGCCGTGCGTGTCGAGCACGGAGCCGAGGTCGTCGCCGCCCTCGTAGCGGACGTGGATGCGGTCGGTGATGTCGAGGCCAGCCTCGCGGCGGAGGTCCTGCAGGCGGCGTACCACGTCGCGCGCGATGCCCTCGGCGACCAGTTCGGGCGTGAGCGCCGTCTCGACGAGCGCGCTGTAGCCCGCGTCCTCGGTCGCGCTCCAGCCCTCGGCGGCCTCGACATCGACGAGGATGTCGGACGCCGAGAGGTCGAAGCCATCGAGCTCGAGCGAGCCTTCGGCGCGCATCGTCGCGACGAGCTCACGAGCGTTGGCGTCGGCGATCGCCGAGCGGATGCGGCCCAGCTCGCGCCCATAGCGCGGACCCAGCGCCGGAAGGTTCGGTCGCAGCGAGTAGACGAGGCGATCCCCGGCGTCGGAGACGGCCTCGACGCGCTGCACGTTCAACTCGTCGGCTATCTGCGGCGCGAGGCGTTCGAGCGCCTCGAGCTCGGCGCCGGAGCGCGGGATGAGGACGGCGCTCGCCAGCGGCTGTCGCACCTTGATGCCGGCGCGCGAGCGCGCGCCGCGGCCGAGCGAGACCATGCGCTGCACGAGCGCCACGTCGCGCGAGAGTTGCTCGTCGATGGCGTCGGCGTCGGCCTCGGGCCACGCGGCGAGGTGCACCGAGTCGGGTGCGTCGGGCTGCTGACCGGCCTCGAGGTTGCGGTACAGCGCCTCGGCGAGGAACGGCGTGAATGGCGCGATCAGCTTCGCGAGGGTCGTGAGGCACTCGTAGAGGGTGTGCAGCGCCGCCTGCGTGTCGGTCGAGTCGTCGGACTTCCAGAAGCGGCGGCGGCTGCGCCGCACGTACCAGTTCGAGAGCTGCTCGATGAGCTCCGCGATGGGGCGCGCGGCCTCGAGCGGCTCGTAGTCGTCGAGTGCTTCGGTGACTGCTCGCACGGCCTGGTGCAGCTCGGAACGCACCCAGCGGTCGAGCTCGGTGCGCGCCTCGGGCGCGGGCGCGTCGGCAGGGTCGAAGCCGGCGATGTTGGCGTATGTGACGAAGAACGAGTACGTGTTCCAGAGCGTCGAGAGCACGCGCCGCTGCGACTCGCGGACGATCTCCGGCGAGAAGCGCCGCGAGTTCCCCGGCGGCGCGGCGGTGTACATCGTCCAGCGCAGCGCGTCGGCCCCGTACTCGTCGAGGACCTCCCAGTGGTCGACGATGTTGCCGCGGGACTTGGACATCTTCTGCCCCTCGGCGTCCTCGATGAGGCCGAGGCAGATCACGTTGCGGTACGAGACACCCGCCGAGACGTCGCCGGTGCTGTGCAGCAGCGTGGCGAGGGCGTGCAGCGTGTAGAACCACCCGCGCGTCTGGTCCACCGCCTCGCAGATGAAGTCGGCGGGGAAGCGCTCCTCGAAGGTCTCCTGGTTCTCGAACGGGTAGTGCGACTGCGCGTAGGGCATCGCGCCCGAGTCGAACCACGCGTCGGCGACCTCGGGCGTGCGGCGCATCTCGCCGCCGCAGTCGGGGCACGGCAGCGTCACGTCGTCGATGAAGGGGCGGTGCGGGTCCGGCGGGGGGGCGTCGAGGCCCGCACGGTCGGCGAGCTCCTCGTAGGAGCCGATGCAGTCCGTGCGGCGGCACCCGGTGCAGACCCAGAACGGCAGCGGCGTGCCCCAGTAGCGCTCGCGCGAGAGCGCCCAGTCGACGTTGCCGTCGAGCCATTCGCCGAAGCGGCCGTCGCGGATGTGGTTGGGCACCCAGTGGATGTCCTGGTTGTTCGCCACCAGCGCGTCGCGGACGGCGGTCGTGCGGATGTACCACGAGGGCTTCGCGTAGTAGAGCACCGGCGTGTCGCAGCGCCAGCAGAACGGGTAGGTGTGGTGGATGGTCTCGCTCGCCAGCAGCAGCCCGCGGGCGTCGAGGTCAGCCGTGATGTCGGGGTCAGCCTCCTTCACGAATCGCCCGTCGAACGGCCCGCCGGTGAGCGTCCCGTCCAGCGCGACGGGCTCGAGGAACATCAGCCCCTCGTCGCGGCCGAGCTCGTAGTCCTCCTCGCCGAACGCGGGGGCGATGTGCACCACGCCCGTGCCGTCGTCGGTCGCGACGAACTCCGCGCCGACGATTCGGCGCGCGGGCGCGTCGCCGGCCTCGACGAACTGCGAGCGGCCATCGATGAACGCCAGCGTCTCGACGCCCTCCCACTCGCGCGACTCGTAGAGCGGCTCGTAGCGCAGCCCGACGAGCGCCGAGCCCTCGAAGCGCGCGAGCACGGCGTCGTCGAGCCCCTCAGGGAGCACCTCGCGGCGGCGCGCCTCGGCGACGATCAGCCGCCGGTCGCCATCCTCGACGAGTGCGTACTCCGCCTCGGGCGCTACGGCGAGCGCGGTGTTGCCCGGCAGCGTCCACGGCGTCGTGGTCCAGGCGAGGACGGAGGTCGGGACGCCGTCTGCGAGGCGCAGCGCCTCCTCGGCCCCGGCGTTCGTGTCGCCCGCGGTGAGGGTGAACAGCACCGTCACGCTTGGGTCGGGCGTGTCCTCCTGGTAGCCGAGCGCGATCTCGTGGCTGGACAGGCTGGTGCCGCAGCGCGGGCAGTGCGGGGTCACACGGTAGTCGCGGAAGATGAGGTCGTTCTCCCACAGCCGCTGCAGCACCCACCAGCACGACTCGACGTACTCGTTCGAGTAGGTCACGTAGGCGTCGTCGGTGTCGATCCAGAAGCCGATGCGCTCGGTCATGCGCTCCCAGTCGGAGACGTAGCGGAAGACCGACTCGCGACACTGGGCGTTGAAGGCGGCGACGCCGTACTCCTCGATGTCGCGCTTGTTGCGCAGCCCGAGCTCGCGCTCGACTTCGAGCTCGACTGGGAGGCCGTGGGTGTCCCAGCCGCCCTTCCGGGGCGCGCGGTAGCCGCGCATGGTCTTGTAGCGCGGGATCAGGTCCTTGAAGACGCGCGCGAGGACGTGATGCACGCCGGGCGTGCCGTTCGCCGTCGGCGGGCCCTCGTAGAACGAGAACAGCCTGTCGGCCGGGCGCTCCTCGATGCTGCGCCGGAAGACGTCGTGCTCGCGCCAGAACGCGAGGATGTCCTGCTCCAGATCCGGGAACGAGACCCGCGAGGGCGCCGCCTCGAAGCGCGCCTGCACCCCGGCCCCGGAGGGGTCTCCCCGCACCTCGGCGTCGACCACGGTTTCACCTCCATGCGACGCGGGAGCGCCGCCTGATCTCGCACGAGCACTACAGGGCAGGCACGAAAAACGCCCGCCCCTCACGGGACGGGCGACATGCGCCCGCGGTACCACCCGCGTTGCGCCGCTGCCCCACCGTCGGGGCCCGCGACGCCGCTCACTACGCCACGCCGGGCCGCTCGCGCGGTCTCGCCGGTTATGGCGTTGCCCCTGGTAACGGTGGGCGCTCCGGCCGAGCCTACTGGCGTCGAGCGCCCGCGGTGGGGGCTCGTGCGTTCGGTCGGCGGCTCGGGAGGGATCTTCGCTCGTCGCGGCCGCGCCCGGCTCACACCGTCCCGGGCTCGCTCGGCGGCCGCTGGCGACGGGCTACTCGCTCCGTCTCAGCCTGTACGTCGAGTCTAGGTGCGCCCCCGCCGCCCGATCAATCGGCAGCGTCGCGCGCAGATCGAGGCCCTGCCCCCTCGCCCTTCCGGGGGGCTGCGATGAAGACTGAGGTCGGAGCGAGCTACAGCCCGAAGCCGCTCGGCGTCTCGGTGCGCTCGGCAGCCGGGCCCTCGCCCTCGGGGCGCTCGGACTGGGCGCCACCGGCGAGCTGCGCGGCCAGGCGCTGCGCTGCAGCCTCTTCCTCGGCCTCCTGGCGCTCGCGCACGGCGTTGTAGCAGTTCGAGCAGAAGACCGGGCGGTCGCCACGAGGCAGGAACGGGACCTCGGTGGTCTGGTGGCACTGCGCGCAGGTAGCGACGTTGAGCTGGCGCGGCGTGCGACCGCCCCACGAGACGTACGTACCGTACGAGGGCGCCTCGAAGCGGTCCTCGGGGCGCATGGCCTTGCGGTTGGCGCGGCACGAGGGGCAGCGGACGGGGTCGTGCTGCAGGCCCTTGGAGGCGTAGAACTCCTGCTCGCCGGCGGTGAAGACGAAGCTGGAACCACAGTCGCGACAGTTGAGTTGCCGGTCGCTTGCCATCTGGATCTCCTCGCAATGCACGGCACGCGACATCGCGCGTCGCGTCCGGTGTGTGGCCTTGTGGGTGGGGGCCGTGGACTAGTATAGCAGGGCGCCCGGGGTTCAGATTTCGCGGCGCTCTGGGGACTCCGCGTGTGTGCCGAGGACGAGGCCAGCTTCACGTACTTGGCGGGCGATGGAGTGCCATAGTTCGCCTAGCTCGTCGAACGACAGGGAACTTCGACCCAGAGCGTGACCCTTTGGGGCTCGGCCGCTAGCCGGGTTGAAGTACTTAGCTGGAAGGTCGATGGCTGGTCGTGGGAACCCATTGTCACCTCCTGCGGGCATCGCGGGGAAGAAGCTGAACATTCCCTCAACTGGCTTCATGGGACTTGCCCCCCGGTATAGCTTCAGCGGCAGATCGCCGCGTTCGTTACGAATGATAGGTTCGCCCGTCACATCCATGAACTCCTCAGAAACGAGTTGCCCAATGTCTTCTCTCATGCTCGCGGCCATATAGTCGAAGGCGTCCGCTACTACAAGTACTGTGTCGAGCACCCATTCGCGACCGACCGCACTGCCAAACACGAGTACTGACCCACGCGCGAGGTGCATGAGCCCCGATCGCCGTCCCCCGCGGGGCTGTCTGCAGTTGGAATACAGGAACTGCTCTCCGAATATAAACGGATCGGTGTTGTGCAGGTCCTGATACTCGTCCTTCGGGGAGTAGAACGGAGCCCAGAGGTGGCGAGGGTAGCGACCAGGTTCGCGCTGCTGATCCAGTTCGCGTACCAAGTCTGCTTCCGCTTCCCACTCGCCCCATGCCCAGAGCGTGGCGCGGTTCGTTCGACCGCCTTCATCGATCCACTCCCCTGGAACCTCCACGAACTTCCGCGCGTGATCGCAGTCGTAGGTGTTCCAGCTTCGGGCATTGCCCGGATCATGCTCGCGACCGGGATGCGGGAACTGGACGAATCTGCGCCTATCCACCATTGCGGTATGCCTCCAAGATGATGGGCCCCAACTCACGTTTCTGCGAGTCGTGGAGCAGACCGAACGGCTTCTGTGCGGCGGGCCCGAACACTAACAGCGATGGTTCAGCGCCGACCACGTGCCAGCGCGCCTCCACTTCGTACGGCCTCGAGCGAGGCGCGCCGCTGCCAGTCCAGTCAAACGTGTGAAGAATCTCCCAGTCGCCGCTGAGCGGCTCGAAATCGATGTGATCGAGGTAGTGCCTTGCGACGGACAGAGCCACGACATCCGGCCGTAGTGCCTCGATCAGTTGGCGCCAGAGCGTCCCGCCCTCGGCTTCAAGGATCGCGCGCTCGCTCTCTTGGAGCTTGCTCCACGTCGGATTCGTCGCGACGGGCGAGCAGATGTCGGTGTGGAGCGCCGTCGATGTCTCGCCGGTGTAGTAGCTCGCGCCAGCACCGTTGAGCAGCGGCTCGAAGGCGCTGAACCAGCCGCTGTACGGATCAGTGCGGTAGTAGGCCGACAGCGCGTCGAGGTATCGGTCGGGCTCGCGGCCTTCGGCACCCTCGGCAAGCGGGAAGCGCGAGAAGGGGTCTTCGACCGGAAACTCCATCAGCGACGGGTTGAGTCCGACGGTGACGATGCGCAGTGGCGAGGCGAGGTATGCGTCGAGGTCGCCGAAGAACAGGATCGGCGCTGCCGGGCTGACTCGCGACGCCAGCTTACCGGCGTTGTCGTACGCGCTCCAGGCCGCCGCAACGAGTCCAGTGAGATGTGTTCGGTCGATCAATCGGTAACCGTACTTCCCGACACGATTGTGATACGCACAGCCGAATAGTTCCAGCTAGCTGTCCGCCCTCTCGCCCCCAACCTCGCTCAGCCACTCGACCGCCGCCTCGTACTCGTCACCGCGCAGCACCGCCGACGTAACCACGAACACCGCGAGGCCGCCGAGCCCTCCGACTGCCACCAGCACGAGCGCGCCGAGGAGCTCGCCGGCGTCGGCGCCTGCTTCGCGGAGCAGGATAAGGAGCAGCACCACGGCCTGTGTCATCACCACCGTGGCGAGGACGGTGCGGAGCAGGGAGCGGCCGAGGGTCGGGCGTCCGAGCGTGCGCACGTCCCAGCGGCGGAGCCGCGCGCGCAGCGTCCACCACAGCAGCGCGAACTCGCAGACCGCCGCTGCCGATGTCGCAGCGGCGAGGCCCGCGATGCCGAACGGCTCGACCAGCGCCGCGCAGCCCGCGACGTTGAGCAGCATCCCGAACACGGCGATCGTGACCGGGGTGCGTGTGTCGGAGAGCGCGTAGAAGCCGCGGCTCATGATCTCGACCGAGGCGTGCGCCCACACGGCCACCGCGTAGACCACGAGCACGCTCACCACCAGCGAGGTCGAGTCGGCGTCGAAGGCGCCGCGTTGCAGCAGCAGGCGCACGCCCGGGTCGGCGAGTAGCACGAGGCCCGCCGAGGCCGGGATGGCGAGGAACAGGATCATGCGCAGCGTGGCGTCGATGGCTCGGCCGAGACCCTCGTAGTGCTCCTCGGCGGCGAGGTTCGCGAAGGCCGGGAAGGCGGCGGTCGAGATCGCCATGCCGACCACGCCGACCGGGAGCAGCATCACGAGGAACGCGAAGTTGACCGCGCTGATCGCCTCGTCGGAGACGAACGAGGCGAAGAACATCACGACCACGAGGTTGACCTGCGCAGCGGCGAGGCCGATCACGCGCGGCCCCATGAGCCGCATCACCTCGCGCACGCCGGCCGAGGCGAAGCCGAGGCTCGGCCGCCAGCGCATGCCCACGGCCCACAGCGCGGGGATCTGCACGAGCAAGTGGCCGACGCTGCCGATCACCACGCCCCACGCCAGCCCGTGTACGCCCCAGCGGTCGGCGAGCACGACCGCGCCGAGGATGATGCCGAGGTTGTAGAGCAGCGGCGCGATCGACGGTGCGAGGAAGTGCTGGCGTGCGTTGAGGATGCCAGTGAGCATCCCGGATACGCCGAACATGAGCGGCGAGATCAGCATCACGCGCGTCAGCTCGACGGCCAGCGTGTGCAGCTCGTCGGCGCGTCCGGCCTCCTCGCCGAGCCCCGGCGCGAGCAGCGGCACGATGAGCGGAGCGAGCGCGAAGGCGAGCGCGGCAAGGACGAAGGTCGCGAGGCTGATCAGGTTGAGCACGCTCGATGCGAGCCGCCAGGCGTCGTCCTCGCCTTCATCGAGCACCACGCGGCTGAAGACGGGGATGAACGCGGAGGCGAGCGCGGCGCCGGCGAGGAGCTGGAAGACGAGGT
This sequence comes from Dehalococcoidia bacterium, assembly GCA_965208885.1. GTDB lineage: Bacteria > Chloroflexota > Dehalococcoidia > UBA2979 > UBA2979 > VXMT01. The sequence continues at coordinate 1,676,814 of CBDBPS010000002.1, forward strand.
CGGGAACGCGGAACGCGACAAAATACGCGCCGAGCTCCGGCTCGGTGCCGAAGGCGTCCGCTATCGCGACCGAGCGCAGCAGTCCGAGCAGCCTGGAGGCGATGAAGCCCGTGGCGACGAGGCCGGCCGCCCCGGCGACGCTGCGAGGTGACAACCCTCGCCGCAGGGCCGCGCCCGCGACCCGACGCCATCGGGCCCCTCGCGACTGTTCGCGTCCCTCGGTCATCGGCGGCATCATCCCACGCGCCGGATCAGTCGGCGATGTGCTTGGATAGACGCTCGCAGGGGGCGCCGTTACCGTAGAAGGCCGCGACGGAGGATGGGGCATGGCCTACACGAGACAGGCAAAGAAGCGCGCGCGCCAGAACACGGTGCGAGCGGCTCGCAACAGCCCGTACCGCACGCGCGCCACGCGCCGCCTGCGTGACGCCCGCTGGGCGGTCGATGACGGCGATGCCGACGCGGCGGAGCAGGTGCGCCTGGCGCAGTCGGCGCTCGATCAGGCGGCGCGGCGCGGGATCATCCACCGCAACACGGCGGCCCGCAAGAAGTCGCGCCTCGCGGCGCAGCTCAAGGCACTCCAGACCGCCGAGGCGTAACGCGACCAGCCGCCGAACTCGACCGAGCCCCCGTCCGGGGGCTCTTTCGTTGTCGGTAGCCTGAGTGGGCTGCACGCCTGACTACCGGGCACGATCGCACCTACTCGCCGACGGAGATCGTGGCCAGGGTGTCTCTTGCGATGACCGCGTGCGCGTAGGCCGTGCAGGCACGGATATCCTCGACTTCGAGGTCGGGGTAGTCCTCCAGGATGTCTTTCGGGGTCACCCCTTGCGACAGGAGACTCAGCACCAGCTCCACGGACACCCGCAGGTCACGAATGATCGGCTTTCCGCCGAACACGTCGGGGCGCGCGGTGATGCGTTGCAGCAACTCTTCGTTGGACGGCACAACCCGACCTCCCGGGCTCGGCGTGATGGCGGTCGCGCTGAGCACTCACAGGATACTCTCCTCGCGTCAACGAGATCCGCTCTCACGCCTGACGACAACGTGGCTTCTCCCGGCAGCGAGTAGTGGCGAACGATTGGGCCCAGTGGTCCGCTGGTAGCAGCACCCCTCGCGCGCTGCGATACTGCGCGCGAGCCAGATGACCTCACCCCGACCCAGCGACCGCACGACCGGAGCCCCATGCGCGCCACCATCTTCGAGGAACCCGGCAAGGTGTCCGTCCAGGACCGCCCCACACCCGACGCGGGCCCCGGCGAGGTGCGGCTGCGCGTCGCGGCCTCCTCGCTGTGCGCGTCCGACGTGCGCGTCTACCGCGGCGAGAAGTACGCGCGAGCCGGCGTGATCCCCGGTCACGAGATCGCCGGCGTCGTCGACGAGGTGGGCGAGGGCGTCGCGGGCGTCGCCGAGGGCGACCGCGTCATCATCTGCCCGATCGTCTCGTGCGGGCACTGCCGTTTCTGTCAGACCGGCAAGCGCAACCGCTGCACCAGCCGGCAGACGCTCGGCTACGACATCGACGGCGGCTTCGCCGAGTCGGTGCTCGTCCCGGCCGCCATTGTGGGCCTCGGGCAGGTGTTCACCGTGCCCGACGACCTGCCGCTCGACGTCGCCGCGCTCACCGAGCCCGCGGCGTGCGTGACTGCTTCGCTCGAGCTGTGCCGGACGGGCATCGGCGACTCGCTGTTCATCATCGGGGCGGGCCCCATGGGGCTGATGCACGTGCTCATGGCGCGTGCGGCCGGGGCGGCCCCGATCATCGTCAGCGAGCCGATCGCCGATCGTCGCGAGACCGCGCGCCGCTGGGGCGCGGATCTCGTGCTCGATCCCGCGACCGACGACGTGACGGCGGCCGTGAAGGACGCGACATCCGGCGCGGGCGCGGACGGCGTCGTGCTCTCCGTCGGCGTCCCCCAGCTCGTCGAGCCTGCGCTGGCGGCGGTGCGCCCGCAGGGCATCGTGAACCTGTTCGCCGGGTTCCCGCCCGGCAACCCCGTCCCGTTCGACCCGAACTTCGTGCACTACGGCGAGGTGGTGCTCACCGGCTCGCAGAACGCCACCAGCGACCAGTACCGGCGCACCGTCGCGATGCTCGGCCACGTGCCGCACATCGAGGAGGTGGTGACGAACCGCTACCGCATCGAGGATGCGCCGCAGGCGTACGCCTCGAGGCTCGAGCTGGACGGCCTCAAGTCGCTGGTCGAGTTCCCGGGCGTGGATCGACATTGAGCTTCCTCGGGCGCTGGCGTGCGCGCGGGAACGGCGACGACACCACCGACGAGGTGACGCGCCCTCCCGTCGCGGGCGGATCGGACGAGGGGCTCGGCTCCTGGATGCGCGAGCGGCGCGAGGAGCGCGGCTACGACCTCGATCGCGTCGAGCGCGACACGCGCATCGGCCTGGGCTACATCGACGCGATCGAGCGCGAACAGTTCGACGTGCTGCCGGCGCCCGTGTACACGCGGGGATTCGTGCGCAGCTACGCGCGTTACCTGGGCCTCGACGAGGAGGAGGCGATGGGGCGGATGCCCGGCGAGCTGCCGCAGCCGCCGGGACTGGAGCCGCTGCCGGGCCTGCGTCGCCGCGAGGGGCCTGCCGCGATCCCGGCCGTGCCGCGGCTCTGGCTGCTCGTAGCGCTCGTCGTCATCGTGGCCGGCGCGGCGGCGTTCTTCATCGGCCTCCCACGCCTCGGCGACGTCACCGGTGACGACGGCGCGGATCAGCAGGTCGAGGAGGTAGAGCCGGCGGCAACCGTGGGCCCGTTCGAGGAAGGCACGATGCCAGACCTGCGCAACGTGGAGCTCGCCGAGGCGAAGCGCGTGCTGGGCGGACTCGGCGTGAGCGTCATCGAGTTTGAGATCGAGACGGATGACACCCCGCCGGGCCGCGTGTTCGGCCACTCGCCGTCGCCGGGACAGCCGCTCGCCGCCGACGATGTCGTGAACCTGTTCATCTCGACTGAACCCGCGGCAGACGATACGGGGGACGGTGAGGAGTAGGGACACCGCTGGCGGTTGACGCCGACTGCGTCCCGGCCCCAGCCTGCTTACGTGCGATATCACCTCGTCACCCTCGGCTGCGCCAAGAACACCGTGGACTCGATGCGGCTGGAGCGTGCGCTGCGCAACGGGCGCCACGCCCCCGTCGAGGAGCCGGGCGACGCCGACCTCGTGCTCGTCAACACCTGCGGGTTCATCGACGCCGCCAAGGCCGAGTCGATCGAGGTCGTCTCGGAGCTCGACCGCAACCGGCCGGCGGACCAGCAGCTCTACGTGGTGGGGTGCATGACCCAGATCGCCGAGGACGAAGTGCGCTCCGCCGTGCCCGGCGTCGACGCGACGTTCGGCGTCGAGGCGTGGGACGACATCGCCGCCTCGATCGGCCCGGCAGACGCGGCCTACGACATCCCGCAGCAGACGGTGCTGCCGATGGGGCCGAGCGCGTACCTCAAGATCTCGGACGGCTGCGACCGCCCGTGCACGTTCTGCATCATCCCCACCATCAAGGGCGGGATGCGCTCCGAGCCCACCGAGCGCCTGCTCGGCGAGGCGCGCATGTACGCGGCTGCGGGCGTGCGTGAGCTGGTGCTCGTCGCCCAGGACTCGACCGCCTACGGCGAGGACCGCCGCGACCGCGACGGCCTCGCGACGCTCCTTGAACAGCTCGCCGCCGAGGTGCCCGAGGTGCCGTGGATCCGGCTGATGTACGCCTACCCGGGCCGCGTCACGCGGCGGCTGGCGGAGACGATGGCAGCGCTGCCGAACGTGGTGCCGTACCTCGACATCCCGCTCCAGCATGGCTCCGACGCCATGCTACGCCGCATGAAGCGCCCGTCACTCCGCACCGCGCGGCGGAGCCTCGACGCCATCCGGACGGCCATGCCCGACGTCACGGTGCGCACGACGTTCATCGTCGGCTTCCCGGGCGAGACGGACGCGGAGTTCGAGGAGCTGCTCGACTTCGTCGAGGAGCAGCGCTTCGACCACGTCGGCGCGTTCACCTACTCGCCGCAGACGGGCACGCCGGCAGCCGGCTACGCCGACCCCGTGCCGCACGAGGTGGTCGCGGAACGCTACGGTGCGCTGATGGAGCTCGCGCAGGAGATCTCGCACGAGCGCAACCGCGAGCTCGTCGGCAACGAACTCGACGTGCTGGTGGAGTCCGAGGCGCCCACGCCGAGCGCGAGCGGGGACCCTGTCGTCGTCGGGCGGAGCGTCCGCGACGCGCCGGAGGTGGACGGCCTCGCGTTCGTGCGCGGCGAGTTCCCGACCGGCACGCTGCTGCGCGCGCGTGTCGACGGCGCGATGCCGTACGACCTGCTGTGCTCGCCGGTGGGTGACCCGATCCGCGCCTGAGCCGCCCCTCCATCTCTACCTTCTAAGCCACCGACTCCGATCCCCTCGCCCCCATGCGGAGCCGGAACCCCCTCACCCCAGCCCTCTCCCACAAGGGGAGAGGGGGACGGATCTGATCCCCTCGCCCCCCTGGGGGGGAGAGGGTGAGGGTGAGGGGGGCTCCCCCGTCGCCTACGAATCACGGAGGCGGAACCCCCTCACCCCAGCCCTCTCCCACAAGGGGAGAGGGGGATGGATCTGATCCCCTCGCCCCCCTGGGGGGGGAGAGGGTGAGGGTGAGGGGGGCTCCCCCGTCGCCTACGCATCACGGAGGCGGAACCCCCTCACCCCAGCCCTCTCCCACAAGGGGAGAGGGGGACGGATTGGAGAGTGGGGCCGAAGTCAGTCCAGCTCCAGCACGTACTCCTCGACGGCGCGGTCGATGACCTCGGCGTGGCCGAGGAGTTCGCGGTCGGCGAAGCGCTCGGCGTCGTCGGCCAGCTTGCGTGCCGTCGCGACGTCGCCGGAGACCACGGCGAAGCCGACTTCGGCGCGCTGCGTGAGGTCCTGTGCGCCGACCTCGGCGGCCGAGACATCGAGGCGTGCACGCATCCGCTCGACGAGCGAGCGCACCACGGCGCGCTTCTCCTTCAGGCTGTGCGCGGCGGGCAGGTAGAGCGTCAGCACCACGCTGATGGTGACCACGGGCGGCTACAGGCCCAGCTGCGACTGCACAGCCGGGTCGGAGTCGTCCGCCTCGGGTGCCTCGGCCGCTTCGGCGTGCTCGCCGTTGGGTGACGGCGAGGGCTCCTCGTCCACCGGGAGTGAGCGCTGCACGCCCTCGTCGAGGCCGAGCAACTCGGCGAGTTCCTCGAGGCCGGGGAGGTGGTCGGCCTGCTCGAGCCCGAAGTGCTCGAGGAAGCGCTGCGTGGTGCCGTAGAGGCCGGGCCGGCCAGGCCCGTCGGCGCGTCCGACGCGCTCGACGAGGCCGCGGGCGCGCAGCGTGGCGAGCACCCCGTCGCTGCTCGTGCCACGGATCGCCTCGATGGCGGCGCGTGTCACCGGCTGGCGGTAGGCGATCACCGCCAGCGTCTCGAGCGCGGCTGTCGAGAGCCGCCGCGAGGACTCCAGGCCGAGGAAGTGCTCGACGACCGGGGCTGCCTCGGGCGCGGTGATGAGCTGCACGCCCTCCGGGCCGCTCTGCACGCGGATGCCGCGCCCATCGAAGTGATCGCGCACTTCGTTGAGCCCTCGACGCACCTTGCCAGGCGTCACGGCGAGCGTGCGCGCGAGCGCTGCCTCTGTCACCGGGCCGTCAGCGACAAACAGCAGCGCCTCGAGGAGCGAAGGGATCTCCTCGGCGGTCGGCTCGTCAAACGGTGGTTGTGGTTCGTCCGGCATGGGTCCCGTTGCGTGGGGAGTAGCCAGGTGGAGCACGGCGGCGATCGCCGTTGATGCGCTGTCGTCCCGTACGATGCGCCGGATGATCGTAGATGTCCACACCCACGCCTTCCCGCCCGCCATGATCGCGGCGCGCGAGCGCCTCGTCGGCGCCGACGCCGGCTTCGCGGCGCTCTACTCGGACCCGGACGCGCGCGTGGCGACGGCGGACGAGGTGATCGCGGCGATGGACGAAACGGGCGTCGACCGCGCGGTCGTCGCGGGCTTCGGGTGGGAGTCGCCCGAACTCTGCGGCGTGCATGCCGACTACCTGCTGGACGCAGCCGACGCTTCGGACGGTCGGCTGCTGCCGTTCGTGCCCGTGCCGGCGGCGTTCCTCGGTGGCGTCGACGTCGAGGCCGACGCGTTGCGCGCGTGGCTCGAACCGATCGTCGGGCGCAACGCCGCCGGGCTCGGCGAGGTGCGGCTGAGCGGCGGCCCGCGTCCCGCCACGATCGAGGAGCAGGCGCTCGCCGCCGACCGCCTCGTGGCACTCGTGAGCGGCTTCGACCTGCCGCTGCTGGTGCACACCTCCGAGGAGGTGGGGCACGAGTACCCCGGCAAGGCAGGCGGGTTCACGCCGGGCGGACTGTGGCGCCTGCTGTCGACGCACCCCGTGCGTGTCATCGCGGCGCACTGGGGCGGCGGCCTGCCGTTCCATTCCCTCATGCCCGAGGTGCAAGCCGTCCTCGACGAAGGCCGCCTGCTCTTCGACTCGGCTGCCTCGAAGTTCCTGTACGAGCCCTCGGTCTTCGCGACGGTCGCGCACCTCGCGGGGCAGGAGCACGTCGCGTGGGGCTCGGACTTCCCGCTGCGCGGCATGGCGACCGACCGCGCGGACACCGAGGCGGCGATAGCCGGGGCGGCGCTGCGGGATGCGGCGCTCGGCGCGAACGCCGCGCGCTTCCTCGGCATCGAGTAGCGGTGCGGCTCTTCCTCGCGCTGGAGCTACCCGACCCGTGGCTGCGCGAGGCCGCCCGCACCCTCGACGCGCTCACGACGGCCCTCGGCGACGACGCCGACGTGCTGCGCCCCGTCGCGCTGGACCGCATGCACCTCACCGTGCGGTTCCTCGGCGAGGTCGACGAGGAACGTGTACCCGCCCTCGACGCGGCGCTACGGGAGTCAGTCCCGCCGGTCGGCGTCGACCTCGAACTGGCCGGGGCCGGCACGTTCGGATCCGCTGCACGCACCTCGGTCGTCTGGCTCGGCCTCGGCGGAGACCTCGACGCGCTGCGCGCGCTCGCCGGTCGCGTCGAGGCAGCCGTGGAGGCGGCGGGCCTCCCGCCCGAGCGCCGCGAGCTGCGCCCACATGTCACGCTCGCGCGCGTGCGCCGCCAGGCCTCGGGTCCGCAGCGGCGTGCTATAGCAGCCGCCGTCGCCGCCCTCGACGCCCCTCCCGCGCACGCCCACCACGCGGGCGAGGTGGTGTTGGTGCGGTCGCACCTGGGGTCGGGTCAGCCGCGGTACGAGGTGCTGGGGCGGTATTGAGACCGGTGTGTCATAACGCGTCGAGCCGCACTGTCAGACGTGGTCTGCGTGTTCTTGTTACCGAGTGCTCTGGAAGAAGCGCGCTGAGCCCTCATCGGCACCTCGATTCGGTGCCGCAAATGCTACGATCCGAGGAAAGGAGGATCCTTGCCAAGCGTTGATCCGGTAGCTGCTTACGCCGCAACTCTAGCTACGTTGGTCGCCATCTGGAACGTCTACGCGACCTGGAGAGCGCGGTCTTCGACACTCCGTGTGTCGGCCGACATTGGGAGCATTCTGCTCCCGACAGACCCCGTCTTAGCAAACTACAAGTCGACCGGAACATTTGTCGTGTTCAAGGCGGAGAATGTAGGAGCACTGACAGTCCGCGTTCAATCGTGCGGCATGGCCAGAACGAAGAGGCGTTGGGGGCGCCGTGTCCCGATTGAGCGACTGCAGCTCACGATTCCGGAGATTAGTCCCCCATTCCCCCAGGACATTGCGCCCGGCCACGCTTACGACGCCCCCGCTGGGCTCGCGAAATTCTGGGAAGGTATGGCACCAGGGAGGACCGCTGGCTACGAGCACGCCTACTTCAAGGATGCTGTAGGGAGAACGTACCTGGGGAAGGTTACTCCGCGCCTTCTGGATGCGTTGGAGTCATACGCCGAAGAGCAGAACAACGACGGAGATCGTCCGCCTGTCTCCCTGGAGAGACCAAGTTCCGCGGACGCTTAGCTGAGGTGCCGGAGCTGGGCGAGGGCAAGGACGGGTTCGCGCCGCCGTTCTGATAACGAATGGAAACCCTGCCGTCGATGTTGACGGCAGCCGCGGCGGACGCCTAGTCTCGACTCGATGGGTGCTCACAACGGGTTCGTCATCCCACCGGGTGCAGCGCAGGCTCCTCTCGGTCAACGCCGCGGCATATGCTGCGGCGTCGTCTTTTGCGCTGCTCGCCAGCACCCCGCTAGGCTCACTCCCCGCATCGGACAGGAGGCCTGATGCACTCGGGCATGATTGGCAAGGTCGAGAAGGCGCGCCGCTACTCGCGGGAGCGCGACCGCATGCAGTTCACGCAGATGACCGTCTCCGTCGATGGCGACAATGGCAGCCACGAGGTCCGCTACGACCTCGGCGGCTGGGAGTGCAGTTGTGACTTCTTCGCACATCGCCGTACGTGCGCCCACACCATGGCGCTCGAACTCGTGCTCGAAGGGATGCTGCCCGAGGAGGCCGCCGTCGCCTGACCTCGACGCCGCGGGCGCCGGTGACCTTGCCCGCGCCGTGAGCCGGTAGGCGCACCGCGAGGATCACGTTGTGCAGGTCGAGGCCGTGCCGGGCTGAGGCACGGCCGGCGATCACTACGGGTCGTCGGTGAGCATCACCTGTCCCGTGCGCCCCTCGTACACCATCGTGAAGTACCGGAGGATGTCCCGTCCGAGCAGCGCCCGGTGCGGCTGTCCGTGTTCGGCGAGGGGTATTCCGCAGAACGTACCTGTCAGGGTGTAACCGAGCTCCGGCAGGCTGATCTGTGCCGCGTAGCGCGTGGCCTCCAGCGGTCCCCCCGCGCTCGTGATCGTCCGCTGGTCGATCACCGGGAGCCCGATGCCTTCCGCGAGGTCCTGGTCGATACAACTCTCCACGGAGCCGGTGTCGACCAGTGCGAGATGCAGCGCGTGGGGCCCCGACGGCACGCAGGGGCCCGAGTCCGGGTCGGGATCGGAGCCGATCGCGATGTAGGTTGTGGGCCCGAACGTGAAAAGGAAGCGCTCGGAGACGAACCCGCACTCAAGCGCCGGCATTGGAAGTCCCGATCGTTGCCGGGGCGCGCAGATGGAGCGGCGATGCACCGGCCTGGCGACTCAGGCCGTGACGGTCGCACCCCACCCGCTCTCGCTGAGAACTCCGCGTAGCGATCGCCCTGCCCGGGCCATTCATGGGCTCTTCCATCGCCTGCGAGGGAGCAGCGGCATCCTCACTCGACGATACCAAGCGTCCGAACGGCAGAGGCTTCTAAAGGGCTGTGAACCTGTGAAGCGGAGGTTCGTGCTAGTCGTCGAAGCGTCGGAGCGCGAGCACGGCGTTCTGGCCCCCGAAGCCGAACGAGTTCTTGAGCATCGTCCGCACCTCGTGGTTGCGGGACTCCTTCGGCACGTAGTCGAGGTCGCACTCCGGGTCGGCGTTGTCGAGGTTGATCGTCGGGGCGATCTGGCCGGTCAGCAGCGTCTGGATGGCGGCGATCAACTCGACGCCGCCCGCCCCGCCGAGCAGGTGGCCGACCTGCGACTTGAACGCCGTGACCGGCACCCGGTAGGCGCGCTCGCCGAAGACCGTGCGTATTGCCGTGGTCTCCGCGATGTCGCCCACCTCGGTGGCCGTTGCGTGTGCCGAGATGTAGTCGATCTCCTCGGCGTCGAGGCCGGCGGCGTCCAGCGCCGCCTGCATCGCGCGCGCCGCACCCTCGCCGCCGTCGGGTGGGGCGACGAGGTAGGCGGCGTCCGCGCTGACGCCGTAGCCGAGCACCTCGGCGAGCGGCCGTGCGCCGCGCGCCTGCGCGTGCTCGAGGCTCTCGAGGACGACGAGCCCGGCGCCCTCGGACGGTGCGAAGCCGTCGCGGTCGCGGTCGAAGGGGCGCGAGGACTCGCCGGGGCGGTCGTTGAAGTTGGTGGTGAGCGCGCGCATGGCGCAGAAGGCAGCGAGGCCGAGTTCGGAGATGCCGGCCTCAGTGCCGCCGGCGACCATGACGTCGGCCTCACCCCTGCGGATCACCTCGGCTGCGTCGCCGACGGCCTGGGTGCCCGCCGCGCAGGCCGTGGTCACGGTGTTGGTGTGGCCAAGCAAGCCGAGCTGGATGGTGAGGTTCCCGGCGGCCATGTTCGGCAGCATCTTGGCGAGGTACAGCGGGTCGACGCGCATCCCGCCGCGGCCGAGGACAGTGCGCATGGCCTTCTCGGTCTCCGGGAGGCCGCCACCGCCGTTGCCGAGCACCGTGCCCGCGCGGCGGCGGTCCATGGTGTCGAGGTCCAGGCCGGCGTCGTCGAGGGCCTGCTTGCCGGCCGCGATGGCGAACTGCGAGAAGCGCGCCATGCGGCGCGCGGTGCGGCGGTCCATCCACTCGGTGGGGTCGAAGTCCTCGACCTGGCCGGCGACCTGGCACGGGTAGTCCGAGGGGTCGATGGCGGTGAGCTCGCCGATCCCGGATTCGCCCGCGACGGCGCGGCGCCACATCTCGTCGACTGTGTTGCCGAGCGGCGAAATGATGCCCATGCCGGTGATGACGACGCGCCCGCGTCCGTTGCTGGATGCCATCGGTGCTCCCCAGCCTTGTGACCCGTCCAGCAAGTCTAGCGCAGTCCGAACGCCCGGTCGCCGGTGACGCCGAGCAGGTGCTCGCGCGCCTCGGACACCGTGTACAGCGATCCGGTGACGAGCACGGTGCCGTCCTCGCTCGCGAGGTCCATCGCGAGCTCCACCGCCGCGGCCACGCCCTCCGCGCGCTGCACCGGTGCGCCCTCGGCGCGGAATGCAGCCTCGACCTCGTGGAGGTCGGCGGCGCGCTGCGAGGATGGGGCGGTCACCACCACCGTCGTCATCGCCTCGCCGTCCGGTCCGAGCAGCGCCCGCGCCACCGCCGAGGCGTCGCGGCCCCCGAGCAGGCCCGCGACCAGGACGCGGGGCGGGCGCAGTCCGAGCGCCTCGACGGTCTCGCGGAAGCGCGTGGCCGCGAGGGGCGTGTGCAGCGCGTCGGCGACGATCAGCGGGCGGCGTCGCAGCACCTCGAAGCGTCCCGGCCAGGCGACGCGCCCGAGGCCCTGCGCGACGGCCGGCGCGGGGAGCTCCTCGCCCATGGACGCCCACGCCAGTTCGGCGGCGCGGACGGCGGCTGCGGCGTTCTCGGCCTGGTGCCGGCCGATGAGCGGGAGCTGGAGTCGTCGGTACGTGCGCAGCGGCGTGCGCAGGTCGAACGTCTGGCCGTCGAGGTTCTGGTTCGTGACGCGCATGGCGCACTCGTCCGCCACCTCGTGCAGTGTCGCGCCCGCATCGGCGGCCTTCGCGCGCACCACGTCAATAGCGCTCTCGCGCAACGGCGCGACGACCGCATCGCACGGTCCGGTGAGGATGCCGGCCTTCTCGGCGGCGACCTTCGGGATCGTGTCGCCGAGGATCGCGGTGTGCTCGAGGTCGATGGGCAGGACCACTGCCACGTCCTTGCGGGCGATGACGTTGGTGGTGTCGAGGCGGCCACCGAGACCCACCTCGAGCACCTGCCAGTCACAGCCCGCCTCGGCGCCCGCGAGCCAGCCGAGCACCGTGACCAGCTCGAAGTACGACCAGCCCTCGGTCGCCTCGTCGCCCAGCAGCTGGTTCGCGAGGCGGGCGAAGGTCGCGTGGTCGAGTGGTTCGCCGTCGACACGCACGCGCTCGCGCGCCTGGTGGACATCGGGCGAGGTCAGCAGCAGCGTGTGCGCGCCGGCGGCGCGCAGGATCGACTCGACCATCGCGGAGGTCGAGCCTTTGCCCTTGGAACCGGCGACGTGGACCGTGCGACGCTCCTCGGGCTGCCCGGTGCGGTCGAGGTAGTCACGGATGTGGGTGACGCGGAAGCGCTTCGCCTCCTGCGGGTTGCCGGTGCGCTCGAAGCCACCGCGGCCCAGCAGGCCGCGCACGGCCTCGACGTATGACTGGACCGACTGGTCGTGCATGGGATCGGTTCCGCGCGCTGCGGCGCGGTCGCGTCTACGACTGCTGCCGTCGCGCGATCATATAGGTGACGCGGCCCACGGCGACGACTACCCCGGCGGCGTCGGCCACCTCGACGGTGGTGTAGACCACCCGGCGGCCTCCGCGCAGCACGCGCGCCTCGGCTACGACGTCGCTGGTGGCGGCGGCGAGGTAGCTGACGTTGAGGTCCGTGCTGGCGAAGCCGGCCCACGTCTCGTCGTCCTCGGCGCGCGTGGTGAGCAGGGCGGCGGAGCCCGCCGCGTCGATCAGCGAGGCGAGCACGCCGCCGTGCAGGGTGTCCGGGCGGCGCGTCTCCAGCTCGGGGCGTGCGGGGATGCGGAGCCGCGCCATGCCCTCCTCGGCGTCCACCACCTCGACGCCGAGCGTGCGCCAGAAGGCCACCTCGTGCGGGGCGATGCGGGCGAGGAGCTGCTCATGGGTGGGGGTCACCGGGTCGTGCTGCCGCGCGGCGCGGACGAAGTTCCCGCGCCGGCGCCATTGCTCGCCGCGCCGTCGGCCTCGAAGAGGTCGCCGTCGTCGTCGGAGCGACGGTAGGTCATGCGGTAGAGGTCGGCGTAGATGCCGTCCTGCGCGATGAGCTCCTCGTGGCTGCCGATCTCGGCGATCTCGCCGTCGTTCATCACCACGATGCGGTCGGCGCTGCGGATCGTCGACAGGCGGTGGGCGATCACAAGCGAGGTGCGGCCTCGCAGGATCGTCTTGAGCGCCTGCTGGATCAGGCGCTCCGAGTGCGTGTCGATGTTCGCCGTGGCCTCGTCGAGGATCAGGATGCGCGGCTCGGCGATGACCGCGCGCGCAAACGCGATGAGCTGCCGCTGACCAACCGACAGGTTCGAGCCGCGCTCGTGCAGCTCGGTGTCGTAGGCCTGCGGCAGCCGTTCCACGAATACGTCCGCGCCGACGGCGCGGGCGGCACTGGCTATCTCCTCGTCGGTGGCGTCGAGGCGGCCGTAGCGGATGTTGTCGGCGATGGTGCCGGAGAACAGGTACGGCTCCTGCAGCACGACGCTCATGCGGCGGGTGAGTGACGCGCGCTGGATCTCGCGCAGGTCGGTGCCGTCGACGAGGATCGAGCCGCCCTCGATGTCGTACGAGCGATTGACGAGCGCGGTGACAGTGGTCTTGCCCGCGCCCGTGTGGCCGACGAAGGCGATGGTCTCGCCGGGCTTGATGTGGAGGTCGAACTGGCGGAGCACCGGCACGCCCTTGACGTAACTGAAGTCCACCTCGTTGAAGTCGATGCGCCCCTCGACGTCCGGGAGGACCTTGGCGTCCGGCGGGTCGACGATCTCGGGCTCGGTGTCGAGGACCTCGAAGATGCGGTGCGCGCCGGCCATGGCGCGCTGGAGCATCGTGTACTGCAGGACGATGTCGCGGACCGGGTTGAAGAAGCGCTGGATGTAGAGCAGGAAGCCGATCGAGTAGGCGAGCGCCTCACCCGCGCCGAGGCCGCCGTTGAAGGTGCGCACGCCGATCACCACGAGCACGACCGCCGTCGCGATCGTCGAGAGCAGCTCGACCATCGGGATGACCGCGGCCTGGAGCTTCACGGCGTCCATGTTCGCGTCGAGGTTGACGCGGTTGAGGCGGTCGAACTGGCGGAGGTTCTCGTCCTCGCGGTTGAGCGACTGCACGATGCGCACGCCGGAGACGTTCTCGTTGATGGAGCCGTTGACGATGGAGATGCCCTGGCGCACGCGGATAAAGGCCTGCGCAGCCGGGGTCTGCCACCACACCATGAAGATCATCAGCAGCGGGATCACCGACAGCGAGATCACCGCCAGCAACGGGTCGAGGAGGAACAGGAACAGGACGATCAGTGCCAGCCCGACGATGTCGGCAAGGATGTTGAGGAAGCCCGAGGTGATGAGCTCCTGCAGCGTGACCACGTCGGAGGTGACGCGGGACATCACGCGGCCCACTTCCTCGCGGTCGAAGAAGCTGAGCGAGAGCTTGTTGAGGTGTTCGAACATCTGCGAGCGCAGGTCGCGCAGGATGCGGTGCCCGACGTAGCCGGTCATCAGCCGCTGCAGCGCCGCCGAGGCGAACGAGAACGTCGCGAGACCGACGAGCAGCGCGCCGAAGTTGAGGATCTCGCCGTCCACCGCCGCGAGCTGCTCGGGCGAGCCGGACCGCAGCTTCTCCACGATCGACTCGGTCGCGACGGCCATGACGTACGGCTGCGCGTACGAGGCGACGGCGAAGACGAGCATCGCGATGGTCGCGACGACGGCCTGCCACTTGTATGGCCCGAGGAACGGGAAGAGCCGTTTGACGAGGCCGGGCTCGTAGACGCGGCCGAGCTCGGCGTAGTCCCAGCCGTCGACGGGGCGCCCGCGCTGCACGCCGCGCTGGTCGCCGGACCATCCGCCCGCCTGTCCGCCGCCCCAGTACGCCACTAGCCGCCGCCCCCGCCGTCGATGAGCGCGAGCGAGGCGCTCGCCTCTTCCTGGTCACGCAGCTCGAGGTCGTAGATCTGGCGGTAGAAGCCGTCCTCGGCGAGCAGCTCCTCGTGGCGTCCGTGTTCGACGATCTCGCCGTCGCGCAGCACGATGATCTGGTCCGCGGCCTTCACGGTGCGCAGCCGCTGCGCGATCACGAACGTCGTCCGGTTCTCCATCAGCGCCTGCAGCGCCTCGTGGATCTCGTACTCCGTGCGCATGTCCACCGAGGCCGTCGAGTCGTCGAGGATGAGCACGCGCGGGTCGCGCAGCAGCGTGCGCGCGATCGAGATGCGCTGGCGCTGTCCGCCGGAGAGCGTGGTGCCGCGCTCACCGACCCAGGTGTTGTAGCCCTCCGGCATCTCCATGATGAAGTCGTGGATCTTCGCCGCCCGCGCGGCAGCCTCGATCTGCTCGTCGGTCGCATCCGGGAGGCCGTAGGCGATGTTCTCGCGGATGGTGCCAATGAACAGGAAGAGGTCTTGCTGCACGATGCCGATGGCGTTGCGCAGCGACTCGAGGGTGACGTCGCGCACATCCTCGCCGTCGATGGTGATGCGGCCGGTGGTGGCGTCGTAGAAGCGTGGCAGCAGGTTGACCACCGTGGACTTGCCCGACCCCGTCGGCCCAAGCAGGGCGACGGTGTCGCCGGGCTTCGCGTGGATTTCGAGGTTGTGGAGCACGCGGTCCGTGCCGCCGTACTCGAACGAGACGCCCTCGAAGCGGACCTCGCCGCGACCCTCGCCGATCGGGGTGGCGTCGGGGTGCTCCTGTACCGCCGACTCGGCATCGAGGATCTCGAAGATGCGCGCGCCGGTGGAGTGGGCGCGAGCGAACATCATGATGATCCAGCCGATAGATCGGACCGGCACCTGCAGCAGCGTGAGGTAGAGCTGGAACGCCGCCAGGTCGCCGACGGACATGCGCCCGGCCTGGATCTCGGTGGCCCCGGCCCAGAACACGACGGCGAGCGAGAGCAGCCAGAGCGACTGCAGGAACGGCTCGTTGAAGGCCTGGAACTTGCTGGTCGAGTAGGACCACTTGAAGAGCTCGTCGACCTTCTCGTCGAACTTCCGCTGCTCGAACTCGGTGCGCGAGAAGGCCTTCACGACGCGCTGACCGGTGAGGTTCTCCTGCAGGACATTGGACATGTCGCCCTGCAGGTCCTGCACCTTGAGCCAGATCGGGCGCAGGCGCGCGGATGTCCACGTCCCCTGGATGGCGACGAACGGCACGAACGCGAGGGCGATCAGCCCCACCTTCGTGTTCGTCGAGATCATGAGCGCGAAGACGCCACCGAGGAGGGCGAACACGAAGAGCAGCCGGATCACACCCATCGAGACGAACATCCGGACGCCTTCGACGTCCTGTGTCGCCCTCGACATGATCTGCCCGATCTGAGAGCTGTCGTGGTAGGCGTAGCTGAGCCGCTGGAGGTGGTCGTAGAGGTCGTTGCGGAAGTCGTAGGCGACGCGCTGCGAGATGTGCTCGCCCAGGTACGTCTGCGCGTACATGAAGACGCCGCGCGCCACGCCCACCGAGACCAGCAGCCCGATGGCGAACAGCAGCGTGGTGAGGGTGCCGCGCGCTACTGTCTCCTCGACGCCCCCGATGCCCTCGACGGTGGCGATGTCGAGGCCGGCGTCGATGGCGAAACCGGTCAGCCAGGGTGCAGCGACGTTGAGCGCGGTGGCCGCTGCGACCACGAAGATCGCGACTACGAACGCACGCCAGTAACGGAAGGCACGGCCAATCAGCCGTACTTGCACGGGCCAGCGCGGACCGGAGAGCGGCCCCCGCTCACGGTGGACGAGCGTGATGTCAGAAGCGGTCACCGCATGCCAGTCTACCTCACGTCTTACGTTAAGGGCGGATTCGGTGCGATCAGGCGCAGTTTCAGTTCCGTGACCACGAACGGCGCATTGGTCCCCGATAGTCGATAATGAACGTGGCATCGATTGCCGCTTGCAGGGGGTGCGAGATGACTCGCCTCCTCAATGGAGAGCGCCGCGCTGCCCCCAACACACCCTCGGTGATCCGTTACGTAATAGTCGCCCTCGCCATACTCATCCCGGCGGCGGCCTTCGGCGCGGGCTGCGCGACCGACGAGCCCGACCCGCCGATTCCGGCGGCGGCCGTCTCTCCCACGCCGACCGCCGCCGAGCCCGCGCAGCTCCGTCCCGCCGGCGGATCGGCAACCGGCACTCCCTCGCCGGAGTCGCTGGACGCAGCGCTGGATGCACTGATCGGGAGCATGAAGGGCGGCGGGGTCGACCCGTTCGGGGGACCGCCCGAGGCACTGCCGCCGGAGCTTCAGACGCTGCTCCAGGCGCTCGGGATTGACCTGCGGCTCGGTGTGGCGGTGCAGGAGATGCGCGGCGCGGTCGCCATCGAGGTCGTGTTCGCGGGCTCTCCAGCCGATCGGGCGGGCCTCGTCGCGGGTGACGTGGTGACCGCACTCGATGGCAGGATGCTCGGTGGAGCGTTCGAGCTGCACACGGCGGTCGCCGCGGTGCCGCCCGGCGAGACGTACGAGCTGACGATCCACCGGTTCGGGATAACCCACGTGGTGGGCGTCGAGCGCCCGCTCCCGGAGGACGCGTTCTGGCGATCGGACATGCTGCGCACCCTGGCGCTCGGACTGATGCTCGCCAACCGGCCGGGCGGCCTCGCGCTGCCGCCGTCGTTGCTGGGCGAACTCCTGGAGGAGACGCCGGACGGGCTGCGCGTGTTCGCGGTGTTTCCCGGGTCGCCGGCCGACTCCGCGGGGCTGCGCGCCGGTGACTACGTCCTCGCCATCGAGGGCTACCCGATGCGAACCCTGGACGACTTGCACGCGCTGATGGCCAGCTTCAACCCGATCGCCGCCGAGACGGCGGTGACGCTGCTCCGTGATGGCGAGGAGATGACGGTGCGTGTCGCGTTCCGCATCGGCGGGCTCTTCGGCGCCGGGACGCCCGTCGAGGCGGAGTAGCGCCCGTCCTCGTCATCGTGCCGCCTCCAGCAGCCCGGTGTCGTCGTGCGGGAAGACCGGCGCCCACGTGATGTCTGTGCGCACGCCCTCGAATGAACGGCCGGTGTGATGGGCGTGCACGCGCAGCATGAGCGCGTCGCGCTGGCGCAACGCGGCGCTGCGGATCAGCCGCTTGCGAGCCACCTTGCGCAGGAGCGGGTCGAGCTCGATGCGCAGCGCCACGCCCGAGCTGTCGGCGCCGCCGTCGCCGAACGCAACGCGCGGCGTCTCCGCCAGGTCGTGCAGCGTGCGGTACACAAGGTCGACGTAGTCGACGTGGAGGCGTACGCCGCCGCCCTGCAACAGGTCGAGCAGGTACGCGCGAGCCTGCTCCGGCAGCTCCCACACCGCCCCCGGCTGGACGGCGATGTCCCGTGACGCCTCGACGTTCTCGAGGACGGCGATGGGGTTGCCGGACAGCTCGATGATGCGGCTGAGCTGGGTGAGCGCGCGGTTCAGCTCCACGATCGACTCGCGCAGCGGTTCGACGTCTGAGATCCCCCAGAGGTGTTTGGGGCGCGGCAGGTTGGGGTAGAGCACGAACGGGATGACGCCGTACGGGTTCGCGCGTGCCTCGGCGAGCTCCTCCTCGACCCAGAACTCGAAGCGCTCGGCCGTCCACACCTCCGTGACCTGCACCGAGGCCGGCGGACGGCCGCCGGCTCCGCGCGGCAGCCGCCCCGTGCGCGCCTCGACCTGCTCGGGCGCGACCTCGTAGCGTGACGCGACGCGCCAGATGCGGCGCACGTCGTCGCCGAGGCTCCATGCATGCAGCCCCTGCACGTCGGGCGCCGAGACGACGACACGCTGCTCGTGCTCGTCCCACGTCACCTTGTAGGCCCCGTCACCGAGTACGGCGGTGTCCAGCTCGCCGTCGAGGTCAAGGCGCATCAGGTCGTTGGCCTCCCACAGCTCGAGCAGCGCCTGCTCGGCCTCGGCCGCTCGACGCCGACCCTCCGCGGTCTCCTCGACGGCGGTGACCACGGGCTGGTGGTCGCTGACGAGGTAGGCGGCGCCCTTCTCGACGAACGCGCGGGCGTAGTTGAAGTGGAGCATGCGGTCTCGCCGCGAGCCGGCCGGCGCGCCGCGGCGACCCTCGAAGAAGTCGAGCAGCTCGCGGTAGCGAGCGAAGCGTGCGCGGTCGCGCTGGGCGAGCGTGCGTGGGAACGGCACGTGCGCCGCGGATGAGGCAGCTGCGGGTGCGGACGGGATGCCGAGGCTCGTCACGGTCGTGGTCATCGAGACATCTCCTTCGTGCTGCTTCGCGCGGAGCCGACCTGGCGTGCGCGCTCGCGGTGCGCGCCTTCGAGCGCGCGGAAGACCGTGCGGCGCGAGACGTGGAAGCGTCGCGCGATCTCGTTCACCGGCACCCGGTCGTCCAGGCGCATCCGGCGGATCTCGCGGTCGCGCGTGCGGTTGAGCATCGCGCGCACGCCGCCGGGTTCGTCGTAGCGGCAGCGCGGCAGCGGGCAGCTCAGGCACGAGGGGAACAGGTCGCAGCCGCTGTCCCGGTAGTCGACGTGCTCAGGTAGCGCGTCCTCGCGCGCCAGCCGCGGGCGCACCTCGGGCGGTGCGAGGGTCGGCGTGGGGGTTGGTGAAGCGTGACTCATACGGATACCTCCCGGTTGGTGGGCGCGCCCAGCACGCCGCGGCCCCGCGCGGTACGCGACCCACCCGCGTCGCGGGCGGCGTCGACGGCAAGCGCGAGGCTCATCAGGTAGTCGTCGTGTCCCTCGCTGGGGTCGACGTGGAACTGCATCGTGCGTTCGTCGCGGTAGACGGCGCGGGCCAGCTCGAGCTGTCGGCGGCACTCGGCCGCCTCGGCCGATCCGTCCGCGCGGTAGAGCTTGAGCCGGCCGGAGTGCGCGGCCGCCAGCAGGCCGAAGCCGAGCTGCGACTTGCGCGCCGTGCTGAACACCACCGCGTCGACGCGACCGCTGGGGAGGCGGCGCGCGAGCAGGTCTGCGATCGGTGCACCGAGGCCCGTCGCGTCGACCGCGAGGCGGCGTACACGCCACACGTTGCGCAGCCGGTCGGCCAGCGTCTCGACGATCGTGTCGGTGGCCTCGCCACGCCACGCCTGGTGTTCGACCACTTCGATCGCCGGCAGGCCGCCCGCGGTGGACTGCACGCGCGCGACGGTCAGCACGGTCCAGTCGCGGTCGCCCTCGAAGGTGCGGCCGTCGAGGGCCGGCCCGGCGACGTCGAGCCCGGCGACGTAGCGCTCGCCGGGGAGGGGCGAGCGCAGGCGGTCGTGACGGCCCTCGATCTGCGCACGCACGGCAGCGTCGAGCAGCCGGTCCTCGTCGTGCAGGACCTCCAGGAGGTACTGCGTGCGGAAGATCGGGTGGCGCTCGCCGAGCCGTGCGCGCTCGCCCTCGACGTATGCGCCGTAGGCGGGGTTGCTGTCGGCGACGCGCTGCCAGTCGACTCGGAAGTGGCGGCGCGGCCCGCCCGCGCGCGCGGCGTCGAGGTGTTGTGCCTCGGCCTGCGCGAGCAGCGATCGCGGGCCCCACGGCGTGCCGTAGTAGACGACCGGCGCGTTCGTCGAGGCCGCCATCGGGCGGAAGTCGCGGTCGAACTTGTCCGGCCTCACGTCCTGCGCCTCGTCGACCTCGAGCAGCACGTCGGCGGTGTGGCCGACGACGTTCGCGCCGGGCTCGGCGGAGAGGTAGCGCACGCTCGCGCCGCCGCAGCGCACGGTCGCCGCGCCCTCGCGCGCGACGATACGGTCGAGCCCGGCCTCGCGGGCGCGCGCGATCAGCCGGTCGCGCGAGAGCACGGCCTGCGGCGCGAACGTCGGCGCGCACTTCACCACCGTGCCGCCGCGCGTGGCGCGCGTGAGCAGCAGCGCGAGCTCGACCTGCGCCGAGATCTCGTTCTTGCCGCCCTGGCGTGCGATCAGCACGGAGATCGAGCCGCCCTCGCGTGCCGCGGTGAGCCCGAGGACCGCGCGGGCGACCTCGGCCTGGTACGGGCGCAGCTCGGGCAGCGCGCGACGGCGCTTGATGGCCGGCGCGGCCGGCGCGAGGGCGCTCATCCGCCCACCACCCGGCTGAGGAGCTCGGTGATGCCGACGCCGACCACCGTCAGGAACAGCGCCGTGATGCGGCCGCGCAGCTCGGACAGCTCGCGCTCGACGCGGTCGAGGCGGCCCGCCAGGTCGTGCGCCGGGGGAGCCGGCTCCGCGCGCCGCGACGCGGGACGCGAACGCGCGAGCCTGCGCACGGCCCGGGCCAGTCGGTCGTGGGTGGCGCGGCTGCTACTCACGGGCCGCCCCCAGCACCTCGCCGAACTCTTCGAGGACGTTCGCGACCGCGTCGCCGAGGTGGTCGGCCTGCTTCGGGGAGAGCCGGTGCTGCGCGAGCAGGGCCTGCACCAGCAGCCGCACGCCGCTCTGCAGCACCTTCGGGTCGACGTCTCCATCGTGATCCGTGAGGGCACGACGGAGCTGGAGGCGCAGTAGCGCGACCTCCTCGTCGAGACCCTGCACCTCGCGAGCGACGTGGAAGTCGTGGCGGTCGGCGGCCTCCAGGACGGAGTCGTAGAAGGAGCTGCGCGTGGGAGGCTCGATGGGGCTCACCGGCGTTCCACGCTCAGCAGCGTGATCATCTCGTCGCGTGCCTCGGGCGCGGCCGTGTCGAGCGCATGGAGCACGCCGAGCACGAGCCGCAGCGCGGCCTCCTCGTAGCGCTGTTCGCGCAGCGCGGCGTCGAGGGCGCTCATCGCCCGGCTCCGAACGCGATCACCACGCCGGTGGCGGCGTTCGCGAGCAGTAGCGGGGCGCGCAGCAGCGCGTCCGCGGCGCCGGGCTCGGACAGCCCCAGCGCCGCGAGGGCGTCGAGGCTGATCGCGGCGAACAGCACCGTGAGCAGGAGCGCGCCGAGGCGGCGCGCGCCTCGTGCCCTCAAGCCTCGGTGCGCGAAGTAGGCGGCGTTCGCCGCGCCGGTGCCGGCAATGGCGGCATGCTCGGCGAAGGCGACGCCGGACCAGAACGGGTGCACAGCATTCCTTTCGATGCGGCCGGGAGCGGGCCACGCCGAAGGAGGGTAGAACACACGTTCGCACGATGCCAAGCCACGACCGGCACGAACAACAAACCCGATATGGGAATGATTCGAGCTAGAGCACGACCGACGGGATGCTCACGCGGCGGGCGAGGTGCTCCTGTGTCTCGATCGCGAGCGGGTGGATATCGCGACCCATCGCGTGGTCACGCTGCTCGGTGAGCGTGAGGTAGGCGAGCGCGGCCGCCTCGAGCGAGCCGTCGGCGAGGTCGAGGACCTGCTGGAGCGCGGGCCAGGCGCCGAGCTTTTTCTCCTCGACCTTGTCGGCCACGAACATCGACCATGCCTCGGGGCCGTAATCGGGGTGGCCGGTGGTGTGGTAGCGGATCGCGTCGAGCACACGCGGGTCGCGCACGCCGAAGCGCTCCTCGAGTTCGAGGGCGCCGAGGGGCCCATGCAGCAGCACGGGGCGCTCGCGCTCCATCGGCAGCATCGCGAGGCCTCGCTCCTCGGCCTTGCGCAGCCACTCCTGCTTCGGCAGCGCACGCAGCAGGTCGTGCCCCTGCGCGGCGCGCAGCGCGGCGGCGAGGTCGGCGTTGTGGTGGCGCGCGAAGCGCTCGGTGAGCCCGACGACGCGGGCGATGTGCGCCATCATCTCGGTCGGCACCTCGGGCGCCATGCGGCCGCGCAGCGCGAAGTAGTCGGGCTCGGCTCGGAACCGGGGACGGTCGTTCGTCTCGGACATCGACGCCGATTGTACGGACGCGGCCACGACACCGCCCCCGGCCGCTCCAATCCCCTCGCCCCCCGCCGGGGGAGGGAGCCTCTGATCCCCTCTCCCCCCGGCCCCGGGGGGAGAGGGTGAGGGTGAGGGGGGTCCGCGTGGTGTGACGAGTCACCGGGGAGCCCGCAGACCTTCACCTCTTCTCGCTGAGCGGAGAGGGAGAGGGTGAGGGGGGCTCCACCGTCGCCGACGCATCGAGGAAGCGGAGCCCCCTCACCCCAGCCCTCTCCCTCGAGCGAGGGAGCAGGAGCGGGAGAGGGAGCAGAACGGAGAGGCGAGGGGTGGCCCGCTACCCTCGGGTGCTCGCCTCGACCGTGACGGGGACCGGGGCCGCGCCGCTCCGCAGCGCGAGTGCCTCGAGCATCCGGCCGCGCTCCTCAGCCTCCACCTCGGGGGCGAACCGCACGACGAGCACCAGGCTGGAGACCAGCACCACGAACCCGCCGAGGAACAGGAACGCGTCCTGCGTCGTGATGCTCTCGGCGCGGAACAGGAAGCCCGCCGCCACGGCGCCGGCGTTCCCGCCCGCCCCGACGATCCCGGCGACCGAGCCGAGTGCCCTGCGGTTCACGAACGGCACCACGGAGAACGTGGCGCCCTCGGACATCTGCACGAAGATGCTGAACACGATCATCGCGGGAATCGCGAGCAGCAGCACGTCCATCCGCGAGAAGACCATCAGCGCGATGCCCTCGAGGCACAGCACGATGCCGAGGAACATCACCCGCCCGCGCAGCCCGAAGCGCACCCCGGCGAGGTCGCCGAAGGCGCCCCCGAGGGTCCGCGCGAAGAGGTTCATCAGCCCGAACAGCCCGGCGACGAGGCCGGCCATGCCGATGCTCAGGTTGAAGTGGTCGTGGTAGTAGAGCGCGGCGACGTTGTTGATGGTCAGCTCGATGCCGAAGCACGCGCCGTAGATGACGAACAGCGCCCACACGCGCGGGTCGCGCGCGGCCTCCCAGAACGAGCCCTTCGTCGCGTCGACGGGTGCGAGCTCGCCCCGCGCGCGTAGCTCGTCGAAGTTGCCGTCGGGCGCGTCCTTCGTGAACCGGGCGTAGGCGATGCCGGTGATGAACAGCGCCACGCCCGGCACGATCATCGCGAGCCGCCAGCCGATGGTCTCGCCGACGCCGAACATCAGCACGCCGGCGAGCAGCAGCGGCATCACCATCTGTGTCACGCCGCCGCCGAGGTTGCCCCAGCCGGCCGTCGTCGCGTTCGCGGTGCCGACGATGTTCGGCGCGAACATCACCGAGGTGTGGTACTGCGTGATGACGAACGACGCGCCGATGACGCCGATCGCGAGGCGGAACAGCAGGAACGACTCGTAGCTCTGCGCCAGGCCGATGCCCATCACGGGGAGCGACCCGACGATGAGCAGCCAGGTGTACGCGCGGCGCGGGCCGACGCGGTCGCTCAGGTAGCCGATGACGAGGCGGGCGACGATCGTGACCGCGACGGACGCGATGATCGTGTTGCCGATCTGCGTCTTCGTGAGCCCGAGGTCGTCGCGGACGATCACCATCAGCGGGGCGATCCCGAACCATCCGAAGAACGCGAGGAAGAACGCGAACCACGACATGTGGAACGCACGCATCTGCACGCTCTTCAGTGAGAAGAGGGAGATGCTGGTCGCCTTGTTCTGGATCTGTGCCGAGTTCACAACGCGCTCCTTCATCGCCTGTTGCGGTCGAGTAGCAGGCTAGGGAAGGCGCGTTACCGCACCGTGCCATCCGCGTGAACTCCCGGAGACGACGGAGTTGCCGCGAGGTGACGAGGGGTTATCGGCGGCGTAAACGCGGTGTTACGCGCGATCAGGCGGCGGCAGCGGCGACCGGCTCGACGCGGACGGCGGCGAACTTGAGCTCGGGCTGCTTGGAGCGGGCGTCGATGGCCTCGCTGGTCGCGTTGTTGGTGATGGCGTTGCGGTTGAAGAGTTCGCCCCAGTGGAAGGGCGCGAAGACGGCGCCGCTGCGGATCCGGTCGGTGACCCGCGCCTTCACCTCCAGGCTGCCTCGCCGCGACGTGACCCGCACGACCTGCTCGTCGCGGACGCCGAGGTCATCGGCGTCGTCGGGGTGCATCTCCAGGAACGGTTCGTGCTCGCTGCGCAGCAGCTTCGGCACCTTGCCCGTGCGGGTCATCGTGTGCCACTGGTCCTTGACGCGCCCGGTGAGCAGCGCGAGGGGGTACGCCTCGCTGAGGATCTCCGCAGGCTTGCGGAACCCGGGCGCGTGGAAGCGTGCGCGGCCGTCCGGCGTCGGGAAGCGGCCCGCCCCGAACAGCCTGGGCGACCGGGCAACCTCGCCCGTGGCATCGGCGAGCACCGAGCCCTCGGGGTGCGGCCACTGGATGCCCGTGCCGGCCTGCCGCAGCAGGTCGTAGCCGACCCCGGTGATGTCGAGGTCGCGGCCGCGCGTCAGCTCGCGGTACTCGTCGAAGATCGCCTCCGTGTCGGCGAAGTCGAAGTCGTCGCCGTAGCCGAGGGCTGCGGCGACGCGGCAGATGATCTGCCAGTCCGGCAGCGCCAGGCCCGGCGCCTCCCCGATCTGTTCGAGGAGGCAGATGCGCCGCTCGCTGTTGGTCATCGTCCCCGGCCGCTCGGACCACTGCGCGGCGGGCAGCAGCACGTCGGCAATGCGTCCGGTCTCGGTCGGGTAGTAGGCGTCCTGCACCACGACCAGCTCGGCGCGCTGCAGCGCCGCGCGCACGCGCTCGGCGTTGGGGAGCGAGGCGACGGGGTTGGTCGCGGCGATCCACACCACTTTCACCTCGTCGCGTTCGAGCGCCTCGACCATCTCGATTGCGGTGAGGCCGGGGCGGTCGGAGATCGAGCCTGGTTCGAGGCCCCACGCGTGCTCGACCTCGGCGCGGTGGTCGGCGTTGGCGACCATGCGGTGCCCGGGCAGCGTCGTGGCGAGGCCGCCGCACTCGCGCCCACCCATCGCGTTGGGCTGGCCGGTGAGCGAGAAGGGGCCCGCGCCCGGCTTGCCGATGTTGCCGGTCGCCAGCGAGAGGTTGATGAGCGCGAGGTTCTTGTCGACGCCCGACGTGCTCTGGTTCGCGCCCATCGTCCACAGGCTGAGCATCGGCCCGTTGTTCGCGATCATGCGCGCCGCGTCGACGATCTCCTGCGCGTCGAGCCCTGTCACCGACGACGCCCGCTCGGCGGACCAGCCATCCAGGGCGGCTTCGACGTCCGCCCACCCGCTCGTGCGCCCCTCGATGAACTGAGCGTCGAGGCCGCCCTCCAGGCGCACCTCGAACAGCAGTGAGAGGAGCAGCGCGACGTCGGTGCCCGGGAGCACCGGGAGATGGATGTCGGCGATCTCAGCGGTGCGGGTGCGCCGCGGGTCGACGACGATCACCTTGACGCCGTCGCGGTCGGCGCGCTTCCGCGCCTTGATGCGGTCGAACAGGATCGGGTGACACGCCTCGATGTTCGCGCCAAGGATGAGGAACGTGTTGGCCGCCTCGATGTCCTCGTACGAGGCGGGCGGCGAGTCGGCGCCGAAGGCGAGGTTGTACGCGGCGACGGCGCTGGCCATGCACAGCCGCGAGTTGGTGTCCTGGTTGTTGGTGCCGATGAACCCCTTCGCCAGCTTGCCGAAGAGGTAGTAGTCCTCGGTCATCAACTGGCCGGAGCCGTAGAGCATGACCGAGTCCGGCCCGTGTTCGGCGACGTTGCGACGGATCGACTCGGCGACGCGGTCGATGGCCTCATCCCACCCGGTGACGCGCGTGTGCGCGCCCTTGCGGTCGCGCAGCATCGGGTTCAGCAGGCGGTCGCCGGTGTCGAAGACCTGGCCGAGCAGCGCGCCCTTGGCGCAGAGCTTGCCCTTGTTCACGGGGTGGTCGGGGTCGCCTCGCACCTCACGCACGACGCCGTCCTTCGCGCGGGCAAGCAGGCCACAGCCGGTGCCGCAGTAGCAGCAGACCGAGCGACGCCAGCCGTCACCCGCGAGGAGCGGCAGCCTCGCCACGTCAGATCACCCGACGGCGACGAGGGCGCGTTCGCGCAGAGCGCCGGCGCCGCGCAGCGACCGCAACTGCGCCGCGACCGCTTCCGGCAGGTCCGGCGTCAGCACGCCCTCGGCCGTGCGCTCGCCAAGCCGGGCGTCGTCGCCGAGGCGGCCACCGGTGAAGATGTCGGCTGCATCGAGGATCTCGCCGTCGACGCGCTGCCGGTCGCCGAGCAGACCGATCTCGCCGGCCCGGTGCTGGCCGCAGGCGTGCGGGCAGCCCGACATCTGGATGCGCACGGGCTCGTCGATCTCGTAGCGCTCGTCGAGCGCGCTCGCGAGCTTGAGGGCCTCGGCCTTGGTGTCGATGAGGCTGAAGTGGCAGTAGTCGTTGCCCGTGCACGTCACCACCGAGCGCACCCAGGGCGAGGGCTTCGGGCTGTACGTCTCCAGGAGCGGCTCGGCCAGGAGCGCGCCGAGGTGCTCGTCGGGCACGTTCGGGATGAGCACGTTCTGCTGCACCGTCAGCCGCAGCTCGGCGCTGCCGTACTCGGCCGCCAACCGTCCGAACTCGATCAGGTCGTCGCCGCTCACGCGGCCGACGGGCACGAGGCAGCCGACGACGCTGCGTCCGGGCTGCGCCTGTGGCGAGATGCCGATGTGGTCGCCGCCGTGATTGCCGATCGCGGACTCCGCGGCGTGCGCGAGCGCGACGCCCATGCGCTCCTCGACGGCCGCGCGGAAGCGCTCGATGCCCCACTCGCCGAGCAGCACCTTGAGCCGCGCCTTCTTGCGCTGCTCTCGCGGCCCGTGGTCGCGGAAGACCTCGAGGATCGCGAGCGCGACTGGCACGACGCCCTCAGGCTCCACGAACACATCGAGGGGCCGCGCCAGCTCGGGCTGCTGCCCGCCCAGCGCACCGCCGACGAGCACGTTGAAGCCGGCGATCTCCTGCCCGGCCTCGATGCGCGTCGCGGGCACGAAGGAGAGGTCGTGCGTCTGCGCGTGCGTGCAGTCCTCGCGGCAGCCGGTGATGGAGAGATTGAACTTGCGTGGCAGGTTGCTGAAACGCTTGCCGCCGACGATCGCCTGCTGCAACCGCTCCCCGAGCGTGCGCGCGTCGATCAGCTCGTCGGCGTCGAGGCCCGCGAGGGGGCAGCCGACGACGTTGCGGACGTTGTCCATGCCGCTCTGCTGCGAGTTGAGCCCGGCTGCGGCAAGCCGCTGCAGTACCCACGGGGCGTCCTCGATGGTGATCCAGCGGAGCTGGATGTTCTGGCGCGTGGTGATGTCGGCCGTGCCGCGGCCGCAGCGGTTCGCGATCTCGCCAATGGCTGCGATCTGCTCCGAGGTGAGCACCCCGTTGGGGATGCGCATCCGCAGCATGAAGTAGCCCGGCGTCGCCTTGCGGTGGAACAGCCCGTACCACTTCAGCCGCTCGAAGTCGTCGGCCGGGATGGCGTCGACGCCCTCGACGGCGTAGCGGTAGAGGTCCGGCAGGACGTCGAGGCCGTCCTTCGCGGTCTTGAGTGCCTCGATGCGGTTCGGAGCCATGGGCGTTCTCCTCGCTCCAGACAATGGCGATCGCGCGTTACGGGGTGGCGACACGCACGTGAACGGCGCGTGAACGTTCGTTTTCAGGCTCGTTGCGGCACTGCAGGCCGGACCCCATCCCTCACCGCGTCGGCACGGGGCTGTGCTTTGGGCCACAATGGATCTGGGGGGGCGCGAGCCGATCGAGGTGATCCTCGGTCGGATGCTGGAGGGATCCGCCATGACCATGCGCAGCCACGTGATCGACTATCGCATCCACGGCGACGACTTGCAGTTCGTCGAGGTCGAACTCGACCCCGGCGAGACGGTGATCGGCGAGGCCGGCGCGATGATGTTCCTGGACGCAGGTGTCACCTTCGAGACGAAGCTCGGGGACGGGAGCGACCCGGATCAGGGGATGTTCGGCCGCCTGAGGGGCGCCGTTGGGCGCGCGCTCTCCCAGGAGTCGATCTTCATCACGCACTTCACCAACGAGGGCCGCGGCAAGCAGCTCGTCGCGTTCTCGGCGGAGTTCCCAGGCAAGATCGTCCCGATGGACCTCGCGGGCCTCGGCGGCGAGATCATCGCGCAGAAAGACGCGTTCCTCTGCGCCGCGCTCGGCACGAAGATCGACATCGCCTTCCGCCGCAACCTCGGCACCGGCCTGTTCGGTGGCGAGGGCTTCATCCTGCAGCGCCTCCAGGGCGATGGCATGGCGTTCGTCTCCGTCGGCGGGACGGTGATCGAGAAGGAGCTGCGCAACGACAAGCTCCTCGTCGACACGGGCTGCCTCGTGGCGATGGAGCCGACGGTCGAGTACTCGATCGAGCGAGCAGGCAACCTCAAGTCGATGCTGTTCGGTGGCGAGGGCCTGTTCCTGGCGAGCCTGTCCGGCTACGGCAAGGTGTGGCTGTAGTCGCTGCCGTTCTCGCGCCTCGCGAACCGCATCATCCAGAACGCGCCCAGCGCCGGCGGCCAGTCCAGCGGCGAGGGATCGCTCCTCGGCGGGTTCGGCCTCGGCCAGCGCTAGCTCGCGTCGCGTAGCACCGCTGTGGTGAGCCCGACGAACGCACCGATCGACGGCAGCCGCAGGTCCGGCGGGGGCCCCACGGCCCCCGCCGCGCGCGCGTAGCGCCCCTGCTCCACGTGGACCGTCGTCACGCGCGGTCCGAGCGCGGCCTTCATCGCCGCGAGGATCGACGGCTTGTCGTCGACGACGACGTAGTGGTCCGCCGGATGGCGAGAGCGGATGTCGTCCAGCTCGCGCTCCTTGTGCGCGTAGACGAGCACGCGACCCTCGACGGCGGTCTCGACGCCCGCAGCGCGCGCCTTGTGGCGCTGGAAGCCCGGGTCACCGTCGGTCACCAGCACCGGCAGCCCGATGGTCCGCGCGTGCGCGATGGCGTCGAGCGCGCCGGGGTACAGCAGCGCCGCGTAGTCGACGCCGTAGGCCGCCTCAGCCAGCGGGGCCAGCAGCGACGCATCGCCCCGCTCGCGCCCGAGCCGGAGCATCGCCTCGCGCACGTCGACGTAGCCGAGCGCCTCGCGCACCTCCTCGTAGCACCCCCAGAAGCGTTCTGCCGTGGCCTCGCCGAGCGCCGCGCGGATGCCGCCGTCGATGGCCGCGCGTGCGGCGTCGGCGTCGAGCAACGTGTTGTCGAGGTCGAACAGCAGGACCGTGGAGCCCTCGCGCGACGTCACGGGCGGGTCGGTCCTAGCCGTCCATGCAGTCGACGGCGATCTCGCCACCCTGCATGACCAGGCTGATGCGCTCGCGCTGCTGGAGCAGCCCGATGTCGGCCAGCGGGTCGCCGTCGACGACGATGAGGTCGGCCAGCTTGCCGGGTTCGAGGGTGCCCACGTCGCCGTCGACGTGGACGCACTCGGCGGCCGTCTTCGTCGTCGCGACGATTGCCTCCATCGGTGTCATACCGTGCTCGACCATCAGCTCGAGCTCCCAGGCATTCGTGCCGTGGGTGCCGACGCCGCAGTCCGTGCCCATCGCCACCTTCACGCCGGCCTCGTGCGCGGCTCGGAAGCTCTGCGTGTGGTGCTTCATCACCCCGATGTTCTTGCGCAGCGACTGCGGGAGGACGGACTCAGGCGACTCCTCGGCGTTCAGGAGCACACTGCGAGGAGCGTGCAGCGTCGGCACGAGGAACGATCCCTGCTCCTGCATGATCGCGATCGCTTCGTCGTCGAGGTAGATGCCGTGCTCGATCGACTCGACGCCGGCGCGCAGCGCGTTCTTGATGCCCTCGGCGCCCTGCGCGTGGGACATGCACGTCTTCCCGTGCATGCGTGCCTCGTAGACCATGATCGCGATCTCCTCGGGCGTGAACTGCGGCGAGCCCGGCTCGTCCGAGGGAGACGTCACCCCGCCGGAGGCGTGCACCTTGATGAAATCCGCGCCCGCGCGGAGCACGGTGCGCACGGTTTTGCGCACCTCGTCCGGGCCGTCGCAGATGTTGTGGGGCCACTCCGGACCGCGCTCGCCCACGAGCTGCCCACCGCTCGGCATCGTCCGGTCCCCGTGCCCGCCGGTCTGCGAGATCGCGACGATCGTGAGGCGCATTCGCGGCGCGGCGATCAGCCCGCGCTCGGCGGCGAGCTTGAAGCCCACTGGCGTCCCGTGCGCGTCGCGCACCGTGGTGAAGCCTGCCTCGAGCGTCTCGCGCGCGTGCCGCGCCGCCTCGAACGTAGCGAGGGTGGGTGGCGTGAGTGCCTGCTGCTGCATCGTCTTCGGGGACATGTGGAAGTGGACGTGGGAGTCGATCATCCCCGGCATCACCGTCGCGCCGCCCACGTCGAGCACCTCGGCGCCTTCGGGTAGCGCATCGATGCGCCCCGCGGCCGCGATGCGGCCGTCGTCGATGACCACGCTCGCGCCGGCGATGGGGTCGGCGCCCGTGCCGTCGATCAGCGTGGCCCCGGTCACGACAGTGGTCACGTGCGGCCTCCTCGCGCGCTCGGGCCGACCCACAGGATCGGGGATGCCGGACGTGCGGTCACGCGCCGCCGAGGGAGCCTGCTAGGTGCGGTCGACGGCGATCTCGCCACCCTGCATGACCAGGCTGATGCGCTCGCGCTGCTGGAGCAGCCCGATGTCGGCCAGCGGGTCGCCGTCGACGACGATCAGGTCGCCGAGCTTGCCGGGTTCGAGGGTGCCCACGTCGCCGTCCACGTGGACGCACTCGGCGGCCGTCTTCGTGGTCGCGACGATGGCCTCCATCGGCGTCATGCCGTGCTCCACCATGAGCTCGAGCTCCCATGCGTTCGTGCCGTGCGTGCCGACGCCGCAGTCCGTGCCCATCGCCACCTTCACGCCCGCCTCGTGGGCGGCGCGGAAGCTGCGCGCGTTGGCCTCGATCACCTCGTGTGCCTTGCGCAACGACTGCGGCAGGACGGACTCAGGCGACTCCTCGGCGTTCAGCACGACGCTACGAGGGGCGTGCAGCGTGGGGACCAGGAACGAGCCCTGCGCCTGCATGATCGCGATTGCCTCGTCGTCCAGGTAGAAGCCGTGCTCGATCGACTCGACGCCGGCTCGGAGGGCGTTCTTGATGCCCTCGGTGGCCTGCGCGTGCGACATGCACGTCTTCCCGTGCATGCGCGCCTCGTAGACCATGACCGCGATCTCCTCCTGCGTGAACTGCGGCGAGCCCGGCTCGTCCGAGGGGGAGAGCACGCCACCCGTGGCGTGCAGCTTGATGAAGTCGGCGCCGGCGCGAAGCACGGTGCGGACCGTCTTGCGCACCTCGTCGGGGCCGTCGCAGATGTGCTCGGGCCACTCGGGCCCGCGCTCGCCGCCGAGCCGGCCGCCCGCCGGCATCGTGCCATCGCCGTGCCCGCCGGTCTGCGAGAGCGCGACGACGGCGAGGCGCATCCGCGGTGCGGCGATGAGGCCGCGTTCTGCCGCGAGCTTGAAGCCGACGGGTGTCCCACCCGCGTCGCGCACCGTGGTGAAGCCGGCCTCGAGGGTCTCCCGCGCGTTCCGGGCTGCCTCGAACGCGTTGAGCGTCGGCGGGGTGAGCGCGCGCTGCTGCATCGTCTTGCGGGAGCCGTAGAAGTGGACGTGCGAGTCGATCATGCCCGGCATGACCGTCGCGCCGCCCACGTCGATGACGCTTGCGTCGCCGGGCAGCGAGTCGATGCGTCCAACGGCCGCGATGCGGCCGTCCTCGATGACCACGCTCGCGCCGGCGACGGGGTCTGCGCCCGTGCCGTCGATGAGCGTGGCGCCGGTGACGACGGTCGTCATATGTGGCCTCCTCGCGCGTTGCGCATGATACGAGGCGTGCCTCAGTAGGGAGGCGCGAGCTCCGGGAACATCGGGAAGTGGCGCAAGTTGCGGGTCCAGAGCCGGGCGTCCAGGCGCTCGACCGTAGCTGCGATCACGTAGTCGACCGGGTCGATCCCCGGGTGCGACCGCAGGAACCGGCTCGCCATCACTCCCGCACGATCTGCGAGGTCCTCATCCACCTCGATCCAGTCGAGGCTGTCCAGCAGCCGTCGCGTGGCGTCCTCCTCGGCTGTCCGCATCCCGGCCAGCAACTCGACCTTCGTGAGTACTGAAGCGACAAGTCGCTCGCCGTCGAGCGCGGCGTCGCGGAGTGCCTCGCGCGCAGCATCGTCGCCTCGCAGGTGGTCGATCAGCACCGAGGTGTCGACGACGATCGCCATCAGTCCGCGAGCCGCCGCGACATGCCATCGCGAAGCCCATCGACGTAGCTCGCGCCGTCGAAGTCGCGGTCCGTCCAGGACGCGTAACTCGCGTCGAGGGCGCTCAGCACCTCGGCGGTGGGAGACGCCCCGTAGGTCCGCTCGACCGCTCTGCGCACGAGTTCGGCGAGCCCTCGGCCCGAGCGCCGGGACTCCTCGATCAGTCGCGCGTACTGCTCGTCCGTCAGCGTGATCTGGGTGCGGTGACTCATGATGTAAGTCTACATCACTTCAGTCGGCAGTAGGGGTATCGCTCCGACCGTCGCACCCCGTGAGTTGGCAGCCGGTGTCACAATGCGCGCGCAACCACGAAGGCGGCGCAGGCGGCGCCGCGCGCACGACGGAGCACGACGATGGCGACGTACTTCCTGCTGATCACGCTGACGCCCGAGGGCCGCGAGGCCTCGTTCGAGGATCCCGGTCGGCTGCTCCGCATCGAGCGCGAGGTGGAGGGGCCCGGCGTCGAGTGCCTCGGGCTCTACGGCGTGCTCGGTCACTACGACTTCATCAGCATGGTCGAGGCCGACGACAACGAGGCGATCGCGCAGTTCTCGCTTGAGTACGGCGTGCGCGCGGGTGCACACGTCGAGACACTGCCGGCGGTTCCGATCAGCCGCTTCGAGCACCACGAGCGCGAGGGCCTCGACACCGGGGACGCCGAGGTGGTGATCCCACTCCCGGGCGCATCACAGACCGCGGGCCCCGGCGCCGCGCCGGTCTAGCTCCTCGCGAGCCGCGCTTCGCCCGCTCTGATTCCCTCGCCCCCCGGCGGGGCCTGCGGGGTATCCCCGCATCGAGGCGAGCGGAGGGTGCGCCCTCGGCTCGCCGACTAAGCTACACAGAGGGTGAGGGTGAGGGGGGCCGCCCCCACCAGGCACGAGGCACCCGTTGAGCCGGAACCCCCTCACCCCAGCCCTCTCCCGCAAGGGGAGAGGGGGCCGGATTAGCGAGTGCGGGTGAGGGCGGCGCGGGGTGCGGCTGGCGCGCGCGGGAAGCCGGGAGACCCCCTCACCCCAGCCCTCTCCCCCCTGAGGGGGGCGAGGGGGCCGGATCTGATGGTGAGGTCCGCGATTGGGGCCCTGGCAAGCCGCTAGTTGGGGCTCGCCATCGGCAGGCTGAGGTCGTTGCGCGACCACGGGCTGCCCTGCTCCGACAGCATCTCGTCGAGCTCGTCCTCGAAGAAGAACTTCTCCTCGCCGAACGCAGGCTCGAGGTCGTCGAGCCAGCGGGCGGTCTCGCTGTACTTCGCGAAGAACGGGCGGCCAACCCAGTCCGGGTTCCGGCCCTGCAGCATGCGCAGCACGATCACCTTCTCGCCGGCCACCTCGGATACGCCGAGA
This sequence comes from Dehalococcoidia bacterium, assembly GCA_965208885.1. Taxonomy (GTDB): domain Bacteria; phylum Chloroflexota; class Dehalococcoidia; order UBA2979; family UBA2979; genus VXMT01. The sequence goes on from CBDBPS010000002.1 coordinate 1,710,606, forward strand.
ACCTGCACCTTGCCGGGCGTGGCCGACATGCTGGGCCCACGCACCGTGCGCGAGTTGCCGCCGACGTGCGAGTAGGCCTCGCGGAAGATGTTCCAGCACTCGACCAGCGGCAGCTCGAAGTAGTGCCGCGCGCCGGTGTCGCGCTCCACGAACAGGTAGTACGGGATGCAGCCGAGCTGCGTCTGCAGCCGCCACATCCGCGCGAGCGTCGCTGCGTCGTCGTTGATGTGGCGCAGCAGCGGCGTCTGCGTGCGGATCTGCGTCCCCGTGGCACGCACCTTGCGGATCGCCTCCTGGACGATCGAGGTCTCCAGCTCCGCCGGGTGGCTGAAGTGCGCCATGAACGAGAGCTGCCGCCCGGAGTCGACGACCTCCTTGAACAGCGCCAACAGGTCATCGGCGTCGTCGTCGGAGACGAAGCGGTGCGGCCAGTAGGCGAGCGCCTTCGAGCCGATGCGGATGGTCGAAATGTTCGGCGCGCCACCGGGCTCGAGCAGCGGCTCGATGTACCGGCGCAGCACGCGCGTCTTCATGATCAGCGGGTCGCCGCCGGTGAAGAGGATGTCCGAGATGTCCTCGTGCGCCTCCACGTAGTCGCGCAGCAGCGTGGCCTCGCGCATCGCGAACTTCTGGTCCTCCAGGCCGACGAACTGCGGCCAGCGGAAGCAGAAGGTGCAGTACGCGTGGCAGGTCTGGCCCTGGCTGGGGAAGAACAGCACGGTCTCGCGGTACTTGTGCTGCATGCCCTGCAGGGGACGGCCGTCGAGGGCCGGCACGTTGTGGTCCATCTGGCCCGCGGGGTGCGGGTTGAGGGTCCAGCGGATCTCGTCGGCGGCCTGCTTCATCTGCTCATCGGTGGCGCCGGCGTCCAGCATGGTCGCGATGCGCTGGTAGTGCTCGGGCTGGAGCATCTCGCGCTTGGGGAAGGTGAGCCGGTACATCGGGTCGTCCGGCACCTTGTCCCAGTCGATGAGGTGGTCGATCACGTACTTGTTCGCCTTGAACGGCAGCACGTTGCCGACCACGCGGATCTCCGCGCGCATGTCCGAAGGCAGCGCGGCGAGCTGCGGGACCTGCTCGAAGTTGTGGAGGTTGATCGCCTCGTACGGCTCCTCGACGAAGTCCTCGAGGTTCCCGAAGGATTCGATCTGGTAGCTGGGGGTGACCCGCTCGATAGTCATTCGTAATCTCTCCTTCATCGCGGGGTGCGAGTGCCTACCATCCGCATTCTAGCCGGAACACGCGCGCGATTGCGGTGGCAATCGATCCTGAGTCTCGTTGCGGCCCTCATGCTACCGTCCCTCGCATGCCGGAGTGGCCGTTCCAACCGCCTCGCAAGCCGATGGAAGCGCGCGTCCGCGAGCGCTTCCCGGCGCCCCCGGACTGGGCCTACGAACCGAAGTGGGACGGCTTCCGCGCCCTCGCGTGGAGCGCGGGCCCCGACGGTGAGCCGCGCCTCGACAGTCGCAACGAACGCCCGCTCCTGCGCTACTTCCCCGAGCTGCGTGAAGCCCTCGACGCACTGCCCGTCGGCACCGTCGTCGACGGCGAGATCGTGGTGGTCACCGGCGACACGACGGACTTCGACGCGCTCCAGCAGCGCATCCACCCCGCCGAGTCGCGCATCGAGCGGCTGTCTGGGGAGACGCCCGCGCAGCTCGTGGCCTTCGACCTGCTGGCGATCGAGGGGGAGGACCTGCGCGCGGAGCCGTTCCAGACGCGCCGCGTACGCCTCGAAGCCCTGCTCGTCGGCCTCGACGCGCCGTGGTCGCTCACCCCGTCCACGCATGACCTCGCAACCGCCGAGGAGTGGCACACGCGCTTCGAGGCGGCCGGCTGCGACGGTATCGTCGCCAAGCGGCTCGACGGGCGCTACGTCGAGGGCAAGCGCAAGATGCTGAAGATCAAGCACCGCCACACCATAGACGCCGTTGTCGGCGGATACCGCGTGCACAAGGAAGGCGACCGCATCGGCTCGCTGCTGCTCGGCATGTACGACGCCGAGGGTCGGATGCACTTCGTGGGGCACATCTCGGGGTTCCGCGACGAAGAGCGCCTCGCCCTGCTCGAGCGCTTCGAGGCGCTGCGCGCTGACGCGAGCTTCGGCGAGGACGCGCGCCAGCCGGGCATGGAGAGCCGCTGGTCGCAGGGCCGCGAGAAAGGATTCGTGCCGGTGCGACCTGAGGTGGTGGTCGAGGCGAGCTACGACCAGACCACCGGCGGCCGCCTTCGCCACGCCGCCCGCTTCCAGCGCTGGCGCCCGGACAAGGACCCCGAGGAGTGCACCCGGGACGCCCTCGGGCGCCCGGAGGGTGCGGGATTCCGGGACGTACTGGCCGAGGTGCGCCCCGACGCCTGACAGCCGTGTACCATCCCGGCCGAGATGACGGACAGCGAAGCCCTCCCCCACAACATCCCCGACGACAGCGTCGAGCCAGAGGCCGAGGCCGCTCCCACGGCCTCGGCTGAGCCCGATGCCGCGCCGGACCCGCCCACCCCGACTGAACCGAACCCGACGATGGAGCCGACCTCTGTCGCAGGCAGCGATCCCGCGCCGGAGCCGGGCCCCTCTGCGCCGGCCCAGCCAGATCCTCGCCCCTCGCCGGTGTTCGCCGCACCGCTGCCCCCCACCGAGCCGGTCGCGCCCGCCGCACCGGGGCCCGACGCAGCCACCTCGGCGGAGATCAAGCTGCTCCGGTTGGAGATCGCGCATCGCGATCAGCTCCTGCTCACCGCCAGGGAGCGTCGGCTCGGCCTCGAACGCGAGATCGGAAGGCTCGAGCGCCAGCTCGATGTCGCGATCGAGGAGCAACGCGAGGCCGCCACGGAGCGCGCCGAGCTGCGCCGCTTGCTTGGCAACGTCCAGATGCAGGTGCAGTCGCTGCTGCAGCTCCCCGCACCTGCGGCCGAACCTGAGGACGCCGAGGATGCACCGCCCCCGGTGACGGCCGACGACGAGCCCGCGCCGGAGAGCGCCCGCCCGCGTACAGCCGAGTCCATCGTCTACGCCCAGGCCGCGCCCGCGACTGAACATGAGGCTGAGGAGCCCGCGGAGCCGGCCCCCCCGGCCCCGAGCGCCCGTCGCCCGCGCCCCCGCCGCGGTGGCCTGATGGACGACGCACGCGATGTGCTCTCCGGCCTGCGGCGGTTCTGGTAGTCACGCGCCGGTGAACGCGTGATGGTCGAGGTGGTCGCCGGGCTTATCGGCGGGCTCGCCGGCGCGGCGGCGATGTTCGCGGTGCGTACGCGCGAGATGCGCACCGAGCCGCCCGACCCGTCCTTGCTCCTCGCCCGCATCAGCGGCGGTGACGCTCGCGACTATCCCGCGCTCGGTGCGCTCCTGCAGCTCGCCTACGGCATGCTGCTGGGCGTCGCGTTCGCGCTCGTCACCGCACGGGTTCCGGGGTGGAGCGTGAGTGTCTCGGACTGGACCACGGCCCTCCCCGAGTGGACGCTGCGTGTCCCTGCATGGGACGAGCGACTCTGGGTCGCCGGCCTCATGTATGGACTCTTGCTCGCGATTGTCGGGCTCGCGTTCTGGGCGCCGACGATTGGCCTCCAGGAACGCCTCGATGCGCTCGACCCCGGCGATCACGCACGGCGCACCGCGGCGCTCGTCGGCGCGCACGTCGTGTACGGCGTCATCCTCGGCGCCGTCGTGCAGGTGCTGGTCGCCTAACCGACCCCCGGCGCTACGATGGGGCGGTGAGCCGCCCACGCCTGCCCGACGCGGAGCGCGCGGCACGGCCACGCACGGACCGGAGCACTCAGTGAGCGACGAGCAGCCCGCGCACCACAACCGCCTCGCCGACGAGACCAGCCCCTACCTGCTCCAGCACGCCTCGAATCCCGTGGACTGGTACCCGTGGGGCGAGGAGGCGTTCGAGCGCGCTCGTGCCGAGGACCGCCCAATCCTGCTCTCCGTCGGCTACAGCTCGTGCCACTGGTGCCACGTCATGGCCCACGAGTCGTTCGAGGACGCGGGCATCGCGGCGGTGATGAACGAGAACTACGTGAACATCAAGGTCGACCGCGAGGAGCGGCCAGACGTCGACAGCGTCTACATGACGGCGACGCAGGCGATGACCGGCCAGGGCGGCTGGCCCATGACCGTGTTCATGACCCCCGACGGCGACCCGTTCTTCGCCGGCACGTACTTCCCGCCCGAAGACGGTCACGGGCGCCCCGGCTTCCGACGCGTCCTGGAGGCCTTGCGCCACTCGTGGGATACCGACCGTGAGCGCCTGATGGGCTCCGCCACCCGCATCACCGAGCAGCTCCAGGAGGCGACGGCGCGTGAGTCCTCGGGCGATGGGGCAGTCACGGCCGACCTGACGGCCGGGGCCGTCGGACGCCTGCGCGAAGCCTTCGACGGCACGTGGGGCGGGTTCGGCACCGCGCCGAAGTTCCCGAACCCCGCCACCCTCGAGTTCCTGCTGCTCCACGACCACGCCGCCACGCGCGCCGACATCGGCGAGCCCAGCGCGCGCTCGATGGCGATCGAGACGCTGCGCTCGATGGCGCTGGGCGGGATGTACGACCACCTCGGCGGTGGCTTCGCGCGCTACAGCGTCGACCGCGAGTGGTTGGTCCCGCACTTCGAGAAGATGCTCTACGACAACGCGCAGCTCGTCCGCGCCTACACCCACGCCTGGCAGATCACGACCTCTCCGGGACGCGAGGATCCCTCGCGGGGCGATCCCCTCTTCGAACGCGTCGTGCGCGAGACGCTCGCCTACCTCGAACGCGAGATGCTGCACTCCGAGGGCGGCTTCTACAGCGCGCAGGACGCCGACAGCGAGGGCATCGAGGGCAAGTTCTTCGTCTGGACGCCCGACGAGTTCGCCGCTGTGCTCGGCCCCGAGGATGGTGCGCTGGCCGCGGAGGTCTACGGCGTTACCGCGATGGGCAACTTCCAGGATCCGCACCATCCCGAGTTCGGACGCCGCAACGTGCTCAGCCGCCGCGCCCCGCTCAACCACATCGCGACCGACCGCGGCATGACCGTCGAGGCCCTCGAGGAGCGCATGGCCGGCTGGCGCGCGCGCCTGCTCGCCGAGCGCGAGACGCGCGTCTGGCCGGGCCTCGACGACAAGGTGCTGACCTCGTGGAACGGCCTCGCGCTCGCCGCGTTCGCCGAGGCGGGCCGCGTCTTCGGTGAGCCCTCGTACATCGCCATCGCGGAGCGCAACGCCGCGTTCGTGCGCGCCGAGATGTGGGACGGCACACGGCTGCTGCACACCTGGAAGGACGGCCGCGCGCGCATCGACGGCATGATCGAGGACTACACCTACTACGGCCTCGGCCTGATCGAGCTGTACCGCGCCACCGGCAACCTCGACCACCTGCACTGGGCCGCCGAGCTGCTCGAGGTGGTCGTGGCCCGCTTCCGCGACCCCGACGGCGGCGGCGTGTACGAGTCGGCGTTCGACGCCGAGCGGCTGATCCTGCGCCAGAAGCCGCTCTTCGACGCCGCCTCACCAAGCGGAAACGGCGCGGCGGCGCTGCTCGCCTTCTGGCTCGGGCGCTACTTCGGACGGCCCGAGTGGGAGGCGCTGGCCCGCGAAGTCGTCGCGCTCACCAGCGACCACCTCGTGCAGGCCGCGAGTGGGTTCGGCAGCGTGCTGCAGGTCGTCGACCTGCTGCTCGCGCCCCCGCGCGAGATCGCCGTCGTCGGCAACGCCGAGGCGCGCGCGCCGTTCGAGCGGGAACTGGCTGGGCGTTACCTCCCGGCGGTGCTGCTCGCCCCCGCGGACGGAGAGGGCCTCCCGGTCCTCGAAGGCCGCGCGGTCGGCGACGGAGCCGCCGCCTACGTCTGCGAGAACCTCGTCTGCAACCTCCCCGCGCAGAGCGTCGAGGAGCTCGTCGCGCAGCTCGCCGGATAGGCACGGCCTGAACAGGACGGCCCCTCCACTCTCCAGGCTCCTCGATGGCTCGTCGCATCCCGCGCCCCCCTCACCCTCACCCTCTCCCCCCGCCGGGGGTAGAGGGGATCGGACCCTCAAGCGGTGGACATCGCTTCGCGGTGTGCGTGAACATGCCCGCGACGCCCCGCCGGGACACGCGGGGTCACGAGGAGGAACCCCATGAAGGCCGCCGTCTTCCACGCCGCACACGAGAACCTGACCATCGAGGACATCGACCGCGACGACCCGCGTCCTGAGGAGGTCGTCGTCCGCACCGCCGCCAGCGGCGTCTGCCACTCCGACGTTCACTTCTACGACGGGCTCTACGTCATGCCCACGCCCGCGGTGCTGGGCCACGAGGCGGCAGGGGTCGTCGAGGCAGTCGGCGAGCAGGTCACCGAGTTCGAGCCGGGCGACCGCGTCATCGCGTGCCTGTCGATCTTCTGCGGGACGTGTGAGCGGTGCCTGAGCGGCGAGCCGTTCCTCTGCTCGCGCCGCCCCGTGCGCGGGCTTGGCGAGGAGCCGGCGCTGTCGTGGAAGGGCGGCCGCGTGCAGCAGTTCGCCGGCCTCGCGACGTACGCCGAAGAGATGCTGGTCCACCAGAACGCGCTGGTGAAGATCGAGAAGGACATCGAGTTCGACCGCGCCGCGCTCATCGGCTGCGGCGTGACGACCGGCCTCGGCGCGGTGCTCAACACCGCCGCCATCGAGCCCGGCTCGACGGTCGCGGTGTTCGGCGCGGGTGGCGTCGGGCTGGCCGCGATCCAGGGCGCGCGCATCGGCGGCGCACGCACGATCATCGCCGTCGACATCCACGAGTCGAAGCTCGCCACGGCGCGTGAGCTCGGCGCGACGCACTCCGTCGACGCCTCCTCGCGCGACCCGGTGCAGGCGATCCAGGGCATCGTCCCGGGCGGGGTCGACTACAGTTTCGAGGCAATCGGGCTGAAGGCCGCGGCGGAGCAGGCCTACGAGTCGGTCCGTCGCGGCGGCACCGCGACGATCGTCGGCATGATCCCGCAGGGTCAGAAGGTCGAGATCGACGGCCCCTCGCTGCTCGGCGGCAAGACGCTGCAGGGTTCGAGCATGGGCTCGAACCGCTTCCGCATCGACATGCCCGCGTACATCGACTGGTACCTGCAGGGCAAGCTCCTGCTCGACGAGATGATCACCCGCCGTGGCGCCCTCGAGGACGTGAACGAGGCGTTCCGGGCGATGAAGGCAGGCGAGGTGGCCCGCACCGTGCTGATGTTCAACTAGCGCCGTCGGGCCGGATGGAACTTCGAGGAGGGGGCGCACCCGCGCCCCCTCCAGCGCTGAGCGCCGCGTTCGCAACCGTCACAACAAATCCGATTCGGAATAATCGTCTCCGGCACCATTGTGTCGCGTAGCCTGCATGCAGGAGGCAGCGGCATGGCCACGCAGACCGAGCCGACCGGCGAGCGCCTTGCACGCCTCGAAGGCGCGTACGAGCACCTCGCGACGAAGTCCGATGTCGCCCTGACCCGCGCTGACATCGAGCGCCTTCGGGCCACCCTGCTGACTGCGGTCGGCGCCGCCGCCGGCACGATCCTCACAGCGATCGCCATCGCCACGGCCATCATCATTCGCTCAGTGGGCTGACCTGCCTGCCGCCGTCGCTGCTCAGCTATCGCCTGAGTCCGGCCGTACGGCCAATTCGAGCTGCGCGATCAGCATGGGCAGAGGTCCACGAGGGCGCGGCCGCTGGTGAACGAGACGGCCTCCCTCGCCGCGTCGAGCATGTGACGCAGGCGGAACTCGTCAGCGGCGTTCGTACTCGACCTCCGCAGTCTCCAGCACACTCTGGCGGAAGTAGCGGCTGAGATCCTCGGGGGTGCGGAGATCGACCTTGCGTCCCGAGAACAGGCGGGACAGCTCGATCTCCAGACCGGCTACACCGAGCAGCCCCGGAATGCGATCCGGCTCGAACTCCACCAGGACATCGACGTCGCTGTCGGGGCCGAAAGCGTCGCGAAGCGCCGAGCCAAATACCGCGAGCCGCTTGATGCCGTGCTCGCGACAGAACAGGGCGATAGCGTCACGCGAAATGGATACTTGCGCGTTCATACTGGCCGCAACCCGGCAGCCCCGGATCACTGTTTCCTTCGGTACCGAACCAGACTACCAGCCAGAACCCGCCGGAGACTCCGGCAGCACCGTCGAGGTGTGTGACACTCCGCCGACCAGACACTTCTGAAGGGCCACCGGAGGCTGGCAACAGCACAGCCTGCGTGTCGCACTCTTCCCCATCGAGGAGGAGACTGTGCGATGCCGATACTAGCGACGTAGTGAGCGACTCGTTGGTACCCGCGGCTCTGAGCAGGGCTTCCCGAGGATCCATGCCCGGTGGCGCACCCCGTCCGCAGGTGGTGGATCGCCGTCAGCGCCCGTCGCGGTAGCATCAAGGCATGCGGATCACAGGCTCGACGGCGCTGCTGCTCGCCCTCGCGGTCATGGGTGCGATAGTGCTCTCCGGGCTCGGCACGTGGCAGTTCATGCGCAACGGCTACAAGCAGGACCTCGCGCGCGAGCTCGACGCGCGCATCGCCGCCACGCCCCTCGCGCCCGCCGAGGCGTTCGCGATGCCCCACGAGGACCTCGACTACCGGCGCCTCGCGTTCGTCGGCGAGTGGGACTACGACCGGCTGCAGGTGATCGCGAACCGCACCCGCTACGGGCGTCGCGGCGAGGAGGTCGTGGTGCCGCTGCTGCCGGCCGATGGAAGCCCGGCCGTGCTCGTGAACCGCGGGTGGTACCCGGCCGACGAGCGCGAGGCCGTGCTCGCGATCCTCGCGGACGAGGACGAGGGCCTCGACGGGCTCATCCGCGTCGGCCGCAGCCTGCGCGCGACGCTGGGGGCCGACGGTACCTGGACACGCTTCGACGTGGCCTCGATCGCCGAGCTGCTGCCGTACGAGGTCGTGCCCTGGCGGGCGACTGCGGGAGAGCTCGTGGAGTTCCTGCCGCGCAGTGCGCCACCGGAACGCCCGGTGACGCTGTACGAGGGCTACAGGAACACGACGCCCCACATGGAGTACGCTCTCACCTGGTTCGGGCTCGCCGTGGCGATGGTCGTCACGGCCGGCGTGCGCGTGTGGCGCGGCGGCGGCGAGACCCGGCCCGAGGAGCCACCGACAGTCGGTGCGGAGACGTAAGGACACCCACAATGGTGAGCAAGGTTATCGACTTCCTGAGCGGTGGCGGCAGCACCGCGACCGACCCGTGTTGCGGCATGGACGTCGACACGAAGGATCCGCCCGGCGGCTCGTACGAGTACGAGGGCACGACGTACTACTTCTGCGGCCGCGGCTGCCGCCTCGGCTTCGAGGAGGACCCGCAGGCCTACCTCTCCGGCGAGAAGACCGAGGAGATGTAGCCCTCACTCTCTCCATCCGAATCCGGCTCCCTCTCCCGCTTGCGGGAGAGGGCGGGGGGTGAGGGTCCGGCAGGCGCTTCGCGAGTTGCTCGCGGGCCCGCAGACCCCCTCACCCTCACCCTCTCTCCCGCGCCGTCTGGCTGGGTTGGCAAGCCAGGGGCAGGCCCTTGGCTCGCCTCTATGCGGGGATACCCCGCAGGGCGGGGGCGAGGGGATCAGACGCAGGACTCGCGGCGACAGCAACAGATCGCCGGCGCTCTGCCGTCGCCCGTCCGGTGGCGCTCGGTATACTCGATAGTCGGCGCGTCGACCCGGCGTCGGCGCATGTCCACGCTTGCTCCGAGGGGTACCGATGACTACCGAGCCCGTCGCCGTGCGCGACAGTCTGACGCAGCAAGAGGCGACCGCCCGCGCCGATCGCGTGAGCGACGTCTCGTATGACCTCCACCTCGACCTCACCGGCGGCGCCGAGCGCTACCGTGGCGACGTCACCGTCCGCTTCACGCTCTCCGGGAACGGGAGTGGTGACGGCGACGTATTCCTAGACCACACCGGCGGCGGCATCGAGCGCCTCGAGGTCAACGGCGCGGCCGTCGAGCCGGACCAGACCGCGTACCGGCTGACACTGCCCGGCGACGCGCTCGGCGGCGAGAACGTCGTCCGGATCGTCTACGAGCACGACTACGACCACACCGGCGACGGCTTCCACCAGTTCATCGACCCCGAGGACGGCGCCGAGTACATCTACACGAACTTCGAGCCGTACGCGTGCCATCGCCTCTTCCCGTGCTTCGACCAGCCCGACCTCAAGGCGAGCTACGCGCTGACCGTCGACGCGCCCGCCGAGTGGGAGCTGATCGCGAACACGAGCGAGGCGAGCCGCGAGGAGCTGCCGGACGGGCGGCTGCGCCGCCGCTTCGAGCAGACCGAGCGCTTCTCGACGTACCTGTTTGCGCTCATCGCCGGGCCGTACCACGTCGTCCGCGACGAGCACGAAGGCATCCCGCTCGGCTTCTACTGCCGCGGGTCCCTCGCGCCTCACCTCGACGAGGACGAGCTGTTCGAGGTCACCAAGCAGGGGCTGACCTTCTTCGCCGACTTCTTCGGCTACCCGTACGCCTTCCACAAGTACGACCAGGTCTTCGTGCCCGAGTTCAACTTCGGCGCCATGGAGAACGTCGGCGCGATCACCCACTCCGAGCGGATGGTGTTCCGCGACCCGCCGACCGATAACCAGCGGCTCGGCCGCGCCGAGGTGATCCTCCACGAGATGGCGCACATGTGGTTCGGCGACCTCGTCACCATGCGGTGGTGGAACGACCTCTGGCTCAACGAGAGCTTCGCGACCTACATGGCCTACCTCGCGCTGTCCGAGGCGACCCGCTTCCAGTCGGCGTGGCTGGCGTTCAACTCCGGGATGAAGGCGTGGGCCTACCGCCAGGACCAGCTCGTCACCACCCACCCCATCGCCGGGCAGGTGCCCGACACCGACGCCACGTTCCTGAACTTCGACGGCATCACCTACGGCAAGGGCGCGGCCGTGCTCAAGCAGCTCGTCGCCACGGTCGGCGTCGAGGACTTCCGCGACGGCATGCGCCGCTACTTCCAGCGCCACGCCTTCGGCAACACCACGCTCGCCGAGTTCCTCGACGCCATCGACGAAGGCGTCGAGCGCGACCTCCACGCGTGGGCCGCGCTGTGGCTCGAGACGCCCTCGCTCAACACGATCAGCGCGGACTGGCACGCCGAGGGCGGCGCGATCGCGTCGTTCGAGCTCGACCAGACCGCGCCCGACGACTACCCGACGCTGCGCCCCCACCAGCTCGACGTCGCGCTGCTCACCGAGTCCAACGGCTCGCTCAACGTCGCCGGTGTCCCCGTCTCCGTCGAGGGCGAGCGCAGCGACGTGCCGGCGGCCGTCGGCACGCCCGAGCCGGTGCTCGTCATGCCGAACCTCGGCGACCACGGCTTCGTGAAGGTCGCCCTCGACGACCGCTCGCTCGAGTACGTGCGCGAGCACATCGAGCGCGTCGAGGACCCGTTGCTGCGCCAGCTGATCTGGCAGGCGCTGTGGAACATGGTCCGCGACCAGCAGCTCAAGTCGACCGACTACCTGCCGCTCACTGCCTCGAAGGTCGCGGGCGAGGCCGACATCGAGCTGGTCGAGACCGCACTCGCCACTGTCACCGCCGCCATCGCGCGCTACGTCCCGGACGACCAGCGCGACGAGCACGCGCACCGCTTCTCGGAGCTCGCATGGGGCGCCCTGACCGAGGGCGTGCCGGCTGCTTCGACGAGCGACGGGCAGATCATCTGGGCCCGCACGCTGATCGGGCTGGCGATCACGCCGGAGGACATCGCGCGTGTGATCGCGCTCGCCGACGGCGAGCTGTCCGTGCCCGGACTGAGCATCGATCAGGACATGCGCTGGGAGATCGCCACGCGCGCCGTCGCGCATGGCCTCGACGGCGCAGCGGACCGTGTCGCAGCCGAGCGCGAACGCGACCCCTCGGACCGCGGGGACCGCGCCATGCTGCGCGCCGAGGTGGCCGTGCCGGACGCCGCGGTGAAGGCCGAGGCCTGGCGACGGTTCCACGACGAGGGCTACGGCTCACTGCACCTCACGGCCGCGGCGATGGCCGGCTTCCACTGGCACGTCCAGCGCGAGATGCTCGAACCCTGGACGATGGAGTTCTTCGACCGCGTCCCCGGCGTGTTCGAGACCGGCGAGAACCAGTTCACCCGCTCCTACTTCGCCAGCCTGTTCCCGCACGGGCGCGTCGAGGAGCGCGTGCTGGAGCGCTCACGCGCCGTGCTCGCCGAGCTCGGCGACCGCCAGCCGCTGCTGCAGCGCTCGCTGCGCGAGGCCAACGACGACCTCGAGCGCGCGATCGGTTGCCGCGCCTTCGCTGCCTCATGAGCCACGCCTCGTGACGACCGGGGCGCCTGAGCGCCCGCGGATCTTCTATGGGTGGTGGATCGTCGGGGCCGGGTTCCTGACGCAGCTCATGCTCGGCATGCTGATGTTCCACTCGTTCGGGACGTATGTCGCGCTGATGCAGGCCGACTTCGGCTGGAGCCGCACGACGTTCTCGATCGCGTTCGCGATGCAGCGCGCCGAGAGCGGCATCCTCGGCCCGATCCAGGGCTGGGCGATCGACACCTACGGGCCGCGACGGATCATGTACGTGGGCATGGTGCTGTTCGCCATCGGCTTCATCATGCTCAGCTTCGTGCAGGAGATCTGGACCTTCTACATCTCCTTCATGCTGATCGCGATCGGCGCATCGCTGAGCAGCTTCCTCTCGCTCGTCGTCGCCGTCGTGAACTGGTTCCGCCGACGCCGCTCGTTCGCCCTCGGGATGCTCTCGATGGGCTTCGCGATCGGCGGCTTCGCCGCGACGCCCATGGCGCTCGTGATCGAGAGCATCGGCTGGCGCACGGCTGCCTTCGCCTCGGGCGTCCTCGTCCTCGTCATTGGCCTCCCGCTCGCCCGCATGGTGCGCCGCCGCCCCGAGGACCACGGACTGCTGCCCGACGGCGCGACCTCCTATTCCGAGCTCTCGGACGACCCTGACGAGGAGGAAGAGTGGGGCATGAGCACGGCCGACGCGCTGCGCACCTCGTCCTTCTGGCTGATCTCGCTCGGCCAGGCCTCGGCGCTGCTCGTCATTGGCGCGCTCATGGTGCACCTCGTGATCTACATCCACGAGGACCTCGGCTACAGCCTCGCCCTCGCCGCCTTCGCGATCACGATCCAGACCATCGGCCAGATCATCGGGCAGCTCGCCGGGGCATATCTCGGCGACCGCTGGCCGAAGCGCCCGCTGATCGTGGGCGCGCTGCTCGGTCACGGCCTCGCCATCTTCTTGCTGGCGATCGCGCCGGTGCTGAGCCTCGTGTACCTCTCGGTGGCTATCAACGGCGCCGCGTGGGGGCTGCGCGCGCCGCTGCAGATGGCGATCCGCGCCGACTACTTCGGTCGACGCTCGTTCGGGACGATCATGGGCTTCTCATCGCTCGTGATCATGTCCGGGATGATCATCGGCCCGACGTTCGCCGGGATCATGTACGACCAGACGGGGAGCTACCGAATGAGCTTCCTGGTGCTCGCCTTCTTCGCCTCGCTGGGCGCGATCTTCTTCGCCTTCGCGCGGCCGCCCGCGGCCAGCCTGGCCGCCCAGCAGCCCGCGACGAGGCCGCGTAGCCCCGAGCCGGCGACAAGCCCGGGCACCCCGCAGCCCGCGCCGAGCCCTGGCATGCTGGAGCCGGCGACGGTCACCCACGCCCTCATGGGCGCCGAGCCCGTGGCGTCGCCCACCGCAACGCGCTGAAGCCACCTGGGGGGAAAAGGGCAGTCATGGAGGAGTCCCGCATCGGCGTGAACGGCCGGACTACGCTGCCGAAGGCGGTGCGTGCGTCCCTCGGCGTGCGGCCGGGGGATCGGGTGCGCTACTTCATCGATGGCGATGCGGTGCGCATCGTTGCGGTGCGTCCCATCAACCGGCTCTTCGGCGCCCTGAAGCACGACGGCCCGCCTGTCACACTTGATGACATGGATGCGGCCATCGCGGGCGGAGCGCTGCGCCGCTAACCAGGTACGCCTCACGCGTCGCGAGAGGTAGGCGGACATCGATGCGACTGCGACCCCTGTCACTCCTGCTCGCCGGCCTACTCGTCGCGAGCCTCGCGGCCGGGTGCACCGACACCGAGCAGTCGCCGGTCGGTACCTCAACAGCCACGCCTACCCCCTCCCCGACCGTGACCGCGACACCCTCGCCCACCTCGACGCCTGACCCCACACCGTCTCCAACCCCGACGCCCACGCCTTCCCCCAGCCCCACCGCAACGCCGACACCCCCACCTACCCCGACGCCCGACCCGCGCCTCGCGCGCTGCGACGGGCTGATGGAGCGCGGCGACGCGCTCCGCGAGGCCGTCGAGGGGGCAATGGACGGCTACGTCGGGGGCTGGGGGCTCGCCCTCGTCGACCTCGACTGCGACCAGGTCATCCTCGTCAACCCCGAGCACAGCCAGTACCCGGCGTCGGCGGGCAAGATCGTGATCGTGATCACCGCGCTGCGCGCGGTGCAGGACGGCGAGCTGACCTTCGAGGGCGAGGTGCAGGAGGACATCGAGCTCATCCTCTCGAAGTCGCTCGACTCGCACTCCGACCGGCTCAACGACAACGTCACCAGCGAGCAGATCCAGGCCGTGCTCGAACGCGCAGGCGTCTCGGTGGTGTCGGAGTACGAGCACAGCTGGCGCTACGCCCACCTCGCGCCGCTCGACCTCGCGCGCATCTGGACCTCGCTGGTGCGTGGCGAGCAGCTTGACGAGGAATGGACGGCGTACCTGCTCGACCTCGCCACGCGGCCCGAGCTCGGCCCGGCCTTCTGGCCGTTCCCGCCCGAGTGGGGCGTCGAGGGCTACACGTACGGTCAGAAGGCGGGCTACTGGACCTCGCCCACCCCGATCGGCTACCGCGTCTCAGCCGGCTACGTCCGCCCCTCGGACGGCCCGAGCGAGGGCTACGTCTTCGCGTTCATGATCCGCGCGGTCTGGCAGGACCTCGCGGGCTGGTGGCAGCGCCCGGTCTTCCCGCTCGTGCGGGACTTCATCGTGGGGGAGCTCAGGCCGCGGGCAACCGGGGATCGCTAGACGGCTTGACCGCGATGTGTACAGCGTTCACACTGTGTACGCTGTACACGGGGAGGCATTCGTGGTCGGCCAAGAGCTATTGGGCATCCACGAAGTCGCATCGATGGCTCAGGTCTCGCGTCAGGCGGTGGTCAACTGGCGGAATCGCTTCCCTGACTTCCCGTCACCCGTCGCGGAGTTGCGGTCTGGCCCAGTGTTCAGCAGCGAGCAAGTACGAGCGTGGCTTTGGAGAAGAGGTGTGCCCATGCCAACCGTAATATCGACCATCAACTTGAAGGGTGGAGTCGGCAAGACAACGACCACGGTGGCCGTGGCCGAGATGCTCGCTGGCGAGTTCCAGAGGAAGGTTCTCCTCATCGATCTGGATCCGCAGACGAACGCAACCTCCATGCTCATCGGGGACGGACGCTGGGGCGAACTCAACGCTGAGGGCAGGACACTCGCGAGACTCTTCAGTGACGCGCTGCTCGAGCCAGAGGAGCGCTCGTTTAATGTCGAGGCCGCGCTTATTCGCAAGAGTTCCCGCGTCAGAGCCGTGCGCTCGCTGTCGCTGCTCCCATCGAGCTTGGACTTGATCGACGTGCAGGATCGACTCGGATCGATGTCCAGCGGTCGGTTCTACGCGGAGAACCCCACCGACATCTTGCGCAGGGCCGTTGCACCGATCCTGAGCGAGTTCGACATAGTCATGATCGACTGCCCGCCGAATCTTGGCATCATCACGCTCAACGGCCTCCGCATTTCTCAGGGCTACCTCATCCCAACCATCCCAGACATACTCTCGACTTACGGGATTCCGCAGATCGTGCGGCGGGTGCGTGAGTTCTCGGACACCATCGCCCAACCCATCGAACCGCTCGGGATCGTGGTAGCGAAGTACCGGACACAGTCAACGGTGCACCGCACCCAAACGCGGGTGCTCCGGGAACAGGACGATGCTCCCCTGTTCGAGACGCGAATCCCGGAAGGAAACGCCTTCGCCGACGCGGCGAGCCCAGAGCGAGTGTCGACTCTGCGCCAGAAGTGGGGTGACGGATTTGCTCCGTACCGCTCGCTGGCGAGTGAGATCCTCGAGAGGATCCACGCATGATCGAGGCCAGCAAGCTCGAGGCTCTATTTGGCGAGATCGTGGCGGAAGCCAGACGCAATCCTGACTTCGCAGCCCGCCTGAGAAGGGCACTGGCTACCGAGGTCCCGAAGAGACGCGGTGGCCGTCGCGCGCCCGGACGGCTCGACCCGTTCGAAGTCCTCGCCAACGGTGAGGGAATCCTGCGGCAGCGTCTTGCAGAACTCACCATCGAGGAACTGAAGGACGTGGTCGCCGAGCATGGCATGGACCACTCCCGGCTTGCGCTGAGGTGGCGACGGCCAGAGCGCCTAATCGAACTCATTGTCGATCAAACGAAGGCTCGCCTAGCCAAGGGGGATGCCTTCAGGCGCGGTTAGCTGACACCAGTCCTACTCCTCCAACAGCCCCCGCAGCACGTACTGCAGGATCCCGCCGTGGCGGTAGTACTCCGCCTCTACCGGCGTGTCGATGCGACAGCGGGCCGTGAACGAGGTCTCGGCGCCGTCGGCGGCGACGGCGCGGACGGCGATGTCCTGGCCCGGCTGCACACCACCCTCGATGCCCGCGATGTCGAATGACTCCTCGCCCGTGAGGCCGAGCGAGGCGGCCGACTCACCCGAGGGGAACTCGAGCGGGAGGATGCCCATCCCGATCAGGTTGCTGCGGTGGATGCGCTCGTACGACTGCGCGATGGCGGCGCGCACGCCCAGCAGCGACGGGCCCTTCGCCGCCCAGTCGCGCGAGGAGCCCGAGCCGTACTCGCGGCCCGCGAGCACGATCAGCGGGACGCCCTCGGCGCGGTACTGCTCGGCGGCGTCGTAGATCGGCATCTCCTCGCCGTCCGGGAGGTGGCGCGTCCACCCGCCCTCGCGCTCGACGAGCTGGTTGCGCAGCCGCACGTTTCCGAACGTGCCGCGCACCATCACCTCGTGGTTGCCGCGCCGTGAGCCGTACGAGTTGAAGTCGCGGCGCGCGACCTCGTGCTCGGCCAGGTAGCGCCCGGCAGGGCTGTCCGAGGCGATCGCCCCCGCGGGCGAGATGTGGTCCGTGGTGACCGAGTCGCCGAGGAGCGCGAGGACGCGCGCGCCCTCGATGTCGGTGCGCGGCGACGGCTCGCGTTCCAGGTCCTGGAAATAGGGGGCGTGGCGGACGTAGGTCGACTCCTCGACCCAGCCGAAGCGCTGGCCCGCGCCCGAGTCGAGGGCGGCCCACTGCTCGTCGCCGGTGAAGACGTCGGCGTAGCGCTCGCGGAACATCTGCGAGCGGATCGAGGACTGGATCACCGAGGCGATCTCCTCCTCCCCCGGCCAGATGTCGCTCAGGTGGACGGGTGCGCCGTCGGCGTCGGTGCCGAGCGGCTGCGTCGCCAGGTCGACGTCCATGTGCCCGGCAAGGGCGTACGCGACGACGAGTGGCGGCGAGGCGAGGTAGTTCGAGCGCACCTGGTTGCTGATGCGCGCCTCGAAGTTGCGGTTGCCCGAGAGCACGGCCGCCACCGCGAGCGGCCCGCCGTCGACGGCGTTCGAGACCGCCGGCGGCAGCGGGCCGGAGTTGCCGATGCACGTCGTGCAGCCGTAGCCGACGAGGTTGAAGCCGAGCTCGTCGAGGTACGGGGTGAGCCCCGCCTCGTCGAGGTACTCGGTGACCACGCGCGAGCCGGGCGCGAGGCTGGTCTTGACCCACGGCGGCGTGCGCAAACCCCGCTCGACCGCCTTCTTGGCCACCAGGCCGGCGGCCACCATCACCTCGGGGTTCGAGGTGTTCGTGCAGCTCGTGATCGCCGCGATCACGACCGAGCCGTTCGACAGCTCGTACGAGTCGCCGTTGGCGGCGACCGCGACGGGCGCCGAGCTGGCGCCGGCCTCGATCTCCTCGGCGATGGTCGCGCGCGACGAGGACTGTGCCTCGTGGAGCGCGATGCGGTCCTGTGGGCGCTTCGGCCCCGCGAGGCTCGGCTCGATGGTGCCGAGGTCGAGCTCAAGCACGTCGCTGTACTCGGGGTCGGGGGTGTCGTTCGTGCGGAAGAGCTGCTGTTCGCGGCAGTACGCCTCGACGAGCGCTATCTGGTCCTCCGAGCGCCCGGTGAAGCGCAGGTAGTTGAGCGTCTCGTCGTCGACGGGGAAGAAGCCGACGGTCGCGCCGTACTCGGGGCACATGTTGGCGATGGTCGCGCGCGCGGCGAGCGACAGCCCGTTCAGCCCCGTGCCGAAGAACTCGACGAACTTGCCCACGACGTTGCGCTCGCGCAACAGCTCGACCACACGGAGCACGAGGTCGGTGCCGGTCGCGCCCTCGGGCAGGCTGCCGGTGAGCCGCACGCCGAAGACCTGCGGGATGAGCATCGATACCGGCTGGCCGAGCATGGCCGCCTCGGCTTCGATCCCCCCGACGCCCCAGCCGACGACGCCGAGCCCGTTGATCATCGTCGTGTGCGAGTCGGTCCCGACGAGCGTGTCGGGGTAGGCCGCGCCGTCGGCGGAAAACACGACGGGCGCGAGGTACTCGAGGTTGACCTGGTGGACGATGCCCGTCCCCGGTGGGACGACCCGGAAGCCCTCGAACGCCTGCTGGCCCCAGCGCAGGAACTGGTAGCGCTCGCCGTTACGCTCGAACTCGCGGGTGACGTTGAGCAGGAAGGCAGCGTCGCCGCCGAACTCGTCGACCTGCACGGAGTGGTCGATGACGAGGTCGACGGGCTGCTGCGGGTTGATGCGCGCCGGGTCGCCGCCGAGCTCGGCCATCGCGTCGCGCATGGCAGCGAGGTCGACGATGGCGGGCACGCCGGTGAAGTCCTGGAGCAGCACGCGCGCCGGCCGGAACGCGATCTCCTGCGACGGAGCAGCCTGCGCCTCCCACGCCCCGACGGCCTCGATCTGCTCTCGCGTGACGGCCGTGCCGTCCTCGCCGCGCAGCAGGTTCTCGAGGAGCACGCGCAGGGTGAAGGGCAGCCGCGACAGGTCGCAGCCGAGCGCCTCGGCGGCGCTGTCGAGGCGGTAGATGGTGTGGGTGGCGCCGCCGGCCTCGAGGCTCGCGCGCGCGCCGAAGCTGTCCAGCGACTGGATGGGTGTGGGCATCCGGGGCTCCATTCCGTGCGACGCTATGGTAACGGAAGAGGTGGATGAGACATCCCCTCGGACGCCGATGGAGGCGGTCGATGAGCGCAATCGGCGTCGAGGAGCGTACGCAGCAACTCGGGCGCGAGTTGCTCGCCGAAGCCGGGCGCTATCGACCGGGCCCGGCCGAGCGCGTGCAGGACTGGCTGCTTGGCCTGACCGCCGCCAACGAACGGTTCCGCGGCCGGCTGCTGCGCTACCTCGACGTGCTCGCCTCGGTCGACCACGACAGCAGCGGCGCCGAGGCGAAGCGACTGGCCGCCGAGTACTTCGGTGACGAGTTCCCGGAGCTGCCGCGCGGCCTGCGCTGGCTGCTGCGGCTCGCGCGCGACGAGCGCGTCCCGGCGCGCGTCATGGGCGAATCCTCGCGTCGCGCGGCCGAGCTGTTCGCGCGGCGATTCATCACCCCGCCGGGCACCGACGCGGTGCGCGAGACGACCCGGCAACTGCGCGAGCACGGTCGCTTCCCCTCGTTCGACCTGCTCGGGGAGGCCGTGCTGAGCGACCGCGAGGCCGAGGCGTACCTGGCGCGCTACCTCGCACTCATCGGGCAACTCGCCGACGACCCTGCTGCGGGCGAGGTGACGCCGGGCGGCGTCTTCGCGCTCCAGGTCTCGCTCAAGCTCTCCTCGCTGACCGCGCACTTCAGCCCCGTGGATCCCGAGGGCACCATCGCGCGCGCCCGTCCGCCCCTCGAGGCGATCGTCGAGGCCGCCGACCGCGCGGGTGTCGGGGTCACGGTCGACATGGAGCAGTTCGAGTACCGCGACCTGACGTGGGAGCTGTTCACGCGCACGTTCGCGCGGGGCGAGCGCTTCGGCGGCTGGCCTGGCGCGGGGATCGTGCTGCAGGCCTACCTGCGCGAGGCCCGTGCCCACGCCGACGCCCTCGTCGCGTTCGCCCACGACCGAGGCGTCCCGTACCAGGTACGGCTGGTGAAAGGCGCGTACTGGGACTACGAGACGATCGTGGCCGAGGCGTCGGGCTGGACGCCGCCCGTGTTCACGCGCAAGGCCGCCACGGACGCGACGTTCGAGGCGGTCCTCGCTCGCCTCGTGGGCGCGCATCCGGCGCTGCATGCCGCGGTCGGCAGCCACAACGCACGCACCCACGCGCTGGCGGAGGCGCTCGCCGAGGCCTCGGGCCTGCCTGCGCAGGCCGTCGAGCACCAGACGCTGTTCCGCACCGCCGAGGGCACCAGCCGCGCGCTCGCAGGGCTCGGCTGGGCGGCTCGCGACTACGTGCCAGCCGGCGAGTTGCTGCCGGGCATGGCATACCTCGTGCGGCGAGTGCTCGAGAACTCCTCGCAGGCCGGCGTCTTGCTGGCCGGGCGCACCGGCGCTTCTCCCGAGGACCTGCTGCAGCCACCGCCCCGGCTCGGTCCGGCCCCGCCGCAGTCACCCGAGCCATCACGCGGCTTCAAGCGGGCTCCCGAGGCACGCTGGTTCGACCCGAGCTTCCGCGAAGCGTTCGACGTGGCGCTCGAGTCGACCCGAGCCCGCTGGGGCAAACGCTTGCCGCTGCACGTCGGTACGACCGAGCTGCCCTCGGACGAGACGGTCGCGGTGCACAGCCCGTCGCACCCGGTCGGCGATCCGGTCGGCTTCGCCGAGTTCGCGGACGCCGAGGGCGCACGTCGCGCCGTCGCCGTCGCTGCGGACGGGGCGCGGGACTGGGCGGCGAGGCCCGTCGAGGAACGAGCGTCGGTCCTGCGGCGGGCGGCCGACCTGCTTGAAGAGCGCGGTCACGAGTTCGCCGCATGGATCGTGCACGAGGGCGGGCGTGACCGCGCCGGCGCGTGGACCGAGGTCGAGGAGGCGGTCGACTTCTTGCGCTACTACGCATCACAGGCGGAAGCGCTGTTCGCGGACTTCGGCGACCGCATCGCGCCTCGAGGCGCCGTAGCGGTGATCCCGCCGTGGAACTTCCCGCTCGCCATCCCGTGCGGGATGACCGCCGCTGCCCTGGCCTGCGGGAACGCCGCGATCCTCAAGCCCGCCGAGCAGACGCCGCTCCTGGGCCACCGTCTTGCCTCGCTGCTGCACGAGGCGGGCGTACCGCCCGACGCGCTCATCGCGCTCCCCGGGCGTGGCGAGACCGCGGGCGCGGCGCTCGTCGAGAGCCCCGAGGTAGCGATGGTCGCGTTCACGGGCTCGCGCGCCGTCGGCACGCTGCTGCACGAGGCCGTCGCGCGCGTCGAGCCATCCTGCGAGGTGGCGACGAAGACGCTCGTCGCCGAGATGGGCGGCAAGAACGCGATCATCGTGTTCGCCGACGCCGACCCCGACGAGGTCGTCGAGGGAGTGATGCGGTCCGCATTCGGCCACGCCAACCAGAAGTGCTCGGCCGCCTCGCGGGTGCTCTTCGCGGAACCCGTGTACGAGACGATCCGCGACCGGCTCGTCGAGGCGGCGCGCAGCCTGCGCGCCGGACCGGCCTACGCGGCCGCGACGCAGATCAACCCCGTCATCGACGCCGAGGCTCGCGACCGCCTCGTGCGCGACGCCTCGACCGCCCGCTCCGAGTGCGAGGTGCTCCTCGACCGCTTCGAGGAGCCCTCGGGAGATAGCGGACTTGCGCTCGGGCCGCTCGTCGTGGAGTTGCCCGCGTCGCGGGCGCTTGAGGCCGGCACCACGACCGAGGAGCTGTTCGGCCCGATCCTCGCGCTGATCCCGTTCGCGACCGAGGAGGATGCGTACGCGGTGGTGAACGGGACGGACTACGGGCTCACCGCCGGTATCTTCTCCCGCAGCCCCGCGACCATCGAGCGCGCCTCGCGGGCGATCGAGGCGGGCAACGTCTACGCCAACCGCGCCATCACGGCTGCGCGCGTGGGCGTCGAGCCGTTCGGCGGGATGAAGATGTCCGGCACCGGCCCGAAGGCCGGCGGCAGCGACTACCTGTGGGCCTTCGTGCGCCGCACCGACGCGCCCGACGACGATCGTCGCGCCGCGCCACCGACTCGATCGCGTGCCCGTGCGACGCCTGCCGAGCTGCCCTCGGGAGGATGGGACGCGCCGCTCGAGACGCGCATCGAGGTGGTCGAGATGGCCGCCGTGCTGCTCGGCGACGACGGGCGGTACGACGATGCCGGCGCCCTGCTCGCGGCCGCGCAGGCCGCCCGGCGCGAGCTCGGGCGCCCGCAGCCGACGATCCCCGTCGCCGGGCAACGCACCGAGCTGCGCTACGACACGCCGCGCGGCGTCGGGCTGCTGCACGCGGCCGGCCGCGAGGCAGCGTGGTGGCTCGCCGCGGCGCTCCTCGCCGGGAACAGCCTCGCGCTCTTCGACTCGCGCGGCCTCTATCCCGTCACGGCGTCGCTGCTGCGCGCGGGCCTGCCGCCCACGGTGGTGCGCCCCGACCCGGGCGGCCTCGGCGCGATGCTCGCCGCCGCCCGCCGCCCCGAGGTCGCGTTCGCCGCGACCGACGGCGGGGCCGCGCTCGCACGGGCACTCCACCGCGAGCTGGGCCCGACGGCCGAGGGCCAGCGGTCGCTCAAGGCGCTGCTCTCGCGCCTCGACGGTCCGCAGGCTGGTGAGCCGGGGTTCGTGCAGCGCTTCGCGTGGCCGAAGGTGGTCGCCGTGCGCACGCTGCGCCACGGAGCGGACCTCGGGCTCGATCCGGTTGAAGCGGAGGAGCGGCGTCGGTAGGCTGGAACACTCCGGGCGGTTAGCTCAGTTGGTACGAGCGCTCGCTTCACACGCGAGAGGTCACTGGTTCAAGTCCAGTACCGCCCACCACCCCTGTAAGGGACTTCACGGATGAAGTCCCTCCCGAGGGATTGACTCGGGGTCCTCCATCCTCGGCGTCGGAGTCCACGGACCGGCGTTCTGCCACCAACGCTATGATCGGGACGGACAACACGCCCGCAGCACCTTGGGCATCCACGACTGGGTGTACCCAACTCTCGCCCACCTGGTGTACGCCGCTGCCGTCGCTCGTGACCCCGCAGTTGTGAGCAAACCCGGCGCTGATGGAGAAGAACTGGCGCTCCGGCGGTGTGGCCTTATCGAAAAAGTCGTCGCCCCAGCAGGCGAGGGTGCCGTCGGTCCTCACTCCACAGGTGTGGTCGTCGCCGGCGCTGACGGACGAGAACGCACCGTCGGGAGGGGCGCATCGTCCGAAGGCGCCGTCTCGCCTCCACAGGCGAGGAGGGCCAGCGGGATGATCGCAACTGCTCCCACGGTCAGAACGCAGCGAGCGACACTGATGCCTATCGTCCCCCTCATGCCTACCAGAACCCGCCGAGGATCGCGATGATGGCGCTCCCTACGTCGCGCACCACCCCGCCGATGTCGCCGAGGAGACCCCCAACGGCAGCCACCGTCGAGAACACCGCATCGACCCCGATGAGGACGGTGTCCGCAACGAGTTCGGCGAGATTGCAGACCAGGTCGGGGTTGAGTTCGCACACAGCGGCAGTGACCAGGTTGACGAGGTCGCCCAGCGTGTCGGGCAGTGTTCCGCTCAACTGGTTGTCGTGCAGTGCGAGAATCTGGAGGTTGGACAGCTTGCCCAGCTCTGCCGGTATCGCGCCCTCGAGCTCGTTCTCGTACAGGAACAGGGTCTCGAGCTTCGTGAGGTCGCCGACCTCGGGCGGAATCTCGCCGGAGAGTTCATTGGCCTGGAGCGCCAGCACGCTCAGGCTGGAGAGCTTGCCCAACTCCGGCGGTATCTTGCCGCTCAACTCGTTGTCGCCCAGGAGCAGCAGCTCCAGGCTGGCGAGGTTGCCGAGGTCGTCCGGTATCGACCCGCTCAGCTCGTTGTCTGCGAGCAGCAGGCGGACGAGGTTGGAGAGGCCGCCGAGCTCTGACGGAATCTCGCCCCTCAGCTTGTTGTCGCTGAGGTACAACGCCTCCAACTGCTCGAGGTCGGCGAGATCCGCGGGGAGGGCCCCTTGGAGCTGGTTGTCGCTGAGATCGAGCTCGGTCACATGACCGTTGCTATCGGTGGTGACGCCGTACCACGCGCCGAGTGGGGCATCGCTCACCCAGTTCGCGCGGTTGCGCCAGTGTCCGCCGTCCGTGGCGTTGTAGAGCGCGACGAGCGCGTCCCGTTCGGACTGTGGCGACGTGGGGACGGACGCCGTCTCACGCGTGAGCGGTACGTCGATGATCGTGCTGCGTAGCCAGCGGTTCAGCGCTGCGGTCGTCGGGAAGAAGCGCGCTGGCGGGAGGACCCGCGCCCCGTCCACGGGATTGAACCCGAACTCGATCCGTCCGTCGGCGCGGAGCCGGGCGGTAATCCGGCCCACCACTGCTCCATCCGACACTACATCGGAGGAGACCAGCCACCGGTCCACGGTCGCGTTCGCCGGGAAGAAACGTCGCGCCGGCAGAATCAAGGCTCCGCCCTCGGGCTGGAAGCCGAACTCGACCCGGCCACTGCTCAGGCGCCGTGCAAGGATCCGCCCCTCGACGCTCTCGGCCTCGCTGGACTCGAGGCTTCCCACGTGCGCTCCGGACGAGACGGGCGGCACTGTACCTATGAGCCCGGCCGGAATCCCACCGTCGATTTCTGAGCAGCCGAAGCTGTTGCAGGCCACCACCCAGTAGAAGTTGCGGCTGGCATTGGGGTCGGGGTGCGTGTAGCTGGCGCTGGTGAGGTCGGTCGCCAGCTCGTCGCAGAAGGAGGGGCTGCCGAAGCTGATGCGGCAACTCGAGGCGAAGAAGTCGTCGTAGTAGACGGTGTAGGAAGCGGCGTCGGCCGCGGCGTCCCACGTCAGGACGGTCGTTGAGCCCTCGTGTTCGTAGCGCTGGTTCGCGGGGGCCTGCGGTGGAGAGCCACCGAGGCGCGCGGGGGTGGCGCTGTCGATTGCGGAGCAGCCGTAGCTGTTGCAGGCCACGACCCAGTAGTAGTTGCTGCTCGCGTCGGGGTCGGCGTGTGTGTACGTGGTGCCGGTGAGGTCGGTCGCCAACTCATCGCAGAAGGAGGGGCTGCCGAAGCTGATGCGGCAGCTCGAGCCGAAGAAGTCGTGGTAGTAGACGGTGTAGGAGTCAGCGTCGGTCGAGGCGTCCCAGGTGAGGACGATGGATGAACCGTCGTACGCGAGTTCCTGGTTGGCGGGAGCCTCAGGCGGGGAGCCCCCGAGCCCGGCCGGGTTGGCGCTGTCGATCGGGGAGCAGCCGTACCTGTTGCAGGCCACGACCCAGTAGTAGTTGCTGCTCGCGTCCGGGTCGGCGTGCGTGTAGTTGGTGCCGGTGAGGCCGCTTGCGAGTTCCTCGCAGAAGCTCGGGCCGCCAGAGCTGAACCAGATGCTCGAGCCCCCGGAGCTGATCCTGCAGCTCTGGTAGAAGAAGTCGTCGTAGTAGACGGTGTAGGAGTCGGCCCCGGCGGCGGCGTCCCAACTGAGCACGATGGACGAGCCGTCGTATGCGTACGCCTGGTTGGCGGGTGCCTCGGGCACTGCACCGCCGAGGGGGACGGGGTTGGCGCTGTCGATCTCGGAGCAGCCGAAGTTGTTGCAGGCGACGACCCAGTAGTAGTTGCTGCTCGGGTCCGGGTCGGCGTGGGTATAGGTCGTGCCGGTGAGGCCGGTCGCGAGCTCGTCGCAAAAGCTCGGGCCGCCGGAGCTGATCCTGCAGCTCTGGTAGAAGAAGTCGTCGTAGTAGACGGTGTAGGAGTCGGCCCCGGCGGCGGCGTCCCAGGTGAGGACGATGGACGAGCCGTCGTATGCGTACGCCTGGTTGGCGGGGGCCTCCGGGGGAGAGCCGCCGGGGGGGACGGGGTTGGCGCTGTCGATCTCCGAGCAGCCAGCGCTGTTGCAGGCCACGACCCAGTAGTAGTTGCTGCGCGTGTCGGGCTCGGTGTGTGTGTAGCTGGTGCCGGTGAGGCCGGTCGCGAGTTCGTCGCAGAAGCTCGGGCTGCCGAAGCTGACGCGGCAGCTCTGGTAGAAGAAGTCGTCGTAGTAGACGGTGTAGGAGTCGGCGCCGGCGGCGGCGTCCCAACTGAGGACGATGGCCGAGCCGTCGTATGCGTAGCGCTGATTGGCGGGGGTCCCGGGGACCTGGTCCGATCCGTCGGTGGTCTCCTCTGCGCTTGGCGTTGGTGTCGGCGTTGGGGTCGGTGTCGGCGTTGGGGTCGGCGTCGGCGTTGGGGTCGGCGTTGGCGTCGTCGGCGTCGTTGGCGTGACGGAATCGCCCGCGGTCTCGATGAGCCACGTTCCGTCGCGCTGTGACTTCGCAACGAAGTTGTAGGCGACGCCGTTAATCGTCGCATCCTTGATTTCGATACTTCGCCCGCTGGTGAAGAACAGGAAACGTCCTCGCCCCGAGGAATCTACCGAGAACTCGATGGTGGTCTCGGGGTAGGTACAGCTCTCGTCCGACTCGACCACCAACCCGGCACGGCAGGCCGTCCCGGTTCCCTGTGCGCTCACATGGGCGCCCCAGATAGCGACAGGGAGGAGGACAGCGGCGAGGATCGCGAGCACCCAGCCAGGGCGCCGGGCGGCGGTCAGTGAGGTTTGCCTGGTGCCCGGACCGTGTCTACCGGGAATCACAGATAGCCTCGAACTTCCCCACTGATGGACTCAGGGCGCGCTGGGTGGTGAGGACTGGCCTCTGCTGTCGTCGCCCCAGCAGGCGGCGGAGCCGTCGGCCCGGATGCCGCAGCTGTGGTAAGCACCGGCGTCGACGGAGATGAATTCGCCCTCGGGCGGTGTGGCCTGACCCGCCCCGTCATCGCCCCAGCAGGCGACTGTGCCGTCGGTCCTCAGGCCGCAGGTGTGATGTTGGAAGCCCACGCTGACGGAGACGAACTCGCCCTCCGGGGGTGAGGACTCGCCGAGCAGATCCTGGCCCCAGCAGACGACAGCGCCGTCGGTCTTGACCCCGCAGTTGTGAGCAAACCCGGCGCTGATGGAGATGAACCGCCCGTCGGGCGGTGTGCCCTTATCGAAGAAGTCGTCGCCCCAGCAGGCGAGGGTGCCGTCGGTCTTCACACCGCAGCTATGGTCGTCGCCGGCACTGACGGACGAGAACGCACCGCCGGGAGGGGTCGCCTTGCCATCATCGTCGCTCCCCCAGCAGACAACAGCGCCGTCGGTCCGCACCGCGCAGCTGTGCTCTGGTCCGGCACTGACCGAGACGAACTCGCCCTCGGGCGGCGTGGCCTCGCCGTCGCTGTCGCTCCCCCAGCAGGCGAGGGCGCCGTCCGTCCTCACGCCGCACGTGTGGTACTCCCCGGCGCTGACCGAAGCGAATGTGGTGTCGGGCGGCATGGTGCTGCCGTTCCAGTCGTCGCCCCAGCAGCCGACGTAGCCATCGGTTCCCACGCCACAGGTGTGGTTGCCGCCCGCGCTGATCGAGGCGAACTCGGTGATGATTCGTCCACCCGAGGACGTGTCGTCCCCGAACCCGAACCCGAACCCTTCTTCGTCGATGCAACCCGCCTCGACCATGCGCGCGTAGACATCCGGGTCCATGCCGCTGATGGCCGCATCAATAGTCGGCTGGTAGGGGAGCACTTCCGGGAAGACCGCGGTGACGAGGTACAGGGTTTCGGCGTCCTCGTCATCGAACTCGGGGGCGTCGTCCAGCGTCTCCCGCAGGGCCTCCTGGTACGCCAGTACCGCGTAGTGCCAGTCGGCGACCGAGTCCGGCGGCTCCACCGATTCCAGGCGCTCCATGTACTCGCCAAGCACCGTGGCGAAACCCTTGAGGTTGAGTTCCACGTCGATGGGGTCTGAGATGGGGCTTGAGCAGATCGCCAGGTAGTCATCGAGTGACGTTCCCGACGAATCCCGCGCATCGGTCGTGGCAGCCGGTGTGGTCGCACTCGTCGAGGTCGTGCTCGTCGCGGTCGTACCCCCTGCGGGCGCGTCGTCCGAGGGCGCTGTCTCGCCTCCGCATGCGAGGAGGGCCAGTGTCATCACGGATAGTGTCGACACGGTCAGGAGTTGGCGTATCCAGTCCGCACGCATCGCGACCCCTCACATTTCCAGTCTCGGCGCCACGAGCAGGCTGCAGCCGGCAGGGCCCGTTCAGTGCGGTCGCAGTCTCACAACCCCCCAGGGGCGCGCCAAGTGTTAGATGCCCTGTCGCCCACGGGCATCTGCCCTGTCATGCGAGAGTGCCTGTGGGCCGTGCGCGCAGGCCGCTCACGCCACCTCGCCGCAGGCAGTCCCGCCGCGTCGAGTGCCCTCGATGAGCGGCCGAGCGGGACCACCACCGGCGTGCGACAGCCGGGTGACATCCGGCCTTCGTGTCAGCCCTGCTGCGGAATCACGCACGTCACGGTCGCGCCGCCCATGGCGCCCGTCGGTTCGACGACAAGACGGCCTCCCAGTCGCTGGGCGTGGTCGTTCATGCTCCTGAAGCCGCTCCCGTGCTGCGCATAGTCGGCGGGTAGCCCCACCCCGTCATCCAACACCGATAGCCGCACCTCCTGCTTCCCGCACGCCAGGTGGATCGCCACCCTGCTCGCCTCGGCGTGGCGGTAGGCGTTGGTGAGCGCGTTGTGCGCGATCGAGAAGAGCAGGCCCCTGGTCTCTGTCGGCAGGGGCGGCTCGACTCCGGCCTGCGTCAGCTCGCAGGGCACAGCGGTGACGTTGGTGAAACTGGCGGCGTGGGAGCTGAGAGCGGAGCCCAACGCGCGCCCCTCGTAGATGCCGCCCATGTGGATGGGGTGTCTCAGCTCCCAGATGGCGGATCGGGACAGCCGCGAGGTCGCATCCAGAGTGACGGCCAGCTCAGGGTTGGTGTCCCCGGCCTGCGCCTTCGCGGTGTCGATGCCGAGACCGATCATGTACGCCGACTGTGCCGTGGTGTCGTGAATCGTCTGCGAGAACTCGACGCGCTCGCGCTGCAGGTCGCGCTCGCGCTCCGCGGCCTGCCTCCACCTCACTCGCTCGAACCTCACTATGATGTTGACGATGGCGGCCACCGCGTACATGACGACAATCCGGGCAGCCAGGGCCCTCTCCTCCGTCGCAGCAGTGTCGATGCCGCCCCCGGCGGTCAGGCTGACGGTCAGGTAGAGGGCGGCCACGAAGGTTGCGCAGGCGATGGTGAGCCGGAAGGACGTGAGAAGAACTGCGTATCCGGCGAGCTGCGGGTAGTGCAGCAGGTACACGAACTGATCACTGAATCCTCCGTTTATTGCGATAGCGGCCGAGAGTATGGGTACATCGAGGGTCAAAGTCGCGAGAATCCAACCCCGTGTCACGGTCTTTTTCGTCGCCAGCCGGTAGTGCGTGTATCCGTTGAGCCCTATCAGCAGCAAGGCCCCCGGCGTATACAGCGCGTAGGTCGTCAGCCAACCCGCAGTCCCGTACAGCAGCGCGAGACCTATGGCGACGGAGCACCAACGGGCCCAGACGAATGTCTTCGCGATCAGTCCCAAGCCGTCCGGGTCGTCGTCGCGGCGCTCCCAGTCGGTCATGCCAAGGACGCTTGCCGCCGTAGTGACTAGCTGAACACCGCGGCTGTAGTGAGATCCTTGAGCCATCTCCCCTCCCGAACAGCGTGAGCCTCGCGGTGCCGTTATAGGGGCGTGCCCAGGCGCATCGTTCCGCAAACCTACTCAGCCGTGGCTGCCTCTTCGTCCCCTTCAGGCTCCTGGCCGACGGGCGAGCGATGAAGACGGGACCAGTTTGCCCTCACCGCCCAGCTTCGAATTGAAGGGGGGCATAGCCCTAACGCTCCGGGTCATAGTCATCCAGCAACCCGTTCCGCGCTGCCCAGAGCACCAGGCCCTGCATCGACGTCACCCCCAGCTTTTCCTGGATGACGTAGATGGCGTTCCGGACGGTCACCGGCTTGATGCCCCGCTCTTCCGCTATCCGGGCGTACGACGTGCCCCCTGCGAAGGTGACGAGTATCTCCCGCTCCCTTGGGGTCAGCCCGGCAGCCTCGGCTGCGTCTCCCACCTCCCTGGCACTACGGAGCGCCGCGACCGCGCCCCGTACGACTCCGGCGGGCAGGCGATACTCACCCCGGAACACGCCCCGCACCGTCGACAGCAGTCGTTCCCTGTCGGTTTCCTTCTGAAGGTACCCGGTTGCACCGGCGGCCACGGCCTCCAGCACGGCGGTTTCCTCGTCCGCGACGGTCAGCATGACGACACGGGTCTCGGGGGCGGACTCCATGATCTCCCGGCAGGCCTCGACGCCGTCTTTCCGGGGCATCATGACGTCCATCACCACTACGTCCGGAGACACCTCGGCAGCCACTCTGACTGCCTCCTCGCCGTCCCCGGCCTGCCCCACCACCTCGAACTCGCCGGACTGTTCCAGGACGAGTTTCAGCCCATCCCTCATGATGGCGTGGTCGTCTACCACCATCACCTTGATGCGCTCGTCCGATGTCATCTCGGCTTCCTCTCAGCCGAACTCCGGCAGGGTCACGTATCCCACCATTGCGCTACCCAGATGGTGACCTCCGCGATCGTCTCCCTTTCGACCGTGAGCTTGTGAAGCGCTTTGGTAGTCCACAGGCCGGGTTCCTAGGCGCCCCAGCCAAGCTAGCCAGCCGGTGCTGCCTCTGCAACAGCAAGAGCCCCGGAACGTCGAGTGATAGCACCCATGGTCGTTCAGACCGCAGCCACCCGGCGCCGCCTCCTCTGGATTGCGGCCCGCGCCCGATCTCCTCGCCGTCCACATCGGCGTGGATCACGGCCTGGCCGGGTCCGGGGATCTGCCAGGAGTGCGTGGTCAGCGAGCCGAGCTTGCAGCCGAGCACCAGGCCCGCAGCGCCGTGTTGCCGCTTACCGTCGCCGCCCTGCGGGCCGCGATCCGCGAGGCGCTGAGGGTGCCCGCTGAGCGCGACACCGAGCGCATTGCCGAACTCGTGGCCGGCTGCTTCGCCAGAGAACTACATCGAGGGCCGTCGCGCCTTCATGGAGAAGGTTCTTGATTTGTCCAGTACCGCCCACCACTTCCACAGGCCAACGTCAGGCGGGGCGACGGGTGCCTCAAGAGCAGATCGGCGCCTCCCACGCAGGGCCTGCAGGCACCGGCGTGGCCCAGCACGTCACGGGCCGCACCGTCCTCTGCCCAGCCAGCGCTACCCGCCGCCCAGCCCGTCGGCCAGGGCGTTCGCGTTCGCGCGCATGAGCTTGATGTAGGTGTCCACCTCATCGGTGAACGCCGCGGAGTAGAGCGTCAGCGCGCGCACGCCCGCATCCTGCGCGATCGCCTCAATGGCCTCCGCGGCGAACTGCGGCTCACGGTAGACGGCGCCAACCTGGCGGTCCCCGACGATCTCGAGGACCTCGGCGACGGCTGCGGCGCTTGCCTGCTGCGAGGGGTTGCCCGGCAGCAGGGTGGCGGCGAGCTCGAGCCCGTACTCGGCGGTGAGGTACTGGAATGCGTCGTGGTAGACGATCAGCACCCGGCTCTCCTCCGGGATGCTGAGGATTGCAGCCCGGACCTCCTCGTCGAGCTCCTGTAGCTCGGCCAGGTAAGCCTCCTCACGCTCGCGGTAGGCGGCCGCGTTGTCCGGGTCCGCGGCGACGATGGCGTTGGCGATGTTGCGCACGTAGGCCATCGCGTTCGGGACGGTCAGCCACATGTGCGGGTCGCCATCGGCGACGGCGAGCTCGTGCTCCGCGGCGACCTTGATCTTCTCGTCGTCGTGGCC
Source organism: Dehalococcoidia bacterium (assembly GCA_965208885.1). GTDB lineage: Bacteria > Chloroflexota > Dehalococcoidia > UBA2979 > UBA2979 > VXMT01. Next base: position 1,742,333 of record CBDBPS010000002.1, read on the forward strand.
GTCTTCGTCGTCGTGGCCGTCTTCGTCATCGTGGCCTTCTTCGTCGTCGTGGCCGTCTTCGTCGTCGTGGCCGTCGTCGTCGTGGTGATGGTCGCCGCCCTCGAGCGGGGCGATACCAGCGGTGGCGACGACGAGCGTGGTGTCGTCGCGGAGTTGCTCAAAGATGGTGCCGAGGGTGCTTTCCTCGAGGTTATAGCCGTTGACGATCACGAGGTCGGCGGCTGCGACGTTCCGGATGGCCTCGGTGGTCGGGTTGAAGGAGTGAGCATCCGCGCCCGGCGGGATCACGGACGTGACGTCGGCGTCGTCCCCGGCGATCTGCTCGGCGAAGTGGGCGATGATGCCCGTCGAGGCAACGACCTTGAGGCGTTCCCTGGGGGCGACCACCTGCGTAGTCTCGGCACCGGCATCGCCGGCGTCGCCGCCCCCGGTATCGTCGTCCCCGTCAGTACACGCCGCCGCGACGGCGATCGCTATCGCGATCAGCAGCGCGGCCCAGAGTGTCCGCAGTCCCATGATGTCTCGCACGCATCGACCCCCTTGCAGCCGGACTGGCAATAGTCGTGTTTTGAGATGCTGTCTCACACAGCGGCGGACGCTATCACGAGCAGCGGGAGCGGTAAAGAGACCGAGTATCAGAACGATGCTGTTGCCGAGCGAGCCACCAACCGAGATGGGGCGACGGTGCTCAGGATCGAGGCGCTGTTGTCTCCGCGCCTCGTAGTCCTCTCACCGCGACGGCCTGTTCGCATGCTCCGCGGCTCGACGTGCGCTCCCACGCACCCAGGGGACGGCATGCGGCTCGCTATTGGCGTTGCTGCGAGGGCCGGACCCGCGCCGGCTGCCTGCAAGACACGTGCTCGCGCGGGGCCGGCAATCAGGCGTCGGCGGGCTCCTCGCCGTGGCGTCGATGGATCCCCTCGATCGCCTCGTCGAGCTCCTCCCAGGTGCGTTGCACCGTGGAGCGCAGCCGCATGTTGCGGTAGGCGCCCCAGACGGTCATCGCAGGCGGCACGACCAGCACTGAGACGATCAGCGAGTACGCGATCGTGATCGCCGCAGTGATGCCGAACTGCTGCGAGGCGGCAAGCGGCGAGGCCGCGAGCACGCCAATCCCGAGCCCCGTGGTCATCGCGGAGCCGAGCAGCGCCGAACCGGTAGCCGCGAGCGTCCGCACGGCCGCCCGCTCGGGGTCGCGCCCGCGCGTGAACTCCTCGCGGTAGCGGTGGATCATGTGGATCGTGTAGTCGACCCCGATCCCGATCGAGAGCGCGGTGATGATCGAGGTGACGATGGTGTACGGGATGTCCAGGAGCGCCATCGTGCCGAGCACCGAGACCAGGACGAGCGCTGTGGGCACCACCGCGATGAGCGCCAGCGCCGGCTGACGCACCGTCGCCCAGAAGAAGATGGCGAGCACGACAAGGGCCACGACGATCGTCGTGCTCACCGAGTCTGTCTGCCGGTCCCGGATCGCGTCCGTCACGGCGAAGGAGATGATGGTCTCCGACGTCGCCGTGATGGCGGAGTCGTCGCCGTGCCACAGCTCCTCGATGTCCTGCTGCAGGCTCCTCGAAGCCGACGGGTCACCCGTATAGGCCGGGAACTGGAGCAGGATGGAGTCGACCCGGCCGGGGTTGTTGACCAGGTTGTGCGCCAGCGCTGGGTCGAGTGCCTCGAGCCGGTCGAGGAACTCCTGCATCCGCGCCGGGTCCAGGTTGAGCCCGGCCGAGGCCTCGGCGAGGAGCTCGTCGAGACGGTCGTCGTAGTTGTCCCCGGGGGCTCCGCTCTGGTCGATCCAGTCCTGGAGCAGCAGCTCGTACGAGGTCTGGAGCGGCCCCGCCGCCGCCCGCGGGCGTGTGTCCGCGTCCTCGAAGGCGAGCCTGAGGTCCTGCAGGTTGAGGAGCGTGCGGGCCTCGGTGGCCTCCGCCTCCAACAGCACGCTGGCCACCTCTGTTGAGCCGCCGACTGCCGCGTCGAGGGTGTCGAGGTCCGTGAGCACGCTCCCGCCGCTGGGGAGGAGGTCGCGGATGCTGTACTCGGACTTGAGACCCGTCGACGCGAACCCGAGCCCGACCGTCACCGCGACGACGACGAGGATGTACGGGGCGGGATTTCGGGTGAGGTTGCCCCCCAGGATCTCCGCCAGCCGCCCCACGCCGGGCAACGCATTCGCGATCAGCCGCGGCGGCGGCAACGTCCCTCGCGCCTCGCGCCGCCGGTCGATGATGGTCCGGCCGGCGGGAATGAGCGTCAGCATCACGATCAGGCTCATGCCCACGCCCATGCCCGCGATCACGCCGAAGTCGCCGACGATCTCGAGCGGTGAGAACAGGCTCACCAGCAGGCTCACGATCGTCGTCACGCCCGCGAGCAGGAGCGGCACGGTGACATTGCGCAGCCCGATCTCCACGGCCGCCGCCACGGGCTCGCCCGCGGCCCGCTGCTCGCGGTAGTGCGAGACGGTCTGGATCGCGTAGTCGACCGTGAGGCCGATCATGATGATCGGCACCATCGAGGTGAGTGCGTTTGGCGGACCGGTCAGCCCGAGCCCGTTCGGCCCGACCCAGCCCTCTCCACCGACGACCCAGATCAGCGCGACGAACAGTCCGCCCAGCGTCAGCAGCAGGTCCGAGAGTGCGCGCATGAAGAGCAGCAGCAGCGCCGCGATCAGGAGGAACGCCAACCCGATCAGCGGCAGCATGGCCGTCTCGGTCGCCTCTCGGAACTCGTCCTCGATGACCGCGAAGGAGACCGTGCTCACTTGCAGCGGCCCGTCGTCGCCTGCGGCGATCTCGTCGATCTGCCGTTCGACGCCTGCAACCTGCTCGTCCCCCGTGTCGCGCAACCGGACAGCGGCGGTGGCGATGGGTGTGCCGTCCGTGTCCGTACCGGTCATCGCGGCGAGCAGATCGCCGATTCCGGGGGCGTCGCGGGCCGCGTCGATCTGCTCCTGCGTGACGGACTCGAAGGCGTCCACCTGGAGGGCCGCCTGTATGAGCGATGCGGGCGACAAGAGGGCGTTGGACGGCGCCAGCAGCTCGGCGACGCCCGGAGCACCCTCGATCTGATCGAGCAGCGAGGCCATCTGTGCGAGCCCGTGGGGCGTCAATGCCTCCCCACGGAAGAGCAGCGTGACCACCCGGACGTCGCCGGCCTCCCCGAAGAGCTCATCGATCTCGGCCAGGGCCTCAGCGACGGCGCTGCCCCGGGGGAGCGTCGCCTCGGTGTCCGGCGGGGGCGCGCGCCGCGCGCCGCCCGCTGCGAGCAGGACGGTGACGACGAAGAGGACGGCCAGTGTCACCCACGGGCGGGCAGTGACGAGCCGGCTCAGTCCGGCGAGAGCGTTGTTCATGGCCTCAGCTCGCGCCTCTCTACGTAATGTGTGGCTCTGTCATGCGACGGTGTATCACAGCATACGAGGTAGCGGGGTGGTAAGGGCCGCCACCATCGTGTGACGCCGCCCCTGGCTGCCTCTCGCCGAGGCCTTCACTCGTCGGCGCTTGCTACCCCGCCCGAACGCCGACCGGCCCGCGCTCGGCGCGGGCCGGTCTGTGATGCGTCACCACCCCGCGGGCCGAGGGCGCTACGGCTGCGCGAGTGCGCCGGTTGAGAGCGCCTGCGACCGCTGGATCTCGTCGGGGGTCATGCAGTCCCAGGTCCTGAGACCGTCGGCGGCGATTTCCGCGAGTTCCTCATCGCTAGTCGCGGACCGGTCGTACGCGTGCGCGTCGATCAACGCGGTGTAGTGCGGATGGTCGCGGGCGAACTGCTCCAGGCACGCCTTCGTGTCATCCGTCAGTTCGCCGACCGTGGTCTCGGTAATCGTGACGAAGCTCAGGACGTAGGCCTCATCCGACATGCAGTCCGCCACCGCTTCCGAGACGTCGAACGCCTCGTGGACCGTGCCGGCGAGGACCTGGGCGTACTCGTCATCGCTGAGGGCGTCGCGCATGCACGCGGCGTCGGCCGCCGGGATCGCGCCGATCAGGTCGTGCTCGGCCGTGGTGAGCGCGTCGATCACCTCCTGGAAGTTCAGCAGGAAGGTCACCCGCTCGTCCACGGACTGGCAGTCGTAGAGCTCGATGATGTAGGGGTGTGCCTCAGCAGCCGCGATCGCACTCGGGCTCGCTGTCAGGCCCATCCCAACCATGATCGCGTCCGGGTGCTCGAGCCCGATCTCGATCATGCACTCGACGGTCTCGGCGTCCCATCCGCCGGCGGAGGCACTGAAGAACGCGATCCCGACTCGAACGAGGCTCTCGATCTCGAGGCAGTTGAAGAGGGGCGCCGCCTGGCTGGCGTCACCACCGGCGGCGAGGAGTGGAAGACCCTGCATGGCGGCGTAGATGAACTCGCCGAACGCCTCCTTGATGCACTCCCGCTCCCCCTCGGTGAGCCGGTCGGTCAGGTCCTTGCCGGTCGTGGCCGCGGTGACGACGAAGCCCTCGAGCGTGGGTGCGGGCGTCGGCTCCGGCGTCGCGGTGGGGGTGGCGGGGGCCGCGGTTGGAGTTGGTGTCGGCGTCGCGGTCGGCGGTGGGGGTGTTGGCGTTGGGGTGGCGGTTGCCGGGGCAGGCGTGGCGGCCACGGGCGCCGACGTCGCCGTGGGCTCGGGCTCATCGTCTGAGCTACAGGCTGCGGCGAAGGCGAGCGTCGCGACGGCGACTATCAGCCAGCTCATTCGCAGGCCGGAGAGAGCGTTCGAAAGCATAGTGCTGTCCCTTGAGTTGCCATGGCGTCTGGATTGGGAGTCAGGGTCGTGCATTATACTGGTTGGCACGTGGGCCGCAGTCGCACGCCTGTGGCAGGCGGCGCACGTACCGTGCCGAAGTGGCGGAATGGCAGACGCGCTGCGTTCAGGACGCAGTGGGGTTTAACCCCGTGTGAGTTCAAATCTCACCTTCGGCACCAGTCATCTCCACTCGCGCGCCTGTAGCTCAGGGGATAGAGCGCGGCCCTGCGGAGGCCGAGGTCAGAGGTTCAAATCCTCTCAGGCGCGCCATACACACCAATCCCACGGCGACCGCCCGACCGTCGCATGGCGACAGTCGGGGGCAGCGCCGTCTGGTCGGCCCCTTACGGGATCGAGGGGATGAACTCGTCGCCGATGTGGCCCATCTCCTCGAACCGCCGATAGTCGGCGTCGGAGAAGCCGAGTAGCTCCTTGTAGACGTACTCGTTGTCCTGGCCCAGCAGCGGCCCGTGGCGAGGCGGCGGGTGGTGCGTCCCGCTCGCGGTCCACGCCGGCCCCACGTGGCGGTGCGTTCCCGCCTCGGGGTGCGTGATCTCCTGGAAGAACCCACGCTCGTCCAGGTGGGGGTCCTCGTAGGCGTCGGCTTCCGACATCACGACGCCGGCCGCGATGCCCGCATACTGCATGCGCTGCGCCACCCAGCGTGGGTCGAGGTTCTCCGTCCACTGTCCGATGATCGCATCGAGCTCACGGCGGTTCTGGTAGCGGGCCGCCATGTCGGCGAAGCGCGGGTCGTCGATCAGGTCCTCGCGGCGGATGGCCGCGCACAGCAGCGGCCACTGCGCCTCGTGCGTGATCGAGATGGTGACCCACGCGTCGGCGCCGCGGCAGCGGTAGACGTTGTGCGGCGCGAGCCACCAGTGGTCGTTGCCCATCTGCTCCCAGAGCCGGCCGTTCATCGAGTAGTCCATGACGAACTCGCCGATCAGTGGCACGAAGTTCTCCGCCGTCGCCACCTCGACGAGCAGCCCCTTGCCGGTCCGCTCACGCTGGCGCAGCCCCATCATGAAGGCGTACGCGTTCCCCATTCCCGACGCCGCGTCCGAGGGCACCCCCAGGGGCGCGTACTCCAGGCTGAGGCCGGGGTAGCTGCGGATCGCCGGGTGCCCCGCGATCGCCTCCATGTGGTTCCCGTACGTGCGGTAGCCCCGGTACGGCCCGTTGATGCCGAACGCCGGGATGCGCACCATCACAAGGTTCGGGTTGACCGCCGAGAGCGCGTCCCAGCTCACCCCCTGGCGCTCGATGTTCGGCGGCAGGTTGTTCTCCATGAGCCCGTCGGACATCTCGACCAGGCGGTGTAGCACCTCCTGGCCCTCGGGCCGGGTGAGGTCGACGGTCATCGAGAGCTTGTTGCGAGCGTGGCTGTTGAAGACGGACCCCCGGTTCCACGGTCGCTCACCGGCGGTGTTGTCGGGGTAGCCGATGCCCGCGCCGGCCTGCGCCATCGCGTCGACGAACTCCTGCGGCGGCCGCGCCAGCAGTCCGCGCGTCGCCGAGGCGAAGTGCTGCGTCGACTCGACGCGGATGACCTCGGCGCCCCAGTCGGCGAGTTGCATCGCGCCATAGGGGCCAGCGAGCACGACCGTGAAGTCGACGATGCGCACGCCCTTCAACGGCAGGTCCTTCGAGGTCCACCCGGCGCCTCGACCCGGCGAGGCGGCGGGGGCCGGAGCCTCGCGCGGCAACTCGGCCAGCACCTCATCGGTGTGCTCGCCCAGCAGTGGCGCGCGACGGCGCTCCGGCATCGCGCCCTCGGGGCGGTGCAGCCGGAAGTGGTAGCCGGGGTACTCCAGCGGACCGGTCTCGGGGTGGTCGATGGTCTGGAAGAACTCGCGGTATCGGAAGTTCTCGTCCTCGAACATGTCGGCGATGGAGTTGATGGGCCCGGCCATCACGCCGTGGTCCTCGCACGCCTTCCGGATCTCCGCGCGCGTGTGCGACAGCAGCCACGGGAAGGCCAGCGCGTTGAACTCATCGATGCGGTCGACGTGCGAGCATGCCTCGACGGTCGACCACTCGGGCGTCTCGAGGAGCTCCTCGTAGCCCATCATCCGCAGGGCGGTGTGGATGCGCTGCGGGCCGTTGGACATCAGGAAGAAGCCGTCGGCGCAGGGGTACACCCCGCTGCCGACGCCCGCGGCGAGCGTCGGCCGCGATACGTACTGCCCGCTGTACTGGTACATCATCAGCCGTGCGAGCCGGATGTCGATCGAGTGCATCGCCGTCTCGTAGAGGTTGACGTCGACGTGCTCGCCCTCGCCCCGCAACTCGGCGCCGCGGAGCGCGACGGCGGTCGCGAGGGCGCCGACGAGGCCCGTGTGGTAGCTCGTCATGCGCCCCGCGGTCTTCACCGGCTCGTAGCTGGCCTCGCCGGAGGCGAGCATCGGCCCGCCCATCGCGTACAGCGTCAGGTCAGTTCCAGCCCAGTCGCGGTACGGGCCGGTCTGCCCGAAGTTGGAGATCGAGGTCAGCACGAGCCGCGGGTTCACCTCGCGCAGCGTCTCGTACCCGATCCCGAGCCGTTCGAGCGTGCCGGGCATGAAGTTCTCGACTACCACGTCGGCGCCCCTGGAAAGATCGAGGAAACGCTCGCGCCCCTCGTCGGTCTTGAGGTCCAGCACGACGCTGCGCTTGTTGGTGTTGAGGAACAGGAACATGCCGCTGCGGTCGAGCCCCGGCTCGTCGCCCATGAACGGTGGGAGGTGGCGCGACGGGTCGCCCTCGGGCGGCTCGATCTTGATCACGTCGGCGCCGTAGTCGGCGAGCAGCCGCGTGGCGAAGGGGCCTGCCGCGTGGCGCGTCAGGTCGAGCACACGCACGTCGTCCAGCGGCATGATCTCGGCCATGGGACACCCCCGTGCGCGGAGCATACACGCGGCGAGGGGCGTAGCGTCGCGGTCGAGACGCGTCGACGGTGACGCGGCGCCGAGGGTTCGCCGGGCGCTGTATCGTGGGCAACCGCCATGTGCGAGCGCTCGATTAGAGGACGCGATGGCAGACCTCGAGCCAGAGGGGATCCACATTCTGGCCGCTGACGGAACCGTCCTTCGCGCGAACCTGAAGGACCGCAAGGCTGGCCGAGCCCGCGCGCGCGACCTCAGCGAAAATGGCCAGCCGGTCGTGCTGTTCGATCCCCACGGCGACTACCGCCGCCTCTACGCCCATGGCTACCAGGACAAGGACGACCCTCGAGGGGAAGCGGCGATGCGCAACGGCGCGTTCCAGCCCGACGATCACGGCACTCTGAGTCGAACAGACGCGGATGCCGGAATGCGCGGCCAACAGACAGCCGCGCCGCGCCCGCCTCAGGATGGTGAACAGACGGACTGGACTGACCTTGTTGAGGCGCTCGGTGACCGGGAGCTTGCCGTGCCGGCGAGTTCGTTCAACACCAAGGCCCCTGACGCGAGACAGCCCGGGGTCTACGCATGGTGGGCGGACGATACGGCGCGTCGTTTGATCTCCGAGACGCTCGGTACTGATGGTGACCCACTGATCTACATCGGGAAGGCGACGCAGCCCCTTGGGACTCGCGTGCGCACGCATCTGAACGGCACCATCAGGAACTCGACGTTCCGCTGGAGCCTGACCTCGATCCTGATGACGACTCCGGAGTTCGCCGCCACTCACACCGACCCGTGTGAGGTTCGCCGGAGCCGCAGACTATCTGCCTGGATGCGGGAGCATCTTGAGGTCGCCATCGTCGCGGTCGCCCGCCCCGAACTGGTCGAAGAGCAGCTGATCGCGCGCTACGATCCGCCGCTGAACGGAACTCGGCGAGGGCGACTCACAGAGCTACGTCGACCGCTGAAAGCCGCGCGCGAGATGAAGGGGTGCCCTCCGCCAAGTAGTCGAGCCGGACCGCCCGCCGGTACCTGACCGGGCGCTGTATCGTGGCTGCCACTACCCCTCACTGCGCGATCGGAGGACGCGATGACCGTCGATATCAACGTGATCCGGCATCTCTACCGCTACGACCGGACCCTGCCGCTGCTGCCCACGAGCGAGTCCGAGGCCGTGATGGCGATGCGCGGCGGCGCCGTCGAGCCCGTCGACAGCCTCGCCCGCGAGCGCGTCACCTTCCAGACGACGCACGACGACCGCGTGACGGCGACGGTGACCTACCCGGCCGGGGGCGGCCCGTTCCCGGCGATCATCCTCCAGCACGGCTCGACGGGACTCGGGCGTCACATGTGGGCGAGCCGGCCGGCCGACGTCGAGTGGGCGCTTGAGCACGGCGTGATGGCCGTCGCCGTCGACGCGCCCGGGTTCGGCTCGCGCGAGCGCGGCGATAACCGCGGGCGGCTGATGCGGGACCGCCCGGACCTGCTGTTTCGCACGCGCGACCAGCGCATCCAGAACGTCCAGGACCTCATGCGCACCGTGGACTACCTGTGCTCGCGCGACGACATACTGGCCGAGGCGATCGGCTTCTGTGGCGTCTCGATGGGCACGCGCGTGGGTGCGCCGTTCTTCGGCCTCGATGAGCGCGTGCGCACCGGCGCCTTCTTCATCGGCGGCTCAGGGCCGTACTCGGGCTTCGAGGTGGAGGGCACGGACTTCGCCGACCTCGCCGCCGACGAGCGCCTGCTCTTCGACCTCACCGACCCGATCGTGTTCGCGCCGATGTCCGCGGGCCGCGAGGTGATCGTGATCAACGGCACGCGCGACACCGTGGTGGGTGAGGGCGCGGGCGAGCGGCTGCAGGAGGCCTTCGGCGAACCGAAGACGCTGCGCTGGTACGACGGCGACCACGGCGACGTGCCGCCCGAGTCGTACGCCGAGGCCGGGGCCTTCCTCGTGCGTCACCTGCAGGTGCCTGCGTAGCGCGCACTGTGGGGCTCTGCGCCCTATAACGCATGCTATGTTCGTCGCATCACCGCAAGGAGGTGCGAGACATGGATTGGAGCGACACACCTGAGCAGGCCGCATTCCGGCAGGAAGTGCAGGCCCTGATCGATGAGCACCTCCCGGAGCTCTACCGCCGCATGCGCGACGAAGGCACCGAGGAAGGCTACGAGGGCGGCTGGATCGCCGACCGTGCCTCCGACGACGCCGAACGCAAGACCGCGGCCGAGGACTGGACCGACGCGGTTGCCGACCATGGCTGGTTCGCCCCGCACTGGCCCGAGGAGTACGGCGGCGCGGGCCTCTCACCCATGGAGCAGTTCATCTACAACCAGGAGATGGCGGAGGCCGGCGCACCGATCGTCGGTGGCTCCGGCGTCAGCCTCCTCGGCCCGACGATGATCGTCCATGGCACCGAGGAGCAGAAAGACAAGTACCTCCCGAACATCCTCTCCGGTGAGACCGTGTGGGCGCAGGGCTACTCGGAGCCGGGCGCTGGGTCGGACCTCGGCTCGCTGCAGACGCGCGCCATCCGCGACGGCGACGAGTACGTGATCAACGGCCAGAAGATCTGGACGTCGAACGCCCACTACTCCGATGCCATCTTCGCGCTCGTCCGCACCAACCCGGACGCGCCGAAGCACCGTGGCATCTCGTTCCTCCTGATCGACGACATCCACACGCCGGGGCTCAACCTGCGGCCGCTGATCAACATGGCCTGGCAGCACGGCTTCAACGAGACGTTCTTCGAGGATGTCCGCACCCCCGCCACCAACGTGCTCGGCGAGGTCGACCGCGGCTGGTACGTCGGGATGACGCTGCTCGACTACGAACGGTCGAACATCAGCGGCGCGGTCACGCTGCGCCGCCAGATCGGGCAGTTGATCGAGTTCGCACACGGCAGGGACGCGGACAAGGTGCGGATGCTGCCCTCGGTCCGCGGGGAGATCACGGACCGCTACCTCGAGGCCGAGGTCGGCGCGAACTTCTCGTTCCGCATCATCTCGATGCAGAACGCGGGGGTGATCCCGAACTACGAGGCCTCGACGGCGAAGATGTTCATCTCGGAGTCGCGGCAGAAGCTGGCCCGCACCGGTATGAAGACGTTCGGCCTCTACGCGAACCTGTGGGACGAGGACGACGAGTACGCGCCCGCGAAGACCGCGTTCACCCAGCGCTACATCACCACGATCCCCGGCACCATCGGCGGCGGCAGTTCCGAGATCCAGCGGAACATCATCGCCACGCGCGGGCTCGGCCTGCCGCGCGGCTAACCCGTGCGCACAGGCGCAGAAACGCACACATCGAGGGGGCCTGAGCGGGCCCCCTCGTCGCGTATGTTATGACACCGCTCGCTGCCCGATGGCGATACAATCTTGCCATGACGATGATCGGCCAGCAGTACAGTGACACGGGCCGCGAGTTCCTCGAACGGGCCCGAACATACCTCGCCGAGGAGGACCTGCTGCAGGCCTCCGAGAAGGGGTGGGGCGCGGCCGCCCAGATGGTGAAGGCCGCCGCCGAGGCCCGCGGCTGGCGCCACCGCAGCCACCGCGACCTCTACATCGCGATCGGCCGACTTGCGGAGGAAGCAGGCGACCCGAGCTTGCGCGCCCTGTTCCATTCGGCAAGCTCACTGCACGCCAACTTCTACGAAGGCTGGCAGCCTGAGGACATGGTCGAGCAGGGGTTGTCTGACGTCGCCGAACTCGTCGAGAAGCTGGACGCCCTCGCGTCATGACCACCAACGGCCAGCAGTACAGCGACACCGGCCACGAGTTCCTCGAACGGGCCCGCACGTACCTCGCCGAGGATGACCTGCTGCAGGCGTCCGAGAAGGGGTGGGGGGCGGCCGCGCAGATGGTCAAGGCGGCTGCTGAGGCGCGGGGCTGGCGACACCAGAGCCACCGAGACCTCTATGTCGCGATCAATTGGCTGTCCAACGAAGCAGGCGATCCAAAGTTGAGCAACCTGTTCGCGGCCGCAGGTTCGCTCGACACGAACTCCTACGAGGATTGGCTCCCGCGCGCGACCGTTGAGCGTAACCTCGCTCGCGTAGGCGAGCTCGTCGAGAAGCTGGACACACTGAACGCGTAGGCAGCGTCCTCGCAACCACGCGAAGAGGGGGCCGGCATGGCCCCCTCGCTGCGTTCGACCGTGGTTCGGGTGCTACGCCTTCGGCAGTGAGACCACCACCGGGCCGGGCCCGACCGAGACGCCCTTCGGCGTCTCCGTCCACATCTCGATCTCGACCAGGTGGTCGCCGTTGGCTTCCCACTTGCGGGTGACGCGGCCCCTGGTCGTCGAGGTCTCGCCGACGACGTTGAAGATCTTCATACGGAAGGGGCCGACCTTCTTGATGCGCCCGTCGAGGCCGATGAACTCGCGCGTGCAGCGCTCCCACCAGCCCTGGATGAAGACGTTGTTCGCGTACATCTCCGGTGCGCCCTGCGCCTGCGCGACCTCCGTGTTGTGGTGAATCTGGGCGAAGTCTCGGTTCGCCCCTGCTTCCACGACGAGGCGATGCACCGTGATCGGGATCTCGACCCGGTCGAGCTCGTCGCCCTCGCTGACCTCGTCCCACGTCCGCTGCTTGGTCCAGTCCGCCATTTGGGTTCCTCCCGCGGTGGTGCGCTCGCTGCTGTCTGTTACCCGCCGGGTCTACTCGAACGGTACGTACGAGTAGAGCCCGCGGCGCACGGTGGCGATCAACTCGCCGTCCTGGTTGTGCACATACGACTCGAAAATCTGGAACGCGCCCCGGCCGACCGAGGTCTGCTTCGGCAGGCAGGAGATGAGCCGGTTGCCGGAGCTGGTGAGCCGGTCACCGACGTAGGCATCCTGGTGGTACTCGATCTCGATGTCTGTCGCGAAGGCGGCGGTCGTGGGCGGGACCGGCTGAGGGATCACGCCCTCGGACGCGGGGGACCGCGGCGGCGGGGCGTCGCGGTCATTCGTGGGCCAGGCTGGTTCGGTGGCCGGCACCCAGATATCGGTCGCGATCCAGGTCTGTGAGATGCCGCTCGTCGGGGCGGGGATCCCCTCGTAGCCGTGCGCCTTTGCGGCGTCCTCATCGAGGAAGATCGGGCAGTCCATCTCGAGCGGTTCGACGTACTTGCGGATGGCGCCCCGCTCGATCTCGTCGACGGCCACGCTCTTCGCCGTCGGGCTGAAGTCCGTGCCCACAGCGTCGACGAGCGGCTGCCAGGCCTGCTCCCAGTCCTCAGCCTTCGCCCAGTCGGTGTCGCTCATGGGTGGCCCTCCCGTCATAACGCCGGGTCGTTCGCCATCACTAGCGATCGCGGTCGAGGCTGTCAAGACCGCCTGGAGATTGTGCCATCGAGGACAGCCCGTAACGCCGGACCCGTGCTATCCTCCGGTCGCTCGAATTCAGCCAGAGGCGTCTTCAGAACACGTCCCACGCGGAGTCAGAGCGATCGAAGAGTGTCGGCAACCATGCCGGCGTAGCAGTCCCGGATGTGCCGGGACCAGGAAGTTGTGGACGTGGCCCAGAGGATCTACGTAGGAAATCTCCCTTATACCTCAACCGAGGATGAGGTGCGTGAGTTGTTCGGTCAGTACGGCGAGGTCGTGTCATGCGCGCTGCCGACGGACCGAGAGACCGGACGCCCGCGCGGCTTCGGCTTCGTCGAGATGTCCGATGAGGACGGCCGCAAGGCCATCGACGCGCTGGATGGCCAGGACTTCGGCGGCCGCCAGCTGCGTGTGAACGAAGCACGCCCCCGCGAGGACCGTCGCGGTGGTGGTGGCGGCGGCGGCTACCGCGGTGGCGGTGGTGGTGGCGGCTACGGCGGCGGCGGCGGCGGTGGCGGCTACGGCGGCGGCGGTGGCCGCGGCGACTACGGCGGCGGCGGAGGCCGTGGCGGTGGTGGCTACGGCGGCGGCGGAGGCCGTGGCGGTGGTGGCTACGGCGGCGGCGGAGGCCGCGACCGCTACTAGGCCTTACAGGCACCTGCACACTCGGAACGCAACGTCGCGCGCGAGGGCGCGCGGCGTTGTCACCGTGTCCGGCAGACGTGAAAAGACGACTGTGCGGTGTCGTGCGCCTCATCAGCCTGATGCATTGGCACGCTCACAACGACGCGCCCGACCGTATCCTTCGCAGGTGCAATCGGCATCGGCTCGTGACCGCGACCCGGCATCTTCCCGTGCAGCGGAGACCATGCATGGGGAAGGACGATTCGGCAGCCTCTCTGCGTTGACAGTGCCGCCCCGCGAGCGGGAATCTGGAAGCTGAAACGCGCCGGTAGCTCAGGGGACAGAGCATCAGACTTCGGATCTGACGGTCGAGGGTTCGAATCCTTCCCGGCGCGCCATGCACCCCTACCCCCCGGAACCCATCACACGCCGTAGGAGGCGCCCAATGCGGGTGGCCTGCGTGCGTCCGCATCGTGGGCCGGGTGTTGGCAACTGCGGCGGATCAGAGTAGAAACACACATGCAGGCGGGGCGGTCGCGTCGCTTCCGCTTTCACGAGCAGCGATCGCCGGCGCCAGAGTGGCGCTGGAGGAAATGGAGGAGATGTGCCGAAGCAATCCCCAGTACCTGACGAGTTGACCAAGCCCTTCTTCGACGCGTGTAACGAAGACCGGCTGGTTGTGCAGCGGTGCAACGACTGCACCGAGCGTGCAGGCCTGCTGGTTCTGCAGCAGCCCCCCGCTCCGACGTGCAACCGCTGCGGCGGCGACAACATCGAGTGGCACCAGGTCAGCGGCCGCGGCCGCATCCAGTCGTACGTCACCATGTACGACACCCCGGTGGCCTCCCTGCAGGAGGACCAGCCGTTCAACATCGCAGTCATCGAGCTGCACGAGGACAAGAACGCACTGTTCCTCTCGCACCTCCCCGGCACCCCGGTCCGCGAGGTCCCCATGGGCGGTGAGGTCCGGGTCGTCTTCGAAGTGACCCCGGCCAACGGCCAGAAGGTCGCCGAGTGGGAGGTCGTCGGGGACTAAACTCCTCGACCCCGACAGGTAGCACACCAGGGCGTAACGCCCAGGAAGGGCAAAGCAAGTGACTGAAAACGCACCTGCGGACTTTTATCGTACGCAGGAAAACCCGGGTCTCTGGGAGCACCGCGGCAAGGTCGCGGCGGTCGGCATCGGCCACTCCCCCACCGCGCGGCGCTGGGACGGCCAGGCCGACACCAGCATCGGCGCGTGGGCGCGTGTAGCGATCCGCAACGCCATCGAGGACGCCGGCATCAACCCGAGCGACGTCGACGGACTGGTCCTGGACCGCTCAACCACAACCGGCGCGTGGTGGCCCGAAGGCGACCCGCTGCCCGAGGACGTGATCTCGCAGTTCGAGCCCGGCGTCGAGCCGTTCGACGGCATTGCCGCACTCAGCTCCGAGTGGATCCTCAACAACATGCCCGAGCTGGACAACGTGACCTTCACGATGTACGGCCCCGGCTGCATGTCCAACGTCATCTGTGTCGCCTCCGAGGCCATCGGCCGCGGCCTGGCGAACACCGTGGTTCTGGTCAAGGCCTGGCACAACTTCCCCGGCCGCTACTACCAGGGCGGCGCCAACGCGCGCCCGCTGGTTGAGGGCCCGGCAGTATGGCGGAACCCCTGGGGCGTCAGCGCCGCCACCGGCGACGGCTGGACTTTCCAAGAGTACATGGCGAAGTACGGCAAGAGCCACGACATGATGGCTCCGTTCATCGTCGAGGAGAAGAAGAACGGCCTCATGTTCCCTGAGGGCTTCTTCGCACAGCACCGGCCTGACGAAGTGACCGTTGAGGACTACGTCAACGCTCGCTGGATCGTCGAGCCGATGAACCTCTTCGACCACGACATGCCCATCCACGTGGCGGTGGCCTATGTGTTCACGACCGCCGAGCGCGCGGCCGACATGGCCCAGACGCCGGTGTACATCCTGAACCACGGCACCACTCGCCCGAAGTTCGGTGTCACGCAGGGCCTCGACAACGCCGAGGCTTCCACGGACTCGACCGGCCGCAAGATGCTCGACGGCGCCGGCATCACTGCCGACGAGCTCTCCTTCGAGAACATGTACGAAGGTTTCACCACCTTCCACAACTACTTCATCGAGGGTCTGGGCTACGCAGGGATCGGGCGCGGTGAGGCGCTTGACCTCTACGCCGGTGACATCAGCATCACGTCTGACAAGCCGGTGTCCCCGAGTGGTGGCAACCAGGGTGGTGGCCGCACGCGCATCTGGATGCACACGGACACGATCCAGCAGATCCAGGGCCGCGCTGGCGACCGCCAGATCCGCATGCCCGCCGAGATCGGCATCTCCGGTGGACCAATGCCTCAGGGCGGCGACTTCACCATCTGGAGCGCCACGCCTGACTAGGCATTCGCCGACGCAGGACATGCTCTGATTCCAGGGCACAAACGGAAGCCCCCTCGCAAGAGGGGGCTTCTGCTTGCCCGCGATCTGACACCCGCGACCAGCGAGAGAGCTTCCGCTCCGGCCCCCTCTCCCTCTGGGAGAGGGTTGGGGTGAGGGCTCCCGAGCCACAGCACCATCGGCACTGAGGCAGACCCCCTCACGCTCACCCTCTGTATGGCTGGGTCGGCGAGCCGAGGGCGCGCCCTCGCCCCGCCTCGATGCGGGGATACCCCGCGGGCCCCGCAGACGGGGGCGAGGGGATCAGATCCGGCCCGCGTTCCAGAGGAAAGGGTCGAGGTGCGGGCTCCGCGGACACGCGGACCAGCGGCTCCCGCCGCCAGCTCAGCCCACCCGCACCGCCAGGTGCAGCGCCACCGTCCCCACGCCGAACATGCGCACACGCTCAACCTCGAACCCGCAGGCGACGAGGCGAGCCGAGAGCTCGTCAACCGACATAAAGTGCGCGGCCGACACCGGCAGGTAGCTGTACGCGTCGCTGTGGCCGCCGAAGAGCCTGCCCAGCAGCGGCACCACGCGCGCGAGGTGGAACCGCTTGAACGGCGCCAGCAGGCCGCCCTCGATGCGCGGTATGTCGAGCACCGCCAGCCGCCCGCCCGGCCGCAGCACGCGGTGCGCCTCGGCCAGCAGGCCGTCGACGTCCGGCACGTTGCGCATCACGAACGCCGCGCACCACGCGTCCACCGAGCCATCTTCGATCGGCAGCCGCAGCCCGTCGCCCTGCACGAACCCCACATCCCCCGCGTCCCGCCGCGCCGCCTTGCGGCGAGCCAGCGGGAGCATCGGCCGCGCGAAGTCCACGCCGAGCACCGTGCCGGCGCCCGCGCGCGCACACGCGAGCGAGAGGTCGCCGGTCCCGCATCCCACGTCGACGACGCGGTCGCCGGGGCGCACGAGCGCGCGCGCGGTCGCGGTGCGCCACGCGTGGTGGCGGCCCCCGGTCATGATCGTGTTCATGAGGTCGTAGCGCCCGGCGATCTCGCCGAAGATGCGCCGCACGTACCCCGCACGGTCCGCCGAGGCGTCGTACAGCCGCTCGACATCCGCAGGCGCCTCGCGTCGCGTTTGTGGGTCGGGTGGGGGTGTGCTGGTCACGCGTCGAGCCTACGGCGCGTCGGCGCTAGTGGCAGTACGCGGCGGGCCGCGCTGGGTGCGTAGTACGCATGTGCTGACGTATACTGCGCTCCGCCAGACGGCACTCCCCCCGGAAGCACCATCACGGCGATGACGCTCCGCCTCCTCCCCTGGTCTCCTGAGTACGGCAGCGGCATCGAGGCCGACGCCGGGGCTGTCGACGACGACGGCGCCTCGCTCGTCGACGCCGCCGTCGAAGGCGCGTGGCGCGCCATCCGCCCGGACGCCGCGGCCCTGCCAGCCGTGCAGATCGTCGATGGCGTCCGCCGCGTCGAGGCCCATGCGATCGAGGACCGTGACGACGGAGCGATCGCCTTCGGGCTGTTCGGCTCGTACGCCGTCGGAGTGGTGCGTTGCGAGGGCACGCGCGCGCACATCCTCGAAGGCGACGACGTGCTCCGCGTCCGGCGGCGTTACCTGCAGGCGGGCGGCGACCACGCGGGCGTCGAGGCCCGCGATCGGGTCGTCACTGCTGGGAGCGCCGCACTGCACTTCCGCGCTGAGCTCCCCGCAGGCGCGCAGGCGCCCGCCGACCTCGTCGCCGCGCTCAATCGGCTGATGCTCGACGAAGAGGCGCGGCTCGCCGAGGAGCTCTCCGATGACCCCTCGACCCTCACGATCGTCGACGGGCCGCTGCGTCTCCGCGCGCCAGGTCCGCGGGTAGTCGGTTACGTGAAGCGCACCCACCGCTGGTACCTCGGGCCGGAGCGGCTCGCGCTCCTCGGTGACCTCGCGGTGGGGGAGCGCACGCCGCTGTTCCGCATCGCCGAGGCCGACACGCGCCGCGACCGCCTCGCGTGGTTCCTGCGCATCGCCGACATGGGCACGCAGTACCACCACCTCGCCGGCGTCGTGCGGCTCGAGACGCCCGGCGCGCTGCCGCCCCGCGACGCTGCGGCGCTCGCCGACCAGACGGCGCTCGTGCTGCCCCGCCTCGCCTCGTCGCCCATCCGCGACCCGCGCGCGCCGCAGAACCTCACGCCCGTCGGCGCGCTCGAGCAACTGCTGACGCGCCGCCTCGGCGACCGGCTGTGGCTCCGCCGCCGCATCGCGGCAGCACTCGAACCGGCAAGCACCACGTTCGCCGTGGCTGCGGAGGCTTCCCGATGACCACTTCCCCGCAAGACGGGCACTCGCCCGCGACCTCTGACCTCCTCGATTCGTCCGAGGGCTCCTCGACGCCCGCGGGGCTTGTGCTCGGCATGGAGAACGCGGCCGCCACGCCGCTCGGGTTCTCCGTCTTCGTCGACCGCGAGCGCTACCTGCAGCTCGACGACGTCGTCCACGCGCGCTCGCCGCTGCCGCCGGGCAGCCCCGTCGAGGCCGTCGACTTCTACGGCGTCGTCGACGAGGTGCGCGCGGTGCAGGAGGGGGTGCGCTTCGACTCCGACGTAGCGCTCGCGAGCGAGGGGCTGCTGCCGGCCGAGCCCGCCGTCACCGCTCACGTGGCGGTGACGCGCGTGGAGCCTGAGATCTTCGTGCCGCCCCGGCCCGGCCAGCCGGTACACCTCGCGCGCGGCGAGGCGCGCGACCGCGCCCTGTTCTTTGACCAGATGACGGAGCGCGTGCCCTTCGGCCTCTCGCGCGATGGGGAGCGCGTGTACGCGAACCTCGAGTTCCTCAACGGTACGCGCGGCGCGCACGTCAACATCTCCGGCATCTCCGGCGTGGCGACCAAGACCTCGTACGCGATGTTCCTGCTGCACACGCTGTTCGAGAGCGGCACGCTCGGCCCCGAGGCCGCCAACACGCGCTCGCTGATCTTCAACGTGAAGGGCGAGGACCTGCTGTTCCTCGACAAGCCCAACGCGCAGCTCGCCGACGAGGACCGCGAGGACTACGCGCGCCTCGGACTGCCCGCCGAGCCGTTCCGCTCCGTCTCGTTCTACGCACCCGCGCGGCGCGGCACGCCTGCGCCGGAGACCGGCTCGCGCATGGATGGCGTCACCGGCTTCTACTGGACGCTGCGCGAGTTCTGCGCCGAACGCTACCTGCGTTTCCTCTTCGCCGACGCCGACGATGAGCGCTCGCAGCTCGGCCTCGTCGTGCAGCAGGTGGAGGCGCAGCTCCTCAACGCCGCCAAGCTCTCGCTTCCCCTCGACGCGCCGACTGTCGAGATCGGCGGCGAGGTGATCACCGACTTCGACGAGCTCGTCGACGCAATCGGGCTCATGACCGACCCCGACGAGGGCGGCACGTGGGCGGGGCGCGCGGCGGCCGGCACGGTGCAGGCGTTCCTGCGCCGCCTGGACGCCTCGAAGCCGTACGTCGGGCAGCTCATCCGCGGGCAGGCGTCCGAGGACGACGCCGCCCACGCCATCGACACCGGGCGCGCGCAGGTCACCGTCGTCGACATCCATCGCCTGCACGACCGCGCACAGCGCTTCGTCGTGGGCGTGATGCTGAAGCGCGAGTTCGAGCGCAAGGAGGCCAGTGGCTCGCCGCGGCCGCTCATGCTCGTCGTGCTCGACGAGCTCAACAAGTACGCACCGCGCGAGGGTCGCAGCCCGATCAAGGACGTGCTGCTCGACATCGCCGAGCGCGGGCGCTCGCTCGGCGTCGTGCTCATCGGCGCGCAGCAGACGGCGAGCGAGGTCGAGTCGCGCGTGGTCGCGAACTGCGCGTACCGCGTTGCGGGCCGCCTGGACGCCGCCGAGGCGCAGCGCGGCGAGTACGGCTTCCTGACGCCGGCCGCGCGTGCGCGCGCCTCGCTGCTCAAGCCCGGCTCGATGATCCTCGCGCAGCCGGAGATCCCAGTGCCCCTCCTGCTGCGCTTCCCCCACCCCGCCTGGGCCACTCGCCCCTCCGAGGTCGCGCAGACCACCGACCCCTTCGCGAGGTTCGAGTGAGGCTGCTGCACACCGCCGACTGGCACGTCGGCCGCACCATGCGCGGCCGCAGCCGCGTCGCGGAGTTCGAGGCTGTTCTCGCCGAGGTCATCGACATCGCCCGCCAGGAGCGTGTCGAGGGGATGCTCGTGTGCGGCGACATCTGGGACCACCACGCGCCGTCGGCGGAGTCGGACCGCCTCGTGTTCGAGGCGCTGCGCGAGTGCATCGGCCACGGCATCCAGGTGGTGCTCCTGGCCGGCAACCACGACAACCCGCGCAAGCTCAGGGCGCTCGGCCTGCTCTCCGAGCTGCTCGGCGTCCAGACGCAGTGGGAGGTGCGCCGCCCGAACGCCGGCGGCGTGCTCACCATCGAGGGCCGCGAACACATCGCGCGCATCGCCGCGGTGCCGTTCATCACGGAGGGCCGCTACGTCGACGCCGCCGGGATCATGGGGCTACAGGAGGACTGGGTCAGCGCGTACGCCGACGGCGTTGCCGAGATCCTGCGTGCGGCCGCCGGGACGTTCGACGCGGGCACCGTCAACATCCTCGCGACGCACATCTTTGTCGACAACGCGCGCATTGCGAGCGTCGACGGCTCCGAGCGCAAGCTGCACATCGGACAGACGTACGGCGTGACCGCGGCCGGCCTGCCCTCGTCGCCGCAGTACATCGCGCTCGGCCATGTGCATGAGCCGCAGGAGATCCTCGACGCGCCCGTGCCGACGGCGTACAGCGGCTCGCTGCTGCAACTCGACTTCGGTGAGCGCGGCCAGCAGAAGGTCGTGCGCATCATCGACGCCGAGCCGAACAGGCCCGTGACTCAGACGCCCATCGAACTCACCAGGGGCCGCCCGCTCGCGGAGCTGCGCGGCACCCTCGACGAGGTCCTCGCCCGCCGCGACGACGTTGGCGAAGCGCACCTGAGGGTCCGCCTCGACGTCGAGCACCCTGAGCCGGGCATCGCCGAGCGCGTGCGCGAGGCACTCCCCAACGCCGTCGACGTGCAGCTCGAGTACGAGGCGCCCGAGGACGACCAGGCCGTCGAGCCCATCGCCAACCTGAGCGCCGCGGAGCTCTTCACGCGCTACTACCAGTCGCAGCACGGCGCCGACCCCGAGCCTGCACTCGTCGGGCTGTTCGAGGAGCTGCTCGCCGAGGGCGACGAGGCGCGTGCGGCGGAGACGGCGGCGCCGCAGTGAGGCCCATCCACCTCGAAGTGCGGGGCTTCACCTCCTTCAAGGAGCCCGCGACGCTCGACTTCGAGGGGCGGCGGCTGTTTGCGATCACGGGACCGACGGGCGCGGGCAAGTCCTCGCTCCTCGACGCGATGACATGGGCGCTGTACGGCCAGGTGCCGCGCGTCGGCCGCGAGACACGCCAGCTCATCACCCACGGCTCGAAGGCGATGGCCGTCCAGTTCGACTTCAGCGTGCGCGGCACGCGCTACCGGGTGAGCCGGCAGGCGCCTGCCAACCTCGGTGCTCGGCTGGAACAGCAGCGGGTAGACAGTTCGTGGGAGCTTCTGGCCGACCGCGTGCAGCTGATCGACGCGCGCATCACGGAACTGATCGGCCTCGACTTCACGACGTTCACCAAGACGGTGCTCCTGCCGCAGGGCGCGTTCGACGATTTTCTGCGCGGCGAGGTACGGGACCGGCGCGCTATCCTGACTGGCCTGCTGGGCCTCGAGCGCTACGAGCAGGCTGGCCGCGATGCGCGGGTTCGGGCTGATGGCGCGCGGAGTAGGGCCGACTATGCCCGCGAGCAGATCGAACGCCTGGGCGCCGCCACGCCCGAGGCGATCGCACAGCTCGAGCGCGAGCACAGGACGCTCGTCGCGCAGGCCGAGGCGCTCGACACACGCACGAGCCTGCTCGTCACGCTGAGCGAGGCAGCGCGTGCTAGCGTCGACGCGGACGCTGCTGCGGCGCGCGCCTCGTCCGAGCACACCCAGGCGACTCGTGACGGGGACGCCGCCCGCGGTGCCCTCGCCGCCGCCGATCGGGGCCACGAGCGCGCGCTGGCGGAGCAGGAACGCCTCGACGCCGAACGCACCGCGCTCGGCTACGACGAGGCCGCGCACCGCCGACTCGAGCGCGAAGTACAGACGCTCGAGCAGCGCGAGGCCGCCCGAGGCGCCCTGGACGCTGCGCAGGCCGAGCAGCGCGAGGCCAGCGAGGCCGCCGCGCTCGCGGCCGAAGAGGCAGCGAGGCTTCGCGGTCAGGCCGACGAGGCGGCCGCCTCACGCGAGCAGGCCGGGGCCGCGCAGCGGGCAGCCCTCGAAGCCCTTGCCGCTGCCGCGTCCGCGTCGCTCGCCACCGAGCGCGCGCTCGGCGAGGCGGCGAACGCAGCCGACGATACACGCGTCGCCGCGGAGCGCGCTGCATCGGAGCACGACGACGAGGCGCGCCGCCTCGCTGCCCTCGACGAGCGCCTGCTTCAGCAGCAGCAGGTGCTCGCCGCCGCCGAGCGTGAGCACGAAGCGGCGGCCGGTGAGCACGACGCGGCCGGACGCGCCTCGGAACTCGCGGACGCAGGTCTGCGAGACGCAGAAGCCGATCGTCAGGACTGCGCGCACGCGCTCGAGGCGGCGCAGCGGCAGGACGCCGCGCTCGCGCTCCAGCGCGACCTCAAGCCGGGCGACATCTGCCCCGTCTGTGGCGAGCCCATCGAACACATCGAGCTGCACGAGGCGCCGGAGCTCGACGCGGCGAGGGCGGCCCTCGATGCGGCCGACGCCAGGCTGCGGGAGGCTCGTACCGCGCAGGCCGCGGCCGCGACGAGCCTTGCGGCGGCGGAGGCGAACGCCGCGCAGGCATCTGCCGCGGCCGAACGGGCGAACGCCGAGCTCGCCGCGATCCGCAGTGAGGCCGCGCAGTCCGGCGTCGATGCCGACGCGCTGCCGGATGCCGCCGAGCGTGCCACTGTCGCCGCCGCCGGCGAGCGCGCCCGGGCCGCGGCAGCGATCGCCGAGCGGGACCGCGCGGGAGAGGCCGCGAGGGAACTTGGTCTGCTCCGGGCATCCATCGGCGAAGCGCTCGATGCCGTCGACGCTGGGCCGGGCGAGCCGGGCGAGCCCGACGCGGTCAGCGCCGCCCTCGCCGCGGCCATCGAGGGGTATCGGTCGGCTAGCACAACGGCGGCTGCGGTGCTCGAACGGGACCGCGTGGCTGCGGAGCGTGCGCGTACGGCCGACGCTGCCGTCGAGAGCGCGAACACACGCAGCACCCGTGCCGACGCCGAGTTGACTCGTGCGCGCGAGCACCTCGACTCGCTTGGTGCGGCGGACGTCGACGCCGACGCGGCGCGGGCTGCCCTCGCTGTCGCGCAACAGCAGGCCGCGCGCCATCGCGAGATCGAGACGGCGCTCGCCACCGCCGGGCGGGAGCTCGCCGGCGCCGATGCGCGCGTCGAGGCGGCGCGCGAAGCCCTCGCGCGCGCGGCGACTGCCGTCGAGCGTCGCGAGGCTGAGGCCGACGTCGCACGCGGCGCCGCCGAGGAGGCGCGCGTCGGCCTCGCGGACGCGTGGACCGCCGCCGCCGTGGAGGGTGCCCCAGACGCGGCCCGCGCGTCGCGGCTCATCGACGACCATCGTGTGGCCCTCGCGGCCTGTGAGCGCGAGCGAGACCTCGCCGGGCAGCGTCTCACGACCGCACGGGCCGACGCAGAACGCGCAGCGCAGATGCGTGCCGACGCCTCGACGTACGACGAGAGCGCGCAGCTCGCCGACTCGCTCGCTGTCGAACTCCGTCGCGACCGCTTCATCGCCTACGTCCAGCGCGAGGCGATGCATCTCCTCGCCGAGGACGCGGGTGAGCGGCTGCTCACGCTGTCGAGCGGCCGCTACCGCCTCGTCGTGCGCGACGAGGCGTTCTGGGTGGTCGACCGCCTCAACGGCGACGAGCGACGGTCGGTGAAGACGCTGTCCGGCGGCGAGACGTTCCTCGCGAGCCTCGCGCTCGCGCTCGCGCTGTCCGAGCGGCTGCCGGAGATCGCCGGGCGCGGCGGGGCGATGTCGCTCGAATCGCTGTTCCTCGACGAAGGGTTCGGTGCGCTCGATCAGGACTCGCTCGACACGGCCATCGGTGGCCTCGAGATGCTCGCGGGCGGACAGCGACTCGTGGGCGTGATCTCGCACATCCCCGAGGTCGCCGAGCGCCTCCCCGACCGCGTCGAGGTGGTTCGCAATGGCGCAACGAGCCGCCTCGTCACCCCGGGCGCCGTTCCGGAGGCTGAGATCGAGCGCTCACTGGCGGCTTCGCAATAAGATAGAAGCGAAGGTTGTGGATGGGGGCGGTCCGGCCGCCCGGTCCGCGGACGGCCCACCCGCCACCAGCGAGGTGAGCCATGTCGAACATCCTGGTCCTGGGCGCGAGCGGATACGTGGGGACGCACCTGGTCCCCGAGCTGGCGGCGCGCGGTCACCGCGTGCGCGCCTCCTCGCGGCGTCGTGACACCCTCGAGGCGCGTGGGTGGGAGGGCGTCGAGGTCGTCGCCGCCGACGCGCTCGACCCCGCATCGCTCTATTTCGCGCTCGATGGCATCGAGGTCGCGTACTACCTCGTGCACTCGATGGCGGCCGGAGCGCGGTTCGCCGAGATCGATCGCGCCGCCGCAACCACGTTCCGCGAGGCCGCCGAGCGCGCAGGCGTGCGGCGCATCATCTACCTCGGCGGGCTGCAGCCGGAAGGCGAGGCTTCCTCGCACCTGCGATCGCGGCGCGAGACCGGCGACCTGCTGCGCGCGGGCCCGGTCCCGGTCACCGAGCTGCGCGCAGGCATCATCGTCGGGCCTGGCTCGGCGGCGTTCGAGGTGATTCGCGACCTCGTCTACCACCTCCCGGTCATGGTCACGCCACGCTGGGTGCGGTCGCGCAGCCAACCGATCGCCCTCGACGACCTCATCGACTACCTCGTGCGGCTGCCCGAGCACGAGGAGACGGAGGGCCACACCTACGACGCGGTGGGACTGGAGACGCTCACGTACGAGGAGCTGATGCGGCAGTTCGCGCGCGTCGCGCGGCGTCGGCTCTTCATCCTCCCGGTGCCGGTCCTCAGCCCGAAGCTGTCCTCGTACTGGCTGGACCTCA
This sequence comes from Dehalococcoidia bacterium, assembly GCA_965208885.1. Lineage (GTDB taxonomy): Bacteria > Chloroflexota > Dehalococcoidia > UBA2979 > UBA2979 > VXMT01. The sequence goes on from CBDBPS010000002.1 coordinate 1,767,398, forward strand.
TCACCGCCGCCCCAGCAAGCGTGGCGCGGCCGCTCATCGACGGTCTCGCCCATGACCTGGTGTCGAGGAACCCGTGGCCGCTGCGCGAGGTGATCCCGATCCGGCTCCACACCTACGAGCAGGCCGTCCGTGCAGCCCTCGCCGAGGAGGAGGCGGCGGGGCCGCCCGCACGCTGGACGGAGGGCGCGTTCCGCCTGCGCCAGCGCCGCCACGACATCTCGTTCTACGACAAGCGCGCCCGCGCGGAGGAGCATGTCGACGCCCCGCCCGAGGCTGTGTGGGCCGAGGTCGCGTCCATCGGCGGCGACCGCGGCTGGTACTACGCCGACCGCCTGTGGTGGCTGCGAGGGCTCCTCGACCGCGTCGTGGGCGGCGTCGGCATGCGGCGTGGACGGCGTCACCCGACCGACCTGCGCGTCGGCGACACCCTCGACTGGTGGCGCGTCGAGGCCGTCGAGCCCGGCCGGCGGCTCACGCTACTCGCCGAGATGAAGCTCCCCGGCTCGGCCGTGCTGGAGTTCGTCGTGACACCCGACGGCGACGGCGCGCGCATCACGACGCAGGCGCACTTTCACCCCGCGGGCATGCCCGGCCTGCTGTACTGGTACGCGCTCTGGCCGGTCCACGGCCGCATCTTCGCCGGGCTTACCCGCGCCATCGCCGGACGCGCCGAGGCTGCATGGCGCTCCTCGGGCGGCGTTGGCGACACGGTCGCCTCGGCCTGACGCCCCGGCTCCCCTCCGAGATCCGGCCCCCTCTCCCCGAGGGAGAGGGCGGGGGTGAGGGAGAGAGCGCCGCGGAAGGGTGAAGGGCCGTGCCCGCGGACCCCCCTCACCCTCACCCTCTCCCCCCGGCGGGGGGAGAGGGGATCAGAAGGGCGCGCCTCGGCCTGACGAGCCCGCTCCCCCACGCCGCAGGCTGCGCGTTCGGCGCGGTGGGCATCGCGTGCGATAATCCCCGCTCGTGAGCCCGAGGAGCCATTGATGGTGGACCTGCCGCTTTCGGATGTACGCGTACTCGACCTGAGCTGGCACGTCGCCGGGCCGTACTGCACGCGCGTCCTCGGCGATTACGGCGCCGACATTGTGAAGGTCGAGCGACCCGGCGAGGGCGACCCCACGCGGCTCATGCCGCCGTTCCACGAGGACGAACCGGGCATCGAGCGCTCCGCGCTCTTCCTCCACCTCAACACCAACAAGCGCTCGATCGCCGTCGACCTGCGCTCCGAGCAGGGTCGCGACACCGTGCTGCGGCTCGCCGAGTGGGCCGATGTGGTGATCGAGAGCTTCAGCCCCGGCACGCTCGACGACCTCGGACTGGGCTACGAGGCGCTGCGCGCGGTGAACCCGGCGATCGTCCTCACGTCGATCAGCAACTACGGCCAGAGCGGGCCGTACCGCGACTGGAAGGGCTCCGAGCTCACGATCTGGGGCATGGGCGGCCCGATGCTCTACACGGGCTCCCCGAATCGTGAACCACTCAAGACCGCGGGCCACACGCCCGCTTACCAGGTCGGCGCGACGGCCGCCGCCGCGACGAACATCGCGCTCTGGGGCGCCGACGCCAGCGGCGAGGGTGACCACCTGGACGTCAACTTCTTCGAGACGTTCATCGGGCTCATCGACCGGCGCACGACCAGCCTGCTCAACTACCAGTACACCGGGGAGACCTCGGGCCGGCCTCCCGCCGGGCAGACGCCCGGCTCCGGCATCTGGCCGACCGGCGACGGGGGCTTCTTCTTCACCACCGTGATCGGCCCGCGCTGGAACGCGATGGCGGGGATGATCGGCCACGAGGAACTCCTGGAGGATCCCAACTGGCTTGACCCCGCGTGGCGCGCGCAGGAGGAGCCGATGGCCGAGTTCCAGGCGCTCGTCGGTGAGTGGATGCTCAACCACACGAAGCGCGAGATCCGCCAGGCCGTCGAGGACGTCGGCGTCTACGGAGGGCCCGTGAACACGATCGCCGAGCTCCTGACCGACCCGCACTTCACCGAGCGAGAGTTCTTCCAGACCGTCGACCACCCCACCACCGGTCCTCAGACCTACCCGGGGCGCACGTATCGTTCGAGTGCGCACGAGTGGCCACCGCCACCTCGGCAGCGCGCCCCGCTGCTCGGCGAGCACACCGACGAGATCCTCGGCGAGACGCTCGGCCTCGAGGCCGACGCAATAGCCGAGCTGCGAAGTGCGGGGGCGGTGTCATGACTACTGGAAACGGTTCCGGCAAGAGACTGCCGCTCGAGGGCATCCGCATCCTCGACTTCACGGTCGTGTGGGCGGGGCCCTACGCGACACAGCTGCTCTCCGAGTGGGGCGCCGAGGTCATCCGCGTCGAGTCGACGAAGTTCTTCCCCTCGACGACCCGAGGCGGCCTCGCGCGCCCGAGCGCGGAGCTCGTGCGCTCGGGCAGCCAGGGCGGCTACCCGGACTACGAGCCGGGCGATCGCCCGTGGAATCGCGCGGCGCTGTTCAACGTCCACGCGCGCAACAAGCGCTCGGTCACCATGGACCTCACCCGCCCCGAGGGGCAGGAGATCTTCGAGCGCCTGCTCAAGGTCTCGGACGGCCTCGTCGAGAACAACGCGCCGAACACCATGGAGCGCGCGGGCGTCTCGTGGGATCGGATCTCGAAGATCAACCCGCAGTTCGTGCTCGTGCGCCTGCCCGCGTTCGGCCTCACCGGGCCGTACCGCGCGTACCGCACGTTCGGCAGCCACATGGAGGCGGTCTCCGGGCACTACTCGGTGTTCGGCTACCCGGGCGCGCTCGCGGACGAGAGCGGCACGAGCCTGCTGGCCGACCCGGCGGCCGGGGTGTCAGGCGCGATGGCGTTCATGGCCGGGCTGCGCCACCGCCGCCGCACCGGCGAGGGGCTCCAGCTGGAGCTCGCGACGGCCGAGAACTTCACCGGCTACCTCGGCGACTACATCCTCGACTACTCGATGAACGGTCGGCTGAGCGACTACCGGGGCAACCGCGACCTGGTCTACGCCCCGCAGGGCGTGTACCCGTGCGCGGGCGAGGACCGCTGGCTCTCGATCAGCGTCGGCACCGACGAGGAGTGGCGCGCGCTGTGCGGCGTCATGGGCCGCGACGACCTCGCCGCCGACGAGCGCTACGCGACGCTCGACGCGCGCCGTGCGGCACACGACGACGTCGACACCGAGATCCTGACGTGGTCGATCTTCCAGGACCCGGTCGAGGCGATGCAGCAACTGCAGGCGGCGGGCGTCGCGGCGGGCGTGATCATGAACGAGCGCGACGCCTACAGCGACCCGCACCTCCGCGAGCGTGGCTACTTCGAGACCCTCGAACACCCCGAGGCGGGCACCTTCGAGTACCCCGGCGTGCTGTGGAGCGCGGCGAACACACCGAACCACCTGCGCCACGCCGCGCCTCGCCTCGGCGAGGACAACGAGTACGTCTACAAGGAACTGCTCGGCTACTCCGAGGAGGAGTACCAGCACTTCGTGGACACCGAGCACGCCGGGATGGACTACGACCCCTCGATCCCGTAGCGCCTGGCTTCCGCCAGACACGACCGGGCCCGCTGCCCCGAGGGGGAGCGGGCCCGATCACGTTGCTCCCGCCGGCCCGCCCCCCGCTCTCATTACGTTCGAAAACTACAACACACGTTATGCATATGTGTGTAGGATTGAAGCGTGCTCGCGGGAGAGGCCCACAGGCGCGTCTGCGCCTGATCCGGCCGATGCGCGCGGGCGGCCCTTCCGCGGTGCCGCGGAGGGAGGGCCTTCATGGCCAGCTATCTACAGCAAGCGGACCCATGGTGGGCGTCGGCGCACGACCGACGCACCCTGCTGCGAGGTGCACTCCTCGGAGGAGCGGGGCTCGCCGCCGCAGCCCTCGTCGGGTGTGGCGACGATGATGACGACGACGACTCGGCAGTGGCCCCGGTTGCGACGGCTACGCAGGCCGCAGCCGCTACGGAGGCCGCCGCGCCTGATGAGCCGGAGGGACTCGTCACGCCCGCCGGCAACGTGATCCCGCTGCAGTTCCCCGAACCGACGGGCGTCACCCCGAAGGCGGGCGGCGTGCTGAAGCAGGCGGTGGCGTGGAATGTCGGCCCAATCGATCCGACCGTCTCCGCCGCGGGCGGCACGATCGCCCCCGGTCGAGCCGCCTATAACCGCGTTATCGGGTTCGTCTCGGGACCCGATGCCGACCCGTTCAAGATCGAGTTCCGGCCGGAGTTGGCGGAGTCGTGGGAACGGTCCGAAGACGGGCTGTCGTACACGTTCCACCTCCATGGCGGGGTGAAGTTCCACAACGTGGACCCGACGAACGGCCGTGACTTCACCTCGGCCGACGTGAAATACGCGTGGGACCGCTATGCGGAGAGCGGAGCGCAGTCGCAGTACTTCACGGCTGTGAGCAGCATCGAGGCTCCGGACGACCTGACGGTCGTGGTGAACATGAAGTCGCCACAGCCGGACTTCCTGACCCCGATCGCCAGCCGCTACCTGACGATCCACCCGCGTGAGATCGTCGACGACGGGACGATCGAGCAGCGAGCCATCGGCACTGGGCCGATGATCATGGAGGAGTCGTCCCCCAGCGAGCGGGTCCTGTACGCCAGGAACCCGGACTACTGGCAGCAGGAGGTGCTCCTGGACGGTCTCGAGCACCTGGTGATGCCGGATCAGCAAGCGCGGCGCGCCGCGATGCGGGTAAACCAGGTCGATCACGCGATGATCGTCGCCAACACCGTCGGGGACCTCGATGCGCTGCTGGAGACGAACCCTGACGTGAAGGGGACGTGGAGCCCGACCGTCAACTCGGGCACGCAAATAGCCTTCAACATGAAGACCGTCACGGCCTACCAGGACGAGCGTGTGCGTCGAGCCCTCTCGCTGGCGCTGGACCGTGAGTTCATGATCGAACTCGCCTACGAGGGCTACGGCGCCCAGGTCTCTACCCTGCCGTGGTTCTTCCTCTTCGACGAGGAGCCGACCCCGGAGTCAGGGCTCCTGGGCAAGTGGTGGGGCTACCGCCCGGACGAGGCGAAGAAGCTGCTCATGGCGGCAGGCGCCGAGAATCTCTCGTTCGAGATGATCTACCACAACTACGGGGCGACATGGGATCAGCTTGCCGAGATCCTGCAGGAGCAGTTCGGCGCGCTTGGCGTGGGCGTCGATGTCACCAAGCTCGACTACACGTCGTATAACTCGCAGCTGATCCAGGTTACCTACGAGGACGTCATCTACGGCTGGTCGGCGAACGGCTTCGACGCCGACACGTTCTTCTATGCCCAGATCCACTCCCAGTCCGCGGCTAACCGCTACAACATCGAGGATCCGCAGATCGACGAGTGGGCGGAGGCACAGAAAGTCGAGCTCGACCCTGAAGCGCGCAGGGAGTTACATCGCAACATCTGGGATCGCATGCACGAGAAGGTCTACCGCATCGACATGCCGGCCGGACAGAACTGGAGCCTCTACCAGCCCTGGCTGCGCGGTGTTCGGTTCGTGGGTCCGCTGGGCATCAACTACTCGTTCACTGAGATCGCTGCCCAGGTCCAGGACGCCTGGCTCGACAAGTAGGCGGCACGAAGCCCGCGCGAGTAGCTGGCTCGCGGGGCCAGGACAGGACTGGGCCCGCTCCCGAATGGGGCGGGCCCAGTGGCATACTGCCGTGTCTCCGTCAGGCGATCGCTACGCCTCGTCCTCCAGCATCTCCATGATGCGCGTCGGCGAGGCCGGGACCTGCGTGGGGCGGACGCCGATGGCGTCGCGGATTGCGTTCGTCACCGCCGCCATCGGCGGGATGATGCCCACTTCGCCCACGCCGCGGACACCGTAGGGGTGGCCGGGGTTCGGGACCTCGACCACCAGTGCCTCGATCATCGGCAGGTCGAGTGCCGTCGGCATGCGGTAGTCGAGCAGCGTCGAGTTGACCATGTTGCCGTCGTCGTTGAAGAGGTACTCCTCGGTGACGGCCATGCCGACGCCCTGTGCGGCGCCGCCCTGGATCTGCCCGATGACGTAGTCGCGGTGGATGGCGGTGCCGACGTCCTGGGCGGCCGTGTAGCGGAGGATGTCGACCTTGCCGGTCTCCGGGTCCACCTCGACGTCCACGACGTGCGTGGCGAAGGCGGGGCCGGCCGTTTCCGGCGAGACGTCCGCGCGGGCCTGGATAAGCCCGCCAGTGGCCTGTAGCTGGCCCGCGAGCTCGGTCAGGCCCATCTCCTTGCCGTCAGGGCCGCGCAGCACGGCGTCGTCGCCATAGCTCACGTCGTCCGGCTCGCACTCCCAGATGGCTGCCGTGCGCTCCTCGAGCTTGCGACGCAGCTCCATCGCAGTCTCGTAGACGGCCCAGCCGCCCGCGAACGTCGTGCGGCTGCCGACCGTCGGAAGCGTGTAGCCGACCGAGTCGGTGTTCACGATCTGCGGGACCACGTCCTCGTACGACACGCCCATTGCCTCGGCGAACTGCATCGCCAGCGACGCGCGGCTGCCGCCGATGTCGGCGGAGCCGATGTTGAGGCTCAGCCGTCCGTCGGCGTTGACCGCCGCGAACGCCGAGGACTCCATGCCGACGTTGAACCAGAAGCCGGACGCGACGCCGCGGCCGCGGTTCTCGCCGCTCAGCTCCGAGCGGTAGTGCTCGGAGTCCCGGATCGCCTCGAGGCACGCGATGTTGCCGATGGGGCCGAACGCGACGCCGTCGACGCGGCGGCCGCCCTCGACCATCGCGTTCTTCACGCGCAGCTCGACGGGGTCGATGTCCAGCTCCTGCGCCATCTCGTCGACCATCGACTCGACGGCCCACTCGGCCGCCGGGGCGGCCGGTGCGCGGTACGCCTGGACGCGCGGCTTGTTGACGACCACGTCCCAGCCAACGGCGCGGTAGGTCTCGACGTTGTAGGGCGCGGTGGCGCACATCGCGCCGGCGCTGAACGCCGAGCCCGGGTAGGCGCCGGACTCGTACGCGCCCTCCCAGTCGATGGCGGTGATGGTGCCGTCGCGCTTCGCGCCGATGCGCACGCGCATGTGCGTACCGGAGGTGGGGCCGGTGCCCTCGAAGACCTCGTCACGGCCCATGTACATCTTGACCGGGCGGTGGCCGCTCTCACGCGAAAGCATCGCGGCGAGAGGCTCCATGTAGACGGAGGTCTTGCCACCGAAGCCGCCGCCGATCTCGACGGGGTTCACGCGAATCTTCGAGACCGGGTAGCTCAGCAGCTGCGAAAGCTGGTCGCGGACGCCGAAGTACGCCTGGGTGCTGACCCAGACGTTGATCTGGCCGTCTTCGCTCCACAGCGCCGTGCCGTTGTGCGGTTCGATGTAGCCCTGGTGGAACATCGGCGTGTCGAACTCGCGCTCCAGGACCACGTCGGCCTCGGCAAAGCCGGCCTCCAGGTCTCCCTGCGCGAACTCGATGCGCTTCGCGACGTTCGAAGGGCGGTTACCGAACTCCTCGGAGCCCTCGGCGCCGAAGAAGCCGAAGACCTGCTCGGTCGTAATGCTCTCGTGGATGACGGGAGCCTCTTCCTTCATGGCGTACTGCACGTCCATGACGGCCTCGATCACCTCGTACTCGACGTCGATGAGGCCAAGCGCATCCTCGGCGACATGCGGGTCGGTGGCCGCGACGGCCGCGACGGCGTGGCCGCTGTAGAGCGCCTTGTCGGAGGCGAGCACGTTGTCGAGCACCCAGCGAGCGCTGGCGGTCTCGCCCTCGCCCATGAGCAGCTCGGTGTCGTCCTGGCGGGGGAAGTCCTCGTTCGTGATCACGGCGGTGACGCCGGGCAGTGCCGCGGCCTTCGACGTGTCGATCGAGACGATCCGGGCGTGGGCGTGCGGGCTGCGCAGCACCCGGCCGTAGAGCAGCCGCGGCATGCGGATGTCGGCGCCGTAGATCGCCCGCCCGTTGACCTTGTCCACTCCATCGGGCCGCACCGGGCTGCCGCCCACGACCTTGTACGATTCGCGCTCCGTAGCGACCACGCGCTTCCTCCTCGTGTGCGCCGCGACGCGCCCCGCGCCGCGGCAGACTGTTCAACGCTCCCTCGAACCTACGCCGCCCCTCGCGCTTCGCGCCAGCGGCGGGCCGGACGAGGAGCTATGCGGACTTTGTCAGCTCCATCAGGACGTAGTTCGACGAGAGCGGGTGGACCCAGATCGCATCGCTGTTCGGGACGCGGGTGACGCGGCCGCCACCGGCCTCGATCTGCTGCGCGAAAGCCTCCGGGTCGTCGACCTGGCAGACGAGCTGGTAGATGCCCTCGCCGTGCGGGTTCAGCGGGTTCACGCGATCCTGCATCAGGCGGTAGATCGGGCTGTTCTCGTCGACCGGCGAGATCAGGTGCAGCGCCGTCTCGCCGTTGTAGCCCAGAGCCACGAAGCGGAAGTTGCCGATCGGGTTGTGGGAGGGCTCGTTGAGCGCCTCCATGCCGAACCGCGCCTTGTGGTTCTCGACGGCCTCTTCGAGGTCGTGCACGGCCACGGTGTGGTACTTGATCTGGAACATGGAATCCTCTTTCTGCTTGTCCCCCGGGGCGGGGCCGTGCAGTCTACTGGAGCCTCGCGCCACGGGCTCGCGAGCCCCGGCGCGCACAAGGGGGAGCACCCATGACGACGCTACTGACGGAAGCAGGCCCGACCGAGATCGACGCCCGCACCGAGGGCGACGGCCTCTGGCTCGACACCGCCGAGGCCGAGCGGGTGACCGGCTGGGAGCTGAAGCCGGAAGGCTTCTGCTACGGGCCCGTCTGTATCCCCGTGCCGTACGGCCGCGAGGACGAATTCGTCGCCCCCGGCTCCGTGAACGTCGCCGGCTTCTGGCGCCACATGGGCAAGCCCGTGCTCCACGACGACGCGCGCGAGGTGTGGATGCTGGGCGAGGACGCCAACACGCGCTCCTACGAGATGCTGTCGCTGGAGGCGCCGGACTTCGCGTTGCCCGACCTCGAAGGCAACATCCACCGCCTCTCCGACTACCGCGGCAAGCGCGTCCTGCTCGTGACGTGGGCGTCGTGGTGAGGCTGCCGTTTTGACCTGCCCGTGTGGCAGCGCCTCTATAACGAGCTCTCCGAGCACGACTTCCTCGTCATCACCGTGGCCATGGACAGCCGCGGCGCCGACGCCGCCCGCGAGTGGATCGAGAAAGCGGAACCGACCCACCCGAGCCTCATCGACCGCGACCACGTGATCTCCGAGCTCTACAACATGGTCAACGTGCCGATGGCCGTGTGGATCGACGAGGAGGGCCGCATCGTCCGGCCCGCCGAGTACGCGGGCACCAACGACGCCTTCCGCGGCCAGGACCGGGAGACGGGCGCCTGGTCCGACGAGGCGTTCCAGCAGATGCGGGACGCGCGCCTGATCTACATGGACGCGCTGCGTGACTGGGCGCGGCACGGCGACGCGAGTGAGTTCGCGTGGGACGAGGCCGACGCGCGCGACCACCTGCGCCTGCCCTCACGGGAGACGCTGCTGGCGAACGCCCACTTCCGCATCGGCCAGCACCTGCGCCAGCGGGGGCAACTCGAGGAAGGCGAGCGCTTCCTTGAGGAGGCGAAACGGTTGGCACCGGACAACTGGAACATCTGGCGGCAGGCCTGGAACCTGGAAGACGCGCCCGTCAGCGCGTTCTGGGAACGCGTCGACGCGCTCGGCGACCAGCGCTACAGCCTGCCAATCGATATGCCCGGGATTGCCTGAATAGCTCGTTCCGGCTTGCACAAGGCGAGTCGGGGGAGTAGAGATGGCAGGGCAGCGCCCAACGCATTGTTGGCGTAAACTCGCGCGAAGCGTTGCAGAACACGCATCTCCAACGGAGGGGGCATTACATGACGGAATATAGCGACGAAGGTCGCGACTGGACGACGATGTTCGAGAACGTCACCAGCCGACGGACGCTGCTGCGAGGTAGCGCTATCGGCGTTGCCGGCCTCGCTGCTGCCGCCCTCGTGGGCTGCGGTGGCGACGACGACGACGATGACGATGACGGCGGAAGTTCCGCGAGTTCGTCGACCTCCGGTTCGACGACCACGACGACGACCACGACGACGGCGGCCGCGACGGACGACGGGGACGACGCTACAGACGCCACGGTGGCGGACTACCCCAGGGGTGAGCTGCTCCCGAGCTCCGACGAGCGGTTCCCGTTCAACTTCGCGGAGCCGGACAAGGAGCCGAAGGCCGGCGGCACGATCATCTCGAGCGCCAGCACGGACATCTCGACGTTCGACTCGACGAAGACCGCGGCGAGCGGCACGGGCCGCTACGTCAACATGGTCTACAACCGGATCCTCGGGTTTAACCGCGGTGTCAGCCTGCACAACTCGAACGTCGAGATCGAGCCGGAACTGGCGCACTCATGGGAGCGCTCGCCGGACGGGCTGACGTTCACGTTCCACCTGCGCGACGACGTCTACTGGCAGAACGTCGCGCCGCTGAACGGTCGCCAGTTCATCGCCGAAGACGTGAAGTTCGCCTACGACCGCTACGCGGTGGAAGGCGTGCACACGGGGTACTGGCTCAACTCGGCCGGCGTCGGCGCACCGGACAACCAGACTTTGACGGTCTCGCTCGCTCGCCCCGTGGCGGACTTCATCCGCCCGCTCGCGAGCTGCTACCAGTCGATCCACCCGCGCGAGCTGGTGGACAGCGGCGAGATCGAGACCACCGCCGTCGGCACCGGCCCGATGATCCTCGAAGAGGCCATCCAGGCCGAGAAGGTGGTCTACGTCAAGAACCCGGACTACTGGGAGCGGGATGTCCTGGTCGACGGCGTCGAGTTCCGGCACCTGCCGGATGGCGCGGCGCGTCTGGCCGCTTTCCGTGCCGAGCAGGTCGCCACTGGCGAGGGCATCGTCGGGAACATCCGCGAGGTCGAGAACCTGCTCGAGACGAACCCGGACACGCAGATCAACCTGACCGCGCTCACCAACGGCCAGGGGTTCGCAATGAACCTGCAGAACCCCAAGTACATGGACGAGCGTGTGCGCCAGGCGATCTCGCTGTCGATCGACCGCGAACTGCTGATGACGATCCTCTACCAGGGTCTCGGCCAGGTCCTGCACTCGATCCCGTGGCTCTTCGTCTGGGACGAGCAGCCGACCGTGGAGAACGGCAACCTCGGGCCGTGGACGCGCTTCGACCCGGCCGAGTCCAGGAAGCTGCTGGCGGCAGCCGGGGCAGAGGGGCTGGAGATGGAGAACATCTACTTCCCCTACAGCTCGGCCTACGAGCAGACCCCGGACGTCCTCACGGCCATGTTCGCCGATGTCGGCATCACCATGACCGGTGGCGCGGCCGACTACACCGAGTTCAACTCGACGTGGGTTGGCCGGATGCTCGAGGACGTGTCGACGGCCGGCTGGGGCACCATCGGCTTCGACGCGGAGAACTACTTCTACAACTCGATGCACTCGACGGCTCCGGGGAACCGCTGGAAGTTCAACGACCCGAAGATCGACGAGCTCACCGAGGCGCAGCAGGTCGAACTCGACCCCGACGCCCGCAAGGCGATCTTCCAGGAGATCTGGACCTACGAGCTGGAGAAGGCCTACCGCCCCGTCATCGGCGGCGGCGCCGGCTTCGTCGTCTACCAGCCGTGGCTCCGGGGCATCCGCTTCGGTGGCGCGCTCTCCACGACGAACATCTACCAGGACTGGGGGGACATCATCCCCTTCGGCTGGATCGACAAGTAGTCGGAGCCCCTTCGGGGACTCGGGAACACACGCGGGAGCCGGCCAACTGGCCGGCTCCCTGCTTGTGTCTCTCGCAAGCAGCCGACCTCGAACGTTCGGGGCGGCGGCGCGCTCGTCTGAGCGGGAGCGGCTGACCGGGAAGCGGGTTCGATGGGGCGACTGAGACGCGTCTACTTCGGGTACTACGTGATTGCGGCGCTGTTCATCGCCGAGATCGCCGTGACCGGCGTCAGCTTCTACTCCTTCAGCCTGTTCATCACCGCCTGGCAGGACGACGCGACCCTCGCGTGGTCGCTCACCGCGATCAATGGCTCGTTCCTCGTCGGGTTGCCGCTCGCGCTTACCAGCCCGCTCCTGGGCCGCTTCATCGACGAACGCGGCGCACGGCTGGCCATGCTGCTCGGCGTGCCGCTGATTGGCGGCACGTTCATCCTCGAGGCGTTCATGACGGAGATCTGGCACCTCTGGGTCGCCCAGGGGCTGCTGATCACCGGACAGTCCGCCGCGTTCCTTGGCACCGGCAAGCTCGTCGGGCTGTGGTTCGACACGGACCGAGGGCGAATGATGGGCATCGCGCTGGCCGGCAACAACGCCGGCGGCGTGATCATGGCGCCGATGTCCGCAATCTTCATCGACGCCTTCGGCTGGCGGGTGACCCTGTTCGCCTTTGGCCTCGCGATCATCGTCCTCAACTCACTGCTGATCTGGCTGTGGGTACGCGACAAGCCCGAGGACGTGATCGTCGAGGCGCGACGCGTCGGCCGCGAACGCGAGGCCCAGACCGCCGAGGCGCTCCTGGCAGCCGCCAGGCCGACTGAGGCCGCGGGGACCACGGGACCGCGCCCAGCAGCCAGTGGCGTGACATGGCAGGAAAGCCTGCGTATGCCCGCGTTCTGGCTGCTCACCATCGCCTTCGTCGCGACATTCGCGTCGATCTTCGCGGTGCTTAACCAGCTCGGGAAGCACCTCGAGATCGTCGGCATCAGCACAGCCACGGCGGGCGGGGCGCTGGGACTGCTCGGCGCCTTCGGGTTCCTCGGCAAGCTGATCTTCGGGTTCGCGTCGGAGCGGTTCCCCTCACGCTACGGATTCGCGGCGATCTGCGTGCTGCAGATGATCGGGATCGTTATCCTGCTGCTGTTGCGGACGCCCGGGGAGATCTGGCTCCTCTGGCCGTTCGTCGCGGTCTACGGTGTCGGCTTCGGCGCGGTGGGGGCGCTGATGCCGCTGGTAGTCGCGGATACCTTCGGACTGCTGGCCTACGCGACGATCTTTGGCGCGCAGCAGCTGATCCTGCGCATCGTGAACGGCGGGCTACCGCCGGTCGTCGGGTGGTCGGTGGACTCCAGCGGCACGTACGAGGCGGCGTTCATCGCCACCATCTTCGCGCTGCTGGTCGGCGCGGTCGCGGTCGTCTTCGCGCGGGTGCCCGCGCGGTAGGGGGCCTGACCCACGCTCGATTCCGTATGTCGTTAGACACTTGACAGGCGACAGTCGAAACTGCGACCGTGATCCTGTCGTTCCGGCACGGCGGTTTGAGAAGACTCTACGAGGGCCGAGGTGCGCAGCGCGTTGCCCCGGATCACGCAGACAAGTTGAGGCGCATCCTCGCGGTGCTGGACCAGAGCAGCACACCGCGCGACATGGACCTTCCAGGGCTGAGGCTGCACGCGCTGGACGGGATCGCTTCGCGGCCACTACGCGGCGAGGGTCTCCGCAAACTGGCGCGTGACCTTCCGCTTCGAGGACGGCCACGCCGTTGAAGTCGACTACACCGACTACCACTGAGGAGGTCGTCGTGGCGATGCAGAACCCACCCCACCCCGGCGAGATCGTGCGCGAGGAGTGTCTCGATGCACTCGGCCTGACCGTAACGCGAGCGGCGGCGGGGCTGGGCGTGACACGCCAGGCGCTCTCCGACGTCGTGAATGGGCATGCCGGCGTTTCGGTGGAGATGGCCCTCCGCTTGTCGAAGGCGTTCGGCTCCTCGCCGGAGACATGGCTCGGGATGCAGATGGCTTACGACCTCTGGCAAGCCCGAGACCGGGGCGAGACACTCACCGTGGAGCGATTCGCACCGGCGTAACGACCCTTGAGACGTGCCGCTCGTTTCCCCCGCTGGAGGCCCGGAGCTAGCTAGGTACCCCGCAGCCGCGGGTCCAGCACGTCGCGGATCACGTCGCCGAGCAGGTTGAACGCCAGCACCGTGATTGCGATCGCCAGGCCTGGGAAGATCGCCAGCCACGGCGCCTCCTCCATGTAACGCCGCCCCGTACCGGACAGCATCAGGCCCCACGACGGCTCCGGCGGCTGCGTCGACAGTCCGAGGAAGCTCAGCCCGGCCTCGATCAGGATCGCGTTGCCGAGTGACGCGGAGATGAGGATCAGGATCGGCGCCACCACGTTCGGCAGGACGTGCCTGAACATGATGCGCTGCGGGGACGCGCCGACAGCCTCTGCGGCCTCGACGTACACGTTTTGCTTCACCGACAGCACTGCACCACGCACGACACGCGACTGGAACGGGATGATCACGATCGCGATCGCCAGCAACGCGTTCGTCGTGCTCGTGCCCAGCACCGCCACGAGGGACATCGCGAGCACGATCCCCGGGAAGGCCAGCACGGCGTCGACCACACGCTGGATCACCATGTCGATCCAACCGCCGGCGAACCCGCTGATCAGACCAACCAGTGCCCCGCCCAGCGAGCCCAGGCACACGGCGAGGAAGCCGACGTAGAGCGATATCCGGGAGCCGTGCAGGATCCGGCTGAACATGTCACGGCCGAGGTCGTCCGTGCCGAAGAAGTAGGTGGAGTTCGGTGACTGGAACGTCTCGATAGAGATTGCGATCGGGTCGAAGGGTGCCACATACGGCGCGGCAAGGGCGGCCACCACGAGCACGCCGATGGCGAAGGCGGAAACGAGCCCGATGGGCTTCTTGAGTACCCGAATCGACGCGTCCAGCAGCCAGTGTCGCTGACCGCCCACATTCGACGAGGTGACGGTTAGGGAATCTGCGAGAGAGGTCATGGACTAGGCTCCGTCTGTCCCCGCCGCGCTACTGGTAGCGGATCCGTGGGTCGATGATCGCGTACGAGAGATCGACGATCAGGTTGGCAGTCACGAAAATGACAGCCATGACCATCACCGTGCCTTGCAGCACCGGGTAGTCGCGCAGCAGCACCGCGTTGAGCGCGAGCCGGCCCATACCGGGTAGCGCAAAGATCGTCTCGATGACCACCAGGCCTCCGAGCATGAAGCTCAGCAGCCCGCCAAAGATGGTAATGACCGGGATGAGCGCGTTCTTGAGTGCGTGCCGGACCACGATCGCGCGCTCGTGGAGGCCCTTCGAGCGCGCCGTGCGCACGTAGTCCTCGCGCAGCACCTCGAGCATCGAGGACCGCGTCATGCGCGAGGCCGTCGCCGAGAGGCGGTAGCCGACGATGAGCGCGGGGAAGATCAGCGCCTGCAGGTTGCGGCTGGGGTCCTCCCATAACGGGAAGTACCCGAACTCCGGCAGCCACCCGACCCATAACGTCAGCGCCAGCAGCAACATCGTCGCTAGCCAGAAGTCGGGCATGGAGAGCCCGATGATCGCGAAGAGGCGCGCGGCGTAGTCCGGTAACGTGTCCGCTTTCACCGCCGATATGACCCCCATGGGGATAGCGATGCCGATCGAGATGATGATCGCCATGATGGCGATCTGGATCGAGACTCGCATGCGGGCTGCGATGGTCGGCAGCACGGGCTTGCCGTCCCATAGCGATTCGCCGAAGTCACCCTGGATGGCCTTGCTCGCCCAGTCGACGTACTGCGTGACGAATGGACGGTCGATGCCCAACTCCGCGCGCATGGCGGCGAGCTGCTCCTCGTCGGCGTAGCCGCCCTCGGCGAGCCGTGCCATGACCACGTCGCCCGGGACGAGTCGGACGAGCGAGAAGATGATGATGGAGACCAGGACCAGCGACGGGATCGCCGAGAGCAGCCTGCGGATGATGTACTCGGTCACGAGGCTCACTCCTCGGCGGCGATACCCCTCGGACGGTCCCGGTGGGGTCCGGCTAGGCGGGCATTGTATGCCCATCGGGCATCGGGGCGCGATGGAGGGCGGTCGACGAGGCTCGTACCACTAAACGGATTGCAGGGAGGCGAGTCGCAAAGAGCGAGATGCCCCGGACACACATCGGGCCCCATCACTGGGGCCCGATACGGGTTGTTTGCCTGGATTCGCCGGACGCCTCTTCCGCGTCAACTCCGGCTGGCGGCGGCGGGTGGTGGCTCTGCGCCACCGGTCACCGCTGGAAGTGTGACGCCCGGCTAGCCCTGGCCTGCTCTGTCCAAGGGTCCGCTCCTTCCGCTTCAGGCGCGCTGTGCGCTCCCGAGGAACATCCTGATCGATGCCACGATCAGCCTCCATCCCTCGTACCTGCACTTCGATGATGCTCCTTCCGATCAGGCTTTGCAAGCACCCCGCCCGCCACAACGGCACGGCTTTTCGCCTCTCCCGAGGGACGGCTCGACGGCTGTCGATGTGAGGGCGTGCTGGCGCCCCCGGGAGGATTCGAACCTCCGGCCTTCGGATTAGAAGTCCGCTGCTCTGTCCACTGAGCTACGGGGGCCATCGGCGAGGTAGCGCGCGCGGGATCATCGTAACGCGCGCGAGCGCCCGGCGTGTGATGAACACAATGCGGATAGTCGTGCGAGAAGGAATCGTTGCTATGATGGCGTCCCACCATTGTCATCAGGTCGCATCCGCACGCCCGCTGTTAGCCGCCCTTGAGGGTGGCCGAGCCGGAGTGCGTCGTGACCGTGAAGTGGGGCGTGGACGGGCGTGGGTACGGTGGGTGGGCTCGCACCGCCATCCTGCTGAGCCTGGCGCTACTCATGGCGGCCGCGCCACGCGCGTTCGCGCAGTCGGAGAACCTGCTCCCCAACGGTGGCTTCGAGGACGGCGACCACGGCTGGTCGCCATGGGCGATCAACGCGACAGTGACCGTGGACGACGTGGATCCCGTGCACGCCGGCACGGCCGCAGCCCATCTCGTCGCCGACGAGCCCGGGAATATAGCGCTCGAGTCGCAGTACTGGTGGGCGCCGATCGAGGACGCCACACCCCTGACCATGCGGGTCTTCGTGCATGCCGACGACCCCGGTGTGAGCGAGGTCACTGCTGTCCTCGAGGTGCTCGACGAAGATGGCGAACCCATCGACCGGGCGGTGGGCGCGGCCGGATCGGGGACGGGCTGGCTTGAGCTCGAGGTGGGGCCCGTCCCAGCGCTGGCGGGGAGCGCGTACGTGCGCGTCGTCGTGAGCGCGCTCGCGGCGAGCACCGGGGTGGCACTGCACATCGACTCCGCCGAGGTGAGCGTTGCGGTCCTCGAACCCGAGCCCACCGAGACCGCCACGGCCACGGCCACGGCCACCGAGACGGCAACGGCCACCGAGACGGCAACGGCCACCGAGACGGCAACGGCCACCGAGACGGCGACGGCCACAGCCACCGAGACGGCGACGGCCACAGCCACCGAGACGGCAACGGCCACAGCCACCGAGACGGCAACGGCCACAGCCACCGAGACGGCAACGGCCACAGCCACCGAGACGGCGACGGCCACAGCCACAGAGACGGCCACGGCCACGGCCACGGCAACGGCCACAGAGACGGCCACTGCCACTGAGACGGCAACGGCCACTGCCACTGAGACGGCGACGGCCACTGCCACGGCTACTGCTACCCGGATTCCGGGCCCGACGCCCCCCGTGGAGCTGCCGGAAGGGAACCTCCTCGCGAACGGGGGCTTCCAGGACGGGCCGTTCGGGTGGGTAGTCCATGTGAGCGCCGCGACGCTTCATGTGGTGGAGGAGCCTCCGGCCCAGGCCGGCAATGCGATCACGCGCGTGACCGCGGTGGGGCCGGGACCACTACAGCTCGCCTCGCAGTACGGACTCGTCACGGCGCGCGAAGACGCCGCGCACTCCATGCGCCTCTGGTTGCATGCAGACGACCCTGATATCGAGGACGTGGCTGCAGTCATCGAGGTGCTGGACGCCGCCGGAATTGTGCTCGCCCGCGCGTCGGCGACACCCAGTCCCGGCACGGGCTGGCGGGAGGTCGAGGTCGGTCCCGTACCACCCACCGCGGGAAGCGCTCACGCACGCGCCGTGGTGAGCGCTTCGGCTGCGGCTGGCGGAGCGTCGATATACATCGACGCCGTGGAGATCAGCGCTTCGACGCCTGCTCCCGTTCCGACTCCGCGGCCAGCACCCACGGTGGTCCAGCGACCCATACAAGCGGTAGAGCCGAGAGCCACCTCGAGTGCGGTTCCGCCGATCGTTGTTACGGTCACTGTGGAGGAGGCGCCGACGCCAACACCGATGCCGACGCCAACGCCTGGACCGCTGCAGGGTGCGCTCCACAACGGGAACTTCGACGACCCCGGCGACCTTCCAGGCTGGAGCGCCCGAGGCGGTGAGGCCGGGGTGTATGAGACCACCGGCGGGGCTCGAAGAGCCATCCTGGTCTCCCGAACCACCTCGACGAAATGGCTGTACCAGATCGCACAGGTCGTCCCCGGCGAGTGGTACGAGGCAGGCGCCAGGCTGCAGCCGCGCATCGAGGCTGAGCTCGGGCTCGTGCGCGTCGCCTGGTACGAGTCGACGGACGGTAGTGGGAGGCAACTCGAGACCGCCGATTCGGCGCCTGTCCCTGGCGGAGCCACGAAGCTCGTCGCGGCGAGCACAGGGTCCGTCCAGGCGCCGCCGATGGCGCGCAGTGCGCGGATACGGCTCATGCTGCGCCCGCGCAGCAGCGAGCTCGCCATCCTCGTCGCCGACGACGCGTACTTCATGCCAGCCCCTGCGCCGCGGCCGACGGCCACGCCCTCTCCGACAACGACGCGTACCCCGACGCCGACGCCCACGGCGAGTCCACCGCTGCCGACTCCTGTGCGGGACTCCGCGTCTGCCACCAGCGTCTCGGCGCCGACGCCGACGCCGACGCCGACGCCGACGCCCCTGTCTGTGCCGCGAGTGGTGCAGCCCGCCACGCCGGCCACACCGGAGCCGAGCCCCGAACCCTCGCTGCCTGCACGCGCGACCGCAGCGTCACCGTCCTCGACGGCGTTCGAGATTCCGTTGCGCATCACCGCCCTGCTCCCGGACCCCGTCGAACCTGGCCCCGACGCGCGATTCGAATGGGTTGAGTTGACGAACGTCGGGGGCATGCCGATCCGGGTTGGCGGGTTCGAGTTGCGTGACAATGCCGCGGCGCTGCCGCTGCCGGATATCGAACTCCCCGCGGGCGGCTCGATCGTCGTCGCGGCGGCCGAAGCTGAGGTTGGCGACGCGCTCGCGGTACGGCTGGACGGCGGGCTCTTCAACGGCCTCGCGAACGCCGGCGACCGCGTCCTGCTCCTGACGGCGGAAGGAGCGCTCGTCGACGCCGTGTCATACGGGAACGACCGGAGCCGGTACGGGCCTCCGCTGGTCGCGCCCGGGCCGGGCCAACCGCTGCGCAGGCACTTCCAGGCGGACGGCTCCCTCGCCGGCATCGAGGTCTCCCATGGTGCGGGCGGAGTGAGCGTTGATCGTGTCGAGGAAGCCACCGCCACCGCGACTGAACCGGCGGAAGTCGAGGCTCCGCGGGCACCCGCCGCCGAGGCGACGGAGGCGACCTCCGTGATGAACGCGAGCACACTCATCGCGACGGCTACGCAGGCGGCCCCCGAAGGCGCGTCGAGCGCCGATAGCGGGGTGAATCGAGGTGCGTGGATCGCACTGGTCGCGATTGGCCTCGGGGCGTTGTCGGGCGTGGGTGCGTTCCGGCTGCGCGAACTCCTCGGCGTCTAGGCTTGCGAGTGCGTCGCCTGTGGTCCGTCGCGCGGCAACGAGACCTCGACTGCGAGCCCGCCGTCCGGGAGCGAGCGCGCCGTCGCCGTCCCACGGTGGGCCCGCACGATGGCGCGGACGATCGACAGCCCCAGACCGTAGCCGCCGCGACCACGCGTGCGGGCGCCCTCCAGCCGAGCGAAGCGCTCGAAGAGCCTCGGCGCCTCCTCCTCCGGGATGAGAGGGCCACCATTGGAGCAGAGCAGCGTCACGGTAGCCGCGTCCCCGGCGGTACGGATCTCGATCCAGCCGTCCTGCTCGTTGTGGTCGATGGCGTTGTTGACGAGGTTGGCGGCCAGGCGGTCGAACAGCATCGGGTCGCCCGCAAGTTCGGCCTCGGTGAGGTCCAGCGTGACTCGCAGGCCGAGCTCGGTGATATCGGTCGCGCGGGCGTCGAGTGCGCGCCGAACCGCATCCGCGAGGTCCGACGGCTCGTCGCGCCGGATTGGCCCCTCGGCGCGGGCAAGCACGAGCAGGCGGTCGATCAGCCCCTCGGTGCGGTCGATCGCGCGGCGCACGACCTCGGCGGTGGCTTCGAGCTGCTCCCGTCCCGCGTTCGGATCGTCCAGCGTGACGTCGATCTCGGTGCGGATGATGGTGAGGGGCGTACGCAGCTCGTGCGATGCGTTGGCGACGAACTCGCGTTGGGCCTCGAACGCGGTCTGGAGCCGGTCCAGCATCGCGTCGAACTGGTCGGCGAGGTCCTTCAGGTCGTCGGGCGGCCCGTCAAGGTCGATGCGCTCCTCGAGGCGCTCGTCGGTGATGCGGCGTGCGGTGGCGGCGATCTCGTGGACCGGCCGCAGCATGCGTCCGGCGACGAACCAGCCGAGCCCGATCGAGACGATCGCCATGAGCCCCAGCGCGATACTCGACTGCCACACGAGCTCGCGCAGGGTGTCCTCGCGGATCTGTGAGGCGACGCTGTCGAAGAGCGACGAGGCCGGCAGGGCGCGGTAGACGGTGGGGCGATTGCGGACCGGCTCGCGCTGCAGCAGGAACGTGAACTCGCCTCGCAGCTCGCCGGCCTCGAACTCCAGGCGTTCCTCGAGCGCTTCGCGCATGTCCTCGCCGCCGCCGGGAAAGTTGCGCGCGACGAGCGCGAAGTTGAGCGCGAGCAACACCGTGCCGGCCAGCAGGAACAGCGAGCCGTACCACAGCGTGAGGCGCAGCCGGATCGAGGGGCGCCCCGCGGCGCCGGGAAGCCGGCGCATCACGGAATGCGGTAGCCGACGCCTCGCACGGTCTCGATCAGCGGCGGCTCACCCAGGCTCTTGCGGAGCTTCATGATCGTGACGCGCACGACGTTGGTGAACGGGTCCGTGTGCTCGTCCCATGCACGGTCGAGTAGCTCCTCGGGGCTGACCACTGCTCCCTCGGCCCCGAGCAGTACCTGCAGCACGGCGAACTCCTTGCGCGTCAGGCCGAGCGGCTGCCCGTCGCGGCTGGCTGAGCGCCGCGCCGCGTCCAGGCGCACGCCTGCGCGTTCCAGCACCGGTTGGGCGGCCGGCCGCGCGCGTCGCCCGAGCGCACGCAGGCGCGCGCGCAGCTCGCCGAAGTCGAACGGCTTCGCCAGGTAGTCGTCCGCGCCCAGGTCGAGGCCCTCGATGCGGTCGTCCACGGCGGCGGCGGCGGTGAGCATCAGGATGCGGCACTCGCTCTCGCCGGCGACGAGCTCGCGGCACACCTCATCCCCGTGGACGGCGGGCAGGTCCCGGTCGAGCACGACGATCTCGTAGGGGTGGACGGCTGCCTTCTCCAACGCCTCAGCGCCGTCGTAGGCCACGTCGACGGCGAGTCCGTCGCGTCGCAGCCCCCGCGCGATGGCGTTCGCGAGGTCGCGCTCGTCCTCGACCAGCAGCACGCGCATCGGGAACTCCTCGGTCCGGCCACCTGTTGTGCAGGGTACGTCGCCGAAGCTAACGAGAACGTAACGCACCCGGGCGGGGCTGCGTTACGGCAGCGTTATGCGCGTTCGCCCACCCTCGCGCTATTCCCGGGACTGCCAGACACGTGAGAGACGACCATGAGCGATGTTGACGTCGACCTGCTGATCCGCGGCCCGAGTACGCGCCGGCGCTGGCTGCTGCTCGCGCTGCTGGCCGCGGTCGCCGTAACCGCCACGGCCACGTACGTGCTCCTCCAGCCCGGCGAGTCCGAGGTCGTCGTGGAGCCTGAGCGCGTGGAAGCCACCACCGGGCAACTCAGTACCACCGCCCAGCTCACCGGCTCGGCCTCCGCCGAGCGCAGCGCGTCGCTCACCTTCGAGGCCGCTGGTGTCGTCTCTGCCGTCGAGGTGCAGGTGGGCCAGACCGTGGCTGCGGGTGACGCGCTCGCCACGCTCGACGACTCGGACGCGCAGCGCAGAGTCAGGACGGCCGAGGTGCAGCTCGATCAGGCGCGCCTGCGCCTCGAGGATCTCCTCGCCGACCCCGCCGCGGCCGACATCGCCGCCGCCCGACAGTCCGTCGAGTCGGCGGAGTCGCAGGTCCTGAACGCGGAGTCGGCGCTCGCCCGGCTCATGGAGCCCGCGAGCGCCGCCGACGTGGCGAGCGCGGAGCAGGCGGTCGCGAACGCCCTCGCCCAGGTGTCGAGCGCCGAGGAGGCGCTGGCGGGGCTGCGGGAACCGCCCGGGGCCGCCGACGTGGCGAGCGCGCAGCAGGCGGTGGCGAACGCGCTCGCCCAGCTATCGAGCGCCGAGGAGGCGCTGGCGGGGCTGCGGGAACCGCCCGGGGCTGCGGATCTGGCGAGCGCGGAGCAGGCAGTGGCGAATGCGCTCGGCCAGCTATCGAGCGCCGAGGAGGGACTCGCGACGCTCCTCGCGGGGCCCAGCGATGAGGAGATCGCGTCGGCCGAGTCGGCCGTAACGGAGGCGCACGCGCAGCTCAGCAGCGCGCTCAGCCACGAGGATGCGTCGTGGGACGCGCTGCTCGCGGCGTTCGAGGAGTACTGCGACCGCTATGGCCACCTCAATGACGTCGCGGAGTCGACGTGTGTAGCCGAGCTGCCGTTCACCGACGACGAGGTCGCCGCCCTGCGCGACTCCATCGAGGGCCGCTCGACTACCTACCAGCGGTACACGGACGGGCTGATCGACGCCCACGTCGTGTTCATCACTGCGGCGGCCGCCCACGTGTCGGCAGTGACTGCGCTCGGCTCGGCGGAAGCGCGGCTCGCCGACCTGCGGTCTCCTGTGTCCGCCGATGATCGCTACCAGGCGGAACAGGCCGTCGAGGCGGCACGGGCGAGCCACGCCGCGGCGGTCGCGCGCCTCGCCGACCTGCGGTCCCCTGTGTCCGCCGATGATCGCTACCAGGCGGAGCAGGCCCTCGAGGCGGCGCGGGCGAGCCACGCCGCAGCGGTCGCGCGCCTCGCCGACCTGCGCGCCGAACCGACCGAGGCCGAAGTGTTCCAGGCGGAGCAGGCGGTGGAGGCAGCGACCGCGAACCATGCGGCAGCCGCCGCGCGTCTTGAGGATCTTCACGCCCCGCCCGATCCGGACGACATCGAGTCGGCACGCTCGTCGCTGGACGGGGCACGGGCCGCCCTCGTGACCGCGCAGGCGCGCCTCGACGAGCTCATGGCGGGGAGCGCCGCGAGCGCCATCGCGCAGCAGGAGCTCAGCGTGCAGCTCGTGGAGATCTCGCTCGACGAGGCTCGCTCCGCGCTCGACGCACTCACCGTCCATGCGCCGTTCGAGGGGGTGGTCGAGGCCGTTAACGTCCAACCCGGTGACCGCGTCGCCGCGAACCTGGCCGCATTCTCGCTGAGCACCTCGACGAGCATCGTGATCGACCTCACCGTGACCGAGGCGGACCTCCTCGACCTCGCCGTCGGTCAGGCGGGCCTTGCCTCGTTCGACGCGGTCGGGGGCGTCGAGTACCCGGTGCGGATCGCGTCGATCAGCCGTGTGCCGAACGCCGCGCAGGGCGTGGTGACGTACGACGTGCAGGCGCGCCTCCTCGTGGGGCCCGAGCTTGCGGAGGTCGCGGACGAGCTTGCGGCCCTTGGTGGCGGTGGCGGCCTCGATCTCGCGGGTCTGGTCACCAGCGATTCCGGCACGTCGGACGCAGGAGGCCGGGGTGGCTTCGGCGGGCTGCGCGGTGGCGCGGGCGGAGCCGCCGGCCCGCTGGCCGGGCTCGAGCTGCCCGAGGGCGTGACGATCCAGCAGGTGATCGAGGCCGTCGCCAACGGCGATCCGCTGCCCGAAGGTGTGACCTTGCCCGAAGGCTTCGAGATCCCGCCGCAACTCCTCCAGCGCCTCGCTCAGGGCCTCCTCGATGCCTCCTCCGACGAGGCCGCCCCGGCGCAGCCGGGGGCGCTCGCGGGCCGCCCGCTTCCGGCGCCGGGGATGACCGCCAGCGTCACGATCCTCACCGAGCTGCGCGAACAGGCCGTGCTGGTGCCCGTGGCGGCGGTGCGGCAGGTCGACGGCGCGTGGTTCGTCGCAGTCCCCGCCGCGGCGAGCGCGGCTGGGGGCGCGACGTTCGAGCGCGTCGCCGTGGAGGTCGGCGCCTCCGACGGGACGAGCGTCGAGGTCACCAGCGGCCTCGACGCCGGCGCTGTGCTCCTCATTGGCGCCGACAGCGCGGGCGTCGCCTTCAGTGCGACGCAGCTATCGGCCCAGCAGCTTCCGGCCGGCGGCGGCTTCGGGCCCGGTGGGGGATTCGGCGGCGGTGGAGGCGTGGGCGGCGGAGGCCGTCCGTGATCGAGCTCCGCGACGTGACCCGCACGTACGAGGCCGGCGAGACCGCCGTCCATGCCCTCGCGGGCGTCACGATCGCGATCGGCCGAGGGGAGTTCGTGGCCATCATGGGCCAGTCCGGCTCCGGCAAGACGACGATGATGAACGTCATCGGGCTGCTCGACCGCCCGGATAGCGGCGATTACCACTTCGAGGGACGCGACGTCGCGGGCCTGTCGGAGGACGAGCGCGCGAGGCTGCGAGGCCGCGCCTTCGGGTTCGTCTTCCAGTCCTACAACCTGCTGCCGCGCATGACCGCCCTCGAGCAGGTCGAGCTGCCGCTCATCTACCAGGGCGTCGGCGACCGTCGACGGCGCGCCGCTGAGGCACTCGTCCGAGTCGGCCTGGAGGATCGCGTCACTCACCAGCCGACCGAGCTCTCGGGCGGCGAGCAGCAGCGCGTCGCCATCGCCCGGTCGCTTGTCGTCGATCCGCTTGTCGTGCTCGCCGATGAGCCGACGGGCGCCCTCGACACCGCCACCGGCCACGAGGTGATGGGCCTCCTCGCGGCACTCGTCGAGCAGCAGGGCCTGACGGTCGTGCTCGTGACGCACGAGCCGGACGTGGCCGCCTACGCACAGCGCACGGTGCGGATGCGCGACGGACGGATCGTCGAGGACACCGGCGCTCGGGCCGGCGCGTCGAGCGCGGATGCGACGGGGGAGCCGGCGCGATGAGCCCCCTCGACGCGTTCCGCATCGCCCTGCGCGCGATCGTCGCGAACCGGCTCCGCAGCGCGCTGACCTCGCTCGGCCTGATCATCGGCGTGAGCTCCGTGATCGTGCTGATCGCGGTGGGCCAGGGCACGCAGAAGGGCGTCACGGACCAGATCCGGGGGCTCGGCACGGACCTCGTCTTCATCGAGTCCAGCGCCGCCGCCACCACGTCACAGGGTGGCGGCCTCGCCGGACTCGCCGAGTCGACACTCGTGCAGAGCGACGCCGACGCGATCGCCGCCAATGGCATCCCCGGCGTCGTGGCAGTCGCGGCGAGCGTGACGGTCGACGCCCAGGCGGTCGCCGGCGCGAACAACGTGGGCACCGGCATCGTCGCCACCTCGAGCGAGTACGCCGAGGTGCGCGACCTCGCGGTTGGCTCGGGATCGTTCATCACGGCGCAGCACGACGACGGCGGCTCGCTCGTCGCGGTGCTCGGGGCGCGCGTCGCCGAGACCCTCTACGCGGGCCTCGACCCGGTCGGGCAGGAGGTGCGGCTCTCGTTTGCCGGGGGACGGCTCACGCTCGGATTCGTCGTCGTCGGCGTCCTCGAGGAACAGGGGGGTGCGAGCGAGGCGAACGACCAGGTCTTCGTCTCGCTCGATGGGATCGTCAGCCGCCTGCGCTTCCTGTTCACCCCCACGGGCGACCTGCGCGTGACGCACATCGATGTTCAGACGGCGCCCGGCGCCGACGAGGAGCAGGTGAAGCACGCCCTCACCGACCTGTTGCTGTTCCTCCACGAGACGCCCGAGCCCGACTTCGTGATCCAGAGCCAGGACGACCTGATCAGCGCTGCCACCGAGGTCAGCAACACGCTCTCGATCCTGCTGGGCAGCGTCGCCGGGATCTCGCTGCTGGTCGGCGGGATCGGGGTGATGAACATCATGCTCGTCTCGGTGACCGAGCGGACGCGCGAGATCGGCATCCGGCGGGCCGTCGGGGCGACCTCGGGCGACATCGTGCAGCAGTTCGTGACCGAGGCGCTCACGCTTAGCCTCTTCGGGGGCCTTGTGGGTATCGCGCTGGGTGTCGGCACCGCGCTGGCCGTCGATGGGCGCGACCTGGGCGGCCAGGAGATGACGACGCTTATCCAGCCGTGGAGCATCGCCGCGGCGTTCCTGGTGGCCGCCGGCGTGGGATTCGCGAGCGGCAGCTACCCGGCCTACCGCGCGACTGCCGTCGACCCCATCGCGGCCCTGCGGAACGAGTAGCGGCACCGGGACAGACGAGGAGCCCGACGCAACACAGGGCTTACGAAGGCCTTATGCGCGTCTCGCTACTCTCCGGGCGCAACCGCTCCCACCGCGACGAAGGAATGGTCTGGATGACGCGAACGAAGACGATGATTGGACTCGTGGTCGGTGGGCTCGCGGCCTTGCTGGTCGTGGGTACCGCGCTGGCGCATCCGGGCGGCGGGATTGTCAGCCGCGCCGAGGTGCTCGCGGAGGCCCTCGGGATCACCACCGACGAGGTCGAGACGGCGAAGGAGGACGGCACCCTCAAGGATCTGCTGGCCGACGTCACGAAGGACGACCTGCAGACGGCCTACGAGACCACCGCGACGACAGCGATCGATGCGGCCTCGACGGACGGCGAGATCACCTCGACGCAGGCCGACCGTCTCAAGGGGGTGGTCACGGCCGACCGCGGTGACCTCTCCGAGGATGACATCGACACGCTGAAGAGCCTGCGCGGCGCCGTCACCGTCGACGCCACCTCCGTCTACGCCTCGCTGCTCGACATGACGAGCGAGGAGGTGGAGGCGGCAAAGGAGGACGGCACGCTGCGCGACCTGCTGGCCGGCGTGAACCGCGTCGCCCTCGTCGCGGCGCTCGTCGACGCGCGCGACGCGGCGATCGACGCGGCCGAGGACGCGGGCGACATCACTGCCGAGCAGGCCGAGTTGCTCCGCGACGGTGGCAAGGGCTTCGGCGGGTACAGGGGCAAGGGTTGGGGAGGTCACGGTCGCGGCCATCACGGCCAGGGCGGTTGCGGCGACCGGGACGGCTCCTGGAGCGACGGCAAGAAGGACAACACTCCGGTCGGCGACTCGGCGTAGCACCCCCCACGCCGCCCGCACCGGTCATGGGAATGGGCGCCGTGAGGCGCCCCTTCTGCTTGTCCGCGTCGGCGCGAGCCGAGTGCTATGTCTCCGCCTCGTTCCACAGCCCGAGGCCGAGGGGCACGAACACCAGCGGCAGGACGACGTCGATGACGACCCAGACCTGCGAGTCCGGCTGCTGATCGCCGGCCGCCCAGTCGACCTGCACCCAGTTCCAGTAGAAGAGGAGCGTCAGCGCCACCGCGAGGTAGAACCGTACGCTCGTCGCGATGTAGTCGCGCTCGTCTCCGCGACCGGCCCGACGCCTGGCGTCGAACGTCACGATAACCGCGATGGGCAGGCTGACCGCGCGGCCCCAGTCGAAGACGTGCCACAGGGAGGGCTGACCGCCCTCCCAGTCGTACAGCATCGGGTCCAGCACGAAGTGGACCGCGAGCCCCGCACCGACGAGCACGAAGAGCACGGCGAGCAGCCGCTTCAGCACTGCCATCGCTCAGCCGCTCCTCCTGCTTGCACCCGGGCGCACGTTACATCTCCGCCTCGTTCCACAGCCCGAGGCCGAGGGGCACGAACACCAGCGGCAGGACCACGTCGATGAACACCCACACCTGTGCGTCGGGCGTCTGCGCGCCCGCGGACCACGAGATCTGGAATGCGTTCCACAGGAAGAGCAGCGTCAGCCCGACGGCGACGTAGAACCTGGTGTTTGTCACCAGGTACTCGCGCAGGTCGGCTCCCTCGTCGAGCGCCTGCTTAGCCATGAACGTGACGACCAGGGCGATCGCGAGCCCACCGGCCATGAGCCAGTCGAGCACGAGCCACGCGGTGGGCACGCCCTCGCCGGCCTCCCACTCGTAGAGAAGGGGGTCGAGCAGGAAGTGGACGGCCACGGCTGCTCCCACGACGGCGAGGTACACCCCCGCCAGGCGCTTCACCATCATCGCGACACCCTCCGTTCGAATTGCGACAGCGAATCACTGGCGGTCGAAGTCTACTGCGTTTCCTTCTGCTTCATCACAATCTTCTGTCGCGTGATGCAGGGGTTCGGTGACCGTCTGGCCGCTGCGGCGGCGAGGTGCTAGCGTGCGGCCTCGGCGCGGTGATCGGGGAAGTCCGGTGCAAGTCCGGCGCTGTCCCGCAACTGTGAGCCGCCCCGCCTGAGGACCACCACCCCAGGCGAGTGACGGCAAGCCAGATGACCGGCCTGCGCCATGTCGAGACCCTGCGAGGACAGGCGACGGCATGCTGCAAGCGGCGTCGGGCCCTCGGCGCCACCCCACCTGCGGCATGGACCACTGCCTGCCCCCTCGCACCATGGGGGCGCCGTGAAGCGCGTCCCTCGAGTGCTGGGAGGCGCGCCATGACACACGGATCCCGGATCACCCGCCTGCGGCTGCCACCGCTGCTGCTCGCGCTCGTGCTGCTGGCCGCGACCGCCCTCGTCGCCTGCACCGGCGACGATGACGACGAGGCGACCTCGATGGCCACTGCGGCCCCGGCGACCGCTACCTCAGCCCCGGCGACCGCGACGCCGGCGCCCGCAGCCGCAACCGCGACGCCCACCCCCACACCCGCCCCAGCCACGGCGACACCCTCGCCAACGCCAAGCACGACGCCGACGGAGCCGACGGAGCCGCCGGCGTTCCCGGTCACGATCGAGGACTCGGACGGGGTGAAGGTGACGCTCGAGGCAGCGCCGCAACGCATCATCTCCTACTCGCCCGGCGCGACCGAGATCCTCTTCGCCGTCGGCGCCGGCGACCGCGTGGTCGCAGCCGACGAGTTCTCGGACTACCCGCCGGAGACGGCAGACCTGCCCAAGCTCACCTACTCAAGCCCCGACCCCGAGCGGGCCCTGACGCTCGCCCCGGACCTCGTGATCATGGCGAGCCGCCAGCGCGAGCAGATCGAGCAGTTCCGCGGCCTCGGCATGACCGTGCTGTTCATCAACGAGGCGGAATCACTCGAAGGCGTGATGGAGACGGCCATCCAGCTGGGCGCGATCACCGGCAACCAGCAGCAGGCCGCCGAGCTGGTAGCGTCGATGCGCGCGCGCATCGACGCGATCACGATCGCCCTCGAAGGCGTCGAGGAGGGCCCGCGCGCCTTTTTCGAGCTGACGGCGGACCTCTACACGGTCGGCCCGGACACCTTCGTCGGGAACCTGCTCACGCTGGCGAAGGCGCAGAACGTCGCGACCGGAGCGAGCTCGCCGTTCCCGCAGCTCACCGCCGAGGCGATCATCGCCGCCGATCCGGAGGTCGTGCTGCTCGCCGACGGCGCGTGGGGTGAGAGCCTCGAGACCGTGTGCGCGCGTCCCGGCTGGGAGGCCACCTCGGCGTGCATCAACGAGCGCGTGCACCCCGTCAACGGCGACCTGACCAGCCGCCCCGGCCCACGCGTGGTCGAAGGCCTGGAGGAGATCGCCCGGCTGCTCTACCCGGACCTCTTCGAGTAGGGCCGCCGACTCCTGCGCCCGTTCGTCACCGCCGATATGCTGACGGCGGGGCGGAAGGACGACGCGATGGAGCAACTCGAAGGCCGCGTGGGCGTGATCACCGGTGGCGGTAGCGGCATTGGCGAGGGGCTGGCCCACGCCTGCCATGCCGCGCGCATGCGCGTTGTGCTCGGTGACGTCGAGGAGGAGCAAGCCGCGCGCGTGGCCAACGACGTGCGCGAACTCGGCGGCGACGCCATCGCCGTCCGCGCCGACGTCTCCTCGCGCGAGTCGCTCGAAGAGCTCGCGGCCCGTGCCTACGAAGCGTTCGACGCCGTCCACCTGCTGTGCAACAACGCGGGTGTGCTCAGCGTCGCACCGCTCGTCGAGACGCCCGAGACGGACTGGGAGTGGACGCTCGGCGTCAACCTCATGGGCCCCGTCCACGGCGTCCGCGCGTTCGTGCCGAGGATGCGCGAGCAGCCGGGCGACGCGCACGTCGTCAACACGGGCTCGGTGGCCGGCACGTACGCCATCCCGGGCCTGCCGATCGGCGTCTACACCGCGTCGAAGTACGCGGTCGTCGGCTACTCGGAGATGCTGCGGCTCGAACTCGCAGCCGACGGCATCGGCGTCTCCGTGCTCTGCCCCGGCGGCGTGGCGACGCGCATCCAGGAGGCCGGACGCAACCGCCCGGACGCCCTCGGCGGCCCGGTCGAGCAGGCCCCCGAGGCCATCGCCGGTCGGCAGGAGCGCGCAGCCGACCGGCCGGCGGCGATGGAGCCGCGCGAGGTCGGCGAGCGCGTGCTGGACGGGGTGCGGGCGAACCGGCTCTACATCTTCACCCACGCCGACCAGCGAGGCCCCGTCGAGGATCGCTACCACGACATGATGGCCGCGTACGACGCAATCTCGTGACGACCGCGCCGTGACCTCGCAGCACATCGAACCCCGGGTCGGCGAGCCGACCAACCTGCAGCGCGCCGCGCTGCGTGAGGCGATGCGCCTCCACGCCCGCGATGAGGTCGACGCCGCGATCGCGGCCGCCGAGACGCTGGTCGAGAGCGTGCCGGACTTCTGCGAAGCCCACGCCTATCTCGGCAACACGCTCGTGACCCGCAAGCGCCGCTTCGCCGACGGCCTCGCGGCGCTCGAGCGCGCGGCCGCCCTCTGCCCAGGCGATGCAGGCATCCTCTACACGCTCGGATGGTGCCGGGAGTTCGTCGCGAACGCACTCGAGAAGCCGCGCGTGGCGCATCAGCCCGTCGAGCAGGACGCCGCCACGCTCTACGCCCAGACCACCGAGGTCATGCTCCGCGCGCTCACCTGCGACCCCGAGCCGGGCCTGCGCGGCGACATCGAGGACATCCTCGACGTGGTCGCCAGCGCGACCGGCATCCCGTGGGACGAAGACGATGCTGGAGCCGGAGCCTGATGCCGCACCTCGACCTCGACGATGGCTTCCGGCTGTACTACGAGCGACACGGCGAGGGGCCGCCGGTCGTCTTCGCGCACGGCGCGGGCGGCAACGCGATGTCATGGTGGCGCCAGGTCCCCGTGTTCGCCGAGCGCTACACCGTCGTCACCTTCGACCACCGCGCGTTCGGCCGCTCACCGGACATCGAGGACGGACCTGGCCGCACGGCGTTCGGCGACGACGCGCTCGCGCTCCTCGAGGCGCTCGACCTCGGGCCGGTGCACTTCGTCGCCCACTCGATGGGCGCCCGCACTGCAATCGGGCTCATGCGGCACGGACCCGAGCACTTCCGCTCGCTCACCGTCTCGGGCTCGAACGCGGGGTGCGTCGACGACCGGCTCCGAGAGCGTAAGGCGGAGCTTGCCGCGCTCGGCGTGACCGCCGGGACGCTGCTCCAACGCGCGCTACCGGAGGACTTCAAGGACCGAGAGCCGGAGCTGTGGCAGCTCTACCGCCACATCCGATCGATCAACCCGCCGCGCCCCCGTGACTTCCTCGCGCCCTCGCCGGCGATGCGCAACTTCCGGGGATCGTCGGCGACGCGCCTGATCGAGTCGGGTGTGCCGCTGCTCTGGATCGTCGGCGCGCTGGACCGCGTCATCCCCGCCGAGCTGGTGCGCATGTCCCACGAGCTCACGCCCGGCTCGCGCTACGCCGAGGTGGCGGACGCGGGCCACTCCGCCTACTTCGAGCGCCCCGCGCCGTGGAACGCCGAGGTGCTGGCCTTCATCGACGAGGTCGAGGCGATGGCTGCTGCGTAGTCGCCGTGCCGCTGCTCCGGCTCCCTCGCCCGCTTGCGGGAGAGGGCGGGGGGTGAGGGCTCCGGCGGCGCCTTGTGCGCGCTGGAGAGCGCTGGGGTGAGGGACCTAGCCGACGCGCTCGTTGATCTCGGCGGCCAGGCGCATGTCGTAGTCGCTGATGCCGCCGACATCGTGGGTGCTGAGCGCGATGTGGACGCGGTTCCAGGTGTTGGTGAGGGTGGGGTGGTGGTTCATGCGCTCGGCGAGGATGCCGACCTGCGTGATCAGCCCCATCGCCGCCACAAAGTCCGCAAGCTGGACCTCGCGCACGATCTCATCGCCCTCACGGCTCCACCCATCGAGGCCCGCAAGCGCCTCCTCGATCTCGGCGTCGTTGAGCTTGTTCGCCGGCATGTCGGGCCCCCGGTGTGTCGTCGCGCTGTCCCGGGAGCGTAACACCCTCCCGCCTGGTGGTTCTCGCTGTTGCGGCTCCCATCGGGCGAGCCGAGACTGTGGATCGAGGAGGCTCCGTGACTACCATCCTGCAGACCTTCGAGGCCCTCCACCCCACCTCTCGCACCCTCCACGAACGCGCCCGGCGTGTGTTCCCCTCGGGCGTCACGCACGACATCCGCGCCTTCTGGCCGTGGCCCGTCTACGTCGATCGCGCCGAGGGGGCGCGCAAGTGGGACGTCGACGGGAACGAGTATGTCGACTACATCGGCGGGCACGGGGCGCTGCTGCTCGGGCACAACCGGCCCGAGGTGATCGAGGCCGTGCGGGGCGCGCTCGAGCGCGGCACACACCTCGGCTCCTCGCACGACCTCGAGGTCGAGTGGGGGGAGCAGGTGCTGCGGATGGTGCCGTGCGCGGAACGCGTGCGGTTCACGTCCTCGGGCACCGAGGCGACGATGATAGCGCTGCGGCTCGCGCGCGCCTTCACCGGGCGCAACCGCGTGGTGAAGCTCGTCGAGCACTTCCACGGCTGGCACGACCTCGCCGTCGGCCACCCGGGCGTCGACGAGGCGCGGCCCGAGTCGGTCGGCGTCCCGCCGGGGTTCTACGACGACCTGACGATCATCCCGGCGGGCGACGTCGACGCGCTCGAGGAGGCACTCGCGCCGCACGACGTGGCGGCGGTGATCTTCGAGCCGACCGGCGCGCACTGGGGCACGCATCCCCTCGACCCCTCGTACCTCCACGCCGCCCGCGACGCGACGAGCGCGACGGGGACGACGCTCATCTTCGACGAGGTGATCACGGGCTTCCGTATGGCCCCGGGCGGCGCCTCGGAGCGCTACGGGGTGAGGCCGGACCTCTCGACGCACGCGAAGATTCTCGCCGGTGGGTTGCCGGGCGGGTGCGTGACCGGCCGTGCCGAGTTCATCGAGATGATCGAGATGCGCGCGGATGACGCGACATGGAACGCGCGCCGGCGCGTCTCCCACCAGGGCACGTACAACGCCCAGCCGCCCGCAGCAGCGGCCGGGATTGCCGCGCTCCGCATCATCGAGGCGGGCCGGGAGGTCGAGCGTGCCGACGCGGCGGCAGCGGACCTGGTGCGCGGCCTGAATGCACTGTTCGCGGAGCGGTCAGTGCCGGGGTCGGCGTGGGCCGTCTCATCGATGTGGCACGTGAACCTCGGGCACGACGCGCCGCGGCCCTCCGGCGTGGAGTGGGACGCCGCGGAGGAGCCACCGGGGGTCGAGGCCTCGCTGGTGCAGCCGCTCAAGCAGGCCCTGCTCAACCACGGGGTAGACCTGATGGGGACCGGCGGTATGGTCTCCTCGGCCCACGGCGAAGCCGAGGTGACCGATACGGTCGAGGCGTTCGGCGCAGCCATCGATGACCTCCGGGCGGAGGGGCTGCTGGCCGGGTAGGACGCGTCAGGGCCATCGCGACCGGATCGAAACGATATTCCATAACCTGTGGACGGTAAGTCCGGGGGCCGGTACAACTCCGTACCGTTGCGCGTTCCGCAGGAGTACGCGCCGGTAGTTCCCGGTCGCTCGTCAAGCCGACGCACCCGCGGCCGCCTCGTGTAAATGGCTGCTCCCCAGATCGTCGTGCCGGGCCGCTCCGGCTGGAATCTCATCGTGGCTGCCGCCGCGTGCTTCGTCGCCCTCATTGCGGTGGGACACGGCACATATTTTGCACCGGCCGCGGGCCGGGGACCGGATCCCGCGTCATCCATCGCCACGAGCCCGCTCGAGAGGAACGTCGCACCGCTGGCAGCACCGGCTGCCGAGGCGGCGGGGGCGCCGCAACCCGCTGCGACGCGCGCGTCCGCCGAGGTGCTCCCCGGCGTGGTGCCGAGGACGCTCGCGCCGACGCGCTTTGATGCCTCGACTACTACCGGTGCGGCCTCGCCGACCCTCGGACAGCCATTGCGTGTGGCCCACCCCACGGCGACCCCGGCGCTCGAGCCGGGGAACCGCGTGGTCGCGACGGTCAGCTTCTATTACTGCAACTCCGGCAATGGGCCGTCCGGGGACGGCGGCGCCTGGTGCGGGGCGATGCGCGACGGAACCGTCGTCTATCCCGGCGCGGCAGCATGCGACTACGCGTACCTCGGCCAGCGCTTCCGCATCGACGGCGACCCGACGGGCCGCGTGTACACGTGCAACGACACGGGGAGCAAGGTGCACGGGCTCCATCGCGACATCTGGTTCCCAACGAACGACGAGGGTTGGCTCTGGCAGCGAGATGTGGGCACACGAGTCGTGATCGAGATCGTGCATTAACGATACGGATAATGTGGCTTGTGCTTGTGCGCACACAGGCAAAGTCGATACCCTGAATGCTGTCGCATGGCCACTTGCGCGCGTCCCTGAAGGGCCGAGCGTAGCCGCTCCCACCCCATCGAAGGGCGGCTCCAGCGATGCGGGATCCCCATGTGCTGACCCGACGGGCAGAGGTCGGGCGGCGGCTGCGCGAGTTTCGTCGTGGAGGCGGCCTCACGCAGGGA
Source organism: Dehalococcoidia bacterium (assembly GCA_965208885.1). Lineage (GTDB taxonomy): Bacteria > Chloroflexota > Dehalococcoidia > UBA2979 > UBA2979 > VXMT01. The sequence continues at coordinate 1,802,111 of CBDBPS010000002.1, forward strand.
GAGCTTTCGAGAGCAGTGAGGATCGGGCAGGCTTCACTCTCGAACTACGAGAACGGGAAGCGGGAACTGCCGCTCGCCGTGGCGGTGAATCTGGCGGGTGCGTTAGGAGTATCCCTCGGCGACCTGTTGGAGATACCGGGCATCCTCGTGATCCGCGATGCGCGTATGGGCAGAGCCGTTCGTACCCTCGCCGGCTCCCCGCGACTGCTGGACTCGGTCGTCCCGCCCGTCGAGCCCGAACCCGACGAAGACGATACCGACGAGGATGAACCCGACGACGGTAGCGGCGAAGATGAAGATGGTGGCGAGCACGACGATGGTCACGACGATCAAGGCAACGCCGCCGCTGACGATGGTGATGACGCCGATGAGGGCAGCGCCGCTAGCAACGAGCGTGGCGATGCCGATGAGGATGATGGCCGCGACGCGGATGAAGCGTCGTGAGCCGACCGGGGAAGGCGCCCGCAAGGCGGGTGAGCCGACGTGAAGGAGACTATGGAAGAACCTGAGACGATGAGCCGCCGGGTTGAGGTCGGGCGGCGGCTACGTGAGGCGCGCCGCAGGCGAGGCCTCTCCCAGTCCGAGGTCTCGCAGTCTGCCGGCATTACGCAGGCCTCCCTCTCCAACTATGAGACGGGCAAGCGCGAGCTACCGCTCTCCACGGTCCTGAACCTTGCGGCGGCGCTCGATGTTCCCCTCGGCGACTTCATGGAGATCCCGGACGTCATCGTTCTGCGTGACTCGAGGCTCGGCGACGCGGTTCGCGCCCTCACCGAATCGCCGGAACTGCTGGAGTACGTCATCCGCGGCGAGGCCGTCGGAACGGCCTCGTAGCAGGCAGTGTGGAATGTCCGAGGGCGGCTCGCTGCCAGCCGCTCCGTTGCAAAGCGCCGAACGTCGTTCGACGCACCCCCGTATACTGTTCTGCGGCCCGGTGGGCTCCTCGCGGATGAATCGCTGCCGAGGCTGATGCCCCCGGCAGGCTAGAGCCGCAACGCGACCTCGCCGCCATGGCCGTCGCACGTGAAGCAAGGAGGCGGCATTGGCTAGCGATCACCCGACCACCCTCGGAGCGTTGCGCCAGTCCGGCTACCACGTCCGGCCCGTCCGCGAGGAGATGCGCGCGAACCTCATCGAGGCGCTCCAGACCGGCGTCGACCTGTTCCCGCACATCCAGGGCTACAGCGACACCGTCATACCGCACGTAGAGAACGCCATCCTCTCCGGCCACGACATCATCCTGCTCGGCGAACGCGGACAGGCGAAGTCGCGGCTCATCCGCAGCCTCATCGCGCTGCTCGACGAGTGGACACCCGCTATCGCAGGCGCCGAGATCCCCGAGAACCCCTTCGCCCCCATCAGTGAGCAGGCCCGCCAGATCGTCGAGGAGCAGGGCGACGACACCCCCATCGAGTGGGTGCATCGTGATGACCGCTACGGCGAGAAGCTCGCCACACCAGACATCACCATCGCCGACCTGATCGGCGAGGTGGACCCGATCAAGGTCGCCGAGGGCCGCTACCTGGGCGACCAGCTCACGATTCACTACGGCCTGATCCCGCGCACCAACCGCGGCATCTTCGCCATCAACGAGCTCCCGGACCTGGCCGAGCGCATCCAGGTGGGCCTCCTCAACGTCATGGAGGAGCGCGACGTCCAGATCCGCGGTCACAAGATCCGGCTGGACCTGGATGTCTTCATCCTCGCGACCGCCAACCCGGAGGACTACACGAACCGCGGGCGCATCATCACGCCGCTCAAGGACCGCTACGGCTCCCAGATCCGCACGCACTACCCCCGCACCATCGACGACGAGCTCGAGATCGTGCAGCAGGAGCGCGCGCACCTCGACATGGCCGGCAAGAACGAGGTGGTACCGCGCTACATGGAGGAGATCGTCGCGGAGATCACGCGCCTCGCGCGCCGCTCGCCCGACGTGAACCAGCGCTCCGGCGTCTCGGTCCGCGCCTCAATCTCCAACTACGAGGCGATGCTCGCCAACGCGCTGCGCCGGGCCATCCGCCTCGGCGAGCCCGACGCCGTGCCGCGCATCTCGGACCTCGGCTTCCTGCGCGCCTCGCTCGAGGGCAAGGTTGAGCTCGAGACCGTGGACGAGGGGCGCGAGGAGCAGATCATCGACCGCCTGATCCAGGGCGCTGTCGTCGCGGTCTTCAACCGCCACTGCTCCATCACGGACATGGAGCCCCTCATCGAGGAGTTCAAGACGGGCAGCACGGCCGAGGTCGGCGAGGATGCCGGCGTCGCCGTGTACGAGGAGCTCGTGGGCAGCATCGCGCCGCTGGCTGACGCGATCGCTGACATTCGCAGCAACGGCTCAGCGGCCGAGCAGGCCGCCGCCGTCGAGTTCGTCCTGGAGGGGTTGCACCTCAACAAGCGCCTCAACAAGGATGCCGTCGGCGGAGGCGCGCACTACCGGGGGTAGCACATGCCATCCACCATTCGCTACTCCGCCTGGGACGGCACCCAGGAGATCGGCGACCTCGAGGCCGGCGACATCCTCGAAGCGCTCTCCGACGACCTGATGAACTTCGGCGACCTGCAGCACGCGCTGCGCAACCTCATGCAGCGCGGCATGCGCGGCCCCCAGGACATGCGCACGCCCGGGCTGCGCGACCTGCTCCACCAGCTCCGCCAGCAGCGCCGCGAACGCCTGGACCAGTTCGACCTCGGCGGGGTGATGGAGGACATCGCCCGCCAGCTCGAGGAGATCCTGGACCTCGAACGCTCCACGCTCGACGACCGCATGGACGCGGCGGGCGGCCCGCGCGAGCAACAGCCCGATGCCCACGGCGAGCAGCCCGGCGCCGAGGGTGAGCAGCAGGGCGCCGACGGCGACGAGGCGTCGGGTCTCGCGGGCGGCGGCGAGCAGGACGGCGAGGGCGAGCAGGACGGCGAGATGGCCGCCCAGCAGTCCTCGGGCGGCGCGTCAGGCGACCAGGGCGGCTCCCCGTCCGGGCAGCAGGGCGGCGGCCAGCCCGGGGGCGCTCAGGCCGGCCAGTCCGAGGGCGGCGAGGAAGACTTCTCCGACATGCTGCGCCGCATCGTCGAGCGCAAGCAGGACTTCCTGGAGCAGTTGCCGCCGGAGCCCGCAGGGCAGGTGAAGGAGCTGCAGAACTACGAGTTCTTGAATCCCGAGGCGCAGGAGAAGTTCCAGGAGCTCGTCGACCAGCTCAAGCAGGCGATGACCGAGTCGTTCTTCAACGACGTCCAGCAGATGGTCGAGGAGATGTCCGAGGGCGACATCGAGCGCATGAAAGAGATGCTGCGCGACCTCAACGACATGCTCATCCAGCGCATGCGCGGCGAGCAGCCCGACTTCGACTCCTTCATGGAGAAGTACGGCGACATGTTCGGGGACAACCCCCCGCAGTCGCTCGACGAACTCATCGCGCAGATGCAGGCACAGACGCAGGCGATGCAGTCGCTCATGGAGTCACTGCCTTCGAACCAGCGCCAGCAGCTTCAGTCGCTGATGTCCGACAAGCTCGGCGACCCGGAGCTCGAGGGCGAGTTGTCGCAGCTCGCCGCGAACCTCGAGTACCTCAACCCCGGCGCCGAGCGCGCTCCCGCCTACCCGTTCCGGGGTGACGAGGAGATCGACCTCGAGGCCGCCATGCAGCTCATGTCCGAGATGCAGGACATCGACAGCCTCGAGCGTCAGCTCGAACGCGCGCAGTACGACGGCGAGCTCGACGGCATCGACCTCGACCAGCTGCGCGAACTGCTCGGCGACGAGGCGTCCGACGCAATCGACCAGCTCGGCGACCTGCTCGACATCCTCGAGCAGGCGGGCTACATCCGGCGCGAGGGGGACACCTGGGAGCTGACGCCGCGCGGCACGCGGATGATCGGCCAGCGCGCGCTCGCCGAGATCTACGCTCAGCTCAAACGCCAGGGCATCGGCAACCACCCCGTGCCCGAGTCCGGCCGCCACGGCGAGCGCATGGACGACTCCAAGGAGTACGAGTTCGGAGACCCGTTCCACCTCGACATGGGGCGCACGCTGATGAACGCCGTGGAGCGCGAGGGCCCGGAGACGCCGGTGCGGCTCATGCCCGACGACTTCGAGGTGTTCCGTTCCGAGATGCTGACCCAGACGGCGACGGTCGTGATGGTCGACCTCTCATGGTCGATGGCGCTGCGAGGGTCCTTCCAGTCGGCGAAGAAGGTGGCGCTGGCGCTGCACAACCTGATCAAGGCGCAGTACCCACGCGACCAGCTCTACATCCTCGGCTTCTCCGCGTACGCGCGGGAGCTCGAGATCTCCGAGCTACCGTACGTGCGCTGGGACGAGTCGGTGCTGGGGACGAACATGCACCATGCGCTGATGCTGGCGCGGCGGCTGCTGGCGAAGCACAGCGCCGGGACGCGTCAGATCATCATGATCTCGGACGGCGAGCCGACGGCGCACCTCGAACGCGGGCGTTCACAGTTCTCCTACCCGCCGAGCCCGACGACCATCCGCGAGACCCTCAAGGAGGTGCGTCGCTGCAGCCGCGAGGGGATCACCATCAACACCTTCATGTTGGACCGCAACTACTACCTGAAGGAGTTCGTGAACAACCTGGCGAAGATCAACGGCGGTCGCGTCTTCTTCACCACGCCCGACAAGCTCGGCGAGTACATCCTCGTCGACTACGTGCAGCACAAGCGGCAGCACATCGGCCGCAGCGCCTGATCGCACGGCCGCCGGCTGCGTAACAGGCGCGCGAGGGCTACTCCGGGGTCAGCCCCAGGACCAGGTCGCGCAGCGTGACGAGGCCGTGTGGCGACCCCGCGTCGTCCACCACCAGCGCCCGTGAGACGCCAAACCGCACCAGGAACCGCACGGCGTAGCGCGCCAGCATCTGCGAGTGCACCGTGAGCGCCGGCTTCGCCATGACCTCGTAGACGTTGACCCGCTCCGGCGCGCGGTCCGGGGCGATCACTTCCCGTGCGAGGTCGCTCACGGTGACCAGTCCCAGTTCGTCGTCGTCGCTGCGGCGGTTGACGACCAGCGAGCTGATCTGCAGGCGCTCCATCATCGCCATGGCCTCGGCGACCGTAGCCAGCCCGTCGATGGTGTGCAGCTCCGGCCCCATGATGTCGGAGACGCGTAGCGCCCTGTCGCGCTGATCGTTCATACGGCGCCTTCCAGCTCCTCCATCAGCGTGGGCAACTGCGTCGAGAGACCGACAGCGTCCTCGATGGTGAGCTGAAACGCGACACCTGAGCCGTGCTCGCTGTCCATCCCACCGGCCTCCGCGAGGCGCTCCAGGATGTCCCGAGCCCTCGGTTCGGCCACGAGAAAGAGCACGACGTCCCGGCTCGACTCCAGGTCCAGCCCGAGGAAGGTCTTCGGCGGTTTCAGTCCCTCGCCACGCACACTGCTGATGATGGTGGCGCCGGTTGCACCGCCCGCCCGGGCCGCCTCGATGATGTGGTTCGTCTTCTCGTTGCTCACCAGAGCAACGACCAGCGACATCTTCATGACTCGACCTCCTGGCGTTCCCTCCGGGTGCGCCAGCGTCCCACCCGTTCGGCGACGATTGCGTAGCCTAGCAGCGACATGATGGGAAATACACTCGCGAAGGCGATGAGCCCGAAGCCGTCGATGAGCGGGCTGCGCCCAGGCACGTTCGCGGCGAGGCCCAGCCCCAGCGCCGCCACCACCGGCACCGTGACCGTCGAGGTCGTCACGCCCCCACTGTCGTAGGCGAGCGGGACGATGACGCGGTTGGCGAGGAATGTCTGGATGATGACCACCACATACGCCGCCACGATGTACCACGGCAGCGGCGTGCCCGTCACGATGCGGAAGCACCCCAGCGACACACCGATGGCCACGCCGACCGCCACGGCGATCCGCAGCCCCCATGCACTCACCGCGCGGCCCGAGACCTCCTCGGCCTTCAGCGCCACCGCGATGAGCGACGGCTCGGCCACCGTCGTCGCGAAGCCGATGGCCGCCGCGAAGAGGTAGACCACCCAGTAGTCATCCCACCGCACTGCGGTCGACAGTACCGACCCTCGTGCCGTCTCCGTGAGCTGCCGCGCCATCGTCTCGCCGATGGGGAACAGCGCCTGCTCCAGCCCGATGAGGAATAGCGCCAGCCCCAGCAGCACCATGACCGACCCGGTGGCGATGCCCCTGATGTTGGGCAGCCCGCTTCGCAGCACCCCCACCTGGAACACCACCAGGATGACGACGATGGGCGTCACGTCGCGCAGCGTGTACAGCAGGGTCTCGCCGAAGCGCAGCGCGAACTCCACCATCACACCACCATCCCGTAGCCCAGCACGCAGATCATGGGAGTGAGGCTGGCGAAGGCGATCAGCCCGAAGCCGTCGAGCATCGGGTTGCGTCCCCGGATGGTGGAGGCGAGACCCACGCCCAGCGCGGTGATCAGCGGTACCGTGATCGTGCTGGTCGTGACCCCGCCTGAGTCGTAGGCCACCCCGACGATCTCCTCGGGCGCGAACAGGGTCATCACCATCACCAGCACGTAGCCGGTGATGATGAAGCGGTGAATGGGCCACCCCTTCAGGATGCGCAGCACCCCCAGCACGATGGCGAGGGCGACGGCGACGGCCACCACCACGCGCAACTCGAGGGCGTACTGGTCCTGGGCAGCCTCGCTGCCGCCGATGAACCCGGCCTCCGCAGCCACCGCGGCCGCCTCGGCTGCCACGGCGATGAGGGCCGGTTCCGCCACGGTGGTACCGAAGCCGAGACAGAACGCCAGCGCCAGCAGCGCCGTCGTGCTCCCCTTGCGCGCCATGCCCTGCGCCAGCGCCTCGCCCAGTGGGAACAGCCCACTCTCCAGCCCCTGGATGAACAGCGCGAGCCCCAGGACGACGCACACGAGTCCGACGACCACGTTGGCGATGTCGGGGAAGGGCTCTTGCAGGACGACAATCTGGAAGAAGGCGACAACGGCGAAGATGGGCGCGAGGTCTCGGAGCGAGCCCAGGACCCGGCTCCCCATGGCCAACGCGAAACGCGTCAAAGCGTGCTCCTCGCGCGTGTGCTGCATGGCGTTGATGGGCCTGCGCGGGGCGGCTACACCCTACGGAGCGGCCCCTCGCCGGTCAACGACAACCAGGCGGTTCAGCACTACCGGACGTGAGTGGACTGGATGGATCGGGGGTCGGGGTCCGGAGGGCTCCTCGATGGCTGGTCACAGCCTGAGCCCCTCGATCCGAGGGGCGGGGGCGATTGGTCGCTGCGTCCCGGAGTTGCGCTAGACCCAGACGCCGGGGCGCTCCTGCCAGAAGAACTGCACCAGCATCCCGCCCGTCTGGCGCGGGTGGATGAAGCCCTCGATCCAGCGCGCGCCGTCCGTCACGCCCTCGCGCTCACCGAACGGGCGGATGCCACGCGCGGCGCAGGCGGCGACGGCGGCCTCCCAGTCGGCCACCTCGAAGGTGATGTGGTGGATCGTCGGCCCGCGGCGCTCCAGGAAGCTCGCGATGAACGAGGGGTCGCCGAGCGGCTGGATCACTTCCCAGCGCATCTGGCGCGTGGAGGTCTCCATGACCTCGGTGACGAACTCGCGGCCCGGGTCGTCCGAGCGGTAGAAGCTCTGCATGCCGAAGACGCTGCCGTACCAGCCGGCGAGCTCGTCGCGGTCGCCGTGCGCGTGCGAGAGGTGGTTGACGGCGATGATGCCGAGCGCGCCCTCACGCGCGGGCGGCGCGCCAAGCCGAGGCGCCGCTCCGTTGGAGCTGCGGAACCGGAACTGGAAGCCATGCCCGCCGCGCCACGGGTGAATCAGGATCTCCTCGACCGGCTGCTCTGGCGTGCCCTGCTGCTCGCTCCACGGCTCAATGCCGAGCCCGCGCAGGTCGTTGACTGTCTCCGAGAGGTCGCGCACGTGGAGCAGGATGTACTGGAGTCCGGGCCCGAGCGGGCCGTCGATGAAGCTCTGGAGGTAGGAGTCGGGGCGTGTCGGCGCGGAGACCTCCCAGTCGACGTCGGACACGCCGGGCACGGACATCGAGGCGCGCTCGATGCCGCTCATGTCGTCGCGCGTGCGCTGGGTGGTGGTGAAGCCGAAGAGGCCTTCGAGCAGCTCGACCTGAGGCTCGAGCTGCGCCACGACCATCCCGATGCGATCGATTCGCTCGATGTCCACGGTGCGCTCCCAGTGTGCGTTAAGGTTCGGTTTGGTCGCCCCATCATAACGACACAGCGGCGTATAGCCTCGCACAGGTGGTCGGCTTGCGCCTCACCGGGCTAGCATCCGCCGATGCTACCCGGTCGCGTGCTCCTCTTGCGCAATCCCCGCGCCCGTCGCGCGCCGTCCGAGCCGAAGCTCCACGCCGCCGCCGAGCCGCTCGTCGCTCGCGGCTGGCACGTCGATGTCACGTCCACCACCGGCCCGGGCGAGGCGACGCGGATCGCCTCGACGGCTGCTGCGAGTGGCTACCACGCCGTCTTCGCCGTGGGTGGAGACGGGACCGTGCACGAGGTGGTGCAGGGCCTCGCGGGCACCGAAACCGCGCTCGGCGTGGTCCCCGCCGGAACCGCAAACATCTGGGCGCACGAGGCCGGCGTGCCGCGCGACGCAGCGAGGGCGCTCGCATTCCTCGCGTGCGCACGTGCGGCGCGCATCGACGTCGGCCGCGTGACGTTCGCCGACGGCACGACGCAGCGTTTCCTGCTGATGTGCAGCGTCGGCCTCGACGCCGAGGTGGTGCGCCGCGTGGGTGGAGGCGGTGTGCTGAAGCGGCTCCTCGGCGGTGTGGTGTACGGAGCAACCGGCCTCGCGGCCCTCGCCCGCGCCACGCCCACGCGTACAGCCATCGACGTCGACGGGCACCGCGCCGAGCGCGATCTGTACCTTGCGGTCGTCGGCAACACGCGGCTCTACGGCGGGCTCGCGCGCATCACCGGCGCCGCGCTCGCGGACGACGGCGCCCTCGACGTCTGTTCGTTCTCCGGCCACGGCCTCCGCGACCGCCTCGCGCTGGTCGTACGCGCGCTGCGCGGTGGGCTCGACCACCGAGCAGGCGGCGGCATCGACTACACGCGAGGCGTCGAGGTGCGCATCGCGCCCGAGCGCCCGCTCCCCGTGCAGGCCGACGGCGAGTACATCGGCGAGACCCCGGTCACGATCACGGTCGAACCCCGCGCCCTGACCGTCCTCCTCGCCCCGGAGCCGAACCCGCTGCTGAGCGGCGAGGTGGACTGACTCCGACCGCGCACCGTCAGTCGGCCGGACGCAGCTCGCCCTCCTCGATACGGAAGCGGCGGGCGCTTGGGAGGTCCTTGGCGCTGGGACGGTCCTCGTCGGCCGAGGTGATCACGACCTGGTCGACGCCGTACGCGGCGGCGAGCACGCGCTCGCGGCGCTGCTCGTCCAGCTCGGACAGGATGTCGTCCAGCAGCAGCAGCGGCGCATCGCCGGTGCGTTCGCGGGAGAGCGCGACCTCGGCGAGGCGGAGTGCCAGCCCGGCGGTGCGCTGCTGCCCGCGCGATGCGAACGCGGCGGCGTCGTTGCCGGCGATCTCGAAGCGCATGTTGTCGCGATGCGGCCCGCTGCGCGTCATGCCGGCCATCAGGTCGTCGCGGCGGCGCGCCTCCAGCACCTCGCGGAACGTCGCCTCGACAGCCTCGACACTGCCGGCGTCGAGCACCGTCGAGGCTTCGGGCGGGGGGAGCGCGGGCTCGTAGCACACCGCCAGCGGCTCAACACCGGGGGCGAGGTCGGCGTAATGCTCCGCCGCGCCCTCGGCGAGCGCCCGCACGGCCTGCGTCCGGCCGTGCAGCACGACGGCGCCGGCGGTGGCGAGCTCCTGGTCCCAGAAGGCGAGCTCGTCGCCGGGGCGGGCGCGGCGCTCCTGCAGGCTGCGCAGCAGGCTGTTGCGCTGTTGGAGCACGCGCTGGTAGCGCTGCAACGCGCGCACATACTCGCGGTCGAGTTGCGAGATGGTGATATCGAGGTAGCGCCGTCGCCGCGACGGTGAGCCGTCGATGATCTGCAGGTCGGCGGCCGAGAACATCACGACCCGCAGCCGCCCGATCAGGTCCGAGGCACGACGCGGCGCGCCGTCGACGCGGAAGCGCCGGCTCGTCGGGGGGAGCGAGCGCTCCTCGGCGGCCGCACGCCCCCGTACCTCCTGGCTGCTCACGACGATCTCGACGGTGACCGGGTCGTAAGCCGTCACCACCTCGGCGCGCAGGGTCGCCGCGGGCAGGGGCTCCTCGCGGAGCGCGTCCTGCGAGATCACCTCGGCGTCCGCGCCGGCGCGCCCGCTGCGGGTGGTCGCGAGCAGCGCGATGGCCTCGATGAGGTTGGTCTTGCCCGCGCCGTTCGGCCCGGTGACCACGCTGATGCCGCGCTCCAGCGGAGTGTCGAGCCGCCGGAACGTGCGGACGTTCGTGAGCGAGAGACGCGCGATCTGCATGCCGGGCTCCAAGCCGCCTCGATTATCCCCCCTATCGACGCCTGACCGCCGCGCTCCGAGATGGGCGGGCCGCAGACAACTGTCAGCGTATGGCCGCCCCGCCGCGATGCCGATGGTGATCGCGTGGGGCTGCCGCTGACAATCGCGCCGGGTAGGGTGGGCACCGACAGCGGGCGATCACGCGCCCGGTCCCGGGAGGAGCATCCGATGAGCGACCAACCCATCCGCGTGGGCCTGATCGGCGCGGGCGCGAACACCAGCCTGCTGCATATCCCCGGCTTCCAGGCCATCGACGGCGTCGAGGTGGTCGCCGTCTGCAACCGCTCGATGGAGAGCGGCCAGCGCGTCGCCGACGAGTTCGGCATCCCTCGCGTCGTCATCGACCCCGAGGAGATCTACTCGGACGACAGCATCGACGCGATCTGTATCGGCACGTGGCCGTACCGCCACCGCGACTTCACCGTGCGCGGTCTGGAGGCCGGCAAGCACGTGCTGTGCGAGGCGCGGATGGCGACCAACGCCGCCGAGGCGCGCGAGATGCTCGCGGCCTCCGAGGCGCACCCGGACCTCGTCACGCAGCTCGTGCCCGCCCCCATGGACTTCGCGACGTGGCGCACCGTGCGCCGCCTCGTCGCCGACGGGACACTCGGTGAGCTGCGGGAGGCGCACGTGACCCTGCTCGGCGGCGGCGGCCTCAACCCATCGAGGCCGATCCACTGGCGTGAGCAGAGCGAGTACTCCGGCCACAACATGATGGAGTTCGGGATCGCCGCCGAGGTCGTCGGGCGCTGGCTCGGGGCCACCGAGCGCGTCGTTGCCGACGCTGCGACGTTCACTGCTTCGAGGAGCAATCCGGAGACGGGCCGTGACGAAGCGATCGAGATCCCCGATAGCCTCGGTGTGTTCGCGCGCATGGCGAATGGCGCGCGCGTGACCTACCAGGTCAGCAACGTCGTCCGTGCGCCGCACGTACCCCACGGCATCGCGCTGCACGGCACCGAGGCCACCCTGCACTGGTGGCGCGCAGGTGACCGCCTCGAACTGGCCCCGCGCGGCGAGGACCCACAACCCCTCGATCCCGACCCGGGCACGGCGGGCTCGTGGCGCGTCGAAGCCGACTTCATCGACTCCATCCGTGAGGGCGCGCCGGTCGAGCTCACCAGCTTCCAGGACGGCGTGCGGTACATGCAGGTCACCGAGGCCACCTGGCGGAGCTGGTCCGAGGGCCGCCCCGTCGACGTCGCCTCGGTCTAGGCGCGGGACGGCGACGAGGCCCCGTCGATGCGCATGGTGGTGGTTGGCGGCCCGCGCGAACGGCGACCACCCTCGCCGTGGGAGCTGCTGTTGCGGCTCGTCGTCAACGCCGTCGGGCTGTGGCTCGCGGCGATCCTCGTGCCCGGCATCCAGATCGACGACGTGCCCTCGCTCGTTGCCGCGACGGCGCTGTTCGCGCTCGTGAACACGCTCGTGCGGCCGCTGGCGTTTCTCGCGTCGGCGTGCGTGATCGTGCTGACGTTCGGGCTGTTCATCGTCGTCATCAACGCGCTCATGCTGGCGCTCACGGCGTGGATCGCGGGCCTGCTTGGCCTCGGCTTCCGCGTCGATGGCTTCATGTCGGCAATCTTCGGTGCGCTCATCGTTGCGCTGCTCTCGCTCCTCGTGTCGTCGGTGCTGCGCTGGCATCGAGGCCCGCCGCACGCGGGAGGCACGGCGTGACGCTGTGGATCTGCCGCACCTGCGGCGTCGAGTATCCCGACGCCGCGCAGCCCCCCACGAGCTGCGTGATCTGCGAGGACGACCGCCAGTACGTCGGGTGGGGCGGGCAGGAGTGGACCACGCGCGACGAGCTGCTCGCGCTCGGCCACCGCAACGACGTGCGCGACCTCGAGCCCGGGTTGACCGGCATCGGCATCACGCCGCCATTCAGCATCGGGCAGCGCGCGCTGCTCGTGCAGACCGACGCCGGTAACGTGCTCTACGACTGCGTGAGCCTGCTCGACGACGACGCGCGCTCCGCCGTTGAGGCGCGGGGAGGCATCGACGCGATCACGCTCTCACACCCGCACTTCTACGACGCGATGGTGAGCTGGAGCCACGCATTCGGCGGCTGCCCAATCTACGTCCCGGAGGTCGATCGCGACTTCGTGACACGCCCCGACCCGGTGATCGAGTACTGGGACGGGGATCCCTTGGAGGTCGTGCCTGATGTGACGCTGATCCGCACCGGCGGGCACTTCCCCGGCAGCGCCGTGCTGTACTGGGCCGGGGGCGCCGAGGGTCGCGGCGCGCTCCTCGTCGGCGACTCGATCACGGTGGTGCCGGACCGTCGCTACGTGAGCTTCATGTACAGCTACCCGAACCTCATCCCGACCTCGCCCGAGACGGTCCGCGCCATCGTCGCCTCCGTGGAGCCGTATGCGTTCGACCGCATCTACGGGGGATGGTGGGACCGCAACGTGCTGGAGGGCGGCAAGGACGCCGTCCGCACATCCGCGGAGCGCTACATTTCGTATCTACAGGGAGAGCGCGCCTGAGCCGGAGCCCGCCGCACGGCTCAGCCGCTCATCCTCGCTACGCCTCCAGGAACGCCGCGAGCTCCTCGTTGTACTGCTCGGGCAGCGTGCCGCGCATCATGTGGCCGACGTTCGGCCACAGCCGGAACGACAGCTCCGGCGAGGCGATCGAGCGGTAGTAGTCCAGCTCCTCGGGCAGCATGTAGCCACCCGCCTCGATGTCGCCGACGAGCACGAGCGTCGGCACCGCGACGCGACGCATGTGGTCCTCGCAGCGGAACGCCCAGTCACGGTTGTCGGTGAGCAGGCGTGTGACCGCGTGCGGCGAGAAGTGGTGGTGGCCGTAGACCTCGGCCTCGATCTGCTCCGGCGTGAGGCCGTTCGCCTCGCCCTCGGCGCGGATCTCGGCCTCGGGGCGCTCGTGGCGCGCCATCGCCTGGCGGAGGCTGGTCACGAAGGCGTTGACCATCTTCCAGTAGACCGGGTCCTCCAGGAACGCGCGCGAGATCGCCTCGGGGTTCGTCGCCGCCATCATCGTGCCGATGTTCCCGCCCCACGAGTGCCCGACGTACGCCGGACGGTCGAGCCCGAGGTTGTCGATCAGCTCGACGAGATCCGTGACGAAGTCGCGGAGGTGGTAGCCGGTCACCGGCTTGTCGGTCTCGCCATGGCCGCGGTTGTCCGGCGCGATGATGTGGTACCGGTCCTCGAAGGCATTGGCGACGCCTTCCCAGCTACCGCCGTGGCCTGTCCAGCCGTGGATGAGCAGCAGGTCCGGGTGGGCGGGGTCGCCCCACTCGCGGTAGTGCATCCGCAGCCCCTGCACCTCGGTGTAGCCGTGTTCCATCGTCCGCTCCGTTCCACGCTGCGTCGCGCCGGGTCCGGCCGGCTCGCCGCCTGCTCTGAGGTCCACACTTCGTCCGGCGCCGACACGGTCGGACGCCTGCGCGGAAGCATCGCATACTGGCTGTCGTGCGCTACGAGCAGTCGGCAGCAGACATCGACGCTGGTGCGGGCGGCTCGTCGCCCGTCGCGAACGTCATCACGCCACTCCGCGACTACCCTGCCTTCCGTGCGCTGTGGTGGAGCACGCTCTACGCGTCGAGCGCGTGGTGGGCGCAGAACGTCGTGCTGGCCTGGCTGGCATTCGACCTCACCGGCTCCGAGCTCGCGGTTGCGGCGGCCGCCGCCGTCGGGTTCGCGCCGATGCTCCTCGGGCCCGTCGGTGGCCTGCTCGCGGACCGCATGCACCGTCCGAGGCTGCTCATCGGCTCGCAACTCGTCGCGCTGGCGGCCGGCGTGGCGATCGCGGCGCTCGTCATGCTCGACCTCGCCGAGTACTGGCACGTGCTCGTGGCCGGGGCGCTCGTCGGTCTGACCATGGCGCCCCTCCAGCCGGTACGCTTCACGCTCACCATCGACCTCGTCGGCGAACGGCGCGTGTCGAGCGCGAACGCGGTCAACGCCGTCGGGATGCTCGGCAGCCGCGTGGTCGCCCCGGCGATCGCCGGCGCGCTCATCGCGCGCTACGGCGCCGACGTCGCGCTGTGGTTCAGCGCGGCGTGGTACATCCCCGCCTGCTGGGTACTGCTGCGCCTGGGGGACGAGCGACGCGGCGGTGCTGCGAACGCGATGGTCGTGATGGGCGAGATCGCGCAGGCGTTCCGCCACGCGCTCGCGAACCGCGCACTGCGCTCGCTACTGGTGGTCACGGTGCTCGCGAACACGTTCGCGTGGCCCGTGATCCTCGGTTTCCTCCCCGTGTTCGCCGAGGAAGTCTTCGACGTCGGTGCGGCCGGGCTGGGCCTGATCGTCGGGGTGAACGGCATGGGCGCGCTGGTCGGCGCGGTCGGGATCGCGTCGCTCGGCGACTTCCGCTCGAAGGGGATGCTCTACCTCGTCGCGACGACGCTGTTCGGCGTGGGGCTCTCGGCCTTCGCCGTGAGCGGGTGGTTCGGGCTGGCGCTCGTGCTGGTGTTCGTCGCGGGGGCGGGCAGTGCGGGCTTCGGGGTGATGCAGAGCACGCTCACCATGCTGCTGGCGCCCGCCGAGGCGCGGGGGCGCGTGCTCGGCGTACTGATGCTCTCGATCGGCGTGTTGCCGGGCGCGATGCTCGTGCAGGGCGCGGTTGCCTCATCGATTGGCGTCGTGGCCACGACGGCGGTGTCCGGCGTGCTGCTCGGTGTGTTGACAATGACCGTCGCCGCTGCTTCGCCCGATTTGCGACGGGCCGGCTGAGGCGACGTGCAGGGCGGGGGCCCTCGAGGACCCCGCGCGTGAGTACGAGCTGAGCGGCCCGCGCGACCACAAGCAGTGCGACCTGTGGGTGTGGGTGGTAGGCGGTGACGGTCTGGTCCGTCGCGTCCCGGCAGTCCTCGTCACGCATATCCCAGGCTTAACGGCGTGGTTACCCCGCCTTAACAGCGGCGGCCGACGCTGGATGTGGAGGAAACACCGCTACCGAACGGATGAGGAGGGATCACCAGTGAACCTGACCAGCTACATCGAGGCAGTACGCCGCGCGGACGGATCGGCACAGCCGGGACAGCTCTCGCTGATCGACCTGCACGTAGCCCTGGGACGCGTCGGCGCCCTGGTGCCCTACAAGTACTTCGGATTCAACTAACCACCAGCGGACCCCGGCAACTACCGGCCGCCACGCGACAGACCGTGGCGGCCGGCGAACCCCGACCAGCGCCGACGCCGGTCGGGGTTCTCTGACTCGGACGCAGTGCTCCCGATGGTGTTGGCAGTCTACTGTTCGGTGGTCTGCGACCCTGTCGCCATGCTCTGCTCGGCCGCGCGGAGGATCTCAAGCCCTCGGACCGCGATCTCCAGGTCTTCCACTCCGATGCAGGCTGGCCGCTAGTCGTCGAGGAAGTCGAGGAGGATGCGGGCGAAGCGCTCCGGCTCGTCGTCGATGTTGAGCAGGCCCGGACTGTCGGGCTGCATCCCCGTGGCGCCTGGGATGCCCTCGACGAAGCGCTCGTGCTGCTCGGCGAGAGGCGAGCCAGACCCGTGCAACACGAGGGTGCGCGCCCGGATGCGCGGCAGGGCGGCCCAGTAGTCGAAGCGGAGCATCCCGTACCCGGCCGCCCCCTCCCACCCGGTGTCGCCGTAGAGCTCCTGAACGCCCTCGTCCGAGTTGATCTTGAGGTGTTCGACCACCGCGTCCATCACACGGTAGAGGTCCGCACCCGGGGTATCGCCGCCGTGGCGCTGCCAGATCTCGAGCAGGTGACCGCCGTCGGGCTGCAGGGGAGCGAAGTGGTGCGCGCGGTGCAGCCGCGCCCGGCCCCCGTCGGTGGCGCCGTAGTTGAACACCTCCTGCACCACCATCGAGCCGATGCGCTCCGGGTGGTTCGCGGCGAGCGCGATCGCGACCGCCGATCCGGTGTGCGTGGCGAACACGTCGGTGCGCTCGATGCCGAGCCCGTCGAGCAGCCACACCACGGCCTGTGCGAATTCGTCGAGGGTGGTGTAGGGCTCCGGTGGCCGGTCGGAGTCGCCGCACGCGGGCATGGTCCACGCGACCACGCGGCGATCCCGCGAGAGGCGGTCCATGTGAGGGAGATACATGCGCGAGGACTGCGGGAGGGCGTGCAGCAACAACAGCGGCGGCTTGCCGCTCTCATGCTGCGGACCGGCCTCGCGGTACTCGATGTGACCGTCCGGGCCGAGCACGAACCCCCGGCGCACCTGCACACCTGTAGTCGCCATCGCAGTTACCCCCGCGACTCTCGATACCTCGCCCGTTCCAGGGCGCGGCGGGACGGTAGCACAGCGGCGCAGTGGAGGTGGCGGCAACGATGTCTGCCGCGAGGCGGGACTGAGCACTTGCACGAAGCACCAGTTGCGAACTGCCTCGAATCAGTCCTGTCGATGCGAATAGCCGTCGTGCGCCCCGTCTCAGATAGAATAGCGCGTCATGAACGGGATACTCGACAGCTTCAGCCGACTGGTCACGGCTCGCCCCTACCTCACGATTGTCGTCCTCGTCGCAATCACGGTCGTGCTGGGCGCGGGGGCGGCGCTGCGGCTGCCGCCTCCGGAGACCGAGGACACGCTCCCCAGGGGGAGTGCAGTTGCCGAGGCGATGCATCAGATCGACGTGCTCTTCGGCGAGTCCGGCGAGACCAGCGTGGTCACGCTGCTCTTCCGAGGCGAGGCGCTCACGCCCGAGGGGCTCTCGCAGATGGCCGCGCTGGTCAACGAGGTCCGCGGTGACCCGCGTGTCGAGGGGCTACTGGCGCGCGGCGACGCAGTCATCGCTCCCTCGCTGATCCTGCAGCAGGTGCTCCAGGTCGGCAGCTTCGATTCGGTCACGCAGGCGGAGATCGACGCTGCCCTCGGCGCCCCGGAGCTCGCGCCCGTGCTTGCCGCGCTGACCGGAACGGACACCGACGGTACGCCGGTGGCGATCGGCACCATCCGCCTGCGTGACACGGGCGATGAGCGCACCGAGGAAGCCGAACGGCTGATCCACCAGCTCGCGGCCGAGGACGAGGGTCCGCTGCTGGTCAGCAGCATCTCGCCCACGGTGGTCGAGGACGCCTACCAGAAGGCGACCGAGGAGGGAATGGCGCCGCTGATCGGGCTGGCGCTCCTGCTCATCGCGGCGCTGATCCTGCTGTTCATGCGCACCATCTCGGACCTGCTGCTCACCCTCACGGGACTGCTCTTCTCGCTGACATGGATCATCGGGGCCGAGGGGTGGCTCGGGCCGAACGGGCTGGGCGTGACCGGCCCGCCGAACTCGCTGACCACGATGGTGCCGATCATCGTGATCAGCCTCACCGTGGACTACGCGATCCAGACGGTCTCGCACTACCGCGAGCAGCGCCTCGCCGGCGAGCCCGTGCTGGCCGCCGTGCGCATGGGACTGCGCAACGTCACCATCCCGCTGCTGCTCGCCGCCGTCACGACGATCGTGAGCTTGCTGGCGAGCCTCTTCTCCCCGATCGAGATCGTCGGCGACTTCGGGATCATCGGCGGGCTCGGCGTCGGCATGAGCCTGATCGTCATGCTGACCCTGCTCCCGGCGGGACGGACGATCATCGACAGGCGTCGCGAGGCGCGCGGCACGCTGCGACCGCCGCGCCCGATCTCGAACTCACTGCCGGGGATCGAGCCGGCCGCGGGCCTCCTCGGGCGGAGCGTCACTCGCTGGCCGGCCCCCTTCATCGTGGGGGTGCTCGCCGTGACGGCCGCGCTCGGGTACGCGGCCACCGGGCTCGAGTCGGAGTTCAGCATCCGCGACATCCTGCCGAGAGGCGGGGGCCTGCTGATGGATATGGATACCCTGGACGCGGCCGTCGGCGGCTCCACGGAGATTGCCAGCGTGCTCGTGCGGGCCGAGGCCACGTCGACGCGCACGCTGCTCAACCTGCGCGACCTCACCAGCGCCTTCGAGGATGAGCGGCGCCGCCCGGCCGCGGCCGCGGGACCCATCCAGGCGTCGTACGAGCTGCTCGTGCGCGACTGGATCACCGACAGCGGGGAGTCCGACGAGAAGTACGACCACGAGCTCGCGGCGCTCTTCGAGGAGGCGTCGGCCGGTGTGGAGCTCGACCCGACACTGATGCAGCAGTTCCTCGACGAGCTCGGGGCGAAGGAGCCCGCCCTCGGGCACCTGCTCGTCAACGACCCGAACGGCGTCGACTCCATCCTGCTGCAGTTCCCGACCTACTCGAGCGACCCCGCCGCGACCAAGGCCATCCAGGAGGACCTCGAGGCGCTCTGGTTCGGGGCCGACGACGCCATCACGGCGACCTCGCTCAGCATCATCTCGGTGACGGTCACAGACTCGGTCACGGACCGTCAGACAGAGGCGATCAGCACCACGATCGTGGCTGCGCTGAGCGTCCTCGCGATCTTCTTCTGGGTGACCGTGCGCCAGCCCGCGCTGGCGTTCGTCGCGGTCGGGCCGATCGTGCTGGTCCTCATCTCCGTGCTCGGCACAATGGCGCTGCTGGGCATCCCGTACACGATCATCACGTCGATCATTACCGCGCTCTCGATCGGCATCGGGGTCGACTACACGATCCACGTCATCCATCGGTACCGCGAGGAGTTCGCGCGCTCGCGCAACCCGGAGCGCGCCGCGGTCCGGACGCTCGCGACCACCGGTTCGGCGCTCCTCGGATCGGCGCTGACGACGGCGCTCGGGCTCGGCGTGCTGGTGGCTTCGCCACTGGCCGCCTCGCAGCAGTTCGGCATCACGGCGGCGATCACGATCGCGTACTCGCTGGTCGTCGCCATTCTGGTGGTGCCACCCGCCATGACGGTCTGGGGCGCCTACCAGAACATGCGGCTGCGCTCGATGGTCGACCGCTGGGCGGACGAACTCGACACGGCCATCGAGGCCGTGCATCGGCGCCACGAGCAGGAACAGGGCACGCCGTAGGTGCTACCCGGCGAGGGCGTCGGAGCGCGCGGCGCGCGGTACCCGTCGGCGGGATCGTGACGTTGGCGAGAGGGGCGTGTCCGACCCCCCGGTGTGCGAGGGGCAAGAGCTTCTCGTATCCTGATCGTGTGGTTCCGGCGGCTCGGAGCGACGTGCCGTCGTGCCGGGAACGGAGTGTCGGACGATGTCAGCGCGACACGGTGAGCCCGCGATCGCCGAGTTTCCTTCGCCATTCCCCGAGGGCTGGTACTTCATCGCGACACGCCGCGACGTCGAACGGGCTGGGCTCCTCCAGCAGACCTGGATGGGCGAGAACATCGTCGTCTGGAGTGACGATGACGGTCGCGTCTGTGTTGCCGAGGCCGTGTGCCCGCACCTGGGGTCCGACCTGGGGCCCGACGCGGGTGGGCGCGTCTGCGCCGGCCGCCTCGTGTGCTCGTTCCATGGCTTTGAGTTCGATGCCACCGGCCAGTGCGTCGACACGCCTTACGCCGCCCCGCCCCGGTCGGCACGGCTGCGAGTCTTCGAGGCGCGCGAGATCGCCGGACTGATCTTCGCGTGGTGGGGCATCGAGGGGCGCGAGCCGCAATGGCGCCTGCCCGCGGAGGAGCCCGACCAGACCGGGTGGAGCAACATCGAGGTCCACACCGTTCGCTTCCCCGGCCACCCCCAGGAGACGACCGAGAACGTGGTCGATATCGCCCACCTGCGCTACGTCCACGGCTACGGCGCCGTCGAGCGCATCGAGCCGGTCACGGTCGACGGCCCGCTCTTGCTGAGCAGCTGGAACTTCCAGAGCGTCCGGAAGGTCGCAGGGTTCGCGAAGCTGGTCTTTGATCTCACCGCCCGCGCCAGCATCTATGGGCTGGGCTACTCGTTCGTCGACATCCGCGAGCACTCGATCGGCCTCGACCTCCGACTGTGGGTGCTCGCGACGCCCGTCGACGGGACGCTCATCGACATGTCGCTGGCCACGCAGGTGCGCGAGATCCGCCACCCGAAGCGCCGCATCGCGGGGCTGGGGTTCCTCCCGGTGAAGCTGCGCGCGCCCATCATGAACAGGTTCATGGCCAGTCAGCAGGTACACGATGTCGAGCAGGACGTTGTGATCTGGAGCCGCAAGCGGTACGTGTCGCCTCCTCGCCTCAATCGTTCCGACGGCGAGGTCACGATGTTCCGGGCCTACTGCGCCCAGTTCTATGCGGACCCGGGGCCGCCCCCCGAGCCGTCGACGCCCGAGGCAGCCGGCGTCGCCCAGGGCGCCTCAGCCTGAGACCCGGCGGAACCGCGAGCCGTACAGGATGCTCCCGTAGTAGTTGAATGACCGCCGCGCTTCGGCATCGGCGAAGTGGTAGTCGGCGCCGAGCTGTCTGGCCGCGGCGAGCCCGCTCACCAGGCACGTCTCCTGGCTGTTGACCAGCGTATGGGCGCCGCAGTGCCACGTCCGCCGCTTGCCCTGGATGAAGCGGAACAACGGCACGAGCCACGCGACGTGGCGTACGTCGTGCACGATGTGCTGGAACCACCGCCGTTCGACGACCTTGTCCTCGTCGATGGGGCTGATCGGGTTGTAGGTCACCAGGCACGGCTTGTCGGACTCGCCGGCCCAGGGCTGCTGGTTGTGCATGATGTAGGTGATCTCGTAGTTGTCGGGCCGCGCGCCGTACTGCTCGATGTGGTTGCTGCGCGTCTCCAGTGCCCGCACCTCGCTGTCCGGCAGCACCGATGCGTCCGAGTGCACCACGGTGTGGTTGTGGAGCTCACTCTCGTAGCGGACCGAGGACAGGATGTAGCGCTCGAGCATCGTCGGCCTGTCGAGGATCATCAGCGTCTGGTTCGCGTTGCACGCGAAGATCACGTCGTCGAAGGTCTCGCGCACGCCGTCTTCGTCCTCGACCACGACGCCGGACGCCTGGCGGTACACCTTCCGGACCGGCCGGTTGAGCGAGATCTTGTCGCTGAAGCCGGCCGACAGGTGCTCGTAGATACGGCGCGTCCCCTGGTCCCACGTCTGCATCGGCGTGGCGTTCTCGATGTCGAAGAACTCGAGGTACCTCGCGAAGAGCGATGCAGGCATGTCAAACACGTTCGTCGCCATCAGGAAGTTGACGAACATGGGCTTCAGGACCTTGTACCGGAAGTCGCCGGACAGCCCGGCCACGTTGAGCACCGTACCCATCGTCACGTAGTTGAACGGGTTGAGCGCGTTCAGGAACTTCGAGCGCGAACGGGTCAGGTACCCAAAGCGGTGCAGCATCCGCAGCACGCGCTGGAACTTCGCGATCTCGGGCTGGAGCTGCCTCCGGATGTCGGAGTCGAAGTCGTGGGCGTACACGCCGCCTCGGTACTTCACGCTGTAGCTGAACCGGGTATCGATGAGCTCGATGCCGAACTGCTGCATCAGCAGCAGCATGTGCTGGTACACGGACGGGATGCAGGCGGTCACGGAGATGTCGAACGGTATCGAGCTGCCGTCGTCCTGCGGCATGTCGGCCGTGATCGCGTTGCCGCCGAGTTCGCCTCGAGCCTCGAAGAGCCGGAAGTCGAAGCGGTCCGGGTGGTGGTTCAGCGCCCAGGCGGCGCCGAGCCCGGAGACGCCGCCGCCGACAATGGCTATGCGCCGCGGTCCGCGCGCGCTCCCGCTGGTCGGCATGAGCCCTGCTCCCACCATCGTCGGTTGCTGTCGGCGGGCCAACGATACATCGCGATGCGGGCCGGCATCGCGCCGCTCGGTCCTCAGGTGACGTCGGCGGGAAGCGCCCCGGGCGAGAGGCCCTCCGTCTCCTCGGCGTCCTCAACCGTCATCAGCAGCGCCGGCAGGATGGCGAGGAGCGCCAGGACCCCGGCGATGGTGAAGATGTTCTGGAACACGGTGACCCCGGCTGCGATGAGGGGCGCCTCGGTCTCCTCGTACGTGGTACCGACCGTCACGTGCGCGGTGAGGCTGTAGAAGCGCTCGATACCCCAGGCCGCGAGGGCCGCCAACCCCAGCGCCATCCCCACCATGCGCGACGCGGTGACCAGCGAGGCCGCGGCGCCCCAGTAGTTGCTCGGCGCCGCGCTCAACGCGCTGACGCCGATCGGCGGGATGACCAGGCCGAAGCCCAGTCCCGCCGCGAGGAGCGGTGCGGACAGCCTCGGTTCCGCCACCTCGGTCTCCCACGTACTCATGACCAGCAGGCCCAGGCCGATGAGGAGGAGGCCCGAGACGGTGACGGTCCGCACCCCCGTGCGTCGAAGGATGTAGCCGCCGATCACTGCCCCCACCGGGATCATGGCCGTGAGACGGATCAGGCGCAGCGCGCTCTCCCACGCACCCTTCTCCATGACCGTGCCGGCCATGAGCGGCACCGCGACCAGCGAGATGATCAGCGCGATCCCCACGAGGAACTGGGTGATGTTCGAGGAGAGGAACGCCTTCGAGCCGTACAGGAACGACGCGAGCAGCGGCTGCACCGCCCGCCGCTCGACGACGATCAACACGGCGACCAGCAGGATCCCGATGACCAGGAGCAGGTAGGGGACGAACGACTCCTGCGAGAAGATGCTGCGCTGCGACAGAGCGATCGTGAGTATGGTCAGCGCGCCGCCCAGCGCGAGCGCGCCCATGTAGTCCATCTTCGCCCCGGCATTGGCGCGGTTCGGCAGGATGGCCAGCAGCGCGATCAGCGCGAAGCTCTGGGGGACGTCGAGCCAGAAGATCCACCGCCAGCCGATCAGCTCGATGATGGCTCCCCCGTAGAGGGGGCCGAGGACTGAGCCCGCCTCGGCGGATGCGGCCACGAGTCCCAGGGCGACTCCTCGCTGCACCGGGGAGACGGCCCCCACTGCCATTGCCAGGCCAATCGGGACGGTTGCGCCGCCTCCGGCCGCCTGGAGCACGCGTGCGATCACGATCCACTCGAAGTTCGGCGCCACCGCCACCAGTGCGGAGCCGATGGCGAAGAGCAGCAGCGCCGCCTGGAACATCCGCACCCGCCCGTAGACATCGGACAGGCGCCCCGCCAGCGGCATCGCGACGGTGTAGCTGATCAGGTAGCCGGTGACGATCCAGGACGCCTTGTCCAGGTCGGTGAGCGGGATCTCGAGGTCCACCATCACGCTCGGTAGAGCGGCGACGACGACGGTCTGGTCGAGGGCAGTCGAGAAGACCCCAACGCACAGAATCCCCAGGACGACCGACTGGGATGACCCCAGTGATGTCAGACGAGACTGCACGGCGCTCACGGCCCGGAGGCTATATCCGGAAGCTGGATGTCGACCGGGGCGTCAATGCTGAAGGTCAGCAGGCGCTTCGTTTCGGGGGCGTCGTCGTCGTAGAGCCGGCCGGCGATTCTCATCTGCTCCAACGTATAGTCGGCCTCGTCGAGCCACAGGCTCAGCGTGATTGCATGACCCGGGTCGGCCCCGGTGATGAGGCTCGTCATATCCTCAGACACGATGCTTCCGTCGATGCGGATCGTCGCTGTCCCCTCGATGTCCTCGCGTCCCGCCATGACGGGGTCCGTGAGCTTCGCGACGATGGCGCCGAGTGTGGCGCCTACCCCCCGGAAATTGAACGGCACCTGGTCCGCGGGCAGCGGCGTCCACGGCGCGTCCGCCGAGAACTTCATGAACGCCTGGTCGCCGACCCCCAGCATCTCAATCTCCACGAACCCCAGGCCCGGAGCTACCACGCTCACCAGCATCCGGAAGCTGTCGGGATTCGCTACCTCCGCCTCCATGCTCTTGAACGTCGTCCCGAAGAACTCGGCCCCCGATTCCGATTCGTCGACCATGTCGAATACCGCCGACGACATGACGGCCAGCTGCTCGATCGCCCCTGACACGACGTCATCGGCGGTCAACTCAGGGGTCGGTGTTGGAGTCGCCGTGGGACTCGGCGTCGCGGTTGGATCTGGACCAGCCGTAACGGTGACCTCGAGCTCGCCGGAACACGCAGCTGCGTAGAAGACGAGACTCGTCGCCAACAGGACGACCGCCAGGTTGCCACGTCGTGTCTTCGGCCAACTCATCCCGTATCTCCATGACCTCGCAGGGAGTGGCGAGGTGGCAAACTTGCTGGGGAGAGACCTTGCTTGCACGCCAATCGCGCGCGGCCGCTGTGTCTCTCAGCGCGACCTGCTGGCAGACGGACACGAGCCACGCGGGCATTCTGGCCCGCCCATAGCGTCCACTGAACACTGACTATATCACTCGCAAAGGCCTCGTTCGGGGCGGCCTGACGGCCAACGAGGGCGCCACCCGTGGGCGCCCCCACCGCCCCTCGTGAGGGCCGCGTGAGCCAGCCCGCCCTCACTCGCCGCGTCGTGCCCCACGGCGAGGAAGGAATGTGTCCCGGGTCGCGCGCGGGGCTCCGAGCCGCGAAGATGGACAGACCCAGCGCTCGCACGTCGCCCCGAAAGACCTCGCACCGACACATGATCACGATCAACGACGTCACGATGCGCTTCGGCGGCCAGGTCCTCTACGAGGGCGTGAACTGGCAGCTCCGGCCCGGCGGCCACTACGGCCTCGTCGGGGCGAATGGCTCCGGCAAGTCCACGCTGCTCCGCCTCATGACCGGCGAGCTCACGCCGGACACGGGCTCCATCGTCCAGCCGGCGGCGCTTCGCCTCGGCACGCTCGGCCAGGATCAGTTCCGCTTCAACGACCTGCGGCTGATCGACGTCGTGCTCATGGGCCGCCCGCAACTCTGGGCCGCCATCGAGGAGCGCGCGCGGCTTCTTGGCGGTGCTGCTGACGCGCCGCCGCCGGACACGCTGTCCCCCGAAGCCGGCGAGCGCCTCGCCGACCTCGAGCTGACGATCGCCGAGCTGCAGGGCTACGAGGCGGAACCACAGGCTGCTGCGCTGCTGGTGGGCCTCGGCATCGAGCACGAGCGCCACGAGCGGCCGATGCGCGAGCTGTCCGGTGGCTTCCGGCTGCGCGTGCTCCTGGCGCAGGTGCTCTTCGGCGAGCCCGACGTGCTGCTGCTCGACGAGCCGACGAACCACCTCGACATCGCCTCGATCCAGTGGCTCGAGGGGTACCTGCGCGAGTTCCCCGGCGCCTTCGTGGTCGTCTCGCACGACCGCCACTTCCTCAACGCCGTCTGCGACACGATCGCCGACCTCGACTACTCCGAGCTGCGGCTCTACACCGGCGACTACGACGCCTTCGAGCGCGCCAAGCAGCTCACTGTCACGCAGAAGGACTCCGAGATCGCGCGCGCCGAGGAGCGCATCGCCGAGATGCAGCAGTTCATCGACCGCTTCCGCGCCAAGGCCACGAAGGCGCGCCAGGCATCAGCCCGCAAGAAGCAGGTCGAGAAGATCGAGATGCCCGAAATCCGTCGCACCTCGCGCCGGGCGCCCGGCTTCGCGTTCGGGCAGCAACGGCCCTCGGGCCGGACGCCGTTGCGCGTCGAGGGCCTCACGAAAAGCTACGACGACCACGCCGTCCTGCAGGACGTCTCGTTCGAGCTGGAGCGCGGGGACCGGCTCGCGGTCGTCGGGCCGAACGGCGTCGGCAAGTCGACGCTGCTCAAGGTCGTGAGCGGCATCATCGAGGCGGACGACGGGTCGTCCGAGTTCGGCTACGAGACGCACCTCGGCTACTTCGCGCAGGATGTCGGCGACGAGCTGCAGGGTGAGCAGCCGGTCCTCGAATGGCTCGGCGGCGCCAGCGGCGAGGCCGACCTCGGCAAGCTGCGCGCGGCACTCGGCCGCGTGCTGTTCAGCGGCGACGACGTGCAGAAGGCGGTCGGCAGCCTCAGCGGCGGGGAGTCCGCGCGGCTGATGCTGGCCGCGCTGATGCTGCGTCGGCCGAACCTGCTCGTCCTCGACGAGCCCACCAACCACCTCGACCTCGAGGGCCGCGAGGCCCTCATGCACGCGCTCCAGGGCTACCCGGGCACGCTCGTCTTCGTCAGCCACGACCGCCACTTCGTCTCCCAGGTGGGGACTCGCGTGCTGGTGCTGCGCCCGGACGGCTTCGAGGACGTTGCGGGCACCTACGAGGAGTACCTCGATCGCCGTGGCGGCGACTTTCTGTCCTCGGACATCGCGGCGCCACGCCGGAGCCGGCGGAGCAGCAACGGCGCGAGCAAGCACCACGCCCGGCTGGAGCGCGCCGCGAGCAAGGACCAGCGCCGCCGCCACACACGGCTCACGCGCCGCGTCGAGGAGCTGGAGCGCGAGATCGCCGAGGTCGAGGCGCTCCTCGCCCCGATCGCCGCGCGGTTCGCCAACAACGACTACTACTCGCGCGTCACGCTCGACGAGATCCGCGCCGACGAGGAGCGCCAGCGCGAGCTGCAGGCCCGCCTCGACGCCACCATGCAGGCGTGGGAGGCCGCGGCGCACCAGCTCGAAGCCGCCACGCCGCAGGTCTGACGGGGGCCGCTCACCGGCCCGCGCGCCGCGGGTGCATCAGGCCGCGCGCATCGCCTCGACTACCCGGCCGGCGGCCGCGACAGCTTCGTCGATCGCTGTGTCGTCGACGTCGAGGTGCGTCACCATCCGCACCCGCTGCGGGCCGGTCCCGCTGCACAGCACGCCCTCGACGGCCAGGCGCTCGCGGAACTCGACCCCGTCGAGCGCGTCGTCGAGTTCGAAGAACACGATGTTGGTGTCGGGGCTGTCGAGCCTCACGGCGCTGCCGGGGATCGCGGCCAACCCGTCGGCGAGGCGCGCGGCGCGCTCGTGGTCCCCGGGCAGGCACTCCACGTGGTGTTCGAGGGCATGGAGTGCGGCGGCGGCGATCACGCCGGCCTGCCGCATCCCGCCGCCAAGCTGGCGTCGCAGCACACGCGCACGAGCGATGACCTCGCGCGGCCCGGTGAGCACCGAACCCACGGGGGCGCCGAGGCCCTTCGAGAAGCAGAACGACACCGTGTCGGCGAGCGCCGCGATGGTGGCCGCATCCGTCTCCAGCGCCAGCGCCGCGTTGAAGATGCGCGCGCCGTCCAGGTGCACTACGGCTCCGGCGTCGCGTGCGACCTCGGTCGCGCCGCGCATGCTGTCGAGGGGGATCGCCGAGCCGCCGCAGCGGTTCTGCGTGTTCTCCAGGCACACCAGCGCGGTGCGTGGCGCCGCGCCGGGCGCTCGAACGACCGCTCGCAACTCTGCGGGGTCGATGCGGCCACGGTCGTCGTTGGCGACGGTGCGCAGGCTGATGCCGCCGAGCGCCGACGCGCCGACCGCTTCGTGGTGGAGGATGTGCGACTCGGAGCCGACCACAGCCTCGTCGCCGCGGCCGCAGTGCACGAGCAGCGCGAGCAGGTTCGCCATCGTGCCGCTCGGTACGTAGAGTCCGGCCTCCTTGCCGACGCGCTCGGCCGAGGCCTCCTCGAGGCGCTGCACCGTGGGGTCGTCACCCAGCACGTCGTCGCCCACCTCGGCGCGCGCCATCGCCTGCCGCATCGCGTCCGTGGGCCGGCTCACCGTATCCGATCGCAGGTCGATCACCATGTAGCGCCTCCCGTGGCGTGATCTGGCCGGGCCGGTGCGATGCTCAGTCGACCTCCAGCGGGAGCGAGGGATCCGCGCCGTACTCCGACATCGAGGCGTCGTAGACGGCCACATCCTCGTAGCCCAGGAGCGAGAGGATGAGGGCGTCGTTGGATGCGGCGATGCCGCCGCCGCAGTACGTGACCACGCGCTGCGCGCGGTCCGCGCCTGCCTCTTCGAACAACGACGCGAGCTCATCCGCCGGGCGGTAGAGCCCGGTGTCGGGGTCGACCAGCTCCATCGACGGCACGTTGGTCGCGCCGGGGATGTGGCCCGGGCGTCCGTAGGCCCCGCCGCCGTCGGCGCCCGAGTGTTGCTCGCGACTCAGCGCGTTGATCAGGCAGCTCGCGCCCGTCCCGCCTGACTCGACAAACGCCCGCACCTCGACGAGGTCGGCGAAGCGGGCCGGGTCGGCAGTGGGCGCGAAGGTTGTGGGCTGGTAGGTCGCCTCGTCGGTCGAGACGGGGCGGCCCTCGTCGCTCCAGCGACGCCAGCCGCCGTCGAGCACCGCGGCGCCCTCGCAGCCCATCGACCGGAACATCCACCACAGCCTCGCGGCCCAGGCCGACCCCGCGCGGTCGTACAGGACCAGCTTCGAGGACTCCGAGATGCCGTTCCGCCCGGCTGCCTCGGCGAACGCCTCGGCCGAGGGCATCATGAATCGCAGGTCGTGGTCGTTGTCGGAGAAGTCGCCCTGCAGGTCGAGGAACCCCGCGCCGGGCACGTGCCCCGACTCGTACTCCGCCCGTCCCGACTCGACTCGGAAGCCGCTGTCCCCGCGACGCAGGAAGACGGTGGCCTCGAAGACACGGATATCGTCGTCCGTCAGGTGCTCGGCCAGCCAGTCGGTCGATAAGAGGAACTCGGGGTGCGCGAACGCCATTGGTCTGCTCCAGGTGCGCGGGCGTCTGTTGGGCTTGCCCGCCCGGGCAGTATCCGCGCGCCATGGATCGTCTGCCAACCCGCGAGGCGAGACCGATGGCCGGATGGGGCTCGGTCAGCCCTCGCCCCTCGCGGGGTCGAGCCGTGCGAGGAGCGCAGCCAGCATCTCCATGCGCGGGGTCGGGACGCCGAGGCTGCGCGCGTGGCGCGCGGGCTCCGCGAAGATCGCCTCCACCTCGATCGCGCGGCCCTCGAGGTAGTCGATGAGCGTGCTGGGGCGGTACGGGCCCATGGCGTCGGTGAGCTCGAACATGCGCCCGATGACGGCGTCGCCGTCGATGCGCTCGGAGCTGCCGACCGAGGCAAGCTCGGCGTTGCCCGCGGCGACGACCTCCTCCATGAGCGCGCGCGCCTCGGCGCGCAGCGCCGGGTTGGTGACGATCACCTCGGTGTGGACGCCGCCGGCGGCCACCGTCAGGCCGTTGAAGGGCACGTTCCAGCAGAGCTTCTCCCAGCGCGCGCGCAGCAGGGAGGGCTGACGGGTGACCTCGACGGTGGCGTCCTGCCAGAGCCCCATGGCGCGGTCGAGCTCGTCGGAGTCGTCGCCGAGGTGCGCGATGCCGACCTGGCCGTACTCGATGTGGTGGATGACGCCGGGCTCGCCCCGGTTGATGCAGGTGAACGCGAGCCCGCCGAAGACGCGCTCCGTACCCAGCGCGGCGGCGAGCTGCTCCTCGACGCCCAGGCCGTTCATGATGGCGAGCACGCGCGTCTCCGGCGTGAGGCAGGGGCGGATGAGGCCTGCTGCGTCGTCGAGGGCGGTGGTCTTGAGGCCGCACAGCACCCAGTCGACCGGGCCGATGGCGGCAGGTTCGCGCGCGATGGGCGGGCGTTCGAGGGTGAAGTCGCCGTGGTGCGACTCGATGCGCAGGCCGCGCTCAGCCACGGCGTCGTAGTCGCGGCGGAGCAGAAAGCACACGTCGTGGCCGGCCTGCGCGAGACGCGCACCGTAGTAGGAGCCAACCGCCCCGGCGCCGATGACCGCTACGGTAGCCACGGGCCGTTAGCGAGGCAGCCCGAGTCCGCGGCTCGCGATGATGCGGCGCTGGATGTCGTTGGTGCCGCCGCCGAACCGGCCGGGCGGAGCACTGCGCCACGCAGCCTCGAGTTCCCCGCCGAGCGGGGCGCCCTCGGAGTCGACCTGCATGCCGCCGGTGCGGCCCAGCAGGTCCATGAAGGCGTCGTTGATGCGCTCGCGGGAGTCGGACGTCCAGACCTTACCCATCGAGGCTTCCATCGTCGGGATGAGGCCGCTGTGCACCATGGCCGCGTTGTTCGTGGCGAGCGCCCGGGCCACCTCGACGCGCATCAGCGCGTCGGCCACTGCCTGGCGAGCGAACGCGTCACCCTGCAGCTCGGGTCGCTCGGCCTTGATGTGTGACAGGAGGTCCTCGACGGTCTTCTCGAGCGGGCGGTAGGTGCCGATCGCCACGCGCTCGAGGTCGAGCGCGCCGCTGACGATGTACCAGCCGCGGTTCTCCTCGCCGATGAGCGAGTCGGCGGGGATGCGCACGTCCTCGTAGAACGTCTCGTTGGTGCGGCCCTCGCCCATGACCCACAGCGGGCGGACGGTGATGCCCGGGGTGTTGAGCGGCAGCACGAAGGTCGAGATGCCGCGGTGTTTGGGGGCCTCGGGCTCGCTCCGCGCCGCGAGCCAGACGTGCGTCGCGAGGTGGGCGGAGGAGGTGTAGATCTTCTGCCCGTTGATCACCCACTCGTCGCCGTCGCGGGTGGCGCGCGTTTGCAGCGAGGCGAGGTCCGTACCGGCGTTGGGCTCCGTGTAGCCAATGGCGAAGTTCATCTCGCCGCTGAGCACCTTCGGCAGGATCTCCTGCTTCTGCTCCTCGGTGCCGTTGCGCATGATCATCGGGCCGACGGAGATGAAGGTCAGGGTGTCGAACGGGACGCCCTCGCGGGAGCACTCCTCGGCGAGCGCCCAGAGGTAGAGTGCGCCCTTGCCCTGGCCGCCGTACTCCTCGGGCCATGCGACGGCGGCGAGGCCCTCGCGCGCCATCGCCTGCATGAACGCCTGCGCGGCCGGGCCGTAGCCGTGGATGTGGTGCTCGGCGATCTCGGCGTCGAGTTCGGGTGTTCGGTGCGCGGCGATGAAGTCCTGCACCTGCGTGCGGAACTCGAGGACCTCCGCGGGCATCTCGAAGTCCATCGTCCCGTCCTTCCGGCCCCACCCGCGCGGGGTGATCGTCGCGGTCACCGTGAGCCTAGGCAGACGCATCAGCCGGGTCAACGCGGCCTCGGGCGCGCCGGGCGGCGAGGTGATGAGTTTCAGGTGGTGCATCTATATGCTTGTGGCTCGTGGGCGCGATACTGGCCCGGCCCGAGAGGACCGCATGACGCTCGACTTTGCGACTGCCCGGCTGCTGCATGAGATGGCCGAGGCCGGCGGGAAACCGCTGCACGAGAGCAGCGTCGACGAGGCGCGCGCGCTGGGCGCGGGCCTGGCCGAGATGGCCGGCCCGGCGCCGCCGATGCTCCGCGTCGACGAGCACAGCCTCGCCAGGCCGGACGGTGTGGTCCCGCTGCGCGTGCTGGCGCCGCTGGAGGAGCCCGCCGGCGTGATCGTCTGGTACCACGGCGGCGGCTGGGTCATCGGCTCGATCGATGAGGCTGACACCGTCGGGCGCAAGCTCGCGGAGCGCACGTCGTGCACGGTCGTCCTCGTCGACTACCGGCTCGCGCCGGAGCACCGATACCCGGTGGCGGTCGACGACTCGTACGCGGCGCTTGAGTGGGTCGGCGAGCGCGTCGACAAGCTCGCGCGGCCGGGCGCTCCGCTGTTCGTCGCGGGTGACAGCGCGGGTGGCAACCTCGCGGCAGTGATGGCGCAGCGAGCCCGCGACCGAGGGGGACCGCCCATCGCGGCGCAGATCCTGATCTACCCCGTGACCGACGCCGACTTCGAGCGCCCGTCCTACACCGACCCCGGGAACCAGCTCCTGCTCACCCGTGAGGCGATGGTGTGGTTCTGGGACCACTACGCCCCGGAACCCGCCAGACGCGTCGAGCCCGACGCCTCGCCGCTGCGCGCCGACGACCTCGCCGGACTCCCCCCGGCCGTCGTGCTGACCGCCGAGCACGACGTGCTCCGCGACGAGGGCGAGGCCTACGCCGAGCGGCTCGAGGCGGCGGGGGTGCCGGTCAACTTCCAGCGCCACGAGGGCCAGACACACGCCTTCTTCACGTTGCTGATGCTGCCCGGCAGTGAGCGCGGCTTCCAGCAGGTGGTCAAGGCAGTGCGCGCGACCATCCACGAACGATCCCGGCAGGCCGCCGAGGCCGCGCCGTAGCCCGCCCGTAACCAGCGAGCACGACGGGCGAGCCTCAGTGGACGCCCGGCGAGGAGGACAGCGATGACGAACAGCACGAGCACAACGGAACTCGACGCCGTCGTGGTGGGGGCCGGGTTCTCCGGTATGTACATGCTGCACCGCCTGCGCGAGACGCTTGGCCTCTCGGCGCGTGTCTTCGAGGCGGGCGACAACGTCGGCGGTACCTGGTACTGGAACCGCTACCCCGGCGCGCGCTGCGACTCCGAGTCCTACGTCTACTGCTTCTCGTTCGACGAGGACCTCGCCCAGGAGTGGACGTGGAGCGGGAAGTACCCCGAGCAGCCCGAGATCCTGCGCTACCTCAACCACGTCGCCGACCGGTTCGACCTGCGTCGCGACATCCAGTTCGAGACGCGCGTCACATCCGCCCACTTCCGCGAGGATCTCAACCGCTGGGAGGTCGAGACCGACCAGGGCGACCGCATCCTCGCGCGCTACTTCATCACCGCGATCGGCTGCCTCTCCGCGGGCCAGGTCCCGAACATCGCGGGCCGCGACAGCTTCGAGGGCGAGTCGTACCACACCGGCGCGTGGCCCCACGACGGCGTCGACCTCGCCGGCAAGCGCGTCGGGGTCATCGGCACGGGTTCGAGCGGTGTGCAGGCGATCCCGGTGATCGCGCAGCAGGCCGGGCGCCTCACCGTCTTCCAGCGCACGCCGCAGTACATGATCCCAGCCCGCCACGGCTCCGTGACCCCCGAGTTCCTCGAGGACGTGAAGGGCCGCTACGACGAGATCTTCGAGGCACGGCGCTGGTCGCAGGGCGGCTTCCCGTACGCCCCCGCGGAGCGCTCCGCGCTCGAGGTCGACGACGAGGAGCGGCGCGCGGTCTACGAGGCGGCGTGGGAGCAGGGCGGGTTCCGCTTCCTGCAGGCGACGTTCCGGGACATCGCGCTCGACCGGCGGGCCAACGACACGGCCGCGGAGTTCGTCCGCTCGAAGATCCGCGAGATCGTCGAAGACCCGGAGACCGCCGAGAAGCTCGTGCCGCGCGACCACCCGTTCGCGTCGAAGCGCGCGCTGATCGACACGAACTACTACGACACCTACAACCGCGACAACGTCGAGCTGGTCGACATCCGTCACGACCCGATCGAGGAGATCACGCCGCGCGGCATTCGCACGCAGGACGGCGAGTACGAGCTCGACGTCATCGTCTTCGCCACCGGCTACGACGCGATGACCGGGCCCTTCAACCGCATCGACATCCGGGGCCGCGACGGCGCAGCGCTCCGCGACAAGTGGGCGGAGGGGCCGAAGACCTACCTCGGGCTGTCCGCCGCGGGGTTCCCCAACATGTTCATGATCACCGGCCCCGGTAGCCCCTCGGTGCTGAGCAACATGCCGGTCTCGATCGAGCAGCACGTCGAGTGGATCGCCGACTTCGTCGAGCACATGCTCGAGTCAGACATCGAGCTGGTGGAAGCGGACGCCGAGGCCGAGGCGGAGTGGGTGGACCACGTCAACGACATCGCGAGCAAGACGCTCTACCCGCTCGCCGACTCGTGGTACATGGGCGCCAACATCCCCGGGAAGCCGCGCGTCTTCATGCCCTACGCCGGCGGCGTGGGCAACTACCGCAAGAAGTGCGACGAGATCGCCGAGGCCGGCTACGAGGGGTTCGTGCTGCACAGCGGCGAGCCCGTCGCCGTCAGCTGAGCCGCGGCGTCGCGACGCGGGAGAGGATCGGCGCGTGGCCGACTACGTGGAGCTCGGCAGGCCGACGCCGCGCATCGACGGTGTGGCGAAGGTCACGGGCGCAGCGCGCTACGTCGCCGACCAGCTAATCCCCGGCGCACTCGCCGGCGCGCTCGTACACAGCACACGCTCGCACGCGCGCATCGTCAGCATTGATACCGCTGAGGCGCGCGCCCTGCCAGGCGTTCACGCGGTGATGACGGGCGAGGACGTCGGCCAGTACCTGTACGGGCGGATGATCAAGGACATCCCGGTGCTGGCGCGCGGCGTGGTGCGCTACTCCGGTGAGCGCGTCGCTGCCGTGGCAGCGGAAACCGAGGAGATCGCCAGCCACGCCGCCGATCTCATCGACGTCACCTACGAGGAGCTCCCGGCTGTCCTCGACCTGGATGCCGCGCTGGAGCCGGACGCGCCCGTGCTGCACCCCGACTTCGACTCGTACCCCGGCGTCCGCCGACCCCTCGATGAGCCCTCGAACGCGTACCGGTGGACCGTGAACGACCGCGGCGACCTCGACGCCGGCTTCGCCGAGGCCGACATCGTCGTCGAGGGCGAGTACGAGACGCAGCGCCATCACCAGGCGTACCTGGAGCCGCACGCCTCCGTCGTCTCGATCGAAGGCGGGCGCGCGCACGTCTGGACGAACACGAAGGTGCCGCAGAACATCCGCGACGACCTGGCTGCCACCGTCGGCATCTCGCGCGACGAGATCGTGCTGCACCACTCACACATCGGCGGCGACTTCGGCGGCAAGGGCACGCCGATGGACCTGCCGATCTGCTACTTCCTCGCACGAGCAGCCGGACGCCCGGTGCGGATGGTCGCCGATTACATCGAGGAGTTCTTGGCGGGCATGCCGCGCCACTCAACGCGCACGCGGCTGCGCACCGGCGTGATGCGGGACGGCTCGATCAGCGCGCACCACGTGCAGTTCTTCGTGAACAGCGGCGCCTACGCCGGGTACAAGCCGGCGGGCGTGATCGGCGGGGCGCCGCGCGCGGCCGGCCCGTACCGCGTGCCGAACACCCGCATCGAGTCGGTCCACGTCTACACCAACACCGTGCCGGGCGGGCACATGCGCGCACCCGGCTCCCCGCAGGCAGTCTTCGCGCTGGAGAGCCACCTCGACGAGGTCGCGCGTGCGCTGGGCGTGGACCCGCTGGAGTTCCGGATGCGGAATCTCATCGAGGACGGCGAAGAGACCGCGTGGGGCCAGCACTTCGAGAACGTCCGCGTGAAGGAGACCCTCGAAGCCGCCGCGGACGCCGCCGGATACGGGGAGGCAAGGGCCCCCTTCGTGGGCCGCGGGATCGCCATCGGCGACCACGGCTCGGGCGGTGGCATCGGTAACGCCGAGGTCGCACTCGAGCCGGGTGGCGCGGTGGTGCTGGGCACGGCCATCTTCGACCAGGGCAGCGGCACCCACACCACGCTCCAGCAGGTGGTGGCCGAGGAGCTGCGTGCGCCGCTGCATCGCATCCGGCTCGAGGTGTGGGACACCGACGGCACCGTCGACGACTCCGGGATCGGCGGGAGCCGCGCGACGCGCGTGAACACGACCGTCGCCCACCAGGCCGCGCAGGACGCACGCGCCAGACTCGTGGCGCTGGCGGCCGAGCGCCTCGACGAACCCGAGGAGGCGATCACCCTCGACGGCGACGAGCTACGCGTCGAGGGTCGGGATGAGGTGTTGCGCTGGCCCGAGCTGCTGGCCGAGTGGGAAGAGCGCGTCGTCGGCCGCGCGTACCTCGAGGACACCGAACCCGTGCGCGTCACGGGCTTCGTCGCGCAGATCGCCGAGGTCGAGGTCGACCCGGAGACGGGCCAGGTGCGGGTATTCGGCCTGACCACGGCCCACGACGTGGGGCGCGTGCTCAACCCGGTCGGGCACCAGGGCCAGATCAACGGTGGGGTCGTGCAGGGCCTCGGCTACGCACTCATGGAGGAGCTCACCGTCGAGGACGGACGCGTCGCGACGCTGTCGTTCGGTGACTACAAGATCCCGACGAGCCTCGATATTCCCGAGCTGCGCACGGTGCTCCTGGAGTCCGAGGATGGGGTCGGCCCGTACGACATCAAGGGCATCGGCGAGACGCCGAACGTGCCGGTGGCGGCGGCGATCGCGAACGCCGTCGCGGACGCAGCCGGCGTGCGCATCGCGAACCTCCCGCTCACCTCGGAGAAGGTCTACCGAGCCCTGCGCGACGAGGAGTCCAGCAGCAACCGGGCCAGCAGCCCGGCAGGCTCGGCGGAGTAGCTATGCATCTGACCGTCAACGGCCAGCCCGTCGAAGCGGATCCCCCGGCCGGTGAGCTGCTCATCGACCTGCTGCGCACGGGCCTCGGGTTGACGGGCACGAAGGAAGCGTGCTCGGTCGGCGTGTGCGGCGCGTGCACGGTGCTCCTCGACGGCCGCATGGTGGCGTCGTGCCTGACGCTCGCCGCGCAGGCCGACGGCGCCGAGGTCGTCACCGTCGAGGGTCTCGCGGAGGACGACCGGCTGCACCCGATCCAGGAGGCCTTCCTCGAACGTGGCGGGCTGCAGTGCGGGATCTGCACGCCGGGCCAGCTGGTCGCGGCGCGCGCGCTGCTCGACGTGAACCCGTCGCCGAGCGAGGACGAGGCGAAGCGCTGGATGACCGGGAACCTCTGCCGCTGCACCGGCTACTACCAGATCCTCGAGGCGATCGCCGACGTCGCCTCGCAAGGTCAGTCGTAGCATGCTGCACGACTTCACGTTCCACCGGCCGGACACGCTGCCGGAGGCGTTGGCGCTGCTTGACGAGCACGGCTACGACGCCCGCCCGTTCGCCGGGGGGACGGCGCTGGTCGTGCTGATGAAGCAATCGCTCGCGCTGCCCGATCACCTTGTCAGCCTCGACCGCATCGAGGGCATGTCGGAGATCCGGGCCGACGGCGACGCGCTCCACATCGGCGCGCTCGTCCGCCATCGCGAGGTGGAGACCTCACCGCTGGTGCGGGAGATAGCGCCGCTGCTCGCCGAGACGTACGGGCGCGTCGCGACCGTGCGGATCCGCAACATGGCGACCGTCGGCGGCGGCCTCGCGCACGCCGACCCGGCGCAGGACCCGCCCGCCGCGCTGATCGCGCTCGGCGCGAGCGTACGTGCCGTGTCGAGCGGCGGCGCGCGCACGATCGCCGTCGAGGACCTGTTCTTCGACTACTACGAGAGCGCCCTCGAACCGGGCGAGGTCATCGAGTCGGTCACCGTGCCGCGGCCGGCCGCCGGTGCGCGCTCGGTGTACCTCAAGTTTCTGCCGCGCACCGAGGACGACTACGCGACGGTCGCGGTCGGCGCGCTGGGCGAGGTCGACGGCGCAACCTGCACCAACGTGCGGGTCGCGCTCATCGCCGCCGGCCCCACGCCGCTGCGCGCGACCGAGGTCGAGCAAGCGCTCGTGGGGCAGCCCGTGAGCGCCGAGCGAGTGCGCGAAGCGGCCGAGGCGGTGCGGGACCTCGTCGATCCACTCGACGACTTCCGTGGATCGGCCGAGTACAAGCGCGAGATGGCCGTCGTGTTCACGCGACGCGCCCTGGAGCGGACGCTGCTGGCGGAGGGCGCATGATCTTCGAGCACACGATCACGGTGGATGCGCCGTCGGAGGCTGTCACGGCCTTCCTGGCCGATGTCCCGAAGGTCGCCGCCTGCGTGCCGGGCGTGCAGGACGTGACGCTCGTCGGCGACGACGAGTACGAGGGCCGGCTGCGCGTACGGCTCGGCCCCGTCGGGTTCTCGCTGACCGGCCAGGCGCAGGTGGAGCAGGGCGAGAACGGGACACTGCACGCGCGCGGCGGGGGCCGCGACCGGCGCATCGGGGCGGGCGTGGACGCCGTCATCGAGGCGCGGGTCGAGCCCCTCGACGCCGGTGACAGCGAGCTGCGCGTCACCGCCGATGTGCAGTTCTCGGGACGCCTCGCGGAGCTCGGCCAGCCGCTCATCCGCCGCAAGGCGGATGCGATGGTCCGCGACTTCGCGAAGAACATGCAGGCCGCCTTCGCCGACGCGTAGGTTCGGCCGGCTGGATCGGCTCGGCGCCCCACTCGCACGTGGCGGGTGCCTGCACCGTCCGCTAAGGTCGCACGATGGACTGGAACGACAACCCCGAGCAGGCCGCCTTCCGCTCCGAAGTGCGCACGCTGCTCGCCGAGAAACTTCCCGAGCGCTACCGCACACCCGGCGGCAACTGGGCCGCGGACCGCCGCTCACCGGATCCCGATGAGCGCAGCGCTGCGGAGGAGTGGACCGAGGCGCTCGCCGAGCGCAAGTGGTTCGCGCCTCACTGGCCCGAGGAGTACGGCGGCGCCGGCCTCACCATCTGGGCACAGACGATCCTCCGCGAGGAGATGGCGACGGCGCACGCGCCGGCGGTCGGTGGCCCGGGCGTCGTGCAGTACGGCCCGACGATCATCCTCGTGGGCAACGAGGAGCAGAAGCGCGAGTTCCTGCCGCGGATGGTGAGCGGCGAACTGCTGATGCACTCCGGGCTCTCAGAGCCGGGCGCGGGCTCCGACCTCGCCTCGCTACAGACGCGGGCGGTGCGCGATGGCGACGAGTATGTGATCAACGGCCAGAAGATCTGGACCTCGAACGGCCACCTCGCGGACTACCTCTGGGTGCCGGTGCGCACCGACCCCGACGCGCCCAAGCACCGCGGGATCAGCGCGCTGCTGATCCCGACCGACCTCCCCGGCGTGGAGTTCCGGCCGCTCATCAACATGGGCGGCGAGCACGGCTTCAACGAGTCCTTCTTCGAGGACGTGCACGTGCCGGTTAAGAACCGCATCGGCGAGGAAAACCGCGGCTGGTACGTCGGCGCGACGGCGCTCGACTTCGAGCGCTCCGGCATCGCGGGCTCGGCGACGGTCAGGCGTGACGTGCGCGAGCTGGCGGACTACCTCGGCAGCAACGAGGGCCGCGCGTATTCGCGCCTGGCGAGTTCCCCCGCCCTGCGACGCGAGGTCGCGGACGTGGCGATCGCCGCCGATGTCCACTACAACCTCTGCCTGCGGATCGCATCGATGCAGGACGCGGGACGCGTCCCCAACTACGAGGCGTCGATGGGCAAGGTCTTCGGCACCGAGCTGACGCAGCGTATCGCCCGCACGGCCGTGAGCGCGTTCGGCCTCTACTCGAACCTCTGGGACGAGGAGGACGCACGCGCGCCGATGGCGGCGCGCGGGGCACGGTCGTACGTCTTCTCCGTGCCGCAGACGATCGCCGGGGGCACCTCGGAGATCCAGCGCAACATCATCGCGACGCGCGGGCTCGGGCTGCCGAGGACGTAGCGCACCCCACATCCCCGCACGAGTCGATCGCCCGGGCCAGCGTCCGCATGCCCGCCGTGGCGAGCGTGCGGCGACCGGAGTCCGGCTAAGGCAGCACGCCCGTATCGCGCAGCAGGCGGAGCGTGCCCTCGAGGTCCGATAGCTCGCTCAGGTCGATAGCGGGCGGCTGCAGGTCCGCGATCGAGCGCAGGCCCGGTGCGCCGTCCACGCCGTCCACGAGCGGATACTCCGCGTTCGTCTCGGCGTAGTAGCGCTGCGCCTCCTCGCTCAGCATGAACTCGAGGAACCGCCGCGCCGTATCTGTCGCGTCGGAGGTCTTGAGCACGCCCGCGCCGGCGACGTTGACGAGCGTGCCGATGTCGCCGGGGCCCGTGTGGTAGTTGCGGGCGGGGAAGTCCTGGCCGTGCTCGGCGAGGAAGCGGCTCAGGTAGTAGTGGTTGACGAGGCCAGCGTCGACCTCCCCGCGCCCGACCGCCTCGACGATCGACGAGTTGTTCGGGAACTCGGGCGCCTCGTTCGCGCGCATCCCTTCCAGCCAGGCGCGCGCGCCGTCCTCGCCCTCGCCGACGCGCAGCGCCGTTACCCATGCCTGGAACGAGCCGTTGGTGGGAGCCCACGCAACGCGGCCGCGCCACTTCGGGTCGGTGAACTCGAGGATGGATTCCGGCAGCTCAGCGGGGTCGAGCGCCTCCGTGTTGTAGACCACCACGCGCGCGCGCCCGGACAGGCCGACCCACTGACCCTCGCGTGACCGGTACGTCGACGCGACGCGTTCAAGGATGTCGTCGTCGATGTCGGTGAAGAGGCCGGCCGCCTGCACGGCCCCGAGGGCGCCCGCGTCCTGCGCGATGAAGATGTCGGCGGGGCTCTGGTCGCCCTCCTCGATGAGCAGTGCGGCGAGCTGCGCGGTGCTGCCGTAGCGGACGCCGACCTCGATGCCCGTCTCCTCGGTGAAGCGGTCCAGCAGTGGTCCGATGAGCTCCTGGCTGCGGCCCGAGTAGATCGTGAGGCTCTGCTCGCCGTCGTCGCCGCAGCTTGTGGCTAGCAGCGCTACTGTGGCTGCAACGCAGGCCATGAGCAGCGCGAGGTGAGTGCGCATCGATACGCCCGATAGCTCTACACCCAGTCCAGGTAATGCCATGACGGACCTCCGTAATTCGTCGTTACCAGGCGCGTGGAGCGCGGCCACTGTGTACAGAGACCAGTAGAACCTACGCCTGTAGATTAGTGCAAGCTATCTTCGAGAGGCAGTACCTGGTATATCGTGGCGTCGCTTCACGCGACCACATCGACCATGTCTGGACTCAACGCCGGAGCATGGATCGGATACTCAGGCTGGTAAGCGCCTTGGGAGCAGCCGGAGCAGACCGTGGTTTGCGCGCCTGGGCGGGTCATGTTCGACTTGCCGGGGACACCGCAACGAGGGCGACGAACATGCCACGAGGCGAGCATCGAGGTCTCATCCAGACCGTACTGGGTACCGTGACGCCCTCGGAGCTGGGCCCCACCACCACGCACGAGCACCTCCACGTCGACATCTCGTTCCTGTTCCGGCCCGCGCGCTACTCGCCGTCCCGGGAGCTTGAGGACGCTCCGCTGACGCTCGAGACGCTGGGCTGGATACGGCGCAACTACTACAGCAATCACTCCAACCTGCACCTGATGGACCCGGACACCGCGATCCGGGAAGCGCGCATGTACCGCGATGTCGGAGGCGGCGCGATCGTCGATGCGACCACGGCGCGCATCGGGCGCGACCCGGCCGTGCTGGCCCGCATCTCCCGCGAGTCGGGCGTGCACGTGGTCATGGGCGCCGGCTTCTACGTGGACGCGAGGCATCCCGAGGACATGGACGAACGGAACGTCGAGGACCTTGCGCTCGAGATCGTCGCCGACGTGACGGAAGGCGTCGACGGCACCGGCATCAGGGCGGGCATCATTGGGGAGGTCGGTTGCGGCTGGCCACTCACGCCGAACGAGCGCAAGTCCCTGGCGGCATCGGCCATCGCGCAGCAGGAGACGGGCGCGGCGATACTGATTCACCCCGGACGAAACCAGGGTGCGCCCGCCGAGATCCTCGAGCTGCTGGCCAGCAGCGGCGCGGACATATCGCGGGTGATCATGGGTCACCTCGACCGCACCGTGTTCGACTTCGACGTGCTGCGAGGCATCGCCGAGTGGGGCTGCTACCTCGAGTGGGACCTGTTCGGCAACGAAGGGTCGTACTACCCGCAGGCCGACATCGACATGCCCAGCGACGCGCAGCGACTGGACCTCATCAGGCGCATCGCCGACGAGGGCTACGGCGACAGGGTCGTCATGGGGCACGACATCTTCACGAAGCACCGGCTCGTCAGGTATGGCGGGCACGGCTACGGCCACATCCTCGAGAACATCGTCCCCACGATGCGGCGCAAGGGCTTCTCGGACGACGAGATCCGGGCGATCACCGAGCACAACCCGGCCCGCATCCTCGCCCTGGCCTGACCGCCCGAGACGCCTCGCGCTGTGGCGCCCGACGGGCGTCCGTCTCGCGCGGACGCTCTCGAGCATGTTCGTCGGAACCGTGCCCCGATCCTGACCTGGCGTCGTGGGCGGGCCCTTCGGAGTATCGTGACCAGGGGCCTTGGGCGACTGTTCGGGAGCACCGAGGGCCCCGGTATACCGGAGGTGTAGTCATGAGGTTCGCGGCGTTCACCACCGTGGCGGGATCCGCCGGAGAGGCGACCAGCGCGGAGCAACTGATCGACAACATCAGGCAGCAGACCATCCTCGCGGAGGAACTCGGCTTCGAGGCGATGTGGCTCGGGGAGCACCACTTCGGGCCGTACGGAGTGGGCGATGTGCCGAACCCGATCCTGCTCGGCGCCGACCTCGCGGCGCGGACATCGAGGATTCGCATCGGCCAGATGGCGAACATCGCGCCGTGGTGGCATCCGATCCGGCTCGCCGAAGACATCGCGATCCTCGACAACATGACCCGTGGGCGCGTCGAGGTGGGGTTCGGCAGGGGCGTCTGGCCGTACGAGGGGCCACAGTTCCACCCCAACGCCGACCCTCGCAAGGATGCGGAGAACCGCGAGCTCTTCCGCGAGATGGTGGAGATTGCACGAGGGATCTGGACCAACGAGTACTTCTCGTACGAGGGGACCAACTACACTTTCCCCGTCGAGGGCACCGAGTTCTCGCACCCGCTGTACCCGTCGAACCCCGAGTGGCAGGACGGGGAACGGGTCACGAAACTGCGAGTGACGCCGCGGCCCTACCAGGACCCCCACCCCCCGCTGTGGATGACCGTCTCCACGGACCGATCCGTGTCGACCGCGGCCGAGCTCGGACTGAAGGCGTGCTACTGGCAGCCCCCTGCGCTTCGGATCCGGGAGCGGATGGAGCTCTACGCCCAGGTTCGGACGGAGCGTGAGGGCCGCCCCTTCGCGCTGGGCGAAGATCAGGCCGTGATGCGTTCCACGTACGTCGCGTCCTCGATGGAGGAGGCACGTCGCGACGCCGAGGAAGGCATCATGTCCGCCTTCATCTTCAACGACCCGTTCCGCGGCAGGCAGGTCTTCACCAACCCCGACGAGGTGCTGGACGACGACGTGAAGCTCGACTGGGACTTCCTCGAGCCGCGCAGCCTGCTCGTCGGCTCGCCCGACGACGTGACCGCGAAGATCGAGGAGCTACGGGACGTCTGCCACCTCGACTACCTCCTCGTCGAGTTCTCGCACATGGGGATGCCGCTGGCCAGGACGCTGCAGAACCTGGAGATGTTCGCCACAGAGGTGATGCCCCGCTTCGCGGGCGACAGCTAGCGGCGCGCCGACCGGGAGCGGCCTACATGCCGTCGTGGCGGTGGCTCGCGATCCGCTCGGCGAGGTCCGGAAAGGCCGGGTCGATCTCGTAGCGGTAGTCGTCCCAGTAGCCGTCGAGGCTCGGGTCGAAGTGCCGGGGCGGCGTGGCGCTGTCGAGCGCGAGCTGTTTCATGCACCGCTCGATGTCCCGCTGCCTCGTGATGGCTTCGTCGGGCGGGATGGGCGGGAGCACCTGGACACTCATCGACTGGCCGGTGCGCAGCGTGGAGGTGAACGGGTGCTCCCAGACGCGGTGACCACCCGTGACGACGACCGGGAGGATCGGGCGGCCGAGGCGGCGCGCGAGGTGAAACGCGCCCGGCTGGAATGCGATCTCGATGCCGAGGATCGAGCCCTGCGGAAACAGCAACACGCTGTCTCCGGCCTCGATGGCGGCGTGTGCGCCGCGTCGCAGCGCGCGGGCCGCGGGGATCGGGCGCTCGGGGCGGATC
Organism: Dehalococcoidia bacterium; assembly: GCA_965208885.1. GTDB lineage: Bacteria > Chloroflexota > Dehalococcoidia > UBA2979 > UBA2979 > VXMT01. The sequence goes on from CBDBPS010000002.1 coordinate 1,845,531, forward strand.
AGCAGGTGCCGCCCGCGCACGAGCTGGTCACCCAGGAATGGGAACGTGGCGAGCTCATCGCGGGCGACCGCGGTGAGCGAGAGGGGCAGATGGAGCAGGGCGATGCCGTCGGCGAACCCCTCGTGCAGCGAGACGACGACGTAGCGTTCGTCGGGGTCGATGTGCTCGAGGCCGCTGACGTGCAGGCGCAGGCCGAGGAGGCCTGCGGCCAGCCGCGCCCACCAGCGCTCGGCGGCCCGCCCGGCCGCCCGGCCGCGGATGCCCGCGGGGCCCCGCTCCGGCAGCGCCGCGGCGACGCGCAGGACGAGCCGCGCGGGACCGAGGAGGATGAGGACGGCTACCCAGGCACGGAGCCATTCGCGCACGGAGCCGACCGCGATTTCGCCGCCGAGGAGGGTGCGTCGAGCGTCTGCGGAGGGGGCGGGGCCAGTCTTGTCAGGCGTCATCGACAGCGGCGACTGTCGTGCGCGCGGGGGGCGCGAGGGCGCTGCGGAGCCGGTCCTCGTCGGGGACGATCCCCTGGGTGATGATCTTGCCGTCGATCGTCACGACGGGCGGGTGCCAGCCGCCGCGGCGCAGGGCGTCGACGAGGTGGTTGAACCACGGCTTGATGCGCACCTCGACATGCGGGAGGTCGGCGGCGACACGCTGCACCAGGCGGACCGTCAGGTCGCACTCCTCGCAGACGGCGTGCGGGACGTTGAAGAAGAGCTGCCGGCCGGTCATGGGATAGACGGTCACGACCGTCGTCCCGCCCGCGGCGTCCGATGAATCGCTCATGCATCGAGGGTACGGGATCGGCCGGCGACCTCGCACGTGATTCGCAGGTCGGGTCAGGCGGCACGCGGAAGGGCTCCCGTATGATCGCGGTTCGGGCCCCAGTCGCGGGGAGGGCGCACCGATGACGCAGGAGACCACGGCGCGGGATGACGCCGGCTGGAAGGCGCGCGGGGAGCCGAGCGAGGGCCTCACGCGCGAGGCCGTCGAGTTCGCCACAGCCCTGACGTTCGACCAGATCACACCCGAAGCGCTGCGCATCGCGCGCCGCTGCATCCTCGACGGGCTCGGCGTCGCCCTCGCCGGCTCGGAGCAGCCCGCAATCGACGTGCTGTCGCGCTACGTCCGGCAGATCGGCGGGGCGCCGCAGGCGCGCGTGATTGGCGACGCATCGCTGCGCCTCCCGGCCCACCTCGCGGCGCTGTGGAACGGGACGGCCGGCCGCGCGATGGACTGGGACGACACCCAGCTCTCCGAGGGCGAGGGGCGGCTCTACGGGCTGCTCACGCACCCGACGATGCCGCCGCTCGCCGCCTCGCTCGCAGTCGCCGAGCTCCTCGGCGGTGTCGACGGCCGTCGATTCCTGACCGCCTTCCTCGCCGGGTTCGAGGTGGAGTGCAAGCTCAACGAGGCGGTGACCCCCGATCACTACATCGGTGGGTTCCATTCGAGCGGCACCTTCGGGACGTTCGGTGCGGCGACCGCGGCCGCGAAGCTGCTCGGCCTCGACGCGACCACCACGGCCCGAGCCATCGGGATCGCCGCGTCGATGGCGTCCGGGATCCGCGTGAACTTCGGCACGATGACCAAGCCGCTGCACGTCGGCCGCGCCGCCGAGAACGGCGTGACGGCGGCGCTCCTCGCGCGCGAGGGCTTCACCGCCGACGAGGAGGCGATCGACGGGCCGTGGGGCTACCTCGCCGTCGCCGGCCGCGGCGCCGAGCCGGAACTCGTGCGAGGTCGCTTCGGCGCGCCCTTCTCAATCGCGAGCCCCGGCGTCTCCATCAAGCCCTACCCCTCCGGCGTACTCACGCATCCTTCGATGGATGCGCTGCTGGCGCTGATGCGAGAGGAGGGGCTTGCGTCCGGCGACATCGAGCGCATCACCCTTGACGCCGGCAACAACATCCTCGGCCCGATCCGTTACCGCGTCGCGACGACGGAGCTCGAGGGAAAGTTCTCGATGGCGTTCCTGCTCTCGGCGATCGCCATCGCCGGGCGCGCGGGGAAGCAGGAGTTCACCGACGACTTCGTGCGCAGGCCCGATGTGCAGGAGATGCAGCGCCGCGTCGAGACGGCTCACGACGCGGAGATCGAGGCACGCGGCGTCGACAAGATTCGCTCACGGATCGTGCTCCAGACCCGCGACGGCCGTCGCTTCGAGCGCGAGGCGGGAGAAGCCTACCGGGGTGGCCCCGACAACCCACTGACCGACGGGCAAGTCGAGGAGAAGTTCGAGGACTGCGCCAGCGGCCTCCTCGACGACGCGCGTGTGCGCGAGGTGGAGGGCCGTGTCTGGGCGCTCGAGGAGCAGCCGGACGTGACGGAGCTGCTCCCGCTCCTCTCGTGGCGCCATCGCTAAGGGTGGACAGCCGGACGGTCGTGGCCTGCAGTCCCACGCGGGCGTGAACCGCGACGGTCTCGGACTCGGCCCAGGCTAGCGAGCAGCCGAGGAGCGGTCGTCTATCCTACCCACTCGTGGATACTGATCAGGCACTCGTCGTGCTCGTGCTCGCCGTCACGTTCGTCTTCTTCGTGTGGGGGCGGTGGCGGTACGACGCCGTGGCGCTCCTCGCGCTGCTGGCGCTCGTGCTCGGCAAGGTCATCCCCGGCGACGAGGCGTTCGCCGGGTTCGGCCACCCCGCGGTGGTGACCGTCGCCGCGGTGCTGGTCGTCAGCCGCGGGCTGCAGAACTCCGGGGCCGTTGATGTGATGGCCCGCTGGCTCACCATCGCGGGCACGTCGCCCACTCGCCAGATAGCCGCGACGTCCGGGCTGGCCGCGGGGCTCTCTGCGTTCATCAACAACGTGGGGGCGCTCGCCGTCCTGATGCCGACGGCGCTCCGCACGTCCCGGCAAGCCGGGATCAGGCCCTCGGCGGTCCTGATGCCGCTCGCCTTCGCCTCGCTGCTGGGAGGCCTCGTCACCCTCGTGGGCACCCCGCCCAACATCGTGATCGCCACCTTCCGCTCCGACGCCACCGGCGAGGCGTTTGCGATGTTCGACTTCGCGCCGGTCGGGCTTGGCGTGGCGGTCGTGGGGCTGGCGTTCGTCTCGCTGGTTGGGTGGCGCCTGATCCCGCGACGTGAAGAGGCGGCCAGCGAGGACCTGTTCGAGATCAGTGACTACCTCTTCGAGGTCCGCATCCCCGAGGGGTCGCCGACGGACGGCCGGAGCATCGCCGAGCTGGGCAGGGAGTCGAACGCCGAGTTCGTTGTCGTCGCGGTCGTGCGCGGCGAGAGCAGGATCGAGCTGCCGTCGAGCTTCGAGTTGCTCCGCACGGGCGACGTGCTGGTTGTGGAGGCGAGCAGCGAGGCGCTCGAAGCGCTCGTCGTCGAGGCAGGGCTGGAGACTGCGGGCGGAGACCGCGCCGCGGTCCAGCTCGGCAGCGGTGACATCGTGCTGGCCGAGGCGGTGATCACGCCCGCCTCGACGCTGCGGGGGAGGACCGTGGTGCAGGCCGACCTGCGGCAGCGCCACCACGTCAACGTGCTTGCGGTCTCACGCAGCGGCCGGCTGTCCCGGGCGCGCGTGCAAGAGACGCCGCTGCGAGTTGGGGACGTACTGCTCTTCCAGGCGAATCGCCACGAACTCCCCGCCACGCTCGAGGCGCTGCAATGTCTGCCGCTCGCCGAGCGAGGCCTCAGCGTCGGCCGACGCGAGCGCCGCGCGCTGCTCGCGGTCTCGATCTTCGGTGGCGCCCTGGTGATGGCGGCCGCGCTCCGCTTGTTGCCGATCCAGGTCGCGATGGCCGGCGCCGCCGCGGTGATGGGGTTGGTCGGGCTGGTATCGCCCCGCGAGGTGTACGAGTCGATCGACTGGAGGGTGATCGTGCTCCTGGGAGCAATGATCCCCGTGGGCGGTGCGCTGGAAGAGACAGGTCTGGCGGCGGAGGCGGCTGCGGTGCTCGTCACGGTGAGTGGCGACTGGCCGCTGTGGACGAGCGTCGCGGCGGTGCTCGTGATCTCGATGTTCCTGTCGGACATCGTCAATAACACCGCGGCGGCGGTGCTCATGGCGCCGATCGCGCTCGGCGTCGCGGGCGGGCTTTCCGCCGCGGCGGATCCCTTCCTCATGGCCGTCGCGGTGGGTGCCTCGGCTGCCTTCCTGACGCCCATCGGTCACCAGTCGAACCTGCTGGTGATGGGTCCCGGCGGCTACCAGTTTGGCGACTACTGGCGACTCGGGTTGCCCCTCGAAGCCGTGATTACGGTCGTCGCCGTACCGCTGATCCTGCTCGTCTGGCCAGCCTGACGGTGGCGTGCTGTGGGGCAACCGAACCGGTGCGGCTGGCTCGCACGGCGGTGCCCGGGTGAAAGACACGCCCTCCGCACGGCAATGCACCGTGAGGGTGCCTCTGCGCAGACTCAATCCAATGCGAGGACGAAGTGTGAACGGTCCACCGAGTTCCCACCGGTCAGCCGTAGCGGGAACACGACCGGTCTTGCCTCCGACCAGGTTGCGACGCGGCTGACAGCAGTGGAGCAGATGACAACGACGCTCTTCGCCACTCGATACGAAACGGGGACTCGTGGTCTGGGCTGTGCGGACTGGCTGCTGAACGATGCCAAGGTGCGAGGTGAGAAGCGAGATATTTGAGTGACTCCAGCTCACGTGCAGGTCAGCGTTATGACTACTGCGAGCTGGTCGATCATGTGTGATGAACTCAAGCTCGACTGGTCGCCGTCATAGAGCATTCGGTCAGAGTCTCAGCTATCTATCTATACATGGTGCTCTGGGCGAGCCGCATGAGGGTGCTTCCAGCGCGCGATCACCTGCTTGAACCTCGGGGCCGTTCTGGGAGCGGTTATCCTTCGACCAACAGCCGAGGGCAGCCATGCTCGATGTAGCGGCTCAGAAACAATTGAGAAATATATGATCAAATCTCTGGTTTGACTGCGCTATAGAACTCTGGATGTTATATACGAGGAGTGTTCCGACATGATTCTGGGGAGTCAAAGAGCGCATCGCAGTGGGGACTGTTTGTGTGGATAATCACAATCACCGACGCTATACGTAACTCTCAGGTTAGGCTGTTCCTTTACTGGTCTGTGATATGGAATGGTGTCTGCAGGCAATCGATCTGGCGGCGGCAACGAGTGGTCGATGTATCCATTGTCGCGGCAATAGTATTCCTCGGCGTGCTATTGATCGCCCCGCCGGATGCAGGGGCGGAAAGCGAACCCGGCCTGTCCTCGATCACCGCATCCGGCGGTGAGGTCTGGGCTGCCACGCTCACCGTCGGAAACGACGGCGGCCGGCTTGGCTACGGCACGCCGACGTCAAGGCGCACGGTCGGTGCGCTCTCCTCCGACGTGTTCACGTGGCGCGGCACCACCTACACCGTCTCGAACGTCCTCTACCAGCGTTCCCGTGGCGGTGAGCGCACCTGGAACCTGGTCGTCGATGTCGCGCCTCCGTTGCCGGACGGCTTCGAGTGCCTGACGCTCCGGCTGGGCGACGAGTGGCTCAACCTGTCCGACGGGCGAGGCAATCGCCGCCAGTTCTTCTGGTACGGCATCGAGATGCCCTGGCGCAACGGCGCAACGGTCGACATCAGTCTCCATGAGTTCCCGCAGGCGCTCGAGGCGCGTGCCGTCGATGGCTGGGGCAACAACCGCAACCGACCCGAACTCGGAACGGCAGACCAGCGACTCATGCGGCGCGCCGGCGTCTCATTCGAATACGCCATGACAGACGAACCACCCGCCGACCTGCCGAATGCCCGCCTGGTCAGCAACGTGCTGTCGGCGCAGCTGGGGCCCATGCCCGGGAGCGCGCAGGTGATGGACATGCTCTGGGCGTGGGGCCAGTTCCTGGATCACGACATCAGCTTCACGCCCGAGGCGGCGCCGCGCGAGCGCCTTCCCATCGTCGTGCTCCCCGGTGACCCGATCTTCGACCCGTTCAACACGGGCGCACGCAGCATCGCCTTGAATCGCTCCGCCTACGATCCGGCAACCGGCAGGGTGGCGGACAGCCCTCGCGAGCAGATCAACGAGATCACCGCGTTCATCGACGCCTCAAACGTCTACGGCTCCGACCCGGCCCGCACACGCGCGCTGCGTACCAATGACGGCACGGGGAAGCTGAGGACCTCGCGAGACGGCCGGTTCCTCCCGTACAACGAGGACGGCCTCGAGAACGACGGCGGCAGTGCTCGTACTGACCTGTTCGTCGCCGGGGACATTCGCTCGAACGAGCAGGTGGGGCTCACCGCGCTGCACACCCTCTTCGTGCGCGAGCACAACCGCCTCGCCGACGTGCTCGCGGCCGAGCACCCCGACCTCTCCGGGCACGAGATCTTCGAGATCGTGCGCAAGATCATCGGGGCACAGGTGCAGGTCATCACCTACCACGAGTTCCTCCCGCTCCTGCTCGGGCCCGGTGTGCTCGGGAGGTACGAGGGCTACGACTCCTCGATCGACCCGTCAATCGCCACCGAGTTCTCCACGGCGGCCTACCGCTTCGGGCACACCATGCTCTCGCCCAGCCTGATCCGGATGGATGCCTCCGGCCGGATGCGCGAGCTCTCGCTCGCCGACGCGTTCTTCAACCCCTCGCTCGTCGCGAGAGAGGGCATCTCCGGCCTCCTGTTGGGCCTCGTGACACAGCGGGCGCAGGAGGTAGACCTGCTGCTCGTCGACGAGGTCCGCAACATGCTGTTTGGTGCGCCGGGCGGCCCCGTCCGTGACCTCGGTGCGCTCAACATCCAGCGGGGTCGCGACCACGGCCTGCCGAGCTTCAACATGGTGCGTGGCGCCTACGGCCTGCCGCCCGCGCCCACCTTCGCCGACGTGTCGTCGGACCCCGGAGTGGAAGACGCGCTGCACGCCGCCTACGGGGATATTCGCCTGCTCGACGCGTGGACGGGCGGGCTCGCGGAGGTCACGCGCCGGGCGCGATGATCGGCGAGACGTTCCGCACGATCATCGCCGAGCAGTTCCGCCGCCTCCGAGACGGCGACCGCTACTGGCACGAGCACGACCCATACTTCCTTGCCAACCCGGCGCTGCTCGCCGAGGTCCGCTCGACGACGCTGGCCGACGTGATCCGCCGCAATACACGGCTAGACGGCGAGGTGCCCGCCAGCGTGTTCGGTGGCCTGTCCCCGGTGGTCACCATCGCAGCCGACGTCACGGCCGTGGACGAGGGCGCCCCCGTGACCTTCACGCTCACGCGCTCCGGGGCCCTGTCCGCGGAGCTGCCGTTGGACTTCGTGATCGCCGAGTCCGGCGCGATGCTGCTCGGCGCACCGTCGCCCAGCCGGCGCGCGACGTTTGGGGTGGGCCAGGACACCATCACGTTCAGCCTCGATACCGACGACGACGACACGCTCGAGCACGAGAGCACCGTGTCGGTGTCGCTGTCGCCTTCCAGCGCGTACCGCGTTGTGGACGCTGGTGCGGCGTTCCGCGTGCCAGTCCGTGACAACGACGGCGTCGCGGTCGCCCTCACCTCCGGCGTCAACCTCGTCGTGTGGTCGGGGAGGGACGGCGTCCCCGTCGCCGAGGCACTGCTCAGCGCCGGTGGCGACGCCGCTATCACCGACAACGTCACCTTCATCTACGAGTGGGACGAGGCTGCTGCGAGGTGGCTCTTGTTCGTGCCCGGGGCACCCGACGTGCCCGGCCTCAACTCCCTCCAGACGTTCTACAGCGGCCGGTCCTACCTCGTCCGCGTCGACCAGCCCGTCACATGGATCGTCCCGGCGCCGAGGGCCACGGTCTCCGTGCCTGGGAACAGTGGGGCGAGGTAGCACAGCCCCGGGCGCTGCGTGAACACCGACTCGACCGAGCCCGCGTCCTCCGCGGGCACCTGCCTGCGAGGAGCTCCCGTAGGCAAGAGGATGCAAGCCCCACTGTCAGTCTGAGCCCGGGCGCTGGTACATAAGGGGCTCATTGCGCCTGACGTGCCCCGTGCGCGAGCTGCAGCCGCCCCGCGGGGCGAACCCACACCGTGACGGGATCGCCCGGCCCGGCCCGGCAGGGCGGGGCTCCCCGGTGGGTCGGCGTCCTGCCCGGCGCACAGCGGCAGCACTCTGAGGCATAGCGAGCAGCAGGCGCGTGACCGCGTCCGCGAATTGACGGCACGGTCACGACTGTTGGTGCCCATGACCAGCTGAGCACCGACCTGGCCGTGGGCCTGCCTCGCTACGACTTGCTGGACGTCACCTGGGTCGACTCCTGACCGTGCCAGCCCCACAGGCACCAGATGGGAACCGCCACGGTCCCAGCGCCCTGAGGGGCACCACGAAGACCGGCACGCGCCACCCACAGCCGAGCAGCGGCTCCGCTCGCTCGCGAGGGTATGCGCCGACGCCACCGATAATCCACAACAAACTTACATGTTAGAGGCCATCTAGAGGCAAATACTCATAGCAAACTCACACGACCCCAATAGACTGACACTCTGACTCCGAACGTTCATGGAAGGTTCCCGCTTTCAATGAGCGCGCCACGGCGAGCACTGGTGGCGGCGCGCGTGCCCACCGCGAACGGGGTAACGAGGCTGCTTGCCGCGGTGCTGCTATCGGACGACACGGGCATCCCACGCTCCCCGTCGACGTCCCGGATCGCAACGGAGATCAGGCTGGAGGAGCCGCGCACATGATCGGGAATGCGACGGGGAGAGACACTTGTGCTCGCTTCCCGGGAGCGGCGCACCGCGCCGCCAGCGCAGCCTGATGCTTCTGAAGGCCACTGCGGTCGCCGTGCTGGTGGCGCTGGTGGCGCTGGCCGGCCAGCTCCCCGTCGACGCCTCCTCGCACTCGGTGACGGGCATCAGCGTGGCTCGCTCGGGCGCTCGTCAGGCCGTCGCCACGGTGAACGTGAGCGGCGCGGGAACGTATTACGTCCGCTACGCCCTGACTGGAACGACCAACTGGAACCAGGCGGGGCAGGCGACTGCCGGCACGAGTGACACCAGCGTGGCGGTGACCCTGCACGGCTTGACGTCCGGAGGCGAGTACGACGTGCAGGCCTCGGCGGACCAGCGCTTCCCCGACTCAGCCACCGAGTCAATCAGCTACGCCCAGGATGGGCGGCCCTCACACCTCGACTTGACATTGGCCAGCGGGCACAACACCCCAAGGGGCCTCTGGGCAAACGCCGACACGTTCTGGATCATCAACGACGGTAGTAATCCCGACAACGACATCCTGGCCTACAAGCGCACACCCGAGGGCGACTTCGGCACGCGGGACTCCGACAAGGACATCGATCTGGACGCCTCCGGCAACCGCGACGCGAAGGGCCTCTGGTCGGACGGCACAACGATGTTCGTGGTCGATCAATCAGACGAGCAGGTCTACGCGTACCAGCTCTCGGACGGAACGCGGGATACAACCAGGGAGTTCAACCTGGACAGCGGCCACGACAGGGCGGAGGGCATCTGGGCCAACGCCGACACGTTCTGGGTGGTGAACAACGAATCTGGCGTCCAGAACAGGCTCGTCATGGCCTACAAGCGCACGCCGGCGAGCGAATACGGCGACCGCGATAGCGCAAAGGACATCCCGCTCCAGGATGCCGGCAACAACGCCCCGAGGGGCATCTGGTCGGACGGCGAGACTGTCTGGGTGGCGGACGACAGCGATGTACATGTCTACGCCTACTGGCTCTCGAGCGGGGAGCGCAATGAGGCGAAGGATGTGGACCTCTTCGAGGGATTCCCGCACCCCCACGTAAACCCCGCGGGGGTGTGGGGAGCGGGCGACATAATCTGGGTTGGGCGCAACAGCAGCACGAAGCAGGTGTACGCCTACTACCTGCCGGGCGCGGGCATCGACCCGCCGGAGGTGACCGCAATCGCCGTAAGCAGCACCTCCGCGACCTCTATCAGGGCCACCGTTACCGTGACCGAAGCGGGCCGCTATTACCTCCGTGTTTCCGAGGAAGGGAAGGAACTCTGGCAGGTGACATCGGCGGTCACGGCGGGAGCGCCGGGAGACATCACCTTCAACGTAACGGGCATGCAGTTCCGCGGGCCTGCGCACGTGGTCGAAGTATCGAAGGACGCGGACTTCGACTCGGGCGTCGAGCAAGCATCGTTCGTCCACCGGCCCGCGCATCTCGACATGGATCTGGCAAGCGAGCACACGGAGCCGCGGGGTAGCTGGGGAAACGCCAACACGATCTGGGTTCTTAACGACGGTAGTGATCCCAACAACGACATCCTGGCCTACAAGCGCACACCCGAGGGCGACTTCGGCACGCGGGACTCGAGCAAGGACATCGATCTGGACGCCTCCGGCAACCACAGCGGCAAGGGGGTCTGGTCGGACGGCACAACGATGTTCGTGGTCGATGAATCAGACGAGAAGGTCTACGCCTACCACCTTTCGACCGGAGCGCGGGATGAGGCCAGTGAATTCGACCTGGACCCCGCCAACGACGACGGCTGGGGCATCTGGGGAAACACCGACACGTTCTGGGTGGCGAACGACGGGAGTGACGAAGAGAACAAGATACTGGCCTACAAGCGCACCCCGGAGACCGAATACGGCGAGCGGGACTCCGCGAAGGACATCCCGCTCAACGCAGCCGGAAACCAGGACGCGCGGGGGATCTGGTCGGACGGCGAGACCATGTGGGTGGTGGACGACGATGACGATCGCCTCTACGCCTACCACCTGGCGTCCGGCGGCCGCTTGCCGTCGAGCGACGTCGTGCTGCTCGATGAGGCGGACGGCGGACCGCGCGGGCTCTGGGGAGAAGAAGGAACGCTCTGGGTAGCGCACGACGACGGCGGGACGAGCAAGGGATACGGCTACTACCCCCCGCAGCTTGGGTCGCGCGTGTCGCTGATCAGCCTCCGGACCGCGACGGCGACCTCCGCCACGGTGAGGACGACGATGTCCTCCCCGGAACGCGGCAGCATGGTCTACCTGCGCTTCCGCAGCCTCTTCGAGGATGAGTGGTCCACCATCCACAGCATGCCTGCCGCGACAACGGTCGACTTCGCGCTGTCGGGGCTGCCAACAGGACGGCAAGTCGTCATCCAGGCGTCTCTCGACAGCGCGCTCTCGGACGGGTCCGAGTTGACGACGGTCCTGTCGCTGCGGCCCCTACAGCGCGACTTCCCGCTGAGGGACGGGGGGAAGGTGCGAGGCCTGTGGTCAGACGGGACCACCCTCTGGGCCGTCGTCGATGGCAGCAGTGAGCGCGTCGACGCGTACACCCTGGCCACGGGGGCCGTCAACTCCGCCAGGAGCTTCACGCTCGACGATGAGAACTCGACGCCCCGGGGGCTCCATGCCGACGGCGGCACGATGTGGGTGGTGGACCGCAACGACACGGTCTACGCCTACACGATGACCGCCGGGAGTTCCTTCGGCGACCTCGACAGCACAAAAACGTTCACGATCGAGCCGACCAACGGCCACCCGGCCGGGGCATGGTCCGACGGAACGACAATGTGGATCGTCGGCCACGTGCGCGAGCACCTCTACGCTTACAACGTCGGCACGACGGGAACGTTCGGCGATCGTGTCGAGGACAAGGAGGGGGCGCTGGCCAGCGTCTACGGGAAGCCGAGGGGTACGTGGTCGGACGGTTCGACGCTGTGGGTCGCCGATGCCAGCGAGGACCGCATCCACGCCTACGAACTCGGCGCCGCCGGCCTTGGTGAGCGCCAGTCCTCACGGGAGGTCATGCTGTTGCCCGAGCATGATGATCCGTGGGGCATCGTCACCGCCGACGGCATCATGTGGGTGGCGGACAACAATACGGGGCGAGCCCGGGCCTACTTCCTGCCCGGGTCACCGACCGGGAACATCACCGCGGTGCACTATGACGAAATCGCTCGGGAAGAAGCGGACATCACGGTCACCATCGCAAACCCGGACAGCACCAGCCAGACCGTGACGCTCGAGTACGCCCGCCTCCCAGACGGGGCGCCAACCACGGTCAGCACGACGACGAGCAGCACGACGGCGGCATTCAGCCTGAGCAACCTGACTGGCTCCGCCCGCTATGCCGTACAGGTCTCCCTTGGTACCAGCGCCCCGTTGCCCATCGGGGGGTTCAAGACCAAGTCGCACTCCCAGACGATAGGCAAGTTCCTGAAAACCACGACAGTAGAATCCTTCGAGGACAACTGGCCGTGGCTGCGCGAGGCCTATGACAGAATGCGGCGCCTGAATGTGCCCGTGTGGCGGAGTTCACATGCTAATGTCGCGCCTGTTGCCTGCTTACTGAATCACCCTGCCAGCTGCCGATCAAGTGGCATAGGGATCCTGAGAATTTCCACCACCAACCGGCACAGCTATACCCATGAGCTTGCGCACGTCTACACCATTGATTCAGGCATTGCCGATGCGCACCAGCCATTTATAGGGTACGGATGGCTCTATTTCCTGGATTTGACATCAGGACAAGGCTCCAATTGCAAGCCCGAGGAGGTCTATGCTGAAGGGTTGGCATACAGCGTCCGTCCCGGCACACAGGGATCCATCTACTACAATGCGTGCAGTGCGTTGGGCAGTAGGCCTTCGGATGCCGACATAGTAGTGGCCACCAACATAGTTGGATTCGAGATTCCGGACTGGCTCGCTACCGAGTACGGTGCTATGGACCTTCCCTATGACACGTCTTCCAGCCCGGACTACGACAACATGTACGACCTTGAGGCGATGTGGACCGACGTCCAGGCGTACGACGGCAACTTCGGTGTCCCCATATTTGTCTCGCTCGGCCACGCATTCGGCGGCTACTGCCATACGAACCGAGCACACCGGTCGGCATTCGGAAGCGGTACGATGCGAAACCCGTGGAAACTGGGCGGGTGCGTGCCCCAGGCGCCGGCCGTAACGCTCACATCCGAGGGCCTCGTGAGCTGGACGACGCCGGCCTACGACGGCGGGGATGACATCACTTCCTACCGCGTTCAGTGGCGGGCCGACGGCCAGAGCTTCAGCAGTTCGCGCAGCGCGATGGTCACCGACCTGGCCACGACGTCGTATTCGACGCCTGCGACGGAACCGGGCTCGGTCGTGCGCGTCACGGCCGTCAACTCGAACGGCGACGGTGCAGCGGGCGAGGTGGCCCAGGCGCCGCGGGCGCCGAGCGCTCCGCCCACGCCTACCTCGATTGGGGAGGACCAGGGCCTGCTGGTGAGCTGGTCCGCGCCCGCCAGGACGGGCGGCGAGGTGATCACCCGGTACGACCTACGCTCTATCCGGACCGACGCCATGGACAAGTCCGACGACGAGTGGGATCTCGTCGAAGGGGCCTGGCGCACCGATGGCGGCGACCTCGAGGCCAGCATCAGCGGCCTCACCAACTCGGTCTCGTATGACGTGCAGGTGCGGGCCGTCAACAGCGTCGACGCCGGTCCCTGGTCGGCCACGCACATAGGCACGCCAGCCTCGGCCGACGCCACCCTGAGCGGGCTCTCGCTGAGTGAGGGCCGTCTGAGTCCGGACTTCGAGAGCGATGTCGAAACCTACACGGCTACGGTCGGCAATTCGGTGACGCGGATCACGGTGACGGCGGCTCTCAACGAGGCCAACGCCACCGTCTCGATCACCCCCACGGACGCCAGCAGGGAGGACGGGCACCAGGTCAACCTGTCCGTGGGCAGCGGCAAGGCCATCACTGTCACGGTGACGGCCGCCAACCGCGTCACGACCAAGGCCTACAGCGTGACCGTGACGCGCGTCGGGCCGGACACGGGGCTGAGCCCGCGGGCGAACGACCCGGCGGCGCCATTCCCCTCCGAGGCGGTCTACACCGTCACCTTCACGGGCGACTGGACCACGGCCGCCACGCCGGACGGCTTGCCCACCGGCGCCCACTTCTCGCGCCTCGTGGGCAGCGTCCACAGTGCGGGCGTCACGTTCCTCAAGAGCGGGGCCACGGCCAGCGCCGGCGTGGAGTCGATGGCGGAAGTGGGGCAGGTCGCGACGCTCAAGGGCGAGGTGCAGACGGCGATCGACGCCGCAACCGCGCGCAGCATCCTGGAAGGGAGCACGGACAGCGGCGGCGCTACGGCCACGCAGACCCTGACGGCCACCCTCGACACAACCCAGCCGCGGGTCACCCTCGTCACGATGATCGCCCCCAGCCCGGACTGGTTCGTGGGCGTCTCCGGTCTGCCCCTGCTCAACAGCAGAGGGCGCTGGCTGCGCTCGCACAGCGTGAATCTCTACCCGTGGGATGCGGGCACCAAGGACGGGACGGGGTTCGCGCTCGGCGGCGTCGATACCGACCCGCAGGGGAACATCACGAGCATCCGCGGGACGGGCAAGTTCTCGACGGAAGCGATCGCGACGCTCTCCTTCGCGCTGCAGTCGGTCTCGACTACGCGCGAGATCGCCGAGAACACACCCGCCAACAGGAACATCGGCCGGCCGGTTACGGCCACTGCCACGGAGAGCGCGGTCACCTACACGCTGGGCGGCACGGACGCCGCATCCTTCTCGATTGTCGCCAGCAGCGGCCAATTGCAGACGAAAGCGGCGCTCAACCGCGAGGTGCAAGACAGCTACGAGGTGGATGTGACCGCCACCGACGGGAACGGCTCGAGCGTGACGACGGTCACGATCAACGTGGCCGATGTCGACGAACCACCGGACATCCTCGGGACTCAGACCTACACGATCACGGAGAACAGCGCCAAGTTCGTCGGCAGGTACACCGCGAGCGACCCCGAGGGAAGCGCCACAACCTGGCTGGCGCTGACGGGCGCGGACGCGGCCCACTTCAGGTTCGACACGTCCACCGGTGAGCTGAGCTTCGCCGAGACGCCAGACTTCGACCGCGCTACCAACGGCAACCACGGGCCCGTGTACCGGGTCACCCTGCGCGCCTCCGACGGCACGCAGTCCGTGAGGGGGACGCGCGACGTAGTAATCACTGTCACGGACGTGAACGATCCGCCCGTGGTCAGCGGCGTCTCGGCGGTCACGGTCCCCGAAAACAACACGGCCGTCGCCAGTTACCGCGCTGCCGACCCCGAGCGAGCGACGACGACGTTTGCCTGGTCGCTCGCGGGGGACGACGCGAGCGCCTTCGCGATCAGCAGCAGCGGCGTGCTCACCTTCGATTCCGCTCCCGACTACGAAAGGCCGACCGACAGCGGCGGAAACAACATCTACGAGGTCACGATCCGCGCGACCGATGAGAGTGCGACCGAGCCCGGCGCCCGGACCGGTGAGATGGATGTCGCGGTCACGGTTGGGGCCGTGGACGAGCCACCCGTGGTGCAGGGGCTGGACGAGTTCACCATGGCGGAGGAAGACGCGGTCGTCGTGGGCTCCTACACGTTCATCGACCCCGAGGGATCTGCCACCACCGCGTGGGACACCCTGGGCGGAAATGACGCCGGCTTCTTCCAGCTGAACACCACCACCGGCCAGTTGAGCTTCAACCACGCCCCCGACTTCGACGCCAAGGCCGATCACAACAAGGACAACAAGTACGAGGTCACCCTGCGCGCCTCCGACGGCACGCAGAACGTGAGGGGGACGCTCGGCGTAGTGGTGACCGTCACGAACGTCGCCGAAGCGCCCGTGATCACGGGCCCGGAAAGCGTCACCGACTTCCTCGAGAACAGCGACACGACGAGCGTCATCGCTCGCTACTCGGCGCAGGACCCCGAGGGACAGGGCGTCTCGTGGTCGGCCCTCTCCGGGGATGACGCGGGGAAGTTCACGCTCGACAGCGATGGCGACCTCACCTTCAGGACATCCCCCAACTTCGAGGACCAATCGCGCTACGAGGTCACGATCAACGCCTTCGACGGCGCCCTCACAGGCTCCTACCCTGTTGTCGTGACGTTGAAGGACGTCAACGAGGCGCCGGTGATCACCAGCGGCCCCGTCAAGGCGAACTTCGAGGAAAACGCGACCGGGACCGTGGCCACCTACAGCGCCACGGACCCGGATGCGGGGGCTACGCTCACATGGTCGCTCGGCGGCGCCGACAGTACGGCCTTCACCATCACCGATGGCGAGGTCGAGTTCGTCCGCCCGCCCGACTACGACACAAAGCCCAAGTACAACGTCATCGTACGCGTGAGTGATGGGACCAACACCGTCACGCGCGATCTCGAGGTGACAATCCGGGACGTCAACGAGCCCCCGGTGGTGACCGGCGACTTCATGCCGACCGTTAACGAGAACTCGAGCGGTTCGGTCACTACCTACACAGCCCGCGATCCCGACGCCGGCGCGACGCTCGAGTGGTCCCTGCTGGGCACGGATGCCGCCGACTTCGAGATCAGCGCGGCCGGAGCGCTCTCGTTCGAGAATCCTCCCGACCACGAGGCTCAGGCCTCGCACGTGGTGACCGTGCGGGCCTCCGACGGGACCAACAACGTCGACAACCTGGTCACCGTCACGGTGACCGACGTGAACGAGATCGAGAAGCTCGCGATACCGACGACGCCGCGCATCGGCATCGCCTTCACGGCAACGCTCTCGGAGGGCGACGACGTGCAGTCCACCACCTGGGCGTGGTCGCGATCGACGACCGGCACGAGCGGCTGGACGGCGATCGACGGCGAGACGTCATCGACATACACGCCCGCAGGCGGCGACCGTGACTACTACCTGCGCGTCACCGCCTCCTACAACGACGGCCACGACGACAGGACCCTGCACGCCATATCAACGAACAAGACGGTGCCGGAGAGGACTACGAATCAAGCGCCGGTGTTCCCGAACCCGTTGTTCCAGGGTGGCGTCACCGGACTCTCCGTCAACGAAAACGTTTCCGGCGGCGCCCTCGTCGGCACCGTTCCCCAGGCAACCGACGAGGAAGGCGACGATCTGACCTACTCGATGGCGGTCTCTGGCTTCACGACCAATCCGCCGTTCGAGATCGACAGCGGCACGCGCCGGATCACCGTCGCCGGCGGGGCCACGCTCAACCACGAGACGCGCGAAACCTACAGCGTGACGGTGACGGCGACGGACGAGTTCGACGCCACGGACGACGCCACCTTCAACATCACCATCAACGACGTGAATGAGGCGCCGACCGCCGTTGCCGACAGGCCCAGCACCAACGAGGGCGACGCGGTCACATTCGACGTCCTCGAGAACGACAACGACCCGGATGACGGCGACACCCTGACGGTGCGCATCGCCAGCTCGCCCGCATCGGGCCGCGGGTCGGTGACGGTAAACTCCGTGACGCAGGAGATCACCTACACGCCGCCCAACTCGGACTTCAACTCGGACGTCAACGGGGATGTCACGTTCACCTACGCCGTCTCGGACGGAAGCCTGAGCGCTATGGCGACAGTCACGGTCACGGTGGACGCGGTGAACGACGCGCCTGTGTTCACCGAGTCCTCCCCGAGCCGGTCTATCCGTGAGGGCGCGCGAGAAGGCGACGACGTCGGCAACCCCGTTGCGGCGAGCGATGTCGACGGGGACGTTCCCGAGTACAGGATCTCGGGCCACTCGGACTTCGTGATCGACGATGCGACCGGGCAGATCAGCGTCGCCCCGAACGTGACCATCGACCGCGAGCGCGTGGCGAGCTACACGATGATGGTGACCGCAGACGACGGGGAGGGCGAGACCTCGACGGTCACGGTCACGATCACCGTCACCAACGTGAACGAGGCGCCAACCGCGGGCAACGATGTCGAGACGGTCGATGAGGATGACTCGGTGACCATCGCCGTGCTCGACAACGACAGCGACCCCGACGGTGATGCGCTGACGGTGCGCCTCGACGCTGCCCCCTCCAATGGGCGCGCGACGGTTGAGGGCGACGGCACGATTACCTACACGCCCAACGCGGACTTCGACCGCACGGATACCTTCACCTACACCGCCTCGGACGGACAGTTGCAAGACGACGCCTCGGTGACCGTCACCGTCAATCCCGTGAACGACGCCCCCGTGTTCGCCTCGGCGACCGCGGAGCGTCGCGTAGCCGAGAGCGCCGAGGAAGGCGACGCCGTCGGGGAGCCGGTCACCGCCACCGACGTCGACACGAACGACACGCTGAGCTACAGCCTCTCGGGTACGGACGCCGCCGCCTTCGACATCGACAGTGACGGCCAGATCACCGTCGCCTCCGGGACCACCTTCGACGTCGGGACGCAGCCCGAGTACACCGTGATGGTCGAGGCGCGCGACGGGGACGGGGCCACAGCGACCATTGACGTGACGATCACAGTGACGGCCGGCCCGGTAACACCACCCATCATCGGCGGCGGCCTGATTGGCGGCGGCGGAGGCGGGCCGAGCGGCCCGGTCTCCAGCGATATCGAATTCGAGTGGAACGTGACTCGCGACATCGAGCAGCTCGACAGCGGTCACGAGAAGCCCAGCGGCTCCTGGTCCGACGGCACGACGCTCTGGCTGTTGCAGAACGGCTCAGGCGCTGACGACGCCGTCTACGCCTACGACCTCGCGACCGGCGAGCGCGTCACCGACCGCGAGTTCGACCTCGACGATACGAACCGCGCGCCGCGCGGCGTCTGGTCCAACCGAACCACTGTCTGGGTCTCGGACAGCGGCCAGGACAAACTCTTCGCCCACGACATCGCGACGGGAGAGCGCACCCCGGCGCGCGACCTCGCGCTCGACGATCGCAACGCCGACCCGCGCGGCATCTGGTCCGACGGCGAGGTGATGTGGGTGCTCGACGGCGGCAAGAACGCCCTCTTCGGCTACGACCTGGCGAGCGGCGAGTTGCTCGGCGAATGCGCCCTCGACACCGCCAACGGCGACCCGCGGGGGCTCTGGTCCGACGGCGTCACGGTCTGGGTCTCCGACCACGCCGCCAAGCGCCTCTTCGCCTACCGCCTGCCGCAGCGCGGTGCGCTGGGCACGGAAGACAAGGCGCTGGAGCGCATCCGCGCCGAGGAGTTCGCCGGGCTGAGCGGCGCCGGCAACAACAGCCCGCGTGGGCTCTGGTCCGACGGCGCGGTGATGTACGTCGCCGACGAGAGCGACGGCCGCGTCTACACCTACAACATGCCCGACGCGATCGACGCGCGGCTGGCCTCGCTGGTCATCGAGGGCGTCGACTTTGGCGAGTTCGACCCCGCTCGCTCGGAGTACGTCGGCACGGCGGGCCCGGACATCACGGTCACGACTGTCGCCGCCGAAGCGGTGCAGCGTGGCGCGACCCTCGTCATCGAGCCGCCCGACGCCGACGAGGCCGTGGACGGCCACCAGGTGGCGCTGGAAGACCTCGACGAGATCACCGTCACCGTGACCTCGGAGGACGGCACCCGCGAGCGCGTCTACCGGGTAGCGCTCCAGGAGATGGAGCAAGAGGCCACGCCCGAGGCATGGGCGCACTGCCTGAAGGGCGCCGTGGCCGAAGGCTTCAGCCTCCTGGTCTACGAAGGTGGCACGGTGGACGAGCTGGTCGCCTGCGCCGGCAGCCGCTCGGTAGACGCCGTCTACGCGCTGAGCGGCGGCGCCCCCGTGAGCTACATCCGGGAGGCGCCGGCGTTCGTGAACCGCCAGTTCCGCGAGCGGTTCGCCGACGGCGTGCCCGCACTCACGCCGCTCATCGTCGCGAGCCAGGGGCCGGCCTCGGCAGACCCCGTCGTCTCCGCCGAGGCCGGACTGCCCTGGACCGAATGCCTGCGCGGCTCAATCGCTGGGGGCTTCAGCGCCGTCGTCTACGAGGGCGGCAGCGTCGCAGACCTCGAGGCGTGCGTGGACGGGCGCGCCATCACGTCCGTGTACGTCCTCAAGGACGGCGGCTGGGCCTCGTTGATCCTCGGCGCGCCTGACTTCGTGAACCGTGCCTTCCACGAGCTGTTCGCCGACGGCGTCCCCGCCGTCACGCCGCTCGTCGTCCGAAGCGACGGCCCGCCTCCGGTCACCGCTGTCGGCGCCGGCGGGGGCAACTGAGCCCGCGGGCCAGGGCTTCTTGTGAGAGCGACCAGACGTGGGGGCTCACCGACTGCGCGAGCTTCCTCCTCATGGAAGAGCGGAGCATCACCGAGGCACTCACGCATGACCTCGACTTCGAGCAGGCGGGTTCCACCGCACTGCTCCGATAGGATGGGCATGATCGGGCGAGTGATTAGCCTCGCGTCGTAATCCCGTGGACATCCTGCATGCCTTTCAACCTCCTCCCCAATCACCAGTTAGCCCGGCTCTCCACCACTCCGTGGGACGCTATTCGGTGATCAGGTGCTGGTCGCGGTCGCGGTGCAATGTCTCGGCGCTAGGAAGGCAGCGGAGGCGCCCCCGACTGGGCCGACCGTGGCCGCCCCAATGCCCGGGCCGGTCCTGCTCTGAGGCCCTGCGATACCCGATTGCGGGCCTCTGCCCGCCTCGCCGCACGAGGGATCCCGCCCCGGGAAGTGCTCCCGCATCCTGCCAGGCGGAGGACCGACCTGGGCCTGCATCGCTACGAACTTGCTGGACGTGACCTGGGTCGACTCCTGACCGTGCCAGCCCCACAAGCACCAGATGGGAACCGCCGCGGTCCCGCGCCCTGAAGGGCATCACGCAGACCGGCACGCGCCACCCGCAGCCGAGCAGCGGCTCCGCTCGCTCGCGAAGGTATGCGCCAACGACACCGATAATCCACAACAAACTTACACGTTAGAGGCTCGCTAGAGGCGAATACTCATAGCAACCTCACATGGCCCCAATAGACTGCGACTGTGTGTCCGAACGTTCATGGAAGGTTCCCGCTTTCAATGAGCGCGCCACGGCGCGTATTGGAGGCTGCACGCGCGCCCACGAACGGGCTCACGAGGCTGCTGATCGGCGTGCTGCTAGCAGCGGCACTCCTCGCGGCGCACGGCGAGGTTCAAGCCGCGGCCCAGGGAACTGTGGGCAGTCTCAGGCTGGCGACCGACACGGCGGGCGCATTCCTGAGCAGCCGGAACGCCGTCGGGCCATCGCCGGCCGACCGGCAACTCATGAACGTTACGCCGGTACTCCAGTTCGTAACGCTGGACGGTAAGACGATCACCCTCGTCTACGACACCGATCTCGACACGGCGTCCGTGCCGGCTGCCGGTGACTACACCGTGGAGGTTGCGCCGCGGCTAGAGACGCGCACGCTTGATTCCATGTCGCCTGTGAGCATCAGTGGCAAGGAAGTCGCGCTCACTCTGGAGCAGTCCGTCGCTTCGGGAAAGACGATTGTGCTCAGCTACACGCCGGGCACGAACCCGGTACAGGCAGACGTCGGCGGCGCGGACGCAGCAAGCCTAACTCGACAGCTGGTGGCGAACACTAGCGATGCCGGAGACTCTGTTCTGGTGAGTAACAGCGCCAAGCAACTGTCCACATTCGAGTACACCTTCACAGGCAACTCCCGCCCGGCGCACATGAGCTTCACCACCGGCCCGAATCCGCTTGGGTACGTGCTGCGGACCGTCGAGGTTCAGATCGATACCCGGGCTTCAGACACTTCGTTCACGATGGGCCTCTATGCGACCAACAGCAACGGCTTGCCGAGCACAAAGATCACAGACTTAAGCCCCCCGAACAGCTTTCAACGTGGATGGAGAGCGTTCACTGCTCCCGATGGCCTCGTTCTGAAGCCGCGCACGACGTACTCCTTGAAGATGTATGGCGTTGGCACATCGTCCAGCAAGACGCTCGAGCTCGAGACCACCTATCAGGATGAAGAGGATGATCGATCCCAAACGGGGTGGCGTCTCGCCAATGGGATCCTCGAGCAACGAGGCGGCAACTGGGAGCCCCCCACCCCGGGTCCCGGGGCAACCGAGACCCTCAAGGTAATACTCAAAGGGACGAATCCCAATGCGCTCAACCGTACTGCCGACCTCGATCTTGGCACTACTCCCGACGTATGGGGCATTTCAGGCACCTTCGCGCTCGGCGACAGCGCGCTCATGTTCACAGTGGACGCGGATGACAAGAGAGTCCGTGCCTACCAGATAGCGGACGGTTCGGAGCAGTCCAGCCGGAACTTCGACCTCACCGGCTCGAACGCCAACGCAAAAGGGATGTGGACCAACGGCTCCACCATGTGGGTGGCCGATAAGGACGACGGCAAGGTCTACGTGTACTCGGTCAGCGGCGGCGTACGGGACACGGACATGGAGTTCGACCTTCACGATGACAATAGTGACCCGAAGGGCGTGTGGTCCGACGGCCGCACAGCGTGGGTGGTCGGCAACGCGGATACGTACGTTTACGCGTACGACCTTGCTACCGGCGAGCACCGCTCGGCGTGGAGCTTCGACCTCGACGCGGAGAATGCAGCGCCGAACGGTATCTGGTCCGATGGTGTAACGATCTGGGTTGCCGATGGCCCGGAGCGGCAACTGTACGCCTACTCGGCAACGACGCTGGCTAGCGGAACCGCCGCCCGTGACTCCTCAAAAGATCTCGAACTGGATCTGGAGAACGGACACCCTGTCGGCATCTGGGCAACCAGCACGAACATGTTTGTCGCCGACAGCAGCCGTGACAAGATCCACGCGTACGCACTCGATGATGCTAACGAGGCTCCGACGTACCTCTTTGCAGCGGAGACCGTGGCGATATTCGAGGGGTCTGGGACGGCGCGCAATGTCGGCTTGCCGTTCTCCGCGATCAATGCAGACGGTGACGCCGTCACCTACGCGCTCAGCGGCTCCGACGCCTCCTCCTTCACCATCGACACATCCGGCCAGCTCAGCACCAGGGACACCGTGGACTACGACTTCGAGACGAAGTCCACGTACACCCTCACGATCACCGCGACCGATGCCGACGGCAGCGACAGCGTCGATGTCACGGTCGAGCTCATCGATATTGTCGAGTTCGTGTCGGCGACGGTGAATGGCAATCTCCTGATCCTGACGTACGACCACGAACTGGACGCTGACTCCGTGCCTGATCCGTCCGCGTACACAGTGGAAGCGGCGGGCACCGAAGTGGATGTGGAGTCGGTCGTCGTCGAGGGGACAACCGTGCGGCTTACCCTCGCGAGCGATGTCGCCACCGGCCAGACGGTGACGCTGAGCTATGAGAGGCCGTCGCAGGACCCGATCGTAGCGCTGGATGGCCACTACCCGCTCGACCTTGACGAGGAGCCGGTCACGAACAACACCGGGACCGCCACCGCGCCGCAACTACACCGGGTCAGCCTCGAGGGCGCCGAACTGGAGCTGACGTACGACAGCGCGCTCGACACCAACTCTGTTCCCGCGGCCTCGGCGTGGGTCGTGAAGTTCGTTAACGCATTGACATCCGACCCGGTGGAGCAGGCGACCACGGTCGACGGTGTGGCGATCAGCGGCAAAGTCGTGACTCTGACTCTCAGCGAGGCAGCTCTCCCCCGCGAGTCCGTGAGCGTCACCTACACGCCTCCGGTGAGCCAGCCGATCCAATCCGCGGTGGGAGCCGTGGACGCCGCCGCAGTGTCGGATGTGATGGCCCTGAACAGCGTCAACGGCGACTTCGACTTCAGTTTCCGCGGATACGACGCGTGGTCGGACGGCACGACCATGTGGATGGCGGACTTCACGGCGGACACGTTGCGGGCCTTCAACCTCGGGTCAGGCAACCGGGACACGGCGAAGGATCTCAGCCTCCCCATCAACTTCCAGTACTACAGCCACGGCGGCCTGTGGTCCGACGGGGCAACCGTGTGGGTGGCGAGCTACCCGGCGGGTGAGGTGTACGCATTTGATTTGGCGGACGGGACCCGTGCCCGTGAGCACGACTTCAGCCTGGCTAACTCCACGATAGGCCCAGTGTGGTCCGACGGGACGACCCTGTGGGTTGCCCGAATCGACTTTGACGGGATCCACGCCTATGACATCGGGACCGGCACGCGGGACAGGCCGAAGGACCTCCGCCTCTTCCGAGACTCCAAGCCGTCAGGCATCTGGTCCGACGGCGTCACGATGTGGTTCGTCAACAGGTCGGATCGGGAACTGTACGCGTACGACCTGGTAACCGGTCTGCGCGACAACACAAGGCAGCTCAAACTCAGCTCGGCCAACCGCTTCGGGAATGGCGTCTGGTCCGACGGCACTACGGTGTGGATCGTCAACATCAACACCCAGAGAGACGAGAGTGGCGAGGTGTACACGTACCCCTTGCGCGGGTTGGCGCGGACGGCGGTGACGTACGTCTACGAGACGATGGAGCGTCGCGTGCCTGAGAACTCCAGTGCGGGCGTCGCTGTGGGCCTGCCGGTCAGGGCCGTGAACCCGGACGGCGACACGGTCACGTACGCGCTGAGCGGCGCCGACGTCGCCTCGTTCGCCTTCGACACCTCCACCGGCCAGATCACGACGCGTGCAGGGGTGACGCTCGACCACGAGGCGCGGAGCCGCTTCGTGGTCACGGTCACTGCCACGGATGCTGAGGGCAGCGACTCCGTGGACGTCGTCATCACGACTCTGGACGCGGACGACGAGGGAAGCCTGCAGCTGCGGGCCAGCCCGCGCGTCGGCGCGCGCTACCCAGCTATGCTCGTCGACCCCGACCTCCCGGTCACCGCCGTGACGTGGCAGTGGGCCCGGGCAGACGCCGCCACCGGACCGTTCACGGCGATCTCGAACGCGAGGGCCGACACCTACAAGCCGGTCGCCGGCGATGACGGGAAGTGGTTGAGTGTCACGGCGACCTACACCGACAAGTTCGGGGCGGGCAAGACGCTTACAGCCACCGCGCCGCACGCCGTCACCACGGGAAACCTCGCCACGAACGCAACCCTCGCCGGCCTCACCCTGAGCGACGTGCGGCTGCAGCCCGCGTTTGCCGGCGCGACGCCCGAGTACACCGCTACCACCGGTTACGTGGTCGACACGACGACCGTGACGCCGGTGCCCAGCGACGGCAACGCGACGTTCGAGATCCTCGACGCCTCAGGCGACGCGCACACGGATGCGGCGAGCACCGTGCCCGGGCATCAGGTGGACCTCGCCGTCGGGGAGACCGCGATCCAGGTACGGGTCTACGCCGAGGACGACAGCGTGACCAGGACCTAGACGGTGACCGTCAACCGCGTCACCGAGGACACCTCCATGACGCCCTCGCAGGCCGACACGACCACGGCCATCGCCTCGACGGCGGTGTACAGCGGGACGCTGGAAGGACTGTGGAGCAGCGACGTAACGTGGGGTGGAGTGCCCACAGGCGCCGGCTTCACCGGCGTAGCCGGCGCCGTCCACGACGACACGGCCACCTTCGTGGCCGCCGGCGAGACGGCGAGCGATGGCGTGGAGTCGCTTGTGGAGTCGGGGACAACTACGGCGCTGGTAGCGGAGTTCGACGCGGCCGCGGAGGGCGTGGCTGAGCGGCTGCAGATTGCGGGCACGCTCAACCCGGAGGGGTCGGCGACCTTCAAGGTGTCACTGACCACCGACCACCCGCGGATCACGTTGCTCACGCGGCTCAACCCCAGCCCCGACTGGTTCACCGGCGTCTCCGCTCGTAGCCTGCTCGACGCGCAGGGCCTGTGGACCCGCTCGCTCGACACCAACCTGTCCCCATGGGACGCGGGCACGCGCGACGGTGGCGGCTTCGACTCCGGAACAGGCGACACGACGCCTCAGGGGGTCACCCGGAGCATCCGCGGCACGGGGCCCTTTACTACCGAGCCTATCGCGGAGCTGCGCCTCGAACTCGAATCGCTGGCGTTCTCCGTCCCGGAGAACTCGCCTGTCGGGACGGACATCAGCGGTCCCTTCCCGGTCGCCGACGGGACGGTCAGCTACAGCATCGGCGGGGCGGACGCGGAGTCCTTCACCTTCCAGGCCACCGATGGCCGCATCAAGACGAAGGATTCGCTGGACCATGAGGACCGCGACAGCCTCGAGGCGTCGGTCACGGTGACCTACGCCGACGCCGAGACGGTCGTCACTCCGATCACCGTCCACGTCACCAACGTCGACGAGGCCGGCGCCGTCGTGGTCACCCCGGCACCACCGCGCGAGACCGTGGAACTGACCGCTCGGGTAGACGACCCCGACGGCGGCGTCACCGCCGTCACATGGCTCTGGGAAACCTCCCCGACCGGTGAGGACGGGGACTGGAGCCCGGTGAGCGGCGCCGACTCGGCCACCTACACACCCACGAGCGCCGACATCGACCAGTTCCTGCGGGTCACCGGCACCTACAGCGACGCGCATGGGAGCGACAAGCGCGCGCAGGGGACGACGGAACAGGTACACGTCGCCCCGCCCCCGCTCAGCTCGGACAACGACCTCAGCGGCCTTGCCCTGGGCGGGCTGACGCTCACGCCGTCGTTCGCAATGTCCCGCACGTCCTACGCGGTGTCAGCGCCCTACGCGGTCGCGCAGCCGACCATCACGGCCACGCCGAGCGACCCGCTGGCGACCGTCGAGTTCCTCGACAGCGGCGACAACGTCATCACGGACGCCGACCCCGACACCGGCGGCTACCAGGTCGCTCTCGCCGTGGGGACAAACAGGATCCGGGTCAAGGTCACCGCGCAGAACGGGACCGCGCAGACGTACACCATCCTGGCCGGGAGAGCGCGCCCAGAGGCGGGCGTTACTGTCGCAGCGCCCGTGCTGACCGAGGGCGACGACGTGGTGTTCACCATCGCCCGCAGCGCGGCCGCGGCCGACTCGCTGACGGTCTCATTGGTCGTGAGCGAAACCGGGGCGATGGTCGACGCTGCGCACGAGGGCACGGTCGAGGTCACGATCCCCGCAAGCACCCTCACCAGGACGCTCACCGTCCCCACGCAGGGTGACGACGCCTGGGAGACGCACTCCCAGGTCCGAGCGACCATCACCGCCGCCGACGGGTACACAATCGCGTCGGGCCGCGGCTCTGGCTTGAAAGAGGTCCGCGACGACGACTTCCCCGCTGCCGAGGCCAGTCTCGGCGTCTCGCCCGTAACGGTGCCGGAGGGAGATGCCGTCACAGCTACCGTGACGGTCACGACCGACGGCGACCGGCAGCCGCACGCCACTGCGGGGACCATTCAGATCAACACCGTGCCCGACACCGCCTCCGCCTCCGACTACACCCCCATCAGCGCGGCCGACGGTGCGCTCAGCTTCGCCGCGAGCGACTTCGCGCGTGTCGATATCCAACCGGGCAGCGGCACAGACTGGCGGTACCGCGCGACGAGGCAACTCGTCGTGGCCACGACCGATGACGAGATCGAGGAGGACCTCGAGACGTTCACCGTCGCGATGACGCGCATCACGACGGGCGAGATGCAGACACATGGCCGAGTCCGGCTCGGACAGCCGACCTCGGCGACAGTGACCGTGACGGCCAGCGATCTCCACTACGTGACCGGTGTCGCGACGACGAGTGTCAGCACAACCTCGGCCGTCGCAAACATCTCGATCCAGAACACGAGCGGACACGCGCACACCGCTCATCTGCGCTACCGCACGTCGTCACCGGTGGGGAGTTGGAGCGACTCGCTCACGCAAGACAGCTCGACCGGCACTGCGGTAATCGTCATCAGAGACCTGACAGCGAACACGCAGTACGACGTGGAAGCCTCCCTCGAGGACGACTACCCGCCAACGCGGACAGCGCCCCTCACCTTCTCCACCAATGCGGTTGACCCGGCCGTCACCTCGGTCTCCGTCCCGGACTCCACCGTCACCACGACCACGGCCACCGCAACCGTCAGTATCGACGGCGCCGACGGCACAAGCCGAACGGTCCGGCTGCGCTACCGCGCCCTGCCGTCCGGGACGTGGACCCCCGTCGAGCCCGGGACGACGACAACGAGCAGCCTGACCTTCGCGCTGAGCGGCCTCACCTCCGGCACGCGCTACCAGGTCCAGGCAACACTCAGCCAGACCTTCACGTCCGGTGTGCAGTCCACCTCGTTCGAGACTGAGCCGCCGCTCGTCGTCTCCGTCGTCGCGAGGGAGGGCACACTCAGCCAGACCGGCGCCACCATCGACGTTGGCCTGATGGAGCCCAACGGCGACGAGATGCGCCTGCGCTACCGCACCGGTGGCGGCGCCTGGACCACGCAGACGCGGAGCGCTGCAATTGGCACCGCGTCCGTCACGTTCGTACTGACGGACCTCACTTCGGGACGCGAATACGAGCTGGAAGCCTCCTATGACGCCGCCTTCACGCGCAACGTTGAGTCGCTGACGGTCGCCACGCTCGCGCCTCGCGTCAGCAGCGTCGTGGCCCGCAACGTTACCTCGGCGGAGGCGGTGATCGTGGTCAACCTCGCCGCGCCGAACGGGGACACGCTTCACGTCCGTCACCGGACTCCCGCAGGCGACTGGATCGACCACACCATCGAGCTGGTGTTCGAATCCCCGGCACAGCTCACCCTGGTGAGGCTGACCCCGTCCACTGCACACGAGGTGGAGGTCTCCTACGACCCTGCGCACCCGACCGCGGCCACGCAGTCGGTCACGTTCACGACCGGTCAGCCCGGACGCCGTGGGGTGACGTCCAACGGCTCCCCCGGACTCGGCTTCACCGCCGGGCCCCCCGCCTCCTCAGGACCCGAGCCCAGCAACGCCGACTTCCACTGGAACGTCTCGCGCGACATCGACGCGCTCGACGGCGCGAACGGCTCACCGACCGGGCTGTGGTCCGACGGCACGACCCTGTGGGTCGCCGACAACAGCACCGGCCCCGGCGACGCGGTCTACGCATACGACCTCGCGGGCGGTGCGCGCGCCGAAGACCGCGAGTTCAAGCTCGACCAGACCAACCGCGCCCCGCGCGGCTTGTGGTCCGACGGGGAGGTTATCTGGGTCTCCGACAGCGGGCAGGATCGGCTCTTCGCCCACGACCTCATAGCCGGAGCACGCCTCCCCGACCGCGACCTCGAGCTCACCGCCCGCAACGGCCAGGCACGCGGGATCTGGTCAGACGGCGCCACGATGTGGGTCCTCGACGGTCAGCGGGACGCCCTCTTTGCCTACAACCTCGAGACGGGCGAGCTGCTGGGTGAGTACGACCTCGACGACGCCAACTCCGACTCCCACGGCATCTGGTCCGACGGCGTCACCGCGTGGGTCTCCAACCACGACCCCAAGCGCCTCTTTGCCTACCGCCTGCCCACGCCACTTGCCGCTATCGTGGACGGACCCGCAGCCGCTGCGATGGACCTCGCCAGCGGCGAGGAGTTCACCACGCTCTCGCGCGCATCCAACAACAGCCCGCGCGGCATCTGGTCCGACGGTGATGTCATGTACGTTGCCGACGAAAACGACGGCAAGGTCTACACCTACAACATGCCCGACGCCATCGACGCCCGCCTCGCCTCGCTGAGCCTCAGCGGCGTGGAGCTTGGGGCGTTCGACGGCGACTTGACCGAGTACGAGGGTGTTGTGGAGGACGGCGTAACGGTGACCACCGTCGAGGCGCAGGCGGTGCAGGCCTTGGCGACGGTCGAGATCACCCCCGGCGATGCCGACGAGGCGGCGGATGGCCACCAGATCACCCTCGCCAGTCTCGAGGAAATCACCGTCACCGCGACCTCGGCGGACGAGAGCCGCGAGCGCGTCTACCGCGTGCGCCTCACCGGGGCGATCGAGACCGGGTCAGCGGCGAGCTGCCTGCGTGGCGCGGTTGCCGTCGGCTTCAGCCTCGTGACGTTCGAGGGCGGGACCGTCGAGGACCTCATCGTCTGCGCCGAGGGCCGACACGTCACGGCCCTCTACGTGCTCGACGACGGCGCGTACGTCTCGTACATCGTCGGTGCCCCGGAGTTCGTGAACGCGGGCTTCCGGGCGCTGTATCCGGGCGGCGTTCCCGCGCTCACGCCGCTGGTGGCCGCGAGCGACGGCCCGGCGTCGCCCGACGCGTCCGTCGGCCCCGACGGGACGCCGGACTGGTCCGGCTGCCTGCGCGGCGAAGTCGCGACGGGCTTCAGCCTCGTGCTCTACGCGGGTGGCAGCATCGACGAACTCGAGGCTTGCGCGGAGAGCCGTGGCGTTGCGGCCATATACCTGCTCGACGACGGGGCCTGGGTCTCGTACATCCTCGGCGCGCCCGCGTTCGTGAACGCCCGGTTCCAGGCGCTGTTCGCGGACGGCGTCCCAGCCGCGACGCCGCTGACCGTGCGGGGCGAGGCGCCGTAGGCATCACGCGCACGCGAGACAGGTAGCGGAGACGGCCACGCTATGGCTGTACCTGGGGCGCCCTACTCAAGGGCGCCGGACAGCAAGAGCTCCTCGATGTGCGGCTCCGGGTACTGGAGGATTTCGCGCAGCACAAGCTCCTGGTCACGACCCAGCGTCGGCGCCACGCGCTCGACCCGGGCGGGTGTGCGCGACAGCGTGAAGCGCGAGTTCTCTACGTGCGTCGTGCCGTGGATCGGGTGCTCGAGCTCGATGAAGTGCCCACGGTGCGCGAGCTGCGGGTCCGCAGCCAGGTCCGCGGCGTTCGATGCGCGATGTGCCGGGATCCCGGCGTCCTGCAGCATGGTCTCGATGGCCTCGGCCGGGCGGGACCTGGTCCACTCCGAGACGACCTCATCGAGTTCGTCCGCACGCTCCAGGCGTTGCGGCGCCAGCGCGTATCGAGGATCGCCGGCCAGCTCGGCGCCTCCGATGAGTCTCGCGAAGCGTGTCCATTCGTTGTCGTCGCGGATGGCGATGGCGACCCAGGTGGTGGAGGCGCCGTCGTCGGTGCGGCAGGGGTACGCGCCGTGGGGCGCCATCTCCGCGTCCTGGTTGCCGCTGTATTCGAGCGATCGCCCTGTCACGAAGTAGTCAGCGAACTCCGGGGCGAGGAAGAACTGGCCGGACTCCGACTGCGAGTGGTCGATGTAGCAGCCCTCGCCAGTCCTGCGCCGGTGGTCGAGCGCCGCGAGCAGCAGCGGCAGCGCGAAGCGTGGCCCCACGTAGTCGGTGTACGGCCCAAACGGGCCGATCGGCGGGCGACCGGGCCAGCCTGCGAGGTTCTGGAAACCCGACATGCCGGCCCCGGCGGTTCCGTACCCGGCATACGAGGCGAACGGACCGTCCTGGCCCATCAGGCACGTGCTCACCATGATGATCGAGGGGTTGAGCGCCTGGACGTCGTCGTAGGACAGTCCCCACCGCTGCACGACCCCGGGGGTGAACGACTCGATGAACACGTCGCCCCAGCGGAGGAGGTCGCGCATGACGCCGCGCGCCTCCTCGTGCGCCAGGTCCAGCGTGACGCCCAGCTTCCCGACGTTGCCGTTGCCGTACATCAGTGAGTGCTCGGGACCGAATACGCCGCCCTGGAACGGGCCTGCCACGCGTGCTGTCTCGATACGTCGCGATGACTCGACATGCACGACCGTTGCCCCGTAGTCGGCCAGCGCCCGTCCCACGCGTGGCCCGGCGACGACCCACGCGAGGTCGACGACCTTCAGGTCCTCGAGGATGCCCTCGCTCACCGGATCACCCCGTCGCGCAGGAGGTGCTCGTACTCGCGTGCGCCGACTCCCAGTTCGTCGACGAGGATCTCGTGTGTGTGCTGCCCGAGCCGGGGAGCGGGCCGGCCGACCGGGAGCGTGGCGCCGTCGATCTTCGCGGGGAACGCGGGAAGGCGTGTGCCGCGCAGCGGGGGGTCAGGCGGCGCCTGCCAGAAGTCCCGCGCCTGTAAGTGCTTGCTCGCCGCGATCTCGGCGATGGTGAAGACCGGCGTGATCATGAGCTTGCGTTGGACTGCCGCGTCCATCAGCTCTGCCTTTGTCTTGTCGGCGAGGAATCCCCGGATCACCTCCTCGACCTCCGCGAAGAGCTCCGTGTCGACCTCCCCCTCGCCGGCCATGCGCTGCATCTCGCGCCAATCGATCGCGGCAATCTCATCGGGGCAGTGGCCCTCTTCGTGGATCCACTGCATCAGGTTGTTGGAGAAGTGACCGGTCGAGGTACCCATCGCCACGCTGAGCGAGACGTAGCCGTCGCTCACCTCCCACTTCGTCGGCAGGGGCAGGGCTACACCGCCGTCCGCGAGTGTGTCGACATCGCCGATCAGCGACGTGAGCACGCGCGAGAGCGTCGCCTCCATCACCGACTGCTGGACGGAGATATCGACGTGCTGGCCCCTCCCGTCACGTATCCGCGCGAAGTGCGCGATCAGCGCGCCGCCAGCGGCGTCGGCCGCTGCGTGGCGGTAGGCCTGGGGTGCGGAGATGCGTAGGGGTGGCCGGCCTTCGTCGCGCTGCGGGAGCAGCGGGCCACCTGAGCCCCAGAGCGTGATGTCCGTCGCGGCCCAGTGCGCCTTCGGGCCCGTCGAGCCGAACGGTGTCACAGACACATGGACCAGTGCCTCGTTGGCGCCGGCGAGCGCCTCGTAGTCGAGACCGAGGCGGGCCATCTCGCCCGGGCGCGCCGACTCGATGAGGAAGTCCGCCGTGACGGCGAGGCGCATCAGCAGGTCGCGGCCGGCGGGGTGCGTGATATCGATGGCCGCGCTGCGCTTGTTCGCGGCGTACGCGCTCCAGTAGGCCGAGCGGTCCAGCTCCGGGACTGCGTCGCCGGCGAGCGGCGGCATCCGCCTGGCGTTGTTGCCGGCAGTCGGCTCGATCTGAACCACGTCCGCGCCGAGGTCGGCCAGGATGCGCCCGGCCAGCAGAGCAGTCTCGTCCGTCAGGTCCAGCACCCGGTACGGGGACAGCAGCCGTGAGGTTGCGAAGTCGAGCGTCATGCGGGTCTCCGGACGGGTCCCACGACGCGCCCAGCATAGGTGGGCTCACCCGAAGTCACCATCTCACCGCTCGCCTGGCTCTCGTCCGGATATGGACAGTGGCAGTGTCGACGATCTTGCCGCGTGTGCCGAGGGCCTGGGGGTCGGCGCGCTCTACGTCCTCGATGACAGTATCTGGGTCCCGTACACCCTCGGAGCGCCCCAGTTCGTGAATCGCTCCTTCCGCCGCCATGTTGACGGGATTCGCGTCGATTACCCTTGCCCACGCACGGGGATCGCGGGAGAGCATTGAGATCTCCAGCCCCAACCTGCGGAGGGAGTAGCGCTGCCGTGAAATGGTGGGCCCTGCTCGCGGGCGTTGTCGCGCTCTCGGCCCTCGTGAGCGTCGGGCAGGTTGAGGCGCAGAGCACGCTCGGCGCGCCAACCGCCTCCGTATCGGCTCCCACGACCAACTCGCTCACCGTCACCTGGACCGCGCCCTCGGACAATGGCGGCGCGGCGATCACCGCCTACTACCTGCGCTACATCCCCACCGACGACGACGAGACCGTCGACGCCAACTGGACGCTCAAGACGGATGCGATCTGGGTCACGGGCGGCGGTACCCTCACCTACACGCTCGACGGCCTGGAGGACGGTGTCGGGTACGACGTGCAGGTGCGCGCGGAGAACGCTAACGACGACCTCGGGCCGTGGTCGACGACCGCGGCCGGCACGACCACCGACCACAGCGGCAGCGCAACGGCAGCCGCTACCGACCTGACCCTTGGCTCGTCGCTGGCCGGGCACCTGACCCCGGCCACCGACGAGGACGTGTTCGAGATCGAGCTCGCCGCCGACAGCGAGGTGTGGATCTACACCTCGGGCCCACTCGACACGTTCGGCGAGCTGCTGAACTCCGGCGGCACGGTCGTGGCGGAGGCCAACGGCGGCACGCTGCTGAATTCCCGTCGCAGCTTCGAGCTCCGCGAAGAGCTGACCGCAGGCACCTACTACGTCCGGGTCAGCAGCTACGAGGATCGGGCGGCGGGCTCGTACCGGATTCACGCCCAGACCGTCACCGACCCCGGCAGCACCGCAGCCACGGCGGCGACCGTCACCCTCGACTCCGCCACGCCGGGCCACATCGGTTCGTCCTCGGACGTGGACTACTTCAAGCTCGTCCTCGATGCGACCACCGATGTCTGGGTCATGGCCTTCGGCAAGCTCGGTACGGAAGGCGAGTTGCTCGACTCCGGGGAGAGCAGGCTCACCTCAGCCGACGACAGCAGGTTCTTCGGCAATTCCGACGGGTTCATGCTGCGGCGCTCGCTGGGCGCCGGAACCTACTACATCAAGGTCAGCGGCGACGGCGCCACCGATACCGGGCCCTACACCCTGCACGTGCGAGCGGCGGCCGAACCCGGCAGCACCACCGCCACTGCCGTCCCACTCACCCTCGAGGTCGCCGAGGTCGGCCGCATCAGCTCAAGCAGCGACCAGGACTTCTTCAGCCTCACGATGGACGAGGACACGTACGTCTACATCGAAGCCCTGACCTTCGGAAGCGCCCTGGCGCTCACCCCGGCGATCCTCGACAGCATGGGGACCGAGGTCTCCATGCATATCGTCTCCCAATCCACTTACAGCGGGCACGGCCGTTCGTATATCAGCTTCTCTGTCTGGGGGAAGCTCGAGGCGGGCACGTACCACCTGCGCGTCAGCTCTTCCGGGGGCCCCACCGGGATGTACCTGCTGGATCCCGTCGCGTCGCCCTACAACCAGGTTGTCGAGGACTGCACCGCCATCACCACGACCCAGAGCGACCCCCTGTACGGGTGCCAGTGGCACCTCAACAACACTGGCCAGTTCGGCGCCGGCGCCGGGCAGGACATCAATGTCGAGAGCGTCTGGGCGGGCGGGAACAAGGGCGAGGGCATCAACATCGCCCTCCTCGAAGACAGCCTGCAGACCGACCACGAAGACCTCGTCGACAACGTGCTCACCGCCCGCAACCGTGACCTGATCGGGCAGGGGAACGTCTATCACCCCCTCGAGTTCCACGGCACGGCGATAGCGGGCCTCATTGCCGCCCGCGACAACGACATCGGCGTCCGCGGAGTGGCGCCGCGCGCGAAGATCTTCATCTACGACATCACCCGCGGGAACTTGACCAACTCCACCAGGGCGATTGCCGGCACCTACCACGCGGAGGACGCGCCGCACACCGCCATCTCGAACAACAGCTGGGGACCCTCTTCCCTCGGCATACCGCGCGACGTGGAACCGGAGTGGGAGGAGGCCACCAGGAACGGCGTGACACTCGGCTACGGGGGCAAGGGCATCCTCTACGTCTGGTCGGGGGGCAACGGCCACCTGAGGGGCGACCACTCCAACCTCGCCGAACGCGTCAACTACTACACCGGCACCACCGTCTGCGCCGTCGGGTACGACGACCTGCGGGCCGAATACTCCGAGATGGGCGCGAACCTCTGGCTCTGCGCCCCCGCGCAGAGCGGCAGGGGCGACCACCCGTGGATCACGACGACCCACATCCCCGACCGCTACCGGACCGACTTCGGCAGCACCTCCGGCGCGGCGGCCATCGTCTCGGGTGTCGCCGCCCTCGTGCGCGCCGCCAACACAGACCTGACGTGGCGCGACGTCAAGCTGATCCTGGCGGCGTCGGCCCGCAAGAACGACGCCACCAACACCGGCTGGGAGCAGGGCGCACTCGAGTACGGTTCGACGACCACCCGCTACGACTTCAACCACGAGTACGGCTTCGGCATGGTCGATGCCGCTGCCGCAGTCGCCCTCGCCGACGGCTGGAGCAACGTCCCCGCCATGCGCACGAGCCAGGCGAGCTCTGGCCAGCTCGGGGATGTCAACTTCCGCGGCATCTTCCTTCCCGATGTTGATGGCGGTACCACGACGACGATCAGCAACACGCTCAGCCTGGACAGCTACGTGTCGTTCATCGAGTTCGTCGAGATCGAGATCGAGTTCCGCCACGACCGGTTCCGCGACCTGCAGATCGAGCTCGTGTCCCCGAGCGGGAAGGTCTCCGAGCTGTCGGTTCCATCGTCGTCCTTCAGCGGGCAGGCTCACTTTTATGACTCCCATCGCTTCGGTTCGGCGAAGCACCTCGGCGAAAGCGCGGAGGGAACATGGACCCTGAGGCTCACAGACGAACGGTTCACCAGGAGCGGGCGGCTCATGTCATGGGGGCTGAAGGTCTACGGCCATGGCTACAAGCCGGGCCGAGTCAGCATCACGAGCGCGACGGCCGGAGCCGGCCTCGCCGCCCTGGCCTGGGACGCGCCCGCCGATATAGGGGGCTCGGCCATCACCTCTTACGACCTTCGCTACCGGAAGCGTGGGTCCGACTGGACCACGGTCACGAACGTCGGAACCCTCGACGACCGCACGCACACGCTTACCGGGCTGGACGGCTCGGTGGGAGGGGTGTCGGTGTGGTACGAACTCCAGGTCCGGGCCGTCAACGATGCCGGTTCCGGTCGCTGGTCGAGCTCCTCCAACGTCGCGCCGTGGAGAGTCGCGCCCGATGCTCCCCGGTCCGTCTCGACCGCCGCCCGCAACCAGGCGCTCGCGGTGTCCTGGCAGACGCCGAACTACTGGGGGGCGCAGCCCCTCGTGGCCTACCACATCCGCTACATCGAAGCGGACGCCATGGACAAGTCCGACAGTGAGTGGACGCCCGTCAGCCGCGCCTGGCAGACCGGGGGCGGCGAGCTCCGCCACGTCATCCGAGGGCTCACCAACGGCACCGCTTACGAGGTGCAGGTCCAGGCCGAGAACATCCGCACGACGGGTGGCTGGTCCAGCGTCGCAACAGGCACGCCAGCGAACATCAACGGCCCGGCCGAGTTCGCCGGCACCCGGACGACTCGCAGCATCCCCGAGAACACCGCCGCCGGCGCGGACATCGGCGACCCCGTCGCCGCCCGCGACGACGAGGGCGACACCCTGACGTACTCGCTCAGGAGAGGCACCAACATCCTCGAGATCAACAGCGCCACCGGCCAGCTCCAGACGAAGTTCGCGTTCAATCACGAGCTGGCATCCAGGTACTTCGCCACCGTTGCCGTGCACGACGGCAAGGCCAGCGACGCCACCGGGAGCACCGCCATCGACGACACGATCGACGTGACGATCGAGATCGAGGATGTGGACGAGCCACCCGTGGTCACGGGCAGTGAGACGCGCAGGGTCCGGGAGAACACGACGGCCGTCGCTACCTACAGCGCCAGCGACCCCGAGGAGGCGACGACCACCTTCACCTGGTCACTCGCTGGAGACGACTCCGACGACTTCGCGATCAGCAGCAGCGGCGTGCTGACCTTCGATCCCGCCCCGAACTTCGAGGTGCCGACCGACACCGGCGGCGACAACACCTACAGCGTCACGGTCCGGGCGACTGACGACAGCGCGACCGACCCCGACGCCATGACCGGCGAGTTCGAGGTCGAGGTCACCGTCCTGCCCGTCGACGAGCCGCCGGAGATCCGCGGCGACACCAGCTACACGATCGCGGAGAACAGCGCGAGACGCGTCGGCAGCTACACGGCCACGGACCCCGAGGGGGCGAGCACCACCTGGCTGAGCCTGACGGGGACGGATGCGCGGCACTTCGTCCTCGACGAGTTCGGGACGTTGAGCTTCGCCGAGACGCCGGACTTCGACCGCTCGACCAACGACGACCACGGCCCCGAGTACCGAGTCACCCTGCGGGCCTCGGACGGGCGCACGGGGACGGCCGGGATCGGCACCTTGCCCGTCACGATCACCCTCACGTCCGTCGCCGAGGGTCCGCTGATCGAGGGCGACACGGTCATCGACGTCAACGAGGGCCACACGGGCACGCTCGACATGTACACGAAGACCGACCCGGAGGGCTCCGCTACGAACTGGGGCGCGGTCGGCAGCACGACCGCGCTGAGCGGCGCCAACGCGGACGCCTTCGACTTCAACCAGTCGACCGGGGGGCTGACATTCAAGAGCCCGCCCGACTTCGAGGACGGCGGGGGCTCCTACCAGGTCACGATCAACGCCAACGACGGCGTGCTGAACGGCCGCCTCGACGTCACTGTCAACGTCGCCAACCACGATGAACGCGCCGACCAGCCGGTACAGCTCGGCGCGCAGCGCGGCGTCATCAACGTCCCGCTCACGGCGACGCTGACGGACCCCGACAACGTGGTCAGCGCGACGTGGCAGTGGCAGCGGTCGACGAGCCGCACGGGCGGCTGGAGCGACATCGCGGGCGCTACCTCGAGCAGCACCTCGTCGAGCAGCCATACCCCGACCGCCGCCGACCGCGACCAGTACCTGCGCGCGACCGTGTCCTACGAGGACGGCCACGGCCCGGGCAAGAGCGCGGACGCCGTCACGGAGTTCACGACCGTGAACGAGCGCCTCTCGAACACCGCCCCCGTGCTGCCCGACAGCGTCGACGACATCGTGATCCCCGAGGACACCCCGGAGCGCCGCAACGTCGGCAGCCCGATCCTGGCGACCGACGATGAGGGGGACGACCCCGTGTACACGCTGAGTGGCGCGAGCGAGTTCGAGATTGGCCGCACGACGGGCCAGATCCAGGTCGCCGGCGGCGCCACGTTCGACTACGACCAGGGCCAGCGCAGCTACGCGCTCACCGTTACCGCCGACGACGGCTTCGGCGGCACCGACACCGTCGCCGTCACTGTCAACATCGAGGACGTGAACGAGGCGCCGGTCGCCGCCAACGACGCCCGTAGCGTCGCCGAGGACGAGTCGATCACCATCGACGTGCTCGCCAACGACAGCGACCCCGAGAACGACACCCTGTCACTGGTGAGCGCGCTGCCGCGCAGTCCGCGCTGGGGGACGGCGACCGTCGACACCTCGACCAACCACATCAGCTACACGCCGAGGGCGAACTATCACGGCGCAGACAGCTTCATCTACCGTGCCCAGGATGACGGCAGCCCTCGCCTCTCGAGCACTGCCATCGTCTCGATCACCGTCAATGCCGTAAACGACGCCCCCGAGTTCGCCTCGGCGATGGTGGAGCGCAGCATCGCCGAGAGCGCCGAGGAAGGTGACAGCGTCGGCGCGCCCGTGACCGCGACGGACATCGACACCGGCGACACCCTCACCTACCGGCTCGCGGGCGTCGACGCCTCCTCGTTCGACATCGACGGCGCCGGCCAGATCACCGTCGGCGCCGGGGTCAGCTTCGAGATCGCGACCAAGGACACGTACGAGGTGACGGTCACCGTCGACGACGGTAGCGGGGAGTCGAACGCCACGGCGAGCGTCGCCGTGACCATCACCGTCAGGGCCGGGCCGGTTGGGCCACTCATCATCGGGGGCGGTGGAGGCGGGCCGTCGGGGCCGACTCCGAGCGAGGTCGACTTCGAGTGGACCGTCGAGCAAGACATTGAGGAACTGGACAGCAGCCACGAGAAGCCCGGCGGCTCCTGGTCCGACGGCGTCACGCTGTGGCTGCTCGACAACCCCGACGGCGCGGGCGACGCCGTCTACGCATACGACCTCGCGACCGGCGAACGCGTCGAGGACCGTGAGTTCGACCTCGACGATACGAACCGCGCCCCGCGCGGCGTCTGGTCCGACGGCAAGACCTTCTTCTGGGTCTCGGACAGCGGCCAGGACAGGCTCTTCGCCCACGACATCACGACGGGGGACGGCACGCCCGAGCGCGACATCGAGCTGGACCGCCGCAACGCCGACGCGCGCGGCATCTGGTCGGATGGCGCGACGATGTGGGTGCTCGACGGCGGCAAGGACGCGCTCTTCCTCTACGACCTCGAGAGCGGCGCGCTGCTGGGGGAGTGCGCGCTCGACCAGGCCAACGACGACCCGCGCGGCGTCTGGTCGGACGGCGTCACGGTCTGGGTCTCCAACCACGACCCCAAGCGCCTCTTCGCCTACCGCCTGCCAACCCGCGAGGACCTCGCCGCGGCGGCCGAGGACAAGGCGCTCGAGCGTGTCCGTGACGAGGAGTTCGGGGAGCTGAGCGCGGCAGGTAACAACAGCCCGCGCGGCCTCTGGTCCGACGGCGACGTCATGTACGTCGCCGATGAGAACGACCGCAAGGTCTACAGCTACAACATGCCGGATGCGATCGACGCGCGGCTGGCTTCGCTGGAGCTCAGCGGAGTCGACTTCGGAGTGTTCTCACCGCTGCGCTACGACTACGCCAGCGAGACGATCCCCCACGGCAACATCGCAACCCTGACTGCCGTGCCGGCGCAGGCGGGCGCGACGGTGCAAGTCGAGCCCCCGGACCACGACGGAGACCCTGAGAACGGGCACCACCTGCGGCTGCTCCCCGGACTCGAGATCACCATCACGGTGACCTCAGAGGACCGCAGCCGCGAGCGCGTCTACCGCCTGCTCCTCGGCGACGAGGAGCCCACCGGGGATGAGGATGCGGCCGAACCCGTCCCGAGCTGCCTGCGCGGCGCCGTCGCCGTTGGCTTCAGCCTCCTCGTCTTCGAGGGCGGAAGCCTCGAGGACCTCGTGAGCTGCGCGCAGCTCCGCCACGTCACCGCGCTCTACGCGCTGAGCGACGCCGAGTACGTCGCCTACATCCTCGGGGCGCCCGAGTTCGTGAACGAACGTTTCGGCGAGCTCTACGCGGGTGGCGTTCCGGCACTCACTCCGTTGACGGTCAAGAGCGACGGTCCCGCGACGGCCGACCCGGGTGCTCCCGTGGTCACGGGGCCGTGGCCCGAGTGCCTCAGAGGCGAGATCGTCGAGGGCTTCAGCCTCGTGCTCTACGAGGGTGGCAGCATCGACGATCTTGCCGCGTGCGCCGAGGGCCTCGGGGTCGGAGCACTCTATATCCTCGATGACGGTATCTGGGTCTCGTACATCCTCGGAGCGCCGGAGTTCGTCAACCAGTCCTTCCGCGAGCTGTTCCCGGGCGGCGTCCCGACGGCCGCGCCGCTGACCGTGCAAGTCGACGGGCCGTAGGCGCCAGGCGCGGACCGGGGGCGCTGCATATGCTGGCCGCCGGACGACCGAAGAGGCTGCC
This sequence comes from Dehalococcoidia bacterium, assembly GCA_965208885.1. Lineage (GTDB taxonomy): Bacteria > Chloroflexota > Dehalococcoidia > UBA2979 > UBA2979 > VXMT01. The sequence continues at coordinate 1,886,087 of CBDBPS010000002.1, forward strand.
GACGTGGCCTCGTCGACAATCACTTGAGCATCATGAGGTGACGGGCGACCCCCTTCCACATCACGCCAGTGGCGTGATCACCGCGAGTGGTACCCACGCGATCACCGTTGGTGCGCCCCGGCTGCTGCGCATTACGTGCGATTCCAACGTCATTCGGCAGGAACACTACCTTCCATAAAGTGTGCGCCGGCTCTTCAGTGAAGCACGATAAGCCGCCACGGGTCCCTAACCTGAACAGGTGAGGGAAGCGCCCGGCGTGGCGCCCATTCGGCCGGCTCGAAGTGACAACGGCGCGCTCGTTGGGGGATGGGAAGGGACCGTGCGGACACTCGTCGCTACCACCGACATCGCCGGCGCCACCGCTCCTACCGTGCGCCCCGAACACATGGAGCGCATCGAGGCGGCCGCGGCAGAGGTCCTCAGCGCCAACACGCGCCGGGCCTACGCGAGCGCGTGGCGCGCGTGGGTGGCGTGGTGCGCGGCCGACGGCGGCAGGCGCGAGGACGGGCAGGAGGCCTGCCGGGCGCGGGCGCTCAGTCGCCCTTGATGACGAGCGGCGTCGCAGCGGCGAGGCCGTCCGGGAACAGTGCGCTGAAGCCGCGGTTGACGAACTCCGGTGCGCCGAGGATGTAGGACACGTACTCGCCGCCGACAAGCGCGTAGAGTGCCGTGACGCCGGTCTCCCCCGCACACGCCGCGAGGTCCTGGACGCTGCCGCCGGCGTAGAGCACGAGGCTGAAGCCCGCTGCGATCTCGCCGCGCAGGCACGCCGGCCACGCTTCGACGTCAACGGCGCCGCCGGCGGCCGGGGTGGGCGGCCCCTCGCTGCGGGCGGTCAGCGCGGTGAGCACGGGCACACCCGCGGTGAACAGCCTGCTGAAGGTGCGGTTCACGAACTCCGGTGCGCCGAGGATGTAAGAGACGAACTCCCCCTCGTGCAGGGCATACAGCGCCGTGACGTGGCGGCCCTCGGCGCAGGCCACGAGGTCCTCGATGCTGCCGCCTTCGTAGACGACGAGGTTGAAGCCGACGCTGACGGCGCCGCGCAGGCAGCTCGCCGACGGTCCGGTCACCTGCTCCTCGGCGACGTCCGCCAGCGCCACCCGGTAGACGCGCTCGCGGCTGCCGTCCGGCGAGGTCACGGTGATGGTGACCTCGAGGCTCGGGAGAAGCCGCACGTGGTGCCCGTTCTCAGGGTCTCCGTCGTGGTCCGGGGGCTCGATCTTCACCGTCGCGCCCTCCTGCGCCGGCACGGCAGTCAGGGTCGCGATGTTGCCATGGGGGATCGTCTCGCTGGCGTAGTCGTAGCGCAGTTGTGAGAACTCCCCGAACTCCACGCCGCTGAGGCTCAGCGAGGCGAGCCGCGTGTCGATCGCGTCGGGCATGTTGTAGGTGTAGACGCGGCCATCGCTCTCGTCGGCGACGTACATCACCGCGCCGTCGGACCAGAGCCCGCGCGGGCTGTTGTTGCCGGCGCTGCTCAGCTCGGCGAACTCCTCGTCCCGCACCCGCTCGAGTGCGGGCGGCTCCTCGGGAGGCTCGCCTTCGGGCGGCACGGGCAGCCGGTAGGCGAAGAGGCGCTTGGCGGTGTGGTCGGAGACCCAGACTGTGACGCCGTCCGACCAGAGGCCGTGCGGGCCGCTGTTCGCGTCCGCGAGCTCATACTCGCCCAGCAGCGCGCCGCTGGTGATGTCATAGACGAAGAGGGAGGGATTCGCGTTGAGCACCCAGACCGTTTCGCCGTCGGACCAGATAGCGCGCGCGTCGCGGTTCCCGTTGGCGAGCACGATCTCGCGCTCCTCGTCGCGCTCGCCCGTCTCGAGGTCGTAGGCGAAGAGGCGGTCTTGCCCGCTGTCGGCGACCCAGGCGGTCTCGCCGTTCGACCAGACGCCGCGCGGGGCGCGGTTCGTATCGTCGAGCTCGAACTCGCGGTCCTCGACACGTTCGCCGGTCGCGAGGTCATAAGCGTAGACGGCGTCGTCAGCGCCGCTGCCGTTCTGGGTGAGCCAGAGCAATGCGCCGTCCGACCACATCCCGGTGGGCGTGTCGTTGGCCGCGGCGAGCGCGTCGATGTCGCGAGTCACGTTCCACTCGAAGTCGACCGTGCTCGGAGTCGGCCCGGAAGGTCCGCCGCCACCACCGCCGAAGCTGACGATGGTTGAGGGCTGGACGACGCGCGCGCTCACGGTAATCGTGACGGTGACGGTGGCCTGCGCGCCGGCCCGATCGATGGCGGTGATGGTCACTATGTGGTCGCTCCCAACCTCGAGCCCTGCGCTCGCGGCGACGGTGATCTGGGCCGTGTGGGGCTCGACCTCAAAGAAGCTGGAGCCGGAGAGCCGGTACGTCAGGACATCGCCCAGGAGGACGTCGCCCACGTCGACATCGGTGGCGGTCACCGGGGTGCCGACTGGCGTGCCTTCGGGGGCATGTTCGCTAACGCTCAGGGCAATGTCGGACGCGGCGAACTCCGGCGGGTCGTTGACGGGGTTCACGGTCACGAAGACATCGGCGCTATCCGAGTGCGGCCCGGCGAAGACACGGTAGGTGAAACGGTCGACACCGTGGGTGTCGGCTGTCGGCTCATACGAGACCCGGTTGTCGGCAGTCACGGTCACGGAGCCGCTCTCCGGGTGGTTCGTGATTGAGATCGTGAGCGGCGCGCCCTCCGGGTCGCGGTCGTTACCCAGGACATCGATGAGAGTGGGCCTGTCCTCTTGCGTTCTGGCAGTGTCGTCCTCCGCCATGGGCGGTTCGTCCACGTCGTCGATGGTAATGGTGACGAACGCGCTGTCGCTGGCGTTGGAGGAATCTGAGGCGGTGACAGTGACGAAGTAGGTGTCGCGGCCCTCGCGGTTGAGCATGGTTCCCACACCCACGCGGATCTGGCCGCTGTCGCCGTCGACGGCAAAGCTGCCGGCGTCGGCGCCCGAGAGCGTGTAGCTGGGCACATCGCCCGGGTCGGGGTCGGTCGCCTCCACGACCGCACCGACGGGGGTGCCGGCCGCCGAGTTCTCTGCCACCGAGCGGTCCTCGGTGGCGTTGGGGAACGCAGGCGGGTTGTTGATGACGGGCGCAGCCTGGGTCCGGTTCATCGAGGCCACCTGCTTGTCCTTGCCGGAGCCGTGACCATCGGTGTAGTCGACCGTCACGCGCAGGTAGTGGTTGAGGTCGGCGTCGAGAGGCGTATAGCGGCTGCCCGTGGCGCCCCCGATGGTGCTCCAGTTGCTGCGGTTCTGCGACCGCTCCCACGTCCAGGACTGGCCGGAAATGTTCCCGTCAAGGTCGGCCAGCGTCGCCGTCAGTTCGGCGTCTACCTGCGGCTGCTGCGAGGAGAGGCTGAGCGTACCGGGCTCGTCGACGTTGGTGACATTGACGGTCACGTCGTGCTCCACGGTGTTGACGACGTCTCGGGCTTCGACGATGACTTCGTACGTGTTGTTCAGACTGGCGTCGGCGGGATCCTCGTAGTTGGGCGTGGAGTTGAAGCGGAGCACACCGTTGCTGAAGTTGAAGTCGCCGCTGTCGGGCCCGATCAGCCGCAGTGCGACCGTGCCGCCCTCGGGATCGGTCGCGCTATAGGTGGCGATCGAGCCCGTAGCGTTCTCGTCGAAGTCCATGCTGTCAGGGCCCGTGACCTCCGGCGGCTCGTCCACGTCGGTGACCGCGACGGTCACGTCGAGCTTGCTGGGCAGGCCCCCGCTCTCCCTGTCCGAGGTGTTCACCGTGACCTGGTAGCGGTTGTCCCTGTTGCTGTCCGCCGGGATGTCTGCGTCCGGTGGGCTCTTGAAGCGCAGTTCCCTCGTGCATGGGTCCGTCCCATCGGTGAGTTCGAATTTGCTCGCGTCCGGCCCCGACAGGGCCCTCCAGGTGACCGCCTCTCCCTCCGGGTCGGTGGCTGTGTAGCAACCGAGGGAGACGTCGCTGTTCTCCGCGATGGTGACGTGGGCGAGGCCCGTGAGTAGCGGGGCCTCATCCACGTTCGTGACCTGGATCGTCACGGGGAGCTCGCTCTTGTTGACCCCATCACTGGCGGCGACCTCGAGGTGGTAGAGGCTGTCTTCGTTCGCATCGAGTGGCCGGTCGTGATCGGGAGGCAGGCGGAAGCTGAGTTCGCCGGAGGCATTGATCCGCAGCGCGTCCTTGTCTTCGTCGGCGCCCTCGACGGACCACGTAAGGGCGAGGCCTTCCGGATCGGTGGCCGTGTACGTCTCCAGCACGCCGGTGCTGTTCTCCGGCCGGGTGATGTGGGTGACGCCGTCGACGGTGAAGCCTTCGTTGACGTCGACAACGGTCACGGTGACCACGATGTCGTCGTCGATGGCGTCGTCGTTGTCGCCGTGCACATCACGGCCGTCGCTGACGTTCACCGTGAGGGTGTGACTGGTCTGTTCCTCGTAGTCGAGGAGCCTGGTCAACTGCAGCCCGCCGGTCCGGCTGTCCAGGCTGAAGTAGTCGCTGGGAGCGCTCAGGGAGTAGGTCAAGAGGTTGCCATCGGGGTCCGTGGCCTCTACCGCGTCACCGGCCGCGCTATCCAGGGTCGTATCCTCGGACAGGCTGCGAGCGCCTGTCTCGCTCTCCGGGAATTTCGGGTCGGTATTCTGCAGATTGGGGGTTCCCGATACGGTCGCCGACCACGGGCTGTCGCCGGCGCTGTTGGTTGCGAGCACCTGCACGTCGTAGCCGATGCCGTTCTCCAGGCTGAGGATGTTGTACCGGTGCAGCCCGTCGCCGAGCGCCACGCCGGGGGTGGATGTGGCGCTCCAGTTGGCGTCGACGGCCTTCTCATCGACGGTGGCGTCGCTGCGAATGTGGCGCACCTGGTAGCCGCTGATGTCTGCGCCGCCGGTGAAGCCCGGTTCGCGCCACACAACCCCGAGCTCCTGGTGGCGGGGCGCGACCAGGGTGATGGCGGGCGCCGCCGACACTACCACCGCCGTGCCCTTGCTCTCGCTCGGCGACCAGGGCCCCGCGCCGGCGTCGTTGACCGCGCGGATACGCAGGTCGTACCAGGTACCGGCTGACAGGCCGGAGAGCTCGTAGCTCAGAGCGCCGCCGTCCGTCTCCCAGATGCCGGTCACTTCGGTCCAGTTGGTATCTGACTTGTCCGAGGCGGTGCTGGCGATGTAGCTCAGGTCGTAGCTCGTGATTTCCGACTCGCCGGTGTCACCCGCATTGGGCGCCTTCCACTCGGCCGTGAGGGATCCGTCTCCGGCCTCCACGTGGTCGATAAAGGGATAGCCGGGCGCGTAGCCATGCCCGTAGACGGTCAGGCTCCAGCCGCGCATTCGCCCGCGATTGCCGCTCTGCCTGTCAGTGACGCGTAGCGTCCACTCGCCTGCGGGATCCTCGCCCAGGAATCGCGCCGACCCCATCCTGAACTCCCCGTTGAGCGGCGCTTCTTGCGGTAGCACCAGGCCCAGGAATCTTGAATAGCCCTGCCCGTCGTTCACCAACCTGGACACCGACCCGGAGGGCGACACCAGGTCGATATCGAGGTCCCTGAAGTCATCGTGGTTCATGTTGACCGTGATCGCGACGTACTCGACGAAGTCCACGAATCCGTCAACGGTCAATGACCGCGTGACCCTGGTGGAAGTGCCGTTGGAGGGGGCGTCAGGGATCGAGAAGGAAGAGCCCTGGTAGGTCGAGGTGGTCTTTCTCATCGAGGGAGCATTCGTCCAGCCATCGGCAAGGTCCACGGCCGCGGCCGCATCGACCATGCCGAAGCCGTACTCGTGGTTGAATGAGTACTTGTCGTCGTCCTCGGTGGCGCCGAACCTCAGCGCTCCCTCCCGCCAGCCGCTGTCACGTGGGTCGTTCTTCCTTGCGGACGCGGCCAGGATCAGCTTCACGTCCCGCCAGGTCAGGTCCGCGTTGACGGATCGCATCAAGGCGACAACGCCCGACACGACAGGGGCGGCAGCCGACGTCCCCCCGAAGTCCGCCGTCCAGCCGCCGTTGGTGGTGGTCGTTATTCCAGGGGTTGTTCCCCGGCCGTTGGATGGGCCGCACACCCACAGATTGGCGCCGTGCTCGGAATAGACGCTCCTCGTGTCCCTGTGGTCGACGGCGCAGACCGCGATGACACCGTAGTAATTGGCGCGCCCGTCGAGGTTGGATTCGTCCGTCCGTTCGGCCCCGTTGCCGGCCGCCCAGACGTAGGAGATGCCCTTCCCGCCGTACCCCTCATTGAGGCCGGTTTCGATCGAACTGATCCAGGTGCTGCGCGGACTCGTGGGGCTACCATTGTCGATGAACCCCCAACTGTTGTTGGAGACGGCTGTCTCCAACAGGTTGCGGGTCATCGCGTCCGCTATGGCGTCGTCGACCACGTCGAGCAGGAGGTCATACGCGTACAGGGTCGCCCGTGGCGCGACGCCACGCACTCCGAGGTTGTTGTCACGGGCGGCTACCAGGCCGGCGACGGCGGTGCCGTGGGTTTCGTGCAGGTGAAGGACGTCCGAACCCTGGTAAGAGTGATTCCGCGTCTCATCAACGTTCTCACGCAGGTCCGGGTGTTCGTAGTACATCCCGTCGTCGACGATTGCGACATTGACACCCGCGCCCAGCGTGGTCTCCCAGGCTTCCTCGGCGTTGATGTCGAAGCCCGCGCCACCATCAAACTGGTCCGTGTTGTTCAGGTGCCACTGGCATCCGTAGAACGTATCTTCCTGGGAGTGCTCGATGGGGAGGCACTCGTCGAGGAACGCTCGGCCTCGGTAGTTCTCGAGGAAATGGAGCGCGTACGTCTCGCTGGAGGATACCGTGGCGGTCACCCGGAAGTAGTGCGTTCCCGGAGCCAAATATCCCGTCACATCGAAAGCGCGGCCGGGATCGCGGAAGATTGAGACATAGGGAAGCAGGCCCCCAGTCTCGTTGCCGTCGTTGTCGACGAGTGTAATTTCGACATCCGGTTCGTCCCCCGCAACACCCTGAGCGTAGACCCTCGTCCAGCTCGGAGAAGTGACGACCATACGGTAATACTGGTGGTCGCTGGCGGAGGTGCTTTCTCCGGCGGTGAGGAAATGCACGCCCACCGGGGAGGCAGTCTCCGTCGTGGCGCCGGTACTCTCTACCGGATGCACGTGCAACGTGTACGACCCGGACCTGGCACGATAGCCTTTGATAATGATGTAGTATGTCCCGGGTTCAAGCACCCTGGTCATCATCGGACCCAGTATATTAGTCTCAATGTGTCCGTCATCGTTCTTGGCAATGTGCTCCAAGGATTCGGAAGTCGTGTCCCAGGAATAGAGATCCATCACCGTATCCACTTCTCCAGTGACGTACATCCATACTGTGGTTTTCTCGCTGAGCTCAAACTTAAAGTAGTTATGTTCAAGATCGTCTTTTGTACGGCCCGGTGTTGCGGTCCCCAGTTCCACCTCCGTTGCGTTTGCCGTGGAGTCACCCGGACTCGCTGCGCGGAGGTGGAGCGTATAGGGACCCGTCGCTGTGCCCTCGAAGCCACCTACCTCGACGTAATACGTCACCGGAACCGTCACATTCGCGGCTATCCGCAGCTCGAAGTTGAGCGGGTTGCCCGGGGCCACGGCGTCGTCTGCGGTGGTGTATGGAAGGCCAGGGTTGATTCGGAACGTGCCAACCGTGTCAGTCGGGCCGGTCGTGTAAATCAACATGTCGGCGGACTCGGTGAGCGAGATCCTGAAGTAGTCCCTGTCATCCCCGGCGCCGATACGGCCGGGGATAGATCCGCCCAGGTCGATCACCGAGGCCGTGTCCCCCGATCCGCCGTGGTCGTTCGTAGCCTCTGCGACCGCGTCCGACCACGCCCCCGGTCCGGTGGCGTTCAGCGCCCGTAGCTGCAGGTCGTAGCTGGTGTCTTTGGTCAACCCGCTGAGGACGTAGAAGAGTGCGTCCGCACTCCACACGCCTTCCTTCACCGTCCAGTCGTCGTCCCCCTTGCTTGTTGCGTCGCTCAGCACGTAGCGCAAGTCGTAACTGGTGATTGCCGAGCCGCCATCGCTGGACGGGGCGCTCCAGAGGACGGTCAGTGAGTCATCGCCGCTGCTCACCGTGGTGATGGTGGGCGCCCCGGGCGCCACCGCCTGCGCGCGGACGCCGGTCACCGACAACAGCCCCCAGAGTGCGAGGCACCCTGACAGCAGCGCCAGGCGCTTCACCGGGTCGTGGACTCGCGGCGCCAGTTGGGGCTGGAAATTGCGACGCCCTCCTGGCCTGCCAGGGCATTGGCAAGCTCCAGCGACGGCAGCCCCGGCGCGGTCTCCACGAAGAAGGCGTTGGCCGTGAACGACCGCTCCGAGATGCGGGTCTGCGCGATGCCGTTCGCCGAGAAGAAGCGGTCGACCTCGGACTCGCTCCACTCCGGGTCGAGGGCGAGCAGCACCCCACCCGGGAGCGTCATCAGCTCGCCCTCGGCGGAGAGGAACACAGGCTCGGTGTTGCTGGAGTGCTGCGCCTGCCTCACGACGATGCCGGTGGAGTCGGCTGCGGGCTCTGCGACGACACCGGGGACCAGCCGCACCTGGCGCGTGTGTTCACCATCCTGCCAGGTGAACGCCGGGCCCTCATCCGCTAGCAGGGCCCTCACGACCGCCTGTTGCTCGGGGGCGGGCGTGGGGCTCCCCTTCGCCCGCGCATCGGAGTTGTCAGGGCCGCCCGATCCTCTGGCCTGGGCATTCTCGCCTTCGCTCGGAGGGGCCGGGCGCCCCTTGGGAGACACGGGCGGATCGGGTTTCGCCGCCGCGGGGCTCGGGACAGGGTCCGCTACAGTCGCGCCACTCTCGGGCGAGGGCGCCGCCGCGGGACTCGGAGCAGCATCCGGGGAAGACGTTGCCACCGGCGTTGCCGGCTCTTCGCGCGGGGCGGGTGTCGTCTCAGTCGCCGACGCTGGTGACAGCGGCCTCGCAGCTCCCTCGCCACGGACGGGCGTCACCTCTTCCCGGGGCTGTGCGGCGGGCGGGCTGGCATTGTTCTGAGCAGCCTCGTCGGGGGTGCTGCACCCCACTGCCGCCGCCATCCAGATCACTACGAAGCTGGCCGCAATCACGGCGGCGAGGTGGGCGATGGGCCCACTTCTGTTGGCCTCCCGGGTGTCGTCGTGGCGAGCGCTCGGCCGGGGCGAAGCTGAGGACGCCCTTCGCGCGCGGTACGGCACCGTGAAGCGTCGCCCCACAGACACGGGCTCGCATCTCCCACCTGCAGAGTCGCTTCCCGGTGCTGTCCTTCCTGAGTCCATAGTGGTGCTGTCCGGCTGATCAATCGCTGAGCGTGAGGGTCGCGCCCTTACCTTGCGCAAGGGGCGGTTCGCGCCGCCGGGCGCCCCCACGGATGAGGCGGATTTACGTGGCGTCGTGCGAGTCGGAAACGGGGGTCGCCTGGCGGCTCTTCCAGGTCCTTACAAGCCGTTCGAGTGGAGGAGTGGTGCTGCAGGGTATGTCCGCGCACTTGGGTGGCGCCTCCAGCTGCGCTGTTGTGCCGGGGACTGCAGGGCGACCGCGAGGGCCATCCCACCAACAACTATTATCGCGGAGCGCGTGTGATGTATCTGTAAGGAATTGCGTGATTAATATGTCCTGTAGTGTCAGTTTTGCATGATCTCCCCTGGAGTTGAGCCATGCCCGTCCGACGCCTGGGCATGGGCAACTCCCTCCTCGGTGGGAGTGCCCAAAAACTCGCATCCCTGCTGGACCAGGATTCGGGGTCAAGACCACCATGCCGCGACAGCGTGCTGGCCGACCGGTCGGAGATAACACGACTCAAAGACAGCCCTGGCGGCCCAGGTCGCCATTGTCGAAGACAGCGACTACGACGCAGGCGCGACCCGGATCGCGGAACGCGTCGACGCCGACGTGTCGCCCACCCGGGCCCGCTCGGAGGAAGAGCTACTTCGCTTCTGGCACCTCGCGGCAATACAGCGGGACACCGGGGTGGGCCACACCGTGCTGTCTATCGCGAGCCTGCTGCAGAACCCCACTCGCGCGGCCCGGACGCGGGAGTCGTTCGAGACCGCTGCGCAGCGCATAGCTGCGAGCCTGGACTACCGGCTTGAGCAGCGAGGGGAAGTAGCTGCCATCGCGCAGCTTCGGGATGCCCAGTTCGATCGTGTCCACGCGCGTGTCCCAGCGCCTGGGCCGGTAGCCGTTGCGCCGCGTGAGCCGCGTCCCGCTGCGCTCGTCCAGGTCCGCTCCGTCCGCCTGCCTGAGCAGCAGTTCCAACAAGTCCACGTTCTCCTTGACCACCGTAGTCCTCCTCCACGTGACTCTTCTTCTTGTGAAGGATGGCGCGGTGGTCTCCTACGTCTACCTCCTGTGACACCACTTCCTGAGGCGCTACTGTGACCCGCGTTTCAGCGCGGGGCCAAGACGGCGAAGATGCAGGAGCACTCCATCACAGGAGTTATACTACATCTCTCTCAAACAGGTCTCTTGCGACCACGTGCGACGAATCAATAGCGTTGCAAGATCGGTACTTTATAACCTTACCAGGCCTGCACTGGGTCACTAATCTTCCGCCCAGACATTCTGACTGGAAAACCGCCGTCGGTTCCGGCTCTCTTGCTTCGCCGACTGGAATGGTCTGGGGACGATCAGAATGGCGCACGCGTGGCCCTCCCGTGTGTTCCGACCGACTGCAACGCCTGCCCCGGCAACGATGCGAGGCCAGACCGTCCGTCGCCCCGGCGGGCCTGGCTGCTCCAGGCCGGGGGGCTCACGGTGATCGGTGGTTGCCGCGTGGCGGCCGGGCGGGCCCTCGTCGTGATCGCTCTGGGTATCGCCCTCTATGGCCTTGTGGCCCCGCGCTTCGGCGACCCGCCTGCCGCGGCACAGGAGGGTTCCGTCCCGGCCCGACCCACGGGCCTCACGGTCACCAGCGTCAGCCACAACTTCGTCGAACTGAGCTGGGACGACCCCGTCGACCCGTCCATCACCCATTACGAGGTGCTGCGGCGCGACCCGGCCGTCCACGCCGTCGGCGAGTTCGAGACGGTCGACCCGGGCACCGGCTCGAACGCCACCAGCTACCGCGACGGCAGCGTGTCGCCTGGGCGGAGCTATCTCTACCGGGTCAAGGCAGTGAATCCCCACGGAAGCAGCGAGCAGTCGGGGTACGCCCGGGCCCACACCCCGGCGGCTCCTGCCATCGAAGAGTCCCATGCCGGGAACGGCGTGAGGCAGGCTCCCCCCGGCGCCGAATCGACCGATGCGGACCTGAGCGCGCTCAGCCTCAGCGCCGGGACGCTCGCCCCTGCCTTCGACCCGGCCCGGACCTCCTATACGGCGTCGGTGGAGCACTCGCAGTCCCGGGTCACGGTGACCGCCACGGCCTCCGATGCAGCCAACGCCACGGTCGAGTTCCTCGACGGCGACGACATGACGCTGGTGGACGCCGACGGCAACACCGAGGGCCACCAGGTGGACCTCGCCGTGGGCGACAACACGGTCAAGGTGAAGGTGACCGCCGAGGACAACGCCACGATCCGGACCTACACGCTGGTCGTCACCCGCGCCGAATCGGACAACACCGACCTGAGCGACCTCAAGGTCAACGGCGTCAGCGTTCCCGGGTTCAGCGCCCACGTGTCGTACGGTGCGGTGGGCGTGCAATACGGCGTCGCCCCCTCGGTGACGCGGGTAACGGTTGAGGGCGTCACCGCCGACTCCAACGCCGGGGTGGAGTACTCGGGCGCCGACGCCGACGGCGGGACCGGCGGGCAACAGATCGACCTGCTCGAGGGCGGCAATGAGCTGACGATCACCGTCACGGCGGCCGACGGCGTCACCACCAGAGACTACCTCGTCAGCGTCAACCGGGGGACGAACGCTCCCTTCGGCTGGCGGGCGCATGACGACTTCGACACGCTCCGGGCGGGTGGGACTGTCCTTCCCCAGGGCATGTGGTCCAACGGCACGACCTTGTGGGTGACGGACGACTTCGATGCGAACGACAAGCTCTTCGCCTATGTGGTAGCCACCGGGTTGCGGGATCCCGACAAGGACTTTGACACCCTGCAAGCGGCCGGGAACGAGTCCATGAGAGGCATCTGGTCGGACGGCACGACCATGTGGGTGGTGGACTGGCTCGACGAGAAAATCTACGCCTACGACCTGGAGACGCGACAGCGGAACTCCGGCAAGGACTTCAACTCCCTGCAAGCGGCCGGGAACACCAGCCCCGCGAGCATCTGGTCGGACGGCATGACCATGTGGGTGGCGGACTGGGAGGACGACAAGCTCTACGCCTACGACCTGAACACGCGGCAGCGGGACTCCCGAAGAGACGTCGACACCCTGCGAGCGGCCGGGCAAACCTACCCTCTGGGCATCTGGTCGGACGGCACGACGATATGGGTGGGAGACTCTTTCGACGAAAAGCTCTACGCCTACGACCTGGCGAGCGGGAAGCGGGACCGCGGCAGGGACTTCGACACTCTGGTGGCGGCCGGGAACCGCAGCCTCAGGGGCCTCTGGTCCGACGGCGCCACCATGTGGGTATCGGACAGATCCGAGGACAAGCTCTTCGCCTACAACATGCCCGGCAACGCCGACCTGACCACGCTCAGCATCAGCCCCGGGACGCTGGCCCCCGCCTTTCACCGGGTCGAGACCTCCTACACGGCGTCGGTGGTGCATTCGCAGTCCCGGGTCACGCTGACCGCCACGGCGTCCGATGCGGACGACGCCACCATCGAGTTCCTGGACGCCTCGGACGCGGCGCTGGATGACGCCGACGGCAACACCACAGGCCACCAGGTAGACCTCGCCACGGGCGAGAACACGATCAAGGTGAAGGTGACCGCCGCAGACAACGCCACGACCCGCACCTACACGCTGGTCGTCACCCGCGCCGAATCGGACAACACCGACCTGAGCGATCCGCAGGTCAACGGCGTCAGCGTTCCCGGGTTCAGCGCCAACGCGTCGTACAGTGCGGTGGGCGTGCAATACGGCGTCGCCCCGTCGGTGACGCGGGCGACGATTCGGGGCGTCACCGCCGACTCCAACGCCACGGTGACCTACTCGGGCACAGACGCCGACGGCGGGACCGGCGGACACCAGATCGACCTGCTCGAGGGCGCGAATGAGCTGACGATCACTGTCACCGCCGCGGACGGCGTCACAACCAGAACCTACCCCGTCAGCATCAACCGGGGGACGGACGCCCCCTTCGGCTGGCGGGCGCAGGACGACTTCGACGCCCCGTTTGCACCTGGGAACGGAGCTCCCGATGGCCTCTGGTCGGACGGCACGACCATGTGGGTGGCGAGCGAGGCAGAAAGCAAGATCTTCGCCTATGTGCTGGACACCGGCTTGCGGGATCCCGGCAATGACTTCAACGGCCTCATGGCGGCCGGGAACATCACCCCCAGAGGATTGTGGTCCAACCGCACCACCATGTGGGTGGTGGACAGGATTCACGAGAAGATCTACGCGTATCAGCTCGCCACCCGCCAGCGAGACCCCGACAAGGACTTCACCGCCCTGGCGGCGGCCGGGAACGACGATCCCGGGGACATCTGGTCCGACGGCACGACCATGTGGGTGGCGGACCAGGATGACAAGAAACTCTATGCCTATCAGCTCGCCACCGGGCAGCGGGACGCCAGCAAGGACTTCAACACGTTGGCGTCCGGCAACAGTTACCCCGAGGGCATCTGGTCCGACGGCACGACTCTGTGGGTAGGAGACGAGGATGACGACAAGCTCTACGCCTACGACCTGGCTACCGGGAAGCGCGACTCCCGCATGGACTTCACGACCCTGCGAGGGGCCGATAACATCCGGTTCAGGGGCATCTGGTCCAACGGCACGATCATGTGGGTGACGGACCGAGTTGCGGACAAGCTCTTCGCCTACAACATGCCGGGCAACGCCGACCTGAGTGCGCTCAGCCTCAGCGGCGGGACGCTGGACCCCACCTTTCACCGGGTCGAGACATCCTACACGGCGTCGGTGGTGCATTTGCAGCCGACGATCACGGTGACCGCCACGGCGTCCGATGCGGACAACGCCACCGTCGAGTTCCTGGACGCCTCGGACGCGGCGCTGGATGACGCCGACGGCAACACCGATGGCCACCAGGTAGACCTCGCCGTGGGCGACAACACGATCAAGGTGAAGGTGACCGCTGCAGACGACGCCACGACCCGCACCTACACGCTCGTCGTGAAGCGTGCGCGGTCAACCTCCACTAAACTGAACGATCTGCGGATCGACGGTGTCAGCGTTCCCGGGTTCGACGCCGACGCTGACTACAGCACACTAGGCGTGCAGTACGGCGTGGGTCCCTCGGTGACGCGCGTGACGGTTGAGGCCACCGCCGCCGAAGCCAACGCCACGGTTACCTACTCGGGCACGGACGCCGACGACGTGGCCGACGGTCATCAGTTGGACCTGAGCGTGGGCGCCAATGAGATGTCCATCACCGTCAGGGCGGACGGCGCCACGACCAGAAGGTACAAGGTCAGCGTCAACCGGGGGTCGGACGCCCCCTTTGGCTGGAAGGCGCAGGACGACATCGACACCCTGCGTGCGGCCGGCAACAGATCACCCGAGGGCCTCTGGTCGGACGGCACGACCATGTGGGTGGTCGAAGACCTCTACCCGCACGACAAGTTGCTGGCCTACACGCTCGACACCGGGCTACGGGATCCGAGCAAGGACTTCAACGGCCTCCCGCCGGCCGGGAACATAAACGCCAGGGGGTTGTGGTCGGACGGCACGACCATGTGGGTGGCGGACTGGTTGGACGAGAAGATCTACGCCTATGTATTGAGCACCTGGCAGCGGGCCCCCGGTAAGGACTTCAACGGCCTCACATCGGCCGGGAACACGCAGCCCAGAGGGTTATGGTCCGACGACACGACCATGTGGGTGGTAGACGAGCAGGACAGAAAGCTCTACGCCTACGACCTGGACACGCGGCAGAGGGACTCCGACAAGGACTTCACTCTGGCCTTAGTCAATACCAGCCCGCAGGGAGTCTGGTCGGACGGCACCACGCTCTGGGTGGGAAACCATTCAAGTCACAAACTCTATGCCTACGACCTGGCGAGTGGGAAGCGGGACCGCAGCAGGGACTTTGACACCCTGTTTGCGGCCGGAACCCGCGGCCTCAGTGGCATCTGGTCCAACGGCACGATCATGTGGGTGGTGGACCGAGTTGCGGACAAGCTCTTCGCGTACAACATGCCGGGCAACGCCGACTTGAGCGCGCTCAGCCTGAGCGCCGGGACGCTGGATCCTGCCTTCCACCGGGTCGAGACCTCCTACAGGGTCTCGGCGCCGGCGTTCGCGTCCCGGATGACGGTGACCGCCACGGCGTCCGATGCGGCCGACGCGACGGTCGAGTTCCTGGACGGCTCGGACGCGGCGCTGGATGACGCCGACGGCAACACGGCGGGCCAGCAGGTGGACCTGGCGGTGGGCGAGAACACCTTCAAGGTGAAGGTCACCGCCGGGGACGGCGCCACGACGCGCACCTACACGGTCGTCGTGACGCGCGCCGAACCGGCGCCGCTGAGCTTCGAGTCCTCCTCGCTGAGCGTCCCGGAGGGGGGCTCGGCCACGGTCGTGCTCAACCTCGAGCGGGCGCCCGGCCGTCAGACCGTGGTCCCGCTGGAGGCGGTCACCGCCGGCGGCGACGCCTACCCGGGCGTGCCGCAGAGCGTGACGTTCGCCGCCACGGCGACGTCGGCGTCGTTCAGCTTCTCCGCCGGAACCGACGATCTCGTCGTCGAGGATGACGAGACCGTCACCGTCTCGTTTGGCGCGCTGCCCGAGGGTGTGACCGCGGGCAGCCGCTCAACGACCACGGTTACCATTGAGGACAACGATGAACCGAGCTGGGCGCTCTCGGTCGCCCCGGCCTCGATTGCCGAGGCGAGCACGTCGTCGTCAACGGTGTCGGTGAGCAGCGGCGGCGTGACGTTCACGGGCGCGAAGACGGTCAACCTCACCTTCGCGGGCACGGCGACCAGGGACGCCGACTACTCGGTGGCGGCCGAGACGCTGACCCTCGCGGAGGGCCAGACGACGGTCTCCGCCACCGTCGTCAGCGCGCTGGACGACACTGTCGCGGACGCGGGCGAGCGCATCCTCATCACGGCCACGCTGGACGGCTCGAGGATCGGGACCCAGCAGGTGGTCGCCGTCGTCGACGACGACGAGCCGGCCACCGGCATCGCGCTCAGCGTGGCGCCCTCGCGGGTGGACGAGGACGGGGGCGCCACGACGCTGACGGTGACGGGGACGCTCGACGGCTCGCCGCTCACGACGGCCACGGCGGTGTCGCTCACGCTGGCGGCGGGCACGGCCACCGTGACCGACGACTACACCGTCAACGCGTCCACGGCCACGCTCACGATCCCGGCGGCGGCCCCCTCGGGGACGGCCCGCTTCACGCTGACGCCCGCCGACGACCAGCTCGACGACGACGACGAGACGGTGACGATCGGGGCGACGACGACCTCCGCCCTGACGCTGTCGCCGTCTACGCTGACGGTCACGATCGCCGACAACGACGAGCCGAATGCCGCGCCGGTGTTCAACCCCCAGGCGGTGACGCGCACCCTGGTGGAGAACAGCGCGGGAGGCGTCGCGCTGGGCGCGCCGGTTGCCGCGACCGACGCGGACAACGACCAGCTGTCCTACTCGCTGTCAGGCGCCGGCGCCTCGTCGTTCACGATCCACGCCACGACCGCGCAGATCCGCACGGCGCCGGGCGCCGCCTACGACCACGAGACCAGGAACCGCTACGTGCTCACGGTCACCGCCGACGACTCCCGCGGCGGCGTCGCGACCGCGACGGTCACCGTCAGCGTCAGCGACGTGGACGAGCCGCCCCCCGTGCCCGCTGCCCCGCTGGTGTCGCCCACGCGCGGCTCCACCGAGAGCCTCGATGTCTCGTGGACCGCGCCCGCCGCCGCCGGCCGGCCCCCCGTCAGCGGCTACGAGCTGCGCTACCGCGCAGGCGGCGACGCGTGGGCCGAGTGGCCACACGCCGGCACGGGCATCGTGGCCACGATCAGCGGACTGCTCGCCGGTAGCAGCTACGAGGTGCAGGTGCGCGCCGCCAACGACGAGGGGGTGAGCGGCTGGTCCGCCTCGGGCATGGGGACCACCCTCACCGAAGACGCGCTGTGCCTGGGAGGGGGCCCGGCGCCGACCGAGATCACGGTCACGTCCGTGCCGGTCGTGGTCGCCTCCACGCCCAACGTCTACTTCGTG
Organism: Dehalococcoidia bacterium; assembly: GCA_965208885.1. Taxonomy (GTDB): domain Bacteria; phylum Chloroflexota; class Dehalococcoidia; order UBA2979; family UBA2979; genus VXMT01. The sequence goes on from CBDBPS010000002.1 coordinate 1,903,300, forward strand.
CTCTACGTGACCCACGACCTGGACGGCGAAGAGGTGTGGACTCCCGTCTCCGTGACCATGGGAGAAGCGGTCAGGACCACGCTCGCCGAGAACGTCGACGCTCTGCCCGCCTCGCGTTACCGCGTCGAGCGCTACCTCGTCTCCGACCCGGCCGACGTCGACGGCGACTGCATCGACGACCTCACCGAACTCGCCGCCATGGGGAGTCAGAACCCCCTCAACCCGGCCCCCGCCATCGCCGTCAGGGACGGCGGCGTGGCCATCCCCGGTCGCGAGATGTTCGACGCGCTCTCCTTCACCGATCCCAACGCCGAGTACCAGTATGTGAAGTTCGCGCTGCTCGGCATGGACGGCGAGCGCCCGCTGCTCTTCTTCATCAACTCCACGACCCACCTGCGCCACCCGATCGCCTTCTTCCTGGAGGAGATCGGCCACACGGGGCCGAATCGGCCCTGGGCGATCCCCGGCGAGATCGTCTACGACCCCGACCTGATCGCGTCCGACGGCACACGCGGCGTCTACTACTTCTGGTTTATCCGCTACGACGGCCGCTACACCCCCGAGCTGCTGGAACGCGCCTACGCGATGCTCGGCGCCGCGATGCCGCTGCTGGGTGACGACCTGCCGATGTACATCCCCAACCGCCGCCTTCCCGGTTACCGGGCCGACCTGGAGACGCTCAGGGCATCGCGTATCCCGCTGCTGTTCAACGAAGACATCTTCGCGAATACCGAGTTCCTCGCCCTCAATCCCGAGACGGGCTACGGCCGGCTGCGGGTCATGGAGCAGGGCGAGCGCCCCAACCCTCGCAACGTCGTGGTCTACGAGGCGCTGCCCAACGAGCTGCCCCGCGTCGCCGGCATCATCAGCACCGTGCCGCAGACGCCGCTCTCCCACGTCAACCTGCGCGCCGTGCAGGACGGCGTGCCCAACGCCTTCATCAAGGACGCGCTCGACAAGGACGAGGTCGACGACCTGCTCGACCAGTTCGTGCGCTACGAGGTGACCGCGGACGGCTACGAGTTGCGCGGCGCGACGCCGCGGGAGGTGGATGCCCACTTCGCCCGCTCCCGGCCCGCCCACGTGCAGACGCCCCAGCGCGACCTCTCCGTCACGACCATCACGCCCCTCAGCGACATCACCTTCGACGACTGGAAGGCCTTCGGCGTCAAGGCCGCCAACGTAGCCGTGCTCGGGACGCTGGGCTTCCCCACGGGCACCGTGCCCGAGGGCTTCGCCATCCCCTTCTCCTTCTACGACGAGTTCATGAAGAACACCCCCCTGGGCGAGGAGACCGTCTTCGGCAAGGGCAAGGGCCCCGACGAGGACCAGTTCACGCTGGCCGCCGACGTGAAGCTCATCGACGCCGTCAAGGCGATCCTGGCCCACCCCAGGTTCCAGACGGACTTCGAGATCCAGGACGAGATGCTGGGTGACCTGCGCGACGCCATCGAGGACGCCCAGAGCCCGCAGTGGATCATCGACGCCCTGACCGCCATGCACGCGACGTACCCGGTGGGGCAGTCGCTGCGCTACCGCTCGAGCACCAACAACGAGGACCTGCCGGGCTTCAGCGGAGCGGGCCTGTACGACTCCAACACGCAGCACCCCGACGAGACCACAGAAGACGGCATCGACAAGTCCATGAAACAGGTGTTCGCGAGCCTCTGGAACTTCCGCGCGTTCGCCGAACGGGAGTTCCATCGCATCGACCACCTCGCCACCGCGATGGGCGTGCTGGTACACCCGAACTACTCCGATGAGCGGGCCAACGGCGTGGCGGTGAGCTTCGACCCGATCCGCGGCTACTCCGACTACTACTACCTCAACACCCAGCTCGGCGAGGACCTGGTCACCAATCCCGAGGCGCACTCGGAGCCGGAGGAGATCCTCCTGCACCGCAGCGGCGACTTTTACGAAGTGCTGGCGACCTCCAACCAGGTGGACGACCCGGGCACCCTGCTGATGAGCGACGAGCAGATGGACCAGCTGGCGGACCACCTCACCGTGATCCACGAGCGCTTCGCGCAGCTGTACGCCGGGCTGCCGTTCGCGATCGAGATCGAGTTCAAGATCACTGTCGACAACATCCTGGCGATCAAACAGGCCCGGCCGTGGGTCTTCGGCGGGGCGGCCACCACCACTACCGGCTTCGGGGGCATCGGCCTGATCGGCGGTGGCGGTGGTCCCTCGGGGCCGGAGCCGAGCGATGTCGAGTTCGAGTGGAACGTGACTCGCGACATCGAGCAGCTCGACAGCACTCACGAGAAGCCCAGCGGCTCCTGGTCCGATGGCACGACGCTCTGGCTGCTGCAGAACGGCTCAGGCGCCGACGACGCCGTCTACGCCTACGACCTCGCGACGGGCGAGCGCCTCGAGGAGCGTGAGTTCGACCTCGACGATACGAACCGCGCCCCGCGCGGCGTCTGGTCCGACGGCGAGACCGCCTTCTGGGTCTCCGACAGCGGCCAGGACAAACTCTTCGCCCACGACCTCGCGACCGGTGAGCGCACCCCGGCGCGCGACATCGAGCTCGCGGACCGCAACGCCGACCCGCGCGGCATCTGGTCCGACGGCGAGACGGTCTGGGTGCTCGACGGCGGCAAGAACGGCCTCTTCGGCTACGACCTGGCGAGCGGCGCGTTGCTCGGCGAGTGCGCCCTCGACCCCGCCAACGGCGACCCGCGGGGCCTGGGGTCGGACGGCGTCACGGTCTGGGTCTCCGACCACGCCGCCAAGCGCCTCTTCGCCTACCGCCTGCCCCAGCGCGGTGCGCTGGGCGCGGAAGACAAGGCGCTCGAGCGCATCCGCGCCGAGGAGTTCGCCGAGCTGAGCGGCGCCGGCAACAACAGCCCGCGCGGCCTCTGGTCCGACGGCGCGGTGATGTACGTCGCCGACGAGAGCGACGGCCGCGTCTACACCTACAACATGCCCACCGCGATCGACGCCCGTCTCTCCTCGCTCGCGCTCAGCGGCGTGGAGTTTGGGGAGTTCGACCCCGCCGTGAGCGAGTACACCGGCGTCCCCGACGACGGGGTCACGCAGACGACGGTGGTGGCGGAGCCGGTCCAGTCCGGGGCCACCGTCACCACCGAGCCTGCGGACGCCGACGAGGCGGCCGACGGCCACCAGGTCGCCCTCGAGGGCGTCGCTGAGGTCGCCGTGACGGTGACCTCGCCGGACCGCAGCCGCGAGCGCGTCTACCGGGTGGCGCTGGCGGACGTCGCCGAGGAGCAGGTGACCGGACCGTCGGCGAGCTGCCTGCGCGGCGCGGTCAGCGTCGGCTTCAACCTCGTCGTCTACGAAGGCGGCAGCATCGAGGACCTCGTGGCCTGCGCCGAGGGCCGCCACGTCACGGCGCTCTACTCCCTGCACGAGGGGGAGTACGTCTCGTACATCCTCGGCGCACCGGAGTTTGTGAACCGCACCTTCAGCAGGCTGTTCACCGCGGGTGTGCCCGTGCTCACCGCGCTGACCGCCCGCAGCGACGGGCCGCCCACCGCAGCCCCGGCCGCCGCTGCCCCGCCCACCGGGGGCGCCGTTGACGTCGAAGCGTGGCCGGCGTGCCTGCGCGGCGAGATCGCAGCGGGCTTCAGCCTCGTGCTCTACGCCGGCGGCAGCGTCGACGACCTCGCGGCCTGCGCGGGGGAGACCGGCGTCTCGGCACTCTACGCCGTGCACGAGGGCATGTGGGTCTCGTACATCCTCGGCGCACCCGACTTCGTCAACCGCGGCTTCAGCGCACTGTTCCCCGACGGCCTCACCGCGGCGACGCCGCTCGTCGTTCGGAGCGAAACGCCTCCTGCGGGTGGCCGGATGGCAACGGCAAGCAGTGAGTAGTCACAGTGCCCTGCACTCGAGAACGCCGCCAGTGTCTCCGGCGTGCCAACGCCGCATGTGAACAGACGACGAGTCGGCCCTGAGACGGCCGTTCCACTGACCCTGCCGACTACCCCGGGTGAGCGTGAACTTGAAGTAGTCGACCTGGTCGTCGCCGCCGCCGATGGAGTGACCGGGGAATCTGGTCTCGCTCAGGCTGGTCAAGTCGCCCAGGTCGATGGCGCCGTCCCTGGTGGCGTCGGCGTCCACTGGCTCCGGTTCCTGACCGGCCGGTGCCTGGGCTACCTGCGCTTCGAAGTCGTTACTCTGTTTGCTCAGCCCAGCGCTGTTACGGGCCTTGATGCGGTACACGTAGGACGCGCCTGCCGCGACGCTCGTATCGGCCAGCGCGTTGCGCAGCGCTCCCGTGTCCTCCCCGGCCTTCTGCACTCGCTGATCGCTACGCCAGCGTCGCGAGGGCCGCCGGAAAACCGCCGCCCGCGCATCCCCGCACGTTGACCCCGAGTTGGATCAGCGCCTGCTGGTCTCGCACGGGATCAAGGCGGAGATGGTGCTCGGCGAGGTAGCGGCGATTCTCCAGCGGGCGGCCCCCATCGATAGGTCGCAAAGCACCATCGGCAGGGGATTCTCTTGCCTACGAGCCGGCGGCGAGGAGAGAGACCGCTCCACCACGCCGGGTCGCGGCGCCGCGAACGCCATCGCCGGCCGCGCCGCGACCTCGGGCGACGCGGTCTCCGCAAACGGTCCGCGCGCCTCGGGGACGATGTTCCGACGAGGTGGCGGGCGGGACCGCCGCGCGCTCGCCGTCGATGCTGACGCCCAGCCTCGCCCAGTCCTCGGGCCCCAGGGCGTCGACGAACTCGGCTACGAAGCGCGGGAGGTGGTCCCGGTATCAGCTCGTCAAGACCGGGCGGCAGCATCCGGGTCTGGTCACGGCTCAGCGGGCGCAGCGGCATCGGAGACTCCGCGGTTCTCCCCCGCCCCCTCAAAACTTCTACCTCAAGCCGTTTTTCTGAGACAGGCTCATCTGGCGACTCACACACGCGATCACGACAGCGAACGTACAGAATCACCCCGCTCTATAGTTACAATCACATCTCTCCCGAGGTTCGTTTCGAAGCATTGATAACGTTGCAGACGCGGTACATTACAACCTTTCAAGTCCTGTAGTGAGTCAATAGTCTTTTCGTGGTCAGTCCGGTCGGCAACCCCCCCGGCTGTAAAGGTGGCGCGCGCGTGGCCGTTCAGGACCTCGCCGTCGTACGCGGACGCGATTCACTCGTGCACTCGCGGACGCATCTCATTAACCACGTGCGCGACGACGTCAGGCGCGGGCCGCCGCGCTGCCGTTGTCGACTTCGCCGCATGCGGGGAACGAGAGCGCTCCGAGTCTGTCTGAGATAGATGCGCGTTCGACTCCTGCCATGAACCCCGGTCCGTGCCGACGGGAATAGGACAGGTTAGGTGAGCCCATCAACACGCGTTTCTGGAGGCGTCCGTCGGCGGATGGCTCCCCTCGGCGCGGCGCTGCTCCTCATCGCGGCGGGTCTCACACCGGCTCCCGGCGCCTTCGCGCAGACCACCGCCGCCCCAGTGATCACGAGTGAGGGCCCCTTCACCGTCGACGAAGGCGAGACCGCCATCGCCACCCTCACGGCGACCGATGCGGACACGGCTCCCGGCGATCTGACCTGGTCGAGGACCGGCGGCGCCGACAGCGACAAGTTCTCGCTGACTGCCGCCGGCGTCCTCACCTTCGCCGCCGCCGGGGACTACGAGGACCCCGACGACGCCGACGGCGACCGCTCCTACGAAGTCACCGTGCAGGTCTCGGACCGCGACAACACAGACACCGCGAACCTCGTCGTCATCCTTGCGAACGTAACGGAGCTCATCACCACAATTGCGGGACCCACGACCGTCTCCTTCGCCGAGAACGGTGCTGGACGCGTGGCCACATTCACCGCCTCGACGGATGAGGACCGCGACGGCATCGAGTGGATCCTCGCCGGGACGGATCGCGAACACTTCACGATCGACAGTCCGGCGGGTGCGCTCCGCTTCCACATCGACCCGGTCTCGCCGAACATCTTCCCGAAGCTCCCGGACTTCGAGGACCCCAACGACGGCGGAACAGACAACGTCTACTCCATTACGCTGCTGGCCCGCGTTGGCTCCGCCATCAGTTCGTCGCACGCGGTCACGGTCACGGTGACCGATGAGGACGAGGGCGGCTCGCTGTCTTTCTCCTCGAAGCGTCCGCGCCAGGGCGTCGAGCTGACGGCGACGCTGAGCGACCCGGACGGCGTCAGCGCCGGCACGGTCACGTGGCAGTGGGAGCGCTCGACGGGCCGCGACTCCTGGGCGGTTGTCGCCGGGGCAGCTTCCGGCAGCTACACGCCGGTGGCCGCCGACACGAACGCCTTCCTGCGCGTCACCGCGACGTACGACGACGAGCACGGGGAGGACCATGGGGTTGCGGGGACGCCGCCCAACGTGGTGCTGGGACCGCTGCTGACGTCGGTGACGGTCACGACGAACAACGCGGCTAGCAACACCGCGCACGCCCTCCGGCCCACGTTTGACGCCGAGGTTCTGCACTACGGCATTGGCTGCGATGAAAGCGACACGATGGCGCTGACCCTGAGCGCACCTTCAGGGAGCCGTCTGGCCGTGGACGGGGAGCAGGTCGCACCGGGGACAGATGTTGAGTTGGGAGTGACCGAGACCACGAGCGTGCAGGTCACCCTCTCGGGCGGGGACGGCGCCGAGACCACCTATGTCATCCACTGCATGCCGCAGCAATTCTTCGAGTGGCAGATTATCAAACACGCGGGGACCTCCGGCGTCCTGGAGGATCTCATCGCGTTCGGGCACCCGGGGTACATCTCCTTCACGGACAACAATGGCGTTCCCAGGTACCTCACCCCGACTCTGGATGACCTCCGCCCGCCACGATTCTTCAAGATCGGCGTGTTCAGGGTCGGTGGGGACGGGGCGTTCCGGTACGCCTATCGCCGGCCAACGGAGACGCGCTCCAGCGCCTTCACCGTCCTGGACGCACAATTCAAGACCCATGCCGAGGGGATCCAGACCAGGCCGCCGCTCACACACACCGACAGCCACGACTTCCGCGTACTGGAGAACGGCGACTACCTGCTGCTCGCCTATAACAGCGCCATAAGGTATCTCGGCCACCTCACGTTCCTCGACCCGATGAGAGACCCATCCGTCAAGGTGTATGACTCGGCGATTCAGATCGTGACGCCCCGGGGGCAGGCGAAATTCACCTGGAACTCATGGGATCACATGGCGATCGAGGACTGCGTGCAGCACCGCTTCCCGATACAGCATCCCGACACATCCTCGCGCAACCTGGAGCACCCCGGATATGCCCACGTGAACTCGGCACAGGCTGTCGACGATCTCATCGTGGCCTCGTTCCGCGGCTGCTCGAAGGTTCTCGGCATTGATGTCACAACGGGGGAGGTGGCCTGGCGGATTGGCCTCAGCAATCTGAGCGAGGACGACTGGGCGGGACGCGACATCGGGCCGGCTCCGATGGGTATCGTCAATGACCCCGAGGGGCAATTCTGCGGCCAGCATGCAGCCCAAATTCTCCCGAACGGTCACCTCCTGCTCTACGACAACGGCACCCGTTGCGTCATGAATCCGTGGACGAACGAGCCGCTTGGAAGGGACTTCGACACCTTCAGCCGTGCCGTCGAGTACGCCCTGGATCACGAAAACAACGAGGTGGTGTTCGTGCGCGACCACTCGCTGCGGGGGGAGAGGAGCGCCTTCGCGTGGTCCAGCGGCGATGTGGAGGTCCTCGATAACGGCGACTGGCTGGTCAGTTGGGGGCGTACCCGCAGCACCGATCCGTTGCTTACCGACAACGAAACGGTTACGCAAGTCGACCCGGCCACGGGTGTGGAGAAGTTCGCCATCAGGTTTGTCACCGCCGACAGCGCGAATGCCCCCCGCATCATTGCCTCCGCGGTCCCCCCCGAGGCGCTGGCCCCGCAGCCTGGTTCCCTCACGGCGCACCTTCCCGCAAGCTCCCACTCCTCGGTCTTCCACGGCGGCGCCACCGACTCGCCGCAGGTGGTCGTCGCCTTCAGCCGCCCGGTCGTGGACTTCGACGAGACCTCGCCATCGTTCAACGTAACGGGGGCCACGGTTGCGAGCGTCAGCGCCCATGTCGTCGCGGGCGAGCCCTCCAACGCCTACCTCGTGACACTCACCCCGGACGGCGATGGCGCGATCAGCTTCAGCCTCGTCGCCGGCCATGCCTGCGCCGCCGGAGGGATCTGCACCGCCGACGGCGCAACGCTGTCCGCAGCGCCGGCGACATTCACCATCGGGCCGGCTCCCAGCGTCGCCTTCGAGGAGGCCGCGTACAGCGTCGGCGAGGGTTCCGCACGGAGCGTCGCGCTGCGCCTGAGCGCCGCGCACCGAGGCGCGCGCGGCGTGACCGTCCCCGTGCTGCTGCACACGACCGGCACCGCTTCGGACAGCGACCTGATGGGCGGCGGGAGCGTCACGTTCGAGGCAGGCGAGACGCGCAAGACTATCACGGTAGAGGCGCTGCACGACGACCTCATCGAAGGCAACGAGACCGCCATGCTTGCGTTCGGGGATTTGCCGGACGGCCTCACCGCGAGTGCGACCGCCACGGCCACCGTGACGGTGACCGACACGGACCGGGCGCAGATCGACTTCCGCGTCGGGGTGTCGCAGGTCTCCGAGGGGGGCGAGACCCGGCTCACCTTCACGATCACCAACGGCGTCACCTTCGAGCGGGACCAGCCCATCGACCTGACCATCGGCGGGACGGCCACGCCGGGAGACGACTTCACGCTCGTCGATGCCGCGAGCAACAACCTGTCCGCGCCCTATGCTCTCACCTTCCCGGCCGGGGCGAGCGCCATCGGCATGACGTTCCGCGCGGTCGATGACACGGACATCGAACCTGCAGCCGAAACGGTCATCATGAGCGCCCGGCTGGCACTTACCAACACCCTTCTGGGTACGCGCACGGTCGCGATTCCACCGAGCGACGTGCCCGACATCCCGGGCGTCGCGATGTTCGTCGGTGGCGGGAGCATGGTCACCGAGGGAGAGGACGCACCCTTCATCCTACTGCGCACCACGGCGACGAACCTGCCGGTCTCGGAGCCGCTGACAGTGTCCGTGGAGGTCACTGCGACGGGCTCGACGCTCAGCGGTGCGACGCCCACCAGTGCGACATTCGACGCGAACAGCTATCTCGCAACCGTGTGGCTCACCACCCTCGACGACCAGATCGTGGAACCGCCGGGGAGCGTAACCGTCCTCGTGCTCGGCAGCACCAGCAACCCGCCCGTGTACCTCACCGGCGCCAACAACGCATTCACCCTGGCCGTTAGCGACAACGACGTGGCGGCGTTCACGGTGTCGGCGAGCGCCGAGGAGGTGGCCGAGGGCGCCACGGTCACGGTCACCATTGCGGCCGATGGCGTCACCTTCGCCGAGCCCCAGGCGATCACGCTGATGCTCGGCGGGACGGCGACGCCTGGGGAGGACTTCAGCATCTGGAGTGGCGCCGCGGAGCTGTCGGACCCGTACACGGTCAAGCTGCCCGCGGGGGCGAGGTCGGCGCTCGTCAGCATCCGCACGAAGCCCGACGGCGAAGACGACCAGGGTGAGACGGTCGAACTCACAGCCAGCCACGATGGGAACGCCATCGGCGCTGTCACGGTCACGATCACCGCCCCCGCGCCGCCGCCCGTCGTCCTGGGCAGCTTCGGAGGTGGCGGCGGCCCCTCCGGCCCGACGCCCAGCGATGTTGAGTTCGAGTGGAACGTCGAGCGCGACATCGAGGAGCTGGACAGCGGTCACAACGCCCCGACTGGCGCCTGGTCCGACGGCGTGCGGGTCTGGCTGTTGCAGAACGGCAGCGGCGCCGACGACGCCGTCTACGCCTACGACCTCACGACTGGCGAACGTGTCGAGGACCGCGAGTTCGAGCTCGACGATACGAACCGCGCCCCGCGCGGCGTCTGGTCGAACGGCGAGACGGTGTGGGTCTCCGACAGCGGCCAGAACCGCCTCTTCGCCTACGACCTCGAGAGCGGTGAACGCGTTCCCGAACTCGACCTGGTACTCGCTGCACGCAACCGCGACGCGCGCGGCATCTGGTCCGATGGCAAGACGATGTGGGTGCTCGACGGCGGGAAGGACAGCCTCTTCGCCTACGACCTCGCCGGCGGCGACCTCATCGCCGAGTACGCCCTGGACGGCGCCAACAGCGACCCTCATGGCCTCTGGTCCGACGGTGTCAGCGTTTGGATCTCCGACCACACCGCCAAGCGCCTCTTCGCCTACAGTGTGCCGTCGCTGCCTGAGTCAGAGCCTCCCAAGGAGCCGCCCGCCCTCGAGCGCGTCGTCGCCGAGGAGTTCGAGGAGCCGGGCCGCGTCGGCAACAACAGCCCTCGAGGCATCTGGTCGGACGGCGAGGTCATGTATGTCGTCGACGCGCTCGACGGCCGCGTCTACACGTACAACATGCCCGATGCCATCGAAGTGCGCCTCGCCTCGCTCGCGCTCTCAGGCGTCGACATCGGCGAGTTCGACCCCGGCGTGAGGGAGTACGACGGCTCGGCGGACACAGGCGTGAGCGAGACGACGATCGAGGCGGAGGCGATGCAGCGCCTCGCCGACATCGACATCGACCCGCCCGATGCCGACGAGGGGGCGGATGGCCACCAGGTCACGCTCGAGGGCGTCGCCGAGATCACCGTGACCGTGACCTCGGCGGACGGCGCGCGGAAGCGAGAGTACCGCGTGCGGCTCGGCCAGGAGGAAGCGACCGGGACCGCCGCGGAGTGCCTGCGGGGCGCCGTGGCGGTGGGCTTCAGCATCCTCGTCTACCAGGGGGGGAGCGTCGGCGACCTGCTCGGCTGCGCGGAGAGCCGCCACGTCAGGGCCCTGTACGCCCTGCACGAGGGCGAGTACCTCTCCCACATCCTCGGGGCGCCAGACTTCGTGAACGCCGCCTTCGGGGAGCTGTACCGCGACGGTGTTCCCGCGCTCACCGCGCTGGTCGCCCGCAGCGTCGGGCCGGCCACGCCGGACCCGGCCGCCGGCGGCGGCGCTGACGGCACAGCGTGGCCGGTCTGCCTGCGCGGCGAGATCGTCGAGGGCTTCAGCCTCGCGCTGTACGAGGGCGGCAGCGTCGACGCACTCGCAGCCTGTGCGCAGAGCCTGGGCGTCACGGCCGTCTACACCCTGGCCGATGGCGAGTACGTCTCCTACATCCTCGGAGCCCCGGAGTTCGTGAACGCGGGCTTCGCCGAGCTGTTCGCCGGTGGTGTTCCGCCCATCACTCCATTGGTCGCCAGAAGCGAAACGCCTCCCGCGGGTGGACTACGATGAGGGCCTCGCGACCCCCTGTTTCCCGGGCTCCGGGGTGCGGCATCGCCTATGGGCAGCGACCGGTGCAGGAGGCCGAATTCGCTGAACGGGTAGGCGGACCGAGTCGCTGAACGTCGACACTGACTTCACCCGCGCTACATGTCCCTGCCCGCGCCGGGCAGCGCCTCAAGCCCCTTCCCGGTCGGGGCGGCGTGGCCGCCCCCGGCTCCCTGCAGGGGGCCCGTGCGTCCGTCGCCGGCGCGAATCCAACGGCGGCGAGCAACGGCCACCGTGACGAGCGTGTCTCCGTCGCGGCCCGGCCGACCGGGGCGAAGTGGGATGAGTGAAGCAGGCTCCGGGGGTAGAACATGCGGTCGAGCGCGAGAAGATCGCGGAACGGTCGACGCGCGGCAAGGCGGAGCGCGCCCGCAACTGCAAACTCGCGCAGGGCACAGGCGCCGGTCGCTACGGGTACATCTACGAACCCGAAACGGGGCAGCGCGTGCTCAACCCCCGACAGGCGGCAGTCGTCCGCCGCATCTTCGAGGAGTGGGTCTCAGGTAAGGCTGTGAATCGCATCACCACCGACCTGAACATCGACGGCATCCCGACGTTGACTGGCAAGCAGTGGTACCCGGTGACGGTCCGCCGGATCCTGCGCAACGAGACCTACACCGGCCGCACGGTCTACCGGCGCACCAGGGTGGAGATGGTTCGGCAGTCCGGCGCTCGCCGCAGGAAGCGGTGCGTGGTCGAGCAGGATCCGAGCGAGCACATCGTGATCGAGGGGGCGTCGCCGCAGATCATTTCCCCCGAGTCGTACGCGCTCGCTCAGTCGCGGTTCGAGGACCCCGAGCGCCGTAGCGCACGGGCGCCGTCGCGGACGTATCCGCTGCGTGGGCGGCTGCGCTGCCGAGATTGCGGTGCGGGCATGGTCGGTCAGCCGGTGCAGCACGGGCGCTACTTCTACTACCGCTGCAATCGCCTCTACCTGTCCAACGCGGAGAAGCGCTGCTCAGGTCGGCAGGTCCGTAAGGAAACCCTTGAGGATGCCGTCCGCAGCACCCTCGAAGACGTCCGGAACTCGCCATCGGCATGGCCGAGCAGCTGCGCGAGGGGACGGATCACGCCGCCCGGCTGGACTAAGCTCGCGCGCGAGCTCAGCCACATCGACGACAGCCAGGACCGCCTCGTCGACCTCTGCACGGACGGCGAGGTCACCAAGGACGCCTCCCAGCAGAAGCGGGAACGGCTCACAAGGCGCAGGGCCTCGCTTGAGCGCGAGCAGGCTCAGCTCCGCTCAGAGTGCGAGCCCGGCCCCGATCCCGAGATGCTGCGGGAGGTGCTGGCGTTCGTCCGCGAGTGGGTGACGAAGGCCGAAGGCGACGACCTCGAGTTGCTGCTTTCAGGCGCTGAACGTGCGCGTGGACGTCTCTCCAGAGGAGGCCGATGTGCTCGTCGAGGTCCCGATGATGGAGGCGCTCGAGGGGGCAGATTTTGTCACCACTGCACGAACATCGGTATGAAGCTCCGGTCGTGCGAAAAAGGGTGCGCCAGGCTGTATCTGGCGCTCTCGTTCTGATGCCCGGCTGGCCTCTCCTCTATCGCGGTGCAACTCGCTTGCGCTTCCGCGCCGCGTTCTGTCTCGCCACCCCGGTGACGTTCAAACGGTACCGCGCCATGGTCTCACTGACTCCGTGACGCTTTGCGATATCGCTTGCGGTCGCCCCTCGACGGATCTCCGCAAGGAGTAGCGGTCGAGGAAGGAGAAGGCACCCAGACAACCAGGCTGCCTCCTCCTCCTGAACAGGATCACAAGAGAGGAAGGTGACATCGCCGAGCGTCTCGATTCGGCTCAGGTCGTGGTCGAGCAGGATGTGCCCGAGTTCGTGCGCAAGGTCACTCGCCCGGCGGGGGGGCACAGACAGGGGATTGAACACGATCACTACGCGATCGTCTGAAGGACGGAACGTGCAGGCTGAGAACGCATCGGGCTGTAGCTCATCGAGGGCAACGAATCGGCTGCGCGGGATCAAGTCCTCTCCCGATCGGACCTCGACACCGAGGAGTTCCGCTAGGGCCTCGGGCGTGACCGGGTCAGCAGCCGCCAACCCGAGGTCCACCCTCACGCTCTTCGCGATCCTCTCCGCTTCTGACTTGAACCCCCTACGAAGCGCCATCCTGTGATTCCCTCAAGAGCGCCTCGTGCAGGTCGTTCACCAGTTCCCCGAGGGTGTGAGCAGCGTCGGGCCTGAACGTCTTCGCTGCCCTCAGATGCACCGCCGCGACTCTTTCAGGACGGGCCAACGCCGCGTAGAGGTCCTTTACGATCCCTGCGATTCGATCAGCCGCATCCGGGGGAAGATTGCGATCCGAGCGAAGGTGCTCCGCGATCACGTCAGTGGTCACCGCAGCTTTCTCGAGGGGCTCGAAGAACTCGGCGATGTCCGCCCCACACCACTCGACGAGACGCTTGAACTTCGGTAGGTCCGGTACGTGGCCTTTCTCGACTCGGGCCAGGGTGTTGAACGGAATCCCGACGGTGTCGGCGGCCTCGCGGAGACTCATTCCGCGCCGGTTCCGCTCGGCCGCGACGAGCCGTCCTAGGTCACCGAGGTCGCGGTTGCCAGCCGCCACACGTCCCCCTGTGCGTAAAGTGGTACGCCGCACCAAGCGCAGTTTGACACAACTGGCCGCCGCGCGCTAGGTTGGTTGCTGTACCGATTACGGTACAGCAGTGCGCAAGTGGTTCAGAGGAGGATCCGCGATGCCTGACGACAAGGACAAGATCACGATCATTGTGAACGGCCGCGAGCGGATCGTCACGTCGGACGAGCTCTCGTTCAGCGAAGTGCTCGCACTCGCCTTCGACCCGGTGCCTTCGGGTCCGAACTGGGAGTTCACCGTCACCTACCGTAACGGCGCTGGCCGCCCGCCCGATGGTCGGCTCCGCCCCGGCGGTCAGGTCAAGGTCGAGGACGGAACCGTCTTCAATGCCACCGCAACTGATAAGTCGTAGCCCCGATCTCCAGCGGCTCGCAGACGAGGGCTACGAAATCGAGGTGCGCGGCGGCCACCTCCTGCTGAAGCAAGTTCCGTACGTAACCGAGGAGCGTGTCGTCGAGCGCGCCACTCTCATCTCCCCACTCGACCTCGCAGGGGATGTCGCTGCCCGCCCGAGCAGTCATGTCGTGATGTTTACTGGGCGGGCACCGTGCAACAGCGACGGGAAGCCTCTAAGCAACATCATTCATTCTGCTGGTCAGTGGGACCTGGGCGGCGGCCTGGTCGCTCGGCACAAGTTCTCAAGCAAGCCGGCAGCCGGCTACGCGGACTACTACGCGAAGATGTCGACGTACGCGGAAATCCTGTCCGGCTACGCGCAGGCCATCGACCCTGCAGCGACGGCTCGGACGTTCATTGTGGTCCCCGAGGAGGACACAAACTCGGTGTTCCAGTACGTCGATACAGCGTCGAGCCGGTCCGAAATCGCTGCGATCACCGAGAAGCTCACGCTCGCTGCGGTAGCGATCGTTGGGCTCGGGGGCACGGGATCGTACATTCTCGATCTCGTCGCGAAGACGCCGGTCGGCGAGATCCACCTCTTCGACGGCGACGTCTTTGGCCAGCACAACGCCTTCCGGGCTCCCGGCGCGCCATCGGTCAACGTACTCAGGGCACGACCCAGGAAGTCCGACTACCTCCGCAGCATCTATTCCAACATGCACCGCAACATCATCAGTCACGGCTACCTCGATCAGGGCACAACCGACATTCTGTCATCCATGGACTTCGCGTTCGTGGCCGTGGATGACGCCGATGCCAGGAGGCTGGCGGTCGAGACGCTGCTGGGCGCCGGCGTACGGTTCGTCGATGTGGGGATGGGTGTTAGCGAGGTTGACGGGGCGTTGCTCGGGCAGTTGCGAGTCACGTCTGCGACGCCGGACGACCGCGATCACGTTCTCTCGACGATCCCACTCATGCCCCCACCCGGGGATGACGACTATTCGCAGAACATCCAGATCGCGGACCTCAACGCGCTGAACGCCGCCCTCGCCGTCCTTAAGTGGAAGAAGCTCATGGGGTTCTACCTGGATCTGGGACAGGAGCACTCCAGCTGGTACCAGATTGACGGCAACCACCTGGTCAATGAAGCGCGAGCATGAGCCGTAGAGCGGCCCTCGATCACGAGTTCGTCCATCACATCCCAGAGCATCTTGCCGATGGGGTGCTGTACGTCTCTGTCGCCTTCGCGACGGCCCTGCACAGGTGTTGCTGCGGATGCGGCAACGAGGTCGTGACCCCGCTCAGCTCACACGATTGGAGCCTGACCTTTGACGGCGAGTCGATCTCTCTCTGCCCGTCGATAGGCAACTCGAGCTTCGAGTGCCAGTCGCACTACTACATCCGGCGCAACAAAGTCATCTGGCTGCGCTCCTTCGCGGAGACGGAGTCTGAGCGACGCCTGCCTCTCTGGCGGCGGATCGTGCCGAGGTGGCTGAAGGTGCCGAGAGCGGGTCGAAGGTGACCCGCGCGAAACTCGGAGACACACGTTGAGGGTCGACCAGTGAGGCAACACTAGCCCGGCGGCCCGCAGCTCAGGGTATGAACCATGGCTGAAAACGCTGAACCGCGACCACCGTTTCCTGCAGACTACGAGTCCTCGCGCCGGCGAGTCATATTGGCGCTCGTCGCGTACCGCTACAACGACTTCGCAAGGCTGCACCAGATGCTCACTTGGTGTGATCCGCGAGTCCCGCGCAACTGGTCAAGCTGGGCTCCCCTCTTCCTCCCGGCTGTGCTTCTCGTGATCATCGGGTCAGTACTCGATCACGCAGGTGTGAATGATGCGACGGAACTTGCAGCTGCACTCTTCCTGCTTGTCGGGATCCCCTTCTCGTACGCGTTCCTCGTTGGGTTTCCACTGGCTTGGCTACTGACGAGTGCGCTCAGCCCCCAAGTTAGAGCGTCCCTCGAGCGCCGAGTGCGTGAGTGCTTGGTGACGTTCTTCGATCTGTACGGCAAATCGATCCCCACCGGAGACGGAAATCGAGGCTCGCTCACCGCATTGGGGGACGACCTAGGGCCCGTGAATCGGCCACGCCCGAGCCTATCGGCCTGGAGTAAAGCCTGGGTGCTCCTCATCGGCACCTCTGCGGTGTTCGTGCGCAGCTGGGTTGGAGACGGGAGCGATGCGGAATCGCTTACCGCGTTCGTTGAGGCATCGTCCTCGTCCTGGAGCATTCCTGCGCTCCTGATTGGGCTCTCGCTCATCGTCACCTCGCGCTTGGCCGAACAGGCAAACCGCGATCTCTATGAGGCTGAACTGCAACCCCCACTGAAGGAGCTGTCCGCAGAGTTCGGGAATGTGGCCGACTTGGCTCGATACCCCGGTTCTCTTGTGACCGACGTTGTGGGTGTGGCGGGGGTGGCCTTGGTCACAGCGGCGGTCGTGGCACTCGCCGCGAACCTAACGTAGCGACGGTACACGCAGCCGTCGTGGCGAGAGCTCCACGACGGGACGCGCATCACCCCTGGCGCGTAAGGTCCAACATCCTGAGCTGAACCCCGCCCTACGAGCTCGCGCGGGGGCAAGGCAGTGCGTTCCAGCTGGAGTAGGGTTTGCTAGCATCGACGCTAGAGGAAGCGACGGGGAGGGTGCGTGCCTGAGCCACAGAACGTGACAGATGCCGAACCTGCCGAGGTTGGCCGCACGATGGCGAACCAGCTGCTAGCGTGGCGCCCAACAATGAACTCGGAAGATGTATCGAGAGCCATGATGCGTGCTCTTGAGCACTATTCCGCACGAACTGAAGGATCGTCTGAGTCAGGACTCCGAAGGATCATCTACCACTTGCAAGATGCCCTGGAACAGCGGCTGAGGTCCATCTAAGGGGCAGGCCTACGGCGCCCCTGACGCTTGCGTGTCGGCGGCCGACGGGAGCGCTGGGATCGCTCGGGACTCTGGGAATTCGATAGCGTAGTTCGGAGTGAACGGCTGGGTTGTGACTCGGGCCGACTCGATGCGATCAAGCCGGTACGCTCGGTGCTCACGACTCTCCGCCCGTAGCGCGTGGAGAAGGATGTCCCCCGCCCGTGACTGCCTCAACGAGTACGGCTCAATCAGCCGATTCCCACCCTGGTACCCAAGATCAACGAGCAAGCGGTTCACAGCTGCAAACCGGACGGGCTCAATGCGGTTCCCCAACCCCGTCGTCCAGAAGGTCGGTGGCGGTGTCCAGAGATCGTCCTCCGCCGCCAGCGGTAAGGGCTCAGGGGACTCTTCACCGTTGAGCCAGGCGAAGAGCCGCGGCAGCTCGGACCAGAAGTGGTTGAAGTCCGGGAGGGCTCTCAACTGGTGGTCGAGCATGTTCGCCCACTCGGTTTCGAGCTCGTCGAACATCGGGGAAGTCCGGATGCTCTCGACTGAAGGGATGGCGATCCCTTTCGACGAGCACTTCTCGGCCAGGATCTCGCGGACGAGTGCGGCGTATGGCAAGAAGTCCGGCCGACGGAAGAGGTTGATGATGTCGTAGAGGTCCCGCGGCCTCGACCGCTCGCCCATTGCGCGCAGCTTCTCGGCGAAGACTTCTTCGAAGCGGTAGCAGCGAACTTGCGCCGGCTCGGGCAGTGCATCGGGATAGTCGTGGCTGATGGACCTCAGGACCGACGGCCGCACCACGACTTCGTCTGTGGTCAGGTCGAGCTTGATGCTCGCTGGACCGGGCGCGTTGCGCGGCCCGCGATAGTAGAGTCGCCCCTCTGCTGATGCTCCGGACGAACGGCTCCTGCAGATGGGTGGTCGCACCGCGAAGTCGATGCCGGACTCCTGACTGACACGGTCGAGTACACGCTCGACCGCCGCGAGCACCTCTTCCGGCTCTATCGGCCCCTCTTCAAGAACCGTGAAGTCGAGGTCCTCGGAGAACCGGTACGTCTCGATGTAGCACTTCTTCAGGCACGTCCCGCCCTTGAAAACCCATGTCCGGCCGAGTAGCGGGTCGGCCCCGATACCCCAGAGCACCCACCCGAGGGCGTAGTCCTTCTCGACTACGTCCTCGCGGAGACCCCAGGCGCGCACGCGGTCGTCGATATCGGCTCGCCCGATCACGACTGAACCTCGTTACTGGGAGCAAGCCGTGCGCTGTTCACACGGAGATTCCAACGCGAGACGATCCGGCCTTCCCTCGGGCCAGCAGGATCGAGCCAACTCAGCCCGCGAGTGATCCGACTGTGACATGCGCCGATGAAGCTAGCGTCCGCAAGCTGCTCTCGCTCCGCCAGGTACCCGAGGCGCTTGAAGACGGTCCCGCGGCCCAGCCGGTCGCCGTACTGCAGGAGACGTGCTGGATCGGCACCGGCACTCTCGAAGTACGTGGTGAGGACTTCGGAGGCATGCAGCGCACCTCCCGCCGCACCCGGCACGTCGAGAACATCGATGATGGTGCGGTGTGGGTCGGACACATCGACAGCCACCTGTCGGCGCCAGACACGCCGCGTGCCGAACAGCGCCTCCCTGGGCACGCTCCGAATGGTGAAGTCCGTACCCTGAACCAACTGTCGAGTAGGCGTGACCTTCTTTCCAGCGACGACGTAGATGACGCTGAAGATCTGGTCCGTCAGCCCCCAGTGCTCTGCGGCGCTCCAACCTCCGATGTAACCTGGACTGAACAGGGTTGCGGCCACGATCCATGGATCTTCTCGCCACTCGCTCGGCTCGGAGGCCTCAAGCGGGACTGCGATGTACCAGCCTGGGCGCACACGCGAGAGCCAGCCGCCAGCAGCGAGCGCCGCGAGCAGACGGCGCGTGGGTCCGATCGCCGTACCGAGCACCGACGCTGCCTGAGTGGCGTTGAACGGACCAGGGAACCTCCGATGAAGCACGGCCAGCTGCGCTCGCCGCCGACGCCCGAGGCCGGCTGCCAAGCTGTCCTCGCGGTACATCGTGACTCGATTGTCTTCTGTGAGACTGGACACTTTGCCCTCGCAATGTAGGTCAGTATATCAGAGGACGTGACTTTTCTTCCATAGAGTGAACTGTGGACTTTCAGTATACCGAGGCCCTCCTCCAGAACAGCGACCCGAGATCCCGACGCTCACCGCGAACGAGCTCGAATCCGGTAAGGATGCCGCCCACGGCGCTCTTCCGGCTCACCCCAGGAACTCCGGGCCAAGACATCGGCGAGGCTGTGCTGGAATGTCGGTACTTATTGACATCGTCCGACGTATCAAAGCACTATCGGGCCATGAGCAAAGCGGGCACGGAAGAGATCCTCGACCTCGTGCGAGAGGCCGGGCTGGTACGTCCGCGCGACCTCGAGTCGGCCGGCGTTCCGGGAGGCTCCCTCGCGCAACTGGCGCAGAGAGGTCTGCTGGAGAGGCTCGGCCGTGGCCTGTATGCGGTGCCCGGTGCCGCACCAAGTGAGCACCGCTCGCTCGCGGAGGTCTCGAAGCGGACGCCACGAGGGGTAGTCTGCCTGCTCTCGGCAGTGCGCTTTCACGGACTCACTACCCAGGCGCCGGCCGAGGTCTGGCTGGCGATCGGGCCAAAGGATCGGGCCCCGAGGGAGCACAGCGTGCACCTGCGGATCGTGCGCGCCTCGGGCGAGGCGCGCGATGCAGGCGTCGAGACACATGTCGTCGAGGGCGTGCCTGTCCGCGTCTACGGTGCGGCGAAGACCGTGGCGGACTGCTTCAAGTTCAGGAACCAGATTGGCACCGACATCGCTGTCGAGGCGCTGCGCGACTGCCTCGAACAGCGCCGCTGCACCGCCGACGAACTCTTCGAATACGCTCGCGTCTGCCGCGTCTCGCGCGTGATGCGCCCCTACTTGGAGGCACTCGCATGAGTCCCGAGCTTCTGTTGGTCCCTATCGACGCCCGGGCGGGACGCGCCTGACCGGGTTCCGAGACGAAGGCGTCTCCTTCGGGGCTCGCGAACTGCCGCTTCAGCGCCGTGAGAGCCTCGATGAGTTCCGGGGCCTCGCACCGCGCGGCGTCTTCGACAGCGAGCC
Source organism: Dehalococcoidia bacterium (assembly GCA_965208885.1). GTDB lineage: Bacteria > Chloroflexota > Dehalococcoidia > UBA2979 > UBA2979 > VXMT01. Next base: position 1,923,552 of record CBDBPS010000002.1, read on the forward strand.
GGCATGCGCTCGCGAAGAACACGATCCAAAGGCTGACACCGGCGAGGGCCCGCTCGGAATCGGGCGCGCCTTCGTAGGGCGTCTCTGAGATGCCCTTACCGAGGGCGCTGACACCCTCCGAGACCGCCAACCGCGATTTCTCACCACGGGAGGAAACAAGGTATGAAGCTGCGGTCGTGCGAAAGGGGATGCGCCCGGATCTACGTCGTGCTGTCCTTCTGAGGCCCATCACTCGTGGCGCCGATGGTCATCCTCAAGTGGCTCCTGCAGCCACGCCGGAACGTCCCGCGCCCATGCACCACCCCTCAGGGCATCGACGTCCGCCTCTCGCTCGACGTAGTCGACTGAGTCGCTCAGTCGGTGAAACGGTGCGCGAAGGGCGGCGGACGCGGGCGCGGACGGAGCAATTCAGTCAGACCAGCCAACACGCGTCGACCCACACCCAGCAACTACATGATCAGGTGGTCGAATTTCTCCTTGAGGAACCCGAACGTCTCATCCCTTTTCCGCGCTTCAACCAACTGCCGGAGGTCATCATCGTCCAAGAAAATGATGAATCCTCGGTCATCGCTCGCCGTGTCTCGGAGACGACTCTGGAGTAGCTCGCGGTTTTCCACGGTCCGGACCGCCAGAATCCCAAATTGTCCTCGGTTCGGTGAGAATCGGCCCGCAAGTTGGTCGACTTCCGGATTGGCAGGATCGGCGGAGTAGTTCTTGCATTCGATAAACACATGCTGACTCGGGTAGTTGTTCCCCAGCCATCGGAAGAAGCCTTGCTCGGCGATGTTCGCATAGGAAATGTCGATTCGCTTGCGGCCACTATGCAGTCGTTCCTCGATTCGAGGGAACGAGAGGGCTGGATAAAAAACCGCCGTGAGAAGGGCCTCCACTGAACGATGATATCGGTCCGAGCATTCCGGGCCGGGCGGGAGCGAAGTCACCGCCTGCAGTAGGGTGTCCCAGTCGGGCGTATCGACGCCGACATAAGCAGCCACCCCCTCGTGATTCAACGGAGGTGTGATTCGCCCTGCCTTGGACGCCCGATACGTCTCGAGAAGCTCTGGGGTTTCGAGGGTGAAATCTATCGCTACCTGCTTCCCCTGGCCATACTTCTTGATTAGGTCTGACTTCGTGACGTGCGGCACTTTGCCTACGAGTCGGACTAGTTCTGTGGTTGCCTCAAGCTCCCGTGCTTGCAACGCCGGGAGAATGAAGTGCCGATAGTACTCACCGACATCGAAGTCCATTCGTCGGCGAACAATCGACTTCGGTACCAATAGGAGTCGTCTGTTATCGACGATTGGCAGGTCCACGTAGTCCTCGAACCATTCCTCGGCCTGCGGATCCCACATGGGACCTGAGGCGACACCGCTAGTGACCGGGATCCCATACCATTCGGATGCTTCTTGTGTGTACCGGATGAGGGGTTGGCGGATGACGTTCGTTGCGATATCAGAAACGATGTCGCTCGCGACACCCGGTACCATCAGGACAGTGTCCTCTAGATCTTGGAGAAGGCCGCTCTTGGCTGCCTCACTGTCCTTTAGGGCATTCCCCACATCCCGCGCGGACTGGCTCCCGAGTCCGCGTCCCCTCGCTTGACCCGTCGAGAACCCGAGATGGGTTTCGTTCGGCTCTCGCAACATTCGTAGCAGCCCGACCGCAGTCTCATCATCCCCCTCGTGTATCGAGCGAAGAACTCGGCGAAAGAAGTCCTGTATCAGGGCGACGCACTCCTGGCCCCACGGTGTGTTGAAGCGGCGAAGTGCACGGGGATCCACGAAGATCCGCACATCGGTGGCTAGATCAACGTCAACAAAATCAACCTCTGGCTGCGTCTTCGCTAGACCAAAGTGAGCAGTGACGCGCAAGGTCCCCTCGTTTCCTCCGATTCGTCAGATTGCAGGCAACGGTCTGCTGCCGCGGTCATCCCGGCGAGTGCGGTGAGAGGATTGTACGTGATGTGCCCACACTGTAGCTGAGGCGGAGAGCGCGTCAGGCTCTTCGTTCACGTTGGGGACTGTGACCGTCACAGACGCGCCGATCACGCCACCCAAGGCTTCCTAGAGGCGTTCACGGTGAGCATGGGGCTAGCTGTCCTTCCCACGAACGTTGTTTACAGGCGTGAGGCGGGGACAGCCCCGCCGATGCCGCCGTGTGGCCGGCGAGCATTGTAGCGGTAGAGCCAGCGCGGGAGCTGGTGCAGCCGCTCGGCGTTGGAGCGGTAGGGGCGGGTCTAGCCCACTCGTTCTGCAGGATCTGGATGAAGCGCTCGGCCTTCCCGTTTGTTTGCGGGCGGTAGGGCCGGGTGTGACGCAGTTCCACCCCTGCGGCGGCGGCCACGCCGCGGAAGCCGCGCGCCACGGTGTAGGCCTTCGCGTTGTCCGTGAGCACGCGCCTGACGCGCACGCCGCGCCTGACGCGCACGCCGCGGCGTGCGAACGCCGCGAGCGCCTGCTTGAGGAAAGCGGCGCAGCTGGCGCCGCGCTCGTCGGGCAGCACGTCGACGTAGGCGTAGCGGCTGTGGTCGTCGACGGCGACATGCAGGTAGTCGAGGCTGCGCGTGCGCGGGGTTGCCGCGGAGCGCCCGCGCACGCAGTGTCCGCCGCCGTCGGGGATGCGGCCCAGCTTCTCCAGTTCCGGCGAGGTGCGGCGCGGATTCGAGCGCGGAGCGGAGGCGCGGTCCTCGAGTCCGGCGGCGCCTTCCTCGCGGTAGAGCCGCCACCACCTGGCGACCGTGGGGGGAGACCCGGAAGCGCCGGGTAACCTCGGCCTGGGGGTAGCCGGCTTCGACCTCCCTGACCATCTCCCGCCGGGTCACCGGCGTCAAACGCGCGTTAGGATGTGCCACGAGAGGCTCCTCTCCTGCTACTGGTGCGTTCGTTTCACACACACAGCAGCAGGCGGAGCCCCTCACCTGTCAACAACCTACGTGGGAACTACACCTAGGCGATGAGATCGCTGGCTCTAGGTGCCAACCGGAGGTCATTGGCTCGATGTTGAGCGAGGCGCGTGTTGGAGACGTTCTGGATCTGACCTCCATGTGGGTGGGGCACCCGCTACTGCTGGGCGCTTCAGCAGGTGACTGTCCAACCGATGCGACAGGGCCACCAAGGCCTGCACTGGAACCAGGGCGGCCCACATGACTACCTACACGCCGGCGTCGTCTCTTGGCTGGCTCGATCTCGATCCAGCGGCAAGTGAGCGAGTGACCACGCTGCTCCGCTCGCTCGACGAGCCCGGAACTCTCGACGTGCTGGGCTTGGGCACGATACGCGATGCGTTCTCGGCGATGCTCAGCCCCGGCACCTCGACCGTCCAGACCAGGCTCCGGTATTTCATCTTCTTGCCCTGGATACTGGGTCGCGTCGAAGCCCAGGGAGTCCCTCCAACCGATTTCACCCGCAGACTCCGTGAGGACGAGGCGCGACTGATCGACTGCCTGCGCCACCTGGGGCCAGGACAGGGGGTCATCGGCTACAACGCCGGCAGAGAACTCAGGCGCATGCCCAGCGAGATCTACTGGGTCGGTTTAGGCTCCTGGGGTCTGAGGCGGCATGACTTGAGCATCGCCGAGTACGGGCAACGGGCTGCTGCTATCGGGAGGCTCCGGCCCGAGCGCGACGACGACGGCGAAGCGACTAGGCGGGTCGTATCAACGTGGGCTCCACTCCCTCAACCTCCAGCTGACTTCCTGCAGAGCGACATCACCTTCGAGCTTCGTGCCGAGGAGGCGCAGGTCCTTATCGACCACATCCGGCGGCACCACACGGGTACGCTACTGGCCGTCTTGTGCGGTATGCCAGCTGCTGTGAAGGATGCCGACTATCCGTGGGAAGTCCCGACGGGCGGGCTGCCGGATCACCTCGTTGAACTCCTTCACCACGCCCGATGCTTCTCCGAGCTGACTCTTGGGCCGCAACTTGTCTACAACGTCCTCCTCGCGCGTAAGGCGAGCGAGGAGCTTGATTGGGAAACCCACGAGCTCGAAGAGGGACAACTCAGCCAGCTCGAAACCTGGGGCCAGCTGGTTGGAGACCGGCACGAGGAGTTGCAGTCGTGGGTCGAAGACCTCCCTGAGTTCTGGCACGTCGTAGCAGACCAGGGCGTCAGCGCACAAACCCAGGACTTCGTCGCAACTGTGGTTAGACGCGCCGTCGCCAATCCCCTCGGCTTCGCCGACGATTCCGTCGTTCACAAGCGCATCCGCGACCGGGAGCTCAAGCTGAAGTCGAAGCGAGCTCGACTGGCCCACCGGACTGCGCTTGAGAACTGGAGCCAGGCACCAGTCGGTGGTCAGTTCGACTATCGGTGGTCAATCACCAAGAGCTACCTCGCAGACATTGCCAAGGCGTTGGAGGAGGGAGCCTGATGCTCCAGCCCACAAATCGCCTCACACTGATTGACGCGCTGAGGCCCCCGGCCGCATTCCGTTTGGAGTCGGCCATGGCGGTGACATTCACGCTTGATCTACAGGCGCTCTTGGCGGCGCCCTTTGCGTTGGCGCACTCAGGGGCCGAAGGAATCGTTTCCGATGGAAGCCAATACGAACCCATCGAGTTGCTTCACGCACTTCGGTCCAACGCAAACAGAATCAGCGTGTTCAACCAGGTCGGCGAGATCGCCTTGCCGCCCTCACGGCGAGTGTTCGCCTTCCTCGAGCAGGCGGTCGTGCCCGTTCGCGCTCCGCTCGGCGGTATCGTCCACCCCAAGATCTGGGTGCTTCGATACGAGACCGCTGCTGAGCCACCGGTGGGTCAGCAACGGGAGCGGCGTCTAAGGGTGCTCATCTCCAGCCGGAATCTCACGTTCGATCCGAGCTGGGACACTGTGGTCCGTCTAGACGAAGCAACCGATGAGAAGGCTGCATCGCTGGAACCTGTCGGGGAACTGTTTGAGGGGCTGCTCGGCACCGCGGTTGGCACCGTCACCACGGTCCACCAGGACCGCGTGAAGTTGCTCTCCGCCGCGCTAGAGTCTACGAGTTTCGCCTTACCCGCCGGTGTAGAGGAGCTGCGAGCGCATGTAATGGGCCTGACCTCCACAACTTCACCACTTCCGGCCACCGCCGAAAGGTCATTGATCGTCTCGCCATTCGTCAGCGATGACTTCTTTACCAGAGTCCATCCGTCGCCGGTAAATGAGCTCGTGAGCAGGCCGGAACAGCTCGACCACCTTGAGCAGGCGACGCTCGATAAGATGCAGACCCAACCTTACGCTTTTGACGACGTTAGCTTGGCCGCCCTCGAAGGAGGGGAGGAACAAACATCGCTCTATGGTCCTGGCCGGCCTCTGGTAGGGCTACACGCCAAGATATTCGCCTTCGAGAGTGATGGTCGAGCCCGCCTGTTCCTTGGGTCGGCCAACGCCACCGGTGCGGCGTTCAGCAGAAATATCGAAGTTTTGCTAGAACTCGTCGGCTCCAAAGAGATGCTCGGCATCGCCCGGCTCTTCGATGGCAACGGCGACGAGCCGGGACTCCGCGACTTGTTCGTACCATATCACCGGCGAGAAGATCGCGATCAAGAGAACGGAACGGCAACGGTTGACAGCGCTAGACGCGCCATCGCTCAACTTCACTTCGAGGGCGTTGTCGAGGAGAGCGGGACCGGATGGGCGGTGACTTACCGGTCGCGGGAACCGGTGAGCGCTCCGGATGGCACGGTGATCCGCTGCTGGCCACTGGCATCTGCTGGGAACCGGCGACGGGTTGCTCTGGATGAACGGCTGGATGTTCGATTCGAGACCACCCTGGAAGCCATCAGTGGGTTCCTCGCGTTCGAGATCACGCACAGAGATGGCGAGGACGCACGGACCGGATTCGTCGTCCCGGTCCCACTCGCCGGAATCCCAGAGAATCGTGACCGGATCCTGTTGCGCTCTCTTGTGGGTAACGCCGAGCGCTTTTTTCGGTACTTGCTGGCGATACTGGACGACGATCCGGATCAGATGAGTCTGATCGATGCTCTGGAAACCGACGGTATGGACTCTGTAGCCTCTGGAAGCGGATTTACGAACTTGCCGGTGTTGGAGAAGTTGCTCAGAACCATGCGACGAGAACCGACGAAGCTTGCCGGACTCCATCCACTCGTCTCTGACCTGGCTGCCGATGACGCGCTTCCGTCAGGTTTCGCTGAACTCTGGATGGCTATCTACGACGAGGCACACCGACGCGGTCCAGCACAGTGACGGGACTGCGCATCGATGTAGGGGCGGTCCTAGCTGACCTGAAGGACTTCCAGAGGCGAACCGCCCGTTGGGCGTTCCAGCGGATGTTCGATGAGCAGGATCCTGCAATCCGATTCCTGGTCGCTGACGAGGTCGGGCTGGGGAAAACGCATGTCGCCCGAGGAATAGTTGCTCTGGCTATCGACCACCTTCGGCGGACGGGCGACACACGATATGACATTGTCTACGTCTGCTCCAACGCGGCGATCGCGCGCCAGAACCTTCGCAAACTTGTGCCAGAAGGAATCGAGCCGCTCGAGGACATCGAACGACTCACCATGCTGCCTCTCGCAAAACTGAATAGCGGTGACGACCAGCATATGGGTGTAAACCTTCTCGCGATCACACCAGGGACGTCGCTGCAGTTCGGTCGTAGCACGGGCCGGTTCCGCGAGCGCTGCATAGCGTACGCGTTCTTGCGGGCCTGTTGGAGTGCGGAAGTGATGAACGCACCGGCTCGTCGGATCTTCTGGCACGGCGTCACGGCCAACGACCCCGACGAGCGGCTGCGCTCGGAGGAGCGACGGTACCGGTCGGAAATAAGGGAGTCACTCGGAGAGTTCGAAGCAATGCTGGAAGAGGTCGAACAGTCGCGCCGCGCCGACGGACGACCGGCGCTACGTGAACTCTTTGAGGGTCTGGCCCACGGATTGGCGTGGAAGCGCACGTTCCCAGACGACTTGTACGAAGACCGCAGAGAATTGATTGGTGAGGTTCGCCGCATCATGGCGAGAGTTGGCATCGCCAAGCTCCAACCGGATCTCGTGATATTGGACGAGTTCCAACGGTACAAGGACGTGCTCCGAATGGCTCCCAAGAACTTCGCTGTGGAGTTGGGGCAACGCTTGCTGAACCACACGGACCCGCAGACTGGGCGCGCGACGCGAACGCTGCTTCTGTCCGCTACCCCATACCGCCTGTACACGACTGGCGATCGGGCAGGTGACGACCACTACGAAGACTTCTTTGATACTTGCTCGTTCCTTCTCAGGGATCCCGCGAGGGTTAACTGGCTGCGGGATCAGTTTCGTGCCCTCCGCCTGGCACTCACGTCCAAGGAGTCACTCTCAAACGCCGAGGGGGTCTGCCGCGCCATCGGCACCGAGCTGAGCAGCGTAATGGCACGAACGGAGCGGCTGGCGGCTACGCCAGACCGTGACGGGATGCTTCACGAACCGGACACTCCAGTGGAGGTGAAACCGCTTGACCTGCGCGCCTATCGTCGCCTCGGGAATCTTGCGGAGGCGGTCGACCACCACGAACCGACCGAATACTGGAAGTCCGCGCCGTATCTCGTCAACTTCATGGAGCGGTACAAGCTCAAGGAGGCCGTGGTGCAGTCCGCAGGCGACGGCCGATTCAAGGACGGAGAAGGGCTTAGTCCAGGTCCTGGACTGCTGAACTGGGACGATGTCGAGGCCTACGAGGACGTTGATCCCCAGAACGGGCGACTTCGCTGGCTGCTCAGCGACTTGGATCGCCACCGTGCATTCGAATTGCTCTGGATACCTCCCTCGATGCGGTACTACGACACTGGATCGGTGTACGAAACCCCGGAAGCAGCCAGCTTTACGAAGCGGCTGATCTTCTCCGGGTGGAGAGTCGTCCCGAAGGTGGTATCCTCGCTCGTCAGCTTCGAGGCCGAACGCCGCGCCTTCGCCGGACGCAATCACGACTACACGGCAGACTATCGGCGGCGTGGTGGCCAACGTCTCACCTTCCGTACGAGCGAGCGCACTGCCGGCCAACTCCGACACGGAGAATCGGCCAGAGTCCGCCGAGCAGCCGGAATGACCACGTTTCTCTTGATCTGGCCGAGTCCGAGTCTTGCGGAGCTGGGAGACCCCCGACCGCTAGTGTCCGGCGCATACCGCCCTGTGTCTGAGATGCTCGCCGACGTGGCGGGTCGAATCTCGGACGCCATCGAACCGCTGGTTCAGAGCGCACCAACTGATGGCGCCGTCGACCAGAGGTGGTACTGGGCCGCGCCCCTGCACCTCGACCGAGAGGCTTACCTGTCGGTAACGGATCGCTTGCTTTCCCAGGGTGGCCTCATACAGTCGGGAGGGGACGAATCCGATCGTGGACTCCGCGCCCACGTTGCCGAGGCAAATTCCATGCTATCGCGCGGTGCCCGGGCTCTCGGTCGCCCACCCGATGACCTCAGCGAGGTTCTCGCTGAGTTGGCAATCGGAGGGCCGGCGCAATGCGCGCTGCGGGCGATCAGTTCAGTCACTCAGTTGCCGATCGCTGACGAATCCACCGTGTTGAACGCCGCGCGGGTCGGTGCCGCGTTCAGGAGATTCTTCAACGCCCCGGAAGTCACGGGGCTCATAGTAGGTGGGCGTCCAGGGGAACCGGACGTCGACGAAGGCGCAGGCCGCTACTGGCGCGATGTCATTCGACACTCGATCGGCGGCAATCTGCAGGCCGTTCTCGATGAACACACCCATGTGGTCCGTGACTGGCTCGGATATCTTCGTTTGGGCGACGATGACCGGCGCGCGCAGGCGGCCAACGACATCGCTCTGACCGTCGCGGACGCCTTGGACCTCCGCACTTCATCGTTTCGCGTGGACATCCCCCGTAGTGGGCAAGGCGAACGCAACATGGATCTGGAAGAACGTCGGATGCGGACCCGTTTCGCCGTTTCATTTGGCAATCAAACACTCGACGAGGGCGGCGAGGCCCGAATCGAATCTGTGTACAGAGCGTTCAACTCGCCGTTCTGGCCCTTCGTCCTCGCCTCCACTTCTATCGGACAGGAGGGGTTGGACTTCCACCTCTGGTGTCACGCCGTCGTCCACTGGAACCTTCCTACCAACCCAGTCGACCTGGAGCAGCGCGAGGGGCGCGTTCACAGGTACAAGGGTCACGCCGTCCGCCGCAACATCGCCGCGACCTTGGCGCCGGACCTGCTTGAAGGTGCGCTGGCTGGTGTCGCCGATCCTTGGAGTCAGCTATTCGCCATGGCAGTGCCCACTAGGCCAGAGGCCGCCGGCGAAATGGTGCCTTACTGGGTGTTCCCCAGGGGTCCGGCGCGGATCGAACGCCACGTGCCGGTCATGCCCTTCAGCCGAGATGCAGCGACTCTGCCACGGTTGCGCAAGTCACTCGCTGCATATCGCCTTGCGTTCGGCCAACCCCGGCAGGCCGAGTTGATTGAGTTTCTCGGGGCCGAGCGCTCCGACAGTGACCTGCTGCAACTGGCCTCACGGCTCCGCATTGAACTCTCACCCCCCTGATGCACGCGACGCTGCGCGCCGGGGTGATGGAGTAGGTGGGCTCACGGAATGAAGTGACCGGGGCGCCGCACGGCGGGGTGTGCCCCCGCTTGGCCAACGTCCACCTGCACCGCTGGACCGGGCGTGGGAGGCGGAAGGAAGATTGCGAAAGGAGAAGGCCGCCAATGTCCGAGAACCACATGCAGCAGACGGAGGGCGGTAGCAGAGGAGTCGCGCTCCTCTCGCCGCTCGCGGAGCTGGCACGACGGCCCGTTCGCTCCTCCAGGGGATACTCGTCCCCAATAACAGCGCCGCCGATTGGCCAGGTAGCAGTTCGGAAGAGCCTTGACCGAGGTAAGAGGCCGACGATGCAGCAGGATAACGCAACGACGCGGAGCATTGAGAGCAGGGAACGGGTCTCTGGGCGACCCCTCCAGGTGAGTTCCGCCGGTTGGCACGCATCCGGCGGGTGTTGAGTTACTCGAGTCTGGCTATGTAGCCGAAAGGTCATCAATGCGGCGGACTTGGGCAACACCGGCTTCTGATGCGCTGCAACGGGAAGTTGGCGGCAACCCCTCGCCCCTACCCCAGCGGCCGTGTCAGGGCGCTCGCTGCAACGGCGAGCTTGACCGCGCGCGCAGTGCCGACCAGTTCACGAGGCCGCGCTCCGAGGCGATCATTGCGCGAGAAGCCGAACTCGTCGAGGCAGAGCAGGCCGAGCCGGCCGTTGCAGGCGACCACGCGCGAGAGCATGCGCTCCTCGGCGGCCTCGGCGAGCTCGTTCACGAGCTGTGCCGCCGTCGTGTAGCGCACGCGCAGCCCGCGCTGGCAGGCGGCCATGCCGAGGCCGATCAGCAGATGCGACTTACCGGTGCCGCTGTCGCCGAGCAGCACGACGGGCTCGCCCTGTTCGACCCACTCGGCGGCGCCGCGTCGCGGTCGTCGAGCTCGGCCTGGAGCAGCTCGGCGAGGTAGGCGAGATGGCTGAGGCGGTCGCGCAGCGCGGCGGGGCGAGGGAGCCGGCCTGTTCGCGCACGGTCGGGAGGCGCAGCGCCCGGCTGGTCGCCTCGACCGTCAGTGCCGCCGCCTGCTCGGTGACGGGCTGTCCTCGCGGTACATCGTGACTCGATTGTCTTCAGTCAGACTAGACACTATTCCCTCGCGATGTAGCTCAGTACATCAGAGGACGTGGTTCTTCTCACGCAGGTTGAACTATGGACTCTCAGTATGCCGGCGGCCCTCCTTCAGAACGGCCCACCGCCAGATCGCATCGTTGCATCGCAGTGCCGACAGGTCGGCACCGCGAGATGGCTTCGCCGTCCGTCCGGAGCGTGGGTAAGATATGCGCGCGATGAACGCTCGACCATATCCTGAGCTGAGACTGTGACGCGCCACGCCCAGTCTTCGCTCAGCATCCTCATCGCCATCGCCGACTGCTCCCGGGGTCGCCAGCTTCGTCCACGGCGCAGCCCCACCGGCTAAGCGATGGTCCAGTGAGTCTGCCGAAACGCCCCGCAACGCTCGCCGAACTCCGGGAGAGTCTCACCGCCGGGGTTCTGCAGGAAGGTCGGCATCTCGAGTTCAAGCGCGAACTCCCGTCGAACAAGGACATCGCGCGGCAGTGCGCGGCACTGGCGGTCCAGGGCGGCGTTCTCGTGTTCGGTGTAGATGAGTCAGAAGCCGGACTTGTCGTCGCCCCGATCGAGTATGCGGGCGTCCGTGAGAAAGTCGGGCAAATAGCCCGGGACAGGTCGGTGCCACCCATCGAGTTGGACTCGTCGGTGCTGCATTCCGACGAGGCGGGCAGGGGCGTCGTTTGGATCGAGATTCCGCCATCCCCGCACATGCTCCACCAGGTCGACGGGACGTACTACACGCGCGACGACGCGCGGACAAGGCCAATGTCAGACGCCGAGGTCGCTGATCGAATGGAGCTGCGCAAGGGGCGTCCGCGCTTGCTCGAGCAGGCACTCGAGCAAGCGCTGCGGAGACCGGAACCGGCAGCTGCGTCGCTGCATGCAAGGACCTGTATTGTCGCGCGGCCGGTCGGTGCCGCCTCCGACTTGCTCTTCGCAAAGACCAGGACGGCGGATGAGTGGGATGACTTCGCCTTCGAGCTCATGGTCCCGACAGGCCCGATCGTGATGCCCGCGCCGGTACGGGCCTGGGGCTTCATCAGCCATCAAGCCACGCCAGAGGGACCGAGTTGGGGCTCGCAGGCGATCATGTCGTATCGCGACATCGCGTTCGAGAAGAACGGCGCACTCGCGCACCTCTCGTACAGCCGGGGGTTCGATCGCCGGAATGCGGATACGGTTCAGCCGTGGCTCGCGCTACAGGCTTGCATCGAAGTCATCGGGATCATCGGCGCCATCCAAGAGCGCACCAAGGAGGCCATGCCTTGGGACATCGCGATGTCGATCCGCGACGTGCGGGGTCACCTGGGGACATCGAGGCCGTGGTCTGGTCGCGGCCCGGTTCAGCAGCGGTTCCGGCCGACATTCCCGCGCGACGACTACACTGAGTATGCGCTTGGCGTGACTGGGCGACGGATAGAAGCGGACGGCGTTGCGCTTGTCGAGGAGCTGGCCGGTCAGTTCGTCTTGGAGTGTGGGCTGGACTTCGACACCGAATACCCTGGGCGAAGGACATAAGCAGGCTCAGACCAGAGGCCCACCCCGGACACACAAGATTCCTGCGGGACGGCTCGGAGGCAGGAGTGGCTCTCCTACGCACCTCCGTAGTACCACGCGACCGGACCCCGGCCCGCGAGTTCGCCGCGCACATACAACGCCGGTATGCGCTCGGAGCGCCAGGCCCGGCCAGCATTAGAGAGGCCTCGGCACGAGGGGTTGAGGCTACGGGTAGCATTGGTCGTTCTGGATGCGGTAGTCCTCGGGTCGCCTCGTCTCCTGCGCCCCGAGCTCTCGAGGCGCGATCCCCGCGCGACCCGCGGGCGACCTAAGCTCCGATAGTACGGCTCCATATAGGAGGTTAGGTGGTAACATTCAGCAAGAGAGGTTGATATGGCTGGCTACGAGCGCCGACAGTGGCAGGGGAGCCCGACGGGGCAAACCTACCGCGACCGGCGGCCCTGCAACTACGACACATACCTGCCGGATCCCCTCGCCGGCCGCGACTTCGCGCTCTCGGGCGAGGTCACTGCGGATGTCGCCGCGGCCGAGGCCGCGCTCGTGCGCCTCGACGAATCGGCCACCGCGCTCGCCGGCGCCCGCTCCCTCGCCCGACTGATCCTGCGAGCCGAATCGGTCGCGTCGTCTCGCATCGAAGGATTGGTGGTCGGGGGTCGGCGGCTGCTCCGTGCCGATGCGGCGCGCCGTCTCGGCAATGACCCGCGGGATCGTACGGCCGAGGAGGTGCTGGCCAACATCGACGCAATGTCGATGGGCGTCGAGACCGTGGGGCCGGGCGACCCGATTGAGCCGGCTGTCATGCTGGAGATGCACCGCCTGCTGCTCGCCGGCACGCCGCTTGAGGAGCACGGCGGGCGACTGCGAGACCAGCAGAACTGGATCGGAGGCTCCGGGTACAACCCGTGCGCCGCGGCGTTCGTACCGCCACCCCCCGAGATCGTGGAGGACCTGTTCGATGACCTCTGCGCCTTCGCGAGCGCCGATGCGTGGCCACCGCTGGTCCAGGCAGCGATCACACACGCGCAGTTCGAGACCATTCACCCGTTTGTGGACGGCAACGGGCGTGTGGGCCGTGCCCTGATCCATCTGGTGCTGCGGCGCCGCGGCCTCGGGCTCCGCGTCCAGCCGCCCATCTCGCTGGTGCTGGCGACATGGTCTTCGGCCTACGTGGCCGGCCTGACCGCGACGCGCTACGTCGGGCCGTCCGATAGCGCCGAGGCGCGCGACGGCTTCGACCGCTGGGTGGAGCTCGCCGCCGAAGCCTGCCTGCGTGCCGCGGGAGACGCTGCGCGCTTCGAGGAGCGGGTGCGGGCGCTCCAGGCGAAATGGATCGAGCGAGCCGGACCCGCGCGGCGTGACTCGGCGCTCCGCCTGCTCATCGACACGCTCCCGGAGGCACCCGTCCTGACCACGTCCGTCGCCGCGGATCTCATCGGCCGCTCGCTGCGGGCGACGACCCAGGCGATGGACCAGCTGGTGCGCGCGGGGATCCTGGTCCAGATCACGGTTGGCCGCCGCAACCGCGCGTTCGAGGCGCCGGAGCTCATCGAGGCGTTCACGGCATTCGAGCGAGGCCTCGCGAGCCCGGAGGGCAACACGGCCATCGCGGATCCCTCACGCCCGGTGCCCCAGCGGCCGAACTGAGCACGATTGCCTCGCCCCCAGAGCACCGAGGGCCAGTTTCTCACCACTCGAACAAGAGGGCTATGAAGCTGCGGTCGTGCGAAAAGGGGTGCGCCAGATTGTATCTGGTGCTCTCGTTCTGAGTACCCGAGTTGGCTTCCGCTGAACACCCCGACAGCCAGCGCGTCGTGTTCGAGTCCCGGCGGGGACACCTAACGAGACTGTACTACGAACTTTCGAACTCGTTGTGAAGCTGTAGCGTCATTCTGAGGGGTGTGCGGGTACTTTCGGCACCAGGACGCCTCGCGTGTCCCGCTCACGGGAGCATGCCTTCCGTCTCTGGAATCGCGGTCTAGGTGACCCGGCGGAACGGCGGGCGGTTAGCGCGGCCCATGGGCATATCAACACTCAGATTCGTTATGGGTTTGCGCCGAGGCGCGCTCGTTTCCTTGGGCATCGCTTGAGATCCCTGCCTGGGTCCTGATCTCGTCCAACGAAGCGATCCGGCGCCACACGTTTGAGTAGCCCTCATACGCGGTGCTGAGCCACTCGGGGCGATCCACCGAGTAGTCAGCGAACCACACGTCCCGCTCGCCCCAGACGATCCAGACGACCTCATAGTCGTGCGCAGCGCAGTAGTCTCGGATCAGGTCCTCCCGCAAGTAGAGGAGGTGACCCGCCTCCTTGAAGTCCGACGGTGGCGCGAGCGTCACTGAGGCTCTGCGGCCTTCGGGGTCGCACCAATCTAGGCTCGCCGGCATCACACGGAGGTCCAAAGTCTCGGCGAAAGTAACCGCTGGTACCGGGTAACCTCCAGCCTCGTTCGTCACCGAGTGATAGGACTCCCATCCATAGTAATGAGCTGGCCGCTCGATGACGACCTCATTCTCCTCTGTGGCACCAAGGGCTTCGGTGTAGATTTCCTGAAGCCTGTCACCGGGCAGGCCGAGTCGTGCACAGTGACTCCACGTCATTTCTCCAGCGAAGACATAGTGGGCCTCGGGCAGACGGAGGGCCCAGAAACTTCCAGGGTGCTGTTGGGAAGAGAGAACCTCCCTGAGTTGATGCTCGCGACCGCGTTCGACGAGAACCGCCCTCAAGAAGCCATGGATCCTCCGTTGCGATTCGATGTCCTCCTGCCGGAGGTATCCGGACAGAGCCACCCAAGGACCGTCAGATCCATCGAGCGAGTGGGGTCGCAGTAACTCATCTGAGATATCCACCCTGCCATTGATTACCCAACTCTCCAAGTCCTCGGACTCTTCTGACAGGAACTCGGGGATCTCCAGCGTGAGCGCTGGAGGCTTCGCTGGGAAGGATGGGTCAATATCGACGTCTGTAAGGTGTACCTCACCATCCCTTATTGGCGAGCGGCCTTCGGCAATGAGCCTGCCTGCCGCCTCAAAGAACCCGACCCAGCCGTATTTCTTCTGGTACAGCTCGATGTGGCCGTCGCGACCACGCCGATACTCACGGTCATCCCTCATACGCCGATCAACTTCAGCAAACCGCTCGGTGCTCCAACCCAGGTCCCAGACTCGGGCCCGAATCCAGGATGACACCTCCTCATACTCGGGGTGGTCGAATTGGTAATTGCCTCGGTGCGGCACTAGCCTTCCCACCGTGTAGTTCCGAAAATCGAGCCCGTAGACGAGATCACGGGGCGAGTTCCTGGGATCGTCACGAGTAATGGACTCTAGCTTGTCGGCACGACTGAAGCGCCACTCGCCTGAATGGGACCCGAGCGCGTCAGGATAGTAGCGGCGAGTTATGCCGGCGATTCCTTCGACGTAGTGTCGTATCAGCCAGTGATCCGTCGGATGGGTAGCATCCTCGGCACAGAATGCCTTCCAGAGACCCTCGATGAAATCGTCCAGCTCTTGGCCGAACTCCCGTTGCTCTCCGGGAGCCGCCATCATGACGCCGAACGAGGCGGCGAGCATGCGTTCGGGGACGTACGGGTCGTTCGTATTCAGGCTGGACAGCGTAAGTGCGAAGAGCGCTCCAGGCTCTCCCCGCCCGTACCAGTACATAGCCAGGGTAGCGACATCTCGGAGATCGCGTACTGTGCTCGTCAAAAGCCACTTGAGCCAGAGGGCGCACAACCGATCTCCGTCGGTGCGCTCTGCACTGGACTCCCAACTCTCGATGAGTTCTTGAAGATCCTTGAAGTGCTCCGCGTCGGAGTTCCGGATCCACTCAGTCCAACGCAGATCGCGGTCGGCGACGGACAAGCCCGAGAGTAGGTCATCGACGAACTCGGCGTTGAGAGGATGATTGCCTGCGTCTCGGACCTCGCGGAGGCGGTATAGCAGGTCTCGCCTTCGAATCCGGGCTCGACCGTCAGATTGATGCCGGAGGGAGAGTCGGGCGATTTCAGCAACCGTTCGCTCGTCCAAGAACTGACCTTCAAGGTCCGCGGAGTCGACGATTGCTTCTTCGCGAAGATCCCCACCTACGAGTTCCCAGAACTGCATCCCGGGGTACCTTCGAGGAACCAGTCCGGCGAATGCCTCCCGAATGTCCGGCGCTAGAGGGTGGGCTTCCTGCCTGTGCCGTCGCTGCAAGCGCTCACGCAGTGGATGCGGGATGAGTCGTGTGCCGAACCTCCGGATAAGTGAAGTGAATGAGCCCCCTCCGCCCTGTTTGGCCCCCAAGCGTGCCGCAGTCTTCTTTTCACGAACCCACGGGGCGAAATCACCACGGCCCCGTGACCTGACCAGCGCGTCCGCGATTAGGAAGCCGGCGAACCCGTCGAACAGGATCACCGTTCGAGCATCGCTGCCAGAGTCGAGGTCCACACCGAGGACGCCCTCGTCACGTAGCGCCCGCGCGAGGCTATAGGGCCAGTCCTCAGCGTTTTCGCCTATCAAGTTGCGAATCTCGTCGAATGGCATTGCTCGACGGTTCGTGTTCCAAAGCGCCAAAGCGATCGTGTCTAGCGTCTTGAGGATGTCTGGTTCGTAGCGACGTACCCCGCTTCGTGTGTTCGCGATCCGCCTTACAGTATTCCTTCGGAATTCAATGAATGCGGCCGTGAGCGAGGCTGGCACTCGGTCAGGAGCTACTCGGGAATCGCGCGTTGGGTTCGTTGCTTCGCAGAAGATTCTGAGGAATAGTGGGTCACTAAACTGCTCCATGGGGAGGCGTACGTTACCGCGATCGATCTTGTATTCGTCAAAGTAGGCTTCGACCGCATCCTCCCTCAGAGTGCGACTGAAGCCCTGGACTTCCAACTTCGCAAAACCATCTGGCAGCGCGATCTGAGCCACCGCCGGCCTGAGTGTCACAATCAGGACGACGTGATGAAGACCTCGTAGTATCGGTTCGATTCGAGACAACTCCTCCTTCCAGCTGGCCGGATCCTCCGATTCGTTTAGGCCGTCAACGACGATCGGCAACCGGATTCCGGCTCGAGCTCCCGCAGCCTCGACTGCCTCTAGAAGTTGCACAAACGACTCGGCTCGAATGCCATCGAGCCGAGCCAGGAGTTCGTTCAGAGTCCCTCGACGCGAGAGTGGCCAGGCCTCGAGGTAGATCCCGCACGAAGAACTGTCGCCAGCCGCGGTCACGGCCGCCCCTAGGTGAGTCTTCCCGGCATGAGCGGGCCCGACCACCGCCATGCTGGTGATGGACAGGTACTGCTGCAGTCGATGAAAGAGAACTCCCGAATCGTGCTGGCGAGCCAGTCCGGCTTGCACGGCAAAAGCACAATGTTCGCGCCCCCGCCGGAGTTGCCGTGCCAGCCGTCGTCCCTCCGCCCGAGTCAGCCGAGGAGTCCACTCAGAGGAAGTGATCTGGATCGCCCCCGCGATGCTGCGCTGGGTAAGCGCGCTGGCGATGTCGATGAAGTTCTCGCGTAGATCACGGAGGTCATCGGCGAGCAGCGAGACCGCTTCGCGGTTATCCCCTTCCAACTCGGTGGTAGCCCCACCCAGCTGATCGAGCGACACTTCTAGTCCCCTGATCTGCTCCTCAACCTCGGGCCAGTACTCTGGTTCACCGAGGACCTTGCGAATCTCACCCTCGGCTTCCACCCGAATATGGACGCCAGGCATCCATCGGTTGCGAATCGGCTCGATGGACTGCTCGCGCAGCGTTTGCAGACGGTCTGGGGTAAGGATGAGATCGCCGAAGTACGTGCTCCGTAGGATTTCCGCTTCGCCCACAAGATGTGCGTCAAGGTCGTCTGCAGTCCAAAGATGCAATTGCATAGACGTTTCGATCTCGCGGAACCACTTCTGATCTGTGGGTGTGAGCGGGCGCCTAGTCCACAGGACCCAGTCGGTGATTCCGGGAACGTACTCTGCTGTCTTGCGTATTGCCTCGAGTATTTCCGTTCTTCGTCGAGTGCCGATCTGGTCTCCACTAGGCAGGTCGTACCACCGACATTGCCAACCCCACCAGCGCCCCGGCTCGCCGAGCGTCGTCGAAGACCGAGCCACCTTCATGTGGAACTCGACGCCCGGCTGTTGAGCGACATATCGAAGGCTCCCGAGTGATCCGAAGCTCCGTCGGACCACGGCTCCGCAGAGCCGCTCCCAATTCGCGGTGACGGCCCCCGGGAGATTCGTGAACGCCTCCCAGTCCAGTTCAGGCATGGGCCACTTCTCCAAGTGTCACTACGGTCGGGGTGGGCCCTCGTCCGGGTAATGATGCGCTGAGTACACCTCCACGCGGGCGGGACTGTCGATCATGAATCTCAGGAAGCCGCTCACGGTCGACTCATCAGTTGATATCCGCAGTTCATCGTCCACGCGTCGCACTGTATGTTCCGAGCTGAGGCTCTCGATGTCCTCAGGGGAGAAGTTGTACAAGCCAAGTTTCCTGAGGTTCTCGACCAACGGATCATTGAGGTACCACGCCATCGGGTTCTCGTGGAACCTGTCGTAGTCATAATTCTCGACGACGAGCTCACAGAGCTCTTCCAGCTGCCTCCTCACGGACTCAGCCTTCTCAGCAGTTTCGAAGTGGCCAATCATCCTCAAGTTGGCCGAGTGCTCCGAGCCGAACCCTGTCCAGACCTTCATGCTGGTTCTCCTGTTTGGCTGCGAAGCTCGTCCAGCGCAGCCCGGACCGACGCTCGCACGTGGACACCACTCGCTGAGAACGAGGACGATCGAAGCCAACTCGATGCGTCGATGTGGGCGTAGGCACTGGCACGGTTCCCCCCACGAAACGGATCTGCGATGGGAATGCCGTCCACCGGCGCTGCCTCAGATATCGCTAGGCGGTACTGACCGTTGTTCTCGATCCAGCGAGTAAGAGCCTCCGAACTGGCAGAGTCCATGCCCCCGATGCCTGCGACTGCACGCTCGGGCAGCAGCAGCATCTCGAACGCCCCGTGTCCAAATGCTATCTCAGCGGCGGCGTCAAGGTCCTGGATCGTCTCGGCGTTGATGACGTAGTTCACCCCGAATGGCGCGGTCGCGCGCAAGAGCCGTAGCTTATCGAGGAATGCAGCGAAGCTGCGCCCACGGATGCGCTCGTACGTCGCGCCTACGCCATCCATGGATACGCGCACGAAGTGGACAGCCCCCTCGATCTTCTCGGCCAATTCCTCGGTGACGCGGTGGGCGTGAGTAGTGAAGGAGACAGCCAACTGCGTCTCCGCCGCGACGCGGCCAGTCAGCAGCGCGAAGTGCGGGTGCAGAGTTGGTTCGCCGCCGCCGAAACCGACTCCGAGGCACCCGCCCGCGTCCAGTTCCGTCGCCCAAGCGACGACGGAATCGACATCCAGACGAGCGGGGTGCTTGGGGGCATAGCAGAATCGGCACTGTAGATCACAAGCGTTCGTCAGCGCGATCGATACGAATCTCGGTGCCCAGTCATAGTCGTCCCGATGTACTTCGACTTCGTCCAGCAGGACATTGAGCCCGGTCGCACGGTCGAAGAAGTGGACACCGCTTTGGTCTCGTCTGACCTTCATTCGCTCGGTTCTCCGCGTGTGTCCCGTAATCGCTCCTCGACGCTAGCGACGCGCGTCGCCAGAGCGACGGATGGGGCCGGATACGTGCGGGGGAGTACGCGACTCTCATTCTATCAGCGATCAGCCTATGCCGATCTGAGGTGCGCGCTCGCAGTCGCCATCTCACCAAGGGCTTCCCCTCCGCTCGGAAGCCGCGAGTGAGCCACTGCGGCCCAGTGATTGCTCCCGGTGTAGGCCCCCACCGACCTCTCCTACAGGTCGAGTTCCCGCAGAAACGCAGGGTGGGGTCTCCGCGCCCCAGGGGGTCCGGACGTCACCCGCTTCACAGCACGGGGTGGGACGCACTCGCTCGTGCTGCGAGCAACGGCGAAGGCTTGAGCCGACAGCCCGTCGTACGAGGCCTCAGGCTTCATCCCAGCTTACCGAGACGCCAAGCTGGTCGAACGCTTCGACAATCTGACTCTCAAGCACATCTTTGGGGATTCCGGGCTCGCTGCGCACGAGGATGCTGAGTTGCACCTCCGCGCCCGCGTCCTGTTGCTGCAGCACCCGGAAGAGGTACGGCTGCAGGTTGTTGGTCTTCGCGACCGCGAGATCGCTGATCGTGAGCCGCACTTGCTGCAACCGGGGGGCGGGAGCAGGGATCGCGAGTTCGCCCTGCTTGCCGCCCTGCTGAGTCTCGTCAGGTTCCGGCTGGGGTTCCTCGGAGTCCGAGGGCGGCCCGTCGCCTTCTGGTTGAGCTTCCTCCGACCCGAGGCCCAACTCCTCGCGAATCAGCGCGAGGAGCTCGCCCTTCACGAGCGAAGCGGAACCGTCGAAGAGGCTTACGAGCCCGCCGAACTCGGCGGCGCTCTCGATGAGGCTCTGGTACTGGTTCTTACTGGCGTCGCCGATGGCGACTGCCCAGAGGCCGGTCGAGACACCGTCGCGGATGCAGTCGCGGAGCGTCTCCTCGCGGTTGGGCAGGATTGGAAGGTACGTCCACTGTAGGAAGCGCCGCAGCGCCTGTCTGAGGTCAAGAGCCTCCATCTCGTCGTTCCAGAGGTGGGAGGCAACCTTGGCGTTGAAGTAGAGCGCGCCCATTCCGGTCAGGACCTTCGGATCGCCGTAGTCCTGGCTTGATAGCCGCTTCGCCACCCGCTGAGCGATCTGCTCGTCGGCAGTGGCAGGAACGGCGAGGGCTGCGTGCGCCAGCCCGTCTCGATCGGGGTAGAACACCCAGCGATAGGCGGTGGCAACACTGGTCGCGAGGCTGGACCGCTTGTCCCTGGCACGGCTCTTGAGGTCGTCCACTTCGAGCGGGCTGAGGTCACCACGCTCTGAGGCCAGCACCCATTCGTACGCGAGAACCTCCCGGACGGCGGCACCCGCGCTCGCCCAGAGCTCCTGATCCGGGGCTACCAGCACTAGGGCGTTCCGCCACTGCCGGAGGCCGCCACCTACGCGATCCCAGAGCTGCTCGATGCGGTCCGCGCCGTCAGGCTCCTCACCGGCACCAGAACTCGACACCGCGAAACGCGCCGATAGCACGGCAATTGTGGGGTCGGGGCTGTCGGGAACCTGGTCGTTCGCGCCGGCCCACGCGACGGCCCTGAATCCATGCGGGCTCCCGATCGCCCGCTCCACCTCCTCGCGCAGTCGTTCGTCGACGGTCGCGGACGGCTGATTGGTCGCAGATTCGGCGATCATGCGGTAGATGTTCGGCTGAGTCTGGAAGCGCAGCCGGTCGCCCTCGCGATGGACGTACCAGAGAGTCTCCTCGAGGGTCGACAGCACTTCGGTGATGTACTCGGGACCGAGGTTCGGCGCGACCGATCCAAGGCGAAGTTCCTGAGTGGTTGCGCCGCTCTGAGTAAGCCCGCCGAACGAGTGGGCGAGCAGGGTGGTGGCTACGCCGCGTGCGACGCCGAGCTTGGCGTAGTCGCCGCCTCGGCGTTCGTCGTCTCGGTTCGCGTGACCGTCTCCGCCGATGATGTCGGCGGCCACGACGCCGTCGAAGCCGCCGCCAGCGCCGGCTGCACTCACAATCCGCGTACGGATGCGCTCACGCTCAAGATCGATGTGGGCCGGCTGGATCGAGTGTGCCTCGCGGCGGTTGCGCCACTGATCCGCGACGACGCTGGCAAGCAACTGGAGCGTAGCTCGGGTGCGCGGGAAGTCCGACGAGGTAGACCACTTCTTGTAGATGACGTCGAGCAACTCGGGATGGAGGGGCCAGGCTTCCTCCATCCGGCGGAGGTAGTCAGCACTGGTCACGGCCGGGTTGTAGCTGCCGGGCGTCTTCTCGTAGACCGCACGGTAAGCGCGAGCAACCTGGCGAGCAGCGTCCGCGTCGACGGTCTCGAAGAGCCGCTGGCGGGTCAGCTCGTAGATCTCCTCATCGTTGACGGGCGTGCGCTTCGACACAACCCGGTCCGCTCGCGGCTGTAGCTCGTCGAGTATCTCGAGCTCGCGCTGGAGCTGCGCCGGGTCGATCCCGCCGAACTCGCGCTTGCTCTTCGGGAGCGAGAGCAGGATGCAGACGCCGGGCACATTGCCCGCGAGCTGCAGCGTCTCCTGGAGGAACTGGACCGTCTGCCGGTAGACGTTCTGTGAGCGGCGCGAATTGGAGAACTTCAGCTTCACCAGGTAGCTGACCAACTCGTCAAGCAGGATGAGGCAAGGCGAAGCTGCTTCCAGGACCTGTCGGAAGAGAGCGTTCCCTGGCGCGGTGCCGCTCCCGTCGGAGTCCATCACCAGCGTCCAGCGGCCCGCTTGGTGCGCGAGTTCACCCCAGAGGGTCGCAACCGCGGCACCGTCCTCCTTCATCACGGGGGTATCGCCGCCTGCCTCCTGGCCGTCGAAGACAAGCACACGCGCGTTCTCGGGGACATTGAGCCCGCCAAGCGCCTCCCGGACGGAGGGCAAGGCAAGCGCGTTGTCCGGGTTCTTGACGAGGTGGTAGAGCGTGAGCAGGGCGTGCGTCTTGCCGCCGCCGAAGGGGGTTTGCACCTCGGTCACGGCGGCGCCCTCACCGCCGTTCAGGCGGTTCACGACGTCGCGCGTCATCTGGGTGAGGTTCTCGGTGAAGTAGGTCTGCGAGAGGAAGCGCGTCGGGTCGAGGTATTCCTCACGCGCGGCGCCGGCGGCGACGCCTCCGAGCGTGGCGGCGAACAGGCCCTCGTCGACCTGGCCCGGATCGCGGAAGCCCTCGCGTGGCTCGCAGACCTGCCACCAGTAGGGAAGCGTGCCCGCTGCGGCCGGTGCAGGCTCCGCTGCCGGTGCGGGCGCAGGCTCGGGTGCCGGCTCCTCCTCGATGTGGAGGACGCGCTTGCGGATCGTCTCGATCTCCTCCGCCTCGGGCAGATCGGCCATCGCGAGCAGCCGAGCCATGGCGTTGAGGGCGAACTCCGCGTCGTCGATCAGGATGTCGCCGCTCCGGGGGTGCGCCCAGTCGTTGCGGGCCTGGACTGCGGCGCTGAGATACGAGTCCGCGGCCTGGAACCTCGGGAAGACCGTGTCGAAGACGCCCCGGTTCCGGGTCACAATCAGGCGGAAGTGGGCCGGTTCGAGCAGTTCGGCCGGGTGGACGTCCGGGTCCTTTTCGCGCTCCCGCCTGAGGCTGTCCGCCTGCTGCCGTGAGACGGCCCTCAGAACGCCCTGCTCCCACCAGTTGTTGGGCATGGCTTGGCCGAGCCGCTTCCGGACCAGCTCGCGCATGGCGTCCGTGTAGAGCTTCAGCCCCTGGCCCAGCGCCTCGTGGTTAGTCTGGGCCATCGGTGTCCTCGATATCGAACTCGCCCTGCAGGCTCGGCCCCGGCTCGGCAGGCGGCTCGACTCCCCGTACGGTAGCGCCGAGCAGGCCGAGGATGATGCGGCGGTCCTCGTCGCCGTCGGGCAGGCACTCAGCGACGGCCTGGCCGAGCGTCAGGAGCGCCGTCCAACGGGACTCCCCGAGGGCGCCGCGATACTCGCCAAGCCGCGCACCCTGGTTCTGGCCCCAGAGCCACGAGGCCCGCTGGAGCTCGTCGATGAGCGGCGCGGGACGCGCCGACGTGCCAGTCCCGAGATCTTCGTCCTCCCGGGCGCGCTCCGCGATCGTACGGAGCTTCACGACCTTCTTGCTCTTCTCTCGAGCGGTAACGGCGATGGCGTGCTCGCGAGTCAGGTCATCGAATGGAGCGCCCGTGGCGAGGCAGAGCGCCAGTGCCTCGCCAGAGTCGAGCGGTGCACGGGAGTAGCTCCACACCCAGGTCACGTACTGGCGCGTGATCGGGTCAACGATGCCAAGGTCGGCACCCTGCAACACCTGCTCGAGCGCCACCGTCGTCGACTCCCGCCGCACGATGTCGAGGAAGTCACGCACCGAGACCGTGGTGCCATCTGGCCGTAGAACGCGTCGGTGCCGACCGAAGACGGAGAGGGCAGGGCCGATCGCGCTGATGAAGAAGTCGGCTCCGCGAATGCCCTGACTCCAGAACGAAAGTAGGCGCTCCCGGATGACGGGCCGCATCTCCTCTAGCACATCGCCAAGGAACGCCTCGTCAGCCTCGTCCTCCCGTTTGCGGCAGGCCATCCAAACTGAGGTCCGGAGCCGCGCTTGGCCAATGCCAGCCACCTTGTTCTGAAACTCCGTGTCGATCGGCCAGGATGCGTCGGGGATCAGCCCCGCGCCAAGCAACCCCTCAATGAGCGTCGACCACGCATCAGGATCAGTATGGGCAAAGACGACGCCAGTGAGGCCACCGGGCGTTAGCGACCGCGCCATCACGTCGAAGGACTGGGCCATGCCATCCACATAGCGTTGCCGAGCCGCTTCCTTTCGTCTCTTCCCACCCCCCGCGCTGTCCGCGTAGATGTTCATTACTGTCTGGTCGCGCTTCGGAGTAAGCGGCAACGTCAGCAGATCGGGATGCAGGAAGCCGATCGACCGCTTGAGCCAGACATAGAAGAAGTCAGACAGGTCGGCGTAGTTGATAGCGTCGTAATAAGGGGGATCTGTAACGATGGCGGATACATCTTGGGAGGCTCGCTGCTGAGATGCGTTGGCCCTGTCGACCGTGGCTTCCGGCGTTGATAGGCTCACGGATAATGAGCCTTCGGTGATTACCCCTGCGATGCGAGCGATCGCATTGTCGAATCCACCCATGTATCCAGAGAATGGGTTGGCTTCAGCGAAATCCCAGACCATTGGAAGCGCCTGCCTCGCGAATGTGTTGGCGACTGACATGTCGCTAGCGCCCCACCGACAAAGGGTGCTCGCCCGATCTGCCAGCCGGTCCACAGCGATTCCCAGATAGGTCGCCACGGCCTTGGCGTAGTCCTCATCGAGCCCATAGGCCTGCATTTCTGCGTGTGCCTCGCCGACTAGGCGCGCGAAGGTCGTCAGAGAAAGAAGCTGGCGCTCATTGAAGAGTTCGCCCCATGTCATCATCCCGTATGTCCGCACCTTCATATTCTGAGGGTCGAACGTGATCGGCTCGTCGGGCACAAGTGCGAGCTCACCCTCGTGGCTCTCTCTCAGAGCAGCCAAGCGCTCAGCGGCAGCACGATATATGAGCGCATCCTCGTCTTTGTCCTCACGGTATGCCTTAGCGGGTTGGCCTTCGCGGGCGAGAACAACGGACGTCAGGGTGGTGGACATTCTGCCCTCGACCCCAACCTGTCGGACCTGCGCCGCTTTCAGGATCTGGCCGCAGAGGAGGCAGCGAGTGTCGCCCCGCGAAGTGGTGGCCTGCTCGGGCTGACTATCCACCCCAGGACCCTCGACGACCTTGAAGTCGACTCGCCCTTCCGCGCGATCCAGGACGGGCTCAAGGGCGACTTGCTTCTTCGCCTTCCGGGCAAGCCAATACTGACGGATGAGGGGCATCTCAGCATGGCAACTGGGACAGGAGACTGTGCGGCTCCAGAGGTACGCCACGGGCACGCTGCCGTCGGAATCTGTGGGGTAGAAGTCGGCCAGCTCTGCCCGGGCGCGATCCAAGAGCCAGTTACCCCAGTATTTTACGTCGGCGGCAAGCGGGTTGCGGATATAGTCTTCAGCCAACTCGCCGCCCGCGAAGGACTGTCGGCCCTTCGCGTCCGCATCGCGGATGTACTTCGGCACCGGTTGGCTGTCCGGTCGGCCATACTTCTGCGGGTACTCCAGCGTTCCCTTCAGGATGAGAACGGCGACAGGATTGAGGTCGCTGGCCTCCACTTCGCAGCCGAGACGCAGCCCCTCGAAGGGGATCGCCCCACCGCCAGCGAAGGTGTCAAGGAGCTTTGGCGGTTTGCCCCCGTTGTCGCGCAAGATGCGTTCGCGGGCGCGAGCCAGCAGCTGCGTGCCAGTGAGGCCGCTGCCACCGTCTGAGCTAGCCCGGACCACCTGCTCCGGGTTACGCACAGCCGCCCTGCTAGCGAGGTCCGCCACCTCTCGCAGAAGCGCCTCGCGCTTGCCATCGGTCTCCGGGTCGTCCACAAGCGACGCGTAGATAAAGGCGCGGCACGCAGCGATCGGCCTTCTCGCCCACCAGATATGGAGTGAGGAGATGTGCCCGTGCTTGTTAGCGTTCTTCTCGCGGCTGGAGTGTTCAGAAACCTTCTCCAGCGGGAAGGCCACCTCGATCAGCCGCTTGCGCCGCTCGGTCACGCCGGCGCCTCCACTGGCTCCGCAGGCTCGGCTGCTGCTCGAAGGTCGGCCGCCTTGATGCGGTACTCGATTACGCTCTCGCTGGCCGGAACGTTCTTGCCGATGGGGTCCTGGGTGATCCGCATCTCCGGCTTCGTGAGCGCGTAGTCGACCTCGTAGATGAAGAACTCCTCGCGCATGCGATGGGCCAGCTGCCACTCCGTGTAGTAGAGCGTGATGTCTCCCGTGGCGGCGTGGCCCTTCACCTCGATGTAGCGGACGGCGCCGGCGGCGGCCACGCTCCGGATGTCGCACCCGACGCCCATCTTCGACACGTCCTCGGGCTCGCGCTTGTGCGCCCGCTCGTAGTCCATCGCGACCTGCATCGCGGCCATCTCCACGGTCGTGTTGTCGCCGCCGCGGCCCTCCTCGATCACGTGCGGTACAGGGCCGGGGATGGCGGCCGCGACACCCACGACGCGAGGCGTCTGGATGGAGACGACCTTGCGGCGGTCCAGCTCCTGCCGGCGCCGGCGCAGCTCGTTGGTGAGGCTGTCGATCTGCTCGTTCGTCGTGTGGATGGCGATCCGCATGTCCTTGCCGGCGGACTCGTCCTCGTGCTGGCGATCGAGCTGACGCTGTAGCACCGACAGATTGTCATCAATCGACCGTTGGAGCGCCTCCTGCACGATGCTGGCACGGCGCTTCTGCTCGTCCGCGACCTCCTCGAGGTAGTCAGTGGTGTAGATGGCGCTCGCCTCGGCCACAGCCGCGTCGCCGTCGGCGAGACTCCGGAGTGCGTCGGGTACCGCCGGCGCTGTCTCTGCGGGCGGCAGGTCAAGCAGCACACCCGGCGTGATGCGCTCGAAGCCGTCGCCGCGCTGGCGGAGCGCCAGCAGCCGCCGGTGGACTACCTCGTTCTCGCCGTTCACGGCCGCCGCCTCCAGCAGCCAGACGAGGTACGGCTCACGCGCCTCCTTGTCGATGAAGACGGTGCCCTGAGCCAGGACGGGCCGCCCTCGGTCGAGGATGCGGGCGAGCACGGCGTCGAACAGCGGATGCCCGGGCGCGGCGAACTCGGCCGGCGGGTCCCGGCGCAGCCGCTCCTTGTTGAAGGTGATGATGCGGCCGCCCTCGCCGAACTCGCCCGTGTTCGCGGCACGCACCTCTCGACGGATGTCCGCGGGCACGAAGTCCAGCCTCCAGTCGCGGTCGTCGCCCGCCGCCAGGCGGCCGTCGAGGTAGCGGAGCCCGTCGATGAAGAAGCGCTCGACGAACTCGGGCGTCAGCCGTCGCTCCTTCGAGTCGCGCCCCTCGTCGAGGATGGAGGTCATGTCGATGTGGTTGTTGGCGAGGGCATCGCTCATGCTCTCCTGAACGGCCGCGAGGGCCGCAGGATCCTCGACGAAGTCCAGCTCGGCGAGGATCTCTTCCATCGAACGGCGTTCGGTGATGGCGTCGCGGATGAGGGCCTCGAGTCGCACCTGGCCGGCCTCGAAGATGCTGGCGATCACGTCGTAGACATGGTCCGGCCCGAGCGCCTCCCGCATGCGTTCGAGCTTCTCCAGCAGCCGCGTCATCACCAACCCCTCGCGGGTCCCGGCCGCCACGAGGTTGATGACGGTGACCTCGTACTCCTGCCCGTAGCGGTGGATCCGACCCATGCGCTGCTCGAGGCGGTTGGGGTTCCAGGGCAGGTCCCAGTTGATCATGACCTTGCAGAACTGGAGGTTGATGCCCTCGCCGGCCGCCTCCGTCGCGACCATGAACTGCGCCGGTCCTCGGAACTCCTTCTCGGCCGCGATGCGGTCGGCGAGCTTCATCCCCCCGTGGATGTTGCAGACGCGGTAGCCCTGCTCCCGCAGCCGCTCGGTCAGGTAGACGAGCGTGTCGCGGTGCTCAGTGAAGATGAGCATTTTCTCGTCGCCGTCGGTCACGGTCTGGCTCTCGATGGCGCGCTGGAGCTCCACGAGCTTTCGCTCTGGACCCATGCGCTGTGTCGCCTCGGCGAGCGCGATCAGCTCTCGAAGCTCCTCGATCTCCGCGCGCAGTTCGTCGGGCGTCCTCGCAGTCGATGCGCCGGACAGCGCCGCCTCGTCCTCGGAGGTGAGTTCATCGAGGTCGTCGTCTTCCGGGTCGTAGCCGACCTCGGCTGCGTGCTGCGAGACGCGCCCGGCCTCGAGTGCTCGCTCCAACTCCTCGGTCAGTCGGCCGTGCCGCCGCTCCAGACTGCGGGTCGTCGCGTAGAGGGACGAGGCGAGCCGACGCTGCAGCACGATGAGGGCCAGCGTCACGTTCCGTCTCTGCGTTTGCGCTGCTTGCTCGGCCGCCGCCAAGCCTGTCGCGACGTAGTTGGTGACGGCGTCGTACAGGTGCTGTTCGTGCTCCTCGAGTTCGTACGGGGCGGTGCGGACGTGCCTGGGAAGGAAGAGGGGGCGGCCGTCGAAGTGCTTCATCGCCTCCTTCGTGCGGCGCAGGAAGTACGGCGAGCGGTCTTGATCGAGGGCGCTCTCAACCCCTGCCTGAGAAGCGAACGCCTTGTCGTCGAGCAGCGAGAGCAGCAGCCTGAAGTTCTCCGGGTCGCCCTTATGCGGGGTGGCCGTCATCAGCAGCAGGTGCTTCGTCCGCTCGGCGAGCTCCTCGGCCAGCTGGTAGCGCTTGGTCTTGTCGATCTTGCCGGCGGTCCCGTAGCGGTACGCCGAGAGCTTGTGGGCCTCGTCGAAGATGACGATGTCCCAGTCCGACTGCTCAAGCCCTGGCAGGATGTGGTCCTGGATGGCCAGGTCGACGGACGCGACTACCTGGTCGGTCTCGACCCAGACGTTCTGGCCGAAGCCGCTGGAGACCGACTCGCCGGTAACCAGCGTGAACCGCTCGCGGAATCGCTCCCACATCTCCCGCCGCCACTGGTCGGTTAGGGCCTTCGGACAGAGCACCAGGACGCGCGAGACATCACCTCGTTGCATCAGCTCCCGCAGAAGCAGGCCAGCCATGATCGTCTTCCCGGCGCCGGGGTCGTCCGCGAGCAGGAAGCGGATGCGCGGCAATGGCAGCATGTGCTTATAGACCGCGTCGAGCTGGTGGGGAAGCGGGTCGACTTGCGAGACGGACACCGCGAACTGCGGGTCGAAGGCGTGAGCCAGGTGCGTGCGGAGCGCCTCGACCGCGAGGCGGAAGAGCACGGGCTCCGCGTCGAAGGTATGGCGGCCGCCCGTGACCGTGCTGACCTCGCGCTCGAACTGCTCACGCGGGATCGTCTGGTCGTAGTATCGGGTGGATTCAGTGCCGACAGCCTCAACCCGTACCGACGCCTCAAGGTCGCTCACGTTCAGGACGCGCAGCGGCTCCGGCCAGAATGGCCCTTCGATGATCGTGCCCATCGAGAGTTGGGTGCTCTGCATCGGGAACGCGATTGTAGGCTACGCGGGGCGCTGGCGGGCGTGTGCGTCGTGGCAGCTTGCCCTGTACTGTACTGCTCCGCTTGACGAGTCCGACTCGGTACCTGAAGAATGTCGAGCGAGCCAACGGGAGCGACGGGTCATGCACTCTTGGCAGTCTGCCATGAGTTGCGGTAGGTAACGCACTGTGGTGTCCGAGCTCATTAGCCTGCCCCCGACATTCGTTGGTTACCCTGGCCAGAATCCCGACGGCGATAACGGGCTTCGCCTCGTTCAGGCCCTCCGCACCCAAGGAGTCGCAGTCTCCGACTGGCAAGACGCGTCGGAGCCCAGCTTCCTGTGGTCAGGAGAGAGCGGCGTCAAGGCCGCCATCGACAAATCTGGACTGGCCCTCCTGGATACCACGAGTGGCAATGGCAATGTGCTCTTTGAGTTCGGCTACGCCATTGGCTCAAACCGCCACGTGTATTCTCTACACGACTCAACACGCGCAGACGGGATGCGCCTTCGTGTCCTCGACACAGTCCGACAGATTCGGTACTCCGCCCGCCGAGACATCATCGATGAACTTAGGTCGTTCCAGCCTGGCGGCGCGACGCTCCTCGACGAAGTCGGTTGGTCATCGCAACAAGCTCCGGACCAGAGGACAGTCTTCTTTCTTCCTGCCCCTAACACTCACGATCTTTCTGGCACGATATATTCGGCCCTTCAGCGATTTAGGTTTCTTCGTTCGGCCCGCATCGACACCGACGACGCCGACTACAATAATATCCGTACCCTTGCATATGCTATTGGATCGGCAGCCACATACGTGGGGCTACTCGTGCACGAAGGAATTCATGACGCTGACCGCTCCAACGCTCACTCCATGCTCTTCGCCGGAATCGCGGCCGGGCTAGGCAGAAAGTACGTCGTCCTCGCGCCACGCGACGGGAAACGACTTCTCGATCTTGAGGACAACATCCTCTTCTATGATAGTGAGACCGAAGCGGAAGAACGGCTAAGGCGCTGGCTGGAAGATGCCGTCTCGGCTGCACTTGGCGCTGGAGACGCTACTGCACAGCGACGTCCGGTCTCCACCAAGCCCGAGGATCGACAGGAACCCATCTTCCTCGGTAGTGGGGACGCCGGTGCCGACTTCGAACTCGCGGACTACTTCGTGAACACACCAGAGTTTGTCCAGGCTAGGAATGCAGAAAAGCGTATATTCGTTGGAGCCAAGGGATCGGGGAAGACTGCTAACTTCAAGATACTCTCAGCTGAGTTCAGGGACACGAGTCGCCTGCTGGTCGACCTGCAGCCAACGGAATGGCAGTTCCCCGAACTGGCGGCAGTCTTTGAAGAGCAGATCCCGTTCGCACATTGGCGATTCGTTTACGGGAGCTTCTGGCGTTTCATCATTCTGTCCGAGGTCGTTGCGAAGATCCGCCAAGACTTCTGGCCAGAAATATTGATGGATGCGGGAAGTGACAGCGCGGAGGCTAGACGACTGCAAACCCAGGCTCCGCGTACCCGTTCTAGACCCGCAACTCCGCATTACAGCACGGCGATCAAGGCCTGGGCCGAGGAGAACGAACACCTCCTAGCTCTCGATTTCGCTTCGCGGGTATCTCGACTGCTCGAGGATCTCGGCGAGTCGGCCCGCGCAGGCGATCAGGTGGCTATGCGGGAGAAACTACAGATCGCGCGCCTCTATGGACTCGAACGAGATATACGAGAGTTCGCCAGGCACCACGAGATTCGCTTCATAGCAGATGACTTGGACCGCAACTGGGAGCCGTCAAGTGACGAGGCATTCCGTCTTGTAACTTCGCTTCTGAATGCTATCAGTGATGTAACTTCAAACTTCGACGCGGACTTCAAGGCTACACTGTTTATACGCCGTGACCTTTACGATTACCTGATGATCCATGATCCAGAGTTTGGACGGCGAGATGTTGGAATCCTCAGATGGTCGACAGAGCTCCTCGGAGAGGTTGTGGCAGAACGGCTCCGCGCCCGCGGCTTCGCATCTGGAGGAACTGCCGAAGTTTGGAGCCAGCTGTTCCCCATTTGGACGCAGGACGAGCTGACGAGCGAGTTTATGGCAACGCGGTCACTCCATCGCCCGCGCCAGATGATCCACTTCTGCCAAGAGGCGATCGCTGCCGCGGCTCGAGAGCTTGAGGAGCGCGTGCTGGATCGACACATCTACGAGGCATGGGGTGATACGGGTCAGCTGATCCTCGGAGAACTTGTCGCCGAGCACCGGTTCAAGTACCCCGGCTTGAACAGCGTGCTGTTGGAGCTGTTCGGCGAGTTCTCGGACTCCTGTTCAATGTCGGTCCTGCAGAGCAGGATCGGTGCACTCGATAGTCGACCCGACTGGTTGACTGCTGAACCAGACGACGGACTTGCCAACGTTGCCGTGTTCTATGACCTGCAAGTCTTGGGCGTCACGGGGCGGGGCGGATCTTTGTTCTACAGACAGGATCGGTCCTGGGAAAGCGTGCGCCCGGTACTCGATGAGGACTTCCAGGTCGTCGTACACCCTGCCTTTCAGCGCTACTTCGGCGCTTTGGGCCAGCAGTGAGGCCCGTGAACGCAGTGAGGCCGCCCCGACGGGCGGCCTCACATCCTGTTGTTGAGCCGTTACTTCACACTGGAGCATGTGCCCTTCAACGCAACTCTTTGGCTGACGTGCCGAGGTTTGTACCACGCACCGTGCCCCAACTGCAACTAGCCGGGGCATCGGTCGCGGCGTGGCTCTGGAGGCACTCCAGGCTGCCTCGCCTCGCAATCATCATAGCTTGCTGGGTGCTAGCTGCCTACCGAAGCTGCCCGTGGATTAGGCGGTGAGCGGGCTATCGAGTCGGTGGCGCGCTCCGCTGGAGCAGGTGGAGGAGCGCCCGGCCGTTAACGGCTGAACCGCCGCACACAGGACGTGCCTAGGGCGGCCATCACGTCGTCGCGATGACCGCCCCATGGCCCGGGCGCCTACGGCCCAGCGCCGACCAACTCCCGTTCCCGCTCGAGCGCCCACTCGAAGAGGGAGAGCGTCGGAGCTTCGTCCCGGCGCCGACGCCTCGACTCGGTTTGCCCATCCGCCATGAACTCCGCCCACGAGAACAGCGTCCGCTGCGGCTCGGGGGCATCCTCACGTGCCTCGCGTCCGTCGCTCGCGATCGTGACGGCCTCGGCCACCGGCTCCGGCGCGGCCCAGTCCTCGTCGACCAGCAGCGCCTCGGCCTCGGCCGCGACCTGCCGCGCCTGCTCGAAAACCGACTCGACCGAGCCGGCATCCTCCTCGCCAGCGACGATCTTGCGCGCCAGGGCGAGCATGAGATCGTCGCCGTCGTCCCCGTAGGCGGCGAGGCCGTCCTCGGGCAGCTCGCCCTCTACAGCCAGCGAGGACTGGAGCTTCTGCGCCACGAGCTTGAGGGCGTCGGCCTGGAGGGTATTCCGGTAGGCCATGAAGACGACCTGGACGGGCTGCGTCTGGCCGATACGCCAGGAGCGCCGTGACGCCTGCCGCATGGTGTAGACGGAGTAGTCCGTCTCGAACCAGACGATCGTCGGGAACTCCACGAGGTCCAACCCCGTCTGCACCAGCCGGGGGTGGCAGACGAGCACGTCGACGCCCTCCTCGACGCGCTTCGCCACCCACGCCTCGCGGCGCTCGGGCGGGACTGCGTCTGCCTTCATCACCGCGACCCGGAAGCCGTGACGGGAGAGGAAGTCCTCCATCCGCCCGGTGATGTCGCGCGTGCCAGTGTGGGTCGCGTAGACGAGCACCCGACGGCCAGCCAGCCGCTCGGCGGCGACGAGGTCGACGAGCGCGCGCTCCTTCGGGTAGAGCCGCTCCTCGGGGAGGGGCGGCACCTGCACGAGCAGCTCCTCCGTCTCCGGGTCGAAGACCGCCTCGCCACGCGTGCAGCCGTCGGGGTAGGCGAGCAGTGTCTGCAGGTAGGTCGCGAGCAATCGCCGCGAGCCCCTCGAGAGCGCGTCCGCGAGCGCTGCCCGCAGTGTCCCGAACAGCTTGTCGTAGCCCGAGCGCTGCGAGAGCCCAGTGGCGTCGGCCTCCGTCTCCATCGAGGAGAGCAGGACGCGTTCCTCGTAGGGCGGCAGCCCCGAGGCAACGTCCGAGAGCCGCAGGAAGACGCTGTTGCCGATGAGGTGGAAGAGCGCGGCGGGGGCGAGCCCGGGCCGCTCACGGATCACCTTGCGGTACTTGCGGCGACGGCTCGTGCGGCCGTCCTCCTCTGCGACGTCGTCATCGCGGCCGACCGTGTGCTCCACGAAGCCATAACGCTCGATCCAGCGGCCCTCCTCGGAGCGCCCGAACTCCGTGCGGATCTCCGGGCTGAACCGGTAGAGCAGGTGGAAGAGCGTCGAGGAATAGCCGCCCATGAGCGTGCCGCTCAGGCTGAGCGACTTGCCGCAGACGTCGGCGAGGATGCCGGCGGCGATGCCCTGGGCGGAGCCGCGGCCCTTGTATTCGTGCACCTCGTCGCCGACCAGCAGGTCGAAGAAGCCCTTCAAGCGATGCTTCACGTAGTCGGCGAGCGGGTAGCGCTTCGGCCCTGAGCGGTCGGCCTGCCAGAGCGCGGAGCCGCACTCCGGGCACCAGCGCTTGCGGCGCGCGAGGTCGCGGCCGAGCAGCGGCACGCCGTCCTTGTCGACGATCTGCTCGTGGCAGTCCGGGCAGCATGGCACCCGGAACGGCTCGCCCGTCTCCTCGTGACGCACGAGCCTGCCACGCACCGTCGCCCAGCGCTCCACCACGGCGGGCTGCCAGCGGTAGGAGAGCTTGGCGCGCTCGCGCGACATGATCGCGAAGAGTGGGCCGGGGCCGGTGGCGGCGCGCAGCCGCTCGAGGTCGGTGATCGAGGCGACGATCACGGCGCGGGCGCCGGGCACCGTCTCCTCGACCTCGCGCTTCCACTTGCGGGTGAGGTGGGGCGGGCAAAGCACGAGCACGCGCTCGAAGCCCGCCATGTAAGCCGCCGAGGCGGCGATGAAGGTCTTGCCCGTGCCCATCTCCCCGACGACGGTCGTGCCGCGTTGCGCCTCGAGCGAGAGCGCCGCGCCGCGGATGGCGTCGGCCTGCGCGCCCAGGGGAGCGCGCAGCAGGGGCGGGAGCGGCCGGTCCTGCTCGGAGGGCCGGTAGCGGGGCGGGTAGGACTCCACCACCCGCCGGGCTATGGCGTCGCGGTACGTATCGACGAATCCTGCGAGGTCCATGGGGTTCCGTTCCTTTCTTGCTGTGGTCGTGTCTTGCTGTGGTCGTGACGAAGCGAGGCCCCGCGATCGCATGACCGCGGGGCCCCGTGGATGCGGCCCGGTGTCGAGCCGTCAGGCGGCGATGTCGGTGATCTCGCCGATGTCGAGGTCGAGGGCGACGACGGTGGTCCGCAGCCGCTCGCGGTAGACCTCCTTGTCCGGCGTGGTCTCGACGAGCAGCATATCCTTCGAGGTCCTGCCCTTGACGAGGATGCGGCTGCCGTCGGCCTCGAGCTGGAGGTTGTCGAGGAAGCCGGCCGCCACCAGCATCGCGAGGTGGCCGCGGCGCAGCGGCATGAGCGGCCGCGTGCGCCCGTCCTCGGCGGGCCAGAGCGCGTCGGTCACCGTCGCGCTGACCCAGAGCCCGGAGCGCCGCGACTCCGCCGCCGCGGCGACCGGGTCGATCGTGCGGGTGGCGAAGAGCACCTCGCCGCCCGCGGTGGCCCGCGCGTTGTAGACCGGGTAGCGCTGGCGGCTCAGCTCCTCGACGTTGCCTTCCATGCACTCCTGCAGCCGCACGGCGCTGTACTGGTCGTACTGCACCTCGGCCTTGCGAGTGCCGGTGACGACGACCTGGTCGAAGGCCTCACGCTCCGGGTCGGGGAAGGCCCAGCAGCGCAGCCGCGCGTAGTGCGAGGCGAGGTAGTTGGCGGAGCCCGCCAGCCGCCGCCTCGGCACCACGAAGACGAGCAGGCCGTGCCCGGCCAGGTAGCGAGTGCAGTGGCGCAGGAACGCGTGCTCGGTGCGCTTCTCCTCGCCCGCGTCGTCGTCGTACGGCGGGTTCAGGTAGAGCAGCCCGAACGCCCCGTTGGCGATCGACGTCTGGAAGAGGTCCGTGCCGAGCACATGGTCGAGGCGGTCCTGCGCCTCCTTCGCGCGCTCGGCGTGGAGCTCCACCCCGTAGGTCTCGACGGCGGAGCCGTCGGGACGGCCGATGCGCGCGGCGAGGTCCGCCAGCGCGTCCCCGGCCCCGCAGCAGGGGTCGAGGATGCGCAGCGTCGTCTCGCCGCGTTCGGTGCTGCGAGCCTGCATCAGGCTCGCGATCATCTCGGTGACTCGTGGCGGCGTCGGGTAGAAGCCGCCCTTCGCCTGGGCTGCCAGTCTCATCTCGTGTCTCCTTCCGGATGTTCGTTCGTTGACTGCTCACGCGGCAGCGTGAGCGTCCCGGCCGCCACGGCGTGCGAGAGGTCCTCGCGCAGCGCCTCGGCGTCCGGGGTGCAGCGGTAGGCGGCGATGCCCGCCGACTGCAGCGGCACGATCTCGGCCTCCGCCAGCCCCCGGCGCCACAGCCAGTCCGCCCAGTTGCGGTGCAGGGGCAGGGGGCTGCGGCGGTCGAGGAAGCGGTGGTGCAGGGCGGGCGCCTCCTCCTCGCCGGGGGCGAGCAAGAGGAACGCGTCCCGCTCGAAGGCGTACTCCGCGAGGCGGGTGTACACCATCGCGTGCCAGCCTCCGCTGACCGGCAGGCGGGCGATCTTCGTCGTCCACGTGCCGAGCGTCTCGTAGGGGACCTCGCAGCGGTGGAAGCCGCCGGAGAGCACCGTCCCGTCCGTGCCCGCGAGCAGGTGCGCGGTCTCGGGTGGCCGCTTGAGGAGGGCGGCCCAGATTGCCTTGAGGGCGCTCTGGGCGCCGACCATCGAGAGGAACCAGAGTCCCTCCGTGTCGGGGTCGCGCGCGAAGGCGTCGGCCGTGGCCGAGAAGCCGTTCGCGCTGATCGTGTACAGATCCCGGGTGTCCGGGGCGGCGTGCGCCTCGATCATGGGCTGTCTCCTTCCGTTGAGTGCCTAGTGGTCGTGCGCAGGCATGGGGCCTGCGTGTGCGTCAGCCTCCGAAGAGCCCGCGCTCCCGGAGGCTGACGGCCTCGTCGCCGATCACGATGTGGTCGAGCAGCTCGATGCCGAGCAGCGTTGCCGCCTCCGCCAGCGCCTTCGTGACGTCGACATCGTTCGTGCTCGGCGTCGCGTCGCCCGACGGGTGGTTGTGGACGACGATCAGGTTGGGGACGGCCTCGACGACCGCCGGGCGCAGCACCTCGGCGAGCCGCACGACCGCCGAGTAGCAGTTGCCGAGGTAGATCACCCGCTGGCCGACGACGCGGTTGCGCCGGTCGAGCAGCAGCACGCGCAGTTGCTCCTGCGCGAGCGCCGCCATCTCCGGGCCCAGCAGGCGCTGCACGTCCTCCGGCGATCCGACGATCGGAGCGTCGGGCTCGCGGTCGGGCCGCGTCTCGACCTCGTAGCGCACGGCCAGCTCGCCCAGGACGTCGAGGTTGCTGCGCAGCGCCGCGAGCAGCGCGTCGCTGTGCTCGGTGGCGGTCATGCCGCCACCTCCACCGGCAGCGCCTGCCCGAGCGGGCAGTTGCAGTCCTGGTGGTCCGGCGAAGCGTCGTCGTCGCAGTCGAGGCAGTTGCCGCAGTTGCGGCACGCCACGCGCTGGTGGGCCGCGTCGCGGGCGTGACGCCGGGCGACGGTGTCCTCCCAGCAGCAGTTGCGCTCGCAGTTGTCGCTGCACGCCTCGCGGGCTTCCTCGCAGCTGCGGCAGTGCGTGCGCCCCTTGACCACGGGGTGGCCACATCCGGGGCAGTCGCCGCCGTAGTCGCCACTGGCCTCGAGCTCGGCCCGCACGATCTGGCGGGCGGAGGGGTGGCCGCCGGGTCCGCCGGACTCGGCGACGTAGTGCCAGGCCCACTTCGTCCCGAGGTCGGTCCAGTCGTCGGTGCGGTAGGACCAGCGGTCGCAGGTGCAGTGGCCGTTGAAGTAGTCGGGACCCTCGAGCAGGGTCATGACCAGCGTGTGCGCGCTCCAGGTTGGGAGCGCGTCGCGTTCGGTAGTGCGCGCCATGTTCGGTTCTCCTTTGTGGTGTTGCTGATGTGGTGGAATGAGAGCGGGGCCGCCCCCGTGAGGGAGCGGCCCCGTGTGCGCCCGCGACTGGCGGGCGGCGTCTGTGTGCCGTGGATGGCTAGAAGGGCTGGTCGTCCGCGACCTCGGCGGCGGCCTCGCGGCTGCCGTTGCCGTTGCCGCCCGAGCGCCCGTTGCCGTTCGAGTCGAGGAAGATCACCTCCTGCGCGTGCACCTCCGTGCGGTGGCGGCGCTGGCCGTCCTGCGTCTCATAGCTGTTCTGGGCGAGCGAGCCAGCGACGAAGATGCGGTTGCCCT
The DNA here is from genome assembly GCA_965208885.1 of Dehalococcoidia bacterium. GTDB lineage: Bacteria > Chloroflexota > Dehalococcoidia > UBA2979 > UBA2979 > VXMT01. The sequence continues at coordinate 1,961,614 of CBDBPS010000002.1, forward strand.
TCTTCACGTACTCGGCGACAGCCTCGGCCTGCTTGCCCCAGCAGACGACCGAGTGCCAGTCGGCGTCGGTCTCGCCGTTCTGGCGGCGGCGGTCGGTCGCCAGCCTGAGCTGGCAGATGGCGGTGCCGTTCTGGCTGTACTTCAGTTCGGGCTCCGTGCCCACGCGGCCCAGCAGCTCGATGCGGTTGATCGTCCGTGACATTTCAGTCTCCTTCGTTTGTCTGGCGTGGTTGTCACTGGCGGCGCGGCGGGAGCCGCACCTCGCTGGAACGAGAGCGGGGCCGCCCCCGTGAGGGAGTGGCCCCGTGTGCGCCCGCGCTCGGCGGGCGGCGTCTGTGTGCCGTGGATGGCTAGAAGGGCTGGTCGTCCGCGACCTCGGCGGCGGCCTCGCGGCTGCCGTTGCCGTTGCCGTTGGAGCGCCCGTTGCCCCCGTTGCCGTTCGAGTCGAGGAAGATGACCTCCTGCGCGTGCACCTCGCTGCGGTGGCGGCGCTGGCCGTCCTGCGTCTCGTAGCTGTTCTGCGCGAGCGAGCCCGCGACGAAGATGCGGTTGCCCTTCTTCACGTACTCGGCGACGGCCTCGGCCTGCTTGCCCCAGCAGACGACGTTGTGCCAGTCGGCGTCGGTCTCGCCGTTCTGGCGGCGGCGGTCGGTCGCCAGCCTGAGCTGGCAGATCGCGGTGCCGTTCTGGCTGTACTTCAGCTCGGGCTCCGTGCCCACGCGGCCCAGCAGTTCGATGCGGTTGATCGTCCGTGACATTTCAGTCTCCTTCTTGGTGTTGGTTGTCACCGTGGTGGTGCGGCCCGCCGCACCCGGGTTCGTAACGACGGCGGGGCCGCCCCGAAGGACGGCCCCGTGTGCGCTCCCGGCAGGGAGCGTCTCTGCAAGGCGCTTGTGTTTCAGGCACCCGCGATGGGCACCTCCTTCCGTTTGCTTGTTGACCTCCAGCCGCTCAGGCGGCCTTCGGCGTCTCGCTCGCGCCGTCCTCCTGGAGCTTGCGAGCCGCGGCCTCCACCAGCGGGGTGAGGGCCGCGACTGGGAGTTCGTCGAGGTCCCGCCCGGTGCGCTCGCGCACGGCGGAACGCACCTTTGCCTCGTCGAAGCCCCGGCAGTTGCCGAGGTCGACGAGGGTCTTGCGCAGCGACGGCGCGAGGTCGCCCGTGCTGCCGTCCCCGTAGAGGCTGTTCCCGAACTGGTCGCCGTAGCTCCGCAGCGCGCGCTTGAGCGCGTCGGTCACGGCTCCCTTGTGCGCGGTCTCGTGGCCCTCGACCGTCTCGTCGGCGACGGCCTGGAAGCCGACGTCGGTGCGTGACGGCGAGCCGGGAACCGTGACCCGGACGGTCGCGGTGTAGGCGCGCCAGGGCCTGGCCTCGCCCGTCCTCGGCTCGACGCTCTCGCCCTCGCGCAGCTCCACCGGGGCGACCACCTCGTAGCCCCAGCCGCCGTGGCCGAAGACGCGGTTGGCCTGATCGATGGCGGTGCGCCCCTCGAGGTAGGCGTAGCTGCGGTTGCCGCGCCCCTTGCGCTGCGAGACGAGTCCCTCGTCGAGGGGCTCGCCCAGCCGCTGCGTGACCGCGGGCGGGAGGCTGTCCCACACGAGGTCACGCTCGGGGACGGGCTCGGGGTGGACGCCGTTGCGTCCGTTCGTGCTGATGGTCGCGTTGGTCATGGTGCTTCTCCTCTGTGCTGTGCGCTGCCTGAGTGGACTGGTGCGGGTCTCCCGGCGGGAGACCCGTGCTCGGGGCCGTGCCCCGTCGGTCATCGGTCATCGCGCCTCCTTCCGGTGGGCGGCTGGTCCGGCAGGCACGCTGAAGCCGCCCGGCTCGCATGGAGCCGGGCGAGCAGTGCCCGTCGGGTGGGATGGGTGGGTTAGCGGGCGGCGCGGGCCGCCCGTTCGAGCAGGCGCAGGAAGGCCCCGCGCCCGTCTGAGACCGTGGCCAGCTCGGCCACGTCGGCGACGCCTGCGGGGACTTTCACGACGGCGGCGCGGCGGCCGAGCAGGCCGTCGAGCGCCGCCGCGGCCTCGTGCCCGGCGTCGTCGTTGTCGAAGGCGAGGAAGACGTGGGGGCAGCCGCGCAGGGCGGCGGCCACGCGCTCCATGCCCTGTGTGCCGAGGGCGGCGCAGGCCGGCAGCCCCCACTCGCTCAGGACGAGCCAGTCGAAGACGCCCTCGGTCACGACCGCCCACGGTGGCGCGGGGCCGAGCCGCCCCAACCCGAGCACCGGCTTGGGGCCGGGCAGCGCCTGGAAGCGGGGCGAGCGCTCCGGGTCGATGGCGCGTCCCGAGAGCCAGCGGACACGTCCGCCCGCGATCTCGGGGATGACCACCATGCCGGCGAAGCGCTCTCCCCGCTCAGTGAACAGCCCGCTCTCGCGCACCCGTCCGGCCGCGAAGCCGGCGGACGCGAGCGCCGAGCGCAGCCCGCGCCCCGGCGCGTAGCCGAGACCGAGCCGCCGCGCGGTGTGGATGCCGACGCCGCGCGAAGCGAGGTACGCCCTCGCCTCGGGACTGCGGCGAAGCTGCCCCGCGTAGTACCTCGCCGCCGCCGTCAGCAGCGCCGGGTTCGGCGGCGCGACCGCATCGCGGTGGCGACGCTCGCGGGTCGTGTGGCGGACCGGGGCGGTGGTGGGCGGTGAGGTATCGAGCCGCCGGATCGCCTCCGGCAGGCTCAGGCCCTCGGCGCGCCGGACGAAGTCCAGCACGTCGCCGCCCTCGCCGCAGCCGAAGCAGTACCAGCGCTCCGTGTCGGCGTAGACCGTGAAGCTGCCCTCGGCCTCCTCGTGGAAGGGGCAGACGCCCTGACGGACGCGGCCCCGGCCGCGCAGCCGGACGCCCGACGCCTCCACGAAGTCGCCCAGGGTGTGACGCTCCTTGAGCGCCGCGATGTCGACCGGCGCATGCGTGGCGACCATCACGAGCCGCCCTTCGCCAAGGGCCTGAGCCCGCGCAGGCTGCGCCGCGAGACGAGCTTGCCCGGCTCCCAGCGCATCCCCAGGACGGCCAGAACCTCCAGCGCCCCGCCGGGGTGCGGCGCGAGCACGGCGGCCCGCCCCGTGCCGGGGCTGTAGACGACCGCCTCGCGGTCGGCGAAGCGCCGCCTCGCGACATCGAGCCATTCAGCGTACGCCCAGCGCGTCTCCTCGTCCGTGGCCCCGGTGAGGTTCACCCCGGCGAGAGTCGCCAGCGCCCCATCGAGGTCACTCACTCGGCGGAGCCGCCGCGCCTCGTGGACGCTGCGGGCGATGCTCTGCTCGGGCTCCGGGGACGCTCCGAGGAGCGCCTCGAAGACCCGGTCCACCAGCTCTTCGAGGCTGCGGCCGGGGCGGTCTCCCGCCGCGGTCTCGCCTGTGCTGATCGTCGTCGTCGCCATCGTCATGACCGTCCTCCTTGTGGTGGTCTCGTTGCCGGTGTCATGCGCCCTCGCGGGCACGAAGAGGGGCCGCCTCCGGAGAGGCGGCCCCATGGCTGGGTGAATGCGGTGGGGCGAAGCCCCGGGGCGTCAGCGCCGGACCACCCTTCGTCGCTGGCGGCTCGCGAGGAGCCGTGCGACGAGGAGCGTTCCGATGCCGAGGCCGGCCGCGTTGAGCACGGCCAGTTCACCGCCGTGGCCGAGCAGCAGCGGCGCCGCGAGCAACACCACCAAGCCGACGACCACCGCGGGCTTCCGCCCTCGCCGCTTCGGGCGAACCGGGATGGCCTCGCCCACCGGCTCGTAGGCCGTCCAGATGGGCAGCCCGATCACGCCCTCGAGCGCGGTGACGGCGTGGGCGCGCGTGCAGCCGCCGGTGTGACAGCGCACGTCGATGCCGTTGCCGTCGGGCCGATGCCGGAACGCCAGTCCGTCCGACGCGCCGCCGTGGCAGATGGCGGTCGTCGTCCAGAACCAGCCCCGCTCGAAGCTCACCCGCTGCGGGATGAGGTTCGAGATCCGGCCGGCGCTCGGTCCCGTGTACTGCTGGGCCACGGCTCGCATCTCCATGGCGTCCCTCTGCTCTGTGTTCATGTCTCGTGACCTCCTTCGTCACTGCTGAGTTGCTGGTGACCCGTGCCGGCATCCGTGGCTCGGGTCATGGCTCGATTGGCGTTGGACACACTCCGCCCACGGTCGGATGCCGGACCGGGGAACGGAGTGGTTTGGCCGCGTTCGTGTGAATCGGCCGGCCTGCGAATCAGTCGCGGGCCGGCACGTGTGGAGCGCGGCGGGCATGAGGAACGGGCCGAGCGCAGGACGCACTCCGCCCAGGGACTCCGGGGTCGAGTGCAGAACGCAACTCGCCCGCGGTCTCCCGGCGTTCGAGGCAGCGTCGGGGGAGCAGCGCTCGACCCTTCAACTGCCTCCCGCTGCGGGAAGGCGGATGTCCCTCACTGGAGCGCCGTCAGGAGAGCAATGCTCTATCCGTCGGGTCGTTCCGGGTCCGGGATGGACCCTCCAGGTTTCTACGGCAGGAAACGCTGGCAAAGCCGGAAACTGCTTGGCAGTGTCGCCGAACTTCCGCGCCCAATGGAAGGGGTTTCGGGCCTATCGCTGCAAAGTGTTCACTCCAGTTCAACAGGAGTGCGACAAGTCTTCGACTGCGAGGCGCGCCCCCCGAGAACACGGTGCTGAGGATGGTGCTCGACGCGCAGACACGCCCGGCGTACAACGCTGGGGATGCCAGCGACGAAGACCGGAGGCGTGAGATGTCAGCGCTGATCGAGCACCTGCGAAACTTCAACAGGAAGGAGCGATTCATCCTCCTCCGCGAAGCGCTCGGCGCGGAAACGTTCACGCTCGACGCGGGGTTCCGGGCGCGCCTGGGAGAGACGATCAGTGTGCCAGTCCCCGCTGACGCCTTCGTGGCGATGGACTACCACCTCGACTGGCTGCAGATGGCCCTGTACCTCGCCGCGACACCGTCGCCGCCGTGTCCTATTCCGAAGCGTGATCTGTTCGAGGCTAACCAGCAGGACGTGGATCTCCTAGTCGCGTTCGATGGAAGGGAGGCCACACACGTCGTCCTGCTCGAGGCAAAGATGGAGACCGGCTGGACCAACAAGCAGTTGCACTCGAAGGCGGAGCGGCTCGACCTGATCTTCGGGGCAGACCGGCCGGGTGTGAGTCTTGCCACCCCCTACTTCGTGTTGGCGTCACCGAAGCAGTCCGAGCAGATCCTCGTCAGTGGGTGGCCGGAATGGATGACCCGTCGTGGCGCGCCGCTCTGGATGGAGTTACCGCGACCGCCGGGGCTTCAGAAGGTGACGCGTTGCACGGCCGACGGGAAACGGTCCAAATCGGGCTTGTTCCTGAAGCTCCACGCGTAGCCCGAGCCGACGACGACCCAGTCGGTTACCGCCACCACAGCCCAAGCGTCAGCACGCGTCGCACCCACAGCAGCAGCAGGGCCCGCCGGCGCTCCCCTCGCAGTTCCGCCAACGTCCGCTCAAGCGCCCACACCTCGTCGCGTCGGTCGAAGCGGTCCCAGGGGTACGAGGCCGGTGGCAGCGTGAGCTCGTGGTCCCGGATGAGCACGATCTCCAGCTCCCACAGGTGCCGCTCGGCATCCAGCCTGTCCAGCCGGTGCCTGGCCGCTCGTAACTCAGCCCGCGTCTCGCGCCACGCCACGATGGTCGGCGTCGCATCGTCGTAGACCAGCTCCTCGCCGGGCTCCGGTTCCGGGGTGATGAGCTGGGGGTAGGGCCTCCACGGCCGGCCTCTTGCCGGTTCCTCCACGGAGGGCGCAGCCACGGTGGTGCGCTCGCCCTTGACGGGAGGTGGCGGCGCTGATCGAGTCGCCCGCAGCTCGCCCGCCAGTTCCTCCACGCGGGCCTCGAGGTGTTCGAGCCTCTGTGACAGGCCGTCGGTTTCCTCGTCCCTTGGCGTTGTGGTGGCGCTCTCTTCGGACAGCCGACGCAGTTCGAGGGCGGCGCGCATGCGCACGGTGAGCCGGCCCGACGCCGTGGTCCGCTGCAGGGTGCGGGCGCTCACGCCCAGTAACTCCGCCGTCTCCGGCAGGCCCCCGGCCTGAATCAGCTCGCGCAGCAGCGTCAGGAGCTGCGCGTCGTCCGTGCGTTCCCGCTCTTCGCCGTCTGAGGTCTGCCCGTTCATGCCGTCCAACCGGGGTGACAGCCTGTCGCTTCCCGTGGAACGCGGACTACTGGCCAGGTGTTCACTGGATACCGCCTGTAGGGGCGCGCTTCCGTTGGTCTGCCTTGATTCTCTGGACTGACGACAACCTGTCACCAACGTCGATTCCCTGTACAGCCCAATGACATCACGGACGCCTCGATCGGGGTGAGGTCCCCGAAGGGACTGCACCGATGAAGTCCCCTGCGGGGGACTCCGCTGCGGGCACCGGCCTTCCACACTCCGCAACCCGCGAGACACACGTTCGTCGGGTACGGAGGCGTTCATGAGGCGGCAGTGGAGCATCGGAGCCGGTAGGGGAAGGCGGCTGAGGACGCTGGCGGCGGCGCTGCTGCTGGCGGCGCTCGCGGCCATCCCCTCAAGCGGCACCGCCCTCGCCCAGGAGCCGCCCATCGGCGACGGCATCGTGTTCGTCAACGAGAACGACGAGGACCTCGTCGAGCGGAAGGACGATGGGCGCTTCATCGCGCGCCCCGTCTTCGACCGCGCGGTCCCGCTCCTCTACTACGGCGTGCGCGACGGAGACACGGGCGAGTGGCTCAGCGCCGTGTTCCGCGTGCGCGATGGCGGCAAGGACCGGCGCGACGGACGCGAGTACTCCTTCGAGTACCCCTTCGAGGACAGCCAGCCCGAGCTCGACCCGGAGCGCCCCTACCTGCTCGTGATGCTCGCGGGTGAGCTGGCGGAGTCGCCGCAGCCCTTCTACGCCGTGATCCCACCCCACCAGCCCGGCGGCCTCTGGAACCGGGTCCTCGGCGCGCTCGAACCCGAGCGCTGGGGCAAGGCCGCCGCCCGCTGGATCATCGAAGGGGCGCACGGAACGCTCTGCGGCGTCGTGGAGCGCGCAGCCGGCGACGACGCCGAGACCTGCGAGGCCGCCCCGTGAGCGACATCTTCACGGGCACCCCGGCCGGCCTCACCTACGACCACGAGATCGTCCGCCAGGCGTGGACCGCAGTCTGGATCATCACCTCCGGCGCGCTGGTGGTGATCATCGGCTGGATGGGGCTGAGCCTCATCATCGGGGACCATCTCGGCCGCGCGCAGGCGGGCTGGCGTGAGCTGGTCCCGCGCCTCGGGCTGGGGCTCGTGGCCGCCGCCGCCTCGCTCTGGTGGTGCGCGCTCGTCATCGACGTCGCCGACGCCGTCTCTGGCTTCGTCGCGGCCGAGCTGGGCGTCACCGCAGGCGACATGCTGCGCTCGACGCTGCGCACGCTCCTTACCGCCGTGGCGGCCGGCAGCGTGGGCATGGCCCTGCTGTTGGCGCTGCTCTACCTCGTCTACGGCTTCTTCGTGCTCTACCTCGTGGTGCAGATGGTGCTGCGCCTCGCGCTCATCGACATCCTCCTCGCGCTCGCGCCGATCGCCCTCGGGCTGTGGATCCTCCCGCACACGGCGGGCTGGGGCCGGCACTGGCTGCGGCTCTTCATGACGACCGTCTTCCAGCAGGCGATCCAGCTGATCGCGCTGGCGCTCGGCATCGGCTTCCTCAACGAGTTCGCGGCGATCGGCGCCGGCGAGCCCGTACAGGAGCTCGTCTGGAAGCTCCTGATGTCGCTCGCCTTCATCTACCTGGCGACGCGGGTGCCCTCGCTGCTCGGCAACGTGGGGACCTTCGACGCCTGGCTGCACACCCTCTACTTCGGCATGTCCCTGCCCGGCTCGATGGCCCGCTCGGCGCGCTCGCTCGCGCTGATCGGCGGCGGCGCGGCGGGTGGCCCGGTGGGTGCGGCAGTGGCCGCCGGAGGCGCGGGCGGAGCGGCCTCGGCGGCCACCTCGGCCGTGCGCTCGGCGGCCGACATGGCAACCCCCTCTTCGGGCGGCGGCGGCGCGCCCAGGAGCAGCAGCGAATAGCGACGACGACAACCGCAACCACGCGGCGCGGACTCTTCGCGCCGATCGAGACGCAAACGGAGGTGGGCGATGTGCCGGTAGGCGAACGAGCAGCAGCACCGAGAGACGAACGAGAACACGCAAACGCGATAGGAGCGAAACTCAGGTGGAAGACCTGACTCAGACCATCTCCAACCTGGTGGGCATCCTGCTGGGAGTCGTCGGCGCGATCGGCGTCGGCTTCTTCATCTACGGGTCCTACCTCTACCTCACCGCCTCGGGCGCGCCGCACCAGATGGAGCGGGGCAAGAGCGCGATGATGACCGCTCTCGCCGGCATCGTGCTGGCGATGGTGGCCTTCGGCGTCGTCGAGCTGGTGATGGACGCCGTCGTCAACCCCGTCGTGGATGTCGACGTCCCCGAGCCCGAGGGCTCGACCACGACCACGGATGGGGGCTAGGCCATGAGAGAGCACGAAGTTCCGACCCACGTGCAGGCCGAGGACCGTGTCCTGCTGTGGTTCACGTTTCCCCAAATCGTGGCGATGACGGCGGTCTGCGCCCTCGCCTACGGCGTCTACCGCTACGCCCCGCTCGGTCCCTCCGAGGTGCGCATTGCCGCGGCCGTGCTCTTCGGGCTGGCGGGGCTAGCCGTGATCGCGGGGCGCGTCGGAGGCAGGCGGTTGCCGCTCGTGGCGGCCGACCTGCTGCGGTTCGGGCTGGGGGCACGGCGCTACGCCGGGCCTCCGGCCCAGCTGGTACGGAGCGAACCACCCGCACCGGCTCAGCCAGCATCCAGCGGCCCCAAGCCACGGCGGCTGCTGGCGCGTCGCATGCGGCGTGTCGTGCGCCGCCGGTCGCGGAGGCGTAAGGAGGGTGAGCGCCGCAACGGGCGGATGCCCTTTCGTCCGCATCGACTCTTCGGGAAGGGTCGCCGGCAGGGCGGCGAGGAACCGCCCGAGGCGCCTCGGGCGGCAACGGAGGAACGTGGCAAGCGGCGTCTCGGGCGCTGGCGCGTGCTCCCGGCGGTCGCCGTCCTCGCGGTCGCCGTCGCCGCCACGCCGCTCCTTCCGGCGCTGGCCCAGGACCCCGGCGAGGGAGGCTGGTTCTCGGAAGAGATCGAGTTCCAACCCCCGCCCCCGGTGCCGGGCCGGCGGCTCTTCGTCGAGGGGCTCGCGGTCAGCGGCGAACAGGCCGCAGTCACGGTGCGGGCCGCCACGGACCTGGACCTGACGGTGCGGGTCTACGGCGGTCCGGACGGACAGTCGCTCCGCTTCTTCGGGACGGCCGCCCTCGAGCAAGGCGGGCGCACCGAGTACGACCTGCCGCTGCACGGCCCCTCGCCCTCGCTCATCTTCTCCTGGGAGGACGGGCTGGGGCAGGCGGGTGCCGTCAGCCTCGGTGGCGAGCGGCTCCCGTGGCCGCTGCCCGTGGTGACGGGCGAGCTGTGCGCGCTGCGCGTCGTCTCACTCGGCTGGAGCGCGGGCACCGTCGAGGGGGCGATCAGCTCGGACTGCGTGAGCACCACCGAGGAAGCGGTTGCCCTCCAGACGGTCGCCGGTCACGCCGACGTCACGCAGACGGGGGTGCTAACGGCCGAGGTCGTCGCCGTCACGGGAACCGTGAGGGTCACGTCCGGCACGTCGGAGACGAGCGTCACGTTCGTGGCCGGCGGCGAGACCCGCTTCCGACTCCCGGTCGCGGCGGGCCAAGCCGTCCACGCGCTCGCCATCGAGGCGGAGCTGGAGGCGTCGCTGCGGGTCGCCCTGCCGCCGCTCGTGGAGCTCACGCACCACCCGCGGCGCGTCGAGCAGCTCACGGAGACGGCGGAGGTCGGCATCCCCGCCTTCGGCGACACCGTGAGCGAGACGGTCACGATCCCCAACGAGGACGGCACCGTCACGGAGCACACCGTGACGGCCAGTTGCTACTCCCCAGCGTCGACCGTCCGCCAGGACGTGGTCTTCACCGTCGTCCACGACGCCCGCGTCGAGGCCGAGGTGGTGGCGCGGCTGCCGCTCGCCCGCAGCCGGGCGGAGTCGCTCACCCTGGCGCTCAGCGTCGGGGCCGACGACCCGTACACCGCACTCGTACTGCCGAATCCCGAGCCCGAGCCGGACCCGCCCACGCAGACGCCCGTCACGGGCGATGAGTTGAGCGACTGGTTCGAGCAGCTCGGCTGGGAGTGGGTCTGGTGAGGCGGCTCACGACCGCCCTGCTCCTCGGCGGGGTCGCGCTGGTCACGACCGGCGCGGCCCCGGCCGAGGAGCGGGCCATGCTCGACGCCTTCGACGAGGCGCTCACGGCGCTGGCCTACGCCGCCGCCGGGGTCTGCGTCTTCGCCATCGCCTGGGCGGGCGTCCTGCTCATGGCCGACGGCGCCGACGAGCGCGGCGGCGGGCGCGCGAAGAGCGCTGTCGTGCTCGCGGTGGCCGGGCTCGCGCTCGCGCTGTCGGCCAAGGGCGTGGCCGCGCTGCTGCGCGCAGGCGTGGTCCCTATCCCCGTCCCCTGACACCAAGGAGCACATCCCGATGAGACCACTACTCGAACTCGCGAAGCGCGCGGCGGCGGCCCTGCCAGGCGGGGCCGCCGCCGCGCGGGAGCCCGGAGCCGCCCGCGAGGCCGCCTCGCCGGCAACCGAAACCGAAGCCGCCGCCGTGAAGCTCCCGCCCGGGCTGCCGCTCGCCTTCATGCTCTCCCACCTCGAAGACGACGGCCCGGTGCGCCTCGACGGCGTGAAGCTCGGCATCTGCGAGGTGCTCGGCCTCGAGCTGGACGAGCCGAAGCTCGGTGCCTTCGCAGGCGCGCTCAACGCCTGCGACTTCCCGCTCCAACTGCTCGTGCGCCAGCACCCGCCCGGCCTCGGGAAGCTGCGGGAGGATCTCGCGGAGTCACAGCCCGGGGATTTGCCCCCGCGGACGAAGGCCGCCGCCGACTCGTTGCGGCGCCTGCTCGGCGAGCTGGAGCGCCGCGACGGCATCCTCGACCGCCGCTTCTACGCCGTCTGCGAGTTCGAGCGGATCGGCGACCTGCGCGGCCTGCTCGCACGCGCCGGGCTCTCCGTCCATCCGCTTGTGGGCCGCCAGCTGCGCATGCTGTTGCTCGCCTCGGCGCTCGGCGGCTCCCCCCGCGAGGTCGACGAGGACACGCCGACCGACGTCACGGTCAACCGCCGCGACATCCGCGTCGGCGAGCGCCTCGTGCGCTCGCTGCATCTCGGCAAGTGGCCGCGCTCGCTCTCCCCCGGCTTCCTCCAGAACCTGATGGCGACCGGCGCACCCATGGATCTCTCCCTCCACCTCGGTCCGATCCCCGCCGCGCAGGCGGCGCGCACGCTGGAGTGGCAGAAGGTCCGCTTCGAGTCGGCTCAGAGCCTCTCCTTCAAGCGCGGGCGCTCGATGTCCTCGGAAGCGGAGATCGCCCTCGAGGACGTGATGCGGCTGCGCGACGAGGTGCAGCGCGGCAGAGAGCGGCTCTTCCACGCGTCGCTCTCCGTCACGCTCCATGCTGACGACGAGGAGTCGCTCAAGGAGCTGACGCAGCGCGCGAAGGCCCACTTCGCAGCCTCCCTGGGCAAGCTCGACGCCCTCCCCTTCCGCCAGCGCGAGGGCCTGCTCTCCACCCTGCCGATCGCCCTCAACGCCGTCGCCGTCTGGCGCACGCTCGACACCTCGTCGCTGGCCCGCCTCTTCCCCTTCTCCCCGCCCGACCTCGATACCCGCGGCGGCAGCCTCTACGGCATCGACATGCGGGCTTCGTCGCCCGTGGTCTACGACCCCTGGGACGGCACGCACCTCAACGCCAACACCGCCGTGCTCGCGCGCTCGGGGAGCGGGAAGTCGTTCGCGACCAAGCTCGGTGTGCTGCGCGGCATCTGCCGTGGCGTCACCGCCTACGTGATCGACCCCGAGGGCGAATACGCCGACATGGCGCGCGCCGCCGGCGGACGCGTGCTCTCGCCGGGCGTCGCCGGCGAGGGCATGAACCCCTTCGTCATCGACTCCGGCGATGCGGAAGAACTGCTGCTGCGCATCGGCAGTCTGCGGCGGCTGATCGAGGTGATGATCGGGGAGTCGCTCGGCGCGGAGCGCCGGGCCGCCCTCGACCACGCCCTCGCCGCCTACTACGCGCAGCCGCGAGAGCGCACCGGCTTCGGCGACTTCTACGCCTTCCTCAAGGGCGACGAAGCCGACGGCGACCCCGACCTCGCCAGGCTGCTGCGGCCCTTCGCCACCGGCAGCCTCCGCCACCTGCTCACCGATGAGGGCGACGACCTGCTCACCAACGAGGCGCTGGTGACGGTCTTCGACCTGCGCCTGCTGGAGCCCGAGCTGCGCCCCGCCGCCGCGATGGTCTGCACGGAGACGGTCTGGGCTGCCGCCGCGCGCGACCCCAAGCCGCGCCTGCTCGTCGTCGACGAGGTCTGGTCGATCATGCAGCACCCCGAGGGCGCGGCCTTCATGGTCTCGATGGCGAAGCGGGCGCGGAAGCACCGCCTCGGGCTGCAGTTCATCACCCAGGACGTGCAGGACCTGCTCAGCGAGGACTCCTCGCGCGCCATCACCGGCCACTCGGGGCGCGCCCTGCTCCAGAACGCCGCCTTCAAGCTCCTCCTCCAGCAGGACGCCGCCGCGATCTCGACCGTGGGCGACGCCTTCGACCTGCCCCAGGATCTCCAGCGCTGGCTGCTCTCCTGCCCGCGCGGCGACGGACTCCTGCTCGCCCGCGGCAACCGCTTCCCGATCCGCATCGAGGCGACGCCCGAGGAGACGGAAGTGATCGAGTGGCGGCCGGGCGCGCACCGCTGAAGCCAACCAGAACAGCCACAACGGATGGACACGATGAGATTCAATCCTCTGCGCCCGCTCTTCAGCGGGCCTGATCCCAGGCCACCGGTGCTGCTCGCGGTGACGCCGCCGCGCACGGGTGAGCGCACCCTGCTCGGCATCGAGAACCTGCTCCAGTCCATCGCGGTACCCGAGCCGTTCTCGCTCGAACTCGCCGGCGACACCGACGGCGTCACGCTCATGGCGCGCTGCATCGACAAGGAGGTGGTGCGCGGCCAGATCGCCGCCCACTACCCGCAGGCGCGCATCCACGAGGTGCCGGCCGACGAGGATCCGCTGCGCCTTGGCGAGGACGAGCAGGCGTGGTCGATGACCTTGCGCGCGAGCGGCCCCGAGTACGTGCCGCTGCGCGTCTTCCGCGACGACGACCTGCTCGACCCCGGCTCCGACCCGCTGCTCGCGTTACTCGGTGCGCTCTCGGCGCTGCGCCCCGGCGAGCGCGTCGTGGCGAGGCTGCTGCTGCGCTCGCTCGGACCGGACTGGTCGCAAGACCACCAGGAGAAGGCGCACCGCCGTCCACTCGATGAGCGGCGCGACCCCGCCTACAGCTACCAGACGAGGCCGCTCCAGACCGACGGCGTGACGATGGCCGTCCTCGGGTCCATCGCCCTCGCCGCCTTCCGCGGCTATCTCTGGGTGCAGGCCGGTGAGCCGTGGAAGGCGATCGCGCTCGGCGCGGGCGTTGTCATCGGGCTCGCGGTGGCGGGCTGGGCGTGGCACCGCTGGAAGCGCTCGCGAGCGCGCGTCCACGATCCGCTGCTGATCCGCGAGAAGGTCTCGCGCATCGCCTTCGACGCCGAGTTGCAGGTGGTCGCCATCCTGCCTGGCGGTGAGGGCGGACAGGGGCAGCGGCGAGCCGGCGAGCTGCTCGGCCAGGTCGCCGGTGCCTACCGGCACTACGACCACCCGGCAGGCGCGCGCTTCGAGGTCGGCAAGGTGCGGGAGGGGCTGCCCGCACCCGCAGCGCTGCATCCCTCGGATCCCGGCCTGTTCGGCAGACGCAGCGTCCTCGGCGTCCGCGAGGTCGCCTCGCTCTGGCACCCACCGGGCGCCGGCGACGAGACGCCGCTCGTCGAGCGCTCGGGTGCGAGGGTCCTGCTGCCCTCCGCCCGAGGCGTCCGTGGCGGCGCCCTCGTAGGCGAGACCACCGCGGGCAAGCCTCGCCCGATCCACTTCCCTGACGACCTGCTGCGTCGGCACCACCTCTACGTCGCGCGCACGCGCATGGGGAAGTCGACGCTCATGCACCACCTCGTCACCCACAAGCTGGCGGAGAAGGCGGCCGGCCGGGACGGCGACGCGATCGTCGTTGTCGACCCGCACGCCGACCTCGTGGGCGGGATCCTTGAGCAGGTGCCGGGGTCGCTGGCCGGGCAGGTGCGGCTGGTGGACCTCGGGGACGAGCGCGGCGCGCCCGGCATCAACCTGCTCGACACGCGCATCTTCGCCGACCGCGACCGCACGGCCGACTCGGTCGTGCGCGTGGCGAAGGGCCTCTGGGAGCAGTGGGGACCGAGGATGCAGTCGATTCTCGAGCAGACTGTGAAGACGCTGCACGAAGCCAACGCCCACCCCGACACAGCGGCCGAGGAGCAACACACGATCCTCGACGGACTGCGCCTGCTGTCGGACGACGGGTTCCGCTCGCTCGTGCTGGAGCGGGTGAGCGACCCCTTCCTGCTCGACTGGTGGGCGCGCGACTTCGGCGGCTGGCGGCGCGAGTACCGCGCCGAGGCGCTCGCCCCGGTCCAGACCCGCCTCTCCTACTACGCCTCCTCGAAGCGGGCGCGCGCCATCCTCGGCCAGCCCCGCTCCACCATCGACCTGCGTCGCACGATCCTCGACGGCGGCGTGCTGCTCGTCTCCACCGCCCAGGGCACGGCTGGGCGTGACGTGGCCGCCCTCGTCGGCGCCTCGCTGCTCAACCTCGTCGACTCGGTCATCCGTGAGCAGGGAGGCCTGCCGCCCGAACGGCGGCGCGGCGCGCTCGTCGTGGTCGACGAGATGCAGTCGATGCCCGGCGTCGACTACGAGTCGATGCTGTCGGAGCTGGGGAAGTTCGGGGCCTCGTTCGTGCTCGCCACGCAGAGCCTCGCCAAGCTCGCCGACCTCTCGCTCACGATGCGCGACACCGTGCTCGCGAATGTGGGCTGCCTCGCCATCTTCCAGGTCGCCGGCAACGACGCCCGGCAGCTCGTCTGGGAGCTCGGGAAGGACCGCATCTCCGAGGAGGACATCGTCTCGCTGCCCGTGCACCACTGCTACGTGCGGGCGACCGTCGGCACGGAACGGATGCCGACGTTCTCGATGATGGTGCGCAAGCCCGAGCCGGGGAGTGCCGAGACCGCCGCCCGCATCCGCGCCGCTGCGTCCTCCTACGTCTTGACCTCCGAGGAGATCGAGGCGCGGCAGGCGGAGGGCCGCAGGCGCGTCGAGGAGTTCCGCGCCGGTTCCGAGGCCCTGCGCCAGGCAGATCCCGAGCCGAAGAAGACACGCGCATCGCGCGGATCGGCCCTCGCGAAGCAGCGCAGCAAGCACGTCCAGCGACCGAACCGAGCCGAGGAGCAGCCTGAGCAGTGAGGCCGGAGCGCGACCTGCTGCGCCTGCTCGCCGCGATGCCTTTCCTCGACCGGCTGGAAATGGTCGCCGTCTCCGGCTGGTCGCGGGGCGCGGTCTACGGGAGCATCGAGGCGATCGAGAAGGCAGGGCTGGCCACCTCCGTGCCACACGCCTCGGAGCTGATCCCCTCGACGCGCCGCTACTGCCTCACGGCTGACGGCCTGCGCCGCCTCGCCCGCGAGGAAGACGTGAGCGTTGACGATCTGCTCCGCCTGCATCCCGTCTCGGAGCAGTGGCGACGCATCCTCCTCCAGCGGCTCGACGCGGTCGCCGTCGTGTACCGCCTCGCCGCGGCAGTCTCAGACATCGCCTACCCGATCCGCTTCCGCTGGTACCGGGCCCTGCCCATGGACGCCGCCATCGCGCTCCAAGACGGACGTACCGTGGCCGTCGTCCGGCAGGGCCACACCGCCGACCGCACGGCCTTCGCCAAGCGCCTCTGGAGGCTACGCGAGGGGCCGCGACCGAGCGCGTTCCTGCTGCTCGTGCCCGACGAGGTGCGCCTGCGCCACACCGCCCGTCTGATGGCAGGCGCGCCCTCGATCACCTTCCTCGCTCAGGAGCGCGATGTCGTCTCCGCTGGAGCGGGCTCACGCATCTGGCGCACGCCGTCGGGCTCGCCTCCCCTCGCGCTCGACGAGGTCCTGTCGCACGCCGCGCCGGGAGGCGCGTGGCCCGAGGAGCGGCCGCTCAAGCGAGCCTCACTGCCACCGCCGCTCCCCGGCCCGGACGAGAGTGACACTCCCGACTGGCTCCTGCCCAGCGCGCTCGGACCCGCCTCGAAGCGCGCCCTTGATCTGATCGGCGACTGGCCCTGGATCGCGCTGCATGACCTCGGCGGACTGCTTGGCGTCTCCAACCGACGAGTCTCGCAGCTCGTGCTTCCACTCGCGGACGCCGGGCTCGTGACTCGCGCCGGCGGCGGCAGCCTCGCCCTCGGCGACCGCGCGCTTGCCCTGCTCGCCCGCCGCGACCGCGCCGCCGTCGGTCTGGCGCGCAGGCGCTGGAGCGCCGAGCCCTCGGACCCGAACGGCCCGCTCGCCTGGCGGAACGTCTCGGGCCGGCGCATCCGCCAGTTGCTGCGCAATCTGGAGCACACCGCGGCCGTCCACGGCTTCGTCGCCGCCCTGGCGACGCAGGCCCGTGAGCTGCGCTGTGAGGTCGTCCAACTCGACCCGCCCCACCGGGCATCCCGCTACTTCCGCCACGACGACCGGCTCCACTCCGTCCACCCCGACGCCTTCGGCATCCTGCGTCGTGGGGACGAGGCCTGGCCGTTCTTCCTCGAGTGGGAGCGGCGCGCGGTCCGCCCCGTCACGATGGCGGCCCGCCTCGCCCCCTACCTCCGCTACTACGCCTCGGCTCGGCCTACCGACGACCACGGAACCCGCCCTGCGGTCCTCGTGGTGTTCGAGGACGAGATCGCCTCGAGCCACTTCCTCCGCGTGGCGCAAGAGGAGGTGCAGCGCGCCGGGGTCGAGGTGCCGTTGTGGGTCTCCCACGAGCGAGTGTTGCGGAGCGAGGGACCCCTGGGGCGGGCCTGGCTCGGCTCAGGCGATAGCTCCCAGCCCTTCCCTTCCGCGGCGTGACGGCGAGGGCTCAACGCGATCGATGGCGTCGACCCGCCGAAGCGCTCTCGCCTCAGCTACCGCCCTTCGGGTTGCCGTCCGGTGGCGCCTGCCGCTCCGTGACCGCCGCATCCTCGTAGATGTTCGGGTGGGCGAAGGCGTGGCGCGCGATGATGCGGGCCAGAATCCGCAGACCCTCGAGGCGGATCCGCTCCTGTTCGTCGGTCAGTTCTTGATGCAAGGTCCAGCTCCTCTGCTACGTGTTTCCGGTCCCGTCTCCGGGAGTCGCGCCTTCGGGAGCGCTTAGGAGTGTTCTGTCCGGGCAGCCCATCACTTCTTCGCGACCAGCGGCGTGAAGGAGGGCAAGCCTTCCGCGAACAGCTCAAGGAAGGACTGGTTCACGAACTCCGGGGCTCCGAAAATGTACGAAACGAACTCGCCGCCGTGCAGGGCATAGACGGCCGTGACGTTGCTGCTCCGCGCACACGCGGTCAGTTCCTCGACCTCGCCTCCCTCGTACAGCACGAGACTGAAGCCCTCGGCGATGTCGCCGCGCAGGCACTCCGGCCAGGACTCCGCCGCAGCCTCCTCGCCCGCGCCGCGCGGCGCGCCCGCCGACGGCGTGGTGCTCGCCGCGGTCAGCGGCGTGAGCGAAGGGACGCCGTCGGCGAACAGCTCGATGAAGGCGCTGTTCACGAAGTCCGGCGCGCCGAGGATGTAGGAGACGTAGACGCCCTCGTGCAGGGCGTAGAGGGCCGTAACGTCGCGGGTGAGCGCACACGCGACCAGCTCCTCGGCGGTACCGCCCTCGTAGACCACGAGGCTGAAGCCCACGGCGACGGCGCCGCGTAGGCAGTCCGGCGCGGGCCCGTCCGCTTCCTCCTCGCCGAGGAGCAGGCGGTAGACGCGCTCGCGGCTGCCGTCCTCGGAGGTGACGGTGATGGTGATCTCCAACCCCGGGAGCAACCGCACGTGGTACCCGTTCGCGTCGTAGCCATCGTGATCCGGCGGGTCAATCAGCAGAGACGCGCGGGGTTGAGCCGGGGTGGCGGTCAGGGTCGCGATGTCGCCATTGGGGATGGTGTCGCTGGCGTAGCTGTACCACAGTGGTGAGAACTCGCCGAAATTGACGCCGCTGAGCTCGAGCGACGCGAGGCGCGCGTCGATGGCGTTGGGCATGTTGTAGCTGTAGACCTTGCCGTCGTTCGCGTCGGCGACGTACATCACCGCGCCGTCGAACCAGGTGCCGCGTGGGCTGTTGTTGCCGGCCTTCGAGAGCTCCTTGAAGTCCTCGTCACGGACACGCTCAAGAGCCTGATCCTCGTCGGATCGATCGTCCTCGTTGGGCAGCGTGGGCAGCCGGTAGGCGAGGAGCCGCTTCGCGCCGTGGTCGGATACCCAGACGCCGACGCCGTCGGACCAGATGCCGTGGGGGTCGCCGTTGGCGGAGTCGAGGTCGTACTCGGCGAGCAAGTCTCCGCTTGAGAGGTCGTACGCGAAGAGACTGTCCTTCCCGCCATCGAGCACCCACATCGTCTCGCCGTCGGACCAGATGCCGCGCGCGTCGCCGTTGCGGGCGGCCAGAACGAGATCGCGGTCGGGGAGCCGCTCGCCGCTCTCGAGGTCGTGGGCGAACAGCTTCTCCTGGCCGCTGTCGCTAATCCAGATCACCGTCCGGTCGGACCAGACACCGCGGGGCGCGCGGTTGCGTTCATCGAGGTCGAAGTCGCGGTCGTCGTCGCGCTGCCCAGTGTCGAGGTCGTAGGCGTAGATGGCGTCGTCTGCGCCGGTGCCGTTCTGGAGGAGCCAGAGCGTGGCGCCATCCGACCACATGCCCGAGGGAGTGTCATGCCCGGCGTCCAGCGCCTCGATGTCGTGCTTGACCGTCCACTCGAAGTCGACTTCGCTCGGAGTCGGCCCCGAAGGTCCGCCGCCCCCACCGCCGCCGATGATGATGAGTGGCCGCACCGGGCCCGCGGTGACGGTGATCGTCACGTCAGCGGTTGCCGACCGCGGTGGAGTACCACTGTCGCTGGCGGTAACGGTGAGCTCGTACGTGTCCTTGGTAGCGATGTCGAAGGTGACCCCGGCGCCGACGGCGATCTGACCCGAATCACGACCGATGTCGAAGGAGCCCGCGTCCGTTCCGGAGAGGCTGTACGTGAGCGAGTCGCCCTCGTCGACGTCCGTGGCCGTCACCGGCGTCCTAACCTCGGTGCCGGGATCGGCACTTTCGGACACGCTGCGCTCGACGCTCGCAGCCGCGAACGCCGGGGCATCGTTCACGCTATCGATGGTCAGCGCCACGGTCGCCACGTTGGAGTTCAGGTTGCCGGTGTCCCGGGCCCGGTAGGTGAAGCTGTCGGAGCCGTGATAGTTGGCGTTCGGTGTGTAGGTGATCGTGCCGTCGCTGTTCACGGTGGCCGAGCCCTCGGATGGGCGGGTGACCGACGTAACGGTCAGGTCGTCGTTTTCGGGGTCGGTGTCGTTGCTGAGCACGTCGATGGTGACCGACGTGTCCTCGTTGGTCGTGGCGGTGTCCCGCACGGCCGTCGGCGCCTCGTTCACGTCTTCGACGGTGATCTCGACATCGACGGTGGCGAATGCATTCGAGCTGTCGCTGGCCTTGACGGTGACGGTGTGGGAGGGCTCCGTCTCGTGGTTGAGCGCCCTGCTGGTCTTCACGCGGATCTGGCCGTTGTTGTCGATCGTGAAGAGGTCCGACACCGGGTCGAGCTCGTGGCGAACCGTGTCGCCCGGGTCGGAATCGGTGGCGGTCACGGGCGAGCCCACCGAGGCGTTCATCCCGGCATTCTCGGGGACGCTGCGGGCCGGGTTGGTCTCCGTAAACGTCGGCGGGGTGTTCGCGGCGGGCTCAGCGCGCACGGTGCTGCTGGAGGTGGCCTCCCTACCCTTGTTCGGCCCGTGCCCGTCGGTGTATGTCGCCGTCACGCGCAGGTAGTAGCCGATGTCGCCGGTGGCGGGCGTGTAGACGCTCGTGGTGGTGCCGTCGGCGGCCCCCGTGACGGCCGACCACCCGCCGCTGCGGCTCGTTGAGCGCTCCCACGTCCAGGTCGTCGACTGCACGACATCCGGGTCGCTGAGCGTGGCGGTATAGGCGGCGTTCTCCTGTGGCCGTGTCGGCGGCAGGCCCAGCACTCCCGGCTCTTCCCTGTTCGTGACGGTGACGGTCACTGGCAGGGTCACGGTGTCTTCCCCGGCGGTCACGCCAAGCGTGACCTCGTAGGTGTTGTCGCCGCTGCGGTCCGGATCCTCGAAGTCAGGGGCCGTCTTGAAGGTCAGGCGGCCGTTGCTGGTGTTGAACTCGAACGCGTCCCGATCGGCTCCGGCGAGGGGTTGCCAGACGATCGTGGCGCCCTCCTGGTCCGACGCCTCGTACGTCCCGTCGACAAGCGAACCCCCCTCCTCGATTGTCATCTCGGCCGGCCCGCTGATGACAGGCCGTTCGTCGATGTTCTCGATCGCGATGTCCACGGTGGTGACGACGGAGCCATCCGTGTCCGTCTCGGTGACGGTCACGGTGTAGCTGTCCTTCGTGTCGGCGTCGTAGGTCACGCCCGACTTCGTCCGCAGCTGGCCCGTGGAGGTGTCGAGGTCGAAGAATCTCGCATCCGTACCGCCCAGGGTGTAGGTGCCGCTGCCGGCCACGGCAGCGACCGGCGCGCCAATGTCCACGCCCGCCCCGGTGTTTTCGACCAGGCTGCGCTCGGTCCGGACCGACTGGAGCGTGAGCGTGAGACTGGCGATCCGCTCGGTGGTGAACTTGCCCGTCCCGCTGATACTCGTGATCACGCCTCGCGGGGTGGTGTCGACATCCGGCAGGAGGGAGAAGTCGTCGCCCTCCTCCGTGCCGGCATCCCATGGGAAGAGGTCGACGGCGTGGGACCGCAGCCAGAGGCCGGAGGTGTCGAGCAGCGGCAGACCGGAGACGCCGACGAACCAGTCGTGGCTGGGCGCAATCATCGTCGTGAGGGTGACGCGCGGGAACTCGGTCGTGAGCGTGCGGTTGCTCAGAGTCCTGGTAGCGGTGCGGCCGATGGAGTTCGTGCTGCCCTCGATGACGGAGAGCGCAGTTGGCGGGTCGGCGTTCCGTGCGAGGTTCACCTCTCCCTTGAGGGTCGACGTGTTCCCGATCTCCGCCATCGACTCGACGCCGGCGCTCGCCATCTCCCCGCCCTCGAGGAAGGTCACGTCCGCGTTGTGTACACCGCCGATCAGGCGCGAGAAGTGCGCCCCGCCGGGAAGGCCGTCCGGTGTGACGGCCCTAGTCCACCAGCCCGTGAACCGGATCGTGTACGTGGCCGTCGATGGGAACGCGGCGACCGGATCGCTTGCCTGTGGTGTGAGCGACGGATCCTCTTCCTCGCGCGTCACGGTGATGGTGTAGGTCTCGGTGGCCACGCCGTCCTGCGCCGTGACCTTGACCTTGATGACGTTCGCGCCCTCCGACAGGTCGACCTGGAGCGTGGCGCCGGTGCCGAGGGAGCTGTCGTCGCCGTCGAGGTACTCGATGGTCGAGTTGGTGTTGCTCGTGCTGGGCGTGACCGTCGTCTCTTCCACCGTGTACCCGACCAATGCCGTGTACGAGGTTGTGCCGGTGGCGAAGCTCGGGTTCAGCCGCACACCGCTCAACGCCAGGTCGCTGAGGGCAGGCACGGTCGCGGCCATCCTAGTGGGTGACCACGGTCCCGCTCCCGAGACATTGACCGCCCGGACCTGCAGGTCGTACTGCGTGCCTACGTCGAGCCCCGTGACCGTGGCCGTCCGGTCGCCCGAGGTCCACACCCGCGCGCGGACGGTCCAGTTGGCCTCCACCGTCTCGTCCTCGCTGGTCTTGATGTAGCGCAGGTCGTACGAGCTGACGGCCGCGTCACCGTCCGACGCGGGTGCGCTCCACTCGACCGTGAGCCCCGCCTTGATCCCGGTCACCGCGTCTACGGCCGGGGCGCCGGGACGCGTCGTGCCGACCACCGTGGCGGACCAGGCGCCCTCGCCGGCGTCGTTCACGGCGCGCACCTGCACGTCGTACTGCGTGCCGGTGTCGAGCCCGGTCAGTTCGGCAGTCAGGTCGCCAGAGCTCCAGACCCCCGTCTCGATGTCCCAGTTGGCCGGTGCCGTCTCGTCCTCGCTGGTCTTGATGTACTGCAAGTCGTACGACGTGATGTCGTCCCCGCCGTCGCTCGAGGGCGCGCTCCACTCGACCGGCAGCGCGCCGTCGCCCCCGGTCACCGAACCGATCGCCGGTGCGCCGGGCGTGGTGCGGGGTGTCGCCAGGCGCTCACCGGACCAGGGGAGCTCATCGGTCCCGACGAGCGCTCGCAGCCGCACGTCGTAGGAGACACCGTTGATGAGCCTCGGCGTCGGGTCGAGCGTGTACCCGAGTGTCCCCGAGGTCCAGATTCCCGTGACCTTGGTCCAGTTGGCATCCGCCTTGTTCGGGGCGTCGGTGCGGATGTAGTGCAGGTCGTAGGACGTGATTGTGCCGAGGGTGCCGTTCGTCGGTGCGGTCCACTGGACTGTGATTGAGCGGTCACGGGGGGTGATTGAGTCGATATTCGGAGCCCTGTCCGTCGTTGGCATGCCCGTCCGGGTCTCCGACCAGAGGCCGTCACCCTCGGCGTTGACCGCGCGAACCTGCACGTCGTACTGCACGCTTCCGGTCAGTCTGCTGATCGTGTAGTCGAGGTCCCCGCTGGTCCAAGCGTTGTCCACCACCGTCCACTCGTCGTCGGCCTTGTCCATGGCGTCGCTGCGGATGTGACGTACGTCGTAGGCGATGATGTCGGAGGCGCCGGTGTTGGCCGGCGCCGTCCAGGCGGCAGTGAGCGACTCACTTCCGGCGGCTACCGACTCGATGACTGGGGCGGTCGGGGCGGATCTGTGCCCGTACACAGTGAGGCTCCACGACTTGAGCGTGCCGGGCGTGCTTCCGGTCACCCGATCGAAGATTCTGAGCTTCCACGCCCCTTTCGGGTTCTCGCCCAGGTGTCGGGCCGATCCGAAGCGGAACCCGCCCTCCAGCCCGCAGGGGCCCAGGAATCTGCAGGTCGTGTCGTCGGTGATGGCCGGAGCCAGCACCGAGACCGCGCCCGACGGCGACTCCAGTTTCACCTCGAGCTCCCGAAATCCGGGGACGTCGTCCCGGTTCGCTACTTCGGCGAACTTGAGCGTGACTTCCACGAACTCCGTGAACTCCACGTCCGGGCCCACGTTCATCGTCCATGCGATACCGAGCGGGACGTTGGGGTCCGTCAGGTCGGGGATCACGACCGAGGCTCCATCCCACTCCGCGGTGACCTCGCTGGCGGGTGGAAGATTCGTCCACGTCCCGGCCAGTGCCACAGCGGTGCTGGCGTCAACCACGCCGAATCCGTACTCGTGATTGAAGTCGTAGTGTTCGCTGCTCGACCCGTACTGGAGAGCGCCCTGTTCCCAGCCGCCGTTGCTCGCATCGTTCTTACGGGCCGAAGCAGCCAGGATCAGCTTCACGTCCCGCCACGTCAGGCTCGTATTGGCGGCGCGTACCAGTGCGGCCACCCCGGAGACGGTGGGAGCCGCTGCGGAAGTTCCACCGAAGCCAGCGGTGTAGGCGCTGTAGTTGGTAGTCGTGAAGATACCGGGGCGCCCCCGAGTGCGGTCATTCGAGGGGGCACAGACCCAGAGGTTCGCGCCCACCTCCGAGTACGCTGCCCGCTCTCCCAGGTCGTTTACGGCGCAGACAGTAGTCACATGATAGTGATTGACGTACTCGTCGAGGTTGGCGTTACCACCAGTTTCTCCGCCATTGCCAGCGGAGAACACATAGAAGACGCCCTTTCCTGCGTATCCGTCGGTAACCCCGGTCTTCACTGCCGACTCCCAGCCCTGGGGGGCAGCTGCCGGGGCCGGGCCACGCGTTCCGCTCCAGCTATTGTTGAATACTGCCGCGACTTCCATGTTTCGAATCATTGCGGCTGCTTCCCGGGTCGGGTGTGAACCAGGGCGCCCACCGGGGACTAGAGAGGTATGGACGATAATCGTCGCTCGGGGGGCCACTCCACGGACTCCGAGGTTGTTGTCTCGGGCAGCAACGATACCAGCCACGTTCGTCGCATGCGTGTACGCAGAATAATATGGTTCAGATACGTACCGATGACTCCTGCTCTCGTCCGTGTTCAGGTCCTCGTGCTGATAGTCCATGCCCTCATCCACCAGGACCACGTGAATACCGGCACCGAGATTGCCTCCTGTCCAGACTCCTTCAACGTTGATATCCTCGCCGGGTGTTCCTCCCAACTGTCCCGTGTTCTTCAGGTTCCATTGGCATCCATACAGTGGGTCGCCGAACGCCGTACTGATGCCGGAACACCGACTGAAGAGTCGTTCTAGTACCGGATCGTCGACTATGAGAACCGTATAGGCACCGGTCTCTGCGCCACCGGAGCGCGTTACCTTGATGTAGTACGTGCCTGCACTCAGCGTAGCGCGGAGGGTGAACGCCATCGCATCGCCGTTCAGCAGCGTCTCCTCATAGAAGTTCGCCGCCATCGATTGACCTGCGCTATCAAGTAGCGACCCATTGATGTCCACGGTTTCGCTGACCCCACGGAGAAGGATGTGGGTGGTCTCTTCGAGATCGACGCGGAAGTAGTCTTCCTCGCTTGCGGAGGCGATGGTGCCACCCCCGGCTTGGTGTAGCCTTAGAGGTGCAGCATCGGCCGTCGTGTTGCCGGGTTCTGAGACGACATTGACATGAACTTCGTAAGGGCCACGTGGCCCTTGGAACCCCGATGTAACCTTGATGTAATACCTGCCGGCTGCTATTTGACTCTGGACGCGAGCGTGCTCGTCTCCCGGTGGTAGCAAGCCATAGTCGTTCACGGCGATCCGTGTGCGACTGCTGTCGAGGAGCTCTAGTTGCGTATCGGAAGAGCGGACGCCGGAAGTGCGCACAACTACTCGTGCCGATTCCCGCAATGAGAACTCGAAGTAGTCAATATCATTGGCTTGCTCAAGAAGCGCTAGTATCGGGCTGTTGATGGAAACCTGAACGGCGTCGTTGGTGCTCGACGCGGGAGGCTCCTTACTCGCATGAAGGACGTACGATCCCGTTTCTCCTCCCTCTGCAGTGACTTTGATGAAATACGTCCCTGGGTCTGTAATTCTCCGCCAGATCAGGAAGTTATGATAATCCTCTGGTAGGCCCCCGTCATCGCTGCTCTCCAGTACCTCACCATTACCGTCCAGCAGCTCGCCGTGTGTATCGAGGTCGCCAGATGTCCGGATTACGACGATGCCGGATGTCAAGGCGAGTTCGAAGTAATCCGCGTCAGTGTCGGGATCGACCGTCCCGCCCAGCGGTATGCTTAATGTAAGGACCGATGCTGTTTCGGCGGTGTGGCCGTGCTCCGCTGGCGTTCCGGTGACGGTGGCCGACCACGCGCCGTCGGTTTCCGAGACGGCGCGCACTTGCACGTCGTACCCCGTGCCGTTCGAAAGGCCGCTGAGCACGCCGTTGAGCACACCGTTGAGCGCGCCGGATGCCGAGAACCCCTCCACGACCACCCAATTGGCGTCAGCCTTGTCGGAGGTCCCGCTCTCGATGTAACGCAGATCATAGGCGCTGTACGGGCGGCCCCTGATCAACAAGGCCCCGTTACTCAGGATGACGATGGGCTCGTTCCAGACAACTGTTAGTGCACGGTCACCCGTATTGATCGAGGTGATCACCGGTGCCGGGATTTGTGGCGTCCCAGTCCGAGTCGAAGACCATGGACCGTCGGACGTTGTGACTGCACGGACCTGCAGGTCGTAGCTGGCTAGAGTGGTGATTCCCGAAAGTGAGTACGTGAGGTCCCCCGAACCCTCCCAGATGTCCTCGACCTCGGTCCAATTGGCGTCGACCGTCTCGTCGGCGCTGGTCTCGATGTAACGGAGGTCGTAGGCGGTGATCGCCGTTACGCTGGCGGGCGCGGTCCAAGCGATGTGCAGTTGACCCTCGGTGGGCGTGATTGAGTGAATGGTCGGGGCGCCGATCGGTGTCTGCGCCAACGTTGTGTTCGGCGACAGTGCGAGACTGAGCAGGGCGCAGATCGCTACCAGCAGCCTGCTCATCAGCGAGACGATGGCCCCGGGTCGCGTGGGTCTGCGGGCCCACGATCCATACGGTCTGCGTACCCGCGCACTCGCCGACCCCGCGCAATCCAATGGGTGGCCTAGTTCTCGACGTCGGCGTCGCTACCTGCGCTGGCCACAGACGGCCCGGCGCTCCTGGCGACCAGCGGCGAAATGGGGCTCAGACCGCCTGAGTACAGCTCGTGGAATCGCTGGTTCACGAAGTCCGGGGCGCCGAGGATGTAGGACACGAACTCGCCCTCGCTCAGCGCGTACAGGGCGGTGACGCCCCGGCTCTGTGCGCAGGACTCGAGGTCATCGATGCTGCCACCCCCGTACAAGACGAGACTGAAGCCCTCGACGATCTCGCCGCGCAGGCACTGCGGCCAGGAGGAGGCGAGGACATCGTCGGCAGCGGCTCCGTCGGCGAACGGATCCGCCGTCGGCGGCCCCTCGCTCTTTGCGGTCAGTGGCGTGAGCACCGGAAGCCCGTCAGCGAATAGCTCGCGGAAGCTCGCGTTCACGAACTCAGGCGCACCGAGGACGTACGAGACGAAGGCCCCTCCATCGAGCGCGTAGAGCGCTGTGATATGCCGGCTCTCCGCGCAGGCCTCGAGGTCCTCGATGCTCCCGCCCCCGTAGACGAGGTGACTGAAGCCCACAGCCACTTCGCCACGGAAGCAGTCGAATGTCGGCTCGCTCGCCGCCGCCTGCTCCGGCTCGCCGAGCCGCACGCGGTAGACCCGCTCGCGGCTGCCGTCCTCCGAAGTCACCGCGACGGTGATCGCGGCGGCGCCCTCGATGGCGACCTGATGGCCCTCGGCGTCGGCGTCCGCGTCGGGCGGGTCGATGGCGATCCCCGCGCCGCTCTGCACTGCCACCGCCTCGACGGTCGTCTCCGTCACGCCCTCGGCGACGCTGCCCGGGTACTCCCGCTGGCCGGGGGTGAAGTCGCCGATGTCGACGCCGCTGAGGGTCAGCGACGCCAGACGCGCGTCGATGGCATCGGGCATGTTGTAGGTGTAGACCCTGTCGTCGCTCTCGTCGGCGACGTACATCACGTCGCCGTCGGCCCAGATGCCGCGCGGGCTGTTGTTGCTCGCGCTGCTCAGGTTCGTGAAGTCCTCGTCATGGACGCGACCGAGACTCGCGTCCTCGCCCGTGGCTTCCGCCTCCGGGTGGGTGGGCAGCCGGTAGGCGAGGAGGTCCTTCTCGTCGTGGTCCGACACCCAGATGGTCACGCCATCGGACCAGATTCCGTAGGGGTCGCCGTTGCGTGCGTCGAGGGCGAACTCGCCGAGCAGGTCACCGCTCGCAAGGTCGTAGGCGAACAGAGATGGGTTGCGGTTGAGCACCCACATCGTCCTGCCATCGGACCAGATGCCATGGGGGTCGCGGTTGCCCTCGGCAAGGACGATGTCTCGGTCTTCGAGGCGCTCGCCGGTGCCGAGGTCGTAGGCGAAGAGGCGGTCGCGGCCGCTGTCGCTGACCCACGCGACTCCCGTGCCGTCGGACCAGATGCCACGTGGCGCACGGTTGCGCTCGTCGAGCGCGAACTCGCGGTCCTCGAGGCGCTCGCCGGTCTCGGCGTCGTAGGCGTAGACGGCGTCGCCGGCACCGTCGGGGTTGTCGAGGATCCAGAGCGTGACGCCATCGGACCACATGCCCGTGGGCATGTCGTGGCCGCTGTCCAGCGCGTCGATGTCGTGCTTCGCGGCCCACTCGAAGTCGACCGCGCTGGGGCTGGGGCCGTCTCCCCCGCCCCCACCACCGCCACCGCCGATGGTGACCGCCGGCCCGACCGGCCCGGCCGTGACGGTGATGGTCACGTCGACCCTCGCCGACCGCGGAGGGGTACCGCTGTCGGTGGCGGTCACGGTCACGGTGTAGGTGTCCTTCGTCGCGGTGTCGAAGGTGACCCCGGTACCGACGGCGATCTGACCCGAATCACGACCGATGTCGAAAGAGCCCGCGTCCGTTCCGGAGAGGCTGTACGTAAGCGTGTCGTCCTCGTCGACATCCATCGCCGTCACCGGCACGCCGACCTCGACGCCGGGGTTGGCGCTCTCGGACACGCTGCGCTCCACGGTCGCAGACGCGAATGCGGGGGTGTCGTTCACGCTATGGACGTTGATGCTGACGTTCGCGGTGTCCGAGAAGGTAGGGCTGCCGCTGTCCTGGACGGTGTAGGCGAAGCTGTCCTCGCCGTTGTAGTTCGCCCGTGGCGTGTAAGTGACGGTGTACAGGTCCCCAGGATTCTGCGGGGCGTTGACCACGACCTGCCCGTTGCGCGCATTCCCCGCGCTCACCGTCAGGTCGCTCCGGTCGTCCTCCTGATCGCTGTCGTTGGCGAGAACGTCGATCGTGACCGAGTCGTCCTCGTTGACATCGGCCTGATCGTCCTCGGCCTCCGGTGCCTCGTTCACGTCCGTGACCGTGATGATCACGTCGAGTGACCCGGTCTCGGGTCCGAATGCTGCGGTGGGGTTGGCGGCGAAAGCGCTTACGGTCACGTGGTACACGTTGTTCTCGTCCGCGTCGCCGGGGTCATCAAGGTCGGGCGGTTGGAGGAAACGCAGCGTGCCGTCGGTGAACTCGAAGGCCGTGGCGTCGGTTCCCGAGTGCGACCACCTGACCGGGTACCCCTCCGGGTCCTCTGCGCGGTAGACGGCCACGTCCGCCGCGCTGTCCTCCTGGTGTTGCACGCTGGACGGCCCGTCTATCACCGGAGGCTCTTCAATGCCCTCCACGACAACCGTGACCGCCTGGCTCCCGACGTTGGAGCCATCGGAGGCCACGACCACAACCTCGTATGCGTTGTTTCGATCCTCGTCCTGTGGGTTCTCAAAGTCCGGGTGCAACGTGAACCTGAGCGTTCCTCCGTGGATGTCGAATGCACTGCTGTCCGGCCCTGCAAGAGACCATGACACCGAGTCGTTCTCGGGGTCGGATGCGGTGTACGTAGACGCTGTCCCGTACACAGAGGTCGAGTGGTGCTCAAACCAGCCCACGAACCTCTCCCCCGACACCACGGGCCCAACGTTCAGGTCGGTGCCGCTGACGGTCACCTCTGTCGAGGGAGCCCCGCGCCCGATTGCGTTCTGCGCGAGCACCCGCACGCGATACGTGGAGCTGGCATTCAGCCCCGAGATGGTGTGGGTGGTGCCGGTCACGGTCGCTTCTGTGACATCGCCGGCTGTGCCCCAGCTCCCGGAGGCCAACCTCCACTGCACGATGTAGCCCGTGATGTCAGAGCCACCGTCGCCCACCCCGCTGTCGCCGGAGAGGAAGTCGCTCCGGTTCCACGTTGGCGCTGCCCAGGTCAGGGTCAGGGTGCCGGTCTGGCCCACGGAGGCGTCGAGGTCTTCTGGCGGGGCGGGGACGGTCGCCGCAACCCTCGATGTGTAGACGATGTCTATCTCCTCGAGATGGCCGGCATCGTCGTTGAAGCTGAAGTAGGCACCCAGCAGCTTCCCCGCGTCGTCGGGCCCGATGATCCAACGGGTCAGACCGCCCCAGGCCAGCGGCTCGTGCCCATTGATCAGGTCGAGATCGTCGTCGGCGATCCAGGCGAAGCTGAAATCTGCGCTGTCGATGCCGTCGGGGTCGGCTATCGCTGAAACGTCCAACCAGACGACTTCGCCAACGCGAGGCGTGCCTGTCATCACCGGCGTGCCGGTCGCCGGGTTGTTCGGTGGTGGCTCCTGTGCCGCGAGCCGCTCGACCTCAAGCGAAGCACGTCCTGATCCCACTAGCAGGATGACGGCCGCCGCGAAGAGCAGTCTCCAGAGCCGGAGACTCCGGGCCTGGCTCTCGTCTGCCCGGCTCTTCGCCGTTCGAGCAGGACGGCGCCGCAGCGACCCCTGCACCTACGTGTCCTCCGACAGGGCCTGCATCCTCGGACGCAGTACTTCATCAGGCACCCCGAAGTGCGCGGCCACCTCCCACGAGTGCGCGAGTCCTTCCGCTATGGCCTCCTCCCTGTCGATGAGCAGCGCGTGAGCGAAGTCCTCCGCCTCCCGCTCGTAGCGGTTGGCAAGGACCGTGTGGTCGCGCAACAAGAGATGGTTGCCTGGATGGAGGAGCCGGTGCCCGATGGCGTGCGCGATGACCCAGCGCCGCCACTCGGGTTCCAGCCGCTCGGCGACGACAACGATGCCGTCCACCTGCAGCTCGCTGAGGACTTCGAGCGGCCATGGCTGCACCTCAAGCCCAAGGCCGATGGCTACCGCTTCGGCGTCGACGCGGCCCTCGAGGCCAAGCTCTCGCCGCAGCGCGGAGCCCCGCTGCTGAGCCCGGTTCATCGTCGCGTCGCGCCTCTCCGCCACCATGCCCTGCGGCGATGACATCAGGCCGAAGAGGTCGGGAGGTTGGAGGGGCGGTACGGGAACGCCCGGCGTCGCATGAGTCGGCTTGTGGTGAGGCAGGTCGCTTGAACCGTGAGGGGCGGCCCTTGGACTTCGCGTGTATAAGTGCAGTTATCCACCCCTTAGCTTTTCGGCCGCGATGACTGATGGACGTGACGCGTGCCCCGACCGACAGCCAGTGCCGCCTTCGACGCCCAGGTCGCTTCCTCACCACGTCGAGATCGGCCGGTACGGCCGGGTGAGCGAAGCGGACGGAGCTTGTCCCCTGGGTCTGGGACGTGCGGCTGAGATGGACGGGTTCTGGGAACGTAAGGACTTTGCTCAGAGCGCGGCGCTGCTCGGTTCGCCCCCGGGTCCGGGTTGGGCCACGTCTGACGTCAACGTCCGGGATCAGAAGGGCGGTCGTGCCGAAGCGGACACCGGAGACGTGGCCGCCCAGACACTGAGGGACGGCGCTCTCGCTATCGAGACGGTTCCAACCCTGTTGTCAGCGGGCGCCGGTCAACTGACGCAGTCCGATGTCGAAAACCTCACCGGGCTCCTCGACCACGGGATGGCGCGGAACACGATGAGGAGCTACCGCAGCCAGTGGATGAACTTCCACTCTTGGGCGATGGCGAGGGGCGTTGTCGCGCTCCCCGCCGATCCGGCACATGTCGCCGCCTACCTTGCCGAGCGCATCGAGGATCTTGGGCACAAGCCCGCAACGCTTCGGGCGGCTGCCGCTGCGATAGCGTTCGTCCACAAGGCGGCCGGGTGGGAGAACCCATGCGCTCGCCCGGAGGTGAAGAGCACGCTCAGAGGGGCGACACGCAAGGCAGGCAGAGCGCAGAAGCAGGCAAAGGGGCTCACCGCAGAAGCGCTGACCATGATCCGGTCGACCGCCTGCGACCCAAGACCCGGCCGGGGCGGCAGATTCGAGAGTGCACAGACTGCGGGGAGCAGGGGAAGGCTGGATGTGGCGATCATCAGCCTTATGCGCGACGCCATGCTGAGGGTCTCAGAGGCGGCCGCCCTGACCTGGACGGACATAGAGGCCCAAACCGACGGAACGGGACGCCTCCTGATTCGGCGCTCCAAGACGGACCCCGAGGGCTCAGGTGCCATTGCGTTCTTGTCCGGCTCGACCATGGAGGCGCTTGCACCGATACGGGACGGAGCTCTCGCCGACGACAGCGTGTTCGGACTCCGGCCGAACCAGATCGCGAGGCGCATCAAGAAGGCAGCTCAGGCAGCCGGGCTCGGGAACGGCTTCAGCGGCCACTCGCCGCGGGTGGGGATGGCGCAGGATCTGGTGCGGGCCGGAATCGAGCTCCCCAGGCTCATGACGGCCGGGCGCTGGCGGACTCCTGCCATGCCAGCGCACTACACCCGCAACGAGACCGCCAGCAGGGGCGCAGTAGCGCAGTTCTACCGCGAGTCCCCGGCCTAGGGGATAGGCGGCTGGTGCCGCCGCACGCTCCCCAGGGCCCGGCCCCCGGCGAGCTGCCGGAAACCCGCATAAGCAGGGTCTTCTCCGACAAGCTGAGCGTCAGTCGGCTCAAGATCAGTTGCCGGTCGCGATCGAGCCGTGGTAGCGTTCGGCGGAATTCCTGTTCGAACGGGCCGACACGACCCCAGGAGTCAAAGCGATGGATAACTGCACTTATTCTCGCTTTGATTGTGAAGAATGGAACGGCTAACAACGGCATTTGGTGACTGAAACGGCCCCATATTCCTGCCCCTTGCGAAGCTGGTGGAAGACCACCTATCTGTTCCTCTAAATTTTACTCCACGGAGCACAGTGTGGCGGTAATCGGACTGTAAGGAATCTGCGATCAGGCGCAGCGGTGTTCACCCGATCTGAATGTAGCTCTGGGTCTGCAGCGGGGCTCTAACGCCCGCTGACTCGCCGGTCGCGGGCGAGGCCACGCCGCCGGCCACGCCTGTGGTTTACCGCTCGGCGCGCACTCTCTTGCGGTGTTCCGCCCGCACGAACTTGATGAAGTTGTGGATCGACTCGATGTCCTCAGGCGGGAGGCCAGCCACCGCGTCTCGGAATGAGACCTCGGCTGCCGTGAGCAGCTCCGACTCGACGACAGATTGCCCTAGGAGGTGCTCGGGGCTCGCCTCGCAGTGGAAGGCCAGCTCGACGAGGTGCTCGTGCTGGGGCTTCATGCGCCCCGCCTCCCAGGCCCACACGGTGTGTGAGGCCACACCGACGAGCTCGCCAAGCTGCCGCTGAGTCAGGCCCACCTTCTTGCGGGCCTCGCGGATACGCGCTCCGAGGTCCTTCCAGCGGTAGCCGCGATCCCTGGTCATGCGTTGGGGGCTCCTGTTCCGTCGCCACGCCGGGGAGGCTGCGCCACTAGGATAGAACGCAAGTTCTTGACACGCACTGTGGCCGCGCATAGAGTACCACACTGTCCAGACGCAGATCATCGAGGAACTACGCACCGTCATGCCCCGCCGTCGAGCCGTGGTCAGACTCAAGCCCGAGCCGCTCTGGGAGCGGTTGGCCGTTCTCGGTCGCTCCCAGAACTGGCTCGCGCGCGAGGCCGGGATCAGTCCCGGTTACCTGTCCATGCTCGTCAACGGCAAGCGCTCCCCATCTGGACGCCTCCGCCGGCGGTTGCAACGGATCCTCGAGGTGGAGGACTTCCATGAGCTGTTCACCCTCCGGTCCGAGCGAGGCGACTCGTAGGAGCTCGCCACGACTTCCCAGGCACGGCGGCGGACCGGTGATTGCCGGTCGTCCCGTGCCCTACCCGAGCGGCGAGTTGCCCGAGGACTTCCCGGAGCGGCTCGAACGGCTGAAGCAGGCGAGTGGCCTCTCATGGGACGCCTTCGCCGAAGCCCTGGGCGTCGAACGCAAGCAGGTCCTCCGCTGGCGTCGCGGCACCGAGCCCAGCGGCAGCGCCTACCACGCCCTCGTCGAGCTGGCCCGCTGGATCCCGGGTGGCATCGAGATCCTCCTCGGCGAGGACTTCCTCGAAACCCGAGCGGGAGCCGAATGATGCCGCGTCGCCGAGCGCGGCCCCGGCGGGCCGCCTACACCTACCCCAACGACTTCGCGAAGAGCCTGGAGCGGATCAAGGAGGCATCCGGCCTCACGTGGGCGGATCTTGCCCGGGAACTTGGCACCAGCACGCTGAACGTCTGGCGCTGGCGCCGTGGCGTGCGGCCGAATGCGCACCACCTCCTTGCTCTCCAGGATCTTGCCCGCCGGATGGACCTTGCCCACCTGCTGCCCACGGCGAGGGTCCGGCGCCGTTACCGGCGACTTCCTCGCCAAGAGTTGCAGTCATGAAGTCCCTCGCAGGGGACTCTCCTCGCTGCCCCACCCCACGACACTGCCCGCCCAGACTTTCGACGATGCCGCCGAATCGGCAGCTTCGCCGTCGCGCGCATCACACAGGCGAGCAACCACCATGGACCGCACACGTACCAAGAAGACTCGGGGGCCTCACGCCCGACCCTCTGCCGGAGAGCCGGCGGCCAAGGATGACGCCGTCGCGCTTGAGGCCCGCTGGCGGACGGGTCCGCGCACACGGGCCTGGAGCGAACTCTGGCGCCGGCTGCTCGATGGGTTGCACGTCGCGCGCGATAGCGATCACGCCGCCACGGACGACGAGTCGGCACCGTAGGCGGAGCCACCGCTCGGCGAAGCGCACCCACGCGGCCGCAGTTGACGGCCGTCGTATCGTGATCCAGCGCTGGGAGGTGAATGATGAAGGCGATTATCTACTCGCGCGTTTCGACCGACGCGCAGGAACGTGACGGAACGTCGCTCGACACGCAGGAGCGTGCGTGCGTCGACTACGCGCTCGAGCAGGGCTGGGAGGTCCTCCGTCGCATCCGCGACACCGACAGTGGTGCGCTCCTGGAGCGTGACGGGCTGACCGAGCTGCGCGAGACGCTCCGGCATGGGACCGCGGACGTGATCGTTGCCTACGCCGTCGACCGCCTCTCGCGGAGCCAGAACCACATCGGGCTGCTCTTCGACGAGTTCGAGGGCGCCGGCGTCACAATGGCGTTCGTCACCGAGCGCTTCGAGGACACCGCGGTCGGGCGCTTCATCCTCGCCGCGAGGGCGTTCATTGCCGAGGTCGAGCGGGAAAAGATCGCGGAGCGGACGATGCGCGGCAAGGAAGAGCGCGCCAGAAGCGGCCGCATCCCCCAAGCGACGGGCCGCGGGATGTACGGCTACCACTACGACTCGGACACCGGCCGTCGCGTCGTCAACGGCGAGCAGGCAGCCGTCGTCGGTCGGGTCTTCGAGGACTTTGCGGGCGGCGCGTCAATCCTTGGCATCACCAATGCACTGAACGAGGCGGGAACCCTGAGCTTCACGGGCCGAGCCTGGTCGGCCTGGACCGTGAGGAACATGCTGCGCAACCCGGGGTACGCCGGGCGCACCATCTTCAAGCGCACCAAGTCGGGCCACAGGCGTGATCCCCTCACGGGCAAACGGCGTCGCACGGTCGCACTCAGGGACGAGTCGGAGTGGATCGAGGTCCCCGACGCAACCCCACCGGTCATCTCCGAGGAGCTGTTCAACGCGGTGCAGACGCGGCTTCTGGATCCGGAGCGCCGACGCCAGGCACAGCGCAAGAACGACTACCCCCTTGGCGGCTTCATGCGCTGCGCACGCTGCAACGGCGCGATGGTCGGTCAGACGTCGATGGGCAAGTACCGCTACTACCGCTGCCGGCGGGCCTACGCTGGGCCGCGCCACGACCGCTGTCCGACGCGCTACGTCCGCGCAGGTGACCTCGAGCGTGCCGTGGCGCGCGAGCTCACCACGGTGCTTGCCTCACCGGAGGTGGTGCTGGCAGAGCTGGAGCATGCGTCGTCAAGCGACGCGCGCAACGACGACCTAGTCGCCGCTCAGCGTCTCCTCGCGTCGCTCGACAATCAGCGACAGCGGGTGCTCAAGCTGTTCCAGATGGGCGAGGTCGACGAGGCGTACGTGCAGAAGGAACTGGAGGCCATCCGCGTCCGACGCTCGCCGGCCGAGGCGACCATCGCTCAGTTGAACGGCTCGGGCTCGACGCCCCGCACTCCCGCGAATCCCGAGGAGTTCGCCGCCACCTGCGAGGCGCTCCGGGAGCGCGTCGTAGACGAAATCGAGGCCGGTCGGCTGAAGAGTGTCGCCGAGGCGATGCAGATCTCGGTCACGATCGAGAAAACCGACGACGGAGCGTCAGGCGCGCTTGAGGGCGTGATCCCGCACGAAATAGGCAGATTTGGTGAGGATTTTTCTCACCACTGCACGAACATGGGCATGGACGTTCAACAGTCACAAACCGGAATCCGCCTGCTTGCCATTCCGCAGGACAATCACGCGGAACGACGCGTCGCGCAACCGAGAGCGATGATGCCTTGCTGCGCGTGCCTGCTAGACTCGTTTCCACAGAAGGGTCAAGGGTAGCCGATGACAGCCGCCGATCTCGCCGCCGTTGCCGACTATGAAGCGCAGGCGCGTGAGTTCCTGCACAACGACTGAGACGTAGAGGGAGCAGAGCCGGACAACTGTCGTCATGGGACGCCTCCTCTGCGCAACGCCAGCCAGCCAGCCACCACTCTACGCGGTCGGCGCGAGCGCTCTCCGCCGGCCGACGCGTGCTCGTGCAGCCAAGGCGGTCTCTGATCCCGCCCGGCCCGTGAGAACCGGAGCCGGCTGCCGTTCGCTCGGGAGGTGCCGGCGAGCCAGATCACGGGAGCGCCCGCCTGCCGGGCGTTCCGGTAGGCGATGAAGACGGTCCTCGCCGTTCAGGCGGCCTCGTTCGCGGACAGCCCTACGCCTCGAAGATCGCGCCGACCCCGCAGGCAAAGCCGGGCAGCACATCCAAGCCGTCCAGCGAGTCCTCTTCGCCTAGCGTGGCGGTACCGTCTGCCCGGCACACATCGACTGTGCGAGTGTTCGGGTACACGACCCAGACAAGGCGCACCCCGTGGCGCAACCACATCTGCGCCTTGTCATGGACCTCGCGACGGCTGTCGGATGGCGAGGCGACCTCCACTACAAGGTCGGGAACAACCTCGGCGTAGCCCGGAATCTCTGCATCGAGCGGGATCTTCTCCGCCGACGTAAAGGCGACATCGGGCTCACGCACGGTGTCCGGGTCGCGCTCGAGCCAGACACCCGAGTCGGAGCCGACCAACCACCCCAGCCTTCGCGGCTTGATGAAGTTCCGCAGCTCTGCACCGAGGTTCATAACGATCGCGCCGTGCCTGTGTCCTGTCGGCATGGTCTCGCAGAGTACCCCCCGGATCAGTTCGCCGCGCACGCCCTTGCTGTAGAGTCGCAGCAGATCGCCTGCGCTCAGCAGCCTCGTCTCGGTCGTCGTGGTTGTCGTCATGCTCGTCGCTCCCGCGCCTTCCGATTCTACAACGCCTGGGCTGCGGCGCGCTCTTGGTTGAGCGCCAATAGCCGCCCCAGTAGCTCCTCCTCCTCCAGCTCGCCGGGCGCCCCGGGCCAGCCGTAGGCCGCGAACACGGCGGCGTCGAGGGCGTCATGGAGGTGGGTGAGCCACGCGGGGCGCTCGTTGTAGAGGTTGGTGAGCGTGCGCCGCTTGAGTTCGTTCTCTGCGTCCACGTCGACGGGGAGCAGGCGCGGCGGCAGCGAGGCCACGTCGGGCTCTGCGCCCACCAGTTCGGACGGGTTGAGCCAGTGCCTCCGAGCCTCATCCAGCGCCCGCGCCGCCTCACCGATCGCGTCGTGGTGCGCGCGCTGCTTGCCGGTCAGCGCGTCCTTGGGGAGAGGGGAGCGAGCAGCGCCGCGTCCGTGACGATCTCGGTCGTGCCGCTGACGCGCAGGGTCTCGTTCATGCCCGGCACCAGGAAGAGCAGCCCCACCTCCGGGTGGGCGAGGACGTTCCGGAGCGAGTCGACCTGGTTGCTGCCGGGGCGGTCGGGGATGAGCAGGGTGCGCTCGTCGAGCACCGCCACGAAGCCGGGCGGGTCGCCCCTGTGCGAGGTGTCCTTACACCCGTCGGCGCCGAGCGAGCTCATCACGCAGAAGGGCGAGAGCGCGATGAAGTCGCGGGCGTGCCGGTCGATGTGGTCGAGCACCTTCTGCTGCGCCCGTGGGGCCGGCTCCCGGTAGGCCTCGCGCAGCTCGGCCTGGCTCGCGATGCTCGTGTCTGCACCTCCCTGGTGGGACTCCCCGGGGAGTATGGCATACGCCGCGCGCGCGAGCGGCGCGAGTGCTCCCAATTCACGAAATTTGCTATAGACTGACGCGGAACGAGTCGATAGTCGTGGGTTGGTGCCGATCATATCGCGTGATCTACAAACGCGACATGGACTCAGACAGCGTGTTCATCATCACCACCTACGACCTGACAGGCAGACCTCTGAGTGCATACTCGCCATGCTTCGCTCGCGCCGTGCGTACCAGGCTGCGGGCCCGCAACACGAGCCCGTGGCCGCCTGATGGCCTCCCCTCGCCCACCGTCACCGGCCCGCGACCCTTGACGAAGAAGATGAGACCCCCCCCCCCCCCGCGATTCCCGCTGGCCCTTCTCGCTGCGGTCGCTGGCCTCGCCAGCGTCTTCGTTCTGCTCGACCCCCGCGCTGTCCACGCCGAGCTTGATCTCGCCGCGCTGTCGCTGGAGGCGCACAGCAGCGACTGTGGTCCGCGAGCATGCGGGTGGGCGTCAACCGCAGCCTCGGAGGCTACAGCACCGTGCCGGAGCGCAGCTTCGGCCGCCTGAGCGGCGACACCTTCTCGTGGCGAGGGGTCACCTACACCGTCACGAACATTGTCCAGAACCGCTCTCGCGATGACGCCGCGAGCTGGCACGTGCTGATCGCATTCTCGCCCACGCTCCGCGATGCGGCCGGGAGCCTGACGCTGCGCCTCGGCGACATCTGGCTGAACCTCGCCGACGCGCGGGGCGGCGACCGCCAGTTCACCTGGAGCGACGTGGCTCTGGACTGGCGGATCGGCAGCACCGTCCGCGTGAGCCTGCACGAGTTCCCCGAGGCGTTCGAGGCGCGCTCGATCGACGGCTGGGGCAACAATCGCATCGACCCCGAGCTCGGCACGGCGCACTCGCGGCTCCTCCGGGTGGCCAGCGTCTCCCCCGTGTACGGACTGACCGGGGCTCCGCCGTCCGGCCTTCCGGAACCCCGCACGATCAGCAACATCCTCGCAGCCCAGTCCGAGCCGGTCCCGAGCGCCAGGGGGCTCACGGACATGGTCTGGCAGTGGGGCCAGTTCCTGGACCACGACCTGAGCCTCACCCCGGAGGCACGTCCTCTGGAGCCGCTTCCGCTCGCCATTCCCCCGAATGATCGGGCGTTCGATCGCTTCCGCAGCGGCCCCACGATGCCGTTCAATCGCTCCGCGTACGACCCGGCCACGGGCACGGGGCCGGACAACCCGAGGCAACAGATCAACACGGTCAGCGCGTTCATCGACGCATCCCACGTCTACGGCTCGAACCCGGCGCGCACGCGCGCCCTCCGCGCGAACGACGGCACGGGGATGCTCTTGACCTCCAACGAGGGCCGGCTGCTGCGCTACAACGAGGACCGGCTCTCGAACGACCCGGGCAATACCCGCCGCACCATCTCGCTCTTCATCGCCGGGGACATCCGGGTGAACGAGCAGGTGGGCCTGACCTCGATGCACACCCTGTTCGTCCGGGAGCACAACCGCCTCGCCGGGCTCATCGCGTCCGCCAACCCGGCGCTGGACGGCCAGGCGATCTTCGAGCTGGCCCGCAAGATCGTCGGCGCCCTGATCCAGGCCATCACCTACAACGAGTTCCTGCCACTGCTGCTCGGCCCTGACGCCCTCGGCCCGTACGGCGGCTACGATGCGGGCGTCGACCCGGGCATCGCGAGCGAGTTCTCGACGGCGGCGTTCCGTTTCGGCCACACGATGCTGTCGCCCACCCTGCTGCACATCGACGAGCGGGGGCGAACGCGGGACTTCTCCCTGGCGGAGGCGTTCTTCAACCCCGCGCTGGTGGAGGAGCACGGCATCTCGGGCTTCCTCCGGGGCCTCGCCACGCAGCCCGCGCAGGAGATCGACCTGCTGCTCGTCGACGAGGTGCGCAACGTGCTCTTCGGCGCGCCGGGAGCGCCGCCGCGCGACCTCGCCGCCCTCAACATCCAGCGCAACCGCGACCACGGGCTGCCCGACTACAACTCCGCCCGCATCGCCTACGGGTTGCCGCCCGCGCGGACCCTTGCCGCCGTCTCCTCTGCCCCTGACGTGCAGGACGCGCTCAACCGGGCCTACCGCTCGATCGACAAGCTCGATCTGTGGGCGGGCGGGCTGGCCGAGGACCACGTGCCGGGTGCGATGCTGGGCGAGACCTTCCGCACGATCCTCGCCGACCAGTTCCGCCGCCTGCGCGACGGTGACCGCTACTGGTACGAGCGCGACCTCTACTTCCTCGCCAACCCCGGCCTGCTCGCCGAGTTGCGAGCCACCACGCTCGCCGACGTAATCCGCCGTAACACGCCGATCGGCGACGAGATCCCCGACCGCGTCTTCGGCCCGCCCCTCGAGGCCGCGACGGAGCCGGACAGCCGTGAGTGCCTGCGCGGGCGGATCGCCCCCCGCTTCAGCCTGGTCGTGTATGACGGCGGCAGCGTCGAGAACCTCACCACCTGCGCGGCCGCCAACGACGTGACTGCGGTCTACCTCCGCGACGGCGGCGAGTGGATCTCGCTGATCGTCGGCGCCCCGGACTTTGTGAACCAGCGCTTCCGCGACCTCTTCCCGGAGGGCCTGCCCCCGCTCACGCCGCTCGTCGTCTCAAGCGACGGCCCGTCCGGTGAGGAGTCGGCAGAGGGCAATTGAGCGCCGCCGCACCCGCGTCGCCGGCGCGGGCGAAAGCGACCTCAGTCGGCCAATCTCTTCCGGTGAGCGACGGATTGCCATCGTGCCCTCCTCGCGCGCCGCGGGGTCAAGGCGACGCTGCCCGCCTCGCCGACCGCACAGCTGCACCCGAGGTGCCGTATGCGCGCCTGTACCCGAACGTAGCGTGGCCGCCCTGAGGAGTGACCCCAAAAGCTGGGTCGCTCAACGAAGGCCGGGGGTCGAACCCCCGGCGACACCAGCGGTGGGCGGGTGGTAGTAGTTCCGTGGCGCGCCGCTCACACGGCGCGCGCATGGGGGTGATGTCCGAGCCGATTCAGTCTCCCCAGCTGTTGCGCGAGGGCCAGTCGGGTGGGCGTGCTCGTTGGAACAAGCGCTACCTCGCAGTCGCCCTGTGTTCTGGTCGAGGTGACCTGCCGCATAGGGATGGCGTCCGGTAGGTTGACCGGGCCGCAACTCAGGGGAGCGGGAGGCACACGCGCTCATGGTTGGAGTCAGGAAGGCCAGGCCACCGCGAGCGCTCAGGTGGTTCGCGCTGCTCGCCATCGTAGCCGCGCTCGCCCTGGGCGCCTGCGGAGACGGTGACGCTGCGCTCACGATCGGCGTCGTGCTCCCCCAGAGCGGCGCGCTGGGCTCCTCCGGCGAGCCCACGATCAGCGCCGTCAGGCTGGCGGAGGAGGACATCCGCGCGGCGGGGGGCGAGGTCGAGTTCCGCTACGCCGATAGCGGCTCCGACCCCACCACGGCGGCGCCCGCGGTGGACGGCCTCCTGGAGGAGGGCGCGGACGCGATCCTGGGCGCGGCCGCCTCGGGCGTCTCGCAGGCCTTCATCCAGACGCTCTACGAGCGGCGCGTGCCGCAGTGCTCGCCCTCCAACACCTCGCCCAGCTTCACGGCCCAGCACAACGCCGCCTACTACTTCCGCACCGTCGCCTCCGACACGGCCGTCGTGCACCTCATGGACGACGTAATCCTCGAGCGCGGCGCGACCAGCATCTTCATCCTCGCCCGTGACGACGACTACGGGCGCTCGCTCGCCGGCCTGCTGTCCGCGACGCTCGAGGGGCACGGCGCGGCGGCGGAGGTGCTCAGCTACGACCCGCTCAAGGACGGCTTCGAGCAGGAGGTCGACGTCGTCGCCCGCTCCGGCGCGGACGCGGTCGTGCTGATCGCCTTCGAGGAGGGCGTGCAACTGCTGCAGGGCCTGCTCGCGGCGGGCTTCAACGCCGACGCGCTTTACGGCTCCGACGGGGTTTACCTCCCGGACCTGCCGGGTGCGGTCGACGGGACGGATCCCGGGGTGCTCGACGGGATGACGCTCTTCAGCACGGGCGCGCCGCAGAGCGAGGCCTACGCCGCCTTCAGCGAGCGGTTGCGCGAGGCGAGCGGCGAGACGGGCGGCCTTGCCTGGGGGGCGCGCGCCTACGACTGCGCCGTCATCCTCGCGCTCGCGGCGCGGGCGGCCGGGAGTGCGGGCGGTGACGCCGTCATCGCCGCCGTGCTCGGTCTCACGAACAGCGGGACCGAGTGCGGGACCTACGCGGACTGCGCCCGCCTCATCGACGCGGGCGAGAACATCGCCTACGTGGGCAAGTCCGGCCCGTTGCGCCTCGACGCCTCCGGCGACCCGACGGTCGCGATTTACGCCGTCAGCCGCTACGAGGCAGGCGCACTCGTGGAGCAGTCGACCGAGACCTTCGAGCTCGCCCGGTGAGGGCTACATCAGGGTGAGCACTGGGAGCCTCCGGGCATGGGCAGTCGCGGCGGCCCTCGCGCTTGTCGCCGTCGCGGCGCTGGGCGTGGAACCTCGGTCGGTTGCGGCGCAGGAGGGAGCGGACTCCGCCACTGAGGCGCGCGTGGCCGCGCGGCTGCTCCCCGACGGCCGCCTCGAGGTCGCGCTCCAGGTGCGTACGCCCCCGGACGGAGACTGGAGCGAGCGCATCGCGCCCGGCAGGCGCTTCCTGCCCGCCGCCGCCGCGCCCGGCCGCTGGCTCTGGACGGCGCCGGAGCCGCTGGAGGACCTCGAGTGGCGCGTCCACGCCCGCAGGCATGCAGACGGGCGCTTCGAGGTCGCGCTGCAGGCGCGCAGCGCCCCGGACGGCGCCTGGAGCGAGCGCCTCCTGCCGGAGCGCCGCTTCATCCCCGCAGGCATCGAGCCCGGCCGCTGGCTCCTCTCGTCGCCCGTCGAGCCCGTGCTTGTGCAACCCCAGATCATCTCCTTCTACGGGCATCCCGACGTGCGCGCGATGGGCGTGCTCGGCCACGGCACGCCCGCGGAGGTGGCCGCGGAGGTCGCCGCCTGGGCGCTGCGCTATGACGAACTCAACGGACCCCGCGGCGCCGTGGGGGCCTACCACCTGATCGTGGGCGTCGCCCAGACCTGGCCCACGTTCGAGGGCGACTGGCTCGGGCACCTCGAGCACGAGCGCATCGCGGAGTACGTCGAGGCCGCTCGCACGCACGGCCTGCTGCTCTTCCTCGACACCCAGATCGGCTGGAGCGACCCGCTGTCCGAGGTGCGGCTGCTGGAACCCTTCCTGCGCGAGCCCTTCGTGCACGTCGCCATCGACCCGGAGTTCGCAACCGAACACCTCGGCGTGGCGCCGGGCCTCGCCATCGGCTCCGTCACCGCCGGGCAGGTGAACGCGGTGCAGGCCTACCTCGCCGCGATCGTGCGCGAGCAAGGCCTGCCGCCCAAGATCCTGATGGTGCACCAGTTCACGGACTGGATGCTGCTGGACCGCGAGCAGGTCGAGGACTACCCGGAGATCGAGCTCTCCATCGACATGGACGGCTTCGGGCTCTCGCATATCAAGCGCTGGGGGTACGAGCGCTGGGCGCTGACCGCGCCCTCGGAGCGCCCCGCCTTCAAGCTCTTCTTCATCCAGGACACGCCCGTCATGACCCCCGAGGAGGTGCAGGCCCTCGAGCACCCGCCCGACATCGTCATCTACCAGTAGGCCACCCGGCCCAGGTTGCGGTCACGGTGAGCACCCGCGCATTGTTCTGGTGCGAAGATGACGAGGCGACCGCTGGCCTCGACCTCCGCGTGCAGGCTGCGGCTGTCGGGCAGGGCAATGTCCACGAGGGCTGCGCAGCGCGCTGGCTTGCGTGTATGCGTATAGTGGGCCACTAGCAACCTGCAGCGACAGCTTGGAGCGTACGATGGACACGCAATCCCCCCCCCCCCCCCACCCGTACATCTGTTCTGATACGAGTCCCACTCACGTTCGGGCTCGCGGCGGCGCTCCTGATCGGCCTGGTTGCGAGCGCGGCGGTAGCTCCCGAGCCCGCCGGCGCTGAACCGCCCGAGGGCACCCGGGTCACCCGGACGACCACGGTCACGATCGATTTCAGGCAATCGGAGTCCCAGCAGGATCGGGTCGAAGCGACGCTGGACGCCTGTCAGGACCGCGGGGTCGAGTGCGAGTACTCCGAGGGCCGACCCTTTAACGTGTACGAGCAGGGGATATTGGTCGGGACCTACACCCCGACGATCGTGCGAATCACCTACTGGGAGGACGTGGAACCGCCAGCGGAAGCAGAGCCGGAGCCGTGGACGCGCGAAAACAGCGGTTGCTCTGCGAACGTACTTGATGCCAATGCCGGCATGGAAATCCGCTGCGGGAGCGACATCACCGTCCCCCCGCAACGCGCGCAGACCGGTTCCGTGTCCCGGCCGCGGGCCGTGTCCGAGACGTACACCGAGGAAGTGGACCACGACGACGACCCGAATACCCCGGACATCACCCAGCGGACTCCGTCGCCCCACCGCCCTACGGTCACAGGTACGTTCGACAGGAAGGCATGTGCAAGCACCACGAAGCCAGGCGGAGGAGTCCCTGTCAGCTACCAGCACAGCGACGACTGCCAGGTGATCTATCGGTATAGCACCGCTGGCTTCGATGCCGCGCAGCAGTACGGCACGCTGAGGAGCATCACGACGCCGGCGCGCTTCGACTACGCTGAGTACAACGACGACGATGTGTGGTCGGAGCAAGAGGAGGAGCGGGCCGCACGAGCGCTTGCGATCCACCACGCCCAGTGGGACGCGTACGAGCAGGCCGTCGATGATGCGTACGAGCGAGGACAGCCGTTCTGGACCTGCTACCACATCTCGCAGTTTGAAGACGCCGTCGGTAGCATTAACCGGTTTGTTCAGTGCCGTCTCGTGGAGCCGTAGGGCGTAAGCGGACCCG
Organism: Dehalococcoidia bacterium; assembly: GCA_965208885.1. Classification (GTDB taxonomy): domain Bacteria; phylum Chloroflexota; class Dehalococcoidia; order UBA2979; family UBA2979; genus VXMT01. Next base: position 2,006,107 of record CBDBPS010000002.1, read on the forward strand.
GCCCCCGACCGGGTCCGGGTCTGATGGCCGTGGACCGGGGTTCGGTGGTGCCTGACCGAATCACCCGCTGGCTGTGCGGCGCGGCGGCTGTGCTCACCACGCTGGCCGCTGCCCTGTTCAGCGCTCCGCAGCCGGTCGCGGCGGCCCCGTCGCTGGAGATCGTCATCAACGGCGCGGACGGGGCCCTGCGGGCGCCCGCAACGCATACGGTCTCCCTGCGTGTCATCGAGGGAACGAGCGGCCAGCGCTACCGCATCGAGGCGGTCGAGGCCGATCCCGGCGTGGTCCTCGCCTTCACCGATGTCGCCCCCGGCGCGGAGGGCCCGCAGGCGGCCGTGACGACGCTGAGCGGCGACGCGGCGGGCCGAGTTGCGACGCTCAGCGTCCCGCCCACGGCCAACGGCGAGTACGCGCTCCGCGCCCGCGTCAGCGGCGGCGACCTGGCCGGGCCGCTCGAGGGCATGCTGCGCTTCACGGTCAGGGCCAGGATCGTGACCCCGATCGCTGCGGTCACCGTCTCGCCCGGCGCCGTTGGACACCGGGACGACGCCGCTGCCCCGCGCCAGCACCCCGGCGCGAGACGCCACGGCGATCTCGGCGCAGCCAGCTACGATCGCTGCGCCGATGTCGATCCCGGTCGTGACGGCGCGCAGCCGCACCGGGGCTGCATCGCCGTCACGATCACGGTCACGGACGCGCTCGGCGATCCTGTCGACCCGGGCGATGTGCATGCCGTGCAGGTCACCGCCCCCTTCGCCACCGTGCTGGCGCCGGCAACGCCGGGCTCCACACTGCCGGACGGTGGACGGGGCAGCGGAACCATCACGATCGCCGAGGATCTCGACGAGTCCACGGACGACGCTGTTGGGCACTCGCTGCGGGTCTTCATCCTCAGGCGGGCAGCAGGGCCAGTGGGCGTGACCGCCAGGGCGATCGGAGCGGGATCCGCGCGCTCGCTGCCGCTGCGCTTGACCTTCGGCGGTGACGCTTCCGCCATCCGCCTGGGCGCGGTCAGCGGCCCCCTCGCGGTGGGCGGGCGGCCAGTGGGCCGGGCCAGCGTTGCCGTGACGGCGACCGCTGCGGACGGCGCGCCCGCAGCCCTGACGCTTGCCGACCAGGGCGACATCTCCGCCGTCGTGGTCGACGCCCGGGGCCGGGCCGCCGGGACGATCGGCGCGAGCGTTGGCCCCCATCCGGACGACCTGACGGCGTTGCTCGTCACGTTGCACGCCAACCGCGACACCGAGCCGGGCGAGTACGCCCTGCGCGTGACGTTTCGCCGCTCCGCACCGCTGACCGTTCCGCTCGTGGTGGCGGGCCCCCGCCGCCCACATCGGGCTGGACGTCAGCCAGCCCGAGGGCTCGAGCATCATCACCGTGACGGCGAGCGTGAGCGACGAAGCTGGCAACGCCGTCCCCAACGCGACCGCCGTCGTCTTCCGCGCCTACGGCGACCTGGAGCTGACGGCGCTCGACGCGGACGGCGCAGACGTGGTCCGCCGGGAGACGGCCGCCGGCGCGGCTCAGACCCGCTACGTCATCAGCGGCGGCGTGGGCGCCGCGACCGTGATCGCGTCTGTCCCCGCGGGGGACCGCCTGCATGCCGTCGCCGCCATCGGCGCTGCCGCAGCACCGGACATCGACTGTCTCAGCGCACGCAGCGGCTTCTCGGTCTGGACGTGTACGGCCGGGAACTCCGCTTCCGGGGTGCTCGCCCTGCTCGGCACTGGCAGCCCCGCCGTCGTGCACCTCTGGGACGGCTCCGCCTGGCTGCGCTACGCCTGGCTGCGCTACGCCGTCGCGGCGGGCGCCGCCCTCCCGGGGTCTACCGACTTCGTGGTCACCCGCTACGCCATCCTCTACCTCGGCCGCTGATGCCGGGCGGCGTGGTTGTATACCCGTGTAAACCCGAGCACAGCCACGCTGCGGTTGGGCACCGTCTCTTGAGGGATCTGCGTTCCGGGATTGTCAGGATCATCCACCATGACCGTCACAACGGGCAACGCCGGGCCGCTGCAGATTGGCCACCGTTCGCATCGACGTATGGGTCGGCGACGTCAGAGTCGGGCAGGCCATCCGGCTTCTGGACGGTGCTGGGTGAGATCGGCAGCATCGCCCAGAACAGCGCCATCGTCGCAGCGATCAGCGGAACTGCGTTGCGCCCGCCCGAGAAGAGCAGGGAAAAGGCGCAGCTCTGCTACCTGGGGCACCTGCTGACGGAGAACCGTCACGGCCTGGTGGTGGATGTGGATCTGACCGAGGCGAACGGGCGCGCCGAGCGCAAGGCCGCGCTCCGGAGGGCGCGGAATCACCGGCTGAACCATCAGAATCGGCTCGGAGGTGACGATCGCCACCGCCCCGGAGCCACTGACTGTCTTTAGGACCGGTTCCTCAGCACCCTCTAGAATTGTGTGTTCCGATCGCTCACTGCGACTGCCGCCTATAGATGAGCTCCAGTGGCGAAATCATGCCGTTTGCCGGAAGGCTCCATTCGAAGAAGTCCCGGTTGTCCACAGCATGCACGATGACGTTCTGGAACTTCTCCAACAGACCGGGGGGCGCCGAATATGCCAGCATCAGCTCATACAGGTCATACAAGGGGTATGGGATTGCAGTTTCGTCGAGGAAGGCCTCAAACGCCTTGCTGAAGTCGCTGAAGGCGACGCATGAGTACACATAGTTCGCCTGCGGCCACCTCTTTTGCGTCAGGTTGCTCCTTGAATACTCGTAGTCCTTCCTGCGAAGGTTGACGCGCTCGATGAGCGCCTCTTCCAGGGTGTCGTTCGATTCAAGGATACGGGAGTACTGCTTCGCCTCGCTGGTCTCCCAGTGCTTCTCCGGCGTCCAGTCGTCCGTCGAATACCCGCCGTTGGGCAGGTCGGACGCCACGTAGTAGTGCGCGTGCTTGCAGAAGTTGGCCAGGTCCTCGTAGCCTCCCTTGTTACACGGCCCGCCCATATCGATGACTCCCAGGGGCCTGCCCAGTAGTTGCGTCCACGACGCGAGAAAGGCGTCTGCGTCGTGGTTCGTCAACTGCTTTGCGAAGAGGTCCCCGCCGGGGCCGCCATGCCCGCTGAACATGAAGTGATGCTCCGCCTGAGGATGGCGTTCCACCAGCACTTGAGCGAAGTCCTCAAACGCCCTCCGCAGGAAGTCGCTGCGTTCATCTGACGACTCCTCCGGCATCCCCGTGTGGACGCTCACGGCGTACTGTTCCCGGTAGGCGATCACGTCGTCCTCGGCGACGTTCCCAAAAGCGCCGTAGGACGGGTCGTAGTTGTTGGGGAAGGCGTAGAGGTGAACGGAGTCCGTCTCCTCCCATATCGCCACTTCGTAGTACCGGAGCGTCGGGCTCTCCTTCTGCGGCGCCGCTTCCGTCCAGCCGCCCGGGTTGGAGAACGGCACCCAGTCCTCCGTAACCAGCACGACCCGCAAGAAAACATGCGGCTGCATGGAGTAGGCGGGTGCCGGGGCGCTGGTCCGCGTCCATGCAGCTGTGGACGTGGCGACGCCGGTCGGCGTCCGCGCAGCAGTGGGCGTAACGGTAGGTGTGGGGGTGCCGGTCGGTGTCGGCTCGGAAGCCGGTGCAACGGTGGGTGTGGTGATGCTGTTGAAGGTCGCCGCACTCTCGCCGACCCATTTGACTATCAGGGCGTCCAGAGACCCGTCGGTCTTCATGGACGCGATGGCCTCGTCCAGCGCATCCTTCAGCCCGTCATCCTCCCTCACCCCGATGCCGATGCCCCGGTCCAAGAGTATCGAAGGCCCCACGATGGCCAACTGGCCGTCATACTCTCTAAGCTTCTCCACGGCGTAGGCGTGGTCCACGAGGCTCGCGTCGATGTCACCGTTCAGCAACGCCTTGATGCGTTCATCCTCACTGTTGAACTCGGTGTATGGGATACCGCGTTCCGTGAAGTAATTCGAGTAGATGGTGTTGGCGTAGGCTCCGAGCCGACCTCCAACGGCCTCGTCGCCCGCGCCCGCCACTGCCAGGTATACGGAGGGAGTGGGCGGGTAGTACGGCTCGGTGAAGTCGATAGTCTCGTCGCGCTTGGCGGTGATGCTCATGCCGGCGATGATTGCGTCGAACTCCTCGGCCACCAGGTCCGGGATCATGGACTCCCAGTCGTTCAGCACCCACTGGCACTCAAGCTCGGCCCGGCGGCAGAGCTCGTCGCCAAGTTCGCGCTCCAATCCGTCGATCTCGCCGTCGTCTTTTATGAAGTTGAAGGGGTGGTAGGTGCCCTCGGTAGCGAGACGGACTGGCTCCGTGTCGTCGCTGCAGGCGAACAGGGCCACCAACAGAAGAGCCCCCATCACTGCGATGGTTGCTCGACTGCACAAGCCGGTCAGCCTATCGATTTGCTCCACGTCCTCAGATCCCCTTCACAGAGCGATGTCGAGAGTAGCCAGCGCAGGCGACCGTAGGGTTTCTTCGTCATCCGCCTTCCTGCTTCCTTTACGTCATGACCTCGGCGGTCACGGCAACCGGCGTCCGATGGCGGACAGTCTAAGCTCTGGCGGTACGCTTCGGTGCCGCCCCGTGCTCCCAGCCGCGTCCGCGGAGGAGGGGCGCAACGGCGACGCCGCGGCACCTGAACAGGGGCGCACGCAGCTCCGTCCTCCCACGCCCCGTCAGTTCGCCCGCTGGAAGGCGATCCAGCAGGCGCAGCTAGAGGAGCTCTCGCTGCGGGCGACGGCCAGGCTCCTCGCGATCTCCCGCGTCACCGTCAGCAGCTACGTGCGCGCGAACGGCGTGCCTGGACGCCGCAACGCTGCCGCGGCACCCTCCAACGGACTCGGCGAGACTGACAAAAATCGCTGTCCGTCGACACGCCCTCGACGGCGAACGACGACTGGAGCTTCTGCGCCACGAGCGTGAAGGCGCCCGCCTGCAGGGTGTTCCGTTAGGCCATGAAGACGACCTGCACCGGCTCCGCCTGGCCGATGCGCCAGGACCGGCGTGACGCCTGCCTTATCGTGTACACGCTGTAATCCGATCTGGGACACACGCTCGCGGACAGCGCCGGCCCAGCGTGTTGGCGATCGGCTAGAATCGAGCACATGGGAACGTTCAGTTGGCCGCTGCGCATCTCCGGCATGAACGGGGGGCCGTCCCGCGAGATCGAGGCGACTGTCGATACCGGTGCAGCCTATACGACGCTGCCCGCTCGCCTGCTGCGCGACCTCGGGATCGAGCCCATGGGTCAGCGGCGCTTTCTGCTGGCCGACGGACGGCGGGTCGATATGGACTACGGGCAGGCGTGGGTGGCGATCGATGGCGAGCGTGTCGTCAGCATCGTCGTCTTCGGCGAGGACGAGGCCCCACCGCTGCTGGGCGCCTACACGCTGGAGGGTCTCGCCATGGCGGTCGACCCGGTCGAACAGCGGCTCATCCCCACCCATCTCATCATGTACTAACACCCATGTCCGTCCCCTGGTGGCGGTCGCCGCCGCGCTCTGGACACGAAGCAGACCCACGCACAGGGGCGGGCGCGGGGGACACCGCCACAGTGGCGACATCCCCGGCGCGCAGCACACGCCGCGCAGGGCGGAGCCGCGAGAGCCGGCCACGCCGCTGATGTGTCGGCGGGCTCAGGGCGGTATCCCCGTCCCCGGGCCCGTGGTCGGTGCTCTAAGGATGGTCTGAACAAGTGGCGTCTCGGGTGCGGGTCGGTGCGGCGGCGGGCGGCGCGCTGTGCGGGCCCGAAGCCGCGGTTCAGGGGGCGATCCGGCTCCCATCGGGCTCCCGAACCGCTCCCGCGGGCGATGCCGGACGCACGGCCCTCGCGATCACACGAGCTGAGGCCCGGCCCGCAACAGGTTTTGCGAAGCCGAGCAGCAGCGCCAGACGCTGGTGGTTCTTCTCCAGGCCCCGGTAGCGCACCATCGC